>NZ_CP197643.1:0-2908889 GCF_052232265.1 Rothia koreensis
CGCCGTTGTCTTCGACGGGCTGAACGTTCTGGTGGGCGTCGATCCCGAAAATCTCCGCCCGCGCAAGCTCCACGACCAGGAACGTGACCTCCTGGGCCGCTATGGAACCTTTGACCCTGAACGCCCGACCGACCTGTCCGCCGAACCCGTGACCCACTGACTTGCGGCGCGGCGGACATGTCGGAGTATCCGGCAAAATTGTGTCCTGAATCACTAGGGCGTAGGGTTTTTCTACAAAATCCAGCGGCAATACCGCCCACCCGATCATGACGAGGACCCCATGCTCGAAGGACTCCGTGCCACCACCGGTGATGACTACCCCCTGAACATGACCTCGCTCTTGCGGCACGCCGCAACGACCTTTCCCGACAACGAGATCGTGTACCGCGATCTCGACGGTTCGTGGAACCGGACGAACTATCGCGAAGAATTCGCCCGGGTCAGCAAGATGGCGGGCGCGCTCTCGCGCCTGGGAGTGGGCGCCGGAGACATGGTCGGGGTTCTCGACTGGAACTCCCGACGCCATCTGGAGCTCTACTTCGCCGTTCCCGGGCTCGCGGCCACGATGTTGCAGCTCAATCTGAGGTTGGCCTCGGAGGATCTCGGGTACGTCATCGAGCATTCGCAGGCGTCGTGGGTCTGCGTCGACGAGTCGTTGCTTCCCGTGGCCGAAGCCCACCGTGATGCCCCGGGGGTCAAGGGGTGGATCGTCCTTTCCGACAAGCCGTCGGATCAAATCGAGACAACTCTGCCGAACGTCGTCTTCCTCGAGGAGCTCATGAAGGACGAGCCGGAGGAGTACCCGTTCGAATGGGTCGAGGAGAAGACCGCGGCCTACGCCGGGTACACCACCGGAACCACGGGCCGACCCAAGGGAATTCTCTATTCCCACCGGGCCATGTACCTGCATTCGATGACGGTCATCTCTTCGGAGAAGCTGAATTACAACGAGACCGTCATGCTCGTGACCCCGATGTTCCACGTGATGTGCTGGGGCTTCCCGCAGGCCGCGGTCGGCGCGGCGGCCAGAATCGTCCTTCCCGGGCGCTGGCAGGCGCAGGACATCGGTGTGCTCGCCGAGGCCCTTGCTGAGGAGCACGTGACCCTCGCCAATGGCGCACCGTCGATTCTCACTCCGATGCTCGAGTACTACCGGTCGTTGCCGACCCCGCCGGATCTCACGGGCCTCCGCATCGTCTGTGGGGCCAGCGAGCCTCCGCTGTCGCTCATGCAGGGTTTCAAGGAGCTCACGGGAGGCGAGATCATCCACGCGTACGGCGCCTCGGAGACGTCGCCAATGGCCACGACCAATGGCGACTTCCCGCACACTCTCCCCGAGATGTCGGAGGAGGAAGCCTGGGATCTGAAGAGGTACCAGGGCCTCCCGATGCTCGGCGTCGACATCAAAGTCGCCGACTTGGACGGGAACCCCCAACCCCACGACGGCGAGTCGGCCGGCGAGCTGCTCATTCGCGGCCCGTGGGTGGCGACGTCGTACTACAACAGGCCCGACTCCGCCGACAGTTTCGAGGACGGGTGGTGGCGCTCTGGCGATGCCGGGGTCATCTGCAAAAACGGTTATCTCAAGTTGACGGACCGTCTCAAGGACGTCATCAAGTCGGGTGGCGAGTGGATCTCGTCGATCGACATGGAGAACGCGATCCTCGACAACCCGAGAGTCGCGGAGGCCGCCGTCATCGGCGTTCCTGATCCGAAGTGGGAGGAACGACCGGTCGCCTACGTGGTGCCGAAGGAGGGGCAGGAGGTGACCGAGGACAGCGTGATGGACTTGCTGGCCCAAAGGTTCGCCAAATGGCAATTGCCGGAGAAGATCATCGTCTCGGCCGAGCTTCCCCGCACCTCCGTGGGCAAGTTGAACAAGCGCCAGATGCGCGAGGATTACACCTCCGAGCAGTCGAACTGAGAGTTTTCCCTCCGGTTTCTGAGGTTCTTGGAGACCTCTGCACAGACGAATCTCAGCCTCGATCCCTAGAGTCGTAACTACCTCATAGGTGCGAATGATTGACGGAAAGCGGCCCCCGGATTCTTCCGGGGGCCGCTTTTCATGCTCAGGCGCGCTTCGTGTCAGCCGTTCGGGATGGCCCCGGTACGGTTCTCGGCGTCGGCCACCGACTCCCCGCCCAGGGGAACGCCCTTCCGGGCGCCGCCCGCCAGGTCGATCACGAGTCCGACGACGGCCGCCACGAGAGTCGGCAGGAACCAGCCGAGGTCCTGCGCATGGCCAGGCGACCACCCGATCAGCGGAGAAATGACACCTGTGGCCACGTTGAGGGATTCCAGGGTCATCAGAGCGGCCCAGATGCTGGCCACGATCAGCGCGCACACGAATGTCCACTGCAGCCGACGCCGGACCAGCGGTTCCAGCAGGGTCAGCAGGATCAGGGTGATGGCCGGCGGGTACAGGAACCCGACGATCGGGGCGGCGATGGCCAGCACCGTTTCGAGTCCCGTCGTGGAGACGGCGAAGGAGATCAGGCAGAAGATCACCAACCACGCCCGGTAGGAAACCTGGGGCACCAACTTGTTGAAGAACTCGGAGGTCGCGCCCAAGAGGCCCACCGCCGTGGACAGGCAGGCAAGCACGACGATCAGGCCGAAAACGATGCCTCCGGGGATGCCCATGGTCTGCTGAGCGGCCGCGGCCAGCAGTGCGGCGCCGTCGGAGTACTCCGAGCCCTTGGGGATGATGTTTCCGACGTAACCGAGACCCAGGTAGATCACTGCCAGGCAGATGCCGGCGACGACGGCCGACAGACCGACGCCGCGTACGAGCTTGGGTCCGGCGGGCAGACCCTTGTACTTCAGGGCAGAGACCACCAGGATGCCGAAGGCCAGGGCCGCAATCGAGTCCATGGTCAGGTAACCATTGACGAAACCTGTCGAGGCGGGATGACCGGCGTAGTCGTCCACGGCCTGCCCCGGGCGATGGTCGATCGTGAAGATGCCGAGGAGGATCAGGAGCACCAGCAGGACCAAAAGGACCGGGGTGAGGTACTTCCCGAGTTTGTCGGCCAGTCCGTTGGGGTTGAGCGACATGAGGAAGGCGACGATGAAGAAGCCTGCCGAGAAGGCGGCTGCCGCCCAGGTGGAATGCCATCCGAGCAACGGAGTGGCGGCCGAGGAGAAGCTCACGGTGGCGGTTCGGGGCAACGCGTAGAAGGCGCCGATGGACAAATAGGCCAGGATCGGGAAGACGAGCCCGAAGATCCGCCCGCCTCGCCGGGCGAGATCCTGGACGTCATTGCCCGTGACGGCCACGGCGATGACGGCCAGCACGGGAAGCAGAACGCCCGTGCTGATGAACCCGAGGATCGCGGGCCAGAAGTTTTCGCCCGATTCAACACCCGTGATCGGCGGGATAATCAGATTTCCCGCCCCGAAAAACATGGAGAACAACATCATCGCCGCGATGGCGATGGAGATCCCGTGCCGGGACGTGTGCGGGGCCTTCTGTGCCATAAACGGCCACATTCCTTTGCGCGATTGATGTTTTCAAGGGGGAGTCCACGAACAACAGCGTCTCTTCAGATGCCAGAGTACTCTAGCGTGAACCCGGGTCCACGAGAATACCCCTGTCGGAGGCCGAATCGTGACCGTGTACCGCCTATCGAGACAGCCATGCGACGCCTCGTGCCGTCAGGTCCGCCCCGGACTAGGGTGGCTGGTGAATCGAACGTCAGGGGAGGTTGCAGTCATGACGCGACTGGCAGTGGCAGGGGCGACCGGTGCCATGGGAGAGCTCATCGTGCAGGCGGCCGAGGAGGACGGTTTCACCGTGGTTCCTCTCAGCCGGTCCCAGGGCGTTGACCTGTTGTCGGCCGAGGGCCTGGACGCCAAGCTCGAGGGGGTCTCGGCGGTGATCGACGCGTCCCAAGTCGTCAGCCCCGTCGCGGAGGATCCGGTGACCCCGATTCTGAAGGGGGCGGAAAACCTGGTCGCGGCGAGCCGTTCCGCCGGTGTGCGTCGCCTGGTCATGCTTTCGATCAACGGTGTCCAGGACGAAGGCCTCAGACAGTTCCCGTTCTACGATGCTCGTTGTCGACAGGAAGAGATCGTGGCCGGTTCCGGGCTCGCGCACACTATTGTTCGCAGCTCTCAGTGGTTCGAATTCGCCCTCAATCCGGCTGCGGTCGTCGAGGAGGACGACGTCGTGCGGGCGCAGAACTGGCAGATCCAGCCGGCTGCCGCGCTGAGCGTGGCTCGGTATGTGGTGCGGGCGGCAGCGGGCGACCATGGCGACGGCGTCGTCACGGTCTGTGGGCCGGAGCGAATGCGGCTTCCCGAACTGACTGAGGCGGTTTTGCGTCACCGGGGCGATGAACGACCCGTGACCATCGAGGCGGCGCCTTTGCCCGGCATGGACAATGGGAGCCTCCTTGCCCCGGCCGACGCAGACCTTGTGGGACCAGACCTCGAGGAATGGCTCCGCGACCAAGGCCAAAGGGCCCGATAGCTCCCGTTGTGAGGGGTTTGTGAGACGATTGCCGATCTTTGGGAAGGCTCTCTGAAGCCCACGTTCAGGTCTGCTCCCTATATTGGTGAGTACCTCATAGGTGCGAGTGATTGACGAGAAACGGCCCCCGGTTCGACGACCGGGGGCCGTTTTTCATGAGCGGGCCCCTGGTTGGGGCCAGAACGGATGCCCGGAGGTCAGCCGAAGAACCCTCCTCCGCGGCGCCTGCCGCCCCGGCGCGAGGTGCCGAACAAGCCTCGGACCAGTTCCCTGCCGACCTGCGATGCGACATTCGTCCCGACGCGCATCATGGCGTCATTGCGCTTGCGCCGGTCCTTGTCCTCGTTCTTGTCTTTCCCGGCCTCTGCCTTGGCCTTGCCCTCTGATTCTTTGTCTTTCGTGTCCTGGGGCTTCGCTGATTCCTCCGAAGCCTGCTTCTCCTTCTGTTCTTCCTGCTCGTTGAGCTTTTCGAAGGCCGAATAGGAATCGACGGTCTCGGCGTACTTCGGAGCGAGTTCGCTGTTGTCCGTGATGCTCTGGACCGTTTCCGGGGCCGCGGGCGCCATGCGCGACTGCGGCGCGTACATCCGGGTCCAGGCGACCGGCGATGGAGCTCCCGTGTCGGTCATGACCGTGACCACGGCCTCCCCGATTCCCGCGGAGGTCAGCAACGACTCGAGATCGTAGTCCGACTTGGGGAAGGTCGAGACCGTGGCCTTGAGGGCCTTGGCGTCTTCCGGGGTGAAAGCACGCAGAGCATGCTGGACCCTGTTGGCGAGCTGGCCGAGAACATCTCCCGGGACGTCCTTGGGAGTCTGGGTGATGAAGAAGATTCCCACACCCTTGGAGCGGATCAGGCGAACGGTCTGAGTAATGGACTCGAGGAACGCTTTGGAGGCACCGTTGAACAGCAGGTGTGCCTCGTCGAGGAAGAACACGAGCTTTGGCTTGTCGACGTCGCCGACTTCCGGAAGCTCTTCGAAGAGGTCCGCCAGGAGCCACATGAGGAACGTTGAAAAAAGCTGGGGCTTGGACTGCAACTCGGAGAGTTCCAGCGCAGAAATGATGCCGCGCCCGTCCTCGGCCGTGCGCAGCAGTTCCTCCGTCTCGAACTGCGGTTCGCCGAAGAACTTGTCCATCCCATCGGCTTCCAGACCGACGATCTTCCGGAGGATGACCCCGGCCGTGGCCTTCGAAAGACCACCCAGGTCCGCGAGAGCTTCTTTGCCCTCGTCAGACGTGAGGAATTGGATCACGGCCCGGAGGTCGGCGAGGTTGTACAGCTCGAGCTCGTGCTGGTCGGCGTAGTGGAAGACGAGTTGCAGGCTCGATTCCTGGGTCTCATTGAGATCCATGACCCGGGACAGCAGGATCGGGCCGAAGGAGTGGATGGTCGCCCGAATCGGGACGCCCATCCCCTCGCCCCCGAGGGAGTAGAACTCGGTCGGGAAAGACGTTGCTTCCCATTTCTGTCCGATGGCCGCATTCCGGGCCTCCAGCTTCTCGCCGCTCTCGCCCTTCTCGGCCAGGCCGGACAGATCGCCCTTGACGTCCGCCAGGAAAACCGGGACGCCGTTCGAGGAGAGTTGCTCGGCCATGGATTGGAGGGTCTTGGTCTTGCCCGTACCAGTGGCACCGGCGACGAGACCGTGCCGATTCATCATCGACAGGGGAAGACTGACCGGGACGTCAGGCTGGGGCTCACCCTCGCTCATGGCGACGCCGAGGTCCACCGTTTCCCCCGAGAATTTGTATCCGTCCGCAATTTTCTTGAGCTGTTCGTCAGTAGCCATGTCCCATACGTTACCCATCACAGGCCCTCCAGGAGGGGCATCGAAAGAAATTGTGGATATCGGATCGAGCTGCACCGGCTCCCTCCCACCCCGCCGTGACCAGTGGCGACGTCACGACCCGAGCCAGTTAGGCTGTGGGGACGGGCGCTCGTCGCCCCGCACCGACCGTCCGACCGGCAACCGACCGAGTTCAGGAGACAGCCGTGAAAAACATGTCCGACGTATTCATGGTCTGCCTGTGCGTGCTGGGCATCGCATTCGTCGCGGAGCTCGTCATGATGACCGTGGGCGGCCTCAACCCGTGGATTCTCGTGATTATCGTGGTCCTTGCCGTACCGGCATCGATCCTGCTGGTCCGGTGGAAGAACCGCAGGGAATGACCCATTCCGCACGCCGTCCGATGCAGATTCCAGGGATCTCGCGCGAATGACGACGCCCTCACGCCCCAGCGACACGCGAGGTGATTCCGCGTGATCCCCGTTCCGCCATGTCGAAGCGCTAGTCGCCGAGAAAGCAGGTGCACACCGGGAGCAAGGCGGAACGGCGCCAACCATGTGCGACGCCGTTCCACCTCAGCCTCGGGCCCACGAGTGTCCGTCTCTTCTCTGAGCCGGACGGTGGAATGAGGAGGGACCGTGACCCGAGGCCTCTCCGGCTCGTGGCCGAAGACCCCTGGGCAACCAGCAATAGGTGTTGTCGACCGGTCGCCGTCGCCCGTTGATTTCATCAATGTGCTCACAGGGTATCCGATCCCGCCCACAGCAGACCGCCCCTGAATCACCGCGTCACGCCGCCCTCGAACCCCGCGGAATCGCCCAGCACGGACGGATCATCGAGGCCGTCGCGGTCGCGGAGGACCGTCGAAGGGATCGTATTCGCCAGTCCACCTGCGCAAACCCTCGGGCCCTCAACATGGCACAACGCGAAGGGGACGAGTGACCGGCCCCGACGACGTCGCGCTGTCGAAAGCCCGGCTCCCACCGCCCGAGCGACCCAAGTGTGCAAGATCACTTAAAAAGGGTGCATCCACCCGCTCCCGCGAGTCCTCTTAAGGTACTTTTGACAAGAACTATTCCCCCTGGTCCCTACCGAAGGTCCGCCATGAGCACCACCGAGTCAGCCACCTTGACCCGCACCGAGCGACTCGACCGCCTGCAGGTCTCCTCGAAGCACGTGCGCCTCCTGGGCGGATCGGGGGTCGGATGGGCTCTCGATGCCATGGACGTGGGCCTGATCTCCTTCGTGATGGCCGCCCTCGTGGCCCACTGGGACCTGAGCGCCACGGAATCCTCCTGGCTCGGGTCGATCGGCTTCGCGGGCATGGCCCTCGGAGCGTCACTGGGCGGCCTTCTGGCGGACAAATTCGGGCGTCGCAAGGTCTTCGCACTGACCCTCCTGGTGTACGGCTTGGCCACCGGAGCCTCGGCCCTGTCCGCCGGCTTGGGGATGCTGCTGGCGCTGCGCTTCGTCGTCGGTCTCGGTCTCGGAGCGGAACTGCCCGTCGCCTCGACCCTCATCTCGGAGTTCTCCCCACGATCGATCCGCGGTCGAATGGTTGTTCTCCTCGAAGCGTTCTGGGCCATCGGATGGATCGCGGCCGCAGTGATCGGAACCTTCGTGGTCACGGCGTCGCCGGAGGGTTGGCGGTGGGCGCTCGCTCTCGGTTGCATCCCAGCCGCCTACGCCCTCATCGTGCGCTTCGCATTTCCCGAATCCGTCCGGTATCTGGAGTCCACGGGCCGTCACGGCGAGGCCGAACGTATCGTGACGTCGTTCGAGAAAGCCGCGCCCCTCCGCCCCGTTCATTCGGGCCCAACCACCCCTCTGGGTCAAGGACACCAGGCGGCCGAAGCGGGCGGTACTTCCGAATCGATCTGGTCGGCTCGTTTGCGGCGACGGACCATTGCCCTGTGGACGATATGGTTCTGCATCAATCTGTCCTATTACGGGGCTTTCATCTGGATCCCGTCCCTGCTGCATGCTCAGGGCTTCACCTTGGTGCAGTCCTTCGGATTCACCCTCGTCATGACCATCGCCCAGATCCCGGGATATGCGCTGGCCGCCTACCTGATCGAAGTCTGGGGCCGCCGCGCGACGCTCTCCGCCTTCTTGGCCGGATCGGCCATCGCCGCCGTCTGCTACGGAACGTCGAGCGCCGAATGGTCGATTGTGGTGTCAGGGTGCTTCCTGTCCCTGTGCAATCTCGGGGCTTGGGGCGCGCTGTACGCCATCGGCCCCGAGCTGTACCCGACGCCCATTCGCGGTACAGGCACGGGTGCGGCCGCGGGATTCGGGCGGATCGCGTCGATCCTTGCCCCTCTCATTGTTCCGCCGCTGATAGCCCTCGGCGGCACGGGAATCCTGTTCGCAGTCTTCGCGGGGGCTTTTGCGATCGCCGGCGTCGCCGCGCTGTGCTTGCCCGAGGCGAAGGGGCGGGCGCTGGCGTAGCGATTCGTTGGCTACGAATGGATGGGCCGGGTGCCGGTCGCCCGACGACGCCGGACACCCAACGAAGCGACACGAAGAAGACCGCGTTAACGAGCTGAGCCGGAGCACCGTATCAACGACGCTCCGGCTCAGATCTCACGTGGCGGAGGATGGGGGATTTGAACCCCCGAGGGCGTGAACCCAACACGCGTTCCAGGCGTGCGCCATAGGCCGCTAGGCGAATCCTCCAGGCGTTGCTCCATCCCGTGGTTAACGGGACCTCACGAAAGCGAACGGATTCGAGCTTACACAAGCTTGATCCACGGTGACAACTCACGGACCCCGAAGGTGGTGCACAACACGGCGCCGCCGTGTGACAGCCTCACATTGGCTGGGCTAAGCTAGTACGAGCCCCTCGCGTGGCGTCATCCTGAAAAACTCCCCCAGGGCCGGAAGGCAGCAAGGGTATTTGGGCTCTGGCGGGTGCGCGAGGGGTCTTTTCGTATCGAAGAACGCCTCCTGGGTTCCTCTCGCTCCGCTGGCTTCCGGTCTTTCCCGAGCACGGCCGTCACCGCGGGTTCGCGCTCACAGAGATCGAGACTCCAGGTTTCTTCCTTCGCCCGCGACGCCGACGACCGATTGCCCAGTCCGGACCTTTTGTCCACAGGAGCGGCCTCACTTCTTAAAGTGTCAGTCGGAACAAGTAGGGTTTCCTATGTGAGCACAGCCCTGTACCGCCGTTATCGACCCGAGACGTTCGAAG
The DNA here is from genome assembly GCF_052232265.1 of Rothia koreensis. NCBI lineage: Bacteria > Bacillati > Actinomycetota > Actinomycetes > Micrococcales > Micrococcaceae > Rothia > Rothia koreensis. The sequence goes on from NZ_CP197643.1 coordinate 9,458, forward strand.
ACGTCATCGGGCAAGAACACGTGACCAATCCCCTCATGACAGCGTTGCAGAAGAACCGCGTGAATCACGCCTATCTCTTCTCGGGTCCCCGAGGATGCGGCAAGACCACGTCGGCCCGAATTCTGGCGCGCTGCCTCAATTGCGAACAGGGTCCCACGGCGCATCCGTGCGGGACCTGCGAATCCTGCATCGATCTGTCGAGGGACGGGGCAGGATCCCTCGATGTCATCGAGATGGATGCGGCCTCGCACGGCGGCGTCGACCACGCGCGCGATCTGCGCGAACGGGCCACTTTTGCTCCCGTCCGAGATCGCTACAAGATCTTCATCATCGACGAAGCCCACATGGTCACGCGAGAAGGCTTCAATGCGCTGCTCAAGATCGTCGAAGAGCCGCCGGAACACATCAAGTTCATTTTCGCGACCACCGAGCCCAACAAGGTCCTCGGAACCATTCGCTCCCGAACCCACCACTATCCTTTCCGCCTGGTGGCACCGGAGGTTCTCCGCGGATACCTGAATCATCTGTGCGACGAAGAAGGCATCCGTGTGGACCAGGGCGTCCTCCCCCTGGTTGTTCGCGCAGGTGGCGGATCCGTCCGTGATTCGCTGTCCGTTCTCGACCAGTTGATGGCCGGGGCCTCGGCCGAAGGCATTTCCTACGACCTCGCCGTGGCGCTCCTCGGATTCACCCACGCGGAGCTGCTGGACGGCGTCGTGGACGCTTTCGCGGCTGGGGACTCACCCGCCGTCTTCCACGCGGTGGACCGGGTCGTTCAGACGGGCCAGGACCCGCGTCGGTTCGTCGAGGACCTCCTCGAGAGGTTCCGGGATCTGATCATCGTCAAGGCCGTCCCGGACTCCGCGGCCCAGATCTTGCACGGTATGCCGGAGGACCAGATCGATCGCATGCGCGGTCAGGCCAACCAGCTCGGCGCATCGGAGCTGTCCCGGTCCGCGGACATCGCCAATACGGCGCTGACCGAGATGACGGGGGCCACGAGCCCCCAGCTTCACCTCGAGCTCCTGTGCGCCAGAATTCTGCTCCCGACCGCGGACGACTCGTCACGCGGGGTCAACGCTCGGGTCGACCGCCTCGAACGCCGCATCAACATGGGATCGGTCGGCGCGGTCCAAGCACCTCTGCAGTCGGACCCGGCTGCGGTCACGACGCCGGAGACCCCAGCCGAACACGTCGCCGCCCAAACGGACGAAAGCAACGCACCCGGCGATGCCTCGCAGGGCGCCCCAGGGCAGTCCGCACGCGAAGCCGCGCTCTCCCTCGCCCGGAAGAATCGAGACTCCGCACGAAATCCGCAGGCCGCCTCGGACGGTCCCACCCAGCCGGAGGGTGCCCGCCCCGAGCCATCGGACCATGCCGGGACAGCAGAGGCCCCGGAGCCTGACGGAGACTCCGAGCCGCCGAACGTTGCGCCCGACGCCACAACGGCGGACGCCCTCGGAGCCCAGCCGACGGCGACGTCGGAAGGACCCCACGCCGATACCGAGACCCCTCCGGAACCGGAAGAGGCGGAGCCGTCCCCACGTGACCAAAAGCCAGAGGCCGCGTCCGGTGACTCCGCGGCGTCGCAGCCCTTCCCCGATGCGGGTCAGGTCAATCTCATCGAACGATCATGGGCCGACATCGTCGCTGCGGTCGGGAACTACTCCAAGGTCGGCAAAGCCACCTTCCGCGAATGCCGCCCGACCCGTTTCGACGGCGGAGTCCTGTACGTCGCCTCTTCGGGACCCGGCATCGAGAGCCGGGTGGAGCGATTCGCCTCCGCGCTGAGCAACGCGGTCCGGGACACGCTCGGTCTGGAGTGCACCGTCGCCCTCGACGACGGCTCGCCCGGCCCCGGTGGGAGCGGACCTGGTGGAAACGGCCCTCGCCGGGACGGCCCCGGAAGCCAGAATCCTTCAGGCGCCGGCCAGCCCAGCACCTCGTCCGACCCGGGCGGTGCCCCGGACGATTGGCCTGGTGAGGAGGCATGGACCGATGCTGCCCGTCGCGCGCAGTCATCGCCGTCACCGGTCGATGCCCCGACCACGAATTCAGCCCGACCTGCCGACACTGGCACGGCAGAGGACACCGCAATTCCCGAGGGAGATCGCGGTGGGGAAGAGGCCTGGCAGAAGCACGGCATGCCTCGCTCATCCCAGGATGAGGACCGCGAACCCGACTGGTCGGAGGATTCGTCCGGCGAAACCTTCGATGGGTGGAAAGTCGCCAGAATTCCGGACGACGAGGACGCGCCCGAGACGGAGACCCAGGAAGAGCCCGACGCCGATTTCGGGGATCTTCCGGGGAATACCGCTTCCCACCTGCGCGTTGTGCCAGAGGATTCGGGAGCCGAGCCGGACGGTTCGGATCACGGGGACTCTGTTTCCTCCACGCCGGAACCCGAAGGGGAAACAGGAGATGCCCCCTCGGCGTCACCCGGCGGATCGACCTCGAGCGCCATGGATGCGGATGACGCGGCACCGATCTCCCCTGCGCAAGCCCCTGCCTCGACCCGGGAAGAGCTCGAGTCTTCGGGTCAGGGACGGGAGCGGCTGTCCTCCCACGACTGGTCCGCCGCGGCCAGACAAGCCGGGGCTCCCGGCGCCCCCTTGGACGGGAAGGACTGCGGCTGGGGCTATTCCGGTCCTAAGGGCGCCGCCAATGCCAGCGAACATCCCTCCATGTGGGGGCAGAGGGCCCCGCACCTCACGGAGGTCACGGGAGGTGCTGCTCAAGCTGCGGATCAGGACGCCGCCGCAGTGGAGCCCCAGCAGGCAGGATCGAGCCACGAGAGGTCTCGTCACCTCCACGCCGTGCGCGATGACGAACAGGCCGACGACCAGCAGAACAACGCCCCGGTAGCCCCGGGCGCACCCGAGCCTCCGGATGACGAGTGGGAGAACTTCGTCCCTTCCCCGCACGACGAGGACATCGAGGATTCCTCGGTCTTCGGACAGGCAGCCATCGAAACGATATTGGGCGGTCGTGTTCTCGAAGAACGGCCGCACCACCAGGGGTAGCACTACCGTTTGAAACCACGCGGGCACCGATGCGGCGATGCCCAGGAGGAGCACAGACTCTTGTACCAAGGAGCAGTCCAGGACTTGATCGACGAGCTCGGGCGTCTGCCCGGCGTCGGTCCCAAGTCGGCCCAACGCATTGCTTTCTACATCCTCAATTCGCCGACGGACGAGATGGAGAAACTGGCATCCGCCATCACGACCGTCAAGACCAAGGTGTCCTTCTGCGAGATCTGCGGCAACATCTCCGAGACCCCCAAGTGCTCGATCTGTCGTGACACACGCCGGGACTCCTCACTCATCTGCGTCGTCGAAGAGCCCAAGGATGTCTCCGCCATCGAGCGCACCGGCAGCTTCACCGGTCGGTACCATGTCCTCGGTGGCTCCATCAATCCGATGCAGGGCATCGGCCCGGAGCGTCTCCGCATCCGCGAACTCGTGACCCGCCTGGCCGACGAAGAAGTCCAGGAGATCATCCTCGCCATGGACCCCAATCTCGAGGGCGAGGCCACGGCAACCTACTTGTCGCGCATGCTCACCCCGATCGGCATCACCGTGTCCCGTCTGGCCTCGGGTTTGCCCGTGGGAGGAGACCTCGAATACGCCGACGAAATCACCCTCGGCCGCGCCATGGAGGGGCGCCGGGTGCTCACCCCGGGGCAACGGCACGACGCCGCAGATGATCCGGAGGACGAAACCGCGGATCATGACGGCACCACGGACGAGAACCGCAGCTCGATCGAGGGCGCGGCCGACAACGAAGCAGGGACACCCGAGGGCACCGCGAAGGGGGCAGATCGCTCGGAGGCAGATCATTCACCCGGCGACCGGCCGGGCGGCCCCAATAGCCCCGACAGCCCCGATGGGCTTGGCCGCACCGAGGTTCCCGGGTCCGAGGACGGCACCCGAGAAGGACCGATCCAGGCTCCGGCCCAACAACCCGCCCAGCCGGCGGATCCGAACCGCAGGTACCCCACTCCGCGGCGAGGCGAAAAATTCGCCAACCCCTGGGCCGACTGACGACCGCTCCCGGAACGCACGGCGCGCAGTGACTCAGATCCCATATATGACGCGCAGTCCGACCAATACTCCGAAACCGTGTCACATAGTGGAATTCCCGACTCAATTGAGCACCGGACACCCCCAGCGGATAGTGTGATACGCGGTCAGGATTCGCACGAATCCGGCACCGAACGGCCCTCGGGACCGATCATGCACGCACCCAGACTCCTATTATCGAAGGAGACACCATGAGCCTCATCGTTCAGAAATTCGGCGGTTCGTCTGTTTCCGACGCCGAGGGTGTCAAGCGGGTCGCGCAACGCGTGGTCGACACCAAGAACCAGGGCAACGACGTCGTCGTGGTGGTCTCCGCCATGGGTGACACGACCGACGATCTGCTCGATCTCGCACAACAGGTCACCACCAAGTCCGGCCCCAGCCGAGAGCTGGACATGCTCCTGACGGCCGGCGAACGAATCTCCATGGCCGTGCTGGCCATGGCCATTCACGAACTCGGGGCACCGGCCCAATCCTTCACGGGCTCCCAGGCCGGGATGATCACCGACGGGGTGCACGGTGCCGCGCGGCTCGTCGAGGTCCGCCCGGACCGGATCCGCGACTCCCTGGAGAACGGGAACATCGCCATCGTCGCCGGATTCCAGGGCATGAACCGCCAGACCAGGGACATCACGACCCTCGGCCGCGGCGGATCGGACACCACTGCGGTGGCACTCGCGTCGGCCCTCGACGCCGATTACTGCGAAATCTATTCCGACGTCGACGGCGTGTTCACGGCCGATCCGCGCATCGTGTCCGCGGCCCACAAGCTCAACGAGGTCTCCAGCGAAGAGATGCTCGAAATGGCGGCCAACGGCGCGAAAATCCTCCACCTGCGTTGCGTCGAGTACGCCCGCCGATTCAAAATAAAGCTTCACGTCCGTTCTTCGTTCAGCGACCTCGAAGGTACGTGGGTCATCCCCACGGAATCGGATGGAGACGCCCCCGACCTGACGAAGGAGATCCCCTTGGAACAGCCCCTCATCTCCGGTGTGGCCCATGACCGCACCCAGGCGAAGGTCACCATCGTGGACGTCCCGGACGTGCCCGGTTACGCCTCCAAGATCTTCGGCTCCCTCAACGACGCCAAGATCAACCTGGACATGATCGTCCAGAACGTCTCCACACGGTCCGAATCCCGCACGGACATCTCGTTCACCCTCCCCCAGGACCAGGGCGACGCCGCCATCGAGGTCCTCAAGGGCGTCCAGGCCGAAATCGGATTCGCCGACATCGAGTACAACGACGCCATCGGAAAGCTCTCCCTCGTGGGGGCGGGCATGAAGTCCAACCCCGGCGTCTCGTTCCACTTCTTCGATGCCCTGTCCAGCGCGGGCGTGAACATCGACATGATCTCGACCTCCGAGATCCGCATCTCGGTGATCACCAGAGCGGACCTGCTGGACGCCGCCGTGCGCGCGGTCCACACCGCTTTCGACCTCGATGCGGAAGGCGAAGCCACGGTGTACGGAGGCACCGGCCGCTGACCGGTGACTGACGCCCCGCCGACCCAGCCGCTCTCTGTCCGAGGCCCGGTCCACCTCACCGGGCCGGTGTGGCGTGATTTGGCGGAGGAACATCGGGAACGGACCTCCGTCTACACCGAACCCTTCCTGGAACGACGCCACGCAGGGCGCAAGCACCCGGTCGAAGACTTCCTGTTCACGTATTACACCCTCAAACCCGGCCAGCTGCGCCGGTGGCATCCGGGCCCCGGCGTCATCCTGCTCGATGCCACGGAACGCCTCGAGTGGAAGTTCTACCGGCGCCCCACCGACACCGAATTGCGGACCTCCGGGCTGTCCGCGGACGACGTCGAGGAACACCGGAACACATCCGCCATCCTCGACCTCGAGGACTTCCTTCGAACCAGGGCGGCCGCGGTGGATTTCACGCGGGACATCCTCGAGCGCACCGCAGCCAAGCCCGGAAATTTCGGGTGCTTCGGAATGCACGAGTGGGCCATGGCCTACCGTTCCGAGGAGAACGACATCCGCCACGAATACCTCGATCTGCGGCTGGGCGCCGAAGGGACAGACACCGTGGTCGAGTCCCACCGGATCCACTGCACACATTTCGACGCGTTCCGCTTCTTCCAGCCTCAAGCCGTCCCGCGCAATGAGCTCCAACCGACTCGGGAAGAACAACGCCACCTGGAGCAGCCGGCGTGCCTGCACGCCAATATGGACGTCTACAAGTGGGCGTACAAGCTGCTGCCCCTCGTCGACTCCGCCCTGCTCATGGACTGCTTCGATCTGGCCTGGCAAATTCGCGAAATGGACATGCGGGCAGCGCCATACGACCTCACGGCGTGGGGCTACGAGCCCATCGCCGTCGAAACGGCGCACGGCAAGAAGCAGTACGCGACACTCCAGAGGGAGTTCGCCGAGCGCTCAAATATTTTGCGTCGAAGACTCCTCAACGTCCTGATTTCGGTGCCCGAACCCAGCAACTGATCCCACCGGCCGATGTCGGCGATCCGGTCCCGGCCTCCGGTGCGGCCCGTCACCGCAGTCAGGCGACGTTCCTTGACCCCTCGGCTCGAGCCTGACGTGCAAATTCACCTCAACACCCTCTCCTTGAAATCTGCATTTTTCGTGGGAACCTGGGACGGCCCCATAATTTTCCTCACATCTACGGGAGTCATACCTGTGAAGATCAGCCGCCGGACCGCCGTCATCTCCGCATCAACGTTCGCAGGTGCCGCAATACTCAGCGCGTGCGGGTCCAAGGATTCCGAACCCGCCAATGATGCTTCACCCTCCGCCTCGTCGGGTGCCTCTGATTCGGCCTCGGGGTCTGCGTCGGCGTCGGCTTCCCCGCAGGGTCCGTTGGTCACCTGGGCCGATAACACCATGGTCTCGCACCTGTTCTTCCACTCCCTGGTCGCGGACCCGAAACGAGCCTTCGACGGCGACGACGAGGCCAAGGGCTACCTCGACTACATGGTCACCATCGACGAATTCAAAAAAATCATCCAACAGGTCTACGACCGCAACTACATCCTGATCAGCCCGCACCAGCTCTACACCACCGGCCCCGACGGCAGCATCGAACTGAAACCGTTGGAGCTGCCCGAAGGCAAGAAACCACTGGTGATCTCCTTCGACGACCTCTCCTACTACGAATACATGGACGGCGACGGCTTCCCCGACCGGTTGATCGTCAAGGACGGCAAAATCGTCAACGAATACCGTGATGCCGCCGGCAAGAAACAGGTCGGAGCCTATGACCACTTGCCGATCATGGAAGAATTCCTGGACCAGCACCCGGATTTCTCCCACGACGGGGCCAAAGGCGTCATCGCGATGACCGGCTACAACGGGGTCCTGGGGTACCGGACCTCGGATATTTCCTACAAGGACCAGAACAAGAACCTGGACCAGGACAAGAAGGATGCGAAGAAGGTCGCGGATGCGATCAAGAACAACGGGTGGGAATTCGCTTCCCATTCCTGGGGTCATATCAATTTCACGAAGTCCCCGGTGGATCATATTCGGGCCGATAACGAGAAGTGGCAGGCCGAGGTCGCCCCGATCGTGGGCAAGACGGACTTGTTGATCTACCCGTTCGGGGCCGATATTGCCGGGATCGGTGATTACGAGAACGAGAAGTTCCAGTATTTGAAGTCGCAGGGGTTCAACGCGTTTTTCAATGTGGATGCCTCGGTCCCGGCCTGGGGTCAGGCCGGGGGCAAGTATCTGCGTCAGGCCCGGATCAATGTGGACGGGACTTCGTTGAAGCACGCGATCGAGGGGACTTCGCAGACGTTGAATGAGTTCTTCGACCCGCACACGGTCCTGGATCCCCAACGCCCCAAATCAATCTCCGGAACCGACGAATAGGCCTCCGAGCACCGATCGGTACGACCCGGACGCGGCCGCCGCTCTCACCGGCTAGACTGGTGAAGCAAGCTCGCGGAGCGTCCGGGTCGTTCACGTCCGGCGTGAGACGGCAACGGAATCCGCGCGCCTGAATACCCCTCAACGCGTACAGGAGCGACGGATGCCCCGAATCATTGTCGACGTCATGCCCAAGCCGGAGATTCTCGATCCGCAGGGCAAGGCAATTGCCCGCGAATTGCCCCACATCGGTCTGAGCAGTTTCACCGAGGTCCGTCAGGGCAAGCGGTTCGAGCTGACCGTCGAGGGAGAGGTCACCGAGCGGCACCTCGAGGAAGCTCGCCGCGCCGGAGAGGAATTGCTGTCCAACCCGGTCATCGAGGACGTCGTCAACGTGTCCGTTGCGGAGGACTGAACGAGCATGGCCGAATCACTGCCCTCGACCGAAGTACCCCTGATCGCGGATCTGACCCCTGACGTCTCCGATGAGCGCCTGGCCGACGTGCGCGTCGGCGTCGTCACCTTCCCCGGAACTCTGGACGACCGCGACGCCGCCCGCGCGGTCCGCATTGCGGGCGGGACTCCCGTACCGCTCTGGTACAAGGATTCCGACCTCCAGTCAGTGGACGCCGTGATCATTCCCGGCGGATTCTCCTACGGCGACTACCTCCGTGCCGGCTCCATCGCCGCCAAGGCCCCGATGATGCGCGAAGTCCATCGGGCCGCCACCGCGGACGGCACCTCCGGGTCCGCGCCGCTGCCGGTCCTCGGCATCTGCAACGGGTTCCAGATCCTCACGGAGATGCATCTCCTCCCCGGATCCATGATCAAGAACGACCACCTCAAGTTCGTCTGCACCGACCAGAGGCTGCGCGTGGAGAACACCGAGACCCCATGGACGGCCGAGCTGGATCGAGGCGGCGAAATCGTGGTCCCGCTCAAGAACCAGGACGGCCAGTACGTCGCGGACGCGCGGACACTGCGCCAGCTGGAGGAAGAGAACCGGGTCGTCTTCCGCTATGTCGGCGGCAATCCGAACGGCTCCCGCCAGGACATCGCGGGGGTGACCAACGAACGAGGCAACGTCGTGGGCCTGATGCCGCACCCCGAACACGCCGTCGAACCCGGCTTCGGCCCGTCCTCCTCCGGCACGGAAGAAGTCGCGATGCGCTACGGCTCGGACGGTTTGCGCCTGTTCACGTCCCTCCTGCGCCAGATCGTCGCCGCCTGAGCTCCCGAGCACCGAGCCAATACAAGGATTCACACTTTCATGAGCGAACAGCAGTTCAACCTGGACACCGTCGATCACGCACGGACCACCCCCGATACCGACCTCCCCTGGGCCGAACTCGGCCTCAAGGAGAACGAGTTCGAAGACATCAAGAAGATCCTCGGACGCCGCCCCACCGCCGCTGAGCTGGCCATGTACTCGGTCATGTGGTCCGAGCATTGTTCCTACAAGTCGTCCAAGGTCCATCTCAAGCAGTTCGGTGCCAAGGTCACCGACGAGATGAAGAAGGACCTCATGGTCGGGATCGGCGAGAACGCCGGTGTGACCGACATCGGCAACGGCTGGGCCGTGACCTTCAAGATCGAGTCCCACAACCACCCTTCCTACGTCGAGCCCTATCAGGGCGCTGCTACGGGCGTGGGCGGCATCGTTCGCGACATCATTTCGATGGGCGCTCGACCGGTGGCCGTCATGGATCCCCTGCGTTTCGGAGCCATCGACCACCCGGACACGCAGCGGGTCGTCCACGGCGTCGTCGCCGGAGTGGGCGGATACGGCAATTCGTTGGGGCTGCCGAACATCGGCGGCGAAGTCGAGTTCGACGCCTGCTACCAGGCAAATCCGCTGGTCAACGCCTTGGCCGTGGGCGTCATGCGCCATGAGGACATCCGTCTGGCCAACGCGTCGGGCGTCGGGAACAAGGTCATCCTGTTCGGCGCCAGGACCGGTGGGGACGGCATCGGTGGCGCTTCGGTGCTGGCTTCCGAATCCTTCGACGACGCCAAGCCGTCCAAGCGCCCTGCCGTGCAGGTCGGTGACCCGTTTGCGGAGAAGGTCCTCATCGAGTGCTGCCTCGAACTGTTCAAGGACTCCGTGGTCGAGGGAATCCAGGACCTGGGCGCGGCGGGGATCTCGTGTGCGACGTCGGAGCTCGCCTCGAACGGTGACGGCGGAATGCACGTGGATCTCACCAAGGTGCTCCTCCGGGACAGCACCCTGACTCCCGGCGAGATTCTCATGTCGGAATCCCAGGAACGCATGATGGCCGTGGTGACTCCGGCCAACATGGCCCGTTTCGAGGAGATCATGGACAAGTGGGACGTCGAGTACTCGGTACTCGGCGAGGTCACCGACTCGGGCCGGTTGGTCATCGAGTGGGACGGCGAGGTCATCGTCGACGTCGATCCGAAGACCGTGGCTCACGACGGCCCCACGTACGAACGGCCGTACAGCCGGCCGGCCGGCCAGGATGCCACGCAGGCGGACCGGTTCTCCGAGTCCGCAGCCGGCAGGGACCGTCCTGCGGGAGCCGAGCTCGGCAAGGCCGTCGTCGAGCTCATGGCCTCACCGAACCTGTGTTCCAAGGAGTGGGTCACCGACCAGTACGACCGGTACGTGCAGGGCAATACTGCGCTCTCCCAGCCCGACGACGCCGGCGTGGTCCGCGTGGACGAGGAGACCGGGTTGGGCGTCGCCCTGGCAACCGACGCCAATCCCCGCTACGCCTACCTCGACCCGTATGAAGGCGCCAAGGCGTCCCTGGCCGAGGCCTACCGGAATGTCGCCACGGCGGGCGCGCGGCCCGTCGCCGTCTCGGACTGCCTCAACTTCGGTTCGCCCGAGGATCCGGACGTGATGTGGCAGTTCGCGGAAGCGGTCCGCGGCCTCGCCGATGGTTGCATGGAGCTCGGCGTGCCGGTGACCGGCGGCAATGTCTCGCTGTACAACCAGACCGGAGGCCAGGCCATCAATCCGACCCCGGTCGTCGCGATGATGGGTGTGATGGATGATGTGACCCGGAGGACGCCGTCGGGCTGGGCCCCGACCGAGGACGGCAACGCGATCTACCTGCTCGGGACCACGGCGGACGAACTGGACGGTTCGGAATGGGCCCGGCTCAAGGGGCATCTGGGCGGCCGCCCGCCCCGGGTGGATCTGGCCCAGGAAAAATTGTTGGGAGACATGCTCGTCAACATGTCCCGGGACGGCATGATCGACGCCGCGCACGACCTGTCCCAGGGCGGCCTCGCGGCCGCCCTGGCGGACGCGTGCCTGCGCTTCGGCGTCGGTGCACGCATCGGTTTGGGAGAAGTCGCCGAGCGCGACGGCGTCGACGAGTTCACCCTGCTGTTCTCGGAATCCCAGGGCCGCGCGGTCTGCTCGGTCCCGCGCACCGAAGAGGTTCGTTTCAAGGACATGTGCACCGCCCGCGGCTATGCCTTTGCCCGCATCGGTGTGGTCGACGCCGTCAATGACGCTCTGGATCTCCAGGGCGTCGCCAGCGTGCCGCTCGCGGAGCTGAGAGAGGCGTGGTCAGGAACCTTGCCGAAGTACTTCGGCTGATCCTCCAACGCACTGGGGCGGGCCCGGGCCACGATCGTGGTCCGGGCCCGCCCCGGTTTCACGACGCCGTCAGAAGCCCTCCCGTGGGGTCACAACGTCTTGACCAGAATCGATGCGATCACGATCGATCCGGCGCTGACGCTGGTGAATCCGCCGATCAGCATGGGCGGAAGGATCCTGTCCTGGACCGACTTTCGCATTTCGGGGTCGTCCGAGGATGTCCGGGCGACTTCGGTGGTGATCAGGTAGTCCCCGGGGAAGCCGAACATCGCGGTCAACGCCACCGGCATGCCGAGGCGCAGGTCCCGCCCCAGGAACTTCGTCGCGACCGCACCACCGATCAGGATCCCCACCATGCCGACACCCAGGATCAGCACAACCGCTCCCAGCGAGGTCACGATCTGCGAGAGGGACGCGCCCATGAGCGGCACCGCGACCACGACGATGATGGCCACCATGCCCAGAGAGAAGCCGCTGGCCTTCTCGAGAGACGCACGGGGAAGGACCCCGGTCCAGACACACGCGATGCCAAGGGCCAGACCCCAGATGCTGTAGGAGACCCCCGTCAGTCCTTGCAGATACATGGCCAGCCCTCCGCCCGCGACGACCATGAAGAGAAGAACCAGCTGGTTGTCTCGGATGGACGCCGGCAGTTTGACCAGGACTCTGCGATCCGCCTCCGCCTGTGCTTCGGGAGAAAGCTGAATCGCCCCGGTATCAGGGTCTCGTTCGACCCGGACCTCGCCGCTGTCGATCAGGCGGCGCGCGTGGCTCTTGAGGAAGAGAGCCGTCAGGGGCATCGCCGGGAGAGCTTGCAGCATCAGCACGAGCGTCGGGATGGTGGCCAAGGTCGTCAGACCCGCCGAAGTGAGGCCCTCGGTGGTCAGGAGGGTCGAGACGATCCCTCCGACCAACGGTCCCGTACCGGCCACAGCGGTCCCGTATCCGAAGACCAGCCCCACGACCAGCAGGATCAGGAGAGTCGCGCAGGCCATGCCGGCCACCGAGATGACGATGGGCCGCCACTGCTTCTTCAACGAAGCGATCGGCAGCAGCGTGCCCATGTGAACCATGATGGCCGGCTGCATGATGGTCGCCATGCCGACGAACATCGAGGCCTTGGCGATGGACGCCGGGAACACACCGGTCTGGGTCAGCGCCGCCATCGCGAGCATGGCCACCAGGAGCGACGGGATTCGTGCGCGCGTCAGGGACGAGACCAACTCGCCCAGTGCAATGCAGGCCAGGAGGACGACTGCCGCGTACATGGTGTCCATGGATTGTCCGTTCTGTTGCGAGCGATGGAAGGCCTCGGACGTCGAGCGACCCACAGTGAGTGTAATTTGTATCGCTTTCACAGGCGTAGCCCGACCCTAACACCCGATCTCGGCAACCAGAACCAGGAAACCCGAAGTAGAGGCTGGTCTACTCCGACTTCGGTGAACACGCCCGTAAACTGGATACCGCACGCCGCGAACCCCCGAGGAGATCGATGCCAAGTCGCACCAAGGACGCCCCGCCCCGGCTTGCGCGCGCCGATGATGCAGACCTCGCCCGAAAAGGGTTGTCGGCCGAGGACGTCCGGGAACGCACCCAGCGCGGCCTGACGAACGTCCAGCCGAACACGACTTCCCGCAGCGCGTGGGCCATCGTCCGGACCCACTTGTTCACGCTCTTCAACCTCGTCCTGGGCGCATGCGCCGTCGTCATCATCCTCCTCGGTCGCTGGCTCGACCTCCTCTTCTCCCTCGCGGCCCTCGCCAACATCATCATCGGGTTCGTCCAGGAATTCTCGGCCAAACGGCAGCTGGACAAAATTGCCCTGCTCCGCCGGGACCCGGCCCGGGTGCTTCGCGACGGGGCCGCATCATCCATCCCGCTCGAGGAGATCGTGCTCGACGACGTCCTTCTCCTCTCTCGCGGCGACCAGGTTCCGGCCGACGCCGAGGTCCTGGCCGCCGACGGGCTGGACCTCGACGAATCGCTGCTGACCGGTGAAAACGACCCCGTGGTCAAGAGACCCGGCGACAAGGTGTATTCCGCATCCTCCGTGGTCGGCGGCTCGGGCAGAGTCCGCGTGACGGCCGTCGGTGACAAGTCCCACGCATCCCGGTTGGCCAAGGAAGCCCGTCAGTTTGCCCCGATCAGTTCCGAACTGAGGGCCGCGACGGAACGGGTGGTCAAGTGGATCTCGATCGCGCTGGTTCCGATCATCCTGGTCGTGCTCAACGGCCAGATGCAGGCCGTCGGAGGATGGCATCGAGCGTTCTCGAGCGGGGACTGGAAGGACGCCCTCGTCGTCGCGGTCTCCTCGGTCGCGTCGATGGTCCCCCAGGGGCTGGCCCTCATGACGACGATTTCCTTCGCCGTGGCGGCCGTCAAACTCGCACGCGATGAGGTCCTCATCCAGGAGCAACCCGCGGTAGAGGTGCTCGCCAGGGTGGACACCGTGTGCTTCGACAAGACGGGCACCCTCACGGAAGGCGGGGTGACGTTCGCGCGAGCCCACGGGCTGGGGTCGCACGAGGGTCTCGACGACGACGCCCAGGAGGCCCTGGCCTGGTTCGGGCACGACGAGAACGCGAACCCAACCGCCGCTGCCCTGGCCCACGATTTCCGGAGGCGCCCCCAGGAGCAACCGAGCGGCGTGCTCGGATTCTCATCGGCCAACAGGTTCTCGGGCGTCGAATTCCCTGGCACCGGCGCCTGGGTCCTGGGGGCTCCCGAGGTGCTCCTCCAGGACCCCGACAATCTCGACCGGGCGAGCGCTCTGGCCTCCGAAGGGTTCCGAACCATGGTCCTCGCCAAGGCCGATGCCTTGGCCCGGGACGACGACGCCCGCCCCATCCAGAAGCTGCCCGACGCCTGGGCCCCGGTGGCACTCCTGACGTTCCGCGAGCACGTGCGCGGCGATGCCGAAGAAACCCTGCGCTACTTCACGGACCAGGGAATCGACCTCAAAGTCTTCTCCGGCGACAGCCCCGCAACGGTGGCCGCCGCTGCCCGCCTCGCCGGCATGGACGCCGAGAACGGTGCCGTGGATGCGTCCCGGCTGCCCGACGACGGCCCGGAACTCGTCGACGCGGCACTGACCCACAACGTTTTCGGCAGGGTCTCCCCGTACCAGAAGAAGAATATGGTCTCAGGGCTCCAGGAGCGCGGCCGGGTCGTCGCCATGACCGGTGACGGCATCAACGACGCCCTGGCTCTCAAGCACGCCGATCTCGGGATCGCCATGGGCAACGCGGCACCGGCGACGAAAGCCGTCTCCCGCCTGGTGCTCTTGGACGGGAAATTCTCGCGGCTGCCGTCGGTCCTCGCTGAGGGCCGGAAAATCATTGCGAACATCGAGCGGGTCACCAACCTGTTCCTGACGAAAACGAGCTTCGCCGTGATGATGGGCGTGGTCCTGGGGCTCCTCGCATGGACGTTCCCGTTCCTGCCGAGGCAGTATTCCACGGCCGACCTGCTGATCATCGGTGGCCCGTCCTTCGTCCTGACCATGCTCCCCAACAACCGCCGGTACGTCGGTGGGTTCCTGCGCAGGGCGTTGCACTTTGCGTTGCCGAGCGCCGTCGTCGTGACCCTGTGCATCGTCGCGGTGAATTTCTACGCCGAGCACCTGGATCCCAGCGGCCTCCAGGTGCAGCAGCAGATCCAGACGGCGAACTTCATCGTCCTGGTCCTGGTCGGCCTGTGGATCCTGTGCGTGGGATCCCGGCCGTTGAGCCTTGCGCGGGGCGGATTGCTCCTGGCGATGTATGCCGCCCTGATTCTCGTGCTGGTCATCCCGTGGTCCCTGATGTACCACGAGTTCCAGGTCCCGGAGGCGAACCTCCTCTGGGCTTCTTTGATCACCGCCGTGGCGGGCAGCGCGCTTATCGAGGGCAACTACTGGGTGCACCGGTCCTGGATGCGCAGACACCAGTCGGAGGCCTTCCGGGCGGGCGTCGCCTCCGGCGAGGTCTGACCCCCCCCGCCCGAGGTGGCAGTCTTGTGCACGATTCGGGCCCGAATCTGCACAAGATTGCCACTTCGCGGTTGTGGAGACACCGGGCAGCAGCGGCCCAGACACTGCAGGTCATGGCCGGTCCCGCAGACCATGACTGGTCCCGCAGGTCATGACCTGCCGACATTTCCCATGCAATACATCCTTGCGCAGGTTATGACCAGCCGGTAGTGTCTTTCTCGGCTCGGCGCACAACGTCGAGACCTCAGGGTTGTTACTGGAACAACAGGCAAGACCTGAGTCGCATCACCGGGCACCGTCCCGGTGTCTTCACCATGAGGACTGACCCGAACATTCACTGTTGGGACTGTGCCTCGTGACCCCGTCGTACGCGACGGCGCGGTCATGGTGGTGGCGTGCGGCTCGGGTCTTTTTTGTGTCTCAAGACGATCGGCAGCCCCTGTCGATCGATGCATCAAGGAGTCATCCGTGGACTACAAGAAGACGGCGAAATCCGTTCTGGACGGGCTGGGCGGCGCCGACAACGTCGACTATTTCACCCACTGCGCGACCCGCCTCAGGGTCACCATCGGCGACAGAACCAAGGTCGACAAGTCTCAGATCGAGAAGACCGACGGCGTCCTCTCGGTCATCGAGCAGGCAGGCCAGACCCAGGTCGTCATCGGAAACGAGGTCTCGGAGGTCTACACCGAGATGACCAGGCTTCCCGGCATGGACCGGGAGTCCGGCTCGTCGTCGAGCGGGTCGAAGAACACGGAGGGTTCGGGCGAGAAGAAGGCCGGAATCATCACCCGCATGTTCGATGTCCTTTCGGACTCGTTCCGCCCGGTCCTGTGGGCTCTCCTGGGCTCCTCGATGATCCTGACGCTGATCGTGCTGCTCCAGCAGCTGGGCGTGTTCGGCCACTACACCAATTTCGCGGGGCAGAACGTGACCGTGGACCTGGTCAATGGCCCCAAGGTGGGCGACGACGCCGCCAATGAGGCCCTCATGAACACGTGGCGTTCACAGTTCCCGTTCTGGTTCATCATCCTCGGCGCAGCGATGTCGGTCCTGAATTTCATGCCGGTCTTCATCGGGGCGACGGCCGCGAAGCGGCTGGGTGCCAACATGTGGGTCGGGGCCGCGATCCCGGCGGCCCTCATGACGGATGCGTTCCGCGGCCTGTCCACGATGGCGGGCGACGCCGGACATATCACGCTGTTCCACATCGGCGACTGGGGCGTTCCCCTCTACCTCTTCAATTACACGGGCCAGGTCTTCCCGCCCCTGTTCGCCGTCGCGGTCCTGGCGCCGCTGGAACGATTGCTGAAGAAAATCATTCCGAGCATGCTGCACATGGTCTTCGTTCCCATGATCTCGATCCTGATCATGGTTCCCCTCACCGCGCTGATCATCGGTCCGATCGGCGTCAATCTCGGGTTGGGCATTTCGAACGTGTTCCAGTGGCTCAATGACATCAATCCGGCGATCGTGGGGGTCGTCGTCGCCGGGTCGTACCTGTTCATGGTTCCGCTCGGTCTGCACTGGCCCCTCAACGCCGTGATGATTTCGAACCTCTCGACGCTCGGGTACGACTTCATCCAGTCCCCCATGGCCGCCTACAACTTCGCGGTGTTCGGGGTCGTCACGGGCGTGGCCATTCGTGCGGCACGCGACAAGGAACTTCGACAGGTCGCCACGGGCGCCGCGGTTTCGGGGCTCCTCGGCGGGATCTCGGAACCTTCGCTCTACGGCGTCGTGCTCCGGTACAAGCGCGTCTTTCCGCTGATCCTGGTGCCCGCGATGATCGCGGGCGGCCTGATCTCGTGGCTCGGCGTGCGCTCCTACGCCTTCGCTTTCACGTCCTTGCTCTCGATCCCGGCCATGCAGCCGATTCCGCTCTTCGCCATCGGCCTGGCCATCGCGTTCTTCGGCGGTCTGGGCGGCGTCCTGGTCTTCGGGTTCCGTTCCCGCGAGCAGCGGGAAGCCGACTTGGCCAAGCAGAGCGTCGCGACCGACGAAGTCCCCACCGGGGAGAGGGTCCGTGCGACCAAGGACAAACCGGAAGCCCCGAGGCCGACTCCGGCCGCCGTTTCTTCCGGCCCGGCCGCGGCAACGAAAGCGACCGGCGAGGGCGTCGCCACTGAACCCTGGGCGGAAGGCCGGGGATCGGAAGCGGCGGCCAGAGGGTCGGACTCGCCCCAGGACGACGACGCCGCGACCGTCGGTGCTCCGCTCGAGGGCGACGTCGTGGCCCTGTCGGAGGTGCCCGACCCGATCTTCGCGGGCGGGAAGCTGGGCCAGGGCGTGGCCATCACGCCGTCGGCACATACCGTGGTCGCACCCGAGGCCGGAACGATCATTGCGGCGCCCGCCTCGGGCCACGCTCTCGGTCTCCGGCTGGACTCGGGGGTCGATCTGTTGATCCACGTCGGCATCGACACCGTTGCACTGGACGGACGAGGGTTCACGCCGGAGGTTGCCAAGGGCGATCGTGTCGAAGCGGGCCAGAAGCTCCTGACCTTCGACCCGGACGTCATCACGGAGGCCGGGTGCCCGCTGATCACGCCGGTCGTGGTCACGAACACCCCCAAATTCGCCGACGTCGTCGGCCTGCCTGACGGCCGGGCGGGGCTGGGTACGCCGATCATCCGGGTCACCAGGTCCTGACCCCTACGACGGTGAGCCGCTGTGCAATTCGGAGGCGTTGACCCGATTCAGTGGCGCCTGCCTCTCCTATGTGGGGGTTGGACCCCCTCGAAAGAGGGGTAGATGCCACGCAATCGGGCAACGCCCTCCGCACGCGGACCCAGCGCGCCTTCGCCGCCCGCGAGGTGGCAACGCCGTGCGCCTCCGCCGCCGAGGTGGCAATTTTGGGACAAAATCGGGCGAAATCCGTCCCAAAATTGCCACCTCGCGGGCGGAGGCGCACGAAACTGCCACCTCGGCCGGCGGAGGCGCACCGCGTCGACCCGACGACGCGTTTCATGCCCTCAGGAGGCGGTCTCTTCGAGGAGTTGCCGCTGCTCGGGCGAGATGCGCACGATCCGGCTCGTGGGCTCGTTGAAGAATGCCAGCACGGTGGAGGCGTCCACGCACCGCACGCCGCTCTGGGGATCGTAGATGCGGTATTCGATGGTCAGGCTCGCGGCGGTGATCTTCTCGACCCAGACCTCGACCTTGGCGGGCTGCCGACTGTAGGACAGCGGGGCGCGGTACTTGATGTGATTCTCCGCGACCAGCGCTTGGGTGCCGCTGGGCAACTGGGTGAACAGCGGGATCGGGGCATCCGTGAGCTCGGCGCCGGGTGCCGCGGGAGGGGGACCGAACGCGGCCACGCGGGCTTCCTCCATGATCCGGGCCATCTCGACGTTGTTGATGTGACGATAGGCGTCCATGTCGCCCCAGCGAAGAGGCACTTCCACAGTCAGAATTCGCGAACTCATATCACTAGCCTATCGATATCCCGGGCGACGACGCCGCGCCCCGTTCGGGGCTCCGGGCGGCGTCGTCTCCCCTCCGGGCACCCCGCCCGCGCGAGAGCCCTGGCCGGTACCGCTAGACGCTCGTCGCGACCTCGGCTTCGTCGAATGCGTCCATGTCACTGCCGACGAACCGGCGGACGAACAAGTAATAGACGGCCGTCAGGAACGCGTAGAAGCACAAGGCCACGAAGCCCGGGAGCCTCATGTCCGGACTCGAGAGCACGGCAACAAAGATCGCGACCAGCCCGAGGATTCCGAGTACCGCCGTCGGCGTCCCGCCCAGCAGCCGGAACTCGGAGGAGGCACCGTTCTTCCGTCGGTAGCTGATGTAGGAGCCGAGAATCAGCATCCACACCACCAGGATGAACGTGGTGATCACGGACATCATGATCAGGAAGACGTTCTCGGTGACGAGGGCCAGCACGATCACCACCAGGATCCCGACGCAGGACATCGCGAGCGACCGTGCCGGGCTGCCGAGCTTCGTCGTCCGCTGGAGAGCACGGGGTGCCATGCCCTGGTAGGACAGCGAATGGATCAGCCGCGTCCCGGCGTAGACATTGGCGTTGGCCGCCGACAGCGCGGCGATGAGAACGATGAAATTGATGACGGCGGCGGCCGCCGGGATCCCGACCTCCGAGAACACCATGACGAATGGGCTCGAGGACAAGTCCCCGGTGCCGGCGGCCGCGGACCAGGGCATGAGCGCCATGACCACGAAGAGCGCCAGCACGTAGAACGTCGCGAGTCTCCAGATCGTTGCCTTCCCCGCGCTGCGGACCGACCGTACGGGGTCTTTCGCCTCCGCGGCCGAGATGGAGATCAATTCGATGCCGCCGAACGAGAACATGACCACGGCCATTCCGAGCCAGATCGAGCTCGGTCCGTTGGGGATGAAACCGTTCTCGGTCAGGTGACGCGTCCCCTCGGCAGGGTGACTCGGCAACCCGAAGAAGACAATGATCAAACCGATGACGATGAAGGCGATGACCGCAATGACCTTGATGCCGGAAAGGAAGAATTCGACCAATCCGAAGGACGTCACGCTGTACGCATTCAGGAAGACGATGACGAGCGCGAACACCAGGATCCCGACCCAGAGCGGCAGTTCGGGCCACCAGAATTTGAGGTACGTCGCCACGGCCACGAGTTCGGCGCCGGCCACGCACACCGTGGTCGCCCAATAGGCCCACCGGGTGATGAAGCCCGCGAAGGGCCCGAGAAAACGACCGGCCATCGTGCCGAAGCCACCCCGGACCGGATATTTGACCGCCATCTCCCCTGCGGCACAAGCGATGATGGCCGCGATCAACGAACCGATCGCGTAGCAAATGATCACCGCGGGGCCGGCGACGCCGATGGCCGCACCCGACCCCAGGAAGAGGCCCGTGCCCAACGCCGAGCCGAGGGCGATCATCGTCATTTGTTCGTGGGACAACGAGCGCGCGAGAGCTCCGTCCTTCGTAGTCTTGTCCATAGAGCGGCCGAGGCCCTTCCTCCGTGATGCGAGCAACTGTTCAGCCATTATCTCGCGAATTCACGCGGTCACGCCACACGAACGGTTCAGCGCCGCGCCCACGCGTGCAACACGGCCCTGCCGACCGGCCCAGGTGGTTGTGCCGACGAGGCGGCTCACCGGCCCGCTGCCCCTCGCCCCCGTGAGCGTCTCTGTCTAGAGGTCCTCCAACACCCTGTCCGCGAGCGCGCGAGCGGATTGCGGGTTCTGCCCGGTGTACAGATTCCCATCAGTGACCACGAAGGGTCGAAGAGGCAGCTTGCCTTTCTCGTAGAGAATGCCGGACTCTTCGAGCGCGTCCTGCAAGTACCAGGCAGCCTTCCACCCGAAGGTATTCAGACGCTCCTCGACGTTGGAGAGGCCCGTCATGCGTCGACCCGCGAATGCATTGGTCCCGTCGGCCCTCCGCGCGGCAAGCACGGCAGCGGGGGCGTGGCAGAGGAGAGCCAACGGGCGTCCCGCCCCGAGCCGTCGCTCGAGCAGCGCTCCGGAATCGGCGTCGAAGGCCAGATCCTCCATCGGGCCGTGACCGCCCGGGTAAAAGACCAGGTCGAAGTCGGCCTCGTTCACATCGACCAGAGCCAGGGGGTGGTCCAGGCTCCCCTGGATTCCCTCGAGATACGAACGCATGTCACGGCGGCGTCGAGGCAGTCCACCGGCCACGCCGAGGCTCAACTCGTCCAGGGTCGGGGCGACGCCGCCCGGTGTCGCGATCACGGTCTCCCACCCGGCTTCGGAGAAGATCCTATGCGGTTCGGCCAGCTCTTCGGCCCAGTATCCCGTGGGATGCTCCGTTCCGTCCTTGAGCGTCCATGTCGACGCGGCGGTCACGACGAACAGTATTCGCTTCATGAATGGCCCCTTTCTCGAGACGACCCGATGGGGCCAGGTGTCTCGTCCCATCCTTGGCCGACGTAAGTTTACGTTGTAAACTTTAGGCCGAGGTGACCCGATGTCAACAGCCGAAACCACGAAAAAACATCACCACGGCGATCTGCGCCGCACCCTGATCGATTCCGGTATCGAGATCCTGGAAGAAGGCACCCCCTTCTCTCTCCGTGCCGTCGCGCGCCGTGTCGGCGTGTCCCAGACGGCCCCGTACCGACATTTCAGGGACAAGATGCACCTCGAAGCGGCCATGGCCGCCGAGGGGTTCCGCGATCTCCGGGAGCGACTCGAAAGCGTCGTCGCCGAATCCGGCGAGTCCGCAACGCCGCTGGAGGAGTTGGCGGTCGTCTACGTCAGGCGCGCCGTCGACTGCCCGGCCCTCTACGGCCTGATGTTCGCCCAACCCTGCGGTGAGGACGACGAACGCCTCCACGCCTCCGCATCGGTCTTCGATGTGCTCGAGCGGGTCGCGCACGCCGGATATCCCGACCGAGACTCCCACGCTCTGGCGAACGCGGGTTGGGCACTCGCGCATGGCTTGGTCTCACTGCACCTCGCGGGCAAGTACGGCGAAGTTTCCCAGCGCGGGCTCGAGTCCCGCGTTCGAGAAAGCTTTGCCGCGGTCCTTGGGGCAGAAGCGTCCCCCGACACGCCAGTGACCCCCTGAGCCCCACTTCACCTCATTCCACCTGAAACGACCACAACCACAGGAGAGAACACCATGCAGACCATTCTCGGGGCAGGCGGCCCCATCGCAGAAGAACTCGCCAGGCAGCTTCATCAACACTTCACCCAGGACATCCGGCTGGTGAGCCGGCATCCTGACAAGGTCAACCCGACCGATGAGCTGTTCCGGGCCGATCTGACCGACCCAGAGGCGACCGACCGCGCGGTCGAAGGCAGCGACGTCGTGTACCTGACGGTCGGGTTGCCCATGGACTCCGCGCTGTGGGAGCAAAAATTTCCGACGATGATGCGGAACACGATCGAGGCCGTGAAGCGTCACGGCGCGCGTTTGGTCTTCTTCGACAACACGTACATGTACCCCGGGACCCCGACGCCCCAGACGGAGTCCATCCCCTTTCGCCCGAACGGACGGAAAGGTCGCGTGCGAGCCGAGCTGGCAACCATGCTTCTTCGCGAAATGGATGCCGGAACCGTGACCGCCCTCATCGGGCGAGCTCCGGAATTCTACGGCCCGGGAAAGACCAAGAGCCTGACGAATTCCCTGGTCTTCGACCGTATTCGAACGGGGAAACTCCCCTTGGTGCCGGTCAGCTCCTCGACCCACCGTTCCCTGATCTGGACACCGGATGCGAGCCGTGCGCTGGCCCTGCTCGGGAATACCCCGGATGCCTACGGGCAGACCTGGCACCTCCCGATCGACCAGAACCGCCTCACCTATCGTGAGCTCATTCGGATCGCCGCGGAATCGACCGGGCGGCGCGCCGCATTCGCGGTCCTGCCCCGCTGGGCCTTCGCGGTGGGTCGTCGCTTCTCCGCGGCGATGGCCGAGACCCAGGAGCTCCTTCCCAGGTACCGCGACGACAACCTCTTCGTGACCTCGAAATTCGCCGAACGATTCCCCGACTTCGAGGTGACCTCTTACCGGAAAGGGGTCCGCCACCTGGTGCAGGAGGAAGTTCAGGACAGGGGTTGACGGTGACAACATCCCGTTGCCATATTGAAAATTCGGGCTCTCACACCACCTCGCGGAGAGCCAGGAAAGGAGAGTCATGAGCACCATCCCGGATCCCATCGACCCAGTTCTCGAACCTGAGGCCGTGGAGCTGTGCGAAGCGACCGATCCCCATCCCAGAATCTACGAAGTCCCGCCGGAACAGGGCCGCGAGATCCTTCGCGACCTCCAGAGCGGAGAAGGAGTTGAACGCCCCGACGTCGACGAGGAATGGGTCGAGGTCGACGCCGGCCAGTGGGGCACCGTGCCGACCCGCATCATCAGACCCAAGGACACGCGGGGCGAGCTTCCCGTGGTCTTCTACATTCACGGCGCCGGTTGGGTCTTCGGGGATGAGAAGACTCACGACCGCCTGTTCCGGGAATTGGTGGTGGGGGCCAACGCCGCCGGAGTGTTCCCCGTCTACGACCGCGCTCCCGAGAAGGGATACCCCACGCAGGTCGAACAGAACTACGCGGTGGGCCAGTGGGTGGCCGAGCACGGGCACGAATACGGCCTCGACACCAGCCGCATCGCGGTGACCGGCGAGTCCGTGGGCGGTTGCATGGGCGCCGTCTTCACCCAAATGAACAAGGACCGCGGCGGGCTGGACATCGCGGGCCAGGTTCTCCTGTATCCGGTGGCCGACGCCGACTTCACCACGCCCTCCTACGAACAGTTCGCGGACGGCTACTACCTGACCCGGGACGGCATGAAGTGGTTCTGGGACCAGTACACCACCGACCCGGAACAGCGGCGCGAGAAGTATGCTTCCCCGCTCCGGACGCCCGACGACGACCTCAAGGGCCTTCCGCCGACGCTCGTCATCACGGACGAGGCCGACGTCCTGCGCGACGAAGGCGAAAAATACGCCAACAAGCTGCGCGACAACGGCGTGGAGGTGACCAGTGTCCGCATCGCGGCCATGGTCCATGACTTCCTGCTGCTGGACAGTCTCCGGAACACGAAGGGAGCGAACGTCGCCCGCCACCTCGCCGTCGATGCGCTGCGCAAGGCGCTGGGCACGGCATGATCCCGGCCGGAGACCTTTGACCGGCCGGGTTCCCGGCCGGGATCCCGGCAGGGTCGCATCCGCACGAAGAGCGACCCTGGCGGTGTTTGCGGCCAACGGATTCGCTTTCGCCACGTGGATGTCACGCATCCCGGACATCCGGGACCACCTGGGACTGTCTCCTGGGCAGCTGAGTGTCCTTCTGCTGGCCATTTCGATCGGGTCCCTGGTCGGCCTTCCCCTGGCCGGTCGGTTGCTCGAACGGTGGGGACCCCTCCTCGGCACGCGACTGGCCATCCTGGCGGCCGCCGTCGGCCTGGTCGGGGCCTCCGCGATGGTCGAGGTTGCGCCGTCATTCGTGTGGATCGCACCCTTCCTCGCCGTCTTCGGTTTGGGAAACGGCGTGTGGGACGTGTCCCAGAATCTCGAGGGGGCGACGGTCGAGCAGCGCATGGGGCGCGCCATCATGCCCTGGTTCCATGCGGCCTTCAGCGGTGGGACGGTCCTCGGCTCCCTCACGGGCGCCGGAGCGATCGTCATCGGTGTCCCGGTGCAGCTGCACATTCCCGTGGTCGTTCTGATCGCCGGCGGAACGGCGTGGTTGGCCAGTTCCGGGTTCTTGCCCTCCCCCTCCGAGCCCCGCACCGGCCAGATGCCTCCGACGAGCTCCGTGGCACGGACATCCGCGTGGCTCGAGCCGCGGACCTGGCTCGTCGGCGTCATGGTGATGGCCGCGTCCTTCACGGAGGGCACGGCCAACGACTGGATGGCCGTCGCCTTCGTAAGCGGCCACCACGTCCCCTCGAGCATGGGCGTGCTCGGGGTCAGCATTTTTCTGACCGCGATGACTCTGACACGAGTCCTCGGTACCAAGGCCCTGGACCGGTACGGGCGAGTCGTCCTGCTCAGCGGGTTGTTCGCGACGGCGACCATCGGTTGCCTCATGGTCGTCTTCGGCAACCTGGTGGTCGCATACGCCGGCGCTGCCGTGTGGGGCATCGGCGCAAGTTTGGGCTTCCCCGTCGGGATGTCCGCCGCCTCGGACGAGCCGATGCGCGCCGCCGCACGCTTGTCGGTCGTCTCGACCCTGGGTTACACCGCTTTCCTCGGCGGACCTCCGCTCCTGGGTTTCCTGGGCGACCACGTCGGGCCGCTGAACGCTCTGCTCGCCGTCGGCGTGGCGGCCCTTCTGGCCATCGCCGTCGTCCCCGCCGCCCGACCGCGACGAGAAGACCCCCGATGAAGCCGCAAGATATCGCCAGGTTTCCGGCCCGGAGACAGGCATGCCGCGGCGAGGTGTGATGAACTGGTGCCATGAGTGCTTCTTCGAGCTGCATGTCCTCGTCACCCGTGCCGGAATCGCACGCGTGGGTTCGAACGAGCGCCCACACGGCATTCCTGACCGTCGACAACCCCAGCGCCATGACCCTGGAAGGGACCAATACTTACGTCATCGGCGACCTGGGCGAGTCCTTCCCACCCGAACCAGGGGCACCCAAGCCGCGTGCCGTCGTCGTCGATCCGGGGCCCGCCGACCAGGGCCATGCCGAAGCGATTGCGGCGGCGGTCGACGTCGCTCTCATCGTCGTGACGCACTGGCACCAGGACCACGTCGGAAACGTTCCTGCGCTCCACGACCTGACCGGGGCCCCCGTCCGCGCCTGGGACCGGGAACTGTGCATCGGGGCCGGTCGACTCCAGGACGAGGAAGTTCTCAAAGACGTTTCCGTGGAAATCAGCGTCTGGCACGCGCCCGGGCACACCGCGGATTCGATCTGCCTGAGCATTTTCGACGACGGCATGATCCTCACCGGCGACACCATCCTCGGCCGCGGGACCACCATGCTCGGTTACCCGGACGGCGACCTGGAGGACTACCTGGACACGCTGCGCGTGTTCAAGGACGAACCCGGTTTCACGGTCCTCCCCGCCCACGGTCCCCACGGCGAATTCCTCGAGGAAGCCTGCGAGCGCCTCCTGGACCACAGGCTCAACCGCATCCATGATCTCCGCAGGCGCCTCAAGGCGTCCGACGACGACCTGGGCCCCTCGGCCTCGAGCCTGGCGGAGGACATCTACGCCGACGTCCCGGAAGAGGCGCGCGGCCCCGCGGTCAAGACGCTCAAGGCGCAGCTCGCCTATCTCATGGACATCGGCGAGATCGCCGGATTCACCGACTGACGGCGCCGGGGTACGTGGGTTCGTGCCTCTTGAACCACCCGATGGTCGGGTACGTGATCGGCAGCAGGACGACCTCGATCAGGCACTTGTAGAAGTAGCCGACCACCACATAGTTGGCGAAGTCGCCGAACTGCTGGATGCCGAGGATCGGCGCCGCGATCGTGCAGAAGATCAGGGTGTCGGCGAACTCGCCCACGAGGGTCGAACCGATGAGCCTGACCCACATGAACCGCTCGCGGGTCCATTTCTTGATGAGGGCCATGATCCATGCGTTGAGGAGCTGGCCGACGAGGAATCCGAGCAACGATCCGCCGATGATCCTGGGGACCGGGCCGAGAACCGTTTCGAAGGCCGTCTGGTTCTCGTAGAAGTCCGCCGAGGGCAGCATGATCGTGATCCAGAAGCTCAGGCAAGCGAAGGCCCCGGCGCAGAAACTGGAGATGATGGCTCGGCGTGCGGCTTTGAACCCGTAGACCTCGGTCACAACGTCGCCCAGAACGTACGCGAGCGGAAAGAGGAAGAATCCTCCGTCGGTCAGAATCGGTCCGAAGGCGACGCCTTTGGTGGCACCGATGTTCGAGAGGATCAGGAGCACACAATAGAGCGCCAGGAGCAGGTCGAAGTATGTTTTCGGACGCCTCGCGTACGTCGGCCCGTTCGGCACACCGGGTGTCAGGTCATGGCCGGGGGCGCCCGGAGTTCCGGACCCTGTGGGGGTGGAGTGCATTGTGGTCACCAATCTGTATTGACGCGGCTTCGCCTCAACGAGGGAACCCGTGGTTCGACTGTTCCGATGCGGCGCTGAGCGCCGTCAGGGCCCGTCTGCCACCCGAGCCGTGAAAATCTTACCCGGCGGTTGGATAATGAAGGTATGACTACAACTTCTCAGACTCCCGTTGCCATGACCATTGCAGGTTCCGAGGCCACGGGCGGTGCGGGCGCCTTGGCAGACATCAAGACGTTCCAGGCGCTCGGGGTCTACGGGTGCCTTTCGCTGACGTGCATCGTTTCCTTCGATCCGAAGAACGATTGGGGCCACCGTGTCCTCCCGATCGACCAGCAAACGCTGGCGGACCAGCTCGAGGTCAACACGACCGCGTACGACCTGGACGCGGTCAAAATCGGGATGCTCGGTTCTCCCGACACGATCGAGACCGTGTCCGCGACGTTGCGCCAACAGAGCCCGAAGAACATCGTGCTGGACCCGGTGCTGATCTGCAAGGGTCAGGAACCGGGTGCCGCTCTGGACACGGACAAGGCTCTGACCTCGAAGATTCTTCCGCTGGCGGATTTCGTGACGCCCAATCACTTCGAGTCTCTCTCCCTGTCTGGGATGGACCAGATCGACGACGTCGCCGATCTCGAAGAAGCCGCGCGGCGGATTCACGAGCGGTCGGGGGCGGCGGTGCTGGCCAAGGGCGGGGTCCGCATCGCGGGGCCGGACGCCGTCGACGTCTTCCATGACGGCGAGACCACGGAAATTCTTTCCTCCCCCAAGATCGGTGAGGTCGCTGTGGCCGGGGCGGGTTGCTCTCTGGCCGCCGCCGTCACGGCCGAACTCGCCAAGGGGGCGACGCCGCTCCAGGCAGCCCGCAACGCCAAGGCATTCGTGACCCGAGGTATCGAGGCCCGCATCAGCTCCCATGCACCTTTCGACACGCTGAAGCAGGTCAACGAGGCGTCCTGATGCAAACGAGCCGCCGGCCCGACCGCTCGTCAGAGCGATGGGGTCCGGCGGCTCGTTCCGTTCACAGCGTCCTGTCGTTCAGGACGCTCAGGGTCAGGAGGCCACGGAGCGCAACCTGGCGTCTTCGTCCCTCAGACGATCCGCATAGGCGGCGACCGGGCGGCCGTCGACGTCGAACTGCGCACCGAGACCGAGCTGGATGAACGAGGTCGTGTGCCGGATCCGCTCGTTGCGGACCTCGTCCTCCTCGTTCTTGCCCCGGTCCGCGGCCGAGCTGAGCGAGCCGTGCACCAATTGCGCGAGTTCGGTGATGTCCGACGGCGGCAGGTAGCCCTGGTCGATGCACGCGGTCAGTATCCTCGCGAGCACCGCCTGGAGGTCTCCCACGTGGTCGCCCAGCTTCGCGAAGGCCTCGGGGGAAAGGACGGACCGCATCGCTGGCCCGGGCGGGAGATGCCTGCGGGACATGTCCTCGATCTGCATGCGCACGT
This sequence comes from Rothia koreensis, assembly GCF_052232265.1. Classification (NCBI taxonomy): domain Bacteria; kingdom Bacillati; phylum Actinomycetota; class Actinomycetes; order Micrococcales; family Micrococcaceae; genus Rothia; species Rothia koreensis. The sequence continues at coordinate 37,846 of NZ_CP197643.1, forward strand.
AGACGGCGAGCTGGTCCACGGGATTCGTGACGCTGGTCAGCTCCGTGCGGAGATCGTTGATGAATCGCTCGGTCTCGTCCAACGCGTAAGCGACCAGCAGCTCACCCATATCGGCGAAATAGTTGTACACGGCCGTCCGACCGATCCCTGCGTTCTTGGCAACGTGGGTCATGGTCAGCCCGGTCAGGCCGCGGGTATAGAGGAGCTCACCGAAAGACTTCAGGATCGCATTCTGGGTGTTCTCCCGCTGCGCGGCGTTGGAGGGTGCGGAGATACGAGGCATATCGACAGTATAGGCCCGGATGTCACCAAATCACGACCCCGAAGGCAAGGTCACAGTGACCTGCCAGTCGGCACTCAGCTTCCGTCGCCCCCTACTCCCCTGAAGCCCCCGACCCGTCATCCAGATCGAGGATACGCGCGTACATCACGGGCCGGTGCTGCAAGGCGGAACGCAGTGCGCGGTGCACTCCTTCTTCGAGGTACAGCCGCCCTTCCCACTTGACGACGTGCGGAAAGATGTCGTCGTAGAAGGTGGCTTCCTCGCCGAAAAGGGTCGCCAGATCGAGCATGCGTTGCGTCGTCGTCAGCTGGTCCAGCCGAACCTGACACGGGGCGAGCGTCGCCCACTCTCGTCGACCCTTGAACGGATGCTCAGGATACGGCCGAGTCTCGCCCACCGCCTTGAAGATCATGGGTCCATGGTAATAGCCGATAGTGTGCGATGCGTTACTTTTTTGCTCGACCCGCCGAAGTCGCTCCTTGTCGTGCCGGGATTTGCACCCTGCGCGCCATATGCACCCGACGGAATATCCGAGTGGTATCGGCCCCTCACGCTCCGGCGGGAACGCGGAAATTGTAATTACGGACTTGCCTCAGGGCCTTCGTACTCGACGCCTCCTGAAGGCCCTGGGCACAGCAAAGACGCCGCCCGTTCGCCAACTCCAAGGATCGCGAGCGGGCGGCGTCATGCGTCACCACGCAGGGACCGAACCCGATCTCGGGCTCGGGGCCCCAGCTACTTCCGGTTGATCTGCATCATGGAACCGGTCTCAGGGAGAGGGAATTCGCCGGTTCGCGGACGCGCCTCTTCCTCCGACTGCTCGGCTCCCGCAGCACGGTGGCGGGGACCGGAGGTCTCCGACTCCTGCCCTTCCGCGGTCTCCGACGTCTGGGCAACTGAAATCTCCGACTCCTGGGCCTCCGAGGCGGCCCGCTCGGAGGTCGACGGCTCGGTGTCGCCCGCGTCGTCGGCGCCCTCCTCGGAGATCTCACTCGTATGGCCCGAGTCCGCGACGCTGGTGGCCAGCGCCTTTTCGCGGATGAACAGCAGGACCAGCGCGGCGAGGATGCCCAACGGTGCGATCCACAGGAAGATCGGAACCAGAGCGTCGTTGTACGCGCCGATCACGACGTCCTTGATCGGGGCGGGCAGCTTCTCCACGAGGCCGGGGGTCAGCGAATTGGACCCGCCGCTGCCGGTGGCCGCCATCGCCTGAGGCGGCATGCGGTCCTGCAGGAAGTCCTTGAGGCGGGAGGTGAACAGGCCGCCGACCAGGGCGGACCCCATGGTCGCGCCGACCTGGCGGAAGAAGTTGTTCGCCGCCGTCGCCGTTCCGACCATGCTGATCGGGAAGGAGTTCTGGACGATCAGGGTCAGCAGCTGCATCGACATACCCAGACCCAGACCGATGACCGCCAGGCAGATGCAGATGATGTAAGCCGGGGTATCGACCTCCAGGTGGGAGAGGAGGAACAGCCCGAGGGCGAGCAGTACAGAACCCACGACGGTGAAGATCTTGTACCGACCGATCCGGGCCACAACGAATCCGACCGTGATCGACGTGATGAGCAGCATGCCCATCATCGGGATCATGAGCAGTCCCGCCTGGGTCGCGTCGACCCCGAGGACCATCTGCATGTAGGTCGGCATGTAACCGACGGCACCGAACATGCCGATGCCCATGCACAGGTTGGCAATCGTGGCCAGGTTGAAGTTGCGATCCTTGAACAGGGCCAGCGGCATGACCGGTTCGGTCACCTTGGCTTCGATCGGGATGAAGATGGCCACGCAGACGACAACCGCGATCAGCAGGCCAATGATGGTCGGCGAATCCCAGTCGTACTGGTTGCCGCCCCAGGTCATCGCAAGCACGAGGCATGCGGTCGCCGCACCGAGGAAGGCCATGCCGAAGACGTCGATCTTTCGACGTTCGGCGTCGTCTTCCTTGTTGGTGTGGGGAATGAGGAAGATCGCTGCCAAGAGCGCAAGAACGGCGAGCGGAATGTTCATCCAGAAGGCCCAGCGCCAGCCGGGCCCTTCGGTCAGCCAACCGCCGAGCAGCGGACCGGCGACCGAGGAGAACGCGAAGACGCCCATCAGGGCGCCCATGTACTTTCCGCGCTCGCGGGCGGGAATCACGTCCGCGATCACGGACTGGGACAGAATCATGAGTCCGCCACCGCCGAGCCCCTGGAGGCCACGGGCGATGATGAGGGTCGTCATGTCCTGGGCGACGGCGCCCGTCACGGACCCCGCAGCGAAGGCGATGATCGCAAAGATCAACAAGGGCTTGCGACCCCAGAGGTCGCCCAGCTTGCCGTAGGCCGGCATCATGATGGTCGAAACCATGATGAACGCGGTGATGACCCAGCTCATGTGCTCGACGCCGTTCAGCTCACCGACGATGGTCGGCAGCGACGGCGAGAGAACCGTCTGGTTCAGCGAGGACATCAACATGATGATCATCAGGCCGATGAACAGCAGAAGGACATTGGTGTTGGGGGTGGGGCGACCGAATCCGCCCTTCTGGGCCGAGTGAGCAGATGAAATCTCCCCGGTTGCGGGCGAGGCCGGATCGGTCTGCGCCGCTCCGGTGCCGCTCTTGCCACCCCCGACGGCGTGACGCGGTGTGTAGGTGGTGCTCAACGAGGCTCCTTGATCATGGTGGAGAACAGTGTGACGGTGCGATTGATGGATGCGGCAAACTCATCCCGGGAGGCTCGGGCGCCGTAGTCGACGTATCGGAGAACAGCGGTGGCCATCAGGACGATCGCACGAATGCGCTCTTCCTGCTCGGGTTCCGGCTCGCTGTTCTCGTCTTCACGAAGCACGAAACGGCCGGATTCCTGGTACACGGCCCAGTCCATGGCGAGCAGGAAGTCCTTGAGCTCCTGCTCGCACCGAAGCATGTGGATCTTCATGCGTTGCCGCATATGGTCCCGGTCTTCGGTGAGCTCGTTCATGATCCCCTTGATGTCGCTCGCGAACGAGTCGTACAGGACGCTGGCGAGGAGCCGGGCCGCCTGCGCGAGCAGTCCGCCCGACTCGTCCTCCTGGACCTGAGCCAACATGTCTTCGGTCATCTGAGGGGGACGCAGCCCCATGACGGCGTCTTCCTTGGTCGCGAAGTAGTTGAAGAACGTTCGCGGCGAGACACCGGCTTTCTCCGCGATGAGTTCCGCGGTGGTCTGCCTGATTCCGCGTTCCGACGCGAGTTCACGCGCGGCCGCGTGGATCGAGTCCCACGTCCGCGCCCGACGTCGTTCGCGAAGGGATGGTTCTGTGGTTTGCACCCATGCATCTTATGCAGTTCTGCAAAAGATGCACAACTGCACTTTTTGTGGCTTTGGTCTCTAAGGATAGCCTAACTATGTAAATGGGCGCGGTGGGCGATCTTTCGCGCAAGCGGCCGGGGATCGGAGGGGGTTCAGAGGCGAGGGGTGCGGGCCGCGGGGGGGGTCGGAGCGGGGGCGCGTGCCGCGGGCCGGGGGTGCCGCGGGCCGGAGGGGGGCGGGGGCTGAGGTGGCAGTTTCGTGCAGGCCGACGCGCGAGGTGGCAGTTTTGTGCAGCTCGCCCTCGACCGAGGTGGCAGTTTCGTGCAGTCAGGGGCCGAGATGGCAATTTTGTGCCGAAGCACGCACGTGACGGGGCTTATCGCCGTCGTCGTCCCGGACCGAGGTGGCAGTTCTGTGCGGTCGGGCGCTCGAGGTGGCAGTTACGTGCAGGCCGGCGCGCGAGGTGGCAGTTTCGTGCGAGTCGCCCCGCCGAGGTGGCAATTTCGAGCGAACGAGCGCTCGACGTGGCAGTTACGTGCAGGCCGGCGCGCGAGGTGGCAGTTTTGGGACTAAAACCGGCCCAAAACGTCCCAAAATTGCCACCTCGCCGGAAAAACAGCACGAGATTGCCACCTCGCGAAGAGAACGGCACCAAACTGCCACTTCGTGGAATCAGCCGCACAAAACCGCCGCCTCGCCGCCTCGCCACCTCGCGGCGGACAACGGAAGCTGCCGGCCACACCCGCCCAAGACGCGGCGCCACACCCGACCGAGTTATGATGCCGCCCCCGACGAGTCAAGACGAAGCGCCGCACCCGACCGCGTCGCGGCACCACACCCGACCGAGCCAAGACACGGCGCCACTTCCCGAACGATCAGGCCACGGCGTCCTCCTCGACCGGGCGCGCCGGGGTGTCCTCGGTCGATGGCTTGCCGACATACGACCCCTTGTACGCCGCGGCCGGGTGGTGCTCGTCGATCGCAACCTGACCTTCGCCGTAGAGGTTCTCGCGGAAGGTGGATCCCTCGTAGCTCGTCCGGTAGCGGCCGCGCTTCTGGAGCTCGGGGACCACGAACTCGACGAAGTCCTCGAAGGACCCGGGCGAGACGTGGTAGGCGAGATTGATTCCGTCCAGGCCGCCTTCATCGATCCAGCGTTCGAGCTCGTCGGCAACCTTTTCGGGACCACCGATGATGACGTCGCCCATCCCGCCGATCGCGCAGTGCTTCGCAATGTCCTCGCGCGTCCACTCCTTGTCCTTGGACTGGAGGGTGAACGGGGTCAGGAAGGACTGAATGGAATCGGTCTCGATGTAGTTGAGCACTTCGTCCTCGCCGAACTGGGACAGGTCGACACCGGACCAGCCGCCGATGATCGCCTGGGAGGTCTCGGGAGACACGTACTGGAGGTACTCTTCGTACTTGGCCTGGGCCTTTTCGTCGGTCTCGTCGACGATCACGGACAGCATCGCGAAGATCTTGACGTCGTCGCGCTGACGACCGGCCTTCTCGGCCTCGTCACGGATCTTGTCGGTCATGAACCGGGTCAGATCCGGGCGCAGCCCGCCCACGAACACGGCCTCGGCGTGCTTGCCAGCGAAAGCCTGACCGCGCGAGGAGGCTCCCGCCTGGAAGATGACGGGGGTTCGCTGCGGGGACGGCTCGGTGAGTCCCGCTCCGGGGACCGTGAAGTATTTGCCCTCGTGCTGGATCGGGTGGACCTTGGACGGGTCGGCGTAGACGCCGGTTTCGCGGTCCTTGACCACGGCGTCGTCCTCCCACGATCCTTCCCAGAGCTTGTAGCAGACGTCGAGGAACTCGTCGGCGATCTCATAGCGCTTGTCATGCTCGATCTGGCGCGGCAGGCCCTGGTTCTCCGCGGCCGACGGAAGGTAGGACGTGACCACGTTGAAGCCGACGCGCCCCTTGGTCAGGTGGTCGAGCGTCGCGTACTTCCTGGCCAGCGTGTACGGCTGCTCGTAGGTCACGGCACTGGTCACGCCGAAGCCGAGGTTCTCGGTCACCGCGGCCATCGCCGAGATCTGCATGAACGGGTCATTGACCGGAACCTGCGCCCCACCACGGATCGAGGGTGCCGCCGAGTTGCGGTACACGTCGTAGATCCCGACGACGTCGGCCAAGAAGATCCCGTCGAAAAGACCCTTCTCGAGCGTCTTGGCCAAGTCGGTCCAGTACTCGAGGGTGTTGTACTCGGTGGCCCGCGAACGAGGGTGGCGCCACAGATCAAAGCTCTGGTGGCCCACGCACGTCATGTCGAAGGCGTTGATGGCGATGCGCTTCTTGTCCGACATCGGGATTCCTTTCGGTGCCTGGAGGGACTCCATGGTTCTCCGCGTGCCCGAGCCCTGCGCCGACTTCCCGTCTCCCGAGAATCGACGCAACCATTCACGCGGTGGCGCCGGTTCTCGCGCCGTACTTGCATGTCCGCCGGTCGTCGCGCCGACGGTGCCAGATCATCATCTGGGGCACCCCGCTACGGGAGAGGGTTGCCGCCCAACCAGCCAGAGCTTGCGCGTTGGGACTCTTGATCTTTCCTTCCATGAGCGTATGTAACACCTCGGATTCCAGACCATCCTGTGTGCTTGTGTTACTCGGTTTGCACTGTGTTACGGGGCCGCGCGGCACGGCACCGGCTACGTCGGGACAATGCTCCGAACAGACAGTGCCCGAGTCTCTACTCTCCCGTGAAGCGCGGCTTTCGCTTCTCCTGGAACGCCGAGAACCCCTCCGCGTAGTCCGCGGTCGAGCACAGTCGTGCCTGCTCGGCGGATTCGGCCGCCATGGAATCCCAGAGGCCTGCTCGCTCGTCACGCAGCTGACCTACCAGAGCCTTCGAGACCAGGTACGCCTGTGTCGCCCCCTGGGACACCTTCCGGACCCGTTGCATCGTGAAGTCCACCAATTCTTCCGCGGGCACGGAGCGGGAGAAGAGCCCGGCGGTGACCGCCTCGGCCCCGCTCATCATCTCCCCGGTGTAGATCAGGTCGAGGGTCCGGTGCGCCCCGAGCCTCTCGTAGAACAGAGCATGGCCTCCGGAGTCGAGCGTCGCCCCGAGGTTGGCGAACGGCGACCCGATCTTGGCGTCCTCGGCGACGTAGACGACGTCGCTCGCGATCGCCAGACCGAGCCCGACGCCGAGGCACGCGCCGTGCACCGCGGCAAAGGTCGGGGCTGAGAACGCGGCGATCTGGCGAAAGAGGGCCGTGGCCCGATGCCCCAGGTAGCCCTCGACGTCGTCGTGTGCCGGATCCACCGACGAGATGTCCCTGCCCGCGCAGAACCCGCGGCCCTCGCCGCGCAGCACGAGCGCCCGGACCTCGGCGTTCTCTGCCTCCCGATAGGCCTCGGACAGTTCTGCGAGATCCTCGACGTCCAGGGCGTTGAGCTTGCTCGGAGCATTGAGCACGATCTCCGCGATGTCATCGGAAATGGTCAGGTCGATCATGGTCGAGGTCCTTTCAACTGGCCCGAAGCGGCGCACCGCGCACGAGCTATGCGTCATAGTCGACGTCCAGGGCGTCGGAGGTCGGTCGGGTCTGGCACGTCAGGACGTAGCCGGCCTCGATCTCATCCTTCTCCAGGGCGAAGTTTTCTTCCATCGTGAAGTCGCCGCAGAGGACTTTGGCCCTGCAGGTTCCGCACACGCCGCCGGCACACGCGAAGGGCACGTCGGGACGGACACGAAGCGCGGCGTTGAGCACGGTTTCGTTGGCCGACTTGGGTGTTTCGACCTTTCCGGTATTGCCGTCCAGGTTGAAGGTGATCCTGATGTTCTCGCCCTCGGGATCCGCGACCACTTCTCGCCCCTGCTGCCCGGCCGGTTTCTCCGGCTTGCCGGTCGTGAACAGTTCGAAACGGATCCTCTCCTCCGGGACCCCTCGGGCCGCGAGCGCGTCACGGCAGAGCTGCACGAGCTCGAACGGTCCGCACAGGAACCATTCCTGGGTTGCATCGACCGGGATCACCTTGTCCAGGAGTTCGTCCAGCTTGTCGGGGTCGATGCGGCCGGACATGAGGGGCGAGACACGCTGTTCACGGGACAGGACGTGGTGCAGGGCGATCCGTGACGGGTACTTGTCCTTGAGGTCGCCCAGTTCCTCCGCGAACATCACGTCCATCGAGGATTTGTTCGCGTAGACGAGATCGACGCTCGCGGTGGGAGAAGCCTTCATCAGGGACCGGGCGATCGCCATGATGGGCGTGATCCCCGATCCGGCGGCGATGGCCACCACGTGGGCGTTCTTGTCCTCGCGGACCTCGTGCCGGGCCAGTTCGTCCGGGTGGTTCATCGAGGTGACCCGGGTTCTGGAGGTAAAGGCGCCCTGCGGGTTCATGACCTCGAGTTCGTCCCCGACGGCCAGCTCCTCGTTGGCCCACGTGGAGAACAACCCGCCCATGTCCTTCTTGATCGCGACTCGGATCTCTCCGGGGCGCGGCTCTGCGCAGATGGAGTACGAGCGGCGCACTTCCTGGCCGTCGATCTCGGCGCGGAGGGCCACGTACTGTCCGGGGAGGTAGTCGTAGTCCTCGACCAAGTCGTCGGAGACGCCGAAAGAGACTTCGACGGATTCGTTGGTCAGCTTGCGCAGACCGGTGACGGGGAGCTTGTTGAACGTGGCGCGACGTCGCCCGCTCCCCTCGGGCGCGGAGGCTTCGTTCTCGACGTCGGAACGGTGGGTGCTGGTCTGGGTCATGTCAGTGAACCTTGAAGTAGTCGAAGGGCTCGAGGCACTCGTTGCAAACCCAGAGGGCCTTGCACGAGGTGGAACCGAATCGGGTCATCTCGCGCGTTCGGAGGGAACCGCAATGCGGGCATTTGACGGACAGCGTCAGCCTGACCGGGCCGCTGTTGTGTCCAGGAGCGCTCTCACCGGTCGGCGGCGCGATCCCGTATTCGGCCAACTTGGCTTTTCCTGCCTCGCTCATCCAGTCGGTGGTCCACGCGGGTCGCAGAACCTTCTCCACGCGGACGTCTCGGTACCCGGCTGTGGAGACGGTCGCGACCAGGTCGTCGGCCATGGTGTCCATCGCGGGGCACCCCGAATAGGTGGGGGTGATGACGACGACGGCCTGGTCGCCGTCGACGTAGGCGTCCCGAAGAACTCCCAGGTCGGCGAGGGTCAGGACGGGTATCTCCGGGTCGCAGACCGTCGCGGCACGGTCCCACAGGGCGGCGTCGGCGGCATCGTGCGGCCGACGTGATGGGCCCAGGGGCAACTCGCGGGCCAGACCGGCCGAGTCCTTGTCCGGTGCTGTGTGGATGCTCGTGGCTGCCATCGCGATCACCACGTCGCTCCGGGGTGTTGCCTGGCCAGGGACTGCATTTCGGCCAGAATGTACCCGCGGTGCTCCGAGTAGGAACCGTCACGCACTTCGCTGGTGAGCCTGGCCTGGGCCACCTCGGGCACCTCGAGTTCGGCCTCCGCGAGGACCGACCGGATGCCGCGCATCGCCGCTTCCTCAAGGCTCGACGGCCGCACCGCGACGCCGTCCAGACGGTCGATCAGCTCGTCGTCGGTGAACAGTTCCTCGACGTAGGGCCACATGTATTCGAGCCCCGCGGCGATGCGTCGCCGGGATTCCTCGGTGCCGAGCCCCAACCGGAGGATCCACTGCGAAGCGTGGTCCACGTGGTACTCGACTTCCTTGACCGCCTTGTCAGCGATGGCCGCGAGCGTCGGATCGGAGGATTCGGCCAGTGCCTTGTACAGCTCGTACTGATACATCGAGAAGATCAGTTGCCGGGCGATGGTCTGGCCGAAGTCGCCGTTCTCCTGCTCGACGAGCCGGCAGGAACGGAACTCCTCCTCGGGCCGGAAGTAGGCGAGGTCGTCCTCGCTCTTGTTCCAGGCGGTCCCCGCGTAGGTGAGCAGGAACCGGGCGTGCCCGATGAGGTCCAGTGCGATGTTGGACAGCGCAATGTCCTCCTCCAGCTCGGGGGCCCGCGCGATCCACCACCCGAGACGCTGGGAGAGGATCAGGGCGTCGTCGCCGAGCCGCATCGCGTACTGAGCGACGTCCTCGGAGGCCGTGGCCCCGGATTCAGCGATGGATTCGGAGCTGATGGACTCACCCGCGCTGATCTTGGTGGCCGATTCTTGGGATGCGAAGGTACTCACAGGTGCTTCACCCCTTCGGACTTGGTGTAATACGTCGCGTGGCGGTAGGCCTTGCCCTGGGCGGATTCGAAGTAGCCGCCCTTGGAATCGGGGTCGGACGCCGTGATCGCGTCGGCCTCCACGACCCACACGCTGGTTCCCTCGTTGCGCCGCGTGTAGAGATCGCGCGCGTTGCGGACCGCCATGGTCGCGTCGGGGGCGTGCAACGACCCGGCGTGCACGTGGGAGAGGCCGCGCGAGGATCGGACGAAGACCTCCCAGAGAGGCCAGGCCGTCTGCTGATTCTGGTGGGTTTCTTCGGCCATCGTGGTCAGGCTCCGATCAGTTGGGCGGCCGGTCGTTGTGAGCTCGGCGCGGTCTCGGTTTCGTGGTCTTCGTGGTTTGCGGCCTCGGCCGCGCGGGCGGCCTGTCGTTCGGCGTAGGCCGCGGCCGCCTCCCGGACCCAGGCCCCGTTCTCGTGGGCCTCACGACGCCGCTTCATCCGCTGGACGCTGCACGGGCCGCGCCCCTTGATCACGGACATGAATTCGTCCCAGTCCAGCTCGCCGTAGTCGTAGTGCTGACGCTCCTCGTTCCAGACCAGGTCGGGGTCCGGGAGGGTCAGCCCGAGGGCCTCGGCCTGGGGCACGATCATGTCGACGAAGCGCTGGCGCAGTTCGTCGTTGCTGAAACGCTTGATGTTCCAAGCCATGGACTGCTGGGAGTTCGGCGAATCCGCGTCCGGGGGCCCGAACATCTGCAGTGCGGGACCGTAGAAACGGTCGACGGCGTCCTGGGCCATCTTCTTCTGCGCGTCCGTCCCGTGCGAGAGCTCGTACAGGATTTCCCATCCTTGCCGCTGGTGGAAGGATTCCTCCTTGCAGATGCGCACCATGGCTCGACCGTAGGGGCCGTAGGACGCCCGGCAGAGCGGAACCTGGTTGCAGATAGCGGCCCCGTCCACGAGCCAGCCGATGGCGCCCATGTCTGCCCAGGTCCGCGCCGGGTAGTTGAAGATCGAGGAGTACTTGGCGCGTCCGGTGAGCAGCTGATCGTTGAGGACTGGCCGCGGGGTGCCGAGGGTTTCGGCCGAGGAGTAGAGGTACAGGCCGTGGCCCGCCTCGTCCTGCACCTTGGCCATGAGGATCGACTTGCGCTTCAGGCTCGGGGCCCGCGTGATCCAGTTGGCCTCCGGCTGCATGCCGATGATCTCCGAATGGGCGTGCTGGGAGATCTGGCGGGTCAGAGTCTTTCGGTAGGCCTCGGGCATCCAGTCCCGGGGTTCGATGCGGGAGTCATCCGCGATGAGCGCGTCGAAGTGCTCCTGCTCCGGGGCGACGGCGTCGTCGGTGTGGGTCATGACGTCCTCCAATGAAATAAATACCGAACGTTCGTTCAGGATATAGGGGTAGACTGTGGTCGTCAACACAAGAAGGTCCCGGTTGACACAGTGTCAATTTAACGATTCCCTACTGACCATTCGGTCATATATTGTGAGGAGGGCAACATGCCAGATCACCCCATGCTGGCCAACGACCGCACCTCGGAATGGCTGGGCATCCGTGTCCACCGTGCGGAGTACGGTCACGCGGTCATCGGCATGACGCTGCGGGAGGAGATGCTCAACGGATTCGGTATCGCCCACGGCGGCATGGTGTTCTCCCTGGCGGACACGTGTTTCGCCATGGCCTGCAACGACCCCGAGGGGGACGGCAGCACGATCACCGTCGCCCAAGGCGCTCAGATCGATTTCGTCCGTTCCGGGCGTCCGGGTCAAGTCCTGACCGCAGAAGCCAAAGAGGTAGCCCGTACCGGTCGCAGCGGCCTCTACGACGTCACCGTCACCGCCGACGACGACGTCGTCGCCCACTTCCGCGGCCGGAGCCGGACCGTCCCCCAACGCCAGAAAGTGTGAACCCCATGACCACGTGTTCCATCGACAACCCCTACTCCCCCACCGCCTCCGCCGATCCCACGCAGCCCGATCCCGAAGAGCTGATGAGCAGGGACGAGATCGAGGCCCTCCAGGTCGAACGCCTCAAGTGGACTCTGCACAACGCCTACGAGAACGTTCCGGCCTATCGCGAGCTCTACGACGAACACGGCGTGCATCCGAGCCAGTTCCAGGAGCTTTCGGATCTCAGCAAGTTCCCCTACACGGACAAGGAATTCCTCCGGAACGCCTACCCGTTCAAGTCCTTCGCCGTACCGATGAGCGAGATTCGTCGCGTCCACGCGTCGTCCGGAACCACCGGACTGCCGACCGTGGTCGGCTACACCCAGGACGATCTCGACACTTGGGCGAGCCTCGTGGCGCGCTGCTTCCGCTTCTCGGGCGTCGAGCCGGGGCAGAAGATCCACAACGCCTACGGGTACGGCCTCTTCACCGGTGGGCTCGGCGCGCACTACGGCGGTGAGAAGCTCGGGTGCGCGGTCATCCCGATGTCCGGCGGACAGACCGACAAGCAGGTCCAGCTGATCCGCGACTTCGAACCCGACGCGATCCTCGCGACCCCGACGTACTTGTTGGCCATCGCCGACGGGTTCCGGAAGGCAGGGGTGGACCCGAGGGACACTTCCCTCAAGCGCGCGGTGCTCGGCGCCGAGCCGTGGACCGACGAGATGCGTCGGGAGATCGAGCGGACCTTCGACATCACCGCGTGCGACATCTACGGCCTGTCCGAGGTCATGGGCCCGGGCGTGGCCGGCGAGTCCGCCGTGACACGGGACGGTTCCCATATCTGGGAAGACCATTTCCGGCCCGAGATCATCGACCCGTTCGATGATCGCGTGTGCGACCTGGGCGAACCAGGAGAGTTGGTGTTCACGTCCTTGACCAAGCAAGCGCTTCCGATCATTCGGTACCGAACCCATGACCTCACCCGGTTGCTTCCCGGGACGGATCGTCCCGGGCACCGGCGGATGGGCCGCATCACCGGCCGTTCGGACGACATGATCATTCTCCGCGGAGTCAACCTGTTCCCGACGCAGATCGAGGAGCTCGCCCTCAATCTCCCCTCGCTCTCGCCGCACTTCACGCTTGAGATCGACCGCCCGAACAGGATGGACCAGATGACGATCCACATCGAGCGGCGTGAAGACGCAACCCGCGAGGAAGCGATCGAGGACGGGAAGAAGCTGCTGTCGGAGATCAAGACCAAGATCGGTTCGTCGGCGCTCATCGACATCGCCGAACCGGAGACCTTGGCACGGTCCTCGGGCAAGATCCGCCGCGTCTACGACCACAGGAACAAGTAACCTCGAGATGCCTCGTACGGTCCGGGGCGTCACCCGGGCCCGACGGCGCCAGCCGGGCCCGGCGGCGTCGTGCGCCGGACCACGCGGTGCGCGCGGCGCCGTCGGGTAATCTCGTGATGGACCCTGCAGAAAGACGAGACAGAACATGCCCACAGTGCCCGCCACCCAGGACCAGGAAACCGGCACCTCCGCAGCACCGAGCAACGGTGCGCGGCGAGGACGCCCGGGATACGACCGAGAGAAGCTCATCTCGGTCTGCGTCCAGGTCTTCAACGAGTACGGGTACGACACCACCTCGATGGGCATGCTCTCGAACCACCTCGGCATCTCGAAGTCAGCGATCTACCACCACGTGAACTCCAAGGAGGAGATTCTCGAGGAGGCGTTGCTCCGAGCGCTGGACTCACTCGAGAAGGCAATGGACGAGGTGCGAACCCCGGACTCCCGCGGCATCGACCAGCTCGAAGGGGTGATCCGCGGTTCGATCCGGGTACTCGTGGACCAGATGCCCTACGTGACCCTCCTCCTGCGCCTGCGCGGCAACTCACCCGTGGAGATCGCGGCCCTCGAACGGCGACGCCGCATCACCCGCACCGTGGAGGAACTCGTCCGGCAGGCCCAGGACGAAGGAGACCTCCGCGAGGACATCTCAGGAAAGTCCACCCCGCGCCTGGTCCTCGGAATGATCAACTCGATCGTCGACTGGTACCAGCCCGGAGGGTCGGGAACCACCGACCAGCTGGCCGACACCGCGGTGAAGACGGTCCTGGAGGGGTTGCGGGCGTAGCCAACGGGTGAGACGCGTAGCGGTTCTGGCCGAGGTGGCAGCTTTGTGCTTTTTTTGCCACGAAATCCGCTCACAATCGCCACCTCGCGCCGTTTCTCGCACGGGATTGCCACTTCGACGAGCCAGAAGGCCTTGGCCAACAAAATTGATGGACTGCGGAGCTGCTACTACGTGGCGGTTACCCGATGGGGCGGGGGTTCCCGCGGTGGTCGGGGCTGCAACGGGTTGTCTCCGAGCTCCCGCTCGGCCCTCCCAGGTGGCACTCACCCGAATGAGTGGCACTTGCCCGCCGATCCCGGACACGCTACAGCCCTTCACCGACCCCTTCTACGTGGCGTTTAACCGAATCAGTGGCGCTTTCCGTCGTTAGGCGGCGGTTTAGCCGCCGCCTAACGACGGAAAGCGCCACTGATTCAGGCAACCACCACCCAACGCACACCGTGGCCGGGCCACCTCCCCGTGGCCGGGCCACCACACGCTCAACCCGGGTCAGCGCCCGGCGTTCCCGACCCCGACCCGCTACTCCTTCGCGACCAGCGTCAGGACGTCGTAGGTCGCCACGATCTCGTCGTCCTGGTTGGTCAGGCGGGCGTCCCAGGCCACCTCGCCGTAGTCGTCCGTGACGCGCGGGGTGATGCGCTTGGCCGTCAGGGTCACGCGGAACGAGTCGTCGTAGGTGACCGGGGTGATGAATCGCAGATTCTCCAGCCCGTAATTGGCCAGTACCGGCCCCGGGGCCGGCTCCACGAACAGGCCCGCGGCCCACGAGACCAACAGGTAGCCGTGGGCGACCCGTCGGGGGAAGAACGGATTGGCTGCCGCCGCTTCCTCATTGGTGTGGGCGTAGAACGTGTCCCCGGTGGACTCCGCGAATTCGGTGATGTCGTCCAGAGTGACCTTGCGCAGGTCGGAACGGAACTGGTCGCCGATGCGCAGGTCGGCCAGCGACTTCCGGAACGGGTGCGTGCCGGTGCCGTTTTCGACGTCGTCGCGGGTCACCGTCTGCGCCCGGGCGCCCCAGTGCCACACCCCGGTCACGCCGGTCAGCAGATCGGGCGAACCCTGCACGGCCGTGCGCTGCATGTAGTGCTTGATGCCGCGGACGCCGCCCAGTTCCTCGCCACCGCCTGCTCGACCCGGGCCGCCGTGCACCAGCTGGGGCATGGGCGAACCGTGACCGGTCGAGGTCTTGGCGTCGTCGCGGTCCAGGAAGAGAACGCGGCCGTGGTGGGATCCGATCCCGGCCGCGAAGGCCCCGGCCGTCTCAGGGTCGTGCGTGCAAACCGTGGCCACGAGCGAGCCCGCACCCAGAGCCGCGAGCTCAACCGCCTCGTCAACCGACCCCGAATAGCCCACGACCGAGGTCACCGGACCGAAGGCCTCGACGCTGTGGACCTCGGGGGCGCGCGCGTCGTCGAATTCGAGCACGGTCACGGGGAAGAACGCGCCCTCGGACGGAACGGTGTCGAGTGCGTCCAGCCCGCCGACGCGCACGGCGCCTCCGGCGTCGGTCAGTCGCCGTACGGCCTTCACGACCTCTTCCCGCTGGTCAGGAGAGGCCAGGGCACCGACCGTCGTCGTTTTGTCCCGCGGGTCGCCGACGACGCCGCGCTCGGCGATGCGGACCCTGAGCGCTTCCACGACGGGCTGGCGCATCTGGTCGGGCACGATCACGCGACGGATCGCGGTGCACTTCTGTCCCGCCTTGGCACTGATCTCCAGGACCACGGACTTGATGAATGCCGCGAATTCCGGGGAGTCCTCGGTGACATCCGGCCCCATGATGGCGGCGTTGAGGGAGTCGGTTTCGGCGGTGAAGCGCACGCCACCCTCGAGCACGTTGGGGTGCTGGCGCAGGGCCTGTGCGGTCGCGGCCGATCCGGTGAAGGCCACGTGGTCACGCATGTCCAGGTGGTCCAGCAGGTCGCGGGCGGAGCCGGAGATCAGCTGAATCGCTCCATCGGGCAGCAGGCCCGAGTCGACCATGAGCCGCACGCATTTCTCGGTCACGTATGCGGTCGGCGTCGCAGGTTTGACCACGCTCGGCACGCCCGCGATGAACGCTGGAGCGAACTTCTCGAGCATCCCCCACACCGGGAAGTTGAAGGCGTTGATCTGCACCGCGACGCCGGGGAGGCGGGTGTAGATGTGCTCGCCCAGAAAGCTCCCGTCCGCCGACAGCTGTTCGACGTTCCCGTCCACGATCACCCGAGAATTGGGCAACTCGCGGCGGGCCTTGGAGGAAAAGGTGAAGAGGGTTCCGATGCCGCCGTCGGTGTCGATCAAGTGGTCCTTGGCGGTAGCACCGGTCCGGAACGAGACCTCGTAGAGCTCGTCCTTGTGCTCATTGAGATGCAAGGCGAGCTTCTTGATGATGAGCGCGCGCTCGTGAATGGTCAGTTCCCCGAGCGACTTCTGGCCGCGATCCCGCCCGTACCGAACCACATCGGCCGTCGCGAGCCCCTCGGTGCTGACGCGAACCAAGGGTTCGCCGGTCGCCGCGTCGACGACGTCGGCCGCCCGCTCCGGATCGTCGGGCCGCCACCACTGACCCCGGACGTAACTCGGCAGTATCTCGGTGGCCTGGGTGGTTGTAGCCTCATTACGGGTTTGGGTGGTCACGGGTGAATTCACTCCCTGCGATAAAGTAGCCGAACGTTCGGTCAGTAATTATTGTCAGGATAACCCACGTCACAGTCACGCGCCACAAGCCGGCGCGACAAAGAGTCACAAGGAGGTCCCATTGGACGACCACGCGAACAGGGCAGAACACCGGAGCCCGGAGGAACGCGAGCGAGACACCCCGGTGGGTCGCATCGATCCGGGAGAGCTGGATGACAAGCTCGGGATCGAGTTCGAGGAGCAGACCCCCGAGCGCGTGGTGGCCACCATGCCGGTCGCCGGAAATCGCCAGGGCCACGGAATCCTG
Source organism: Rothia koreensis (assembly GCF_052232265.1). Lineage (NCBI taxonomy): Bacteria > Bacillati > Actinomycetota > Actinomycetes > Micrococcales > Micrococcaceae > Rothia > Rothia koreensis. The sequence goes on from NZ_CP197643.1 coordinate 54,497, forward strand.
CATGGCGGAGCGTCCATTGCTCTGGCCGAATCCTGCGGCTCATGGGCCGCGGTCCTGCACGCGGCGCAGTTCGGGAAGATCGCCGTCGGCATCGAGGTCAACGCGACCCATCATTCGTCGGCCTCGGAGGGCACGGTGCGGGCGGTCGCAACCCCCATCAAGCTCGGACGATCCATGACGAGTCACGAAGTCGTCATGACGCACGTGGACAGCGGACGGCGCCTGTGCACCGTGCGGATCAGCAACTACCTCAAACCCGCGCCGGAGGGGTTCTTCGACTGATCGAACCGGGGCCAGGAGCCGACCATGCCGCGCCTGGCCCCAGCCCCTACTGGCCCCAGCCTCTACTCGTACGTGTAGAAGCCTTTGCCCGATTTCTTGCCGAGTTCGCCGCGTTCGACCATGTCGCGCATGAGTTGGGGCGGGCTGAACCTCGGCCCCAACCGAGACTCGAGGTACTCGGCGATATCCAGTCGTACGTCCACGCCCACGATGTCGGTCAGCGCCAGCGGGCCGACGGGGTGCTTGTAGCCCAGGGTCATGGCGTGGTCGATGTCCTCGGGCGCGGCCACGCCTTCCTCGACCATGCGAATGGCTTCCAGGGACAAGGCGATCCCGAGCCGCGAAGAAGCGAAGCCCGGGGCGTCATGCACGGTGACCGGGGTCTTGCCCAGCCCACTGACCCAGTCCTGTGTCAGAGAAGCCAGTTGCTCCGAGGTCTTCTCACCGACCACCACTTCCACGAGCTTGGACGCGGGGACGGGGTTGAAGAAGTGCAGGCCGCAGAAGTGATCGGGTCGTTCGAGTTCCTCGGCCAGACCGTCCACGGACATCGACGAGGTGTTGGTCGCCAGCCACGCGTCCGGGCCCATGTTCGACTCGGCGCGGCGCAGGGACTCGACCTTGAGGTCCCAGACTTCCGGCACGGCCTCGACCACGAGGTCGCGGTCGGCGAATGCGGAGGCATCCGTGGCCACCTCCAGATGGGCGCTCCACTCCCCGACCGCACCCTCGATCTTGCCGCGGTCGATGGACGCACCGAGGTCCTTCTCGATGCGTTCGCGGGCGGCCCGTGCGGCGGCGTCGTCGACCTCGACGACGACCACGTGGGCCCCCGAGATCAAGAACGCGTGGGCGATGCCGGAGCCCATGCGGCCCCCGCCCAACACGCCGACACGTTCGGGGACATTCTGGCTGTTCAGAGCGTTCACTGGGTGCGCTCCTTTCTGCGGTCCAGGAAGGACTGCATGCGATCGAATTTGGCGGGGGACTCGAACAGAACCGCCTGAGCGAGCTCGTCCACGTACGGGTGGGCCTCGCGGGGCGCGTGGAACACGCCCTTGGCGATGCGAACCGCGAGGGGATCCTGCTTGGCGATGCGGTCCGCGAGTCGGTGGGCGGCGTCGAGAAGATCTTGGGGCTCGTGGATTTCGGTGATGAGCCCGGCGTCGAGGGCCTCATGGGCGTCCAGCATACGACCCGCAAACAACAATTCCTTGGCCAGAGGCTCCCCTGCCAGCTCCTTGAGACGCCACATGGCGCCGGCCGCTGCCACGATCCCGAGCCCGGTTTCGGGCTGCCCGACCTTGGTCTGGGGTGTTCCGATGCGGAAGTCCGCCGCCCACGCGAGTTCGGCACCGCCGCCGAGGGCGTATCCGTCCAGCGCCGCGATGACGGGCATGGGGAGGCTTCCCAGCCGGTCGAACAGCCGCGAATTGATCCCGCGCAGGGCGTCGTCACGACGGCGTTCGCGCAGCTGGGCGATGTCGGCGCCGGACGCGAAAACCCCCTTGCCGTTGACCTCCGTCCCGGACAGGATCAGGATCTTGGGTTCAGCCTCGAGGTAGGCGCACACCCTGTGCAGCTCCTCGATCATGGTCGCGTCGATCGCGTTGCGGACTTCGGGCCGGTTGAGGCGGACGTGGAGCCTGTCCTCGCGGCTCTCGATCTCGATTGCGGTGAAGTCTCCGGTCAATTCCATGGTTTACGCCCTTTCGAGAAGCAATGCCGCGCCCTGCCCGACGCCGATGCACATGGTCGCGAGGCCCTTGGACGCGCCTTCGCGCTCCATGCGGCCCAACAGGGTGATCGTGATACGGGACCCGGAGGAGCCGAGGGGGTGTCCCAGGGCGATCGCACCACCGTCGCGATTGACAATGTCAGGGTTCAGTCCGAGGCGGCGGATCGAGGCGAGGGACTGCGTAGCGAAGGCTTCGTTGAGCTCGACCGCCCCCAGATCATCAATGTCCCACCCCGAACGTTCGAGCACTTTCCGACTCGCCGGCACGGGACCGATGCCCATGATCTCCGGTGGGACACCGGCGGATGCACCGTCCACCACGCGTGCGCGCGCCGTGAGGCCGTATTTCTCGACAGCCTTCTCGCTGGCCACGATGATGGCCGACGCGCCGTCGTTGAGCGCGGACGAGTTGCCCGCGGTGACCACGGATCCCCCACCGACCACGGGCCTGAGCTTGCCCAGGGCCTCGGCGGTCGTGCCGGGGCGGGGGCCTTCGTCCGTATCGACCACGGTGATCTCGCCCTTCCGGCCGGCAACCTCGACCGGGACGATTTCGTCCGCGAATCTCCCGGCCTCGATGGCGGCCGCCGCGTTCTCCTGCGAGCGCACCGCGAATTCATCGGCCTCTGCGCGAGTGATTCCGTCGGTGCGGGCCACTTCTTCCGCGGTCTCGGGCATCGAATAGGTGGCTTTGCCGTCGCGGGACAGGGGGCCGTCCAGGAACTTGGGATTCACGAAACGCCACCCGATCGAGGTGTCGAAGACCTCCCCGGGCTTGGCGAAGGGACGGGTGGGCTTTTCCATGACCCAGGGTGCGCGGGACATCGATTCCACGCCGCCGGCGACGACGATGTCCGCGGCCCCCGATTTGATCATTTGCGACGCCGTGGTGATGGCCGACATTCCGGAGGCACACAGGCGATTGACAGTCGTCCCTGGCACGGTGTCCGGGTACCCCGCGAGCAACCAGGCCAAGCGTGCGACGTTGCGGTTCTCTTCGCCGGCACCGTTCGCATTTCCCAGAATGACCTCGTCGACGTCGGCGGGGTCGATGCCTGCCTCTTCCACGACGCTCTTGATGCAGAGTGCCGCAAGGTCGTCGGGCCGGACCGAGGACAGGGCACCCCCATACCGCCCGACCGGGGTGCGGGCTCCGCCGACGAGAAAGGCTGCTGGCATTTCGGGCATGGAAGCTCCTGTTCAGGCGTTCGGTTTCAACTGTTCGGCCTGCGGGGAATTACCGACCGTTCGTTCACTAATATGGCACCTGGTGTGATGTGCGTCAATTCTGGCAGCGCACGGGCCGCACGGGATCGCGAGAAGACTGGCGCAGCCACGTCCGATTCCGGCTCTAATGATCATATTTGGATGATTTCCGTCCAAATTAGCCGTTTATGGCTAGATTGAGAGCATGAGACTCCTTCGCTTCACGGTGTCCAACCACCGGAGCATCCATACCGAGCACACACTCGACCTCGCCCCCGCCCTGGGCAACCGTTCCACGCCGCCCCCGGGGAAAACTTGGGACGACGTCGCCCTCTCCTCGGCCGCTATCCTTGGCCCGAACGCCTCGGGCAAGAGCAATCTTTTGGATGCCCTCAGCTATGTTCGGGCCGCGATATCGCTTTCGGCGACTCGCTGGCAGGACCGCTCCGAGAACCCGAGCGTCCCGCATTACCCGTATACCCTGATCGCTCGCAAAGACCGTGGCCCCTCGAGGTACGAACTCGATGTCGAGCACGAAGGCACCCGGTACCATTACGGATTCCTCGTGGATTCCTCCGGGTTCACCGACGAATGGCTGAGCCGGGTGCCCAACCGCAGATGGTCACCGTGCTTCTCCCGCACCCGGGAGGACGGAAAAACCGACATCGAGTGGAACAGCGCTTTCATCTCCAAGTCCGCGCGAGCCGGCCTTGGAAATGTCGCCCCCAGGGAACTGGTGCTCTCGGCTGCCCTGCGGTCCGAGGTGTCTCCCCTGGCGGAACTGGCCGAGGCTGTCCTGGGCTACTTCGACACGATCGACTACGGCGACGTCGAAACGGACCATCGAATCTATCGCCTGGTCCGGTCCATCAAGAAGGGGGATTTCCAACTCGATGAGCTCTCTCGCCTACTCAAGGTGGCCGACCTGGGAATCACCAAGATCACGGTGGACGAGAAGAAGATCCCCAGCGATGTGCTCGCCAAGTGGAGCAGGATCCAGGAGATTCTGGAGGGGCGGGACGATCCGAGAGGCGCAGCCGAGGGCAACGGCTCAACACGTCCTACCGAGGACGCCGGCCTGACCGAGGACGAAGCAGAGGATCTGGCCTACAACCTGGTATTCCACCACCAGGGTTCCGAAGAGGAGAGCTTCGCCCTCTCCCTCAAGGATGAATCGGACGGCACACGCACCTGGCTGTCGGTCGCTCCCGCGATCATCACCACCCTGAGACGAGGGGGCGTACTCCTCGCGGACGAGATCGATACGAGCCTCCATCAGAACATGGTTGAGCTGATCATCAAGACCTTCACCGATCCCGACATCAATGTCCGGGGAGCCCAGCTGATCTTTACCAGCCACAACACCAACATTCTCGAACACATGGGAGAACTGGGTCTTACTGAGAAGCACATCTGGTTCACGGAGAAGAACGGACTCGGAGAGAGCTCGTACTTCAGTCTGAGCGACTACCCCAAATCCAAGGACGCCAATCACGAACGTCGCTACCTGGCGGGACGGTACGGGGCTATCCCCATGCTCGCCCCCAGCGTCCTGCGCGGAATCGTCGGTCCCGACGAGGACGGTCAGAATGAGTAGAACCAGAAGACAGGTTCGCAAGCCCCCTTCGACATCTCGACAGAAGCGCTCCGACCGGCTCCATCGCATCCTCGTGGTCTCAGACGGAGCGCTCACCGAACCGGAATATTTCGAGCTGCTGAACCGCCATATCCAGCACACTCTTCCACCCCACGCCGACAAGATTCAGATCAAGGTCGATCCCAAGACCAAGGACGGCAAAGCACGACGAAAAGCGAAGAACAACCCGATGGACGTCGTCGACCGATGCATCCTGCTCAGAGATGATGATGCGCGGAAGAACAACACGAAAGACATCCCGAAGTATGCAGCGGTCTTCGCCGTCGTCGACGTGGACCAGTGGGACGACGTCCGGCGAGGTTCGGGGAATACCTCTCTGCTGGCCAAGGCATTGAGCAAGGCCAAAGATCATGGCATACACGTACTGGTGTCCAACCCGCAGTTCGAAACGTGGCTCGTCCTGCACACCGAGTGCACCCCTGCGGGGGACCAACAGGGGTTGGATCGGCAATGCAGAGAGCGCTCGCTGCTCAAGGGAAAGAATATTCACGACGATTTCCCCATTGATCAGTACAAGCGTGCCGCGGAAAGGGCCAAGGAGCACCACCCCGTCGGAGTCAACCAGATCGGCCCCAAGGGGTCCACCGGCTTGTTCCATCTCGTCGACACCATCAGCAAGTGGACCTGCCTGGACCGGTAGCCCGCACTCTCCTTCGCCCTGCCCTGATGACGCACTTTGACGCGTGCCGTTTCATCTCTCGAAACAGTCCGGGCCGAGTTGGAGCGGCCCCGGAGGGCACGCTTAATCTGGAGTGGGAAACCATCCAGAGCGACCGAGAGACCTGGCTCGACGACGTCGCAGCAACCTTCTCCCCCCGCAATGGCCCGCATATTCCACAGGGCCCGGGGAGAATACGGTGCTAACGCCAGGGTTCGATGGAGTGATTGATTGTGAGTTCGGCCCGCGCCCCGAAGGACACCCGTGCCTTGGAGGCCGAGGCCGCGTCGGTCCGATTCCACGATGTCGGGAAGTCTTTCGGCACCTCGTCCCGTGGCGGGACGCGTACTCAGGTCCTTCGCGACGTGAGTTTCACGGTGCAACCGGGTGAGATCGTCGCCGTCGTCGGGCCGTCCGGGTGCGGCAAGTCCACTCTCCTGCGCGCGACGGCGGGGCTGGACACCGCAACCGAGGGCTCCGTCACGATCGATGGCAGCCCGGTTCGGGACATTGATCCTCGGTGCGCCGTCGGATTCCAGGAGCCCCGCCTGCTGCCCTGGCGTTCGATCACGGACAATGTCGCCCTCGGCCTGCCAAGAAAGACCCCCGCGTCCCGCGGCCGGAAACGTGTTACGGAACTGATCGAGCTCGTCGGTCTGACCCCGCACGCGAACCACCGGCCGGGCGAGGTCTCCGGCGGCATGGCCCAGCGCGCGGCCCTGGCCAGGGCCCTGGCCCGGAATCCGCAGGTGCTCCTGCTCGACGAACCCTTCGGCGCGCTCGACGCCCTGACCCGGCTCAAGATGCAGGATCTGCTCCTCGATCTGCATCGGCAGGACCCCACCACGGTTCTGCTCGTGACGCACGACGTCGACGAGGCGCTGTACCTCTCCGACCATGTCATCGTCCTGGGACGCCCGGCCCCAGGTGAGCCGGCGGGAATCGTGGAGAACATCGAGGTCGACCTCCCTCGACCCCGTTCTCGCGAGGACTCGGATCTGACGCGAATGCGCGGACACCTTCTGGGGCTGCTCGGCGTCGACACCACGGCGCACTAGCCCCACGACGTCGAGCCCGTGAACCACCCATGCCCAGCAAGGACCCGATCCCGATGACCACCTTTTCCCGTCGCGACGCCCTCAAAGGCGTCGGCCTCGGCGCCGTCGCCCTGACCTTGTCCGGATGCATGTCCGGCGAAGGAGCCGGCCGTGGCGTCATCAACGCGGATGCTTCCGGAAGCATCACCCTGGACTACGCGACGTACAACCCCTTGTCGCTGATCATGCGCAAGAAGAAGTGGCTCGAAACCGCCGCCGAAGGAATCGGGCAGTCCGTCTCCTGGTTGAAATCTGCCGGTTCCAACAAGGCCAACCAGAGCCTGATCGGTGCCGCGATCGACGTCGGTTCGACCGCGGGTTCGGCCGCCCTTCTGGCACGTGCCAACGGTGCGCCGATCACGACGATCGGCCTGTTCTCCCAGCCCGAGTGGTCGGCCCTGGCCAGGACCCCGGACTCTCCCATTCGCGGCGTCGAGGATCTCGCCGGTCGCAGTATTGCGGCGACCCTCGGCACGGACCCCTACTTCCTCCTGATCCAGGCCCTCGATGAGGCCGGGCTGTCGGCCGACGATGTGACCATCGTGAATCTCCAGCACGCCGACGGACGATCCGCGTTGGACACGCACCAGGTCGACGCCTGGGCGGGGCTGGACCCCATCATGGCGACGGCCCAGGAGGAAGGCGGCGACGAGTTGTTCTACCGGAATCTCGACTTCAACACCTGGGGATTCCTCAATGCCCGTGAGGAATTCCTCGACCAGAACCCGGAAGGAGCCCAACTCGTCATCGACGTGTACGCCTTCGCGCGCGAATGGGCCATCAGCCACCGGGAAGAAGCCATCGCGGTGTTCGCCGAGGAGGCTGGCATTTCGGACGACGTCGCCCGCACGGTCTGGGACCGCACCCACCTGGATATCGACCCGGTACCGGGCGACAACCAGCTCCGGGTGCTGCGCAATATCGCCCCGATCCTGGTCGATTCGGGGGACGTGTCGGAGCGAAAGGATGCGGACGACGCCGTCGAGAACATCATCGAGAAGAAGTATGCCCGAGCCGCCGATGCATCCGCGGCCGCCCGGCGGATCAAGGGGAAATAGAGCGTGACAAGCTTTCCGAAGAACCGTTGGACCATGGCCGGCCTGGGGGTCGTCCTTCCCCTGCTCGTCCTCGTGGCGTGGCACCTGCTCTCGACCACCGGCGTCTTCACCCCGATTCAGCTGCCGAGCCCGTCGAAGGTCGCGGCTGCGGGCATCGAACTGATGCGCCGGCACGAGCTCTGGCAGCACGTCGGTATCTCGACCCAGCGCGTGATCCTGGGCTTCGTGATCGGCAGCGCGCTCGGGCTCGTGATCGGTGCCCTGATCGGCCTCTCCCGATGGACCCGCATCCTTGCCGGGCCGACCATCGGCGCGATCCGCGCGGTCCCATCTCTGGCTTGGGTCCCGCTCATGCTCCTGTGGGTCGGCGTCGGTGAGAATTCCAAGGTGATCCTGGTGGCGATCGGCGCTTTCTTCCCGGTCTACACCACGGTCGCGGGGGCCCTGAAGCACGTGGACCACCACTTGATCGAAGCGGCTCGGTCCTTCGGCATCCATGGGATCAGGCTCTTCACCACGGTCCAGTTGCCGGCGGTGATGCCGTCCGTGGTCTCGGGGCTCCGGCTGGCCCTGGCCCAGGCCTGGCTCTTCCTGGTGGCCGCGGAACTGGTCGGTGCCTCGATGGGCCTCGGTTTCCTCCTGACCGATTCGCAGAGCAACGGCCGCACCGACCGTCTCATTCTGGCGATCATTCTGCTGGCAATACTGGGCAAGATCACCGATGCCCTGATAGGAATCTTTGAACGATGGACTCAGCGCCGGTGGGGCACCGCCCCGGCCGCGTCGTAGAGCATCCGCAACGGATAGGAACGATCATGACTCTTCCGAAGAACTTCGTGTTCTCCGACCCACACTCCCCGACCCCGAACCCGGCGGAGGAATCCGACGACGCCCGGGTTGCCTTCTGGGAGAAGCAGGCCGCCCGCCTCGACTGGGCCGAGCCGTGGCACACCGCGCACCGGTTCGAGAGGCCGCGCATCGTCGGCACGGACGACGACGGCCTCCCCGAATTCAGCGTCCCCGAGATCGCCTGGTTCGACGGCGGAAAGCTGAACGCGGCCTACAACTGCGTGGACCGACACGTCGAGGCCGGCCGTGGCCAGCACGTGGCCCTCTATTTCGAGGGCGAACCCGGCGACCGCGAGGTGTACACCTACGCTCGGCTCAAGGACGAGGTCTCCCGAGCCGCCAACGCCCTGCTGTCCCTGGGCGTCGGGAAGGGAGATCGAGTCGTGATCTATCTACCGGTGATCCCGGAGACCGTGATCATCACTCTTGCCTGCGCGCGCATCGGCGCTGTGCACTCCCTCGTGTTCGGTGGTTTCTCCGCCGAGGCGCTCAGGTTCCGCGTCGAGGACACCGGGGCCAAGGTCCTGGTCACCACGGACGGACAGAATCGACGCGGACACGTGGTTCCGGTCAAGCAGAACGCCGACGACGCGTGCGCCGGCGAGAACTCGATCGAGCACGTCGTCGTCGTGCGCAGAACCTCCCGACCCGGACGCAAGACCCCCGCTGGGGTTCCCCTGTCCCCCTCCGACAAGGGCTTCCGCTCCAAGGACGAGCAGGCCGTTCCGTGGACGCCCGGGCGCGACGTCTGGTGGCACGACCTGCTCGAGGCATCCTTCACGGTCCACGAGCCGGAATTCTTCGACGCCGAAACCCCGCTGTTCATCATCTACACCTCCGGAACCACCGGACGACCCAAGGGCCTCGTGCACACGACGGGCGGGTACCTGACTCAGACTGCGTACACCCATGCGCTCCTGTTCGATCTGCTTCCCGAGACCCTGGACGAACAGGGCGAGGTGCGCCCGGACGAGTTGTCCGCCGAGAACGACATGTCCAAGGTGGATTCGACCGTCCACTGGTGCACGGCCGACCTGGCCTGGGTCACGGCCCACACCTACGAGATCTACGGACCACTGCTCAACGGCGTCTCCGAGGTGATTTACGAGGGGACCCCCAACACCCCGCATTTCGGGCGCCACTTCGAAATCATTGAACGCTACGGGGTCACCAACTACTACACGGCGCCGACGCTGATTCGCTCTCTCATGGGCGCCTTCCCGAACGGTCTGCCCGCAAGCTACAACCTGGCCTCGGTCCGCCTCCTCGGATCTGTCGGCGAATCCATCAACCCTGAGGCGTGGCGCTGGCTTCGGGACAATGTCGGCAACGGAGAGGTTCCGTTCGTCGATACGTGGTGGCAGTCCGAGACCGGTTCGACCGTGTGCTCGCCGCGGCCCCACGACCCCCAGTTCGCGCCGGCCGGAACCTTTCCGGACCATGCACCGCACACGAGGACCAAGCCGGGGTGCGCCACGCGCGCCGTCCCCGGCGTCTCGACCCGCGTGGTAGACGAGAACGGCGACGACGTACCCGCCTCGACCCAGGGATTCATCGTGGTGGACGGGATCGGCCCCTCGATGGCGCGAACCGTGTGGGGGAACCCCCAGCGGTACTTGGACTCGTACTGGAAGCACTACGGCGAGCGCGGCTGGTTCCTGGCCGGGGACGGGGCCAAGGTCGACGAGGAAGGCGACACCTACATCCTGGGGCGGATCGACGACGTCATCAACATCTCCGGACACAGGCTCTCGACGATCGAAATCGAATCGGCCCTGGTGACGCACCCGACGGTCATCGAGGCCGGGGTCTGCCCCGTGGAGGACGAGCTCACCGGCCATGCGGCGATCGCCTTCGTGACGATCACGGACCCTGAGAACCTCGACGAGGCCGGGTTGCGCGACGCGCTCCGCGCCCACGTGACACGAGAGATCGGGCCGATTGCCAAGCCGAAGGACGTCGTCGTGGTTCGTGACATTCCCAAGACGAGGTCGGGGAAGATCACCCGCCGCCTTCTGGGCGAGCTGTACCAGGGACGGGACCTGGGAGACCGCTCCTCGCTGCAGAACGAGGAAGCCCTGGATCACATCGCCGACGTGCTCACGCGACGCCGAGCAGTCTGAGTCCGGCGCACACGGCCATCCCGAGGATCACGCAGATCAGGAGCGGAACCTTCACGATGGCGGCCACGATCCCGACCGAGGTGCCAATGATGCGTGAGGGGCCGGCGAGATCCTGTCCTTCGAAGACCATCGTGGTCGCGGCGACCGCGCAAATGAGAACCACGGTGGCCCGGTCCATCCAGAGCCGGGCCACTGTGGGCTCCTCGGAGTCTTCATCGGTCCCGGACAGTGAACCGATGCGCACGCCCACATAGCGGAGAAGGTACGTGCCGACCACGAGCCCTGCCAGGGCCACCAGGAAAGGAAAGACACTCATACTTCGCTCCTCTCGAGCGTCCTGTCGCTGCGGCGCAAGCGATTCTTGGTCCACAGGAAGGAGGCGGCGGGAATCAGGACCACGAGCGAGGCAACGGCACCGAGACCCATAGGCAGCACCGGAGTGGCCGCCACGGCCAGGACGGCGCCGCCACCGGCCATGATGGCCAGGAGAGGATTCTTGAGATCCTGGACGACCAGGCAGAACAGAATGATGGGGAACGCGGCGTCGAGACCGAGGGCATCGGCGTCCACGACGGAACCGAGCAACTGGCCGAGGGCCGCACCTCCGACCCAGGCCGGGAAGAGCAGAATGGCCATGAACACGAAGTGCTGCCACCTGGCCTGTCTGCCTCTGACGGAGCGAGCGAAGGCAATGGTTTCGTCGTTGACGAGGTGAGAAGCCAGAAGCCGGCGCCACCCTCGCGGAACATATTCGCCCGCGCTCAGGCCGAAGGCGAAGTTGCGGGAGTTGACCAACAGACCCCCGAGGACGGCGAATACGGGAGCACCGCCCGCGGCAATGACACCGACGAACGTCAGTTCGGCGGCCCCGCCGGTCGCGAGAGCGGCCAGCAGAACGGTCTGCCACAGCGCGAAGCCCGAGGACTGCGAGAGCGCGCCATAGGACAGGCCCACCGCGGCGAGCGTCAGAAATATGGCCAGCGCGCTGCGTCGCTGGGTGGGGGCTATGGCCCGCGGGATCTTCCCGAAGACCGTTCTGTATACCGAACGCATGGTTATTATGGTGCCCCTCGGTGAGAACGTTCGTCAAACCCTACAAACGTCCAATATATTGGAGACATGAATTTCGACGTCGAGCATCCCGGCACGCCCGATGCCCCCGAGGAATCGGAGGCACAGAAACTCCGGATGGCACAGGCCCTGCAGAGGGAACGCGCCCGCCATGGGCTCAGCTTGAGCGAGGCGGCGAAAAGAGCCGGAGTCAGCAAGTCGACCCTCTCCCAGCTCGAGGCGGGAACCGGAAATCCGAGCGTAGAGACCATGTGGGCGCTCGCGACGTCGTACGGCGTGCAGCTTGCCCAGCTCCTCGACCCGCCAAGGGGCCGCATCTCCCTGGTCAGGCTCGAAAACCTGCCCCAGTTGCCTTCGTCCAACGCGAGCTATTCCGCGGCGCTCTTGTCCGCCGGGCAGACCGGCCAGCGGCGCGACGTCTACTTGATCAGCGCCGAACCCGGCCGTGCCCGGGAGTCGAACCCCCATCAGACGGGAACGGTCGAGCACATCGTCCTCGCCTCCGGGAAAGCCCGCGCCGTGTGCGACGGCGAGGAGGCCATTCTGGAGCCGGGAGATTTTCTGACCTTCGCGGGCGACCTCGAGCACAGCTTCGAGGCGCTCGAACCGGGCACGCGCGCCGTCTACGTCATCGACAGCTGATCCGCGGCTCGGCGGTCACTCGGGGTGCTGCTCACCCCGTGTTTCGACGAACTGATTGCCGTCCCAGTGGTGATCTTTCGATATGCCGTCTTCGTCAAAGGTCAGCGTGGGCTCGCCCGAAGGGTCGATTTTCAGCGAAGCGTTCTCGAACGCGTTGGGCTCGCTCGGCAGCGACTCGTAGGAGTTGTAGCCCTGATCCGTGGGCGTCAGGACGGTGACGCCGCCGTTGTAGCTGAGGTACACGTTCCCGTACTTGTCGACGTTGGAATTGTTCTCGAGGTTCCACGTGTCCAGATTGGGTTCTCCCACCGGCCTCGTACCGAACCAGAGAAGCTGCCGGTCGGTGTCCTCCACGTATCCCACGGATTTGCCCTTCTGGTACAGGGCATAGGCCGCGCTCCCCCGCGGGGATTCCTGGTCGTCGGACTGCTTCTTCCAGTAAGGCACGACCGTCATGCCGCCGTACACGGGATGATCGACGTCGACGCTCCCGCCCTTGACGCATTCGTCGGCACAAGGATCATCGATTGTCTCGAGCTTTTTGGGCTTCCCCGACGAATCCTTCTCGGAGTTGTCCGACGGGGACGAGGAGTCCCCCGCGGGTTCGGACGACGACGCACTCGACTCCGCGGGAAGGCTCGCAACGCTCGAGTCACTGGTCGCGTCGGTGCATCCTGTCGTGGCCCATGCCGACAACGCCAGGATGAGCAGACACGCCCCGGTTCTGTTGTATTTCGTCGACACCACCGTTCCACATCCTCCACCGCTTGACCGGCAAGCCGGAATGCTTTTACTAAGAATTTCAACGACGGGGTGCCAAGTCAACGCTTCGACCCGAGACGACGGGGGTTCGACGGAATATGACCCGGGCGGGTGTGGCCTCAGTAACCGAGGCGGGCGTTCTCCAGCACGGGTATCGCGGTGCGAGCCTTTTCGACCACGTCGAGATCCAACTCCACAACGCGCATTTCCTCGTCCTCACCGAATGAGGCGATCGTCTGGCCGAACGGATCCGAGACGATGCTGTGTCCCACCCCGGTCGGGGCCTTGGGGCTGACCTGCACGCCCGAGACCTGGGGGTCCGCCTGGTCCACGGCCACAACGATGTTATTGCTGTCCAGGGCACGGGCGCGTGCCAGGGACTCCCACTGTTCGACCTTTCCCGGGCCCGCACCCCAGGAGGCGGCGACCAGGCAGACCTGTGCGCCCTTGCGCGACATTTCGGCGAACAGCTTGGGGAATCGGATGTCGTAACACAGCGCGAGCCCCACCGGAACGCCGTCGACGTTGATCACGAGGGGGTCGTTGCCCGGAGCGACGTCATCGGATTCCTTGAACCCGAAGGCGTCGTACAGGTGGATCTTCGCGTAATCGAGTCGCTCTCCCGAGGGGGTGTAGGCGGCCAGGACATTGCGCACCTTGCCGTCGTCGGCAGGCGCGAATTCGCCCGTGACCACGGTGATCTCCTGCTCCGCCGCGAGCCACTGCATCTCGGTCTTCCACGTCTCGGCGTGTTGCACGGCGACGTCGTACAGCCGGCTCCCGAAGGCCGCCATGGTTGCCTCCGGGAAAACCACGAGGCCGGCCCCTTCTTCGGAAGCTCGGCGGACGCCGTCCTGAACCTTCCGAAGGTTCTCCGGGACGTTCTCGGTGCTGTTGATCTGCGCTACGGCGATCTTCATGGGTCTCCTTAGGGCTGGTTTCTCAGCACGAGCTTACGGTCATGCTCGCCGGCCCGCATCCATGACGACGCGAAAATTTTCATTCGGCGCCTTCGGGCTCGCCGCGGCACAGGGTCGCATCAGTCCACGAGCGTTCGCAGCACGTGGGCCGCGCCGTCGTCGTAGACCGAGGTCGTGACCTCGGAGGCGGCCTGTACGACCTCGTCCGGGGCCTGCCCCATCGCGATGCCGCGGGCGGCCCATTCGAGCATCTCGATGTCGTTGCGGCCATCGCCCATCGCGATCGTGTGCGCCGGATCCACTCCGAGACGCTTGCGGATCTGTTCCAGCGCCGACGCCTTCGAGACGCCGTGGGCCGCAATGTCCAGCCAGGGGGTCCAGCCGACCGAGTAGGTCACTCCGTGCAGGCCGACCTCGTCGATGATGCGGGCGAACGAGTCGATGTCCGTTTCGGTCGAGAACACGACCACGCGAACGGCCTCCATGTCGAGCAGGTCCTCCAGGGAGACCGTCTGCGCCTCCATGCCGAAGCTGCGGTCCTGGAAGTGGGCGGTCGAGAAGAAGGATCCGTCGGCGGCCTCGAGGGCAAATTTTGCGTCCGGCAACTTCTCGCCCAGCGCCGCGAGCGCCTTCGCGGGCTTGAAGGTCACGGCGTCGACGATCTCGTACCCACTCGGGTACCGCGGATCGATCTCCAGGGTGACGCCGCCGTTGGAGCTGACCGCGTACCCGGTGCCCATGCCGGCGAGCTCCACGATCGGCAATGTGGCGCCCTTCGAGCGACCGGTCGAGACGACGACGTGGTGCCCTTCCTTCGCCACGGCGCGTACCGCGTGCTTGACGTCTTCCGTCATGTGGCCGTCGTGGTCGACGAGGGTGCCGTCCACGTCGAGGGCCACCAAATACTTCACCCCTGCTTCTTTGTGCCAGCGCTCCTGCACCGGCGGGCGAACTGTTTCTTGAGTCATCAATTCCATGCTTTCATCTGATCCACCCGGTATAACGGGTGCGTGCCGATTCAGCGAATCCGCGATGAATCGGCGGTTAAAGTGTTCTGTCCAAAATACGCGTCGCCGCCCGGCCGTACGCGGACCCGGTTCCTCATGGAGCCCGTGGTCCGGACGAGCGGGCGGCGTGCCGGCACCATTCCTACTTCTGGGTGACCGCGGGAATCACGTCCATCCCACCCATGTAGGGGCGCAACGCCTCCGGGACCCGAACCGATCCGTCCTGCAGCTGGTGCGTTTCGAGAATCGCAACCAGCCACCGGGTGGTTGCCAGCGTCCCGTTGAGGGTCGCCACCGTGCGGGTGCCGCCCTTCTTGGTCTTTCCGTTGGGCCCGACGACGTCGGGCTTGCGCTCACGGATGTTGAGCCGCCTGGCCTGAAAAGTGGTGCAGTTCGAGGTCGAGGTCAGTTCTCGGTAGGTTCCCTGGGTCGGGATCCAGGCCTCGCAGTCGAATTTGCGGGCGGCCGAGGAACCGAGATCACCCGCGGCGGTATCGATCACGCGGTAGGAGAGGCCGCATTTGGTCAGCATCTCCTCTTCCCATGCCAACATCTTCTCGTGCATCGCCTCGGCTTCTTCCACCGGGCAGTACACGAACATTTCCGCTTTGTTGAACTGGTGGACGCGGATGATGCCGCGGGTGTCCTTGCCGGCGGAGCCGGCCTCTCTCCTGTAACACGTGGACCAGCCCAGATATTTCCGGGGGCCCGACTCGAAGTCGATGATCTCGTCCGCGTGGTACCCCGCAATGGCCACCTCGGAGGTTCCCACGAGGTACAGGTCGTCTCGTTCCAGGCGGTAGATTTCGTCGTCGTGCTTGACGTTGAAACCGGTTCCGGCCATGGTTTCGGGGCGAACCAGGGTCGGTGTGGTGAGCATCGTGAAACCGGCCTTGGTCGCCTGGTCGAGGGCCATCCACAGCAGCGCCTGTTCGAGCCTCGCGACCGCGCCCTTCAGGAAATAGAACCGTGCCCCGGAGACCTTGGCACCGCGGGCCATGTCGATGCCATCGAGAAGCTCCCCGATCTCGAGGTGGTCACGCGGTTCGAACCCCTCGGAGGCAAAGTCCCTGGGCTCCCCCACGGTCTTGAGGGTCACGTAGTCCTCTTCGCCGCCCGTCGGAACGCCGTCGATGATGAGGTTCTCCATGCGCGACAGGAGTTCATCCTGTCTCGCCTGGGCTTCGTTCGAGGCATTCTCCGCGGCCTTGACCTTTTGGGCGAGCGTCTTGACCTCGGCCAGGAGGGTTTCCTTCTCCTCTCCCTGCGCCTGAGAGACCTTCTTGCCGAAGGACTTCTGCTCTGCCCGCAGGGATTCGAATTCATTGATCGACTGCCGACGTTGGGCATCGGCCTCGAGGATCTGGTCCACGAGCCCGACGTCGGACTGGCGGGCCCGCTGAGAGGCCCGGAACAGGTCTGGATTTTCGCGAAGAAGATTAATGTCGATCACGACCCCTAACCTACCGCAACGCCGACGAGGTTCCCACGTCGCAGGATCAGCCTGTGGACAACCTCTCGCGGTGGACAAAGAGGGATACGCTGGGTCCCATGAACAACTCCGACCTCGTTCCTCCTGCGCCGGAGACTCTGACGGCGCCGACCCTCGATGGCGAGACCGTCCGCCTGGAACAACTGCGTCCCGAACACTGCTCCGATCTGCAGGACGCCGTGCGCGACGGCGAACTGTGGAACCTCTGGTACACCCCGGTGCCCCGGCCCGACGGTGTTGCGGCCGAAATACGCCGTCGGCTGGACCTCCAGGAAAAGGGCTCCATGATTCCGTTCGCCGCGCGGCGCCTCTCGGACGGCAAGATCACGGGAGTGACCAGTTATTACGACCTGGACTGGTCAGCTCCGCGGGTGAGCATCGGTCACACCTGGAATGCCGCATCCACGCAACGGACCGGTTTGAACATCGAGTCGAAATTGCTTCTGCTGACCCACGCCTTCGACGTTCTCGAATGCATCAGCGTGCGCTTCGAGACCCACAAATTCAATCGGCAGTCCCGGCGGGCTGTCGAGGACCTCGGGGCCCAGCTGGACGGAATCCTGCGCAATCACCGCCGGATGCCCGATGGCTCCCTGCGCGACACGTGCTCGTATTCGATCGTTCGCGATGAGTGGCCCGCGGTGCGCAATCACCTGAACCACCGGCTCAAACGGTCGCGAGGCCGGTAACCTGGGGACCATGCGACCTTCCGGAAAAGCCCTGGGTGTGGTGGGCTTCCTGAGCCTGGCCGCAGCCGCTGCGGCCAGCGTCGTCACCTCGTGGCGCGGACGCCCTCCCGTACTGACACAACCCGTTCCGTGGCGGCCCCGCCTTGAGCCGGGCGTGCCGCGACAGGTGGGCGTGGTGTACAACCCCGCGAAGTCCCTGGCCCAGTTCTCCTGCGACGCACTGGCCCACGCGACACGCTCGATCGACTGGCCGGAGCCCAGGTTCTACGAGACCACCCCCGAGGACCCCGGCCGCGGAATGACCGAGCAGGCCGTTGAGGACGGGTGCGATTTGGTCATCGCGATGGGCGGCGACGGAACGGTGCGCCAGGTCGCCGGCGTCCTGGAGAATTCGACCGTGGGCATGGGCATCATCCCATTGGGAACCGGGAACCTGCTGGCACGGAACTTGGAGATGAGCCTCTCCGACCTGCACTCCTGCATCGATACCGCCTTGCACGGCCGACCGCGGCGCATCGACATGATCGGCCTCCAGGCAACACGCACGGACGGAACCCGGGACCACCTGACCTACCTGGTGATGGGCGGCGCCGGTTTCGACGCCCAAATCATGACCGACACCCGAGATGACCTGAAGTCGAAATTCGGGTGGCTCGCCTATGTGGAGGCGGGGTTGCGCAACCTGGTCTCCGTGCGGCATCCCGTGGTCATCCAGATCGACGACCAGGATCCGATTCGACGGAAGATCCGCTCGGTTCTGGTGGCGAACTGCGGGGAAATCACGGCGGGCCTCCACCTCGCGGCGGATTCCACGGCCGACGACGGCCTCCTGGAAGTCATTCTGATGACGCCGAGGAATCTCATCGGTTGGGCCTCGCTGACGAGCCAGGTCATTTCGAGGCGCAGGAACGGTCTGCCCGTGATCGAACACATCCACGGCAAGAAAGTGGTCGTCGATTTCGGAGCCAGTCCCCAGCCGGTCGAGCTGGACGGGGACTTGCTCGGAACCTATGGGCGCCTCGAGGCCGAGGTCAGGCCGGCCGTCCTGGCCGTCAACACGTACCCGGAGAACATCACGCCGTTCCGCAGCCTGGCCAACCTGCGCAGAACCGGCGCCTCGGGCTCACCGCGGTGGCGTTGGGGACGATTCGTCAGCTGAACGGGACGCGGAAGTGACGGCGGCCTCCTCGGAGCGCTTCTCCATCATGTCCTCGAAATGCCACTTCTCCGAGATGATTCCGGTGATGGTCATGCCCAGACCGACCGCGAGCAGGGGGACCGAACACAGCATCATGATCGGCGAGGCGATCTTCGCGCCGCTGTCGGCGTCCGTGTCCTGCCCCACCACGAGCGCCCAGATGCCGACGCCGTAGGCGCCCACAAAAATACCCAGGACGAGCATAATGACGCCCGCCTGCAACCAACCGGTAACTCGCATGTGGTCTCTCCCTCGTATTCGTCGCCCTTAAGTGTTCAGTATCCGCAAAATCGGGTCAAACGGAGCGTGTCCGCACGGCCCGTCGGACCGGGTCAGAGATTGTCCACCCACTCGTCCGCACGGGAAAAGGCCTCGTCCGAGTGGTGGGTGTCGAGGAGAGGTTCCTTGCCGTCGGCCCGAGGATAGGAGCCGAGGAATTTCACGCCCGGCGAGACCCGGTGCAGCCCACGCAGGGCGTTGCGCATTCTGAGGTTGTCCAGGTGTCCCTCGGCGTCGATCGAGAAGAAGTAGGATCCCAGCGCCTCACCCGTGGGTCGCGACTCAATGCGGGAAAGATTGACCCCTCGGGCGGCGAATTGTTCGAGGAGGCCCATCAGGGCGCCCGCGCTGTCCTCGGGCAGAGGGACCACCACGGTCGTCTTGTCGGCCCCGGTCGGTTCCGGCCGCGGCAACCCGTTGCGGGCCGCGGTCACCAGAACGAAGCGGGTGACCGCGTTGACGTTGTCGCCGATGTCGGTCGCCAGAAGGTTCAGTTCGGGGTGCTGCTCGGGAACGATCGGGGAGCACACGGCGGCGTCGTACCCCGGTGCCTCGTTGTCCAGGAAGGCGACCGCGGCCGCGGCCGTTGAGCTGGACGGGAGGTAGTCGACCTCGGGCAGCGCCTCGTCCATCCAGCCGCGGACCTGTGCCCACGCATGGGAATGGGTCGATACCACGCGCACGTCGTCGAGGGTTTTTCCCGGGGCCCCGATGAGGACGAAGCGGATCGGAACCAGGACTTCCCGGACAATCCGCAGGTCGTCGCCTGCCCCGATGGCGTCCAGGGTGGCCGTGACGCCGCCTTCGACAGAATTTTCGATCGGGACCATGGCGGCGTCGACCGAGCGGTCGCGCACCTTGGCCAACGCGGCCGGGACGGAGACCGAGGGGATGCGCTCGGCGTCATCGGCTCCGGGCACGGAAAGCAGTGCGGCCTCGGAGAACGTCCCCTCGGGCCCCAGGTAGGTGTACTTCATCGAATGGATTCTCCGCCTATCGAACCTGCGGGGGCTGACCGTTTTCGGAAACCATGGGCTTTTCCGCATCCTGCCATGCGCCCATGCCACCCACCACGTTGAAGGCGTCGAATCCGTACTGGTTGAGGTAAGCGGTGGCTCGGAGGGAGCGGCCTCCGCTGCGACAGATCACGAAGACGTCCTCGTCCAAGGGGATCTCGCCGTATCGCGCCGGAACCTGGTCCAGGGGAAGGTGCTGGGCCCCGTCGATGTGCCCCTCTTCCCACTCGTAGTCCTCGCGGACGTCGAGGATCTTGGCGCCCTCCGGGATGTCGTCGACTTTCACGTTCGGAACGTTCTCTTCCATGCTTGCTCCTCACCCGAGGCGGAGAACCGCACTCGTCGTTTGCTCTTCGTCCAACTTACCCCGCGACGCCGACGCACCACGAGGGCGCACGCCCCCCGTCCCGGATGGGGGAGAAATCTCGATTGGTCCCAGGATTCGGGACGACACGGGCCCAGTACTTGCCTTTTGCGTCACACTGAGTGTTACCTGCGGTCAAGACAGGCGACATTTCAGATTCGGAGGAACCGGTCATGGAGACGACACCGTGGATGGGAAGAGACGAGGGCCCGGGAGCAATCCACACCCGGTGGCACCACATGGTCTACGCCGGTCGGGTCCAGAAGGAAGACGACCCCAAGGGTCTCGCAATCTTCGGATTCGAGTCCCACGAGGGCACGATCCGGAACCAAGGCCGCCCCGGAGCGGCGAAGGGGCCGTTCCAGATCCGCCACGCCCTGGCCGAACTGGCCTTCCACGGTGGGCAGATCGTCCATGACCGCGGCAACGTGGCCGTGGACGGACACGACATGGAAAAGGCCCAGGCCGACGCCGCGGACAAGTTGGCCGAGATCATCCCCGAGCACAGAATGACGGTCGTTCTCGGCGGTGGTCACGAGACCACCTACGCGGCCTACTCCGGGCTCGCCGCCTCCGGCGAACTGAACGGCGTCAAGAAGTGGGGCATGATCAGCTTCGATTCCCATTTCGCGGTGCGCAACACACCCCAGCCCACCGCGGTCACCGCCGTCCGCCAGGTCATCACGGACGAGAAGAAGGCGGCACGCGACTTCTCGTGCAGCGTCGTCGGCGTCAGCGAAGTTTCCAACACCCGCGCCCAGTTCGAGCACGCGCGCGACCTCGAGCTTTCCTACCTCAAGGACGAGGAGTGCGCCGAATGCCGCATCCAGGACGTGCTCGAATTCGTGGACCGGCAGCTGGCGGACCTGGATCTCGTGTACCTCAGCGTGGACATGGATGTTCTGCCCGGCTATCAGGCGCCGGGGGTCAGTTCACCGTCGTCCCTCGGTGTGCCCATGATTGTTCTGCTGGAGGCCGTCAAGAGGATCGCCCAGAGCGGCAAGCTGGCGATCATGGACGTCGTCGGGGTCATCCCGGAGTTCGACTTGGATCATCGGACCGCCCGAGCGGCCGCTCGACTGATCGACCAGGCGACGCTGACGGCCTTCGGGCGCCCGGCCGCCGACGCCGCGGACACCCCGGAACATCGCGAGCTGCTGGCCGAGCGCCAGCGCGCACTCCATTCCCAGGGCCTGTCCTGACGACCCACGGGTCCCGACCCACCGTGGAGGCCACCGCAGTTCGGGTGGCCTTTCGAGCCGTTTCTCAGCGGTGGCACAGCCGCAAAGAGTTAGGTTTAAGACATGGCTAACCGTGCAGGAACTCCAGCTCGTCCCGAGGATCTCGTTGACCTCGAAGAATTGACCCAGGCGTACTACTCCGTGGTCCCCGACTCGGCCGATCCGGGTCAGCGTGTCGCCTTCGGCACCTCGGGACACCGAGGAAGCGCGCTCAAGGGATCCTTCAATGAGGCACATATTGCCTCGATCACCCAGGCAATCGTCGAGTATCGGTCCGCTCAGGGCTACAAGGGCCCGATCTACATGGGACGCGACACCCACGCCTTGTCCGGCCCCGCCCAGGACACGGCGCTCGAGGTCCTGGCAGGCAATGGGGTCAGAGTTCTGGTCGACTCCAACGACGGCTACGTGCCCACACCGTCCCTGTCCCACGCGATTCTGACTCACAATGCCGATCCCTCGGCAGAACGTGCGGACGGTATCGTAATCACCCCGAGCCACAATCCCCCGACGGACGGTGGCTTCAAGTACAACCCTCCCCACGGGGGTCCCGCCGATTCGGACGCCACGAGCTGGATCGCCGATCGCGCCAATGACTTGCTCGAGAACGGCCTGAAGGAGGTGCGGCGCGTACCTCTCGCACGCGCCAAGGCCGCGGACACGACCGGTCGCTTCGACTTCATGGCCTCCTACGTCTCTGCGCTTCCCGAGATCATCGACCTGGACGCGATCCGCGATTCCGGGTTGCGCATCGGGGCGGACCCGATGGGCTCCGCGGCCGTCGAATACTGGATCACGATCTCCGAGCGCTTCGGCCTCAACATGAGCGTCGTGAACCCGGAGGTCGACCCCCGCTGGGCCTTCATGACCCTGGACTGGGACGAGAAGATCCGCATGGATTGCTCCTCCCCCGAGGCGATGGCGTCACTCGTCGCATCCCGTGACCAGTTCGACATCGCGACGGGGAACGACGCCGACGCGGATCGCCACGGCATCGTGACTCCCGACGCCGGGCTGATGAACCCGAATCATTACCTGGCCGTCGCGATCGACTACCTGTATCGCCATCGTCCGGAATGGTCCGGCACCGCAGGGGTCGGAAAAACGCTGGTGTCCTCCCGCATCATCGACAAGGTCGCCGAGTCCCTGGGCCGACCGTTGGTCGAGGTGCCCGTGGGCTTCAAGTACTTCGTCGAGGGACTCATCGACGGTTCGCTCGGCTTCGGCGGCGAGGAATCGGCGGGGGCTTCCTTCCTCCGCAAGGACGGCTCGGTGTGGACCACGGACAAGGACGGCATCATTCTGGCCCTGCTCGCGGCCGAAATGACCGCGGTCACCGGCAAGACTCCCTCTCAGCGTTACGCGGAGCTGACCGCGGAATTCGGTGCGCCGAGCTATGCGCGCATCGACGCTCCCGCGGACCGGGAGCAGAAGGCTCGACTCAAGAAGTTGTCCGCGGCCGATGTGACGGCCACCGAACTCGCCGGTCAGCCCATCACCGCGAAACTCACGGAGGCCCCGGGCAACGGTGAACCGATCGGCGGCCTGAAGGTCGTCACGGATGACGCCTGGTTCGCGGCCCGCCCCTCCGGAACCGAGGACGTTTACAAGATCTACGCGGAATCCTTCCGGGGCGACGAGCAACTGGCCGAGGTCCAGAAGGAGGCCAAGGCGCTCGTCGACGACGCCCTGTCCTGACCCGCGGGCCACGACACGCCCGGGGCCGGCCCGGTCGACGAGGCCCCCGTTCATTCTCCGCCTCAGGGCCCCGGCATCCGCGAGATGCCGGGGCCCTGAGGCCTTTTTTGGCCTCCGGCTCAATATCATATAAATCGAGGCAGAAAAACCTCATGACACAACTATTGGCAGAGTCTGAGTTTAGGAGAGAACAATGAAGGCTCTTGTTTACCACGGTCCCCAGTCCAAGGCGTGGGAAGAGGTCCCCAACCCGAGCATCGTCGATCCCACCGACGTGATCGCCCGGGTGGACACGACCACGATCTGCGGCACCGACCTGCACATCCTGAAGGGCGACGTCCCGGCGGTCACCGACGGCAGGATCCTGGGACACGAGGCCGTGGGAACCGTGACCGAGGTGGGGTCCGCGGTCACCGATCTCGAACCAGGTGACCGCATCATCATTCCGGCCGTCACGAACTGCGGCAAGTGCTCCTACTGCAAGGTCAACCAGCCATCGCATTGCCAGACCCTCGGAGGCATCGGCTGGGTCTTCGGCCACCTCATCGACGGCACCCAGGCCGAATACGTGCGAGTGCCTTTCGCAGAGACGTCGGTGCATCGCGTTCCCGAGGGGCTCGACGACGAAGACGTCCTGTTCCTGACGGACGCGCTGCCGACCGGATTCGAGATCGGCGTCCTGAACGGCCGCACCCAACCGGGTGACACCGTCGCGGTCGTCGGCGCGGGCCCGGTGGGTCTCGGCGCGGTCATGACCTCGGGTCTGTGCGGTGCTGGACGCGTGGTCGCCGTCGACATGGATCGGAACCGACTCGACCAGGCACTGGAGTTGGGTGCCACGGATGCGGTCAATGCGAGTGACCCGGACGCCATCGATCAGATCAAGGCCCTGTCCCGGGACGGTCTCGGCGTCGACGTCGCGATCGAGGCGGTGGGCATACCGCAGACCTTCCGCACCTGCCTCGACATCGTCCGCCCCTACGGGACCGTGGCCAACGTTGGCGTGCACGGCAAGCCGGTCGACCTGCCGATCCAGGACCTCTGGATCTCCAACGTGACCGTGACCATGGGTCTCGTGGATTGTTCGACCGTCGACAAACTGCTCAGCATGGTCTCCTCGGGCAAGCTCGAGGCGCGGAAGATGGCCACGCACCGTTTCGGCTTCGACCAGTTCGAAGAAGCCTATGACCTGTTCGCGAACGCGGCCGATCACCAAGCAGTCAAGGTAGTGATCTCCCGCTAGGCACGCGGTCGGGAACCGCGGCGCCCACTGCACCTTTCGCCAGCACGTATGCTCTTCGATGACTGCGCGGAGGTGCGGTGGGCAGCACGCGGCCAGAATCGATCATCTGCCGAAGCAACCGGTTTGCCGCCGACTGGGACAGGCACAGAGCGTCTTGGACCCGCTGGCTCGTGACCGGGTCGCGCCCGCGGGCCAAGAGGTCGATCAGTTGCTGCTCCCGGGAATCCGTCGCCTTGGTCGCCCCGGAGACGTCCACGTACTCCTCCGATCGTGGTGGTGCATCGGGGCCGGACGGTGCGGGGGCCAGCCGCAAGATCACGGTGACCGACGTCGGCGTGACCCTGAATTCCGGCGCCGGCTTGCCCGCCCTCTGCATCGCATAAGCCATGCGGGCGATGCCCGACCCACGGTTTTCGCAGACCGATGCCCCGGTCCGGGGCATCTCGACTTCCTCGAGCAGCTTCGCCAACGCCGCATTGCGCGACGACGACGTGAAGACCCGCCCCAGTTCCTCGACACGCACTCCCCCGTACAAACCGCCCGGGTTCCGTATTTCGAGCCGGTCCGAGTACAACTCCATCTGCACCTGAATGCCGCGCGCGTACGGGCTGTAGTCCCGATGCATCAGGGCATTGGTCATGGCCTCGCGCACGGCGACGTCCGGATAGTCGAACACGTCCCGGCGGCCGTCGGCGGAAATGATGGCCGCGCGATTGGAATTTCGACGCACGGCATCCACGGACGCGTTGATCAACGAGGGGATAGGTCCATTGAAGGACTGGTTGTCCGTGAAGGCGACACCGCCCGCATCCACCTCACCGAGAGAAGTTCCTGGCACCGCCACGAAGGTGACGTTCAGTTGGGGGTAGAACTCCTGGGGGTAGACGCCCAGCGCGAGGAGCCCGGCGAGGGTCGGTCGGGCCCTTCGGGCGGAATCGTGGGTGACGTTCAGTCGCTTGAGGGCTATGCGGGGTTCGACGCCGCTGAAGGCCGCCGGAGTTCTGGCCCGGGCCTTGGCCAGCAGGTTGTCGACCGCCTGGGTGTGGAGTATGTCCTGGTTTCCGTTCTCGACCGGTTCCCGGTCGTATCCCGGTTGGATTCGGTTGTCCCTGAGCTGGCTGACCTCGTACTCGGAGAGCTTGTGGTCGCCTTCTCCAATACGTATGTACGAACCGCCATATGCGCCTTTGGCCGCGACGAAACAGGGTTTGTCGAAGTAGGGCAGCTCCTCGACGTCGGCGCGGACGACCCTGACCCCCTCGAATTCCTCGACCGACAATTCGACGGAGGGGTGCGGGGTGAGCTTGGAGCGGACGGCATTGGACACGGCGTCGTGGACCCGCTGAGCATCAAATCCCTTGACGGGCCGGAACGTCTTGTCGGTCAGGCCGAAGAGGATGGTTCCACCGGTCCCGTTGGCGAAGGCGCTCATGGTTTCCAAAGCCGATTTCGGGAAACCGTGCAGACCCGACTTGACCTCGACCTCGGTCGATTCCGAACCCGAGGCTCGGAGCTCCTTGACGAGTTGCCTGGTACCTCTCATAGTCATGATGCTAATCACATAGTCGCTCATCGTCATCCAAAATTTTGGTGACCATGAGGCGACATGGCCGCGAGAGAGGCATGATTCGCCGCCGAAACTGGGCCCGACCAGGGGGTCCGCACCCCGCTCATACCACACCCGATTATGCGCCGCTTCACACTTTGGGGTTAGAGTTGCGGACGGCAAACTTAAACATCCAACAAATGAACGGTGCTACCCGATGTCCAGTCACATCGCTGAAGGCACAGAAGCAGACCCTCGGAACCCGAGCGGAAAAACCTTCTTCGGCCACCCGCGAATGCTCGCCAATCTCTTCTCCGTGGAGATGTGGGAGCGCTTCTCCTTCTACGGGATGCAAGGCATTCTCGTCTATTACCTGTACTACTCGGCCGCCGAGGGCGGCCTCGGCCTCGACAAGGCCGCGGCCACCGGCATCATCGGCGCCTACGGCGGCATGGTCTATCTCATGGCCATCCTCGGCGGATACCTGGGCGACCGGGTCTTCGGCCCGGAACGGACGCTGTTCTATTCCGCGGTCGCGATCATGTTCGGCCACCTGGCTCTGTCCCTGATCCCCAACTTCGCCGGCGTGATCATTGGACTGATCCTGATCGCGGTGGGTTCCGGCTGCCTCAAGACCAACGCGTCGGTTCTGGTGGCCTCCCTCTATGACGTCAAGGACATGCGACGGGAGGCCGGCTTCACGGTCTTCTACATGGGCGTCAACATCGGCGCCCTCGTGGGGCCGCTGTTCACCAATACCGGTTGGGGCATCTTCGGTTTCCACTTCGGATTCCTGCTCGCCGCGATCGGCATGGCGCTGGGCCTCCTGCAGTATGCGTTGACCCGCAAGAACCTGCCCGAGAGCGTCCACTACGTCAACAACCCGGCGAATGGACGACAGAAGGGCATGTTCGTCGGCGGCCTCGTCGTGGCCGTCGTGATCGTTCTGATCCTGTGCATGCTCGGACTCATTACGCCCGGCAATATCTCCAACTGGGTGATCGGCCTGACCCTGGCCGGCGCGATCGTGCTGGGCTACATCCTGATCGGCAGCAAGAAGACCGACGAGACCGAGCACTCCCGGGTCATGGCTTTCATCCCGCTGTGGATCGGCAACGCCGTGTTCTGGTCCCTGTACCAGCAGCAGTTCACCGTCATGGCCGTGTACTCGGACAGCCGCCTCGACTGGCACCTGTTCGGGCTCGAATTCAAGCCGGGTCTGTTCCAGTCGATCAACCCCGTCTTCATCATCCTGTTGGGGACCGTCTTCGCGACCATGTGGACCAAGCTGGGGAACCGCCAGCCGTCCACGGTCACGAAGTTCTCGCTGGGCATGGTCGGCGTCGGCATCGCATTCCTGATCTTCCTGCTCCCGGCGGGTCACCACATCGTGAGCCTCTGGTGGCTCGTGCTGATCCTGTTCGTGTGCACGATCTCCGAACTCACGCTCTCACCGACCGGCACGTCCGCGACCACGCGCTTCGCCCCCGAAGCGCACAAGGCGCAGATGATGGCGTGGTACTGGACATCGGTCGCGATGGGCACGGCGATGTCGGGCTGGCTCGCACAGTTCTACTCCGAGCCGAACGAGGTCCCGTACTTCCTCACGATGGGTCTGATCAGCGTCGTCGCCGGCGTGATCCTGTGGTTCTTCCGCAAGCCGATCCTCACGATGATGCGCGGGCTCAAGTAGGGCCGACTGCCTCACACGACGAGGGCGGGATTCCCGACGGGGAGTCCCGCCCTCGGTGTATCCGGTCGGCCGCGTCGTCGTCCGACGACGCCGAGACGAACCCCTGACATGTGGACAACGCGTTGAGCGGGTCCGCGAGTCCGTAGAATCGTTCGTGCACCATTGGCCCGAATCGCATCCCGGTGCTCGGCCATCGACCCATGAAACGACTCAGGAGTACGCGTGAGCGCTGCACCCTCATCCGATTCGACGTCCCAGAAGCTGGGCCTGAAGTGGTCGCTCCACGGGGACGGGAGACATGTCGCCCCGGGGCAGGTCGTCGCTCCCCAGGAGAGGCTCGCGTGTGGGCGCACCATCAGCATCGGAGCCCAGCACGTGGTCGCCATGTTCGGGGCCACGTTCCTGGTTCCACTGCTCACGGGCTTCCCTCCAGCCACCACGCTGTTCTTCTCCGGCGTCGGAACGCTCCTGTTCCTCCTCCTCACGGCGGGACGGGTCCCCTCCTACCTGGGATCCTCCTTCGCATTCATTGCACCGATCGGCGCGGCCATGAACCAGTACGGCCCCGGCGGCGCTCTCGGGGGCGTGGTCATGTCCGGGCTGACCCTCTTCATCATCGGTCTCGTCGTCCAGGTGGCCGGGACGGCCTGGCTCCAGGCGCTGATGCCTCCCCTGGTCACGGGGTCGATCGTGGCCCTGATCGGCTTCAACCTGGCGCCGTCGGCCAAGGACAACTTCATGAAGGCGCCCGTGACCGCGCTCGTGACCCTGTCCTCGATCGTTCTGATCTCAGTTCTGTTCCGTGGGATCCTCGGCCGGCTGTCGATTCTGTTGGGTGTGGTCATCGGGTACATCACCGCGGTATGCCGAGGTGAGGTCGACTTCGGGTCGATCAGTGAGGCGTGGGAGACCGAGGGTCTCTTCGGCCTTCCGCACTTCCACGCCCCCGAATTCCATCTCGCCCTCGCCGGACTTTTCGTGCCCGTGGTCCTCGTCCTGGTGGCCGAGAACATCGGTCACGTGAAGTCCGTGGCCCTGATGACCGGGACCAACCTGGACCACTATGCGGGACGTGCCATCATGGCCGATGGCCTGGCCACCACGGTCGCTGGAGCCGGCGGAGGTTCCGGGACCACCACCTACGCGGAGAACATCGGCGTCATGGCCGCGACCAAGGTCTATTCGACGGCCGCGTACTGGGTCGCGGCCGTCGTCGCTCTCCTCCTGTCCGTCATGCCGGTCTTCGGTGCCGCGGTGGCGACCGTGCCCGCGGGAGTTCTCGGCGGAGCCGCGACCGTCCTGTACGGCATGATCGGCATGCTCGGCGTACGAATTTGGGTGCAGAACCGCGTCGATTTCTCCAACCAGGTGAACCTGACGACCGCAGCGGTCGCCCTGATCGTGGGCATCGCCGACTACACCTGGGACATCTTCGGTCTCCAATTCGCCGGTATCGCCCTGGGCACGGGGGCCACCCTCGTGGTCTACCACCTGATGACCTTCATCGCGCGCCGACGTCGCTCGGTGGGCCACGACCCTTTGGAACCGGACGCCACGGAACACCCCTCGCCCCTGGGATAGACCCCCGGAACTACTCCCCCAGCACGCTCGCGCGCTGTTCGTCGAAGAACGCCCGATCGGCCGGGTCGGGACGGTCCATACCGTTGAGGAGTCGGTGCCACACGGGATAGTAGGCCGGCAACTGGGAGGCTTCTGTGATGCGTCGGCGAGCGTCGTCGGGCAGCGAAAGATCTGCGGCGTCCAGGTCTTCGATCAGGTGGTCGAATTCGCGTGCCGCAATGGCGATGCCGTCGACCCCTGGGCGACCCAGGAGCCAGGAAATGACCACCTGGGGCAGACCCCACCCGAGCTCACGGGCCGTCTCGTCGAGAACATCGATCAGGCGATAAGCGCGGTCCCAGTCCGTCACGTGGGGCTCGGGCCACCCCGTTCCCTGCCTCGTCGCGGACGAGGTTTCCTCCCCTCGTCGAACCTTCCCGTTGAGCAGGCCCTCGCCCAGCGGCGACCATCCCCAGGTCCCGACCCCGAGGTCCCGCGCCGCGGGCAGGATCTCGTATTCGATCTCGCGCGCCTCCGGCGTGTAGTAGACCTGCTGCTCGACCGGTGGGGTGAGGCCCAGGGCCTTTGCCTCGTAAACCGTTTTGGTCAGTTGCCAACAGGTGTAGTTGGAGACGCCCCAGTACCGGATCTTGCCGGAGGCGATCAGTTCGTTGGCCGTCTCGACCGTTTCGCGTACAGGCGTCTGACCGTCCCACTGGTGGATGTAGAGCAGGTCCAGGTGGTCTGTCCCGAGCCGCGTCAGGCTGTCCTCCACGGCCCGCGTCAGGTGGTAGCGGCTGGCGCCCGAATCGTTCGGGCCGTCACCGACCGGTGACCTGGCCTTGGACGTCAGGATCACATCATCGCGTCGACCGCCGAGCGCCTTGGCCAGGACCTTTTCGGCGTCACCGGCGCTGTAGATGTTCGCGGTATCAATGAAGTTGACGCCGCGGTCGAAAGCGGCATCCAGTTGTTTCCGCGCTTCCGACGCATCCACACCGGCAATTTTCTCGAAGCCTCCACCCTGGCCATAGGTAATGGTTCCCAGGGCCAGACGAGACACGTACAGACCGGAGTTGCCGAGACGGGTGTATTCCATGGTGTCGCTCCTCACGCATCATTGGGTGACCCCATGGTGTACACGCGCGCAGGGCTATGGCCAGGGTTTGAGGCGAACAGCGAACGAGGAGATCTGGTCCGCTCCGGACCACGCGGAGAATTCAAGGGGTCGACGCGCTCGGGATCGTTGCGCGGCCGGGGGTCGATGGTGACTCATGGGGCCGGTGTGCGGCCGCCGGGTCGGACTCAGAGCCGATCGAGGACGGCGAAGGCCAGGTCAGGTCTGTTGGTCACGATCCCGTCGACGTCGAGTCCGACGAGGCGCTCCATGTCCCGCGGGTCGTCCACGGTCCAGACGTCGACGCGCATGCCGCAGGCGTGGGCGGCCCTGATGAACCTGCGGTCCGCGACCGGGACCCGGAAGGGACCGACCTTGTGCGACATCGGAACCTGCATGGCCTGGAAGGCGGCGATCCACGGCCTCAGGGCTCGACGGACCACGGGCCACACGCGCACACATGCCTTGACCGGCATAAGGGCGCTGACGAGGCGAAATGCCGCGATGCCGCCGTATCCGGCGCTCGAGGGGACCCCATCCGGGGCATGACGCATCGCGCGACGACGTCGGGACTCAGAGAAGGAAGCAATGAGCACTCGGTCCCACGCCTCGGCCCGGTCGATGACCCGCGGCAGGGCAAGGACCGACGCCTCGTCCTTGATATCGATGTTGAAACACAGGTCGGGGCAGGCCTCGAAGACTGAGGCCATGGTCGGAATCGCTTCCCCGCCGACCATACGAAGGGCGGCCAGGTCCGAGGCATCCGTCGTCGCGACGTCGCCCGGTTTCCCGGCAACGCGTTCGATGTCCGGATCGTGGATCGCGACGACGACGCCATCGGACGTCGTGTGAACATCCGTTTCGATCCACCGCGTTCCCACGTCGCCCGCGGCCCGGAAAGCCCGGATCGAGTTCTCGTCCGCGTCCACGGCCAGCCCGCGATGGGCAAGGATCCGGACGGCGCGCGCATCCTGCCGTTCAGTCACGCTCGAGCAGCTCCTCGATGACCTGTGCGACGCCGTCTTCCTCGAAGCCGGGACACGTCCGCCCGACGGCCTGGATGACATCTGGCCACCCCGAGGCCATGGCATAACCGTGGCCGGCCCATTGGAGCATCGTGGTGTCATTCGGCATGTCACCGAAGGCCAGAACCTCCTCCGGGCCGATGCCTTCTGCGGCACACCAACGCGACAGGGTCCGCCCCTTGGAGAGTCCCGGTTGCCCGATTTCCGCGAGCGGCATATTTGCCACCGCGTGCGTGACGGAGACCTTGTCCTCGGCCGCTTCGCGCACGACGTCGTAGAGGGCGCGAGGGTCCATGGAGTCGTCCCGGACCAGGAACTTGATGATGCGGGACTTCTCCGACAAGAGGTCGGGCAGGTCCCCGATGGTTCGTTTCCCGGTTTCGAGCAGATTCGTCTGCGGCCATCCGGGCTCCGAGACCACCCCTTCAAGGGTCTCGGTCGAATAGTGCGCATGGGGCAGAAACCGACGGAGTTCCGAGTGCAGGTCAAGGATCACGTCCGTGGGCACCGTCTCGGCCTGGACGACCTCTTCCCGCGCGACGTCGTAGACCACGGCCCCGTTCGAACAGATCGCGACCGAGTCGTATTCGAGTTGCTCCCGGACAGGGTCGAGCCAACGGTGCGGCCGCCCGGTGACGTAGACGATCTCCACGCCGGCGGCCCGGGCGGCACGCAACGCATCGAGCGTGCGATCGCGAAACTTGAAGTCCGGGCCGAGGACGGTCCCGTCCAAGTCGGTCGCGATCAATTTGATCACGCGGTGACCTCGTAGGTCCCGGTCAGGAACGCCCGTCCGATTCCGTGGAAGAACAGGTTGAAGTTCACGACTGCGGGGCTGGCGCTCTCGTCGACATCGAGCTTCTCGGTGTCCACCGCAGTCACGCAGAAGATGTATCGGTGTGCGCCGTGACCGGGAGGCGGCGCGGCCCCGGTGAATTCGCGATTGCCGCCGTCGTTGAGGTGCTTGACGGCGCCGTCGATCGCTCGCGAAGCCCAACCGTTCGGCAGCTCCGTGACGTCCGCGGGAATGTTGGACACGCACAGATGCCAGAAGCCGGAGGGCGTGGGAGCATCGGGGTCGAAGCAGGTGACCACGTAGCTCTTGGTCCCTTCCGGGGCTCCCGACCATGAGAGATGGGGAGCGATGTCCTTGCCGCCTTCGATACCCATGGCTCCCGAGGCCTGGTCGAGCGCCAGAGGCTGGTTTTCTGCCACGTCATCGGAGGTCAGCGTGAATTCGGGCAGTTGCGGCAGACCGGCGTACGGTTCACGATCCAGCATTCTCGTTCTCCTTCTCTCGCTTCAGATACTCTTCCAGTTCTTCACGGCTCGGCGAGTCGGCGCCTTTCCGAGAAACGGTCACGGCGGCCGCGACGACCGCCCGCCGCAGCACATCCTGCACGTCCTCCGCCGTCAGCGCATCGAGTCCTTCTCGGCTCCGTGCGCCGCAGATGCCCCGGTCCACCAGGGCCGAGAGGAGGGCGGCCATGAAGGAGTCTCCGGCGCCCACGGTATCCGAGACCTCCACGCGGGGAGGCTGGAGACGAACCCCGTTCCCGCCGGAGCCCCGGCTGATGGCCCACGGGCCCCACTCCCCGCGTGTGACCACCACGAGGCCCACCCCGGCTTCGAGCCAGGCCCGGGCGGATTCCTCGACCGTACGGTGAGGATAGAGCCACAGCAGGTCCTCGTCCGATGCTTTCACGACGTCGGCGGAGGTGACCACGGATTCGGCCCGCTCCCGGGCCTCGGACGAGTCGGGAATGATCGTCGGACGGCAGTTGGGATCGTAGGCGATCAGAGCGTGCGGCGAGGCTTGGCGGACGGCCTCGACAACGGTCGAGGCTCCCGGTTCGAGCATCGCCCCAATCGAGCCGACGTGCAGCAGATCGGTCTCCGCCAGGAGCTCGCCCAATCTGTCGCGAGCCGCTTCGAGATTCCAGTCCAGCCGGAAATCGTAGGATGCGGCACCGGTTTCGTCGAGTTCGGACTCGGCGACCGACGTCGGCTCGTCGTCGGGACCGATCGGCAGTTCGACCCCGGAGTCCCGAAGGTGCTCGTCGATGACGTTGCCGTGTTCGTCCCGGCCGTACCTGCCAATGAATCTGGTCCTGTGACCCAGCCGGGACAGCCCCACGGCAACGTTCAGGGGGCTGCCTCCGGGGTGGGTTCTGGGAACCTCCCCGCCCTTCTTCACGATGTCTACGAGTGCCTCGCCGATCACAGTTAGCATGCGCTCAGTCTATCGAGGCCGGAAGCCGAGGGACCATCCTTGTGAAGGGTCGTGGATACCGATCTTCACATGTGGCACGCGACACGTTGTTTTCCATCCACAAACCCCACATTTCGCAAAAATTGCCCGCCGCGATCATCTACGCTGGAAAATGCTCAGCACGAGCATGCGTTCGAAGATCACGTCCGGGTCAGCGAAGCCCCGGAACGAGAAAGTGAAGGTCTAACCGTGACCAGCCTTGTCACCCCCACCGAATGGTCCCGCCGCGAAGAGCTCGCCGAAGCCATGATCCCGCTGATCGGCCGGTTGCACCGCGAGAACCGCGTGGTCGTGAACATTCACGGCCGCAACCTGCTCAACCAGTCGGTCACAGACATCATCAAGGCCCACCGCTGGGCCAGGCAGATCGATACGGTCGAACTCAGCCTCGAGGAGACGTACCCGCTGGTCGAGGCGCTGGACGAACTCGAACTGGGTCCGGCCTCCGTGGATCTGGCCAGGCTCAACAAGTTGCACAAGACCCAAGGCAATGACTCCGATGTCAAAGGATGGTTGCGCGACCAGCTCGCCGACGTCGTCGGCCTCCAGGGCCAGGAAGAACGCAAGAGCCAGGACATCGTGCTCTACGGTTTCGGCCGAATCGGCCGGCTCCTGGCTCGCATCCTGATCGAGCGCGGCCTCGGGTCGGGACTGAATCTGCGTGCCGTGGTCGTACGCAAGAACGGCGAAGAGGACCTGTTCAAGAGGGCATCCCTGCTGCGTCGCGACTCGGTCCACGGAGCATTCCGCGGAACCATCCAGGTGGACCCCGAAACCAACATCGTGACCGCCAACGGCGTGCCGATCCAATTCATCTACTCCTCGGACCCGGCCACCGTGGACTACACCGAGTACGGCATCGACAACGCCCTGATCATCGACAACACGGGCCGCTGGCGGGACGAAGAGGGGCTGTCCCAGCATCTCCGGGCCAAGGGCGCGGCGAAGGTTCTCCTGACCGCTCCGGGCAAGGGGGAGCTGAAGAACATCGTCTGCGGGGTCAACCACGACATCATTTCCGACGACGACCGCATCGTCTCCGCTGCCTCGTGCACGACCAACGCGATCACGCCGGTCCTCAAGGTTCTGGACGACGAATACGGCGTCTCGCACGGCCACGTCGAAACCGTGCACTCGTTCACCAACGACCAGAATCTCATCGACAACTTCCACAAGGGAGACCGCCGAGGCCGATCGGCAGCATTGAACATGGTGTTGACCGAGACCGGGGCGGCGAAGGCCGTGGCCAAGGCGCTCCCCCAGCTCAAGGGGAAGCTCACGGGCAACGCCATCCGCGTTCCCACCCCCGACGTGTCGATGGCAATCCTGAATCTGCAACTGGACGAGGCCCCCGATTCGAAGGATTCGCTGAACGCCTATCTGCGTGACCTGTCCCTGAACTCGACCCTGCGGAAGCAGATCGACTACACGGACTCGCACGAAGTCGTCTCGACGGACTTCGTCGGATCGCGCAGGGCCGGCATCGTCGACGGTCTGGCAACGATCGTCTCCGGCAACTCCGTGGTCGTCTACGTGTGGTACGACAACGAGTTCGGGTACTCGTGCCAGGTCATTCGCGTGGTCGAGGAGATGGCCGGGGCCCATCCGGCCAGCTTCCCCAAGGAGTAATCGTCACGCCGCACGACGCCGCCCCGGGCCGTCCTGAGTCGCGAGAAGCATGTCGCGGCAGACAGGTCGGGGCGGCGTCGTGCGTCGCCGGTGCTCAGTCGTTGCGGTAGAAGCCTTCGAGAGCCCGCCCCAGGGCCCAGAGGTCTTCGACGTGGCACATTTCGCGGGCCGAGTGCATCGACAGAAGCCCGAGTCCGACGTCGATGGTCCGTATGCCCAGGCGCGTGGCGGTGATCGGCCCGATCGTCGAGCCGCACGGAACATCGTTGTTGGACACGAATTCCTGATACCCGACTCCGGCACTCTCGCATGCTCGCGCCCAGATCGCCGCGCCGACGGCGTCGGTCGCGTACCGCTGGTTCGCATTGATCTTGAGCAAGGGGCCCGCGCCCGGCTTCGGCTGGTTCACGGGGTCATGATGTCCGGGGTAATTCGGATGCACCAAGTGACCGGCATCCGCCGAAAGGCACACGGATCCGGCGAGCGCGCGTCGGTATTCGGCCGGTCCTCCGCCGCGTGCGGCCGCGATCCGGACCAGGATGTCGTCGAGGATGGGCCCGGCTGCCCCGGAGCGCGAGGACGACCCGATTTCCTCGTGGTCGAAAGCGGCCAGGACCAGGGTCTCGTCCCGTGCTGCTTCGCCGTCGGATGCGCGGACGAGTGCTTCGAGCCCGGCATGGACCGAGGAGAGGTTGTCCAGGCGACCGGATGCCAGGAACTCGTGGTTCTGGCCGAAGAGCCGGCCTTCCTGGGTGTCGGCGAGGACAATCTCGTACCCCGTCACCGACCCCGGATCGATCGTTTCACCGTTCACCTCGTGAGCGGCGAGATACCCCAGGACGTCGCTCGGCGGGTCCCCCGCGCCCCACACGGGTTGAACATGGTTCTGGCGGTCCAATGTGAGGCCTTCATTGGCGGAACGATCGAGGTGAATCGCCAGCTGGGGGATGCGGGCTACCGGCCCTGTCGCGACGAGCTTCTCCTCGATCCGCCCATCATCCGCTCTCACGCTCAGCCGACCGGCAAGGCACAATTCACGATCCAGCCACGAGTTGAGAAGAGCGCCGCCGTATACTTCCACGCCGATCTGGTGCCACCCGAACCGATCGATCGATGATTGCGGCTTGACCTTGAACGTCGGCGAATCGGTGTGTGCCCCCACGATCCTGAAACCCTGGTCCGGCGTCGCCGCGGCCGGGGTGTACCAGGCA
The DNA here is from genome assembly GCF_052232265.1 of Rothia koreensis. Classification (NCBI taxonomy): domain Bacteria; kingdom Bacillati; phylum Actinomycetota; class Actinomycetes; order Micrococcales; family Micrococcaceae; genus Rothia; species Rothia koreensis. Next base: position 90,840 of record NZ_CP197643.1, read on the forward strand.
ACGATGGCTCCGTCCCGGACCACGTACCGTCCGCCCGGGCCACCGTCGAAATCTTCCGTTTCGTGCTGTCGGACGAAGCCTGCAGCCTCCAGTCGCCTGGCCGTCTCACGAACCGCATGGTAGGACGAGGGCGACGCGGCGACGAAGTGTGCGAGATCCTCCGCATTGCCGCGCGGGTCGAGGGGTGCGGTTCCGGGGCCGTGATCGGTCATGGGTTCCTCCTGGTTGTCAGTGAGTTGTGGGGACGCGGGGACCAACGCCCGCATTCTGCAGGGCCCAGCCCGGCCAGGCCTGCCAGGTGACGGCGGGGTCGCGCCGGGCCGGGATGCGGCGACGTCGTGCGGCCCAGAGGACGAGGACCGCATAGAGCCCTTCGACCACCAGGGTCACGATGGCGTCCGAAGGACCGGTTGCGACGGCGCCGAACGGGTCGGCGAGCCCGAAGAGACCCAACAGGACAGTGGTCACGTTGTTGCCGACGTGCAGGCCGATCGAGGCTTCCAGCCCGCCCGTGGCGATGCAGAGCACGCCTGCGATCACCGCCAGGATCCCGACGCTGATCAGCCCCCACAGGCCGTACCCGTGGCTCAGGACGAAGAACGGCGCCGGAAGGAGGACGGCCCAGAGGGGATGCTTGAGCCACCGGCCGACCGTTTGCATGAGGAATCCTCGGAACACCATCTCTTCCGCGGCGCACTGAATCGGCACCACAATCAGGATGATCAGGAGAATCCACACGCCGGTTCGGGGGTCGAAGCTCGGCGTCGGCGTCTCCTCGCCCGTGGCCGCCGACAGCAGGACCGTGAGCCCCTGGACGATCACGAAGAGGACGAATCCGATGGTGAGGCAGGTTGCCAGCCAGGTCCATCTCAGCCTCCCGGCGACCGAAAAGAGCAGACCCAGCGGCCGGGGCCCCATGATGAGTCGTCCCAGAATCACGCACGGCGCCATGAGGGCAATGCTCAAGAACATGATCAGGAAAGTGAAGGGACTCGAAAACATCCCTTCCGGATAACCATTGGGGCCGATGGTCACGGGTGCGGATCCGGTCAGCAGCGGTGCCACGAGCATCGGTATGGAGACAAGGATGGCCAGCACGAGATAAACAGGGCCGGAAATGCAGAATTCGACCAGCGGCTTCCACCAGCGATGAAAGGGATCCGCTTTCCACAAACGGTGGTACGGCAACGGTTCCACGGGGACATCGTTGAATTTGGGGGCTCCGGCTGCTTGGTAGGCGCGAGCCGCTTCTTCCGTGCCGTCACCGCGCCCCGACCCTGCTTCCCGGGCCGCTGGGGGCCATCCGGGCTGCGAGACCGGGGTCGGCTGTTCTCCGGATGCCCACGGGGGCGTTGAGGACTTCGGGGAGATGGGGTCTTCCATGCCCTCCACTCTATGGGGTGGCCGCCTGTGGTTCCCACGATCCGCGATCTTCGGGAGCGAATCCCAGGATTTCGGTTGGGTCCGCACCCACGACGACGTCGTCATACGACTGAACAATGTGCCACCTGACGCGGACAAAATTCTGAGAAAGTTTTGAGCATTCATGCCACACTTGAATCGTTAATCACATTTCTTTCCAAAGGAATCCTCCTATGTCACTACGGTTCAATCCCCCACCGCATTGGCCGCCCCCGCCCGAGGGATGGAGGCCGGACCCCGGGTGGCGCCCCGATCCCAGCTGGGGTCCCGCGCCCCAAGGATGGCCCTTCTGGGTCGACGACAACGGCAACCCCGTTCCCTCCGATCACCCCGATGACCCCTCGTTCATCCCGCCGGAACCCGAAGCGGACGGTTCATCCCCAAGGACCAGGGGCAGAGCGGATTCGGCGACCGCGCCCAGGGCTCCCAGCATCCCCCGGAGGACCAAACCTCGCAGGAAGGTTCGGACAGAGCCCAGCAGCCCATGGCGGGAGCCTCGCCCCATGGCACGTCCGGCGGTTGGAACGGCGGCTGGAACGGTGGCCAGGGCGGGCCGGGCCAGGGCGGCAGCACCCAGTGGAGCGGCTATCCCGGCGGCCAGGCACCGCGAAAAAAGAACTTCTTCACGACGACCGCAGGCATCCTGTCGATCATCGGCGCGATCCTGCTGGTCCTGATCGTCGCCCTGGTTCTCGTTCTGGCCGGGATCATCGGAAAGTCCGGGGACCCGGAGGAATCACAGACGGCGTCGTCGTACGCCACGGAGTCCAGCACCGCCAGTGGCTCGCCCCAAGCCTCCGGGACGGGTTCCGCCCCGTCGGGCTCGCGTCCGGATCAGGCCAACATTCCCGGGAATGACGCCGAACCTGTCGAAACGCTCTCCGGCGAGGGCGATCAGAGAGTCAAGACGGACAAGCTCAAGGACGGCCACGTCTACTACGCCGAATACTGGTTCGAGGGCGAGTCCAACTTCGCCATCTGGGGAATGGACGACAAGGGCGAGGACTCGGGCCTGTACGCCAATGACATCGACACCTCGGCCGGATCGAGCTGGATCAATCTGGACGGCCTCTACGGCAACCCCAAGGGATTCCACATGGACGCGACCGAAGGTTCCTGGGAGGTCAAGCTGTACGACAAGAATGCCATCCAGTCGGAAGGGGACAAGCCCCTCGAAAGCAACGGGACCGTTGCTTACGTCTATCAGGGCCCGAAGAAGGACGCGACCTTCGAGAACCTGGGTCACGAATCCTTCGAGATCGAGGCCTACGACCTGAAGGGCAACCGGACCTTCCACGAGAACGTCTCCGAGGGGCAGAAAAAGGATGTTTCCTTCCCCGACGCGACCAAGGATGACGACAACATCCTCGTCCAAGTGAGGACGACGCACGTCGAGGAAAAGTGGAAGATGTCCTACCGCTGATTCGCTCCCGCTCGGCATCAACGACGCACCCCGACGGTCGCCCCGCACTTCGCGCGGGGCGACCGTCGGCCTGTGGACAACCCGTTCTCACGGCTGTCCCGTCGTCTACGATGAAACAAGCAATGGCGGCGAGATGACAGGAGCACAGATGCTGGATCGGCAGGCCCGTCGGATACACCCCACGGGCCGCTCCGCCCTCCTGGTCGATTGCGACGGAATCGAAGACGTTCTCTCCCTGCACACGGCTCTCTCCGAAGACCCCTTGCGGGGCCAGCTCGAACTCATTCCCGCGGCATCGACTCTGCTGGTGCGATTCCGTTGCCCTCTCTCGCCGGCGGAACAACGGGCGTACGTGCGCCACCTGTCGAGCATGCCCGGGAAAGAAGGACTCACGGTCGGAGCGAGCGTGGTTGAGATCCCGGTGGAGTACAGCGGGGAGGACCTGGACGACGTCGCCCGGCACGTGGGTGCCTCCGTGGAGGAAGTCGTGCGCCGCCACAGCGAAACCACCTGGAGGGCCGCGTTCTCCGGTTTCTCCCCGGGATTCGCCTACCTCGTCGCCGCCGAGGGTGAGGCTCCGCTGACCGTCCCCAGACGCAGCAGCCCGCGGACCAGGGTTCCGGCGGGCTCGGTCGGCCTGGCCGGTGAATTCTCCGCGGTGTACCCGAGCGCTTCGCCCGGCGGCTGGCAGCTGATCGGAACCACCGATGCTGGCGTGTGGGACCTCGAACGAGAAGTGCCGGCCCTGATCACGCCCGGCACGACCGTTCGGTTCTGCCCGCGTCGGGAGTCTGTGACGGTCCGGGACGAGGCTGATGCGTCACGGGACATCGTCCCCGGCGAGGACCACCACTCGACCGAGAATCGGACAGCCGCCCCGGACGAGGAAAAGGACGGCGCGAGCGACGCCCTGCGCATCGACAGTCCCGGACTCGCGACTTTGGTCCAGGACCGGGGCCGTCAGGGACACACGGGCTGGGGAGTGAGCCCCTCGGGTTGGGCCGACCCCGCGGCCGCCGAATCGGCCAACCGATTGGTCGGCAACGACCTCTCGGAGGCCGTACTCGAGAACACGGCCGGGCAGTTGTCAGTCACCGCGCTCCGTGACGTCGTGCTGGCTGTCACCGGTGCCGAAGGTGACCTGAGGATCCGCGATTCGGACACCGCCGTCCGTGTGCCCGGAAACCGCCCCTTCGCTCTTCTCGCCGGGCAAAGGCTCACCATCGGCTCACCGGACCGGGGGTTGAGGTTCTATCTTGCCGTGCGCGGTGGAATCAGGACCCCGCTCGTTCTGGGAAGTTCTGCGACGGACACGCTGGCTTCTCTCGGTCCGAAACCGCTGGCCAAGAACGACGTCGTCCGTTGTGGTCACCAGCCACGCCGCTCCGTCGACTCGCCGGCGTCCGGCGTTGGCCTGCCACTGGGACGGGAGGTCACGGACATCCGAATATCGCCCGGCCCACGGCTCGACTGGTTCACTTCCGCATCGGTGCGCAAGCTGGCGGAAACGACGTGGAACGTCACGGAGGCCAGCAACAGGGTCGGTGCCCGGCTCGCACGATGGTCACCGGACACGGAAGCGGGCGAGCTGCCTTCTCCCCTTGAACGTACCGCCGAGGCCGAGGGCCGCGAACTGCCCAGTGAGGGCATCGTGGAGGGGGCCGTCCAGGTTCCACCGTCCGGCAATCCAGTGATCTTCATGGCGGACCATCCCGTGACCGGCGGCTATCCCGTGATCGGAATCGTGGAGCCGGACCACCTCCGCCTCTTGGCACAAGCGCCTCCCGGCTCGCTGATCCGACTCGTCCTCGATGCTTCCTAGCTCATGCCCATCACACACACCGGAGAAAACACCATGCGCAAAGTCATGATCGCGAATCGGTCCGAGATCGCAGTCCGCGTGCTGCACGCCTGCGCCGAGCGGGGCATCGGAACCGTCGCCGTGTACGCGGATTCGGACGCCAAGTCCCCACACGTTCACCTCGCCGACGAGGCCTACGCCCTCGAAGGGGATTCCCCTGCAGAGACGTACCTCAACATCGACAAGCTCATCGACATCGCGCAGCGTTCCGGGGCAACCGACGTCCACCCCGGGTACGGCTTTCTGGCCGAGTCGGCGGACTTTGCACGAGCCGTCGCCGGCGCCGGCCTCACCTGGATCGGGCCCTCCCCCGAAACCATCGAGGCACTGGGAGACAAGATCCGCGCCCGGGAGATCGCCACGTCCGCCGGAGCACCCCTCGCTCCCGGAACCGATGGCCCACTGGCCGATGCTCACGAGGCCCGAGCCTTCGCGGAAGAGCACGGCTTGCCCATCATCATCAAGGCCGCTCACGGCGGCGGCGGCAGGGGCATGCGCGTAGTCAAGGACATCGCCGACGTCGAGTCCGCCTTCGAATCAGCCGCCCGCGAGGCCCAGGGCGCCTTCGGTCGCAGCGAATGCTTCGTGGAGCGCTTCCTGGAAAAGCCACGTCACGTGGAGGCCCAGGTGGTCGCTGACTCGCACGGCGGCGTCGTGGTGGTGGGCACCCGGGACTGCTCCCTCCAGCGCCGGAACCAGAAGCTCGTGGAGGAGGCCCCGGCCCCCTTCCTGAGCGATGAGCAGAGAACGGAGATCGAACGGGCTTCTGCCGCGATCTTCCGGGAGGCCGGATACGTCAATGCCGGGACCGTCGAGTTCCTGGTAGCTTCCGATGGTCTGATTTCGTTCCTCGAGGTCAACACGCGGATCCAGGTCGAGCACCCGGTCACGGAGGAAACCTTCGGAGTGGACCTGGTGGGTTTGCAGCTCGATGTCGCCGCGGGCGGACGCCTGCCTTTCGAGGAAGCACCGCGTGCGCAACGGCACTCCCTCGAGTTCCGCATCAACGCGGAGGATCCCGGTCGTGGGTTCCTCCCGGCGGGCGGAACGATCTCGGGCATCACCGTTCCCACCGGACCGGGCATCAGGTGGGACGCGGGGGTCGTGGCAGGGTCCAGGGTTGCCGGTGACTTCGATTCCTTGCTGGGCAAGCTCATCGTCACCGGGGCAACCCGCGATGCGGCGCTCGCTCGGGCCCGACGCGCCCTGGCCGAATTGACGGTCTCCGGGGTTTCGACGACGCTCCCCTTCCACCGCGCGGTCCTCGACCAGGAGGACTTCACGAATTCCCCGTTCTCGACCTACACGACCTGGATCGAGGAGGTCCTGACGCCGAGCCTGGAACCCGACGGTGGGTACGCGGCACCCCGGTACGCGGACAACACGTTGTTCGGAGACCTGGACACGGGGTCCCGCGGCTCGGTCACGTCAGGGGTAGAGGTCGACGGCAGATTGACCAGAGTCAGGTTCCCCGCCGACGCCTTGTCCGCCCTGGGCCGCGGTCTGGCCGAAGGGCTCGGAGGGGTGCGGTTCTCCCCCGACGACGCCGCACAGGGCGCTTCCTCGAGCGGCACCGACGCCTCGGAGGTCGAGGTCAGCGCGTCCTTGAACGGTTCCTTGGTCAGGTGGGAGGTCGAGGACGGAGAAACCGTCGACGAGGGTCAGGCCCTCGCGACGTTGGAAGCGATGAAGACCGAGATGCCGCTGGAGTCACCGGCCGCGGGCGTCTTCCGCCGGGGATCCATCACACCGGGTGAGAAAATCGCCGCCGGGACCGTGATGGGCGTGGTCGGCAACGCCGGATAGGCCACCACGCGCGCCGAGGCGGTCGCATTGATGCGGCCGCGTCGACGCGGCCGCGGTGGCGCGGGCTGGTCCGGCGACCTGACCTGCCCTACCCGTTCCACAGGGTCGAGAGCTTCCCGACCGCCCCCGCGCCGAGGTAGAGGGTCAGCAGCCACACGATGACGCCGGCCGAGGCCAACCACTTGGGATACTTGTAACCGCCCAACAGATCACGCCGGAAGATGGCGACCACCAGAATCACCGTGAACCCGAGCGGAAGGATCAGTCCGTTGATCGTTCCGGCGATGACCAGCAAGGTTCCCGGAGCCTTCCCCAGGGTCATGAACACGAGGGTCGACAGCACGATCATGCCGACCGTCAGAGCATTGCGGATCCAGGTCTTGGTCTCCCGAGTGGTCATGAACGAAACCGAGGTGTAGGCGGCCCCGATGACGCTCGAGATCGAGGCGGCCCACAGGATCACGCCGAACAAGCGCAGACCGATGTCTCCGGCGGCGTGCTGGAACGCCTCGGCGGCGAGGTTCGAGCTCGTCAGCGCGACGCCTCCGGCCACGACACCCAGGATGGCCAGGAACAGGAGATAGCGCATCACACCGGTCACGATGATCGAGGTGATGGATGCGTTGGATATGGAACGGACGTCGTCGGGCCCGGAGACACCCGCATCGATCATTCGGTGCGCGCCCGCATACGTGATGTAGCCGCCCACGGTTCCCCCGATCAGGGTCGTGATCACGGCGACATCGACGGTGTCAGGCAGTACGGTCTGGCGGAGCGCATCACCAATGGGCGGGCCGGAGACAACGGCCACGTACCCGGTAATCAGGATCATGACGACGCCGAGGACCACCACGATCTTGTCGAGAGCGACCCCGGCCTTCTTGGACAGGAAGACCAGGACCGCAAGCACCGCGGTCAGGATCCCGCCCCACGTGGAATCGAGCCCGGTCATCGCGTTGATGCCCAGGCCGCCGCCCGCGACGTTGCCGACGTTGAACACGAACCCGCCGAAGACCACGAAGATCCCCAACAGCACACCCACTCCGGGCAGGAGTCTGTTCCCGAGTTCGCCGGCCCGAAGACCGCTCACGCCGATCACGCGCCACACATTCAGCTGGACCGCTATGTCCACGATGATCGACAAGAAGATCGCGAACGCGAAGGCGGCCCCCATCTTCACGGTGAAGGTCGCGGTCTGGGTGATGAATCCCGGGCCGATGGCCGAGGTGGCCATGAGGAACAGGGCGCCCAGAAGGATGGAGCGCTTGGACTCCGGCTTGGGCAACCGACTCTTGGTGACGACGTCGCCGACGGCCGTTTCCGCATTCTCCGGATCGTGGTTGCCCGAATCGTCTGCCCACGGCATGTCCTGGGCATTCCCGGAACGATTGTTGTTGGTCATGTGAGCCTCTCGAGGGGGCGGTCGTGCTGGACCGGGTTAGGCCAGCGACGAAATCGTACCAAAGAGTTCAGTGGCCCCAAGCACATACCTCCATGAGCCGCACCATCAGCGATCCCGGGCGGTCAGGACTCGCCGGACCGTCCAGCACGGCGCACCGCCCGACGATACGTCCGTGCGGCCCGCGCGGCGTCGATGATGAGCAGGAGAATCGCGACCCACACGATGGCGAAACCGAACCATTGGCCCGTGGTCATCTCCTCCCCCAGCAACAGGTACCCGGCCAGGAACTGCATGACCGGGTTGAAGTACTGGACCATCCCCACGTAGGACAACGGGAGCCGGGACGCGGCACCGGCGAAGGTCAGCAGCGGCACCAGGGTCATCACGCCGGTGCCCACGAGCAGGGTCGTGCGCAGGGCGCCGATATGACCGAAGGCAAGCCCTCCGCCCACGGTTTGGACCAGGACCAGCGCGACGACGGCCGGAATGAACAACCACGCGGTCTCGAAGGTCAACCCGGTGAGGGAGTCGACGCGACCACCGACGTTCTTCTTGACGAGCCCATAGAGCGCAAAGCTGCCCGCGATCGCCAGGGACATCCAGGGCAGCGCGCCGTACTCCACGCTCAGTACCACGATGGCGACAAGGCTGACACCCACCGCCGCCCACTGGAGTCGACGAAGCTTTTCGTGCAGCACGAAGACCCCGAGGACGATCGTCGCAACCGGGTTGATGAAGTATCCGAGCGAAGCTTCCAGTACGTGCCCGGTCGTCGTCGCGATGATGTAGACCAGCCAGTTGATGGACACGATCCCGCCGGCCAGACCGAGCGTGAAGTTGACCCGTTTGTTCCGGAACACGGCCGCGACCTTGCCCCAGGAGCGCGTCACGGTCACCAGGAGGACGCACAGGATCAGCGAGAAGAAGATGCGCCATCCAAGGATCTCGAATGCCCCGGTCGGTTTGATCGCCGCGAAGTAGAGAGGCAGAAATCCCCAGAGCCCATAGGAGACGAACGCGAGGATGAATCCGGTCTTCAGGTTGTTGGTCGCCTTGGGCGCGTCCGCTTCGTCCGAGACGATGACTTCGGGCAGCGCTCCGGTGATCGTGGCGGGTTCGTTGCTCGACGCCGTGGAGTCAGGGGCGTCGCCGCCCGGGAGGCCTTCGGAAGAGGGCCGGTTCCCGGACGGTTCGTGCGGTGGGGTCAATGCGAGGTCCTTCCCAGGGTGTGTCGGAGTGCTGGCTCCAGGTGATCGAATCGGAACGTGTACCCGCGGTTCTCCAGGGCCCGGGGGACCAAGGCGGCCGAACTCAGCGCGAGTTCGCGAGCGCCCTGCTTCCCGAGAAGCAGGCCGGGGGCCTGCTTGGGCGTGGGCACCGCGCTCGGACGGTGCAGAATCGACGCGAGGGTCTTCGCGAATTCCTTCTGCCGCACCGGGTGGGGTGCCGCCGCGTTGACCGGACCGCTCATCCCAGGGTCGACGACGGCGAAGGCGTAAATCTGCGCGAGATCCTCGAGGCTGATCCAGGGCTGCCACTGGTCGCCACCACCCAGCGGCCCTCCCGCGCCCGCGAAATACAGCGGCAGCTGCGCGGCCAGAAGACCACCCGACGAGCTGAGAACAAGTCCCGTCCGGACCAGAACCACGCGAGCGCCGAAGTCCTCGGCCTTCAGAGCTGCGGCTTCCCACTGGGTGCAGACGTCGGCAAGGAAATCTTCGCCGGGACCGTCGTTCTCGGTGACGACGTCGGCGTCGTGCCCGTAGTATCCGCTGGCCGATGCGTTGACCAGGGTCCGGGGCCCGCCGTCGTCGGCCACCTCGCGCATCGCGGCGACGATCGTTTCGGTGCTGTTGAGGCGGGATTCCAGCACCGCGCGACGATGTTTGTCCGTGAAGGGTCCGGCGATTCCCGCGCCGGCAAGATTGATCACGGCGTCGACGCCGACGAGCGCTTGGGGGTCCAGCCTGTGCTGGTCCGGGTCCCAGGCGATCTCGTCGGGCCCGATGGTTCCGCTGAATCCTTTGCGCCGCCTGAGGTGCAGGACCCGGTGGCCGGCCGCACGCAAGAGCGCGGAGACCTGGGTCCCCACCATCCCGGAGGCTCCCGCAACCGCCACGGTCAGTGTCCCGGTCGCGGCCCCTGCCCGGGTCCGGATGCCCTCCAGGAAGGACGCGAAGTCGAGGTCCGCCTGCGTCTGGTCGGTCCGGAAGGCGAAGACTCGGTCGAGTTCCTTCTCGAACGCGGTCGCGCCGAAGGAGATCTTCCGGTCCAGCCCACCCGGCAACTCGTAGGTGACCGTGTCGGAGACGATCGTGCTGCCCGGGTCACCGTCAGCGAACTCGTGGCGGTGGGTCCAGGACTTCAACGGGCCCTTCTTCATTTCGTCGGTGAAGCTCCGGCCGGGCGCGTACTGGGTGTGTTCCGCCGTCCAGCGGGTTCCTGGCCTGATGGGGACGCTGCCCGGAAGGAGCCCTTCGGCCCACTGCAGCCCCATGAGCAGTTGCGTCTCCGAGCCGACGTCGAGCCCGTTGGTCGGCTCCTGGACGACCTTGGTGTTCCAGGGCGGGCTCAGCCGGACGACGGCGCCGGGGCTCGCGTACCACTCGGTGACGGCCGAACGTGGGTGGGTGATGTCGGCGGTGTTCCGAAACGTGCTCATAGGTCGTCTCTCACTTTCTCCCAGGGTTCGATGCCGCCCGGGACGGTCGTGAACAGGGGATGGATTTCGAGTCGTGCGTTTCTCAGGTCGGCTTCGAGCCGCGAGACCAGTTTCGGCGCACGCAGGCGCAGTTTGAAGGTCAGCAGTTCCGCCTCGTAGTCGAGCTGCCCCTGGCGGACGGGGATCAGGGGGACGGTCCGGGTGTCCGCCGTGGCCTGGGCCCTTTCGGGAGCCGAGGCCGCACGAGGCCGCGCGGGGGCGGCGTCCTCCCCCACGGCCGCGGTCGCCGGGGCCGAAGACGAAGCGCTTTCGGGAACGTCGATCCAGTCCGGCCCCGGCTCGGTCAGCTCGGCCTCCCCGGCCAGGAGGGGCCCCCGGATGATCTTCTCGACGTCGAACGTGTACCCACGCGCCGTGGCTTCCCGATGGATACCGCGGAGGAAAGCGGACATCGCCGCCCGTGGCTCGTCCGTGTCCCTGAACCGGACCAACTGCGGGTGCTGACGGTACCCGTGGGTCGCCCCCGCGAGAACCTTCTGCGCCAGCAGGGCCTCACGCCAGGCGGCAACGAGCCCTTTGGCGTCCAGGTAGGACGGATGAAGGGACCAAAGCCTCACAAGGACCTCCTGTTGTGGTTCGCAGGCCGGGGCCTCGCTGCCCCGCGCGCCGTCTGCCCCACGTTACTCGCTCAGCTCCTCGTCGTGACCCCATTCGGGCCCGGTCTCACGCGTCCCGGAATTCTCGTTCGATGCGCTCGAGGGACTTGTCCTTGGTTTCCGGAACCTTGAGGCGGACCCAAGCGAGAGCCAGGATCTGCAGGATCACGAAGACCGCGATGGTCATGCCGAATCCCCACGCCGCGGAGAGCAGGGGGAAGAACAGCGCAACCAGGAAGTTCACGGCCCACTGGACGCCGGTGCTGATTCCCATGGCCACTCCTCGCACGGTGAGGGGGAAGATTTCCGACATGTAGAGCCAGGTCATCGTGCCGATCGCGCACTGGGAGATCCCCACGAAGACGACGATCGAGACCAGGACGATCCACCGTTTGGCCACTACGTCATCGCTCATGAACTCGGAGGTCGCGGCCAGCACGGAGAGCATCACGATGGTTCCGGTCAGGCCCGTGCTGAGCATGAGCTTGCGCCGCACCCGGGTCATGATCGCGAGCGCGACGCCGACGCCGACGACGCCCGCGAGGCCGATCAGCAGGTTCACCACGAACGCCGTGTTGCCGGTGAATCCTGCGTGGGAAAGGATCGTGACGCCGTAGTACTGGACCACGTTGATGCCTGAGATCTGGTTGATGATCGCCATACCGATGCCGATCACCAGGATCCGCCGAATCCAGGGGGTTCGCACGACGTCGGATACGGTGCCCTGGGCCGCCTGCTCGTCTCGTTCGGCCAGTTCCCTGACCTCGCCGAGCTCGTCGGAGGTGAACGTGTGCTCCCGGACTTTCCGGAGGACCTCGAGCATCTCGTCGATTCTCCCGCCCCTGGCCAGCCAGCGGGGTGATTCCGGGACCACCGTCATTCCGGCCCACAGGACGATGGCGGGGAGGATGCAGATCGCGAGCATCCAGCGCCAGGTGCTGGCCTGCTCGGCGTCGGCCACACCGGCGATCCCGGCGTTGAAGGCGAAGGCCAGGAGCTGGCCGAAGACCACCATGAACTCGTTCTGGGAGATGATTCTGCCGCGCAGGCGGGTCGGCGCGAGTTCCGCCAGGTACACGGGAACGGTCACCGATGCCCCGCCGACGGCCAGCCCCAGGACCACACGAAAGAGGGAAAGGACCCACCAGTACGGCGCGAGGACCGATCCGACGGCACCGACCGTGAACAGGGCGGCGACCAGGACGACCGTGCGGTGCCGTCCGTGTCGGTCCGAGAAACGGCCCCCGAAGACCGCACCGAAGACGGCTCCGAACTGGAGGGCCGAGGTCACGAAGCCTTCGTACTTCTCGTCCATCGAGAAGTCCGCGGCCATGGACGGAAGCGCGCCGTTGATGACCCCGGTGTCGTAACCGAACAGGAGGCCGCCCACCGTGAGCACCATCGCGGCCAGGCGCATGGGTCCGGTCATCTTCTTCTCGACCGGTGCCGCGCCGCAAGGTCCGTTTCTTCGTGTCGATACCGGGCGGGAAGACATGACGGCAGGGCCTCCTGGGGCAGGGTGCGTGGGTGACTTCTTATGTCTACTCCAAGGCAGTATGTTCGGCCTCATACGCCGAGTCACAGTGTGGACATGTCCTGGTCAGAGCCGGTGCGGGATACGCTCCGGCCACGCGTCGACCCGGCGTGCTACGATCAAATCCTATTGTCCTTACAAAGGACACAGTCGGGAACCAACGACGGAGCTAGATCATGACAGCATCTATCGACGTGACGATCGACCGCTCGTCGCCCGTGCCGCTGTACCACCAGCTGGTCCACGGCATCGAAACAGCCATCGCGGAAGGTGATCTTCCGCCCGGGACGATGCTCGACAACGAGCTCTCCCTGGCCAAGGACCTCCACCTCTCCCGCCCCACGGTGCGCAAGGCGATGGATGAGCTCGTTCGATCAGGTCTGCTCGTTCGCAAACGCGGCGTGGGGACCCAGGTGGTCGCCTCGGAGATCCGTCGCTCCGTCGGGCTGACCTCACTGTACGAGGACCTGAACGATGACCACGCCCAGCCCACGACCAAGGTCCTCGAATTCGAGGAGACCCAGGCGCCGGACGACGTCGCGGCCCGGCTCAACCTGAAGCCCGGCTCGACCGTGTACTACTTCAAGCGCGTTCGCAGCCGCGCGGGAGCCCCCTTGGCGATCATGGAGAACTGGGTTCCGCTCGAGATCGCCGAGCTGACTCGGGAAGGCCTTGAGAGCCGCGGCCTCTACACGCTCCTGCGGCAGCAAGGCATCAATTTCAGGCTGGCCCAGCAGAAAATCGGCGCGGCCGTCGCCACGAACGACCAGGCCCAGTTGCTCAAGACGAGCCCCGGCTCCGCGCTGGTGACCATGTCTCGCACCGCGACGGACGATATCGGCCGTCGAGCGGAAACAGGGCGGCACGTGTATCGCGCCGATTCCTACTCCTTCGAAATGACGCTCTCGGCCTGACCGCAGATTCCACCGATCCGCAAGACCATTCGAAAGGATGCACACATGACGAATTGGGTATATCCATTGGGCAAGGCGGCCGACGGCCCGTGGGACGTCTCCCTCGGCGCCTACGACTCGGCCCAGCAGGTCGACGGCTGGGAGCACACCGGCCTCAAGACGGCGACCCTCTCGGGCGAGGCCGTCACCTTGGACGCCGTGGCCGAAGAACGCATCATCATCCCCCTCTCAGGGGACGTCACCGCCGTCGTCGACGACCACACCTACGAGCTGTCCGGCCGGGAATCCGTCTTCCACGGCCCCACCGATGTCCTCTACACCGGCGTCAACAAGGCCGTCCAGATCTCCGGCGCGACCGGGGTCCGCGTGGCCATCGCTTCCGCTCCGGCCTCGGACGAATACCCGACGCGGCTGATCACCAAGGACGAGGCTCCGCTCGAATTGCGCGGCGCCGGCAACTGCTCCCGGGAGGTGCGCAATTTCGGCACACCCGCAGCGCTCGAAGCGGACCGTTTCATCGTGTGCGAGGTCCTGACTCCCGCGGGCAACTGGTCCTCCTATCCTCCTCACAAGCACGATGAGGAGAAGGAAGGCGAGGAGACCGGACTCGAGGAGATCTACTACTTCGAGACGCGCGTGACCCCGGATGCACCGAAGGAAGCCACCGATGCGATCGGTTACCAACGCGTCTACGCGTCGGACGATCGACCCATCGACGTCAACGCCGAGGTGCGGACCGGCGACGTCGTCCTGGTTCCGTACGGCTGGCACGGCCCGGCCATGGCCCCTCCCGGATACGACATGTACTACCTCAACGTGATGGCCGGGCCGGGGCCGGTCCGCAAGTGGCTCATCAGCGACGACCCCCACCACGGCTGGGTCCGTCAGCAGTGGGAGGACCAGGACATCGATGCGCGGCTGCCGTTCGGCGGCTGACCGTTGTCCCTGTCCGACCTTTCATGGCTCGCCTGGTCGGGCCTGGCCCTGGCGGCCGTCTTGGTGGGTTTCTCCAAGACGGCCCTGCCAGGCATCAACACCCTGTCCGTGGCCGTCTTCGCGGCAGTACTTCCCGCGCGGCCCTCGACGGGGGCGCTTCTCGTCCTCCTGCTCGTCGGGGACGCCTTCGCACTCTGGACCTATCGTCGCCATGCCGACTGGCCGACCCTGGTCCGTATGATTCCGGCCGTTCTGGTCGGCCTGGCGGCAGGCGGCGTATTCCTTGCTTTCGCGGGCGACGCCGTGGTGCGGCGGGTCATCGGCGTCCTTCTCCTCATGCTCATGGGCCTGACCCTGTGGCAACGGGGCAGACGCCCCACGGATCCGGGCGTGCCGGCGCGGTCGTCCTGGGCGACTGCCGCCGGGTACGGATCGCTCGGCGGGTTCACGACCATGGTGGCCAACGCCGGCGGACCGGTCATGTCGATGTACTTCCTCGCGGCCCGTTTTCCTGTCCACGCGTTCCTGGGCACGGCCGCCTGGTTCTTCGCGACCATGAACGTGCTCAAGCTTCCCGTATCGATCGGGCTGGGCCTCATCACGCCCCACATCCTGCTTCTGGACCTGCTCCTGGTCCCCGGGGTCGTGGCGGGCGCCTTCTTCGGCCGGTGGGCCGCCCGAACGATCGCCCAGAAGACCTTTGACCTGGCGGTCATCGCCGTCACGATCCTGGGAGCCCTCTACCTCTTAATATGAATGCGCCGCGAGCGGGCGCATTGGCCGCTTCCGCCTTTGGGGAGATACCGTGAGGTAAGCCTTATCAAACCGAGCATTGGAGCTCAATGTCCCCCAAGCGCAAACCACAGACGGTCCTCGAGGTCATCGAGAGGCAGCAGCTCACGCCGCACATGGTTCGGCTCATTCTGGGCGGGGAAGGATTCTCCTCCTTCGAGGACAACGGGTGCACGGACCAATACGTCAAACTCGTTTTCGCGAAACCCGAGCTGAACCTCACGGCCCCGTTCGACATGATGGAGTTGCGGGAGACTCTGCCTCCCAAAGACGTTCCCGTGACCCGCACGTACACCGTCCGTTCCGTGGACCAGGAGTCGGGCCGGCTGACGATCGATTTCGTGACCCACGGGACCGAGGGGCTCGCCGCCCCCTGGGCCGCTTCGGCCTCCCCCGGTGACCCGTTGCTTCTGATGGGCCCCGGCGGCAAGTATTCCCCGGATCCCACCGCGGACTGGTATCTCTTCGCGGGCGACGCCTCGGCGCTGCCCGCGATCGCCTCCGGCGTCGAGGCCCTCCCCTCCGACGCCCGCGGGTACGCTTTCATCGTTCTCGACGACGACGAAGACCGCCAGAACATCGCCGCACCGGAAGGCCTGGAGATCGTGTGGCAGGCCAAGGAGGGCGCAGGTGCCGACCCGAACCGTTTGGCCACGCTGATGACCGAACGGGAATGGCCCGAGGGCAAGGTCGATGTCTTCGCACACGGCGAGCGGGAATCGATCAAGCAGGTGCGCCGGCTCCTCAAACAGCGTGAGATCCCGCGCGAGCAGATCTCGATCTCGGGCTACTGGGCCTACGGCCGCACCGAGGACAAGTTCCAGGCCGAGAAGCGCGAACCCATCGGCAAGATCGAGGACTGAGCCCTACCGACCCCGCCGGGCGGGACGATCCGTCTGGCGGTGGGGTATGCCCTCGGTCATTGCCTGCTCCGACCCTGCGCGCTGGTACCCACGATCTCATCGACCGGTTGCCAAGCGCCAGTTTCGGCAGACTCTTCGGCCGCTGATACCACGCGGCTGGCTGCAACACCATCCTTGATATCCGCATGCAGGGATTCGACCCCCAGGTACGCAAGAAGGAATTTCTTGGCCTCGATGGTTTTGAGGTCGTCATAGCCCATGGGAGTCCCAGCCCCAGGCTGGAAAACTGAGAAGTCCCCGAATTCCTTGTCAGCCATGATGGTGGTGTATCCGACGTGAGGCGCCGTGTTCAAGGCAAGTTGAAGTTCATTCATTCGTTCGAAGTCCCAGCGGAACGAACCCTGCGTGCCGTATACCTCAATTCCGTAGGAGGCGCGCGGCCCGTTGGCCACGCGAGAGGCTTCCAATACGCCGATGACTTGAGCCGTCGAACCCTCGGATGCGGGTTGTTCGCATCGAACAATCATCGAAGCGTAGTCCTCGTTCTCCACGGGCTTCATGTCGCCATCCTCGACGACCGCGAAGTGGGTTCCGCTGCCCATCGGCATCTCGGGTCGCTCCGAATGCACGGTGGATGTCGCCGCAGTGACGCTCCGAATGGGGCCGACGACGTAATGCGTCAGGTCTATGAGATGCCCCATCAGGTCCCCGAGAACCCCCGTTCCAGCGAGGTCCCGCATGAAACGCCATGAAAGTGCCCCGCGGGGATCGGCAGAATAGTCCGCGAAGAAGGCCCCTCTCACGTTGGTGATGCGCCCCAGCTTGCCGTCTGCCACGAGCTGGCGCGCGTATTCGATGGCGGGTGCGTTGCGGTACTTGAAACCCACGGCGCTGACGACGCCGGCGCGGTCGGAAGCATCCGAAATCGCCTGGGTTTCATCGGCCGAACGCCCCGCAGGCTTCTCCACCCAGAACGCCTTTCCGGCCTCCGCGGCGTCCTTCGCAATCTGGGCGTGCAGGAAGTTGGGGGCACAGATGGAGACAACATCGACCTCGGGATCGTTCAGAACCTCGTGATAGTCAGTGGTTCCCCGCTCGAAACCGAGTACGTTCACCGCATATTGGGCGCGGTCTTCGGCTGTGTCAGCCGCGACGATCAGCCGAGGCCTGATACCGAGCTCAGGGTAGAAGACCGGAATATTGGTGTATGCCCTCGAATGGACTTTACCCATCCAGCCCACGCTGATGAGTCCAACACCGATGGTTCGCTGCTCCGCCATGCCTGCTCCTCGTCGAGTCCGGTCGACCGGAGAACTGGATGGGTCCGGTCTTTGTACAGCCTATTAAGCTAATTGTTCTAATGTCAATACAAATAACTGAGAGCGGGGCATCACATCGGCCACAAGATCACGAACGCTTCGAGCACTCAGGCCGCGTATGTTTTCCCCGAGGTATCCGCGGAGGGGTGAACCGCTGCGTGAGGAGCCTCTAACGCCCCAGGAGATTCGGGTAGATTCCGCGCATGACGTTCACGATCTGGTCCGCCTGCTCGGGTGAGACCGGGAAGTCGAGGATGGCGAATTCGTGCCAGGTGGCAGTGCCATAGGTCGCACCGAACATGGACTGGAAATCCGGCCTGTTCCCCGCGGACAGGTCACCGAACGCGCACTTGCCGTTGACCGTCAGATGGCTGTTCGCTCCGTCAAAACTCGCAACGAGAACGACATCCCTGTCGCGCGATTCGACGTGGATCAGATCCTTGTCACGCTGCAGAGAATAGGTCGCGGTCTTCTGAATTCGGCAGGGGCCGAAGTCTACTATTGGTCCTGCAGCCTCGGG
This sequence comes from Rothia koreensis, assembly GCF_052232265.1. Classification (NCBI taxonomy): domain Bacteria; kingdom Bacillati; phylum Actinomycetota; class Actinomycetes; order Micrococcales; family Micrococcaceae; genus Rothia; species Rothia koreensis. The sequence continues at coordinate 108,950 of NZ_CP197643.1, forward strand.
GCAGGAAAGGACGGCAATCATCGTGAAGGCCGAGGGCCGCGCGTGCCGAAAGGCATATTGCCCCGAGAAATACGACCCCTTGGTGATCTGGAGTGCGTTGCCATCCGCGCTTTCGACGACTCGTGCATCCGCGGGCTTGGTCCGGACGGCGGCCGTGCGGCTCAACCCCATGGCATCGGGAATCCGGCTGGGGTCCTCTGGGTCCACGGTCGATGCAACCCACCGTGCCGCAACGGGCACCCCAAGGTCGGGCACAAGGTACTCGGCCAGGTCATTCGCGATTGTCGCTTGAGTTCGAATCATGGTGGTCATGAATTTCCTCCTAGCTGGAAATCTGGTCGAGGATCCGCCCGTTGCCGAGAACAAAGTTCCGGCCGGTGGCTCCGCCACGGATGACTTCGCCAGAGGGGCGTGTGTCGGTCAGTGAGTGGTGAGACACCGTGACCATGTTTTCCCTTGCTTCGACCCCGAAGGCGAGGGCATGCTTCTGCCATCCGTAGAACGACTCGGGGGCCTGTTGCGCCGCCGTATTCGACGAAATGTTCAGAACATTTCTCGACCCTTCGATGTAGGCACCAACGTGCCCAGATGTGGTTGTGGCTCTCACTGGGTTGTCTGCACGGGTCCGGCCGTCATCGCCAAAAACCTGCCGCTCTATTGTCTCTTCGTTGGTCAGCCACGGCTCCAGGTCATCGTCGGCCCGCATGGCCCACGGCGGGACGGTATTGTTCGCGTCCACGGACATTTGGATATTCGCGCCTTCCGTTCTTTGGGCAATCCACAGGCCATGTCCCGAGTGATTCTGGGAGGAACACGAAGAAACAGTAACGGCAGCACCATTCCCGAGGAATTCCCAACCATTGGCCCATCGCCGCCGGTACGCAATTCCGTCCGGCGCCGGATGTTTGAGAACCGCTGTTCCTGACATCCACGTCTTGATGTTCGAATAGTTCACGGATCCGTGCAGAGAACGGACACCGGCGAATTCTGCCTGGCCTACGGTGCAGTCCGACCAGGAGCAATCAGGGGGAGAAATAAAACCGACGCCGGGCCGGAGAGCGACCACGTTGTGGAATACGGTTCCCCCATTTCCTCTCCATCCGAAGACCGCCGTGCCGTAGACATCGTTGATCCTCACGTTGGCAACCAGGTTGTAGAGGTCAAGACCTTCATCGTCCTGGTCAGGTCTGGGCTCTGACCGCGCAATCCAAATTCCGTGGGGCATGGCGCTGTAATTCTCGAGAGAATTCCGAGCCCACTTGGCCCCCTTGGACCAGACCGTTTGGTTGAACCGGTTCCCCTCCAACGTCACATCGCGCACTTCTGTGCGGTAGTTCTTGTGCCCGGATGCGGATGGGGTCACGGCGACGACAGCCCTGTTCGCGGCGTTGGGGAGAACGAGTTTGGTGATTCTCTGACCAGATCCCGCCAGAGAGACACCGGGAGCGAGGGTCACGCTTGCCAACGTCGCCCCAGGCGGAAGAACCACCGTGCCACCGCCGTTCTCGGATACGGACACCACCAAACGATTCAATGCCTCGGTATCGTCGGTGCCGCTCTTCGGCTCCCAGGCCATGCCCATCAACGGGTTGCGCTCGAGAACGGCGTCGGACTTGACGCCACCGGCCGCCGCCGGAATGAGACCGCCATTGTGTTTGGACGAGTACCGGAGAAGCCGCGGCGAGAGGGATCCCGAGGAATCGAGAATGTCCACCCTCCGCACGCCGTCGGTCACCGCCAGTAGGCTGTCGCCTGGGCCCTCGGGGTCGAAACCGAATTTCTCATAGGCCGCTGCGGATGGATGACCGTCCGGCTTCCGCGCCTCGATCCAGGTTGGCTCCGCATTATGTCCGGTTGCGGCAAAGATGAGGCCATCTGGAGAACCGCCTTCTCCCCTCCGAGGATATCCACGGAGCGAGCGCTCTTCCCCCATTTCCAGTTCCCCTTTCTCTATTTCCAAGATAATTTTGAGAAGTTATTCTTTCATCACACCAGGTGCAGACGTTTGAATTCTTAAAAAAAGCCCGCGGCACATGCTTTCCCACCGGCCTCGCTGAGGTGACCGCGGTCGTCTATGGGGCTCATCGCATTTGATGGTGTAGGTGGTTCCTGAAGCCGCCGGTGTCGAGCAGCGATCGGGCTATGTAGTTCGTGAGGTTCCGGAATCCGAGGGCGGAGCCGCGGAGGTGTTCCAGGCGCCCGTTGATCGCCTCTGTTGGCCCGTTGGACGTGCCGGGCCGGTCGAAGAACGCGAGGATGTCGGCGGCGCGCTGCTTGAGCGTGCGGCCGAGCTTGCGGACCTCCACGAGCGCGGCGGGGACGCCGCTGGAGACGGAATCGATGACGGCTGTCATCAGCTTCTTCGCCGTCTTCCGATCGGGTTCGCGGTAGGCAGCGATCACGCGCTGGTAGATGCCCCAGGTCGCCTCGACCTCGACGTGCTCGGAGACCGCGAACAGTGCCTCGAGACGGGTCTGCTGCCGGTCAGTGAGCAGCTGCGCGCCGGTGTGGAGGATGCGGCGGGCCTTGTAGAGCGGATCGTTTTTGCGGCCCCGCCGGCCGTGCAGGCACTGCTGGACGCGACGACGGCAGGTGTCGAGGGCGTCGCCGGCGAGGCGGACGACGTGGAACGGGTCCATCACCGCCTGCGCGTCCGGGAGCTCCTCGCTGACGGCGGTCTTGAAGCCGGTGAACCCGTCCATCGCGACGACCTCGACACCATCGCGCCAGTCCTGCGGGCGTGCGGCGAGCCAGGTCTTGAACACGGCTTTCGAGCGACCCTCGATCATGTCCAGCAGACGGGCGGGGCCGGTCTTGTCGCGGTTCGGGGTGAGGTCGATGATGACGGTGACGTACTTGTCGCCGACTCTCGTGTGGCGCCAGACGTGCTCGTCGACGCCGATCACGGCGACGCCGTCGAACCGGGCGGGATCGTCGATCAGCACTCGACGCCCTTCAGCGAGGACCGCGTTGTTCGCCGTGTGCCAACCGACACCGAGTCCGGCGGCGACGCGGGCGACGGTGAGGTGGTCGATCACGAGCGCTTCCAACGCCCACCGCATCCCGCTACGGGACAGCTTGGCTCGCTCGGGCGCCGCTGCCGTGAGGTCCTCACGCCAGGACCGTCCGCATCCCGAGCACTTGTAGCGGCGGACCCGGACCAGCAGCGTCGTCGGGCGATGACCGAACGGCTCGTGGGCGAGACGCCGCGTGTCCGTCCCGCGCGAGAGCGCCTGGCTACCGCATCCCCGGCACCACGGATCCGGCTCGGCGACGCGGCACTCGATCACCGCGCGATCCGGCTCAAAAAGCTGACCGGTGGCCACGAGGCCGAGCTCGTCGAGATGGCAGAACACGGTCAGATCAGGGGTCGCGAAGGTAGCGTGGTGCACGTCGAGGTCTTCCGGCAGATGGTCAGTGTGAGAACTTCCATCATCGGAAGGCCTCGACCCTCATCCGGCGACCGACGCGCTCAGCCACCTACCCCCTCAACTGCGAAGAGCCGGTAAACGGTACTTGGGTGGCAAGGACGAACACGACCCGTTGTTCAAGAAGATCCAGATCATCGGCTTCATCGCCCTGCCCCTCTTGGCCTCATTGCCCGCAGCTCCGAACCTAGTCGCTTTGAATATCGTGGGAACCAGCGTCTCGACGGTGCTGAGCCTGCCGTTCATCGTGATCGGCATCCTCGTTCTGACCGGAAGCAAGAAATTCATGGCCGACTATGCCGTGAACAAGTGGTGGCAAAGCGTTTTGTTGGCGGTCCTGGGAGTCATAGCCATTGTCGTCGGGTTCCAGATCGCGATGAACATCCCGGACATGTTCGCGACGGCGTTCTCCGGAAAGTAGAAGAGCTCCGACAGACAGACCTCTGGCACGCGATGCCGAAATATCGATCAGTCAGCCGAATCGGAAAGGACACGTCCCACGATGAGCACCACCACCGATGATTTCGACGCCATAACAGCCGACGGGAAATTGCGCACCGACGGAGACCTCACCTACGCCTATTTGCCCGCTCCCACCGTGCAGAGCCACGCAGCCAATCTCATGACCCTGCCCGACGGACGGCTCGGGTGCGTGTGGTTCGGCGGTACACAGGAAGGCGTTTCGGACATCAGTGTCTGGTTCTCTGCCCTTGCCCCGGGCGAGACGGCCTGGTCCGCACCCCAACGACTGTCCGACGACCCGGCCCGTTCCGAACAGAACCCCATTCTCTTCCCCACTCCCGAAAGCGAGCTGTGGCTCCTCTTCACCGCCCAGCACGCCGGCAATCAAGACACTGCCGAAGTCAGGCGTCGCGTGTCTTCCGACAGCGGAGACACCTGGGGCCCGGTGGAGACACTGTTCTCGCCCAATGAAGCCGGTGGTGTCTTCGTCCGGCAGCCTCCCGTGGTTCTCTCCTCCGGCCGGTGGATCCTGCCCATTTTTCGTTGCCTGATCACCCCAGGACAGAAATGGGTGGGCAATCACGACGACAGCGCCGTGATGATCTCAGATGATGCCGGCGCCACCTGGCGTCAAGTGGTGCTGCCAGGGAGCACCGGGTGCGTGCACATGAATATCCAGGATCTTGGCGACGGCACGTTGCTGGCCCTGTTCCGCAGCCGCTGGGCCGATGCCATCTACGTCTCGCGATCGACGGATGACGGGGAAACATGGGACAAGCCCACTCCCACGGACCTGCCCAACAACAACTCCTCCATCCAGTGTGTGAGCCTCGCCGACGGCCGGTTGACGCTGATTTACAACCACCGCCGTGCACAGGAAACCACCACACGTCGCTTGTCCCTCTACGACGAGATCGACGACGACGGGCTGACTTCTGCGGACACCCCGACCGGCGAGCCGGACCAGCGGGACGACGAGCGGACCGCGTTCTGGGGTACACCGCGGGCACCGATGACGTTGGCGCTGTCCGAAGACGGTGGGCACACCTGGAAGGTTGTGCGTGACTTGGATGATGGCGACGGCTACTGCCTGACGAACAATTCGAGAGAAGGACTGAACCGGGAGCTGTCGTACCCAAGCATCCACCAAGGTCCTGACGGCGCCTTGCACATCGCCTACACATACTTCCGACAGGCCATCAAGTACGTGCGCGTCGAGCTCACCACCATCGGATCATGACCATGCCACCACCACATGCCCTAGTCACTGGTTGCAGTTCAGGCATCGGACACTCCATCGCCCGAAAACTCCTGGACGAAGGCTGGCACGTTACCGGACTCAGCCGTCGTCGGCCGGATGTGTCGGGTGATTTCGACTGGGTCCCCGCAGATCTTTCCCAAACCTCGGCTCTCCCATCGTTGATAGAAGACGTGGACACGGTGCAGGCCGTAGTACATGCAGCAGGATTCCAGTACGCCCAGCCGCTTGGTGAATTGAACGACACGGCGCTGCGCGACATGTTTGCAGTCCACGTGGAAGCCGCTGCCGTCCTCGTCAACACGTTGATCGACCGCATCGAAAGCGACGGCCGCATCGTGCTGATCGGCAGCCGTACGGCCACGGGCGCCGGCGGCAAGAGTCAGTACGCGGCGACCAAAGCAGCCCTGACCGGGTTGGCCAGGAGCTGGGCCATGGAATTGGCGCCGCGGCGAATCGCCGTCAACGTCGTCGCTCCCGGCCCGACGGACACCCCCATGCTCGTCGACCCCAGGAGATCAACGGTGTCGCCCGCAACACCTCCACTCGGCAAGCTGGTGGACCCCGATGATGTAGGAGCCCTGACGTCTTTCCTTCTGGGAACCCACGGAAAGTCGATCACCGGACAGGTTCTGACCGTCTGCGGCGGCGCATCGTTGCCGCGATGAAGCATCAACAGCCCAAGGCCACCCCGTGAATTGCGGTCACGGTCAGCCAGCCGGTAGTAACCCGGGTCAGCTCCGGGCCGCGTCCAAGTGTTGTCGGGCCGCCTGTTCCAGATGGGTCAGGTCCGACGCAATGGTGACGAATGTGAAGCCTTGGCCGATGCGCTCTCGGGCGACGGTCCCGTCCGGGGTGTGAATCGCGGGGATCTTGTCAGTTGCCTGGGCCGCAGACAGGATGCGCCCAATCGCGGCATCAAAAGTAGACTGCACGTCCGGGTCCTGGGGAGATTTCCCACCGACGGCCAGGCGCAGGTCGGACGGGCCGATATAGACCCCCATCCACGCCGTCCACCGCACAGATCTCCTCAACGTTGTCCAAACCTTGAGGAGTCTCGATCATCACAAGAATCAGTATGGCGGCGTCGGACTCGGCGGGCGTGGGCCCGACCCGCAGACCAGCGCGCATCGGCCCGTAGGAGCGAGCGCCGCCACCCGGGTACCGGGCAGCTCTCACCGCAGCCGCTGCTTCTTCGGGTGTGTCCACCATCGGCACGATGATGCCGCGAGCGCCGGCGTCGAGCGACTGGCCGATGACGGTGGGATCGTTGGCTGCAACTCGGACGATTCCCGCCGGACCGTGTCCGGCGTCGATGGCCATGAGATTCTGGACAATCCCGGAGTAACCGAGGAGTCCGTGCTGGCCATCAAGGGCTATGTAGTCGTAGCCAGTCATGGCCAGTCGCTCGTTGGATATTGGGGAGTCCAAGACGGACCAGTATCCGAGAGTCAGCTCCTTGTTCTTGGCCTTCCGGACAACGTCTGCTGCGGGGTAGTTCACGGTCGTTCCTTTCTCTGGCGTGGAGACGTGAAGAGCGGGCTGTTTTCAGCGGTTGTAGGCCGGCATGGGACCGCGAAGAACGGAACCAACACGGTCGCAGGCCTCCACCAGAGACCCGTCCAGCGGCCCACGGGCCAGGGCATCAATGTTTGCGTGCAGTTGATGGGGCTTTGACCCGCCCAACAGCACGGACCCGGTCACCGGTTTGGAGATCAGCCAGCGAAAGGCGAGCTCGACCAGGGGCATTCCTGCCTGATCCGCAATACCGCTCAGCTGACCGATGGCTCCGAAGAGCTGCTCATCCCAATAGCGGCGCTTGTACATCTCGGCCAGGCGTGAGTCTCCGAAGCGTCCGCCATCGGGGGCGGCGTCAAACCTATGTTTCCCGCTCAGCAGCCCACCACCCAGAGGGTTGTACACCATGGTGTGCAACTCGGAGGTGTCCGCAAATTCAACGTATTCCTCTTCAACTCGGCGGGCGACGAGGTTGTACAACTGTTGGGCGACGACTGGGCGTGGAGCACCGTTGCGATCCGCCGCTGCGTTGACCATGGCGATCTGCCAGGAAGCAAAGTTGGACACACCCAAGGCTCCGATTTTGCCCTCTTCGACGAGAGTGGCCACGGCCTGGAGAGTCTCGTCGAGGCTTGCCTCCCGGTCCGGCTGGTGGAGGTAGAACAGATCCACCTTTTCGGTCCGCAGGCGCCGCAAGCTGCCTTCCAGGGACCGGCGTAGGCCCTGTTCGGACAACGGTGAGTGTTCACCCGCATCCGGGTGGGGCATACCGGCCTTGGTCGCGAGCACGACATTCTCGCGCCGACCCGCCAATAGTTCGCCGAGCATGCTTTCGGTCGCGCCGCCGGCATAGCCATTGGCGGTGTCCACCGCGTTGATGCCTGCCTCCAGGGAGGCTTCCAGCATCGCGGCCGCACCATCGTGGTCAACGGTGTCGCCGAAATTCATGGTGCCCAGCACCAGCGTGGACATGGGGGTGTCGATGCCGTTGAGGCGAACGGTCTCCATCGGTTGGTTCTCCTCGGTCAGAAGGGGTACCGGCAATGAGCCTTGTATTGCGTGGATCACGTTTCCATACTTGCGCGAATTGCGCAAGTAACTTAGCGTGAATCACGCACACAGATGGTGGAATGGGGTGAGGTCGTGCGGATACTGGCTTTGGCCGACGATTTGTCTGGCGCTAGCGAAGTAGCAGCGATTCTGGCGGAGATTCCGGAGTGCACGCAGAAGCGTGAGGAACTCCAACCCCGGCAACGAGGGGTCTGCGTGCATCTTGAGATGCCCACCCTCGGGGCAAAGGCCACCGAAGTAACCGTGCTGGACACGGACAACCGTCGCCGCGGCGAGGAACGGGCCGCCGATCACCTGCGCCACCTGCTGAATGACTCCGCCGTCTCCCCCGGCCCTCAGGTGCGAGTGTTCCTGAAGTTCGATTCCTTGTTGCGGGGCCATATTGGTGGTCAACTTCGAGCAGCCCAAGAGCTGACCCCAGTCCTCTTTTGCCCAGCCGTCCCCGGTATCGGACGCACCGTACGCGGAGGGAAGCTACTGATTGACGGTTACCCACTACGCGACAGCGGATTGTGGAGCGCCGAACCCGAGTATCCGGCCAACGAGGTGGCCTCACAGCTTTCCCCCGCCCCCACTCGGACCCTTGATCTCACAACGGTGCGAGGAACGCACCTCGGGAAGGCCCTCAAGCAGGCAGCAGAATCAGGTGCCGTGGCAGTGTGCGATGCCGAGTCCGAGGCCGACCTTGATCGTCTGGCCGCCATCGGCTTGGACCTGGGATTCACCTTGGCTGGCGCCGCAGGCCTGGCCGAGGCGACCGCCCGCCGTCTGGCGAGCGAATCCTTTGCGCCTCCCGCCGGCGCAGTCCCTGACCGGCGAGACACGCTGTTCATCCTCGGCACGGCCAGCGCGGCTGCACAACGCCAGGTCGATCGGTTGGAGGAAACCGGGATACGCGTCCACCGGTTGCACCCGGAACAGATCGATGGCTTCAGCCTCGAACACCACGGCACGGTCGCAGTGACCGTCGATGGTCCCGTGGATCCTTCCAACTCCGAGTCCATCATCACGGGCCTCGCTCATCTCGCCATGCGCCACCACGCGGATCGGCACCTTGTGCTCAGCGGAGGGGAGACCGCCCGGACGGTGCTGGGGGTTCTGGGCTTTTCCGAGCTCGTTCCCCTCAAACAGGCACACGCCGGCGCCGTGGTCAGCGAAGCCGACGGCCGCCTCATTGCCACCAGACCGGGAAGTTATGGGCCTCCAACCAGTCTCATCGACATCCTCACCACCATTGACCTCTTGCAGAACACCACACGAAAGGCCTGATCATGAGCAATTCCCATGTTGCCGCTGCTACCGGACACCGCCGAACGGATCTGCCCTTCGTCGCGGTCACCATGGGCGACGGCGCCGGGATCGGTCCTGAGGTGACGGTGGCGGCCGTCGTCGAGGAATCGATCCTCGGTGAATGCCGTCCGGTCGTCATAGGCGACGCCGTCCGCCTCCGCACTGCCGCGAAGAGCATTGATCTGGACGTCGAGGTTCGTCCCATCCACGCCGTGGAGGACGCCGTCCACGATGCCCGGACCGTCAACGTCATCGACCTCGCCCTCCTCCCCGAAGATCTCCCCTGGGGAGAGCTCTCGCCCGTCGCCGGGGACGCGGCCTACCAATACATCAAGGTCGCTTCCGAACTGACCATGGCCGGCAAAGTTCAGGCGATCTGCACAGCTCCACTGAACAAAGAGGCCCTCCATGCCGGAGGGCACGTCTACCCCGGCCACACCGAACTGCTCGCCGCGCTCACGGAGACCGAAGAGGTCTCCATGATGCTCTCGACACCCAAAATCAAGGTCATCCACGTCACCACACACATCGGCCTGGTCGACGCTGTGGCCAAGATCGAACCAGGGCTCGTCCAGCGGACCATCGAACGCGGGCACCAAGCATTGGTTCGGGCAGGGATTCCGAACCCAAAGATCGGAGTGGCCGCCATCAACCCCCACGCGGGCGAGAACGGGCTGTTCGGCTACGGCGAGGAAGCCGAAAAAATCGCTCCCGGCATCGAGAAAGCTCGCGCCCATGGCGTGGACGCAGTGGGCCCGCTGCCCGCAGACACCCTTTTCTTCTTGGCCGGGCGAGGTGACTACGACCTGGTGGTGGCCATGTACCACGACCAGGGCCACGGCCCCGTCAAAGTTCTGGGAATCGAGGCCGGGGTCAACGTCACCGTGGGTCTGCCCGTCATTCGCACCTCCGTGGACCACGGAACTGCCTTCGATATCGCGGGCAAGAACATGGCCGACTCCCATAGCATGGTTGAAGCCCTCCACCAAGCCGCCGAGATGGCGACCCGCTGAAAGGAACACACCCCGGGATGAACGGAGCTTCCATGCCTCTGCCCGCCAAGATCAGGCGTGAACAAATCTACGACCTGGCCAAGACCACGGGCCTTGCGTCCGTTGACGAGTTGTCAGCTCGCTTCGAGGTCACGCCTTCCACAATCCGTCGCGACCTGGCGTTGCTCAATGAACAGGGCAAACTTGCCCGCACCTATGGCGGAGCCATGCCCCTGGAGCCGCACCCCGAAGCGTCCCTGCTTCAACGCGCCGGGGAATTCTACGAGGAGAAACAGGCCTTGGCCCGGTGGGCCGCAGATCAGGTTCAGCCGGGCGAACATATTCTGCTCGACGGCGGCTCTACCGTCGGGGTCCTTGCCCACCATATGCGGATCTTCACCGACTTGGATGTCACCACCATCGGCATCAACAGCTTGCAGGAACTGGGCGGGTGCCCAGGCATTCGCCTGACCTGTCTGGGCGGACAGCTCCGTGAGATGAGCCAGAGCTTCTACGGACCACTGACAGAATTGGGCCTTGCCAGAATGAGCTTTGACCGTGTTTTCCTCGGGGCAGACGCAGTGTCAGCAGAATTCGGCATCTGCGAGGCAGACCATGTGCAGACACGATTGAAGGAGAATATGGCCAACCGTGGCACGCACGTCTACGTGTTGCTGCATTCGGCCAAAGTAGGACAGCGTCCGTTCCACGCCTGGGCCAACCTCCCCCGCCCGTGGACGCTGGTCACCAATTCCGATGCTCCGGCCGAACAAGTACAGGGCATGAGGGACCAGGGCATCACCGTGCAATTGGTTGACACCGGTGCCGGCACGCCTCCTTCTCCCACCGGGCACTGAACAAGACCTTTCAAGCCACGACGGGAACCCATGCGTTCTGCGCGGATTGCGCGCCCTCCTCGATGCCGCCATCCACTCGGCCGTCCCTCCGCCCCCTTGACACACGAACAGGCTTCCGTATTGTAGGGGCTACTTAATGAAGGGATGGCGTAAATGAACCTTGACAGGGCCTTCGCAGCGCTGGCCGACCCCACCCGACGAGCGATCATTGATCGGCTCCGCGGCGGGGATCTCAGCTCCGGAGAGCTCGCCGAGCCCCTGCCGATCAGCCGGCCCGCGGTCTCCCAGCACCTGAGAGTGCTCGAGGAGGCCAGGCTCATCACACGGTCCAAGAGCGCACAGAAACGAATTGTCTCGCTCTCCACCGACGAGCTGACGTCGGTCGCCGAATGGTTGATGGCAACACACGATGAATGGCAGCAGAAGTTCGACAACCTCGATCGCGTCCTGGCCAGTGAATCGCGAGAGGAAACTCCACCGGACAAAGCATGATCACCCGCAGAGGAGCAGCATCATGAACTCGGGCACCACCCGCACCGACGCCGTCGCACCCCGCGACGAAGAACCTGGACTCACGATCGTCCGCGATTTTGCCGCGAGCCGCGACCGGGTCTGGGACGCCTGGACCAATCCCGAAATCCTGGCCCTCTGGTACCACCCGAAGGGCCTGCACACGCCGCGAGAATCCGTCAGCGTGGATCTGCGAGAGGGCGGGGTCTACACCTACACCATGATCGACGACGACACCGGGGAAGAGTTCCCCACCGGAGGCAAGTACCACCGCGTCGAACGGCCCTTCCGCCTGGATTTCAGCTGGGGGAATCAGGGCGAAGAGGACACGTCTCCCCTCGTGCGCATCGTATTCGAGGAGATCGACGCGGCGACGACCCGCATGACTTTCACCCTGACGGGTCTGCCGCAGGATTCCGGCGTCGTCAACGGCATCACCGAGGGCTGGAACTCGGCCTTCGACGTCCTCGAAGCCACCATCACCGAGTGAGCGGACGCGGCGTCGACCCGCAAACAGCCGCGCCCGACGTCGTCCGGCTCAAGCCTCCCGAAGAACCCCACGAGCCAGTCCCGGAAGCACACGACCGGCCGCCTCGATGTCGGGGCGCAGATCGTGGTCGGCCGCGACGATGGGGGGCACCTCCCGCAGGCGGGCCACCACCCGGCGGAGCGACGACGACGTCGGCCGCCCCAGCACGCTGATGGCCCGGTGCGCCGACAGCAGCTCGATGGAAAGCATCGTCTGGTAGCTGTCGACCGCCCGGTCGAGCTGCTCGACCGCCTGGGTCGCGAAACTCGCATCCTCCTCGGCACCCTGCGACAGGACCACGGTGTTGAGCGACGCCGGCTGAGCGGCATTCCGCAGCTGGGCCATGGCGCTGGCCGCAATGTACTCGACCATCATGTGCCCGGAGGAGCCGTCGGTTCCGTCGGCCAGAAACGGAGGCGCGCCCGTGTACGCCGGATCGTGGAGCATGGTGATGCGTGAAATCACCAGGGGTGCGCTTTGGGCCAGGGCGAGGTTCAGCCCGTCGATGGCGAGGCCGAGTGAAGCCTGGTGGAACCCACCGTGGTGCACGGCTCTCTGCGATTCGAAGTCGAAGAGCGGATTCTCCTGGGCCGTCGCGGTCAACGATTCGACCAGGCGCCCAAGTCGATCCATGGCGTCGACCACGGCGCCCTGGGCCTGAATGTACGCGCGCAGACCGAAGGGATCCTGGATGCGGGCCGGCTCCGATTCATCCTGCAGGAGACCGCGCATTTCTTCCGCGACTCGAGCAGCTGCGGGAATCACGGCGGCCCGACCCGCCTGCGGCGAAAATGCTTGCCGATTGGCTCCGACGGCCGTGGCCGAGAGGGCCGTGACAATTCGCGACGAGCCCTCGAGGTCTCGGAGTCGGGTCACGGCCCGGGCGGCCCGCGCCAGGGTCAACGCGCTGCTGCTCATGAACGGCAAGGCACTGTCCTTGCCGAAGGAGACGGGCGTGGGCCACGGATTCGTGGTCGGGCGCTCCCTTGCCATCGCCAGAGCAGTGGATGCCAACGCCGCCAAATCCGCCGTCCCGATGCCTCCCATCGTCCTGATGCTGGGCAAGGCATCGTCCCGGAGCATTCGCTCCAGGCCCTGAACCACGTCCGGACTGATCCCGCTCCCGGAGGCCGCCAGCTGCGAGAGACGGATCGCCAGCATGATTCGGACCGTCTCTTCGGGAACGTGGGGGCCGGCGTCGGCGGCGTGGCTCCGAAGCAAACGCAGTCCGTGTTCGTCGTCGTGCTCGTCGACCTCGACGAACCGGTTGGCACCCACGCCCGTGGACTGGCCGTACACGGGTTGGCGCGCGCTGATCCCTCGAGCCTCTCGATACTGACGGCGAAGCCGGTCGAGCACCCCCGGCGCGAGGCGGGCCCCTGCACCACGGGCAACCTTGTCGAGATCGGTGAGTGTCAGCCCGGCCCCGTCCACCTCGATCGGCGGCTCCGCTTGAACGGGCTGGTGAGCATCTCGGGGGCGGTCGCTCCGAGAGTGGTGACGATCGTGCTGCTCATGTTCTCGCATGCGGCCCAGTCTTCCTCAAATTTATGGTTTTCACTAGGCGGTTTTAATGTTTCACTAGATAAAACTGTTACCTGGCTCACCCCCATCCAATACCCGGAGGCTCCTTTGGCCGAGACGTCGACCCGAACCGTTGAGCGAGCGCTCGATCTCATGGGGATCGTCTGCGACCAAGGCGCCATGACGCTGGCGGAAGCCGCCCGCGAAGCGGACCTGCCGGTCAGCACGACCCTGCGTTTGCTCCGGACCGTGGAAGCGAGCAAGTGGCTCACGCGCGACGACGCCGGAATCTATCGGCCTGGCACCCGTCTGATCCAGGTCGGTGCCCAGGCTTTCAGCAACGATTCCCTGGCCGATCTGTCCAGGCAGCCGATGCAGGACCTCGCGGCAGAGACCGGGGAGTCCGTGTACCTGAGCGTCGAGGCGCACGGTGACACGGTCCTGTACATCAGCATCGTCGAGGGCAACCATTCGGTCCGACACGTCAGCTGGGTCGGCCACACGATCCCGGCAACCGGATCCGCGGCGGGACGAGTCCTCCAGGGTCACACCCCGGACGAGGGCTATCTGGTTTCGGAGAACATCGTCGAGGAGGACGTCACCGCCATCTCGGCACCCGTCCACGGCGGAAACGGGCCCATCGCGGCCATGAGCATTCTGGTGCCCACCTACAGGGCGACCCAGCAGAAGAACCGAAGCGACGGGGCGCTCCTGCGCCATGCCGCATCCGAAGTCTCCAGGAAATTGCGCACGACGTCGCACTAGGACTGGCCAGCACCACACAGCATCCCGCCGACGTGTCGCGGGAGCGCACGAACGATCAGGAATTCGAATGGTAAAAACATCGGACTCGCCCACGACGCAGGCCATCGACGAGATCCCCTTCAACCGGTTTCACCTGCGAGTCACCGTCATGACCTTCGGTGCCAATTTCACGGACGGTTACATCCTCGGCATGATCGGGGCGCTCCTGCCGGCGCTGACGGCGGGATGGTCGCTCACCGGTCTCGAATCGGGGCTGCTGGCCAGTTCGGCGCTCATTGGGTTGTTCTTCGGGAGCCTGGTGCTCGGACGCGTGGGGGACCTCATCGGGCGCCAGCGCGTCTTCGTCCTCAATTTCGTGATCATTACGGTCGCCTCGGTCCTGCAGTTCTGGGCCGACGGGTTTCTGAGCCTGTTCATTCTGCGGCTTGTGATCGGCTTCGGGCTCGGCGCGGACTACGCCGTCGGACCGACGCTGCTCTCGGAGTTCTCACCGAGGAAGTCCCGCGGCATCATGCTGTCCTCCCTGACCGTCATGTGGACCGTCGGATACGTCGTCGCCAATATCCTGGGAAGCCTGTTCCTCGCGGGGGAGGAATCGTGGCGATTGCTGCTGGCCAGCGGGGCCATTCCCGCGCTCGTGGTTCTGGCGGTGCGGATCGGCGCCCCGGAATCGCCGGGGTGGCTCATCAGCAAGGGTCGCGTCGAGGAGGCCCAGAAGATCGTGGGGAAATACCTCAAGGCAGATATCTCGACGGCGGACCTGGCCACGAACTCCGGCCCCGAGGACAGCGGCGGATTCCGCGAGGTCTTTGCTTCAGGGCAGGCGAAGTACACCTGGTTCGGCATCGTGTTCTACAGCGCCCTCGTGCTCCCCTACTTCGCCATCTACACGTTCATGCCGACCATCTTCGAGAGCCTGGACGTCTCGGGCGGGCACCTGCAGGAAATTGTCCTGAACATTTTCCTCCTCCTTGGAGGGATCGCAGGGTTGTGGTTCGTCCAGAAATTCTCGCGACGCAGTGCCAGCATCATCTCCTTCCTGATCCTCACGGCATCGCTGATCCTGCTGGGCCTGCTGGTCGACAGCTCCATCGGCGTCCTCATGATCCCGTTCGTCGTGTACACCTTCGTGATGTCCGCCGCGTCGAACCTGACGCAGGTGTATCCGGCCGAACTGTTCCCCACGAGATTGCGCGCGACCGGCGTGGGGCTCCTCAATGCCTTGAGCAGGATCGCTTCGGCCGCGGGGACATTCATTCTTCCCCTCATGCTTTCCGCGTGGGGAATCTCGTGGTCAATGTTCGCGCTGGCCCTTGTGCTGCTGGTTGGCCTGCTCTTCACCATCAGGTATGCCCCGGAGACCTCGACCAAGCATCTGGTTTAGCGAGCGCAGTGGGGGCCTGCGGACCCCCACCGTGTGCCAGCTAGAAGGAAGCCCTCCAGTCTCGGACAGCGGCCACGACGTCGTCCAGGTGTGATTCGAGCAGGAAGTGGCCACCGTCCAGAAGCTCGATCCGCGGATCAGTGGCATCTCGGCGGAAGGCTTCGGCCCCGGCCGGCCCGAAGATCTGGTCGTTGCGACCCCAGATGGCCAGGACCGGAACCTGGGAAGTGCGCAGCCACTCGTGGAACCGCGGATAGAGGGCGCGGTTGGTGTGGTAGTCGGCGAAGAGGGCCAGCTGAACGAGGTCGTTGCCCGGGCGCCCCAGACGGGCAATGTCGTGCTCCCAGGCATCCGGATCCACCACGGACGGGTCCGGGACTCCGTGCAGGTACTGCCATTCCACCGCTTCCCTGGCCAACGCGGGACGAAGGGCCTCCTCGTTCTCCCGCGAAGGGTCCTGCCCGTAGGCCCAGATGGGTGCCCAGAAATCGGGAACGAATCCCTCGTCGTAGGCATTGCCGTTCTGTGAGATCACGCCTTCCACAGCGCCCGGGTTCTCGAGGGCGAGTCGCCATGCGATGGGCGCCCCGTAGTCCTGCGCGTAGACGGTGAAGCGATCCACGCTCACTGACGTGAGGAAGGCACGCGTGATCCGAGCCAGCTCCCGGAAGGTGTACTCGAATTCGTCCACGCCCGGGGCGGAGGACCTTCCGAAGCCGATATGGTCCGGCGCGATCACGTGATAGCGGTCCGCGAGAGCGGGAATGAGGTGCCGGAACATGTGCGAACTGGTGGGGTATCCGTGCAGGAGCAGCATCACCGGCGCGTCGGCAGGACCGGCCTCGCGGTAAAAGACTTTCCAGCCATCAACGATGGATTCGCGGTGGTGAACAGCCACCATGACTAACCTCCTAAATTAGCTTTACTGGTTACGGCCACGGTAGCATGGGTTCGCGAAGGAGGGCACACGTGATCGAAGACGAGGAACTTCTGCTGGACGTTCTCAACTCCGCGCCGCGGGACGGTGGAGAGCCCATGGAGTATCTGCACGGTCAGCGCGGCGTCGACCTGGCTCGCGCCCACGGCGGGTCCGGCGACGACGCGGAATTGCGCTGCCTGCGGATCGCCCGGGACGGGTTGCAGGACCTGATCCGTGGCAACGAGGTTGCCGTCGAATCGCTCCAGGAGCTGATGAGCGAGGCGACGATGCGGGCAGACGTCACGCCATCTGGGGTCGAGTGGAAGCTGTCCGCACCTTCGGACGTGCAGCTCGCGGCTCGCGTCCTGCAGGCATGGTCGCGGGTCAACGAGCACCTACCGGGGCGGCTCAGAGCCTGCGCGAACACGGAGTGCAATCTCTACCTCATTGATCACACGCGCCCAGGGACCGCCAAGTGGTGTTCCATGGCGACGTGCGGCAACCGCATGAAGGCCCGAGCCCATGCGGCACGCACTCGCCGCTCCGGGTCCCGGAACTGAGCATGCCAGGATCCCCCGATCACGGCCTCCTCCGCGTTGTGCATCGCGAGGGGCGATCAACGGAGGCCTTGGACCGGTGTACGCACGACGACCGGTATGTGCGCTTGTGAACCTGTGCGATGACCCGTCAGGTCATATATAGCAACGGACAGCATCGCAGTCGACACTCCTGCGAGGAACGGGCTAGCCTAGTCTGCGCTCGAGCAGGGCGACTGCCTCGCACCCATCCCCCTCCACTCAGGAAGGTCACCTTTGACCAGTCTCACATCCACCCGCCGGAGCATTGCCCTCCTTGCCATCGCCCTCGGTGGGTTTGGCATCGGAGTGACCGAGTTCGCCTCCATGGGCCTCCTTCCGGATATCGCGCGGGATCTCCTGCCGAAATTCAGCGAATCCCCGGAGACCGAAATCGCCAGGGCCGGAACGCTCATCACGATGTATGCGTTGGGTGTGGTGGTGGGAGCCCCGACCATCGCGGCTCTCGGTGCTAAAGCATCCCAAACGCGGCTGGCGTTTCTGCTCCTTGCCCTGTTCATCCTCGGCACACTCGCATCCGCGTTCGCGCCGACTTTCGAACTGCTCTCCCTGTTCCGATTCATCGCGGCACTCCCCCACGGCGCCTTTTTCGCCGTCGGCTCATTGTTGGCGGCCCGTCTCATGGGCCCGGGCAACCAGGGGAAAGGAATTGCCCTGGCACTGTCCGGACTCACTATTGCGAACATTGTGGGCGTTCCGATCGCGACGTGGCTCGGTCAGAACTTCGGGTGGCGCTCGGCCTACCTGATGGTCGCGGTGATTTTCGCCGTGGCACTCGTTCTCGCGTCCTTGTCCTTCCCGCGCCACGCTGGAGATGCAACTCGCACCGCAGGCTCCGAGTTGCGAGCGTTCAAGAACGTCCGCATCTGGATCATGATCGCCGTCGGCTCCATCGGGTTCGGTGGGTTCTTCGCGGTCTATTCCTACATCACCGAGGTCTCGACCCAGGTGGCGGGCCTGTCGACGTCGACCGTTCCGTGGGTTCTGGCAGTCCTGGGCATCGGCATGACGATCGGCAATATGATCGGTGGCTGGGCCAGCGACCGCAATCTGACCAAGACGGTCCTGTTCGGCTTCAGCGCGTTCATCGTCTCTCTGGTGCTGTACACGCTGCTCGCCTCTTCCAAGGTCGGCCTCTTCGCCTCGGTCTTCCTCATCGGCGTCACCCAGTCGATTCTGATCCCGTCCATTCAGGCCCGGCTGATCCGCATCGCGGGCAAGGCCGCGCTCCTCGGCGCGGCGGTCAACCATTCGGCATTCAATATCGGCAACGCCCTCGGGGCGGCCCTGGGCGGCGCTTCGATTGCCGCCGGTTTCGGCTATCTGTCCCCCGGGTGGATCGGCATCGGACTCGCCGCATCGGGCTTGGTGCTGGCCCTCGTCAGCCTAATGGTCACCCGGTGGGACAAACGCGCGGACCGGGACACCGTGGGCATCGATATCGTCAACAGGTACTGATGCCCCTTTGCTCGTTCATGGCCCGGCACGCCACGAGCCATCTCAGTCGCACGCGCTGATTCTGTACAGACCAACCGGTCCGGACGTGTACACGGGATCGACCACTCCCTCGTGCTCAACGCCTTCAAGGCCCCGGTACAGACCCTTGCTGCCCGCGCCGATATTCAGGGTGTCTTCGAAGTCCAGATACCATCGTGCTCCCTGGTCTCTGACCTCTTGGCAGACTTTGGGGTCGGAGCGAGCCTGGTTGAGGTGTTGGAGAATAGCTTCGAACTTCCGGGGCGGCTGGCTCAATGAATGCCTGCTCGTCACCTTGCGATCATCGAGGGCGTACGCGACCGCTGACCCCTCCCACGGATTGACAACAATGGTGTCGCTTTTGGGAACCAAGCGATCGATCTGGTCCAGAACATTTTTTTCGTCGGTTGTAATGAGTATTGAATCCGGGGTTACCTTGAATTCATGCGCCGTCGAGGCAACGGCCTCGTCGACCGGGCCGAACTTGCCCAAAAGGATGGGGCTGAACGAGAGCAGGACAAGTCCGACAGCGCTGGATATCCGAACCATGTATTTTCTCGCCCCGCAAAGATCACTCAGCGCGGCCGCTCCTTTGTGAATAACGTGCGACATGCCCAGCCCCGCAAGGACGACGGCCGGAACAGCAGTAAGCGCCGCCAGACGAATTTCGTCAGCATACCAAGGGCCGACCATCAGGAGACGAAAGGCGCCCGCCGGCTCAGAAGCCACGACCACCCAGAGCCAGCACAAAATGATCCACGACCCGACAATCCAGCGGTGTCGCCTGGAGCGCAACGCCCAATAGATTCCCACGAACACCAGTATGCTCATTCCCCAAGCGGCCGGGATTCGGTTGAAACCGTTCGAAACGAACTGACCGAAGGCGTCGATCTGGCTGTACTTCGGCTCCCACGTTGAGGTCTCGGGCGCTGGCCGAACTTTCCACCACATGGCGATGCACATGAGCGTCGCGAGAGCCAACAGAGAACAAGAGAGACGTCGCGGTCCTTCGTATTTGCCGGTGAAGCAACGAACGAGCTCTATCAGCACCAAGGGGACAACGAGCACCGCGGCTGAGGTCAACGCATTCGGGTGAGACAACGTGACCGCGGAGCCCCCAATGATCAAGCTCGGAACGACCGGCCACCACCCGCTCCACCGCTGCTGCACCACCATGTCCACGGCAGCTATCAGCATCGCCAGGAAGGCCGGAAGGATCGCATACCCCAGAAGGTTCGGGTACAGAATCCCCCATTTCAGAAGAAGACTCGGGAACACGACGACGGCGCCGGAGAACCCGACCGCAGAAAAAACAAAAACTCGATCCCGTGGTCTCAGCGCCAAAGCCAGGGAGAAGACGGAGAGCGGCCAGACGAAACCGGCTATGACCAAGGTCGCGGCGTTCGTCGCGACCGGAATGGAGCTCGGAAACACCGAATATATGAGGTAGACGAAGTCATGCCAACCGGCCGGATAGAACGCACCGGACCCGTCGGATGTGGTCATGGCACCCAAAGACAGACTCGACCCGTCACCCGTGTCGGCAATCCACCGAATAGCGTTCAGGTGAAAAATATTGTCGTAGCTCTGAGAGACAGCATCGGGATGGAGAATGCTTTTCTTGATTTGACCGATGATCATAAGAGCCGCAACCCCGACGCCGAGCACTCCAGCCATCACGACCGAGCCAGAGGCCCCTTCCCCGAGACGACCATCTCGCCCCCTCGCCCAGCACCACGACGCGCCCCAGAGGACCGCGGTCACAACGAGGGTGATGCTCGTAAAGGAGAGAAAACCCCAGCGGAATCCCATCCACCCCGAAACCACTGACGCAACGGTCATCGAACCAACAGAAAATATTGGCGCATTCGCAAGACAAAAGCGTACAGGCAACTTCAACGCCAGTCCGACAAGAAAACCTGGCACTACCACAGCAGCGATCCCCACCAGGACAGGGGGCAATATTGGGTACCAATCCATGAAAAACCTGTATCTGAGAGTTTCTTATTCTGCGCCGAACTATGTGTTCTGCCCCGAGGGCCGATCGACGTGGTTCGCCCGGCGGAAACCATTGATCGCCACTTCCCAACACACTCACCAGTGGAGACCCGATTGAATGAGCGTTCCGGCCGTCAACCGCCACACTGCGCCACAGCGCCCCTCACTGTCCGAGAACCAGCCTTTCGGATCAGACGGGTCTTCCCGAGCTGCGCATCTGTACTCGATAGTCCAGGATAGCCTAGTCAGAGCGCGGTTACAACGAAATCGACACAGACGCCGCCTACCCCCGAGGTGGATTCTCACTCGGTGAGTCTGGACGTTCGACGTAGTGACCCAGGCCACTAGACTGATCGTGCACTGACTCCGAACGAAAGAAGAATCCATGCGCGCCGCCCGTTATTACCAGAACCACGACATCCGAATTGACGACGTCGAACCGCCGACAGCAGGTCCCGGCGAGGTTCTCATCGACGTCGCGTGGTCCGGTATCTGCGGCACCGACCTCCACGAGTACCTGGACGGGCCGATCTTCGTTCCGCCGAAGGGCCAGCCCCACCCGATTTCCGGTGAAGAAGCGCCCGTCACGCTCGGACACGAAATGAGCGGCACCGTCGCCGCCCTCGGTGAGGGCGTTGACGGTCTCCAGGTCGGACAGAAGGTCGTCGTCGAGCCCCTTCTCGTCCGCGAGCGCGATTGGGAGGACCCCCATTATCAGCTCAGCCCTGACATGAACTTCATCGGCTTGGGCGGTGGAGGCGGCGGCCTCGGGGAGCAGATTGCCGTCAACCGTCACTGGGTCCACCCGATTGCGGACTCGGTGGGGCTCGATGAAGCGGCCCTGATCGAGCCCCTCTCCATCACACACCACGCTTTCATGCGGTCCGGAGCCACTCGGGGAGATACCGCCATTATCGGCGGCGCCGGGCCCATCGGCTTGCTGACCGCCGCCGTGGCCAAGACGGAAGGCCTGACCGTTGTCGTCTCGGAACTGTCGGATCTGCGTCGCCAGAAGGCCCTGGACGCAGGGGTGGCCGATTATGCCTTTGATCCCCGGGAAGTGGACGTGGCCGAGGAGGTCCGCGGGCTCACCGAGGGGAAGGGGGCGGACGTCGGCTTCGAGTGCAGCTCGGTCGACGTCGTGCTGGATATGCTTCTCGACGCCGTTCGCCCGGCCGGCGTGATCGTCAACGTATCGATTTGGGGGCACGAGCCCAAGGTCGCGTTGCACAAACTGGTCATGAAGGAGATCGACCTCCGGGGCACCATCGGATACTCGTACGACCACCCCGCGACCATCAAGCTCGTTGAAGAAGGCCGAGTGGATCTCCGTCCGTTCATCACGGGGAAGATCGGCCTCGACGACCTGATCGACAAGGGCTTCGACACGTTGATCAACCACAACGAGACGGCGGTGAAGATTCTGGTATCCCCGACCGGGCAGGGGCTCGAGAGCTGACACCCTGCCTCGGGAAGCTCGAGTTGAGTGTTTGCCGCCCTTGCCTCACGCGGCCAGAGAAGTGCCGACGACGTCGACCCGTCGCCGCTCACGCCCGAACGTGGTTGATCGCAGCCATGGTCCGGTCGGTTCGGCTACCTCGCGTCGAGAATCTGCTCGCGCAGAATATCCGCGTGTCCGCAATGCTGTGCGTGCTCCCGCAGGACCTGCATCATGATCCAGTGCAGCGTCAGGGGCCCTCGCCGGTTACCGGACCAGATGTCCTTGCCATGCGTTGAACGCACCGCCGCGCGCGAGGCCTCGCACGCGGTTTCGAACGCGGACCTGACAGACTCGATCGTGTCCTCCGGAGCGAGAACAAAGGACTCGTCGGGCCCTGCCGGGAGGCCCGACTCTGCCCGCGATATGCCGGTGCGAGCTTCCTCGAACCAAACCCGCTCGACGAAAGTGGCGTGCTTGACCAGGCCCAGGAGCGTCGTCTTCGAAGGCACGAGTTGTCTCCGCGCTTCGGATTCGCTCAGGCCGTCAAGGCTCGAGGCGATCATCTCGCGATGCTCCTCGACGAAGGCCCTGAGCTGGGCGTCGACGTCGGCGTCGTAAAAATCCGGATGATCTGGAGTCGTCATGCACCCAGTGTGCACCCGTCGACCGCGCAGCCGGTATGGGTTCAGAGGTATGGCAGCGTGAATTCGGGGCTCGCCATATCGCCGGCTTGAGGGCTTTCCCCCGGAGGCCGGGCGTCGGCGCCGAGGACTGCGCTTGCGTCGTCGTTCGGCACGTACCCAATAGCCCGCCCCGGCTCGAGCGACCAGAACCGGTGCCGGTTGGCCGAGACCGCGTAGAAGACGCTGTACGGCACGTGTGTGGTCATGGCCGCCTCGAAGGCGAGGTTGGCGTCGCCAGGGCTGAGCCAGGTGGCCGCGTCACGATCCGTCGTGGGCCGCTCTTTGTACGTACCGATGCGAATATTGCACACCTGGATGCCGAACTTGTCCGCATACAGCCGGGTCAAAGCTTCGACCGCAGCTTTGCTGGCACCGTACAGGCCGTCTGGCCGTATGGTTGAGTGATCATCGAGCAGCTCATTCGTGGCGTGAAATCCTGTGAGCCGATTGCTCGACGCGTAGACGAGACGCGGGACCCCGGCACTGCGCATCGCTTCCAGCACGTGGTAAGTCCCCAGCGCATTGACGCGCATCAGGTCAGCGTACGGCGCTTCGTCAGGAATGCCCGCCAGATGAACGACGCCGTCGCAACCAGGCAACAATGCGGCAACCGACTGCGGGTCATCGAGATCGAAGGCCCTCGCCGACTCATTGGAAGCGGGGTTGGATGGGGCTTCCAGGTCGGCGATGACAAGATGCGCCACCCGCTCACGCAGATAACTGCGCAATTGCCTGCCGATTCTGCCGCTCGCCCCGGTCAACAACCAGGTCTCGTTCGAAAGATCCGTCATGACCTCGATGCTAGTGGCCACGATCACTCGCCGCGGGAAATGACCTCGTCAACGAGTCTTCACCGTGCACCCGCGCCGGGCCAGTCAGTCATGCTGCGTCATGGCCTGATGAAGCATGGTGCCGCCCACGGAGTACATGTCAGAGTGGACCTCCTCGATCAGCACGTGCACCGACTCTTCCGGGGCTCCGGTGACCTTGGAGATGGCATCAGTAATACCCTGGACCACATCACGGTATTGGGCCTGTCGGTCACCGTTCATCATCTCCGGAACGATGGCGAGATTGACGATAGGCATAAGAGTTCCTCCTCGATGTGATTGCCCTCAGTCTCAAGGATGCGCGTGACCATCACGTTCCGGAAGACAGCACTTGAAATTCAGGACCTTACCCAGAAGTAGGAGATGGCCGAGAATGACAGAACGTACCCCGGAGGATTTTTGTGGATCTACCGTGCACCGAACGATCAGCCTGATCGGCGGCAAGTGGACCATGCTGATCCTCTGGCGACTCCTGGAGCGCGAACACCGCTACGCCGACCTGCAACGCCAGGTTGGTGACGTCTCCCAGAAAGTGCTCTCGGCCGAGCTGAAAACACTCGTCCAAGCCGGCCTGGTCGAGCGAGAAGTCAATCCGACCGTTCCCCCGCAGGTCACCTACCGGATCACTCCCAAAGGGCAGTCTCTTGACAGCGTTTTCACAAGTCTCTCGCGCTGGGGAGAGACTCATCTGCAAGAATGACGCCGAAGCGCACGCCGGAAGACCCATGCAGAATCGTTGGCCTTCGAACAAAGAAAACCGCCCCGCATAGAAGCCTACGGGGCGGTTTTCAGTGGCTCCGACCGGCGTCGATCCGGTGACCTTACAATTTGGAGTTCGCGGCAACCACGGGTTTCCCCGGGGCCTCGGCGGCGTCGGTGCCTGCTGTGATCAGTTCCGTTCGGCAGCCCATCCGGCTTTCAACGCATCCAGGTTGCGGGCGATGAGCATGTTGCAGGAGACCCGGGCCGCCCCGGCCGCTTGAGACAGGGCACGGATCTGGTCAGCGTTCGGATCCAGACGGTACTTGTAGGTCCGCAGATCGGATTCTGTCTGTTCCGTGTCCATGCTCCACCTCAGTGCCTGTTCATTGAGTCCGTGTTCTGGTCTCCACTGTAGGGAGGGGGCCTGACAACTTAAGGGCCTGCCCTTAAAGCGGCACCCCAACCACACGGGAGCGCCAACGACCGACGATTGACCCTGCAACGTGTGGATACGTACAATATTCTGTACGTTAGAAAGGTGTAGAGGCATGAGAACGATGTCGTACTCAGAGTCACGGGCGCGGTACGCCGAAACCCTGGATGCAGTCACCGGCGACCGGGAAGAGGTCATCATTACCCGCGCCGGCCACGACCCGGTAGTGATGGTTTCTCTCGATGACTACGAATCGCTGAAGGAGACCGCCTACCTCCTCAGGAACCCGGCAAATGCTCGTCGACTCCTGGCTTCCATCGACCGCCTAGAGAACGGGGGCGGGACTCGGCAGGAGCTGACTGAATGAGTCTGGTGTGGGACGAGGCCGCCTGGGCGGATTATCTCTGGTGGCAGGCCCAGGACCGCAAAACCCTCAAGCGCATCAACACGCTCATCAAAGACATCCAACGCAACGGCAACGAGGGTATCGGCAAGCCCGAACCCCTCAAGCACGGCTTCTCCGGGTACTGGTCCCGCCGCATCACCGACGAGCACAGACTCGTCTACAAGGTCAGCGGCGACGACATACGGATTGCAGCCTGCCGGTATCACTACGAATAACCCAGGATCGATTCACCGGAGGGATCCCCATCTCCGTTTCCGATCGTCGTTTTCGTGATCTGATCACCGCTGCGGCAGAGAGGCGAGCTGACTGGTGAAGGGCTAGTCATATGTGCCGGCTTGGACAGTTTGTCAGGGAATTTGGCGGCCCATCGCCTGCAGGTGGCCGGCGGCCACCGATGGTTGATAGGTCCAGGATTCGGTACGGTGGCCAGCACAAGCATTACGCCAGTGTGATGATCCCTGTGGTTGGTCCTTGTAGGTCTTCCCACCGTTCCACGATCTCGTCGGGCTTGGAGTCAGCGAAGCGTTGGTATGGGGTCGGCATGATCGTGGCTCCCCAATCTTCAACGCGCATTCCGATGCAGCTGAAATTCTTGGTATTGCGTCGGTATCGTCCGAGATCGACTGAACTCGGTCCGATGATGCAGCTCGATGTCAGCTCCGTGTAGTCGCGAAATGGGACCTCTAGGCGCTGGTCCTCTGTCTTGAGCTTCCGAGATGCCCCGAATGGCTTGTCCACGGCTCGATCGAGCGACTGTTGACAAAGAAAACCGCCCCGCATAGAAGCCTACGGGGCGGTTTTCAGTGGCTCCGACCGGCGTCGATCCGGTGACCTTACGATTTTCAGTCGTACGCTCTACCAACTGAGCTACAGAGCCAGGCACATCTTCTGCAGATATGCCACGACGGCGTCTCGCCTGACTTTCATCAGAAGAAATACGCCGCCAGAGCGACCCTGACGGGACTTGAACCCGCGACCTCCGCCGTGACAGGGCGGCGCGCTAACCAACTGCGCTACAGGGCCTAGAAGTTTTTTCCAACGAGCTAAAACCTTATTGGAACAAACTCAGGTGTGCAAATCGGTGATTTGCAGTACCCCCAACGGGATTCGAACCCGTGCCGCCGCCGTGAAAGGGCGGTGTCCTAGGCCGCTAGACGATGGGGGCTTAGGCCAGCTCGGGAGTTTCCTCGCTTGGACCTCCATAAGCATAATCGCCTTCGGAGCCTGAGCACAAATCGAATCGGCGAAAAGCGTCCCGAATCACAACCGGCGGCCGATCCGGGGACTTCCGAACCGGCCGCCGTCCTGTGTTTCGGACCAATCAGCCCCAGACGACGCCCGGGCGCGGGGCGGAATCGATGCGTTCGTCCTCGAGCTCGGGGACGATCATGACCGGGTTGTCGGAGCTGTGCAGCACGCCTTGGGAGGTCGAACCGAGGATCATGCCGGTCAGACCACCGCGACCACGAGTACCGACCACGATCATGTCCGCCTCCTGGCCCGCCTCGATCAGAACCTTGACCGGGGAGCCGTCAATAAGCTCCGCACTGACCTCGAGCTTCGGGTAGAAGCCGCTGATCCATTCCTTGGCCTGATTCTGCAGATCTTCGACCTCGCGGTACATGGCCTCGAAGTCGACCGCCGCCGGAACCCAGTTCACCGCGCCCGTGAAGGGGGCGAGAGCGTTCACCAGCTTCAGCCCCACACCCATGCGCTCCGCCTGCTCCGCGGCCTTGAGGATCGCGATACGGGCCTGGTCGGAACCGTCCGAACCCACGGCGACGCCGTGGCTCGGTTGCAGGATCGTGGCATCCTCCGCGTGCCTCTTGGCCCAGTTGAGGGGAACGACGACGACAGGGCAGTGCGACTTGGCGGGCAGCGCCGTCGAGACGGTACCGAGCAGCCGTCCGAGGAACCCTTTGGCCGACCGGGACCCAACCACGATCAGTTCGGCCCTCTTGGACAATTCGAGCAGGATTCCGGATGCGTCGCCCGTCTCCACGGTGGCGCGAAGCTCGACGTCGTCGCCCTCGACACGGCGGTGGGCCTCATCGAGAATCTGGGTGACGCCGTCCTCGAGGGCTTTGTCGTCGATGACCGAATAGCCTGAGTCGAAGCCCGTCCCCGTGAACACCGGCAGGGAGTACGCGGTGACGAGCCGTACCGGCACTTTCCGCCGTTTTGCTTCGGCGACCGCCCAGGTCAGGGCGCCATAGCTCTGGTCGGAACCGTCGATCCCGACGACGACCTCGCCGTGTATGTGCCCCAGGTCCTGATGACCGGAGCCTTCCGCGACGGCGCGGGCTCCGAACGTACTGTTGGAATTCGAACCATTCGTGTCTGACATGGCGTCCCTCCTCGGGTAGTACCTACCCTCATTCTAGGACGTCCCTCACACTTTGTCCCTGGCCAGGAGCCAATTACGCGGCAAGTCCGGCGCACCATCGAGTGCGACCGGCCGGGACCGGCTGCCGCCGCCGACCCCGGAACCCGAGAGGCCCGGGCCCCGAGGAACCCAGGCCCCGAGGTCCGAGCGACGGCCCCGGAGCCGGAGCCGGGCGGCGTCGGCCGCTACTGTCCACTGCGGGAAATCTGCACCATGTCTTCCCGGGGCACGACCTTGACGCGCTTGCGGGGGTTGCCCTCGGCGTCAGTCGCTTCCTGCCCGAGCGACTGTTCGTGCTCGTCGAGGGTGTGCCAGCCTTCCCACGTCGTGTACTCGATGCCCTTGGACTCGAGGAATCCGGGGATGCTGTCGGCGTCGGCGTCGCTCGCAGTGAATTCGCGCTCCTCCAGGAGGTGCGTGATGGTTTCGAGCGCATCGGACTTGGTCGAGCCGATCAGCCCCACGGGGCCGCGCTTGATCCAGCCGGTCGCGTACAGGCCGGGAATCGGGGACTCGGTCTCGTCGAGAACTCGGCCTTCCTCATTGGGAATGACGCCGCGGGTCACGTCGTAGCCGATCTCCGGGAGCTCCGAACCGTGGTAACCGATCGCGCGGTACACGGCCTGGACCGGGTACTCGACCGTCTCGCCCGTGGGCCGGATTCCGCCGGCACCGTCGAGTTCGTTGCGCTCCATGCGGATCGCGCGGACCTTGCCGTTCTCGTCGCCCACGATCTCCGCCGGGGACTGCAGGAAGTGCAGGTGGAGCCTGCGGGAAGCGGTTCCCGGGTTCTCCTTCTGCTCCTCCCGCCACTTGTCCAGGGTCTTGATGAGGGCCTTGATCTGGTTGTTGGACTCGATCGCGGCCTCGGAGGCTTCGTCGTACTGGAATTCCTCCTCGTGGAGGACGATGTCGACGTCGCGGGACTTCGCCAGTTCCCGGAGCTCGAGCGGGGTGAACTTCATCTGCGCCGGACCACGACGACCGAAAATGTGGACGTCGGTCACCGGAGACTTCTTGAGTCCCTCGTACACGTTGTCGGGAATCTCGGTCACCAGGAGGTCCTCGGCGTGCTTGGAGAGGACACGGGCGACGTCGAGCGCGACGTTCCCGTTCCCGAGAACCGCGATCTCCTTCGCGTCGAGGGTCCATTCGCGGGACACGTCCGGGTGGCCGTCGTACCAAGCCACGAAGTCGGCGGCGCCATAGGACCCTTCGAGCTCGATGCCCGGAATGTGCAGGGACGCGTCGTAGTACGCCCCCGTCGCGAAGATGACGGCGTCGTAGTGCTCGCGCAGCTCGGCCAGAGTCACGTCCGCGCCGTATTCGACATTGCCGAAGAACCGCAGCTTCGGGTTCTCCATGATCTTGTGCAACGAGGTGATGATGCCCTTGATGCGCGGGTGGTCGGGGGCGACGCCGTAGCGGATCAGGCCGAACGGAGCGGGGTAGCGATCGAAGATGTCGATGCTGACATCCACCTCGCCGTCGGCGACGGCGTCGGACTTGGTCAGCAGGTCCGAGGCATACACGCCGGCGGGACCCGATCCGATCACGGCGACGCGCAGCGGACGAGCGGGGTTTTCAGACACAGAGATTCCTTTCATTGCCGATGTCAGGGCTGGGCCCGGACACGGAGCAGTACGGAGACACTGTCTTTCAGTCTAACGAGATGACGTGGGACAGGTCAGGGTGACCTTAGTAATTCTTCGTGGAACTTCATCTCCGGACCCACAGTCGCGCACGCCGCGGAAAGGTGCGGCGGATCGGGGGCGTCGGGTTCCCGCGGGGTTCCCGCAGGGGTGTCGGGTTCCCGCGGGGTTCCCCGCAGGGTGGGGTGGGAGGCGGCGAGGTGCGACGGTGCTGGGCAGCGTTCGGGGGGGGGCAGCGGGATGCGACGGGCCCCGCGGGAGGAGGTAGCGGAATGCGACGCCCCTCTTGCTCTTGGGTGGCGGTTACCCGATCACGTGGCGTTTGCCGTCATCAGGTGGTGGTTGAACCGCCTCCTAACGAAGGAAAAGGCCACACAAGCAGGTAACCGCCACCCAACGGACCTCGATATGTTCACGAAAGGGCCGACATTCGGCCGGGAAACGCCGCTCAAACGGGTAACCGCCACCCAACGGCGTCGGGCGGGACCACGACGACGTCGAAATGCCGCCGGAAAACGCCGTCGAGCCGCCGGAAACCGCCGCCGAATCGGGTAACTGCCACCCAACGGCTGCCCTGTGGTGCATGGGCCGCCGCCTGCCACCCGTCCGTCCAGCGATCCACCCGCCGTCCAGCCGCCCAGCGGTCCAGCCGCCCAGCGGTCCAACCGTCCGACCGTCCAACCCCCCCAACCATCCAGCACCCGGCCGCACACGACCCACGTCCTCTCGGGCCGGTAGCGAAACCTCGGCGCCGCATCCCTGCGGGGCCGCCATAGGTCATAAGGTATGGGACATGAGCATTCGTCCTTCTTCACCCAATAACTCCGACGACATCGAGACGCGGCCCGAGGATCCGGATCAGGGCACCGAGGGGCGGGACACCGGCCTCGATCCCGACGGCATGGGGCGGGAGGCCCCGCGGGAAAATCTCTTCCGCTACGCCAACGGCCAGTGGATCGACACGCATGAGATCCCCGCGGACCGCGGCATCGACGGCGCGTTCTACGCCCTCAGGGATCTCTCCGAGGAACGGACCCGGGAGATCATCGTTTCCGCCGGCGAAGCCGATCCTGAGTCGAAGGTCGGCGCCCTGTACAACTCGTTCATGAACGAGGACGCCGTCGAGACCGCGGGCAACACACCACTCGACGAAGACCTGGCCGTCCTGGATGCGGCCGAGGACAAGGACGGACTGGTTGACGCTCTGGCAACGCTGGACGCCAGCGGCGTCGGAAGCCCGGTGGGGGTCTACGTCAACAACGACGCCAAGAACGCGACCCAATACGTCCCCTACCTCGTGCAGTCCGGTCTCGGGCTCCCGGACGAGGAGTACTACCGGGAGGAGAAGTACGCCGAGATCCGTGAGGCGTACCGCGAGCACATCGCCCGCATGTTCGAGATCACCGGCACCGCCGCGAAACTCGGCGAGACCCCGGAGTCGGCGGCGCAGCAAGTCTTCGATTTCGAGACTCGGCTCGCCTCCCACCATTGGGACAAGGTGACCTGCCGGGATGCGCACAAGACGTACAACCCCTATGACCCGGACATGCTCCGCAACGAATTCCCGGGGTTCCCATGGGGTCGATGGATCGAGGACCTGGGCGGCAGCGAGGAGAGCTTCTCGCGCGTCGTCGTCGCCCAGCCCTCCTATCTGGAAGCCTTCGCGAAGCTGTGGCAGTCCGAGCCCCTGGAGTCGTGGAAGCTCTGGGCCGTGTGGCACATCGTCCACGCGCGGGCAGCATTCCTCCACGACGCCGCCGTGCAGGAGAACTTCCGTTTCTACTCCCAGCGGCTCATGGGCACCGAGCAGATCCGGGACCGCTGGAAGCGCGGCGTCGGGCTGGTCGAGTCACTGCTGGGCGAGGAAGTCGGCAAGGAATACGTCGCCCGCCACTTCCCGCCGGAGCACAAGACGCGGATGCAGGAACTCGTCGGCAACCTGATCGAGGCGTACCGGGATTCGATCTCGTCCCTCGAGTGGATGACCCCGCAGACCCGTGAGCGCGCCTTGGAGAAGCTGTCCAAGTTCACCACCAAGATCGGCTACCCGGACGAGTGGCGCGACTACTCCGGGCTGCAGATCGGCGAGAACCTCATGGACAACGTGCGGGCCGGGAACCGGTTCGAGCACGACTACGAACTCGGGAAACTGGGCCAGCCGATCAACCGCCACGAATGGCACATGACACCGCAGACGGTGAACGCCTACTTCAACCCGGTGATGAACGAGATCGTGTTCCCCGCCGCGATCCTGCAGCCGCCTTTCTTCTCGATGGACGCCGACGACGCCGCGAACTACGGCGGCATCGGCGCGGTGATCGGCCACGAGATCGGTCACGGATTCGACGACCAGGGCGCGAAGTACGACGGCGACGGCAACCTCAACGACTGGTGGACCGAGACGGACCTCGAGGAATTCGAGCGACGCACGAGCGCGCTGGTCGCCCAGTTCAACGAGTACACGCCCGAGGGCCTGGACCCGGAGACGGACCACGTCAACGGCGACCTGACGCTGGGCGAGAACATCGGTGACCTGGGCGGGCTGACCATCGCGATCAAGGCCTACCGCAAAGCCCTCGAGAAACAGGGCCTGACGCTCGACACGGCGCCCGACCTGGACGGCATCACCGCTGTCCAGCGCCTCATCATTTCCTTCGCCCAGATCTGGCGGTCCAAGGCGCGGCCCGAAACGGCCAAGATGTTGCTGTCGATCGACCCCCACTCCCCCGCCGAATTCCGGTGCAACGGGACCGTGCGCAACGTGGACGAATTCCACGAGGCGTTCGTTGTCCGACCCCAGGACCCGATGTGGCTCGACCCGGAGAAACGGGTGAGCATCTGGTGACGCCCGAGGTTCTCGTCGTCGGTTCGGTGAGCCGGGACGTCGCCGTGACCGTCGACCGGTTCCCCGTTCCCGGTGAAACCGTGGTGGGTCATTCCGTGTCCTACGGACTCGGCGGAAAGGGCGCGAATCAGGCCGTCGCCTCGGCGTTGACCGGGGTCCCGACATCATTCCTCGGATGCGTCGGGACCGACGAGGCGGGCCGTGGTCTGCTGTCCACGCTTCGCGAGCGCGGGGTCATCACGGAGCACACGACCACCGTCTCTGGCGACTCCGGTTCGGCACACATCACGGTCGACGCCGACGGCGAGAACTCGATCTCGATCGTTCCCGCGGCGAATCGGTCGGTGACCACGGACGTCGTCGCCAGTGCGCGCGATCGGGACTTCGACGGCGCATCCGTGGTGGTCGCGCAGGGAGAGATCCCCGTCGGGACGCTTGAGGAGCTCGGTCGGGCCGTCGCCGCGTCCGGGGTCCGGTTCGTTCTGAATCTGGCGCCTGCCATCGAGGTATCCGCGGAGTGCCTCGCCGCGGCGGACGTGCTGATGGTCAACCAGTCCGAAGCCGAGGCCATCATGCGCAGGCACGGCCTGTCCTCGGTCGAGGGACGGGCGTCCTTCGCCGAAGGCGCGGCGGGATCCGGGGCGCCCGTGGCCGCGAGGGTGTCCGTGGCCGCGGGGGCGTCTGAGCCCGCCGGGGCGTCCGTGGCCGAGGCGGTGTCTGAGTCCGCCGGGGATTCTGAACCCGTCGGAGCGGCGCAGTCCGCCGGGGCGTCCGTGGCCGAGAGGTTGACCGAGATCGTGCGCTGCGCCGTCGTGACCTTGGGCGATTCTGGGTCGGTCGTGGCGGTCCGGGCTGACGAGACCCCAGGGCCCGCGATCATCAGGAGGATCGACGCGGCACGGGTCGAGCCTGTCGTGGACACCACGGGTGCGGGAGACGCCTATGCGGGAGTCTTCTCCGCCGCGCTGGCCCGGAGGCTCCGCGGCAGCGACGCCGACGGCAGCGACGGCGGCGATATCGACGGCGGCGGTTTCCGCTCGGGAGACCCGCTTCTCGCGGAGATCGTGGCCTCGTGCGCGGCGATTGCTTCACGCGAGGCGGCGAAGGTCGTTGGGGCGGCGGGGGCGTCGTCGTCCTACTCATCATTCTCAGTGGAGGAACAATGAACGTTGATCTCAATTCCGATTCGGGCGAATCCTTCGGGTCATGGACCATGGGCGACGACGCCGCAATGGCCCAGATCGTCTCCTCGCTCAACGTGGCCTGTGGTTTTCACGCGGGCGATCCCGACGTCGCCCGCGTGACCTGCCGGGCCGCCGCCGACGCCGGAGTCGCCGTCGGAGCCCACGTCGCCTATCCCGATCTGCAGGGCTTCGGCCGCCGTGTCATGGACATGGCCCACGACGAACTCGTGAACGCGACCATCTACCAAATCGGCGCGCTCCAGGCGATCGCGCGGGCATCCAGGACCCGGGTGACCTACGTGAAGCCGCACGGTGCTCTCTACAACCGCATCGCCCGCGACGCCGCGCAGGCCGCGGCCGTCGCGGAAGGCATCGCTTCGGTGAGCACAGACCTGCCGATCCTGGTTCTCCCGGACTCGGAGATCCAGAAGGCGGCACAGGACGCGGGATTGCGCGCCGTCCCCGAGGTATTCGCCGACCGTGGCTACAACCCCGATGGGTCCTTGGTCTCCCGACGTGAGAAGGGCGCCGTGCTGCACGACGCGAGAGAGATCGCCGACCGCGTGGTCCGCATGGTCGAGGAAGGCCTCGTCACCGCCGTCGACGGTTCGGACGTCCGAGTCTCGGCCGAGAGCGTGTGCGTCCACGGAGACACCCCCGGAGCCGTCGACATTGCGCGAACGATCCGTCGGGGTCTGGACGACGCCGGCATCGAGGTCCAGAGTTTCGTCTGACGGCGACGACGCCGCGCAGGGGTCGAGGGGGCTGCGGGGCGCCGGGCGTTGGGCGCTGGGCGCTGGGCGCGAGGTGGCAGTTTCGTGCGGTCTCTCCGGCGAAGTGGCAGTTTCGTGCGGCGTCGGGCGTCGAGGTGGCAGTCACGTGCGATGTGGGCCGCGAAGTGGCAGTGGCGTGCGATTTAGACCGCCAAAACCGCACCAGACTGCCACCTCGCCGAGATTTCCGCACAGAATTGCCACCTCGCGCCGTTTTCCGGCAACCTCAGACCCCCTCAGACGCCGAAGTGGCAGTCACGTGCGGTAGCCGGGCCCAAATCCGCACGAAATTGCCGCCTCGACCAACGGCCGGCACAAAAGTGCCACCTCGCCCCCCGGGGAGGGGCGGGACTCAGACGAGCTCGGGGCGGACCCGCGAATCGTCGACGTTGCGGTTCCTCCACGCCTCGATGATCCACATCCAGAAGAACACGAACAGACAGATGATCGGGATCGCGGATACCACCAGCGGGAAGGTGGAGATGTAGTCGAGGTACTGCGATGAGCCGTACAACGCGATGCCGATCCACATGGGCGAGATGTAGAGCCCGATCGCCGCGACCCAGGCCAGGACCAGCGCGATGGTGCGCTCCGGGCCCTTGCGCCAGAAGAGCCACGGGACGGCGTCCACACAGATCGCCGCGATGATCAGCGGGAACCATGTGTTGTGGTGCGACCAGGAGATCGGCGAGATCGAAAGCATCACGAATGCGTTCAGCGAGACGATCGACAGCTTCATTCCGCGTTTGTCCAGCGAGGGAATGACCGCCGCAACCCCCACGATCAGCGCCAGGATCAACACGTACATCACGATCTTCAGCACCGGGCCAGTCAGCCCGATGTGCATGAGCCAACCCTGGATCGAGATGTTGTCGAGGTAGTTGATGTTGCCGACGCGCGACGGATCGGAGATCGCGTCGAACCAGAACTCGGCCGCCTGGTGCGGCAACAGGAGCACGCCAACCAGAATGGTCCCCGCGAACGACGCCGCCAGGGTCACGAGCCCCTTGATGTCCTTGCGCATCAGGAGGACCAAGCCGAAGGCCAGGGGCGTGAGTTTGATACCCGCCGCAATGCCGATCAGCAGACCCCGAGGAATCTTGGTCGCGGGGCGGAGCAGATCGGCGAGGATGAGGAGCATGATCAGCGGGTTGATCTGCACGAGTCCCAGACCGCGACGCCACGGACCCGAGAGGCAGATGAGGGCCGCGAGCAACGCGATGATTGTGGTGCGTCCGAGCTTGTCCTGCAGGGGGATCTTGTATCCCCGGTGATTCACGTAGTCGTAGATGATCGCCGCGAACCACCAGGCCACGGCGATCGAGAAGATCACCATGATCGCAGTCCCCACCTTGACCGGGAGGAATGCGAAGGGCAGGAACAGCAACGCCGCGAACGGCGGATACGTGAACGGCAGGAAGGACGTCTCCGTCAGCGGGATCAGGTGCAGGTCGTAGAGGTCCTTGGTGATGCCGTCATTGCCGAAGATCGTGGCGGCACCGGCCCGATACACCGTGAAGTCCAGGCCGCCCTGGGTCATGGCGTAGAGGAATTGTCCGCCAAGAACGACGACGACGGCGATCCACGCACCGATTTGCCAGGGCCTGGACGGCGCGCGAAGTTCAGCGGAAGAGGAAGTCATTGCTTCAGTTTACCCAGGCAGTCCCGTGGTCGCGGTTGCGTGGACGACCGGCCCGAGGGTCAGCCGCGCGAATCATCCGAACCGTGATCGGAGACCCGGTCGGACGCCTTGTTCGACGTCTCGTTCGCTGGCTGCTCGTTCGCCTGAGTCTTCGACTTCGCCACCAGATTGGTCGGTCCTGCACCCGCGACCTTTCGACGGCGCTTGGGCTTGGGTGCTGAGGTGCCGGCGGCGTCGTCCCCATCGCGGCGTGCCTTCTCCTTTTTCGGTGAAGCCGCGATGCGCAACGCCGTCTCGATGACGATCACGAGCAGGCACACGAAGTACACGATGTAGGAGGGGTAGAGCTCCAGGACGCTTCCGACGACGCCGATCAGCGTCGCGACCAGAGCCAGAATGCCCACCACCATGATGATCATGTGCGCGACGTAGAAGCGGTCGGAATCCTTGGTCCGCCACGCCAGGTAGATCGACATCAGGCCGAACAGGATGGGGAAGAACACCTGCCCAGAGACGGCCATCGGATCCGGATTCCACGTATACAGACCCATCGCTTGGATCACCGCGGCCGCGGCCAGCGCAAGGGAGGCAGGCAGAGATTTCATGCCCGCAAGTCTACCGACCGCGAGGAACTGTGCCGAAATATCGCCTGGTCGGGGGCTCGACGGCGTCGAGGTGGCAGTCTTGTGCGGCGGCGGCGAGTCAGCGGCGGCGAGGTGGCAGTCCTGTGCGGCCCCAACGCCGAGGTGGCAATCCTGAGCGACCGCGGCGCCGAGGTGGCAATCCTGAGCGACCGCGGCGCCGAGGTGGCAATGTAGTGCAGATTTGACCCCCCCCAAAACCGCACAAGGTTGCCACCTCGCGCCCGGACCCGCACGGGATTGCCACCTCGAGGCAGGGATGGGCCTGTCGGTGCACAAAATTGCCACCTCGAGGCAGGGATGGGCCCGTCGACACACAAAACTGCCACCTCGACGCCGGGGCACGCCTCTCGACACACAAAACTGCCACCTCGACGTCGGGGCACGCCTCCGGACGCACGAAATTGCCACCTCGAGGCGACTCCGGTGCGGCATCGCAAACAACCGCGGTGCCGTCGGGAGGGGGTTACGGGATGGAGAGGAGTTTTCCGCCGTTAGGTGGCGGTTCAGCCCCCACCTAACGACGGAAAATGCCACCGAATCGGGCAACCGCCACCCAACTCGGCCACCCAACTCGGCCAGCCAGCCGCTTCAAACCCCCAGCCGCACAACTCACCCAGCCAGCCGCTTCAAACCCCCAGCCGCACAACTCACCCAGCCCAGCCACTCACCCAGCAAGCCGCACCCAGCCGCACCCAGCAAGCCGCACCCAACCCAAACCCAGCAAAGCCGCCCGCCCCAATCGGCCCCGATCCCGGGCGCCCTACCAGTCGACGCCGAACAGCCGGTCCGTGTGGGAGTTGCCGAACACGGCGTCGGGGTCCAGGAGCGACCGGAGCGCGCGGAAGTCCTCGAACCTCGGATACAGCCCCGCGAGTTCCTCGTACCCCAGTGTGTGCCGTTTGCCCCAGTGAGGGCGGCCCCCGTGAGCGCGCATGACCCGTTCGACGCCGGTGAGGTACTCGGTCGGGTCCTCACGGAAGAACTGGTGTGCCGCGATGTACATCGTCTCTCGGCCGTACGCGGTGGACAGGGGGACGTCGTCCGCGGCTGCCACGCGGCCTTCGATGGGAAAGGAAATCTTCAGGTTCTTGCACTCGATGAGGTCACGGACCTCGCGGACCGCGGCGGGACCTTCCTCCAGCGGAACGGCCCATTCGGTCTCGTTGAACCGCACTCGTCTCGGCGATACGAAAACCTCGTGGGCGGCCGCCCTGTAGGCGCGGTTGGACGTCGCCCAGGCCGCGACGCGGCAGAGGGTCGGAATGGCTGCGGGGACCAGGGACCCGACTTCGCACATCGCCCGCAGTCCGCCGTTGTCCACGACTTCCTCGCTCAGGACCTGCGCCCACTTCTTCCTCGGCCGCACGTCGGCGAGACCAGCAGGGACCTGCTCTCCCCTGCGAACCCGCGTATTGGTCTTGGCCACCGCCCGATCCGTATGGGGGTACCAGAAGAACTCGAGGTGGTCGTGGGCCCGGGCCCGTTGTTCCACACCGTCCAACAAGTCGTCGAGGTTCTCCCCGGTCTCCTGGGCGACCAGGTCGAAGGCCTCGACGCACTGCAACTCGACCTCCAGGAGCAGCCCGAGCACGCCGACCGAGATTCGGGCCAGCGAGAAGATCTCGGGATGCTCGGTCTCGGAGAGGTTCAGCACCGACCCGTCGGCCGTCAACAGTTTCAGCCCCGTCACTGTCCCGCCGAATCCGGTGAACCCGAGCCCGGTTCCGTGGGTTCCCGTCGAGATCGCCCCGGCGATCGACTGCGGGTTGACGTCGCCCTGATTCGTCAGGGCCAGGCCATACGGTGCCAGCAGAGCCGGGATGTCGCGGAGGCGCGTCCCGGCGCGGAATCGGGCGCGACGCCGTCCCACGTCCACGCCGACCAGGCCGCTCATCTCGTCCAGACTCACCAGGTGGTCCTCCCCCAAGGCGACGGGGGTGAAGGAATGGCCGGCCCCCATGACCCTGACGCGTTCGCCTCGCGCCGAGGCCTGCCGCACGACGTCGGCCGCCTGCGCCTCAGAACGCGGCTTCCACATGTGCTGGGGTCGGGCCGATTCGATCCCCGACCAGTTGCTGACAGTGTGCATCAGAACGCCCATCCTTCGCCTCGGTAGGTCTTCCATGTCTCGAGAATCCGGCCGCCGGACACGACCTGGTACTCGGTCAGGTGCTCCGCGAGTTCACCGGCCTTGGCGTGGCGAAAGTACACCAGGTCCCCGAGCCCCAACGTGTCGGCGCCGGGGCCGTGCAACGGGGTCTGGACCTCGCCCGGCCCCTCGGTCGGAGAGTATTTGAGGCCTTCGGGCCAGGCGATGGTCGGGACCCGGTCCGCCCCTGGCGGGCCGGAAGCGATCCAGCCGCCCTCGAAGACCGTGACCCAGCCCGGCGCCGGGCGACGCACCACGGGGGTTGCGATGAATGCGGCGGGCCGGTGGTGGAACTGCTGGTAGCCGTCGAAGAGCCCCGGGGACAGCAGGCCCGATCCGGCGCCCAACTCGGTGAGTGTGCCCTCACTCGTGCTCGTCTCGAGGGACCCTGTGCCGCCGCCGTTGACGAATTCGAGGTCCTGCTCCTCCCGGACGGCGGCGATCACCCGGGTCCTGCGGTCCTTGAGCTCGTCGACCGAGATGCCCTGCACGCGGCGGGTCACCATGGCCTTGAGCCCCTTTCCCGCATTCGCCTGGCCCGCGATCTGCCCTTCGTAGGAAAGGATCCCCACCAGGACGAGGTGGGGTCGGCGAGAGATCTGGCGGACGACGTCGAGCGCCTGCTCCGGTGTTCGCACCGGCGAGCGTCGCGCCCCCAAGTGGACACGGTCCGCCAGGACCTTCTCCCAGATCCGCAACGATGCGTCCACCTCAAGACACAGCCTCACGGGCGGCAATGCCGACGCCGTCCCGTCGGATTCCCCTTCGCGTACATATTTTTCGACGTAGTCGAGATGCTCCGAGGAATCGACCGTGAGCGTGATTCTCTCCCTCGCCCGCCGGTTTGCCGCGAGCCTTCGGAGCCCGGGACGGTTGGTCGTCGGGTAGGCGACGAGGACGTCCTCGCACCCCTTCTCCACGAGGGCCAGGGCCTCTTCCAAGGAGAAAGCCATGATGCCGCGAAACCCCGGCCTGGCCAGGACGTAGGACATGACTCCCGGGATCCGCAGGGATTTGGAAGCCACACGAATGGGCAGCCCGCCCGCCCTCTCCCTCAGCGCATCGATATTCGCATCCAACGCATCCCTGTCGATGACCCCGATCGGACCGTCCATTCCCCGGAGAGCTTGGCGGACGGAGAGAGAGACCATGGATAACCCTTCGCTGACGTGGTGCGTTGCATCACACCCTACGTCAGTCTCTGCCATCATGGACTCATGAGTACATCACGTGGCGATACGCTCACCGGATCCGCGGCAGTCACAGATGTCCCGCGCCGGCTGGCCGAGTTCCTGGCCGAGAACCTGGAGGACGACGTCGTGGGCACGGGATCCCCGATCCATGTCGCGGCACCCGCGCTCGGGCGAACGATCGCCTCGGTGCCCGGGGCGACCGCGGAGGACGTCCGTCGCGCCCCGGAGAGAAGCCGCGCAGCCCGAGTGGCCTGGTCGGACCGTCCCGCGACGGACCGCGCGGCCGTGCTGCTCCGGCTGCACGGCGAGATCCGGCGGCATGAGGCACTCCTGTTGGACACCATCCAGGCCGAGACGGGTAAATCCCGCATCCACGCCTACGACGAGATCATGGACGCGTACAACGTGTGCCGTTTTGTCGGCCGGGCGGCTCCCCGAGTCCTGCGCGAGGAAAGACGCCGAGGCGCCATCCCCGGCCTGACGAGCACGATCGTCCACCACGCACCGGTTGGCACGGTCGGCTTCATCACGCCGTGGAACTACCCGGTGTCCCTGGGCGGAACCGATCTCCTCTCCGCCCTCGCCGCCGGCAACGCCGTCGTGCACAAGCCCGACTCCGCAACGGTCCTCTCGGCAGTCCTGATGCGTCGCCTCGCGGTCGCCGCCGGGTTGCCTTCTGACGTGTGGCAACTCGTTCCGGGAGCGGTCGACGACGTCGGCGACGCCCTCCTCGAGACCGCCGACGCCGTGTCCTTCACGGGGTCCACGGCCGCCGGCCGCGGCATAGCAACACAGACCGCGCACATGCTGACGCCGACCACCCTCGAACTGGGCGGCAAGAACCCCATGATCGTCTGCTCCGACGCCTCACTGGAAGCCGCCGTGGACGGTGCCGTCCGTGGCGCCTTTTCCTCGACCGGGCAATTGTGCCTGTCCATCGAACGGATCTACGTGGTCGAGGACCTGTACGAGAAGTTCTGCGCGCGCTACGCGGAGGCGACCGCAGCGCTGCGGGTGGGATTCTCGTTCGACCACAGCCGCGACGTCGGCAGCCTGATCTCGGAGGCGCATCTCGAGCGGGTCCGGGGCGCCGTGGCGAATGCGGTCCGATCAGGGGCACGCGTGCTCGCCGGCGGCTCGACCCGGCCCGACCTGGGGCCGTGTTTCTTCGAACCGACGGTCCTGACCGACGTTCCCCACGAGGCCCCGATCGCGACCGAGGAGACTTTCGGACCGGTCGTGGCCGTTTGGCGCGTCGAGTCCGACGACGAGGCGATCACCCGCGCGAACGGGGGCGCCTACGGGCTCAACGCGAGCGTGTATTCGGGATCCAGGAGTCACGGCCTGGAGGTCGCTTCCCGCCTGCGCTCGGGGATGGTCAACGTCAACGAAGCCTTCGCGGCCGCGTGGGGGTCCGTCGCGGCGCCGTCGGGCGGGTGGAAGGCGTCCGGCCTCGGTCACCGGCACGGCCCGGAAGGGATCCTTGAATTCACCAGATCTCGAACCATCGCGCGCCAGGCCCTGGTCCCCATCGCACCTTCGGGACCCCTGGACCCGACGAGATTCCAGAGGGTCATGACCTCGGCGCTCGGTGCGATGAAGACGCTGGGCATGAAATAGTCCGTTGCGGGAGTGATCTGGGACAACTAGGGGCCGACCTGGAGCAATCCACTCTGTAGGCTTGACCCGATGACTCATTCGCACAGGAACTCCCGCGGAAGAACCGCACGCATCGAGCACGGCAAGGGCGTTGCGGGATTCCTTGCGCGCGATTGGCAGGTCGTGACGGCGTTGACCCTGCTCCTTGCCGGGGCCGTGGGTCTGTTCCTGAGCGACTACGGCAAGACCGAGTGCGCGCTGATCGATACCCCGACGGTCCCCAACCACGGTTCGTCCGCCATCCCCGATCACCTCTCCGGCGAGGTCGACAAGGCCTCCGACGAGTCGGGTCTTCCGGCCAATGTCCTGGCCGCCCAGATCGAGGCCGAATCCGCGTGGAATCCGGATGCCCACTCCAAAGCGGGCGCCAAGGGGATCGCCCAATTCACGGATGACACCTGGGAAACCTGGGGCGAGGGCGACCCCATGAACGAGAAGGACGCGATCGCCGCTCAGGGGCGGTACATGAAATTCCTTCGTGACCAGGCCCGCGACTACGCCGACAATGAGGACCAGGTCAATCGGTACGCCCTGGCCGGGTACAACGCCGGACCCAACGCCATGAAGAAGGCGAAAGGCGTCCCCGACATCCAGGAAACCAAGCTGTACGTGGACAAGATCATGAAGCTCTCCGACGACAAGTACGCCCAGAGCTCCTGCTAGTCGGCCCGGACATCCGGTCGTTCTCGCACGGCATTGCCGCCTCGGCCCGCGCGACGACGTCAAACCGGAGATGTCGGACTAGATTGGTGCCATGGCACCAACTTCAGAATTTCCGTGGATCATCGCCATCGACCAGGCCGCCGAACTGATCGAAAG
This sequence comes from Rothia koreensis, assembly GCF_052232265.1. Taxonomy (NCBI): domain Bacteria; kingdom Bacillati; phylum Actinomycetota; class Actinomycetes; order Micrococcales; family Micrococcaceae; genus Rothia; species Rothia koreensis. The sequence continues at coordinate 150,968 of NZ_CP197643.1, forward strand.
GCCGGATGTCCCCATCCGGGTCGCCGACGTCCGCTGGTACTTGAACGGGCACCCCGGACTGGATGAATACCGCTCGGGGCATGTTCCGGGAGCGGCGTTCGTCGACCTCGACACGGTGCTCGCCGCACCCGGCACCGCAGAAACCGGACGTCACCCGCTCCCCGATGCGGAAACCTTCGCGGCCGGGATGGAATCGGCCGGCATCGATGACCAGAGCGTCGTCATCGCGTACGACGATGCCTCTGGGGCCTCCGCCTCGCGCCTCGTGTGGCTGCTTCGCGCCACGGGCCATACGGCGATGGTCCTCGACGGCGGAATCCAGGCCTGGGTCGAGGCTTTCGGCCAGGGGTCGCTGGTCGAGGGGTCGGGAGACGTGGCCCCGGCCGACCCGGGGAGTTTCGCCCGAACCCCCGTGAATCCGGAGTGGACCGCTTCGATGGAGGACGCCGAAACGGCGGGCACGAATGGTCGGCCGCTCATCGATTCGAGAGCCCCCGAACGCTATCGGGGCGAGACAGAGCCCATGGACGCCTGGGCCGGCCACATTCCCGGCGCCGAGAACGTATTCCACGCCAAGAACATTGGCGACGACGGCCGGTTCCTTTCGGCGCCGGAACTGCGGAAACGCTTCGAGGACGCAGGGGTCCCGCGGTCCACCGACGACGCCGGGACCGCCTCACCCATCGTGTACTGCGGGTCCGGCGTCACCGCATGCCACAACCTGGTGGCCATGGAAGCCGCGGGGCTCCACGGTCGTCTGTACGCTGGCTCGTGGTCCCAGTATTCGGCCCTGCATCCAGCCCCTGACGCCGAGTCCGCGGCCGGCGAGTCGGGGCCGGACAACGTGTAGCGGCACGACCGCGCCGCCCGGGCCGAGCTACAGAACCTTTGCGAGCCTCTCGACGCCCTCGGAGAGCTTTTCGGGCGAGACCGAGGAGAAAGCGAGACGCAGGTTGCGGGCACCCGAAGGGACGGCGGGAGGGTTGCCGGCACGGTGAGCCGCGGCGTCGTCGTAGAACGCCGTGCCGGGGACGAAGACCACGCCGGCATCGATCGCGCGAGGCAGGGCCTTTTCCGCATCGGCCGCGCCGCCTTCCGGCAGGGTCAGCCACGTGAAGAACCCGCCCTCGGGCACGGTCCACTGCGTGCCTTCGGGCATGTGTTGCTCACAGGCGTTCAGCACGGCCTCGCAGCGCTCCTGGTAGAGGGTCGAGGTCTTGCGCGTGTGGGGCTCCCACATGCCTTCGCTCATGAACCCGAGCACCAGCCGCTGGGAGAGCACTGACGGGCAGATCGTCACGGCCTCGCCCGCGATCTGGAGGAACTTCCTGACGCGCGGCGGCGCGACCATCCACCCCACGCGAACACCCGGCGAGAAGACTTTCGAGAAGCTGCCGAGGTAGATCACGGCGTCGGGATCGTAGGAGTGCAACGAACGGTGACGTTCGCCGTCGAAACCCAGCTGGCCGTAGGGGTTGTCCTCGACGACCAGGACGTCGTTCTCCCGGCAGACCCGCACGAGCTCGGCGCGTCGATCGTCGGCGAGGGTCACGCCGGTCGGGTTCTGGAAGTTCGGGATCGTGTAGAGGAACTTGACCTTCTTGCCCTCGGCGGCAAGCTGCTTGATTCTCTCCTCCACCTGGCCCGGCACGAGGCCCTGCTCGTCCATCTCGACCTGCTGGACCTCGACCTCGTAGCCCTCGAACACGCCGAGGGCGCCCGTGTACGTGGGGCCTTCGGCGAGGACGACGTCGCCCGGGTCGGTGAACAGCTTGGTCACCAGGTCCAGGCCCATCTGGGAGCCGGCGGTCATCTGGATCTCGTCCAGTTTCGGACGGGACCCCTCCGATTCCATGAACCCGCACACGAGTTCGGCCAGCTCCTCCAACCCTGCGCCGGAACCGTACTGCAGAACCTCGAGCCCTTCCTTGGCAATGATCTCCGACGCCATCTGACCCAACCGGTCCAGCGGCAGGAGTTCCAGGTCGGGATTGCCGCCGGCCAAGGAGATGATGCCGGGCCGCATGGAGACCTCGAAGACGTCGCGCACGGGCGATGGCCGGAAGCCCGACGCCCTGGTCGCGAATCCTTGCATCAGGCGCGCATCCGCGCCGGTTGCTCCGGACATGAGTTCCTGAATGCTGACCACTTAGATCTCCTTCGAATCGAGTGGGGGCGGCCGGAGTGCGCGGACGGTGCGCCCGCGATCGGCCTACTTGCCGTACGTGTTCTTGGCCTCGCCGTACGCGGGGCCATCGGCCGGAGCGTTCTTGCCCAGGGCCATGAGGCTGATGAATTCGTAGACGATGTGTGCCGCCGCGATTCCCGTGAGCTCCGCGTGGTCGTAGGCGGGTGCGACCTCGACGACCTCGCCGCCGACGACGTCGAGCCCCCGCAGCCCGCGGATGATCTCGAGGATCTCCCGGCTCGTCGCGCCGCCGGCCTCAGGGGTACCGGTCCCGGGCGCATGGGCCGGGTCCAGGACATCGATGTCGAGGGAAATGTACAGGGGACGGTCGCCGACCCGCTGGCGCAGGAGGTCGACGACCTTGTCCACGCCGAGGCGGTAGATGTCCGCGGAGGACACGATGCCGAATCCGAACCGGGCGTCGTCGTCCAGATCCTGCGTGCCGTAGAGCGGACCACGCGTGCCGACATGACACAACGCATCCGTGTCGATCAGGTTCTCCTCGAATGCCCGGCGGAACGGCGTGCCATGCGTGTACTCGGCCCCAAAATAGGTGTCCCACGTATCCAGGTGAGCGTCGAAATGCAGCAGGGCGACCGGCCCGTGCTGCCGATGCATGTTCCTCAGATTGGGCAGGGCAACGGTGTGGTCCCCACCGATCGTGATGAGCCTGGTTCCGTCCTGAGTCAGCTCGAACGCTCCGGCCTCCATGGCGCCGAGAGCGTCCTCGATGTCGAAGGGGTTGCCGATGATGTCACCCGCGTCGGCCACCTGCGTGTTCTTGAAGGGCGACACGTTCTGTGCGGGATTGAACGGACGCAGCAGACGCGATGATTCGCGCACGTGATTGGGGCCGAAGCGGGCCCCGGGCCGGTAGGAGACTCCCGTGTCCCAGGGCATGCCCGCGACGACGACGTCGGCCTCCCCCACTTCGTCCAGACGCGGCAGCCGGGCGAACGTTCCGTTGCCGGCCCAGCGCGGAACCTGGGCGGCGTTGACGGGACCCACGAACGAACGACCGTTCGCGTCGGTCTCGACGATGCGTTCGGGATCGGCCGAGAAACTCGGCTTGGCCTGGGGCTTGTTTTCGCTGGTCACGTGCATCCTTCCGGAGGGACAGTCTGGCTTGTTTCCCATTGTGCAACAAAAGTTGTATCGACGCACGGCCCATCCGCGAAGTGGCAATGGGCGCCGCGAGGTGGCAATGGGCGCCGCGAGGTGGCAATCTCGTGCGGTTTTCGCCCCATTTTCCGCACGCCACTGCCACCTCGCGGGATAAGTTGCCACCTCGCGGGGAATTGACTCGGGGCTAGACGTAGCGACGCGCGGCCTCGACGGCGCGGCGCCCGTATCCTCCACCGAACAGCGCGGCGTGCAACAGAATCAGGTGGAGCTGGTGCAGATCCACGCGCTCCTGCCATCCTGCCTCGAGCGGTCGGGCCTCGTCGTACCCCTTGATGATCTCGCCCAGATGCGAAGCACCGAACATGTTCAGCGCAGCCAGGTCATCCTCCCGATGCCCGCCGTAGGGGGTGGGGTCGATCAGGACGACTTCGTCTCCCGACCACAGGACATTCCCGGCCCACAGGTCGCCGTGCAGGCGGCACGGCGAGTCGTCGTCGTCAAATACGCCGCCCGCGAGCCTCTCGCACAGACGGCCGAAGAACTTCCGGTCCTCACCGGAGAACCCTGCGGTCTCCCGAACCAGCGGTTCGATCCGCAATCTCGCGAACATTTCTCCCCACCCGTTGAACTCTCCGAGTGGAAGCGGGAGCTGCTGAGTCGCGGGCCCCTGGTACCCATCCCCCTCCCACCCGGGAGGGCCTGCACCCCAGGCGGGAGCCCCGGCGTCGTGCATCATGGCCAACCCTTGCCCGAAGGCCCGGGCGGATGCTTTCGACGGCGAAGACTCACGGATCATCTCGAGCCGAAGACCGTCCTCCTCGACGCCGAGCACCCGGCAGATCCTGACCCCGCCGGTCTCCTCGGCGTCGGCGAGCCAGTCCAATCCGGCTTTCTCCCAGTCAGCAGGCCGACCCGTCGTGCGCTTCGTGAAAAACTCCATACTTCATGATGTCCCACCGTGAGCTCACCCGAAAGAGGACCAATGTTTACCGGCGCGCCACACATCTCTGTCAGGATGAAGTCGTGAGCTTCTTGATCGCCCATCGCGGCCACTCCTCGAAAGCGCCCGAAAACACCATGGCCGCCTTTGAGTCGGCCGTGGATGCGGGATTCACGTGGATCGAGACGGACGCGGACATGCTCGAAGACGGCACCGTCGTCCTGGTGCACGATGCCTCGTTCCGCCGGACCGGTCGAACGTCGGCCCGCGTGAGCACGTCCACATCCGAAGATCTTCCAGGGATCGACGTCGGTCGCTGGTTCTCCGCGCGCTACACGAACAGCCGGGTCCCCACGCTCGCCAACCTCGTCGACCTGATGAACCAGACCGGGCTGAGCGCGAATGTCGAGCTCAAACTCTCCGACCCCACACCGGAGCGAATCGACGATTACATCGACACCCTCATCCGTGGGCTGAAACGCCTCGACCCGGAATCACTGAGAAATCGGGTGATCATTTCCTCCTTCAATCATCGGCTTCTCGCGGCGCTGCACCTGGCCGCACCCCAACTGCGATTGGGATGCTTGTTCGAACGGAGCCGATTCGCACCCTTGAAACGCCACAGTGTATGGCGCAATGCGGCATGGGCGACCGGCGCCGAATTCATCCATCCGCACCACCGTGAACTCACCCGAAAAATCGTGACATTGATCAGAGCCGAAGGATTCGGCGTCAACACGTGGACGGTCAACAATCCGCGCCGCGCCGCCAGGCTCGCCCGCTGGGGCGTGGGCGGGATATGCACGGACGGCCCCAAGGGCATGACTCCCCAGGATGCGCCGTCGTCGTTGCGGTCGGATGGTTCGACGCCGTTGCGGCGCACCTCCGGCGGAGCAACTACGGACGACGACCCCGGAAATTCAAGCCTGACGGCAAAACTTTCCAATTAGAATAAAATTTTCACCAAAATACACCGCGAGAACCCCAATATCTGTCATGAGTATTCATTTTTGAATATTCATTGACCGAATTATGAGACGTGACTTACATTGGGTCGACCAGGCTCGAAAACAGTTTGGGCCGTGGCTCTATGGAGTTCAGTCAATGAAAAAGCCTCAGCACCTTAAGAGGCTCTTCGCAGTTGAGGGGGTAGGTGGCTGAGCGCGTCGGCCGCCGGATGAGGGTCGAGGCCTTCCGATGATGGAAGTTCTCACACTGACCATCTGCCGGAAGACCTCGACGTGCACCACGCTACCTTCGCGACCCCTGATCTGACCGTGTTCTGCCATCTCGACGAGCTCGGCCTCGTGGCCACCGGTCAGCTTTTTGAGCCGGATCGCGCGGTGATCGAGTGCCGCGTCGCCGAGCCGGATCCGTGGTGCCGGGGATGCGGTAGCCAGGCGCTCTCGCGCGGGACGGACACGCGGCGTCTCGCCCACGAGCCGTTCGGTCATCGCCCGACGACGCTGCTGGTCCGGGTCCGCCGCTACAAGTGCTCGGGATGCGGACGGTCCTGGCGTGAGGACCTCACGGCAGCGGCGCCCGAGCGAGCCAAGCTGTCCCGTAGCGGGATGCGGTGGGCGTTGGAAGCGCTCGTGATCGACCACCTCACCGTCGCCCGCGTCGCCGCCGGACTCGGTGTCGGTTGGCACACGGCGAACAACGCGGTCCTCGCTGAAGGGCGTCGAGTGCTGATCGACGATCCCGCCCGGTTCGACGGCGTCGCCGTGATCGGCGTCGACGAGCACGTCTGGCGCCACACGAGAGTCGGCGACAAGTACGTCACCGTCATCATCGACCTCACCCCGAACCGCGACAAGACCGGCCCCGCCCGTCTGCTGGACATGATCGAGGGTCGCTCGAAAGCCGTGTTCAAGACCTGGCTCGCCGCACGCCCGCAGGACTGGCGCGATGGTGTCGAGGTCGTCGCGATGGACGGGTTCACCGGCTTCAAGACCGCCGTCAGCGAGGAGCTCCCGGACGCGCAGGCGGTGATGGACCCGTTCCACGTCGTCCGCCTCGCCGGCGACGCCCTCGACACCTGCCGTCGTCGCGTCCAGCAGTGCCTGCACGGCCGGCGGGGCCGCAAAAACGATCCGCTCTACAAGGCCCGCCGCATCCTCCACACCGGCGCGCAGCTGCTCACTGACCGGCAGCAGACCCGTCTCGAGGCACTGTTCGCGGTCTCCGAGCACGTCGAGGTCGAGGCGACCTGGGGCATCTACCAGCGCGTGATCGCCGCCTACCGCGAACCCGATCGGAAGACGGCGAAGAAGCTGATGACAGCCGTCATCGATTCCGTCTCCAGCGGCGTCCCCGCCGCGCTCGTGGAGGTCCGCAAGCTCGGCCGCACGCTCAAGCAGCGCGCCGCCGACATCCTCGCGTTCTTCGACCGGCCCGGCACGTCCAACGGGCCAACAGAGGCGATCAACGGGCGCCTGGAACACCTCCGCGGCTCCGCCCTCGGATTCCGGAACCTCACGAACTACATAGCCCGATCGCTGCTCGACACCGGCGGCTTCAGGAACCACCTACACCCTCAAATGCGATGAGCCGCTAAAACTTGTCTACTCGTGGCTGTGATAGCTAGTGCTACTCCGCGAAGATTGTGCTGGTTTCAGGACGCACAAACTGCCAGCACCACCCCTGGCGCTACCCGCGGCAAGCATGTAGGCATAAGCTTCCGGACGTCTATTTCCTTCCCACTTTGCGAGCAATGTTGCATGCACCGAAGGGGCATCATTCGAAACGAGTTGGCCTCCTTGACGACTGTAGGACCATTCCCGGTCAGGAGGCAGAGGCCTTGATCGGCGGAGGTGTCTTCGCCCGGTCTGCCTCGGTGGCCGGCATCATTGGCTACGCCAGCCAGGAACACAGCCCGAGATATATAAACGGCAGCAACGGGCGCAGGATCGTTTGTGGCTCTGGAGCCATGACTGCCAACAGTCTTCAGTCCTTGGGAGATTTTCTGTCCCCGACTGATACTCAATTTTTGTTCGGTTGGCACTGAGGACGATATTCCCTGTCGTGAGGCTCATGCCATGTCGCCTGTATCGCTCAGTAGAGGAGAAAACATGAATGCTAAGCCCAGACGAACCTTTCCACCAGATTCACGGTAGCTGCCTTGACCGTTGAAACCACAGCAGTGGCCGCCCCCGCTCACGCAAACGATGGCTCTCAATGCAGTACCAACCATGATGGCGGTAAAGGGGCTCATCGCATTTGAGGGTGTAGGTGGTTCCTGAAGCCGCCGGTGTCGAGCAGCGATCGGGCTATGTAGTTCGTGAGGTTCCGGAATCCGAGGGCGGAGCCGCGGAGGTGTTCCAGGCGCCCGTTGATCGCCTCTGTTGGCCCGTTGGACGTGCCGGGCCGGTCGAAGAACGCGAGGATGTCGGCGGCGCGCTGCTTGAGCGTGCGGCCGAGCTTGCGGACCTCCACGAGCGCGGCGGGGACGCCGCTGGAGACGGAATCGATGACGGCTGTCATCAGCTTCTTCGCCGTCTTCCGATCGGGTTCGCGGTAGGCGGCGATCACGCGCTGGTAGATGCCCCAGGTCGCCTCGACCTCGACGTGCTCGGAGACCGCGAACAGTGCCTCGAGACGGGTCTGCTGCCGGTCAGTGAGCAGCTGCGCGCCGGTGTGGAGGATGCGGCGGGCCTTGTAGAGCGGATCGTTTTTGCGGCCCCGCCGGCCGTGCAGGCACTGCTGGACGCGACGACGGCAGGTGTCGAGGGCGTCGCCGGCGAGGCGGACGACGTGGAACGGGTCCATCACCGCCTGCGCGTCCGGGAGCTCCTCGCTGACGGCGGTCTTGAAGCCGGTGAACCCGTCCATCGCGACGACCTCGACACCATCGCGCCAGTCCTGCGGGCGTGCGGCGAGCCAGGTCTTGAACACGGCTTTCGAGCGACCCTCGATCATGTCCAGCAGACGGGCGGGGCCGGTCTTGTCGCGGTTCGGGGTGAGGTCGATGATGACGGTGACGTACTTGTCGCCGACTCTCGTGTGGCGCCAGACGTGCTCGTCGACGCCGATCACGGCGACGCCGTCGAACCGGGCGGGATCGTCGATCAGCACTCGACGCCCTTCAGCGAGGACCGCGTTGTTCGCCGTGTGCCAACCGACACCGAGTCCGGCGGCGACGCGGGCGACGGTGAGGTGGTCGATCACGAGCGCTTCCAACGCCCACCGCATCCCGCTACGGGACAGCTTGGCTCGCTCGGGCGCCGCTGCCGTGAGGTCCTCACGCCAGGACCGTCCGCATCCCGAGCACTTGTAGCGGCGGACCCGGACCAGCAGCGTCGTCGGGCGATGACCGAACGGCTCGTGGGCGAGACGCCGCGTGTCCGTCCCGCGCGAGAGCGCCTGGCTACCGCATCCCCGGCACCACGGATCCGGCTCGGCGACGCGGCACTCGATCACCGCGCGATCCGGCTCAAAAAGCTGACCGGTGGCCACGAGGCCGAGCTCGTCGAGATGGCAGAACACGGTCAGATCAGGGGTCGCGAAGGTAGCGTGGTGCACGTCGAGGTCTTCCGGCAGATGGTCAGTGTGAGAACTTCCATCATCGGAAGGCCTCGACCCTCATCCGGCGACCGACGCGCTCAGCCACCTACCCCCTCAACTGCGAAGAGCCGGTAAAGGCTCCGCCAACTGCAAAGAGTCAAATAGTCCTAAGCTCCATGGAGTGTTCAGCGCAAAGTACCAGTGCGCTAGGCAGGAGGGCCGCTCTTTCAAGACTGGAACCCCTGTAGCCGATGGAAACCATCCCAACCTTGTAAAGTGTGCACCACACTCAGCCGTGGTCTCAGTCTCGGTTAGTTACTCCCCCTTCAGCTCATAGTCTTGCAAGAATGCCAAGCTTCAGAGCTACCAATACTACGGCATCAAGGTAAGAGCCGACCCTAAGCTCAGGGGCATATATGGCCCTCAGAACCATACTCTGACAACGAAAGTAACCGGTGGCTGGTCTGTGCCCGCAACCCACACGCACACCCACGGACAGATGACATGGGCACCGGCGAACTATAAGCTACTACTACTTCATTGCTCGCATCAAGAAAAACGCCTCCCACCCACCTGTGAATGGCGGGTGGGAGGCTGATGCGTCGCCAGTCCCGGGAACCTCTATAGAAGGATCTCGGGGACACTCTGTTATTCTTTCCCCCCATGAGGGAGGGTCCCTTCTGGTCCGGATGAGTGTTTAGCGATTCCCATATTTATCTAGGCGATCCCGTTCATCATCCCCAGGGGCTCACAATCTCGTAGCACATAACACTTACGTACTACTGGTTGCTTAGAGATGCTTCTTTCGACGACGAACTATAGCAACTACAGCAACACCCGCCACCAATAAGGCGGCCGACACCCCAGCCAAATCAGCAAGCTCTCGTCCCGTCTGTGCCAAATGGCGACCACCCTGACCAGCGTGTCGTGCACCAGCCTGGGCAGACGTATCAGGTCCGCCAGCCTGCCCAGAGCCTTGTGCGATGTTACCCACCGCAGCCTTATGATCAGCACCATCAGCGTTCTTCGCAGCAGTCTCGGCCTGATGGACCTTCTCCACCGTATCGGCAGCATCCACCTGCGTATTCGCCGCAGCCTTGTGCTCGGGGGTCAAATGACCCAACGCATTAACCGTGGCATGAGCCTGCCTCTGGGCCTCACCCAAAGCCTTCAACTCATCAGCCAACTTCTTGATCTGATCAGGACTCTGCGCGTCCTTACCATGATCCTTCAGATGCTGCCGCTGACCCGGAGTCAGATGAGTCTTATCCACACCATCCTTGTTGATCGCAGCATCAATCGCGGCCTGACGATCCGTCTCATCCTGCTTCTGGGCAGTATCAACCGCGGTATGAACCTCAACCGTGGTCTTCGCCGCATCCACGGCAGTGTTCGCCGCAGCCTTGTGCTCGGGGGTCAAATGACCCAACGCATTAACCGTGGCATGAGCCTGCGCCTTCGCCGCAGCCAACTCCTGAGCGGACTGATCAGCACCATCAGCGTTCTTCGCAGCAGTCTCGGCCTGATGGACCTTCTCCACCGTATCAGCAGCATCCACCTGGTCGTTGAAGGCCTTCTTGTGCTCGGGGGTCAAATGACCCAACGCATTAACCGTGGCATGAGCCTGCCTCTGGGCCTCACCCAAAGCCTTCAACTCATCAGCCAACTTCTTGATCTGATCAGGACTCTGCGCGTCCTTACCATGATCCTTCAGATGCTGCCGCTGACCCGGAGTCAGATGAGTCTTATCCACACCATCCTTGTTGATCGCAGCATCAATCGCGGCCTGACGATCCGTCTCATCCTGGGACTGGGCATGCTGGACCGCGACCTGAACCTTCTCCACCGTATCGGCAGCATCCACCTGCGTATTCGCCGCAGCCTTGTGCTCGGGGGTCAAATGACCCAACGCATTAACCGTGGCATGAGCCTGCCTCTGGGCCTCACCCAAAGCCTTCAACTCATCAGCCAACTTCTTGATCTGATCAGGACTCTGCGCGTCCTTACCATGATCCTTCAGATGCTGCCGCTGACCCGGAGTCAGATGAGTCTTATCCACACCATCCTTGTTGATCGCAGCATCAATCGCGGCCTGACGATCCGTCTCATCCTGGGACTGGGCATGCTGGACCGCGACCTGAACCTTCTCCACCGTATCGGCAGCATCCACCTGCGTATTCGCCGCAGCCTTGTGCTCGGGGGTCAAATGACCCAACGCATTAACCGTGGCATGAGCCTGCCTCTGGGCCTCACCCAAAGCCTTCAACTCATCAGCCAACTTCTTGATCTGATCAGGACTCTGCGCGTCCTTACCATGATCCTTCAGATGCTGCCGCTGACCCGGAGTCAGATGAGTCTTATCCACACCATCCTTGTTGATCGCAGCATCAATCGCGGCCTGACGATCCGTCTCATCCTGGGACTGGGCATGCTGGACCGCGACCTGAACCTTCTCCACCGTATCGGCAGCATCCACCTGCGTATTCGCCGCAGCCTTGTGCTCGGGGGTCAAATGACCCAACGCATTAACCGTGGCATGAGCCTGCCTCTGGGCCTCACCCAAAGCCTTCAACTCATCAGCCAACTTCTTGATCTGATCAGGACTCTGCGCGTCCTTACCATGATCCTTCAGATGCTGCCGCTGACCCGGAGTCAGATGAGTCTTATCCACACCATCCTTGTTGATCGCAGCATCAATCGCGGCCTGACGATCCGTCTCATCCTGGGACTGGGCATGCTGGACCGCGACCTGAACCTTCTCCACCGTATCGGCAGCATCCACCTGCGTATTCGCCGCAGCCTTGTGCTCGGGGGTCAAATGACCCAACGCATTAACCGTGGCATGAGCCTGCGCCTTCGCCGCAGCCAACTCCTGAGCGGACTGATCAGCACCATCAGCGTTCTTCGCAGCAGTCTCGGCCTGATGGACCTTCTCCACCGTATCAGCAGCATCCACCTGGTCGTTGAAGGCCTTCTTGTGCTCGGGGGTCAAATGACCCAACGCATTAACCGTGGCATGAGCCTGCCTCTGGGCCTCACCCAAAGCCTTCAACTCATCAGCCAACTTCTTGATCTGATCAGGACTCTGCGCGTCCTTACCATGATCCTTCAGATGCTGCCGCTGACCCGGAGTCAGATGAGTCTTATCCACACCATCCTTGTTGATCGCAGCATCAATCGCGGCCTGACGATCCGTCTCATCCTGGGACTGGGCATGCTGGACCGCGACCTGAACCTTCTCCACCGTATCGGCAGCATCCACCTGCGTATTCGCCGCAGCCTTGTGCTCGGGGGTCAAATGACCCAACGCATTAACCGTGGCATGAGCCTGCGCCTTCGCCGCAGCCAACTCCTGAGCGGACTGATCAGCACCATCAGCGTTCTTCGCAGCAGTCTCGGCCTGATGGACCTTCTCCACCGTATCAGCAGCATCCACCTGGTCGTTGAAGGCCTTCTTGTGCTCGGGGGTCAAATGACCCAACGCATTAACCGTGGCATGAGCCTGCCTCTGGGCCTCACCCAAAGCCTTCAACTCATCAGCCAACTTCTTGATCTGATCAGGACTCTGCGCGTCCTTACCATGATCCTTCAGATGCTGCCGCTGACCCGGAGTCAGATGAGTCTTATCCACACCATCCTTGTTGATCGCAGCATCAATCGCGGCCTGACGATCCGTCTCATCCTGGGACTGGGCATGCTGGACCGCGACCTGAACCTTCTCCACCGTATCGGCAGCATCCACCTGCGTATTCGCCGCAGCCTTGTGCTCGGGGGTCAAATGACCCAACGCATTAACCGTGGCATGAGCCTGCCTCTGGGCCTCACCCAAAGCCTTCAACTCATCAGCCAACTTCTTGATCTGATCAGGACTCTGCGCGTCCTTACCATGATCCTTCAGATGCTGCCGCTGACCCGGAGTCAGATGAGTCTTATCCACACCATCCTTGTTGATCGCAGCATCAATCGCGGCCTGACGATCCGTCTCATCCTGGGACTGGGCATGCTGGACCGCGACCTGAACCTTCTCCACCGTATCGGCAGCATCCACCTGCGTATTCGCCGCAGCCTTGTGCTCGGGGGTCAAATGACCCAACGCATTAACCGTGGCATGAGCCTGCCTCTGGGCCTCACCCAAAGCCTTCAACTCATCAGCCAACTTCTTGATCTGATCAGGACTCTGCGCGTCCTTACCATGATCCTTCAGATGCTGCCGCTGACCCGGAGTCAGATGAGTCTTATCCACACCATCCTTGTTGATCGCAGCATCAATCGCGGCCTGACGATCCGTCTCATCCTGGGACTGGGCATGCTGGACCGCGACCTGAACCTTCTCCACCGTATCGGCAGCATCCACCTGCGTATTCGCCGCAGCCTTGTGCTCGGGGGTCAAATGACCCAACGCATTAACCGTGGCATGAGCCTGCCTCTGGGCCTCACCCAAAGCCTTCAACTCATCAGCCAACTTCTTGATCTGATCAGGACTCTGCGCGTCCTTACCATGATCCTTCAGATGCTGCCGCTGACCCGGAGTCAGATGAGTCTTATCCACACCATCCTTGTTGATCGCAGCATCAATCGCGGCCTGACGATCCGTCTCATCCTGGGACTGGGCATGCTGGACCGCGACCTGAACCTTCTCCACCGTATCGGCAGCATCCACCTGCGTATTCGCCGCAGCCTTGTGCTCGGGGGTCAAATGACCCAACGCATTAACCGTGGCATGAGCCTGCGCCTTCGCCGCAGCCAACTCCTGAGCGGACTGATCAGCACCATCAGCGTTCTTCGCAGCAGTCTCGGCCTGATGGACCTTCTCCACCGTATCAGCAGCATCCACCTGGTCGTTGAAGGCCTTCTTGTGCTCGGGGGTCAAATGACCCAACGCATTAACCGTGGCATGAGCCTGCCTCTGGGCCTCACCCAAAGCCTTCAACTCATCAGCCAACTTCTTGATCTGATCAGGACTCTGCGCGTCCTTACCATGATCCTTCAGATGCTGCCGCTGACCCGGAGTCAGATGAGTCTTATCCACACCATCCTTGTTGATCGCAGCATCAATCGCGGCCTGACGATCCGTCTCATCCTGGGACTGGGCATGCTGGACCGCGACCTGAACCTTCTCCACCGTATCGGCAGCATCCACCTGCGTATTCGCCGCAGCCTTGTGCTCGGGGGTCAAATGACCCAACGCATTAACCGTGGCATGAGCCTGCCTCTGGGCCTCACCCAAAGCCTTCAACTCATCAGCCAACTTCTTGATCTGATCAGGACTCTGCGCGTCCTTACCATGATCCTTCAGATGCTGCCGCTGACCCGGAGTCAGATGAGTCTTATCCACACCATCCTTGTTGATCGCAGCATCAATCGCGGCCTGACGATCCGTCTCATCCTGGGACTGGGCATGCTGGACCGCGACCTGAACCTTCTCCACCGTATCGGCAGCATCCACCTGCGTATTCGCCGCAGCCTTGTGCTCGGGGGTCAAATGACCCAACGCATTAACCGTGGCATGAGCCTGCCTCTGGGCCTCACCCAAAGCCTTCAACTCATCAGCCAACTTCTTGATCTGATCAGGACTCTGCGCGTCCTTACCATGATCCTTCAGATGCTGCCGCTGACCCGGAGTCAGATGAGTCTTATCCACACCATCCTTGTTGATCGCAGCATCAATCGCGGCCTGACGATCCGTCTCATCCTGGGACTGGGCATGCTGGACCGCGACCTGAACCTTCTCCACCGTATCGGCAGCATCCACCTGCGTATTCGCCGCAGCCTTGTGCTCGGGGGTCAAATGACCCAACGCATTAACCGTGGCATGAGCCTGCCTCTGGGCCTCACCCAAAGCCTTCAACTCATCAGCCAACTTCTTGATCTGATCAGGACTCTGCGCGTCCTTACCATGATCCTTCAGATGCTGCCGCTGACCCGGAGTCAGATGAGTCTTATCCACACCATCCTTGTTGATCGCAGCATCAATCGCGGCCTGACGATCCGTCTCATCCTGGGACTGGGCATGCTGGACCGCGACCTGAACCTTCTCCACCGTATCGGCAGCATCCACCTGCGTATTCGCCGCAGCCTTGTGCTCGGGGGTCAAATGACCCAACGCATTAACCGTGGCATGAGCCTGCGCCTTCGCCGCAGCCAACTCCTGAGCGGACTGATCAGCACCATCAGCGTTCTTCGCAGCAGTCTCGGCCTGATGGACCTTCTCCACCGTATCAGCAGCATCCACCTGGTCGTTGAAGGCCTTCTTGTGCTCGGGGGTCAAATGACCCAACGCATTAACCGTGGCATGAGCCTGCCTCTGGGCCTCACCCAAAGCCTTCAACTCATCAGCCAACTTCTTGATCTGATCAGGACTCTGCGCGTCCTTACCATGATCCTTCAGATGCTGCCGCTGACCCGGAGTCAGATGAGTCTTATCCACACCATCCTTGTTGATCGCAGCATCAATCGCGGCCTGACGATCCGTCTCATCCTGGGACTGGGCATGCTGGACCGCGACCTGAACCTTCTCCACCGTATCGGCAGCATCCACCTGCGTATTCGCCGCAGCCTTGTGCTCGGGGGTCAAATGACCCAACGCATTAACCGTGGCATGAGCCTGCGCCTTCGCCGCAGCCAACTCCTGAGCGGACTGATCAGCACCATCAGCGTTCTTCGCAGCAGTCTCGGCCTGATGGACCTTCTCCACCGTATCAGCAGCATCCACCTGGTCGTTGAAGGCCTTCTTGTGCTCGGGGGTCAAATGACCCAACGCATTAACCGTGGCATGAGCCTGCCTCTGGGCCTCACCCAAAGCCTTCAACTCATCAGCCAACTTCTTGATCTGATCAGGACTCTGCGCGTCCTTACCATGATCCTTCAGATGCTGCCGCTGACCCGGAGTCAGATGAGTCTTATCCACACCATCCTTGTTGATCGCAGCATCAATCGCGGCCTGACGATCCGTCTCATCCTGGGACTGGGCATGCTGGACCGCGACCTGAACCTTCTCCACCGTATCGGCAGCATCCACCTGCGTATTCGCCGCAGCCTTGTGCTCGGGGGTCAAATGACCCAACGCATTAACCGTGGCATGAGCCTGCCTCTGGGCCTCACCCAAAGCCTTCAACTCATCAGCCAACTTCTTGATCTGATCAGGACTCTGCGCGTCCTTACCATGATCCTTCAGATGCTGCCGCTGACCCGGAGTCAGATGAGTCTTATCCACACCATCCTTGTTGATCGCAGCATCAATCGCGGCCTGACGATCCGTCTCATCCTGGGACTGGGCATGCTGGACCGCGACCTGAACCTTCTCCACCGTATCGGCAGCATCCACCTGCGTATTCGCCGCAGCCTTGTGCTCGGGGGTCAAATGACCCAACGCATTAACCGTGGCATGAGCCTGCCTCTGGGCCTCACCCAAAGCCTTCAACTCATCAGCCAACTTCTTGATCTGATCAGGACTCTGCGCGTCCTTACCATGATCCTTCAGATGCTGCCGCTGACCCGGAGTCAGATGAGTCTTATCCACACCATCCTTGTTGATCGCAGCATCAATCGCGGCCTGACGATCCGTCTCATCCTGGGACTGGGCATGCTGGACCGCGACCTGAACCTTCTCCACCGTATCGGCAGCATCCACCTGCGTATTCGCCGCAGCCTTGTGCTCGGGGGTCAAATGACCCAACGCATTAACCGTGGCATGAGCCTGCCTCTGGGCCTCACCCAAAGCCTTCAACTCATCAGCCAACTTCTTGATCTGATCAGGACTCTGCGCGTCCTTACCATGATCCTTCAGATGCTGCCGCTGACCCGGAGTCAGATGAGTCTTATCCACACCATCCTTGTTGATCGCAGCATCAATCGCGGCCTGACGATCCGTCTCATCCTGCTTCTGGGCAGTATCAACCGCGGTATGAACCTCAACCGTGGTCTTCGCCGCATCCACGGCAGTGTTCGCCGCAGCCTTGTGCTCGGGGGTCAAATGACCCAACGCATTAACCGTGGCATGAGCCTGCGCCTTCGCCGCAGCCAACTCCTGAGCGGACTGATCAGCACCATCAGCGTTCTTCGCAGCAGTCTCGGCCTGATGGACCTTCTCCACCGTATCAGCAGCATCCACCTGGTCGTTGAAGGCCTTCTTGTGCTCGGGGGTCAAATGACCCAACGCATTAACCGTGGCATGAGCCTGCCTCTGGGCCTCACCCAAAGCCTTCAACTCATCAGCCAACTTCTTGATCTGATCAGGACTCTGCGCGTCCTTACCATGATCCTTCAGATGCTGCCGCTGACCCGGAGTCAGATGAGTCTTATCCACACCATCCTTGTTGATCGCAGCATCAATCGCGGCCTGACGATCCGTCTCATCCTGCTTCTGGGCAGTATCAACCGCGGTATGAACCTCAACCGTGGTCTTCGCCGCATCCACGGCAGTGTTCGCCGCAGCCTTGTGCTCGGGGGTCAAATGACCCAACGCATTAACCGTGGCATGAGCCTGCGCCTTCGCCGCAGCCAACTCCTGAGCGGACTGATCAGCACCATCAGCCTGACGCGCAGCAGTTATCGCCGCCTGGATGGCATCAATCGTTTTCGCGTCATCAATCTGTCTACCGAAAGCGCCCTTATGTTCTTTAGTTAAGTGGCCTAATTGATTAATTGTGCTATGGGCTGCACGCCGGGCATCTGCCAACTCCTTTGCATCAGCTGCCTGCGCATCATTTATGACCTGATCAATTTCTGTAATGGTGGTTGATTGGTCCACTTTAAGATTATATGTGAATTTTGCACTATTGGACAGGTTTGGCAGATTATTAATCGTTTCATGCGCTGCAGATTTTGCGGAATCCAGAATAGCACGGTCGGCTTTCGACGCATCATCGACTATTTTATCGATAGCATCTTTATACGATTCCTCATTCACCAACCTGTTGAATGAGTCCTTTTTATCCTGCGGAAGATTTGGTAAAGCGTTAATTTTTTTATGCGCATCAGCCCTTAACTGTACTATCTCGAGCCGGTATTTATAATCGCCTACTATAGTATCATGATTACGCTTTATAGAGTCTTGCAGTTCTTTACTTAATACGACTCCAGGTCCAAACGGCTTCGCGCTATTCCTCGAATACTCTCCTATATATTTATACTGGCCCTCGGGAACACCCTGGCGTTTTGCATCTTCAATTGCCCCGTTCAATTCATAATTGAAAGCTTTATCAGTTATCTTGTAAATATCTGCAGTATGGCCACTCATATCCATAGACCGAATATCATCATTAATCGTATTCTTTTCTTCTACAGAAGTGAAGTTGCTAGTATTCAGCCATTCCTCTACGGCTTCAACGGCCCCAGCATTACTGGCATTGTCTATTCTAGATTCTGGTAGAGCATAAGAGATATTTTGGTGGTCTTGGTCTTGCTTGTTGTGTCCCGCCTGGTCGTCGGCCTGCCGGGCTTCATCAACTACCGGTTGCACCTGCGCGACCGTGGGAGCCTGCTCCACCCGGGCATCAAAACCCTGCTTCTGACCAGCACTGATAGCAGTCAAACTATCAATCGTGGCATGAGCTTGAGCCTTCGCGGAGGCTAAATCTTTGGCCTCTTGAGCAGCCTGTTGCGCATCAGGCTGATCCTTGCCTTGACTCCCTCGCTGATCCTTTTGGTTTTGGTCTTGCTGGTGCCCCGCCTGAGTGTCGGCCTGCTGGGCCTCGTCAACTACCGGTTGCACCTGCGCGACCGTGGGAGCCTGCTCCACCCGGGCATCAAAACCCTGCTTCTGACCAGCACTGATAGCAGTCAAACTATCAATCGTGGCATGAGCTTGAGCCTTCGCGGAGGCTAAATCTTTGGCCTCTTGAGCAGCCTGTTGCGCATCAGGCTGATCCTTGCCTTGACTCCCTCGCTGATCCTTTTGGTTTTGGTCTTGCTGGTGCCCCGCCTGAGTGTCGGCCTGCTGGGCCTCGTCAACTACCGGTTGCACCTGCGCGACCGTGGGAGCCTGCTCCACCCGGGCATCAAAACCCTGCTTCTGACCAGCATCCAACCGGGACAAACCATCAATCGTTTGCTCCGCTACAGCCTTGATTGCATCCGCTTGCTGGGCCTGAGCGAGTGCCTGGTCTATTTGTTCTTTCTTGACAGCTTGGTTGATCTGGTCTTTGAAATCCTGCCGCTGTTTCGCACCTAGATGCTCCAGTGCATCAAGTTTCTGAGAAGCGTCTGCTTTCTGCGCTTCGGCCTCAGCATCGGGGCCGTCCTGAAAATCTATGCTGGTCCCGTCGTTGGGTTGCCCTGAGGTTGGCTCCACTCCGGCGTCATCGCCAGCTTGTGTTGAGTCGCCACTACCTGACCTGGTCCCACGATTTTTCGCGCCGCTGGTCTTCGAAACCTGGTTGGGGGCATGCGGTGCCGCGGGGGTGGCGTGGGCGGCAGTCCCGCATGTCAACGAAACAGCAACTGCGCTGACCGCCAGCCAGTTCTTGTAGCTGCGACGCGGCGGGTTTGCCGGAGATTTACGAAAAGCGTTCATGGTTCCAGTCCTTAATCAGCATGTGTAATGCACTCATGAAGTCTACTGCAAGCCTGAAGGATCTTCTTCAATTCGTCGATCGCGACCATGTGATCGAGGTAGCCCTTGGCATCCTCGTCGCCGCCGAAGAACCACTTCGGGCCGGTGACCAGCGAGTGGAAGAACAAGTAGGAGACCCTGGTGCTGTCGGCCCACAGAACGAGGTTCGGCTATGGCGAGGGGGAAGCCGTAGATGTCGAAGGCGACCCCAAACCGGACGCCTCCCCCGATGGGGGGGGGAGGCTGCGGAGGAGCCCTCGGCGTTCTTGGCGTTCGTAACGCCGAATGCACTGAGTATCACGGTACCGACGAGCGCGGACGAGGAAACTGCAGCGGTCCTGCGGCTAATCTTCGTGAGCTGCTCGCCCGCACCAGCTTGCTAGGCCAATCAGAGTATAAGCCGGTGCTATACCCTTGTATGCCTGAAGTGCACACGTTGCCTTATTCGCAGGGGTGGATTGAGGTTGTTCTCGGCCACATCGTCACGCCAAAGTCGAGACAAGTCACAAGAGGACCCACGTCGCAACCCCCAAAGTACACCCCGTTGCCCAAGCGGGCAGGGTGCGCCTCTCCCCGAGACGATGGGCTTGTGCAGATGCTTCGTGTACGAGGGATTAAGACACAGTCTCGCAACGCCGGGCGCAATGTATCGGATGGTCTCATTCGATGCATTGTTCCTCCAGCCTGAAAATTTCTATAGGAGTGCAACGGTGCCACATGGTATCAACCGAAAAACCTCACAATTTTCCAGGATGGCCAGCATCGACATTACTTCAGTGGTTAGTGTACTAGCTGCTTCATGCGCTGGTTCGTTCTTGGGAACGGAATCGAAGCCTCTATCCATCGATGATTCCTCTCTAGCTCAAGCAGAATCCCCGGTATCACAACGATCCGGTCCGGAGATAACCAGAGTTCCATATCCGGTTGCAGGCAACGGAGACCCATCGCAGAATTGGGGCGATCTATATCTTCCTGCCGGTGTCCATAAGGCTGGTTCCGTGCCCTTGGTGGTACTCATTCATGGAGGCGCTTGGCACCGATCGATTGGAGCCGGGGACTTCAGCTATTTCGCACAAGACCTCGTCGGCCGCGGTGTAGCGGTGTATAACATCGAATACCGCCGTGTCGGCTCCGGCGGTGGCTGG
Organism: Rothia koreensis; assembly: GCF_052232265.1. Classification (NCBI taxonomy): domain Bacteria; kingdom Bacillati; phylum Actinomycetota; class Actinomycetes; order Micrococcales; family Micrococcaceae; genus Rothia; species Rothia koreensis. The sequence goes on from NZ_CP197643.1 coordinate 171,424, forward strand.
CCCACAACGTTCACCGATGTGGCATCCGCGCTGGGCCATGTCCCCGATATCGTTGATCAGACCCCTGAATTATCCGGCAAGACCGAAGTAGTCGGCCATAGCGCCGGAGCCCAACTTGCTACGTGGGCGGGATCCCAGGTAGCGCACCCCGAACACCAGTTAGGTAAGTACGCATCGTTTAAACCTGATCGGATTGTGGCCCTCTCCGGTCCACTAGATATGACCAACGCAGCCAACTTCTCCGACCTCGACATGGTCAATGCCGTGGGCGGGACTCCCCTCACCGCAGCGAGTAGGTACGAGGATGTCGACCCCATCCAAAACATTGCCCCTGGCATTCCCGTGGTCGCTGTTCATGGCACAGCTGATACCACGGTGTCCTGGCAGAATTCCCAGCGATATATACAAGCACTGCTCCAGGCAGGCGGTAACGGTCGGTTGGATCTGCTGTACGGAGACACTCATGGATCGTTGATCACTTCAGGAACCGCCCATTACCAGCAAGTACTGGAAACCGTGGCTGATGAACTCTTGAAATAGTCGTAGGCACACTGCTAGCAGCTGGCCTTGAGTCGTCCCAACCAGGAGATCAGCAGTTGAGTCTCGGTTTCTCCAAGTATTTCCGGGTGTGCTATGGCGTACTCGAGCACGGAGGCTACGGGGCTTGCTGGATTGGCGGAGGTTCCTGTGATGGTTGCGATGACGCCGTCCCGAACAGCATCGGAGAGCTGCGGGTCAGCCTCAGCGAGGATAATTTGTCGCAGGGTGACACCAATATTGGCCACCAGTACGTGGGCCGCCGCCTGTTCTGGGTCGACGACGAGCCGTCCTTGTTCAGCCGCGGCCCTTGTTAGCCCACGTAGGATCGAGCTCGGTCGTTCCTGGGCTTTGGGGTGGTAACCGGGACTGACTTTCCCATACATCAGCGTATAGAACCCTGGGTTCTCGAGCCCGAACGCGACATGGGCGTTCCAGCCGTTCCGAAGGTCTTGAATGGGATCGCCAGACGCTTCCGTTGAGCCCTTCTGGCTTAGGTATAGGTCGAAACCACGCTCAATAACAGCATCGACGAGTCCTTGCTTTGACCCGAAGAAGTGGTACAGAGTCGGCATCTTCACCCCAACCATGGTGCACACCGTCCGCAGTGAGAAGTCCTCACCAGGGCTCCTGGCGATGAGGTCTGCAGCTGCTGCTATTAGCCGGTCTCGAGTGGCTCTTTCTATCTGATGTGGCATACTGCTACGCTAGCTGATGTATCACTGATACATGATTCAATACCAGCGTTATGGAGATAGACAATGGCTGTGCATACCCTTGCAGGGAAGAACGTCCTCATTGCCGGCGGGGCCAAGAACTTGGGCGGTCTCATCGCTCGACAGGCTGCCGAGGCCGGGGCCAACGTGGCCGTCCACTTCAACTCGGACGAGACCCGCTCCGATGCGGAACAGACCGTGGAGGCCGTCAGGGCCTCCGGGGGCCGTGCCGAGATGTTCCAAGCGGATCTGACCGTTCCGGCGAACGTGACCCGACTCTTCGACGACGCCGAAAAGGCCCTGGGCACCATCGACGTCGCGGTTAACACCGTCGGCAAGGTTCTGCGCAAGCCGATGGCGGAGACCACCGAAGAAGAATACGATTCGATGTTCGATATCAACTCCAAGTCGGCCTACTTCTTCATCAAGGAAGCGGGACAGCACTTGGCCGATGGGGGCAAGATCGTCACGATCGTCACGGCGCTTCTCGCCGCCTTCACCGACGGGTACTCGACCTACGCCGGCGGCAAGTCTCCCGTTGAGCACTTCACGCGTGCGGCCGCGAAGGAATTGTCGGAGCGCGGTATTTCGGTGACGGCTGTGGCGCCGGGGCCCATGGATACGCCGTTCTTCTACGGTCAGGAAACTCCGGAGCGCGTCGAGTTCCACAAGTCCCAGGCCATGGGCAACCAGTTGACGCAGATCGAGGACATCGCCCCGATCGTGCGGTTCCTGGCCACGGACGGCTGGTGGATCACGGGTCAGACGATCTTCGCCAACGGCGGGTACACCACCCGATAACTCCCGCCAGCTACGTCAATCAGGACAGGAGCACACAATGGCTGACAGTATCCCCGAACCGGTGGCTTCGTTCTTGGCCGCTGTCAACGCCCATAGAGAAACTGCATTTGACGAGTCATTCACGGCTGATGCCGTGGTCGATGACTGGGGCAAAGTTTTGACCGGCCTGGATCAGATCAAAGACTGGAGTGCGACTGAGTTCATCGGTTCCTCACCCATCTTGGACGTCACTTCGGTGGACATCGAGGACGGAACCGTGGCCATAACCGGCGATTGGAGATCTTCTCACGCCAATGGCCCGTCCAGCTTCCGCTTCGATCTCGATGGCGACAGGATCGCCGCTATGATCATCCGTGCGGGCTGAATCCAGATAGCCGTCCCGGTTTATCTTCTGGGGCGGGACCTGCACCCTCGCAGGACCCGCCCCAGAAGTCTGTATATAGCTGCTACCAATATTTAGACCTACTCTTCTGCAGGAGTGGAAATGACTGCCCATCCCCGCTGAATCCTGTCCCGAATGACCCCACGGAGCCCTCAGGAGCCTCACCGGATGGCGAGCCCGTTGGAGCTATTTTTCGATTTGGTGTTCATGGTTGCTATATCCCCCTCCTCTCAGGGACTGCACCATCTAGAGACTGAAGGTCATCTCATCGCCGGAGCAGTCAGCTACTTGATGGTGTTCTTCGCCATCTGGTGGGCTTGGATGAACTTCGGGTGGTTTGCGACCTCCTTTGACACCGATGGCTGGTCTCTATCGCATTATGACTCTCGTACAGATGGCCGGAGTACTACCCCTGGCCGCCGGCAGCACTCGAGCCATGGAAAGTTACGATTTCACGCTGGTCACTATTGGCTACGTGGTGATGCGCCTGGCCATGGTGACCCAATGGATCCGCGCCGATGTCACCAACACAGAATTCCGAGCGACAGCGTTCCATTATGCAGTAGCCATCACTGTGGTTCAGGTGGCCTGGGTGGCTCGGCTGACTCTCCCACCAGAGGCAGGAATGGTTGGGCTCTTCGCCTTAGCCCTGGCAGAAGTTGCCGTACCTATATAGTCCGAACGACACGGGCCCACCCCTGGAATGCCCATCACATCCCTGAACGATGCAGTCTTTTTGCCCTCATCCTTCTGGGCGAATCGATCTTGGCCTCCACAAACGCTATCCTTGAAGCCATTGATCTAGGAGAGCACCTACCCGACCTGCTGACCATACCTGTGGCCGGGCTGGTTACCGTTGCTGGTATGTGGTGGATCTACTTCTCTCGCGAACAGCACCATCACATCACAGCTCTGCGTTTTTCCCTGGTCTTCGGCTATTTCCATTACCTCATCTTCGCCGCAGCAGGCGCGTTTTCAGCAGGGATAGAGATCGCAATTGGTTCCATCTCTGGGCAGGATCATCTAGGTCATTTCGCTAGCGCATTGACCCTAACCGTGCCTGTAGCAGTTTTCGTGCTCGAAATCTGGCGGCTCACCCTACGGCAGGTTCTAGCACCGCTCACCTCAGTCCTGGTTCCCGTCGGCTCCTTCGTCGTTATCATTGGGTCACTCATGCCAGGGACTGCTCCAGTGGTTACAGCGGCACTTGGTGTCATCGTCACTGTCGTTGCTACCGAATTTCCTCACCGCAGGTGACCATACTGCTTATTGAGCGCTGCCATTCTCCACGATCAGACATCAGCAGGTTGGGTACGCCTGATTGATCAGGCTCTATAGAGGCTCTTCGCAGTTGAGGGGGTAGGTGGCTGAGCGCGTCGGTCGCCGGATGAGGGTCGAGGCCTTCCGATGATGGAAGTTCTCACACTGACCATCTGCCGGAAGACCTCGACGTGCACCACGCTACCTTCGCGACCCCTGATCTGACCGTGTTCTGCCATCTCGACGAGCTCGGCCTCGTGGCCACCGGTCAGCTTTTTGAGCCGGATCGCGCGGTGATCGAGTGCCGCGTCGCCGAGCCGGATCCGTGGTGCCGGGGATGCGGTAGCCAGGCGCTCTCGCGCGGGACGGACACGCGGCGTCTCGCCCACGAGCCGTTCGGTCATCGCCCGACGACGCTGCTGGTCCGGGTCCGCCGCTACAAGTGCTCGGGATGCGGACGGTCCTGGCGTGAGGACCTCACGGCAGCGGCGCCCGAGCGAGCCAAGCTGTCCCGTAGCGGGATGCGGTGGGCGTTGGAAGCGCTCGTGATCGACCACCTCACCGTCGCCCGCGTCGCCGCCGGACTCGGTGTCGGTTGGCACACGGCGAACAACGCGGTCCTCGCTGAAGGGCGTCGAGTGCTGATCGACGATCCCGCCCGGTTCGACGGCGTCGCCGTGATCGGCGTCGACGAGCACGTCTGGCGCCACACGAGAGTCGGCGACAAGTACGTCACCGTCATCATCGACCTCACCCCGAACCGCGACAAGACCGGCCCCGCCCGTCTGCTGGACATGATCGAGGGTCGCTCGAAAGCCGTGTTCAAGACCTGGCTCGCCGCACGCCCGCAGGACTGGCGCGATGGTGTCGAGGTCGTCGCGATGGACGGGTTCACCGGCTTCAAGACCGCCGTCAGCGAGGAGCTCCCGGACGCGCAGGCGGTGATGGACCCGTTCCACGTCGTCCGCCTCGCCGGCGACGCCCTCGACACCTGCCGTCGTCGCGTCCAGCAGTGCCTGCACGGCCGGCGGGGCCGCAAAAACGATCCGCTCTACAAGGCCCGCCGCATCCTCCACACCGGCGCGCAGCTGCTCACTGACCGGCAGCAGACCCGTCTCGAGGCACTGTTCGCGGTCTCCGAGCACGTCGAGGTCGAGGCGACCTGGGGCATCTACCAGCGCGTGATCGCCGCCTACCGCGAACCCGATCGGAAGACGGCGAAGAAGCTGATGACAGCCGTCATCGATTCCGTCTCCAGCGGCGTCCCCGCCGCGCTCGTGGAGGTCCGCAAGCTCGGCCGCACGCTCAAGCAGCGCGCCGCCGACATCCTCGCGTTCTTCGACCGGCCCGGCACGTCCAACGGGCCAACAGAGGCGATCAACGGGCGCCTGGAACACCTCCGCGGCTCCGCCCTCGGATTCCGGAACCTCACGAACTACATAGCCCGATCGCTGCTCGACACCGGCGGCTTCAGGAACCACCTACACCCTCAAATGCGATGAGCCCCTTAAGAGAGCAGCTTCAGCGCTGGGAATCATCGGCGCGTCGATAGCACTGGGGGTTTCCGGGACCCCCGCCCTGGCCGCGACGGACGGCGATCCGGCCAACTACATTGTGGGCGGCCAACCCACCAACAGCCCCAACATTGTCCAGCTCTCCTTCCAGACCGAGGGAGAACAGGGAACTTTCGGCTGCACCGGTGAGGCCATCAACAGCGAGTGGATTCTGACCGCTCGCCACTGCACCGAAGGGTCGCAGGACATGAAGGCCTACTACTCGAACGACACCTCGAACCCCGGTCCGGCCGAGGCCTCGGATCGTGTGGTCAACTCACCGAACGGTGACGTGGGTCTGGTCCACCTGGAGACTCCGCACGAGGTCAGCTCGTACGCCCAGTTGGGCGACGGATACACGCCCAGCGCCGGTGACCACGGAGACATCTTCGGCTATGGCCTGCGCGCCAACCAGGGTCAGCCCGACTGGCTGTACACGGCCGGGGTGAACGTGCTCGGAACCTCCACGGATGCCTACGAGGGCGAAGCGATCCATATCCGCGGCGACGACGGCGCCTCGAACCACGGCGATTCCGGCGGTCCGTTGGTCATCAACGGCAAGATCGTCGGAGTGTGCTCGACCGGCGATACCGTCGATCCGGGCGCCGACACCCAGGCCGGAAGCAACTACGCCAACCTCAACGACCACCGCGACTGGATCTCGCAGCAGACCGGCGTGTGAGCCGACCGGTGACCGCGGATCATCGACCGCGGCCCCCAGAGGTGATTCGCGCGGCGTCGACCACCGCTTCGGCGGGTGCCGACGCCGCGCGAAATTCGTTCACGAACCGTGCGGTCCCTACTTGTTGACCAGAACCCAGAGGACTTCGGCCGGGCCGCCGGTACTGCGCCACGAGTGCGGCTCATGGCCGCTCAGGGTCACGGAATCCCCGGGGGACAGTTCGAATTCCCCGGCGCTCGTGCGCAGAACGAACTCACCGGAGATGACGTGCAGGACCTCGGTCTCGCACTCGACGGTGTACAGGCTCTCCTCGCCCTTGCCCCCGGGCTCGATGCTGGCCCGGATCACCTGGACCTTTTCCAGGTCCGCCCCCGAGACGAGGCGCTCGTGAATGCCCGCCCCTCCGAGGTCCACTTCGGGGGCCTCGTCGAGACGGATGACCTGCGTATCCGGCTCCTCGAACAGGTCGCCGATGTCCACGCGCAGGGCCCGGCACAGCTTCACGAGTGACGCGACGGACGGAGAAGTCTGCTCGCGCTCGACGCGGCTGATGAAACCTTTGGTCAGATCCGTTGCCGTGGCCAGCTGCTCGATCGTCATGTGCTGGCGCAGCCGATGGTTGCGGAGGCGCGATCCGAGCTCGGGCGACCTCTCCGACTGCTGTACGGGCAACGCCTTCATGGCTGGATCCTTTCCTCGGCCTCTATGCATGGTATCGATAGAGGTCATGATTTCTGCTCTGCGTCAGGATTGGTCCGCGCTGTGAACCTTCTTATTATTCTTCTCTACCTCGCCGCGATGGTGCTCATCGGCTGGTACGGCAAGCGCCGGGCCAACAGCACGGAGGACTACCGAGTCGCGGGACGACGCCTGGGTTACCTCTTTTTTACGGGCACCATGTCCGCCGTCGTCCTCGGAGGGGCCGCAACGATCGGCGGCGTCGGCCTCGGGTACACCTACGGGATCTCGGGCATGTGGATGGTTGCGGCCATCGCCATCGGCGTGATGGTCCTGTCCCTCGCCTTCGCCGGCAGGCTCCAGCGGCTCGGCGTCTACACGGTCTCGCAGATGCTCCAGCTGCGCTACGGCGGACGGGCGGTCAAGGCGTCCTCGGTGGTCATGCTGGGATACACGGCAATGCTCGTGGTGACGTCGACGTCGGCGTACGCGTCCATCTTCAAGGTCTTGTTCGATCTCGACCGCCCGTGGGGGATTGTCATCGGTTCCGTCGTGGTCATCGCGTACTCGATCCTCGGAGGGATGTGGTCGATCACGCTGACTGACCTCATGCAGTTCCTCATCATGACGGTCGGCATGTTCCTGCTCCTGCTGCCTTTCTCGTTGCACGCGGCGGGAGGATGGTCCGGCCTCCACGAGCGGCTGGACGCCGAATTCTTCGATCCCGGCGCCATGGGCGCAGAGTCCATCGTCACGATGTTCGTGGTCTACACCCTGGGCCTGCTGGTCGGGCAGGACATCTGGCAACGGGTGTTCACGTCGAAGACCCCGCGCGTTGCTCGGTGGGGAGGTTTCGCGGCCGGGGTCTACACCCTTCTCTACGGAATCGCCGGTGCCGTGATCGGCATGGGCGCGGCCGCCGTCATGCCGAACCTCGAGGTCCCCGACGACGCCTTCGCCGCACTCGCGCAGGACTACCTCCCTGAGGGTCTGGGCGGCGTCGTACTCGCGGCGGGTGTCGCGGCCATGATGTCCACGGCCTCGGGTGCGCTGATCGCCTCCGCGACTGTCGCACGGGTCGACGTCGTGCCCCTGATCGCGCGCCTGTTCGGACGCGGGGCGGGCGACGACGTCGACCAAGCGGACGCGGGCCAGGAATCCGGCGAGTCCGACTCGAGCATGAGACTGGACCGGCTGTATGTTCTGGGCATCGGCGTGATCGTCACGGTCATCGCGATGATCGTGCCGAGCGTGGTCACGGCGCTGACCATCGCTTACGACATCCTGGTCGGCGGCCTGTTGGTCGCTATCCTCGGCGGCCTCTTCTGGAAACGCGGGACGGGCGCCGGAGCGGCCAGCTCGATGCTGGTCGGCGCGCTGGGGGTGCTGGTGTCCATGATCTTCTTCGGCGTGGACGCGAACGAACCGATTTACGTGGGTCTGGTCCTGTCCGTCGTCGTCTACCTGGCGGTCTCGCTGCTGACGCCCCGCACGGATGCCGCGACGCTGACCGCGTGGCGGGACCGCGTCGAGGGGTCAAGGCGGTGACAGGGCGGCCGAGGCCTGGGACGCGCGAGGCCGCGATGCGCGGTCTTCCACCGGCCTCGGCCGCCGGGAGGCCCTACGCCCTCCCCAAAAGTTTCATATATGTATATTCTGGTTGCACACCAGGACACATTGCGGAGTCTCGGCGAGACCGCCTTGTCACCACCCCGTTCGCCGCAGGGCCGCGGCGAGAAGGAGAAGCATCATGAGCGACCAGACCGCAGAAACCACCGCGGGCACCGCCCCCGTGCGCACCGAACCACGCCACAACGCTGGTTATGCGATCCTGGCGACCCTGAGGAACTACGGGATCGACACCGTGTTCGGCATTCCGGGCACCCACAACCTCGAGTTCTACCGCCATCTCGACGAGCTCGACATCAAGCCCGTGACCACCCGCCACGAGCAAGGCGCCTCCTACGGCGCGGACGGCTGGTCCCTGACGACAGGCCTTCCCGGCGTGGTCATCACGACCTCCGGCCCGGGACTGCTCAACTCGCTCTCGGGAGCCGCGACGGCGTACGCGGAGTCCCGCCCCATGATTCTTCTCTCCCCCGGCCGGCCCCGGGGGACCGAATTCCGCGACATCGGTTCCCTCCACGAGACCAAGAACCCGACCGGGGCGGTGGACTCGATCATCGGCCTTTCCCGCCGGGTCAGCTCGGCCTCCGAAGCCGTCGAGATGATTCACAACGCGTTCGTCTCCTTCAAGCACGACCGCCCCCGTCCGATCCACATCGAGGTCCCGCTCGACGTGCTCGAGGAGACCGGCGGCTTCACCGAGGAGGAGCTCCGCGCCCGGCCGCTCGGTTCCTTCCAACCCGCCCAACCGCACGACGTCGCCCGCGCCGCGAATATGCTGGCCGCCTCCAAGAAGCCCGTCATCGTGGCCGGTGGCGGTTCGGTCGCGGCCCACGAGGCGGTGCTCGAGCTCGCCGAGCTGCTCGAGGCCCCGGTGATCACCTCGACCAACGGGAAGGGCGCGATCCCGGAGCGCCACCGGCTCTCCCTGGGCGCCGACCTGCGGCTCGGCACGGCGCACGCCTTCTGTCGGGACGCCGACGCGATGCTGATCATCGGTTCCAAGATCGGTGAGGCCGAACTGTGGGGAGGCGACATCCGCCCGAACGGGCCCATCATCCGGGTCGATATCGAACGCCAGCAGATGCTGACCAACATCACCCCGGACCTCGAGCTGCCGGGGAACTCCGTGGCCGTGGTCCCCCAGCTCATCGCGGCGCTCAAGGCCGAGGGCGTGGAATCAGGCACCCGGGCGGCCCCGGACCTCACCGAGGTCTTCGACCAGCTCGACGACGAAGGACGCTCGATCGCCCCCGAACTGGCCAAGCTCAACGAGATCATCATGAGCGTTCTCCCGGAGAACGCGATCGTCGGTGGCGACTCGTCGCAGGTCACCTACATGGGGACGACGACGTTCTACCGCGCGCCCAAGCCCAACTCGCTCCTGTACATGGGAACCTACGCGACCCTCGGGTACGGCCTGCCCGCATCCATCGGTGCGAAAATCGCCGCGCCGGAGCGTCCCGTGGTCTGCCTGCTCGGTGACGGCGCCCTCATGTTCGCGATCCAGGAGATCATGACCGCGGTGGAGCAGGACCTCGATCTTCCGATCATCTGCGTGGACAACGGCGGCTACGGCGAGATCCGTGCCAACGAAGAGGACCGCAGCATTGCCCCGACCGCAGTCGACCTCAGGCAACCGGACTGGGTCCGGCTCGCCGAGGGCTTCGGGGCGACCGGATTCTCGGCGACCATGGACACCCTGGCCGAGACCGTTCGCCAGGCCCTCGGGACCAAGGGTCCCTCGCTGGTTCACCTGACCATCGGCCGGGACATCTAGCACCCGGACCCACACGCCACCACGCGGCGGAGCCCCCCCTCGGACACATCGGTCCCAGGGGGCTCCGCCTTTTCTTCTGGGTGTCGACGGGTTACCGGAAGTTCGGGATGACGTCGTCGACGAACCTCTGGAGCGAGCGCTTCTTGTCCTCGTGGGACATCGAGTTGTCCGTCCAGAAGCTGTATTCGTCGTAGCCCATGTCCTCGTAGTTCCGGATGCGCTCGGTGACCTCATCCGGCGTCCCGATCATCGCGGTCCGGTGCAGGGATTCCGGTGCGAATTCGGGCCGCTCGGCGAAGTTCTCCTCCGGCATCGGCTCCAGGAAACCGTTGACCGGTTCCTTCTTCCCGAAGGCCCAGGCAGAGAAGGTGCGGTAGAACCGGTTGATCGCCTCTGCCGCGGGACGCCACCCCTCCGGTTCCTCGGGAGAGTGGACGTAGGTGTGCTTGAGCACCATGATTTCCGGCTTCTTCTCGACCTCGGGATGGTTCGCGACCGCGGCGTCGAATTTGTCCTTGAGGTTTTTGACCTCCTCGTCGCCCTTCATCAGGGGCGTGACCTGCACATTGCACCCGTTGGCAACCGCGAAGTCGTGGGTCTCCGGGCTCCTGGCCGCAACCCATACGGGCGGGGTGGGTTGTTGCACGGGCTTGGGCACGCTCGTGGAGACCGGGAACTGCCACAGCTCGCCGTCGTGGGCGTAGTCGCCCTGCCACAATGCGCGAATGGCGGGAACGAGTTCCCGAAGGTACCGGGCACCTTCCTCACCGGCCATTCCGCCGGCCAACCGGTCGAACTCGAATTGGTACGCTCCCCGGGCGATACCGATTTCGGCGCGCCCGCCGCTGATGACGTCCAGGAGAGCCGTCTCGCCCGCGGCACGAATCGGGGTCCAGAAGGGGGCGACAATCGTTCCCGCGCCCAGTCGAATCGTCGACGTCTTGGCCGCGAGATAGGCCAACTGCGGCATGGGGCTGGGAGAGACGGTGTATTCGGTCGAGTGGTGTTCTCCGATCCACACGGTCTCGAATCCGCCCTCCTCCGCGATGCGGACGAGCTCGACCAGGTTCTGCCAGTGCTCCTCGTGGCTGAGCGACTCGTCCCAGCGCTCCATGTGAATGAACAGTGAAAATCGCATACTGCGCTCCTCGTAGATGTCGTGTCCGAAAACGTCCCTGTTTTCGTTCCTTGATCAGTTCTCTGCGTCGTGCGCATCCGCTGGGGTGTTGGGGATCGCGGCGTCTTCCGTCGCGCTTTCCCTTTCGCGGATGGTCTGGTTGTTTCTGGACCACTGCTCGCGCGGCACTTCGCGAACGATGACGGTGATGTTTTCCGGTGCGGCGTCCACCGTGGACTCCGCCACCTGGTGCACCCCGGCCATCAGCGCCCGCACTTGTTCTGCGCTGCGCCCTTCGGCGATGGAAATGTCGATCAGGGGCACGGGATCAACTCCTCATCACGAACGGGTCCGCGACCGGGCCCTCGTCGGTGTTGATCCAGATGCTCTTCAACCGGGTGTATTCGTTCATGGACTCCAGGCCGTGCTCGACGCCGACGCCGGACTGCTTGAACCCTTCCCTCGGGGACATGGGCGACATGGCACGGTAGGTGTTGAGCCACACGGTTCCGGCGTCGAGCCGCTGCGACATGCGCATGGCCCGCTGAAGATTCGACGTCCACACGCCCGCGGCCAAGCCGTATTCCGTGTCGTTGGCCAACCGCAGCGCTTCGTCCTCGGTGTCGAAGGGCATGATCGCGGCAACCGGCCCGAAGATTTCCTCGCGGCAGATCCTCATGTCGTTGTTGGCTTCGGTGAGCACCGTCGGAGAGAAGAAATACCCGGGCAGATCCACCTCCGGAGCCCGGCCCCCGTAGCGGACGGTCGCGCCCTCCTCCTTGCCGATGTCGACGTAGGAGCTGACCTTGGCGAGCTGGTCCTCGAAGGCGAGGGGGCCCAGTTCGGTGGCGTCGTCCATGGGGTCACCGATGACGATGCTCGACGCCCGCTCGGTCACGCGCTCGACCAGCTCGTCGTAGATGCTCCGGTGAGCGAGCACCCGGCTGCCCGCGATACAGGTCTGCCCGCCGGCCGCGAAGATGCCGGCAATGACCCCCATGGCCGCGTTGGACACGTCCGCGTCCTCGAACACGATGTTGGGGCTCTTCCCGCCCAGCTCCAGCGTGCAACCGATGAAGCGGGCCGCCGCAGAAGAGGCAATGGCCGAACCTGTGCGCGTGGAACCAGTGAACGAGATCTTGGCGAGCCTCGGGTCGTTGACCAGGGCGTCTCCGGCCTCGGCGCCGAACCCCGTCACCACGTTCACCACGCCCGCCGGGAATCCTGCTTCGTCGGCCAGCTCGCCCAACCTGAGGATCGTCCTGGAGGTGTACTCACTGGGCTTGATCACCAGGGTGTTGCCGGCCGCAAGGGCGGGGGCCAGCTTGGACACCGTCAGGGTCAAGGGCGAGTTCCAGGGCGTGATAGCCCCGACCACGCCCAGGGGCTCACGCTGCGTGAAGTTCAGGACCTCCGGCGAATTGGTCGGGATCTGGGAGCCCTGCACCTTGTCGGCGAGACCGCCGTAGTAATAGAGGTACTCGGGCAGGGTCGCCAGCTGTCCCTTCATTTCCCGGTACAGCTTACCGTTGTCCAGGCTCTCCAACCGGGCGAGTTCCTCCGCGTGCTCGCCGATCACATCCCCCAGTCTCCGGAGGAGGCGGCCCCGTTCGGACGGCGTCGTCCTCGACCATTCGGGTGAATGGAAGGTCTGGTAGGCCGCGTCCACGGCGGTGCGCACGTCGGCCCGGTCGCCGCGAGCCGCTTCGTACAGGGTTTCCAAGGTCGCGGGGTTCGTGCTCGGGAACCATGCCCCATTGGACGGCGAGCGATGTTGCCCTCCGATGAAGTGTTCGAGTCGCTCAGCCATGATGAGCTCCTTCCGATTCGGTGATCAATTCGTACAGTTCGGCGACGAGCTCGCCGGGGGCTTCGAGGGGGAGCATGTGGCGGACCCCGGGAACCACGCGACGGCGCAGGTCGGGGACGAAGCCGGCCAACCGGTCCACCATCTCCGGCGTGGATCCCGTATCGAGTTCTCCCGTGACGGCCGTCGTGGGCGCGGAGATCGACGGGAGTTCGGGCAGGACCTCCCTGTCTCCCGACGCGAACACGGCGTAGGCGTGGAGATAGGATTCGACGTCGTTGGCCATCAGAACCTCGGCGGTCTTGTCCCGTCGCTCCAGACTCACGTCGTCCCGACCGGGAAACCATCGGTCGAGGGCCTGGTGCATGCTGGCCCGGAAGTCCTGGCGGGCCGCCGCAAGCCTCACCCGAACGGCGTCGGCCTCCTCGGGGCTCCGGGAACAGACCGAGCTGACGCAGGCCAACGACTCGACCCGCTCGGGATGACGTGCCGCAATGGTCTGGGCGATCAGCGCACCCAAGGAGAAACCGACCAGATGGACCCGGCCGGTGGGCATTCGCGCGAGAACGTCTTCCGCCATGTCGGTCAGGGAAACCGGCTGCGCGAGCGGGGGCCGGCTCCCGTGGCCGGGAAGGTCCAGGGCAACCGTTCGGCGATCGGTCAGGAGTTCTTCCACGTCCGACCACACCGTCCGGTCGAGCCCGACGCCGTGCAGAAGAACCACGGGCGCTGTGCAAGCGGCCTCGGACACGCGGCTCACCTCTCAGTGCTCAGCGAAGCCAGCCGCTGCTGAGGGCGCCCCTGAGCGGCCCCGGCCAACGCGATCACGATTTCGTTCGGGTGAGGGGCATCGGAGACGCGCACCTCAATGGTCTGGTGGTGGGACCGAATGCTTGCATCCGTGAAGTGCTTGAGCGGAATATCGAAAACGGTTCCGCTCGCGGCCCTCTTTTCCACAGCAGGGAGCAGGGTGCTCGCCTGCGCCGCATCGCGGAAGTGGTTTCCGAACTTCAACGTGTGGATCAGGGCGGACCCGTGTTCGATCTCCCCGTCCAGTCCGACGATCGCGGCCTTGCCGTAGGCCTCCAACGGTGCGCCCAGCGCCTCCATGACGCGAGGGGCCAAGGTCGCTCCGAGATCGGAAGCGACCGCGTCGATGCCTTCCGTCAGGTCCTCCACGAATCCTTGGGAGGCCCAGGGATTGTCGATGACGGCGGCAACCACGGCCAGGCGCGCCGCCGGCTCCACGGGGCGTCCGCCTTCGGTCACGATGTCCTCGGTGATGGTCGTGATCTTGCGAATGTTCACGTCAGTTTTCCTTTCAGAATTTCGGAAGTGATGGGTGCATCGGTTCGCCGGTCCCCGAGCCGAGGGAATAGCCGGGGGCCGTCGGATGCGGCGACGACCACGCAGATCTCGTCCGCGCGCGGAGCGTCCGGCAGATGCACGTCGATCGTCTGGTAGTGGTCTCGCGAGGTCGCGTGGGTCTTGTGCCAGAGGGGGATCCGCACGTCGGTTCCGGGGATGGCCCGACCGTCCGCAAAGCAGAGGACCGAGGTCCCTTCCAAGAGCTCTCGGACGATATTGCCGAAGTACGGCGTGTGGATCAGGGCGCCGGCGTGTTCAAGCTCCCCCTCGGTTCCCACGAGTGCCGCCTTGCCGAAGGTTGCGACGTCGTCCACCCCGCCCAGAGCGGACACCACCTGGTCGGAGAGGATTTTGCCGAGAACGGGGGCCACTTCTCGGGCTTCCGGCCCGAGGTCCTGCTCGACCCCTCCCCCGACCCATGGGTTCCCGACCACCGCGAAGGACGCGACTTGGCGCAGCGGACGATCAAGCGGCGTCCCGGACTCCGAAAGGATCTCGTCACAAACGGTCGTGACGGAACGGAGGCCAATGCTTTCGAGGACATCGGCGCCGAATGTTCCGGTCATGGTCTCAGCAGGCACGGAGCTCACCGCCTTCGGCCCGTCGGTTTTCCTGGGCGTCGTCGTCGATCAATCCGGGCCGCGCCGGTTGGGGTTCGTCGATCGGACGCAGGGCCGCCTGGCTGGAGGCTCGCACGTGGTTCCGCATGGTGAATTCGGCGTCCAGGGCGTCCTTGCTCTTGATCGCCTCAACGACGGAGTGATGCTCGTTGTCCGAAGCCTTGAGGCGCTCGGGCCGGGCCACCGTATTGACGACGATGCGGTGGTAGGCCAGCTGGTTCATGAGGCGCTCATAGGTTTCGTAGAGCTTCCTGTTGTCGGCACCGCGCACCAGAGTCCAATGGAATTCGTGGACCAATTCGGCGTATGCCTGACTGTCGCCTTCCGCGGCGGCCCTGTCCGAATCCACCAGATTCCGTTCGAGGGTCTCCAGCTCGCGGACTCGACCGCGACGCGCCAGGAGGCCGGCGGCGAGGCCCTCGAGTGATTCCTTGAGTTCGAAGAGCTCCACGATTTCTCGCCGAGTCGGTTGTCGAACGAAAGTGCCGACGCGGGGCCTGATCTCCACCAGCCCCTCGTTCTGCAATTGCTTGAGCGCTTCCCGAATGGGCGTACGACTGACGCCGAACTCCTCCGCCAAAGTCAGCTCCGGGATGAGGTCGCCCGGTCCGTAGCGGCCGTTGGTGATCTGGCGCCGCATCTTCTCCAGCAGGGTGATGTCCCCGGAGCGTGACTGAGGCACTGTATCCATGTCTTCTTGCATACATGAAACCTATGATGCATGCCACGATACTGTCAATGAACACCAAAAAACTCCGGAAAATCGCGGATCAAAAAAGCCGTTGACGCGCCGAGATTTATACGCTTAGGGTTGCTTGCATGCAACAGACAAGCACTTTTCATGCCTCAGATCACATCAAGACATCGGTCGGCGACGCCTGGCGTGCGGCCTGGGACGACGGCAATGTGGCCGCCTTGAGCGAGATCGTCACGGCCGATTACGAGCGGATCAGCACCGGTTCCGGCAAGTCATCGGACCTCGACGGAATCCAGAATGAAATCTCCGAAATTCGGGCGGCATTTCCCGACCTGGAAACCGTCATCGACCGGATTCTGGTCGACGGCGACCAGGCCGCCATCTACTGGCACACCACGGGGACCTTCACTGAACCCTTGCACGACGTCCCACCGACGGGAACCCAGGTCACGACGCACGGTTCGAACCTGCTCCATCTCCGGGACGGCCTGATTTCCCGCGAGGAAGCCACCTGGGACTCCGGAAATCTCCTGGCCGACTTGGGCCTGAAGTCACTCTCGGCGGCTTTCGACGGCGAGGATGCATCCGTGGTCGAGAACTTCAGCGGAAATCCGAGCCACGAGGCCCTGAAAGCATTCAACAAGCAGTTCATCACCGGGGTGACGGTCGTGACTACGAAGGACGAGGACGGCAAGCCCCGTGGCCTCGCGGTGAATTCCTACAATTCGGTGTCGTTGGATCCGCCCCTGGTTCTGGTCTGCGTGCAGAAGACTTCCTCCACCTATCCGGCCATGTTCCAGGCCCAGCACATCGGCATCAACATCATGAGCCGGAACCAACGCGAGACTCTCGGGGTCTTCGCGTCGAAGTCCGCGGACAAGTTTGCCGACCTCGAGTGGCATGAGGGCGAACACGGGTCCCCGTTGCTCGACGGGTCCTCGGCCTCGATCGAGGTCGAAATCAAGGAGCGCTTCCAGGCGCTCACCCACACCGTGTTCATCGGTCGCGTCCGTTCCGCCGACGCCTCGGAGGACGAGCCGATGATCTACAAGGCCGGGCAGTTCTTCGACAGCCTCGATCTGACCAAGCTGGGCTGACCACCAGCCGACTCCGCCGGGCGCGCCGCCGGCTGCTCGCCCGTCCACCGCGACGTCCGTCGATTCGGGTTGCCACCCAGGACGACGACGCCGACCGGCGGCGCCCCCAGGATTCTTTTCCTCCCTCGCCCCAGTCCGAGACTCACACAAAGAAGTGGGACACCATGACTATCGAACCGAAGACCTCGACACGTTCGGAACGAACGTGGCACGGAGGCGACGACCGAACGGCACCGCTCAGGGAAGAACCTGAGCTGCCCGGACGCGGCCTGGACGCGGAGCCGGGATCGGGCTCGGCGCAACAACGCGCCCACGAACTGAGGAACAGGCCGGGCGCCGTCTTCTGGGGGTCCATCGGCGTCGTCGTTGCCTTCATCGCCTGGTCCGCGCTGTCGCCGGATTCCATGAGTGGCTCGATGACCGCGGCGATGAACTGGATCGCCGGCAGCGTGGGATGGACCTACCTCCTGGTCACCCTCGGGTGCATCCTCCTCATGGTGTACCTGGCCTTCAGCCGTTTCGGACGAATCAGACTCGGCAAGGACCAGGACCGACCCGAATACAGCACCTGGTCGTGGCTGGCCATGATCCTGTCCGCCGTCATGGGCATCGGGCTCATCAGCTACGCCGTGGCCGAACCCATCATTCACTTCACGCAGCCCCCGCACGGCTTGTCCGAACCGGGCACCTATCAGGCAGCCGTCCGAGCCATGCAATTCTCGTATTTCGACTGGGGACCGCATGCCTGGGCCGTGTTCGGGATCTTCGGCCTGGCTATCGCCTATTCGACCCATCGACGCGGCAACACCGGATTGATCTCACCGATGCTGAGGCCCGTCCTCGGCAAGGCCATGGACGGTCCGCTGGGACACGTGGTGGACATCCTGGCGGTCATCGCTACCCTCTTCGGGACCACGGCTTCCCTGGGACTGGGCGCGTCCCAGATCTCCGAGGGCATGAATCGTGTGCTGGGGATCCCCAACGAGCTCTTCGTCCAAATCGTGATCATCATCGGAATCACGACCGTGTTCACCCTCTCGGCCCTGTCCGGCGTGAACCGCGGCATCAAGTACACCAGCCAGGTCACCTCGGTGTTGTCCATCCTCCTTGCCCTGTACGTGCTCGTGATCGGGCCGACCGGGTTCTTGGGCAATCTGTTCTTCCGCTCCGTGGGCCAGTACCTCAACGACTTCTTCATGGTCAGCCTGACCACCCCGGTATCCGGCGACGACGTCCAGTGGTACCAGTCCTGGACCTACTTCATGATGGCCTGGTGGCTGAGCTGGGGTGCGTTCGTCGGCGTCTTCCTCGCGAAGATCTCCCGCGGCCGCACGATTCGT
The DNA here is from genome assembly GCF_052232265.1 of Rothia koreensis. Classification (NCBI taxonomy): domain Bacteria; kingdom Bacillati; phylum Actinomycetota; class Actinomycetes; order Micrococcales; family Micrococcaceae; genus Rothia; species Rothia koreensis. Next base: position 189,485 of record NZ_CP197643.1, read on the forward strand.
GAGTTCGTGGTCGGCGTCCTCGGCATTCCCAGCCTGGTGTTCTTCGTCTGGTTCACAATTTTCGGAGGCACAGCCATCAAACTCGACATGGAAGGTGCCGGATCGATCGGTCGAGCGGCAACCCAGGATCTCAATTCGGCCTTCTTCGAAACCTTGGACCAGCTGCCTCTCACAGGAATCACGTCGGTCATCGCGATCATCCTGGTGGTCTTGTTCTTCGTTTCGGGCGCGGACGCCAATACGTTCGTGTTGAGCATGCTGACATCCCGAGGAGCTCTCGAACCGAGTCGTGCCATCCTCACCACGTGGGGCGCGCTCACGGGCGTCAGCGCGATCTTCCTTTTCTTGGTCGGCGGCCTGGACGCCCTCCAACAGGCGGCCATGATCTCGGCGTTGCCCTTCGGCATCGTGATCGCCCTGCTCGGGGTCAGCCTGGTCAAGTCATTGCGCACGGACCAGGACTTCGACTTCACGCGAACCGTCACCCGCGACGAGGTGAAAACGGGGATGCTCCGCGTGCCCTCCCCCATCCTGTCCATGGACTTCGAGGATCCGCCGACCAGCTCCATCCCCCAGCAACGCGCGCCACGCGACCAGCGAATCGAGTCCCTGAATTCCCCTGACCAGGGGTGATCTGCCTAGAGTGGGTCCGTGCACAGCCTTCGACGAGCCGCCGCATTCACCGGCACAGAAATCTTCTCCCCGTTCATTCTCGCGACCGTTTTGCTCATCGGGGTGCCCGCCAGCACGGGTCCCGGTTGGGTGTGGCAGGCCGTGGTGGGCGTGGTGGCCGTCGTCGTGATCCCGTGGGGCCTGTCCCTCTACATGGCACACACCGGCCGGGTCAGCGATCGCTTCATCTACCACCGGAAACAGCGGTACGTCTTCTACGGCATATCCCTGATCTCGATCGCCGCGGGAACCGCGATCCTGCTGATCGCGCCCGCCGCCGCGGCCACGAAGAGCATCATCATCGTGATGCTGCTGGCCATTCTGATCATCGCTCTCGTCAATTTCCGGCTCAAGGCCAGCGCCCATGCCGGAATGAGCGCGATCTTCGGCATGGTGATTCCGGGCCTGTTCGGACCCTGGTGGGTCCTCCTCTCGTTGGTGGTCCACGCTTCGGTGTGCTGGTCGCGGTGGTACCTGAAGAAGCACACCGTCCCCGAGATCGCGGTCGGGACGCTGATCGGTGTGCTGCTCGGCGCGGGCCACCTGTGGTTCGTCTCCTCGCTCTGACCGGCTGTTTCTCATCATGAACGTCGTTTGCGCCTACGGCGTCGTCGGGAGAAGCTGAAACCGCCACATCAGCACGAGCGGAAGGATGGGCATGCTCGGGGTACTCGAGGGCTTCGCCATCATCGGGATCGTCGTCGGTATCGGGTACGTGGTCGAGCGCATGGGCGTGCTCGGCAAGAACGCCGGCTGGACCCTCAATCGATTCGCGTTCTTCGTCGCCCTGCCGGCGCTGATGTTCACGACCCTGGCGACGTCGGACCTCCACGTCATCTTCTCCGCGCGGCTACCGGTCGCCGCGCTGAGCTTCGTGGCCATGGCGGCCCTATACACGCTGATCGCCGGGGTTTTTCTCAAACGCGGGGTCGGCCGGGTGACGGTCGGGGCCGTCGGGGCGGCCCTGCTGAACTCGAACAACATGGGCCTGCCGGTGGCCACCTATATTTTCGGTGACCCATCCCAGGTGGCCCCGATCCTGTTGTTCCAGCTGGTCCTGGCCACTCCCATCTGCCTGGCGATCTTCGACGTCGTCGCCAAAGGCAGGTTGTCCGCTCGGGACGTGATCAGCCAACCCTTCCGCAACCCGATCATCATCGCTTCGGTGCTCGGTGTTCTGGTCAATGCCCTGGGGGTTCCGATCCCGGAAGTCATCGACCAGCCCCTGACCCTGGTCGGTGGGGCAGGGATCCCCCTGATCCTGGTGGCCTTCGGCATGTCGCTGCGGGGAAACCGTCCGCTCGCGGTCGAGGGCCAAAAGGTCGAGACGCTCCTCTCGGTGGGCCTGAAGGTCGTGGCCATGCCTGTGGCGGCGTTCCTCCTGGGCAACTACGTCTTCGGACTGGCCCCGCACGACCTCTTCGCGGCCACGGCCCTGGCCGGCCTGCCGACGGCGCAGAACCTCTTCAGCTTCTCCTCGCGCTACAACCAGAATGTCTCGCTGGCCAGGGACATCGTCCTCCTCTCGACGATCGCCGCGATACCGGCACTCTTCGTGATCGCAGCGATCATGGCCTAGGCGCTCTCGGTTTTTTTTGGGGGGGGGTGGCTGGGTGGGTCGCTGGGGCTTGTTTTGGGTCTGGCCAGGGCTGCCCCGGGTCGGGTCCGGCGACGCTGGGCGGGGGACTTGGGTGCGAGCGCGATTGGCACCGGGTCCACGCCGGCCGCGTTGGGTGGATTTGGGTCGGAGACGACTGGCACCGGGCCCACGCCGGCCGCGTTGGGTGGCGGTTACCCGAATCGGGGCCATTTACCTCCGAAAGGTGGCGGTTAGGGCACCACCTAACGGAGGGAAACGGCTCTCAATCCGGTAACCACCACCGGACGGGGCCAGTCCGGGCGGCCGACGTCGTCGGGAACCCCCTCGAGGTGGCAATTTCGAGCGGTTCGGCGCACGAGGTGGCAATCGCGTGCGTTCCGCGGCCCGAGGTGGCAGTCTTGAGCGTTTTCGGGCCCCAAATCCGCACAAAACTGCCACCTCGCAGGAAGAACCGCACGAGAATGCCACCTCGCGCGGGGAGGGAGGGGGTTGGCCCACAGACAGCCCAACAGGCCGGCCCGGAACTCCCTAGCCGAGAAGCCTGCCCAACCCCAGCCCCACCGCGGCCGCCGCGGTCGAGACCACGAGCAGCCCGAGGGCGTTGACCCACGCGGCGTTCCAGCGTCGCTCCTGCATGAGCCGGGACGTTTCCACGCTTGCGGTCGAGAACGTCGTATAGCCTCCCATGAACCCGACGCCCAGGACCGCCTGCAGTTCCGGCGCCACCAGGTGCGCGGCGAGCAGGCCAGTCAGCCCTCCGAGCAGGAACGAGCCGGAGATGTTGATGATATTGGTCGCCCACGGCATCGAGTTGCCCAGGGCCTGCTTGATGACGCCGTCCAGAAGCATGCGCACCGCCGCGCCGGCGCCTCCCGCGAGCGCGACGCCGAGAAAGAGCCAATCGATCACGCGGCTGTCCTTTCGTCGTTGCGGACCGGCGTCGTCGTTCGGGCTGCCACCAGAATCCCAGCGCCGGAGGCGACGACTCCGACAACCACGGCCAGCAGGGCATAGCCGATCCCCGTCCAGATTCGGCCGGAGCCGAGGAGTTCGACGACGTTCGTCGCGAGCGTGCTGTAGGTCGTGAATCCACCCAGGACACCGGTTCCCACGAGCACGCGGACCGTCCACCGGGTGCCGACGTCGTCTCCGCGGCGTCCGAGGGCTTCCAGAAGGTAGCCGAGGCAGAACGCCCCCACCAGGTTGATCGCGAGGATCGCGCCCATGGCCTGACCAGAGCCGGGGAAGGCGAGGGTCAGCCCGTATCGGATCGCGGTACCGAGGGCACCGCCGAGAAATGCGAGACCGAGATAGGCCGGACGGAGGTGCACGGGACGGGTGGTCGGGGTGGGCGATTGGTCGTGACGCCGCATCATACCGTCCCGGCCGTTCCGTGCGGCTTCTCGCCCTCGCCCTCGCCGTCGCCGCCGTCGGCGCTGCCGGTGTCGGCGGTATCCCCGTCGCCCTCGACATCGCGCCAGGGCACCACGACGACGGGGCGTTCCTGCACGTGGCTCAGATACGTGGCGACGGACCCATTGAGGAATTCGCGGAAGCCGCCCCGGAAGCCGGGCTCGTGCGCTCCGACCACGATCATCGAGGCGCCTTCCGACTCCGCGAGTCGGGCGAGTTCGGCCCCCGCGCCGCCCGCGAGTGAATGCTCGCTCCACTCGACCGGGGTTCCGCGCAGGACCTCTTCGATCCTCGAACGGATCCGGTCCGGGAAGGGCTGAACGGCCTCGTCGAATTCGTCCGGGTCCAGGCTCTCCGAGGCGATGGTTCCGTCGTCGTTGAGCCTGACGGTCCGGCGTCCGACGTCGACGAGACAGCACGCGAGGCGAGAGCCGGTCGAGTATGCCAACCAGCTGGCCGTCGAGAGAATGGGTTCGAGCTGCCGCGGGTCGATGCCGACGGCGATTACTCCGCCGTGTGAGCTCATCGCGCCTCACCACCCGGGGTCCGGGTCAGTGCGCGGGTGCGCGGCGTACGGGGTTTCATGGGTCTCCTACCTTCCGACGCGGACGCACCGTTTCATGGCGCGCCACATGACACAGGCAGGGACTGTTGTCGTTGTCCGCCGGCTCCGGATGGAGTGTCCCGTGGGCAACGAGGTTGGGTTACGGCGAGCCCCACCGCCGCGACGGAGCGTGTCCGTCCACTGAGTTCAACGTATTCCGGGCGCCCCGAGAAGTCAACGCGCCGCGGCCCGCCATGGCGGACACCTCCTGCCGCGGCGCGCCGTGGCGGACATTTCCCGCCATGGCGGAGATCATCCGCCGTGGCGCAAACCGTCACGTCCGGAAGTCCTCCATTTCGGCCACCCTCCCTTGCGATCAGCAGTCGAGAGGCCTAATGTACAACTTGTATCTATGTTGCGTTCAACCCCAGGAACGCGAAGTCTCGAAGGAACGGACCGTGCCCCAGAAATCCGCCAGGCCTCGCCCCGACGCCGATTCCGCCCCCACCCAGGAACGTCACACCGCCCCCGCGGGCGACCTCGTGTACCAAGAGGTCAAGGCCCGCATCCTCGACCACAGGCTCGAAGGCGGCGCCCTGATCAGCGAAGGGGACATCGCCGCCGAGCTCCAGGTCAGCCGAACGCCGGTTCGCGAGGGGTTCGTGCGGTTGCAGGCCGAGGGGTGGATGACGCTGTACCCCAAGCGCGGTGCCCTGATCCGGCAGGCCGGCCCCAACGAAGCGCGGGACGTGGTCGAGGCGCGGATCGTCGTCGAGTCCCACGCGGTCGAAGCCATCACGACGTCGGGCCACGGCCAGGAGGTCGCGGACGAGCTGCGCGAGCTGATCCGGACCCAGTCGGAGGCGCTCGACGCAGGCAACCATGACGACTTCGCCGAGATCGACGCCGACTTCCACCAGCACATCGTTCTGCGCGCGGGGAACGGGCTGTTCATCGACTTCTTCGACAACCTCAAGGACCGGCAACGCCGGATGTCGGCGCGCTCCGTCTGGAAATCCAGCGAAAAGGCCGAGACCGTTCTGGCCCACCACCGCGAGCTGGCCGACCTCATCGCCGCGGGCGACGCCGCCGGCTTCAAGCAACGGCTCGGCACCCACCTCAACGAGGTGCACCACCGCCTCCTCCCCTGAGACCGGTCGCCGAGACCCCCCAGCCACCACAATTCCCTCGAAAGGACTCCCCCTCTTGCTTCCTCAGAAGCGCCGCCTCCCCCTGTGGCTTCTCGTCGCCACGTCCCTCTTCGCCGTCGCATGGGGCGGCAACCAGTTCACTCCACTGCTCGTGATGTACCAGGACCTCGACGACCTGAGCACCGGCGCGGTCGACGTCCTCCTCGGCGCGTACGTGCTGGGCATCGTTCCGGCGCTTCTGGTCGGCGGGCCACTCTCGGACCGTTGGGGGAGAAGGCCCCTCATGATTCCCGGGCCCGTGTTCACCCTGATCGCCTCGGTACTGTTGGCCGTCGGTGCGGCCTCGCCCACGGTCCTGTTCATCGGCCGGGTCTTCTCGGGCCTTGGCTTGGGGCTGGGCATGGTGGTCGGTGGCTCCTGGATCAAAGAGCTCTCCATGGCTCCCTATGATCCGTCCGCCGACGACGCCGCCGGGGCCCGACGTGCCTCGATGTCCTTGACCGCAGGGTTCGCCCTCGGCGCCGCGGTGGCCGCTGTGCTCGCACAGTTCGGCCCCTGGCAAGCGGCAACGCCTTATGTGGTGCACATGATCGTGGCCCTGGTCGGCCTCGCGGCCGCGCTGATGGCCCCCGAGACTCATAGTCGCCAGGCCGAGCCGGCCCGGTTGGTCGACGACCTCCGGATTCCCACGGCGAAACACCGCAGGTTCCTGTGGGTCGTGGTCCCCATGGCCCCCTGGGTCTTCGGGTGCGCGGGCAGCGCCTACGCGGTTCTGCCCGGTGTGGTGAGCGCCCGGACCCAGGGTCTGGACATCGGATTCTCCGGACTGTTGTGCCTCGTCGGACTGGGGTGCGGTTTCATCTTGCAGCAACTTGGCAAGAGGTTCGACGACGTCCGGTCGGCGCGCGCCGTCGTCGTCGCCCTGGCCTGCACCGTCCCCGCCATGGTCTGCGCCGCATGGGCCTCGTACACCCTGAATCCGTGGCTCGCGGTCCTGGCCGCGGCCATGCTCGGCAGTTCGTACGGGCTGCTGCTGGTCTCCGGGTTGCAGGAGGTTCAACGCATCGCCAGCCCCAAGGATCTGGCCGGCCTGACCGCCGTCTACTACTCCCTGACCTACTTGGGCTTCTTCATCCCCGCGGCCCTCGCGGTGCTGAACTCCTGGATGACGTACCAGGTCATGTTCGTCGGGGGCGGTGCCGTGGCCCTGCTCTGCCTCGCCCTGGTCGCGAGTTTCTACCGCAAACACCTTCCGAATGCCAGTCCAGCGAACGGCGCCGAGGCCGCGCGGGCCTGAGGTCCGGGCCTGGGGCCGGCGGGCGGGGCGGCGTCGGGCGTTGGGCGCGGGCGACGGCGTCGGACGCAGCTGGGATGGGCCGTTTGCGCGTCGGGGCTGGGTTGGGAGCGCGATTCTCGGCCTGGACGACGCGGGCTGAGTGGCGGTTACCCGATTGAGCGCCGTTTACCCCCGTTAGGTGTGGGCGGCACCGCCTCCTAAGAAAGGTAGCCGCCTCGCATTCCGGCAACCCCCACCCAACAGGCCAGAACAAGGGCCACGCGGGGCGACGACGACGCGCACACCCCGTCGAGGTGGCAATCCCGTGCGCCAAGCCCCGGGGGTCCACGGCGAGGTGGCACATTTGTGCGGATTTGCGCCCCAAAAACGCACGTGGCTGCCACCTCGCGGCAGGAAAGCGCACGAAATTGCCACCTCGCGACAGGATGAGGGAGGCACGCCAGCGGGAGCCCCGACCCGCCCCCGCCCCGTCTAAGCGGAAAGCGCGTTGCGGTATTCACCCTCGCCGCGCAGGGCACGCAGGTTGTGTTCGATCAGGTCCTCCGAGTCGACCGGTCGGCCGCCCGCCGAATGCGGGGTGATGATGAGGTTGGGCGCTTCCCACAAGGGGCTGTCCGAGCCCAGCGGTTCCTGGGAGGCGACGTCGATCGCCGCGCCCGCGATCTCGCGGTCGTTGAGGGCCTGGATGAGGGCGTCCTCGTCCACGGTCGAACCACGGCCCACGTTGACCACGTAGGCATGCTCGGGAAGGGTTCTCAGCACATCCGCGTCGAGGGCCTTCTCCGTGGCCTCCGCGCTGGGCAGGATCATGACCAGAACATCGGTCCTGGCCAGCAGCTCGTCCTTCTCCTCCGTCGCGACGACGTTGTATCCGTCCCGCACGCCAGTCGACCGGGCGATGCCGGAGACCTGCGCCCCGAGAGCCGAGTACAGGGGCGCAAGCGTCGACGCGATCGACCCGAATCCCCAGATCGTGACCTGAGCATCGAGCAGCGTGGCGACGCGCCCTTCCGGGTGCAGCTTCTGCGGGCCGCCCAGTTCCGAGGCCCACCGGTGCTCGCGGTGCGCCGCGCCGAGTTCGGGAAGCGAACGCACCAGCGCCAGCGTCAGCGCGAGAGCATGTTCGGCCACCGGCTTGTCATGCAGACCGCTTCCGGAACACACCACGATGTCCTCCGAGAACCCCGCCTTCACGATCGGGTCAGGCCCCGCGAGCAATGCCTGGATGAGGCGCAGACCGGTCAGACGGCGGGCGCTGTCGGCAAGTTGTTCGGCCGTATTCGCCCAGACCACCAGGACGTCGGCGTCCACGTGCTCTTCCGGGACGGGTGACTTGGGGTTGTAGACGACCGCGGTGTCGCCCTCGTGCAACGACAGTTTGCCCTGATCGATCTCGATCGAGGACGGCAACAGAATCTTCAATGGTTCCTCCTTGGTCCGGGCCTGGTCCCCACCTTACGAGGAGGCGCCGACTATTAACTCCTGTGGCTTAACCCACGTCCCCGCGGCACGGTTCGGTGCAGGCGAGCGAGCGACGTCGCAATACCCTTCCGATTGCGCGCGAAGGACCCGTTGAGACGGAAGATGCCGGCCAGGGGAAGCCCCAGGAGCCGGGCCGGTCTCGCATCGAAGGTTTCGCGGACCAGAACGCCGCCGCCCTCGGCCGGTTCGACCTCCCATGTCCAGGTGTGTCCCGTGGGCATCCGCCAGGCGAAGGCGCGCCCGGGCTCGGCGCGGGTCACGGTGAAGGAGATGCGGTACGGAATCCCGTACAGCCTCATGGACTGGGTGACTCGGTCCCCGACGTCGGCCCGCTCCGGCCCCGCGATCCGGCGCTGCACCGTACCCGATCCGTCCAAGCGAGAATGCCGACTCACGTCCGAGACCAGGTCGTACACGGACTGCGGGTCGGAGGCCTCGAGAACGGTCTCGGCCGAGATCACGTTCCGGGGCGCATCCAGGAATCGAACAGAAGGAATGTACATGAACCCCATTCTTCCAGCCGTTTCGTGTGTCACCATGGGGAGTACAAGCAATCCATCGTGTGGAGGTTTCCTGTTGATTTCGATCATCGTCAAGTTCCAGGTCAAGCCGGAGTCGGCCGATTCGTTCCCCGAGGTGACCCGCGAATTCACGAAGGCCACGCGCGCCGAACCGGGCAACAAGTGGTTCGAGTGGTCGCGAAGCATTGAGAACCCGAATGAGTACGTGCTCCTCGAAGCGTTCGACGACGACGCCGCCGCGGACCACGTCAACAGCGAGCACTTCGCCAACGGCCTGGAGAGTATGCGCCCGCACCTGGTCGAGACCCCGAAGATCCTGTCCCGGCAGGTCGAGGGAGAGGACTGGGATCGCATGGGCGAACTGCAGATCGACCAGTGAGCGACCCCCTGCCCCCGGCAGGCGCGGTCCACGAAGACTCAGGTCATGCCCACGACGCGGTGCAACTTGCCGTGTCGACGGTGATCCTTGCGATGAGGCGCGAAGAGAAGGATGAACCGCATTCGCTGTGGTTGCCCCTCGTCAGGCGCCTCAGGGACCCTTTCAAGGGGATGTTCGCCCTCCCGGGCGGACCGCTCTCCCCCGAGCTGTCCCTCGAGATGTCCGCCGCATCGACTCTCGAACGGGCAACGGGCCTTGTCCCCGGGTACCTCGAGCAGTTGTACGCGTTCGGTCGCGTCCACCGCCTCCCCGGCCCCGAGGACGAGTACGACGACGTCGCCCCACCCAGCGAGCGGGTGGTCTCGGTGGTCTACTGGGCGTCGATTCCGGCGACCGACGTCGCGAACACCCGTGTCCACGAGAATATCCGGTGGATGCGGGCCGATGACCTGCCGCGCTTGGCCTTCGACCACAACGAGATCGTCGACTATGCCCTGTACCGCCTGAAGAACAAGGTCGAGTACTCACGCATCGCGCATTCCTTCCTCGGGGAGGAATTCACCCTGGCCGAGCTGCGCGAGGTCTACGAAGCGATCCTTCAGCGGCCGCTGGATCCTGCGAATTTCCGTCGCCAGATCGCGGCGTCGAAATCCATCATCGACACCGGCAAACGCGTGGAAGGAACCCGGCACCGGCCCCCGCGCCTGTTCCGCTACGACCACACGCAGGCTTTCGCGGACCAGGGCCCCCTGGGCATGTACCGCGCGGCCGCGCACGACGCAGCCATGCGTCGCGACGAGAACATGAATGAGAATCCGTAAGAAACCAATTTTCACTCTGCAATAAGGCGTATTCCGTGCCGAAGACTCGCCCTGATTGACTGCGGAATGTGATCCAGATCATGGGTCACATTATCGATATTCAATGAGGAGTAGTCATGAGCACTCAGGACACCGCGCCAGTGGATCTCTCAACCGTCGAAGCCGCCCGCAAGAAAGCGCCCGAGGGTCAACGCGTCGCCGTGGTCACGGGTTCCGCGCGAGGAATCGGCGAAGGGATCGCGCAGAGGTTGGGCCGGGACGGCCTGCACGTCATCGTGGCCGACCTGCCCTCCATGCAGGAGGGCATCGACTCAACGGTGGAGGCGATCACGTCGGCAGGCGGCACCGCGACGGGAACGACCGTCGACGTCTCGGACGAGGACTCGGTCGCGGCCCTCGTGTCCACGGCGGTCAAGGCGGGAGGGCACTTGGACGTCTTCGTCGCGAACGCCGGGATCGCCCAGGTTCAGGAACTTCTCGACTACGATTCGAAAGACTTCCAGAAGATCGTCGACGTCAACATCAAGGGTGTCTTCAATTCATATCGCCTGGCCGCTCGCCAGATGGTCGACCAGGGGCACGGGGGCAAGATCATCGGTGCGGCCTCGATTGTCGCCTTCCGACCCTTCGCCTTCCTCGGACCGTATTCGCTGACCAAGTGGGCGGTTCGCGGGCTCACCCAGGCCGCGGCGATGGAATGGGCCGAATACGGGATCACGGTCAATGCGTACGGACCCGGCATCGTCGGCACGAACATGTGGGACCTGATCGACGAGAAGCTCGCGGCCAAGCACGGTCAGCAGCGGGGCGAGGCCCTGGCCGAGAACGCGCAATCGATCCAGTTGGGCCGCGTGTCCGTCCCGGACGACATCGCGCGCCTCGTCTCGTACTTGGCCGGAGAGGACTCCGACTACGTCACCGGGCAGACGATGCTCGTGGACGGGGGCATCCAGTTCAGCTGAGAGAAGGAGCCCCCAGCGGCACGTTCTGAGAATCGCGGAGAACGGCCCCGACCGACCGGCGTCGATCGGGGCCGTTCTCGCGGGGTGGGAAGACCGGGCCGCGCCCAGTCATTCCTCCCAGTCATTCCTCCCCGGAGTTCACCTCGGTCCGGAAACCAACGGTTCAGAGGTTCACGGTGTCACTCGAGCCCGAGGGTCGGTCGCCCGTGAACTTCGAGGTGACGATCTGGGCCAGGGAAGCGACCTTGCCGCCGGGCTGCCCCCAGAACTGGGCGGACTCCCCGACGAAACGCATCAGACCCAGATTCGGGTCCTCCTTGCCGCCCTCGAACCAGGCGGCGACGCCGTCGTTCCACAGTTCGTCGATCTTCTCCCGGTTCGCGTTCTCGAACTCGACGTGACCCGAGACCGACAACCAGGACCCGACCTCGGCAAAGGCCAGGTTCACCTCGGAGGTTTCCATCAAGTCCTCCGCGAGTTCGCCGTGGAGACCGATGAAGAACCAGGCCTCGGCGTCCTCCGTGACCTTCTGCGGGGTCATGGGGTGCGAGTGAAGCCTTCCGTCGTTCTTGGAGACGGACGTCAGCATGACGAAACGCTCGCTGCGCATGATCTCGACGATCTTTTCCTGTGTCAGGTCAGACATTGCGGTTCCTTTCCATCGTGAAATGCGGCGCGTTGGCTCTGGAACCCATCTTTCTCCTCGCCGGTCCGACTGGCCAGAGGCGCGGTCGGCTTATGCTCACGGAGGAACGCGGCCCGGCGTCGTCGGGATGGCCCGGGGCCTAGCGACGAAACAGCCGCTGGTTCGCGAACTCGGTGATACCCAGCCTTCCGAGCTCCCGACCGTTGCCCGATCTCTTGACCCCGCCGAAGGGCAGCTCCGCCGCGGTGCCTCCAGGCATGTTGATCGACACCATCCCGACCTCGAGGCCTTCGCCCACGGCTTCGGCCCTCTCCGGGTCCCCACCGAACACGGCGCCACCCAGTCCGTAGGGCGAGTCGTTGGCCACCTCGATGGCTTCTTCGTCGCTGTTGACCGAGTGCACGACGACGACCGGCCCGAACAGCTCCTCGTGGTACGCGTCCGACGAGGGGGCGACGTCGGTCAGGAGCGTCGGCGCATAGTAGTTCCCGGGCCGGTCCAAGCGCTTTCCGCCCGTGACCAGGGTGGCGCCCTGGGAGACCGCGCGGTCCACGTGTTCGGAGATGGCCTCGACCGCGCTCGCGGAGGACAAGGGGGCGAGCGTCGTCGCCGGGTCCTGCGGGTCACCCGGCTCGTAGTCGGTCTCCAGGATCCTCTTCGCCGCGGCGACGAAGGGAGCGTAGGCCTCCTCCATCACGATGAACCGCTTCGGGGAGTTGCAGGCCTGCCCCATGTTCTCCATGCGCGTCCGAACGGCCAGGTCGGCGATGTCTTCGATGTTCTCCTCGTCGAGCACGATCAGCGGATCGGAGCCGCCGAGCTCGAGCACGACCTTCTTGAGCTGTTCCCCGGCAATCGAGGCGACCGACGCGCCGGCGGCTTCGCTTCCCGTCAGGGAGACCCCGGAGATCCTGGGGTCGCGCACGACGTCGCCGATATGCCCCGCATCGATGAGCAGGATCTGGACGACGTCCGATCCCAGGCCCGCTTCCGCCAGAACGTCGGCCAGGGCGTAGGCGGATTCCGGGGTCGAGGACGCCGGTTTGATGAGCAAGGTATTGCCGAGAACAAGGTTGGGCGCGATCAACCGAGCCAATTGGTACATCGGATAGTTCCAGGGCATGACGCCCAGAATGACGCCGGTGGGCCGGTACTGCACGACGTCGTCCTGATCGGAATCCTCGATCGGCTGCTCCTGGAGCATGTCCGGCCCCTTGGAACCGTAGTACTCGAAGATCTGCGCGACGATCTCAACCTCGTTGACCGCGTCCGAGTTCCGTTTCCCCATCTCCCGGGTGATGACGCCGGCAAGCTCAGCGGACTTGTCCCGCAAGAGCTCCGCGGCCTTGAGCAAGGCACCCGCCCTCTCGGACGGCGTCGACTGCCGATCAGCCCTGTAGCCGTTGTGGAGGGTCTCGAGGGCGAACTCGATCTCGTCGTCCGTGGCGCTCTGGTATTCGCGCACGGTCTCGCCAGTAGCGGGGTTGGTCACGGCGTACATACAGCTCCTCGACGTTGCGGCGGGTGTGCTCACGACTCTTCCCGGATTCCGAAGGACTTTCCAGATCCTCCCATCATGAGAGATGACCCGCGAGTCACCGTGGAACGACGGAGCACGTCAGAACGGCAAAAGGCCCCGCACCACGAGGGTGCGGGGCCCGGGCCAGGGTCGGTGTTCCTTAGTTGGGAACGATGAGGCCCTTGGTCTGCGTACGAGCACGGTCGAAACGCTCCTGGGCGTCCGCCCAGTTGGCGATGTTCCAGAATGCCTTGACGTAATCGGGCTTGACGTTCTGGTAATCGAGGTAGAAGGCGTGCTCCCACATGTCGAGCTGCAGGATCGGGGTCTGGCCCAGCGGGACATTGCCGGCCTGCTGATCGTAGAGCTGGAAGAGGTTGAGACGCTCACCGATCGAGTCCCAGGCCAGCACGGCCCAGCCGGATCCCTGGATGCCCGTGGCAGTCGCAGTGAACTGCGCCTGGAAGGCATCGAAGGAACCGAAGAAGTCGTCGATCGCGGCGGCGAGCTCACCGGTGGGCTTGTCGCCTCCGTCCGGAGACAGGTTGTTCCAGAAGATCGAGTGGTTGGTGTGCCCGCCCAGGTTGAAGGCGAGATCCTTCTCGAGCTGGTTCACGTAGGCGAGGTCGTTGCTCGAACGTGCCGCTTCCAGCTTCTCCAGAGCGGTGTTCGCACCCTTGACGTAGGTCGCGTGGTGCTTGTCGTGGTGCAACTCCATGATGCGAGCCGAGATGTTGGGCTCGAGAGCTGCGTAGTCATACGGAAGATCCGGAAGTACGTACTGGTCAGCCATAACCAATCCTTTCAGTGATCCAGCTAATAGATCCACTCCCGACTTTAACACCAGGGCGCGGCCGCCTCACAGGGAAACGTCATATCTTCCGCCGCCAGCGAAGATCGGCTGAACACGGCGACGTCGGGCGCAACCCTTTCCGCGCAGTCGACCGGCCCCCGGGGCAGACCGTGGCACTCCCCCGGGCGGCGGCTCGCTGGCTGCGGCGGGGGGGCAACCGCTCGCTGCCCCCCTCCCCGGTCAGCCCCGGCGCTCCGTCTTCGACGCCTTCGACGTCACCCGTTCCCGCGCCCGACTCAGGGCACCGCGGGCACCCGTGGTTGGCCGAAGTGCGTCGAGGCGCGCCATGGTCGGCTCGTCGAGGCGGATGCGGCCGGCGTCGACGTTCTGCTCCAGGTGTTCGAGCGACGCGGTTCCCGGGATCAACAGGGTGTGGTCGGAATGGTGCAACAACCACGCGAGCCCGACCTGGGCGGGAGCCACGTCCAGGTCCCGGGCGATCTCCTGGACCTCGGGTTCGCGCCACACCTTCGCGGACCCGGGAAATGCGCCGCCGAGAGGGAAGTACGGCACCCACGCCATGTTCTTGGGACGGGACAGGGCAAGGGCCGCCTCGTGGGTGCGAGACGTCAACGAATACGCATTCTGCACGCAGACGGGACGCACCGGCAGCGAGCGTCGGAGTTGGTCATCGTTCACGTTGCCGACCCCGATCTAGCCGATCAGCCCTTCGTCGCGCATCGCGACCATCTCGGCCAGCTGGTCCTCAAGGTTGACCCTCGGGAGGCCCGGCAACGGCGTATTTTCCGGTCCGACGCGTCTGAGGTTGACGACATCGAGCCGTTCAACCCCGAGGCTATCGAGATTGTCCTGGACCGCACGTCGGAGCTCTTCGGGTCTTTGCGCTGGAACCAGGGGCATGGGGCCACGCTCCGGCGGCCGCGCCCCGACCTTCGTGACGATCACGACGCCGTCCCGACCCGCGACCTCTTCCGCGAGCGCCCGGTTCGCGACCCCATTCCCGTAGAAGTAGGCGGTGTCGAAGTGATTGATGCCGAGGTCGAGGGCCCGCCGGAGCATGGTTCGCGCCGCCGTCGGGTCCTTGAGCCGAGGTAGTTGCATCGCGCCGTAACCGACGCGGGCGACGTCGTGGGGACCCAAGGCAGCCTTGCCTCCCGGGGCCGAGTCGTTGTGGTAGGCATCTGTGGGCGAACTGTTGGTCATGAGACGACCTTCCGACATGCGACGAGGAAATGCTTCCGAGATGTTCCCGCGTGGCCGCAACCACCGAACGGGAGACGGTCCGCGCGGTTCTTGAGTTTCGCGCTGTTGGTGGATCATGATGCCATTTCCTGGCGCGAAGTGGCAGTTTCGTGCGGCCCCCTTGGCGCGAGGTGGCAATTTCGAGCGGCCCCTGGCGCGACGTGGCAATTTCGAGCGGCCCCCTGGCGCGAGGTGGCAATTTCGAGCGGTTTTTGGGCTTAAAACCGCACAAAAGCGCCACCTCGAGCTGGGGCAGGGACCGAATTCGCACAGGATTGCCACCTCGGGACGGTTGCCGACGCCGTCGCTCCCCCGCCCGGCACCGTTGGGTGGTGGTTACCCGATTGGGAGGCGTTTGCCGCCCACCTCAGACCGCACACGCGGGATCCTTGGGAGCCGTTGGGTGGTGGTTACCCAATTGCGGGGCCCCTACCGTCCATCTGACGCCTCACACGCAGGGGTTTTAGGGCCCGTTGGGTGGTGGTTACCCAATTGCGGGGCCCTTGCCGCCCTTTTGACGCCTCACACGCAGGGGCTTTGGGGCAAGTTGGGTGGCGGTTACCCGATTGAGAGGCGTTTGCCCCTGCTAGGTGGGGGTTGAACCGCCACCTAGCAGGGGCAAACGCCTCCGAATCCGGTAAACGCCACGCAACTCCAGCGGCCGCACCCGGCGACTCCGGCACGCACCCATCCAGTGGCCCAAATCTGCCGGACCAAAGACCTCGAGTGCACGAAATTGCCACCTCGCGGGCGGAGAAGAGGGGAAGGCAAATGTCGATGACGCCCCTAGCGCCCCTTCATCAAGCGGAGCGCTGAGTTGAGGTAGAGCGCGCAGAGACCCAGAACTGGCAATGCGGCGATCAACTCCCCCGAGGACACCTCCGTTGTCATCATCTTCAGGAGGATCCAGAAGGCCGGAACGCCGCCCAACATCAAGCTCGCGGTCGGGCGTGCAGTCATCCTCCACCAGGACCGTGGGGCGTCCGACTCGTCCGCACCCCTAAATACCCTGGTCAGGCCGTAAATTAGCGGAGCAAAAACGAACCAGAAGATCATCTGGTTATCCACGTCCGCCAAGAGTTCCGCTCCGCCCGCCGCCAGGGACGCCACCACGCATGACGCGAGAACCGCAGCGAGCTTCCCAACGAACGTGCGAACTCGCCATACCCACGGATCGCGGACGGGGAAGTCAGAGGCATCAACGGAAGCTAAGTTTTCGTGATTCATCGTTCTCCCGGAGTGGTTCTGTTCACCGGTCGCACTCCATGCAACCACACCCCGCACGCCCGAACCCGCCCACAGACCCAGCCCACCCACGCAACTCGCACCTATTCTCACTCCGCGATAACCGGACTTCTCAGGATGCGAGTGGCCTAGTGAGACTGTGTTGCAGCACACATTTAGCTACACTCGAAGAGGAGTCACCGTGAAAGCTATCCGTCTCCACCAATACGGGAAGGACCCTGTGCTCGAAGAGGTCGACGAACCGAAGATCACCGACCCATGGGGCGTGATCGTCGATGTCGAGGCCGCGGGCCTGTGCCGCACCGATCTGCACATCGTCGAGGGCCAGTGGGAGCCGATCCAGCACCCGAGCCTCCCCTACATTCTCGGCCACGAGAACGCGGGGCGGGTCCGCGAGGTGGGAAGCGCCGTGAACAACGTCAGTCCGGGCGACACGGTCATCATGCATCCCCTGACCAACTGTGGGTTGTGCCCACCCTGCCGCCTCGGCCAGGACTCACATTGCGAGAATTCGACTTTTCCCGGCGTCAGCGTTGACGGCGGGATGGCCGACCAGTTGCTCACCAACGCCAGAGCAGTCGTGAAACTCGACGACGGCTTGGACCCCAAGGACGTGGCGGCACTGGCCGACACCGGGTTGACGGCGTATCACGCGGTGAGGAAAGCCGCCGACGAGTTGTTCCCGGGTAGCCACGCCGTCGTGATCGGCGCGGGCGGGCTCGGCCACATCGGCATCCAGACCCTGGCGGCCATCACGAGCGCGGAAATCACCGTGGTGGACCGGAGCGAAGAAGCCCTCGAGCTGGCACAACAGCTCGGCGCCCACCACACGGTGCGCGCGGGCGACGACGACGCCGTCGCGTCCCAAGTCCTCGACATCACCGGCGGCGGAGCCCAGATCGTCTTCGACTTCGTCGGTGAGCAGGGCGTCGAACTCTTGGCGCCGCGACTCCTGCGCAATCGCGGTTCGCACTACGTCGTCGGCTACGGCGGCGAATCAAGACTCCCGACGATCGAGATCATCAGCCGGGAAATCAATGTGATCGGCAACCTGGTGGGCACCTACAACGACCTGGTCGAACTCATGACGCTCACCGCCCAGGGGAGGGTCAAGCTGCACACCTCCATCTACCCCCTCGACGCCGCCCTGGATGCCTTTCACGACCTCGACGCCGGCCGACTGGTCGGTCGAGGAATCCTCGTGCCCTGACCGGAACAAACGATCGATAGGAGCTGAACGATGACGTTCCCAGCAAAATACCCACAATTGAACGAGATGGAGCTGACGGATGACGCACACGACGTGCTCATCAGGCTGCTCCGCGCGGCCTTCCCGCATCCGGACTTCCCGGACGGCCCGTACGAACGAACGGCCACCAGGATCCTCAACGAGGCCCGGGAATCGACCTGGTTCCGCGTGGCACTGACCCAGGGAATTCTCACGCTGGGCCAACTGGCCGGCGGCGATTTCAGGAATCTCGACGACGACGCCGCGACGAGCGTCCTGCGCCGCATCGAGGCCACGGCGTTCTTCGGGTTCATCCGACGCACGACGGTGCTCAACCTCTACGACGACCCCGAGGTCTGGGAAGTCCTCGGCTACGAGGGGCCGAGCTTCGACAAGGGCGGCTACATCAACCGCGGTTTCAACGACCTCGATTGGCTCCCCGAGCCCCGGATCGAACTCTACGACGGTGAGCCGCTGCCGGACATCGCCCCGAACGCAGTGCTCGCATCCACCGGAAAATCGCCGACCGGCGGCCAGCAGACCGACACCAGCAACCAGCCTGGATCCCAGGAAACCGTGATGAGAAAGGTTTCGAAGTGAAAATCGATCAGAATGAAGAAGCCGTTGTCATTGTGGGTTCGGGAGCGGGCGGAGGCACCCTCGCCTATGAACTGACCAAGAAGGGCATCCCCGTGGTCGTGCTCGAGGCGGGCCCGTACCTGCGCAACGAGGACTACGTGAACAACGAGTGGGAAGCCTTCAACCAGATGGCGTGGCTCGATCCGCGCACGACCAGTGGTTCGTGGCGCATCACCACCGACTTCCCGAACCTTCCGACATGGATCGTGAAGGCGGTGGGCGGCACCACGACGCACTGGTCGGGTGCGACGCCGCGCTTCAAGGAGCACGAGTTCAAGGCCCGCAGCACGTACGGCCGCGTGGAGGGGGCCAACCTTCTCGATTGGCCGATCACGAAGGAAGACCTGGACCCGTACTACGAGCGGGCCGAAATCGCGATGGGATCGACCCACACCCACGGGCGCAAACCGTTGCCGGCCAACAACAACTACAAGGTCTTCGCGAACGGGGCCGAGCGCATCGGCTACAAGCATTACGCGACCGGCCCCTACGCGACCAACGCCGAGGAATACGACGGCCGCCCCGCATCCATCCAGGACGGCTTCAACTTCCAGGGCGACAAGAACAAGTCCAAGTGGTCGACCCTGGTCCGCGAGATCCCGCGGGCCGAGGACACCGGGCTGTTGGACCTGCGCTCGGACTGTCAGGTCGTGCAGATCACCCACGACGCTTCCGGTCGAGCGGATTCCGTGCTCTATCTCGACGATGAAGGAAACCTTCACCGGCAGGCCGCGAAGCTCGTGGCGGTCGCGGGCAACTCGATCGAGACCCCTCGCCTGCTCCTCATGTCGGCAACCCCCATGTTCCCTGACGGGCTCGCGAACTCGTCGGGGCAGGTCGGCCGCAACTACATGCGGCACACCACGGGCTCCGTGTTCTCACGGTTCGACAAGCCGGTGCGCATGTACAGGGGCGAGACGATGGCGGGCGTGATCGCCGACGAATCCATCCACAACCCGGACCGAGGTTTCGTGGGAGGCTACTATCTCGAAACGATCTCGCTCGGCCCCGCGTTCCTGGCCAGCTTCGCGGATCCGGGAGCCTGGGGCGCCGACTTCGCCGAGATCATGAACGCCTACCTGAATACGGCGGGCCTGTGGGTCATCGGCGAAGACATGCCGCAGGAATCGAATCGGATCACCTTGAATTCGGCCGTCACGGACAAGAACGGTCTGCCGGTCCCGAACGTCAATTTCGACGATCACGCGAACGACGTCGCCATGCGCAACCACGGGTACCAGCAGGCCGAGAAGCTCTACAACTCGGTCGGTGCCGTCGGTTCCCACCGTGCTCCCCCGTACCCCTCGACGCACAACCTCGGGACCTCCCGCATGAGCGCTCGGCCCGAGGACGGCGTCGTCGACCAGTGGGGGCGCACTCACGACATCCCCAACCTATTCGTCAGTGACGGGTCGGTCTTCACCACGGGGGCCGCGGCGAATCCGACCCTCACGATCGTCGCTCTGGCGATCAGGCAGGCCGAGTACATCGCCGATCAACTGAAGACCGGCGGCATCTGAAAACCTCACCACTTCACCCAGATATTAGGAGAAACTATGCCCACTTCATCCCCGTACGACCAGATCGCGGAAGTCCCCGCCTTCGAGGTCACCAGCACTGACATCACCGACGGTGGAACGCTGCCCACACCCCAGGTCAGCGGCATCTTCGGCGCAGGCGGCGAGGACGTCAGCCCTCAACTGTCCTGGAGCGGATTCCCCTCCGAGACGAAGAGTTTCGCCATCACCGTGTACGACCCCACGGCACCGACCGGAAGCGGTTTCTGGCACTGGGCCGTCACGGATGTTCCCGCTTCGACGACGTCGGTCCCGAGCGGAGCCGGCGGCGAGGACGGCGAGGGCCTGCCCGAAGGAGCCATCCAGTTGCGGAATGATGCGAGCCTCTCCCGCTACCTCGGGGCGGCTCCTCCCGCGGGTCACGGCGTCCACACGTACTACATCGCGATCCACGCGCTCGACGTCGAAACCCTCGACATCGGGGCGGATGCCACACCGGCATTCCTCGGGTTCAACATGTCGGGGCACACGATCGCCCGGGCAGTGATCACCGGTACGTTCGAAGCCGAGTAGGCCCCTGGGCCCGGCCGTCCGCCCCACCGGCCCGTGGGGCGGACGGCCGGGCCACCAACCCCATGTTTTGTCCGGAGTGACCGCTATGTACGGAGGCGAGTGAACGTGACCGTCGAGAAAAAGACCGCCAAGAAGTCGTCTGCGCCTCGAGATTCGAGCGTTCAGACCATTGAGCGAACCCTCGCCATCCTCGAGTTCGTCTCCGAACGCGGCGGGGCCACGGCACGAGAAGTCTCCGAAACGCTCCAGTACCCCCTGCCGACTGTTTACCGTCTGATGCAAGCGCTCGTGCAGGCGGACTATCTCACGCACCTGCAAACGGAGCATCGCTTCGAATTAGGGTTCAAACTCGACCAGCTCGGGGCCTCCCTGCACCGCCAGGTCGGGGTCCCGGCCATGGTCCGCTCGGAAATCCAGATCCTGCACGACTACGCCAAGGCCGCGGCGTACTTCGCGATCTACCGCGGGACCGGCGTGGTGCTCGCCTACGTCGTGGACAGCCCCCGGTATCCCCGACTCCAGCCGCTGCGCTTCGGTTTCCACGAAGCAGCCCACGCGACCGCTTTCGGAAAGATCATGCTGTCCGGCATGTCGAAGGCCCAGCTCGACCAGTACCTCGAGGCCCACGGCACCTCGGACCTGACCCCGTCGACCATCACCGACCGCGCCAAGCTGGAGGAACACCTCGCGGAAGTCGGGAACAGGGGCATCGCCTGGGAGAAGGAAGAATTCATCCCTGGCATGACCTGCGCCGCCATCGGCGTTCGCAACGACGCCGGAATGGTCGTGGGCTCCGTCGCGATCAGCACGCCGTCCCAGGACACGGGCCCCGTCCGGGACAGGGAGCTCGAACGCCGTCTCCGGGACACCGCGAATCGCATCAGCCGCTACTACCGGACCACTCAGGCCCCCATCGCGTGATCCCGCCGGTGCACCGTACGGAGTGACGACGCCGCCCCGGCCCCTCCTGCGCGGGCCCTACCTTTCCGCGCCGTACAGATGCTCGGGGCGGCCCGTCGACCCGTAGTGGAGGGTCACCGTGACGGAGCGCGATTCGGCGAGTTTGACCAGGTGTCGCTGCGCCGTCGCCCGGGAAATCCCCACGGCCTCCGCGACCTCGGCGGCCGACATGACCGCGCTGGCGCCGCGCAGGGTCTCCAGGATCGTGCCCGACGTCGAAGAACCGGGAGAGTGTGTGGCCGGCGTCGTCCCGACCGAATCGGTCAGTGCGCGCAGTGCCCGGTCGAGGCCCGCCTGGTCGAGGCGTTCCCTGTCGAGAAGCCGGCGGTACCGTGCGTACCGACGGAGGAAGCCCTGGAGCACGGCGGCGTCGAAAGGCTTGAGTATGTAGGTCAGCGCCCCCGCCCGCAACGCCGAACGAACCACCGCGGCATCCGCGACCGCCGAAAGCACGGCGGCGTCCGTGTCCGCGGAACGCAGCAGGTCCACCCCGTTGCCGTCGGGAAGCACGTAGTCGACAAGAACCAGGTCGACTTCTCCGCCGTCCAAGGCTTCCCGAGCCGCACGGACGTCCCGGACGGGCTCGAGGGCTTCGAACCCCGCCACCTGGTTGACGTATTCACAGTGCAATTGACCGACGTACAGGTCGTCATCGACCACCAGTACTTTCGTCACGATTCACCTTTCTCTTCCAGAACGTGGGGCAGTTCCACCCCGAAACTCGCCCCGCCCATCCGCGGGTCCTTGCCATCGATCAGCCAGACTCGACCCCCTTGGCGTCGGGCCACCCGGCGGCACAGGGCCAGGCCGATGCCCAACCCGTGCGCCTCGTCGCCGGAGCCATCACCCGAGGTGACGCCGTCGTCGAAGACGCGCTCGCGCTCGCTCTCCGAGGCCAGGCCGTCGCCGGTGTCGCTCACGACGGCGTGCAGGGCCTCGCCATCGCTCAGCACATGCATCTCGACCACCCGTGGCGTCGCCGAGCCGCGGACCGCGGCACGCACCGCGTTGTCAATCAGGTTGCCCAGGATGAGGGTCACGTCCTCGGGTTCGCGGACCCGCCCCAGGACCAAGGAGTCCTCCGAAATGCGCAGCTGGACGCCGCCCTCCGCGCTCGTGGTGCCCTTGGCTTCGGCGAGCGCCCTCAGATAGGGGTCGGAGATGGCGTCGATCCCCTCGACCGGGGCACCGATCGGTCCCGTCCTGAGAATCTCGCCCAGATAGCGTTCGGCCTCCTGATCGGCCCCGGTGGCCACGAGACCCATGACCGTGTGGAGCCGGTTCGCGAATTCGTGGCGCTGGGCGCGCAAGGCGTCGGCCATCGTGGTGACGGATTCGAGTTGGCGGGACATGGTCAGAATCTGGGTCTCGTCCCGGAGCGTCACGACCCCACCGACCGATATGCCCCCGCGCCGCACCCGCACAGCCGTGGCCAGGAGGATCCGGTCGCCCACGGAGACGCGGCGCCTGAGCTCAGGGGCTTCCGGGTCGGCGTCGTCGGTCAGGACCTCCTCGACCATCGTCCGGATCCGTTCGGGAATGTCGACGTCGTCCTTCGACCCCTGGTCCTGGCCCAGGAGGGTTCGGGCGGTGCTGTTGCTCAGGGTCAATCGTCCGTCCGGGGCGAATCCGAGAACGCCGTCGTCCAGGCCGCGCAGCACGGCCTCCTGGTGCTGGGCCATTTCGGCCAGCTCTTCGGGACCGATGCCCAGAGTCTGGCGCTTGAGTCTCCTGCCGAGGGCCACGGAGGCCACGACCCCGACCGCGAGAGCGGCGATCGCGAGGGCGCCGATCACCCAGATCCTCTGGCGCACCTCGGCCCCGACCACGGAGGTGCGGATCCCGACCGAGACCTCACCGACCACGGTGCCGTCCCCGGTCGACGAGTACACGGGGACCTTGGCCCGCACCGTTTCCCCGAGGGTGCCCTTCTGGTGGGTGGTCTCCTCGCGACCGGACAGCGCGGCATCGGGTGATGTGGACACCTTCTTGCCGAGTCGAGACCCGTCCGGGTGCGCGATCCGCAGTCCCCGGTCGTTCGTGACCACCACGAAATCGACGGAATTCCGGGAGGCGACCTCTTGCGCGAGGGCCTGGACGTCGCCGGAACGGGCGGCGTCGGCGTCGATCTCCTTCTCGGAACTCGCCCGAGTCGCGCCTTCCTCGATCACGGATTCGGAGGCGAGGGTCCGGGCGATCGACAGGGCCCGGGTCTCGGTCGCGTCCGTGACCGTTCGGGCGCCCAGCCACGCGAAGGTTGCCGCCGCGAGCGCCAGCACCACGATGATGACCAACAGCTGACTCGTCAGCACGCGGCGGGAGAAGGAGCTGGACGGTCGCGGCATGCGCTCAGCCTAGACCGCAATCACCGCTGAGCACAATGCGCAAAAGGCGCGCAATGAGCAGAACGCGATCAGTGAGCACAACCCTGCGCGCAGCCCCCAGGGTTCCCTAAGGTGTATTGCGCATCACAACACACTTCGAAGGAGAAGCCCGTGATCGTCCTTCTCGGATTCGTCATGATTCTGGTCTTCATGGCCTTGATCATGACCAAGAAACTTTCGCCGGTCCTGGCGCTCATCCTGATCCCGACCATTTTCGGCCTCTTTGCCGGCGCGGGCCTGGGCATCGGGGACATGGTCATGGACGCGATCGAGTCCATGTCATCGACGGCCGCACTGCTGCTGTTCGCGATCATTTACTTCGGGATCATGATCGACGTCGGCCTGTTCGACAAGCTCGTCGACCTGATTCTGCGCTTCTGCGGCAATGACCCGGTGCGAGTGGTCTTCGGTACGGCCCTGCTCTCGGGCGCGGTATCGCTGGACGGCGACGGCTCGACGACGTTCATCGTGGTCACCGCCGCAATGCTCCCGATCTACCAGCGTCTGCACATGTCCCCCGTGGTCCTGACCTGCACGGCCGGCCTGATCAACGGAACCCTGAACATCGTTCCCTGGGGCGGCCCGACGGCCCGCGCGGCCTCCGCGCTGCACCTGGACGCGAACGCGATCTTCACCCCCATGGTCCCGTCCCTGGTCGTGGGCCTCATCGTTGCGCTGAGCTTCACCTACTTTCTGGGGCGGTCCGAACGGCGTCGTCTGCAGAAGAACGGGATCGCATGGGTCACCGGCTCCGGTGATGCCACCGAGAACGGGAACGATACGGCGACCAAGGGCTCCGGACGGGCCATGGCCAGCGTCGCTGCGCCGGCCGACGGCGGCTCCCACTCCGCCTCCGACGGCGACGACGGTTCCGCGGCGAACCCCTCGGGCGGGCCAGCCACTCAGGCTCTCGTGGTCAACCAGTTCGAGGACGAGCAGCAGGGTTCTTCCGCACTGACCGATACGGCGTTGGACCCGAATCGCCCGACCCTGCGGCCGCACCTCTTCTGGTTCAACCTGGCCCTGACGGTTGCGATCATGGTCCTGCTGGTCGTGGACATCCTGCCCCTTCCGTACCTGTTCATGATCGGCACGGTCATCGCCCTTCTGGTCAATTTCCGGGGCGTGAAGGAACAGCAGGACGAACTGGCCTCCCATGCGACGTCGATCATCTCGGTCGTGGCGATGGTCATGGCCGCCGGCGTTCTGACCGGCGTCATGAGCGGGACCGGCATGGTCGACGAGATGGCCTCCTGGCTCGT
Organism: Rothia koreensis; assembly: GCF_052232265.1. Classification (NCBI taxonomy): domain Bacteria; kingdom Bacillati; phylum Actinomycetota; class Actinomycetes; order Micrococcales; family Micrococcaceae; genus Rothia; species Rothia koreensis. The sequence continues at coordinate 214,356 of NZ_CP197643.1, forward strand.
GAACGTGATCCCCGATTCCATGGGCCCCTTCCTCGCCGTCATCACGGGCGTCCTCTCGATTCCCATGACGTTCTTCATGAGCAACGACGCCTTCTACTTCGGCATCCTCCCGGTACTCTCGGAAACCGCGTCCCATTACGGGATTCCGGCCACGGACATGGCCCGGGCCTCCATCACCGGGCAGCCGGTGCACCTTCAGTCGCCGCTGGTTCCCGCCATCCTGTTGCTCGTCTCGCTCTCCGGAGTCGAACTCGGCGACCACCACAAGAAGGTTCTGTGGCGAGCGCTCGTGGTCTCATTGGTCATGTTGGCCGTGGGCGTGCTGGTCGGCGTGGTCGTCATCGGCTCCTGACCTGCGGACAGCTCGCGAAAGGAAAAACAGCGCATGTCTGACTTCTATTCGAAACCCGCCCGGCCGATGCCGGAGCCCTCTCTGAGGGTTTCGGCGTCGGCGGGCATCGACCGGGCGGCGAGGACCGTCGTCCTCGGGCACCGTTCGGACGCGAGCCCTCGGGTCATGCGAGAGGCGATCGCAGCCGCCGAGAGGGAGAAGGCGGCCCTGCGGGTCGTCGTGTACGCTTCGGACAGCACCACGAGCCCCACCGCGAGCCGCATCGAGATGGTCAAGGAGGTCTCCCGCCAGATCATCGATGCGGGGATCGAATTCGAGATCCAGCGCGCCGGCGACGACGTCGCCAACCAGGTCCTGGAGCTCGCGGAAGAACACGATGCCCGGCTGATCGTTCTGGCGACGCGGCGTCGCTCCCCGGTCATGAAGCTGTTCCTCGGTTCGAGCGCCCAGCGGGTCATTCTCGAGGCGGATTGCCCGGTGCTTACCGTGAAATAGCGTAGGACCTGATCAACCGGCGTCACCCAAAGCGTTGGAATCCTTTTTGTGTTAGTATTCTGCGCGTACCAACGAGTACGTTTCCGTACCGAACTGTGGGGCGTTCGGGCGGCCACCCCCTTCCGGGCCCGTTGGTCCGTTGAGGCTCGCTCGTCTGCTCCGTCAGGACAGGTATTCGCACAGAATGAGCAGAAGAGGACCAATGCACACCACGTCGTCCCCCACTCGGCGCGCGGTGACCAAGGGTGCCGCCTGGAGCGTTCCCCTGGTTGCCGGAGCTTCCACCGTCCCCGCCTACGCGGTCAGCAATTGCGAGAAGACCGTGGCCACCCACCAGGGTGGGCGCACCACGCAGACAGCCGCTTCCGGAAGCATGTCCAACGGCATCACCGTCACTTCCGCGGCCACGAAGGGCGCCACATCCAAGATGTTCCTGGCCACCTCCGGAGAAGCCGGAAACGGGGGCAACAGGGGACGGTACAACTTCAATGTCGTCAATCTCGCGCCTCCGGGTGCCACCGCCGGTCCGTACCTGGAGCTGAACCAGCGAACCCTCGTGAAGCACTACCGGCAGGCGTCCCAGACCGTGACCTTCACGTTCCCCCAGCCGGTCTACTGTGTGGAGTTCTGGGTGACCGACATCGATTACCAGAACGGATACTACGGCGACGTGGTCACGGTCCCAGGGACCGTCGCTACCCCTTCGACCCCGGCGGACGTGACCTGTTCCGGCTCCACGTGTCAGAGCGCGCACTCGGGGGCCCCGGGCACCTTCGGCGTGGATCCGGGCGCAGCGCGCGGACTGGTGCGCTACAAGCTGACCGGCCGCGGGTTGACCAGCTTCTCCTTGATCTACTCGAGCAATTCTTCCGGGAAGAGTTCGACGAACTATCAACAGGTGTACGTCTCCCCGATTTCATACACGACACGAGCGGATTGCACCTGCGCGTGAGGCGCGTGTGAGGCGTACGCGGCACTGAACCCGTCACGGGCGGGTTCAGTGCCACGAGTCGGTCGCGGGAGGGGGCTGCGGGTCGGTAGCGGGCGTGCGGCACGCCGCGGGCCTGCAGGCCCGTCGCGGGCCGTTGCCGGGAGTCGCAGCCCGGTCTCGGTTCGTAACGTCGCTACAGGCTCCACCGCTCCCGACGATAGGCCGCGTCCCAGAACATCTCCTCGTACCGGGAAGCATCGAGGAACACGTCGCGCATCCGTGACCGGACCGTCTCCGACGCCGATTCGGCGGCCTCATCGACCAGATCGATGGCCCTCTGCGTGGCCTCCGCGAAGGCCGGGTCGCCGTATTCCTCGATCCAGCGGCCGTACGGGTGGCCCTCCACGGCTTCCGCGCGAAGGGCCAAGCGCTGGCCGACGTCGGCGTAGATCCAGAAACAGGGCAGAACCGCCGCGGCACCAACGTCGTAGGGTTCGTACGCGCACGCCGCGAGCAGGGTGTACATGTACCCCCTGGTGGTCGGGGACGGCGCCTCCGGCCTGGGCAAGGAACTCAGACGACGGTCGCCCATGAGTTGGGTGTGAAGGGCTTTTTCGTCCGCGACGGCCGAGCTCGCGCTCCCCGCCCAGAATTCCGCGGCCTCCTGCGAAGGTGCTCGCGTCGCCAACATCGCGAGCGCCCGCGAGTAATTGCCCAGGTAGAAGGCGTCCTGCTGGATGTAATCGACGAAAATCTCTGGGGCGAGAGTTCCCGCGGCGAGCTTCTCGAGGAAGGCCAGACGGTTGACTCGGTCCAGGATCCCGGAGGCATCGTTCCACAGGCGACTCGTGAATTCGCCGGTCCGCCACTGGCCGGCCTTTTCTTGGGTGATTGGGTTCATGGCGTGCTCACGCTCCGTAGGTGGTTCTACCTCAGTACTTGGGACAAGTGGTTGACGGGGCCGTGGCCCTGGTCCGGGTATCGCGAGAGGCGCCACTCGGCGCCGTCCTTGAGCGCCCTCGTGAGGAAGTTCTTGCCGTCCCTTGCTGCGGCTTCGAGGGCGTCGTCGTCAATGACCCGGGGTTCGGCGCTGTCCGTGTCCCGCATCTCCTGCCTGGAATTCCGGGCCGCGAATCCTGCGATGGCGGACGAGAGGGTGCACCCCGTTCCGTGCGTGTTGCGCGTCCGGACTCGCGGCGAGCTCAACTCGACCAAAACGGGGTTCCCTGCAGACTCGTTTCCGGACGACGTCGCCCCGGGTGCCCAACCGGGGACCGTCGCAAGGATGTCCACGGCCTCGCCGGTGCGCATATGCCCGCCCTTGAGGAGAACGGCGCGGGGGCCGAGCGCGAGCAGCTCCTTGGCCTGTGTCTGCATCTCCTCGACGGATTGGGCGACCCTATCGGGACGACCCAGCAGCCGGGCACCTTCCGGCAGATTGGGCGTGATGAGATCCGCGAGGGGAAGCAGATCACCGCGGAGCGCGGCGTCGGCATCCTCGCTCAACAGGGGGTCCCCACTGGTTGCCACCATCACCGGGTCAAGAACCACGGTGCCGAAGTGCTCGCGACGCTCGGAGATCAGCGCCGCGACCGTCCGCACCACGTCGGCGGTGCCGAGCATGCCGATCTTGGTTGCGTCCACCGGCAGGTCATCGATCACGGACTCGATCTGGGTGGCCACCACCTCGCTCGGGACCCCGTGGACATCACGGACTCCGCGCGTGTTCTGGCTCGGCAACGACGTCAGGCACGCGCACCCGTAGGCCCCGACGGCCGAAAAGGCCTTCAGATCGGCCTGGATTCCGGCGCCTCCGGAAGGGTCGGAGCCTGCGATGGTCATGGCGACGGGTGGCCGCATCACGAGTCACGTCCTCTCATCAGGGTCATGGTTGCAAGACGCCGCATCTCCGCCGCCGCGTGCCGAGGATCCTCCGCGCCCGCGATCGCCGAGACCACGCACAAGCCATCGACGGGGACTCCCGCGAGCCGGGTCGCCGTGGACGGATTGATGCCGCCGATGGCCACACTGGCCAAACCGACCGTTCGGGCGAAGGCCGCGCACGCGGTGACGCCATCGGGCCCCAGCGGCGGGCCGGCGTCGTTCTTGGTGGGCGTCGCCCAGACGGGCCCGATGCCCAGAACATCCGCATACCGTTCGGCCACCGCGGCCCGGGCTTCGTCCGGACTCGACACCGAGAGGCCGACCATCAGGTCCCGTCCGAGGACCCGGCGAGCCTCCTTCGCTGCGGCGTCCGACTGGCCGACATGGACATTGAGGCCCAGGTCGGCCGCGATATTGAGCCTGTCGTTGACGAACAGATGCGCGGGCCGTCCCGAGTCCTGTTCGGCCCTCCCGACGGCTTTCGCGCATTCCTTCGCCAATACGGAGAATTCGGAATCCCCCAGTTCCTTGTCACGCACCTGAACCACACCGACGCCGCCCATCACGGCCTCGTACACCACGTGCGGGACGCGTTCGACGCCCCCGCAGAGTGCGGTGTCGGTCACGAAGTACAGGGAGAAGTCTGTGGTCGGAGGAATCACGGGGCGTCCTCTACGATCTCGGCCGTGCGGGCGATGCCCTCGGGATACAGCTCGTACAGAGCATCGAGCCACCGCACACGGAACGTTCCCGGGCCTTCGGCGGTTCTGCCTGCCAGGGTTCCGGCGGCCCCCAGGTGCGCGTGAGCGGCCACGGCGGCGTCGTGATCCGACAGGCCGGCCGGACGCGAGGCGCCGAGGTAGGCTGCCACCGTTGCCCCGAGGGAACATCCCGTGCCAATGACCAATGGCATGAACGGGTGACCGCTGGTCACCCACGTGATTCGATCCGCGGAGACAATCGCGTCCCGCTCCCCGGAGATGGCGACGACGCCGCCCGTGCGCTCTGACAGTGCATGTCCGGCGTCGAGAGCGGATTCGACGTCGTCGGTCGATTCGACCCCGCGGCCTCCGTACCCCAGCCCTGCGAGGGCCACGATCTCACTCGCATTTCCCCTGATCACAGACGGTCGGGCCTCGAGCAGGTTCCGGGAGAGTTCGGTGCGCACGGGGAGAGAGCCCACGGCGACAGGATCCAGGACCCAGGGCACGCCGTTGGTTCGGGCCGTTTCGACCGCGGCCTTGATGGCCGAGATCTGAGTATCCGAGACCGTTCCGACGTTCACCAGAAGTCCGTTGGCCACTCCGGCGAAAATGCCGGCTTCCTCCGGATGCTCGACCATGGCCGGAGAGGCGCCAACGGCGAGCAGAACGTTGGCGGTGATCTCCTTGACCACGGCATTGGTCAGGCAGTGGACCAGAGGAGTGGTGTCCCGCACCGCTCGAGCCGGATCGATCACGACCCGATCGGCACCGTTGGACCCGGCATCGGTGATCGACGCTTCGATGTTCTGCGAACCAGCCATGGTGACCATCCCTTCGCTAGTACTGGCTAGATCAGGTTCAAAGGGTCGTATCTCAGCCTCAGGGCACCCCTCGTCACTGCGAACGCTCACGTGCGCTCCGATCCAACTGTAGTCCGCGGACCCGGGCCGCGGCATGGACAGAGCCAAAGTACCGAGAATCTGTGGACACCGACGCGAGAAGGCGGTTTTCCACAACGCATATCCACAGTGTGGAGAACTTACACGATTGTGACTTCACATCGCCCACGAACTCGACGGCGAACCGTCACCTCGGATCGTTTCGCAACCATTGATCCCGCAATGACGGGGATGTTGTGGACCAATCTGCCCCCGAGAGGACGCTGATCGACGTCGTCCGGTCATGAGGAGAGTCGACCGGCCTCCCCACATCCGACCTCACCCGTCCCCACCTGTGGAAAACTTTTCGCACAGGTGGTGGAGAATTGGGGACACTCGGAAGCCGTCCTGTGGACAGTTGTGGATATTTGTGGACAACCCATTGTCGTCTCGGCTCGTTCGTGACGAGGCGATCGCCGTCGCGACCTGCACCCCGACGTACGACCCCTTGTCTCGACACCAAGCCGCAAAGTTCGCGCTGACCAGCGGACCTTCTGACCGAGCGACACCCCATCAGCCCCGCCCCTCGATCCCCATGGGCACACGGAAGGCGGGTCCGGACGACGTCGCCCGGCCAAGCTTTCTCCACAGGCGTTGTCCCCAGGCGTGGACAACTTACATGCGCGTAGTTCGATTCCCCACCGGGCTCGTGTTTCGAATCGGCTTCGGCCCCATGAGCGCGTCGAAGCCTTCGACATTCCACAACACTTAGGACACGTGTTCGACTTGTGCACATCGTTGTGCACACCTGTGGATAACTTTCTCCACCGCCTGTGGGGTTCGCCGTGCGTTCGGCACTCCCGACCCCACACCTCGTGGGTCACGGGGCCGGGTCCGCCCCGGAGCGACGGGTGAGCCAGAGCGCGCCAGCAAGCGCCAGACCCCAGAGCAGGAACAGGGGATCCCAGAGAATGGCGTGCCCCCATTGCGCCGGCCGATTCGACGTCGACGGGCCCATGACGATCCCGATCCAGCCGCCGACCGCCCCCAGAGCGCCCCACCCGATCAGCGCGATGGCGCCGATCCAGGAGACGGCACGGACCCATCGATGCGGAGGACGGCGGAGGTGGTCGACCCACGGGATCAAGGCGGCGGCCGCCTTGCCCAAACCGACAAGACCGAGCATCCAACGGAAGCCGGCATCGCCGTCCCGGTGCATGCGGACCGCAAAGTCCCCGACGGTTTCCAGGAGCAAGGACCCGCCGAGCGCCCAGTACAGGCTCGCCGCAGCATGACAGAGCCCAAGAACCATCGCCACGGCAAGCAGGCGCTGACCATCCGATCTCTTCATGTCTCGAGCCTATTGACCCATTTCGGTTCGAGCCAGGGGTCCATCCAGACAGCACGGTGCTTTCATCCAGCGAGGCCCCAGCAGCTGTCTCGCTTCTCATTCAAAACACGACAGCGAATTCCGAATTTCGCGTGTCCCTCAAAATTTTGGTTAGACTCGCTGACCGGCTCGCACAACATTTGACTCCAATCACATTGAGGAACACGTTATGAGTAAGTCATTCACTTTCAGCGCCGCTACTGCCTTGGCGAGCGTGCTCGTTCTCGGCGGTGCCGCGGCAGCCAATGCCCACGGGTACATCGGCAATTCCGAATCGGATGTGACCGCTCGTGCGGCCATGAGTTCGAACACCGATTTGGGCGCGGTCCAGTACGAGCCGCAGTCCATTGAGGCACCGAAGGGGTTCAGCCTGGATCCCTCGACTGGTGGCCCGGAGGACGGACACCTGGCCTCCGGGGGTACGGATCTCGCCAAGAACCTGGACGAGCAGTCCTCCGACAGGTGGGACAAGAACGAGGTCCAGGCCGGCCAGGAACTCAACCTGGGTTGGGAGTACACGGCCAAGCACCCCACGGCCAAGTGGCACTACTACATCACCAAGAACGGCTGGGACCAGAACTCCCCGCTGACTCGCGATGAGCTGCAGCCGCTGTCCGAGGTCGACGGCGATGGTTCGCTTCCCACTGACGGGACCGCGGACCAGATGAAATTGCCCGACGACCACAAGGGATATCACGTGATCTACGCCGTGTGGGATATCGAGGATACTTCCAACGCGTTTTACAACACCGTCGATGTGAATATCAACGACTGATATTTTCTGACATTCGGTCGCGTTGTTTCCTGTCCGGTGTCGACGAGGACTTCGGTCGTCGTCGGCACCGGCGGGGCTCACCCGGCGACGGCGGGCAGGTGAGCGCGCACAATTCTCGACCCCCTGGTCAATGCCACGAGACCCATAAAAATTCGGGCTTTGATCCCGATCCCGCGCGGCACCGGAGCGCCGCGGAAATAGTGACCCGATTCGAGGAGCTTCGCGCCGACGCCCCACCTTTCCACCTCGGCCTCAGGGTCATCGACCCAGTAGACCATTCTGGCCGAACTTCCCGCTTTCTCCAGTTGACGCTGCGAGTGCTTGAGCCCGTCCTTGCTGGAACAGTCGAAGCCGACGTCGACACCCCCAAACGCGGCCTGCAGACCGTCCATCAGACGGGCGACTCGATCGTGCGACAGGTAGTGCAGGACTCCACAGGCGATGACGAGAACCGGTTTGCCCGCCGTTTCCACACGCTCCATCCACGAGTTCTCTGACAAATCCGCGGCCACTGTGCACAATCTCGGGTCCTCCTGAAGATATTCCCCACGCAGGCGCGCGACGGACGGGAAATCGACCGCGTACCAGGATCGTGCTTTCTGTCCAGCCCGCCAGAACGTGGTGTCGAGACCTGCACCGAGTTCGAGAACCACCCCGTCGGGGTTCCGCTCCAGGAAGTCGCGGACCATGCGGTCGAACGCATGGGAACGGACGACATAGCAGAAGTCCCCGAACCTCTCCGCATTCGTGCTCGCACGCACCTTCACGCCGAGATCATGCAAGAGTCGGTCGCCCGCGGGATCCGGAAGAACCTCGGGGAAACGCTGCGCCGCTCGTGCCCGTCCCAACAACGGGACCAGCAACGTCCCCTCGACGTTACTGTCGCTCAGTCCTTCGAGTTCCGGAAGAATAAGGTCCGGCGTCGAACGATTCATGGGCTCCCCTCAGAGATGGTGCGCTTGAAGGCCCTGCCCGCCGCTCGGCACGCAGTCCGATGAGGGAATCAGAGGCTCTGTACGACGCAGTATAAAGGCACATGAGACTCATGAGCATGTGTTGTCCACAGCTCAACCAGAAGCCGGACACATCGTTCCATGCACAGTTCGCATTCGTCGTCCATGGTGTGGGGTCCTCCCCTACTATCGACGTATGAGCACTTTGAGCGACCAATTGAGCAGTCTGCCGTCCTTCCCCAAGAACCTCCCGATCCTCGACCCTGCGACGGTTCCCCAGGACCCGGAGCAGTTGTTCCAGGAGTGGTTCCAGGATGCGATCGCATCAGGCAATCGGCAGCCCCATGCGATGACGTTCACGACGATCCAACATGGGGACACCCCCGTCGGTCGTACCCTCATCGTCAAGGACATCGACGAACGCGGCTTCCATTTCTCGACGCACCGGACCTCCCGCAAGGGGGAACAACTCGAGAAGAACCCGCGCGCCTCCATGGTCTTCTTCTGGCGGGAGTCCGGGCGACAGGTTAGGGTCACGGGCAACGTGGTCGCCCTCAGCGGCGAGGAATCAGAGCGCGATTGGGAAAAGCGCCCCAGCTACACGGGCGAGCCGAACCCGGAGTGGCAGCTCTATTCTCTGGAACCCACGGAATACGAGTTCATGCAGGCCCGCGAAGACCGCAACCATACGAGGGTCGAATACGTTCGCGAATCCTCCGGATGGGAGAACCACCTGGTCACGACCCCGGCCGGCTGACCCTGCCATGATGGAGACATGAATGAGACGCCACACGAGAACGCGGCGGAACTGAGAATCAGGCCCTCACAAGGACCCACGGACTACGCTCCACTCGCCGCAATCTGGCGAAGCGCGGTCACAGCGACCCACGATTTCCTGGCCGAAACTGACCGCGAAGAGATCGAATCCACGTTGGAATCCGATGACTTCCCCGCCGTTTGGCTCGATGTCGCCGAGTTGGACGGTCGGCAGGTGGGGTTCTCCGGCGTCCTCAACGGCAACCTGGAGATGCTGTTCATGGACGCCGGCCGACGCGGCGTCGGCATCGGCACGAAGCTTCTGACCCACGCGATCGAAGAGCATGAGGTCCGGACCGTCGATGTGAACGAACAGAATGCCCAAGCGGTTGAGTTCTATATGCGTCGCGGTTTTCAGGTGGTCGGACGCAGCGAAACCGACGACGCCGGGCGCCCGTACCCGCTATTGCATCTCAGCCTGAGCTGAAGCCGGGGGGGGCTGAGGCAGAAGGGCTGAGGCAGATGGCCTGAGGCGGCGGGCGGCGACGGCAAGCGGCGACGGCAGGCGGCGACGGCAGGCCGGCAGGAGCAGGCGGGCGGCGGCAGCAGGCCGGCAGCGCACCCAGCGCGTCCGACGAACCCGCACGAGGTGGCAATTTCGGGCCAATTCCCGCACGAGGTGGCAATTTCGGGCCAATTCCCGCACGAGGTGGCAATTTCGGGACGAAAAAGCCCGTTATCGGTCCCAAAATTGCCACCTCGACGCGAAAGACGCACGGGATTGCCACCTCGACGCCAAAGGCCGCACGGGATTGACGCCTCGGCGCCAAAGGCCGCACGAAACTGCCACCTCGACGCCAGAGGCCGCACAAAACTGCCACCTCAACCCCGAAAGCGACCCCGTAGGCCGCACCGCGCCACACACCGTGCGGAAGCCCGGTTGTCAGGCCAGGATGCCCCAGCCTCGGCGGTCGTCGAGGCCGCCGGCGATCGCGAATCGGCCGGGTCCGAGGAGGAAGACGGCCAGGGACGCGAGTCCGAGCACCAGAACGGATTCGTACCCGCCGTTCGAGGCGAAGAAACCTTGGGAACCGTGCACAAAGTAGATGGCCCCGAGCATGTCGAGGGCAAGCACCAGGCCGGCGAGCCGGGACAACAGGCCGACGATCAGCGCGATTCCGCCGACCAGCTCGGCGTATGCGGCCACCGTGGCTGCGAGCTCGGCCGAGGGAACGCCCATTTGCCGGAAATTCTCCGCGGTCCCGGCCAGGGTCCATTCGTTGAACTTCTGCAAACCGTGCATCAGGAACACAACGCCCAAGCCGACTCTCAGGAGCAACAGGCCGAGGGGCGCGGACAGCGTCGAATTCTGTGGGTAACTCATATCTCGAACACTCTACCTGTCAGCGGTACACCGTCGAGGCCGGGCGTCACAGTCACAACCCCTTGTCCGAGACCCAGTCCTTGGCGGCCTGCACGGTCGATGCCTTCTCGTCGCCACTGACCCGGTCGTTCAGACGAATCAGATCCTGGGTGGTCAGCGTCTTCGACACCTTGCTGATCACGTCCTGGGCCGCCTGGGGAACCTGGTCCTTTCGGATCAGGGCAATGGCCTGCTGGGCCAGGAAGTTGTTCTTGGGGTCCTCCAGAACCACCAGATCGTTCTTTTCGATCGCCGGCGTCGTGGTGAAGATGTCCGCGACCTGCACTTGGTCGTCCAGAAGAGCCTTCACCGTGAGGGGGCCGCCCGAATCGTTGATGGGCGAGAACTTCGCGGGAACGCACCCGTACTTGGCTTCGAGCCCCGGCAGGCCGTAGGCCCGTTCCTGAAACTCCGGCGGCCCGGCAAGCTTGAGGTCCGAACAGACCTTGCCGAGGTCCTCGAGCGACTCGAGCCCGTACTTTTTCGCCACGTCCTTCGTGACCACCAGTGCGTCCTTGTCCTCGGCCGGGGACGGTTCCAGCACTTGGAGTCCTTTCGGGACCACCTTGGCGAGGGCGGACATGATATCTTCGGCGGTGCTCTCGGTCGCCGACTTGTCGAAGTACTGGAGGAGGTTGCCCGAATAGTCGGGCACCACGCTGACACTGCCCTGTTTGACGGCGCCGATATAGGCCTCACGGGCGCCGATCGCGGGCTGGCTCTCGGCCTTGTGCCCGGCGTTCTGGAGGGCCGCGGTATAGATTTCGGCGATGATCTGGGACTCCACGAAGTCCGCGGAGCCGACCACGATGGTGCCCTTGCCCTTGGACGGTCCCAGGGCGTTCTTCCCCGACAGGCCGCAACCGGTCAGCCCCAGGACCGACGCCGCCGCGGCGAGACCGAGTACCTCCCGGCGCGACGCGTTCCTCGATACAGGATTCATCACGATTCCTCCTTGACCAGGCCGGGAGAAGTGAGCATGCGCTGCACGAGAGCCAGGATCCCGTCCAGTGCAAGGGCCAGGACCGCGGCGAGCAGCATCGAGGCGACCATCCGCGAATAGTCCCGGACGGCGAGGCCGTCGATCAGGAACCTGCCGAGACCGCCCAGGTCGATGTAGGCCATGACCGTCACCGTGGCCACGATCTGGAGGGCAGCATTGCGGATCCCGCCGAACAGGACGGGGACCGCATTGGGTATCTCGACCGTGAAGAGGATCTGCCACTCCTTCATGCCCTGGGCGCGGGCGGCGTCGACCACGGCAGGATCCACCGCGGCGACACCCGCGTACGCGTTGGCGAGCAAGGGGGCCACGGCCAGAATCACCAGGGCCAGAACGGGCGCGGTCAGGCCGATACCGATCCAGAGAGCGAACAGGGTCAGCAGGCCCAACGTGGGAAGGGAGCGCAGAGCGCCCGTCAGCCCGATCACCACGTTTCCGCCCCGGCGCGTGTGCCCGAGCCACAGCCCGATGGGGACGGCGACGACCACGGAAATGCCCAGAACCATGCCCGTGTATCCCAGGTGCTCGGCGAGGCGGATCCATATTCCGCCCGAACCGCCCCAGGACGCCGGGTCCGTGAACCAGTTCCACGTTTGTTCGACGACGTTCATGACCTCACCTGCCAACGCGTTGCGACGGCCGCGGCCAGAGCGACCAGGCGATCCAGGACGACGGCGATCAGCGCGATCAGCACGATTCCGACGATGATCTCGGTCGTGAAGTCGCGCCGGAGTCCGTCGGTGAAGAGCGTGCCGAGGGACTGGATCCCAATCACCGCGCCCACCGAGACCATGGAAATATTCGATACCAGAGCCACGCGCAGCCCCGCGGCCATCACCGGAACGGACAGCGGCAACTCGACCGCCCAGAACCGGCGAGCCGGTCGGTACCCGACGGCCGTGGCGGCGTCGAGCACGGCGGCGTCGACGGACTCGAAGGCATCCACGCAGGAGCGGACCATCATCGCGATCACGTACAGGCTCAGCGCAATGATCACGTTGGTCAGCGAGGTAATGGCCGTGCCGAGGACCAGGGGCAGGAGCACGAACAGGGCCAGGGAAGGGATCGTGTAGAGCAGGGCCGCCGCATTGACCACGGTTCCCCGCCGCGCCTTGCCGGCTCGTGCGCGTGACGCACCGCCGGCGCCCTCCGCGCCACGGGACCGGCGCACCGCGGCGAAACGAGCGACCGGTATCGAGACAACGGTTCCGATGACCACGGGAAGCACGGACTGCAACAGGTGCAGCCACGTCAGCTCCCCCACGTAGGACAGGTTGTGGAAGAGCCAGGTCACAGGCCCACCCCGTATCTGCTCTTGCGCTCCCTGGCGGCGGCGTCCATGACGTCGTCGGAGGACAGCAGGCCGAGTGCTCGGCCGTCGTCATCCACCGCGACGCCCCAGCCGGACGGGGAAGAGAGCACGGAATCCAAGGCGTCGCGCAGGCTCCCGCCTTGGGGGAACAGGCTTCCACCGACCATGGTTCGATCGTCGATGCTCCATCCGGCGGGTCGGCCGGCGTCGTCGAGGGCCAGGCGCCAATCGCCCCACGGCCGGTCCTCCGCATCCAGGGGGCGGATCGGGACCTCGCCCGCGGAGGCAAAAGTGAGGCGGCGCGTTCCGCGGTCGTGGCCGACGAATGAGGCCACGAAGTCGTCGGCCGGCTCGCGCAGAATCTCCTCGGGGCTTCCGAACTGCGCAACACGGCCGCCCTCGGCGAAGACCGCGACGCGCTGGCCCAAGGTCACGGCCTCATCGATGTCGTGGGTCACGAACACGATGGTCCGCTCCAGGATCTCGTGGAGCCGGATGAGCTCGCGCTGCAGGTCCGCCCTCACCACGGGGTCAACGGCGGAAAACGGCTCATCCATGAGCAGCACGGGGGAATCCGCGGCCAGGGCGCGGGCGACGCCGACGCGCTGCGCCTGTCCCCCGGACAATTGGGCGGGATAGCGCTTCGCCAGCCCGCGGTCCAGACCGACCGTGTCCATCAGTTCGAGGGCCCGGGACCGCCCGTCACGCTTCGACACCCCGTTCAGTCTCGGCACGGTCGCAATATTGTCGGCGACCGTGCGATGAGGCATCAGACCGGATTCCTGCATCACGTACCCCATGGACCGGCGCAGTTCGTGGGCCGGAGTGTCCTTGTTGTCCTCGCCCTGAATGAGAATCCGTCCGCGGGTGGGTTCCACCATGCGGTTGATCATGCGCAACGACGTCGTCTTCCCGCAGCCGGAGGGCCCCACGAAGACCGTGATGAGACCGTCCGGAATCGCGAGATCGAGGTTCTCCACCGCAGTGGAGGACTCGAACTCCTTGGAGACTCCGATGAACTCGATCGCGTCCGTTTTTCCTAGTGGCATGGTGGTTCCTTCGGTTCAGACTGCTTTGTGCGATCCTACGCCAGGCCTTCGCGGAGAGTTGCCCAACTCACCCGGAAACGACGTCATACTTTGGGTTCGGGCGCCGAGAGGATAGCTTACGAATCACAGGAACCCGCCGGGCCCGCAGGAGGTCGAGTGTCTGCCGCGTCGATGCCGAAGTACCGCGCCGTCGAGCGGCAATTGCGCGCCCGAGTCGCTGAGCTCGAGGACGGGACCCTGCTCCCCACGGAAGCCCGCATGTGCGAGGAATACGACGTCTCGCGCATCACGCTGCGGCGGGCCATCGAGGAAATTGCCCGCGACGGACTCGTGACCCGACATCGCGGCCACGGCACCAAGGTCAGCCGACCGTCCCCGACGACCACGGAGAACCACGTCGAACAGGGCGAGCACTTCGACAGCCGATTCACCGGCTTCTTCGGTCAACTGACGGGTTTCGGGCACCGCGTGCACTCGGACATTCTGGAGTTCGGCCTTGTCCGCGCCAATACTTCCGTTGCGGGCGCCCTCCGGGTGGACCGCCACTCCGAGGTGCTCCACATGTCCCGACGCCGCTACGTGGACGGCAATGTCCACCAGCTCTCGCGCACGTGGTTCGGCCCGGACCGCTTCCCGGGGATCGAGACCGAGGACTTCTCCGAGCAGTCCCTCTACGGCTGCCTCGAGGAGAAATACGGCGTCAGCATCGCCCAGCAGGACCTGAGCGTCTCGCTCCGCGTGCCGTCCCGGGACGAGGCCTGGACGCTCGGGATCACCGACAGGCAACCGCGCCTGTCCTTGCAGATCACGGCCTGCTCTTCGGACGGGGAGCCGTTCCTGTACGGCGAATCGGTCTTCGTCTCGACCGACGCCCACATCTACTTCACGGCCGGAGGAAACCGACCCGAGAACCCCTGACGGGCCAGCCCCGTCTCAGATCTCGCTAGGCCCTGGGGCCCGTTCCCTGCGCCAATTGCGCCGCGACGATCGAAGAAGGCTTGCCACCGAGCAGCGCTTCGCCGATCGCGGCGAGCTGGCTGACCTGGCGCTTGTTGAGGCGGTTGAAGACCGCGGCGCGCACTTGTCTGACATGGCCGGGCGCGGCGGCGACGACGGCGTCGTGCCCGCTCGGCAACAAATGGCAGATGCTGACGCGGCGGTCGGTTTCCGAGGTCGTGCGCTCGACGTAGGCGTCTTCCTCGAGACGTTTCACCACGCGGGAGAGCCTTGCCAGGCGCGTGTTGGTCTGCGACGAAAGTTCGGTCATCGTGAGCCGACGTTCGGGAGCCTCGGAGAGCATCGCGAGGACCATGTACTCGACGAAGCCCATGCCCGAGTCGCGTTGGAGCTGGTTCTCGAGCTGGCCCGGAAGTTGGAACATGATCGCCGAAAGACTCAGCCAGGCTTCACGCTCTTCTTGCGTCAGCCACTGCGGCTCGCACGGGGCTTGGGGCGCGTGGGACACCGGACGACCTTCCACTCGACGATCTTGCTCCCTGCTCGATCAACGATCCGCAGGTCATGCCATTATGCCCCACTCGCTCGCCCGTTCCCGTCCCATCCGGCTCGGGGATCCACGTTCTGACATGGGAGGACTCGACTCCGTCCCGTGACGGAGGACGCACCTCGTGGCGGCGTCCTTCGCCTATACTGGGTCATTCAGGTGTGCCGGGAAGTCTGGTCGGCAGGTCGCGGAGTGCGCGGCCTTGTTCCCTGGATCGAGATTGATGATCCTCGACCCTTGTCGGAGACTCTCATGCAGCACCGCGCCGCACACCGCCTCACGTCACTGCTTCGCCAGGAATCCACGGGCGGGGTGATCCTCCTCTGCGCAACGCTTCTGGCCGTCGTCCTGGCCAACAGCGGCGCCTCGCCCTGGTACTTCGCGATCCGAGACCACCACCTCGGCTTCACCATCGGTTCCCTGGACCTCGACCTGTCGATCGGTCACTGGGCCGCGGACGGCCTTCTGGCCGTGTTCTTCTTCATCGTCGGGCTGGAGCTCAAGAAAGAGTTCGTGGTCGGGGAGCTCCGCAACCCCGGGACCTCGGTGGTTCCCATGGCCGCCGCGGCAGGCGGCGTCGCGCTCCCGGCCATCATCTTCTCCGCGATCAACGCGGGAGGCCCGGCCATCGGCGGTTGGGCGGTTCCGACGGCGACCGACATCGCGTTCGCCGTCGCCGTGCTCGCCGTCGTCGGGCGGAACCTCCCCACGGCCCTGCGGACCTTCCTGCTGACCCTGGCCGTGGTGGACGATCTCATCGCGATCACGATCATCGCGATCTTCTACACCTCCGACCTGAACCTCGGTTTCCTGGCCCTCGCCGCGTTGCCGCTCGCGGCCTACGCGTTCGTCGCCTACCGGGGCGAGAAGGTTCTGCACCTGCGGCCCGAAGCCGCGTGGCTCATCCTCTTGCCCCTCGGCGTGTTGACGTGGGCTTTCTTCCTCGGTTCGGGGATTCACGCGACGATCGCCGGCGTCCTGCTGGGCTTCTGCGTGCCCGTCCGGCGGGGATCCCGCACGCCCGACGACGCCAGTGCAGGCCTCTCCGAAGTCTTGGAGCACCGCATCCGACCGCTCTCCGCGGGGCTGTGCGTCCCCGTGTTCGCGTTCTTCTCGGCGGGTGTGGCGGTCGGAGGCTGGAGCGGGTTCGTGGAGTCCGTGAGCAGCCCCGCCGCCCTCGGGATTCTCCTCGGCCTCGTGGTCGGCAAGTGCCTCGGGATCACGGGGGCCACCTGGCTCGTCACGCGCCTGCGCGGGCCGAGGCTGGATCCGACCATCGCGTGGCCCGACGTCGTCGGGGTCTCGCTCGTCGCCGGCATCGGATTCACGGTCTCGCTCCTGATCGCCGAGCTGAGTTTTGCGGGAGACCCGTCCCTGGACGGATCGGCCAAGGTCGCGATCCTCACCGGGTCCACCCTGGCCGCTCTCGCCGGAGGTTCGTTCCTTGCCCTGAGGAGCAAACGCCGGGCCCGATGGGAAATGCACAGTGAGGACGGTACCGCCCGGTAACTCGGAGCGCGCTCTATGATTCAATCCACAGCATTTGTAGACTGTCCGGACGATTCCCGACTGGGCGGAATGTCGCCGACGAAAGGCAGGAATGGGTTTTTTCGACCTCACAGGATGGGGATTCCTGATCGGAATTCTCGTGGTCACCATCGTCGTCTTCGTCCTCGGTGTACTCCTCCTGCCGCGCATGTCGGCTCCTGGTCCCCTGAAGTATTTGGCTCAGGCCGTCGCCTTCGTCGTGGTCTCCGCGCTGGTCCTCGTGACCGCGACCGCGTGGCTCAACCGGGACAACAACTGGTACACCTCGTGGGACGATCTCTTCAACAGCGGAGACGTGGCCGCCATGAACTCCAGCAAGGTCTTCGGCCAGAAAGTGGCCAAAGTTGCCCACGCCAAGAAAATCACCGGTGACGCCACGGACAAGCAGCGCGACCCCGCCTCCAATCCCGCTTTCAAGGACAAGATCAAAGAAGGCGAATCGAACAGCACGTACTTTTCTGTCAAAGTTCCGGGGAAAGCAAGTGGACAGAGCTATGACGTCACGGTGTGGTTGCCCGCTTCGTATCTGAAGAATCCGGAGAGTTTCTACCCGGTGATCATGGGTTTCAGCGGTTTTCCCGGATCCCCGGACACCTACTCCAAGTCCATCGACTACGGCCAGTTGATCGAGGACGCGGTCAAGCACAACAAGATGCGGGAAGCCATCTTCGTGGTTCCCGCCGTGTACCCGGGTGGTTACGACAGCGAATGCGTGGACGGGACCCGCTCCCAGTCCGGCGGGAAGACGCCCAAGGTCGAAACCTACGTGACCCAGGACGTCGTGCCGTGGGTCAAGGACAACTTCAGGGTCTCGGACGACCCCCACGCGTGGGCCCTCACCGGGTACAGTGCCGGTGGTTGGTGCTCCGCCATGCTGAGCATGAGACATCCCGATCTCTTTGCCTCGGGGTTGGTCCAGTCCGGCTACTTCGAGCCGATCTACAGTGACAACCAGCATTGGAATGCACAGGACGATCCGCGGTACGACCTGGAGAAGATGGCCTCGAACAAGCCCCCGGACACGAACCTCCACTATTTTTCGAGCAAGGACGACACCCTGTCCTGGCCCTCCCTGAACCAGTTCAAGGACAAGGTGAGCCGCCCGACGTCGTTGACGGTCGATTCGGTCGACACCGGTGGGCACCGCCAGGACGTCTGGGAGCCGGGGATGGCCAAGAGCCTGACCTGGCTGGGCCGCACCAGCCCATTTTTCGCGCCGTTGACCTGAATCCAGAGGGAAAGTACTCGTGAAGACTCATAGCACCGGCAGCCGCTCCGCCACCTACTACCTGCCCGGAAAACAACCGGGCCGTCGCATGGCGGCGCTCGTCACCTGGGTTTACGCCCTCGCGGTTCTGGTCAATGCGGCGTTGCTGATCACCCGACCCTCGCGTCACGGGGCCGTCGAGTTCTTGTTCGGGCTGCTCAACGTCCCGGTCGAGCGCAGCCTGATCATGCTGGTGATTTCGGCGCTCGTGTTCTGGGCGTTGCTGCGCCGCAAGAGGGCCGGCCTGTGGGCGGCCATGATCTTCCAGCTGGGCGGGCTGGCGTCGGGGATCCTGACTACCGTGGCCTTCGACGCCGTGTCCGCGCCGCCCGAGATCATCGCGGCCAACCCGCTGCTCCACCCGGCCTGGGACATCGTCGCCGGCGTGCTGGGCATCGTGTTCTTCATCCTGCTTTACAGGTCCCGCCGGGAGTTCCCGGCCCGCATCAGACCGATCTCCTACGGCGCGGGACTTCTGGTCGTGGCGGCCGGATTCGTGCTCGCGCTGGTGGTGGCATGGGTCTTCCTCCCGTTCCACGCCATGGGGGACCTCTGGGCCCTCCTCCTGAGGGCCTGGGGCAGCACCTCGCCGGCGGTCATGTCCCATCTGCACAACATCCATCGGTGGCACGTCCAGACCATCTCCACCGTGTACGGTCTGACCGCGATCGCCGCCGTCTGGGTGATTCTCCGTTCCAAGAGGGCGATCCATTCCTGGACCGGCGAGCGGGAACTGCACCTGCGCGAGTTGCTCCACGAGTACGGGCACCAGGATTCGCTGTCCTACTTCGCGACCCGCCGCGAGAAGTCGATGGTCTTCTCCGACGACGGCCGCGCGGCCGTCACGTACCGCGTCTTCGGATCGGTCTCATTGGCCTCGGGCGACCCGGTGGGCGACCGGAGCTCGTGGGAGAACGCCATCCTCAAGTGGAAGTCGGAAGCGCGGGAGTACGGCTGGATTCCCGCGGTCATCAGCGCGAGCCGCGACGGCGCCAGGGAATACACCAAAGTCGGCATGGCTGCTCTGGGGATGGGCGACGAGGCCATCCTCTACCCCGACCGGTTCTCGCTGAACAACACGTCCATGAACGAGGTCCGCCACAGCGTGCGACGCCTCGAGCGGGAAGAAGTCACCTACCGCATCCGGCGCCAGGCCGACTTCACTCGAGAGCAACTGGACCGGTTGGTCGGCCTCGCGGACGAGTGGCGGCATGGCAAGGTCGAACGCGGATTCTCGATGGCGCTCAACAGGATCGGTGATTCCGCGGATGCCCGGAACGTCTTCATCACCGCGGAGAACGCGGATGGCGAGCCGATCGGTTTTCTCTCCTTCGTCCCGTGGGGTTCGAACGGCTTGTCGCTCGACGTCATGCGTCGCTCGCCCCAGGCTCCGAACGGGACCACCGAGTTCATGATCGTCAAGATGATGGAGGAGGCCGAGGGGCTGGGTGTCAGCAGGGTTTCGCTGAACTTCGCGATGTTCCGCGAGACGTTCGCCCGTTCGGAAGAACTCGGGGCGAATCCGCTGACCCGTTTCGGATCCTCGGTTCTGGGCGTGCTGGACAGGTTCCTGCAGCTGGAGCGGCTCTACAAGTTCAACCAGAAATTCGCTCCGACCTGGGTTCCCCGTTTCATCTGCGTGGACTCGTACGTCTCGGTGGCGAATGTAGGCATGGCGTGCGGCGTCGCGGAAGGATTCCTGCCGGCCTGGATGGGCGGGAAGGTGTCCGCGGAACACACCCTCGGTCGGAACGAGCTGGAACGGCTCCGGGAGATCGAACGACGCCGGGTCGGTGCCGAGGATCTCGCCCCGAAGTGGTCGGACCAGACACGTCACCGCATCCGACATCTGGAAGAGATGCGGGAGGCCGGTGTCGAACCATTCCCGAAGGGCACCGGTGAAGGCATGACCGTGCGCGCCGTCGCTCCTCTGCTCGGGAGCGGAGAGGACGCCGTCGACGGAGGCGCACCGGGGGAGGCGTCACCCGCCGACGTCGCGGTCAACGGTCGCGTCCGGTCGATGAGGCGCCACGGCAAGGTCACGTTCCTGGACCTGCACGAGCACGGGACCACGATTCAGGTGGTGCTCGACGAATCCGTGTGCGGAACCGACACGGCCGCCCGGGTGCGGTGGATCGATTCGGGAGATTACGTGCTGGTCCGCGGCCACATCGGCTCCTCGCGCAACGGAACGCCGTCCCTGATCGCTCACTCGTGGGACATCACATCCAAGTGCCTGCACCCGATCCCCTACGATTCCTTCACGGACCCGGAGGCGCGGCTGCGCCGGCGGTCCATGGACCTGATCATCAACCCGGAGGAGTCGAAGCGGCTGCGCATCCGGTCGGCGACCATCCGGGCCATCCGCACCACGCTGGACGACCAGGGTTTCCTCGAGGTCGAGACGCCGATGCTCAACACGATCCACGGTGGGGCGAGCGCCCGGCCGTTCAAGACGTTCATCAATGCCTACGGCGTCGACCTGACCCTGCGCATCGCACCCGAGCTCTACCTCAAACGCTTGGTTGTCGGGGACATGGGTCCGGTCTACGAGTTGGGCCGCGATTTCCGCAACGAGGGCGCCGATTCGACCCACAACCCCGAGTTCACGGTCCTGGAGGCTTACCAGCCCTTTGCGGACTACACCGTGATGAGGGAGCTGACCGAGCGGATCCTCAAGAACGCGGCCCGCGCGGTCTTCGGTGAAGAGGTTCTCCCGCTGCGTCTGGGGGACGACCCCAAGGATCCTCGCCAGGAGGCCGTGCTGACCGACGTCTCCGGGCCCTGGCCGGTCGTGAGCGTGTGCGAGGCCCTGTCCCAGGCGGTCGGGCGGCCCATCGACCTCGACACCGATTTCGAGACGCTCATGGGTCTCGCCCGCGACCACGAGATCCACGTCCGGGACGACATGGGGCCGGGAGCGGTCATCGAGGAGCTCTACGGCGAACTCGTCGAGGCGAAGACCTCCAGGCCCACGTTCTACAAGGACTTCCCCGTCGAGACCTCTCCCCTGGCCGGCCCCCACCGTGAGGACTCGCGCTTCGCCGAACGCTGGGACCTGGTGATCAACGGGACCGAGATGGGCACCGCCTACTCCGAGATGGCCGACGCGATCGAACAGCGACGCCGCCTGACCGAGCAGTCCCTCAAGGCGGCGGCGGGCGACGTCGAGGCCATGCAGATCGATGAGGACTTCCTCGACGCCCTGGAGACCGGGCTGCCGCCCACGGGCGGGCTCGGGATCGGCATCGACCGGCTGATCATGATGCTCACCGGCTCGCCGATTCGTGGCGTCCTGGCCTTCCCGTTCGTTCGCCCCGGGGCGACGCCGAGGCTCAAGTCCGCGCCTCGCAGCGTCAAGGGGCCGGATTCCGCGTCGCTCGAATGAACCCGGTCCAGTTCCTTGCCGCCTCCTCGGGTCTGGGCGTCGGCGGATTCGACCCTGCCCCGGCGCTGATCGCCGCGGTATTCATGGCCGCGCGCCCCAGCGAGACACCGGAACAGGCCCGGGGTGTCCGCCGCGACGTCCTCTTGTTCGGCACGGTGCTCATCGGAGGAACCGCGCTCTGGGGCGTGGGGCTGTCCCTCCTGGTCGGGGAGCGTCTTGCGAGCGTCCCCTGGCACGGGCTCCTGCGCGCCGGCGGGTGGGCGGCCGGCGTCGAGCTCCTTCTCGCGATCGCCGGATTCTGCGCGGCCGGCCACAAATGGGTGCACCGCAACGACCCGCCGCGGGAGGAGAAGGCGCGCAACAGGGCGGGGCTCATGCTCGTGGCCCTGGGATTCGTGGCGATCGTGACCGCCGACGTGCCGTTCATCGTCACGATCGGCCTTTCCTCGCACCAACCCGTGTGGGTCGTGATCCCGGCGTTCATCGTCTGGGCCGTGGTTTCCCAGTTCCCACTGTTCGTGCTGTGCATCGCGGTGCTGTTCAACAAGCACCGGAAGGTCTCCCAGCTGATCGGCCGGGTCTGGGACTCGTTGCGCAGATGGGTTCGATGGGCGGTCCCGATCGGGCTGGCCTCGGTCAGCGTGCTCCTGCTGCTCGACGCCGCGCGCTTCTTCCTCCTGGGACACTTCCTGATCGGGTGATTCGGCCTTCCGGGTCAGCTCCGACCATCCGCTGACGAGCGCCGGTGTGCCTCAGCGATCCGGAGCAGCTCGAGGTATCCCTGGACGTCCCAGGCGGTCCGCCCCACGAACAGCCCTCCCACGTGGTCGAGCGACAGGAGCTGCGCGGCGTTGTCCACCGTGACGGAACCGCCGTACAGGAGCGCTTCCACCCGGTGGTCGTATTCGTTTCCCAGGGCGGCGAAGGCTTCGACGAGCTCCTCGGTGCGGGGAGGCCGGCCGGCGTCGCCGATGGCCCACATCGGCTCGTAGGCGATCAGGACCTTCCCCAGCTCGGGTTCGGTCAGGCCGTCGAGCGCGCCGTGCGCCTGTTCGAGAATGTATTCCGCTGACCGTCCGGCGGCCTTGATGTCCTCGGGTTCCCCAATGCACAGCAAGGGCCGCATCCCGTGCCGGATCGCTGCCTCGACCTTCCACCGGGTGGTCTCGATCGTCTCCCCGAAATGCGTCCGCCGTTCGGAGTGCCCGATTTCCACGATGGAGGCCCCGGCGTCCTTGACCTGAGGAACGGAGATCTCCCCCGTCCAGGCCCCGGAGTCCTCCCAATGAGCGTTCTGGGCGCCGACGAGGACGGGAGACCGACCGCCGAGGGACTGGGCGACCGGAGAGATCGCGGTGAAAGAAGGGATGACGAAGGGCTGCACCCTCTCGAGGACATCCTCGGACAGGTTCTCCGTGAGCGTGTCTGCCCACGCGCGGGCGTCTGCCCCCAGCTTGTTCATTTTCCAGCTGGTCCCGATCCACAGGCGTTTCGGCGTCGTCCCTCCGGTCGTCGCACTCGATCCGCGTGGGGGCATGACTGAACTCCTTCCGACCACGTCCGGTTTCCGGGTCTCTCCCACGGTTCGGCTGCTCTGCCTCGGGCAACGCTGGCGGCCCCGCAGTCCTCTCACGATCCTATAGGAAGATGCATTGGTCAGTGAAGGGTTTTGACGTCGACTCTCCTGTCGATTCGCGTCAGGACGGGCTCCAGGGCCAGTCACCCCGGCGTCATACCCCCTCAAATTATTCGCCGGGATGGTTGACACAGGTCACGTCGGACATAAATCCTATAGGAATACTCAACTCGAAGGAGAGCCGCATGTTCACAGCCGAGTCCTGGCCGATCGCCGCCAACATGTTGTCGTTCGGTGCCACCGCGCCCGATGGGGGCCACATCAAAGATGCGCCCGCCACGGTCTGGGCCGCGCAGATGCGCGAAGCCCGGGAGCTCGGAATCACGCAGATCGACCCGACCGACGCGTGGGTTCCCCTGGCACGGCTGAGCGACGAACGGGTCGAGGAGTTCCGGCGCACCCTCGAGGGCGAGGGCCTCTCGATCCCTTCGATCTCGATGACTCGGAGCTCGGTGGTCGACCGCGACAAGGGGGAGCAGTTCCTGGCCGAGGCCCATCGCCTCCTCGACCTGGCTCCGAGCTTCGGGGCCAGCATCGTGAACGTCGGTTTCATGCAGGCCCTGACGCCGGAGCAGGCCGACGCCGTCTGGTTCTGGCTCGAGAACGGCCATCACGACGACCCCGCGCTCCGTGACCTCGCCATCGAACGCATCCGGGAACTCGGCGATCACGCCCAGTCGGTGGGGGTCGGGCTGAGCCTCGAAATGTACGAGGACACCTACATCGGGACCCCCGATGACGCGGTGGCCTTCCTGGACGACGTCGACCACGACGCCGTCGGGCTGAACCCTGACCTCGGCAACCTGGTTCGTCTCCACCGACCGATGCCCCACCCCGACGACATGTACGAGACGGTCCTGCCCCGGTCGAATTTCTGGCACATCAAGAACTATTCACGGGACTTCGACCCACGCACCGGGGCGTACACCTCCGCACCGATGCCGCTCAAATACGGCTACATCAACTATCGGCGAATCATCCGTCGAGCCATCGAGTCCGGCTACACGGGCCCGTTCTGCTGCGAGCACTACGGTTCCGACTCGCTGGGTGTGATCGCGGAGAACATCCAGTACATCCGCCAGGTCCTGGCTTCGGCCCTGGACTGACCCTCCCCACGACCGTCTCACTGCGTTCCCCCTTCCCAGACCCATGCAAAGGAGCATTCATGTCCACGACCCCCTTCCCCTCCGAGCGCACAGCGGTGGTCACCGGCGCGGGGGCACCGCGCGGCATCGGACGGCACGTGGCCCGAGCCCTCGCCGCGTCCGGATGGAACGTGGCCGTTCTCGATATCGACGAATCCGCGGTCACCGGTTTCGCATCCGAGTTGGCGGAGGAGAGCGGCCGCACCGTCGTCGGGATCGGGGTGGACATCGCGGACAAGGAATCGGTCGAGCGGGCCTTCGCCACGATCGACGCCGAGCTGCCGCCCGTCCTCGCCGAGGTCAACCTGGCGGGAATCCCCGGGCCACAGGAATTCTTCGACCTCACCTCGGAGAACTTCACCCGCATCATGGACGCCAACGCGAAGGGCACCCTCTTCATGATGCAGGCGGCGGCTTCCCGCATGATCGAGGCGGGCACCGGCGGCCGGATCGTGAACACGTCCTCCATCACCGCCTACGACGGCGGGGGAACTTTCTCCAAGACCGGCTATGCGGCCGCGAAGGCCGCGGTTCTGGGGCTGACCCGCGGCGGCGCCCGCGAACTGGGGAAACACGGCATCACCTGCAACTCCATCGTGCCCGGCCCCATCGATACGGACATCATGGGCGGGACCCTCACGGAGGAACGCAAGACCGGGATGTCCGCCGACATCCCCCTGGAACGGGTCGGCCAACCGCAAGAGGTTGCCGGACTGATCAAGTTCCTGGTCAGCGAGGATTCCAGCTTCGTCAACGGTGACGCCGTCTTCGTCGACGGCGGAAAACACATGGTCTGACCTCCCCGGCTCCCTCAGCAAGGAGAACGAAATCATGACAATGACGTCATCCCCGGGCAACGACCCCCGGATCCAATCCGCGACCGAGCGGCGGTCCCTCACCCACGAGGTCGAATCGGCGACGCGCAAGGCCAGCTGGCGCCTGCTTCCGTTCCTGATGCTGATGTTCGTGGTGGCCTTCATCGACCGGACGAACATCGGTTTCGCGGAAGAGGCCCTGGAAATCCACGCCGGAATTTCGACCACGGCCTACGCGCTCGGCGCCGGGCTGTTCTTCATCGGCTACGCCGTGTTCGAGGTCCCCTCGAACCTCATCATGTACAAGGTCGGGGCCCGCTGGTGGATGGCCCGCATCATGGTCACCTGGGGGATCGTGGCCGCGCTGTTCATGTTCACCAGCGGTCCCGTGATGTTCTACGTTCTCCGGTTCCTGCTCGGCGTGGCCGAAGCCGGGTTCTTCCCAGGAGTCATCTACTATCTGACCTGTTGGTTCCCCCGGCGTCGTCGTGGGCAGGCCACCTCGCTGTTCTACTTGGGTCTCCCGATCGCCAACATTGTCGGTTCGCCGCTCTCGGGCGCCCTGCTCGAGCTCGATGGATTGTTCGGGCTCCGAGGGTTCCAGTGGATGTTCTTGCTGGAAGGCCTGCTCGCGGTCGCCATCGGTTGCGTGGCGTTCCTGTGCCTGCCCGACCGGCCGGCCCGAGCCGGCTGGTTGTCCCGGGCCGAGCGCGAGGGTCTGGAGAATGCCCTGGCCGCCGAGGCGGAGGTCAAGGAGCAGACGCACCGAATGCGCTGGTGGAAGGCGCTGCTGAACGGCCGAGTGCTGTATTTCGCGCTGATCTACCTGACGATCCAGGTCGCCGTGTACGGGCTGACTTTCTTCCTGCCGCGCCAGGTCTCGCAGATCACGGGCCAGGAGATCGGTTTCGTCGTCGGACTCCTGGTCGCCATCCCGTGGCTCACCGCCCTCGTCTCGGCGGCCTTCGTGGGACGCTACGCCGACAAACGGGCCGCCTACCGGCGAACCACCACGTTCATGCTCGCCCTGTCCGGCGTCGGCCTGAGCGCCAGCGCCTTCCTGCACCAACCGGTCCTGACGATGATCGCACTGTGCGCCGCGGCCATCGGGTTCGTCTCGGCGCAGCCCATTTTCTGGAACATCCCCACCGGTTATCTTTCGGGCGCGGCCCTGGCGGCCGGCGTCGGGCTGATCAACGGGCTGGGAAATCTGGGCGGTTTCATCGCCCCGAACCTGCGGTCGTGGGTCACCGAGACCTTCGGAAGCGAAGCGGCCGGCCTCGTGATGCTCGCGCTGGCCCCGTTCCTGGGAGCGATCCTCGTCGCAGGGACGGCCGTGCTGGAACGCCGCGACCGGACCGAGCAGCCTTCAACCCCATCCGCCTGATTCCCCTTCCACGAAAGGATTCACCATGTCCACAGACCCCGTTTCGACCATCCGCACCGTCACCGTCGTCGGCGCAGGCTACATGGGCGGAGGCATCGCGCAGGTCCTCGCCATGGCGGGGTTGCCCGTCAGGATCGCCGACGTCAGCGTCGAGGCCGCCGACGCCGCCCTGGAACGCATCCTGGGCGAGGCGCGCGCCTCGGAGGACCAGGGCCTCGTGCCCGCCGGAAGCGCCGACGCCGTCGCCTCCCACCTCACGGCGGGTCGGACCATCGAGGAGGCCGTCGCCGAGGCCGACTTCATCGAGGAAGCCGTCTTCGAGGTACCCGATGTCAAGCACGAGGTTCTCGGACGGATCTCGGCGGCCGCGCGACCGGAGGCGATCATCGGGACCAATACCTCGACGATCCCGGTGCGCGTGCTCGCGCCCGCCGTCTCCCACCCGGAGCGCTTCCTGACAGTCCACTTCTCCAACCCGATGCCTTTCATCCCCGGCGTCGAACTCGTGGCGGGAGACGCGACAACCCAGGGCGCGATCGACGCCGTCAAGGACCTCCTGGCACGTGCCGACTGCGAGGGTGCGCAGGTCGCGGACACTCCCGGCATGGTGCTCAATCGGCTCCAGTATGCGTTGTTGAAGGAAGCGACCTCGGTGGTCGAGGAGGGGGTCGCGACCGTCGACGACGTCGACACGATCGTTCGCACCACCTTCGGCTTCCGTCTCGGCTTCTTCGGACCTTTCGCGATCGCGGATCAGGCGGGCCTCGACGTGTACGCCAATTGTTTCTCGACGTTCGAGGAAGCGTACGGCGAGCGCCTCGCCACCCCGCAGTTGCTCAAGGACGCGGCTGCCGAGGACCGCAAGGGCCTCAAGAACGGCAAGGGCTTGGTCGAGGACTACGACGACGAAACTCGCGCGGAGCTGATCGCCTACCGCAACAAGGCCTACGCCAGGATGCGGGACGTGCTGCGGGAGGTCGGCCCCGCGCCGCGCGGCACTCGCCGTGGCCAGGACTGACCCGCACCGGACGGCCTCCGGGCCGCCCGGCCGCTATGGACTCGAGGAGTCACCATGAATTCTGTTGTTCCCGTTGACGAACAGGCCCTGATCAAGAAGATCACCTGGCACATCGTCCCGTTCGTGATGGTCCTGTACATCATCGCCTACATCGACCGGTCGGTCATTGGCTATGCCAAGCTCCAGATGTCGGCCGACATCGGGCTGAGCGACTCCGCCTTCGGTCTGGGCGCCGGCCTGTTCTTCCTGGCGTATTTCCTCTTCGAGGTTCCGTCGAATTACGTGCTGCCCAAGGTCGGACCGCGCATCTGGTTCGCGCGAATCCTGTTCACCTGGGGCCTGATCACGGCGCTGACCGCGCTCACGACGTCGAGCGGCGTGTTCTACGTGCTCCGTTTCCTCCTCGGCGTGGCCGAAGCAGGGTTCTATCCCGGGGTCCTCTACTATCTGACCTTCTGGTTCCCCCAGCGCCACCGCACGCGGGCGACCGGTACCTTCGTCCTCGCGGCCCCGATCGCGTTCCTGGTCATGAGCCCGCTCGCGGGCACGATCCTCGGTCTGGACTGGTTCGGTCTGCGAGGGTGGCATTGGCTCTTCGTCCTCTCGGGAGCGGCGGCCATGGTCGCTGCGGTACCGACCCTGATATGGCTTCGGGACGCCCCTCGCAAGGCACCGTGGCTGACGTCTCGGGAGGCCGACTGGCTCGAGAACGAGCTGGAGCAGGACCGCGAGCGCTTCGGCCAGCAGTCCCATGACAATCCTCTCAAGGCGTTGGGGTCACGGTACGTCTGGGTCTTCGCGGTGCTGTTCTTCCCCTCGACCGTGGGGATCTATGGTCTGAGCTTCTGGATGCCGACGGTCGTGAGTTCCTTCAGCGGTTCGGATGCGAACACCGGGTGGCTTTCGGCGGTCCCCTATCTGTTCGGGGTCATCGGCATCTTCGTCACGTCGCGCCTCGCTTCGAAGCTGCGGGAGAACTGGGTGCCTCTCATCCTGATCTACCTGGGCAGTGCCGTGGGCATCTTTTGGGCCGGGTTCTCCGGTTCGGGCACAGTGCAGTTGGCGGCCATGTCCGTGGCGGCCTTTTTCCTCTATTCGGTCGCGGGGGTCTTCTGGGCCCTGCCGACCCGTTACTTGGCGGGTGCCACGGCGGCCGTCGGCATCGCGTTCGTCAATTCTTTCGGCAACATCGGTGGCTTCGTGGGGCCCTATGTGGTCGGGGCCGTTTCGGACGCGACCGGGAACGCCGCGAACGGGATGCATTTCCTGGGCATCGTGCTGGTTCTGGGCGCCGTCGGCTCCTTCGTCGGGATGCGCGCCTGGGCGGGGAAAAACCCGGAGGGGCCGTCGGCCGAGCCGAAGGGCGACGCCACGCGCGTCCTCTAGTATCTGGAAAGCGGCCAACTCGATCGGACAGGAGACGCCATGAGCAGCAAGCGCCAGGCCCTGCGCGCGGACGTGCAGGAGGAGATCCAGAATCGACTCATGCAGGGCGACTGGCGCCCGGGGGCCCGGTTGAGCATCGATGGTCTCGCCAGGGATTTGGATGTCTCCCCGACGCCGGTGCGCGAGGCTCTGGCCGCTCTCGAGCGTTCGGAACTCATCACGTACCAGCCGCTCAAGGGTTTCGTGGTGGCTCCCCCGTTGACCGCGGAACAGATCGGGGAGCTCATCGATGCCCGCCTGGTGGTCGAGCTCGCGGCGTTCACCCGGGCCTTCGGGACCTGGCATGCGCTGCTCGACGATCTGCGCGAGGCCTACGCCGAGCACGCGCGGATCGCCGCACAGATCGCGGGCGAGCCCAAACCGGACTACGCGCTCTTCCACGCGTATTTCGAGGCCGACAACGCCTTCCACGAAGCCTTTTTCCGCCACGCGGGCAACCACTACCTGGCTTCGATGCGCGATGTGCTGAACGCTCACGGCCACCGCATGCGCCAGACCTGGTCGGAAGGCCCGGAACGGATCGACGCCGCCGATGCCCTGGCCGAGCACGCGGAGATCCTCGCCAGGGTCGAAGAGCACAATCACGACGGCGCCCAGGCCGCCCTGCGCCGCCACCTGGAAGGGGTCCGCGAGCGCTCGGGCGGGGCGGCGTCGCTCCCGGGGGCCTGACGATCAGGCCAGGTGCTCACCGAGTTCGGTCATGAGGGTCGCGAAGGACAGGGCACCGGGATCCACCGTTCCCAACGATTTGTCCCCCAGGACCCGCGCCCGGCCCTTGTTCGCGGTGATGCTCGCCGTTGCGTCCGCGGCTTCCCTGGCGGCCGCAGCCGCCGAGGCAATTGCTTCCCCGGCGTTCTGCCCGGTGAACGACGCCGCGAGCGTCCGACGGAAGGGCAGGGCGGAGTCCATCATGGTCTTGTCGCCTTCCTTCGCTCCTCCCAACCGGCCTATCGTCTCGACGGCCGCATCGAGCGCGCCGATGACGGCCTCCTGGTCCACGCCCTCCTGGTCGCTGACGGCGTTGCCCGCCGCGACCAGTGCCGCGCCCCACAGGGCCCCCGACGTTCCACCGGCCGATTCGGCCCACGCTTCGCCGGAGCGCGCGAGGACGGTCCGGGCGCCGGCGTCCTGGCTCACGGCCTTCCGGGCGGCGTCTGCCGCGCCGGACGATCCGAGCAGCATCCCCTGGCCGTGGTCACCATCGCCGGCCACGGAGTCGATGCGGCCCAGTTCCTCTTCCTCCCGGGCGCAGACCCGTTCGAACAGTGCGATGACGTCGGCGATCCTCCGGGCGCTCTGGCGTGACGCCTCCTCGGAATCCGGTACCGGTTCGTCGCCGAGTTCCCAGAAGTTGTCGCGGAGGGGGCGATCGATGTCGGGCATGATGCCGCGGTGGAAGGCCGGGGTGTCGATGGGCGCGGTCCACAGCCGCTCGAGCTCGTCGTCCAGGAAGACCAGGGTCAGCGAGAGGCCGGCCATGTCGAGGCTGCTGACGAATTCGCCGACTTCCGGGCGGACGGGAACGATGTCGCGCTCCGCGAGCAGCCGGGCGACGTGGTTGTAGACCACGAATTGTTCCTCGTACTTCACCGTCCCGAGCCCGTTGAGGATCACGGCGGCCCGGCCGTCGTAGCCGCCGGTCGTTCGGGCCGGTTCTTCCCGCAGGACGCCGTCGACCAGGAGGGCCGCGACGTCGGCCGCCGTGCCCATCGGCTCGTCGCGCACTCCCGGTTCCCCGTGAATGCCCATGCCCACGGCCAATGTTCCCTCCGGGACTCGGAACAGCGGCTCATCGACACCGGGGAGAGTGCACCCGTCGAAGGCCACGCCCAGAGAACGGGTGGCCTCGTTGGCCTTGGCTGCGACGCGTTCGGCCTCATCGAGGTCGGCTCCGTCTTCGATGGCCGCCCCGACCGCTTTGAGGACGGGAAGAACTCCCCCGATTCCCCGGCGGTCGTGGCGATTCTCCTGGTCGCTGGACGCGACGTCGTCGCTGACCGGAACCACTCTGACGTCGAAGCCGTCGGCCCGGAGCTTCTCGGCGGCCAGGCCGAAGTGCAGCACGTCTCCCGCGAAGTTCCCGAACCCGAGGACGACTCCCCCACCGTTCTCCGCGTTGCGGGCCACGGAATAGACCTGGCTCGCGGAAGGGGATGCGAACACGTTGCCGCACGGCGAGCCGTGCGCCATACCCGGTCCCACCCATCCGGAGAAAGCAGGGTAATGACCGGCGCCTCCGCCAATGACCAAGGCGGGCTGGCCCGGTGGTGTCGCACTCGCACGGACCACGCCGCCGTGGACCTGGGTGATCGTCGGATGCGCGGCGGCGAATCCTGCCACGGCGTCCGCCGCGAAATCGCTCGGCTGGTCGTACAGGTAGGTCATCGACGTCCCTCCATCGGTAGTCGCTCCGGAGCCCGGAATGTTCGGCATGTGTGGGCTGGATCCCACATTCCATAAATCCTATAGGAAATACGATTCGTGAAATACCCTCGCTGACGGCGGCTTTCCTGGCCCACCCGGCCGGCGATCGGGACTGGAAGCAGTGCCCAAGGCCCTCACCACAGGCTCCCGACGCCGAAGACGGCACAGGCCAACAGGAACCCGACCACACCGATCAGGGTTTCCAACACGGTCCATATCCGCAGGGTGGTGACCTCATCCAGTTCGAGCAGGTTCCCCACGAGCCAGAATCCCGAGTCGTTGACGTGGGACAGCACCACGGATCCCGCGGCCACCGCCACGACCATCGCGGCCAGCTGGACATTGTTGTACCCGGCGTCGGTGACACCGGACGCGATGAGTCCGGCCGTCGTCGTGAGGGCCACCGTGGCCGACCCCTGGACGACGCGCAGCGTCGCCGCGATGATGAACCCCGCCAGGATGAGGGGGAACCCCAAGCCCGACAGCGAGGAGGCCAAAGCATCCCCGATGCCGCTGGCCTGGAGGACGCCGCCGAACATGCCGCCGGCGCCAGTGATGAGGATGACGGAGCACACCTTGGGGAGCGCCCCCTCGAGCAGGTCCTGGGCGCCCTTCTTGGACGTGCCCCTGCGCCAACCGAACGCGACGAGGGCGGCCATCAGAGTCACCAGCAACGCGACCGGCGTCTCGCCCAGGAGGACCACGGCGTCGTACCACGGCGAGTCCGTGACCGCACTGCCCAGGGTTCCGGTGTCCTCGAGGGCAGAGAGGCCCGTATTGAGGAAGATCAGGATCATGGGGAGCAGGAGGATACCGACCACGACCGTCCACCGCGGGGCGGCGTCGGTCGTCGTCGATTCCGCGGAGCCGAGGGTTTCGGGGACCGGCAGGTCCAGGCGGCGCCCGACGATCATGCCGAAGAGGTAGACCGCCACGTACCAGGTTGGGATGGCCACGACCAAGCCGACCAACAGAAGGATCCCGAGATCCGCGCCGAAGAACGACGACGCCGTGACCGGCCCGGGATGCGGCGGGACGAAGACGTGCATCACGGAGAACGCTCCGACCGCGGGGATCCCGTACAGCAGCATGGATCCGCCGACGCGCCGCGCCACGGAGAAGACGACGGGCAGCATGACCACCAGGCCGGCGTCGAAGAAGATCGGGAAGCCGAAGAGCAAGGACGCGACGCCCAGGGCCAGCGGGGCCCGTCTCTCCCCGAAGGCCAGCACCAAGCGGTCGGCGAGCGACCTGGAGCCGCCGGACGATTCGAGCAAAGCGCCCAGCATGGCGCCCAAACCGACCAGCAGGGCCACCGATCCGAGGGTTGTCCCGAAGCCTTCCGTCAGAACGTCCACGACCTTCCCGAGCGGAACGCCCGCGGTCGCCGCCGTCAGCAGACTCACCAGGATCAAGGCCGGGAACGCGTGGACCTTGAGCCGGATGATCAGGAACAGGAGCACCGCAAAGGCTCCTGCGGCGATGAGCAACAGAGGCCCGACACCGAGCGTCTGCGTCCATCCGTCGACTTTCATGGGGCACCTTTCGTCGTCGTCCGGGAAGAGGCCCACCTCCGGGTGTGCTCCCCGCGTTGTCGATGCCGATCGAGCGAGGACCGGTGGGTTCGCACCCCCGGACGCCGATGGCGTGCCAAGAAACCTACCGTCTACGTCCCTCGGTCGGCGCCCGCGGCACGGCGAAGTGGTCATGTAACTTATCGTCATGACAAGCTGTACGAACGAGCGGCCGTCCCGACGCCGCGGTGAATCACTCGAAGGCTGGACCTCATGGAACTTCTGAATTCGATCGTCGGCAGTATCGACGACGTCATCTGGTACCCAATGTTCGTCATCCTCATCGGCGTCGGGCTGTACCTGACGATCCGTACTCGGTTCGTCCAATTCCGGCGGTTCCCGGAAATGTTCCGAATTCTGGGTGAGCCCAGCGGCAAGGACGCCGATGGGCGGACCCAGATCTCCTCGTTCCGGGCCTTCACGATCTCTGCGGCGTCCCGCGTGGGCACGGCGAACATCGCCGGCGTCGCCCTGGCCATCAGCATCGGCGGTCCCGGCGCGGTCTTCTGGATGTGGGTGATCGCCTCCGTCGGTGCGGCCAGCGCCTTTGTCGAGTCTCTGTTGGCCCAGCTGTACAAGCACCCGGGCAAAGAGGCCTACGTCGGTGGGCCGGCCTACTACATGCAGCGCGGCCTGAAAGCGCGGTGGATGGGCGTCGCCTTCGCGGTCATCATCTGCCTGACCTACGGATTCGTGTTCAACTCGGTCCAGACGAACTCGATCGCGGACGCCATCTCCCAGTCCACGGCGCACTTCAACGAAGGCCTCGCCTCGAGCGCCGGGCTCAAGATCGTTCTGGGAATCGTCCTGGCCGCGCTGACCGGCTTCATCATCTACGGTGGCGTCCGCTCGATCTCCGCGATCACCCAGATCCTGGTTCCGGTCATGGCCGTGATGTACGTCGGTTTGGGCCTCTTGGTCGTCATTCTGAACATCAACCTCGTGCCCTCCGTATTCCTGCAGATCATCCAGGGTGCGTTCGGCTTCAAGGAGTTCGTGACGGGTGGGCTCATGGGCGTGATCATGCAGGGCGTGCGGCGAGGCCTGTTCTCGAATGAGGCAGGTATGGGTTCGGCCCCCAACGCGGGCGCCACGGCCGCCGTCTCGCACCCCGCCAAGCAGGGTTTCGTGCAGTCCCTGGGCGTGTACTTCGATACGATTCTGGTCTGCTCGATCACGGCGTTCATCGTGCTGCTCTCGCAGCCCTCCTTCGGGGACGAGGCCGCGGGCGCCTCGCTGACGCAGTCCGCTCTGGCCAGTCAGCTCGGCGGCTGGGCCGTCCACTTCCTGACCGTCGCGATCTTCCTGTTCGCGTTCTCCTCGGTCATCGGCAACTACTACTACGGCGAGTCGAATATCCAGTTCCTGACCGAGCGGACGTGGGTCCTTCAGGTCTACCGCGCCCTGGTGATGCTCTTCGTCTTCATCGGCACCGTGGCTGCGCTGGACCTCGTGTGGACGCTGGCCGACGTCTTCATGGCGGTCATGGCCTTCCTCAACCTCATCGCGATCTTCCTCCTGGCGGGAGTCGCCACCAAGGTTCTGAAGAACTACGACCGCCAGCGCAAGGAAGGCAAGGAACCGATCTTCCACGCCTCGGATCTCCCGGAGATCACCGGGCTCGAGACCTGGGACGGCGGTGACGAGGTCACGACCCGTCAGTTCTGGATCGACCACGAGACCCTGCGGCGAGCGGCCAAGAAGTAGGCCGAGGTCCCCATGCGCGGCCGTCCTCGGGAACGGCGAGTGGGCCGTTTCCGTGGACAGCGAGTGGGCGGCGGGCGAACACCGGTGGAATTACTCCATCGTCCCGGGCAAGATGGGGGCGAAGCGACGATGGAGGAAAAATGTCCGATCTGACCGAGGTGGAAGTCTTCATTCCCGCGGGCGGCCCGGAGGACACCGAGCGCGAGGAATTCCTCGACGCCGCCGCCGAACTCGCGGAACAGGGCTACCCCATCACGGTGTACGTCCGCGGGGAGGACGAGTGGGCCTTCGAGCAGTGCGAACACGTCGCGGACATGATCGCGGCCTCGGGAGACATGGTTCTGCCCATCACCCTCCTGGGACCCCAGATCGTGACCTCCTGGATGTACCCGACGTCGGAGCAATTGCAGCGATTCGCGAAGGCCCGGGAGCCGAAGCGCAAGGACCCCCGATTCTCCGCCGCAGGTGCCGCCTGCGGTCCGGGTGGCCGGCAGGTTCCCGGAGAGGGCCAACCCGCGGAGAAGCCAGCGCCCGCCGGGTTCGCCGCCGTCCTGGCCGGGGTCAAGGAAACCCCGCGAGGAGGCCCCGATATGGGCGGTCGGAGGAACCTCATGGGCGGAGACACCGGCGACGGCCTCCCTTCCTCCGAGGACCGCGCCCCGAGCGACGATCATTCCGCCGGAGGATGCTGCGGCGGGGCCTGCGGGTGCGGAGGGCATTGAGGGGAGACACCGGCCCCTCACCCACCGGGCAGCACCTCTCACGATGACGACGAAGGAGTGACCATGGGACTGTTCCCATCTGGAAACAAGCGCCTCCCCGAGTGGCAGCTCTCGCTGTCCCCCGAGGAACAGAAGAAACGTCGACAGCAGGAGCGCGAAGCTCGGCGTTCTGTCACCCCACGGCAGAAGACCACCGCGGGCCGTTCGAAACGGGCCGGGTCGGAGGACAGCCACACCTCCGGGAGCCGGGAGGCCTCCGGGAGCCGGGAGGCCTCCGGAAGCCGGGAGGCCTCCGGGAGCCGGGGGGCCTCCGGTTCCGGGTTCCTCCGCGACGCTGCGGTCGCATTCGGCTGGGCCTTCGCGGACGCGACCGTGTGGTGTGTTGCCCCCGAGGCCTGGACGACCAACGTAGCCCTCAGGAAGCCCTCGCGCAGTGGTGCCATCACCTTCGTGGCGCTCGCTGGGAGCCTGACCGGCGGGGCCTTCACGTACACGGTGGCCAAGAACTCGAGCAAGCGTGAGAGCGCCGGGCGCCTTCTCCGCGTTCCGGGTGTCTCCGAGCAGACGATTCGTCGGGCCGAGACCGAGGTCAAGAAGTACGGCGCGAAGGCCCTGGCTTCGGGTCTCGTGGAACCCGTCCCCTACAAGGCCTACGCCCGCGCCCTCGGACACAACGGAACTCCGATGCAGGAGTTCCTGCTCTGGTCCGCCATGGCGCGCATTACCCCGCTCACGGTCCTGACGACCGGCGTCGGCGTGCTGAGCGCCGTCTCCCGGAAGGCCGCGCCGCGGTTGACGCGGGCCGCCGGCCCCCTTGCGCTCAACGCGGGGTGGGTTGCGTACTACGCGTGGCGTCTGTCCGGGACAGGGAAACGGTAGCCGGCGCTCCACCGAGCGACCTCCCCCTCTGGCCGCGGTGGCGCCTCGGGGAATCACGTGGCCTCCGGAGGCCGCCCTTGAGCCACGGACGTCGCCTGGCGTGAAATACGTCCGAGCGCCTGCCTGAAGGCATCTGCCGCAGGACCTGTCGGCAGAATCAGGGCCGTGTTGAGGTCCCGACTGACCGAAAGCAGGTGCCACGCCAAGTCGTCCCAGGTGGGGGCGCCCACGACGAAGCTGCAACCTGTCGCGGTCGCTTCGAGCTCAGTGCGGTAGGGCGCGGGCAGGCAGGCCTCCAGACGTTGCGCGTCAACCTCCACTTCCACCCTCATGACGCATTCGTATCGGCTGGCAAGGTCCCGGCGGAAATCGTGGTCAGGAGCCTCGCGCGGCGCGAAACGCCAGGTGGACGGCTTGAGATCGCGCATGCGGTCCAGGCGAAAGACTCGCCAGTCCTCCCTTTCGCGATCGTAGGCTTGGAGGTACCAGTGCTCGCCCTGGGTGATCAGCCGCGCGGGTTCGACCTCGCGGGTTCCGCCCCCACCCCGGGGTTTGCAGTAGTAGAAGCGGACGAGGTTGTGATCTCGTTGCGCAACGGCCAATTGCTCCAGAACGCGGAGATCGACCGCGGGACGGACCCGCGGCATGGCGCGCGTGGCCCCATCAATCGCGGCCGCGACGGCTCGGAGCCTGGCCGGAAGCACCTGGTCGAGCTTGGTCAGGGCGCGCAATGCCGCTTCGCCCACGGCGTCGCCCCCTGTCAGGGCAGCCATCCGCAGGCAGGCAACCAGGGCCACCGCCTCATCGTCCTCCAGGACGAGGGGAGGCAGGCGCCGCCCGCCGCCCAGCCGATAGCCGCCTGCCATTCCCGGCTCTGCCTCGACCGGATACCCCAGGTCACGCAATCGGGCGACGTCACGACGCACGGTGCGCCCGGTAACCCCCAGGCGCTCGGCGAGCTCATCTCCACGCCAGGTGGTGCGTGTCTCCAACAGTCCGAGGAGCCGCAGGACGCGATGTGTGGTTTGGGTCATGCCACCATTCTCGGTCAGACTGCGGACCGAACCTGTCCTCATTGAGGGTTTGAATGAGTTTGCGACATTCACCAACAACCAGAGGACACATTATGTACCTGCCCGAGATCAATGACGAACGCACCACGTTGTGCAAGTACCTCGACGTTCAGCTCGACGCCATCCGAGCCAGCGCTTTCGGCCTCGACGACGCCGAGGCTCGTCAATCACCGTTGCGAAGTGCCCTGAGCATCAGCGGGATCATCAAGCACATCGTCTACTGCATGAAACAGTCCCTCTCGAGGGCCGGGCATTCAGAGCATGACCAGCCCTTTGAGGCCTTCACCACGAGTTTTACGCCCACGGAGGACGAATCCCTCGAAGCGTTGTTGGCCAGGTTCGATGCCGTCCGCGCCGAGTACATGACGATGTGCCGAGAAGGCGATCTCGAGTCGGAAGTGCAGGCCGGTCCCATGCCCTGGTACGGGCTGAACGAGGCTCGCCCCGCGAAACTGCGGTACCTCTACGCGCATCACCTGGAGGAGTTCGCGCGACACGCAGGTCACGCCGACGTCATCCGTGAGCAGCTCGACGGGGCCCAGGCGATCGAGCTCCTGGCCGCCGTCGAGGGCCAACCGGCCAATGACTTCGTTACCCCGTGGAGTCGGTAGAAGCCCAACGGCCAGCGGCCCCACGGGCAAAGCCGTTCCTCAGAGATCCGCTTTCCGACGTTTCAGGCCCCGGCGCACCACGGGCCAGAACAGGATCAGGGCAACCACCGCGACCAAGCTCGTCCACACCTGGGTGCGGCCGTCCGGGGTGGTCAGCATGACGACGAGGACGAATGCGACTCCCGCGAAGAGCACGTAATTCAGCACGGGGTGCAGCCACACCTTGAGGGCCAGGCTGTCCCGTTCTTCCGGACTCATCTTGCGTCGCAGGTTCATCTGGGTCAGTGCGATGAAGACGTAGACGAACAGGGCCACGAGCCCCGCCGAGTTCATGATGAAGTCGAAGACCCCGGAGTCCGGGGCCGCGAAATTCACGATGGTCGCCACGACGCCGCCGACGGTCGAGGCCAGGAGCGCCATGACGGGCACACCACTGCGCGAACGGGAACGAATCACCCGGGGCGCATACCCCTGATCGGCCAGGGCGGCGAACATGCGGGATGCGGAGTACAGACCCGAGTTCAGCACGGAGAGCACGGCGGTGAAGATGATCAACTGCATGACCATGGCCGCCCCCGGTACTCCGTACCGGCTGAAGACGAGGGTGAAGGGCGCGTGGGCGACGTCGCTCGGGACGGGCAGCTCGTTCCACGGGATGACCACGGTGATCACGAGGACCGCGCCGACGAAGAACAGCAGGATGCGCCAGATGACGGTGCTCGTGGCCTGGCGGATGCCCTTGGCCGGGTTCTCGGATTCGGCCGCGGCCATGACGGCGATCTCGGTCCCGAAGTAGGAGAAGATCACCAGGGCGACGCCGGTCAGTGCCGCGCTGTAGCCGTGCGGGGCGAAGCCGCCGTGCTGCCACAGGTTCCCGACGGAGAAGTCCGCGTGCGGCCAGAGCCCGAAGGCGAACAGCACGCCCACGCCCAGGAACACCACGATCGCGATGACCTTGATACTCGCGAGCCAGAATTCGACCTCGCCGAAGGTGCGCACCGAGATGAGGTTCGTCCCCACGAAGAGCGCGAGGAGGAAGAACGACCCGGCCCACGCCGGGATCGCCGGGAACCACCCGTGGAGGGTTTCACCGCCGAGCACGGACTCGTAGGCCAGGACCCCGACCCAGAAGTACCAGTAGAGCCAACCGACCAGATAGGCCGCCCAGTCCCCCAGGCCGACCCGGGCGTACTCCATGAAGGATCCGATCGCGGGCCGTGCCGCGGCCATTTCGCCGAGCATCCTCATTGCCAGGAACACCAGCAGGCCGCCGATGAGGTAGGAAAGCACCGCTGCCGGGCCGACCGAGCGGATCACGTTGCCCGATCCGACGAACAGGCTCGCGCCGATGATCCCGCCCAGGGTGATCATCGTGACGTGACGCGACCGCAGCTTGCGGGGCGACCCCGAGCCGGCGGACTCGGAGGGTCCGGACCCACCCGCCGCGGACGAACCGTTGCCACGGTGCACGGTCGATCCCATCGACGTCTCGGGCGAAACCCGGTCATCGTACGGTGAATGACTCATGGATAAGCCACTTTCTTCAGAAAACAATGTTGTGGAACTCGGCCCATTTCACCACAGGCCCGCCCGGCATGGAGGCCGGCGGGCCCGCGCGGACGTCGCAGTCCAGAAATCTTACCCGCCGTTGCATGCCGGTCACCATGTGTTGCACGAGCGGGAAGTCCGCGGTACGGCCGGCCGGCGTCGGGGGGGGGCGTGCGCCGGGGTCGAGGTCGGACGTGCGCCGGGGCCGAGCGTGCGCGAGGTGGCAATCCTGAGCGTTCCCCACGCCGAGGTGGCAGATTCGTGCGAAAAACCGGGCCAAAACCGCACAAAACTGCCACCTCGCGGGCGGAATTGCACAAAACTGCCACCTCGCGGGCGGAATTGCACGAAACTGCCACCTCGCGCCGGATCCGGGCGGTTTCGGCCTCGAGTTCACGCGCCTTTCAGTTTCCTCTGCACCGCGCACCCTGGATATGGGCTTTGACTAGGGCGTGGACCCTAATGCGTGCGGCGGGCGTGCGCTGGGGTCGGACGTGCGCCGGGGCCGAGCGTGCGCGAGGTGGCAATCCCGAGCGTTCCCCGCGCCGAGGTGGCAATCCTGAGCGTTCCCCGCGCCGAGGTGGCAGATTCGTGCGAAAAACCGGGCCAAAACCGCACAAAACTGCCACCTCGCGGGCGGAACTGCACGAAACTGCCACCTCGCGGAGGCTCGAGCCACACCTGAGCACAGAACCCGGCCGGCCCCCGGGATCACGCCAGGACGCGACCCGACGCCGACACAGACAAGAGCCGCCGCCGGCGTTCGGGAGCCCCTGATGGGGTGGGTCCGAACACCGACGACGGCTCCCGCGGGTGAACCGCCGCGAACTACCGCGAACCGCCGCGCCGCAGCACGGCTCCGCGGGTCGGGCTAGACCGACCGGATGCCTTCAACCAGGATGTTGAGGGCTTCGTCGAGCAGCTCATCGCTGATGGTCAGCGGCGGGAGCAGGCGGACGATGTTTCCGTAGGTGCCGCAGGTCAGGATCGCTACGCCGCGCTCGAGGCAGTAGGCGGCGACGTCCTTCGCGGCGGAGGGGTGCGGCGTCTTGGAGTCGGAGTCGGCGACGAACTCGATCGCCATCATGGCACCGCGTCCACGCACCTCACCGACGATGTCCGACTCAGTCACCAAGGGTTCGATCGCGCCGCGAATGGCCTTTTCGATCGCGGTGGCGCGCTCGTTGAGGTTCCACTCCTCCATGGTCTCGATCGATGCCAGCGCCGCGGCGCACGCGACGGGGTTACCACCGTAGGTGCCGCCCAGGCCGCCGGGGCCGACGGCGTCGAGAAGGTCCGCCCGACCCGTGACGGCCGACAGCGGCATGCCACCGGCAATTCCCTTGGCCAGGGTCACGAGATCAGGCTCCACGCCCTCGTGATCCACGGCGAACCACTTGCCGGTGCGGCAGAAGCCGGCCTGGACCTCGTCGGCGATGAAGACGACGCCGTTCTCGCGGGCCCATTCGGCCAGACGGGGCAGGAAACCTTCGGCGGGGACGATGAACCCGCCCTCGCCCTGGATCGGCTCGATCAGGATGGCGGCGACATCCTGGCCGCCGATCTGCTTCTCGATCTGGAGGATGGCACGCTCCGCGGCTTCCTTGCCATCGATCTCAGCCGGTTCCCGGTAGGGGTAGCTCATCGGG
Organism: Rothia koreensis; assembly: GCF_052232265.1. NCBI lineage: Bacteria > Bacillati > Actinomycetota > Actinomycetes > Micrococcales > Micrococcaceae > Rothia > Rothia koreensis. The sequence continues at coordinate 255,602 of NZ_CP197643.1, forward strand.
ACGCGGTAGACCTCGGAGGCGAACGGGCCGAATCCACGCTTGTACGGCGCGGCCTTGGCGGTCAGCGCCATCGTCAGGTTGGTCCGGCCGTGATAGGCGTGGTCGAAAACGACGACGGCGTTGCGGCCCGTCGCCGCGCGAGCCACCTTGACCGCGTTCTCGACGGCCTCGGCACCCGAGTTGAACAGGACCGAGCGCTTCTCGAAGTCGCCCGGGGTGACTTCGGCGAGCTTCTCGGCAACGGCCACATAACCTTCGTACGGCGTCACCATGAAGCAGGTGTGGGTGAAGTGCGAGGCCGCGTCCTGCACCGCTTCGACGACCTTGGGCGCCGAGGCGCCGACCGAGGTCACGGCGATTCCCGAGCCGAGGTCGGCGAACGAGTTGCCGTCGACGTCGACGATCACGCCGCCGTCAGCGTCCGCAGCGTACACAGGGACGGAGGAAGCAACACCGCCCGGCACCACCTTGGCACGACGTTCCGCGAGCTCGGCGGAGCGAGGGCCCGGGAATTCGCCGGTCAGACGAATTTCCTGCGGCAGACGGTAGCTGATGTTTGACATGTGTGTTTGGTCCTTCTGACGAGGGGGATGGGTTACGCGCTGATGTCGTGCATGACGTGCTTGACGCGGGTGTACTCCTCAACAGCGTACAAGGACAGATCCTTGCCGTGCCCGGAGTCCTTGAACCCGCCGTGCGGCATTTCGGCGGCGAGCACCACGTGGGTGTTGACCCAGACACAGCCGAAGTCCAAATCGCGGGACACGCGCATCGCCGTACCGTGGTTGCTGGTCCACACCGAGGAGGCCAGGGCGTAGTCGACGTCATTCGCGAGGTCGAGGGCCTCCTCCTCGCTGGAGAAGGTCTGCACCGTCAGTACGGGCGCGAAGGTCTCCTCCTGGACAATCGCGTCATCCTGGTGAACACCGGAAATCACGGTCGGTTCGATGAAGAACCCCTTGTCACCGAGCTGTTTGCCGCCACACTCGACCGTCGCGTGCGAGGGAAGGCTCTGGAGCTTGCCCATCACGGTCTCGAAGTGATTGACGTTGTTGAGCGGGCCGTAGTAATTGTCGGCGTCGTTCTCCGAACCGGTCTTGGTGGCCTTGGCCGCCTCGACCAGGAGCCGGGTGAATTCCTCGGCCGCGGATTCCTCGACGAGCACTCGCGTGACGGCCGTGCAGTCCTGGCCCGCGTTGAAGTAACCGAATTCCGTCAGCATCTGGGCGGTGCGCTTGAGGTCGGCGTCGGCGAAGACGATGGCCGGAGCCTTGCCGCCCAACTCGAGGTGGGTCAGCTTGAGTTCCTTGCCGGCGGCCCCGGCGACCGAACGACCGGCCCGGACCGAACCGGTGATGGCGACGAGCTGCGGCGTCTTGTGCGAGACCAGCTGGGCGCCGACCGCGCCGTCGCCCAGGACGATGTTCACGACGCCGGCCGGGAAGATCTCCGCGATCAGTTCGGCGAGCACCAGGGTCGACTCGGGGGTGGTGTCCGACGGCTTGAGCACCACCGTGTTGCCCGCCGCCAGGGCGGGACCGAGCTTCCACACGGCCATGTCGAGGGGGTAATTCCACGGGGTCACCTGGGCGACGACGCCGATGGGCTCGCGGCGGATGTACGAGGTGTGGTCCTCCACGTATTCGCTCGCGCCCTTGCCCTCGAGGGTTCGTGCGGCTCCGGCGAAGAACCGGAACTGGTCGGCACCACCGATGATTTCCTCCGAGGTGATGGCCTCGCGGGGCTGCCCCGTGTTGCGGTACTGGGCGTCAGCGAGCCGTTCGGCGTTGGCCTCCATCGCGTCGGCGAGGTCGAGCAGCATCTTCTGGCGCTGCGAGGGCGTGGTCCGCTTGAAGCTCTTGAAGGCTTCCGCTGCGGCGGCGAATGCGGCGTCGATCTCTTCGGACGTCGAAATGGGCGACTCGGCGACCTTCTCACCGGTCACGGGGCTGACAATGTCGAGCGCCTCGTTCGAGGCGGACTCCACGAATTCTCCGTTGATGAAGTTCTTGAGACGGGTGACCATGGATGCTCCTTCTTCAGGGGTGGTCTGGACAGAACGGAACGAGATCCGGGCGGGCTACTGGCCCGCGTAGGGGTCCCTGATACCGATGTATTGGGTCGTGGTGTATTCGGCGATGCCTTCGGCTCCGCCTTCGCGCCCGAGGCCGGACTGCTTGACTCCCCCGAAAGGTGCGGCCGCGTTGGAGATGACTCCGGCGTTGAAGCCCATGAGGCCGTATTCGAGGTGGTCGGAGGCCCGGAACATGCGGGATTGGTCCTGGGTGTACACGTACGAGGCCAGTCCGTATTCGGTGGCGTTGGCCAGTTCGTAGGCCTCGTCCTCGGTCGAGAACGTGACGATCGGGGCCACGGGCCCGAAGATCTCTTCGGTGACGACCCTGGCATCCCGAGGCACGTCGGCAAGCACGGTCGGTTCGAAGAAGTAGCCCTCGCCCTGACCGGGCTTCCCCCCGACCAGGACCCGTGCGCCACGCTCGGTAGCGTCCTGCACCAAGGCGGTCACGGATTCCTGTGCCTTCTTCTCCACGAGGGGTCCGCAGGTGGTTCCCGGTTCGAGACCGTTGCCGACCTCGAGTGCGCCGATCTTCTCCGCGAACTTGCGGCCGAATTCCTCGGCCACCGACTCGTGGACCAGGAATCGGTTCGCCGCGGTGCAGGCCTCCCCCATGTTCCGCATTTTCGCGCCCATCGCGCCTTCGACGGCGGCGTCGATGTCCGCGTCCTCGAAGACGACGAACGGTGCGTTGCCGCCGAGCTCCATCGAGGTCCGGAGCACGTTGTTCGTGGCCTGCGCCATGAGTTGCTTGCCGACGGGAGTCGAACCGGTGAAGGACACTTTCCGGAGCCTCGGGTCCTCCATGATGGGGTTCGAGATCGCGGATGCCGAGGCGCCCGAGACCACGTTGAGCACACCGGCCGGAAGCCCCGCGTCGAGCATCGTCTGCGCGAAATACTGGCTGGTCAGCGGGGTCAGACGGGCCGGCTTGAGGACCATGGTGCACCCTGCGGCGACAGCCGGGGCGACCTTGCGGGTACCCATCGCCAGGGGGAAATTCCACGGGGTGATGAGCAGGCACGGGCCGACCGGCTTGCGCACCGTCAGCATCCGGAGGTTGCCTTCGGGGGTCGGGGCGTAGCGACCATAGTCCCGCACGGCCTCTTCCGAGAACCAGCGGAGAAATTCTCCGCCGTAGGCAACCTCACCGCGGGATTCCGCGAGCGGTTTGCCCATTTCGAGGGTCATGAGGGTCGCGAATTCTTCCTTGCGCTCCTGGACCAGGTCGAAGGCGCGGCGCAGAATGTCGGACCGCTCTCGGGCCGGGGTCGCCGCCCATCCGGCCTGCACTTCGCATGCGGCGTCCATCGCGGCCCGAGCGTCCTCGCTCGTGCCGGAGGCCAGGGTCGCAAGGGTTTCGCCGGTCGCGGGGTTCTCGACCTCGTAGACCGAGTTGTCAGAGGCGTCTCGCCACTGGCCACCGATCAGCAATCCCGTGGGGACTCGAGCCAGAAGTCGATCGACGTCGATGGCCATGGATGTGTACCTCTTTCGCGTGTTCTATGGGACTGGCATCAACCGTAGTTGACCAATAATCAATTTTTGTTTCATTACATTATTTGCCGGTCTTGCGGGCTCGATCCGGGTCGATCGCCCTGAGTTGGCCCGTCCAGGGTTGGGCTTCGGACCCGTAGCGACCGGGATGGTATTCGCGGGGCACCACGACGATGGGGATCGGAAGCTTGGCCAGGATCTTCGACGTGGTCGAGGACAGGAACAGCTCGCCCTTCTGGGCCAGTTTCGAGGAACCCGCCATGAGAACGGCCCCCTCTTTCCAGTCCAGGGATTCGACGGCCTCCGAGATACCCCGGCCGTGGCCGACGACGACCTCCAGCTTCTCGGGCTCGTCCGGCGTGAGGGACGAATCCTCGATGAGTTCCTCGACGGCTTCCTTGACCCGGCCTTCGTCCTCCTCAGCGGACCCGTCCACCATGCACACCAGGCGGACCGGGATGCCGGTCCGGTTCAGGGTCGCGATGGCTTCCTCGACCAGGCCGATCGAATCGTCCTTGGGGCTGACCGCACAGTCGATCGCGGTGATGGCGATGGAGTTCTCATAACCCCGCGGCGCGATGATCACGGGCAACGGAGCCCTGTGCAAGAGCGCGTTGTCCACGGAACCGATCCCGTGCCACAACCACGAGCTCTTGGACGAGCTGCCGACCACAATGGCCCCGGCGTTGACGGATTCGGCCATCTCCATCAGCCCCGTCGCGGCGTTGACCGATCGCCGGAGGTGGTACCGGGCGACGACGTCCTCGGGCACGGATTCCGCCGCTTCACGCAACCACTCCTTGGCCCGCTCCTTGACCAGCTCGGCGTAGTTCCCGTGACCGCGTAGCGCACCCGCGTATGCATCCTCCGCCTTGAGCACCAGGACGACATCCAATTCGGCACCCATCGACCGGCCAAGGGCAACGCCCAGATTCAGTGCTTCCCGGCCGCGGCGGTCCGCGGAATAACCAACGATGTATCTCATAGTGAGTCCACGATATCCGCGGCCGCTTTCTGCCCCATCCGGATCGCACCGTCAACGTGCTGGTATCCCTCGGCCGCGAGATCCGAGCAGGACCAATGGATCGGCCCCACAGGCTGTGCCTGGTCCGCGCCGTACCGATGCAGACCACCCAGGTCGTAGCTCGCGGCATAGGCGCCGCGTGTCCATTCCTCGGATCCCCAGTCGGATTCGTAGTAGACCACGGGGTTCTTGGCCTCCTCGCCGAGCAGATCCGCCATCGAGGACAGAATGGCCTCCTTGCGATCCCCCTCGGACAACTCGAACATGCGATCCGCCTTCTCGTCCGAGATGAATCCGACGAGCGTGCCGCGCGATTCCTCCTCGCCGGTCTCCGGATCGTAGTTGGTGTTGTCGTAGATCTCCTGAACCAGGGAATCCGCAGCGAACGCCGTGCCGGACAGGCCCTTCTCCCGCCAGAACGGGGTGTCGTACACCGCGTGCACCTTGATGACCAGCCCGAGCGACTGGTGCTGATGCAGCTGGTGCTGGCGGCGCGGCAGAGCCGGGACGTAAGAAATGCGGCTGTAGAGGTTCGGCGGGACCGCAACGACGGCGCGCTTGGCCCGGACCACCACGCCCGATCCGCTGGCCTCGCCATCCCCGGAGAACTCTTCCGCCTCGACCAGGACGGGGTACTCGGAGCCCTCCTGCCACCGGAGCACGCGCACCGGGTGACTCGTGATGACGTCCTCCCCCAGCTCGCTGGCCATCGCGAGGGACACGGACTGCATGCCGCCCAGGACCCTCTTGTCCAGAATGAAGTCTTCGTCCACGAGGTGCGAGAAGGATCCCGCGGATGCCGCCATCAGCACGGCCTGCAACGCGGAGAACGCATGGGACGGTTTGGTGAGCATGCCACCGGCGATGAACAGGCCGATGTTGTTGCAGGCTTCTTCGTCCGAGGACTGCTCGCGCAACCAGTGGTGGAAAGAGATCGTGTCCAACTCCCGCGCCTTGGGGTGCGCCCAGGGTTCCGAGGGGCCGACCTCGGCCGCCAGCCCATCGAGGATCTCGATCAGACGTTCCATCTCTCGTTCGGTCTCTTCCGAAACCGGGAACATCTCACCCGTGTACCGGCTGACTTTCCCGTCCGGGCCGCGATAGATGTTCTCGCCCTCGCGGTACCGGGAGAACGTGGTCAGACCGAGCTCCTCGACCAGCTCACTGAGCACGGTCTGATCCGGCGAGATCCACTGGCCGCCGATCTCCAGGAAGGCGCCGTCGATGACGCGCGACCACGTGCGGCCGCCCACGCGCTCGCGGGCCTCGAGCACCGTAACCGACTTGCCTGCCCTGCGCAGCTCCCGGGCGGCGCTCAGCCCGGAGGGGCCGGCGCCGATGACGACGACGTCGGACTCGCGGACAGGCCACGCGGATTGCTGGGGATTGTGGGGGTTGGCGCTCATGATCGGACCTTTCGCAAGAAGTCGGAACGGATAAACGAATGTGTTTCGTTTATGGTATCGATGTCAGAAGATTTTGTGAAGCATGCCGCATGCCGCTTCGTGCCGGGCTTCCGGGCGACGTCGCGGGTAAGGTCGTCCGAGTGACGGAAAATGCGACGAGGAAGCGGGGTCGCCCCGCGCAGACGATCCTGAGTTCGACGACCATCGTTCAGGCCGCCCGGGAACTGCTCGAGTCCCACGGGGAAAACTTCACGATGACCATGCTGGCGAAGCGCCTGGGCGTGGCCGTCTCGTCCCTCTACAACCACGTCCAGTCGCGGGACGAGGTGTTCGCGAGGATTTCGGACGACGTCGTGCGCGGCATCGACGTCCAGGATCTGGCCCGCCTGACCGGCACCGAGGACGCGACGGAGGGCGACGTCGAGTCGACGCCGGCCGAGTGGCGGTCCGCCACCGAAGTCTGGGCGCGTTCCTACTTCCGCGCCTTCGCGGCCCAGCCCTACGTGGTCGCGACCCTGGCCCTGACGCCGGTTGCCGAGGCGCCCCAGACACTGGCGATGTATGAAGCGGTCGCGGAGGCCTTCCTCCGGGCCGGGTGGCCCGAAGGAGAGGCCCTGCGGGTCATCGAGACCCTCGAGTCCTTCCTGCTCGGAACCGCCCTCGACGCGGCGGCACCCGCCGACATCTTCGATCCCGGGCAGCTGAGCACGGACTACGCCGTCATGGCCCGCCTCCACCACGACCGTGAGGAAGTCTCCGGTCCGGCCGCGGCCGAACGAGCGCTCGATCTGGGCCTGCCGAGCATGCTCGACGGACTTGAGCAACGACTCCGGGAGCACCTCGGGGTCTCCTGAGCGTCGTTCCGGATCGCCGTCGCCACTCAGCGGAACGAGTCGGCTATGCACGGTCGACCGCCCCTGGAGCCACCGTGACCTCCCCGCGGAAGAACGACGTCAGCTTCCGGGAGAGCACGAGCATGACGACGAGCCCCAGAACGATCATGCCGGCACCAAGGTAGAAGACCAGACCGACCCCGAAGAGGGACGACCCCGAACCGTACGCCGGGTCGAAGGAATCGATCGTGGTCCGCACGAAGAAGATCAGCAACAGGATCCCGCCCAGAAGGGGCCCGATGAACTGACTGAACGCCGTCCGCACGGACCGGAGTGAGGACTTGCGGAAGTACCAGACGCACGCGAGTGCGGTGAGGCCGTAGTAGAAGCAGACCATCAGGCCGAGCGCGGAGATCGTGTCCCACAGGACGTCCTCGGACACGAACCTCATGACCGTGTAGAAGACCGCGGCGACCACGGTCGAGGTCACCGTGGCGGTGCTGGGGGTCTGGAACTTCGGGTGGATGCGGGAGAGCCCCTTGGGCAGGGCACCGTAGAAGCTCATCGAGAGCATCGTCCGCGCGGGAGAGACCATGGTCGACTGCAGGGACGCGATCGACGACATCAGCACGGCGATCGACATCAGAATGCCCAGCGGGCCCAACACGGGCGTTGCGAGCGCCGCGAACACGTTCTCCTGGATTCCTCCGTTGGTCAGCCCGAGGCGTCCGTCTCCGACGCCGGAGTAGGCCAGGGTCGAGCAGGCAACCAACAGGTACAGCACGACCACGATGGCGATGACCAGCAGGGCCGCCCGCCCCGGCGTCTTGTCGGAGCCCTCGGTCTCCTCGTTGAGCGTCAGGACCGTGTCCCAGCCCCAGTAGATGAAGACCGAGAGGGAAACACCCGCGGAGAACGCGGAGAAGGAATCGACGCCCAACGGGTTGAACCATTCGATATTGGGAATGTGGCCGTCGAAGGCGGAGCCGTTGAGCACGTGCACGATGGCCACCACGGAGAATCCGACCATGATGAGCAGCTGGAAGCTGACCAGGAAGATCTGGAAACGCTTCGTCTCCTCGACGCCGCGGTAGGAAATCACGCACGCACCGGCCATGAACACCAGACACGTGAGGACGTTGAGAGGGACGTTGCGAGTCAGATCGGCGATCGCGTCGTTCCGGAAGATCTGGGAGAGCAGGAGGTAGAAGAAGTCGACGCCGATACCCGCCAGGTTGGAGAGCACCAGGACGGTCGAGGCCAGGAGACCCCATCCGCCCATCCAGCCGACCCAGGGACCGAAGGCCTTGGTGGCCCACGTGAACGTGGTTCCGGAATCCGGCATCGCGGAGTTGAGCTCCCTGTATCCCAGGGCGACGAGCAGCATCGGTATGAAGCCGAGCAGGAAGATCGCCGGAAGGTGGAAGCCGACCACGGAGACCGTGGGGCCCAACGCACCGGAGAGCGTGTAGGCGGGGGCGATCGTCGAGACGCCGATGACGGTCGCCCCGACCAGGCCGATGCTCGCCGCGCTCAGACCCTTGGCCTGTTTCTTCCCGTCACCACCGATGATCGTGACGTCGGGGGTCGATGGCCGGACGATCGGGGACGTGGACGTGTGGATCGTGACCCCGGCGCCGTCCGAGCGCCCGGGATCCTTCCTCTGCTGGGATGAAGAGGGCATGAGTTCCTCCCGTGTGTGGGAATTCGAGGGATGAAGGGGGCTGTGCCCCAGAAAGGTCAGTTCGGCAGGCGAGGGGTCCTGGCCGGTGAGGTGCGGCGCGGTCTCAAGGAGTCGAAAGCGAGGCCGATGCCGAGAAGATCCGTGTCCGAGTAGGCCCGTCCAGCGAAGGTCAGGCCCACGGGCATGCCGGTGTCCTGCATGGTTCCCATCGGGACGGTCACGCTGGGGATCCCCAGGTGACGCATCACCAGGTTCCCGTTGGCGACCCAGACGCCGTTGCGCCACCCCAGGTCCGCGGATGCCGGGTTCACGTCCATGTCGGACGGGGCGACGTCGGCCATTGCGGGGAACACGACGGCGTCCAGGCCGTTCTCCTGCATCCATTCCTCGAGGTCGATCCTTCGGGTTTCCTCGAGGCCGGCCACCCCGTCGGCGAGCTCCGGGATGTCTCGGAAGGACTCGATCGGGTTCTCCCTGATGAACGCGGGGTATTCGGCGATGTCGTCGTCGAAACCGTCGTACCGGTCGGGAAGGGCGCCTTCCGGGTGCGGGAAGATGCGCGCGCCGTCGACGTCGTCGAGTCGGTCCAGCGCGGAGTCGCCATTGGCCCGGAGGAAGTCGTCCCAGGCCCAAGCGGACAGGTCGAAGATCTCCCGGTCGAGGTACTCGGGCGTCACCAGGCCGCGGGTGCGAATGGTCGGCGCCCCCGGTCGGTCGCCCTCGTAATTGGTGACCACGGGGAAATCGACCTCGACGACGCGCGCACCGGCGGCCTCCAGGTCGGCCTTCGCCGAGGCCCAGAGATCGATCACGCTGGCACGAGTGTCGATGCGCTGCCCGGTCGAACCGCCGATGCCCGGTTTCTCCGCGGTGCCCGCGTCCGGGTCAGCATTGATGTACATGCGCGGAACGCCCAGGGTCACCCCATCGAGTCGTTGCTTCGCGGCGGCAGGGTCTCCGGTGGCCAGCGGAAGGTACGACGCCGGCCTGATCTCGGATGCGCGCGGAATGTCGATCCACTCCTGGGCGCGCCAGAAGTCGCCGCGGGTATCGGCGTCGTCCGCGACGATCACGTCCAGGACCTCGACGAGATCCTCAGCGGTCCGCGTGTGGGGAACGACCACGTCCATGGTCGGCACCAGCGGCCAGTTCCCGCGCACCGAGATGACACCGCGCGACGGGGTGTAGGCGAAAAGAGCATTGCAGGACGCCGGGGCGCGCCCGCTCGACCAGGTCTCCTCGCCCAGCCCGAAGGCGGCGAAACTGGCGGCGGTGGCGGTCCCCGAGCCGTTGGAGGATCCGGATCCGAAGGCCGAGGTCAGCCACGATGCGTTGTACGGGCTCTCGGCGCGTCCGTAGACGCCTCGTTGCATGCCGCCGTTGGCCATGGGAGGCATGTTGGTCAGCCCCAGGCAGATCGCCCCTGCCGCCCGGAGTCTCTCGATCGTGAACGCGTCCTTCTGGGCGACCAGATCGGCGAAGGCCGGGCTACCGGCCGCCGCCGTCAGCCCCTGAACCAGGTAGCTGTCCTTGGCGGTGTAGATGATCCCGTCCAGCGGGCCGAGGGTCTCGCCCCGGGCACGGCGTCGATCCGATTCCCGAGCCTCCGCGCGGGCCTCCGGGTTCCGCACGACCACGGCATTCAGGGAGGGCCCGGCGGCGTCATAGGCATCGACGCGCGCCAGGTAGGCATCCAGGATCTCCTCGCAGGTTGCTCGCCCCGAGGTCATCGCCTCGCGCAGGTCGGCGATCCCCGCTTCCACGACGTCGATCCGCGTCACGCCAGGTCACCCCCGGACGGCTGCTGCTGGGTGATGCAGTGGATTCCGCCGCCACGATCGAAGATGGGTCGTGCTTCCACGGAGACGACCTCGCGGCCGGGATAGGCCTCGCCCAAGACCTCCCGCGCCCGGGCGTCGGCGGCGTCGTCCCCGAAGGAGCAGGCGATCACGGCGCCGTTGGCGACGTAGTGGTTGACGTAGCTCCAGTCCACCGGGCCGAAATCGTCATGGAGCCGGCTCGGCGCTGGCAGATCCAGGATCCGCAGGGGCCGACCTTCGGCGTCGGTCTGGCCTTCGAGGGCTTGTCGAATCTTGGCGGAGACCGCGTGGTCGGGGTGCTCGGGGTTCTGCTGATCGTGTACGAGAACGGTCGCCGGCGACGTGAAGGTCGCGACGATGTCCACGTGACCATTGGTCCCGAACTCGTCGTAATCCCTGGTCAGCCCCTGGGGAAGCCAGATGACCTTCCTCGCGCCCAGTGTCCGGGCGAATTCGGCCTCGACCCTCTCCCGCGTCGCGTACGGGTTGCGGCGAGGATCGAGCTGCACCGTCTCGGTCGCGAGGATTGTGCCCTCGCCGTGGGTGTGGATTCCGCCGCCCTCATTGACCAGCACGGAGGAAACACGCTCGACGCCGGCGGATTCGGCGACGAACCGCCCCAATTCCGCGGATTTCTCCCATTGGGCCCAGTCGTTGTCGCCCCAGCCGTTGAAGATCCAGTCGACCGCCCCGATCCGTTGCGGATCCTCGGTATCCCGCACGAAGGTCGGCCCGACGTCGCGCATCCAGAACTCGTCCACCGGGGCTTCGACCACATCGACGCCGGAGCCCAGCATGCGTCGAGCACGCCCGACCTCCGACGGGTCGACGACCATGGTGACCGGCTCAAACTCTGCAATCGCGCGAGCCACGGCGGCCCAGGCCTCGTAGCCCTCCTCGCGCTCGGCCTCCGTGGAACCCAGCGTCTCCCCCTCACTGGGGAACGCCATCCAGGTCCTCTCATGGGGCGCCGTTTCCGCCGGCATCGTCCAGGCCATGCGTCCTTCACTTTCTCGTTCGTCGCCTGCCGTGGCGGAGCGGCCGGGCGGTCGACGAATCATCGTGCGTGTCGATTTAACGAACCAGTTTCGTTTACGTTCCCAGCAAGAGTACATGTGATTTGCGCTACTGGGAAGGCGGTCCCTGGCGGGCGGGTGTGGGGGTGTGGCGGTTGGGGTTGGGTGTGGGGGTTGGGTGTGCGGGCTAGGGTGCGGGTGCGGGTGCGGACGTGCGTTTGTGCATGTGGAGTGGGGTGCGCGCACGGGTTGGGGCGTGGGAATCGACGCGCGGCCCGCTGGGTGGCGGTTACCCGATTCGGTGGTACTTCCCTCCAAAATGAGGGGGTTGAACCGCCACCTAACGGAAGTTCTCACCTCCCAATCGGGCAACCCCCACGCAACTTCGGGACTCGGGGCCCGGCGGCGTCGCCCCCCCCGCGAGGTGGCACTCCCGTGCAGAAATCCTCCCGAGGTGGCAATCCCGTGCGGTTTCGGCGGCAAATTGCGCACAAAGTTGCCACCTCGCCAGACAGAACGCACGAAACTGCCACTTCGACCCCAGATCCCCCTGAGATCAGCGCGAGGTGGCAATCCCGTGCAGGAATCCTCCCGAGGTGGCAATCCCGTGCGGTTTTGACCCCAAATTCCGCACGAAACTGCCACCTCGCCAGACAGAACGCACGAAACTGCCACTTCGACCCCAGAGCCCGCTGAAACCCCCGCGAGGTGGCACTCCCGTGCGGTCTCGGCCGCCAAAATCGCACAAAACTGCCACCTCGACCCAGAATCCGCACGAAACTGCCACCTCGTCGCCCCGTCACCCCTGGGCGTGACCAGTCCTGTTGCCACCCGTCGTGAGCCGAGCTACTTTACTCGGTGATCAACGTAACGAGGTCGACGTCGCCCGCGCCACACCCTAGTGTCCTGCGCTCTCGCGGGCCGCGACCTCGGGGAAACCAGCGCGGATCCGAGCGTCGACCCATGGCACAGGGGGTTGTTCATGGAACGCGTGGTCGACATCGCCGGATCGATCAACGGTCAGTTCGCTCTTCTCGCGTACCACGTGGTGGGCGAGGCGGCGGAACTCATCCGACGTCGCGCCTGCGTCACCGGTTTCGCCGGGCAGGTCCAGACCAAGAGCACCGCAACTGACCTGGTCACTGAGGTGGACCGGGCGTCGGAGAGCCTCATCCGGGCTCGTCTCCACCACTTCAGGCCGCGGGACACCGTGCTGGGCGAAGAGGGCTCGGACTCCATGGGGGACCCCAAGCAAGGGCAGCGACCGCCGGCCTGTTCGGTGGAGACCGACGAAACCGTGGCGTGCCGCTGGATCGTTGATCCCCTCGACGGAACGGCCAACTTCGTGCACGGCATCCCGGCCTATGCGGTGAGCCTCGCGTGCGAACGGGACGGACGGATCGTTGCCAGCGCGGTGGCCGATGTCGTTCAGCATCGAACGTATGTGGCCGCCCGAGGAATCGGAGCTTTTCTGGCCGACGTCGAGGGACGCACCGTTCGTCTTGAAGTGAGCCGTCCCGCGGAGCTGGGGCAGAGCATCGTGGCCACCGGCTTTTCCTGCATTCAGCAACGCCGCGCGGCACAATCCCGCGTCGCAGCCGAGCTCCTGCCCAAAGTGGCCGACCTGCGCCGTTTCGGCGCTGCCGCCCTGGACGGGTGCCTGGTGGCCGCCGGTGTCTTCGACGCCTACTTCGAACACGGCATCAGCGGATGGGATTTCGCAGGTGCCAACTTGGTTGCGGAAGAAGCCGGCGCCGTGGTGCGCGTTCCGAGTCCGGACGCCAGTTCGGTCGAGGGCGAGCTGGCCTTCATGTCCGCCCCGAGCATCGCTGATGACCTCACGGCACTCCTCGCATCCTGTGGTGCCTCAGGATGCCTGCCCCTCACCCAGTGATCGGCGCACGACGACGCCACAGCCGTGCTGAACGCCACGGCCAGCGTCCGGACGCACAGCCGGTCGTTCGATGAGGTCTGCCTCGCCGAATTCCCCGTTCGCGGACTCACCGTCCGCGGACACCCTCTTATTGTGTGGAAAAGAAGGAAGTCCAATGTCCGGATTGTTCCGACAGTTCGAATTGAAGAAGATCGCGCCCTTGGGCTTGTCGACCGCGGAGCAGCGCAGGCTGTGGTTCAGGAATTTCATCAAGGCATTCCTGGCGATATACCTGACTTACGCCTGCATGTATCTGATTCGCACCAACTTCAAGGCCGCTCAGCCCTCGCTCAAGGCCGATTTCGGAATTTCGACCCTGGAGCTGGGTTATATGGCTCTTCGCAGTTGAGGGGGTAGGTGGCTGAGCGCGTCGGTCGCCGGATGAGGGTCGAGGCCTTCCGATGATGGAAGTTCTCACACTGCCCATCTGCCGGAAGACCTCGACGTGCACCACGCTACCTTCGCGACCCCTGATCTGACCGTGTTCTGCCATCTCGACGAGCTCGGCCTCGTGGCCACCGGTCAGCTTTTTGAGCCGGATCGCGCGGTGATCGAGTGCCGCGTCGCCGAGCCGGATCCGTGGTGCCGGGGATGCGGTAGCCAGGCGCTCTCGCGCGGGACGGACACGCGGCGTCTCGCCCACGAGCCGTTCGGTCATCGCCCGACGACGCTGCTGGTCCGGGTCCGCCGCTACAAGTGCTCGGGATGCGGACGGTCCTGGCGTGAGGACCTCACGGCAGCGGCGCCCGAGCGAGCCAAGCTGTCCCGTAGCGGGATGCGGTGGGCGTTGGAAGCGCTCGTGATCGACCACCTCACCGTCGCCCGCGTCGCCGCCGGACTCGGTGTCGGTTGGCACACGGCGAACAACGCGGTCCTCGCTGAAGGGCGTCGAGTGCTGATCGACGATCCCGCCCGGTTCGACGGCGTCGCCGTGATCGGCGTCGACGAGCACGTCTGGCGCCACACGAGAGTCGGCGACAAGTACGTCACCGTCATCATCGACCTCACCCCGAACCGCGACAAGACCGGCCCCGCCCGTCTGCTGGACATGATCGAGGGTCGCTCGAAAGCCGTGTTCAAGACCTGGCTCGCCGCACGCCCGCAGGACTGGCGCGATGGTGTCGAGGTCGTCGCGATGGACGGGTTCACCGGCTTCAAGACCGCCGTCAGCGAGGAGCTCCCGGACGCGCAGGCGGTGATGGACCCGTTCCACGTCGTCCGCCTCGCCGGCGACGCCCTCGACACCTGCCGTCGTCGCGTCCAGCAGTGCCTGCACGGCCGGCGGGGCCGCAAAAACGATCCGCTCTACAAGGCCCGCCGCATCCTCCACACCGGCGCGCAGCTGCTCACTGACCGGCAGCAGACCCGTCTCGAGGCACTGTTCGCGGTCTCCGAGCACGTCGAGGTCGAGGCGACCTGGGGCATCTACCAGCGCGTGATCGCTGCCTACCGCGAACCCGATCGGAAGACGGCGAAGAAGCTGATGACAGCCGTCATCGATTCCGTCTCCAGCGGCGTCCCCGCCGCGCTCGTGGAGGTCCGCAAGCTCGGCCGCACGCTCAAGCAGCGCGCCGCCGACATCCTCGCGTTCTTCGACCGGCCCGGCACGTCCAACGGGCCAACAGAGGCGATCAACGGGCGCCTGGAACACCTCCGCGGCTCCGCCCTCGGATTCCGGAACCTCACGAACTACATAGCCCGATCGCTGCTCGACACCGGCGGCTTCAGGAACCACCTACACCCTCAAATGCGATGAGCCGGTTAGGCTCTTCGCAGTTGAGGGGGTAGGTGGCTGAGCGCGTCGGTCGCCGGATGAGGGTCGAGGCCTTCCGATGATGGAAGTTCTCACACTGACCATCTGCCGGAAGACCTCGACGTGCACCACGCTACCTTCGCGACCCCTGATCTGACCGTGTTCTGCCATCTCGACGAGCTCGGCCTCGTGGCCACCGGTCAGCTTTTTGAGCCGGATCGCGCGGTGATCGAGTGCCGCGTCGCCGAGCCGGATCCGTGGTGCCGGGGATGCGGTAGCCAGGCGCTCTCGCGCGGGACGGACACGCGGCGTCTCGCCCACGAGCCGTTCGGTCATCGCCCGACGACGCTGCTGGTCCGGGTCCGCCGCTACAAGTGCTCGGGATGCGGACGGTCCTGGCGTGAGGACCTCACGGCAGCGGCGCCCGAGCGAGCCAAGCTGTCCCGTAGCGGGATGCGGTGGGCGTTGGAAGCGCTCGTGATCGACCACCTCACCGTCGCCCGCGTCGCCGCCGGACTCGGTGTCGGTTGGCACACGGCGAACAACGCGGTCCTCGCTGAAGGGCGTCGAGTGCTGATCGACGATCCCGCCCGGTTCGACGGCGTCGCCGTGATCGGCGTCGACGAGCACGTCTGGCGCCACACGAGAGTCGGCGACAAGTACGTCACCGTCATCATCGACCTCACCCCGAACCGCGACAAGACCGGCCCCGCCCGTCTGCTGGACATGATCGAGGGTCGCTCGAAAGCCGTGTTCAAGACCTGGCTCGCCGCACGCCCGCAGGACTGGCGCGATGGTGTCGAGGTCGTCGCGATGGACGGGTTCACCGGCTTCAAGACCGCCGTCAGCGAGGAGCTCCCGGACGCGCAGGCGGTGATGGACCCGTTCCACGTCGTCCGCCTCGCCGGCGACGCCCTCGACACCTGCCGTCGTCGCGTCCAGCAGTGCCTGCACGGCCGGCGGGGCCGCAAAAACGATCCGCTCTACAAGGCCCGCCGCATCCTCCACACCGGCGCGCAGCTGCTCACTGACCGGCAGCAGACCCGTCTCGAGGCACTGTTCGCGGTCTCCGAGCACGTCGAGGTCGAGGCGACCTGGGGCATCTACCAGCGCGTGATCGCTGCCTACCGCGAACCCGATCGGAAGACGGCGGAGAAGCTGATGACAGCCGTCATCGATTCCGTCTCCAGCGGCGTCCCCGCCGCGCTCGTGGAGGTCCGCAAGCTCGGCCGCACGCTCAAGCAGCGCGCCGCCGACATCCTCGCGTTCTTCGACCGGCCCGGCACGTCCAACGGGCCAACAGAGGCGATCAACGGGCGCCTGGAACACCTCCGCGGCTCCGCCCTCGGATTCCGGAACCTCACGAACTACATAGCCCGATCGCTGCTCGACACCGGCGGCTTCAGGAACCACCTACACCCTCAAATGCGATGAGCCCGATATGGTCCCCAAGCGCGGACTCAGCGTATCCAACGGTATGGCCGGCCTCTTCGGCTACATGTTCGGCGACTCGATGGCAAAAGTGGGCCTTGCGGCGATCGCAGATCCCAAGCGAGATGGTTTGAACATCTTCGGATGGGTTCTCCATGGATGGGGATCCGTTTTCTCGGTCATGTATGTGGCCTGCGTGGTCTGCGCCGCGCTCTTGGTTGTCGTAGCCGTGGCCGAGGAACGGAAGATCCGTTTCTTGAGCAAGGCTGCCAAGGCCAAATACGAGGAGAAGATGAAAGCCTGAACCACCAGGACGGGCGCGCACCGCATTGCCGCTTCGGCGCACGACGCCGTCTGACACCCTCGCGAGGTGGCAATTCCGTGCGGTTTCGGCGGCAAATTCCGCACAAAGTTGCCACCTCGCCAGACAGAACGCACAACACTGCCACCTCGGCGCCCGACGCCGCACAATTCGACGCCCGACGTCGCACAAAACTGCCACTTCGACCCAGGACCCGCTGAGATCAGCGCGAAGTGGCACTCCCGTGCGGAAATCCTCCCGAGGTGGCACTCCCGTGCAGTTTCGACGCCCAAAATCGCACAAAGCTGCCACCTCGAGCCAGAATCCGCACGAAACTGCCACCTCGGCACCTCACCCCGCCGATCCTGCCCGCCCGAACAGCGCCTTGCCCAACAGGGCGACGAGTTGCCGGACTTCCGACTCGTCCAGCTTGGAGAGGGTCACCCGCTGGGCTCGGAAGATGCGCTCGCGCGCGTTCCGACAGACCTCGTTCCCCTCCCGCGTGGCCTTGACCCTGCGGATCCGCCGGTCCCGCTCGTCCGGGACCCGCTCGACCAGCCCCTCTCCTTGCAGTCGATCGACGAGGGCCACGATCTGACTGGGATCCAGGGTCAGCATCTCGGCCAATGCCTTCTGCGTCGGGGCACTCTCCTCCCCAGCCAGGCTCAGGACGCTGAAGGACCTGGCATTCAGCCCGAAGTCTCTCAGTTCCCGATTCGCATCCAGGGTTCCGACGGCACCCAGCTTCTCCAGCAGGAAGACCGCGTCCCGCGCGATTTCCGTCGACTCCAGCCCGCTCGCCGACCCGTGCGCCGGCCCGCACAGGTCGGCCTTCGGCGGTTTCGATTCACCTCGATCAGTCATACGGACATCATAGAACGAACCAATGATTGACAATTTCAATTATTTGGGTTTTGGTGACTGAAGATGTAACCCGAATCACGCTAGGAGTGGACATGACCCTGAAGGACAAAGCCGTCATCGTGACCGGGGCCGGGGCCGGGCTCGGGCTCGCCTACGCCCGCGAGATCGCTCGTCAGGGTGCCAAGGTGGTCGTCAACGACGTCGATCAGAAGGTTGCCGACGACGCCGTCGCGCTGATCCGCGGCGAAGGCGGCACGGCCACGGCGTGTGCGGTCGCGGTCGGGACCACCGAGGCGGCCACGCTCCTGGTCCGAACAGCGCTCGAGGCGTTCGGTCGACTCGACGGGTTGGTGACCAACGCCGGGATCCTCCGCGACAAGTCCCTGCTCAAGATGCAGGACGAGGATTTCGACGCCGTCATCCAGGTCCATCTGCGAGGCACCTTCACGTGCGTTCGTGAGGTCTTCCGGCATTTCAAGGAGAACGACGTCCAGGGGTCGATCGTGTGCATCGGTTCGCCCACCGGACAACGGGGAAACTTCGGGCAGACCAACTACGCCGCGGCCAAGGCCGGAATCATCGGCATGGTCCGCACGTGGGCCCTCGAGATGAAGAAGGCGGGCGTCCAGATCAACGCGGCCGTTCCCGTCGCCTCGACCGCCATGACCCGCACGGTCCCCTATTTCCAGAAGGCCATCGAGGCTGAGGACGACGGCCGACCGATGCCCTCGTTCTTCCGTCACGACCTCGGGTTCGGGACCGCGGACGACGTCGCCGGCCTCGTTGCGTACCTGGTCGGCGGCGATCTCGGTGAGAGCGGGCAGGTCATCGGCGTCGGCGGTGACCGACTGCAGGTGTGGACCCACCCGCAGCCCGAGGCGACCGAGTACCGCGACGGCGGCTGGGACTTCGACCGGCTCGCCGCGGACCTCCCTGCCCTGGTCGACCAGCACCGCCAGTCGGTCGGGGAAGAATTCCTGCCCCTCCCGGATGATCTCCGCCCCGAGGAGAAGTGACCATGACTCGTTACGTATGCGCCGTCGATCCCGCCGCCGTCTCGGCCATCGACGTCCACACCCACATCGAACAGGATTCCCACGGCCACGAGTCGATGCCCCACGAGTTCATCGCGGCGTCGGAGAAGTACTTCAAGGCCGGCGACCGGACGCCGCACCTCGAGACCATCGCTGAGCGGTACCGCGAGTGGGGCATGGCCGCCGTGGTCTTCACGGTCGACTCGGAGTCGGCCACCGGCCACCCTCCGATCAGTTCGGAGGAGATCGCCACACAGGCCGCGGACCACGCGGACGTGCTGATTCCTTTCGGGTCAGTCGACCCCCGCAAGGGGCGGTCCGCGGTGGAGCAGGCCAGGAGGCTCGTCGAGGACAACGGGGTCATGGGGTTCAAGTTTCACCCCTCGCTGCAGGATTTCGACCCGTCCGATGACGCGTTCTTCCCCCTCTGGTCGGAGATCTCGGACCTCGGCGTTCCGGCGCTGTTCCACACCGGTCAGAACGGCATCGGCGCGGGACTGCGCGGCGGGGGCGGCATCAAACTGTCCAGGTCGAACCCGCTGCTCCTGGACGAGATCGCCGCCGAATTCCCGGATCTGGACGTGATCATGGCCCACCCCTCGGTTCCCTGGCAGGAGGAGGCCAACTCGATCGCGACGCACAAGTCCAACGTCTGGATCGACCTGTCCGGGTGGTCGCCGAAGTACTTCCCCAATTCTCTGGTCGCGTCCGCCAACCGATTCTTCCCCGACCGGGTCCTCTTCGGCACGGACTACCCCTTGATCCCGCCCGACAAGTGGCTTCGGGCCTTCGAGGAACGCGAGTTCCGTGACGAGATCCGGGAGGACATCCTCAAGAACAACGTCGCCCGTCTTCTCGGCCTGGCCCCGGAAGACTCCGCGAAGAAGGAGGACTGACCCATGCCCCAGACCGCCGACCCGAACCGCTCGCTGTTCCCGGTGTCCGATCCCCTGGGCGTCTCCGCGTCGCTGACCGACGCCGAGCGCGGCCTGCTCGAAGCGCTCGAACGGACTCTGGCGGACGACGTCGCCCCCTACGTCAACGACGCGTGGGACCAGGGACGTTTCCCCGACCGCATCGTCCGGCCCCTCGTGGACCTGGACCTGGTGGAGCCGGCCATGCTCGACGCCGATCCTCGTCCATTGTTCCGGGGGCTCCGATGCTTCACGCTCGCGAAGACCGACGCGTCCGTCGCCACGTTCCACACGGCCCAGGCCGGGTTGTTCCGCACGGCCGTTCTCGAGGGCGGGGATGAGGAGACGATCCGCGAGTGGAGGCCCAAGATCGCCTCGTGGGAACGGTTCGGGGTCTTCTGCCTGACGGAACCCGACCACGGTTCGGATGTGGCCGGCGGCCTCGCGACCACGGCCCGGCGCGAAGGCGACGCGTGGCGGCTGACCGGGGCCAAACGATGGATCGGCGGCGCGACCCAGGCCGATTGGCTGGCCGTCTTCGCCCGGGATGAGAACGACGACGAGGTCAAGGGATTCCTCGTCCCGACCGATGCCCCCGGGGTCGAGATGGAGACGATTCAGGGCAAGGCCGCCCTGCGGATCGTGCAGAACGCCCACATCACCCTGGACGACGTCGAGGTCCCCGAATCGATGCGCCTCAAGAACGTCCGATCCTTCCAGGACGTCGCGAGAATGTTGCGCCTCATGCGCTCCGACGTCGCGTGGATCGCGGCGGGTGTGGCCGCCGGCTCCCTCGAAGCGGCCCTCCGCTACGTCACGGGCCGCGAACAGTTCGGCATGTCCGTCGGCTCCTTCCAGCTGATCCAGGAGAAGCTCGCCCGCATGCAGGGAAATGTGGCCCAGGCCGTGTCGATGTGCGCGTCCCTCTCCGAGGCGCAGGAGAACGGGTCCTACCGGGACGAGCACTCGGCCCTGACCAAAGCGACCGTGTGCCTCCGGATGCGCGAAACCGTGGCTCTGGCCCGGGAGGTCTGCGGCGGAAACGGGATCACGTTGGAGGCCGACGTCGCCCGCTTCTTCGCCGACGCCGAGGCCATCTACTCCTACGAGGGGACGCACGAGATCAACAGCCTGATCGTGGGGCGCTCGCTGACAGGGATCGGCGCCTTCGTTCCACGGCGCAGGAGCTGACACGACAGGTCCAGGACAAAGGAGTTCCCATGACCATCATCGACTACGGGATAGGCACCTACCCGGCCCGCCGCGCCAAGATTCGCGGCGACGACGTCGCCATCTCCTTCGAGGGCGAGGACACGACCTACGCCCAGTTCGCGGGTCGCGTGACCCGCCTCGCCAACTCCCTCAAGGATCTCGGCGTATCGCCCGGGGACCGAGTCGCCTACGCCGGGTTCAATCATCCGGCGCTGCTGGAGACGTTCTTCGCCACGACCCTCGTCGGCGCGGCGTGCGTGCTGGTCAACCCGCGCCTCGCCGCCCCCGAGGTCGAGTACATTCTGCGGGATTGCACGCCGTCGGTCGTTTTCTTCGGCGAGGACCAGGCCCAGAATGCCGAGCGGCTGCGCGCCGGGACCGCCCCGGAGGTCCGGTGGTTCGGCGTCGACGACGGCGGCTTCGAGTCGCTGCTCGCCGCCGGGTCGGACGACGACGCCGTGGTGCCCCTCGACGAGGACGACACGGCGCTCATCATGTACACCTCGGGAACCACGGGCAATCCCAAAGGCGTCATGCTGAGCCATCGCGCCCTGTTGTTCCAGTATTTCAACGCGATCCTCGGTGAGGACTTCCGCCAGGACGACGTCAACCTGTCCGTCGCACCCCTGTTCCACATCGCCGGCCTGAACATGTTGGCGGTCCCGACCTTCATGATGGGCGGGCGCATCATCATCCACCGGCGCTTCAAGGCCTCGGAGGCTCTTCGCGCACTCGCCGAGCATCGCGTGAACTCCGCATTCATGGTTCCGGCGATGCTCGACGCCGTCGCCCACGAGGAGGGCTTCGACGCCGCCGACCTGTCCATGCTGCGCAACCTCATGGTCGGTGGGGCGCCGCTCCCGGAGCGCATGTTCACGACCTGGGCGAGCAAAGGAATCTCGATCAGCCAGGGGTTCGGCATGACCGAGACGGCCCCGGGGATCCGCATGCTCGACCAGCGCGACGGGATCGTCAAGGCCGGGACGGCGGGGAGGGAGCACTTCTTCACCGAGTCACGCGTCGTCGACCTCAACGGGGAGGACGTCGCGCCCGACGAACCCGGAGAAATCTGGGCCCACGGCCCCAACCTCATGACCGGTTACTGGGGCAAACCCGACGAGACCGCGGCGGTCCTCCAGGACGGGTGGTACCACACCGGCGACATCGGAAGCCTGGACTCGGACGACTACCTCCGCATTCACGACCGTATGAAGGACATGTACATCTCCGGCGGCGAGAACGTGTACCCCGCCGAGGTGGAGAACGCGCTGCTCAACATCGCCGGGGTCGCCGAGGCCGCGGTGATCGGCGTCGACGACGACCGGTGGGGCGAGTCCGGAGTTGCTTTCGTGGTTCTCGAACCCGGGGAGGACCGAACCGGGGACGACATTCGGGGGGACGCTCAGACACGGCTGGCCAAGTACAAGGTGCCGCGCGAGGTGCTCGTCGTCGACGACATGCCCAGGACCACGACCGGGAAGATCCGCAAGAACATCCTGCGGAAGACCTACTGAATTCTGCCCTTCCGACCGAGGACGGGCGACAACGACAACGACAGGAGTACATCATGACCGCCAAGAACGTCACGCTGGCCGAACTGCAGGACCTCGTGGGCCAGGAGCTCGGCCCCTGCGAGGCCCGTGAAATCACGCAGGACCAGGTCAACACCTTCGCGGATGCGACCGGGGACCACCAGTACATCCACGTGGACCCCGAGCGCGCCGCAGAGGGCCCGTACGGCACGACCATCGCCCACGGATTCCTGACCCTGTCCCTGACCCTTCCGATGTTCGCCGAGATCCTCGAGGTCACGGACGTGTCCGCCAAGATCAACTACGGCCTGGAGAAAGTGCGTTTCCCCGCACCGGTGAAGGTCGGCGAGCGCGTTTCGATGACCTCGGTCGTCGCGGACGTGAAGGAGATCGACGGCGGGGTCCAGCTCGAGGTGGACAACGCCGTCACGGCCGAGGGCGCATCCAAGCCGGCCGTCGTCGCCCGATCCGTCCTGCGCTTCTACTCGTGATGCGTCGGCGTCCGTCGGCAGAAAGTTGAGAGAGCCATGAGCACCACCGATCCGAATACCACGTCGGCCCACCTCAGGGCCCGGGATCTCCAGCGTGAGGCGAGAAGGGTCATCGCGTCGAGCTTCATCGGCAGCACGATCGAGTACTACGACTTCCTGCTCTACGCGACCGCAACAGCCCTCGTGTTCCCGCACGTGTTCTTCACCAACCTGGACCCGTTGGCCGGCGCCATCGCTTCTGCGGGGACCTTCGCGGCGGGATACATCGCTCGGCCTCTGGGAGGTGCCGTGTTCGGCCACTTCGGCGATCGCCTCGGTCGGAAGAAGATGCTGGTGCTGTCGATGGTGGCCATGGGCTCCGCATCCACGCTGATCGGGCTGGTTCCCGGTCAGGCGAGCATCGGCTCCTGGGGCGCGATCATCCTGATCGTGCTCAGGGTCCTGCAGGGTATCGCCATCGGGGGCGAGTGGGGCGGAGCTGCTCTCATGGCCCTCGAACACGCCAAAGGCGGCCGGCGAGGGTTCGCGGCGTCGTTCACGAATGCCGGAGCGCCCATGGGTGCCGCTCTGGGCACCACGGTCATGGGTCTGGCCAATCACTGGACGGGTGACGCCTTCCTCGAATGGGGCTGGCGCATCCCGTTCCTGCTGAGCGTGGTGCTGCTCGCGGTCGGCGTCTTCATCCGGTCCAAGATCTCCGAATCACCGATCTTCCGGGAGGCGGTCGAGGAGGAGAGGAAACAGGGCGACCGGCCCAAGCTGCCGATCTGGCAGATTCTGAGGCGACCGAAGAACCTGATCCTGGTCATGCTGGGAGGCGCGGGCGGATTTGCGCTCCAGGCGGTCATCTCGATCTTCGCCGTGGGATACGCGGTCGACCACGGGGCGGACCGGTCCACGGTCCTGTATCTGTTCGCGGCGGCGTCGATCGTCAGCATCCCGTGCGTCGTGGGTTGGGCCCGGTTGTCCGACGTCGTCGGCCGGAAGCCGGTGATGATCGGGGGAACCGTTGTCTATCTGCTGCTGATCTTCCCGATGTTCTCCTGGTACGCGTCGGGTCAGGCCGGTTGGATCTTCCTGGCCATGGCGATCGGCCTCTGCTCCCATGCCGCGATCTTCGGTCCCCTCGCGGCGTTCGTGTCCGAACAATTCGGAACCACCGCACGCTATACGGGCGCGTCCCTGGGGTACCAGTTGGCGACGCTCATCGGGGCCGGGTTCACCCCCACGATCATCACGTCGATCTTCGCCAAGGCCGGCGGGGAGATCGCTCCGGTCCTGTGGTACCTGATCGGGATGGGCGCCCTCTCGGGGATCTTCATCCTGCTCACGCGGGAGTCCAAGAACAACGATCTGGAAACCTACGAGCACTGAGTCGATCGGGGCCGCGCCCGGGCGCGAGGTGGCAATTCTGTGCGTCGCGCGTGGCGAGGTGGCAATCCCGTGCGTCGCGCGTGCCGAGGTGGCAATCCCGTGCGTCGCGCGTTCCGAGGTGGCAATTTTGGGACGAAAAACGGCGAATTCAGTCCCAAAATTGCCACCTCGGCGGAAGAACCGCACCGCATTGCCACCTCGGGAGCAGACGACGCCGCCCAGACGACGCCGCCCAACGCCCAGACGACGCCGCCCCGCTTCGCTCCACCAATCACCGGATCAGTAGACTGCTCGTGCGTTCCATGACAACCACGCCGCACGTCAGGGACCGGTTCTTCCGCGTCCTCGTCGTCCGCGACACAAGACAAGGAGGCACCCCGTGAGCGAGTCCCCGGTCAGCAACCAGTCCGCGTATCAGGGAAAGGTCGCGGTGATCACCGGGTCCTCCCGAGGCATCGGCAGGAGACTCGCGCTCGACCTGGCTGCGCAAGGCGCCTCCGTCGTCGTGAACTACCGGACGAATCACGAACTCGCCGCCGAGGTTGTGGCAGAAGCCGAGCGCCTGGGCGGGCACGCGATTGCGGTCCGGGCCGACGTCGAAACCCCCGAGGGCGTGACCGCGCTCTTCGACGCCGTCGCGGAGCAGTACGGCCGCCTGGACGTGTTCGTCAACAACGCGGCCGCGGCAGCCTTCAAGAAGATCATGGATCTGAAACCCCACCATCTCGACCGCTCGTACGCCATGAACGTCCGCCCCTTCGTTCTCGGCGCCCAGGAGGCCGTCAAGCTCATGGACGACGGCGGCCAGATCGTCGCGGTCACGAGCTACGGGAGTCGCCAAGGTTTCGCGACCTACGCCGCCCTGGGATCCTACAAGGCGGCCGTGGAGTCATTCGTCCGCTACATGGCCGTGGAGTTCGCACCGTACGGAATCACCGTGAACGGGGTCAATGGCGGGCTCATCGATTCGGACAGTCTGGCCTTCTTCTACGGCCAGGAGGGCATGCCGGATATGCAGCAGGTGGTCGACCAGATTCCTCTCCAGCGTCCCGGCACCGTGGAGGACATGGCCAACGCGATCGAGTTCCTCATCTCTCCGCAGGCTGGTTACATTACGGGGCAGACGATCGTCGTCGACGGCGGTCTCACGGTTTCCGCTCCGCCGCGGTATTCGGAGGTTTCCGGCCCGATGCCCCTGCCCGAACGCCCCACCCGGTCCTGACGGATCGGGCCTGACCCGGAAGGTCGGGACCGTAGTCATCACGCGTTACTGAGCACCGCCGAGAACACGACGAGAACGGGCACCGCCACGATGAGGCTGAGCAGCACCGCGTCGCGAGCGAGCGCCGTCGATCCGGGGTAGCGCAGCGAGTAGACGTACACGTTCTGGGCGGTAGGCAGGGCCGAACAGAGCACCGGCGCGAGCAGCTCCTTGCCGCTGAACCCGAAGACCCAGGAGCCGATCACGACCGCGACGAGCGGAGCCGCAACGGTCTTCAGCGCAACGGCCAGGACGATGCCGGCAGTGTCGCCGTTCCGGAACGGCCTGCCGTTTCGTCTGAGGGACATGCCGAAGGCGAGCAGCATGAGCGGCACGGTCGCCTGGCCCACGAGCTCGAACGGGGTCAGGACCGGATCCGGGAGATCGAGGCCCAGGGCGTTGACCGCGACGCCGGCGAGTGAAGCCACCACCACCGGGTTGCTCAGGGGCCGAAGGAACCGCCGCCACGCGCTGCCGCCGGAAGAGCTGATGAGGTCCAGCAATGCCAGGACGATCGGTGCGACCAGGACGAGTTGAAACAGCAGGACGGGCGGGATGATCTCGGCGCTGCCGAGGACGTACGTCGCGATGGGCAGACCGAGGTTGGCGGCGTTGACGTAGCTCGAGGCGAGGGCGCCGATCAGGGCCCGTTGCACGCCCCAGCGCGCTATCGCGGCCACCACGACGAACACCACCATCATGGTTACGGACGAGAGAACCACCACCAGGGCGTCGGGGTGCACGAGTCCCGCGAGGTCCGACGTCGCGAGGGTGGAGAACATGAAGGCAGGGAAGGCGAGGGTGAAGGCCGTCTTCGAGAGAACCTGGTCACCGTGTTCGCCCAGCAGGCCGATGCGCGACACCACCCATCCGACGGCGATGATGCTGCCCACCACAGCGAATCCGATCAGCACTCCGCCCACGGGGCCCCTTTCCTCGACGTGCTGCTCCATCGTCGCCGGAGGGGCGCCCCCGCGTCCAAGACCGATTGCGGCACGTGACGATACCCCGAAGGTATGACTCCCGGGTTCGGGCGCGAGGTGGCGATTTCGTGCGGCATCGACCGCGAGGTGGCAGCTTTGTGCGGCGTCGACCGCGAGGTGGCAGTTTTGTGCGATTTTTGCCGCGAAATCCGCACGAAACTGCCACCTCGGGGGGGTCGGCGCGGCGGCTCGGCGTGGCGACGACGTCGTGCCCCCGTCCCCCACCCGGCGCGCGGTTGGGTGGGGGATACCCGAATACGAGGTGTTTTCCTCCGTTAGGTGGGGCTTGCACCGCCTCCTCACGACGGAAAAGCGCACCGAATCGGGCAACCACCACCCAACGCGGCAGGTTGCCGGGCGGGGCTTATAAGGCGGGGTCTGCGGTCACGCGAGCCAAGACGCCCCGAGGCCCAGGGGTCCCGAGGATCAACCCCGTCGGTGCCAATGCCTGTTGCCTTGGAAGGCCTTCCAGTTGTTCTTCCACCACTGCCGCCATGTCGGCTTCACCGTGGACGGCTTGGATTCGACCGGGTCCGGCGTGGGTGTCGGTGTCGGAGTCGGTGCGGGGGCGGGATCCGGGGCGGCCTCCACCGGGGCGACCGCCGCGACGGACGCGGCAGCGTTGATCAGGCCCGCCCCGCACACGCCCTCGCAGGACTGATCCAGTGGAACGGCCTTCTCCTTGAGGACCTCCTCGATCCTCGCCGGCGTCAGGCCCGGATCGACCGACTTCAAGAGCGCGGCGGTCCCGGACACGTGCGGCGCGGCCATCGAGGTCCCTTGGTAGGAGACGTAGGTCGGCTCCTCCGGTGTCGTGGCCCCCGTGTTCAAGGTCGAGAGGATCCCGCCTCCGCGCTCCCGGGTGTCTCCGCCGGGCGCGGCGACATCGACCACGTTCCCGAAGTTGGAGTACGGAGCAATCTTCCCGTGAGAGTCCGAGGCGGCAACCGTCACCACGTTCTTGCAGCTGGCGGGGAAGAACTCGGCGGCGTCGGCCTTGCTGTTGCCTGCCGAGACCACGACCGTGGACCCGCGCGCCACGGCACCGTCGATCGCGTTCTGGGCTGCGCGTCCGCACTGGTGGCGGCCTCCCAAGGACATGTTGATGACCTGAGCCGGGGTCTGGTTCTTCGGGACACCGGGAACATCGCCGCCTGACGCCCACACGATCGCGTCGGCGATGTCGGAGGTGCTGCCGCCACACTTCCCCAGGACTCGGACCGGTTGGATCTTCGCCTCGGGTGCGACGCCGATGACCCCCTGCTCGTTATTGCCCACCGCGGCGATGGTTCCGGCAACGTGGGTGCCGTGCCAGCTGGACTTGGCCTTGCGGTCGTTGTCGCCGCACTCGCGGGGACCGAACCAGTCGCCCTCGTCCTGGGGGTTGGCGTCCCGACCATTGCCGTCGCGCGCAGCCTCCTCGCGGGAGATGAAATCGTAACCGGGAATCAGGTTCGCTTCCAGGTCAGGGTGCTTGGTGATACCGGTGTCCAGGACAGCGACAGTCGTGTCCTTGCCCTGGGTGGTCTTCCAGGCATCGGGTACGTGTGCACCCCACTGACCGTGCAGACCCCACAGCGACGAATACATGGTGTCGTTGGGGTCGGCAGGTTTGTCGTCGTCGTCCTTCGGGGCTTCACCGGCCCTCTCGTCCGCGATGGTGACCAGTGCGTCCGGCTCGACGTAGTCCACCGTGTCCGACTGCGCCAGCTTCTCCATGAACTCGGCGGATTCTTTCGGGTCGAGCTTCTGCTCGGTCGCGACGACGCTTCCGTCCGCCGTCTCCCTCACGACGTCGGCCGACGTACCCACGGCCTTCTCGGCCACGTCCACGGCGCGGTCCCGATCTTCGGAGGATCGGCTGTCACCCGCGAAGGTGACGATGAACCGGTCCAGGCCCTCCGCATTCGGGTCGATGTGCTCGTGCTCCGTCTGAACGGCCGAACGGTCCTCGGGGGACGCGGGCACCGGCTCCATCGCCGACGCCCCGTCGGCAAGCCCCCATGCCGAAAACACCACGGTCGCCATCGTGACGGCGCAAGCATTTCGCGCGGTCCTTGTGAGTCGACGCCCCAGGGAACATTGTTTCCCTTTGTCAAAAACGATCATATTTCTCCCCATAGTGCGGTAATTCAAAATGAGGATGAACGACGCCGACCGAGCGACTCCATCCCCATCATGGCGCTGATCCGCGGGATCTTCGCGCGCACGAAGGAGAAATTTACAACAGATTCTTTGAATCCAGAAGTGCCGATGCTCACATAGAAAAACTATGTTTTAGAGGGGGTGGGGACGGAAATTATTGTTCCTGCTCGTTGTGCCTGATGACCGAGGTATTCCGGGGCGGTGCGTGGTGGCGCGAGCTGGCCCGCACCGGCCCGCGCCCCGCGCCTTCCCCCGCACCCACACCGGCGCTCGCGCTTGCGCCCGCGCCTGCACCCGCGCCCGTGCCCGCGCCTTCCTCGCGAGGTGGCAGTTTCGTGCGCGAAATCCCGCGAGGTGGCAATTTTGGGACAAAAATCAGCCCATTTCGTCCCAAAACTGCCACCTCGGCGCAGAAACCGCACAAAACCGCCACCTCGCGACCCTGCTGCCCTGCTGCCCGACCGCCCGACCGCCCGACCCCAGCAATCACCCCAAGAACTTCTCCGCGAGCCCCCGCGACGCCTGGGTCAGCAGCTGCACGTCCGCCCCGACCAGCACGAACGACGCGCCGGTGTCGAGGTACTTTCGGGCCTGGTCGTGGTCGAACGCGTTGACGCCGACCTTCTTGCCGGCCGCGCGCACCGCGTCGAAGACCGAGAGCACGGACGCCGTCACGTCCGGGTGGGTCTGTTGCCCCAGCATGCCCATCGAGGCGGCCAGGTCGGACGGGCCGACGAACACCGCGTCGACGCCGTCCACCGCCGCGATCTCGGCCGCGTTCTCCACGGCCGTCGAGGATTCGATCTGCACCGTCAGGGACACCGTGTCCTCGGCCCGCCCGAGGTACCCGTCAACCGCTCCCCACCGGGAGGCCCGGGCCAGGGCGGAGCCGACGCCGCGGACTCCCCGCGCGGGGTACCGCACGGCGGCCACGGCCTGGCGTGCTTCCTCGGCGGTGTCGATCATGGGCACCAGGAGGTTCTGTGCGCCCAGGTCGAGGAACTGCTTGATCAGCACGGTGTCCAGGGACGGGACGCGGACCATTGGCGTCGTCGGGTAGGCGGCGAGCGCACGAAGCAGGGATGCGGTGGTCTCGAGGCCTATCGGGGAGTGCTCGCCGTCCAGGAGGACCCAGTCGAGCCCGGAGCACCCGGCGATCTCGGCGGCAACGGGCGAACCGGAGCACACCCACATTCCCACCAGGGGCCGGTCCGCGCCGTCCAGGGTCCGAGCGAAGGAGTCGGGAAGTTCTACGCGAAACGGCATGTGATGGCCCCCAATTGTCCGTAGTCGGCGTGGACGGTATCGCCCTGGTGCACCCACATGGGGCGCGTGAAGGAACCGGCGAGGATCGTCTCTCCCGCCTTGAGCGAGTCCCCGTGAGAGGCAAGTTTGCGCGCGAGCCAGACGACGCCGGCCGCCGGGTGGTTCAGCACCGCCGCCGCCACACCTGTTTCTTCGATCGTCTCGTTGCGGTACAGCATCGCGGCAACCCACCGCAGGTCCACGGCGTCGGGAGTCACCGGGCGCCCGCCAAGAACCATCGCGCCCAGGGCCGCGTTGTCGCTGATGGTGTCGACGATCGTTCGACCTTCCATCTCGACGCGGGAACTCAGCACCTCGAGGGCCGGGGTCACGTACTCGGTCGCCCTGAGGACGTCGTAGATGGTGACGTCGTCGCCCGCGAGGTCTTCCTTCAGCACGAAGGCCAGCTCGACTTCGATCCGCACGTTCGAGTACTGGCCGTGCTCGATCACCGAGCCGTTCTCGTAGACCTGGTCCGCAAAGATCGCGCCGTAGTCCGGTTCGGTGATCCCCGTGGCCTGCTGCATGACCTTCGAGGTCAGACCGATTTTTCGCCCGACGAGTCGCCGACCCGCGGCCTCGCCCCGGCGTCGCCACTCGTTCTGCACGGCGTAGGCGTCCTCGACCGTCATATCAGGGAATCGCGAGGTCAGCCGCGGAATCATCCCGCGGGACTCCTCCGCGGCGGCGAGGTCGTCCGCGATCGAGGTGAGCTGTTCCTTCTCGAGCATATGTTCCTCCTCAGACCTGGTGGCCCAGTTTGAAGCCCTTGGATGCCTGGCCACGGTAGGTTCCGGCCTCGTCGTCGGAACGCGTGTAGGAGAACCCGTCCGCGCCGATCGTCACGTCCATCTCGGATTTGTCGTCCCGCTCGCGGACCGCCTGCGGGTTGCCGTCGAGGTCCAGGACCAGAGACGCCTCCGTGTACCAGGACGGCACCACGGGATTTCCCCACCAGTCGCGACGCTGGTTGTCGTGGACGTCCCAGTGGACCGTGGGGTTGTCCGGGTCGCCGGTGTAGTAGTCCTGGGTGTAGATCTCGATGCGGTGGTCGTCCGGGTCCAGGATGTAGAGGTAGAACGCGTTCGAGACGCCGTGGCGTCCCGGGCCTCGTTCGATCCGGTCGGACAGGCGGAGGGCGCCCATCTTGTCGCAGATGTAGAGGATGTTGTGTTTCTCGTGCGTCGCGAACGCGACGTGGTGCATGCGGGGCCCGTTGCCGCCGGTCATCGCCGTGTCGTGGACGGTGGACTTGCGCCGCATCCAGGCCGCGTACTCGGTGCCCTCAGCGTCCGAGATGTCCTCGGTGATCCGGAAGCCCAGGCCCTCCATGTACCGGCAAGCGCGCGGCACATCCGGGGTGACCTGGTTGAAGTGGTCCAGGCGGACCAGCGCGCCCGCGCCGTACAGGTCGTAGCGCCACGCGAGTCGCTCGACGTGCTCGACCTCGTAGAAGAATTCGTACGGGAACCCGAGGGGGTCCTCGACCCTCACCGCGTCGCCGATGCCTTTGACGAATCCGTCGCGACGACGCTCGGTCCTGCAGCCCATCTCCTTGAAGTAGGCTTCGGCCCGGTCGACGTCTTCCGGGGTACGCACACGGTAGGAGAACGCACGCACCGCAGCCACGGGGCCTTTGCGGATGATCAGGTTGTGGTGGATGAACTCCTCCATAGAACGGAGGTAGATCGCCTCCTCGTCCTCTTCGGTCACGACGAGTCCCAGCAGGTCCACGTAGAAGTCGCGGGACTTCTTCAGGTCGGTCACGACCAGTTCCATGTAGGCACAACGGAGAATATCCGGCGCCGGAACCGATGGGGTCGGGATGGGGTTGGAATCTGTTGCGGTCATCTCAAGCGTCCTTGCTCTGTCGATGGGTTGGTTGGGGAGGCCGGCATTGCGCCGGCCGGGCCGCCGGCCGGGGCGCGACGTCGTCCGGTCGGCACGCGAACGACGCCGCGCGCCGGCCGGCGCCTGGGCCGTCACTCGGCCTTGCCGAAGACCGGGTTGTGGACCTCGCCGAGGTTGATGTGGACCGCCTGCTGATCGGTGTAGAAGTCGATCGAGCGGTACCCTCCCTCGTGGCCGAGCCCGGAGGCCTTGACGCCGCCGAACGGGGTGCGGAGGTCGCGCACGTTGTTCGAGTTGAGCCAGACCATGCCGGCGTCCACGGACTGCGAGAAGTTGTGGGCCCGTTTGAGGTCGTTGGTCCAGATGTAGGCGGCGAGCCCGTACTTGGTGTTGTTGGCCAGCTCGAGCGCCTCCTCCTCCGTGTCGAACGGGGTGATCGCGACGACGGGTCCGAAGATCTCCTCCTGGAAGATGCGGGCGTCGGAGGGAACGTCGGCGAAGACCGTGGGGGCCACGAAGTTGCCTTCCTCGAATCCGTCGGGGCGCCCGCCCCCGGCCACGAGGCGACCCTCGGTCTTGCCGAGTTCCACGTAGCTCATGACCTTCTCGAAGTGCTCGGGGTGAACGAGGGCGCCGACCTCGGTCTTCGAATCGGACGGCACCCCGACCTTGACTCGCTTGGCCTGGGCCGCGTACCGCTCGACGAATTCGTCGTAGATGCCTCGCTGCACCAGGATGCGGGAGCCGGCCGTGCAGCGTTCCCCGTTGAGGGAGAAGACGCCGAACACGGTCGCGTTGATCGCGGTCTCCAGGTCGGCGTCGTCGAAGACCACGGCCGGAGACTTTCCGCCGAGTTCCATCGAGAGGCCCTTGAGGTAGGGGGCCGCGTTGGCGAAGATCAACTGGCCCGTGGTGGACTCGCCGGTGAAGGAAATCAGGGGGACGTCCGGGTGCTTGACCAGGGCGTCGCCGGCGTCCTCGCCGAAACCGTTGACCAGGTTGAACACGCCTTCGGGGAGGCCGGCTTCCTCGAAGATGCCTGCCCACAGGGAGGCGGAGAGCGGGGTGAACTCCGCTGGCTTCAGCACCACGGTGTTGCCGGTCGCGATCGCCGGGGCAAGCTTCCAGGACTCGAGCATGAAGGGCGTGTTCCAGGGGGTGATCAGTCCCGCGACGCCGATGGGCTTGCGGTTGACGTAGTTGGCCTGGCGGCCCGGGACCTTGAAGGCGTCGTCGTGCTGGGCGACGATCAGGTCCGCGAAGAAGCGGAAGTTCTCGGCGGCGCGGCGCCCCTGGCTCAGCGCCTGGCTGATCGGCAGCCCCGTGTCGAAGCACTCCATCGCGGCCAGCTGGTCGCCGCGGTCCTCGACGATGTCGGCGATCGTGTTGAGCACGCGAGCGCGCTCCCGAGGAAGCATGCTGGGCCAGGGGCCTTCGTCGAAGGCCTTCTTCGCGGCGGCGACCGCGGCGTCGATATCGGCCTGTTTGCCGGCCGCGGCCGTGATGTACGGGTCGTTGGTCACGGGGTCGATGACGTCGAATGTCTCACCGTCCAGGGAGTCGACGAACGAACCGCCGATGTAGTGACGGATGGTTTCGGGCAGGTTCTCCGGACGGGCGTTGACCTGGTGTGCAGTGGTCATGGTGCTCCCTTCGATCAGGAATTCGTGCTGAAGTCTGTGTCGGCGGCGTCGGACTGCTTGCTCTTCAAGTAGCTCGCCAAGGTGTTCTGTCGGTGTCCGCGGGCGGCGCGCTCGATCTCCACGGTGCTCGCGCCGCTCTCGATGAGTTCGAGCATGCGCGCGTGCTCCTCGACGGATTCGCGGGCGCGCCCCGGCACGAACGAGAAGGTCGAATCGCGCAGGTGCCCCAGACGTTCCCACTCGGCTCCGACCAGGTCCATGAGGCGCTCATTCGGGCACCGGGAAAACAGAACCTGGTGGAAATCGTGGTTGGTCTGCGTGAAGGCGTGGGGGTCGAAATCTTCGAGCGAGGCCGCGAGGCGGTCGTTGAGCTCGCGGGCCCGCGTCAGGTCCTCGGTCGTGAGGTTCGGGGCGGCAAGCGCCGTCGCCGCGCCCTCCAGGATCCCGAGGGTCTCCATCGAGTGGCGGTACCTGGACTCGTCGACCATCGCGACCTGCGCCCCGACGTTCCGTCGAAAAGTCACGAGCCCTTCGGCCTCGAGCCGTCGAATGGCCTCCCGCACGGGAACGACCGACATGTCCAGACGCTGGGCGATGGTGCTCAGCACGAGCCGGTATCCCGGGGTGAATTCCTGCTCGGCAATCTTTTGTTTGAGCCACTGATAGGCCCGCTGCGCCTTGCTCACATCCGGTGACATCGAGGTCAGGGTCTGGTCCTGGGTCGTTGGTTCTCTCCGCTCCCCGTGGAGGGCTGGTCCCTGGAGGCCAGCCACGACTCGTATTCGTCCTTCCACCGGCCGACCGGGGGAAACAGCCCGTCCACCGGGTGGCCCTCGGCCACTCTCTCGGCGACCCAGGCGTCCTGGATTTCCTTCGTCTCTGCGCCGTCGACCACGTCCTCGACCAGGTCGCGCGGGATCACGATGACGCCGTCGTCGTCGCCCACGATCACGTCCCCCGGGAGTACGGTCGCATTTCCGCAGGCGACGGCGACGTCGGCCTCCCACGGGACGTGCTTCCGCCCCAGGACCGCGGGGTGCGAGGCGCTCGAGAACACCGGCAGCCCGATGTCCCGGACGGCGGCGGAGTCGCGAACCCCGCCGTCGGTGACCACGCCGGCCGCGCCCTGCGACTTGGCCCGCAGCGCCAGAATGTCGCCCAAGGTCCCGGACCCGGGTTCACCACGGGCCTCGATCACGATCACTTCGCCGTCCCCGACCGCGTCGAAGGCTTGCTTCTGGGCGTTGTACCCGCCGCCGTGCTTCTTGAACAGGTCTTCGCGAGCAGGGACGAAACGCAGGGTCTTCGCGACGCCGACCAGCTTGGTGCCCGGTTGCGACGGGGCGACGCCCTCGATGCTGACCTGATTCAGGCCGCGCTGACGCAACTGCGCCGAGAGCCCGGCCGTGGGGAGATCGAGGAGCCGTCGCCGCAGGTCCTCGGGCAGCGCAGATGGTGAGCCGGGGGCGGTGGCGGCGTCGCCGGAGGCGGGGCCTGCCGGGGCGGGGCCGGCGTCGGCGGAGGCGGCCGGGGCGATCGCGGGGAGCCCCGCGGCCTCGCGGGACCCCCAGGCCTCTTCGCGCTGCTTGTCGTCCACGGCGGGAAGCGCGCCGAGGGACTCGTCGAAACGACCCGTCCCCTCGACGACTCGGGTCCGCAGACGCCCCGATGACGGCGCGCCCGGTGCGTTCGGGGCGTCGACCTCGACCTCGACGACGTCGCCCGGTGCCACGACGCTCGAACCCGCGGGTGTTCCGGTCAGGATGACGTCGCCCGGCTCGAGGGTCACGTGCTGCGACAGATCGGCGACGAACTGGGACAGCGGGAAAATCAACTGCTCGTCCGAGGTACCGTCCTCCTGGGCCAGGGAGCCGTTGACCCAGGTGCGCACCCGGAGTTCGGTGGGTTCGACGCCGCGCGCGTCGATGAGCCGGGGGCCGACGGGGGTGTACCCGTCCCGGCCCTTGTTCCTGAGGTTGGATCCCTTGTCCGCGGCCCGGTAGTCGTAGATTCCGAAGTCGTTGGACGCGGTGACCGAGGCGACGTGGCTCCAGGCGTTCTCCAAGGACACGTTCTTGGCGGCCCGGCCGATGACCAGTGCGATCTCGCCCTCGAACGCCAGCAGTTCGGTTCCTTCGGGACGCTCGATCATTGCGCCGGAGCCGGCGAGCGAGCTGGCGGGTTTGATGAAGTAGGAAGGTTTCGCGGGTCGGCGACCTCGCTGGGCCGCCCGGGATTCGTAGGCCACGTGGACGGCGATGATCTTCCCCGGATCCACCGGCACGTCGGCGACCTCTCCCCCGGAATTCTGCGCGGCGCGCTCTGGCTCCTCGTACGGAGTGGTCATGCAGCCTCCTCGTCGATGAATGCTTCGCCACAGATCGTATATCATTTCGGATTTGGCAACAAGTAGCCCAAGTCACAAAGTAATGAGCCTGCTTGGTGAGGCTGGGGTGCAGGGCGGCTGATTCGCTCGGGCGGGGCAGCTGAGGTGGCCGCCTGGCCGAGGTGGCAATGGCGTGCGGTTGCGGGATCGAAGTGGCAATCACGTGCGGCTACGTGGCCGAGGTGGCAATTTTGTGCACTTTTAGGCCCCAAAAAGTCCCAAAACTGCCACCTCGCGAGCAACGCCGCACGAGGTTGCCACCTCGCCAGCAGACCCGCACAAAATCGCCACCTCGTCGCGCGTGACCGCACGAAACTGCCACCTCGCGGACAACACCCCGCACGCCATTGCCACTTCGCCGCCTCGCCGCACAAAATCGCCACCTCGTCGCGCGTGACCGCACGAAACTGCCACCTCGCGCACAACACCCACCCAGCCAGCACGCGCCCCACCTCCGCCTCGCGCAGGACGACGACGTCACACGCCCGACCGCCCTTGACCTGAACCGCACATCGTATATCATCCAATATCACATCGAGAGTATTCTGGATCACAACCTTCGGGCATCCATGCGCCCGTCCGGCCCGCGACAACGGGGTTCTGCGGGACGCGGCCATGGAGCAACCGCACCGCAAGCCGAAAACCGAAATGCGGAAACCGAAATCCAGAAACCACACACTCGCACCGCACGACGAAGGAGTCGAGATGACGACCCACCACGATCCAACAACCAGGACGGCGGCGTTGCGCACCGTCCAGCAGGCCAAGGAGCAGCGCCGCGTGATCGCCGGAACGGTGATCGGTACGAGCATCGAGTGGTACGATTTCTTCCTGTACGCCTCGGCCGCCGGACTCGTCTTCGGCAAGCTGTTTTTCGGCCCCCTGGGACCTCAGGCGTCGGTCATCGTCTCCTTCATGAGCGTGGGCCTCAGTTTCCTCTTCCGACCGCTCGGAGCTTTCGTCGCGGGGCACCTCGGCGACAAATGGGGTCGCAAACGCGTACTCATGGTGACCCTGGTCGGGATGGGCGCCTCGACCACCCTGATCGGTGTCCTTCCCACCTACGCGAGCATCGGTGCGGCCGCGCCGATTCTCCTGATTCTCTTGCGCCTGGTCCAAGGCGTTTCGGCGGGTGGCGAATGGGGAGGCGCCGCACTCATGGCGGTCGAGCACGCCCCCGTGGATCGTCGCGGCATCTACGGGTCGGCACCCCAGATCGGTGTTCCGCTTGGCTTGCTCATGGCTTCCGGCATGCTGACCCTGATGACGACGATCGCCCCCGGCGATGCCTTCATGCAGTGGGGCTGGCGCGTGCCTTTCCTGTTGAGCGTGGTACTGATCGCCGTCGGGTACTGGATCCGCCACGGCGTCGAGGAATCACCCGTGTTCAACCAGATCGCCGAGCTCAAGGACGAACGCAAGGCCCCGATCGGTGTCCTCTTCCGCAAGCATGGCGTGCTCGTAATCTTTGCCGCGCTCATCTTCGCCGGCAACAACGCCGCCGGCTACATGACCACGGGTGGGTTCATCCAGAGCTACGCGACCGACCCCGAGGGGCCCCTCGCCTTCGAACGCGGCCCCGTTCTTCTGGCCGTGACCGGGTCCGCTGTGACCTGGTTGATCTTTACGCTGGTCGCCGGTTGGGTTTCGGATCGGATGGGTCGCCGCAACAGCTACATCTTGGGGTGGATCCTCTTGTTCGTCGGCGTCGTCGCCCTCTTCCCCCTGGTCAAGAGCGGAAGCATCGGGATGCTGTTCTTGGGACTGGTGGTGCTGACCGTCGGCCTCGGCTTCACCTACGGCCAGCAGTCGGCGACCTACACCGAGCTGTTCCCCGCATCGGTCCGATTCTCGGGAGTCTCGATCTCCTACGCCATTGGGGCAATCGTCGGCGGCGCATTCGCACCGACCATCGCCCAGGCGCTCCTGAATGCCACGGGGAGCACCCAGTCCATCGGCATCTACCTGAGCATCATGGTGATCCTGGGAATGGTCGCGACGCTTCTGCTGCGAGACCGCACCGGGATTCCCCTGGGCCACGGCAGTGAAGAGGAGCAATCGCGCAGCCCGCTCGTCTTCGTGAAGTCGAACGCGCAGTAACCCGGCCCGAACGACGTCGGCCGCTCGTACGGGGGGGGGATGTGGACGCCGGAGTGTCCGCGGTTTATTTGCCGTTCGTGATGAGGTCGATGACTTCGTTGAAGTGGGTCGACCCGTAGGTCAGGAACGAGCCGTGGGTTTCTCCGTAGAGGAGCTTCAGGTCGGCCTGACCACCCCGGGCCTGGAGAGTCTGGACGTACCGCTGGGAGTTCTGCCACGCGACCGTCGAGTCCGCGGTGCCGTGCACGGCGGTGACGGGAATCTGGGGATCGAGGTTCTGGATAGGGTCGACGGCGGAGTAGTTCGTCGGAACCTGCGACGGCTTCCCGCCCATGACGTGGAACAGGTCGTGATCATCCGTCGTCGCCTCGAAGGTCATGTCCATGGGACCGGACAGCGCGACGATGCGCGATGGCCTGAATTTCGGGGCACTCAGCCCCGGAACCAGCTGGGAGTCGCCACGCGTACTCGCCCACGTGGCCAGTTGGGCCCCCGCGCTGTGGCCCACCGCAACGGCGCGCCCGGAAAGCTCCGGGTGCTCGGCCATCAGCTGCTTCACGTGGTCGAATGCTGCGGCGACGTCGGTGAAGGTGGTCGGCCAGCCGCCGCCGGACCCGACGCGACGGTACTCGATGTTGTAGACGGCGTAACCGCGCGCGGAGATGGCACGCGCGTAATCATCGAAGGTGCTCGCGCCGATGGAATGGTGCCAGGCACCGCCATGGACCAGGACCACCATGGGTACGGTGCCTCGCTTGTGGACTCCACCGGGAAGGTAGAGGTCTCCCCAGTTCTGGCTGGGATCCCCCTGACCACCCACAGGATAGGGGACGCGCTGCGCGGTGGGTTCCGCCCTCTCGGAGACTGGTTGCTCGGCCGAGGCGATGGTCGAGTCCTGGATCTTCAGAGGCCCAGGATCCTCTTTCGAAAAACATCCCGAGCAGGCCACGAGCAGAACCAAGGCCATCGAGCCGGCCGCGATCTTGCCGGCGCGAGGAACGCGTGTCGGCTTGGTCAGTCCGATCTTCACAGGATCCTTTCAACGGTGGTTCGCCGAACTCCCCACACCCATTCATTCAACAACCACACAAGATCCCACGGATCGTCAAAATCTTATGTCACGGATACGGAGAACCTCAACGACGTCGATCACGTTTCCACAGACGGTCGTCTTACCACCGGATCACGAATCCGGACGTGCATCAAGGTGCAGTATCTTCGGGACACAAGCCATGTTTTGACCGACATCACTCCACGGAGCGGCCATGAAAAAGTCCCATGCATTCCGTCGAATCACACACTTCGCCCGGACCGCTTTTCTCGTCCGGACCGCTTTTCTCGCAGCGCGGTTCATCTGGGGCGTCGTCGTCCTCTCGACGGTCACGCCGCGGACGAGGCCAGGGCACCTGTGGCGAGTCCGGTTGAGAGCATGGTCAGGTCAGCGCCGGGCGACGATATCGCCACAAACACTCCAGGCGGCCGGACACGTCTGTGTCCGACCGCCTGTTGTTCACGAGTCGTATGCCCTTCACCCTGTGCCACCCGATGTGGGTGCCCTCAAGTGTGGGCCGGTCCGGGCCGAGGGCTCCTCAGCTCCACGCCGGTGGGTTCCACGTCGTGGGGTTCCACGTCGGTGGGTGGGACTCCGATGGCTCACGCATGCAGGTGACGCCCGCCGACTTCGTGCGCGCTCCCCCGGTCACCATTCGTGCCGCGACCGCCACAGGCCGCACCCGAAGGGTTCCAGGATGAGGTGTCCATCCCGAGCATCTCCTCGACGTGCGGGGCCGCCCGACGCGCCTCCTCCACCGTCTCGATGATCCAATCGGCGCGGACGCTGTTCGTGATGCGGCAGTCCAGGACATAGATCCCGTCTTCCTCGGCGGCGATCCACTGCTCGAAGTCCCTGAGGTCCGCCAAGGTCCGCACCGTATCGCCTTTGGCTCCCAGGGCGCGGAAGATTCCGGCGAAGTCGACATCGGGGATCAGCATGGGCTCAGGGGCCAGCCCGCGGGCGGCATACTGGTGCACCTCGGCGCCGTAGCCGGCATCGTTCAAGAACACGACGACGCCGCGGCGAGTCGTGCGCACGAAGGTCTCGGCGTCGGCGATTCCCATGAGCCCGCCCCCGTCGCCGGAGACCAGCACGGGCAATCTCTCGCCCGACGCCGCCAGAACACCCGCGGCGCTGGCGAAGCCCAGACCGATCGACTGGAATTGCGTACCCACAGTCACGTGACTGTCCGGCTCGTTGACCTTCAGATAGGTCAGCGGCCACTGCATGAAGTGCCCGCCGTCCGTGAACACAACACGGTCCTCGGGCAGCAGGTCGTTGAGGCGGCTCATGACCCGCCGGGGATCGAGCCGCCCATCGGGGGCCTGTTCATCGCCCTCGGTGCGCCATTGGGCTTCTTCCGAGGTCGGGGAGACCACGGGCGTGCGTCCGCTGACCCCGAGCTGCAGGATTTTGTCGTGGATCAGCCCCACGGCGTCGGCGGCGTCGGCGCGGCAGTACTGGTCAACCCGCGAATTGGTCGGCTCCTCGGTGTCTCCGACCTGGACGACTCGGGCGTCGTCAGAGAAGGCAGTGCCGAATGCCATCGTGAACTGGTTCAGGCCCGCTCCGACCACGAAGACGACGTCGGCACGTCGGATCTCGCGCAACGCGCCGGGTGCGGAGAATCCGCCGCACACCCCGAGATCACGGAAGTTCGTCGGTCGCCTCGCGGGGACGGAGAAATAACCCTGGGTGGGAACGGTCGTGACGACGTCGGCCCCCAATGTTTCCGCGAGCGCCAGCAGGTCGGAACGCGCCCCGATCGCGCCCCTGCCCGCCAGGATGAGCGGCCGCTCGGCGTCGGCGAGGTGGTGAGCAATCCGCGCGGCCTCGATGTGGTCGGGGGACGGCAGACGCGTTGGTTCGGGCAAGTCGGGAATGATTTCCCCGCGCTCGCCGATGAGTTCGGGAGCCAGGTCGTAAGGAATCGCGAGCACCACGGGCCTCGAATTCTCGATCGCGTCGGCCAGGGCCTGAATGGTCACGGTTCCGGCGTCCTGGACTCCCACGGTGTATGTGGGTACGTCCATGGATGCGGCCGTCATGGTCTGGTCGATGTCGAGCGGTCGAGGACCCGCGGTCGGTGCGGAGCCGACGACAAGGACCAACGGCATTTTTGCCAACGACGACTCCGCCAGCGACGTCAGCGTGTTGGTGAATCCGGCGCCGTAGGTGGCCGTAGCCACGGCGACTTCTCGGGTCATTCGATAGTAGGCGTCGGCCGAGGCGACGGTGCCCGACTCATGGCGCACGGGAATCGGCGGGACGCCGAGACGCTCGAGAGCGTCAATGAAGTAGGCGTTGCCGTTGCCCATCAGGCAAAAGAATTTTTCGACATGGCGCGTCAGGGCGCGCGCAACCGTTTCGGATACGGACTGCATGGTGTTCCTCCGGAACCACATATGAACTTTTAGGCCATATATGTCTCGTTCCGGGATCGCCGCAACTGAGTGCCCCTTTTTCGAACACCGGACATGCTCTGTGATGTCGGACACGCTTAACATAAGTCTTCGGTCACGATTCCGCAACCGTTCCTGCGTCGGTGCGCCCGGACGTTCGACGGTGCCGCGCGAGGTGGCAATCACGTGCGCCTCCAACGCCGAGGTGGCAATTTTGGGACAAAATCCGCCCAAAAACCGCACGCGGCTGCCACCTCGCCACCGAAACCGCACACCACTGCCACCTCGAGCGCCCGAGCAACACAGAATCACCGCCTGGAGCGCCCGAGCAACACAAAATTGCCACCTCGGGCGGGGACCTCCTAGTCAGAACCCAGAGTCCACAAACCTGAACCCAGAACCCTGAACCCACAACCCAGAACCCAACCCAACCAACCACCCCTCAGGCGCCGCTTCTCGAAATGACGTCGGCGGCTTGGCGCAGTCTCGCCGCGATGGCGGGACGGTCGCCGTCGCCCACAAAGACCGCAGCGAGCGCCGCGGCCTGGCCGCCCCGGAGATCCAGGGGTACGCCGACCGAGTGGAGCCCGGTGATGACCTCGTTGGTGGTTTCGGCCCAGCCGTTGGCCCGGACCCCGTCGACTTTTTGGCGATCGGCATCGGTGACCCCTTCAGGCCATTGGTCCTCGGGGAGCATGGAGAGGATCGCCTTCCCCGGGGCGCCCAGGGCCACCGGGTGTCGGGTACCGGGACGTTGAGCGACCACGGCCACCGTCTGCGGGGGCTCCACGCTGGCGAAGGTCAGACACTCACCCCGGTCATGCACGCCCAGAAAACAGGTCATCCCCAGGTCCCGGGCGGCGAGGGTCAGCTCGGGAACGGCGACCGCCTGCAGGTCACGCTCGACGCCGCCGGCGAGCGCCGCCAGCCGGTTCCCCAGGGCCAGCCGGCCATCGTTCTTCCTGACCACGAGCCCGTGTTCCTCAAGGGTCCGGATCAGGCGGTAGGCGACGGAGCGGTGCACGCCGAGGTGCGCGGCGACGTCGTCGATACCGAGGGGGCCGCTGGCGTCGGCGAGGATTTCGAGGATGCTGAGGCCGCGGCTCAGCGTCTGGGAGGGGGCTCTGGTGGGAGTGGGCATGACCGACCTTTGGTGAGACCCTTGCCACACAGGATGCGGGTCGTATATGATTTAGCGAGTTTCGTTATGTGAACGCCATATTCGCATATGGAACATGGAGAATCAATCAACGCTCCAACACCGTGGTTGGGGAGGGAGTTCGTCTCATATGCAGTTCCATCATCATGGATACGTTTCGGGTGACCCGCGGATTGAGGAGGCGGCCGGCCACGGCGTCGATCGTCCCGAGGAACTGCCCGATGACATGGACGTCCTGATCGTCGGCACGGGTCCGGCCGGCATGATCCTCGCCGCCCAGCTGTCCCAGTTCCCCGAGGTCTGCACTCGGATCATCGAGCGCCGCCCGGGCCGCCTGGAGATCGGTCAGGCCGATGGGATCCAGGCCCGCAGCGTCGAGACCTTCCAGGCCTTCGGTTTCGCGAACCAGATCGTGGACGAGGCCTACCACATCACCGAGATGTGCTTCTGGAAGCCGGACCCGGAGAACCCCGAGAACATCGTTCGCACGGCACGCCCGCTCGATGATCCCCAGGGCATCAGCGAATTCCCGCACCTCATCGTCAACCAGGCCAGGGTCCTGGACTACTTCGCCGAATTCGCCGCGCACTCCCCCGGGCGCATCACCCCGGACTACGGGATCGAATTCCTCGACCTGCAGAACACCGGGGAGGGCGAGTACCCCATCCACGCTCGTCTGCGCTACGCCGCCGGGAATCGGGAGGGTGAGGAGCGCACGGTTCGGGCGAAGTACGTGGTCGGGTGCGACGGCGCCCGCAGTCCCGTCCGGTCGTCGATCGGCCGCAAGCTGACCGGCGACGCCGCCAACCATGCCTGGGGCGTGATGGACGTCCTGGCGAATACGGACTTCCCGGATATCCGCACCAAGTGCGCGATCCAGTCCGTGAACGGTTCGATCCTGCACATCCCCCGCGAAGGCGGGCACCTGTTCCGCATGTACGTGGACCTGGGCGAGGTGCCCGTGGACGACAATCACGCCGTCCGCGACACATCGCTCGAGGACATCATC
Organism: Rothia koreensis; assembly: GCF_052232265.1. Classification (NCBI taxonomy): domain Bacteria; kingdom Bacillati; phylum Actinomycetota; class Actinomycetes; order Micrococcales; family Micrococcaceae; genus Rothia; species Rothia koreensis. The sequence goes on from NZ_CP197643.1 coordinate 299,096, forward strand.
GACAAGGCCAATTCGATCCTGCACCCCTACTCGGTCGACGTGAAATCCGTGGCCTGGCACTCCGTCTACGAGGTCGGACACCGACTGACGGACAAGTTCGACGACGTCTCCGAGGCAGAAACCGGAGAACGCACGCCGCGGGTCTTCATCACCGGGGACGCCTGCCACACCCACTCGGCCAAGGCCGGCCAGGGAATGAACGTCTCGATGCAGGACGGCTTCAATCTCGGGTGGAAACTGGGCCACGTCCTGACGGGGACCAGCCCGGAGGAGCTGCTGAGCACCTATTCGGAGGAACGCCAGGTCATCGCCAAGAACCTGATCGACTTCGACAAGGAATGGTCCACTCTGATGGCCGCCAAGCCGGAGGACCTCCCCGACGAATCCACCCTGGAGGACTTCTACGTCAAGACCGCCGAGTTCCCGGCAGGGTTCATGACCGAGTACACCCCCTCGCTGATCACGGGCGGGACCGAGAACCAGGGGCGGGCCAGCGGGTTCCCGATCGGGAAGCGTTTCAAGTCGGCCAAGGCCAACCGTGTGTGCGACGCGAATCCCGTTCACCTGGGGCACCAGGCGGTCGCGGACGGACGGTGGCGCATCTACGTCTTCGCGGACCGGCCGGCGGCGGGCGAAGCGTCCCGTCTCGCGGATTTCGCGGAATGGTTTGCCCACGACGACGCCTCGCCCCAGGTCCGCTGCACGCCCCAGGATGCCGACGACGACGCCGTCTTCGACACCAAGGTCGTCTACCAACAGCTCCACACGGACGTCGACCTGTCCCGCGTCCCGCAGGCCTTCTTGCCCAAGGTCGGCGAATTCGGGCTGGTCAACAGGGACAAGGTGTACGCGACTCTGCCCGATGAGGACATTTTCGAGGAGCGAGGGATCAGCCGGGATGGCGCGATCGTCGTCGTGCGGCCGGATCAGTATGTCTCCGCGGTTCTGCCGCTGACCGACAGGGAGGGTCTGGCGGAATTCTTCGGGCCGATCCTCGTCGAACGCTGAGATCTCATTCCGGCGAGTCGGTGGACACTCCCTGAGCGGGCCGACATCATGGATGGACAATCCGATGTCGGTATATAACGGAGATGATCATGGCTGAGAGCCGCGTTCCGAACCAGCAGTCCCCCAACTTCCTCTCGGAAGCGACGGTCCTCGCGAATGAGCTCAGCCATCTCCGACGGACCCTCCACCGGAATCCCGAGCTGGGCAACGATCTGCCCCAGACCCAGGCGACCGTGATCGAGGCCCTCTCGGGGTTGCCCCTCGAGATCCATCGCGGCACCGACGTGTCCTCCGTGATCGCGGTGCTCGAAGGCGGAAAGCCGGGCCCGACCGTTCTGTTGCGAGGCGACATGGACGGCCTTCCGGTCGAAGAGAACTCCGGCGAGGAGTTCGCCTCGACGAACGGCGCGATGCACGCGTGCGGGCACGATCTTCACACTTCCGGGCTCGTCGGCGCCGCGAAGCTGCTCAGTGCCCACCAGGAGGATCTTCCGGGCAAGGTCGTGTTCATGTTCCAGCCGGGCGAGGAAGGACCCGGCGGCGCCAAGCCGATGCTGGACGAGGGCCTGCTCGATGTGACCGGGGAGCGCCCGGTCGCGGCCTACGGGTTCCACGTGGCCCCGGGCGAACGCGGAGGCTTCGCCTACCGTTCGGGAACCGTGATGGCCGGTGCCTACAACCTCAGCATCACCGTGCACGGCAAGGGCGGTCACGGCTCCGCCCCGCACTCCTCGCTCGATCCCGTTCCCCCGCTGACCGAGATCGCCTCGGCCCTGCAGAACGCGGTGACCCGGCAGTTCAACGTCTTCGACCCGGTGGTCGCGACCATCACGCAGCTCGAGGCGGGAACCGCGGCCGTCAACGTGATTGGCGACGACGCCCGCCTCGGAGCGACGGTTCGGGCCATGACCCGGGAGTCCGGCGAGAAGTTCGACGTCGTGGTGCGGCGTATCGCGGAAAATATTGCCGCGGCGCACGGGTGCACCGCTGAGGTCGAGTTCTCGACTCTCTACCCGCCGACAATTTGCGACAAGTCCGAGACCGAATGGGCCGCCGACACCCTGCGCGGCGTCCTGGGCGAGGAAGGGGTCCGGGAGGTTCCGGAACCTCGCATGGGCTCCGAGGACTTCTCGTTCGTGCTCGAAGAGGTCCCGGGAACGTTCATGTTCCTCGGCGCGTCGTACCCGGGAACCGACCCGATGACGGCGCCGATGAACCACTCGGCCGAGGTGCGTTTCGACGACGCGGTCCTTCCCACCCAGTCCGCGGCCTTGGCCACGCTCGCCTTCGAGCGCCTGCTCGCGGCCTGAGGCGAGCGACGCTCCGTCGCGTCCTCCGGGCGGCTCATGCGGCGTCGGCCTGGAGGACGCGAGCGCGGTAGGCGGACGGCGATTCGCCGTATTCCGCCTTGAACGCCTTGCTGACGTGCGACGGGTCGTAGAGACCGTACCGTGCGCTGATCGTGTGCACGGTCTCGTTGCCCAGGAGCGGGTTCGCGAGGTCCTGCCGAATGGCCTGCAGGCGCCTGTTCCTGATGTAGGAAGCGACCGTGAGCCGGTGCGCGGCAAACCGGCTGTGCAACTGGCGGACCGAGATGTACAGGTAGTCCGCTATCCTTGCCGGGCCCAAGTCCGGGTCGTCCAGGTGGTGCTCGATGTACGAAATCGCCTCGTGCAGCAAATACCCCTCCGACAGGTCCTGCCCGCTGTCCCGGGCCTCCGCGGAAAGAACCGTGACCAGCATGTCCAGGGACGAGCGGATCAGATTCATCGCGTGGGCACCGTGCAGGAGGTCCATGTTCTGGGCCAACTGCTCGAACAGGGGAACGGCGACCTTCCCCAGGCCGCGGCCGCGGGTGATGGGCCTGGCCGTGACCATCCGCACCTGGTCGGGAGGCATCTGGACGTAGGAGGCAGGAAAGTGCACCACCAGGCCGTGCTGCGGCTCGGTGTAGGACAGTTCGTACGGCCGCTGGGTGACGTACAGGGCCAAATCACCCGGGTACAGCCTGCACTGGCGGCCGTCCTGTTCGAGCCCTGATGTGCCCGCGAGCTGCAGGCTCAGCTTGCAGTAGGCGACCTCGCCCTCGGTGATGAGATCCGGGCTGCGCGTCACGATGTGAGGATCCGTGACCATGTCGTGCAGGTGAACGTCCCCGACCGCGACCTGGTGCACGTCGGCACGGAAGTCCTGGCCCTCGGGGAAGGTCATCCGGAGGGGCGCAAAATACCGTGCCGCGAAATCCTGCCACTGCCGCGGGGTCAGCCCCGACCGGGAAGCTCGGGTTTCTTGCGCAGGGTATTGGGTCATCTCAGCACCTTCGGGGGGGTCACGGCGCGGCGTCGTTGCCGGCCGTCGCGGTGGTATCCGTCCACCGGTTGCATGCTTCAAAATATCATCGATGTGACCTGGAGCACGCTCGTGGACAACAACGTTGCACTGTACGGCAATTGTTCTGCGCCGGTCGCTGGGGACCATGAGGGAAATGCACCCTACGAAGCAAGGAACCCTCATGAGTCAGCTTCCTTCCACGTACGCCGACCTTCTTGCCGCCGTCGACGCCGGCACGGGCGGCCGCGAAATCCGGGATCCCGCGACGGGCGAGACGATTGGTCACGCACCGCGGGACACGACAGAAGATCTCGACGACGCCATTGCGGCCGCCACGGCTGCTCAGCCCGCATGGGGTCGCCGCAGCCACAAGGAGCGCAGCGACCTGCTTCTGCGCGCCGCCGACGCCGTGGAAGCGTGCGCCGAGCCTTTGGCCGAGCTCCTCTCCCGCGAACAGGGCAAACCGTTGAATGGACCCAACGCCCGTTTCGAGGTGGGGGCCTGCGCCTCATGGCTGCGGGCGACCGCCGGCTTCGAGCTCGAGGAGAACGTGCTCGTCGACGACGGCGAGACCCACGCGGTGCTGCGCTACCGGCCGATCGGCGTCGTCGGCGCCATCAGCCCCTGGAACTGGCCCATGATGATCAGTGTCTGGCAGCTCGCTCCGGCCCTGCGGATGGGCAACACCGTGGTCACCAAGCCTTCGGAGTACACGCCGCTCAGCGTCCTGGCCCTGTGCGCCGTGCTCAATTCGGTGTTCCCGGACGATGTGCTCCGCGTGGTTTCGGGTGAACGGGAGATCGGTTCGGCCCTGAGTTCCCACCCGGACATCGACAAGGTCACGTTCACCGGCTCGACCGCAACGGGCCGGAAGATCATCGAGTCCTCCGCGGAAACGATCAAGCGCCTGACACTGGAGCTCGGCGGCAACGACCCCGGGATCGTGGCTCATCGCATTTGAGGGTGTAGGTGGTTCCTGAAGCCGCCGGTGTCGAGCAGCGATCGGGCTATGTAGTTCGTGAGGTTCCGGAATCCGAGGGCGGAGCCGCGGAGGTGTTCCAGGCGCCCGTTGATCGCCTCTGTTGGCCCGTTGGACGTGCCGGGCCGGTCGAAGAACGCGAGGATGTCGGCGGCGCGCTGCTTGAGCGTGCGGCCGAGCTTGCGGACCTCCACGAGCGCGGCGGGGACGCCGCTGGAGACGGAATCGATGACGGCTGTCATCAGCTTCTTCGCCGTCTTCCGATCGGGTTCGCGGTAGGCAGCGATCACGCGCTGGTAGATGCCCCAGGTCGCCTCGACCTCGACGTGCTCGGAGACCGCGAACAGTGCCTCGAGACGGGTCTGCTGCCGGTCAGTGAGCAGCTGCGCGCCGGTGTGGAGGATGCGGCGGGCCTTGTAGAGCGGATCGTTTTTGCGGCCCCGCCGGCCGTGCAGGCACTGCTGGACGCGACGACGGCAGGTGTCGAGGGCGTCGCCGGCGAGGCGGACGACGTGGAACGGGTCCATCACCGCCTGCGCGTCCGGGAGCTCCTCGCTGACGGCGGTCTTGAAGCCGGTGAACCCGTCCATCGCGACGACCTCGACACCATCGCGCCAGTCCTGCGGGCGTGCGGCGAGCCAGGTCTTGAACACGGCTTTCGAGCGACCCTCGATCATGTCCAGCAGACGGGCGGGGCCGGTCTTGTCGCGGTTCGGGGTGAGGTCGATGATGACGGTGACGTACTTGTCGCCGACTCTCGTGTGGCGCCAGACGTGCTCGTCGACGCCGATCACGGCGACGCCGTCGAACCGGGCGGGATCGTCGATCAGCACTCGACGCCCTTCAGCGAGGACCGCGTTGTTCGCCGTGTGCCAACCGACACCGAGTCCGGCGGCGACGCGGGCGACGGTGAGGTGGTCGATCACGAGCGCTTCCAACGCCCACCGCATCCCGCTACGGGACAGCTTGGCTCGCTCGGGCGCCGCTGCCGTGAGGTCCTCACGCCAGGACCGTCCGCATCCCGAGCACTTGTAGCGGCGGACCCGGACCAGCAGCGTCGTCGGGCGATGACCGAACGGCTCGTGGGCGAGACGCCGCGTGTCCGTCCCGCGCGAGAGCGCCTGGCTACCGCATCCCCGGCACCACGGATCCGGCTCGGCGACGCGGCACTCGATCACCGCGCGATCCGGCTCAAAAAGCTGACCGGTGGCCACGAGGCCGAGCTCGTCGAGATGGCAGAACACGGTCAGATCAGGGGTCGCGAAGGTAGCGTGGTGCACGTCGAGGTCTTCCGGCAGATGGTCAGTGTGAGAACTTCCATCATCGGAAGGCCTCGACCCTCATCCGGCGACCGACGCGCTCAGCCACCTACCCCCTCAACTGCGAAGAGCCTGTTACATGGCGCGAATCACATCAACAAGAGTTTCTCTCAATTTAATTTTGGATGTTGAAATATACTTTTTCTATCTAAGTGACTCGTGCGCGTCGTGGGGGAACACGGGACGCAGTCACCGCAACTCGCGTGCCGTCACTCCCCGACCAGGTGTCCTCGCAGCGTCGCGGCGTCGTACTCCGTCCGGAAGCGACCGCACCTCTGGAGCTCCGGGATCACCAGGTCCACGAAGTCTTCGATGCCTCCCGGCAGGGTGGGTGGCATCAGGTTGAACCCGTCCGCTCCCCCGCGGTCCAGCCAGAGTTCGATCCGGTCAGCAATGGTCTCCGGTGTGCCGACCATCGTGCAGTGGCCGCCTCCGGCTGCCAGACGGCCGAGAAGTTCACGCACCGTGGGCTTCTCGGACTCGACGATGCGCAGAATCGTCGCGTATCGCCCCTTGGGGCCGGTGAATTGTTCGAGCGGCTCGAGATCCGGAACGGGCGCATCGAGTTCCCAGTCGCTGCAATCGCGCTGCACGAATTTCCCCAATTGGCGCAGGGAGGCCTCGACCGGCAGGAGCGCGTCCAGGTCCTTCCGCTTCCGTTCGGCTTCCTCCACGGTCGAGCCCACGTACGTCACGAGACCGGGCATGACGACGACGTCGTCCGGGCGACGTCCAGCAACCTCGGCCCTCCGACGGATGTCGGATCGGTATTCCTCACCCTGATCCAGGTCGTAGGCGACGGCGTATATGCCTTCCGCGCGACGCGAAGCAAGGTTGCGCCCGGGCTCCGAGGCACCGGCTTGGAACAGCACCGGCCGCCCTTGGGGCGGTTGGGGCACGTTGAGCGGACCGGCCACCGAAAAATGCTCGCCCGCGTGATCGACGCTCCGGATCATGGTCGAGTCCGCATAGCGTCCCTCACGGTCGGCAAGGATGGACTCCCGCGGCCACGAATCCCACAGGGCCTGGACGGCGTCGACGAACTCCTCGGCCCGACCGTAGCGTTCCTCATGCCCGGGCAGGGACTGGCCACCGTAGTTGCGGGCTTCGGCGTCGAACATGGACGTCACGACGTTCCAACCAACCCGCCCACCGCTGATGTGGTCGAGACTCGCAAGGATCCTGGCCGCGTGGAACGGCGTCCAGAACGAGCTGGACACCGTGCTGACGAGGCCGATTCTCGACGTCGCCCGCGCCATCGCGGACAGGCAGGTGAGCGGCTCCAGAAACCACGCGGGAGAGTCCTCGAGTCCGCCGGGGCTCAAGGACTGCCCGTCGGCGAAGAAGACCGCGTCGAGCTTGCCGCGTTCGGCCACTCTCGCGAGTTCCTCGTAATAGGCGATGTCCCCGAGCCTGTCGACCGAGGAGCCCGGGGCGCGCCAGGCCGCGTTGTGATGCCCGCAGCCGTAGATGAACAGATTGATGTGTGCTTGCTTTTTCCGGTCGCTCATCCTTTGACCAGCCCTCCGTCGACGATCAGGTTCTGACCGGTCACCGCACGTGCCCACGGGGATGCGAAGAACAGGACGGCGTCGGCCAGTTCGTCCGGAGTGGTGACGGAGCACAGGGGCGTGCCTTCGGCGATCGCGTCGAAGACTTCGGCCGGCGTCGCCGAACTCGCGTCGGTCTCCCGCAGCAGACCGCCCGAGACCATGTTGACGGTGATGCCCTCCGGCCCCAGGTCATGCGAGAAGGTCCTGGTCAGGGACAACAATGCGGCCTTGGCGGCCGTGTAGTCGTGGTACGGGACCACGGGGTTCTGAAAAAGGTTCGTACCGATGTTCACGATGCGCCCGAATCCCCGTTCGGCCATCCCCGGCCGGAGCGCCTGGATCATCGCGAGCGGCCCGTGGAGGGACCCGTCGAGTTGCGTCCGAAATTCCTCGGCGGAGATGTCTGCGGCCTTCGGCCGGGCCTCGCCGTTGAAGCTGAAATCCACCAGGGCGTTGTTCACCAGCGTGGTCGGGGCGGCGCCGAAGAGTTCGGAGGACGACGCCGCAAACTCCTGGATGCTCTCCCGGTCGCGGATGTCCAGGTGCGCGCACCGGGCCCGGTCGGGGTAGTCGTCGACGATGCGCTGGGCATCGTCCTGACTGCGGTGATACCCGATCACCACCCGGGCGCCTTCCCCGAGGAACGCTCGGCTGATGCTCGCCCCCCAGGCCCCGTGCGCCGCCGGTCACGACGACGATGTGCTCGTTCAGGGGAATCGCGGTGCGTGCTTCTGTCATGGTCTCTGCCTCTCTGCCGAGGCGAAGGCACCCCAAAGAGCGAAGCCTCCCTCGACGAGAGCGGAGGTGCGCGGGTGCGCGAGCGCTCTGCGGACATTCCCTTCGCCAGTGCTAACTGCATCAGGTTCGACGGGTCTCATCTCAGCCTCCCTCGGAGGCACCCCGTGTCGCGCGTCTCATCGTAGCACCGCTAGTCGAACAGGCGCTGGCCCACCAGGGCGTCCCCTTCCCGAATGCCCGGCGGTACCGCGAAGAGGGCCGAGGCCTGGTGCTGGAGGTACTCCGTGAGGGCGTCCTTCTCGGTCATCTTCTTCAAGACCGGGTAGAAGCCCGTCCGCGGATCGCGCACGAATGCGACGAAGAACATCCCGGCGTCCAGACGGCCAAGCGAGTCGTTGCCGTCGGTGTAGTTGTAACTGCGGCGGAGCATCCGGACGCCCTGGTTGTTGTCGGCACCGACCACCGCCACATGCGAGTCGGCAGGAATAGCGGTGCCGCCGTCTCGGCCGGGAGCGGCGAAGTCGGGGCGGGCGAATTCGTCCGAGTCCTGTGGGTCGGAAACCGACAAGGGCGCACCGTGGTACTTGTCCCGACCGATCACCTCCTGCTGTTCGGAGAGTCGGACACGATCCCAGACCTCCAGGTGCATGTGGATCTTGCGCGCGACGACGTAGGTCCCGCCGTTCAGCCACGAGGCCGCGGCGTCGTCCTCCGGCTGGACCCACACGTGGCGGCGAAGCAGCTCGGCGTCGTCCTCCGCCTTGAGGTTTGCGGTTCCGTCCTTGAAACCGAGAAGATTTCGCGGGGTCCGCTGCTCCTTCGACGTCGACGAGCTGCGTCCGTATCCGATCTGGCCCCACTTGAGTGTCGCGGACCCGAAGGCGATGCGGGTCAGGTTTCGAACCGCGTGGACGCAGACCTGGGGGTCGTTCGAGCAGGTTTGGATCAGGATGTCCCCGTCGCTGGCCGCCGCCCGCAGGGCCTCGTTCGCGAATTTGGGAACGCCGTCGGCCAGGACCCGCGGCATTCTGTCCTTGAGGCCGAAACGGTCGCCGCCGTGCTCGTCCACGAACAGGGAACGCCCGAACCCGAAGGTGATGGTCAACCCGCTCGGCGGATACCCCCACACCTCGCCGGTGTCGGACGGCGGCAGCTCGACGTCGTTCTCAGCGCCTCCCACCGGTTCGCCCGCAACCATCTTCTCCGCGGCGGACGTCCATGCGGTGAGCAGTCGGCGGAGCCCGTCCCGATTGCGGGTCGTGACCGTGTAGGCGACCGTATACATGGTGTCCTGCGCGGGAGTCAGGATTCCTTGTTGGACCTCCCCACGGAAGGGGTACCGGAGTTCGTCCGGGCTGGAGGCCGCGGCGGCGTCGAGCCCCCTCCGGCGCCCCAGGACCTCGCCGCCGAAGCCCGAGACGCCCATGAGACCCGCGACGCCGGCCGCGCCGACCAGCCTGCGCCGGGTGAACCCCCGGTCCCGCCCGCCGGCCGACACGGCCTCATCCCCTGTCACGGCCTTGATCCCGTTCCCGGCATGCTCGTGTGCTGACATCGTCGCGGTCGTGTCCTAGTGGAGGACCGTTCCGGCGATCTTCGACAGCGGCTCGCTCAGAGCGTTGACCGCATCGGAGAACTTGCGCTGCGTCTCGGTGTAGGCGGAGGCATCTGGCGCCTCCCCGGCGTCTTTCTGGACCGCGGCGACCAGGGAGTAGTCCCGGAAGGTTTCCGTGCCGTCGTCGGTCCTGCCCGAGACCTGCTCCTCGATCAGGGCCTTCACGGTCTCGAGATTCGATTCGATCGACTCCGCCGGGGCGGGGTCCTTCTTCCGCACCAAATCAGCCACGTTGCCGTAGGCGACCTCGGCCCCCTCGACGTTGGCCCTGAAGTCGTACATGTCGGTGTGGGAGAAGGTCTCTTCCTCGCCGACGATCTTGGACTTCGCGACCTCCTCCAACAACGACGACGCCCCGGTCGCCACGTCCGCCAGCTTCAGTTCGAAGTCGCCGTCCACGCCCTTGATCTGCCGTAGACCAGGTCGTAGAGCTTCTGGGTGTTCTGGGTCAGGTCGTCCGCGGCCTGCTGGCGTTCCTCGTCGCTGGCAAAACGGAAGGGCGAGTCGTCGTTCCCGAACAGGTCCGCCTCGATGCGGTGCCATCCGGTCCACCCCTTGAGGACCTCGGGGTCGGTGGGCTCCTTGTGGGCATCCGTCGAAAGGTCCTGGACTCGGGCGTCCAGGGCGGCGTCGAGGTCCCCGGCCTCTTCGATCCCGAAGGCCTCGGCCGTGGGCTCGATGCGCTCGTAGTGCTGGCGCGCCAGCGGGTAAAGGGTTTTGGCTTTCTCGACCTCGCCCGAAGTGTAGGCCTGCGCAAATTCCTGGGTCGCGGTCAGCAACTGGCCCGTCTGGTCCTTGACGTAGGACGTGTATCCGGCGATCGCCCGATCTTCTGCGGCCTTGGTGTCCTCGGAGACGTCGACGTCGTCGCCCTGGGAGACCTCGAACTCGGACAGGCCCACGAAGTTGCCCACCATGTTGGGCTTGCACGCGGTGTAGTAGGTCCCCTGTTTGAGCGCGGTCGTGAGCTCGGCGGTGGTACCGGGGCCGAGGTTCTCTTTCTCGGAGGCGATCTGGAGTTTGTTCTCCGTGAGGATCTCGAACTCATTGGGCTTGGTTCCCTTGTTCGAGATGCTGAATTCGACCTTGCCGGACGGGATCTGCGAGGGGTTCGTGGTGCACGTGTCGTCGGTGATGTCCACCGTGACCTTGTGGGTGTCCCCCGCGCTTGCGGACGCCCCGGACGAAGCCTGGGGATTGTCGGCGCAGGACGCCAGGCTCAGTGCCAGGGCGAAGGTTGCGGGGACGAGAAGATATTTGGTGTTCTTCATGATTTCCTCTGGGTGCGGTGAGGGCCCGAGCGACGTCGTCCGGGCCTGCGGTGTGGAAGAAGGCCTGTGGGGCGCCAGGTGGCGACGGGTCCCCGCGGATCAGTGGGGTTTCGCCGCCGGCACGGTCTCGGAGGGGGCTCTTCGTACGATCCCGGAGCGGTAGGCGTACAGGGCGGCTACGGGGACGAAGTACGCGATCCACGCGATGACCTGAAGAATCGTGGGCTGGAGGTTCACCTGGAAGATGGCCTGACCGAGGACGTACAGCCAGAACAGAGGGGAGCCCGCGGCCGGGAGACTGCCGCTGAGGTCCCACGCGTGATTCATGACGCCGGGAAGAACGCCCGCCTCCTGGAGGTCTCCGACCCCGTAGGAGCAGATGCCGGCCGCCACAAGAATCAGGAAGCAACTCGTCACGGAGAAGAACCTGCGGAGGTCGATGGTGCGGGCCCCGCGGTAGACGAGGTGGCCGAGCAGGAGGGCCAGGAGCAGGCCGGTGACAACTCCGGCGGTGCTCGCCACGGCGTTGGTCTCGATGGAGGAACGAACCGTGGCCCAGATGAACAGCGCGGTTTCGACCCCTTCCCGGCCCACGGCCAGGACAGCGATCCCCACCATCCCCCAGCCCGAGGACCGTTCGACCAGGGATCGCCGCGTGGACGATTCCAGCTCCTCCTTGAGACCCCCGGAGTGTCGGCCCATCCAGAAGATCATCCACGTCACCATCGCCACGGCGACCAGAGACAGGCCACCACCGATGATTTCCTGGGCCTGGAACGTCAGGGTCTTCGGCCCCCAGGTCAGCGCGGCGCCGATCGCCAGTGGAAACAGGGCCGCCAGGCCGACTCCGAGCCAGAGCCGGGGAAGCACGTCCCGTCGATCGGCTTTGACCAGGCATGCGACCAGAATCCCCACGATGAGGGACGCCTCGAAGCCCTCACGGAGGGCGATCAACAGGTTTGCGAGGAACACAGAATCTCCATGACACCGTGAATCGTCGGATGCCTGCTGCGGACCCCCGACGGCCGGATAGACAGAAGAAGTATATCCTAATTCGCTATGAAGTGTACCCTATCCACATAGTATCCCGAACCTTCTACGGGGACATCGTGTCAACAGGACGGTGCTTCAGGCCCGGATCCACACGTCGGACCGCGAACGCCATCCCAAGGTGATACCCCGCAGACCCATGAAGCCCATCGCGTAGGCGAGCCATATGCAGACGAACCCCCAAGGATCGACGCCGTCACCCCGGTCGCCGCTCACGGCCAGAATCCACCAGAGCAGCGGAGCGTAGACGATCAGGCACACGAAGGAGGCCAGCGCCAAGTACTTGACGTCCTGGGCCCCGATCAGCACGCCGTCGAGAATGAAAACGTACGAGGCCAGAGGCTGCCCGATGGCCACCACGATCATGGCGATCGCGAAGAGATGCTGGACCTGGGGGTCGGGGGTGAAGGCCCAGCCGAATCCGTAGCCCAGGATCGGGCAGATGAGTCCGGTGATCACGCCGAAGCCCAGCGACCACCGGATCAGTCGGTGCATGAGGCCACGGACGTGCTGCTTCTCGGAGTCCAAGGTCAGATCCCTGCTGCCCATTTCCTTCCCGAGCAGTGCCTGTGCGGCGATCGCGAGCGCGTCGAGCCCGAAGGCCATGAACCCAAAGAGCGACATGGTCAGCTGGTAGCCGGCGAGGTTGACGGGTCCCTGGTGGGTGACCACGAAGACGGTCAGGAGCATCGCGGCACGCATCGAGGCGGTTCGCAACATGAGCCAGGATCCGACCGAGAGGATCTCGCCGATCCGCCGCGACGTCGTCCTCCACGAGATGCCGTGCTCCCGAGACCCGCCGATGATCATGCGCAGATAGATCGCCGCCATGCCCCACTGGACCAGGGAGGTGCCCATGGCAGAACCCGCGACCCCGAGGTCGAGGAGGAACACCAGGATCAGGTTGAGGACGATGTTCACGCCGGCCCCGACCGAGGCGACGTACAGCGGCGTCCTGGTGTCCTGGAGGCCGCGCAGAATTCCCAGTGCGGCCAGGACGATCAGCATTCCGGGAAGGCCGGGCATCGACCACCGCATGTACGCCACCGCGTGGTCCAGGGTCTCGCCCTGCGCGCCCATGTGCCCGAGCACCGTCGGCGCGAGGATGGTCCCAGCGACGGCGAGCACGACGCCGATCCCGAGCGCGACCCAGAGACCGTCCCGACCCTTCTCATAGGCGGCCTTGAGATTCCGTGCGCCGAAGAATCGTGCGACGGCCGGGGTGGTCGAGTAGGACAAGAAGATCATGAGTCCGATGACGGTCTGGACCACGGTCGATGCGACGGAGAGACCGGCCAGTTGCTTGGTTCCGAGGTGACCGACGATCGAGGTATCGGCGAGGATGAAAATGGGCTCGGAGATCAGAGCTCCGAAGGCGGGGAGTGCGAGGGCCAGAATCTGCCGGTTCAGGCTTTTCGCGGACGTCTCGGCAGGGCTCTGGTCAGGAGGATTGTTCACCTGATCAGTCTAGGAGGACCCTGGGTCCCGGGTCATCTGGTTGAATCACATCATGAGCACCCCCTCAGCCCAGGTCCACCCCGCCGACTCCCACGACCTCATCCGGGTGCATGGCGCCCGGGAGAACAACCTCAAGGACATCGACGTCGAGCTCCCGAAGCGACGCCTGACCGCGTTCACGGGCGTGTCCGGCTCCGGAAAGAGCTCCCTGGTCTTCGGAACCATCGCCGCGGATTCCCAACGACTCATCAACGAAACCTACAGCGCTTTCATCCAGGGCTTCATGCCCAGCCAGGCACGGCCCGAAGTAGATTTCCTGGACGGTCTCACCACCGCGATCATCGTGGACCAGGAGCGGATAGGCGGCAATGCCCGGTCCACGGTCGGCACGGTCACGGACGCGAACGCCCTGTTGCGGACGCTGTTCAGCAGGGTCGCGGAGCCCTCGATCGGCGGGCCCAAGGCGTACTCCTTCAACGTGCCCTCCGTGAAGGCCTCGGGCGCCATCACGGTCGAGAAGGGACACCGGAAAGCCACCAAGGCGACCTTCTCGGTCACGGGTGGCATGTGCCCCAGGTGCGAAGGCATGGGGTCCGTGACCGACGTCGACCTCAAGGAACTCTACGACGAGGACAAGTCCTTGGCCGAGGGGGCCATCAAGGTCCCCGGGTACACCGGCGGCGGATGGAACGTCCGGCTCTTCAGCGGGTCGGGGTTCGTGGATGCGGACAAGCCGATCAAGGAATTCACGCAACGGGAGATGCACGATTTCCTGTACAAGGAGCCGGTGCGCATCAAGGTCGAGGGCATCAACATGACCTACGAGGGTCTGATCCCCCGCATCCAGAAGTCGATGCTGTCCAAGGACAAGGAGTCGATGCAGACCCATGTGCGAGCTTTCGTGGATCGCGCGGTCACCTACGTGACCTGCCCCGATTGTGGGGGAACGAGGCTCACGCAGGGCGCGCTGTCCTCCACGATCGAGGGCAAGAACATCGCCGACCTGTGCAGCATGCAGATCAGCGACCTCGCTGACTGGGTTCGGAATCTGGAGATTCCCTCGGTCGAACCGCTGCTGGCCACCCTGCGCCATCTCCTCGACTCGTTCGTGGAGATCGGTCTCGGCTATCTCTCCCTCGACCGCTCCTCCGGGACCCTGTCCGGCGGCGAGGCCCAGCGCGCCAAGATGATCCGGCACCTGGGGTCGTCGCTGACGGACGTCACCTACGTCTTCGACGAGCCGTCCATCGGTTTGCACCCGCACGATATCGAACGCATGAACAAGCTCCTGCTCCAGCTCAGGGACAAGGGCAACACCGTGTTGGTGGTCGAGCACAAACCGGAGATGATCCGCATTGCCGACCACGTGGTGGATCTCGGTCCCGGCGCCGGGACCGACGGCGGAGAGGTGTGTTTCGAGGGCGACGTCGATGGGTTGCTGGCCTCGGACACGATCACCGGGAAGCACTTGGAGGACCGCGTCAGCCCCAAGGAGACCGTGAGGACGCCGACCGGGGCGCTCGAGATACGCGGAGCGAACCGAAACAACCTCCAGGACGTCGACGTCGATATCCCTCTCGGGGTACTGACGGTGGTCACCGGCGTCGCCGGCTCCGGGAAGTCCACGCTGCTTCACGGGTCCCTGCTGAAAGGCACCCGTGCCGAGGACGAAGGGGTCGTCGCAATCGACCAGTCGCCGATCAAGGGGTCACGGCGCAGCAACCCGGCGACCTACACCGGGCTCCTCGACCCGATTCGCAAGGCGTTCGCGAAAACCAACGGGGTCAAGCCGGGTTTGTTCAGCTCCAACTCCGAGGGTGCGTGCCCGACCTGCAACGGAGCGGGCGTCGTCTTCACCGACCTCGGCATGATGGCGGGGCTCTCAACCGTGTGCGAGGACTGCGGGGGCAAGCGCTTCCAGCCGGAGGTGCTGGAATACACCTTCGGCGACAAGGACATCAGCGAGGTCCTGGCCATGTCCGTCGCGCAGGCCCTGGAGTTCTTCGGTGCGAGCGAAAGCAAGGTGCCGGCGGCCCACAAGATCCTCAAGCGGCTCGACGACGTCGGCCTCGGCTACCTGAGTCTCGGCCAGCCGCTGACCACTCTCTCCGGCGGCGAGCGCCAACGCCTCAAACTGGCCTCCCACATGGGGGAAAAGGGCGGGGTGTACATCCTGGACGAACCGACCACGGGGCTGCACCTGGCCGACGTCGAGCAGCTTCTCGGCCTCCTGGACCAGCTCGTGGACTCGGGGAAGTCGGTCATCGTGATCGAGCACCACCAGGCGGTCATGGCTCACGCGGACTGGATCATCGACCTGGGACCGGGCGCCGGGCACGACGGCGGCCGGGTGGTCTTCGAAGGGACACCGGCCGAGTTGATAAGGTCCGGATCGACGACGACCGGCCGCCACCTGAAGGAATACGTCGAATCATGAGCACCCGCCACGGAACCTCGGAGCGCGGACCAACGGCTGACGTGATCGAAGGGTCCGGGCCCGGGGCTTCTGGGGCGGAGGTCCCCGGAGCGGCGGGCTCTTGGGCGACGTCCGGGCCGGCGGCGCCCGGGTCGGCAGCGTCCGGGCCGGCAGCGTCGCGAGACCACGCCCGCTTCGCGCGCTCCGCGGCGCTTTCCGGTTGACCCGGGGCACGCTCCTGGCGGCGCCGGCGGCCTTCAGCCTCGGTGGCCCCAGAGCTTTTCGAGCTCGCGCCGTTCCTTCTTCGTCGGACGACCTGCGCCCGGTTCACGACGTGGCACCGGTGCCGACAAGGCGCTCGGCTTCGGCGGCGAGTGGTCGACGTAGCACGTGCGAGCGATCGGCGCCCCAACCCGCTTGGTCAGCAATTTGGTGACCTCGAAGACCCGTTCCCAGCCGGGAGTCCTGACCTTGACGACGTCGCCCACTCGAATCGCCTGCGAAGCCTTGACGGGCTGGTCGTTCAGCCTCACGTGCCCCGCCCGACACGCTGTCGTGGCCGAGGACCGGGTCTTGTAGAGCCGGACCGACCAGAGCCACGCGTCGAGCCGGACGCTTGACGGCCCTTCTTGCGGAGCCTGGTTCTGGGAAGTCATGGGCACCATTCTAAATCGCGCGGTCGAGACCACCCCAGCGGCCTGGGGCCGGGGCCGGGGCGCGGGGTCGGGGTGGCTGGGACGCGGGGTCGGGGTGGCTGGACATACGGAGGGGGGACGGTTGGTTTGGGCGGCTGGTTTGGGCGGCCGTTGAGGCGGCGGTTCGAACGGCCAGCTCCGGTGGCGGTGTGGGCGGCCAGCTCCGGTGGCGGGGTGGACGGCCAGCACCGGTGGCGGTTACCGAATTCGGAGGCGGTTCCCGACGCCGGCCCACGCTTCCTGCTCTCGTGTGCTCCCCGTTAGGTGGCGGTTGCCCACTTCGGAGGCGGTCGCCGACGTCGACCTACCGTCCTTTACCTCGTTGATTCGCACGTTGGGAGGCGGTTGCCCAATCCGGAGGCAGTTCCCGCCCTCAACCACCGATTTCTGACGCCGTTGGCCGCGCCGTTGGGAGGGGGTTAGCCAATCCGGAGGCATTCCCCGTCGTTAGGTGGCGGCTAAGCCCCCACCTAACGACGGGGAATGCCTCATTTTCGGGTAACCGCCACCCAACCCGCGGTCGGCCAATCACACAGACCGCATCCGCGGTCATCCGAGCTTGTCCATCGCGGCCGCGATTCGCAGACGCAGACCGGCCGGATCCCGGGTAACTTCGTTCCAGTTCGTCCGCAGGATCGTCCAGCCCTCAGCGACGATCAGTTTCTCCCGATGCCTCTCCTTGAAGACCACCTGATCCGTGGGGGCGAAGTCGAAGTACTTGGACTTTCCGTCGACCTCCAACCCCAGCTTGAAGCGCGGCCACCCGAAATCCAGATGCTTGGTCCCCTCTCTCGTACGAACGGGTTGCTGCGAGACGGGAGGAGGCAGGCCAGGCAGGCACAGAACGAATCTGGTCATTGTTTCGGCGACGGACTGGCACCGTGGGTCGGCGAGCTCAAGAACCTGGCGCGCCCTTCCGATGCCGTGCCGACCTCGCCCACGTACCACCATCGATTCGACCTCGGACTTCTCCACTCCACGTGCCAGGATCTGGTCCATAACGATCAGCCCCTCGCTCACCGGAAGGATCATCGAGCACTCGAAGGCCGTCCTCGCCAGCGGTGTCACGTGTGGCCCTTCCCTGTATCTGACCCAATCAGCCAGTGCATGCGGGCGAGCATGCGCCCTCACCAGAGGGTTGCTCGGGAAGGTGCGCTGCGGCGTCGTGATGTGGATGCGGTCCGGAAGACGAAGAAGGCTGATGTCGTGAAACAGCGCCGCCGACGCATGAGAGAAGACGAACGAGAGCTGAGTTGTCTTCCATACCGCGAGGTGCCGGGCGATTGTTCTTTCACGCTCATTCGCCTGATGCCACCGGTCGGCGCGGACATAGACCCCGCGCGAGATCCGGGTGAACTCCCCTGAGCGAATCTTGTGGCTCAGTGTCTTCTCCGTCTCGCCCTGAGCCAGCAGAAATCTGGTTGTCATGACGTCCGAGGACGCTATCGGAGGGCATTTGTCGTTCATACGACCACTATCGACGCCGTTGACTGCCCCTGGCACCCGTTCCGGCAATCTGTGGAAAACGGAATGGGAGGACGACGCCGCAAAGTTGGACGTCGGCACGCGTCGGGCGGAGGCTCCTTCGAGGAACAGTTGCCCAATTTGGTGGCGTTCGCCCGGTTCGGTGGCGGTCGCCCGGTTCGGTGGTAGTCGCCCGACTCAGTAGCGATTCCCGGCGTCAACAACCGGTTCTCGGCTCCGCCCCGACCTCCGTCAGGTGGTGGTTCCCCGCTGAGGTGGCGGTTTTCGGCGCCAACCGGCGGACTGCCTGAGGACCCGACCCCACGCTGGGAGGCGGTTGCCCAATTCTGTGGCGGTTTCCGTCCCCAAACGCGATTCCGGACCCGAGTTTGCCCCCCACGTTGGGAGGCGGTTTCCTGCAAAAGTGGCGTTCTCCGTCGTTAGGTGGGGTTTTGGCCACCACCTAACGACGGAGAACGCCTCGCAATCGGGTAACCGCCACAAAACCGAACCTGCGGCGCGCAAAGAACCACGGGCCGCAGCAGAACCGTGGGACGGCGCAGGCGCGCGTCGCGCAAAGACGCATGAGCTCCGGTCGAACGTTGGGGCGGTGCCGGAGCGCGGGCCGCAGCAGAACCGCGGCCCGACGCCGACCCGGACGCGAAGCGGGACCGCGGCGGCGTCGAAGTCCCGTTGCCAAGGACGCCGGATCCAACCGCGCCGCCCACGGCCCGAAACCCTCGTCCCGAAGCCGCCCCGTTAAAAACCAAAGGCCGGGAGTGGAGCTATAGGGAAAACGCTCCACCCCCGGCCGATGATCCGAGACGGATTCGCGGTCCGCCTCTCATCAATCACTCGCACCTTATGAGGTAGTTATTAACCTAATCGCCCCGGCTGGAACACAACCCCACATGGCCTGAAAGCCTCCTGTTAAACAGATAACGACTTGGACACGAAGCTGAACGCCGCGCCTACCTTGTGACCAGGTTAAATGGAACGTCCCGCTCGAGTGCGAGCACGAGCGGGACGTCAGCTTCCGCAATTCCCCCATATGGAGGGGCGCCGTACGACGTCGGTCGCCAACCTCCGTGCGGAAGCAGTTTCGGTCGCACGTGTTCGGCCGGAACAGCGTCGGACACCCTGGGTACAAACCTGACCCACTTCCGGGCGTTGGACGGTGCCCGATGCTCCGCTGCGGAAGTGACTTTCCCCAGGACAGGAAAAGGATCACGGAAAGTCGGGGGACCGCCTCGCCGGGCAGTTTGTACAAGGACTTGTATCCGTTGCTGGTACTGATAATAACGGATGGGAGGTCGATGGCAACACGCTCGACACGCAGGTATTCATGATTTGTAGCACCCCGATTCCCGACCCGTGCGGCAACGATTCCGGTCACCTCTCCCCTTGATCACACCCTGGCCGTAAAGTGACATGCATGAACGATTCGACCGTCACACCGAACACCGTG
Organism: Rothia koreensis; assembly: GCF_052232265.1. NCBI lineage: Bacteria > Bacillati > Actinomycetota > Actinomycetes > Micrococcales > Micrococcaceae > Rothia > Rothia koreensis. The sequence continues at coordinate 318,461 of NZ_CP197643.1, forward strand.
TCCGAATCCCTCGAGAGGATCCGAGACCTCACCGCATCCCATGAGAACCATCCCGTCGTCGTCGTGACGGGGGCTTCCGGCGGGATCGGCTCCGAAGTTGCCCAGGATCTCTCCCGCGACCGTTTCGTCGTCGCCATCGGGCGCAATCGGGAAAAACTTGCAGAGCTCGCCGAATCGGGCGGCCCCGAGGGCGGGATCGTGCCGCTGGTCATGGACTTGAACGACGTCGACGCCATCGCGGGGGTGCTCAACCTCCTGCCGCGCGTCGATGCTCTGGTCAATGCGGCGGCCGTCGCGCCTCGGTTCACCCTCGAGGACGCACGCCCCACCGACTGGCAGGATGCATTTCGGACCAACGTGACCGCGCCCGCCGAGGTCACGCGGGCCGTGCTGCCGCAACTGCGTGAGAGTCAGGGGAACGTGGTGTTCCTCGGTTCGGGAGCGTCCCGGGGGTCGAACCAGTACAACGTAATCTATTCGGCCACCAAGCACGCCCTTCAGGCAACGGCCGACGGATTCCGCAAACAGGTCGCGGAGGACGGCGTCCGGGTCGCGACGGTCGCCCCCGGACCGACGGATACGAAAATGGTCCAGTGGGACGACGACTACCCCAAGTCCGAGCCGCCCCAGTTCATCGAGCCCTCGACCGTGGCCCGCTCGATCCGCCACGTGATCGACGCCCCGACCGACACGCAGATCACCGAGGTCTGGGTCAGGCCCCGAGTCGAGGCCAAATAGTCGGGACGCGGCCTCCGAACCCCTGCCGACGACGCCGCGCCGTCGCCCGCCCTATCAGACGGGAGCGCGGTCGCGGCGTCGTCGGACACAAAAAGCCACAGACATCGCGCCCGGCGGAATCGACCGCCATCGTGACAGATCGTTCACACGCGACGTCCAACGCCTGGTAGGGTTGAATCCGCACACGCCGAGCCGCAGACGCACAAAGAGGTCCGTCAGCACCGCCGGCAATTACCGTCGAAACCACCGCTCCCCTGAAAAATACCGCGAGCATCCCATCACCAACCGGAGCGGAGACAACACTATCCCGCTTCAGCACCCCCAAAAATTTTTGAGTTCTTTAAAGCAGTACGTCTGCGTTCAGCAGCTCAAGAACCGCGTCGGCAGAATCGTCGCGGAGTACATGGTCACCCCAGGTGACCGCCACGAAGGAAAGTTAGAATAATGGCTACAGGCACCGTCAAATGGTTCAACAGCGAAAAGGGCTATGGCTTCATTGCCCCGGATGACCATTCCAGTGATCTCTTTGCTCACTACAGCGCTATCGAGGGCAGCGGCTTCCGCAGCCTCGAAGAGGGCCAGAACGTCGAGTACCAGGCCGAGCAGGGCCCCAAGGGTCTCCAGGCCACGAGCATCCGCGTTATCTGAGCGTGATTCCCCCTCGTCAGGGGGACTGCCGAAGGGCCGTTGGCGAACAAGAGTTCGCCAACGGCCCTTTTTTGTTTGCCGCATACCCCCGGAATGTACTTTGGAAACCCTGACCTAAATTCAGCCGATGCACACCTGAAGTCGGTCTGAGGAAAGGCTGTACACGGCTGACAAGCCGCACAAACGGGCATATTCTCGAACCTATGAAGATGTCTACAGATCTTGAAAAGAAGTTCCAGGACCAGATCACCCTCGAGTTCGAAGCGTCCATCACCTACCGTCAGCTCGCCATCGAGGCGGACGAGCAGGACCTTCCCGGCATCGCCTCGTGGCTGCGCCACCAGGCCGATGAGGAAATCGTCCACGCCAACAAGTTCATCGATCATCTCTCCGACCGCGGCAACCACGCCGAAATCGGTCAGATCAACGCACCTGCCGTGAAGACCGGCCTGTCCGTTCTGGAAATCTTCGAGGCCGCACTGGCCCACGAGGAGAAGGTTTCCCAGTCGATCCGCGATCTCTACCGCGAGGCAGAGGCGGAGGGCGATTTCGATTCCCGCCCGCTGCTGAACTGGTTCGTCGACGAGCAGATCGAGGAAGAAGCCACGGCTTCGGAGATCATCGGCCGCGTCAAGCTCATCGATGGCGAAGGATCCGGAATCCTCCGTCTCGATGCCGAGCTCGGCCAGCGCCCCGAAGAGGGCACCGAGGACTGATCGCCCGGTACCCCACGCAACCAAGGGCCCCGAACATCCATTGATGTTCGGGGCCCTTTTTCGGTGCAGTCACTTCTCGGAGTTCTTGCCGTCCTTGTCGATGCGCTGTTCCTCGGCCTCCTGGGTGGTTTCGCCCTGGCCGGGAACCTCCTCGGACAGTTCCTTTTCTTCCTTGTCACCATTCGAAGCGGTCATGGTGTCACTCCTTTCGTTGCGACGTTCCGGCCCGTTCCGGACCGGCGGCGTGACCCGGGGCCGATGAGCCCGGGGCGAGGGAAGGGAACCGTACCCGCTCGGTCGCGGTGGTCGGGTCCCTGGGCACACGATTCCAGAGGATCCCGGCGCGGGGATCGCTCCTGTCCTTGGGGATGATCCACCCCAAGGAGATCATGGTTCTGGTCAGTTCCTTGATGTCCTTGGCGAGGAGGTTTCCCGCGGCGTCGCGGACCTCACCGCTCGTCGGGTGACACTCCCACTGGTATTTCGCGCACACCTGGAGGGCCCATTGGGACTCGTGGCGCACGTATCGTGCGGGAATCGTCAGCGCAGTGACCGGTATCGGTCGTGTGTTGTACAAGATGCTGAGCTCCTTAGCTCGGCAGAACAGTCACGCGATCCCGACCGCAGGGCGACTTCGGTGCGCCCTGGGGGCATCCTCGCCCCGTCGGCGGGTGAGGGAACGCGTTCTCGTGTACTGGTCAGCCATTATCGTTCTTCTCGTGATGTCACGGCTGTACGCTTCACTGCCCACTCAACCCTGCCAGAGCCGTCAGCGCAAGTATTTTCCCTTGTCAACGCCCTTTAATTCCGTCTTGCGCACCTTCTTGGCGACACTGTTCCGGCCGGCGTCGTTCCGCCGATCCATCTCACGCATGTATGCCGAGAACCCATCGGGCACGCGTCCCTCCCGTCTCGCGGAGGTCACCACCCGGGTGATGTCGGTCGCTGTCCACCGCGCGCCCGATGCCTTCAGGCGCTCGACGGCGTCCACGTCCTCCCCCAGGCGCAGGTCCCGAAAGTTTCCCACCGACAAAAGGCTCGACATTCTCACACCCAGGTTTGCGCCATGAATCGCAGAGTGGCCCTCGCCCGGAGGATGCCCCTCGAGCCACAGCCTGTACGTCGGCGCCCCGACGGGTTCGTCTGGCTCAACGCTGCCGATGACGACGTCGTGGCCCGCTTGCGCCAGGTCAACCTGACGACGCAGCCAGGTCGGGGGGACCCGGGTGTCGGCGTCGGTGTGGGCCGTCCAGACAGCCTCGGGCGGCAGGCCCGGAAAGGCCTCCACAAGGCTGCGCGTGCCCGCGGCTCGGGCCGCCCCGACGCTCGAATACTGCCCCTCGAGCACCGTGATCACGGTTGAGGCCCCTCTCGTTCCGGTTGGACCGATCAAGGACGCGACGACGCGGGCACTGGCATCCGTGCACCTGTCCAGGACCACGACCACGCGAACCGGGAGGACAAGGTGCTCGGTCGCCGCCAGAAGGGAGGCGAGGCATGGGCCGAGGTGCTCTTCCTCATTGTGCGCGGGAACGACGACGCCGACGGCGCGCACGGCGTCGGGCCGCCCCAAGTCATCACGCCCCATCAGGGCCACCGCCCCATGAGGACGTCGCCGACCACACCGCGAGATCGAAGTCCGGGTCAGTCAGCGTGACCGTGCGCGGCACAACCATTCTTTCGTCGAGGATTCGATGGACCTCGCGCGCGGTCAGGGGCCACCCGACCACGGGATGTACCCAGTGGCAGGCCACAACGGTGTGTGCTCCGGAATCAGCGATGCATTCGGCGAGACGGGCCAGGCGGTCGGGGCTGAGGAAGTATCCGACCTCAGACAGGATCACGGCGTCGAATGGTGCCCTTTCGGCCACCCTCTCCCAGTCCTCCGGGACGGAGGCCTGCACCCAGTCGATGTCGGGCGAATCGCAGACCCGACGGGCCCGTTCCAGCGCCTTCGCGCTCTCGTCGACGGCGACGACCTTCTCGCACCGTTCGAGCAGGTCGCGGGCCAGTGTTCCCACGGAACACCCGAGCTCGAGCACAGTCCCGTACCGGGGGACCGGCAAAGAAGCCACGGTGAGGTCGCGCTTGCGCCGTTCGTACCAGCTGCTCCGGGTCCGCCAGGGGTCCCCGGAGAGACGATGAAGCTCGTCGAACGGGCTTTCCGCGTCATGCCGCGGGCTCACGAAAATCTCGAACGGCCGCTCGAAGTGGCTGGTGACCTGCGGTGGCAGCAGGACTTCGTTGCCCGGTTCGCTCCCGAGAGGGGTCGTCTGCGACGCGTGCGCGACCATGGCGGAGCGTTTGGCCGCCATTGCTGCGGCGTCGAGGTCGAGGCGCAGAAGCGCCCGGTCACCGGCCAGCGCGGACAGGTCCTCCGGGGTTCCCCAGTGCCAGAGCCACAGGGGCGCCTCGAGGTGAGTCGCGTCGGTCCGCCATGCGGCGGCCGCGGCCGCCTGACCCGCCGCCTCGTGGTCGGTGTGTCCGTCCGTACGGCACGTCGAGACGACCAACGTCCGACCTGCCGTCTGCCCGATCACGTCCACCAGTGCGGCGACCAGCTGGTGGACGCTCTCCCGAAGGCGGCCGTCGCCCAAATCGAGGCTATGGACGCGAGCGCTCGGGTCCAGCGTACCGACGGCTTCTCGCACTTCCCGGTCCCGGATACCACGCAAATCGTCCGGACCGTGTGTAGGAGAGGCCGGGTGGGATGCCTCGCCGGCCGTCGCGACGACGACGTCGACCCCAATCCCTTGTGACGAAGCGGCGGCGATGAGGCCGCCCGCCGTCAGGGTTTCGTCGTCGGGGTGGGCGGCCACGACCACGAGGTTGTCGAAGCAATCGAGCCGCAACGGGTCTGCACGCTCGAGCAGCGACTCTGAGGCCCACACGGACTCCGGTGTCCCGGCGTCGTCGTGACGGAACGCGGGGGCACGACGCGGGGTCAAGGGAGACCCCCAAAGATCGAGGGACCGTCCAGAATGGACTGGCCCAGGGCGGCGACGTCGCGTTCCGGCTTGTACTGTTGCAGGTATATCTGCAGGTCAGCGACGCGGCTGGCGTATTCGTCATCCTGCGTCAGGGGCCCAGGGCCCAGCGTGTGGCCAACGGCGGTCAGGACCACTTCGCAAGCGCGGTGCACCGACCCTCGCACTCGCAGGGCCGTGGCCCAGGCGGCCTCCGAGCCTTCCGCGGTAGAGCCAACAGCCAGGTCGAGGGCGTCCGCGCGGTGTGCGGCATCGGCCAGCACCGACTGGGCGGCCTCCAGGGCAAGTGAGCATTGGCCCAGGTGAAACTGGGCTATCTGGTCGGGAGTGCGCGAACGGCAGGAGCTCTCGAGCTGCGCCGCCAGCTTGCACGCCGCACCCCACCACACTGCCGCGACCCCGATGCCGCCGAAAGCGAAGCCGGAGCGCGTGAAATACCATTCGTCGTCGCCGACCGGCGCCGCGGGAGCCGCGTCGAACTCGAGGGATGACGTCCGGAGGCGGCTGAGCCCCCTGGCGACCCAGCGGTCCTCACCGGCACGAACCCGCGACGACGCGAGATCCACCGCGAAGAGCCTGCGCGCCGTGGTCGACGTCCAAGCCGTCACGAGAGCATTCGAGACGGACCCCGCCAGGGAACACCAGGGCTTGTGACCCGTGATCCTCCAGCGGCCGTCATCCGACTGATTGGCCTCGAGCCGATGGTCCGGGGACTCGGCGGCGTAGACACCCCAAGTCCGCGCTCCACCGGCGTCTTCCGGGACCAGCCCTACGTCTCGTGGTTGCCCAGGTATCCCTGCTTCGGGATCCCCGACGAACGAACCGGCTTGATCGAGGATTGCTCGGGCGTCCAGATCGGGTTCGAGGGTGCGGGCCACGGTCAAGTCGATGGCGCCCAGCTCGGCCAGGCCGCGCCATAGGTGCCGGGTGTTGCCCCCTCCCGGCCGCCCGAGGGCCTCCGCGACGTCGGGAGCGAGCCGCAACGCGGCCTCCGGGTCGCCGGCCGCCTCGCGCGCGGACCGAACGAGGGCGGGTGGAAGTGATGGACTGTCAAACACTATTCACCTCGAGTGTGGTTCGTTTTCCCTAGTCAAACCGAGGTTACCAGTACCCTGACCGGCCCTGTCGCTAGTGCTCGCCGGGCGTCACCATCGATACGGCGTCGTGCGCCGCGCTGTACTTCAGGAAGCCGAGGTGGGCCTCGAAACGGTCCAGGACGTCGTCGATCACCTGTTGCTGCGTGAGCCCCATGAGGTCGTAGCCTTCCGAGCCGGTCTGGGTAAAGACCTCGAGCCGGTAGTACACGTCGACCTCGCGGGACATGCGGCCACCGAACATCGGGACGGGCGCCTCGACCGCGGCAACCTCGTACCGGAAGGTGCGGTGATCCGGGATCTCGACCAGGAGCGTGCGCTCGTCCACGCCCGTCTCCTCGTTGGACTGGGCAGACAACGTCGCCGCATATCCTTGCTCCACGAATTCGGCGGCCACGGCCTCGAGCGCGGGCCCGATCGTCTGCTTCTCGAATTCCTTGACGGCTCGCTGGGATGGGTAGGAACGCATCCTGGCCAGTCGTTGCCGCCAGGTCTTCTCGGGCTTGACGCCGCCGTCGGGCGCTATCGACGACCTCATCAGCAGACGTCCCTCGCGCTCGGCGCGTTCCATGCGCAGAACCTTGGAGAACGAAGCCATGACCAGGTAGGCCACGATCGTGACGGGCAGGGCGAAGATCAACGTCGCGTATTCCATGGTCGTGACGCCGCCGGCGACCAGCATCGCGATCGTCAGCAGTGCGGTCAGGACGGCCCAGAAGATCCGCAACCACTTCGCGCCGTCCTGGGAGGGGTCGGGAATCGTCGAGGAGAAGTTCGACATGACCATCGCGCCCGAGTTCGCGCTGGTCAGATAGAACAGCAAGCCGGACAGCGTGGCCAGGCCGATCAGGAAGGCGGCCCCCGGGAAATTCTCCAGGAGCGCGTACCACCCGGCTTCGGGCGAGTCCATCGCGAGCTTCGCGAAGTCCTTGTCACCGCTCATGACCCGGGAGAGAGCGCTGTTGCCGAAGATGGTGACGATGAAGAAGTCGCACATCACCGGAGCGGTGATCGCGGCGATGACGAATTCTCGGAGCGTGCGGCCCCGGGAGATGCGTGCCAGGAACAGCCCGACGAAGGGCCCCCAGGCCAGCCAGAAAGCCCAGAAGAACAGGGTCCACATGGACATCCACCCGGACCCGCCGTCTTCATAGGCCATGGTCTGCATGGTCCGCTCGGGGAGGGACCACACGAAGCGACCGATGTTTTCGACCATCGCGTTGAGGAGGAAGGCCGTCTTGCCCGTGACCAGGATGTAGATCATCATCGCCGCCGCGGACCACAGGTTCAGCTCCGAGATCAGACGAATCCCCTTGTCCACGCCGGAGGTGCAGGCAGCAATCGTCATGACGACCGCAACCAGGACCAGTGCGATCTGGAGGGCAAGCCCTTCGGGAAGTCCGAAGAGCCAGGCGAAGCCGACGTTGAGGAGAACGACGCCGATACCCATCGACGTCGCCACGCCGAACACCGTGCCCACCAGGGCGAAGATATCGATCACGTCGCCGGTGGCCCCGCGAACGTGCTTGCCCAGCAACGGGTAGAGCACGGCACGAATCGACAAGGGCATGCCCCAGCGGTAGGCGAAGTAGCCCATGGCCATACCGAGCAGCGAGTAGGTGGACCACCCGGCGACGCCGTAGTGGAACATCGTCCAGACGACGGCCTCGTGGGCGGCCTCGGAGCTCTCGGGAGACGCGTTGATCGGCTGGATGTACTGGGTCACCGGACCGGTCACGGAATAGAACAGCATGTCGATCCCCACGCCCGCGGCGAAGAGCATCGACACCCAGGTGAAGAGTTTGTACTGGGGCCTGGAGTGGTCCGGCCCAAGTCGGACGCTGCCCTGCTTGGAGAAAGCCACCCAGAGGACGAAAAGGATCACGCAGGTGACCGTGAGGACGTAGAACCACCCCAGGTTCTCCGAGATCCAGGCGACCACCTGGCTCATCGTCGATTCGGCCGACTTCGGTACGACGATGGCCCACAGCGAGAAGGCCAGGACCACGGCTGACGAGATGAGCAGAACTTTCCAGTTGACCTTCGGATCCGCGGCCTTGCGCAGTTCGGAGGGGCCGCGCCGCATGTCCTCGCTCGAGCTAGGAGGTCGGTTCTCCTGACGTTCGACCACGTCCGCGAAGGAACGCTGGGAACCGCCGAAGCGTTCGCGCTCCACCCCTCGGGACGTCGCGTTTTCCGGCGAACTGAACTCCTGCGAATCCGACACTTCTCTCCTGACTGCTTGGGGCACGGTCCACGAGCCGTGGGCGGCAGGCACACACGTGCCCGGAGTCCCACGGGATCTCGATCGCGCACTCGCTCTCGGGCTCCGTCCGCGAGGCGATGTGAGCCGGTTTCTCGGCTCCGGGTGGCGGCCCGACATACGGCCGCACACGAATAGGCGCACTATTCAAATTAGTAGCCTGTGAATTTTCTGGCAATTTCGTGACGGCCGCGGGGTCGGTGGGGCGGAGATCGTCTGGCGAGGCTGTCCGGGCGGTGCGGGGGGGGGGCGAGCGGGGGGGCGAGGGGGCGAGCGGCGCGGGGGCGAGCGGCGAGCGGCGAGGCCAGCGTGGCGATGCGGCGAGGTGGCAATCTGGTGCGGCCAACGCGCCGAGGTGGCAACCCCGTGCACACTTCGGCGCGAGGTGGCAGTTTTGGGACAAAAATCGACGAAATTTGTCCCAAAACTGCCACCTCGTGGAGAGACCCGTCCCGAAATTGCCACCTCGGCGCGTCAGGCCACCTCATCGGCGTCGTCGGGCCGCCTCGGGCCACCTCCGGCCTCGTCGTCGGGCCGCCTCGGGCCGCCTCGGACCTCGCCGGGCGCGTCGGGCCACCTCGACGACGCCGTCACGCCCGCGCCCACACCCGCACCCAGGCCCGTATCGCCCCTGGCGGCACGGCGATTCCGTCATACGAACGAATATTAAGGAGCAGATCAGCGCGAACGATACTGTGATGTTCGGTGACCGGGGCCACGCGCAAGGACGCGCGCGGTCGAGGCCACTGACGCCGTTCGGTTCCCGTCCGTGCTCGGTGCGCGAACCGGTCGACGGCGTCCGCTCCTACAGCCGGAAAGAGACCGACTCCATGACCTCAGCGGGACACGCGATCGTCCGCTCCCTTGAAAACCACGGCATCGACAGGATTTACACCGTTCCCGGGGAAAGCTTCCTCGACGTCCTCGATGGCCTCCACGACTCGTCGATCGACACCGTCGTCTGTCGACATGAGGGCGGGGCCGCATACATGGCCGAAGCCGAAGGAAAACTGACCGACTTGCCCGGCGTCGCCATGGTCACTCGCGGGCCCGGTGCGGCGAACGCGCACGTCGGACTGCACACGGCGTGGCAGGATTCCACGGCGATGGTCCTTTTCGTCGGACTGATCCCGTTCGAGCACAGGGAAAAAGAAGCATTCCAGGAATTCGACCCCAAGGCCTGGTTCGATACTGGCGCCAAACGTGTGATGGTGCTGGACCACCCGGAGCGGGCCAACGAACTCGTCGCTGAGGCGATTTTTGCGGCGCGTTCGGGGCGGCCCGGGCCCGTTGTCTTCGGCCTCCCCGAGGACATCATTCAGCAACAGATCAATCCCGTTCCGCATCCGGAGATCCCGATCGCGATGGGCGGCATGACGGTCAGCGACTGGAAAGAACTCCACAATGCCCTCCTCGACTCGGAGAAACCGTTGTTCGTGTTCGGGGGAAACGACTGGACCCAGAAGGCCGCGGCCGATTTCACCGCGTGGCTGGAGGCCCACGATCTGCCGGCGGGCGCCGAGTGGCGCTGCGAGGGCACCGTCCCCTTCACATCCCCCAGTTACATCGGGCCCCTCGGATACGGGCGTCCGGCGCATTCTCAGCGGGTTCTGGACGAGGCGGACCTGATCGTATTCGTGGGAACGGTTCCGGGCGACGTCATCACCGGCGGCTTCACCTCTCGACAGGACTGGAACAAGAGGAACTTCCTGGTGACCATCGACCCGGGGCTCCGGGGACGCTCAGGCCCGGTCACGCACCAGATCGTGGCGAAACCGGACGTCTTCGTGCGAGATCTTCTGCGCATGGACCTTCCCGTCAACGACTCGTGGAAGAGCTGGCGTGACAAGCTCAGGGGCCTTCAGGTCGAGTTTTCGACCCTCCCCGAGACGAAGACTTCGGGGCAGGTCACCATGGACTCGTTGATGAGCCACCTGGTCCCCCGCCTGCCCGAGGACTGCATGGTCACCTTCGGGGCCGGTGAGCACACCAACTGGGCCCACCGCTATTTCCCGACCCACGGCTATGCGCGGATGATTTCGGCGCGCAACGGTTCGATGGGTTATTCGGTGCCGTCCGCGGTCGCGGCTTCACTGCGCCACCCGGAACGACTCGTTGTCTCGATTGCGGGCGACGGCGAGTTCCTGATGAACGGCCAGGAGCTGGCGACGGCGACCCAATATGGCGCGAAACCACTGGTCATCGTGGCCGACAACGGCGAGTACGGAACCATCCGCACCCACCAGGAGCGCCAGTATCCCGATCGGATCAGCGGCACCCAGCTGCAGAACCCGGACTTTGCCCTTCTGGCCCAGGCCTACGGCGGTTTCGGGATCCGCGTCGAGGACAACGAGTCTCTGCCCCAGGCCCTCGACGACGCCCTGCACGCCGTCGACGACGGCCGGTTCGCGGTCATCCACCTGGTGGTCCCCCAGCGCGACAAGGCCTACTGAACCTTCCACTTCAAGTACTGATACCGGATGAAGGCATCACGGTCGGCTGGAGTCCTGACGATAGGAATGCGAGGTGAAGCCAAGGACCCGACGAAAGTCGGCGGTGAGGTGGGCGTGGTCGGCGTATCCAAGGCGGGCCGCAACAGCGGTGATCGTCAGTGACGGATCATCGCGCAGGTGCTGCGCGGCTTCTTGGAGCCGATAACGTCGGATCATGCTCAGAGGCGACACGCCAACATAACGATGCGCCAGACGCTGTACTCGACGGACCGAAATGTGCAGGGACGACGCGAGCTGATCCACTCGTCCTATCGAAGCGTGGGAAGAGATGCGTTCTTCCATCTCGTTGGCGAGAAGGCCACTGTCGTCCGGTGCGGGACAGTGCTCGGAGATCCACGCACTGTAGGCGTGAATCGCGCGCTCCCGGCCAAGAGCCCGGTCTTCCAGAGTCATCGCTGCCGAAACGCTGCGATGCAGCTCGGGTGCTTCGGAGGGCACCTCGACGTCTCGGTTTCCAGACGGATTCTGACTGATGGCGAAGATGGCGGCCGGGCGCAATAGAGCCCCGACAGCCCAGCCCTGACCGCTCAGATCGCGCTGTGATGGCCCGGTCGTCGGGCCGGCAAGAATTGCGCCACCAGGCTCGACGACCAGGTTCGACGCCGGAAACGGGAGCACTTGTTGCCGAATGGTTCGTCCGGGTGGAAGATCCCAACGTGGAATCCAGAACCAGCGAACCAGTTCACGCAAGGCTCCTGGCGCAGGCTCTCGGTGGAAAGACGGGAGTCTGGCCGGGTAGAGGACTCCGCGGCCATCAAACTGGTCGTCCACCATTGCTGCCTTCCCCCTGATCGTCGCGAATCTTCAAGCACGCTCGGTGCGGGAAGTGCGACAGTAATTCCATGAATACAAACGACACACCCCAAACCGGAGTATCAGGAAAGTACACCAACAATGGCATACCGAACGGGACAACAAGTCTGACACCATTCTTGGTGGTTGTACATGCGGCCGACGCCATCGAATTTTACCGTTCCGTGTTCGGCGCCCGCCTGATCGACGTCACCGAGATGAGCGACGTCGTGGTTCATGCCGATCTGGATTTCGGCACCGGACGACTGCAATTGGGCGCGCCCAATACCGAGAACGGACTCGTTCCTCCCCCCGCGGGAGACGGAGACTGCTATTCGATGGGATTGTATTGTGCGGACGTCGATACGACCTTCGCGCGAGCCGAACAAGCCGGGTCGGAAGTCCTCGCTCCAGTCAGCACTTTTGTGTCCGGTGACCGGTTCGCATCCATCCGAGATCCTTTCGGAGTTCGCTGGTCAATCATGTCCCGGGTCGAGGACCTCTCCGAAACCGAAAGCGCACGCCGGGTCGCCGAGTGGGCAGCTGAACAGGGCGCATGAACCGACGAGTGCATGGAGCCCGATCAGTCGGCTCCGAACGCCTCAGCGTTGCCCGGGGCCCCATGACGGACAGATATTCTGTCAGGACCCGCGATCAAGAACACCGTCGAGGTTGCCGCCCAGTTGCGAGCTGCCATCGCCCGGTCAACCTCGGTCGACGCCCGCGTTCTCGTGCGAACCCGTGACGAACTACGTGACCTGGTGAGAGCCAACCCGTTCTCGGACGGACGAGCGGGGTCCAACCAGCTTCATGTTGTTTTCCTGCCCTGTGACGCTTCCGACGCCTCCGCTTCCGTCGCCGGCGTCGACCTCTCGCGCTACCTGCCCGAAGAAGCTGCCTTCATGGGGCACAACGTGTACATGCGTCTTCCACAGGGGCCCGGAAGCAGCAAGCTGGCTGCGGCGATCGCGAGGCACACGCAGGGATTGGGCACGCAACGCAACTGGCGCGTGGTGCTCAAACTCGCCGAACAAGCCGACCAGTTGCCCGAATCCTTGTAGCCGATCGACCTTCGTCCGACCAGCTATCGGCACGGGGCTGACGACGTCGGCAGCCTCAGGCGCGCGGCGTCGTCGGGCGTCGGTGTGTTTCTCCCGTCATGGTTTCGAGCTCTTGTTTCTTCGTTTCCGGCACGAACCGCAGGACGAAGAAGAAGGAAGCCAGCGCGAAGAAGGCGAAGGCTCCGTACAGCCAGGACAGACCGACGCGCTCGGTCATGGGCTCGAAGGCGAACGTGACGATGAAGTTGAAAATCCAGTTCGAGGTCGTACCCACGGCCAGGGCCATGGCTCGCATTCTGTTCGGGAACATCTCGGCCAGGAGGATCCACATGACCGGTCCCCAGGACAGAGCGAAGAACACCACGAACGCGTTGGCCCCGAGCAGAGCGAGCGGGCCGTATGCGCCGGGCAAGCTCACGTTGTCACCGCTGCCGAGTTGGTGCGAGAACGAGATGGCGGTCAGCAGAAGCGACACGAACATGCCGATCGACCCGATGGTCAGCAGACGACGACGACCGATCCGGTCGACAAGCAACATCGCAACCACCGTCATCACAACGTTGATGCCCGCCGTGATGACCGAGGTCGTGAAGGAATCGGATTCGCTGAAGCCAACGGACTTCCACAACGTCGTGGAGTAGTAGAAGATCGCGTTGATCCCGACGAGTTGCTGGAACGCGGCAATGATGATGCCGACCCATACCAGAGGCTGGAGACCGAACCTGTTTCCACGAATGTCGTTGAAGGTACTCTTGTGCTCCTTGTCCAGCGTCTGACGGATTTGCTGGACCTTGGCTTCGGGGTCGGGCTCGCCGGATACCCGTTTCAACACGCTGGCAGCTTGGTCGAACCGGCCGCGCAGGACGAGGAACCGGGGGGACTCTGGGATCGACAGTGCCAGGATGCCGTACACGAGTGCTGGCAAGACACCGACCAGGAACATCCAACGCCATGCCGGAATGTTCAGCCACAAATCCTGGGAGGACCCGCCAGCGGCACCGGCAAGGCTCTTGTTGGAGCTGAGGACGACGAGCTGGCCGATCGTGATGGCCAACTGTTGCAGGGACCCGAGAGCACCGCGGCCCTTGGCCGGCGCGACTTCGGAGATGTACGCCGGGGCGATCACCGAGGCGATGCCGATTCCCAGGCCACCGATGACGCGCCAGACCAACAAGTCGACCACTGAGAAGGCCAGGCCTGAGCCGAGTGAGCTGATGATGAACATCGCGGCGCCGAGCAGCATGACGTTGCGTCGCCCCCAGCTGTCTGCCAGTCGCCCGGCGTACCAGGCACCGACGGCGCAGCCCAGCAGGGCAATCGAAACGACGAAGCCCGACAGGAAGGACCCCAATTCGAAATGGGAGCTCAGCGCGTCGACGGCACCGTTGATGACCGAGGAGTCGAAGCCGAAAAGAAAACCGCCAACCGCGGCAGCAATCGAAACTGCTACGGCCTTTCCTTTGCCGGTAACTGCTTCGGCGCTGTCGTTAGCACCTACCGTCATCCTGTTCATCTCCGTTCGATTGCAACCGGTCATCGGCCGCCCTCTGGGTACGTGTGGGTGTGTGTCGCCGGCAACACTACTCCGACACATCGCCAAACGGGAAAAAGGTTGGATACGACATACCGCACTGACCTGGTAGTTCGCTCAACTAGGCCCGTTTTCCCGTCAGATCCAGTGGTGTCTTGACCCGGTCAGAGGCGGGTCGGTTTCCATATCCTCGGGGCATCGCCGACCAGGAACGTGGTCGGGTTCGGCCGGTGTGCAAGCAATCAAGTCAGCTGAGAACTGGGGAAAACAAAAAACTCCCCGATCACTGGGTGATCGGGGAGTTTCGCTCCATTGTCGCGAGAGATTCTCTCTGGAGCCTTTGGTGCGCGAGGGGGGAGTTGAACCCCCACGCCCTCTCGGGCACACGGACCTGAACCGTGCGCGTCTGCCTATTCCGCCACTCGCGCAAGTGACTCGCTCGCCACCAAGCAGGCGACGCGCGAAAAGCAACGCTGATTATCGTACCCAGACCTTCAACGGCCTGTCCAATCGCGGAGCGGGTGTCTTCCGACACCTCGACCGGGCGTTTGGGGTTCACCTCGGCCGGGCGCTCGGCGTTGGGTGGCTGTTACCCGATTCGGCGGCGTCGTCCGCCGTTAGGTGGCGGCTCAACCCGCACCTAACGACGGTAAGTTCCTCTCCATCTGGCAAACCCCACCCAAACGCAGCACCGCCCTGGGAGCCGACGGGTACGTTGCCCCACCGGGCAGGCGCTGTTCTTGTTCCGACGCCCGCCTCGCCCGTCTCGCCCGCCTCGCCCGTCTCGCCCGCCTCGCCCGTCTCCCGTCGCGAGGTGGCAATCTGGTGCGACAAACGCGCCGAGGTGGCGATTCCGTGCGCAAATCGACCCCAAAAGTGCACAAGATTGCCACCTCGCGCCGGAGAACGCACTTGATTGCCACCTCGCGCCGGGAAACGCACATAATTGCCACCTCGCGCCGGGAAACGCACGAAACCGCCACCTCGCCGCGCCGAACAACCCACAGGAAAAGTCCGAGACCCGCCCCGGGCCTTGCCCACGACTGACCCGGTCGGCATCCGCTCCTCGCCCGCTCTTCCGCGCATCTAACGGTTCGTCCACATGCTGCATATCAAGGTCCGCGACCACTGTTCGTCCACGCGGGGGCGGCCTTGATGCGCCGTTGACGGTCTATTCAGGATGAGTCTCTACTATCCTTGTGTCCGAAGCCGTACGCGGTTGCGGTAGCCCGTACCCTAAAACAGGGGCGGCTCGGAACCGACGTCGCAGAACCAGGAGGCAACCCATGGGACTCATTGAAAACGTTGAGCGGAGTCTCGAAAAGGCTGTGCGAGGGGTTTTCTCGGCCGGGTCGAAGAGCCGCATCGAGCCGGTGGACGTCGCGAGTCGACTGCGTTCGGAGATGGACAAGAAGTCCTACGCGATCGCCGAAGGGCGCACCATCGCGCCCAATGTCTTCACCATCGAATTTTCCGACGCCGATTTTTCGCGCGCCCAGTCCTGGGGTCAGGACCTCGCGGAGGAATTGTGCGACGTCGCCATCCGCCACGCCAGGTCCCAGGGTTACACCCTCAGGGGCGCCGTGCGAGTGACATTCACCCGGGCCCACACGGAAGAGCTCCAGAGGGGCGAGTTCCTGGTGCTCTCGGCCCAGGAACGGGCCGGTCGCTCGGCGTCGAGGGGACAGTCGACCCGCACGGCACCGCCGACGTCGGCCGCCGCGGCCAGCGAGCGCTACGGTGCGGCGCAGCAGCGCGGACGGGCCGAGGCATCGCCGGTCGCACAGCAAGCGACCACCACGCCGTCCGAGCCCGAACCGACGTACGCGCCCGAGTACGAGTCGGATCCGGCCGACGCCGCCGCCTCCGCGGCTCCTGCGGCCACCGCGGCCGCATCCAGTGGACGGCTTCCCAGCGGCTCGTCCCGGATAGCTCCTCGCGTGCCCGGACGCGGCGCGGGAGGCGCGAACCGGCACCATGGCGAGGACCAGAACGCCACCCAGGCCATTCCTTCCCCGCAGCGGCAGGAACAACCCCGGCGTGCTTCTCCGAACTACAAGCCTGTTCTGGACATCAATGGGCAGCGGTTCTCGATCCAGGCCAACTCGATCGTTCTCGGTCGGTCGTCGGAAGCGAATATCACCGTCGAGGACACGGGTGTCTCACGACGTCATTTGGAAATCCTCAACCAGGACGGCGTTTTCCTCGCCGTGGACCTGGGTTCGACCAATGGATCCTCCGTGGACGGAACCCGGCTCAGGGGTCGCCGCGAGCTCGTGGACGGGACAGTCATTACAATGGGTCGGACCAAGATCACTTTCCGTCTGCTGGCCCCGAGGAGTAGTCGCTAATGGCCTCAGAGCTGACCGTCACGCTGCTCCGTTTCGGATTCCTCGCCCTGTTGTGGGTTTTCGTCTTCGTGATCCTCGCCGGACAGCGTCGGGACCTCGGTCTCGGACAGACCCTGCGATTCACGTCCCTGCCCGGCAGGAAGAAGAACAAGAAGAAGGGCGAAGCCGGCGCGGCCGGCACCGCGGGCACCGAAAAGCAGCAGGCCCCCAAACGGCCCAGCCAGCTCGCGATCATCGGTGGACCCGGAACCGGGAGCATTGCGCGCCTGGGCGATTCCCCCGTGCTCCTGGGACGCGCCCAGGACTGCACCCTCCCCCTGGACGATGACTACTGCTCCGGACACCACGCGCGCCTCTTCCCGCAGGGGTCGCGCTGGTTCCTGGAGGACCTCGGATCCACCAACGGCACTTTCGTCAATGACCAGAGACTCACCCGCGCCACGCTCGTCGAGCCGGGCGTTCCCTTCACCGTGGGACGCACCGTCATCGAGTTGAGGGCGTAAGGCCCATGAATATTGCCTTCCGGTATGCCGCCCGCTCGGACACGGGTCGAGTGCGCAGCAAGAACGACGACTCCGCGTACGCGGGGCGCTACCTGGCCGTGGTCGCCGACGGCATGGGAGGCCATGTCGGTGGCAATGTGGCTTCGGCGTCCACGGTCCTGGACCTGACGCCCCTGGACCATTCGGAGTACGACGGCTCGGCCGGGACCATTCTCGCCGACGAAATCCAGACGGCAAACATCATCCTCAACCAGTTGGTCGAGATGAACCCCCTTCTGGCGGGCATGGGCACCACCTGCACGGCCCTCCTGGTGGACGGCGACGAACTCGAGCTCGCCCACATCGGTGATTCTCGCGCCTACCGGCTCCGCGGCAAGAAGTTCGAGCAGATGACCACGGACCACACCTTCGTTCAGCGTCTGGTCGAGGAAGGCCGGCTGAAGCCGGAGGAAGCGGAGAATCACCCGCACAAGAACGTGATCATGCGCGTCCTCGGCGACACGGACGCCTCTCCGGAGCTCGAGCTCAAACGCGTGGACGCGCAGGTCGGAGACCGATGGTTGCTGTGCTCGGACGGCCTGTCCGGCGTCGTGTCCGACGAAGTGATCGAATCCGTCCTCGGATCAACCAATGACCTCCAGGAGATCTGCGAATCCCTCGTGGAACTGACCCTCGACGGCGGCGCACCCGACAACGTCACCGTGGCCGTCGTCGAGATCAACGACTCCGCCAACCTCGCCAACGCCGTGACGAGTCGTCTCGACGCCGTCGGTCGGGACAGTCGCGCGGACGAACACCCGGAGGGCGTTTCGGAGGAACCCCAGGCACCGGCGTCCGGTTCCGGCACCTCCGAACCGGAGGCGGATCACGGCTGGCCCGAGTTCCGGGAGATTGATGACGACTCCGGACTGGCGCCCTGGGAAGAAACCTCCCCGGAAACCGGCGCCTCCGACGTGGGCCCGGACGACGTCGCCGGCGTCGGAAGCACCTCCCACGGGTCGCACTCGGGTGAGCAGGACCCTGGGGACGACCCCGAGGACAGGCGAGCGCCGTGGCGGCGTCGTCTTCCGCGCCAGAGGGGAGAGAGCTTCCGGCACACCCTCCGGCACGGCAGGTGGCGGGGAGATTCGTTCTCCGACTCCGTGCTGAACGCCATGGTCCAACGCTCGGGCATCGACCTGGAGGAAGCCAGCCAGCAGGAAGAGAGCTCGGCCTCCGTGCTGCGTCGCGAGCTCGAAGAACGGCCGCACCTTCTGGTGGGGGCGGCATCGTCGGCGACCCACACGGGCCAGATCCCCACCGTCACGGATGCGACTGTGCAACGCAGGGCGACTCTGGCGCGAACGCCCTCGATGGACACGGACGAAGGCGAGGAACTCCCGGACGAGCTCCTGGAGGAGCTGGACAGCCCACGACGTCGCAAACGTCGCTGGGGCTTGGCCGCCTTCATTTGGGCGTTCATCGCGGTGCTGATCGTCGGCGCCGCCTGGGCCGGCCTGACGTGGGTCAACAACCAGTATTACGTCGGCGTGAACGAAGGCAAGGTCGCCATCTATCGCGGCGTGGACCAGTCTCTCGGGCCGTTGCATCTGAACAGCCTGGAGAAGGAGACCGACGTGAAGGTCTCCCAACTTCCGAACTATTCCAAGTCCCGCGTCAAGGAAGGGATCCACACCTCGTCGAAGGCCGAAGCCGAACGGGTCATCTCGGATCTCGACCTGGGCGCCCAGGGAGACGATCCCAGTCCGGCGCCGCAGGGAACGGTATCGAGTGCCCCGCCGTCCGGTGATAAATCCTCGGATTCGGGGAATGATGATCAGAAGCCCGATCGCAACGACCAGGGAGGTGACAACCAGTGACAACACGTGCACAGTCTTCGCAGGAGCAGTCCACCGCTCCCGACGCCGAGCAGCATGTCCCCAAGCCGCGGCGGTTCTTCGAGCTGCTGTTGCTGGTCCTCTCGTGGATCGTCGCCATCGGCGCGATGTGCCTCGTGGACCTGGGCAATACGGCCTCATGGGACCATCGCATCGTCGCTGCCGCGGCAGTGCTGATCTTGGGCTCCCTGATCATCCACGTGATCCTCCACCTCAAGGCGCGGTACGCGGATCCCTTCATCCTGCCCATTGTCGTGGTTCTCAACGGAATCGGCCTGACGATGATCTATCGGATCGATCTCACGACGCCGAACTCCTCGGTCGGCTCCCAGACGGCCTGGAGCGCCGTCGCGATGATCGCGTGCGCCGCCGCGCTCTGGTTCCTCACCGATCACCGGGTCCTGGTCCGGGTGACCTACATCAGCCTTGCCGCCTCGATCTTCCTCCTGCTGCTGCCGCTCGTGCCCGGCCTCGGGACGGAGATCAACGGCGCCCGGATCTGGATCTCGATCGGCGGGCGCACCTTCCAGCCGGGAGAGGTCGCCAAGATCACGCTGGCCATATTCTTCGCCGGGTATCTTTCGACCAATCGTGACCTCATCCTCCTGGCCGGAAAGAAGATCGGCAGGGTTCGCCTGCCGCGTTTCAAGGACTTCGCCCCGATGTTCGTGGCCTGGCTCGTGAGCATCGGCGTGCTGGTGGTCCAGCACGATCTGGGCTCGGCCATCCTCTTCTTCGGGCTTTTCCTGGCGATGCTGTACTTGGCAACCAACCGGTTCACTTGGGTCGGCGTCGGGCTGATCCTCGTGGCCATCGGCGGTTTCTTCGCGTACAAGACCATCAGCCACGTCACCGTCCGCATCGACTCCTGGCTCCACGCCTTCGACCCCGCGGTCTACAACCAGCAGGCCGGCGGTTCCGGCCAGATCATCCAGGGCCTGTTCGGCCTCGCCTCGGGCGGGTTGTTCGGTCGCGGCCTCGGCAACGGACGACCGGATCTCGTCTCTTTCGCGAACTCCGACATGATCGTGACCGCAATCGGCGAGGAGCTGGGTCTCCTGGGTCTCGGCGCGATCCTGATGCTGTTCCTGATGCTGGTCTCTCGCGGCTTCCGCGCGGCATTGGGCACCCCGGACGCCTTCGGCAAGCTCTTGGCAGCGGGCCTCTCCGCCGCCATGGTCCTGCAACTGTTCGTGGTGATCGGTGGCGTGACCCGTTTGATCCCCCTGACCGGGCTGACGACGCCGTTCATGTCCGCCGGTGGTTCGTCCCTCCTGGCGAACTGGTTCATCGTCGGGCTGCTGCTCGCAATCTCCCATTCGGCCCGCTCGCCGCGCGTGGTCAACGAGGACGCCGGCGACGCCGAGGACATTGCGGACACCGGTCAGTTGGGGGCCACCGCGGCCATCTCCAAACTTGGTTCGTCTTCTCATGAGGAAACTGCTTCTTCCCCACATACAGCAGGAGGTCACTCGTGAATCAGGCCATCCGAAGAACATGGCTCGCCGTCGCGGGCGTGTTCATCCTCCTCGTCGGTTCCCTGACATACGTTCAGTTCATCCACGCCGGCGCCCTTGAGGACAATCCCTGGAACTCCCGGCAGCTGTACGACCAGTACGGCTCCGCCCGTGGGTCCATCCTCGTGAACGGGTCCGAAATTGCACAGTCCGTCCCCTCGGACGACAGCTTCGGATACAAGCGCGAGTACTCGCAGACGGACGAATACGCCGCCCTGACCGGCTACTTCTCGATGGTGTACGGCTCCACCGGGCTCGAATCCGCGCTCGGCGAGGAACTGTCCGGCAAGTCTGACTCGCAGTTCTACGACCGCATCGCGCAGATCTTCTCCAACAAGGAGACCCACGGGGCCTCGGTGGAGCTGACGATCGATCCGAAGTTGCAGAAGAAGGCGACCGAGTTGATGTCAGGGCACAAGGGGTCGATCGTCGCGATGAATCCCAAGACGGGTGAGATCAAGGCGATGGTCTCGGCACCGAGCTACGATCCGAACCAGCTCTCCTCCCACGACTCGAAGTCGGTCATCCAGTCCTATTCCGAGCTGAACCAGGACCAGGACAAGCCGTTGTACAACCGCGCGGTGTCGGGGGACCTCTACTCGCCGGGTTCGACGTTCAAGATCATGGACGCCGTCGCGGCCCTGGAATCCGGGAAGTACAACAAGGATTCCGAGCTGGACAACCCGCAGAACCTGCCCCTGCCGGGCACGGACACAACCTTGCCGAACTACGTCAACGGCCAATGCGCGTCCCGTTCCAAGGCGGATATCCAGTGGGCTCTGGAGCAGTCCTGCAACACTCCGTTCGCTCAGATCGCCATGGACCTCGGTGAGGATAAGATTGCCAAGACGGCCAAGAACTTCGGCTACGGACAGGATCTGTCCGTTCCGTTGAAGGTCACCCCATCAAACTTCCCCAGTGGCATGTCCAAGAGCGAGCTCGCGTTGTCTTCGATCGGTCAGTACGACGTCAAATCCACCCCGATGCAGGTGGCCATGATGTCTTCCGCTATCGCCAATGACGGCGTCCAGATGAAACCGAACATGGTCAAGACCGTTCGGTCGAACAGCTTGAGCACGCTCTACGATTTCTCCGCGGAGAAGCTGCGCGAGTCGACCTCGCCCGACGTCGCTCACCAGGTGCGCGACTGGATGGTCAACGACGTCGACAACGGCATCGCGTCCGGGGCCCAGGTGGACGGAACCAAGGTCGCAGGCAAGACCGGTACCGCCGAGACCGGCACGGACGGGAACAACCAAGCATGGTTCACCGGCTTCGCGCCGGCGGACGACCCGGAACTAGCTGTTGCTATTGTCTATGAAGATGTAGACGCGGTCACAGGAGCCCAGCTCACGAGCCCCGGTGCCAAGCAACTTTTCGAGGCGGTGTTGAATCAGTGAGGCCCTCATCATCGACGACCCTCGGTGGTCGCTACGGCCTGACCGAACGCATCGCCGTCGGAGGCATGGGCGAGGTCTGGAAGGCCAAGGACAAGGTCCTGGGCCGCATCGTCGCCGTCAAGATCCTGAAAGAGGAATACACCGGCGACCCGGGCTTCCTCGAGCGTTTCCGCGCGGAGGCACGGCACACGGCGTTGCTGAACCACCCGGGCGTCGCCAACGTCTTCGACTACGGCGAGGAAGAAGGCTCGGCCTACCTGGTCATGGAGCTGGTCCCCGGGGAACCTCTGTCCAACATCATCGAACGGGAGAAGACACTCCCGGCGGACCGCACGCTCAACATCATCGCCCAGACGGCGCGTGCTCTGGCGGCCGCGCACGCCCAGGGTCTCGTGCACCGCGACGTCAAGCCCGGAAACATCATGATCACGCCGGACAACCGCGTGAAGGTGACCGATTTCGGCATCGCCCGCCTCGCCGACCAGGTTCCGCTGACGGCGACCGGGCAGGTCATGGGCACCGCCCAGTATCTTGCCCCGGAGCAGGCAACCGGGCAGACCGCCACGGCGTCGTCGGACCTGTACTCGCTGGGCATCATCGGGTACGAGTGCCTCGCAGGCAAGCGCCCCTTCACGGGCGAATCCCAGATCGCGATCGCGTTGGCCCAGGTCAACGATCCGCCGCCGTCCCTGCCCAAGTCGGTTCCCGTACCGGCGCAGGCGATGATCATGTGCCTGCTGTCCAAGGACCCGGCGCAACGACCGGCGAACGCGACCACGTTGGCCAGCGCGGTGGACGCCATCCGGCGCAACGACCTCAAGGCAGCGGTCAAGGCCGTCCCCGGCCTGTCGACCTACCTTCCGATCAGCACCGATACCGGACAGACGCAGCCGGTGACGGCCCCCACGGAGTCGATGGGCAGCACGGACGCGACCCGGCAGTTCGGTTCCGGTGCGTCGGCGGCCGGATACCAGCCGCAACCGACGACCTCGCAGTTGCCCGCCGTGGGCGAGCCCCGGTCCCTCCAGTACCAGGGCGACTACACGGACAAGGGCGAGAAGAAGTCCCGTCAGGGCACGGCCGTGTGGAAGTGGCTCGTCCCGCTCCTGGTCCTGCTGCTGGCCGCTGGTCTGGGGATCTGGTGGGTCGTTCAGTCCGACTCCGGCACGGACGCATCGGCCTCTCCGAGCACCGCGGGGCCGGCCGCCACGAGCGCGCCGTCGTCCTCATCGCACCCGACCTCCAGTTCGAGTTCGGCGAAGATGCTCACCATCAAGTCCTCCGACTACAAGGGCAAGAAACTGGACGATGTCGTCTCCCAGCTCGCCAGCATGGGCTTGTCCGTCCACTCCGAGGGCAAGAGCTCGAGCGAGGAGAAGAACTCCGTGCTCGAGGTGTCCCCCGAAGGTGAGGTCGCCGCAGGTTCGAACGTGACCGTGGTGTACTCGACGGGTCCCGAATCGGTGACCCTGCCGAACAAGATGGTGGGCCAGGATGCGCAGACGGTGATCGACGAAATCACGCAACTGGGCGTCAACGTGACCCGCCACGACGAGAACTCGAGCGAGCAATCCGCCGACAAGGTCATTCGGACCTCGCCGAGCGAGGGCAACAAAGTGACGGTCGGCTCCAACGTGGACGTCTACGTGTCCAAGGGCTCCGGGAAGACCTCATCGTCCGCTCCCGCCCCGGAGAATCCGAGCCAGGAGCCCTCCACAACCACGCCCACCCCTCAGCCGAGCGAACCGTCAGCCCCGTCGACCGGCTCACCACAGGCCGCGCCATCTGCGGCCCCCGAGAACGATCACCGGGATGAGCCGTCGGGAGACGGCACCCAAGGCTCCAACGAATAACTGAAACCTATGAATCTGCGCGTTCCACGTATTCTCGACCACCGGTACGAACTGGGTGAGATCCTGGGCTCCGGCGGCATGGCGACCGTCTATGCCGCCGAAGACAATCGCCTCGGCCGTCAGGTGGCCATCAAAGTCTTGCGTCCCGAGCACGCGGAGAACGGCGTGTTCCGCACTCGCTTCCGTCGGGAGGCCGAGGCCATTGCCTCGATGAACCACCCGACCGTGATCGCCGTTTTCGACACGGGGACATTCAGTCCCGTGACCGAGGAAAAGGCATTGGAGGACCCGGAAGCGACGGCGCCGATGCCCAAGGTCGAACCGGAGCATCCCGAAGACGACGTCGAACCCGTCGAAGAGGTCGACTCGGACTCGGTCCCGTACATCGTGATGGAACGCCTGAACGGGAACACGCTCAAGGACGTCCTGTCCGAGAAGGGGCAACTCCCGATCGACGACGCCCTCAGTTACGCCGAAGGGATTCTGGACGCGCTGCAGTACAGCCACGAGCGCGGCATCATCCACCGGGACATCAAGCCCGGGAACGTCATGGTCCTCGACCGCACCGAAGAGGACGAGGCCCTGGGCCGTCCGGCCAGGATCAAGGTCATGGACTTCGGCATCGCCCGGGCCATGACCGAGACCGCGCGTCCCCTGTCCGAGGCACAGACGATCATGGGCACGGCCAGGTATATTTCCCCCGAACAGGCGCGGGGAGAAACCGCCGACGAACGCTCCGACCTGTACGCGGTCGGGTGCCTGCTCTATCAGATGCTCGCTGGACGGCCGCCCTTCGACGGCTCGTCGAGCGTTGAGGTCATGGAGCAGCACATGCGCGATACCGCGGAGCCGCCGAGCACGTTCCGACCGGAGATCTCGCGGGCGCTGGATGCCCTCGCCCTCCGCTCCTTGGAGAAGAACCGGGCGGACCGTTTCCAATCCGCCGAGGACTTCTCCTTCGCCCTCCAGAACGCCTCGCACGGGATCAGCGTGGACCACGCCGGAAACCCCGCTGAAGATCCCACGCAGGCCATCGGCGGTGTGACCGGCATTGCCGCGGGAGCAACGGCCGCAGGCGCCGGGGCAGCCGCATCGCGGTCGGCGGACGATGCGAACGTCGCAAACGGCGACCACGCGTACACGTCCTCCCTGAACTCTCCCGAGGACTCGGCGGGCGGCCAGGACTCGGAATACACCATGCACGAAGGGCGCACTCCCCAGATGGAGGACTCCAGCGTCTCGGGCTTCTTCCCTTCGGCACAGGATGAATACACCGACGAGGAGTTGTACGACTACGAGCGGCACAAGGCCTTGGCCGCCAGGAAGCGGCGTCGTGCGGCGTGGAAGAACGTGATCCTCGGACTCATCATCTTCCTGCTGGCGGCCACCGCCCTGGGTGCCTGGCTCTACTACCAGAACGAACTCAACAAGCCGGTCTACGTCAATGTGCCCGCGGTCGAGAACCAGTCCGAATCCGACGCTGAGAACCGCCTCCGCAACGAGGGGCTGAAGGTCAAGGTCTCGGAAGACTTCTCGGACAAGGTCGAGAGCGGAAACGCCATCAAGACGGACCCGAGCAAGGGAACCGAAGTAGAGAAGGATTCGACCGTGACCCTGCACGTGTCCAAGGGCCCGGAGAACCTCAGTCTGCCCGATGACCTCGCCGGCCAGTCGGAGGCCTATGTCCGCTCCCGCCTCGAGGAGCTGGGGCTCAAGGCCGGACGCGTCGAGACCGCCAACAACCCGACCATCCAGGCCGGTCTCGTGGTGGGGACCCATCCGAACCTGGGCGAGCAGGTCAAGGCCGGCAGCACCGTGAACCTGGTGCTCTCCACCGGCAAGGTCCAGGTCCCCGACGTCGTCGGCAAGACCCGCGACGAGGCCGTGGCCGAGCTGACCGGCAAGGACACTCTGCTCTCCACGGAGATCACGACCGAGAACTCGAGTCAGCCCGCCGGAACCGTCGTCCGACAGTCGGCCCAGGGCGGAACGTCCATCGCCCAGGGCTCCACGGTCACGATCACCGTTTCCTCGGGCCCGCGGCCGACGTCGACGCCGTCCCCCAGCCCCTCGAGCAGCCACGGCACCTCGAACGGGTCGGGCCAGGGATCCAACGGTTCAGGGTCGAACAACGGCTCGGGCAATGACCGTGGCAACAATGGGAACGGCAACAACAACGCCAACGGGAACGACAAGCCGGGGAACAGCCCGTCTCCCAGCAGCAGCCCCTCGAACGCCTCGCCGTCGCCCAGCCCCAGCCAACCGCGGTGACTCCCGGTCCCAACAGGGACCGGCAACGGATCACCGGGCCGTGATCACGCCTCGATCAACGGGGACAGGTCGCGGCCCTTCATGACGGCCCCCGAGAGCCCGAGGGATTCGAGCCAGTTCCCCACCATCAGGTAGCCGTCCTCCGTCAGCACCGATTCGGGGTGGAACTGCACCCCGTGGATCGGGGCCGTGCGGTGACGCACGCCCATGATGATGCCCGACTCGGTCCAGGCGGTGGCTTCCAGGACCTCCGGCAGGGTCCCGTCCTGAATCGCCAGCGAATGGTATCGGGTTGCCGTGAACGGGGTCCTGACCCCCGAAAAGACCGAGGTCGAGTTGTGGGTCAACCGGGACGTCTTGCCGTGCATGAGTTCGGGCGAATGGGTCACGGTCCCGCCGAAGGCCTCGGCAATCGCCTGGTGACCGAGGCACACCCCGAAGAGAGGTCTGTCGCGCTCGGTGGCCCAGTTGATGAGGTCGATGCAGACACCGGCCTCGGCGGGTGCGCCGGGGCCGGGCGAGAGCAGGACGCCGTCGTGCTGTTCGGCCAAGTCCCTGGCCTCGGCCGAGGTCAGATCGTCGTTGCGGATCACGGTGGTCTCCGCCCCGAACTGTTGGACGTATCCGACGAGAGTGAAGACGAAGCTGTCGTAGTTGTCCACCACAAGGATCTTGATGGTCATGGGATTCTCCTACTCGTCGACGGTCACATTGGGGCTCAGCGGGCTGTACTCGGCAAGCCAGGGAAACAGGTACTCCACCATGAGGCAGACCACCGCAACCACCAGAACTATCGCAATGATGATCCGGACCCACAGGGGACCTGGCAAGTGGGCGAAGATCCAGCCGTACATCTATTTTCCGCCCTCTCCCACCTGGTCGGCAATCTCCGTGGGCGGGCCCTCCGCCTGGGGCCGCCATCCCTCGTAGACAGCGTAGGCGATGATCCGTTCGGACGACCCGAAACGGGGGTTGCAACTGGTCAGCGTCATGAGTCGGTCCTGGGGTTCCGCCCCGGGGTTCCCGGGAACGGGGGCGGTCACGTCCGTGGCGGAGGGGAGCACGATTTCGTTGTTTCGGAAAACGTAGGTGTAGT
Source organism: Rothia koreensis (assembly GCF_052232265.1). Classification (NCBI taxonomy): domain Bacteria; kingdom Bacillati; phylum Actinomycetota; class Actinomycetes; order Micrococcales; family Micrococcaceae; genus Rothia; species Rothia koreensis. Next base: position 345,672 of record NZ_CP197643.1, read on the forward strand.
AGCCCGAAGCGGTCCTGACATAGATGCGGTCCCCGGCCACCAACTGGTCGATCTGGTCGAAAACCTTGCCGTTGGTCTGGCGATGTCCGGCCACGGCGAAGTTGCCCACGTCCCCCGGCATGGCGCTGGATTCGTAGTGCCCGATGCCCAAGGTGTCCAGGACGTCGCGTCCCGTTCCCTGCATGATCGGGCGTTCGTAGTCGTGCCCGAATCGCGGAATGTACATGATGCCGATGCCTTGCCCGTGGCCCGGGGCGGCGTCGACGACGGGGTTCTCTGAGTCGCCCTTCGTGTCTTCGGGTGGCGAGGAGCGGAAGTCCTCCTTGAGGTGGGCGACGGCGTCGGCCTGCGTCCGGTCGGATTCCAGGTTGGTCCACCACAGCTGCCAGGCGACGAAAAGAACCAGCACGAGTCCGGCAGTGATGAGAAGCTCACCGAAGACCTGGACCACTGTTCCCACGACTCCGCCGCGACGTCGTCCGGCGCATTCGGGCCTCTCACTGGCCGACACGTCTACCTCCAGGCGCAGAATGTGTTGCCAAAATCATTGGGGCGAGCTGTGAATCCACCTGCCCGTATCGGCAACACCCTGGCGGATTGGTTAGACTCGACAATCAGGCGAACGGACGCCGAAGACGGGCCGTTGCGCGCAAGAATCATACCTGATGTGGACACCGCGGTCGTCGAGCGCGGGATTCCAGGAGGACCGAGAATGGCCGAGGACAAGAACAACGGCGAGGACACGCCCACCGGCGGCACGTCGCCCGACAAGAAGGCCCGGCGCGGGCGCTTCGGATCGCGCCGCTCCGGCTCGAGCGTCGCGGGTTCTGCAACCGACGCCGCGTCGAACGACACCGGGGACGCCGTCGCCGAAACGGACCGCCAGACCACCCTCGTGGCCGACAAGCAGGACGAGACCGAGACCTCGGAGACCCGCTCGACCGTGAAATCCAAGCGGTCGCACGAGAGCGCCGAGGACGAGCGTCTCCGCAAGATCGCTGACGACATGACCTCCAACATCCGGCAGTCCTCGCCGACCCCCACGTGGTACATCGCGATCATGCTGGGCTTCATGATCATCGGGCTGCTGTGGATCATGACGTTCTACATCTCCAACCAGGCCCTCCCCATTCCGGATCTCAGCTTCTGGAACATCGCAATCGGCATCGGACTGATGATGATCGGACTCATCATGACCACCAGGTGGCGCTGAGTGGCCGTTGACCGGTCTCCCCTCGGCCCCGAGGACGAGCCGGAGCGTGACCCCGACGCGGTGGACGGCACCAGCGGCGGGACCGAGGACGGGCGCGGGGACGCGCGTGGGGACGGGCGCGGAGGGACCGGCGACGCGCGTGGGGATGCGCGTGGAGATGCGCGTGGAGACGGGCGCGGCGACGACGTCGTTCGTGGCGACGAACCGGATCCCGGGCCGGTCGCTCACTTGAGGAGCGAGCCCGACGCGGATCCCGGCGCCCACGCGCAGGAACCCCGACCCGACATCAGGGCCGCAAAAACCGAAACCCGACTCCGGCGGTGGGCTCTCCTCCTGCTCGTTCTGGTCCCGGCGATCTACTTCGTGATCCAGAAATTGGTTTCGTAGCGGGTTTTGGCGCCGTCCTCGGGGTCGAAGTGGCAATTTCGTGCACTTCCAGGGCCGCCCCGGCGTCGAAGTGGCAGTCTTGTGCAGTTGCAGCGCCAGCCCCGCGGTCGAAGTGGCAATTTCGTGCACTTTCGGCGCCGAAGTGGCAATCACGTGCACTTCCGGCGCCGAGGTGGCAATTCCGTGCGGAAACCGGGCCTAATTCCGCACGGAATTGCCACTTCGCGGGCCGAAACGCACGTGATTGCCACCTCGCGGGGGTGAGCGCACAAAGCTGCCGCCTCGCGGATCAGCGACGCACGTAATTGCCACTTCGCGGAGAGCAACGCACAATACTGCAGCCTCGCGGGCCAGGGGCGCACAACACTGCCACCTCGCGGGGTCAGAGCCGCACAAGATTGCCACCTCGCGGACGGCCGGGGCCGAGGCCGGCCGGGGGTCTCGCCGCGGCGCGAGGCCGGGGGGGGGTCGCGCGGCCGGCCAGCCGCGGCCGACCCCCCCCCGCGAGCCCCGCGAGACCGAACCGGACTCAGGCGTTCAGGGCGGTGAACCCGGCGTCGATCGCCATGAACAGGGGGATCACCCAGAACACGGCCAGGACAAGGGGCGACGTCGAGCGTTTGAGTCGCAGCGTGGAGATCACCGCGATGGCCAGAACCCCGAGGATCGCGACCACGGCCAGCAGCACCGGGGTCCCGGAAAAGACCATGGGGAGGTCGGCCCGCGACAGGACCGCGCCGGCGACGCCCATGACGATGGCGATTCCGAAGACGATGCCGAAGACCCATGCGTTGTAGATCGCGGTGCTCCCCCAGGCCGTCGTCGCCGTGGTGACCCCGACCAGCGCGACCAGAACGATCCAGCAGATCAGGGTGCCCATGTTGATCACGAGGTCGGTGCCCGTGATCCAGTCGCGGATCGCGTAGGAACCCACGAGCAGCAGGAGAACCTGCACGACGACGGGCAGGGCGATGTGGAGAATTCCTCGCTTCTCCGTGGACTTGGGTTCGAATCCCAAGGACCGCACGTAGCTTTCGGCGTCGCCGTACTCGTCCTCGGGGAACCGGTCGACGTCGTCGCACTGGGCGTGCACGGCGGAGAGACGGTCGGCGATCTCCTCCGACGTCGCCCCCGCGCTCCTGAGGCTCAGAACGAAGTCATCGACCCACGATCGGTGGGCTTTCGTCCAGTCTTCGAGCGTCGCCATGGCGAACCTCCGTCGGCGGGTCGGTCAATGTATCTCCTTCGACCGTAGCGCACGGTCGAGGACGCCCGAACGGCGCAAGGCCTCCGGCCTCGGGAGGAGGTCGGGAGGCCTTGCGCGGGCGGGGATGCCGTCAGGCTTTCATCACGCGGTCGGAGCCACGAATGCGACGTCGAGCGAGATCGTGACCTTGTCGGACACCAGGACTCCACCGGTCTCCAGGGCTGCGTTCCAGGTGATGCCGAATTCCTTGCGGGAGATCGACGCCGCCACCGAGAAGCCGGCGCGGGTCGCACCGAACGGGTCGACGGCGACGCCGCCGAACTCGCCCGTGAAGGACACGGGACGGGTCTCGCCCTTGATGGTCAGGTCACCGTTGAGGGTGAAGTCTTCGCCATCGGACTCGATCGACGTCGAGGCGAAGGTCATTTCCGGGTGGTTCTCGGTGTCGAAGAAGTCGGCTCCCTTGACGTGCGCGTCGCGGTCGGCGTTGCCGGTATCCAGGGATCCGACGTTCACGGAGGCGGTCACGGAGGATTCCTCGCAGACGTTGAGATCTGCGGAGACCTCGTTGAAGGTGCCGCGCACCTTCGAGATCCCTGCGTGGCGGACGGTGAACTCGACCTCGGAGTGAGCGGGGTCGAAGGTCCAGGTGCCGGGGGTGAGCTCGTTGAATGCGGTCATGGTGATGATCCTTTCTCGATCTGTGTTCGCCATTTACTTTACAAGTAAACCTTTTCCACCGTAACCCCCTGGCGTCGAAATCTATTCCCGACCCCACGCGAGCTTTCCGTTGCGCGGCAGCGGCAAGTCATGACGGAAATTTTCCCTCGATGACGTCCGCGCCTCGACGCCGCCGCACACCTGTCACACCACGAGATTTCCATCTACCCTGTTAGGTACACCTAAACCGATGGAGGACATGTGACTACCGCACCCGTGTTTGAGCCCCGCGAAGAATCCGAGCAGTACGAGGCAGATCTCGTCGTGCTCGGTGCGGGCGGCACAGGAATTGCAGCAGCACTGGCCGCGGCCGAACAGGGAATCAGGGTCGTCCTGCTCGAGAAGGGCAACCGCCCGGGCGGGGCCGCGATGTTCGGCGCCACCGGCTTCGCCGCCTACGAGTCGGATCAACAGCGCGAGGCCGGCGAGACCTTCAGCGTGCAGGACGCCTTCCACGCGATCACCGAGTACAACCGTCACCGGTGCAACGAGAAATTGGTGCGCGCCGTCGTCGGACGATCGGGCGAAACCGTCTCCTGGCTCGAAGGGCACGGGCTCAAAACCACCCTGGCCGAGCACGACGACGCCCACGTCGCCCCGGTCCGCGCCGAAACGGGGATCCTGACGGCCCATCGCAACGCGCGCACGTACCACCGGTACGCCTCCAAATTCGGCGGGTTCAAGAAGATGCTGAAGTCCTTCGAAGCCATGGGCGGAACCCTCCTGACCGAAACCGCGGCGACCTCCATCGAGATCGGCGACGAGGGAGAAATCCTGGGCATCCGGGCCGACAAGACGGAGGCCGGAAAGCCGATCTCCACCCCGACCGCGCTCAGCAAGGATGCGACGGAGGATCTCGCCTCGGACGAAAACTCCGCCCCCATCCATGTCGACATCCGTGCGCGTGCCGTCGTGATCGGCACGGGTGGATTCGTCGGGAACCTCGAGCTGGTCCAGAAGGAACTCGGCCCCATTGACGCTTCGACCCTCCACTTCACCGGGGAACGCAAGTCCGTGGGAACCGGCCTGGACATCGCTTCTGCGGCGGGCGGCGTCGCGACCGCCGACCGGACCTTGGACATCCCGAGCTTCACGGTCCCCGGGCGCTTTTCCTCCCGCGCACTCGCAGTCCTCGCGAACCTTCCCTTGTTGTGGGTCAACACCGCGGGCAAACGGTTCATCGACGAGGCCGTGACGTATCGGTTCGGGCAGCGCGGGTCGGCGGTCTACCAGCAGGGCGGTCATTTCTGGATGATTCTGGATTCGGAAACGGTCGAGAAGCTGTCCTCGGACGGGCTCGATCTCTCGCCGGCCGAGGACCACGGCGCACCACTGCCTCCCGGAACCGTGGGCACTCCGGCCCAGCCGCAACTCGTGGAGGCCCTGGGCGAAGCCGTGGATTGCGGATCGGCTTACATGGGCACTTCCGTCGAGGAGTTGGCCGGCGCCGTCGGCTTCCAGGCGCAAGAGTTCGCCGCGACCGTCGACCGTTACAACGAAGCCGTGGAGAACGGCGACGACGACGAATTCTTCACTCCCGCCTCGATCCTCCGCCACCGAGTGAGCGAAGGGCCGTTCTACGCCGTCAAGGTGGTCAACACCGTCCGCGGGACGCTGGGCGGAATCCGTATCGACGAACGTGCCCGCGTTCTGGATGCGCACAGTGTTCCGGTTCCCGGCCTGTTCGCCGGCGGCAACGAAACCACCGGTTTCTACGGAGGCACGTACCCTCAGATCGACGGCCTGACCCTTGCCTTCGCGTTCAACTCGGGCCGCATCGCCGGCGAGACGGCCGCGGAGTACCTGAGTCGATAGAAGCACCTCACGCTGGCGCCGGGCACGCCGTGTCCGGTCGATTCGTTTCGCCCTGAGATGGGGGGCAGCCCCGGGACGGCGTTCGCCGTCATTGGCGGAGGCGGGCGTGGGCCGTGGCCCTGATGGCTTCGGTGAGCGTCTGGAGCGCCGGCGAATCGATCGTCCACCGTTGCCAGTAGATGGGGATGTCGATGGGCCGGTCTACGAGCTTGATGAGCTCACCCCGTTCGAGCGCTTCCTCCGCCTGCAGGTCGGGCACGGCGCCCCACCCCATGCCCAGAAGAACCGAACGGTAGTACTGGGTCGATGAAGGGATGTACACGCGGGGAGCCTGCGTCTGCGGCCTGAGACCGTGGCTCTCCGCGAGCAGCTGGACCATGTCATCGAGCATGATATCCTTGCGCTCGAACTGGATCACCGGTGCCTCGCGGAGCCGCTGTTCCGTGAGCATGTACGGGAGGCCGTCGGCCCCAGGAAAGAAGTGGTCGATGAAGTCCGGGGACGCGGCAATGAAGTAACGCGTGGATCCCAGGACTTCCACGGAACACCCCTGAACCGGTTGGGGATCCACCGTGAGCGCGCCCATGACCGACCCGGACCGCAGCAGGGCCGAGGAATGTCTTTCGTCCTCTCGGTGGACCTCGCAGTAGATGCGCTCGTCACGGGGCACCGAGGCGAGCGCGTCCAAGAGCCAGGTGGCCAGTGAATCCGAGTTGGACGCGATCGCGAGTCGCCGAGCCTGGTCCCCGCCGGTGAGTCCTCGTTCCGACTCCACGGTCAGCAGTTCGATCTGCTTCGCGAGCCGGAGGACCGTGGCCCCGGGGTCGGTGGGTTCGACAGGGTTGGATCGCCGGAGGAGGATCTGCCCACACGATTGCTCCATGGCCTTGATTCGTTGCGATACTGCGGACGCGGAGACCCCCAATACTGGTGCGGCTTCTTCGAAGGTTTTTTCTTCCACCACGGTGGCGAAGGTTCTGAGCTGCTCGGCGGTAAATCTCCTCATGGCCTCATCCTAAGATGATCTAAGGTATCCTGAAACAGTTTAGCTGTACTGTTTCCTGCGGCCGTCCTACCGTGGTTCCATGACCATCGACTTCTCGCTGATTCTCCTGGGCCTCGGGACGACTCTCGCCCTCATCACGGCCATTGGCGCGCAAAATGCGTTCATTCTGAAGCAGGGGATCCTGGGACGCCCGATGATGCCGATCATCATTTTCTGCATCGCTGCCGATGCCCTGCTGTACGCGGCCGGCATCGGCGGAATGGGATACCTGGTCCAGGAGGTTCCGTGGGTGCAGACCGTGCTGCTCTGGGCGGGCGTGGCCTTTCTGCTCGGCTACGGCCTGATGGCCGCCAAGAGGGCGATCTGGCCCAGCGGTGAGGCCTTGGTGGTGACGCCGCAGGACGCCATCGGGCCCGGCGCGAGAGTTCCTGACGAAGGTTCGACCGTCCAGGATCTCGAGCGAGACGAGGTCGACGCGATGCACCGGGGCGGCGTCGCCGTGAAGAGGCGCGCGAAGGCCCGCGCCCGTTCCACCGCTCGCAGGTCAACGACGTCGGAACCCAGCGTGCTGGCCCTGCTTCTCACCTGCGCCGCGATGACCTTTCTGAATCCGCACACGTACCTGGACACCATGGTGCTGATCGGGTCGGTCGGCAACCAACAGGGCGATCCGGGTCGGTGGCTCTTCTTCGTGGGTGCCGTATTGGGCTCAACCGTGTGGTTCTTCGCCCTCGGCTTCGGAGCGCGGCTCCTTCGCCCCTTCTTCGCGCGCCCCGGAACGTGGAGGATCCTCGACGGCTTCATCGCGCTGCTCATGTTCTTCATCGCAGGTCACCTGATCCTGGGGTAGGCATCTGCCTCTTTCTCCTGTGACGCCGCGTGCGCTGCTGCCACGGGCGCCGTTCATGCCTGGAGTTTGAACGCTACTATGTTTATGTTCAAGGTATCCTTATCAGTTACATAGGAAAGATTAAGTAGTGTCTTTCTCCCACTCGCACACCACTCCTCCGGATTCCGACTACCGCCGCGTAGGCCGCGACCTCCTCTGCGCAGGAGCTCACTGGCTCGCCGCCCCCAAGGGGGATGAGCAGGGCGCGAATCGTGCCCTTGCGCTCCTCCGGTGAGGAATACCTGAAGGGCACTGTCATCCGTGTGAGCATCAGGAGAACCGCACTGGGGGCTGTCCAGGTTTCACTGGAACCTCCCGCCATCGCCGTGCGACACCTCCGATTGATATTCGAATGGCTCGGGCCTCATCGGAGCGGCACCCGACCATCGGCCCGACCGTCGTGGGTCACGAACGGGCAATGAGCCTCCGGCTCTCATGGCAAATCCTGACGTGTGGCAGGTGTCGGGCCGAGACCCCCAGCGCCACGAAGGATGCTGGTCAAGCATCAGCGAGGCCCCTGGCCCAGCGGCCGAGGCCAATCCCCTGGATGTGGGCTACAAGGCCGCGCACCCTCCTCCTGTCCGACGAGAGAACCACCGTCCACGTGCAGTGCACGGACAACCCTTCAGGAAGACCCCCGGCACCTCTGCACGTCGAGAAGTCCTGCCCTTCGGATCCCCAACGAGTGCACCACCGCCCCAGCGCCGCGATGCTCCTTCCGCAGACCTTCTGGGAGAGGTCACGGGCAGTTCAGCTCGCGTTCGTCTGGGCAAACCTACCGTGAAGCGTCGAGAGACCCGCCGGCCCGCGGCACGGGCCATCACATACAAGGAAAGCAGACATGAGAATCGCAATTTTTGGTTCGGGATACGTCGGGCTCGTGACCGGGGCCTGCCTGGCCGACGGTGGGCACCACGTCACCTGCATCGATGTCGATCGAACCCGTGTCGACATGCTCCGGTCCGGGGGCTGCCCCATCTGGGAGCCCGGCCTCGAGGACATGATCCGTGCCAATACGGCTCAGGGTCGCCTGAACTTCACAGACGACGCCGCCGAGGGGCTTCGCGATGCCCGAGTAGCTTTCATAGCAGTGGGAACGCCCCAGAGCCCGGACGGTTCCGCGGACCTGACCTATGTCGACGCCGTGGCCCGTGACATCGGTCGGCTCGCCGAGGATCGGCTTCTGATCGCCAACAAGTCCACGGTTCCGGTCGGCACCGCCGCGCGCGTCCAAGCCATCGTGGACGATGCCTTGTCGCACCGCGAGAATCGCCCCACGATCACCGTGTGCTCCAACCCGGAGTTCTTGAAAGAAGGGGCCGCGATCCAGGACTTCAAGCACAGCGAGCGGATCGTGATCGGCACGTCGTGTCCGGAGGATGAGCAGACGATGCGCGACGTGTACAAGCCCCTCAACTGGCAACACGAGAAGATCCTGGCCATGGATGTCCCGTCGGCCGAGTTGACCAAGTATGCCGCGAACGCGATGCTCGCCACCAAGATCAGCTTCATGAATGAAATCGCGACCATCGCGGAGGCGACCGGGGCCGACGTCGAGAAGATCCGTGTGGGTATCGGATCGGACTCGCGCATCGGATACCCGTTCCTCTATGCCGGTGCCGGATACGGCGGGTCGTGTTTCCCCAAGGATGTCGCGGCGCTCGCCCACACCGCCCGGACCACGGGGTGTCAGCCGCGTATCCTCGACGCCGTCGACGCCGTGAACGTGACGCAGAAGGCGTCGTTGTTCCGCAAGCTGGCCAGGGCCGTACCTTCCCTCGAGGGTGCGAAGGTGACCGTCTGGGGCCTCGCGTTCAAGCCGAAGACCGACGACGTCCGGGAAGCGCCTTCCCTCGACCTGGTTCGTTCCCTCATCGAGGCCGGCGCCAATGTTCGGGCATACGATCCGGTGGCTATGGAGACCTTCCGGGCCGCCCTGGGCCGTCAGGCCGACCGGGTGGTCTTCACCGGCGGCAACCTGGACGCGCTCACCGGCGCGGACGCCTTGGCTATTTGCACCGAGTGGGAAGAGTTTCGCATGTTCGATCCCGATCGTCTCGCGTCCCGAATGCGTGGCCGAGTCATTGTCGACGGCAGGAACCTCTACGATCCGTCCCGCGTGGCAGAAGGCGGGTTCCACTACATCTCGGTCGGACGTCGGGAAGCGGAACCGACGGTTTCCGCCGATGCCCGGTAACGGCCGACGACGCAGCAGCCCCTCGCGCGAGGAGCCAACCCCCAGCATCCGAGACCGCGCGAATTCACACTGCGGTCACATTGGGAGATGAGACGTAAGAATACGTCTTCGCCTGCGTGGCGCCGGACGGCCGCTCTATCGTGAGACGAAAGGCAGGCCTAGCGGGAATCTGGAGCGAACCCGCTGAAAGGATGATCGATGACTGACGCGAGCCCAGAGAACAGGGAGACCATCTCCGAGATCTTCAAGGAGATCTTCGGGCACCACCCCGCGGGCGTCGCCATCATTACGGCCACCGACGAGGAAGGGCCGGTGGGCCTGACCGCCTCGTCCGTTTCCTCCATATCCGCCGACCCCGCCATCCTGGGGTTCTCCCTGGCCGCTCGGCGCGGGTCGGCGGCTCACATAGCCGACGCAGACACCTACCTGGTTCACCTCCTGGACGCGGAGAACGTGGAACTGGCCAAGACCTTCGCGACTCACGGCGCGCCCCGCTTCGGCGACGTCATGAACTGGGAGACCCTGCCCACCGGTGAACCCTTGCTCACGGACGTGAGCCGTGTGCTCCGGTGCCGCACCCTGACGCAGGCCCAGGCCGGCCCCGCCCTGGTTTTCACCGCCGAGGTCATCGAAGCCGCACGGAACGACGATCCGGGAACTCCCTTGGTTTATCACCGAAGAGCATTCCATTCCTTGGGCGAACACTCATACATAATTTAGTTACTGTCCAGTCCGCTATCAGGAAAAGTATTTTCTCCGTAATTTGTTGAAATAATTATTGTGGTCGCTCGCGGACAGGCTAGCTTTGTGGGGCTGGGTTGCTCGTGTGCACAGTGCGGCAATTCGGTGAGATGCGGTCAGACCCCCATAGACCGATCGCGTCATTCAATCACCGAAAATCACTACGGCATCTGATCCCCCAATTTTGATGCCGTCGGCACACGGCAACCCAGCGCTTCTCTTCGAGCAGCGAGGCCCTCGCGATCGCACGAAACGAACTTCTTTCCGCCGGCGAGCCACGGACTAGGCTGGGCCTATGGGCGTTGACAAGGTTTCCACTGAACAGACCGTGCACACTTCCGGGCCGGCGGCCCTCCCCTCCTCCTTCGAGCAGATCGACCGGCTCCTCCGTTTTCCCACGGTGAGTGAGACCTCGAATCTCGACCTGATCGAGTACATCGAGGAGCAGTTCGAGCGCCATTCGATCCCGACACACCGCACGTATTCCGACGACGGCGAGCGAGCCAATCTTTTTGCGACCGTCCCGGCCGCCGACGGTCGCACGAGTGGCGGCGTGGTCCTGTCCGGCCACACCGACGTCGTTCCGGTCGAGGGCCAACCGTGGGACACGGATCCGTTCGTGCCGACCATCAGGGACGGCAAGCTCTACGCCCGCGGCGGCGCCGACATGAAATCCTTCATCGGCGTCGCGCTCTGGCTGCTTCCGCGCGTGGTCGAGCAGGAACTCTCCGACCCGATTCACTTCGCCTTCACCTATGACGAAGAGCTCGGATGCCTGGGCGCGCCCCGCATGATCGAGGAATTCGTGGAACGCGGCGTCCGGCCCCAGTACGCGATCGTGGGCGAACCGACGCTGATGAACATTGTGGTGGCCCACAAGGCACCCCAACGCGGCCGCCTGACGTTCCGCGGCGTCCCCAAGCACTCTTCCCTGGCACCCCTGGGAATCAACGCCGTGAAACACGCCGGCGAATTCATCCACTTCTTCAACGGGCTGGTCGACGACCTGCGGGACAACGGCCCCCGGAAGGAAGGCTTCAACATCACCTACACCACCGGAGGCGTGAACTTCGCGCAGGGAGGATCGGCCTACAACATCGTGGCCGATCGTTGCGTGCTGGAATACGACTTCCGGATTGTCCCCGGCATCGACCCGGACGACCTGGCCGAACGGATCCGCAAGTACCTCCGCACCACCGTCGAGCCGGCTCTCGAACAGGAGATCGACCGCGTGCGCTCGTTCGGTGGTGCGGACGAGAAGGCCCTGGGCAAGGTCGGTGTGGATTTCGAGCTCCTGGCTCAGGTCCCCGCGTTGAATACCGACGCCGATGCCCCGATCGTGAAATTCGCCAAAGAACTCGGCGCCGTGCTCGATGGCGGCGGCGAGTCGCCGTATGTCTCCTACGGGACCGAAGGCGGTCAATATTTTGCCGCCGGAATTCCGGCCATCGTGTGCGGCCCCGGGTCCATTGCTCAGGCCCATACGGAAAATGAATGGGTCGAGTTGTCCCAGATCGAAGCCTGTGAACGGTTTATGATAGAAATCTTGAAAAAATCGAAGGCGTAAACCGACCGGCCTCACCGTTCAATGCGTGCCGCGCGAATAGCTTTTTATCGAAGAATATTGGCCGGGGAGGGTGCAGACATCACACATATTCGGAGGAGATGACATGCCCCGGAAACGGCGTATGGAACACGAACAAGCACGCGAACTGATTCTCGGAACGGCGCTGAAGGCCTTTGCCCATCAAGGATTTCACAGCACCACGATGGATGAGATCGCGGAGACCTCGAACTTGTCCAAGCCGTTCCTGTATCGATATTTCAAGAGCAAGGACGATCTGTACCTGGCCGTTATCGAGGACTGCTCCGAACAGTTCCTGTCCATGATGTACACGCCTCTCCACGCGGACTTGGCCTCCGAAGAGCGTACGGAAAGTTCCATCCACGTCCTGACCGATTTCGTGATCCAGGAGCCCGATCGGTACACGATCCTGTTCGAGTCGGACATGCTCAACACCAAGGCGGTCGACCAACGCGTCGGAAAGTTGCGCGATCGTCTCGTCGACACCCTCACCGAGGTTCTCCGCGAGGAATCGAAATTCACGGAGGAAGCCGCCTGCCGTCTCTGCGCGGAGGCCATCATCAGTGCGGCCCTGACGGCCTCGAAGGTGATTTCCACCGCCGAGACTCCCGAAGAGCAGAAGAGGCTCAGTGACGTTCTGGTCCGCTTCACCTGGGGCGGCATCAAGCACATGGACGACTGACCGACCAGCGGCCGCCCGCCTCCCGGCCCCAGAGCGAACCTCGGGGGGGGCCGGGAGGCGACGCGACCTGCGCGGCCTTTACTTTTCCTTGGTCAGGTCGTAGACCGTCGTGCCGCCGACGGTCGAGGCCTCGTAGTGGGCCTTGACCCATTCCTGGATTTCGGAGGACGACGACTCCCCCATTCCGCCGCCGCCCATGCCGCCGGCCACGAAGTACCGGATCCGTCCGTCATCGACCATGGACTTGAACTCGTCGACGGTCGGGTAGGGGTCGGACCCCATCCAGCCGCCGATGTCCAGGACCTCGGTATCCGAGGACAGCATGTAGCTCGCGGCACTCGTCGCGCCGACCGTCGCGGCGGAGTATTCCGTCCCGGCGTTCTTGAGAAGGTCGGTGAGCTCGCTGTTCGCTTCTTCTCCGCCCATTCCGCCGCCGTTGGCTCCGCCACCGGGTTGCGAGGACTGGCCCTGTCCATCCTGTTGGGCACCCTGCCCCTGTCCTGCTTGTTGGTCCACCTGATTCTGGCCGTCCTGACCGTCCTGGCCGTCGCCCTGTCCTTGGCCTCCTGCGCCATTCTGAGGACCTCCGGCGCCTTGGCCCATTCCGCCCTTCTCGCCCGCGGCCGAGGGGCCCGACGTCGGAATCGACCCATTGTGCGCATTGCCGACCGTTGCCAGGGCCCAGGCCCCGGAGCCCAGACCGCCGAAGACGAGGGCCGCCACCGCCAGAACCGCTGCGCCGCGTCGGACCGACCCGGTCCCGGACCTCGGCAGTCCCACGAAAATCAGGACGGAAGTCACCGAGCCGCCGATCAGAAGCACCCACCGGAGCCACGGCAGCCAATCGGGGGCCTCGCGCTGCATCAGGGCGAAACTCCAGATGACGGTCGCCAGCAGAGCAAGAGCGGCGGTTCGCCGGGTCACCGAGTGCCGCCGTCCTCGCCAGAATTCGGCGACGCCGATACCGACGATTGCGGCCACCGCAGGAGACAGAACCACCACGTAATACGGGTGGATGGTCCCTTCCATGAAGGAGAAGACCCCGGCGTTGACGATCAGCCAGCCGCCCCACACGATGAGTGCTGCCCGCGTGTCGTCGGTCCGCCGCGCGCGGCGCGTCAGCCAGAAGCCGGCGACCAGAATGATCACCGCGGCCGGAATCAGCCAGGAGATCTCGGCACCGAACCCTGAATTGAACATGCGGAAGACTCCGACGTCGCCGCCGAACATCGTGCCGCCGCCGGGCCCGCCGCCACCGGGGGCTCCGCCCGCCGCGGCCCCGGCCGCCGCGCCGCCACCGGCGGTCTCCGCGGCCTGGTCACTCGCGCCGCCCGGCGCACCCCCGCCACCGGAATTTCCGAAGATCCTGGCCAGGCCGTTGTAGCCCATGACCAGCTCCCAGAACGAGTTCGATTCCGTTCCGGCCATGTACGGACGTGATCCCTCGGGCCACCACGCGAAGACTGCCGCATAGGCACCCACGGGGAGGCACACGCCGATACCGGCCACGACGACGTCGCGGATCTTTCGCAGCCAGCCGGCTTGGGCCGCGATCGCGAAAGCCACCACGAGAGCCGGAATGGTCATGAACCCCTGAAGCATCTTGACCAGGAACGCCAGGCCGAGGATCAGCCCGGCCCCGAGCATCCACCCGGCCGATGCGAACCTCGCGGCGCGGTCGGACTGGATCGCGCGGATCGTGAAGTAGGCTCCCAGCACCAGGCAGAGCGTCAGCATGGCATCCGGGTTGTTGAACCTGAACATCATCACGGCGACCGGGGTGAGGGTCAGCGTCGATCCGGCGACGAGCCCCACGATCTTGCCGTTGGTCCGCCGGACGGCCAAGTACAGGACCCACACCGTGGCGATTCCCATGAGGGCCTGCGGGAGCAGGACCGTGAAGGAACTGAAGCCGAAGACGCGGGCGAAGAGGGATGGTATCCAGTAGGCCGCCGGGGGTTTGTCCACCGTGATGCCATTGTTGGCATCCAGTGACCCGAAGAGCATCGAGGTCCACGAGGTGCTCCCGGCTCTGACCGTTGCGGCGTAGAAACTGTTCCCGTAACCGGAAATCGTCAGATTCCAGAGGTAGACAGTCGTCGCAGCGACCATCATCGCCGCGATGGCGGGGTTGATCCAGGCGGGCTCCCCGGGTTCCCTTCGAAAGAGTATGGGCCGACGGCGCGGCACGGGGTCGGCGTTCGGCGCCTCCGCGGTCGGTGCGGTCCTGGTCATGGCGTGTCTGGTGATAGTTGAAGGAGTCATCGCATTCCTGGGTCGGTCGATTCGGGCGGGCCGGTTACGCGGCGGTCCGCGCGGCGTCGTCGGCTTCGTTCGTGCGCTTGGATTCCGCATCGGGGCGGAAGACCCACCACCGGAACATGAGGAACTTCAGCAAAGTGGCCATCAGGTTGGCCATGACCAGCGCGCCCGTCTCGACGACGGCGTGATCGCCCCGCAATTGGTGGACGCCCCACAGGGCCCCCGAAGTCAGTGCCCATCCCAGCCCGAAGACGAGCAGGCCCTGGACGTGATGGGTCATGGCCTTGTTCCGGCCGGTCACACCGAAGGTGAAGAACCTGTTGACCCCGGTATTGGCCACGGCCGTGATCAGCAGCGCGGCAAAATTGGCCCATTGCGCGCCCAACGCCGAACGGAGAAGCAGGAAGACCACGATGTAGGCGAGGGTCGATCCGACTCCGACGACGCAGAACCTCACGACCTGGCCGAAGAGATTGTTCGTCTGGCCGGCGATCGCGCCGCGGCCCAATTCCTCACGCAGCGCCGAGATCGGGATCCTGCCGTTGGCCATGGCCGCGGAGAGTCGAACCATGCCTTTGAGGTCGTCGGTGGCGGTTCTGACGACGTCGACCGAGCTGTCGGGGTCATCCGTCCAGTCCACGGGAACCTCGGCAACGCGCAGGCCGATTCTCTCGGCAAGCACGAGCATCTCGGTGTCGAAGAACCACGCCCCGTCGCCGGTGTGGGGGATGAGCTGACGGGCGACGTCGGCCCGAATGGCCTTGAACCCGCATTGTGCATCGGAAAAGTGGGCGCCCATGAACGTGCGGAGCAGAAGATTGTAACTACGAGAAATGAATTCCCTCTTGGCGCCCCGCACCACCCGGGCGTTACGAGCGAGCCGGCTCCCGATCGCGAGATCGGAGTGACCGGTGAGCAGTGGTGCCACCAGCGGCTGAAGGGCGGCGAGGTCGGTCGAGAGGTCCACGTCCATGTACACGAGGACGGCGGCGTTGGGCTCGCTCCACACCCGCCGGAGGGCGTTGCCTCGCCCTTTTTCGTCCAGGTGCACGACCCGCACGTGGGGCAGTTCCCGGGAGAGCCGCTCCGCGATCACCAGGGTCTGGTCGGTCGAGGCATTGTGGCTCATCGCATTTGAGGGTGTAGGTGGTTCCTGAAGCCGCCGGTGTCGAGCAGCGATCGGGCTATGTAGTTCGTGAGGTTCCGGAATCCGAGGGCGGAGCCGCGGAGGTGTTCCAGGCGCCCGTTGATCGCCTCTGTTGGCCCGTTGGACGTGCCGGGCCGGTCGAAGAACGCGAGGATGTCGGCGGCGCGCTGCTTGAGCGTGCGGCCGAGCTTGCGGACCTCCACGAGCGCGGCGGGGACGCCGCTGGAGACGGAATCGATGACGGCTGTCATCAGCTTCTTCGCCGTCTTCCGATCGGGTTCGCGGTAGGCAGCGATCACGCGCTGGTAGATGCCCCAGGTCGCCTCGACCTCGACGTGCTCGGAGACCGCGAACAGTGCCTCGAGACGGGTCTGCTGCCGGTCAGTGAGCAGCTGCGCGCCGGTGTGGAGGATGCGGCGGGCCTTGTAGAGCGGATCGTTTTTGCGGCCCCGCCGGCCGTGCAGGCACTGCTGGACGCGACGACGGCAGGTGTCGAGGGCGTCGCCGGCGAGGCGGACGACGTGGAACGGGTCCATCACCGCCTGCGCGTCCGGGAGCTCCTCGCTGACGGCGGTCTTGAAGCCGGTGAACCCGTCCATCGCGACGACCTCGACACCATCGCGCCAGTCCTGCGGGCGTGCGGCGAGCCAGGTCTTGAACACGGCTTTCGAGCGACCCTCGATCATGTCCAGCAGACGGGCGGGGCCGGTCTTGTCGCGGTTCGGGGTGAGGTCGATGATGACGGTGACGTACTTGTCGCCGACTCTCGTGTGGCGCCAGACGTGCTCGTCGACGCCGATCACGGCGACGCCGTCGAACCGGGCGGGATCGTCGATCAGCACTCGACGCCCTTCAGCGAGGACCGCGTTGTTCGCCGTGTGCCAACCGACACCGAGTCCGGCGGCGACGCGGGCGACGGTGAGGTGGTCGATCACGAGCGCTTCCAACGCCCACCGCATCCCGCTACGGGACAGCTTGGCTCGCTCGGGCGCCGCTGCCGTGAGGTCCTCACGCCAGGACCGTCCGCATCCCGAGCACTTGTAGCGGCGGACCCGGACCAGCAGCGTCGTCGGGCGATGACCGAACGGCTCGTGGGCGAGACGCCGCGTGTCCGTCCCGCGCGAGAGCGCCTGGCTACCGCATCCCCGGCACCACGGATCCGGCTCGGCGACGCGGCACTCGATCACCGCGCGATCCGGCTCAAAAAGCTGACCGGTGGCCACGAGGCCGAGCTCGTCGAGATGGCAGAACACGGTCAGATCAGGGGTCGCGAAGGTAGCGTGGTGCACGTCGAGGTCTTCCGGCAGATGGTCAGTGTGAGAACTTCCATCATCGGAAGGCCTCGACCCTCATCCGGCGACCGACGCGCTCAGCCACCTACCCCCTCAACTGCGAAGAGCCGGCATTGTCCGCGACCGTGACGGAGAAGGAATAGGGAAAATGTCCTTCCAAGTAGTTGCCGAGCCTGCGGATGCAGGTCTCGATGTCCTTCTCCTCGTTGTATACCGGGATGGTGATGTCCAGGACGGTTTCGGGGGCGTCCGTGTCAATTGCCCGCCGACCGATGTCTGTGATTCTGGACGACGCCGCGGGCGAAGTTACTGCCCGGTCGGATTCCGGGGAAGTTTTTCCTCCGAGGCGGTCCAAGGGCTCCGTGGTTGCCGTGGGCTCCGTGGGATCGAGAGTGCGGCTGCGGCCTGTCGTTGCGCTGCTGGTTGATGTGATCATGCATCCAACGGTTCACGTCGGACTTATGTCGTCGATGGGGCTCTGCTGTGCCGCTCCTGTGACTGATTCCGAGGGGCTCCGGGGGCGCCTGGTCACACAGCATGTGGACAGAGAAGAGGCCCGTGTTTGGGGGAACCACAACCACAAACACGGGCCTCTTCGACCCCGAGCGTACCTTAAAAGTTTAAAACTTCATAAGGCCCTAGGGAGAGGGCTCGGGGCGATGAGCGTACCGACCGGTTACCCAGCGGTACAAGAATTATCTCCGGTCACCAACCCTATCGCAAGATCTTCACCGGCGCATCGTCTCCGACGAATGAAACTGCATGCAATACACCACGGAGTATTCACGCCCCGGTGCCGCCCGAGCTCGCGGGCTTCTGCCCGTCCGCTCCGCCACCTGGTGGATCGCCGGCACCCGGCGCCTGCTTCGACCCGCCTCCCGGATCATTGCCGGCGCCGGAACCGCCGTTGGCACCATCACCGTCGGTGTCGCCGTCAGCAGCGCCGCTCTCTCCGTTGCCCTGTCCGGGGGCGCCCTGACCGTTCGTCGAACCGCCTGCGCCGGTCGAGCCCTGTCCACCCGCATCGGCCTGACCGCCGTCGTCGCCGTCTTGCCCAGAGCCTGCGGCGTTGCCGGAACCGCCGGAACCTTGGGCATCGCTCGCCCCCTGATTTTCTCCGGCCTGTTGGGAATCGGACGAGGTCTCCCCCGCCGTGGAGAGCCCGTATGCTGTTGCCGTTGCACCCCCGGTGACGGCGAGCGCGAGCGCGGCCGTGGCCACCGCCGTCTTGGCCGTGCTCGCGGGACCCTTCGGGATTGCCGCCCTACGGTACTCATTCCATTCCGAGGCGGGGGCTCCCCACGCGGGCCGGCCAGCGGCGGGTGTGGCCGGACGCGTGGTCCGATCCGGATGGACGTTCCACGATGTGTTCATTCTCTTCGAGGTCATGTACAGCCTTTCTGTCGACCGGATGGCCTTCCGCCTGGTCGCCCTGGCGGCCGATGCAGCGGGTCATCCGGTAGGTCCTCGACCCGTTGGTCCCCGACTCTGTCCCTGCATCTTGTGAATGGCCTGTGTCCGGTCGAAGGCGTGTCTGTGAGCTCCGGGAATTCGCGCTTTCGGCCTCCCGCCATGCCGTCTGCGGGATTATTCTTGGAGCCATGAGCCAATCCCCTTCGTCCTCCTCGGCCGCGCAGGTCGCCAAGAACCTTCCCTTGCTGGAGCACCCGGACGGCAGTCCGATTCGTGCCCTCGTGGTCGACGACGAAGCCATGCTCGCCGAACTCGTCGGCGTCGGTCTCCGCATGATCGGCTGGGACGTCCGGCAGGCGGGCGACGGCCCCACCGCGCTCGATACGGCCCGCCGGTTCCTGCCCGATGTGCTGGTGCTGGACATCATGATGCCGGGCTTCGATGGGCTCGAGGTACTGTCCCGCATTCGACGCACCCAACCCGAGGTGCCGTGCCTTTTCCTCACGGCCAAGGATGCCGTGGACGATCGGATCGAGGGCCTCGCGGCCGGCGCGGACGACTACGTGACCAAGCCCTTCTCGATGGAAGAGGTCATGATCCGCCTGCACCGCCTGGTCCAGCGCTCCGGGGTGGCGGCGGCCGACGACGCCGAGCTCGTGGTCGGAGACCTCGTGCTCAATCAGGACACCCGGGAGGTCACGCGCGGTGGGGAAGAGATCCAATTGACGGCGACCCAGTTCGATCTGTTGCGGTACCTCATGGAGAACCCTCGGCGGGTCGTCTCGAAGGCACAGATCCTGGACAACGTGTGGAAGTACGATTTCGGCGGCCAGGCCAACATCGTCGAGTTGTACATCTCGTATCTCCGCAAGAAGATCGACGTCGGCCGCGACCCGATGATCCACACGGTCCGTGGCGCCGGATACGTCATCAAGCCGGCGGTGTGATGCGGCAGGCCACCGGCAGGGACAGCGATTCGACGACTCCTCGGAGGGGCCGCGCGTGGCGCCTGAGAACCCGACTCATCCTGATCCTGATGCTGCTCCTCGGGCTGGCCAGCATCGTGATCGGTGTCGTGAGCTACGGAGCCATGAACGCGACGCTGACCAATCAACTCGGTTCCCAGCTGACGGAAGCCTCGGATCGGGCCACGAATTTCTCGGGGGTCCGACCGGGCGACGCCGGCGACGTCCCTCAAGGGGCACCCAATCCCCTGAACGCGCCCGGACAGGCGGCGGGAACGCTCAACGCAAGGATCGACGACGGCCGGTTCCTCGCGGGCGGCATCCTGGACACGGGCGGATCCGTGGTGAATCTGACCGACTCGGATCGCGAGACCCTGAAGAATCTCGAGCCCGGTAGTCCGGCCACCAAGGTCGACCTGTCGAAGGGCAAGTACCTGGTGGTCTCCGACGTCGACCACACGGGCCAGGTGGTCGTGACCGGACTGCCCCTCAAGAATGTTCAGCGAACCCTGAATATTCTGGTCGCGATCATGGTGGGAGTTTCGGTTGCTGCTCTGCTCCTGGTGGGTTTGTTGGGGTCGGTCGCGGTCAGACGCACCATGAAACCCCTCGAGCGCGTGTCGGCGGTTGCGACCAGTGTGTCGAGGCTCGACTTGGAATCGGGGCAGCTTCCTGGTGCCAGCCGCGTGGCCCGCAGGGACGCCCACCAGGACACGGAGGTGGGCGCCGTCGGACATGCCCTGAACCGGATGCTCGACAACGTGGGCGCCGCGCTCACGGCTCGGCAGAAGTCCGAGGACCGGATGCGGGAGTTCATCGCCAACGCCTCGCACGAGCTTCGCACGCCGCTCGCCGCGATCCGCGGTTACTCGGACCTTCTGAAGTGGACCGAGGACTTCACCCCGAATGGGGAGAAGTCCCTGGCCCGCATCGACTCCCAGTCCCAACGCATGTCAGGACTCGTGGAGGATCTGCTGCTCCTGGCCCGGCTGGACGAAGGCCGCCCGCCGGAGAAGGAGGCGGTGGACCTGACCGAACTCGTGGTCGAGAACGTTTCGGACCTCCAGGTCGCCGCGCCGGACCACGAATGGGAGCTGGCCCTGCCGGAGGAGCCCGTCACGATCCGGGCGGACCGGAGGCAGATCCAGCAGGTCCTGCTGAATCTGCTCTCGAACGCCCGCAAGCACACGGACCCCGGAACTCGGGTCTCCACGGGGCTGTACGCCTCGGCAAACCACCGCGACGCGATCCTGAAGGTCGCCGACGACGGCCCCGGGATCGATCCGGAATTCCAGGACAAGATCTTTGCGCGGTTCGCGCGTGCCGACCAGGCGCGATCCGGCGAGGTCGGCACCTCGGGCTTGGGGTTGCCGATCGTCAAGGCGATCGTCGAGGCCCACGGCGGCACCGTCTCCTTCACCTCTCGGCCGGGGAACACCGAATTCGAGGTGAGGCTGCCGCTGCTGCTCGAGGCCGAGGACTCTGACGAGAACGACACGGCCACGAGCGGGATGAGACCGTCACCGGAAGACTGAGGCGTCCATCCCGGTGACGTAGGTGGCCTGACCCAAATGCTGCAGAGCGTCCTCGGTGACGCTGACCAGGCGAGGGCCCCGGCTGACCGGAGGATCCCACTGCTCGTCGATGATGTCGTCGAGGTCAGCGGGGCCCAACGTATCGATGTAGTCCTGCTCGGCCGCGACCACGGCGTCGAGGTGCTCGAAGAGCAGGCCGGCATCGTCGACGACGATGGAACGTGCCCTCTCCGCCGACTGGCCGAAGCCCAATTCGTGCGGTTCCAGATCCAACCCGAATCGTTCGTCGAAGTTCTGCGAGACCCAGACGGTCTCCTGCCCGGACAGGGCGCTGACCTGCTCGTCGATCTCGCGCGCGGTGTGCCAGAGCAACCATGCGACCGAATTGTCGTGCTCGCCGGGATGGGCATTGAGCATCTCATCCCTGACTCTGTCCTTGAGTCGGACGGCGACTTCGGACGGACGGTTGGCCAGATCCTTCAAGAGTTCGATCGCATCCATGGTCTCGACCCTACGCTCCGCCGCACGGGACCGTAACCCCTCGCCGCGAGTGCCCCAACATGGCTCCGAGAAGTGCATTTGCCCAGGTCAGAGCGGATTCATTAGAATAAATAGTGCTCGAGCGGCGTGTTGGCTCAAGAGCCGCTCGGGGGTTACCCCGGGCAGAGATCTTGTACGCTTCACCTGCCCGGGTACCGGGCCGGTACTGAAGCTGTTGCTTTCGTACCGGCCCCTCACTTGACCGCCACCCAACGGCGGAAACGGCAAATCCCCCTCATTCCGTGATGCAGTGCCGGGAACCCCGTGCGATGTTGCCGCCATGGAGCGCCCGGACATCACCGCGTGCCGCACCCTTCGCTTTTCGCAGGACCCGAATTATCCTGGCGATCAACAAGCCTGCCCTGACCAGGGAATAGAGGAGCTGAATTCTTGAGTACACCATCCGATTCGAAACCGAGCATCCTCGTGGTCTCAGATCCGGGGGTCCCGACCGCAAGGATCAAACACTTCCTGCCGGACATCCAAACCGAGCTGAACACGGTGGTCGGCCACGAGGTCGACATCAAACACATCAAGCATCTGATCCCGATCACCCCGGAGAACCAGATCACCAGCGACCTCGACCTCCCCGACGAGGCGCGCGACATCGACTACGCCGTCCGGATCCTTCTCACCGAGATGCCCCTGCACCACGGCAAGCATCCCGTGGTCGCGCAGGTTGATTTCGACCGCGGCATCCTGGTGGTTTCCTGCCCGCCCATGGGAATGCTCTACCCCCGACGCCGCCTCGTGAGCACCATTGGCCGCGGCGTGGAGTCCTTGATCCAGAATTCCACGTCCGACGGCGAACACGTCCAGAACTGGAACGAATGGAGCAGCGAGGGCGATGACTCGTTCACGCGGCTCTACTCCAACACGTGGACCGGCGTTCCCCGCACGATCTTGGGCATGGTGCGCTCCAATCGACCCTGGAAGACCGCGCCCAAGCTCTCCAGTGCGCTGACGGCGGCCTCCGCGGCCGGGGCGTTCGGCATCTTCTACAACTCGATCTGGCAGATGGCGGAGTCGCTGTCCAGTCTGAGGATGGCGATCATCACGCTGGTCGCGATCTTGGTCATGACCACCTGGCTCATCCTCCGCAACCAGCTGTGGGACAGGCCGATCCACGACCGTCTCGCCCGGGTCGTCGCCCTCTACAACATCTCCACGGTAGTGACGCTGGTGATTGCGATTTCGATCCTCTACATCGCCTTGTTCATTCTCATTCTGCTCGGCGGCCTCGTGGTGATCAGCCCCGGATTCATGCAGGAAACGCTGGGGATCCCCACCCAACCGGGGAATTACTTCAACATCGCGTGGCTCAGCGCGTCCATGGGTGTCATTGCGGGTGGGCTGGGATCCGGATTCGACTCCGAGGCCGACCTGCAACAAATGACCCACGGACGCCGCGAACGCCAGCGGGTTCTGAGCAAGGACAAGGACGAAGACGACTGAGTCCCGGTGCCTCAAGAGAGCGGGTCGACGGCGTCCCAGCGACACCGCTCGGGCCGCGGCCCAAGCGGTGAACACACAAAGAGGGGCGGACTGTGAACAGTCCGCCCCTCTTCCGGTTCAGAGAAAGCTTCGGGCTATGCCTTGTTCTTCCGACCGAAGATCAGGCCCCAGATGAAGAGCACGATCAACGAGCCGACGAGGGCGAGAATCCATGTGGTCAATGAGAAGAACCCATTGCCGTGGACGCCGAAGATGGCGCCGCCCAACCAGCCGCCCAGCAGGCCGCCGACGATGCCGAGGATCATCGTGACGATGATCCCGCCACCCTGGCGCCCCGGCATGATGAGCTTGGCGAGAGCGCCGACGATAATTCCAATAACGATCCAGCCAATAAAACCGAGTCCCATGATATATACCTTTCGCGAGCAATTATATGTTTCTGGTGTTGGCTCTCTTTCAAGGATACCTGGTCAGCCCCGAACAACAATAGTCCAAAATTCACGCATTGCTCCGGCCGAATATATACTCCGGAAATCACATGAATATTGAGACAAAATGTGGTGCCGAGTTCGATGGAGTACGCAACCCGTCGGTGCGCCTGACGCGCCCGAAAATCCGCCCGAAAAGGGGCAGAAAACCGGAACATCAAGGACACAGGAAAGGCCTGCGGGTTGGAACCCGCAGGCCTTCTCTTCTGCCCGATACCGGGCTCCGGAGTCGTGGAGTCCCCCAATACTCCCCGGCCGAGCGTGTCGCGAGCGCCACGCCCGGTCCAGGAAACTCCACGACTCGACCCCTACTGCAGCTTGACCTGTCGCTTGGACCGCGACTGTCGGGAGACGGCGTAGACGATCCCGACGCTGCCCAGGGGGCTGCCCAGCGCGGACTTCACCGAGGGAAGCACCTGTTCTCGGATTTCCCGTGTGACATCGGCGAGGTCGGCACGCTCGTTGACCGTGACGTCCAGGACGAGACCGGCATTGGTTCGCTGGCCCTTGAGGCCTGCCTTCGCGTCCGTGACGTACGTCAGGTCTTCGAGGTGCGCCGCCACCGCATCGGTGATGACTTTGGGCTCCACCTGCGTGAATCCGCGCTTGGGATCCTTGTGGAAGCGGAACGTCGAGGCCTTCTCGCTCCTCGGGATCTGGCGGACGAGCCACCAGAGCGCAAGGATCACGAGGACTGCACCCGCCACGATGAGCACGGGCGCGAGCCAGGTTCCGTCGAGCGCGGACGATGCTCCCTGGAAGGGCTTGCCGGATGGGCCCCAGTGCCCGCTCGAGGCGCCGGAGGAGGCCAGCAGTCCCGCGGCCACGATTCCCCACAGCACGCCGGCCGCGAGAAGGACCACGCCGATGATCGCGAGCCATGTTCTGTTGAATGATCCAGCGGTTTTCTTCATGACACGTCCTTGCTCTGTGCGCTGACCCGCACCTTCGGGAATCGTGTGAGATCCGCCGATGCGAGTCGCTCCTCGACCGCGGCCTTGACCTCGCCCACGAGTTCGGAACTCTCGTGCAACGGCGTCGTCACGCGAACGATCACGGTCTTGGCCGTGGCCGATGATTTGACTCCCGACACGCCGTCGATCTGGGCCGCCGCGGATGAGGCCAGCGTGGCCAGACCTCGGTTGCCGATCACGGCCTCGATCGGAGCACCGGAGTAGTCAGCGTCCACCGGCTGCCTGTTCAGGCGTGCCGCGTTGAACCCGCCGGGCAATACTGCACACAGGAGCAGGATGAGTCCGAGAACCACGGCAACAGCGGCCGCGCCCCACCCCCAGGGAGAGTTCCAGGAGGCGGAGGACGCGGAATCCGCGGCACTGCTCAGCTGCGGCCACCACTGTCCCGTGGACAGCTTCTGGATCCCGGCCCACAGCAGGCCAACGCCCACAATCAGCACAAGGACCAGCACCACGACGGATGGTATGGCGCGAGAGGGGCGCCGTCGAAGTGATTTCACAGCAATACCCTTTCCTTCCGGCCCCGTTGAGGCACGAGGTACGTGACCCTGATATCCACCTGCCGGACGTCGACGCCGGCCAGGTCGGACACTCTGCGCACGAGAGTCTCTCGGACTCTTTCGGTTGTTTCCTCGATGGGAAGCGGGTACTCGATGCCCAGATCCACGCTCAGTACGGCGATCGAACCGGTCAGTTCGACCCTGACACGCGGCCGGGAATCCAGATCCGCGTGGCTTCCCACACCGAGGAAACCTCCCTCTCGACCCCCGATACCGGGGATCTCCGAGGCGCATTGCGCGGCGATCTTCTCGACCACACGGTCCGCGATGACGAGACCCCCGCGGCTCTCCGCCGATGAGGAACCGTCAGCCGACCCTGTGTCCTCGCGATGGGACGGAGCCGGCCGATGTGCGCTGGCCATCATCTCTACCTCCTGTCAGAGCCGCGGCCCGTCATGGAGCGAAGATCCAGCCGACCCTCCAGGAAGAGCCCGACGGCCGCACCGATCACGGCGAAGACGGCGGAGACGAGGAATGCGAAGAATCCGCCGAAGAAGGCGATCGCGCCCAACGCCAGACCGACGATGAGTCCCAATTGGCTCGGTTTCATGCTGATATCCCTTTCCATGGTGCGAGGGCAGGCCCCGAAGCCTCGGCTCCGGGGCCCGTTCTCATTACTGGAGCTCGCGGTCGGTGGAGTCCTTGTCGTCGTCCTCCTCGTTCGGGAGGTGGACGTCGGTGACATCGATGTTGACCTCGATGACCTGCAATCCGGTGGCCTGCTCGACCGTGCGGATCACGTTGCGACGGATGCCGTCGGCGACGTCGACCACGGAGGTGCCGTACTCGATGACGATGCTCAGGTCGATGGCCGCCTGCTTCTCACCCTTCTCGACGGAGACGCCGCCGGAGACGTTGGTCTGCGATCCGGGGATGCGCTCGGAGATCGAATCGAAGGCGCGGCGGGCAGCGTTGCCCATCGAGTAGACACCGGGGACCTCGCGGGCGGAGACTCCGGCGAGCTTCTGCACCACGGTGTCGTTGATGGTCGTGTTGCCCTTGGACGTCTGCAACGGGCTGTTCCGCTCGGCCTCATTGCCCTGCTGTGCGGTCTTGACGTTGTTTTCGGTAGCCATGATTTCTAACTCCCTAAGTTCTGGTCGAAACGGGCTTGTACTTATACTGACGGGCCGTGTGCGGATTCGTCACGAAGTTTTTCGAAGTTTTTTTCGGGGTGCAGTTTCGCCGGCCATTCTGGAAGTATGGTCCGTGAGGGATACGGCCGATTGCGGCAAAAAATGGATCGACATCGAGGGGACTATGAGTTCGGACAGGAATGGCTCTTCCGAGCGCATCACCACGCTCGTTCTCCGCGCACAGGACGGCGACGTTGATTCCTTTGAACGACTCGTGGACACCTACCAGGCGCCGCTGTTGCGATTGGCGTTCCGCATGCTCGGGAATCGGGCCGATGCGGAGGACGTCGCCCAGGAGTCCCTCATGAACGCGTGGGTCAAGCTCGACCTCCTGGAGACCCCACAGGCCTTCCCGACGTGGCTGTACCGGCAGGCCGTGAACAAGTGCAGGGACATCCTCAGGTCACCGCGGCGCGATTCCACGGTTCCGATCGACGAGGCACCCGAGGGAAACCCCGTGTGGACGGATACCCGGGCGTCCTCGGATCCGCAGCGCGCCGCGGAGAACAGTTCGAGCATGGACGCCCTGTCGGCCATGTTGCAGAAGCTCCCTGCCGAGCAACGCGCCTGTTGGATTCTCCGGGAACAGACGGAACTTTCCTACGGCGAGATATCGCAGACGCTGGCGATCCCTGAAGCCACGGTGCGGGGCCGTCTGGCGCGAGCACGCAAGACGTTGGCCAACGAGATGAAGGAGTGGCAATGACGGACGACGAGTCACTCGAGTGCGGGCGCACGGTCGAGTCGGTGTGCGAGACCGTCGACTCCGAGCCCGATGCCCACCAACGCGACTGCCCCTACTGCGGCGAGGTCCGCGAGCGATTGAAACAGCTCGATCGCTTGGCCCGCGAGGCGAAGGAGGCGGACAGTTCCCTGGAGATCGAGCCGCATGTTCGACGCCGCATCGTCGACTTTGCCCGTAGCAATCTTCGCCGCGGAGCGGACATACCGGTGCATCGCGAACCTGCGGCGACCGTCTCCTTCAGCGAGATGCTGATCGCCCGCACAGCGCGTGAAACGGTGGACACGTTCCCGGGCTTCACGGCGCGCCGGTGCAGGGTCAGGACCATTGCGACCCCCGATCACGGCCACCAGATTCTGGGCCTCTCGATCGGTGTGGTGATGGCCCCGGACGCGGTGGTCGAGAATCTCGACCGGAGCGTTCGCGACGCCGTCATCGACGCAGTGGCCCGCAAACTCGGCGCTCACGTGGCCGAAGTCGACTTCACGGTAGAGGATGTGCACTATGGCTAATCATCACTCGACGGGTTCTCCGGTTTCCCCGACCGAGGAGGCCGGATCGACCGGCCTTCTCGCAGAGGTGGCCCGGACGGTCGACGCGGTGCCCGGCGTCGCGAGGCGGGAGCCCAGCGTCGGCGATTTTCTGCGGACACTGTGGAAGAAGTCGACGTCGGCGGAAGACCAGGCTCCCGACACACAGGGACTGCGCCTGGACCAGGTGGACGGGAAGGCTTCGCTCACGGTTGCCGTGTGGGTGAGTCGCGAGGCACCGGGCAACCCCTTGATGGTTTCCCAGGAGGTGGCCGCCAGGGTCAATCACACGCTCATTGAGCGCGGTATCGCACCCGGTTCCCACCAGATCATCGTTCGCGAGACCGAGTAGGCGCCTCCGGGGCGAAGCGTCCGACACTCGGTGGTGCGAGCGCCGGACGCGCCGTAACGGGTTACTGGAGCCTGCCCGTGACCGATTCGACGGCGTCCAGAAGGGCCCCGGAGGAGACGAGCTGGACGACGCTCTCGATTTCGGGCGCGAGGAACCGGTCCGTGCCCGGTCCCTGGACCCCGGACTCCCGGATGGCTGCGATGACGCGGGCCGTTGCCGGCGATGCCTCGGGTTCCCGCAGGTCGATGCCGCGCGCGGCCGTCAGGATCTCGATCGCGAGGACCCGGGTCAGACCGTCGATGGCCTTGCGCAACTTGCGCGCGGCGGACCAGCCCATCGAGACGTGGTCCTCCTGCATGGCCGAAGACGGTATCGAATCGACCGAGGCCGGATTCGCGAGACGCTTCAGCTCGGAAACCACGGCCGCCTGAGTGTACTGGGCAATCATGTGGCCGGAGTCGACACCGGCGTCGTCCGCAAGGAACGGAGGCAGGCCCCGGTTCCTTGCGGCGTCGAGGAAACGGTCGGTGCGGCGTTCCGAGATGGAGGCGGCGTCGGCAACGGCGATCGCCAGGAAGTCCAGCACGTAGGCGACGGGTGCGCCGTGGAAATTGCCGTTGGACTCGACGCGACCGTCCAGGGTGACCACGGGGTTGTCCACCGCCGAGGCGAGTTCGCGGCCGGCGACCATGCGAGCGTGCTCGATCGTGTCCCGGGCCGCGCCGGCCACCTGGGGCGAGCACCGAAGGGAGTAGGCATCCTGGACGTAGGTGCAGTCATCGCCCTTGTGGCTGAACACGATTCCGGAATCGGCGAGGATCGCGGACATGTTCGCCGCGGAGGCTGCCTGACCGGGGTGCGGGCGAAGCGCCTGGAGGTCTGCTCGGAACACCCGGTCCGTGCCGAGCTGCCCCTCGACCGACATTGCCGCGGCCAGGTCGGCCAACCTCATCAGGCGGTCCAAATCGGAGATGGCCAGGACCAGCTGCCCCAGCATGCCGTCGGTGCCGTTGATGAGGGCGAGGCCTTCCTTCTCCGCAAGTTCCACGGGCTCCAGACCGGCCTCGGAGAGGGCTTCGGCCGAGGTCGTGAGCTCTCCGTCCCTGGTCCTGACGGGCCCTTCGCCGATCACGGCGAGCGCGCAGTGGGCCAGGGGCGCCAGGTCGCCTGAGCAACCCAGTGATCCGTATTCGTGCACCACGGGGGTGATTCCTGCCGAGAGCATTCCGGCGTAGGCCTGCGCGACCTCGGGGCGAACCCCGGTGCGTCCGGTGGCCAGAGTGGACAGGCGGAGCAGCATCAAGGCCCGGATGACTTCGCGCTCGACTTCGGGTCCGGACCCCGCGGCGTGCGAGCGGATCAGGCTCCGCTGGAGTTGGCGCCGCATGTTCTGCGGGATGTGGCGGGTCGCGAGCGCACCGAATCCGGTGGAGACCCCGTACACGGGACGTTCGAAACCGGCCAGTTCACGAATCCGCGCGCTCGATTCGGCGATGGCCTCGAGAGCGTCGTCGGAGATGCGCACCGGGGCATCGTGACGCGCGACGTCGACGATGTCCTGGATGCTGACGGGGCCGACGCCGACGACGACTTCGTGCCGGCCCTGCTCCCCGTGGCTGTGCTGGTTTTCGCTCATTGCTCCTCCTGCTGGTGCGCACTCGTGTTCTGCGCGGTGGTGGCGATTCGGTGGACCAGGCGCGCGGCGCTGCGTGCGGTCCGGCCGTCGACGTCGTACTTCGGGTTCAGCTCGGCGACGTCGCACACGGCGAGCTTGCCGCTCGCCGCAACGATGTCGCAGGCCAGTTGGACGATCTCGAGCGGAACACCGTAGGCCGCGGGGGCGCTGACCCCTGGGGCGGTCGATGCCGGGAGGCCGTCGAGGTCGATGGTCAGGTACACCAGGTCCACACCGTCCAGGAAGGATTCGACGAAACGGCGGACTTCCGGTGAATTCGTGACGGAGCAGTCTTCGTCGAGCATGTACTGGACGCCGTACTTCTCGGCGGTGTCGAAGAGGATCTGCGTGTTGCTCGGCTGGCTGATCCCCAGGACGGCGTACTGCATCGACGTGCCGGCCGCTTCCTCGGCTTCGAGCATCTGGCGGAACGGGGTGCCCGACGAGGGGACCGGGTCGGGGCGGAGATCGAAGTGGGCGTCCAGGTTCAGAACACCGAGTTTCTTGCCCTTCCGAACGACGGAGTTCGAGACGCCTTGGTAGGTTCCGAACGCGATCTCATGGCCGCCGCCCAGGACGATGGGTAGCCGACCCTCGTCCAGCAGTGTGGTCACGGCCGCGCCCAAGCGCTCCTGGCCTTCCTCCATCCGGTCGTCCGTGACGGCGACCGTGCCTGCATCCCAGGCCCGGATCTCGGAGTCCTTGCCGGCTATGGCGAGCCCGCCGAGGGCTCCGCGCAACGCCTTCGGGCCTTCCGATGCGCCCCGACGTCCCTTGTTGCGTTCGACGCCCTCGTCGCTCGAGAAGCCGAGGAAGACGACGCCGCCCCGATCCTCCGTGCGGGCTCCCTCGTAGGGGCGCACCACCTGGTGCCACCGGAGGTGTTCGGTGCCCTGACCGTCGGTTCTCCCGGTCCAGGCGGGCGCGGGCTCGTCGACGCGCAGTTCGGGTGCCGTGCTGTCAGTCATGCTTGACCTCCGATGCCGAGTACTTGAGCCGACCTGCCTGCCACACCGACGAGATCAGGGGAACCCCCGGGCGATACGCCAGGTGAAGATGGTTCGGCGCGTCGAGGGCCATGAGGTCGGCCCGCGCGCCCGGGCGCACGACTCCGACATCGTCCCGTCGGAGCGCGCGGGCACCGCCGGCCGTTGCGGCCCAGACTGCCTCGTCGGCGGTCATGTGGAGGTCCCGCACGGCAATGGCGATGCAGAACGGCATGTTGGTGGTGTAGCTGGTTCCGGGGTTGCAGTCCGCGCCGAGAGCCACGGTGACCCCGGCGTCGATCAGTCCGCGTGCATCCGGATAGGCATTGCGGGTCGAGAAATCGGCTCCGGGCAGGAGCGTGGCCACGGTCTCGCTTCCGGCGAGGGCCTCGATGTCCTCAGAATCGATGTGGACCACGTGGTCCACGGAGGCCGCGCCGAGCTCCACCGCGAGCCGGACGCCCGGCCCCTGATGCAGTTGATTCCCGTGGACGCGGGGGGTGAGCCCGTGATCGATGCCTGTCTGGAGGACGCGGCGCGACTGGTCCTCGTCGAAGGCACCCTGTTCGCAGAAGACATCGATCCACCGGGCGAGCGGTGCGCACCGGGGAATGATCTCCTCGCAGGCAACCCGCACGTATTCCTCGGTATCTCCTTCGTATTCCGGGGGCACCACGTGGGCCGCGAGCAGGGTGACCTCGTCCGTCAGCGACCGTGCGACCTCGAGGCTGCGCAACTCGGCCTCGACCGATTGACCGTACCCGGACTTGCACTCGACCGTGGTGGTTCCCGAACGCAGCGATTCGTCGAGCAGGCGACGCATGTTGGCCCGGAGTTCCTCTTCGGAGGCCTGACGGGTGTGTTTGACCGTGCCGCGGATGCCGCCGGCGGTGTACTTCTCGCCGGCCATCCGCGCCGCGAACTCTTCCGACCGGTCCCCGGAGAACACCATGTGGGAGTGCGATTCCACGAAACCGGGCAGGACGGCCCTGCCGTGGAAGTCGTGCTTGGCATCCGTGGACGGGGCCTCGGCCGCTGGCCCGACCCAGGCGACGGCGTCATCCTCGATGACCACGGCCGCCTCGTCCACGATCCCGAGCTTTCCCCGCCCGAGCCCGGGGTCGTTGGTCACGAGTTCGGATATGCCTGTCAGCAGAGTCGATGTCATGCATTGCCTTCCGTCATCGGGATGCGGACGCCGCGCTCCTCGGCAACGTTGGCCGCGTGTTCGTATCCCGCGTCCACGTGGCGGATCACGCCCATCCCGGGGTCATTGGTCAGAACCCGTTCGAGCTTCTGCGCTGCCAACTCGCTGCCGTCCGCGATGCACACCTGGCCGGCGTGGATGGAACGCCCCATGCCGACACCACCACCGTGGTGGATCGAGACCCACGATGCTCCGGAGGAGGTGTTGACCAGCGCGTTGAGCAGGGGCCAGTCCGCGACGGCGTCCGAACCGTCCTTCATGGCCTCGGTCTCACGATACGGCGAGGCCACGGATCCGGAGTCAAGGTGGTCGCGGCCGATGGCGACGGGTGCCGAGAGCTCACCGTTGGCCACCATTTCGTTGAATTTGAGGCCTGCGCGGTGACGCTCGCCGTAACCGAGCCAGCAGATCCGTGCGGGAAGGCCCTCGTAGGCGACCTTTTCTTCGGCCATCGTGATCCAGCGACGCAGGTGGTCGTTCTCCGGGAAGAGCTCCAAGAGCGCCCGGTCGGTGGCCTCGATGTCCTTGGGGTCCCCGGACAGCGCCGCCCAGCGGAACGGGCCCAGGCCTTCTTCGAACAGCGGGCGAATGTAAGCGGGCACGAAGCCCGGGAACTCGAAGGCACGATCGTAGCCGGCCTTGCGGGCCTCGTCCCGAATCGAGTTGCCGTAGTCGAAGACCTCGGCGCCGCGGTCCTGGAACTCGACCATGGCCTGCACCTGTGCGGCCATCGACTCGCGGGACTTCTTGGTGAACAGCTGGGGGTCGCGCTGCGCCTCCTGCTTCATCTCGGCGAACGGGATCTCCGTGGGGAGGTAGGCCAGCGGATCGTGTGCGGAGGTCTGGTCGGTCACGATGTCGATCGGGGCGTCGCGCTTGAGGAGCTCGGGGAAGATCTCCGCCGCATTGCCTTCCAGGCCGATGGACAACGGCTTCTTGGCGTCACGGGCCTCGATGGCCAGCTCCAGGGCGTGGTCCAGATTGTCTGCCTTGACGTCCAGGTACCGGTGTTCGATGCGGCGGTCGATGCGCGTGACGTCGCAGTCCACGCAGATCGCGACGCCCTCGTTCATCGTCACGGCCAGAGGCTGGGCCCCGCCCATTCCGCCGAGCCCAGCGGTCAGCGTGATGGTTCCGGCAAGTGTCCCGTCGAATCGTTTGCGGGCGACGGCGCCGAAGGTCTCGAAGGTTCCCTGAAGAATTCCCTGGGTTCCGATGTAGATCCAGGAGCCCGCGGTCATCTGGCCGTACATCATGAGGCCTTCGGCCTCGAGCTTGCGGAAGTCCTCCCAGTTGGCCCAGTCGCCCACGAGGTTGGAGTTGGCGATCAGCACGCGAGGGGCCCACTCGTTGGTCCGGAAGACGCCGACCGGCTTGCCCGATTGGACCAGAAGGGTTTCATCCGACTTCAGGGTCTTCAGCGTGCGGACGATGCCGTCGTAGGCCTCCCAGGTGCGGGCAGCCTGCCCGGTGCCGCCGTACACCACGAGGGCATCCGGATGCTCGGCAACCTCGGGATCAAGGTTGTTCATGAGCATGCGCAGAGCGCCTTCCTGCTGCCACCCCAGGGTGTTCAGTTCGGTTCCGCGAGGCGCAGAAACCGGGCGGGCCTGGTGCTCGGGCGAAGAAACCTCGTGCATGTCGTTTTCTCCTTACGGCTGATACGGGGCATCCTGGGCACGTGGCCCACGGACACCAGCTCGATGGGACGCTTCCGGCGTCACCTCGATGCAATGTGGATCACAAAAGTTCTATACGTCGTATAATCCTGTATATACAACCCGATGTCAAGCAGACGAGGAACCTGTGGATACCCAAGAGCTCACGAGGTCGTACCTCGCCCAAGGAACGCACAGCGGGCCGGCCTACCGCCGAATCATGGAAGCCATCGTCACCGGCGTCGAGGCCGGAACGTGGTCGGCCGGCGAACAGGTTCCTTCCGAGAACGAACTCGTCGAAGCCCTCGACCTCTCGCGCATGACCATCAACCGCGCCTACCGGGAACTCACCACGGAGGGCGTGCTCAAACGCGTCCGCGGCGTCGGCACCTTCATTGCCGATTTCAAGATGCCGTCGTCCCTGGTCGAGATCCGTAATATTGCGGACGAAATCCACGAGCGAGGCCATTCCCACCGCACCGACGTGTTGTTCGCGCGGGAAGAGACCGTTGAGGAGGACGCCCCTTGGCTGTCCGCGGAGGGGATCACGGGTACGGTGTTCCACTCGCTCGTCGTCCACTACGACAACGACGCTCCCCTGCAAATAGAGGACCGTTTCGTCGCCCCCTCGGAGGCGCCGGACTACCTCGACCAAGACTTCACGACCACCACTCCGAATGACTACCTCACGCGCGTGGCCCCGTTGGTCAGGGGCAAGCACATCGTCGAGGCGGTTCTGGGAACCAACGAGGAATGCCGCCTCTTGGAGATCGACGCGTCCGAACCCTGCCTTCTGGTTCGACGTCGCACCTGGTCCAAGGATGGCCTGGTCAGCCTGGCCCGACTCGTGCAGCCGGGGTCCCGAGGCCGCCTGGAAGGGGGATTCGGGCAGTCCTGAGGACAGCCTCCTGCCATCGGCTGACGCCGCGGCGTCCGCATCGTTTCGGGCCCTGCAACCCAGACAATCCGGTATCCACCGTTTCTCCGGAAGACTGTTTGACCGCAATGCAGGAGAGCATCATGACGACGACGTGTGCGCCTGGAGGGAGAATTCTGAGGTAACCCCTAGTGGAGCGGTTCCATATGCGCGCTGATCAATGCACCTTCGTCGCGAACAGGGGCGGAGGGAAGAATCATCGCGTGGACTTCAAGCACGTCATCCACGGAAAGAGGGTAGTGGCTCACCGGTCCTCGAGGAGCTTGTTCACTCCGGCAAGACGTGCTTGCGAATCCTCGAGGAGCTGCCGCTTCTCCTCAATAGTGAGCCCCCCGCGAAGTATCAGTCTCAGGATCCTGCGCTGCCGTGCCGTGCTCTTTTCGTCTGGGACGAGTCTACGGCCAAGGCGCGGACCAGGATACCGTTCGCAGCAAGAACCAGCGGCAACGGACGAAGGCTGCAATGTCCTCAGCTCGCCGCGCCGAGGACCACCCCGCCGAACTCGTGGAGCCGGTCGGAGTAGCGTCGTCAGGATAGCCAAACCGGCCCTGACAAGGCACGCCATGGCCCGCCCCAGGTGTATTCGAAGCCTTCCGACTGTGTAGGGTGGAGCACAATTCTGGAAGGAGAGCCATGGCCGATTCTCGCGAGCCGAAACCCAAGAAGTCCGCGACGTCCGACTCCGCGTCTCGACCGGGCAGAGACACATCGTCCCGCCCCGCATCCCCCGGGCCCGAGAGCGCGGGGACTGCACCCGCCGACAAGTCCGCAACGTCCCAGACGTCCGGCGGACCGAAAAAGCCCTCACGATCCGACGGGCCCGGCAAGTCCGGCGGATCCGGCAAGTCCCAGTCCCCTCGCGGATCCGGCAAGTCCCAGGCGTCCGGTCGCAAACGGTCGAACCGCAAGGCATCGAAGCAGACCGGATCCCCCAAGTCGCCGGGCCCGGCCCAGACGCGCAACAAGGCCGGCACCACGGCGGGAAACAACCGGACGGAGCGGCCCGCGGCGTCGTCGAAGGCGAACGGTGGAGCCGCCGAACCCTCTCAGGAACAGGACAAACAGGCTCCGCAGGAGCGTCCCAACAGCGCCAAGGGCCCTGGCACGTTGGCCGCCGCCGCAGCGGCCGCCAGCCCGACGTCGAGTACGGGAGATGCCGGCACGGCGAACACCGGTGCAACCGGCAAGAACCAGGCCGCGACGCCTCGGAACGGCGGGAAGCAGACAGCCGCACCCGGATCGGGTCAGGGCAAGAAATCCGCGGGCACACCTCAGAACAAGCGCCCACAGGAGCCCCGCCGCCCCAAGTACCCCGGAAGCACAACCAGCAAGGTTTTGTTGACCGGCCTGCTCGTCATCGGTTTCGCGCTATTGATCGCGGTCCTGGTGATTCTCGTCGGATTCCCGCTCATGGAGTTCTGAAGAACGCACTGACAATCCTCTGCCCCGCCGTAAGATGAACCGGGAAGCGGCGGGGCACACAACTTCCACCGCGCCGGGAGGAAGGAAGACTCAAGGATGCGAATCCACCGCATTTACAACAACAATGTGGTCCTCGCATGTGAAGATTCCGGCGACAACGTGGTCATGATCGGCCGAGGCCTGGCTTTCGGCAAAAAACGGGGAGACCCCGTGGACCCGGACAGGGTCGAACAAAGATTTGTCCCCGAAAATCAGGGGGAAGATCATCTCACGGCCCTCTTGTCCGATATCCCTGCCGATGTCCTGTCCGTGGCGACGGAACTCGAGACCATGGCGAGGGAACACCTGCAGTCGGACATTTCCCATTCCTTCATCCTCCCGCTCGCCGACCACATCAATTACGCCCTGGTTCGCGCGAGGGACGGGCTCCGCATCGAATACCCGTTGAGCGTCGAAGTCGGTCAGCTGTATCCGAAAGAAGTCGCCTTCGGGAAAAAAGCCATTCGCGTGATCAACGAGCGCTTCGATTCGGATCTCCCCGAGGACGAGGCGACGCCGCTGGCCCTGCACCTGGTCAATTCCCAGTTCGCGACCGCTGACCTCGTGAAGACCTTCAAAATGACGGAAGTCTTCGCCCAGATCTTCGAGATCATTTCCTCCGCCTACGGGTACCAGGTGAATCAGTCGCACCTTTCCGTGGCCCGATTCGTGACCCACCTGCGCTACCTCTTCGTCCGCGCCGAGCAGGGGAAGGCCACCAGGGCCCAGGACGCTGCGTTTCCTGCCGTTCAGGACGCCGTCCGCCGTGGGTACCCCCGAGCCTACGACTGCGCCCACAAGGTGTCCCTGCTCCTGCAAATGCATATGGACCAGGAGCTGACGGAGGACGAGCACACCTATTTGACGATGCATATCGCTCGACTCGCCACGGACCTGTGGGGCGAAAGCTCGTCGGCGCACCATGCTTCCTGAGCCGTGGCGTCGGCGACAGATTCTCGGAAGACCCATTGGCAACCTTAGAATATGAGGGCGATCCTGCGCCTTCAGCGCTCCCGACAGAAGGAAGACCGTGACTTCACCCCAGAGCCCTCGGACATCCGTCATCATGCCGGTCTACAACACGGAGAAACGCGTTGTCTCGGCGATCACCTCAGTTCTCGCCCAGACCGACCCGGACTTCGAGCTGCTGGTCATGATCGACGCCTCCCCGGACCAGTCGTCGGAGACAATTCATCGATTCCTGTCCGAGAACCCGGACTCCCGCGTCAGGGTCTTCGACAATCGAACCAACCTCGGCGTCTCCGGGGTTCGCAATCAGGCGCTGGACGAGGCAAAGGGCCGATGGGTCACGTTCATCGACTCGGACGACCGCTACCGTCCGAATTTCCTGTCCACCATGCACGCTTTCGCCCAGACGCACGACGCCGATCTGGTGGTCTGCGGGCACACCCTGGTGAGCACGGACGGGTCCCACCGGGACCGTTCGGCCGGATCAACGGGAGTGCGCACAGGGAAGCATGCCGGCCTCGAACTCCTCGAGGACAACCTCACGCCGTATGTCTGGGACAAGCTGATCTCCGTTGATGCCATGACGGACGTCCGTTTCCCCATGGACATTCACCGGGCCGAGGACGCCGTCTTCTGCCTGGGTGCCTACACCGGCTCGGAACGGACGGTCGTGATTGAGCCCTCCCTGTACGAGTACACGGTCGACGCGAACTCGGCGACATGGGGGAAGGTCGTACCGGTCGAGGAAAGCGACAGGCTCCTGGAACACCTGAGCCAACAGGCCGGGCACCTGCTGGACGAGCCGCAAGGGCTCAGTGCATTCAAGATTTCCTGCATACTGACCTACCTCAACAATGCCCAACAGGCCATTGGTGGCTCATCGCATTTGAGGGTGTAGGTGGTTCCTGAAGCCGCCGGTGTCGAGCAGCGATCGGGCTATGTAGTTCGTGAGGTTCCGGAATCCGAGGGCGGAGCCGCGGAGGTGTTCCAGGCGCCCGTTGATCGCCTCTGTTGGCCCGTTGGACGTGCCGGGCCGGTCGAAGAACGCGAGGATGTCGGCGGCGCGCTGCTTGAGCGTGCGGCCGAGCTTGCGGACCTCCACGAGCGCGGCGGGGACGCCGCTGGAGACGGAATCGATGACGGCTGTCATCAGCTTCTTCGCCGTCTTCCGATCGGGTTCGCGGTAGGCGGCGATCACGCGCTGGTAGATGCCCCAGGTCGCCTCGACCTCGACGTGCTCGGAGACCGCGAACAGTGCCTCGAGACGGGTCTGCTGCCGGTCAGTGAGCAGCTGCGCGCCGGTGTGGAGGATGCGGCGGGCCTTGTAGAGCGGATCGTTTTTGCGGCCCCGCCGGCCGTGCAGGCACTGCTGGACGCGACGACGGCAGGTGTCGAGGGCGTCGCCGGCGAGGCGGACGACGTGGAACGGGTCCATCACCGCCTGCGCGTCCGGGAGCTCCTCGCTGACGGCGGTCTTGAAGCCGGTGAACCCGTCCATCGCGACGACCTCGACACCATCGCGCCAGTCCTGCGGGCGTGCGGCGAGCCAGGTCTTGAACACGGCTTTCGAGCGACCCTCGATCATGTCCAGCAGACGGGCGGGGCCGGTCTTGTCGCGGTTCGGGGTGAGGTCGATGATGACGGTGACGTACTTGTCGCCGACTCTCGTGTGGCGCCAGACGTGCTCGTCGACGCCGATCACGGCGACGCCGTCGAACCGGGCGGGATCGTCGATCAGCACTCGACGCCCTTCAGCGAGGACCGCGTTGTTCGCCGTGTGCCAACCGACACCGAGTCCGGCGGCGACGCGGGCGACGGTGAGGTGGTCGATCACGAGCGCTTCCAACGCCCACCGCATCCCGCTACGGGACAGCTTGGCTCGCTCGGGCGCCGCTGCCGTGAGGTCCTCACGCCAGGACCGTCCGCATCCCGAGCACTTGTAGCGGCGGACCCGGACCAGCAGCGTCGTCGGGCGATGACCGAACGGCTCGTGGGCGAGACGCCGCGTGTCCGTCCCGCGCGAGAGCGCCTGGCTACCGCATCCCCGGCACCACGGATCCGGCTCGGCGACGCGGCACTCGATCACCGCGCGATCCGGCTCAAAAAGCTGACCGGTGGCCACGAGGCCGAGCTCGTCGAGATGGCAGAACACGGTCAGATCAGGGGTCGCGAAGGTAGCGTGGTGCACGTCGAGGTCTTCCGGCAGATGGGCAGTGTGAGAACTTCCATCATCGGAAGGCCTCGACCCTCATCCGGCGACCGACGCGCTCAGCCACCTACCCCCTCAACTGCGAAGAGCCCCATTGGTCTCGACAAGGCGGAGGGAGGCGAGATCATTTCCCAGTGCCAACGCAGAATTTCCTGGAATCAGATCGCGGCCGCCCTCCGAATCAAGCCTGTTTTCGGGTTCGCCGGAATTCTACTCAAAGCCTCTCCCGCCGCCTATCGCCGGCTCTACGGCACGTACGTCCGGCGAATGTACGGTATTTGAGCCCGAGTCCTTAATTGACAAGAGACAAACCCTGAACAAAAATTTTGCGGGAGACCCCGCTCACCCCCGAATTCCCGGGTGGGGCCTCGACACTCGATTCATCACTCCATCTCTCGCACCTTTGACCAAGGGTTTACATGCGCACATATCGCACTGTGGCCGGAATCTGCCTCGTGGCAGGCATCGCCATCTCAACCGTTCCTTCCGCCTACGCCGCTCCCCCGAGCGGACCGACGAATCAGCAACAGTCCCAGGTCAAGTCGTCGGGTGATTCTTCACTCGCCCAGGCTTCGGGCCAGGCCGAGGACACCCCCTCGACCGTCGAACCGACCACGGATCGCCTGGTGGTCAAGTTCAAGGATTCCACGCCGGAGGACACCAAGTCCCAGCTCCTGCAGAAGACGGACGACGTCGCCCCCTCCGAAACCTCGAAGCTTCTCAAGGCGACGGCCAACCAGTCCGACGTCGTGCAGATGTCCAAGAAGCTGGATGCAACCGCGCAGGACAAGGTCGTCTCGAAACTCGAGGAAGATCCCGCGGTGGAGTATGCGGAGCCGGACAGGATCGTCAAGAATGCGGCGTCGTCCTATCCCAGTACTCCGAATGACCCCATGTACTCGTCGAACCAGTGGAACCTGAGAACCATCGGCGCCTCGGGAGCCTGGCAGCACGCGACGGGCGCCGGTCAGACGATTGGCGTGGTCGACACCGGGATCACGGACCACCCCGATCTCAACGCGAAGGTCACCGGCGGATACGACTTCGTTTCGCCCGACTACGACAGGGACGGTACGAGCGGTCGCGATGGGGACCCGAGCGACCCCGGGGTGCTCAACGCTTCGGAGAACTGGCACGGGACCCACGTCGCCGGAATTGCCGGGGCATCAACCAACAACGGCATCGGGATTTCCGGCGTCGCCCCCGACGCCACCATCGAACCCGTCCGCGCGCTCGGCATCGGGGCATCCGGTTACGAATCGGATTTCGCCGATGCCATCACCTGGGCCTCGGGTGGAGCCGTCGCGGGAGCGCCGGCCAACCCCCATCCGTCGTCCGTCGTCAATTTTTCGGCCGCCTGGGACGGGCAGTGTTCGGCGACCATGAAGTCCGCCGTCGATGGCGCCCACGCGCGGAATGTTCCGGTCGTCGTCGCCGCCGGAAATGCAGGGGTCAACGCGAACGATGTGACACCGGCGAATTGTCTCGGTGCGATCGTCGTCGGGGCCTCCGCCTCGACCGACGTCATGACCGGGTACTCGAACTGGGGTCCGATGCTGGATGTCCTCGCGCCGGGCGGGACCACGGGTGCGGACATCTACTCGACGTACAACACCGGCAACGAGTCGCCCGCGCAGGCCAGCTACGGTCCCCTCAACGGGACCTCGATGTCAGCACCGCACGTCGCCGGCGTCATCGCCCTGATGAAGCAGCGCGACCCGGGGCTGGACGTGGAGAGCATCCGGAACACCCTGGTCAGCACCGGGGCCGGCGTGAACGGGTACTCACGCATCAACGCGGAGGCGGCCGTGAGCGCGGTCGAGTCGGTCGACAGCGGACCCGTGGTGGTCAACGGGATCAAGGAGCTCTACGACGCCCAGGGAGGGGCCGCCAAATTCGGGACTCCCAGGAACAACGAGAGCGGCGGACTGGTGGACGGCGGTGTCTTCCAGGAGTTCAGCAACAACTACACCATCTACTGGACCCCGTTCACCGGCACGCACTCGGTGAATTTCTCGGGCGCCATCGGTGCCAAATTCCGTGACGGCGGGTACGAGAACACCTACGGCTACCCCACGTCCGAAGAGGTCAGCGCGGACGGGTACGCGTACCAGTGGTTCCGAACCGCCTCCGGCCGGTCGAACCTCATGATGTGGACCCCGCCCGACGGCGCCCACACCATCATCGAGACCGGCGCCATCGGCGGTGCCTGGATCGAGAACGGCCGTGAATCGGGGTGGGGCAAGCCGACGACGGACGAGTTCCAGGGCTCGGACGGGAAGATCCACCAGAAGTTCAGCAACGGCGTCGAGGTCACCTGGACCGCCGACGAGGGCATTCGCGTGCTCAGCTGACCCGCCCCGCGGCTCCCCGGACCCGCGGTCCCCCGGCTCGAGGTGGCAGTCTCGTGCAGTTTTTGCCTCGAAAACCGCACAGAATTGCCACTTCGAGCCGGGACACGCGGACGGGATGCACGCCATGGCCACTTCGCGGGGGCCGTCCGCGTCTAGCTCTCGGAGGAGGCCCTTCGATGCATCTCGGCCAGCGCACGTGTCTCGGAAGAGGTGATGATCAACCGTCCGACGAGAGCAATCACCGCGATGCCGATGAGGGTGGATACCAGGGACACGATCGGTCCGAACCAGTGCGAACTGAGACTCGACCAGACAATCCCCAGCAGCACGACGAACGGGACAACGATCATGGACGTCTTGCTGTTGAAAGTCATGGTCCGATCATAGGGGCGCGACCCCACCCGCGTCAGGACTGCCCCGGCCCCTTCCGAAGGGTCAGGATCTGTTCCGCGCGGCCGAACGGGCCGTCCTCGTCATGGAAGATCGAGGAGGTGAGGCCGATCCCGTCGGCACCGAAGGACACGGAATTGTCGATCCCCAACCATTCGCCCGCAGGTTCCCGGTACATGTGAATCTGCAGGTCGACGTTCGGGAAGATCCAGCTGTCCGGGCCGGGGGCCACGCGGGTCGCGATGCCGTTGGTGGCATCGGCGACACCGATGAGTCGGACCCAGTCGGGTGAGTCGACGCCGTCGATCAGGGGAACGGTCGGCCGAATCCACGCCGTGCCGCGACCCGGCCGGTGCGTGGACGCGTGGACCGAGTCGATGGACCGGATGAAACCGCCGGGCCACACGTCCGAACCGTTCCAGACGACGCACTCGTCCCTGGGTGGAATGGAAGGGTCTTCGATCGCGGAGATCGAGGAGGTGTCGGAGGTGATGAGCCGCCAGGCCTGAGCCCTGATCGCGACCCGACCACCGGCCACGAACTCGGCCTGGATGAGTTCGATGGTCCTTCCCGGGCGAATCGTGGAGGTGACGACCTCGAAGTCGCCGCCGGGAATCATCCCCAGAATCTCGAAACTGATGCGCGCAATCCGCATGTCCTCGCGAGGTTCATGCTGCGCCAGGCAGTGGGCGAGAATTCCCGAGGCGGGCCCCATGTGCTGCTCGCGCTCGTTCCAGGCGCCTTGCGCGTGGATCGAGGAACGGAAATGACCGTTGCCCCGGTCCTCGTAGTAGGCCTCCACGTCGGCCAGACCCGGAATGTCCGTCCGCTCCTCGTTCTTGCCCATTATTTCTCCTTGTCCCTTGCCTGTTCGTACTCGAATCCAGATCGAGCATATCGATCCGGAGTGATCGATGACACTTTGACGACGGGCCGCCCGACCCACCGCCGCACGGTGGAACCCCGATCGCCCCGTAGAGTTGTCCCCAGGCCATTCCCCGTATCACTTCGCAAAGGAGCCCGCATGACGCCGAAGCTCATGGCGTTCGACCTGGACGGCACGCTCATGTTCGACGGCAGGATCGAGCAGGAGAGCATCGATGCGATCCACGAGTGGCAGGCCGCGGGCAACCTGGCAGTATGCGCGACCGGCAAGTCCATTGCCGCGACGAAGCATTCCCTGGAAGGTACGGGACTGAGTTTCGACTATTACGTGCTCTACACCGGTGGTGCCGTGACGGACTCAGAATTCACCGTGCTGATGAGCCACACCCTGCCCAATGAAACCGTCCGGGAGATCGTCGGCACCCTGACACGCCAGGACGGCATCGCGGTCTACGGGACCACTCTGGATGCGCCCGACGACGTGCAGTTTCCCTCGACCACGGGCGAGAAGGCCAGCTCCATCCTCGCCTATTTCCGCCCGATGGAGCCGAGCGAGATTCCCGAGCACGAGTTCGTCGGCATCCCGCTGTGGATCGAGGGCGCCGAAACGACCTTGGAGCGGACCCGGGCCTGGATCGAGGAGCACTTCTCGAACCAGGTCGACTGCCACAGGAACCAGGATTTCCTGGACATCGTGCCGCCCGACTGCACCAAAGGCACGGGCCTGATGTGGCTCGACGACGCGCACCTCGGTGACCGCTACGAGACCTATTCCATCGGGGACTCGTGGAACGACCTGGCCATGCACGCGTGGGCGAAGCATTCGGCGTCATTCGATTACTCGCCGCAGGTCGTGAAGGACGCGACCGACGTCGTCGTGGATACGACCGCCGAATACATCCGCACGGTGCTGGACCGGAACGACTGACGCCGCCCTGGTTCGCGCCACGGGCAGCCCACCACGGGCAGCCGCCGGATTGTATGACGGCCCGCTAACCTCCGAAAGCACACCTCGAAACGCGGTGTCACCTGCGTACACGCCGCGACGCATCCTTTGGGGAACCGCGCGACGCCTCCATAGAGTGATCGAAATCTTGTACCTCGATCTCTGGAGCGACCATGCGCACGTTGATCCTCTTGGGCCTGATCGGCCTGGCCGCGCAACTCGTGGACGGTTCGTTGGGGATGGCCTACGGCGTGACGTCCTCGACGTTGTTGCTGACCGCCGGCCTCGCCCCTGCCTCGGTCTCTGCCACCGTGCACCTGGCCGAAATCGGGACGACGCTCGCCTCGGGTGCATCGCACTGGCGCTTCGGCAACATCGACTGGAGGGTCGTCGGTTTCATGGCGGTCCCCGGCGGGATTGCCGCGTTCCTCGGAGCGAACGTCCTCACGGCCTCGGGGGAGGCCGCCGAACCGGTCATGTCGGCTCTCCTGCTGCTCCTGGGTATCTACGTGGTCTGGCGGTTCCTGCGCCTTCCGGACCGACGCCCCAGTTTCTCCGGCAAGGTCCCGGGCTTTCTGCTGGTCCCGCTCGCGATGGTGGCCGGTTTCATGGACGCGATCGGCGGAGGCGGATGGGGACCCGTGGGGACGCCGACTCTGTTGGCCTCCGGGCGGATCCGCCCCCGCAAGGTCGTCGGGTCGATCGATGCCTCGGAGTTCGTGGTCAGCCTCGGCGCCTCGGCAGGATTCCTGCTGGCTCTGGGCCACACCGGCATCAACCTCCCCTTCGTTCTCGCGCTCCTGATCGGCGGAATCATCGCGGCCCCGGTGGCCGCCTGGCTGGTTCGGCTGATGGCCCCGCGAATTCTGGCGGTGGGAGCCGGCGGGCTCATCATTTTCACCAACGCACGCACGTTGCTCTCGATCGACGCCGTCGACGCCGTTCTTCCGGCCGCGGCCAGCGCGATCATCCTTCTGGCCATCGCCGCCCTGTGGGCCGCGGCCCTGACCTGGGTGATCCGCAAGGAACTGGCCGAGAAACGCGCGGAGGCGTCCCTGCCGGAAGAACGGGTCGAGGCGTAGGAAGCTCGGCGTCTACCGCGGGAACTCACCCGAGACGAACGCCGTCCTGATGGACTCGGCGTCGCCCCCGACGAGCCCGAGGGATTCGGCCGTGCGCCCCTCGCGTTCCCACTCGCGCCCGCAGAGCACTCCGCTGATGGTCACGAACGAATCCGTGAT
The DNA here is from genome assembly GCF_052232265.1 of Rothia koreensis. Classification (NCBI taxonomy): domain Bacteria; kingdom Bacillati; phylum Actinomycetota; class Actinomycetes; order Micrococcales; family Micrococcaceae; genus Rothia; species Rothia koreensis. The sequence continues at coordinate 390,423 of NZ_CP197643.1, forward strand.
GGGCATCGCGACGCCGATCTGCTCGGCAATGGTGCTCCACGTCAGGAGCCCGAACGGGATGTCCTCCGTGAAGTACCGGTGCGTGAGGGAATCGGGTTCCGGGAAGGCCTGACGCCCGTACCCTGCGACCACGCGGTCGACGAAACTGCCCTCACGAACGCCGTAGGACGTTTCGAGGAAGTCCCAGAAAGTGGGCAGCTCGACGCCCAGTGCACGGCCGAAGGACACCCGTTCCTGGTCGAGTTCGTTGACCACTTCCCCGATCCGGTCGGTGACGAGCGTGTGCTGCGGACGTCGCTCGGCCTCCTCGACGGTCTTGAAGTTCAGGATCGCCGGAGGCACGTGGTAGACGGGATTGATGTTGGTCAGGCCGACCCTGAGCGTGTCCCCGCCGTCGACGTATCGCTGACCGAAGAACGGCTCCAAGCGGTCCAACACCGTGGGGGTCGCCGATTGGGGAATGGCCGAGACGGGCACGGCATTCTTGACCGCACCCACATACACCTCGGCGGGTCTCTGGAGCCTGCAGGTGTACAGGCTGGTCGAGGTCTCGGCGACCACGCCCGGTTCGCGACCGGCAAGTTTCGTCTTTCGCGTGAGTTCGAGGGCGCTGCCCAGAACGGCCGGCTGGAAGAGCACGAGCTGGTCGGGCTCGATCACTTCGGCAAGCTCCCCGGACAGGTACGGGTGGGCGAACGCGGGAGCGGCCACGACGATCACGTCCACGCCGTCGACGGCGCGCGCCAGATCGGTGGTCAGCAGGTCGGGTACGGCTTCCCCCTCGATGTCACCGGTGAGCCGGATGCCGCCGCGTTCTTGGATCGCGGCGTAGTCACTTTCGAAGCGCGAGAAAACGTGGACGCTGTGCCCTTTCAGCGTCATGTGGCCGGCTATGGCCTGACCCACGTTGCCCGCGCCGACGATTGCGATTTTTCCCATGAGAGTTCCTAACGGTTGGAGAACGAAAAACGGTACGCCGCTTTCGGCGGCGAAGGAGTGGTCAGCGGACGGGGACTCCGGGTCCCAGCGGTATGCCCAGCACGTACCAGAGGACGAAGAGCCCGACCCACACGAGAAGGACGACGCCCGCGATGGGGATCGTGAACGACAGCTGGGTCCCGATGCCGGCACCCTTGCGGAATTGCTGGACGAAGCCGAGGGCGAGCACGAAATAACCGTTGAGCGGGGTGAGACAGTTGGTGACCGAGTCCCCGATCATGAAGGCGACCGTGGCCGCCTCGGGCGTCATGCCCACGTACATGACCAGCGGGACCACCACGGGTGCCAGGATCGACCACATCGCCGATCCGCTCGTGATCAGCATGTTCAGGATGCAGATCGCGAGGGTGATGGTCAGGAGGATGACCAGGTGGGGCGCTTGGAGAGACCGCAGCAGGTCGGCGCCGTTGACGCTGATCACGGACCCGATGTTGGTCCAGGTGAAGAAGCTGAGGAATTGGGCGACCACGAAGAACAGGACCAGCACGGGCGCCAGGGACCGGATGCCCTCGGCCATGGCCGGCGGCACGTCGCCCAAGTGTGGGATGGTTCCGGTGATGCGTCCGTAGGTGATGCCCATGAGGGCGAAGACGATCGAGATGAAGATCGCGATGTGTTCGACCACGTACGAATCGAGCAGCCCGCCGTTCTCGCCCCGGAACGGTGAACCCGGGAGCAGCATCAGGATGATCACGGCGACGCACAGCGCAAACACGATCCCCGAGGCCAGCGTTGCTCGTCGTTCGGTCGTCGAGAGTTTGATCTCGCCCATGGGAGGGACGGAATCGTCGGGACCCGTCGTATTGAACAGGGTGTCGGCGACCGCGAAGTCGGCGTCCAACTGTGTCGAGGAAAAATCGGGGCGTCGAGCGAGAAGGCGGTCGACGACGAGGGCGATCGCTATCGAAAGGACCACCGACGAAGTCGCGGTGAAGAACCAGGTCGCCACCGGCGTCATGACGTAGTCCGGATCGACGATCTGGGCGGCCGCGGTGGACAGGGAGGAGCGGATCGCGTCCTGCGGGGTCACGAGCGGGCTCGCGTTGAACCCGACGGCCGTGGACGCATACGCGACCATGAGGCCAAGGACAGGGCTGCGCCCCGCGGCTCGGAACGCCAGGGCCCCCAGGGGGATCATCACCAAGTACGCGGAGTCGCTCATGATGTGCGCGGTCATCGAGCTGAAGGCGAGAGCGAAGGTCAGGAGCCGATTCGGGAGGCGACCCACGGTACATCGCAGGAGGGCGGTGAGCAGGCCGCTGCGTTCGGCCACGCTCACGCCCAGGAGGACGACCACGACCATCGCCAAAGGCGGGAACGTCGCGTAATTGTCCAACGCGTTCTTGATCGCGTACTGGGCACCTTCGACCGAGAGCAGGTTCTTGACCGCCGCGGTCTTTCCCGACGACGGGAGAGTGACTTCCACGTTCATCGACGCCAGGACGGCGCTCGCCACGGCCAGGACCGCAATGAGAATCACGAAGAGCCAGAACGGGTGCGGCAACCGATTGCCCGCTCTCTCGATCGCACTCAGGGCCCGGTAGAACCGGTTGAGCGGTGTGCTCGCACTCGTATCGTCTGACGTCGTCGTCATACTCTTCGCCTCGCCTCGATGGCCGACGCCGCCGGGAATCCGGCGACCGGTGGGGAAACCACCTGAAATCACGGTGATATTTCTGTGATATTTCTGATAGACGCTAGACTAGGGTCCTAGCGAAGTCAACAGCCAGAAGAAGCGAAACGGAGACCGGCATGGGGCGCCAGCAGTCGATGGCCGATCGGGCTTACGAGGCGATCAAACGGGACATCATTCAGTGCACCCTGCGCCCTGGCGAGGTCATCGTGGACGCCTGGCTGGCCGATACATACGGCATGAGCAAAACGCCGATACGCCAGGCGATCAATCTTCTCGAGCGAGAGTCCCTCGTGGTCGTGGTGCCTCGCCGAGGAACCTTCGTCAAGAACGTCGACTTCACTGAAACACAGGACACGTACCGGTTGCGAGCGCTGCTCGAGCCGGAAGCGGCCGTCCTCGCGTCCAAGCGCGCCAGTAGCGAGGAACTCGATGAGCTCGAAACCCTGAGCCAGGCGACGGTGCACAGCGGTTCGGACAGTGCGGCCCGGAACGCTGCGAACCGAAACCTGCACGTCCGCATCGCGGAGTTGGCCCGGGTGCCCATCCTCGCGCGGACCATCACGGCCCTCAACGAGGAAATCGAACGGTTCCTGAACCTTCGCAAGGAGCTGGGCAAGCCCTACACGGCCGTGAACCACGGCCGGCTCGTCGAGGCGATTCGCCGAGGCGACGAGGCCGAGATCCACGACGTCGTCACCACGGGCATCGAACGGGCGCGGAGGCACATGGTCGAGACGATGCTGGACAGCGGTACTTTCTCAACCGGCCAGCAGTCCTGAGGTTCCCACCGGTCATGCCAGCGTTCGGTCGAGGGACGCGCCGACGTCGGTCGGGTTCAGGCCGTGCTCCTCGGTCAGCACGCCCGGCCGGAGAACAGCGGGGCGGTCCCAGAGGTATGCCTGGTTGCGCAGCTCCGCCATCATGGGGCTAACCCGACCGGCCGCGGCCAGAAGGGCTCGGGGAATTCGCGTCAGCGTCTTGTGGCGAACGCCGACCCTGCCCGATACGGTCCGGTTGAAGTCCTCCAAGGATCCCGTGTCCTGCGATGGGGCGTGGAGGACGGCGTCGCCCTCGGGCGCCACTTCCGATGCATGGTCGGCCGCATAGGCCATCGCCCGGGTGAGATCAGGAATGAACGTGAGCGTGTGCGGCATGGTCGGGTTGCCCATCGCGAAGCCGCGCTTGCCCTGGGGTCGCGGCACGAGAACGGACAGGTGCGCGACCGACGTCTTGGGTGCGGCCGTCGGCCCCCAGAGGTCGGAGGCAACGACGCTGATCGTGCGGGCCCGGTGCTCCTGTCTGGCCTTCAGCAGCCGAGCGCGCACGTCGCCCAGGGGACTGACCGGGGCGAGTTCCGCGCCCTCGGACAGATCCACGGATTGCACGCCGAAACCGTAGACCGATTCGGGAAAGACGACGGGGGCCCCGGCGTCGGCCGCGGCGTCCATGACCGCCAGCTCGCGCGTCGGCAGCACCTGGTCCCACTGTTTGGCGTCATACGCGGTGTGGATGCAGTGGAAGACGGCGTCCACCCCATCCATGGCCGTCGCGAGCAGATCGCGGTCCAACACGTCTCCCACCAGCACCTGGACACCACCCCTATCCACTTGCCGACGACGCAGGACCACGACGTCGTGCCCGGCGTCGACGAGGTCCTGGGTCAATTGCGATCCGATTTGCCCCGCTCCGGTCACGAGATATTTCATGATGACATCCTTTCCGAGAGCACCGCTCTCTGTTTGATGCCCTCAGCCTAATCGGGTGCGTGTCGCACTTCAAGAGCACCGCTCTCGTTTCAGGAATGGCACACTGAGGTCATGAGCACCCCACACCTGTCCCGGGCGGAGGCCCGGGCGCACATGGAGTCCGCGATCATCACGGCAGGACGTGAGCAGCTCGTTTCACGTGGAGCGGCGAACCTTTCCCTGCGCGAGGTCGCACGGTCGATCGGCGTCGTCTCCTCCGCGGTGTACAGATACGTGTCGAGTCGCGATGAGTTGTTGACCCTCCTGGTGGTCGACGCTTACTCATCGCTGGCCGACCACGCGGAGAGCCGCATCGACGGGGCCGGAGCCGCCACCGACCGCTTCCGCCGACTGGCCTTCGGCATGCGGGAATGGGCGCTCGACCATCGGGAACAGTGGGCCCTGCTCTACGGCTCCCCGGTGCCCGGATACAGCGCACCGGCGGACAGGACCACGGGGCCCGGCACGCGAGTCATCCGTCTTTTCCTCGAATCGATTCCGTCTGACGTGGACGCCCCCGAACCGAGCAGTGGATTCGCAGCCCAGATCCGGCCCGAGCTCGAGACTCTGGGGGTCGCGGCCTCACCGACTCAGACGGCGTTCTGCATCGAGGCATGGGGAAGCATCGTGGGGTGCATCAGCATGGAGATTTTCGGACAACTCGGCCCGGCGATGGAGGGCCTGGGCGAGGAAATCATGTCACGGACGGTCGATTCCCTGACCCGGAGGCTCGGGCAAGGCTGAGCCTCAGGTGAAGTTCACGCTCGGGCGGAAGCGCGGCCGGGAAGGGCGCGCGGCGTCGTCATGAGGTCGACGTCCCCTTGAGAGCGTCAACGATCTCGAGCAGATCCTCGAGCCCCTGCGGGCTGACCGTGGAGATGCCGAAATTGGTTCCCTCCGGAATTGCATCGAGCACGCCCTCGACGCCCCCGCCGGCGAGGGCGGCGTTGTAATAGAGGCCGTCGCCAATCAGGAGGATGGCCGATGCGATGGCGGGTTGTCCGACTTCCTCGAGAATGATGTCGTACCAGTCCGCGTGGATGCGGCTCATCGCCTCCCGGGCCTTGGGCTGGGCGTCCTGCCCCAGGCTCAGCACAGCCACGAAAGTGCGGTCGATCGCGGCGGCCTGGCCCGACTCCTGGTCCAGGTAGAACGCGGAAGTTCGGACGTAGTACCGGGACGGGCCTTCGGGTGACGCCCGCATGGCGGCGTTGTCCTCCGCGGCGTACTCCAGGAGGCGTTCGATCAGCCCCTCGGCCAACGAGGTCTTGTCCTTGAAGTGATAGAGCAATCCGCCCTTGGAGACGTCCGCGCGGGCCGCGACGGCATCCATGGTGGCCGCCCGCTCCCCCTCGGCGATCAGGATCGACTCGTAGGCGTCCAGGACACGGCTTTTCGCACTCATGACCTCGACCATACTTCCTTGGCACTAAACCGTCCAGACGGTACAGTAATGCGGAAACAATCGTCCCGACAGGAGAGGAGAGCCATGCCTATCGCCCCGAAACGACGCACCGAGCGTCCGGCACTGCATGACCGTCGCTGGCTGGCTCTCGCCGCCTTGATGTCACCGGTTCTTCTGGTTTCGGTCGACAACACGGTCCTCTCCTTCGCGCTGCCGCCGATCTCGGCGGCCCTGAACCCGACCGGTACGCAGTTGCTGTGGATCGTCGACATCTATTCCCTCGTGTTGGCCGGGCTGCTGGTTCCGATGGGCAGTTTCGGGGACCGCATTGGGCGCCGTCGGCTGCTCATGATCGGAGCCACGGGGTTCACCGTCATCTCCGTGGCGGCTGCCTTCGCCCCCAGCGCGGCGTGGTTGATTACCGCCCGCGCCGCGATGGGCCTCTTCGGTTCCGTGCTCATGCCGGCCACGTTGTCCCTGATCAGGAACATCTTCATCGACCCGAATGAACGGCGGAAGGCCATCGCGATCTGGGCCTCGGGATTCTCCGGAGGAGCCGCACTCGGCCCCATCGTGGGCGGCTTCCTTCTCGAACATTTTTATTGGGGATCGATCTTCCTGATGGCCGTGCCCATGCTTGTTCCGTTCCTGATCTTCGCGCGCCTGCTGATCCCCGAGTCACGCGATCCCCACCCCAGCCCAATCGACATCACCAGCATCGTCCTGGTCATGGCGACCATGACTCCCCTCGTCTACGGCATCAAGTCCTTCGCGAGCCACGGGCTCGGGACCGCCGTGATCATCTGTTTCGCGGTGACCGTGCTGGCCGGAGTCTGGTTCGTCCGCCGTCAGCTTCGCCGACCGGACCCCATGCTGGACGTCCGGCTGTTCACCAACTCCGTGTTCTCCGGGGCCGTCGGATCGAACCTTCTGAGCGTGTTCTCGCTCGTGGGGTTCCTGTACTTCGTGTCCCAGCACCTTCAGCTCATCAGCGGGATGACGCCGATGGAGGCCGGCGTCGCCCTGATTCCTGGACTGGGAGCCACGATTGTGGCGGGACTGGCCGTTGTCCCCGTGGTCCGGAGGTTCAAACCCGCCCACGTGGTGGCAACCGGTCTCTTTCTGAACGCGATCGGTTTCGGCGTCATGTTCTTCGCCGGCCCTGCCGGGTCGGACGCGGGCCTGATCCTGGCTTTCGTGATTCTCGGCATCGGCATCGGGTCCGCGGAGACCATCTCGAATGACCTCATCCTGGACGCCGTCCCCGCCCACAAGGCCGGTTCGGCCTCCGCGATCTCGGAAACAGCTTACGAGACCGGCGCGGTTCTCGGGACCGCGGTGCTGGGGTCGATCCTCAACGCCACATACCGAGCAAACGTCTCGATCCCGGACGAGGTTCCCGAGGCGTCCCGCGATGCCGCCCGAGAAACGCTGGGCGGTGCGACCGACGTCGCCGCGCACCTCGGCGGGCCCGCCGGCGAGTCCCTCCTGCACTCGGCCCGGGCCGCATTCGACTCCGGGGTGGGGATCACGTCCGGAATCGGCGTCGTCCTGATGCTCGGCGCGGTACTCATGGCCCTGCGGACTCTCCGCGACGCCAAGTCGTAGCGCCCCTGGCGTTCACGCCGGTATCAGCTCCAAAGGCCGTCTGTGCGCACGCCGTCATACCCCTTGCCCGCGGGATGAAATAGGCTCGACTCAGGCAACCATCCCCCGTTGAACCACGCCGATGCGGAAAGGAACCATTGGAGTCACCCGTAAGGAAGTACCTGCACCAGCTCTTCAATGACACGACCGCCATGGATGGAGGCGATCTCGCCGATTACATTCCCGAGCTCGCCAAGGCGGACCCGGAGGTTTTCTCGATCGCCCTGACCACCATCGATGGTCGCACCTATTCCGTGGGCGACGACGAGCGCGAGTTCACGATCCAATCGATTTCGAAGCCATTCGCCTACGCCTCGGCCCTCACCGACAGGGGCCTGGAGGCGATCAGCGCGAAAGTCGGCGTCGAGCCCACGGGTGAGGCTTTCAACGAGCTCTCCCTCGAGAAAGGGACGAACCGGCCGAAGAACCCCATGATCAACGCGGGGGCCATCACCATCCACAGCATGCTGGCGGAGCCCGATTCCTCCCTGGAGGACCGGGCCAACCACACCGTGGAATTCTTCTCTCGCCTCGCGGGCCGGAAACTCGAAATGGACGAATCCGTGTTCCGCTCGGAGCTCGAGACGGCGGACCGGAATTTCGCTCTGGCCCACATGCTGAGGAACCTCGGCGTCTTCGAGGAGCACGCGCACCAGGTCGTCGCCGGGTACGTCGCCCAGTGCGCCATCAAGGTCAACGTCCGCGATCTCGCCGTCATGGGCGCGACCCTGGCCAACCGCGGCATGCACCCCTTCACGGGTGAACGCGTGGCGAGCCGGGACGTGGCCCGCCAAGTGCTCGCGGTCATGGTCTCGGCGGGGATGTACGACGCCTCGGGGACCTGGTTCTCCGACGTCGGAATCCCCGCGAAGTCCGGGGTCTCGGGCGGAATCCTCGGGGTCCTGCCCGGTCAGGTCGGTATCGGCGTGTTCTCCCCCCGCCTGGACCCGAAGGGCAACAGCGTCCGGGGAGTCAACGTGTTCAACAAGCTCTCGCAGGACATGGGCCTCCACCTGCTCAACGCCGGTATTTTCGGGTCCAACACCATCCGCTCGGTCAGCGAGGGCGACGACGAGACCGTGATGCGGCTCCAGGGAGTCATCCAGTTCTCCGGGGCCGAGGCGATCCTGCACCGCATGGCATCCCTCGAATGCGACCCCGGAACCATGGTCTTCGACCTCACCAAGGTGACCCGTTTGGACGCCATGGCCCGCCGCATGTTCCTCGAGGGCCTCCGACGGCTCACCGCCGACGGCCACCGTGTGGAACTCATCGACCCGGACGAGGTCCTTCCCGATCCGGATCTGGGCGGCAGCACGTACCCGATCCGGCGCGAGACCCCTTAGGGGCCGTTGGCCGGGATCCCGGGGTCAGCGCACTCCGGCCAGGGCTCGATCGAGGTCGGCCTGCAGATCCTCGACGTCCTCGATGCCCACCGACAGGCGGACGACGTCGCTCGGCGGGGCCTCGGGGGTTCCCTTGGTCGACCCGTGGGTCATGGTCGCGGGGTGGGATATCAGCGACTCGACTCCCCCGAGACTCACGGAGAGCCCGAACACCTCGGTGGACTCCGCAAACGCCCTCGCCGCTGCTTCGCCGCCCCGGACACGCAGGGACACGACCCCGCCGAATCCGGACATCTGCCTCGCAGCGACGTCGTGCCCCGGGTGTTCCGGAAGACCCGGGTACCAGACCCGTTCGACGTCGTTTCGGTCCGCGAGCCATTCGGCAATGGTTTGGGCGTTTTCGCAGTGCTGCCGGATACGGACTCCGAGGGTCTTGAGGCTGCGCGAGGTCAGGAACGCATCCTGCGGACCCGCGACGGCACCGCCGGCGAATTGTTGGAATTGCAACACCTCGGCCAGGGGCTGGTCCTCCCACACCGCGTCACCGACGACCAGCGCACCGCCCAACACATCCGAATGCCCACCGATGTACTTGGTGGTCGAGTGGACCACGACGTCGGCACCCCACGTCAAAGGATTCTGGAGCGCAGGCGAGGCGAACGTATTGTCGACGACCAGCAGCGCCCCGGCGGCATGAGCGGCCTCAGCCCATTCGCGGAGGTCCACGATGCTCAGCAAGGGGTTGGTCGGCGTCTCGACCCAGAGGACGGTCGTCGACGGATCAGCGAGCAGGCGGTCGCGCTCGTCGGTCCTGGTTGGGGGCACGAACGCGGTCTCGACCCCCCCACCTGGAATACAACTGGCTGAGGAGCCGATGTGTCCCGCCATAGGTCTCCGCCGCCGCCACCACGGTGTTCCCGGGTCGGAGCACCGAACGCAGCAGGGCGTCCTCCGCGGCGATCCCGGATGCGAAGGCAAAGGCGTGGGTCCCGTTCTCGACCTGCGCGAGTTGCGTTTCCAGGGCGGTGCGCGTCGGGTTTCCGCCACGCGAGTACTCGTATCCGCTCTTGAGCGTCTCGACCCCGTCCTGCGTGAACGTCGAGGTCTGGTAGATGGGCGGGATCACGGCCCCCGTCAAGGGGTCCGGCTCCTGTCCTGCGTGGACGGCGGCCGTCCTGAATCCGGGCCGGACCACGGACGGCTGCGTCCTCGCGGAGGTCCCGTCCTGCGCAGGCCGGCGTGACCCGAGGTCGTTGATTTCTTGCGTCGCGGTCATGCTCGAACGGTCTCCTTCTCGCGTGCGGTGGGTGCCTGGTTCGGGCTGGCTCCGGTGACCCTGTCGAGCGACGTCGCGAGGTCCTGCCACAGGTCCTCGACGTCTTCGCGTCCGAGGGCCAGCCGAACGGTCTGCTCGGTGATCTCTCCCGCCTCCCTGAGTTCGGGGGTGAGTCGACAATGGGTCGTCCACGCCGGGTGGGTGGCCATCGATCGTCCGTCGCCGAGGTTGGCGGCGAGCTTGAACAGTTCCAACGAGTCGAAGAATCGCTCGACGTCGTCCGTGGTCCCGTCGATCTCGAAGGAGAGGACCGCCCCGGTACCGCGTGGGAAGTCGCGGTCGGCGATCGCGGCGTCGCTCGAGCCGGGAAGGCTCGGGTGCCGCACGCTCCGCACGCGCGGATGGGAAGCCAAACGCCGGGCGATCCCTTCCGCAACCCGGCAGTGACGGTCCACCCGGACGTCCAGGGTCTCGATCCCGTCCAGTGCCTGCTGAGCATTCCACGGTGCCAGGCTCGGGCCGAGATCGTTGAGCAGCTGCGCCCTGACGAGGTGAAGGAAGGCCCCGTGCTCGCCGTGCCCCGCAACCAGCGACTGATTGCCGAACCGGCGGCGCGGCGCGGTGAACTGGGGCCATCGGGCCGCATCACTGCTCGGCGAGAACCGTCCGGTGTCCACAACGATTCCGGCCAGCGCGCTGCCGTTGCCGGTCAGGTACTTCGTGACCGAGTGAACGACGACGTCGGCCCCGAGCTTTCCCGGTTGCAGGAGGTGCGGCGTCGCGAGGGTGTTGTCCACCACGAGCGCGGATCCGGCGGCGTGTGCGATGGCCGCGATGTCGGGAATGTCCGGGAGATCGGCGTGCGGGTTCCCGACGGATTCCACGAGGAATGCCCGGGTCCGTTCCGTCACGGCCCGTTCCCACTCGTTCGGTCGATGAGGGTCGACCCAGGTGACCGCGATGCCCGCCTCTGCGAGCGTGTCGTTGAGGAGGTCGGCAGTACCGCCGTAGATGCGGTTCGAGGCAACCACGTGTCCCGCGGGAATCTCGGGGTGCGGCTCGCCGTCCTGGCTCTGCCCCGAACGCCCGGCCAGGGCAAGGAGGGTCAGGGTCAGCGCGGCCTGTCCGGAGGACGTCGCGACGGCGCCGACACCGCCCTCGAGCTCGGCCAGCCGACGCTCCAGGAGTCCCACGGTGGGGCTTCCGGTCCTCGAGTACGTGAATCCGGGTTCCCGCTGACCGAAGCACTCCCTGGCATCGCGAAGAGTATCGAATTCGTAGGAGGCGGTCAGGTACAGCGGCGGTCGAACCGGGCGGGCCGACGGCGGGTCGGTCGTGCCACCGTGGATCTGCACCGTGCCGAGCCCGGGTCCCTGCGGGTATTCCTCTGCTGACATCGTAATCCCCTTCGAAGGCGGGGCGCCGAGTCCTTCTCGTGACGCCGTGCTTGCCGGGGAGCGGTGTGCTCCCGGCCGGATCTTCATCTGGGGCACCCCATCACAGCGGAAAGGGTTGCCGACCGGTCAGCCAGAGCTTCACGACCGGTGCTCGTGATCCTGATAGCGAACTTACAACCTGGTCAGCGGCCTCGAAAGGACATGACCTCCGATTCCGCCGCCACGTCACACACGGTTCACCCGAAGCCCGACGACGTCATATGACGTTCGCCCGGGCGCTTTCGTGACGGGTTCCGGGAACCGCCTCGATGAGTGTCCGAGTCAGCTGCTCCCGCGGGGTATCGAAGACTTCCCCCGCCGGTCCGGACTCGATCACGCGTCCCTCGGCCATGACCAGGACGTCGTCGGAGATCTGGCGGATGACGGCCAGGTCGTGACTGATGAACACGTATGACAACCCCAGCCGCTCCTGGAGGTCCGCGAGGAGATCAAGGATCTGGGCCTGGACCGAGACGTCGAGCGCGGAGACCGGTTCGTCCAGCACGATGAGCTCGGGATCGACCGCGAGCGCCCGGGCAATGGAGACGCGTTGCCTCTGGCCCCCGGAGAGCTCCGCGGGTCGGCGACCGGCCAGGTCACGAGGGAGGGCCACGAGGTCCAGGAGCTCGTTGACGCGTTCGGCCCGCTCCGCGCGGGTTCCGATGCGGAAGCCGCGCAATGGTTCCCCGATCGATGCGGCGACGGTGTACTTCGGGTCGAGGGGACCGGTCGGGTCCTGATGGACGAAGCGCGCCCGGGTTGCCAGTTCTCTCCCCTGCCGCCGGTTGTGTCCCAGGGGCTTCCCGAAGACTTCCAATTCCCCCTGGTCGTAGGATTCCAGGCCAAGGAGAATGCGTGCCGTCGTCGATTTTCCGGACCCTGACTCGCCCACGATCCCCAGCGTCCGGCCTGGGGCCAACTCGAAGTCGACGTCGGTCACCGCCTGGACCCGGTGCGGTCCCGTCCCGAAAGCCTTGCTCAGGCCCTTGGCGCGAACCACGGGCGTGGTTCCTTCCGGAACGATGCCGGTCTTCCGGTGCGGAACCGCGTGCACCACCGGCGAGGCCGACATCAGTCTCCGGGTGTACTCGTGCTGGGGGTCGGCGAAGACGCGTTCGGCGCGCCCTTCTTCCACCACACGCCCTTTCTCCATGACCAGGATGCTGTCCGCGCGGTCGCGGGCAACACCGAGATCGTGCGTGATCAGCAGAAGGCCCGCTCCTGCACGGGCGACCCGGTCTTCCAGGAGGTCCAGGATGCTCTTCTGGGCCGAGACGTCGAGCGCGGAGGTCGGTTCGTCCGCGATCACGAGGCGGGGTTCGCGCGCGAGAGCCAGCGCGATGAGGACCCGTTGTCGCTGGCCCCCGGAGAGTTCGTGCGGGTACCGCGACCCGTGGAGTTCTGGGTCGAGGCCGACGTCGGCGAGCGCCGTCGCGATCCGGGCTGCGGCCTGGCGGCGCGCGGTTCCCGCGGCCCGCAGCGTCTCGGACAGCTGGGAGGCAATCGTGCGCACCGGGTTGAGACCCGTCCCGGTGTCCTGGGGGACGTATCCCAGCAGGTCGCCGCGGACGTTTTTCCACACCTTGTCGGAGGCGCCGCGCATGTCCTGCCCCATCAGCCGTTGTTCGGCCGTTCGTGCGTGCGCGGAACCCGGGAGCAACCCGGCGGCCACGGCGGCGGTGGTCGATTTGCCCGATCCGGATTCCCCGACGACGGCCAGGGTCTGCCCGACCGGGACGGTCAGCGATACGCCTTCGACGGCGGGGGACGCGGCGGGGGCGTAGCGCACCGTCAGATCGCGCAGGGTGAGGGCGGCGACCTGGTTGTCGGTCCCGTGCTCCGTGTGAGTGCGGCCGGTCTCTTCGGCGTCGACCTCGTGATGGTGCGCGTCCGCGGGTCCCGACGCCGCGGGTTGTGTTGCCTCGGTGCGCTGCTGTGCGCGGGATCGGGTCAGGGTTGGGGTCCAGGGAGTCATGATGGTCTCCTCTCCGTTTGGAGGGCGTGGGCAATGCGATTGACGGATACGACGACGCCCGCGATCACCAGCCCGGGGATCACGGTCATCCACCACGAGCTGGCGAGGTAGTCCCGACCCTCGGAGATCAGGAGGCCCCATTCGGGGTCGGGCGGCTGGGTCCCGAATCCGAGAAAGCTCAGGGCCGAGATCGCGAGAACCGCCGCGCCGAACTCGATGGCGGCGAGAGCGCCGACGGGTCCGATCGCGTGGGGCAGGACGTGGCGCAAGAGGATCTCGGGTGTCCTGATGCCCGACATGGTCGCGGCTTCGATGAACAGCGAATTCCTCCAGCGCAGCACTTCGCCCCGCATGAGCCTCGCGAAGGAAGGCACGGAGGCCACGGCGACGGCGACCGCGATGTTCACCGGCCCCGAGCCCAGCGATGCGACGACGGCCAAGGACAGAAGCAGGGAGGGGACGGACTGGAGGACGTCCACGATTCTCATGAGAACGGTGTCGACCACGCGGCCGGCGGTCCCGGCAACCAGTCCCAGGAAGGTACCGGTCACGAAGGACATGAGGACGGCGATGGCGGTGGTTCCCAGTGATGCCCCGGCGCCCTGGACGACACGAGAGAAAATGTCTCGGCCCAGGTGGTCGGTTCCGAACCAGTGGTGGGCGTTCGGCGGCGACAACCGGATGTCGGGATCTCCCAGCAACGGGTTCTCCGTGACGAACAAGGAGGGAAGGACCGCCCAGGCCAGAACCACCAGGACCACGAGAGAGGACAGGATCAGGCCGAAGGGAAGACGAAGCATCGTCGTCGTGGTCCTGCGCCCGCGCCCCTGGGTGCCCACCGGTTCTTCCTCGGGGTCCTCCAGGCGCGTGCTGAATTCGGTGGCAGTCATGAGCGCGACTCCTGGACGGGACGGGTTCTGGGATCGAGGATCGGGTAGAGCAGATCGACCACGAGGTTGACCACCACGAACACGAGAGCGGACAACATCACGACGCCGAGGACCACGGGCATGTCCTGTCCCGTGACCGATGTTTCGGCGAGCCGACCGATCCCGTTGCGGGTGAAGACCGTCTCGACGATGACCGCGCCACCCAGAACGTTGCCGAGGACCACGCCGGCGATCGACAGGAGCGAAACCCCGGCCGGTGGAAGCGCGTGCGAGAGGAGGAGGCGCACTCGGCTCAGGCCGGCGGCACGGTATGTCGTGACGAATTGCCGCGTCCACTCGTGGGTGAGGGATCGCAACAACACCTGGGCGATCATCGCGCCGAGAGGAAGCGAGAGCGTCAGTGCGGGGAGAATGACTCCGGCGAAACCGCGCGCCCCGATCGCCGGGATGAGGCCCAGTCGGAAGGAGAAGAACTGCAGGAGGAGCAGGCCGACCCAGAAGGTCGGCAGGGAGACCCCCACGCTCGGGAGACCCGAGAGCAGATTGCGCAACCACGGGTTCCGCGCGCCGACGGCGGCGAGTGCCACCAGGATTCCCCCGGGGACGGCGATGAGCAGCGACCATGCCGCCAACTCGATCGTCACGGGCAGGGCCTGGCCGATGGCCGCCGTCACGGGCTGTCCGGTGGTGTACGACGTCCCGAGGTTTCCTCGCACTGCGTCGCCGAGAGAGGTCAGGTACTGGACGATCAGCGGCTGGTCGAAACCGTACTGGTGCCGAATCTCGTCGATTTCCTGTTGGGTGGCCGTCGAAAGGTCTCCGCCCAGCACCGCGGCCACGGAGTCTCCGGGCAGAGCGTACAGCAGCAGGAAGGCCAGGGTGTAGGCGGCCCAGAGCACGAGCACACCGAAACCGAGGCGACGCAGGATCATCGCGACCACCGGGTTCATTGGGTCGCTCCTCTCGCGGAGTCGGAGTTGGCGCCGGCGTCGGAGCTGGGGCCGGATCCGGGGCCGGTCGTGCCGTCGGCGTCGTCCAGCCAGGTGTCGTACAGCTCGAAGCGTGAAGACGCCTCGTAACGGAACCCCTGGACGTGGGGCGACGTCGCCATCACACCGGACAGCTCGACCAGCGGGACCGAGTGCGCGTCCTCGATCAGGGCGGACACGGAATCATCGACGAGCTTCTTCCGCTCCGTCGGATCCTTGACCCCGGCCGAGCGGTCCAGGTCCTGGTCGACCTGCGCGGGCTCCCGCCTGTTCCGGTTGGCACCGTTCGCGTCGAAGACGGTTCGGAGCACGTCCGGATCCGACCGGGTCAGATTCATGAACTCGGCGTCGGCCTCTCCGGATTGCCTGGCCGCCTCGGTGTTGGCGACCGTGGTCTGCTCGAGCTTCATCTCGATGCCCGACTCCCTCAGCTGCTGCTGCACGAGTTCCAGGAAGGGCGCGGACTGCCAGTACTTGACCGTGAAGCTCAGGGTCCGGCCGTCCTTCTCCCTCAGACCGGTCTTGTGGTTCATCGTCCATCCGGCCTGGTCGAGGAGTTTCGCGGCGCCGTCGGGGTCGTGGCCCAGCAGATCGGAGACGTCCTGGTAATCCGGTGTGGACCGGGCGAGCAGCGACGTCGCCGGTTCCTGGTACCTCGAGAGCAACGCCCGCAACTGGTCGCGGTCGATGGACTTGGTCAGGGCCTTGCGCACACGTTCGTCGGAGAAGAGCGGCCTGGACTCGTTGAGGATCAGGTTGTAGACGACGCCGGGGTTCGGCCGGTCGAGGATCTTGTAGTCCGAGGCCTGGAGGAGTTCTTCGTCCTGGGGCTGGACCACGGTATCGACGTCGATCTGGTCGGAGGCCAGGCTCCCGTTGCGGACGGTCGCTTCGGGGACGATCGACATGTCCACGGCGTCGAGGTAGGCCGCACCCGTATGGTCTGCCGAGTCAGGGGCCCAGGCGTAGTCATCGAACCTGTCGAGGTGGACGCTCTGTCGCGGAGTGTATTTCGCGAGCCGGAAGGGCCCGGTGCCCACGACGTCGCCCCCGCACCGGTCCTCGGCGGATTTGGCCAGCGTGGCGTCGGAGTAGAAACCGAGGGTCATGGTGGATGTCGCTTGGAGGAACTGGGCGTTGGGTTCGTCGAAGTCCACCGTGACGGTTCGGTCGTCGGGTGTCCGTATGTCCGACAGGCCCGTCAGGTAAGTGGACCCCAGGCTGGCCTTGGCCCCCAGGTCCTGGATCGCCCGCAGATTGTTCTTGACGGACTGGGCGGTGAAATCCGTTCCGTCCTGGAATGTGACCCCGTCCCGGAGGTGGAACGTGAACTCGGTCGAGTCGTCATTCACGTCCCACGATTCCGCGAGCCAGGGCTCCAACTCACCGGAATCGGGGTCCTGGTAGGTCAACGAGTCGGTGACCTGTCGGGTCACGTTGAGGGCGACGTTCTGTCCGGCTTGTTGTCCGTCCACGCACCCGGGATCGGCGTCGAAGGCAAGGCGGAGCGTTCCCCCGGAGACGGGGGAGTCCGAGGTGTGCTTGCTTCCGGCGTTCTCGGAGGATCCGCACCCGGTCAGCACGAGCAACGTGCTGAAGCCGAGAGCAAGGAGACTGGCCCACCGGAAATGAGGCTTCCGGTCTCGGGGCGGCAAGGGCATGAGAATCTTCCTGGGGAATTGTTTCGGGCATCATGACGACGGCGACGCCCGACCCGCCCAAGATTCACGGGGATTGCGGCGCCGCTCAGCGGATAGGACAGTCCAATGCCTCGAAGCGCGAGGCCAGCGCCCAGGTCTGGGAATTCCTGAAAGCGGTCACGATGCGATTCCTCTGGATTGCGAGTGACACGGGGTGATGCCGTGCGTCTGCCATCAGGCTATCCATCCCGGTCGCGAGAGTCAGAGGAATTGAAAGAATCCGTCATCTGGCTCAAGAAAACGCAGTCTTGGGCGATCGACGTCGGCATCTCCCCCGCCCCTGCACTCCCCGCCCCTCCCTGCGATCACGCGATCACACGATCGCGGGATCGCGCGAGGTGGCAGTTTTGTGCGGCTGCGACCGCGAAGTGGCAGTTCTGTGCAACCACGACCGCGAAGTGGCAATCTTGTGCAACCGGAACCGCGAAGTGGCAGTTCTGTGCACCCACGCCCGCGAAGTGGCAACCCCGTGCACTTTTCGGGCCGAAACCCGCACAAACCTGCCACCTCGCCACGAAAACCGCACGAGATTGCCACCTCGCCCCCGGGAAGAAGCACGCCAGCCCCCGGGAAGAAGCACGCCGCCAACTCCCCCCCCCCGGCGTTACTCCGTCAGCCGCAGGTCGGGTTCCGGTGCGGTTTCTCCCCGGACGGCTTCCTGAAACGCCTCCCGACAAGCGAGGATGGCGGGGTGGCTCGCTCGGCCCGTGCGGTTCGATGTGTAGACCATCCGGTGGTCGTCCCCCGGGAGGCCGATCAGCCGGGTTCCGGCCAGGTACTGCCGGTTGAGCAGGGCGGGGATCAGGGCGACGGCGTGCCCCGTGCGGACCAGGTGGGCCTGGATGAGGGGGTTCCTGGTGTCGAATCGGACCCTCGGCTCGAATCCGGCGCTGCGGCAGATTCCCCGTGCCCACTGACCCGTCGGCTGGTCCGCGGGGTCCATCGCCCAGGGTGCGTCCTTGAGGTCGCTGAATCGACGGGGAGTCTCGGCCAGAGGACCCTCTCCCGGGATGACCAGGTTCAGCGGATCCCTGATCACGGTGGTCCTGTCGACCCCTTCCCGTACCGGTTCGGCCAGCCCCGGATATTCCTCTCCGATGATCACGTCGAATTCGTGGGCAAGGAGTCCTTCGTAGGCTTCCCCGACTTCCCGCTGAGTGATGTCGACCGCGAGCTTCGGGTGCCTCTCGTCGAGAATGTCCAGAGCCCGCGAAGCGACCGTCATGACCGCGGTCTGGAAGGCCCCGATGCGCAACGTGCCTCCCACCTCGGTGTGGGAACCCGCCAGTTCCGACTCGGCGAGCTCCATGCGGGCGAGCATGGCGTCCGCGTGGTGAACCAGATTCTCCGCCTCGGGAGTCAGACGCACCCCGCGTCCCACATGCTCCAGGAGCACGACGCCGGCCTCCCTCTCCAAAAGAGCCAACTGTTGGGACACGGCCGACGGCGTGTACGCCATCGACCGCGCGACCTTCGCCAACGTCCCCATGCGTTGGACCTCGCGAAGCATACGGAGCCGCTGAAGATTGAGCACAGTTTTCTTCCTCCCGGGATCCACGGGCGCCAGTCGTTTCCCCGGATATTCCGGGATCTCGTCAGTACGGGCTGTTGGTGAGTGGGGGTGCCCGACGTCGGCGCTCACGTCGGCGGTCACCTCGGCAGCCGACGTCGTTCGGCGGCTCCGCCCGATGATTATTTTTTCTTACCTTTTGGGGTTAGATACATTCGCTAGACTACCCATTCCCTGAAGGCCCATGCTTAATACCTGCCCCTCCCGCGTTGTTCCGGGGATCAGGGCGACGTCATCAGATTCGTTCCTTCAGGAGGTGACCCGTGAACACCATGAGCACCGGACCCGCAACAGGTGTGACTCCGGCCGTCGTGACCACCGGCTCGATACCCACCGTGAGCCCGGGGTCGGACTCTCCTCGGAGCATGGCCCCCGGGATCCTGTTCGTCATCGGTTCCTGCACGTCACTCCAGCTGGGTGCCTCGATCGCGACGTCGCTGTTCCCGCAGCTCGGCCCCTGGGGCGTCACCTCGTTGCGGATGTTGTTTGCGGCGGTCATTCTTCTGGTCATCACGCGGCCTCGGGTCGCCGGGTGGACCGGCAAGCAGTGGCGTTCCGTCGTCCTTTTCGGGCTCGCTCTGGCCGGCATGAACGGCTTCTTCTACGCGGGCATCGCGCGTATCCCGCTCGGGGCGGGTGTGGCCATCGAGTTCCTGGGCCCCTTGGCGCTGGCCGCCATCCTCTCCCGCAGGATCGTGGACTTCCTGTGGGTGCTGCTCGCCCTGGCCGGGATGGCCGTGCTCGGCGTCGAGAGCGTGACGGCCGCGAGCGCCGCTCTGGATCCCCTCGGGGTGGTCTGCGTGCTCATCGCGGGCGCATTCTGGGCCGTCTACGTCCTGACGAGTGCCCAGGTCGGGCGCACGGTCCCCGGCACCGGCGGTCTCGCCGTCGCGATGGCGGTCGCGGCCGTGGTTCTTGCCCCAGTCGGTGGACCCTCCGCGGTCCATGCGTTCTCCGACCCGAAACTCCTGGTGATGGGGGCCGTGGTGGGGCTGATGTCCTCGGTCATTCCGTACACTCTCGAGCTCAAGGCGTTGCGGCGCCTTCCGAATGCGACCTTCAGCATTCTCCTGAGCCTCGAGCCCGCTTTCGCTGCCCTGTTCGGTTTCCTTCTGCTGCATCAGGTGGTCGGTCCGCTCCGGTTGCTCGCCATCGCGCTGGTGATTCTCGCGTCGATGGGCACCACTCTGTCCGCGACCAAGGTCCGACGTCCGGGCTCGGCACGCCGTCGAGGTCGGAAGGCCCAGCGGTCGGATGAGAGGGAGAACCGGGAGCAGGTCCCCACGGGGTGAGACACGACTCGCCCGGGAGGGCTATGGTCGGCTCATGCGAACATTCGTGTACGACGACGCCTGCGGGCTCTGCGTTCCGGCGGCCAGATTCCTGGATCGCCGAACCCGCGACCGCCTCGACGTCGTCCCCTTCTCCCGGGTCCAGGAAGAACTCACGGATGGTGAGTGCGAGAGATTTCTCGAAGAAGCCGTCTATGCGGAGGGCCCGCGACCGCCCGAAGGAAAGCTCGTCCCCGGGGCGAGGAAGTTCTGGGGACACGAGTCGATCGGAAAAGCCCTTCTTGCCTCGCCGCATCGGGTCGACAGGCTCACGGGTCGGCTGATTCTGGCCCCCGTGGCGTCGGTCGGAGCCCGGTGGGTCTACGCGTGGTTCTCCTCGAACCGGTGGCGGTTCGGCGGGGGATCCTGCGGCGTCGGAGGGTAGACGCGGCCGAGTACGTCTCGCACGCACGCCTCCTCGGCCGCGTCGTCGGCCGCGTCGCCGGCCGCCCAGCACGGCCGAGGTGGCAATCCCGTGCATTCCCCGCCGCGAGGTGGCAATCCCGTGCGCTCCCAGCGGCGAGGTGGCAATCCCGTGCGTTCCCAGTAGCGAGGTGGCAGTTTTGGGACAAAAACCCGCCAAAAACCGCACGATTCTGCCACCTCGGCGCTGAATCCGCACGAGATTGCCACCTCGGCCACCACACCCCAAGCCGCACACCCACCCCTCAAACTTGCTTTACGATTCAAATAATTTTTGCCGGGAATAAGCGGAAGTGGAACCGTGTTGTGCAGGATGATTCACCCAAACCCCCACGGGTCACGCCGACGGCGCCGGCCCCGAACCAGTCAGCAGGAGGTCACCTTGCAACTCGGAATCATGACGATCGGGGACGTCACCCAGGACCCCACCACCGGCACCACTCCCACGGAGCACGAGCGCATCAAGGCCACCGTCGAAATTGCCAAGAAGGCCGAGGACATCGGTCTGGACGTGTTTGCGACCGGCCAGCACCACAATCCGCCGTTTGTGGCCCCGGGGAATCCGCCCACGCTCATGGCCTACCTCGCGGCGCAGACCGAGAACCTGATCCTCTCGACGTCGACCACCCTGATCACCACGATGGACCCGGTGCGTCTGGCCGAGGACTACTCGTACGTCCAGCACCTTGCGGAGGGGCGCGTGGATCTCATGCTCGGGCGCGGGAACACGGGCCCGGTCTACCCTTGGTTCGGCAAGGACATCCGACAGGGCGTGAACCTCGCGGTGGAGAACTACAACCTGCTGCACCGCCTGTGGAACGAGGACGTCGTGAACTGGCAGGGCAAATTCCGTACCCCGTTGCAGTCGTTCACCTCCACTCCTCGGCCGCTCGACGGCGTCGCACCGTTCGTGTGGCACGGGTCCATCCGTACGCCGGAGATCGTGGAACAAGCGGCGTACTACGGCGACGGCTTCTTCCACAACAACATTTTCTGGAACAAGGAACACACGGCCCAGATGATCAATCTGTACCGCGAGCGCTATGAGCATTACGGCCACGGCAAGGCCGAACAGGCGATCGTCGGCCTGGGTGGGCAGTTCTTCATGCGCCAGAAGACGCAGGATGCGTGGCGGGAGTTCCGTCCGTACTTCGACAACGCACCGGTCTACGGCCACGGCCCCACCCTGGAGGAGTTCACGGACCAGACCCCGTTGATCGTGGGTTCGCCGCAGGAGGTTCTGGAGAAGACCCTGTCGTTCCGGGAGTACGCGGGTGATTACCAGCGTCAGCTGTTCCTGGTCGACCACGCCGGCCTGCCGCTCAAGACGGTTCTTGAGCAGTTGGACATGTTCGGCGAGCAGGTTCTGCCGGAGCTCCGCAAGGAGTACGCGGCCTCGCACAACCCCGAGGTCCCGGAGGCCCCGGTGCATCCGCGCGTCGCCGAGGCCCGCACGGTCCAGGGAGGAGAACATCATGCGTAAGGCCACACTGGTCGTCGTGACGGACGGTCTGTCCGAGCCGTCGTCGACCGCCCTTCTGGGTGAGAGGATCGCGGATTCGGTGCTCGCTCGGCTCAGGAGTGAAGCCCATGAAGTCGAGGTCGAGACCGTTTCCCTGCGCGGCCTGGCGCACGGGATCGCGGACTACATGACCATGGGCTTCCCCTCGGGAGAGGTAGGCCGTGCACTGGACACCGTTCGGTCCGCGGACGCCCTGATCGCGGTGACGCCGACATTCAAGGCCGGGTACACCGGGCTGTTCAAGTCCTTCTGGGACCTGACGGACGACGACGACCTGGTCGGCGTCCCCACGGTCGTCGCGGCCACGGGCGGCACCGCTCGGCACTCGCTCGTGATCGAGAGTTCCTTGCGGCCTCTCTTCGCGTACCTGCACGCCGACGTCGTTCCCACTGGTGTTTTTGCCGCCACCGACGACTTCGGCGCGGACGACTCGTTGCAACATCGCATCGACCGGGCGGGAGCGGAGCTGGCGGACCGCATCGCGTGGAAGCTCGGCGGCGAACACCCGGGCGAGAGCGACCCGGTGACGGCGGAACCGAAACCGGCGTCGCCTTCCCTCGCCGGAGGCAACGGGCTGCCCCCGCTCAAGGTCACCCCTTTCGAGGATCTCCTGAACGGCTGATCACGGGGACCGTACGGCGACAGGTGCCCGGGGACTCCCCGACCCCTGTCGTCGACCCGGCGTCCGCAGTAGCCTGTGGTCACGATCCACGCGCGAGGAGTCGAGTCGTATGAACACCCCAGCACTGTCCGGAATCCACCACGTGAAGATTCCCGTGACCGATATAGAGCGCAGTCGTCGCTGGTACGAATCGGTGCTGGGCCTGAGGGTCCAGCGGGATTTCCGGGACGACGACGGCGTGGTGCGCGGTCTCGCCGGGACGCTGTCCTCCCCAGAGGGCGAAGCTTTCCTCTCGATCGCCCTCCGCCAGAACCCGCAGGCCGCCCGGGGGATCCACGGATTCGGCCCGCTCTCCCTGTATGTTCCGGACCAGGAGGAGCTCGAGGCATGGACGGACCATCTCGAACGTCTGGGCCACGGTGTCCCCGATGCGACCCCCAACGGCAACGTGCTTCTTCTCCACGACCCGGACGGCATCGAAATCCGGATCTTCGGCACCAGGCCCTGACGCTTCGGTCGGCAGACGAACGCGCACCGGCGTGACTCGGTGATGACGCGAGCTTTCACGTCCCGGGTGCGCCGAACGTACGATGATGCGGTGAACACTTGCCTGACCGTGAGCCGAGAGTCGATCGAGCTCCAGGGGCGCGAGCGCACCCTGACCGTCGTGGCACCGAGTCATGTGGAGGAGAACGCACCGCTCGTGCTCCTTTTCCACGGGTCGCAGCAGAATTCCCGGGTCTTCCGCAAATTCACCGCCGGAACCTTCGACGACGTCGCTGCCCGCACCGGAACCGTGATGGCGTACATGGACGGCTTCGAGCGTCACTTCAACGATTCCCGCGTGGGCGCGGACTTCCGGTCCCGTGAACTGGGGATCGACGACGTCGCATTCGCCGCGGCCACCATCAGACGGCTCCGGCAGACGCACGGCATCGATCCGGCCAGGGTCTTCGCCGTCGGGTATTCCAATGGCGGCCACATGGTCCTCCGGCTGATCCATGAGGCGCCCAAGCTCTTGTCGGGCGCGGCGACGATCGCAGCGACCCAGCCCACCCCGGAGAATTTCTTGCGCGCGGACGGGTTGCCGACTATTCCGAAACCCGTTCGCCTGCTCGCGATCCACGGCACGGCGGATCCTCTGGCCCCCTACGACGGAGGCCAGGCATCCCTCTGGGGCAAGCAATCCCGCGGCGCCGTCCTGTCGGCGCCGGAATCCGCCGGCTACTTCGCCGAGCGCAACGGGATCAGCACCGCCCCGTCCGAGACCCGACCCCACCGCGACGTCGTCGTGTCCGAATGGTCGGAGCGAGGCAAAGAACCGGTGCACCTGTGGACGGTGCACGGCATGGGGCACGTGGTTCCCGCACCGCACGACGTCGTCGCGAGTCTCGGGCCCGGCACGCGAGCCTTCGTGGCCGCCGATGTCATTGCGGATTTCTTCGGCCTGGGCACTCGAGTCGGCACGCGTCGGGCATCCGGGACCGAGCCGTTGTCCGCTCCGGATTCGACGGGGTAGAGCCAGCTCTACCCCGGGTTCAGAGCGTTCCCCACTGATCCCGGCACGGGTGTGCGAGACCATGAATATGCAGCGTCCGGCCGACCCTTAGAAGAGCCCGCTCCCGCTGGTGCCGGCGAATCCGTCTCGACCAAAGCATCCTCGCCCACCAAGTCATCGGGCACTTCCAGGGTCGGCCCGTACGCGACGAACAGGGTAACGTCTCCCGCACGAGCGACGGACGTCAACGAGAGGAACCATGAAAGCATCGATGTGGCGCAAGCTGACGAGCCCTTGGTACCTCGTCTCTTCGGGCCCGTGGGTTGCCCTGTGCGCGCTCCTCCTCCAACCCATGATGTTCCTCGTCGCAATGGTGGCCGCATTCACGCTCGTCGGTCTCGTCTCGACGAATGATTCCTTCCTGAGCATCACCTTCTTCGGATTCCCTGTGCTGGCCCTCGCGCTCCTTCCCATCATCGGGCTGTGGTTCGGATACATCGAGCGCGGCCGACTGTGGATGCTGGGCTTCCCGGAGGTTCCGCAGGCCAATGTGAGCATGCCGCTCAAGCCGTTCATGGAGTGGGTCAGGACCAGGTACCGGGAGCCGGCCTCCTGGCGCAATGTGCTGGCCCTCGTGGTCGCCGGGGTCTTCGGGATCTTTTCGACGATCCTGCTGATCTTCGAAGCTTTCACCCTGGCGAGCATGGCCGGTCTGTGGTTCTTGACCGGCTCCTTCGACAGAACGTTGTCGAGGGGCGAGGTTCCGGGCGTCTTCTCGTTCCTCCGTCTCGTCGTCCACGGCGACATCACGCCCGAGGACTGGTGGAAATTCCCGCTCATCGCCGTCGTGGCGATCATCGTCTTCGCCTACACCAACGGCCTGGTCGCCGCGACCACCGGGTCCGTCTCGAAGACCCTCCTGAGCCCCCGGCCCGAGGAGATCGAACGGCAGGTCCGGCAGCTCACCTCGTCCCGGGCGCGCATCATGGACTCCTTCGAGTCGGAAAGACGACGCATCGAACGGGACCTGCACGATGGCGTCCAACAGGAACTCGTGAACCTGACTCTGAGACTCGGAATGGCCGAGTTCGAGCTCCAATCCCTCGAAAGGCAGGGGATCGACGTCGACGCCGCCCGGCACGAGGTCTCCCGAGCCCAGGAGCAGATGGACCACGCCCTGCAGACGCTGCGGAACACGGTTCGAGGAATCTACCCTGCCGTCTTGGAGGACCACGGCCTGAGGGCAGCCCTTGAGGAGCTCGCGACGCACTCGATGCTTCCGGTGGAGCTCGTCTACCGGGCCGAAGACCGGCTGCCGAAGGATATCCAACGCACCGCGTACTACATCGCGAGCGAGGCTGTGACCAACGCCCTCAAGCATTCGACCGCGAACACCATCTGGATCACCGCCTACACGGAAAACAACGTCTTCACCATCGAGATCACGGACAACGGCCAGGGTGGTGCCGACTCCAGCGCGGGCGGCGGGATCTCGGGCCTGAACGAGCGTGTGCAGACCATGGACGGAAGCGTCCGACTGGTTTCGCCCCTGGGCGGCCCGACCACGCTCTACGGATCGATACCCTTGGGGGAGAACCCACCCGCGGTCGACGACGAGGCCGCCACCGCCCATCGCCCCTAGATCACCCCCTTCCCCGCCGACACAGCAACCTCCTCAGAAAGGTCACCGTGCGCATCGTTCTCGCCGAAGATTCGACCCTCCTCCGCGAAGGACTCGTGATGGTCCTCAAACGCCTCGGGCACGAGGTGATCCGTGAGGTCGGGGACGCCCCCGGGCTGCTGACAGCGGTGGACCAGGCACAGAGCGAGGAAGGGGTCGACGTCGTGATCACCGACGTTCGTATGCCCCCGAACAACTCGTCGGACGGATTGCAAGCAGCGCATTCGCTTCGAGCGAAGTATCCGCAGCTCCCCGTCCTGGTTCTCTCGCAGTACATTGCGTCGGCCTACGCCCGTGAGCTGTTCTCCTCGGATTCCTCGGCGCTGGGGTATTTGCTCAAGGATCGGGTGGGCAAGATCGAGGACTTCGCACGCGCCCTGGAGACCGTGGCCGAGGGCGGGACCGTGATCGATCCCGACGTCGTCAAACACCTCATGGGCAATGCCGCGGCGGACAGCAGATCCACCGCGATGGACAAGCTGACGCCGCGGGAGCTCGAGATTCTCAAACTCATGGCCGAGGGGAAAGCGAACACGGAAATCGAACAGGAACTCTATGTTTCTTCGGCGACCGTCGCCAAACACATTGGAAACATCTTCGACAAGCTGGGCCTGGATACCGATGCCGGGAATCGGCGCGTACGTGCGGTCCTCGCTTTCCTGGACCGCTGAATCATGCTCTGACTAGGGGCGTTGCATCCCCCTGCGGGTGCGGCCCTTCTCACAGGAAGGTCACATAACACTGTGAAGCGAATGCCTTGACGGGCAGAATTGCGAGTACTCTTTGAATTTGTGGCGTCATAGCCGTCACCTCGCGTTGCCGCGCGGGACGGATGGCTCCGCACACAAATGGACCACCAAGGGGGAATCAAGTGACAGAGTTGCAACAGGAACCAGTTGATACTGATGCACGAATAAGAACGGCCTCGTGGCGACAGTTCTTCGAGACATCGCAGATGCTCACGAACCGCCTCGATCAGTTGCTCCGCAAGGACACGCCGTTGCGCCTGGCCGACTACGACGTCTGCCAGTTGTTGTACAACGCGCCCGACAACCGCATGCGGCTCGGGGACATCGCCCACATCATGGTCTTCTCACCGTCACGGCTGAGTTATCAAGTCGGGGTCCTCTGCGACAAGGGGATTTTGCGTCGCATCGAGGACGTCTCGGACGGCCGGGCCGGGTTCGCCGAATTGACGAAGCACGGCCTCGAGGTTTTCCTCGAGGCTCGTGAGATGCACGGCCGCCACGTGGAGGAGATCGTCGCGGACCTCGTCACCGTCGAAGAGGCCGAATCCGTGGAACGCATTTTCGCTCGCGTGCGCGAACGCCTGCTCAACGATTAGGCCCTGGGGAGGCACGGAAGACTTCGACCCGGGGTCGCGACCACTGTCGCGGCCCCGGGTCTTCTTGTGCCGTCAGTCGAAGACCAGGCGGCCTCCGGGCCCTACGACGCCGGGGTCCGGCCCTCGCTTTCGGCACGGCGGAGCTCCTCGCGGTTGTGGCTCACCATGGATGCAACGACGTTGAGGGCGACCCCTGCCAGAACCAGGATCCACCCCAGGACTCCCAGATGGGCGGTGATGAGAATCGCCCCCACGAGGAGCACGAGCAAAGAGGTCAGATACGCGGGAGTGAGGAAGACGCGATAATTCATACTCCTATTTCATCATGACCCGCTGTGCCGGCGATAAGCCCGGCCCGAGGCCGGACGGGGCAACTACTTCAGGAGCATCGTCGCGGTGTCAATGGACTCGTCGTCGTCCTGCCCCTTCTCGAGCTCCAGAGCCTCGCGCCGCGTCGAGACCATGGGCACCGAGCCGATGAGGGGCCGGCCGGCGGATTCCCGGAGGAACAGCGTCGCGACGACGGCCAAGACCGAGAACAGCATCACGTAGAACGCGGGGACGTAGCTGTTGCCCGTGATGTCCACGAGGAACTGGCTGACCAGCGGCACGGTTCCGCCGATGATCGATACGGCGAAGTTCTGCGTCATGCCCACGCCGGCGTACCGCGAGGCAGTCGGGAACAGTTCGGACTGCACGGCCGCGTTGATGGACAGGTACATCGTCCCCGGAACCATGATGAGGATGAGGCCCGCGTACAACGCCCACAGGGTCCCGGTGTGGAAGAGGGCGAAGGCCGGGATCAGCAGAATGAGGTTCGAGATCGCGGCGGTGAAGTACATGGGGCGTCGACCGATTCTGTCCGAGATCCTGGCGAAGACCGGCAACAGCACGGCCTGCATGAGGAGGATGACCACGGTGGCCGTCGCGGTATGGAACGTGGCCATACCAATCTGCGTCTCGAGGTAGGTCGGCATGTAGCTCGTCAGTGTGTACGAGCAGGCTCCGTCCGCACCGATGATCGCGATCCCGATGACGATTTGGGGCCAGTAGTGGCGGATCACGTTGCGCAGGTTGTGGCGCACGAAGATCGGGCTGGAGTTCGGGTTCTCCTTGATGTCACGGGCTTTCTCGAAGCTCGGCGACTCCGTGATGCCGCTGCGCACGAGCATCGCCACGATGCCCAGGATGGCGGCGAAGAGGAACGGAATGCGCCATGCGCCGTCGACCATCGCGTTCTCGCCCCACAGGTTGGTGGCGATCGCGGTGGTCGCGGCGACGACGCCGGCCCCTGCCGCGAATCCGAGCTGGGAGCCGCTGTTGAGCAAGGAGGTCCAGACTCCGCGGCTGCGGTCGGGTGCGTATTCCGCGATGTAGGTTGCGGCACCGGCGTACTCGCCGCCCGTGGAGAAGCCCTGGATCATGCGCAGGACGTACAGCAGGACGACCGCCCAGAGGCCGATGGAGTCGGCGCTTGGCAAACAGCCGATGAGGACCGTGGCCACGGCCATCATCATGATGGTGAACAGCATGACGGACCGGCGCCCGATCTTGTCTCCCAGGGGGCCGAGGATCATTCCGCCGAGCGGGCGTACGAGGAAGGACACCGCGAAACCGAGAAGCGTGACCAGCAGGCCCACGGTCTCGCCCATCCCCGCGGTGAAGACTTTCGTCATGACGGTGGCCAGATAGCCGTAGACCCCGACGTCGTACCACTCCATGAAGTTTCCGACACCAGCACCAATCTGGGAACGAATCAGCCGGGGTTTGTCGACGACGATGCAGTCATCGGCCTTGAGCCGACGCGGCGAATCGGGCAATTCATCCTTGAGATTGAGGTTGACATCGGACTTCACGATCTTCCTCCTGCGGCCGAGCGGCGGCGGGCAATGCGCCCCGGCAATGGCCGAGTATTTGATGGTGGGGACCCCCATGTATGGCGTGGGCCACCCGCTGTAAACACCTCATATAGGTTAGCGAGATAAATGCGGATGTCCAGCGAGAGGCTCAGTTCCGGCTCAACACATGGCTAGGCGTCGGACCGTGGCGTCTTCCGGGTCGGGGGCTGGGTCCTGTCCTGGGTCTTGCCCGGTGGCGGGGACGTGAAACCGGGCTGGAAACCGGGAAGGATCGTGGCCATGTCGGGGTTCTGGACCGCCGACATCTGGTCGAGTTTGCGGAGCACATGGTCGACAGTCGCCGGGTCCACGCCTCGATCGGAGCGCGCGCTGATGATTTCGTCCTGGGCCGCGCTGAGGGCCGTGTCTCTCATGGTGGCGAAGAGCTTCCGCCGTTTGTTCCTCTCAGCCACCTGAGCCTCGTAGAGCTCCTGGTTCTCGACCTCTTGCGGGCTCTTCGGAACCATGCGCCGGTAGATGTCGGAAACCATCGACACGACTTCCGGCGGCGCATCTTCGGAGTGCTGCCGCACGGCCTGCATGGCCGCGCGCCGGGCCCGCTCGAGCAGCTCGCGCTCCTGACGGTCCTGGTGGTCCTCCCGATCCAGTCCGAGCATCTTGACCAGGATCGGCAGGGTCAGACCCGGGAAAACCATGGTGAACAGAAGAACCATCGTCGCGATCACCAGGACCTCGGATCGGAATCCGAATCCCTCGGCCGGCAGGGAAAGTGCCAGGGCCAAGGTCACGAGTCCGCGCATTCCGGACCAGGTCATCACGAGCGCCTCGCCCAGGGATCGTGGCGTCATCGACTGGCTCTTCTTGACGTGATTGAAGGCCACGATCAGAACCATCCAGGCCAGGCGGAGCAGAATCACGACCGCGGCGATGATGCCTCCGTGAAGGATCATCTCCCCGATGCGGTCCCCGGCATCGACGATCACCTGACGCACCTGGAGCCCAATCAGGCCGAAGGCGACGCCGGTGATCAGCATTTCGATGACTTCCCAGAATGCGGTACCGGTCAGTCGGTCCTCGGGTTCCAGGTCGCCCATCGTGCTGGACATCTGAACGGCCGCGACCACCACGGCGATGACGCCGGAGGCGTGCACTTCCTCCGAAGCGATATATACGGCAAACGGAATAATCAGGGTCAATCCGGACCGGGCGACGCTCGAGTTGAGGTGACGACGCGCGACTCCGCCGAGCCACCCGAAGAACAGGCCGATCGCCACGGCAGCGACGGCCGTGTACAGGAATTCGAGAACCAGCAACGGTGCGGACAGATGGCTGTTGACCGTGATGGCCGCGAGCGCGGCCTGGAAGGCGACCAGGGAGACGGCGTCGTTGAAGAGCCCCTCGGTCTGGAGCGTCGCGACGATTCGTCGGGGGATGCCCACGGGTTCCGACACGGCTTCCACGGCCACGGGGTCGGGCGGCGCGACGGCGGCACCGATCGCGACGGCCGCGGCGACCGTCATCCCGGGGATGAAGACCATGGACGTCCACATGACCGCAAGGATGGTGAGGGTGACCAGGACGACCGAGTAGGTCACGATCGCACGCCAGTTGGTCCGGAACATCTGCCAACTGGCCCGTTGGCCGAGCGCCCACAACAGGGGCGGCAGGAAGATCGGCAGAATGAGTTCGGGCTGGACCTTGACGTTCGGAACGCCCGGGATGAAAATCATCGCGGCCGTGGCGAGGGTCAGCAGGACCGGCCACGGCAGGTTGAATCTGTCGCCGACCCCCACGAGGACGAGGGTCGCCAACAGAATCACGATGACGACGATCAAGAAATCCACAGTGGGACCACTTTATCGGACTGGCCCCATGCGCGCGTCACACGATCGCCCGTCCCCACGCCGAAGTGGCATTTTTGTGCAGATTTTTACCGAATTCGTGCACGCGAGTGCCACCTCGGCCCGAAGTGTCTCTATTCCGCCTCAGACATTCGGGGCGACGGAGGTTCCGACGCCGCGCCGTCGGATCGTCAGGGGGACGGACCCCGAAGCACCATTCTCCTTCGAGCAACTCGCGACCTGTCCGCAGGGCGCCACGGCCTGGGCAGGTGCCGTGGACTCTTCGGCACCGGTATCCGCATCGGACAGATCCTGCTGATGCGCTTGGAGGTATGCTTCGTGCTCGGCCACGAGGTCCCGATCCTCCGCCCCGAGGACCACGAACCCTGAGTCCTGGATCATGCGGAGATCGTCCACGGCGGATTGCCCCTCGCTCGTCAGGTAGTCGCCCAGGAAGAGCGAATTGACCACGCGCAATGCGGTCGGCTGGAGCGAACGCAGGTGCATCTCGCGCCCTCCCGCCATACGGATCTCCTTGTCGGGTGCCGCGAAACGGACCATGGAGAGGATCCTCAGGCACTTGAGCGGGGTGAGCTCCCAGGTTCCCTCGAGAGGGGTTCCTTCGAAAGGCATCAGGAAGTTGACGGGAATCGATTCGGAATCCAGTTCCACCAGGGAGAACACGGCGTCGACCAGCTGCTCGGGGCTCTCCCCCATACCGACGATCAGACCCGAGCAGGCCTGAAGCCCGGCGTCGTGCGCCTGATTCACGGTCGCGACGCGTTCCGAGAAGGAGTGCGTCGAGCAAATTTCGGCGTAGTGGTCCTCGGACGTGTTCAGGTTGTGGTTGTACGCATCCGCTCCGGCCTGTTTCAGTCGCTGGGCCTGACCGTCCTTCAGGATGCCGAGGCACGCGCACACTTCGATATCGGGGTTGGATTCCTTGAGCCCCTCGATCATGCGAGACACACGGTCGACGTCGCGGTCGGTCGGCCCCTTGCCACTCGCGACCATGCAGATGCGTGACGCCCCTCCGACCACGCCCAGGCTCCCCTGACGCACGGCCTCTTCGGGCTTGATCCATGAGTACTTCAGGATCTCGGCCGCCGAGCCGAGGCGCTGGGAACAGTACGAGCAATCTTCCGGGCACAGCCCGGACTTCAGATTGACCAGGTAGTTGACCTTGACGGTGTTGCCGAAGTGTTGGTGTCGCAGGGTGGAGGCGGCGTGGACGACGTCGAAGGTTGCTGCGTCGTCGGCCGAAAGGATTTCCAGGGCCTCATCGCGGGTCAACCGGTGGCCTTCCGAGATCCTGTGAGCGAGTTCCGTGTACGAAGTGTGCATGGATGCATTGAACCGTGTTTTTGAACACCGTTCAAGTGGTGACGGTTCCCGCGTTTCGGGCCATCAGCGGCCGGTTGGCTGTGAGCGCACACCTGTTCCCAAGCCATCGTCCGAGCCATAGATTGGTCTCGACAACACCACACAGAAAAGGGGTATTGGATCATGTCAGACCTGTCCGGAAAGAAAATCGCATTCCTTCTGACCAATGGCGTCGAGGAAGTCGAACTGACCCGTCCGCGCAAGGCGCTCGACGACGCCGGCGCGCAGACCGTGATCGTCTCTCCCGCGGAGGGCACACTGACGGCGATGAACGGCGACTGGGACCACGGCGATTCCTTCGACGTGGACCTGCCGCTGTCCGAAGCGAAGCCCGAGGAATTCGACGCGCTGGTTCTGCCCGGCGGCACCATCAATGCCGACACGCTGCGGATCGCCGAGGGCGCCACCGACTTCGTCCAGGCCTTCTTCGATCAGGAGAAGACCGTGGCGGCGATCTGCCACGCACCGTGGATCCTGGCTCAGGCGGAGCTGGCCCGCGGTCGACGGCTCACGTCGTTCGAGTCCATTCGCACCGACCTGATCAACGCCGGTGCCTCGTGGGAGGACTCGCAGGTCGTAGTGGACGGCAACCTCATCACGAGCCGCAACCCCAACGACATCGACGCTTTCAACGCGGCGGTCTCCGAGGCTCTCTCCGCCTGAGAACCACGGGACCGAGTGAGGGCACGGGAATCGAATCGGTAGACTCGTCCCGTGGCCCTCACCCGTGAACGCATCCTCGAAACAGCCCTGTCGTTGCTGAGCGACTACGGGCTGGGCGACCTGTCCATGCGCAGGCTCGCCACGGAGCTCGGCGTCGCCCCAGGAGCGCTGTACTACCACGTCAGGAACAAGCAGGAGCTGCTCACCCGTCTGGCGGGCAGGATGCTTGGGCCCGCTCCGGCTGTGTCACGGAATGACCCGGGGGATTCGCCCCATACCCAGGGGGTCAGCGAGCGCGAGGTCACCGAGACCGTCGTCGAACAGGCACGTGCGGCCAGGGAGGCCGTACTGCGGTACCAGGACGGTGCGGACGTCATCGGGATCGCCCTGGCGGCGGACCAGGAGTCTGTCTCCTCGTTCGTGGCGATGCGCGAGACCTTCGAGCGCGGATCGATCAGCCCGACCCACGCGGATTGGGCGGCCAGAACCGTCCTGCACACGGTCCTGGGGTTCGTTTCGACGGAGCACAACCGACTCAGGCTCGAGGCGTCCTCCGCGCCGGCCGAGGATTCGGGAGCCCGCGACATCCAGGATGCGCGCGCGTGCGAGTTCGGAGTCCGGGCTGTCATTCGGGGTGTGCTCGACGAGGCATCCGAACAGTAACGGGGACGGCGGGGACCTCGCCCTACAATGTATAGCGCGCCCAGTGAACCTGGCAGTCCGCAGCGAGTGCCGTGGCCGGACGCGTCCCGGCTCTTCGCCGAATCACATCACCGAGAAGAAGAATTCAGGTACAACTCCATGACCGAGGCCTCGATCGCGGCCCAGTGGGCCACCTTGCCGGACCACACCGCGCAGGTGGAATCGTTGCGTGAGGCTTTCGTCGAGAGGTACGGATCGGAACCGGACGGCATCTGGTCCGCCCCCGGCCGCCTGAATCTCCTGGGCGAATACGTCGATTTCAACGGTGGGTCCTGTTTCCCCACCCCTCTCCCGTACAGAGCCCTCATCGCCGGCCGACTGCGCCGTGACGGCATCCTCCATGCGGAGTCCTTGCAGATGCCCACCCCGGTCGAGCGCCCCCTGCGCGAGATCGCTCCGGGCACGGTCTCCGGGTGGTTCGGGTACGTCGGCGGCGTCGCCTGGTCGATGAATCAGGAAGGCGGCGAGGACATTTCCTTGCCCCCGGACTTCGGAGCGGATCTTCTCATCGATTCCACCGTTCCCGTCGGTGGTGGTCTCTCCTCCTCCGCGGCGCTCGAGTGCTCGACCGCCCTGGCTCTGCTCGAACTCTCCTGTCCGCTCCGGACCGAGGCATCTCTCGAGCCGCTCCCGGTCGGTGGTTGCGGCCCGGACAACGACGACCTCCGTGCTCGCCTCGCCCGAGTCTGTATGCGGGCGGAGAACGAGGTCGCGGGTGCCGTGACCGGTGGCCTCGACCAGACAACATCGTTGCGGTCGCTTCCCGGACAGGCGATGGTCATCGACTTCCGTGACTTCTCGTTCGAACCCGTGGACGTCAACGTGACCGGGGCCGGACTGGCCTTTCTCGTGATCGACACCCGCGCGCCCCACGATCTGGCGGACGGGCAGTATTCGAGCCGCCGCAATGCCTGCGAGGACCTCAGGCAGGCCACGGGTGCTGAGAACCTGCGTGCCCTGCTTCCTGACGACCTGGGTTTCCCGGACCTCGATGCCGAGGAGGCACGCCGGGCGCGAGAATCGACCGTCGCGGACACGCTCGAGCATTGCGCCCGGGTTCCGGGTGTGCTCGAGGGCCTCGGCGAGGACAAGCTCTACGGCTGGACCAAACACGTCTTCACGGACATGATGCTCGTCGAGCGGGCCCGAACCCTGTTCACGGATCGAACCCCCACCACACCGGAAACGTGGCGGGAGCTCGGTCAACTGTTCACAACCTCGCACGCATCCATGAGGGACGACCTCGGGGCGTCGCGCGACGAGCTCGACGTCGCCGTCGACACGTGCCTGGATCACGATGCGCTGGGTGCGCGACTCGTCGGCGGAGGATTCGGCGGCGCCGTCCTGGCCCTGACGACCCGCGAGCGCGTCCCCGAGACGGCCCAGGCCGTCGCGGACGCTTTCGCCGATCGAGGATATGAGAAACCGGTGTTCCTGCCGCTGGCCCCAGGGCGTCCCGCGAACCGAGATCTCTAGGACTCGACGCCGGAGTGCCAGGCCGCGGGTTGCCCGGCACGCGAGACCGGGGATCGGAGCGGCACGTGGGAGCGGGGACGGAGCGGCACTCAACCGATCCGCCCCCGTGCCTGGCTCACGTGGTTCATTCCCTTGATTCCGCCGCATTGCAGGCGCATGCGGCCGAATATGCGATGTGCGCACACATCCGTCGATATCGACGGGTTCAAATAAAACACTCGCGAGTACACCTCACAAGGTGGCACGCGGGTCTTTATCAAAACGTGATGTCGTCTCGGTCGCTCCGGGGTGTGCGATGCGCGACAGTGAGGGCCCTGCACCCGGTGAAGGGGAATAACAACCCGTCGTGCCAAGTTGCGATGGGCGCACTCTGCAACACATCGTCCCTCGAAAGGCGACCCCATGGCGTACTCGTATCTCTTCCAGCCGTTGACCCTGCGCGGTCTTGAATTCAAGAACCGCGCCTTCGTCGCCCCCATGTGCCAGTACAGCGCGGCCGACGACGGCATCCCGACCGATTGGCACCTCATGCACCTGGGCTCCTTCGCGACCGGAGGCTTCGGACTGATCATCGCCGAGGCTTCCGGCGTTGTCCCCGAGGGCCGCATCTCGCCAGGGGACTTGGGGCTCTGGAATGACGATCAGGCTCGCGAATTCGCGCACATCGCGGACTTCGTGCACACCCACGGTCAGGGTGCGAAGTTCGGGATCCAATTGGCTCACGCCGGACGAAAGGCCTCCACGTACCACGCCCTGCCCGGTTACCCGGAAGGTTCTCTCAGCCCGGAGGACGGCGCCTGGACCACGCTGGCCCCCACGGACGAGCCCTTCGGGCCGTTCGATGCTCCCCGTGCGATGACTGAGTCCGAGATCCTCGAGACCGCCCAGGCTTTCGCTGATGCGGCGCGCCGCGCCGTCGACGCCGGGGTGGACACCGTCCAGATCCACGCCGCCCACGGCTACCTGCTGCACGAGTTCCTCCAGAAGGACGTCAACACCCGCGATGATCGTTGGGGCGGCGCCGATCTGGAGAACAGGATGCGGTTCCCCCTCGAGGTCGTCCGCCGGGTCCGCGAGGCGATCCCCGATGACATGCCGTTGATGCTCAGGGTTTCCGCTGTCGACTGGAAGGAAGAAACGGGCACGGACGCAGCTCGTGAGGCCAACGACGCCGACTTGGCGGATATCACCGAGTTCGTCCGCCAGGCCGCGGCCGCGGGAGTCGACATGGTCGATGTCTCGTCCGGCGGCAACCTGCCGCAGCCCCAGGTGCGCCCGGTTCCCGGATACCAGACGGAGTTCGCGGCTCACATCCGCCGCGAAACCGGGCTGCCCACGAGCGCGGTCGGCATCATCACGGATGCGGTCCAGGCCGAGCACGTCATCGCCACCGGACAGGCGGACGCCGTCAGCCTGGCTCGCGAGGCACTGAGGGATCCTCGGTGGGCGCTCAGGGCGGCGCAGGAGTTGCGTCAGGACATCGAATGGCCCGACCAGTTCTATCGCGCCAAGCGGTAATTCGGTCTCCCCGAACGCCAGCACCACAAGAACTGAACAACCTTTCTTTTGTCTCACAACAACCTGGGCGATTCTTAGGAATTGCTACGTGACGTTTTGCCAGGGGTGAACAACGGACCGTGTTCCGTACCAGCGGTTCACATCACTCGCCATTTGCCCTAATGTCGAAGGCAAGTGGCGATCCGCATCACTGACAGAGTATGGATCGCCGGGATGAAAGGAGCCGATTATGGGTTTCGATATTGGTGACAAGGCAGGCGACGCTCTGAACAAGGGCAAGGACGCCGTCAACGACAAGACCGCCAAGGACACCGTCAAGGACGAGCATGTCGACAAGGCCAAGGACGCGCTGAACGACAAGTTCGGCAACAAGGACTAATTCTTCTTCCTGAGGTCATTCTTGCTTGTCCCTCGGATGATTCCTGAGGGAACCCCAAAGAAAGGAGTCCCGTATGGGTATCGAGGACAAAGCCAACAACAAGTTCCAGGATGCCACCGGCAACGCCAAGGAAAAAGTCGGCGAAGCCGTGGGCAATGATGATTTGAAGAATGAAGGAAAGGGCGACCAGCTCGGCGCCGCCGTGAAGGACGGCGCGGAGAAGGTCAAGGATGCGGCCCGCAATATTGGCAACAAGCTCAAGGGCTGAGGCCAGCATCGCCTGAACCTGCCTGTGGCGGGCCACCCGAGAAGGTGGCCCGCCACAGGTTTTTTTGTCTCCGGTTCGAGGCCGTACGGGATGCCGCGGTTCGACCAAGCCCCTCACCCACTGGGACCCAGGGACATCGCCCCCGGCCCCAGCCCCTCAAGCCCCCAGCCCCTCAAGCATCCACAGTCCGGGCAGAGGCGCGGACGACGTCGCGCGGTTGCCCCTTTCACGTGGACATGGAAAAGGGCCGGCTGCCGAGCCCGTCCGGGAGTCGATGCCTCCCGTCCGGTCGCCAGCCGGCCCCGCCCCGTGAAGGGCCTGCCGATCGTTTTAGCCGAGGGCCGGGGACGTGTAGTACCCGTCCACGGTCATCATTCCGCCGCCATCAACGGCAGTGACCTGGGTTCCCTGTTCCGGGTTGAGAGCAGAAACCATCTGCCCGTCTCCCAGGTAGATCCCCACGTGCGCATAGTTGTTGGTGAAGACGACGTCGCCCGCCTGCGGATTCGCGGTCGGGGTCAGCTGATTCACCATGCTGTAGGTGTACGAATCCAGGTTGACCCCGGACTGCGCGTAGACATAAGAGACGAAACCTGAGCAGTCCCAGGCCATGTAGTCGCTTCCGCCCCAGACGTAGGCACCGCCCACGCCCGCCATCGCGTCCTGCACGACCTGTGCACGGCTGCCGGTGACGGCGTCGGTCTGCGCCGCAGGCTCGACCTCGGTCGCCTGGCCGTTGTAGGCCTCGGCCGACTGGGCCTGGTCTGCGGGAGCAGCCTGGGTCTGATCGATCGCCAGGCCGTCCGCGGTCTGCGGGTCGGTCTCGGCGGCCGGAATCGTCTGGATCGTGCCATCGGCTCCCACCTGGGTGCCATCCGCGGCGGGAGCGGCCGCCTCGGCCTGGCCCTGCACAGCCGGATCCTGCTGAGCTGCACCGGAGTCCCACGGCGCCGCCCCAGCGTCAACGGCAGGTGCCGCATCCTCTGCGGGAGTGATGTCCGCGGCGGGTTGGATCGTGGCATTGTCAGAGGCCGGAGCCGCAGGAGCTTCGGCCGGTGCCGGCTCGGCCTGGGCGACTGACTGCTGTGCCCACGGTTCCTGGACCGTGTTGTCGGCCGGCTGTGCCTGGACGGAGGGGGCCGGAGCGGCCTGCTCGGGCGCCTGCTGCTGGACAGCCGGTGCCGCCTGGCCGGAAGCCTGCGCAGACACGAAGTCGTGCGAGACCGACGGCGACGTCACCAGCGCCAGGCTCGGCGTGACCTGAGGCGTCGAAGGAGTAGTGGACGGAGTTGCGGTTGCGAAGGCGTTCGCCGAAGTCATGGATCCGGCGACTGCTCCGAGAGTCGCCAATCCGATTCCTGTGTTGCGGAAGAAGTGTGACTGGGTAACTGGGCGAACACGAGTGATTTGCTGAGCCATGAGAAATGGGTTTCTCCTCTTTGCCTGCGCGGTTGGTGCAAGATCCATCAAGGAACCCCAGTCAGCAAAACCACTTACCCTCGGAGTCTTGTGAGGAAGAGAACCCTCATCCAACACCTCGCCCCCGCCAAAGGTTGTCCTGTGTACAGGTTCCCTGGGCCGCGGCAGGGTTAGGCAAACAACCCAAGGAAGCCGACCTGAATTTCAATCGGCGGACTCAATATAGCACAGTGATTTTTTCTTAGGTATCCCCAGTCACCCCTAGTCAAACGCAAGTCAGTGGATCCCCGGCACAATGCCGATGCGCACGATTTATGTGAATCCCGGAACGCCTTCTCGATATTCGAAGATTTGTCCTATTGCCTCAGGGAAAGAAGTATTGTAATTGACCTTTTTGTTCGAATGGAACGAAGTTAGTCAATTGTTCATGTTCTTCCGGATCGGGGTCCGAAGGCCCCGGAGGCCGCCGGCAGCGCACCGACAGATCCCGCCGGCCGATCACAAATTACAACTTTCGGCCTTTGCGCTCCGTCCGGAAATCCCCAACTGTGCACAGAGTTTTCCACAGGTGTGGGTAACCGAGGGATGGTTCCCCGGACCTCTCTCCCCAACTCCTCGATCTGGCGGGCAAGACCGCTATCCACAAGGTTATTAACACATGTGGAGTTACAGCCCTGTAGTTATTAACAGCTGTGGGAAAGTCCTGTGGAAAACCTGTCGCTCACGGAAAATCTTGTAATCACATCTTTCCGCCCGCTCGTCCCTTTTGCCGGCCACGATGCTGCGCGATGTCGAAGATCCACGCCATCACGGCTCCCACCACGAGGCCTCCGATGTGTGCCTGCCAAGCGATCCCTGGAACCAGGAACCCGAACACCAGGTTGACGGCCACGAGAACCAGCAGACCCCGAGTGTCGCCTCCGCGGAACCGGGTCCAGGCAAAGAGAGCACCGAACAGGCCGAAAACCCCGCCCGACGCGCCGACCACCAGTGTGTACGGACTCGCCAACAGGTAGACGGCGAAGGAACCACCAATGATCGACAGCAGGTAGACCGCGAGGAATCTCCATCTCCCCATGCGCGGTTCAAGAGCGGCACCGAAGATGTACAACGTGTACATGTTCAACGCGATATGGAGCAGGTTCCCCGGCGAATGGACGAAACCGCTGGTCAGGAGACGCCAGGGCTCGGCCGTGGTGAGGATCGGGGCGTAGGCCAGGGTATTGAGGACCAGGTGCCGCGGGATGACCCATTGCAGAACGAAGACAACGACGGTCACAGCGATCACGGTCCAGGTCACGGTGAGCCCCGATCCGCCGGGCAGGAGTCCCCCGCCTCTCCCCCGCGCATGGTCACGACCTCGGGCGTTCTGGTCGACCTCGTGCACACAGTCCACGCACTGGATACCGACCGGGGCCTGGACCTGGCAGCGCGGGCATACGGGGCGGTGGCACCGAGTGCAGGTCACGTAGGAGACGGTGTCCGGATGCCGGGGACAGACCGGCCGGCCTTCACCGTGGGAGGCGGCTTCATCGCGTTGTCCGTACCGTGGCGGTTCCTGATTCATGAACGGGGGTTCCTCTCAGAAGGTGACGTGCCCAGAGACAGAACGAGGCCCAACCGCAGTACAGCGGAAGGGCCTCGCTCTTCGATACACCGGGTTCTCCCGGTGCCGATGTTCTCGGACTCAGAGTTGTTCGATATCGATGTTCTTGATGACGACGTCCTCGACCGGACGGTCCATCATTCCCGTGGCCACGCCCTCGATCTCGTCGACGACCTTCTTGGAATCGTCATCGGCAACTTCACCGAAGATGGTGTGCTTGCCCTGGAGCCACGTGGTCGGAACGGTGGTAATGAAGAACTGGGAGCCGTTGGTTCCCTTGCCGTTCTGGATGCCGGCGTTGGCCATGGCCAGCATGTAGGGCTCGTTGAAGTTCAGGTCCGGGCTGATCTCGTCGTCGAACTGGTAGCCGGGACCGCCAATTCCCTGGCCGAGCGGGTCGCCGCCCTGGACCATGAAGTCCCGGATGATGCGGTGGAAGATCACGCCTTCGTAGAGCGGGGTGTTCTTCTTCTCGCCGGTCTTGGGATCGGTCCATTCCTGGGAACCATCGGCCAAACCGACGAAGTTCTTGACGGTTTTGGGTGCTTGGTGACCGAACAGGTTAACCACGATGTCGCCGTGGTTCGTGTGAAGGGTCGCTTTGGCAGTGGGAATCGCAGTCATGACAAATATTTTCCCATGATGCCGCCCTACCCCCAACACTGTTCCGCCTACAGTGAAAACAACACGCTCCCACCCCTTGAGGTTGGGGACACGTCGGGCCGTATTACATATCCTGAGAGTGGACTACAACTGACTCGGTAAAACATCCCGTTTTCCACGGATGGCGCCGACAGAGATTCTGTCTGCGCACCGGATCCACGAGGAGGTAACTCATGGGATGCCAGAAGAAGGCTGAAAAGAAGGCCCAGCAGGCCGCGAAAGAGGCCCGGAAGACGGCGAACGCCCGCTACTCCGAGGGTGTCGACAAGGTCAACGAGCTGAGCAACAAGTTGCAGCAGCGGGCCGATCAGGCAAACGACTGGGCGCAGAAGGAGGTTGCACCCCGTATCCAGGAGCAGATCGATCGTGCGACCCCGGCCGTCGAGAACGCCGTGGCCAAAGGTCGCGAGCGCGCCGGCGAGGCGGCCACGGCCATCGCAGACAAGCTGAACTCCACCGAGGCCCACCCTCAGGTCGAGGCACTGGCGGCCAAGGTCACCGGTGACAAGAAGTCCGTGAAGAAGGCACAGAAGGCAGCCGCGAAGCGGGCCGAGGAATTCGCCAAGCAGCAGAAGAAGGCCAACAAGAAGTCGCACAAGGGCCTCGTCTTCTTCGGGTTGCTCGCTGCGGCCACCGCTGCCGGCGTCGCCGCGTGGCGTGCCTCCCGCCCGGTCGAGGATCCCTGGAAGACTCCGGCGGATGCAGAGAAGAAGCCCGCCGCCAAGGATTCCGCCGATTCCTCGGCCGCCGGGGCCAAGGCAGATCCTGCGGAGCAGAAGGTGAGCAAGCCGTCCTCGGCCGCCGCGCCTTCCAACCAGGAGGTCAAGTCCCTGAACGATCCCAAGGACACGAGCCACCCGGCTCCCGGTGCTCCGATGGACAAGCCGGCCACTCCGGTTCAGGGCACGCCCGCAGCGGACAAGGCCTCGGAAACCAAGAAGGCTGACGAGACCAAGTCCTCGACTCCTCGCCAGGGTGAGGCCTCGCAGAGCAACACCGAGGAAAAGCCCGCGGGCAAGCACCAGGCTCCGAAGTCGGGACAGGATGACAAGTAAATAACTGACTGCCCCGGCGTCCTGGACGCCGCACCACGCCGCCGCGCTCATCGAGCGCGGCGGCGTTTTTTGTTGGTCTGATGGCTGTTCCGGAACCATGGATGTCTGAGGACGGCACCTTCCGGAGCGGAGGCCCGGCGCAGTCGGCCATGGTATGTGGGGTCAGAGATCCCAGCCGACGTGCCGCAAATGTTCCTCGACGCGGGCGACGTCGCCCGGCAATGGCATCTCGTCGGTAATTTTCGTGATTTCGACGCCGATGTCCACGCTGCCGGCCGGCATGACGCCTTCGGCAATGAGTTGGCGGCAGATCTCGACGACTTCGTCCTCGGCCAGCCTCCGCCGGAGGACGGCGACGAGCGGCACGTAGTCCTGCGACGGCAGGCCATTGGGGTAGCCGGCTCGGAGCCATCTGATCACGGAGGCAGCAAGGTTTCGCATGTCGCCCCCTTTCCTAGAGCTCCGGTGCGGTCCCTACTTCTTGGCGAGACCCAGGAAATTGAATCCTGTCATGTGGAACAGAAAATCTTTGGCAATCCAGAGGATGCCCATCACGATGGCCACCAGGATGATCGCGAAGATCAGCCCTCCGATGGCTCTCATGGCCGTGGAGGGAGGGCGCACCTGGATGACGCCGCCGTCCTCGGTCCGTTGCGTCTGTCCGGCAGAGATCCGCATCCCCAAGGCAAAGAGCGCGGGGAGGCCGGCGCCGAGGAGCAATCCCGCGATCGTCACGGGAACGAGGTTCGAGAGAAGGTGGAGAAAGTTCATGCT
Organism: Rothia koreensis; assembly: GCF_052232265.1. Classification (NCBI taxonomy): domain Bacteria; kingdom Bacillati; phylum Actinomycetota; class Actinomycetes; order Micrococcales; family Micrococcaceae; genus Rothia; species Rothia koreensis. The sequence goes on from NZ_CP197643.1 coordinate 433,065, forward strand.
CGGACTCCCGGGTTACTGGTTGGAAAAGTGCTTGTGGGCGCCGGCTCGTGAATCGTGACCGATGATCTCGCCCACCTTGGCGTGAACCATGGTTCCGGTCAAGGCGTTGTCCTGGTCGGGCGTCTCGGCCTGTTCCACGACCGGCGTCTCAGGCTCTTCCTCGACCCACTGGTCGTTGACGTTGTCGTGCGTGACGGGGGCCTGGCGGGAGCGGTGCCACATGTACCCGGCAAGCACCACGAGCAGGGCAAAGATGACCAACGCACCCACGAGTTCGTTGGAGACCATGGCAACCATGTGCCCGATGAACCAGGTGACGGCGCCGACGAGCGCGGCCGCCGGAATGGTGATGATCCAGGCGACAACCATCCGACCGGCTACTCCCCACCGAACCTCGGCACCCTTGCGGCCGAGACCGGTGCCCAGGATCGATCCCGTGGCCACGTGGGTCGTCGAGAGGGCCATACCGAAGTGGGAGGAGGTCAGGATGATGGCTGCGGAGGCACCCTCGGCGGCCATGCCCTGCGGGGACTCGATTTCCACGAGACCCTTGCCCAGGGTGCGGATGATCCGCCATCCGCCGAGGTAGGTTCCCAGGGCGATCGCCGCGGCGCAGGTGAGCTTGACCCAGAAGGGGATGTCGGCGCTCGGATCGATCGAGGAAGAGGCGACCAGGGCCAGGAAAATCACGCCCATGGTCTTCTGGGCGTCGTTGGTCCCGTGGGCCAGTGACACCAGCGATGCGGTGCCGACCTGTCCCCAGCGGAACCCGCGTTCCTTCTGCTCGTCGCCCACGGAGCGCGTGAAGCGGTAGATGAGGGCCGTGCCGACCGTCGAGATGATTCCCGCGACCAGCGGGGCAGCGACCGCGGGGATGATGACCTTGGCGACAATGCTGGTCCACAGGACGCCGCTGAGTCCGAGACCGGCAATCGTGGCACCGATGAGGCCGCCGAACAGGGCGTGTGAGGAACTTGAGGGGAGGCCGAGCAACCAGGTCAGGAGATTCCAGGTGATGCCGCCGACCAAACCGGTGAACACGATGATCATCAGGTCGCTGCCGGAGGTGAGATTCAGGTTCACGACCTCTTTGCCGACCGTCTTCGCGACCTCGATGGAGAGGAACGCTCCGACCAGGTTCAGGATCGCCGAGAGAGCGACCGCCACCTTGGGCTTGAGTGCGCCCGTGGCGATCGACGTTGCCATGGCGTTGCCGGTGTCGTGGAAGCCGTTGGTGAAGTCGAAGACCAACGCCGTGACGATGACAATTGCGAGGATGATGAGTTCAGGTGCCACACCTGAATTATGCGGACATGGAACTGAAGTCCTGGAGGTGAATACGTGAACGGAAGGTTAACTTCGCCGCCGTCGGACTGTGATTTCGGCAATCATCGTCGCGCTTGAACCGCTGGTGGCGATCAGCGTAACGATTGCTGGTACTTGCCCGGTATCATCCCTACCAGCGACACGAAAGCCTCTATGAAACCACTGGGGTTGGACCAACCGCAAGCAATAGCCGTGTCTACCACGGACACCCGCTCGGTCAGCATGATCAGGGACCTGTGGACCCTCAATTGAATACGCCACTGCCTGTAGCTCATCCCGGTTTCCTGGTGGAACAGCCGACTGAGGGTCCTCTCGCTCGCACCGATGCGGCGGCCCAGATCCGCCAGGGTCATGGGCTCCTCGAGGTCCCGACCCACCAGGTGTGTTGCCGCCAGCAGACGGTCCTCGTGCGATTCGGGAAGGTCCAGCGGCTCTTCCGGCGCCGCAGAGAATTCGTCGATGATGAGTCTCCTCAGCCAGTCACGGGCCTCGAACGATCGCGAGGACGGCTCCGTCAGTGCCACGACGGCTTCCCTGGCCACTGGAGTCAGTGCAAACACCGCGGGCCTCTGGGGCAGGAGTTCTGCCATGCTCTCGGACATGAATGCGATCCGCATATCGGTGCTTCCGTGGGCGCGGTGCTGATGCACGAAACCCGCCGGAATCCACACGGCTCGATTGGTTGGAGCAACCCAGGACCCGTCCTCGGTCACCATCGACAGAACCCCTGTGGAGGGATAGACGATATGCCCGCGATCGTGGGCGTATGCCGGCGTGTGTTCATCGTTCCCCAGCAGCTGGATCTGCTCGGGATTTTTTTTGCACGTGGCGGGATTCGGGCATAGGACGCCGGGATGGATCCCGGTACAGCGGGATGGATGTTGTCCTTCTCCGCATTCCCGGGAATCCTCGCGTCATTGGTGCCACCCGTGGTGGCGCAACGGATCCGTCCCACGTGGCTTCCGGTTGCGGTGGCGGTGGCACTGACCGGGGTCGCGTATCTCGGGGTCGGTGTGATGCCCCTTGCGGGGTCCTATCTCTGGATGACCATGCTCGGACTGGGCCAGGGTGCATCCATCAGTTTGTCACTCACCTACATTGTGTGGCGCTCCCCTGATACTCATCACACGGGGCAGTTGTCCACGATGTCGCAGGGGTTCGGTTACCTGTTGGCTGGCCTGGGACCGTTGGGAATCGGTGCGGCTCATTCACTGACCGGTTCGTGGACGGTTCCCCTGAGCATTTTGGGGTTGCTCCTGGTGGTCCAGTTGGGATTCGGCACGTGGGCAAGTCGTCCGGTCCACGTCGGCCGGGAGTAGTCCTTGGCCGGGTGATTCCTCCGGCCGACGACGCCGCGGAGCCGCAACACCCGGGTGACCCGTTCCGATGGGGGACGTACCATCACGGTAGGAGTACAAAAAAGAGGACCCGGCTCGATGCCGGGTCCTCTGTGTTCGGTGGAGGCGAGGGGACTCGAACCCCTAACCCTCTGCTTGCAAAGCAGATGCGCTACCAATTGCGCCACGCCCCCGAGGGTCAGTCAACCGTGTCTGTGGAAGCCTTCCAGGTTTCCTTGGTTTCCTGAGCGTCCTTCACACGTTTGGTCACCACAAAGGCTACCGCGCCGGCTGCAAGAGCCGCCAGCGTTTTCCTCATGGGAACCTCCTCGTGAAAAGGATTGTGGGCGTACCAGGAATTGAACCTGGGACCTCTTCGTTATCAGCGAAGCGCTCTAACCGTCTGAGCTATACGCCCTTATTGGCCCTCGGACCGAGATTAAACATTACATGACGACCCGGTCCGGGCCAAATCAGGCCAGGGGTGACCTCCCGCACAGGGAGGCACCCCGATCAGTCGTCCGTCAGCGTGACTCCCACGCCGCCCACGAGGCGGGCGGCGATGTTGTACAGGAAAGCCGAAATGACACCCAGCAGGGTCATCAGCACCACGTTCACGATGGAGAGGATCGTCGCGTAGAGCGCCACCTGACCCAGGGACAAGTAGTCCGTGATGGACACGGCGTTGCCCTGGCTCGAGAGCATGGAGAGCACCGAGTCGATGCCACCGAAGATGCCCGTGATGTCGAAGACGAGCCACAGGATCACACTGGCCACGACCACGACGATCCCGACGGCCACGGACAACAGGAAAACCAGCTTGGCGATCGACCAGAGATCAACCTTGGCCACGGTCAGGTGCGCGCGACGCACCTTGGACCGGGGCGCGGGTCGAACGAGCGGTCGGCCGTTCGAGGAGGCCTGGCGCTTGTTGCCGTTCGCGGGCCCGTTCGTGGGAGCGGACTTGGAAGCGGTCACCGAATCTCCGCGTCCGGAACCAGCGGCCGGTTTGCGTCGGTTGTCCGCGGGCTTTTGCGCAGAGGAGCTCGCGGACGCGGAAGGTTTCCCCGCCGCGTTACCAGGATTGTTCGTGCTCACTCATTACCTCCGTGTGATGAAGTTTCCGACTCGGCCGGAGTATCGGTCTGTTCAGTACCGTTGTCCAACGGTACTTCATTTTCGCCGTCCAGCACCTCAACGGAACCGTCGTCGGCAATCTCTTGGCCTTCGTCAATGCCCTTGTCCTGATTTCGGGCGATGGAAAGAATCCTGTCGCTCTTGCCAGGCTTGGCAAATATTACGCCCATGGTGTCCCGGCCCTTGGCAGGAACTTCCGACACGAGGGACCGGGCGACCTTACCGGACTGCATGACGACCAGGACTTCGTCGTCGGCACCGACGATCAGGCCACCGACCAGATCTCCGCGGTCCTCGACGAGTTTGGCCACCTTGATGCCCAGACCGCCACGCCCCTGGACCCGGTATTCATCGACCTTGGTCCTCTTGGCGTAGCCGCCTTCGGTCACCACGAAGACGTAAGAATCATCGGTGACCACGTTGGCGGCCAAGAGTTCGTCGCCGTCCCGGAACTTCATGCCGGTCACACCGCTGGTTGCGCGGCCCATCGGCCGGAGCGCGTCGTCGGTCGCCGTGAACCTGAGGGACTGCCCCTTGCGGGAGATGAGCATGAGGTCGTCGTTCGAGTGGGTGAGCTGCGCGGAGATGAGTTCGTCGTCCTCCCGCAGATTGATCGCGATGACGCCCGAGGTCCGGTTCGTGTCGTAGTCGCTGAGGCGCGATTTCTTGATCAGACCGTGCTTGGTGGCCAGAACCAGGTACGGCGCATCCTCATAGGTGCGCAGGGCCATGACCCTCTGGATCTTCTCGTCCGGCTGGAAGGCCAGCAGGTTGGCCACGTGCTGCCCCTTCGCATCCCGCCCTGCCTCGATGAGTTCGTAGGCCTTGGTGCGGTAGACGCGCCCGAAGTTCGTGAAGAACAGGATCCAGTTGTGGGTGGTCGTGACCACGAGATGCTCGACGACGTCGTCGCCGCGCAACTGGGCCCCGCGGATCCCCTTGCCGCCACGGTGTTGCGATCTGTACTGGTCGATGCGGGTCCGCTTGACGTATCCGCCGCGCGTGATCGTGACGACCATGTCTTCCTCGGGGATGAGGTCCTCGATCGACATGTCGCCGTCGTAGCCCATGAGAATCTGCGTCCGACGGTCGTCGCCGTAACGGTTGACCACGTCCCGCATTTCCTCCGAGATGAGGTCGCGTTGGCGCTGTTCGGAGTCGATGATCTCCTTGTATTCCTCGATCAGACGCATGAGTTCGTCGTGCCGGTCCTGGATCTTCTTGCGCTCCAGTGCGGCGAGACGGCGCAGCTGCATGTTCAGAATGGCCTGGGCCTGGGCTTCGTCGATGTCCAGGAATTCCATGAGCCCCGTGCGGGCGTCGTCGGCCGTGGACGAGTTGCGGATCAGCTGAATGACCTCGTCGAGGGCGTCCAGCGCCTTGAGGAGCCCCCGCAGAATGTGGGCTTCTTCCTCGGCCTGGCGCAGGCGGAACCGCGTTCTCCGGACGATGACGTCCATCTGGTGCTGAACCCAGTGGCGAATGAAGGCATCCAGCGAAAGCGTCCGGGGCACACCGTCCACGATCGCGAGCATGTTGGCGGAGAAGTTCTCCTGCAACTGGGTGTGCTTGTAGAGGTTGTTCAGCACCACCTTGGCGACCGCGTCCCGTTTGAGGACGACGACGAGGCGCTGGCCCGTGCGGCCCGAGGTCTCGTCCCGGAGATCGGCGATGCCGCTGATCTTGCCCTCGCGGATCAGATCGGCGATTTTGATCGCCAGGTTGTCCGGATTGGCCTGGTAGGGCAGTTCCGTGATCACGAGGCACGTGCGACCGTGGATTTCTTCCACGTCGACGACCGCGCGCATCGTGATTGAGCCGCGCCCAGTCCGGTAGGCGTCCTCAATTCCCTTGTGACCCAGGATCTGGGCGCCCGTGGGGAAATCGGGTCCCTTGATGCGAGCGATCAGGGCATCGAGCAATTCCTCGTTGTCCGCCTCGGGGTGCTCCAGGTACCACTGAACACCCTCGGCGACCTCGCGCAGGTTGTGCGGGGGAATGTTGGTCGCCATGCCCACCGCGATGCCGGAGGACCCGTTGACCAGCAGGTTGGGGAACCGTGCGGGAAGCACCACGGGTTCCTGGTTCTTGCCGTCGTAGTTGTCCTGGAAGTCGACGGTGTCTTCCTGGATGTCCCGCACCATCTCCATGGCCAGCGGTGCCATCTTGCACTCGGTGTACCGAGGCGCAGCGGCGCCGTCGTTGCCGGGGGAACCGAAGTTTCCTTGTCCCAGCGCGAGCGGATACCTCATGATCCAGTTCTGGATCAGACGCACCAAGGTGTCGTAGATGGCGGAGTCACCGTGGGGGTGGTACTGACCCATGACCTCGCCGACCACGCGGGCGCACTTGTTGAAGGAGCGGTCCGGCCGGTATCCGCCGTCGTACATCGCGTAGATGACGCGCCGGTGAACCGGTTTCAGGCCATCTCGCACGTCCGGGAGTGCACGGCCGACGATCACGGCCATCGCGTAATCGAGGTACGACCGCTGCATCTCGGTCTGGAGGTCCACGTGCTCGACTCGGTCGGTGCCCGTGGTGGCCGCGACGTCGCCGCCCACGACCTCGCCCTCGATGGGGGCGCCCTCCTGAGGATTCTGATTCGAACCGTTGTCTTCGGTGCTCATGTTTCTCTGTGTTCCGTCCTGCTGAAAGTCTTCAGTCTCTCGGTGCCGATATATGCCTCATGCCAAATATTCGGCTTCGGCTAGATATCGAGGAACCGGATGTCCTTGGCGTTCTTCTGAATGAATTCGCGGCGGGATTCGACGTCCTCGCCCATCAGCACAGAGAAGACCTGGTCGGCCGCGGCGGCATCGTCCATGGTCACCTGGAGAAGCGTCCTGTGCTCCGGGTCCATGGTCGTTTCCCACAGCTCGCTGTAGTCCATCTCGCCCAGACCCTTGTAGCGCTGGATGCCGTTCTCCTTGGGAAGGCGCTGGTTGTTGGCCAGCCCGCGAGCAACCGCCTCGTCCCTCTCCGCATCCGTGAACACGTAGTCGTCCGGGGCATTGGACCACTTGATCCGGTACAGCGGAGGTTGGGCGAGATACACGTATCCGGCTTCGATCAGCGGACGCATGAAGCGGAAGAGCAGGGTCAGCAGAAGGGTGGTGATGTGCTGGCCGTCGACATCGGCATCCGCCATCAGAACGATCTTGTGGTACCGGGCCTTCTCGATCTGGAACTCTTCGCCGATGCCCGCACCGAAGGCGGTAATCATCGATTGGACCTCGGCGTTGGAGAGGGCACGGTCCAGCCGCGCACGCTCCACGTTCAGGATCTTGCCTCGCAGGGGAAGGATCGCCTGCCGTTCGGGGTCGCGCCCCTGGACCGCGGAGCCGCCCGCCGAGTCGCCCTCGACGAGGTAGATCTCCGAGATCTCCGGGTTCTTGGAGGAGCAGTCCTTGAGTTTCCCCGGCATTCCGCCGGACTCCAGCAAACCTTTGCGGCGTGTGGTCTCGCGAGCCTTGCGCGCTGCCATACGGGCCTGGGCGGCGGTGATCGAACGCCGGACGATGTCCTTGGCTTCGTTGGGGTTGCGTTCGAGCCAGTCCCCCATCTGGTCCCAGACCTCACGCTGCACGAAGGTCTTGACCTCCGAGTTGCCGAGCTTGGTCTTGGTCTGGCCCTCGAACTGGGGCTCGGCGATTTTGACGGAAATCACCGCGGTGAGACCCTCGCGGACGTCGTCGCCCGTGAGGTTCTCGTCCTTCTCCCGCAGCAACTTGTTGTCCCGCGCGTACCGGTTGATCAGTGAGGTCAGCGCCGTGCGGAATCCTTCTTCGTGGGTTCCGCCCTCGTGGGTGTTGATGGTGTTGGCGTAGGTATGGACCGATTCCTTGTAGGACTCGGTCCACTGCATGGCCAGCTCGAGGGAGAGCTTTTTCTCGGTGTCCTCGACCTCCAGCGCGATGACGTCATCGTGGATCACGTTGGTCTTCTGGCTGGCGTTGAGGAACTTGACGTAGTCGAGAAGGCCGTCGTCGTACTGGTAGACGACCACGCGGTAGCCCTCGGACGTGGTGCCTTCTTCGTTGAGCTTCTGCTCCGAAGTCTTCTTCTCCTCGGCAACCTCGTCGTCGAAGTCGGCGGCTTCCCGCTCGTCCGTCAGGGTGATACGCAGTCCTTTGTTCAGGAATGCCATCTGCTGGAAACGGGCGCGAAGGGTTTCGTAGTCGAAATCGACCGTCTCGAAGATCTCGGGGTCCGGGTAGAAGACCTGTTCGGTACCGGTCTCACTGGTTTCGGCACCGCGTTCGAGCGGCTGATCGATGTGGCCTCCGTTGTGGAAGCTCGTGGTCCAGACGTACCCCTGGTTGCGCACCGTGGTGATCACCCGCGTGGAGAGGGCGTTGACCACGGAGATGCCGACGCCGTGCAGGCCACCGGAGACCGCGTATCCCCCGCCACCGAACTTACCGCCCGCGTGAAGAACGGTCATGACCACTTCAACGGTCGGCTTGCCTTCGGTCGGGTGCATGTCCACGGGGATGCCTCGGCCGTTGTCCACGACCCTGACGCCGCCATCGGCGAGCAACGTGATCTCGATGTGGTCGCAGTATCCGGCGAGCGCCTCATCGACCGAGTTGTCCACGACCTCGTAGACGAGGTGGTGGAGGCCGCGTTCTCCGGTGGAACCGATATACATGCCCGGTCGTTTGCGGACCGCTTCCAGTCCCTTGAGGACCGTAATGTCGCTCGCACCGTATTCGTGATTTTCTTCGGCTGCCACTTTGAGGTTTCAGCTCCTAGCTTCCGGACCCACGAGGGGTCCGGTCTGGGGATGGCGGGCAGGTGCGCGAAATCGATAACATTGCAATGTGGTCGGATCGCGAAGCTGGCCACCGTTGGATCTGACATCCATTCTACCGGACTCGGGCGCTCACAGGGGCCAATTCGCTCCGCTCAGAGCATCCTTTGAGGAGGTCAGTGGCTTTCACAGGCCTTCGACGGCCCTCAGACGGCGTCGGACCCTCGCACCTGTGGGTTCACACTCAGACAGTCCCGAGCCCAAGAGAAGCGGAATGAGCCCGTCGCCCCATTCCCGATCCTCACCATCCGAAAAGCCCACCGCAATCCGCCGCGGTGGTCGAGAAGAAAGCGAAGAGTTCGAAATGACCGATCAGCATCTGCCGAATCTCACGGAGTGGCTCGAGATGGTCGCGGTCGAACTCGACCTGCCGTCCGACGTGGTGGCGCCCGGCCCGATTCTCGAGATGACCAAGGACGTGGCTCACGGCATCGTACGGCCCGGAGCCCCGACGAGTTCCTACCTCGTGGGCGTTGCCCTGGGACTTCGTCTGGCCGCGCAGTCCGAGGCGGGAGAGGACACCGTGCCCGCCGAAGACCAGCTCAAGGAGCTCTCGGAACAGGTACGCGACCTGGTCGCCCGAACCCGTCGCGACGCCGGCGTCGACACGGAACCGAAGGACTAGGGTCCAATGAGCCGCAGCGAATCCCGCACCAGAGTCATCCGCGTTGATCAGGAAGGTCATCGCGATTCTCGGGCCGACATGGTGGCCACCGAAGAACCGCTCGAAATCCGGGTCAACGGCCGTCGTCTCGCCGTGACCATGAGGACGCCGACCGAGGACTTCTCCCTGGCCGCCGGGTTCCTCCTGAGCGAGGGCGTCATCACCGACGGCAAGCAGGTCTCGTCCATTCGATACTGCCGCAAGGACTTCGGCCCGGGAGCCGAGGACGGCGACAACACGGTCGACGTCGTCCTGCACAAGTGGGTGCTCCCGCCGTTCCACTACCAGGAACGCAATGTTCTGATGTCCAGCGCCTGCGGCATGTGCGGTCGCACGAGCATTGACCAGGTGCACCAGAAATCTCTTTTTCCCGTGGCCGATGACCCGATGCGCCTCTCGGAGGACTTCGTTCTGGGGATGCCCGAGACCCTGCGGGCCAAACAAAAGGTCTTCGACCGCACGGGCGGACTCCATGCGGCTGGCCTTTTCGACGGGCGAACCGGCGAACTGGTCTCGATCCGAGAGGACGTGGGCAGGCACAACGCCGTGGACAAAGTCCTGGGCGGGGCACTGCTCGACGGGAAGCTCCCCCTGAGCAACCACGTGCTGATGGTTTCCGGGAGGGCGAGTTTCGAACTCACCCAGAAGGCCGCGATGGCGGGCATTCCGATGCTGGCCTCCGTCTCGGCGCCGTCGTCCTTGGCCGTCGACCTCGCGAAGGACGCCGGCATGACCCTTGCCGGCTTCGTGCGCGGCAACCGCTTCGTCATCTACAGCGGGGACCACCGGGTGGTACCCGCAACGGAACTCGCCTACCCGTAGGTGTCCCGCGGGCCGCGGCCCCCGGGGGCCACTCTGCGCCCTTTGCGCCAGCTCGGAACGTTGGGTCCGAACACGCTGATCTTGGTCACGATGCCCGGTCCGAGTTCGGTCTCGAAGGTGTGCATGAGTTGTGGCGTCATGGTGCGCAGGATGGTGGCGTAATTGGTCGAGTCGCACCGGATCACGACCTCGGAGTTCTCATAGTTCTCCGGCGTCGAGTGCGCGGCGATCGAGGGGCCCACGATGTCCGACCAACGCGCCAGGACGCTGCTGACCGCAACGGGCTCCTTCCACCCGCGTGAGGCGATCATGTGATCGAGCACGGATCCCAGCCCCTGGGGGTCCCGCGAGGATTTGCCGGGCCCCGTATATCCTCCGAGCGTGCGCGGGTCCCAGCCTTCCTCGCGCCAACGCCTCTTGGTCGACGTGCCGGGCTCGGCAGAGACGATGTCTCCGAAGTCGCGGATGATCTTCTTGGCGGCATTTCCCGTCAGCCGTCCCTCGCCCCTCTGCTTCGCCGCGGTGCGCAGGCGTTGAAGGAGCGACGCCGGGGCATCGACGCGATTCTGTTCCATCGATCGACGGGCGCTCTCTCCCCTGGGATCGTCGGACCGGAATGAGCTCACGATGATCCCTCGCGTTCCGTCGGATCGATATCACCCTCGGGGTCCCGTTCGGCGTCGGCCGCCGTGACATCGCCGACGACGACGGCCCGGCCCGGCTCGACCCGCACAATCCTCCGGGCGGAATCCAATTCTTCGGGAAGGTCCTGTTCAACCGCACACGTGACCAGGACTTGTTCGGCGCCGGATACGATGCGAGCCAGTCGTGAACGGCGCGTGGCATCGAGCTCGGCGAAGACGTCGTCGAGAATCAGGATCGGAGATGCCGTGGGATCCTCATGATCCGCTTGGTGGAGGTACCAGGACCCGAGCCGCAAGGACAACGCGTAGGACCAGGTCTCACCGTGAGAAGCATATCCCTTGGCGGGAATATCTCCTAGCATGAGTGCGATCTCGTCCCGGTGCGGACCCACGAGACTCATTCCGCGCTCGATCTCATCGGCCGCTCGCTCTTCGAGGGCCGACTCCATCATGGAACCCAATTCCGGAAGCGGAATACGGGCCAGGGACGTGATGTCCGAACCGTCCCGAGGGCCGAGTGCGGAGGATTCGTAGACGAATCCGAGATCCTTGCCCCCATCGGTCAGTTGCCCGTACGCGTGGTCCGCTTGGGGCAGCAGGGCAGCGAGAATCTGAAAACGCGCCTGCATGATGCGTGAGCCCAGGTTGACCAGTTGCCCGTTCCATACATCGAGCGTGGCCCGTTCGTCCTCGCTCAGTTTCTTGCCCGGCCCTTGTTTGCGCAGCGACTTGAGCAGCGCGTTCCTCTGGCGCAGGACTTTTTCGTAGTCCGCGCGGTACCCGCCCAGAACGGGTCGGAGAGAGACCGCAAGGTCGTCCACGAAACGACGTCGTCCGGCGGGATCCCCCTTGATCAGGTCGAGGTCTTCCGGCGAGAACAGGACGGTTTGGCATATACCCAGCGCCTCCCGGACCCGCACGGGAGCGGCACGATTGATGCGCACCCGATTGGCCTTGCCAGGAGTGATTTCCAGTTCCATGACGGTCTGCTGGTGTCCCCGGACCACTCGAGACCTGATGTACGAACGGTCAGCTCCCACTCGGATGAGCGGGGCATCGTTGCTGACTCGGTGGGAGGCCAAATTTGCGCTGTAGTCGACGGCCTCGACGATGTTGGTCTTGCCCACACCATTCGGGCCGACCATGACGGTCAGCCCAGTGGTCAGCGGGAGATCCAGGAACCCATAGGTCCTGAAGTCCATGAGCGAGAGGTGATCGATGTACACCTCGCGGCCCCTTTATTGGTTGGGCAGGCGTACTGGCATCAGCAGATAACGGTAGTCCCTGCCGTCGTCGCCCTCGAGGTCGTCCTGAGCCGACAGAACCGCTGGTTTGGGCGGCGTCGTGAACGAGAAGCGCACGTACTCGCTGCCGAAGGCGTGAAGACCTTCGCTCAGGTAGACCGGGTTGAAGGCAACCGTGATGTCGTCGCCGTCGAGTCGGGCATCAAGGATTTCGTTGGCCTGGGCGTCTTCGCCGGTACCGGCGTCGAGCGCAAGCTGTCCCTGCGAGAACGCCAGGCGCACGGGTGTGTTTCTCTCCGCGACCAGGGACACGCGGCGTACGGCCTCGACCAGTTCGGAGGTCTTGACGACGGCGTGGATCGGCGTCTGGTCGGGGAACAGGGACCGGATCTTCGGGTACTCGCCGTCGACCAGCAGGCTCGTGGTGCGTCGTCCGCCGGATTCGAAGCCGACCAGCTCGTGGGAATCCGAGAGTGCAATGTTCATCTGGCCGGCATTGCCCAAGGTCTTGGCGACCTCATTGAGGGTTTTGGCCTTGATCAGGGCAGCAGTCGAGATGTTCGGATCGGTGGGCTCCCAGGTGAGCTCCCGCATCGCGAGACGGTAGCGGTCGGTCGCCAGCAGGGTCATGGTGGATCCCTCGATCTCGACCCGGACACCGGTCAGGATCGGGAGGGTGTCGTCCTTGCTGGCCGCAACGATGGTCTGCGAAATCGCGTGCGCGAATGCGGCGCCGTCGATCGTCCCCGAGATCTCCGGAAGTGCCGGAAGCTCCGGGTACTCGGAAACCGGCATGGCAGCGAGGTTGAACTTCGAGGAACGGCACGTGAGGTAGACCTTCGAGTCACGTGTTTCCAGATCGACCGGTGCGGAAGGCAACGAACGGCAGATGTCGGCCAGCAGGCGGCCGGAGACCAGGGTCTCCCCTTCTTCCTGGACCTCGGCAACGATGTTCAATTTGGCAGAGGTCTCGTAGTCGAAGCTCGCGATCGAGACCTCGTTGCCGGAGGCCTTGATCAGAAGACCTGACAGAACCGGCGCAGGAGGACGGGGTGAGAGGGAGCGAGCCGTCCATGTGACGGCTTCGGCCAGTACGTCTCGGTCAACTGAGAATTTCACGTGCGCGAAGTCCCTCTCTCGAAGATGGTGAGTCCTAGGACAGAGCCTACCGGAGACGGAGTCTCCATAGGATTCTTGTAATTACCGATTCCTTGGGCGACTGGGGTCGCACCTGGTCCCGCCGGCAGGCCTCGGAGCGGAACTTTGTTATTCGGAATGATCTCTTTAAACGATGGGTAGTGTTAATAACCCGTGTGGATACTGTGGATAACCGCCTTCATCCGCACCAGGATGCCATCGAGTCTGTAGAAAATTTGTGGTTTAAATCGAGGGCACCGGTGGAGCCGATGTGAAGACTTTCGGGCGCTCTGACGGCGATTTCACAGCGCCGGCCCGGCTGTCCCCTTAAGCTCCACAGAAAAAGGGCATTGATCCACAGAGTTGTCCACAGGTGTTAATAAACAGGTCTTGGGGCGGTATCCCGCGGAACTGTGGACAGGGGTCAGCCTTCGCGCTGCTGTTGCTTGATGCGGTTGGTCAGCTCGGTGACCTGATTGAAGATCTGCCTGCGCTCGGCCATGAGCTTCCGGATCTTGCGATCGGCGTGCATCACGGTCGTATGGTCGCGTCCCCCGAATTCCTGGCCGATTTTCGGCAGGGACATGTCGGTCAGCTCGCGGAGCAAATACATGGCGATCTGGCGGGCCGTCACGAGTGTCCTGTTGCGAGACTTGCTGCGCAGCTCCTCCAGAGAAATCTCGAAGTAGTTGGCCGTCTGACCCAAGATCGCGGACGCGGTGATCTCCGGGACGCCGTCATCCGTGATGAGGTCCTTGAGCACCAACTCCGCCAACGGAAGATCGACCCGTTGCTTGTTCAGCGAAGCAAAGGCCGTGACCCGGATCAGGGCGCCCTCGAGCTCACGGATATTCGTGGTGATGTTGGAGGCGATGTATTCCATGACGTCGCCGGGCGCATCCAGATTCTCGTTCTGGGCCTTCTTCCGGAGAATCGCGATGCGGGTCTCCAGCTCGGGCGGCTGGACATCCGTGATCAGTCCCCACTCGAAGCGCGACCGCATACGCTCTGCAAAGCCCGAGAGCTGTTTGGGCGGCAGATCCGACGTGATCACGATCTGCTTCTTGTGGTTGTGCAGCGCGTTGAACGTATGGAAGAACTCTTCCTGGGTGTGCTCCTTGCCCGCCAGGAACTGGATGTCGTCAATGAGCAACAGATCGACATTGCGGTAGATCTGCTTGAAACTCGATCCCTCGTCGTCGCGGATGGAGTTGATGAAGTCGTTGGTGAATTCCTCCGAGTTCACATACCTGACCCGGTGATTCGGGTAGAACCGCTTGGCGTAGTGGCCGATCGCGTGCAGAAGGTGGGTCTTTCCGAGCCCGGAGTCCCCGTACACGAACAAAGGGTTGTACGCGCTGGCCGGATTCTCGGCCACGGCCAGCGCAGCGGCATGGGCGAAGCGGTTGGACTGACCGATCACGAAGGTGTCGAACATGTACTTGTCGTTCAGACGGGCCGAGCTGTCCCATTCGATATCGCCCTGAGAACGCTCGTATGATTCCTTCGGAATATCTCGTTCCTGGGCGGGCGGATCGACCCTGGGAGCGGGCAACTGGACCTCATCGCTGCGTGACCCGGAAGCGAGATCCGTGGGCTGCCTGTCCAGAGGCGACGTGTGCGACGTGGCGTGCCCGCGCTCGGCCTCGAGCTCATTGATCGGAGGGATCGGCACGCCGGAGACGGTGACCGAATTCTCGTGAGCGACCGACGGTTCTGGCTGAGGAACGTTTCCAGCCGACGCGGCGGCGGGAGCGGCGGCGTCGTTGTTCACGGATTCGTTCCGGGGCTGTTCGGCAGAGGCCGACGACGCCGTCGACTGCGGTTCGGAGACATCCATCTCCGGATCGATCACGAAGGCTTCCGTGATGTTCTCGCCGAAGGACGTCGAGATCGCGTCCTTGAACGCCTCATGGATATCCGACTGGAAGATCCCACGGGTGAACTCGTTCGGGACAGCAACGATGAGCGTCGTCCCGAAAAGGCCTTGGGGCTTGGCGAGGGGAAGAAAAGCGCGCAAGCGGCGGGCGATGGCGGCGTTTGCCTGGAGATCAGCAATGCAGGCGTCCCACTGGGCCTGGATCTCGTTGTTGCCCTGAATGCTCACTGTTCTCCTTGTTGTCGAGGGGGACATCTGACACAGCCTTCGACACCCGCGAACCCCGCGTCCGGTCCGTCAAAGGACGCGGAAACGGCAGAGAATGACGATGCCCAGGCCGCTCATCCACGGGCTGTACCCAAGTTCTCCACATCGTTCTCCACAGCTGTGGAAAATGTGGACAACCGTGGATGGCTCTAGCTAGCTTAGGTCATAAATCCGGGCGTCTGGCGCTCGAATTCGCGGGAAACTGTAATCACAGGTTTGTAGTTTCCCGTCATCCCGCGGCCTGTGGGCCGGCAGAAAAATTTGGGATTATCCACAGCTGTGCATCGAGCCGAATGCACAACGTGGTGGGTCCGGCGGAGGAACGAACCCCGTGGCCGGACACGACGGTGTTCTTCGTCGCGGGACGTCGGTTCGCGGGGTGCGGGACTTGACCACCAGCTCGGTGTGCTCGTATTGTTTGTTAGTCGTCTGTGCGTCGGATTGTGCCCGCGTGCCCGATTCCGCCGTCTTCTGGGACCCGGAGGGCAGCAGAACTCCGACGGCGCAGCAGAACCGAAAGCGCCTGCCTCGTGTTCCTTCGCATGAACATCGCCCGCAAGGTCCCCTGAACGGGCAGGCCCGAACAAACAGTCTTGGAGTTACCACAGTGAGCAAGCGGACTTTTCAGCCGAATAACCGCCGTCGTGCCAAGAAGCACGGCTTCCGTCTTCGTATGCGCACCCGCGCCGGCCGCGCCATCCTGGCGAACCGCCGTTCCAAGGGTCGCGCTTCCGTTTCGGCCTGACCGACTCCCCTCTCGAAGGGGCGTCTCCTGAGTCATGGTTTCCACCGGGGCTCAGACGCCATCCGGTTCGCGTTGAAGGAGCCTTGACGTGCTGGCACAACAGCACCGAATGAGGACGTCCACACAGTTCTCAATGACTACACGTTCCGGCGTCCGAAGCGGACGCCGGAACTTAGTTCTATATGCGAGCCGATCAGAGGGCTCATCCCCCAGCATCGCCGGATTCGTGGTGTCGAAGGCCGTGGGCAACGCCGTCGTGCGCAACAGGGTCAAGAGGAGACTTCGCGAGCTGGCCGCCGAGTCCGTGCGGGAGAATCCGAACGGCCTCGCGTTCGTGGTCCGGGCGTTGCCGGCGTCGGCCGACGCAACGTGGGACGACCTGGCCCGCGACTATCGCAGCGCACGGCGCAGCCTCCGGAAGAAGCTCGGCGAGCCGGATTTCGAAGAAGGCCGTGACCCCTCGATCGTCGGCGCACGCGATGAACAGTGAACACGGAATGAGCCGGAATCCGTCGGACGGTTCCCCGGAAGAGCGCCTCGCGTCGGCGCCGAGAGAATACGTGCACCCGGATGGGTGGGTTCACGCCCTGTGGACGTTCCCTCAGAACCTCGCGATCGCGTTCCTCCGGGCGTACCGACGGATTGTCTCTCCCCTGTACGGAGATGTCTGCAGATATTTTCCTACCTGCTCGGCCTACGGGCTCGAAGCGGTCGCTATTCACGGTCTCGTCCGAGGAACCGGTCTGACCGTGAGACGATTGTTGAGGTGTCACCCCTGGGCAACCGGAGGTGTGGACCCCGTGCCCGCCGGTCGGCGCAAATTCGCGCCGGGACGCGAACCGAAGATCTTGCTGTTGAACCATCCGCCAGAAGCGGAGAACACGATGCCCCACCAGCCTCGGGGCTAGGAGTCAATTCCTGATGAACCCAATCGACATCATTCTGTGGCCCTTCAAATGGATCGTCTCCGCGGTCCTGTGGGTCTTCCACAGTTTGTTCACTGCCATTGGCATGGATCCGGCCTCCGGTTGGACGTGGGTCCTCGCCATCGTGTTCATGACCTTCGTCATGCGTATCCTGACGGTTCCGCTGTTCCTGAAGCAGATCAAGTCCATGCGCGGCATGCAGGAGCTTCAGCCCGAAATGGCCAAGATCCAGGCCAAGTACAAGGGAAAGAAGGACCAGCTGTCCCGCCAGGCCATGGCGCAGGAGCAGATGGCCCTGTACAAGAGCAAGGGAGCCAATCCCCTCTCCTCGTGTTTCCCGATCATCGTGCAGATGCCCGTGTTCTTCGGGCTCCTGCAGGTTCTCCGCGGGGTTCCCGCGGCCTCGGGAAATCACGAAGGCATCCTGGTGCTTTCGGCCGACATGGTCCACCAGTTCAACGACGCCTTCATCCTCGGCGCCCCCCTGTTCTCGACGCTGACTCATCCGGGCAACGGTAACCACACGAGCACGATTGCTCTGGCCATCATCATGATCGTGGCCATGTCCTTGAGCCAGTTCATCACCCAGCGGCAGCTCACGGCCAAGAACATGAGCGCCCAGGCCAAGGAATCCCCGATGTATCGGCAGCAGCAGATGCTCATGTATCTGTTCCCGATCATCTTCGCCGTGGGTGGTATCAACTTCCCGCTCGGTGTGCTCGTCTACTGGACCGTCTCGAACTTCTGGGCCATGGGTCAGCAGTGGTGGGTCATCCGCAACAATCCCACGGCCGGTTCCCAGGCCGAGAAAGAGCTCAACGAGCGCCGGGCGGCCAAGGGACTTCCCCCTGTCGGCAAGTCCCGTGAAGAGCACGAGGCGGAGCTCGAGGCACAGCGTGAGCGCGCCCAGGGCGGTCAGCGGAACCAGCCGGTGAGCAAGAACCGGCAGAAGAAGAAAAAGAAGAACTAGCGGGCGTGTGGCGGCTCGGAATGTTCCATGCCGTCCACACCGTATGCAGCTCGTGCGAGGTGCACTGAGCGGTCGAATCGATGACTGCGCCGGCTCACCGGTGCGGAGCAGGAGAACCGATGGTCGAACAGAACGAGGAAACGCCGGACCGGTCCGCGAACCAGGAGCGGACGGATGAACTCGGCACCCCGGACAAGGCTGCAGAGCCGGAAACGACGCCGACCGAGACCGCGGCAGAAGAGCCCGCCGAGGGAAACGACGACGAGGTCGTTTCCGGTGACGCCGAGGTCAGCGGCGAAGACGAGAGTGAAATCGCCGCCGACTATCTGGAAGAACTTCTCGACATCGCGGACCTGGACGGGGACATCGACATCGAGGTCCGCCAGAACCGCGCGTACATCTCCGTGGTGACCGAGGAGAACGAAGAGGACCTGGAACTGCTGGTCGGCCGCCGTGGTGAGGTTTTGGATGCTCTGCAGGAACTGGTTCGGCTCTCCGTGCTCGCTTCCACGGGGCAGCGGTCACGTCTGATTCTCGACGTCGCCGGTTACAGGGATCGTCGTGGAGATGAGCTGAAGACCATGGCAGAGGACGCCATCGCCTCGGTCAAGGATTCGGGCAATGCATGCCACCTCAAACCGTTGAGCCCGTACGAACGCAAGATCGTCCACGACATCGTGGCCGAGAACGGATTGCACTCCGAATCCGAGGGCGAGGGATCGAAGCGGCACATCGTCATCTCGGTCGAGGCAACAAGGGACGACGTCGTCGAGGGTGACGCGTGAGCTCCGAGAAGATCGAACTCTCCGGTGAAGACCTCCTCGCGGCGACATCGGTGTTCGGAGATCGCCTTCCCCAGGCGGAACGCTATGTAGAGCACCTGGCGACCAGCGGCATCGAGCGTGGCCTGATAGGCCCCAGAGAGCTCCCCCGCCTCTGGTCCAGGCACGTCCTCAACTGCGCTGTGGTCCAGGAGCTCATCGGGCCGGACCAGCGTGTTGCCGACGTGGGCTCCGGCGCGGGCCTGCCCGGTCTGTGCCTGGCCATTGCCCGGCCCGACCTCGACATCACGCTCATCGAACCCCTCGAACGCCGGATCATATGGCTGGACGAGGTGATCGAGGACCTCGGAATCGAGAACGTCGACCTGCGACGCGGCCGTGCGGAGCAATTGGTCGGTGACATCGACGTCGACGTCGTGACCGCCAGAGCAGTATCCGCCCTCGTCGGGTTGCTGGACATTACGTTGCCTCTGTTGCGAGGTACGGGGCAGCTCTTGGCCCTGAAGGGCAAATCGGCCGAGGAAGAGATCCAGAAGTCGAAGAAGAAGCTCGACAAGTACGGGGTGAGGTCCACAGAGATCGTCACAGTCGGGGAAGATGTCCTCGAACAACCGACGACAGTGGTCCACATCGGCCTCTGAGCGTCCTGTGGCGCTGTGAGGCGGACTCCGGCGGGCGTTCGCGCCTTCGAGTGTGTTTCGTCCACACAACGGGATCGTGCCACTTCCTTAAAGCCTGAACGGGTACCCTGGATTGAGGTGTAATCAAGCATCGGATCGTGAAATGGAGACCTGGTGGTAGGAAGACATAGGGCACCCGACGACGGGATGCCACCCAACCCACAAGATCAATCCGAAACGGTTGTTCCGGATCAGGGACGCCATGTTTCACATGAAACGATCGATTCCATCACGTCGCGGATCGCCATATCGGACCGCCTCAAATCCCCCGTTGCGAGAGAGCTAATGAACGAGAAGAAGCGCTGGAAGCAGCTGGCCAAGCAACCGGTTCCCCGTCCCGATCACACGCGAGTGCTGACCATCAGCAACCAGAAGGGCGGAGTCGGCAAAACGAGCACGGCGGTCAACCTGGCGGCGGCCATGGCGGACCGTGGCTTCGAGACGCTGGTCGTGGACATCGATCCCCAAGGCAATGCGTCGACGGCACTGAATATCGAGCACGGCATGGACGTCGACTCGACCTACGACGTGCTCATCGAGGGGACGCCCGTCAAGGACGTCGTCAGGCAGTGTCCCGATTACCCCAATCTGTACTGCATTCCATCCAATATCGACTTGGCGGGAGCCGAGATCGAGTTGGTGTCACTCGTGGCCCGGGAACAGCGATTGGATCGGGCTCTGCGGGAGTACGCGGAGGCTCGTGAGGAAGCGGGACTCCCCCGCCTCGACTACATCTTCATCGACTGCCCGCCGTCCCTGGGCCTACTCACGATCAATGCGTTCGTGGCCGCCAAAGAGGTTCTGATACCCATTCAGTGCGAGTACTACGCACTCGAAGGGTTGAGTCAGCTCCTCAAGAATATCGAATTGGTGCAAAAGCACTTGAACCCCACGCTTCGGGTCAGCACGATTCTCCTGACGATGTATGACGGTCGAACCAATCTGGCGTCGCAAGTCGCGGACGAGGTCAGGCAGCACTTCCCGGACGAGGTTCTGAATGCCATGATTCCCAGGTCCGTCCGGATATCCGAAGCTCCGAGTTACCAGCAGACTGTGCTGACGTACGACCCTCAGTCCACGGGTGCATTGTCCTACCTCGAAGCAGCTGTAGAAATAGCGCAGCGAGGCACGAACTGAGTCCCAACTGATCGACGTTCTGCTCCCATCGCGCATGTGCACGTCGCGTGGTCTTTTTCCCCGTCGCTCAGAGAGCGTTCGTTGGTGTCCGTGAAAGTGTTGCGCAATCGGTTGAGCTTAGAACGGCCAAGGCAAGTGACGCCTGAGGACCTGCGCGGCGGTTGAGGCCGAGCTGGTTCTGGCTATCCGACATGGTCTGGAAGC
Source organism: Rothia koreensis (assembly GCF_052232265.1). Classification (NCBI taxonomy): domain Bacteria; kingdom Bacillati; phylum Actinomycetota; class Actinomycetes; order Micrococcales; family Micrococcaceae; genus Rothia; species Rothia koreensis. The sequence continues at coordinate 453,779 of NZ_CP197643.1, forward strand.
GCGGCCGTTTCACGTGAAACGATCCGCGAATGCCCCTACTTCGTCCCTACCACGGTGTGGACCTGGAAGTAGCGGGTTTCCCCCAATCCTGGAGCCTCAAGAGTGTCACCGTTTCACGTGAAACGTACTGCAAGCTCGTCCACGCGTGATAGATGGACGGTTTTGGGCGCGTCGGCTCAAGGAACAGTACGCTGATCGTGACTTCGGAACGTAGGCATGAGGCGCGTCAGATCCTTCCGGGGCTGGTTCTGTGGTCGTACGTTCATTTGGCCCGTTTCACGTGAAACCGGGAGTAGGAATACCAACTCGCTTGTACGTGGAAAAGTGTCGAAGCCTGTGAATGTGAACCCCCGAGGTCCATGGTGAGTTCAGCGCCAGGCGCAGGTTTGGCCGCGGGGTGCAAAGGATTCATTCGATAGTATCTAGTGGCGCTGTGGCCTGTCGGTAAATATCGGGAACGGCCCTGGTGTCCGTGTGGTCACGTGGCCTAGTCCTGCCGTTGTGCATGCACCCCGTTTCACGTGACACGGACGAGGCAGGAGTGGATGCCGAGGGTCCGACCGCACCGGATCGAAGAGAACAGGACCAGCAGCCTACTCCGTTGATTGAGCGCCGGACTCCTGCACATCATTGTCCACGGTTTCACGTGAAACGGTCGCCGCGGACTCCAGTTCGTAAGGTGCACGAATGACATGAAATAGATGGTGCCGGACCGACCGCATTGCCAACAATGCTGTTGGGGCACTATAGACTGGAGTCAGTACCCAACATATGAAGAAGGAGCACCGTGGCTGAAAAGAGACGTGGACTGGGCCGGGGCTTGGGATCGCTCATTCCGAGCTCACCAGCAGGGGAGTCCGAGGAACAAGGGGTCGACAGCACGTCTGGGCCAAATGGGAAGGTGGAGCCCGAAGGCGGCGTTTCACGTGAAACAAGTGAGGCATCGACTGCTCGCGCATCCAAGACGTCCGCTGCCTTCAAGAAATCGAACGCAAGCTCGACCAAGGGCTCCGGCGAGAATCGGGAGAACAGATCCGGCACACAGTCCAAAGCCAAGAACGGGAAGGCGAGTGCCGCATCGGCTGGTCGAAAGAACGAGAATTCCGGCGCCGACGGCAAGGAGTCGTCCCAGACGTCCGGTAAGACATCGTCACGTCGGACGTCCAGTAGTTCATCGAACAAATCGTCGAAGGTGTCTGAGAACTCGACCGAGGGAACCGGGCCCAAAGGCAGGTCGTCGCAGAAGACCGCCGGGTCGGAGGGCGCCTCGGGCTCGGACGGCAAGGCACGCGGTACTCGAAAATCCAGCACCCCCAGGGCAGACATGGGCGCGGCGTTGCGAAAGAGTGCGGGTGGCCGCCGGCCCGTGGACTTCTTCTTCCAACCGTCGGAGTCGGCGAGTGCTGATGCCCCGGACTCAAGCTCCGGGCTGGACAACCGGCGTGAGCCCCTGGGCTCCGCCGAGAAGTCGATCGATGAATCCGCCGTTCCTGCAAGCGGTGCTTCTACTGATTCCGCAGAAGACAAGAAGTCGGGCACGAATCAGTCCGTTTCACGTGAAACGGTGCAGAATGCGACCGCTTCTTCATCGACAGCCCAGCCTGAGGAGACTGCCAATGGGGAAGCGGAGGGTCCTACCCTGATTCCCGTGCCAGGGGCGCATTTTGGTGAGATCCCGGTCTCTGACATTCACCCCAACCGGAAGCAACCACGACAGGAATTTGATGAAGACGAGATGGAGGAGCTAGTCCACTCCATCCGGGAAATCGGGCTTCTCCAACCCATCGTGATTCGTCCAAGTCGGGAAGAGGGTGACGCCAAGTACGAACTCGTGATGGGTGAGCGACGCTGGCGAGCTACCCAGAGGGCCGGTCTCGAGACCATTCCCGCGATCGTTCGCCAAACCCAAGACGTTGATTTGTTGCGCGATGCACTGCTGGAGAATCTCCACAGGAGCCAACTCAACCCCTTGGAAGAAGCGGCCGCGTATCAACAGCTTCTCAACGAGTTCGGTACAACCCAGGATGAGCTGGCCCTGAAAATCGGCCGGTCAAGGCCGCAGATCTCCAATACCATCCGGTTGCTGCACCTTCCTGCCTTGGTCCAGCGTCGGGTGGCCGCCGGAATTCTCTCCGCGGGCCATGCACGTGCGCTATTGGCTCTGACCGATCCTGCGGCCATGGAGCGCCTCGCGCAGCGCATTGTGGCCGAGGGCCTGTCAGTTCGTTCGGTCGAGGAGATTATTCAGTCGGGCGCGGCAGAGAAGGGCGAGCAGAAGCCAAGGAAGCCCGCGACCCCGAATAAGCACCACGAACGACTGGACTACATTGCAGACGCGTTCTCGGACAAGCTCGATACGAACGTGAAAATCAATCTGGGAGCTCGCAAGGGCAAGATGACGATCGAGTTCGCATCGGTCGACGATCTGAACAGGATCATTACTGTTCTGGACCCGAAGATCGGGGGGGGGGGGGGGGGAGAGGGGGGGAGTAGGTGCCCCGGATTCCTCCTGAGCGGGGATTGATGTAACTACAAAGACGCCGCCTCGTTTCACGTGAAACGAGGCGGCGTCTTTGTTTCGGGGTGTCAGCTGACGAGAGAGTCAGCCGAGGAATTCGGCGAATTCCTTCTCCAGGACGGCCTTCGGCTTGGCCCCGACAGAGGTCTTGGCGACGTCGCCGTCCTTGAACACGTAGATCGCGGGAATCGAGGTGATGCCGTACTTCGCAGCCGTTTCACCGTTTTCGTCCACGTTCAACTTCACGACGTCGACCTTGCCCGCGTGTTCTTCGGCAATCTGATCGAGAACCGGGCCAACCTGGCGGCAGGGTCCGCACCATTCTGCCCAGAAATCGACGATGACCGGACGGTCGTTCTTGAGGACATCATCTTCGAACGTGGCGTCAGAGACAGCCTTTGCGTTGCTCATTGTGTTTCCTTTCGCTGTGGTTGGTAGTCGACCTCGTCGTAACGACGTCGGTCAGAGGGATTCGAGGTAGTGCTGGGCGTCGATCGCGGCCACACAACCCGAGCCCGCGGCCGTAATGGCCTGCCTGTAGGTGGGATCAATGACGTCGCCGGCAGCGAAAACGCCAGGAACATTCGTTTTGGAGGACCTGCCGTTCACTGCAATGGTTCCCTCAGGAGTCAGCTCCAATTGGTCCTTCACGAGGTCGGTACGGGGATCCGAACCGATCGCCACGAACAGACCGTCGACCTCGAGGCGCTGAGTCAGTCCCGACTTGAGGTTTTCCACCTGGAGGGCCTCGGTCTTGGCCTCACCTTCGATACCGACCACTGCGGAGTCCCAAATGAAGGTGATCTTCGGGTTGTTGAGTGCCCGCTCCTGCATGATTTCAGATGCCCTGAGCGAATCGCGTCGATGAATGATCGTCACGTTCGATGCGAAGTTGGTCAGGAACAGGGCCTCTTCGAGAGCGGAATCGCCGCCGCCGACGACGGCGATCGGCTTGTCCTTGAAAAAGAAACCGTCACAGGTTGCGCACCAGCTGACTCCGTGGCCGGACAGGCGGGTTTCGTCGTCCAGACCCAACTTCCGGTATTCCGAGCCCGTGGAGATGATGACGGCCTTCGCCCAGTGAACCGTGCCGTCCTGGAGGGTGATCTTCTTGACCTCGCCTTCCAGCTCGACCGAATCGACGTCCTCGTACTGGATGTCGGCGCCGAAACGTTCCGCCTGCTGCTGCATATTGGCCATCAACTCGGGTCCCTGAATGCCTTCAATGAAGCCCGGGTAGTTCTCCACCTCTGTGGTGGTCATGAGGTCACCACCTGCCGCGACGGAGCTGGCGAACACCACCGGCTGCAGATTGGCCCGTGCAGCGTAGACGGCCGCGGTGTAGCCGGCCGGGCCCGACCCGATGATTGCGATGTCGTGAACACGGTCCGAACCGTCTTCTCGTGGTTCGGTCTCCGCTACGTTCTGGGTCTTCACGTCGATCAGGGAACCCGATCCCTGGGAGAACACGCTGTCGGTCACTTATTTCCTTCCGTGCGGGCCATGCGCTGGCCTGTGCGAGAAGGCCCGCGCACTCCGGCGTCGGGCCCCTACGATGATCTGATGGTTGAAACCTGAGGAGGTCCGTAAATATTCCGCATCGAAAGAGCCGACCCCGCGGAGACCCGTGGTCGGCTCCACAGGAGATCAGAAGGCGGTGCCCAGAGGCTACTTCGCGCTGATCTCTCCGACGTGGAGACCGTAGTTGTAGCCGCCGATGGGCTGGCTGACCTGCGGGAGCTGGGTCACGTAGACGATCACGTACTTGGCGTCTTTCGACGCGGCGTCGCCGGACAGATCCACGGTGGTCGGGCCGTTGGAGAAGGAACCTTCGCCGGCCTTGGTCGCGCCGTCGATGCTGGGGGAGTCACTCGTGTAGACGGTGAACTGGCCGCCATTGCTCTTGGGGGTGTTGACCGTGACCTGCTTGACCTTCGTCGGTTCCTTCAACTCGGCCGCGATCCCCAGCCCCTGAATCAGCTGACCGAAGCTCGGATTGGAGAACCCATAGCTGGTCCAGTAGGAGGACGGATTGCCGTCAAAAGCTTTGCTCAGGGTCGAGTCCTGGTCGGACATGAAGTCCGGATTGTCAGGGATCACCCGGGACACGTTCGCGACTTCGGGCTTGGCGGAGGACCCCGAGGTCGAAGTCTGTGACTCGGACGGGGATTCGGAACCACTCTCGGCCGAACTCACGGTCCCGCTGGGTGAAGAGCTGGAGCCCGAAACCAGGGAGCCCAATTTGTTGAACCCGAAGATCACCAACAGGACCAACAGAATGACGACGACCGCGGCGGTGATCCACACGCCCGCCGGAGTTCGGCGACGCGGACGATCGTCGTAGTATTCGTCGTCGTCATCGTAGTACGGTTCCTCGGGTTCGTCGTAGTCCCCATAGTTCCCGTAGTCCCCGGCCGGCGCGAAGTCGTTGTCCTGGTACTGGTAGCGATTGTCGCCGTCGTAGGAGCTGTCCTCGTCGCGCAGTGACGCCGCAGCGGCCGCGCTGGATCCCCCGGCGACGTCGGTCGCGGCACGGTCGAAGAGGGTGCCACCGCCCTGGGAGGACTGGGACGAACGCCGCGCGGGGGGCTCCTCCCCGAAGGCCTCGTAATCAGCATCCGTCCACTCGGTGACCGGGGAGGTCTCTTCCGCGTGGTCCTGCGCGACCTCTTCCTGGGGGGATGTCACCGTGCCGACCTGCTCGTAGTCGGACGACGTCGCTGCCGGTGCGCTGTCCGCGCCGAAGATCTCGCCGCCGAGCTCCTCGTTCTCCGAGCCCTCTTCTTCCCGGCTCTCTGTCAGGAGCAGATCCAGGAGATCGTTGGCGGGAGCGTGGGATGTGATCAGGTAGGTCACTTCGTCGGATTGCCCGAGGTCCAAGACCTGGAGAGTCCCGGAGCGCGAACCGGTCGCGATGTCACGGGCATTCTCGATCAGAAGATCACTGTGCTCAGCGCTGGCAACGAGAATTGAAACCTTGCGCTCCAGGACCTGGTCCTTGCCGTCGAGCACTTGGTCCTGCGCCGCGGTGGTAACGATCTGAGCGGTCACTTTGTACCGGCCACCGAGTACGGTGCCGAGCTGAATCGCCTGCGTCAAGAATACCCCCGCGCTGAGTTGGGTCGTAGTAACAGTTAGATGATACCGGCGTCACGGTCCGAGTGGTCCGAATTACCTGCCGAGACGCGACATCAACGGTTTGAGCATGCTGTCCAGCTCGCGGACTCGGAAGACCCGGAGGGCACAGAAGTAGACGGCTCCCATGACCAAGCCGCCGATCAGAATCGTTACGAGGGCCGTGATCTGGTTGCGCCAGGCGAAGCCGTCGAACGCGGCGCCACCCATCAGGTGCAGGACCACGAAGCCGACGACGCCGGCAACGATCGCGGAAATCGTGACCCGCAGGTGAGTCTTGACGATGCTTCCGAGGTCGTAGTCCCCGAGCCAGCGACGCAGCCCCCGGTGGAAGAGGAGCGTGGCCAGAATATTCTGCAACGCGTAGAGCCCAGCAAGGCAGAACACGATGTACTGCGGCGGGAGCTTGCCGACCGCGAAACCCAGGACAATCACGATCACCGCGGAGATCGCCTGGTTGATCATGGGCGTCTTGGCATCCTCGTGGGCATAGAACGCACGCCCCATCATGAAGGCGATCGTCAGGAACGGCCCACCGAGGGCAATGATCGAAATGACCTGTCCGATGACCGCACCCTGGGCCGGATCTCCACCACCGAACAGCATGCCGACCGGCCCGGCGTAGACCACGAGGGCGACCGCGCAGAAAATGGTCGCGACCGAAGCCACGCGCAGACCGCGGGAGAGGGTTTGCACCAGGGAGGCGTCGTCGTTCTCGTCAGCGAAGCGAGACATCTGGTTGAAGAGAACCGTGGCGATAGACAGTCCGATGACGCCGTGCGGCAACTGGTACAGCATGGTCGACTGGTCGAGAACGTTGTTGCCGGCAATCGGATGGGAGAAGTCCTGTTGGGCTCCCTCGGGCTTGGTGGCAATACGGGCCAGGAACAGGAAGGACAGATTGGCGACGACGCCGGTCGCCAGGGTCCAGCTTCCGATGCGCGCCGCCGTGCCGAGACCGATACCCCGCCATCCCAGCTTGATGCCGAGACCGAGCTTCAATGCCTTGAGGGGAATAAACAGGATCAGCGCCTGGGCCGCGACGCCGAGGGTCGCCATGCCGGCGAGCCAGAACGTCTTGTTCGCGTTCCAGTTGGACGGGTCGTGGTGCGCGGTGCCCCACGAGCCGAACATGAAAATGAACACCAGGAGCGAGACGATCGCCACCAGATTGTTCAACACGGGAGCCCACATGTAGGCGCCGAACGCGCCTCGCGCATTGAGGATCTGCCCGACCACGGTGTAGAGGCCGTAGAAGAAGATCTGCGGGAAGCACCAGAGGGCGAAGGTCGTGCCGAAATCAATCTTCTCGGGCGACCAACCATTGGCCATGATGGTGATGATCGGGCGCGCACACAGGACCACGATCGCGGTGATGACGAACAAACCGATGATCGCCAGAGACAGAAGGCGGGAGATGTAATCCGCACCGCCGTCCGGCTTCTTGGACGCCTTGATGATCTGGGGGACCAGGACGGCATTGAATACGCCGGCAGCGACCAGCACGTAAATCAGGTTCGGCAAGGTGTTGGCGAGTGCGAAGACGTTGCCGGCCGTCGTCGAGGCTCCGATGGCAATGGCCAGGAGCATGGTCTTGACGAAGCCCAAGAGGCGGGAAACCATGGTTCCCGCGGCCATGATGGCGCTGGAACGAGCACCAGTTCGTGCCATATTTGCTAAGCCCTATCGATGAATTCTTCGGATCGGCACCCGCCCGGAAAGCCAGCCCTGCGGTTCTAGATCTGGTGGATGATGTATTCCCGAGCGATGTCCGCAATCCTACGTTCGTTCGGAAACGAGAGTTTACGCCCCAAATCGTCGATGTCGGACCATGCCACGTCGATCGCCTCGTGGTCGGGGTCCTTCTCGGTGGTCAGGTAGCCGCCCGTGGCCTTCAGCAGGAAGTGGTGCACCGTTTTGTGGACCCTGTGGCCGGAAACGGTGAACCAGTAGTCAATCGAGCCCAGCGGGGCCAGGATACGACCCGCGATGCCGGTCTCCTCCTCGATTTCCCGACATGCTGCTTCCTCGTTGCTCTCTTCGCCCTCCGGGTGTCCCTTCGGCAGGCACCACTCCAGGCGCCCCCCTCGGTTGATGCGGGCGATGATCGCGACAGGATGTCCCGGGGTCTCCAGATCGACGACGATACCCCCGGCAGAGACTTCTTCCACCGTGGGCAAGGGGGAAGGCGGGGTGAATGCCCGCTTCTTCGGCGCCCGGGGTACTGGAAAAGTCATACGTCCACCTTACAGAGTCACACCTTGACACGTGCTGGGAGACCGCGTGTGTGACCTTTGTTCAATGGGTCCTTCTGCGCTTCGAAGCGCCCCATGGCGGGGTTTTCTGGCACGATTTAAGGACTATGGTTAACCTCTTTGACAGCTCATCCATTCACCCTGCCGCCCTGGACCTCGGAAAGCTCTTCGAAGCCAGAGGATTCGAGCTGTCGCTCGTGGGTGGCCCCGTGCGCGATCTCTTCCTCGGGTCGGCGGCGCTGGACCTCGATTTCACCACCAATGCAACGCCCGACGAGACGCTCGACGTCGCCCGCGACTGGGCCGATGCCCACTGGGAAATAGGCCGCGACTTCGGGACCATCGGCCTGCGCAAGGGTGACGCGATGATCGAGGTGACCACCTATCGCGCCGAAGCATACGACCCGGACTCCAGGAAACCCATGGTTGCGTTCGCCAGGAAGCTCGAGGACGACCTCTTCCGGCGCGACTTCACGATCAACGCGATGGCGCTGAGGCTTCCGAGCCTGGACCTGGTTGACCCCTATGGCGGCATCAAAGACCTCTCGGCAGGCATTCTTCGCACACCGGGCAAGCCTGAGGACTCCTTCTCCGATGATCCCTTGCGGATGATGCGGGCCGCGCGGTTCGTCTCCCGGCTCGATGTCGACCCGTCCACGGACCTGGTTGCGGCCATGACGGACATGGCCGAGCGCATCCGTATCATCTCCGCAGAACGGGTCCGGGACGAACTGATCAAGCTGATCAACGGTGACAACCCGCGTCGCGGCGTCGAACTCCTGGTCAGCACGGGGCTCGCCGACTATGTGCTGCCGGAGATCCCTGCCCTCAAGCTGGAGACCGACGCTCAGCACCACCACAAGGACGTCTACGAGCACTCACTGACCGTGTTGATGCAGGCGAAGGACCTGGAGACCGACGGCGACGGCCCCGTTCCCGCCCCCGAGTTCACCTTGCGATTCGCGGCCCTCATGCACGACGTCGGGAAGCCCGCCACACGGAAACTGGACGGTACCGGGGCGGTGAGTTTTCGTCACCACGACGTCGTGGGAGCGAAACTGGTCAAGAAACGCATGCGCGCCCTCCGGTTCGACAACGAGACGATCAAGAACGTGGCGCGCCTGGTCGAGCTGCATATGCGTTTCTACGGATATGGGGAGGCAGGGTGGACCGACTCCGCGGTTCGCCGCTACGTGAGGGACGCGGGGGAGCAGCTCGAGAGGCTTCACCGTCTGACCCGGTCCGATGTGACGACGCGGAACAAGAAGAAGGCCCAGCGCCTGGCCCACGCCTACGACGACCTGGAGCGCCGCATCGGGGAACTGGCCGAGCAGGAAGAACTCGATTCGATGCGCCCGGACCTCGACGGCCAGCAGATCATGGCGATTCTGGGGATCGATCCGGGACCTATGGTTGGCAAGGCATATAACTATTTGCTCAATGTCCGGTTGGACGAAGGTTCCCTCGGCGAGGAAGAGGCCGAACGACGCCTGAAAGAATGGTGGGCCTCCTCCGACGACTCATGATGCGGACTGCGAAGGCACCGTCGGCGATCCAGCCCGGGGTGGGCTTCACGCGGAGACTCCGAGGCTGAGGTAGAGACAGCTCTACTGTCATTCATACCCTGGTATGAAATCCTCCTCGTTCCCCGGATTCTCAGGGGGCGAGGAGGTTTTTGCTTATAGGGTGGGGCACAGACGACGTTGGACCCGGGTGTTCCGGGTCCGGAAAGGAGCCCCATGATCGAGGTCTCAGGTCTCTCGAAACACTATGGGTCCAAGCGCGCCGTTGACGACATTTCCTTCACCGTTCAACCGGGCAAGGTCACCGGATTCCTCGGCCCGAACGGTGCCGGCAAGTCCACCACGATGCGCATGATCCTGGGCCTTGAGCGGCCCACCGCGGGACAGGCGCTGGTGGACGGCAAGAAATACAGTCAGCTGTCATCGCCGCTCACCTCGGTCGGCGCCCTGTTGGAAGCGCGTGCCGTGCACCCCCGCCGTAGCGGAATCAACCACCTACGGGCCCTCGCCAGAACTCACGGGATCCCCAATTCCCGGGTGGACGAGGTCATCGACATCACCGGACTGAGCAGCGCGGCCAAGAAAAAGGTCAGCGGGTACTCGCTCGGTATGGGCCAGCGCCTGGGCATTGCTACTGCCATTCTCGGTGACCCCAGCACCGTGATCCTCGACGAACCGGTCAACGGGCTCGACCCCGAAGGCGTCATCTGGGTTCGCCAGATGGCCCGCTACCTTGCCTCACAGGGCAAGACCGTGTTCCTCTCCTCCCACCTCATGTCGGAGATGTCCCAGACCGCGGACCACCTCATCGTGATCGGTCAGGGCAAGGTCCTCGCCGACCAGCCGCTTCAGGACTTCCTCAATCAGACCGGTGATGACCAGGTCCTGGTGCGCACGGACGACCCGGATGGTTTCGCGGAGGCTCTTCGCAGGGACCAGGTGGGGGTCAACAAGCAGGACGACGGTGCCCTCGTCGTGAGCGCCGATGGCCGCGACGTCGCCCAGCGTGCCCAGTCGCAAGGCGTCCTGCTGTGGGAAATCACTCCTCAGCAGGCATCCCTGGAGCAGGTCTACATGTCCATGACCAGCGACTCGGTCGAGTACCGTTCCTCGGACCCGAACGCCGGTTTGGGCTCGGGTGCCGCGAATTCGACGGCGGGTGCCGAATCCACTGGTGGGCATTCGGGCGGCGGCGCGCACACCGCGGCCCAGCCGGAGGCCACCCCGACCGGCCAGGGCGAGAATTACCAGCCTTCGCACTCCACCGAACAGGCTCCCTGGAACCAGGAGGAGAAGTAAGCAATGAGTACTGTCGCAGATACGAATTCTCCCCGAGGCGCGGACACCGCGCGCTCGGCGTCGTCCAAGTACAAACTCTCGTTCTTCGGAGCGTTGAGGTCCGAGTCCCTCAAGTTCCGCACCCTGGTCTCCAGCTGGGTCCTGATGATCGTGACTGCGGTCATCATGATCGGTTTCGCGGCGCTGAGCGCGTTCCAGGCCAAGGACTACGCGGATCAGATGCACGAGGCCATGACCGGGGGAAAGAAGATCCCCGAGTACTACCTGCAGCTCGGTGACCCGAGTGAGTTCGCCCGACAGGCTGTGGACTCCGGTTACGTGTTCGGATACATCATCCTGGGCGCGATGGCCGTGGTGTTCATCGCCTCGGAATTCGGTACCAAATCGGTCATCTCCACGCTGACGGCATCGCCCCGGCGCGGCATGGTCTACGTTGCCAAGACCGTGCAGATCACGGTCGTCGCGGCGATCGTCGCGATCGTTTCGGGAGTTCTGGCCTGGGCCGTGACGCAGTGGGTCCTTTCCACCTCGGACATGGACATCACGTTCAAACTCTTCGAAGAGCAGACGCTGATGAACATTCTTGGTCTCATCGTCGTCTTCGTGCTCACGGCGTGGATGGGCGTCGGCCTCGGAGCGATCATCCGGAACAACGCCGGAGCGATCGTGATCCTGGTGGTCCTGCTCTTCATCCTGCCGTTGCTGCTCATGCCGTTCCAGTGGGAATGGGTCAGGGACTTCCAGAACTACATTCCCTCGGCCCTGGCGGCGAACCTGACCAACCCGGTCGAACCGATGAAGGACCCCAAGTACGTGGAGTCCGGCGTCTGGTACGCGGTGTGGTCACTGGTTCCCCTGATCCTGGGGTACTTCTCCTTCACGCAGCGCGACCCGAAGTAGAAGCAGGACCGGACCCGGATCGCTCCGGAACCCCTGTGACGATGGCGACGGGAACAAACCCGTCGCCATCGTTGTATCCATGGGCAGAAGGACGCGGTTGTGACCCGACCTGGTCCTGCGACCGGCGGGGGAGGCCGAACCGACCCGGCGTCGTGCCCATTACCCATTCATGGAGGAGAAACCTTGAGCCACCCCACCCCCGAACACCACACACCCCAGTACTTCAATCATGGATCCGGGCCCGGTCCCAATCCGGGGCCCGTCTACGTGGTCCGGAAGAGCATTCTGCTCTCCTACATCCTGTGGTTCTTTCTTGGGATCTTCGGGATCCACAAGTTCTACCTGCGGGCGCCCTTCATGGGCATCTTCTACCTGATCCTGCACGGTCTCGGATGGCTGCTGGCCCCGATCTTCGTCGGTTACTTCTTCTTCGCTCTCCTGGGTCTGCTGATGTTCATCGACCTGTTCACGATGCCGTTCAGAGTCGGCCTGATCAATGCGGCCGAGATCTCCCGCGCCAACAATCGTCGTCGCTTCTGACGCGGTTTTCGTCGCGAGGTGGCAATCCCGTGCGGTTTTCCTGGCGAGGTGGCAGATTCGTGCGATATTTGGGTCCAAAACCGCACAAAAGTGCCGTCTCGCGCCGGAATCCGCACGTGGTTGCCACCTCGACCGCGGAGGCCGTCCCTGGAATGCCCCGAAAGCCCCGGCAAAAGCGCCCATCGGAGCCGCTGTCGACGACGACGTCGTGAACTCCGTCCCACCGTGGGTGTCAGGCGGCGTTGTGTGCTGTAAACTCTGTGAAGTCTGTGCCGACTCGGCCAACCCCCGAGCTCGCAGGCAACGCGCAAGCGAACCTCCTGCTGCGGAAAGACCGTAGCCGCCAAAGACCAAAGGAGGTGGGTTCAAACATGCGTGAATACGAACTCATGGCCATCATCGACCCCGAGGTTGACGACCGTGCCGTTGAGCCGACCCTCAACAAGTTCCTCGACGTTGTCCGCAATGGCAACGGCACCATCGAGAACATCGACATCTGGGGTCGCCGCCGCCTGGCCTACGAGATCCAGAAGAAGTCCGAGGGCATCTACGCCGTCGTCAACTTCACGTCGGATCCCGAAGTTGCCAAGGAACTGGACCGCGTTCTGAGCCTGAACGAGTCCATCATGCGCACCAAGATCATCCGCCCGGAAGAGCAGAAGATCTCCTAAAGTTTCCACACATTCACCGGATGGGGTCTCAAGGGACCGCGACCGGTGCTTGACTGGAGACACTCTTCAATACGACTCAGGAGGTCATGATGGCTGGAGAAACCATCATCACGGTTGTCGGAAACCTCACCGCCGACCCTGAACTGCGGTTCACCCCTTCGGGCGCCGCAGTCGCGAACTTCACGATCGCCTCGACCCCGCGCACTTTCGATCGTCAGACCGGCGAATGGAAGGACCAGGAAGCCCTGTTCCTTCGTTGCTCGATCTGGCGCGAGGCCGCGGAAAACGTGGCGGAGTCCCTGACCAAGGGACAGCGCGTGATCGCGCAGGGTCGTCTCAAAGCTCGGTCGTATGAAACCAAGGAGGGCGAACGCCGTACCTCCATGGAGCTGGACGTCGATGAAATCGGCCCCTCGCTCCGCTTCGCCACAGCGTCGGTCAACCGCAACCAGCGCTCCGGAGGAGGAAACTTCGGAGGCAACCAGGGCGGGCCCGGTGGAAACTTCAACCAGGGCAACGGCGCCGGTGGCAACCAGGGAGGCTTCGGAGGCAACTCCGGAGGTTCCAACGGGTACGGCGGCAACGGATTCAACCAGGGCAATTCGCGGGGCGGCCAGCAGGCTCCCGCGGCGGACCCCTGGGGCCAGAGCTCCGGCGGAAACTACGACTGGAGCGCCGGTCAGGACGACGAACCGCCGTTCTAATCCGGGGCCAACCCTCCGAACCAATCAATAACCCATCCCGCGGTACACAACCTGCGGGCTCCACAACAATGAAGGAGCACCACGATGGCTAAGGCTGAAATTCGTAAGCCCAAACCAAAGCAGAACCCGCTCAAGGCTGCTGAAGTCACTGAGATCGATTACAAAGACGTCGCTCTCCTGCGCAAGTTCATCTCCGATCGCGGCAAGATCCGTGCCCGTCGCGTCACCGGCGTGACCGTGCAGGAACAGCGCAAAATCGCGCAGGCGATCAAGAACGCCCGCGAAGTTGCTCTGCTGCCCTACTCCGGCGCCGGTCGCTAAAGAGAAGGAGAGTAGAAGAACATGGCAAAGATCATCCTTACTCAGGAAGTCAACGGCCTCGGTGCCGCTGGCGACGTCGTCGACGTCAAGAACGGCTACGCACGCAACTACCTGCTGCCCCGCGGCTTCGCCGTGGTGTGGACCAAGGGCGGCGAGCGTCAGGTCGAGTCGATTCGTCAGGCTCGCGCCGCACGTGCCCAGCACAACCTCGAGGACGCACAGGTCCAGGCGGAGAAGCTCTCGGCTGCGGTCGTGAGCGTCCCGGTCAAGGCCGGCGCCGAGGGTCGCCTCTTCGGTACCGTCAAGCCTGCTTCGATCGCGGAAGCGATTGAGGCCGCCGGCCTCGGTTCCGTCGACAAGCGGGCCGTGACCATCCAGAACAACATCAAGAAGACCGGACGCCACACCGTGATCGTCCGTCTTCACGAAGACGTTGTTGCGAGCGTCGAACTGGACGTTGTTGCGTCCTAGTTCGATGGGCTCTGCGGGGAGCGCGTAAATCGTGTTCCACCGCGCATCCGGTGATGCCCGGCATATCCTTTCGGGGACATGCCGGGCATTGCTGTATTCCCGGACAGGGGGTCGCATCCGATCCCGAGATTCGCATGAAAAGATGAGTACATGGCGCACACTGACAAACAGTCCGACTGGGAGACCATGTGGGACGAAGCGACGAACGACGCCCGGACCGAGACGCCGCGCAAGCGCCGGGGCAAGAACGGGCGCAGAGCGTTGCTCCCGAGCACCAAGATGCTGGTCATCGCGACCGGGTTCTGGATCGCCGCTGTTCTCCTGATTGTTCTCGGCTTCGTTGCAGGCAATACGGGAACCAACTCTTCGATCCTTGCATTCTTCCTGGTGTGTCTGGTGGTCTCCTCGATCGCCGGAGCGTTCGCGAGCTTCCTGGCCCTGTTCGGTCTGTTCAAGTACCGACGCCGGAAGGTCCTCAACCTGTTGCTCCTGATCATTTCCGTGGCAACGAATCCCCTCATCCTGATCATGCTCGCGACGAGCGCCATCGCCTGACCGGACCGACCAAGGAGAATTCATGGCACACATTGTGATCGCCTGCGACAAATTCAAAGGCTCGGCCACGGCCTCCGAAGTTGCGGAAGCCCTGCGTCTGGGTATCTCGGACGTGCTCGACGACGCCGAGATCACGTGTGTACCGGTGGCGGACGGGGGCGACGGTACGACAGATGCCGCCTTGTCCATATCCTTTGAACGGCATACATGCCGAGTGACTGGTCCATTCGGGCGGCCCACCGAGGCCGTCTACGCCTACGATCCTGGACGCGGCACCGCGGTCCTCGAAGTCGCCGAAGCCTGCGGGCTCGGGCTGATTCCCGCCTCGGAGGTCGGCACCGAAACCGCCGACGGCAAGGACGCGAGCTCGAGCGGCGTCGGTGAATTGATTGCCCACGCCCTGGACAAGGGGGCTCGACGAATCATTCTCGGCCTCGGCGGCAGCGCAACCACGGATGGCGGTGCGGGCATGATTACCCGCCTCGGTGCTCGATTGTTGACGGATTCCGGAGACGAGGTCGGCCCCGGAGGCGCGGGCCTGAAGGAATTGTCGACAGTGGATCTTTCGGGGATCGACCCCCGGATCGCGGAGGCCGAGATCGTGATCGCTTCCGATGTCACGAATCCCTTGTGCGGGGACGAGGGTGCCGCCGCGGTCTACGGGCCGCAGAAGGGCGTGGCCGCAACCGATGTACCTGACCTCGACGACGCCCTCTCCCGATTCGCGGGGCTCGTGGAAGAGGAACTGGGCCTTCGTGCTGGGTCCTTCGCTGAAACGCCGGGTGCGGGCGCGGCAGGTGGCCTGGGCTTTGCTTCGCTCGCGGTGCTCGGCGGAACGATGGAATCCGGTGCCGACCTGGTGCTCGATCTGGTCGGTTTCGACCGATCGGTCGACGGCGCCGACCTCGTGGTCACGGGCGAAGGACGCTTCGATACCCAGACCCTCCAGGGCAAAGCGCCCGCGCGGGTGGCCCAGCGGGCTCGCGAGGCGGGAGTGCGAACCATGGCGATCTGCGGGGCAACGGACTTGTCCGCTGCCCAAGTCCGCGGGGTCGGCATCGAGGAGATCCACGCGCTGACCGATGTGGAGCCCGACGTCGCCCGGTGTCTGTCCGAACCCCTGCCGCTCATTCGGAGGCTGGGGCGACGGATCGCCTCGAACATGGAATGAGCGAACGGTAGACTCCTTGTGGATAACTTGAGGACAACCCGCAGAATCCAAAGGTTCAACCCTCACGTGAGGGGTGATGGTTGGACGGTCGTGGGATTGTTATCCACAGGATGTGTGGCGTCATGAGCGCGGAATGACGGGGTCTTCGGTATGCGGCAGGGCCTTGTCCACAGCGCCGTCCCCAATGACTCCACAACTGCAAGAAATTTGTACACAGGTTTTCCACAAGAACTATGATGTGATGCCCACCGGGCGTGACCACGAGGGTCAGAAAGAGGAGACCACCACCGATGTCTGATGCGGTCCAGGAGCAGGATGTAGGGCGCACGCCGCCCCAGGACAATGTCGCCGAGCAATCGGTGCTCGGCGGCATGATGCTGTCCAAGGACGCCATCGCCGACGTCGTCGAGGTGCTGCGCGGGGTCGACTTCTATCGCCCCGCCCACGAGTCGATCTATGACGCGATCATCGACCTGTATGGCAAGGGCGAACCTGCTGACGCCATTACGGTCGCCGACGAACTGACCAAACGCGGCGAATTGAGCCGAGTCGGCGGCGCCGCCTATCTTCACACGCTGATCTCCTCTGTCCCGACCGCCGCCAACGCAGGCTTCTACGCCGACATCGTGCGCGAACGCGCCGTGCTCCGCCGGCTGGTCGAGGCGGGCACGCGGATCGTCCAGTTGGGCTACACCCCGGACGGCGAAGTCGACGACGTCGTCAACCAAGCGCAGGCCGAGGTCTATCAGGTCGCGGAACGGAGAACCTCCGAGGACTACGTGGTCCTCAAGGAGATCATCGGCGAAACGGTCGAGGAGATCGAGGCGAACGGGGACAAGACGGATGGTATGCAGGGCGTGCCGACCGGCTTCTACGAGTTGGACGAGCTGACCCACGGTCTCATGGGTGGCCAGATGATCGTCGTCGCCGCCCGTCCGGCCGTCGGCAAGTCGACCCTGGCACTGGATATCGCCCGTTCGGCGTCGATCCACCACAACATGGCCAGCGTCATTTTCTCGCTCGAGATGTCCCGCAATGAGATCGCCATGCGACTGCTTTCCGCGGAAGCCTCCCTGAACCTTTCCGACCTGCGGCGGGGCTCGCTGGAAGACAGCCAGTGGTCGAAGATCGCGGAAGTCATGGGCCGCATGGACAAGTCGCCGCTGTTCATCGACGATTCACCGAACATGTCCATGATGGAGATCCGAGCGAAGTGCCGCCGACTCAAACAGAAGAACAACCTGCAATTGGTGGTTCTGGACTACTTGCAGCTCATGTCGTCGGGCAAGCGCGTCGAATCCCGCCAGCAAGAGGTCTCCGAATTCTCTCGGTCCCTCAAACTCCTTGCGAAGGAGCTCGAGGTTCCCGTGATCGCCCTGTCCCAGCTGAACCGTGGGTCGGAGCAGCGCAACGACAAGAAACCGATGGTCTCGGACCTGCGTGAATCCGGGTCGATCGAGCAGGACGCCGATATGGTGATCCTCCTGCACCGCGAGGACATCTACGACAAGGAATCGCCTCGAGCCGGTGAAGCCGACGTGATCGTTGCCAAACACCGCAACGGTCCGACCAAGACGATCACCGTTGCTTTCCAGGGCCACTACTCCCGGTTCGCCAACATGGCCAACGACGGCGGCGGGTTCTAGGCCGCGCTCGTGCCTTGGGGCAAGAGACAAATGTTGCCCCGTTCACTCAGGGCAGGTTCACGAGTAGCCTGACAAGTGAGCGACTCGTTTCCACTGATGCTGGCGCCTTGCCGGCACCCACTGTGAGTCCCGCTCTTGTCAACGAGTTCAGGAGGAACCATGACTGAGTCGAACAACAATTTCAACGAAGACGAAGGACCTGCTGACGGCGGAGCTGCTGGTACCCCGGGTGTTCATGACGGTGGTGCTGATGGTGGGGCCGAGGGTCCTGCTGACGGCGGTGCTGCTGGTACCCCGGGTGTTCATGACGGTGGTGCTGATGGTGGGGCCGAGGGTCCTGCTGACGGCGGTGCTGCTGGTACCCCGGGTGTTCACGACGGCGGAGCCGATGGAGGAGCCGACCGCTCTTGAATCCCTTCGATAGCACCTCCCAACGCCCCGGATCCCGAACAGGGACCGGGGTGTTGGACTCTCTGCTCACGAACTGCGACCAAGACACCTTCGCCCGCGAGGTGTGGGGCAAACGAGCCCTGCTCTCCAAGGGCGCGAGCGACTTCTCCGACCTCTTCTCGGGCCGGGCCGTGGACGAGCTCATCTCTCGTCGTGGCTTGCGGTCACCGTTTCTGCGCGTGGCAAAGGACGGGTCGACTCTCCCTACCTCTTCATTCACCGGGCCGGCCGGTGTGGGGGCCACGATTGCGGACCAGCTCGATGACACGGCCCTGTGGCGCCAGTTCGACGACGGCGCAACCCTGGTTCTCCAGGCACTCCAGAGAACGTGGGGACCGGTCGGCGATTTCTCGGCCCTGCTCAGTTCCGAACTCGCGAACCCGATCCAGGCGAACGCCTACATCACGCCTCCTCAGAATCAAGGTTTTGACGACCACTACGACGTCCACGACGTCTTCGTCCTCCAGATCGAAGGCACGAAGCGATGGGTCATCCACGAACCGATTCTCTACTCCCCTCTGCGGGACCAACCATGGACCGATCGTCGGGATGCGGTGGCCACCGCGGCCGCTGGGGAACCCTACATCGACGCCGTCCTCGAACCGGGAGACGCGCTCTACCTGCCTCGAGGGTGGCTGCACGCGGCCACGGCCCAAGGTGAGGTATCGATCCACCTGACTCTCGGCATCCACAACAGGACGCGATACGCCGTCGCCGAACAGGTGGTCGCCTCGGTTCTGGCGAACCTGCGCGACGATCCGCGGATGCGCGCCAGCCTGCCGCTCGGAATCGACGCCCCGGACTCGGCGGATCTGGACATGGTCAAGGAAGCAATCCTCTCCGCGGTGCCGGACGCTGATCCCTATCCTGACCTGGCCCGAGTCCACCGTTCCCAAGCCCGGCCCGGACCACTGGGGCCCTTGGCACAGCACGAACTGTTGCAGAACCTGACGGCAGAGACGCCACTCCAGTTGCGCGACAGTCTCGATGCGAGATTCGACGGCTCACGTCTGTGGACCCGCGTGGGCTGGCTGGAGTTCTCGGACGAGGATCTCGAGCATGTCCGTGCCCTGGTCGCGGCCCGGATCACGACTGCGGGGAACCTCGGCGTCGACCTCGCCGAACGTCTCGTCAGAGCGGGCGTGCTCGTGCCGGTTGCCCACTGATCTGTCGTGTCGGCGTCATCATTCCCCGCCCGCTGCGCCGATGCGGCCCGGCAACGCGGTGACTCCATCGGTGGCACGGCACCCCGCGGAACATACTGGGTACTCATCGAATACCGCGGCGGTTGGCCTGTCAACGGCTTCGACGGGCTCGACCTCGATTCGGACGTGAAAACCGAGGTGTTCAATGCTGCCCGGGCCCTCCGCGCCAGGATCCTGCTGATCAGGCGACACGGAAAGCGGGCCCGGGAAGGAAGCGCACACTGGGCCGTCATGCACCTCGGCGGGCCCGGGAACCTGGTACAACTCTGGGGGACCTGGAGCGAGGACTCGGACTTGCTCGGCATCGTCTCCGCCTTGCAACGGTGTACGGACGCTTCCGCATCTTCGATGGCCACGCAGAACCCGCTCGTCCTGGTCTGTGCCCACGGCCAACACGACGTCTGCTGTGCCATCCGGGGGCGGCCGGTGGCGGCTGCCCTGGACCAACGGTGGCCCGAGTACGTCTGGGAATGCACACACGTCGGTGGAGACCGTTTTGCCGCGAATATTCTCCTCGTTCCCGACGGCGTCTACTACGGAAACATGGACGCCGACTCGGCGGTGGGCGTCGTCGACCGTTACCTCTCGGGCCGGGTGGTCGGCGAATATCTTCGCGGATACACGGACCATGGGCCCATGGAGCAGGCGGCGATCCGCGCCGCACTGAACCGCAACGGTCCTGCCGGCCGGTTCGACTACACGATCGCGGACGTTGCGGTCGACGACGGCTTGTGGACGGTGCGCGTCCGCGGCCGACGACCGGGCCAGACCGACCTCGACGTCGGTCTGCGTGTGAGCCGGTCAGATCCGGAATACCTGACGTGCCGCGGCCTGGAAAGGGCCGTGGCCTCCAGGATCGGCGTCGTGAGTGTCCGGCCGGTGGATGCTGGGACGCGGTGACCTCGGGCGGACGGCAAACACCACTCCGGCCCGCTGCTTGCTGATGGCAGGCGAAGTTCAGGTGAAGATCCCGGACACGAGGCTGACACCGGTAGCGAGTATCACCGTTCCGAAGACGAAGGACAGCAGTCCGTGGCGGAGCACAAAGGCACGCAACGTGGTGGTCAGTACCCCGACGTCGGTGGTTCCGTACGTCATCCCGACCATGAAACTGAAGTAGAGGAAATCGATGTAACGGGGTTTTCCGGGCTTCCCGAAATCCAGGCCGCCGGACTCATGGCCGCTGAAATAGACGTGAGCATACTGGGTCGTATACATCACGTGAAGCATCACCCAGGCGAGAAACACCCCGGCCAATCCGACGAGTGCGGCAAGGGATCCGTGCCCCGAATCGTCGATGACCATCACCATGACCAGTCCCACCATGCTGATGACAGCGACGATGGTGATCAACAGTTCTTCCAAGACCGGGTTGTACCGCTCGCGCATGGCATGTCTTTGCGTCTGATCCGGATCCATGGGCCACAGAACCAACCAATTCAGAACCACGAAAGCCAGGGCCACCACGGTCAGGCCCACCAGAACGCCCCAGGACACATTCACGCCGAGCGCCGTGAAGAACCCCACCAGAATCCCCAGAACGAGGGAGTGCAGGAGTCGTACGTGGGCGGAGAGCGGAAGAAGCCTGCGCATGGTCTCAGGCTATCTTCCACAACCGTTGCTGAGGAGGGGTCGGACTCGTCGCCGTTCCGGTGAGTCGCTCTCCGGGAGTGACTTTCGGGTATGTCCTTGCGCGACGGCGCATGACGTCACCGCCGAAACACCACTCCACATAATTCGTATTGACCGTCCTTTGTCCCCTTTTCCGCGACGGGAAAACGGCGTTGGTCAGCGCCCGTTCAACTATTGCATTCCATGACGGATTTCCCTGCGAGTCTCCGCGTGAATAGGCCGTTGACCGGGCTTTTTGGCTCCTCTAGCGTCCTCAATCAATACCTGTTGGACAGCAGGAATTGTAAAAAGCGCACACGCATCACTCATGCATCACGAGCAGTCACCGGGACCTGACGATTTCGGGTCCCGGGCGAAAGGTCACACACCATGCCATCTTTCCCGAAGGGTCTTGCCTCACGCCATGGACCGGACCCGTCGCCGTCCCTCGATGGAGGCCTGACGAGGCGAACCGCGCTTCTGGGCCTCGGTTCCCTGGCGGCGTTGGGTTCGGGGGCGCTGCTCACGGGTTGTGGTGGTGACGCGAAGGCCGCCCAAAGCAGCGACGTCGTCCGTTATCAAGGCTGGCCCCAGACGGTGCTGTTCGCTGAGCTCGCCCAGGATCTCGGGTACATCCCCCACGTCACCCTCAAACATATTGGAAGCACCACGAGCGGCCCCCAGGACATTCAGACGGTCGCGACCGGGGACGCCGAAATCGGCCACGCTTTTTCCGGTGCAGTCATCAAATTGGTGGAAGCAGGAATTGATATTCGCGGGGTATCCAATTATTATGGTTCGGATGACGAAACGTTCGTGGGGGTATTCGTGGACAAAAAGAGCCCCATCACCTCACCGCGAGACCTGATCGGAAAGACCGTGGGCATGAACACGCTGGGAGCCCACTCCGAAGCCTTCCTCTACGAATTTCTCTCGACAAGCGGCCTGAACGCGCAGGAAATCAGCGACATTACTTTCGTCCCCATCCCGCCGAGCGACCTCGAGATATCCATTATTCGGGGGCACCTGGACGCGGGGGTGATCGACGGGATCGCTCAGGACGTCGCCATGGACCATGGCACCCTCAGAACGCTGGGTCGCGACGTCGACCTCTTCGGAAGCTTCCCCGCAGGGCAGATGGTCATGCGGCAGGAGTGGATCGATGACCATCCCGAGACCGCCGCCGAGTTGGCGCAGGGGGTCGACCGCGCCATCCGTTGGGCCAACGATCAGCCCCGGGAAGCCGTGGTCGAACGATTCACGCGGATCGTCTCCGAGCGTGACAGGGGAGAGGACCCCTCCCCGCTCAAGTACTGGAAGTCCACCGGCCTGCCCCGCGGCGGGGTGATGGAGTCGGAGGACTTCCCCCGGTGGGAAACCTGGTTGCGCGACAACCACATCCTCAACGGTCCGCCCTCCCCGCGCCGCTATTTCACCAATTCACTGATCCACACCACACCGTCGAAGGAGGCATCGTCATGACCAGCGCCAAGATCCGCGTCAGCGACGTGAACAAGATCTTTGAAGTACCGGGCTCGCGTCGAGTACCGGGGCACCTCGCGACCGCCGTCGAAGGAGTCGACTTCGATGTCCACGACGGCGAATTCGTGACCATGGTCGGTCCCTCCGGTTCCGGAAAGACCACCATCCTCGACCTGGTAGCCGGGCTGACGACACCGACCTCCGGCAGCATTCTCGTGGACGGGACGCCGATCAACGGGCCCGGGCGCGACCGCGGCGTCGTCTTCCAGCAGTATGCCCTGCTTCCGTGGAAGTCCACGCTGGACAACATCGTCTTTGCCCTCAAAGCCGCTGGTCGGGGTCGTCACCGGGCGGAGAGGCGCCGTTTGGCCAGGGAATATGGCTCATCGCATTTGAGGGTGTAGGTGGTTCCTGAAGCCGCCGGTGTCGAGCAGCGATCGGGCTATGTAGTTCGTGAGGTTCCGGAATCCGAGGGCGGAGCCGCGGAGGTGTTCCAGGCGCCCGTTGATCGCCTCTGTTGGCCCGTTGGACGTGCCGGGCCGGTCGAAGAACGCGAGGATGTCGGCGGCGCGCTGCTTGAGCGTGCGGCCGAGCTTGCGGACCTCCACGAGCGCGGCGGGGACGCCGCTGGAGACGGAATCGATGACGGCTGTCATCAGCTTCTTCGCCGTCTTCCGATCGGGTTCGCGGTAGGCAGCGATCACGCGCTGGTAGATGCCCCAGGTCGCCTCGACCTCGACGTGCTCGGAGACCGCGAACAGTGCCTCGAGACGGGTCTGCTGCCGGTCAGTGAGCAGCTGCGCGCCGGTGTGGAGGATGCGGCGGGCCTTGTAGAGCGGATCGTTTTTGCGGCCCCGCCGGCCGTGCAGGCACTGCTGGACGCGACGACGGCAGGTGTCGAGGGCGTCGCCGGCGAGGCGGACGACGTGGAACGGGTCCATCACCGCCTGCGCGTCCGGGAGCTCCTCGCTGACGGCGGTCTTGAAGCCGGTGAACCCGTCCATCGCGACGACCTCGACACCATCGCGCCAGTCCTGCGGGCGTGCGGCGAGCCAGGTCTTGAACACGGCTTTCGAGCGACCCTCGATCATGTCCAGCAGACGGGCGGGGCCGGTCTTGTCGCGGTTCGGGGTGAGGTCGATGATGACGGTGACGTACTTGTCGCCGACTCTCGTGTGGCGCCAGACGTGCTCGTCGACGCCGATCACGGCGACGCCGTCGAACCGGGCGGGATCGTCGATCAGCACTCGACGCCCTTCAGCGAGGACCGCGTTGTTCGCCGTGTGCCAACCGACACCGAGTCCGGCGGCGACGCGGGCGACGGTGAGGTGGTCGATCACGAGCGCTTCCAACGCCCACCGCATCCCGCTACGGGACAGCTTGGCTCGCTCGGGCGCCGCTGCCGTGAGGTCCTCACGCCAGGACCGTCCGCATCCCGAGCACTTGTAGCGGCGGACCCGGACCAGCAGCGTCGTCGGGCGATGACCGAACGGCTCGTGGGCGAGACGCCGCGTGTCCGTCCCGCGCGAGAGCGCCTGGCTACCGCATCCCCGGCACCACGGATCCGGCTCGGCGACGCGGCACTCGATCACCGCGCGATCCGGCTCAAAAAGCTGACCGGTGGCCACGAGGCCGAGCTCGTCGAGATGGCAGAACACGGTCAGATCAGGGGTCGCGAAGGTAGCGTGGTGCACGTCGAGGTCTTCCGGCAGATGGTCAGTGTGAGAACTTCCATCATCGGAAGGCCTCGACCCTCATCCGGCGACCGACGCGCTCAGCCACCTACCCCCTCAACTGCGAAGAGCCGGGATACGAGTCCACGGACGAACTCAACGACGACGCCGCCCTCAAGGAACTTCTCGAAGACCTGCGTATCGAAGGAGCGGAACTCATGGGTCTCGGAGATGTGAGGGACAAGAGTTACCCGAAGATGACCCTCCTCGCCGAACCGCGCGGTGGGGGCGCGGTCTCCACGAGATGCTTCATCCCGCACGTTGCTCACGAGTCCATCGGAGTGCTTGCCGCGGTAACGGTGGCGACCGCCGTCTGCACGGACGGAACCGTGGCCCAGGACCTGGCCGATCCCGGGACCGGCCGACAACGCACCCTCGAGATCGAGCACCCCAGCGGCGACTTCGACGTCGACCTGGAACTGTCCGACCGCGGAGAGGTGCTGCGTGCCGGGATCACCAGGACGGCACGTCTGCTGATGTCAGGAAATCTCTGGGTTCCCCGCACGGTGTGGGACCCCGAGAGCGAGATTCCAGGAACGGAGAAAACGGAGTCATGATCGTCGATTGCCACGGGCACTACACCACTGCCCCGGAAGCGCTGGGGCGCTGGCGGGAACAACAGATCGCGGCGCTGGCCGGAGGTCCCGAGCCCGACCCCGCCGGTCCGGAGATCACGGATCAGGAGATCCGCGAGAGCATCGAGGCCAATCAGTTGCGCCTGATGGACGAACGGGGCATCGACCTCACCGTCTTCTCGCCGCGGGCATCCTTCATGGCACACCACGTCGGGGACTTCCGCACGTCGTCGGACTGGGCACGCATCTGCAACGACCTCTGTGCACGCGTCGCATCCCTGTACCCGGACCGGTTCGCGCCCGCGGCGATGCTGCCCCAGTCGCCGGGGGTCGACCCCGTGACCTGCGTGGATGAGATCGATCGTTGCGTCCGGGAACACGACATCGTGGCGATCAACCTCAACCCTGATCCGTCAGGCGGCTACTGGACGGCTCCACCACTGACGGACGAATCCTGGTTCCCGGTCTACGAGGCCATGACCGAGCACGGGCTCCCTGCCATGATCCACGTTTCGACGTCGGTCAACCCCGCCTTCCACACGACGGGGGCTCACTACCTCAATGCCGACACGACCGCCGTGATGCAGCTGATCCAGGGCGACCTGTTCGCCCGCTGGCCCGATCTGAAGTTCGTGATCCCCCATGGTGGGGGAGCCGCGCCGTACCACTGGGGACGTTTCCGGGGCCTGGCCCAAGCACTGGGCAAGCCCCACCTCGAGGAGCACCTGCTCGGCAACGTCTATTTCGACACCTGCGTCTACCACCAGCCGGGAATCGACGAGCTGCTGTCCGTGATCCCGCACCGGAACGTCCTGTTCGCGTCGGAAATGATCGGTGCCGTACGTGGCGTGGATCCGGAAACCGACCAGTTCTTCGACGACACCGCCCAGTACATCAAGTCCGCCGCGCTGACCGACGACGACCGGGCGGACATCTTCGAGCACAACGTCCGAAGGGTCTACGGGCGATTGGACCGGCGCATCACGACCACCCGTTCCACCGAAGAGAAAGAGAACCGTACTCATGTTTGATCTCGGAATCGTTCACACCGACGTCCACCGGCCCGACCCCGAGCACGTTGCGGCCCTGGACCGATTCGACGTGCCGACCATTCACGAAGCCATGGGGCGCGTCGGCCTCATGCGCCCCTACATCCGCCCGGTCTATCCCTCCGCCAGGGTGTGCGGACCCGCCGTGACTGTGCTTCTGCAGCCGGGAGACAACTGGATGCTCCACGTGGCCGCGGAGCAGGTCCGGGAGGGCGACGTCGTCGTGGCGGGGTGTACCACGGAGAGCGAGGACGGTTTCTTCGGCGAATTGTTGGCGACGTCGATGCGGGCTCAGGGGGCCAAGGGGCTTGTGATCGACGGCGGATGTCGGGACACGACGCAGCTCGAGGACATGGACTTCCCGGTCTTCGCACGGGCCATCAACTCGAAAGGAACGATCAAGGTCACCCTGGGATCCGTCAACGTGCCGGTGGTCTGTGCCAACGCGCTGATTCACCCGGGGGACGTGGTGGTGGCGGACCATGACGGCGTCGTCGTGGTCCCGAAAGACCGTGTGGTATCGGTGGCCCGGGCGGCGCAGGACCGAGTGGATCGGGAAGAGAGCAAGCGCGGGAAATTCAGGGACGGAACCCTGGGACTCGACCTCTACTCGATGCGTGAACCGCTCGAAGCCGCCGGGCTGAAATACATCGACTGAGCCGACGATCGAGAAAGGACACCTCATGGCCGAGACAGAGAATTTCGACCTCTCCCACGTGGGAGCCGTCGAACTCCACACCCCCGAATTCGAGAAGAGCCTCTGGTTCTTCCGCGACCTGCTCGCAATGCGCGAGATCGCCCGTATCGGCGACTCCTCGTACCTTCGTTGCTGGGACGAGTACGAGAACTACACGATCAAACTCACCGCATCAGAGACCAATGGCGTGGGGCGCACGCTTTACCGAGCATCCAGTCCGGAAGCCCTCGAACGGCGGGTCACCGCGATCGAGGCGGCCGGACTCGGGCACGGTTGGAAGGAACCCGAAGTCGGAGTCGGCCGGTCCTACGAATTCGAGGATCCGGACGGCCATCTCATGGCGGTGTACTACGAGACGGAACACTATGTTCCCGACGACGAGGACACACCGGCGCTCAAGAACCAGGCCGCGGCCTACCCCGGGCGAGGAGTCAATGCACGGCGGTTGGACCACATCAATTACCTTGCGAAGGACGTCAATGCGGTCGGCGAATTCTGGCGTGATGTGATGAAGGCACGAGAATCCGAGCGCGTCAGGCTCGACCGAGGCGGGTATGGCGCCTGGTGGTTCAGGTTCCAGCAGAAGTCCTACGACGTCGTGTACTCGGACGACTGGACGGGTGAACGCGGACGTTTCCATCACTTGGCCTTCGCTCCGGATACACGCGAGGACATCCTCAAGGCCGCGGACATCTTCCTGGAAAACGGCGTGCACATCGAGTACGGGCCGTACAAGCACGCAATCAACCAGACCTTCTTCCTGTACGTGTGGGAGCCCGGCGGCAACCGCATCGAACTGGCGAATGCCGGTGCGCGACTGGTGATGGACCCCGACTGGCCGGTGGTCGAATGGTCCGAGGCGGAACGTGCCAAGGGGCAGGCCTGGGGCATGAAGACGGTACCGACCTTCCATACCCACGGCACACCGTACGTGAAGGACCAGGAGCGCATAGACCGGGAAGCCATGGAGGGCGTCAGGCACGAACGGGTCAAAGAGGTCTACACGGACTGACCCCGATGCCTGCCGGAGTGCGCGGACTCGTTTCGCATAGTGATCCCGAAATATGGGGTGCCCCGATGCCGGAGTAGCCTGGGGCACAAAGGCCTGGGTCGCCGGTCACACGGCACGTTCCGGGTCTCGCACCAGCACCTCCGAAAGGATCCGCACTTCACGATGTCCGTCTTGTCCGACCAGATCAGCGCAACTGTCTCGAGCAATGGGAGCGAGATGATCGCGTTGCGCCGCGAGCTCCATCAGATTCCCGAGCCCGGGCTGCACCTCCCCGAGACCAACGCCCGGCTCCGGCGGGAATTCGAGGCGCTGGGCATGGAGATTACCGATGCCCAGGAGGTCTCCGGGTTCACCGCCGTGCTCCGGGGCGGCGCCGGTGCGTCGTTGCCGATCGAGAAACGGCCGATCGTTCTCCTGCGCGCCGACATGGATGCCCTGCCCGTGACCGAGGAGACCGGGCTGAGCTGGGCCTCGACCAACGGGGCGATGCACGGATGCGGCCACGACATGCACATGGCCGGCCTGGTCGGGGCCGCACGGGCGTTGCATGCTGTGCGCGAGGAGTTGAAGGGCGACGTCGTCTTCTTCCTCCAGCCCGGCGAGGAGGGGTGGAACGGGGCCCAGCACCTGATCGATGAAGGGCTGTTGGAGTCGGCGGGGCGGCTGCCCGACCACGCCTACGGTTTGCACGTGTGGTCCGCGCAGTACCCGAGCGGAACCATCGTGTCGAAACCGGGGGCGCTGATGGCCTCCTCGGACACGATCAACGTGCGGGTTCACGGCACCGGCGGTCACGGGTCGGCCCCGCACAAGGCATTGGATCCCGTGCCGGTGGCCGCGGAAATGGTGACACAGTCCCACGTGGTGGTCACCCGGGAGTTCGACATCTTCGATCCCGTGGTCGTGACCTGCGGCAGCGTGGTGGCCGGCTCGACGGCCAATGTCATCCCGGATCACGCAACCGCCAAATTCACCCTCCGGGCCTTCGACCCCGAGACTCGCAACCGACTCATCGACACCCTGGTCCGCCTGTTCGAGGGCGTCGCGGCCGCGCACGGCACGACGTGCGAGATCGAGGTCAAGAAGCTGTATCCGGTCACCACGAATCACGACGACGAGACGGGCTTCCTCTCGGAGGTCACCGAGGAGGTCTTCCCCGGACGCTGGTCGGAGTTGACCGATCCCGTGGGTGCCTCCGAAGACTTCTCCAAGGTCCTGGAACGCATCCCGGGAACCTTTGCGTTCGTCGCCGCGGTGGACCCGGACAAGGACCCGGAGACCGCGGCCTTCAACCACTCGCCGTTCGCGACCTACGACGATTCGGTACTGGTGGACTGCTCACGCCTCCTGGCGGAGCTCGCCGCACGACGGCTCAGCGCCTGAACTTCCCCTCACTACACCTCGAAAGGACCAGTATGAGTTCCTCGAGCACCGCGACGGCGCCCGCCCCGAGCAGGCAGTCGCACGCCAAAACCCTCCTCGGCACCGGTATCGGCAACGCCCTGGAGTGGTTCGACTGGAATATCTACGCCAGTTTTGCCGTATATTTCTCGACCCAGGTCTTCAACGACGACAACCCGCAATCGGCTTTCCTGGAGACCATGGCGGTCTTCGCGGTCGGGTTCGTGGCACGGCCGTTCGGAGGTTTCGTCTTCGGTTTCCTGGGCGACCGGTGGGGGCGCAAACGCTCCCTGACCCTTGCCGTGGTCAGCGCCTCGGTGGGGTCGCTGATCGTTGCTGTCTGCCCCACGTACGACAAGGTCGGCTGGTTGGCTTCGGCCCTCCTGCTGCTCGGCCGGCTCATCCAGGGGCTGTCCCACGGTGGCGAACTCCCGGCGGCCCAGACCTATCTGGCGGAACACGCACCGCGCGAGAAGCGCGGCCTGTTCGCAAGCTCGATCTACGTGACCGGAACGATCGGTCTGGTCTGCGGACTGGTGCTCGGGCTCGTCCTTCAGGGCGTCCTGACCGAGGACCAGATGAACTCTTGGGGCTGGCGGGTGCCCTTCCTGGTGGGCGCGTTGCTCGGCGTCGTCGCCATTTGGATCCGCTCCTCGATGGAGGAGTCCGAGCTGTTCACCGAGCACATGGAGGCCGTGGAAAAGCAGGAGGTCAAGAAGGAGAACATCCTGGTGGCCGTCCTCAAGAACTGGAGGACCGGTCTGCAGGTCATCTTCCTGACCGCGGGTCTCACGATCGCCTACTACGTGTGGTCCGTATCCATGGCCTCCTTGGCGACGACGACGTTCGGATACGACTCCCAGACCGCCTTCACCGCTTCCCTCATCGGCAACGTGGTGTTCATCCTGGTCCTGCCGTTCTGGGGCATGTTGTCGGACAAGATCGGGCGGAAACCGTGCATCCTCATCGCGATGCTCGGGAGCTTGGTCCTGTCGATCCCGATGATCAAACTCGTCTCCGGAGGGGAAGGGTGGCAACTGATCCTCGCGATCTGCGTTCAGCTGGTCCTGCTCGGCGGGTTCCTCAGCCACGCCCCGGCCACGTACGCGGAGATGTTCACGACCGACCAGCGCACGGCCGGTTTCGGGATCCCGTACTCGATCGCCATCGCCCTCTTCGGCGGCACCGCAGGATATGTGCTGACGGCGCTCGGCGACCCCTACAAATTCGCGATCTACGCCATGGTGTTCCTGGTGCTGTCGGCCCTGACCGTCCTGACCCTGCCCGAGACGAAGGGCAAGGACCTGAGGTAGCCGGCGCTCGCGGTCGATCGCGGACCCGCGCATTGCGGGTGTCTCTCGGCCGGGTCAGTCATAGCGTTCGTCGGCCGTGACCCAGACCGGGAACGGATCGGGCATCACATTCCACGTCTCCGGCGCGCTGAGCAGTTCACGGTCATTGAGTGTGGCCTCGTCGAGGGCCTCCGTCAGGCGAGTCGGTTGGAGATCGACGCCGGTCAGGATGATGTCCTGACCAAAGCTGAGGGGCTCTTGGGCGGCGTCGTCCCTGGCCAGGGGCTCTATCACCATGGCGCCACCGGCGTGGCTCCACTGGGCCGTGACGCCCTGCCGCGTGGCGAGGCGGCAGAACCCGCACGACCGGATCACCGAGCCACCGGTGCCGGGCTCGATGTACTCGTCCAGGACTCGCTGCAAGCGCAGCGGGTGGAACGGCCGGGGGTTAGTGTACCGCATGGAGGCCACCCGAGGGTTCCGGTGCGGCGTCGTGTGCTGGCCGTTCAGGTGGGCGACCCATCCCGGGCGGATGCGCAGTCCCGGGTGGCGCAACTCGATGTGGTCGGTGGCCACGGACCCGGATTCCTGGTGGGCTTCGGGTTCGACGGTGTGCGACCGATGGCCGCGATAGGCGTCCCGGACGACGTCGGCCAGGGGACTGAGCTCTCCGATCACGGAAACCATGAGGGAATCGTCTTCGGGCGGAAGATTCCCGCCGTTGACCACGAGGGCCGTCGAGCAGTACTCGAGGTGCTGGGCGGCGAACAGCGACCTGGCCGTCACGGCCCGGAACGGCATGCCGTGATGCACCTGGAGATGCTCGACCCGGTCCGTCCGGGACAGCTCGCTGAAGAAGTGCGTCGCGTCGAGCACGCAGACGACGTCGACGAGTCGCGTGGGCTCCTCGGGGTCCGCGAGCGAGCCGATGACGTCCAGAATCGGCGCCTGGATCGGGTATTCCACCACCACGCCGTCCGATTGGGCCCAGGGGATGAGGGCCATCGCCTCCCGGACGGGATCCATCGCAATAGCCAGTCTCTCGGCAGTGATCACCTCGAAGCCGGTTTCGCTCGCGATTTTCTGCGCGTGCAGGCGACGCTCGGGTTCGCACGTGCCGACGACGGCGATCACGGCGGTCCTGTCCATGGGCTTCTCCTTAGTTCGGCCGGGTCCTGATTCCTGATGCATGGCTGAGGTTCGTGTGGTCCGATCTTCTACTGTACTCTGGTAATGAGAATCAGTAGCAATAAGGAGAATCATGAAGGTTCGAGCATCACTTCGATCGTTGAAGAATCAGCCCGGTGCGCAGGTCGTCAAGCGCAAGGGGCGGATCTACGTGATCAACAAGCAGAACCCGCGCATGAAGGGCCGGCAGAAGTAAGTCCGACGGGGTCTTGTGCGGCCTTCCGGGGGCGAGGTGGCAGATTCGTGCGGCTCCTGTCGCGAGGTGGCAGTCTTGAGCGGTTACTCCCGCGAGGTGGCAATCTTGAGCGGTTACTTCCGCGAGGTGGCAGTCTTGTGCGATTTTTGGCCCGATTTCGTCCCAAAAGTGCCACCTCGCGGGGGAAGATGCACGAGATTGCCGCCTCGCGGGGGACGACGCACGAAATCGCCGCCTCGCGGGGGAGCTGCGGGTAGTGTCACGTCGCGGGACGGCTTCTGACCGGGGCATCCCGGCGGCACCCGTCCCGTTGGCACCCGTCCCGACCGGCCCCGTCCCGACCCCATCCCGACCGGCCGCCCCACCCGGGCCGACCCCACCCCGACCGGCCGAACCGCTGTCGACCCGAATGAGGACCCATCGTGAGCACTACCTTGATCACCGGCGCATCGTCCGGCATCGGCGAGGAACTTGCCTCCCGATTCGCGCAGCGGGGAGAGGATCTCGTGCTCGTGGCGCGGCGCAGGGACCGGCTGGACGCGCTCGCGGACAGGATCGGCGACGAGTTCGGCGTCGACGTCGAGGTGATCGACATGGACCTCGCCGATGTGCACGCCGCCCGCGAACTCCGTGACCGGGTCGGTTCCCGGCGGATCGACACGGTCATCAACAACGCAGGATTCGGTTTGAGCGGCGACGTCGCCGACCTGGATCCCGAGGACCTGGACGCGATGGTCAAGGTCAACTGCCTCGCCCTGACCGGGATCACGTCACGATTTCTGGGTGACATGGTGGCGCGGAACCACGGAACCATCGTCAACATCGCCTCGACCGCCGCCTACCAGCCCGTTCCGCACATGGCGGTCTACGCGGCATCCAAGGCCTTCGTGCTGTCGCTGACCGAGGCCCTGTGGGCCGAAACCGCCGAGCACGGGGTCAGGGTCCTGGCCGCCTGCCCCGGCCCGACCGAGACCGAATTCTTCGAACACGCCGGGCGGAAGGCCGCCGTCGGCCGCATGCGGTCTGCCGGGCAGGTGGCCGACGCCCTCATGGAGGCACTCGACGGACGCTCTCCGAGCTTCGTCGACGGGTGGCTCAACCGCCTCATCGCCAAGGGATCGTCATTTCTGCCGAAGGCATGGGTGCTCAAGATCGCCGGCGCGGCCGTGAACTGATTCGCGCACCGACCCGTGCGCCCGACGTCGGCCCCACGGAGTGGGCTGACGGCGAATTCCTGGACAGCTCTCAGCCGCGGGGAGCACCCTGGGATACATGCACGAACACCGCGGTGACCACGAGCGAATCGCCCAACTCATGACCGGATGGTTGTACCGCGACGTGGGATGCACCGCGCACACCCGCCTCTTCGATCGGCTCGAAAAAAGGGACGGCCAGTGGTGCATCAGCTACCGGAACTGCACCTACGACTTCGCGCATTTCAACTACCCCGTGGGTGCGGTGGACGTCGACCGGGATGTCCTCGCCCAATATCCCTGGGCCTGCGCGGCGCTGGCCTACATCCTTCACCTCAGGGGATACCCGCTGACCCAGGAGTACCCGATCCAGGGCAGCGCCATGGAACGAGACGTCAAGGAGGCCGCCTTCGCGTGGCTCGACCAGGAGAAGATTTCATGAAAACACTCATCAGTTCCGTCAGCGTCTTCAACGGGGAAATTCTCTTGGAGGGTCTCCACGATGTCGTCTTCGACGACTCCGGTATCCTTTCGGTCCAGCCCGCCGGAACGCATGAGGCCGCAACCGCGGAGGTGGCCCTCGACGGGACCGGACGGACTCTCCTTCCCGGACTCATCGACTCCCACGTGCACATCACGGACCCGCAGCAACTGGACCAGTTGCTCGATCACGGCGTCACCACCGCGTTGGACATGGCCATGTGGCCGTACGAGTTCCAACAGCAGATTCGTTCGGCGGGACACGGCACCGCGATCTTCACCGCGGGTGCCCCGCTGGTCTCCCACCACGGAACCCACGCCCGGATCCCGAACTTTCCCGCAGAGTCGATGACGGACGACGCCGAGGGCGCCCGCAGGCTCGTGCGTGAGCGCGTTGACCAGGGCAGCGACTACATCAAGCTCATCCTGGAGAGCCCGGGACATGGTGGTTTGGAGGCCGATGTCGCCCGGGCCGCGGTCGACGAGGCGCACCGTGCCGGGAAACTGGTGGTCGCCCATGCCGCGGCCGCCGGTGCCTACGAGATCGGGGTGGAGGTCGGTGTCGACATCCTGACCCACGCGCCGCTCGACAAGAAACTGCCGCCGCGCCTGCTGACCGACATGCTCCAGAAGCACATCGCCACCTCGCCCACGCTGACCATGATGAAGGGGACCGCCGACTTCTACGCCGCCCAGGGGCTCGACTTCGCCTTTGCGAACCAGGCGGTCGCCGACATGCACAAGGCCGGGACCACGATCCTGGCAGGCACCGACGCCAACCAGGCGCCCGGCGTCCCGGCGAACGTGGTCCACGGAACCTCGATCCACGAGGAACTCCGGCTGCTGACACAGGCCGGCCTTGCTCCCGTGGAAGCGCTCCAGGCGGCCACGAGCCTCAACGCCAAGGTTTTCGGGCTGGAGGATCGCGGCGTCGTCGAGCCCGGGCGTCGCGCCGATCTGGTGCTCGTGTCCGGGACCCGACCCGTGACATTGCCGTGACCGAGAACCTCGAAGGGGTCTGGCTCGGAGGTCGCCCGACGGAAGGAACGAAATGACTCTGAAACTCATCACGCTCGAAGAGCACTACATGAGCCCGGAGGTCGCGCGGGCCACCGGGCCGGAGATCGCCAGGATCAGCCCCGGTTTCGCCGAAGCCTTCTCCGGTGAGGGCGGCGGACCCGGGTCCCCCGACGTCGAAGCGCTCGGCGACCTCGGCGACAAGCGCCTGGCGGACATGGACGCCTACGGAATCGACGTCCAGGTCCTCTCCGGCCTCAACGCTCAGCATCTGCCGTCCGACGTCGCCCCCGATCTGGCTCGTGCGACCAATGACAGGCTTGCCGCTGCCATGAATCGGCACCCGGATCGTTTCGCGGGGTTCGCCTCGGTGCCGACCTCGGCCCCGGACCGTGCCGGGGACGAGCTGCGCCGGGCGGTCGGGGACCTGGGGATGTCGGGAACCCTGGTGTTCGGCCGTACCGAGGGCAGGTTCCTGTCCGACCCGAGATTCGAGGGCCTCCTGGCAGCCGCGGAGGAAACGGGTGCGCCCGTGTACCTGCACCCGTCCCCGGCCCCGCTGGCCACCACCGAGGAGAATTACGGCGGGCTGAGCGAGGTCGTGACGACCCGGCTCCAGACAGCCGCGTGGGGGTGGCACCAGGAGACGGCCGTCCACTTCATGCACCTGGTTCTTTCGGGCGTGTTCGACCGTCACCCCGATCTCAAGCTCATCCTGGGTCACTGGGGTGAGATGATTCCGTTCTTCCTGGAGCGTCTCGACGAGATGTTGCCGACCCGGATCACAGGGGTCGAGAGGTCCTTCACGGAATATATGCGTGAGAACGTATGGATTACCCCGAGTGGGATGTTTACGCAGGCCAACCTCCAGTACTGCGTAGAGACCATCGGCGCGGACAGGATCATGTACTCGGTCGACTACCCGTTCGTCCGGATGGACGGTGCCCAGGAGTTCCTGAGCGAGGCACGGTTGGACGACTCCCAGAAGGAGGCCATCGCGCACGGAACCGCCGAACGGGTCCTGCCGAATCTCGCGGTCTAAGGGAGCGCTCCGACGTCGTCGATCACGTAACATGTATCACTGGCCACTGTGATCTGACGGAAAGACCAAGCATGAGCGAGTCCTCTTCGACACCTGCCTCGACCAGCACCCAGGGAGAGAACCTCGAGCGGGGACTCAAGAACAGGCATCTCCAGCTCATTGCGATCGGCGGAGCCATCGGGACCGGGCTGTTCTTCGGGTCGGGCAAGCTGACCAATGTGGTCGGCCCCGGTCTGCTTCTGGTCTACGCGCTGATCGGCTTCGTCCTCTTCTTCGTGATGCGCGCCCTCGGCGAGTTGCTGCTGTCCAACCTCAACTACAAGACGTTCGGCGACATCGCGAAGGACAACATCGGGCCGTGGGCCGGGTTCATGGTGTCGTGGAACTACTGGTTCTCCTGGGTCGCGGGGTGCGTTGCCGACCTGGTCGCCATCACCGCCTACATCCAGTTCTTCTGGCCGGACGTGCCTGTGTGGTTGCCGGCGCTGGTCACGGCGATCGGTCTGATCGTGTTGAATCTTCAGCCGGTCAAGGCCTTCGGCGAGACGGAGTTCTGGTTCGCGATCATCAAGATCGTCGCGATTCTTGCGCTGATCTTCGTGGGCATCGTCCTGGTGCTGACCGGGTACGAGAACGGTGACGGAACCCGGGCGGCGGTTTCGAACCTCTGGACCCACGGTGGCTTCTTCCCGACCGGAATCACCGGATTCGTGCTCGGTTTCCAGCTGGCGATCTTCTCCTTCATCGGGATGGAGCTCGTGGGCACCACGGCCGCCGAGACGGAGAACCCGCACCGCAACCTGCCTCGGGCTATCAACTCGATCCTGGTGCGCATCGTCGTCTTCTACATCGGATCGCTCGGCGTGATCATGATGGTCACCCCGTGGGATCGCATCGATCCCGAACAGAGCCCCTTCACCACGATGTTCAGCAACACGGGATTTGCCGCCGCCGCGTTGGTGGTCAATCTGGTGGTCCTGACATCGGCGGCGTCAAGCGCCAACTCGGGCGTGTATTCCGCTACGCGCATGTCTTTCGGGCTGGCGAAAGACGGTCACGCCCCGAAGGCGCTGAACTATACGACCCGGCGTGGTGTGCCCATGAAGGCCGTCTTCTTCACGACCGTCTTCCTGTTCGCAGCGATCCCGCTCCTGTTGGGCGGCGACGCCCTGACACAGGCGTTCACCGTGGTCAGCTCGATTTGTTCCGCGGACATCCTGTTCACGTGGGGATCCATCGTGGTCAGTTACATCATCTACCAGCGGCGCCACCCGGAACGGCACCGTGCGTCCGGGTTCCGCATGCCGTTGCCGCGCATTGCTCCGTGGGGGGTCTTGGCCTTCTTCGTGTTCATCGCCTTCACCCTGACGCTCAGCCCCGACACCCGGATCGCCGCAATCCTCAGTCCCTTCTGGTTCCTGCTCCTTGCGGTGCTGTGGCAGGTGGTCAAGCGACGCCTCCAGAAGCAGCATCGGCCCCTGACCTCCGAGATCCCGATGGTCTCGCCCCGGGAAATCCGCCAACACTTCGACGACGCCGAGGGCAAGTAACCGTCGGACCGGAGGCGCCGCCAGACTCACACTCATAGTCACACTTTTGAAAGTCTCACACTCACACTCCTAAAAGTGTGAGTGTGAGTGTGACTGTGGCATGAGGTTCATGCGGTGGAGGCGCCGGACCAGCGCGGAACGGTCTACACTGTGGATTGACCCGATGGACCGACCCCCACCCGCACGCAAAGGACCCCATGTCTGAGCACATCATTGGACGCAGAAGCTTCGACTTCGAGAAGCAGATTGCGGTGATGGCGGTGGTCAACCGGACGCCGGACTCCTTCTACGACCGCGGCAGAACCTACGAGATCGACGCCGCCGTCTCGTCCGCGGTGCAGGCCGCCGAACAAGGTGCCGACTGGGTCGATATCGGTGGCGTCCCCTTTGGACGCGGACCCGCGGTCAGCTCCGCCGAGGAACTCGAGCGCATTGTGCCGGTGATCGAGCAGGTTGCGGCTGCGAGCGACGTCGTCATCTCGGTGGACACGTACCGTGCCGAGGTTGCGGAGGCGGCGACCTCCGCGGGCGCATCCGTCATCAACGACACCAGCGGATTCTCCGACCCCCGGATGGCGGCGACGGTCGCCGGGTCGTGGGCGCACGTCGTCATCACTCACAGTGCGGGCAGGCCGCGCGAGGAGAAGCCGCCGGCCAGGTACGCCGACGTGGTCGATGAGGTCCGCGCCTTCCTTGCCGAGCGGGTCGACCGGGCCGTGGAGGCGGGCATCCCCCGTGAGAACATCATCCTGGACCCCGGGCACGACCTGGACAAGAACACCCTTCACACGCTCGAGATCACGCGCCGGCTCGACGAGATCGTCGGGCTCGGCCTTCCGGTGCTGGCGGCAGTTTCCAACAAGGACTTCATTGGCGAGGCCATCGACCGTCCGCAGGGAGAACGCATCCACGGATCGATTGCCGCGATGATGGCGTGCATCGAACGAGGCGCGCGGATCGTCAGGATGCACGACGTCGCCTCCGCCGTGGACGCGGCTCGCATGTATGAGGCCGTCGTCGGGTGGCGGGAACCCGTCCGCGTCGAGCACAACGCCCAGCCAGGAGGAAACGTATGAGCATCGACCAGTTGTTTCCGACCGCGCGGGAGGAACTGACCGACGAGCAGTTGCTGACCCTCTACGCGCCGCGGACCGCCGACGACGGGGCCTGGTTGCGCATGAACTTCGTGACCAGCCTGGACGGCGCCGTTGCGGTCGACGGGGTGTCGGGGAGTCTGGGCGGCCCGGGTGACTTCCGTGTCTTCGAACTCCAGCGGTACCTGGCCGACGTCGTCCTGGTGGGTGCCGGAACGGTGCGGGACGAAGGGTACGGAGCCATGGTCCTCCCACAGGAGGCCACCCGGTGGAGGGCGGACCACGGTCTCACGGACCACCCCGTCTTCGCCCTGATCAGCGGGTCGGCCGATCTGTCCCCGGAGTCGGAAACCTTCTCCCAGGCACCCGTCCGGCCCCTGGTCTTCGTGTCTGCCGACGCCGACGAAGCGCGCCGCGACGCACTCGCGGAGGTCGCCGACGTCGTCATTGCCTCGATCCCCGGCGGAGCGGCCATCGATCCTCGCATCGTGCGAGCGCACCTGGTCTCCCGCGGACTGACGCGGATCCACGGCGAAGGCGGCCCCCGGGTCTTCGGTTCGTTCCTCGAGGCCGGCGTCGTGGACGAACTGTGCCTGACCATGGCCCCGAAGCTGATGGGCGGACGGGCCGGCCGCATCTCTGCCTCGGAGTCGTCCATCCCGACGCATATGGACCTCGCCTCCGTGCTCCGGTCCGAGGACGAGCTTCTGCTCCGGTACATCAGGAAATAAATCGCCGGGCCGGGTGAGTCGTGCCGTCAGGGCCGGGATCGTGGCGTGCTGGCGAGCGCTCGCCGTCAGCCCTGACCACGCAGCCACTGTCCCGTCGCGGACTCCTCGCACGCGGCGACGTCGGCGGGGGCACCGGAAACCAGGATTCGTCCACCGCGGTCACCGGCGCCCGGCCCCATGTCGATGACCCAGTCCGCACCGGCCACGACCCGCAGGTCGTGCTCCGCGACGATCACGCTGTTCCCTTGGTCGACCAGCTGGTTGAGTTCGCCGACCAGGAGGTCAGTGTCCGCGGGGTGCAGCCCCGTGGTCGGCTCGTCGAGCAGGTAGACGGTGTGCCCGCGGGGTGCCCGCTGGAGTTCCGTGGCGAGCTTGATCCGCTGGGCCTCGCCGCCGGAGAGCTCGGTGGCGGGCTGGCCCAGGGTGAGATAGCCGAGACCCACGGCGTTGAGTGCCCGCAGGGAGCGGGACACGTTCTTGTCCTCGTCGAAAAAGTCGAGTGCGTCACGGACGGACAGATCCAGGACGTCCGCGATGGTCCTCCCGTTCCATGTGACCTCGAGCGTCTCCGGGTTGTACCGGGCACCGTGGCAGTCGGGGCACGGAGAGTAGCTGCCCGGCAGGAACACGAGTTCGACCTCGATCTGCCCCTCGCCCTGGCAGGTGGGGCAACGGCCCTCCGTCACATTGAACGAGAACCTGCCGATGCCCCAACCGCGCGCCTCGGCCTCCGGGGTGGAGGCGAAGAGCTTGCGCACACGGTCGAACAGGCCGGTGTATGTGGCCAGGCACGACCGCGGGCTGCGCCCGATGGGCTTCTGGGTGATCTGCACCAGGCGGTCCACGACGTCGGCCCCGGACACCGAGTCGATCGCGGCGGACTCGCCCGGGTCGTCGTCGTTCTCGAGCACGCTCGAACGGGCGCTGTCTCGGAGAACCGGGGCCAGGACCTCGCTGAGGAGCGTGGACTTGCCCGCGCCGGACACACCGGTCAGTGCCGTGAACGTTCCCAAGGGGAAGGACACATCGATGTTTCGGATATTCCGCGCTGTCACACCGCGCAGCGTCACGTGGCTCGTGGCGTCCCGGGCGTCGTCGGAGGTTCGCGGATCGGGCAGGGGCCGGTACAGGTACGGCGCGGTCTTCGACTCGGCGACGTCGGCGAGATCGCGCACCGGCCCGGAGTGCAGGACCCGTCCGCCGTCGACACCGGCCGCCGGCCCGACGTCGACGGCCCAGTCCGCCTGTTCGACCAAGCGCATGTCGTGCTCGACGAGGAGCAACGAATTGCCGTCCTCGATGAACCGCTCGAACAGGTCCAGGAGAACACCCTTCTCGCTGGGGTGCAGGCCGGCCGAGGGCTCGTCCAGAACATAGGCGACGCCGAAGAGCCCGGACCGCAGCTGGGCCGAGAGCCGGAGCCGTTGCATCTCCCCGGTCGAGAGCGTCCGTGCCGGGCGGTCGAGGCTCAGATGACCGAGCCCCAGCCCGACCATGGTCTCCAGGACGGGAACGACATTGGGCAGGAGAAGACGTTCCGCCTCGACCTCGGGTGTGTCCGCTTCGTCGAGGACCTCCGCCCACCTGTGCTGCAGCAGCGTCAGGGCCTCTTCGGCGGAGCGGGCGTTGAGCTCGTAGATCTTGAACCCCAGGTAGTCGACCGTGAGCGCATCGGGGTTCAGGCGGTGGCCGTGGCAGGTCGGGCACTCGAAGGTGTCCAAGTAGCGGAGGGCGCGGGCCCGGGTCTTCTCCGACTTCGCCTGCTCCACGGTCTGCAGCAGGTACCTGTTGACCGAACGCCACCGGCCCTTGTAGGTGCCCTGGGCCTGATCGACGCCGCGCACCGGGCGGACCTCGACCACCGGTTGCTCCTCGGTGAACAGGATCCAGTCCCTGGTTTCCTGGGGTATTTCGCCCCAGGGTCGGTCCATGTCGACGACGTCGAGCGTTGCCAGGATGTCGTGAAAATTCTTGCCGAGCCATGCTCCGGGCCACGCCTGGATCGCGCCGTCGTTGATGGACAGACGGGGGTCGGGAACCATCGAGCGTTCCGTGGGTTCGTGAAGAACGCCCGAGCCGTGGCACTGCGGACACATGCCTTCCGGGGTATTGGGGCTGAACGCCTCGGCGAGCAGGCGACCCCCGTGCAGGGCGGATCCGCGTTCGAGCGGTTCGTCCGGGTGCTCACCCGCACGAGAGTAAAGCAGACGAATACCGTTGGACAGCGTCGTGATGGTGCCGACGCTCGAGCGGGCGCCCCCGCCGCTGGTCCGCTGCTCGAGCGCCACCGTCGGAGGAAGTCCGGTCAGAGACTCGACACGCGGGTCCATCGTGCTGCCGATCAATCGGCGAGCAAAGGGGGCGATCGACTCCAGGTAGCGCCGTTGGGACTCGCCGTGGATCGTCCCGAACGCGAGCGACGACTTCCCCGATCCCGAGACCCCCGTGAACGCAACGAGAGCTCCCCTGGGGAACGCGGTACCGACGTGTCGGAGGTTGTGCAGGTGGGCGTCCCTGACGACGACGTCGCCCCCTCGCGACCGGGAACCGGCGGGGCGTTCGGTGGGGTGTTCGGCGGCGCGATCGGCGGGGTGTTCGGTGCCATGGGGGCCGGATGCGGACCGACTGGTGGTCGCGGGCTGACGTGGTGCGGGCGGGGCGTCGTCGGCGGGGTTCGTGGGTCCGTGCTGGTCGGGGCGTGGTTCGGAATGCGGCATGTCTTCGAGGCTAACGGGAATTCGAGTCGATGCCACCGACGCGAGGGTCGGGGTCGGGGCAGGTGCGGGGGCGGGCAGGGCTCGAGGTGGCAGGTCTGTGCGGTTCCAGCGCCGAGGTGGCATTTTCGTGCGCTTTCTTCGCCGAGGTGGCAGTTTTGTGCGGAAATCGGGGTGTTTGTCGCACGGGATTGCCACTTCGGCGGGAATGTCGCACGGGATTGCCACCTCGACGCCGGGGCTACACGAAATTGCCACTTCGGCGCCGGCGTCGGGCTCGGACGCCCTGGGGGAGGAGCGGAGGATGGCCGAATACCCGTTGCCAACGCCGCCGCTCAAGAATGCAGGCGGCAGTCAGCGTCGAAACCGCCCGTCGCACCTACTTTTCGAGCGCCCGGCCGTGACACTGCCCTCGAGGTGGCATTTTCGTGCGGTTTCTTCGCCGAAGTGGCAGTTTTGTGCGGAAATCGGGGTGTTTAATCGCACGGGATTGCCACTTCGGCGGGAATGTTGCACGGGATTGCCACCTCGGCGCAGGGCCTCGCACGAAATTGCCACTTCGACGCCGGGGCTCGCACGAAACTGCCACTTCGGCGCAGGGCCTCGCACGAAACTGCCACCTCGGCGCGGGCACCCCGGCCCCCCGCGGCCCCCGCGCCACCCCCGACCCGGCCTCAGGCCTTGCGCTTCTGGATCCCCTTCGGCAGGTCCATGGAGCGGGCGAAGACCCCGGCCCACACGGCGCCCAGGATCGTGAGCACCCCGGTCGCGACCACGGCCAGGGGCAGTGACGCAAGGCTGAGCAACAGGGCCACGATCGCGGGCCCGCCGAGTTTCCCCGAATTGTTGAAGACGGCCCAGATGCCCAGGAACCTGGCCCGTCCGACCTTGGGGCTGAGGTCGGCGCCGATGGTCATATTGACCCCTGCACCCAGACCGTTGCCCACGGCCATCACGACCACGGCGATGATCGTCCACACCAGGACCGGTTGGATGCTCATGATCAGGAATCCACCACCGAAGACCACCAGGCACACGATGAGCACGGCAGTGCGTCCGAGGCGGTCCTTGATGTACCCGCCGGGGAACATCAGGACCAGTTCGAGCGCCGCCCCCAACGCGACCAGCAAGGAAATGCCCGACTCGTGCAGGTGGATGTGGACGCCCCACAGCTGGATCAGGGTCGGTTGGGCCGCCCGGGCGATCGAGAGAATCGTGACCGCGATACCGGCCAGGAGCACGGCCTTCCACCGAACCTGCAGTTTCCGGGGCGCGGGTTCGTTCGGGTCGGCGAGGGCGGCGGTCGGCGTCGTCGCGGTGCTCGTGGATTCCATCGCATCGAATCCGCGGTTGAGGGCGGGGATGCACAGAACGACGACGGCGAGCACCGCACACATCGCGCTGAACACGTAGACCGACCACAGCGGGAACCACAGCAGAAGCATTGCACTGATCATCGGCCCCACCAGGTTGCCCACACGTTGTGTCCCACCGAGTGCCGTCATGGCCTTGCCCATGTGCATCGCGGGCATCTTGTCGGCGACGACGGCCTGCCGGGCCAGACTCCAAATGTCCTGGACCGGTGCGAGCAGCATGAGCAGGACGATGTACATGACCAGGGCGAACGGGTCAGGAAGCGAGCCGCTCAGGGAGAGCACCAACAGGCCGGTCACCACCACGGCAGCGCCGGTTCCGAAGATCATGGCCCGGCGGTCGCCCACTTTGTCGATCAGCACGCCCACCGGCACCGTCAGGATGAGGCTCGCCGCGCCCATCAGGGACACGACGGCGCTGGCCAGAGCACCGCCGGCGCCCAGACTCAACGCCGAGAGGATCAGCACCGGGACGGTGGACCCCACCCCGATCGCGAACAAGAGGGAAGGCACGATAACCGGCCAGAAAATGGGGCGGAGCATGGCTTCCACCCTACTCGCGGCGTTTGGGCTCGTCGGATGACTCTCATGCCGGCCATCTGCGGCCGACCGAGCCGCCGCGCACGACGTCGGAATCGGTGGCCCCCGACACAATGGCCGAATTCACACCCAAATTTCATTCGAACCAGAAATAAACCCCCCGCGCTCGCAGTTGTTCTGCGAGGTCGCGGGTTCTCGCGGCCGCCCACATTGTTTGAGAAGGGAGGGATCATGTCGGCAAGCCGTATGTTCACTTTGAATCGGAATTCATCCAATACTCGACTCGTCACCGTCCTGCTGGCGGTCGGTACTTTTGCCTTCGGGGTCGGCGAATTCGCCTCGATGACTCTCTTGCCGTCGATCTCTTCCGAGATGGGCGTCGACGAGGGCACCGCAGGGCACATCATCACCGCGTACGCCCTCGGCGTCGTCCTGGGCGCGCCGGTCATCTCGGCCGTGGGCGCCAAATGGCCTCGCAAGCCATTGCTCCTGGCCCTTCTGCTCCT
Source organism: Rothia koreensis (assembly GCF_052232265.1). NCBI lineage: Bacteria > Bacillati > Actinomycetota > Actinomycetes > Micrococcales > Micrococcaceae > Rothia > Rothia koreensis. Next base: position 497,619 of record NZ_CP197643.1, read on the forward strand.
GCTCACCGCGGGGAACCTGTTCGTCTCGGCGGCGCCGTCGATGTCCTGGCTCGTCGCGGGGAGGTTCGTTTCCGGTATTCCCCATGGAGCCTTTATCGGCCTGGCCATGGTCACGGCCTCGAGCATCAACCTGCCCACCAAGCAGGCCCGCGCCGTGAGCACCGTGCAAATGGGAATCACCGTGGCAACCATTGTCGGCGTCCCGCTGTTCACCCTCGTGGGGCAATTCGGCGGCTGGCGCGCAAGTTTCGTGCTGATGAGTGTCATCTCCGCGATCGCCCTGGGCATGCTGTGGAACACCGTGCCGAACCAGGCCGGGAACAAGGCAACGAACTCGCGCGTCGAACTGTCCGCACTGACCAATCCCAAGGTCCTGCTGACCCTGGTGACCGGGGCGATCGGGTTCGGCGGCATCTTCGCCGTGTACTCGTACTTCAGCTCGGCCTTCGAGGGCTCCCACGCGGGCCCCGGCTGGGCGATGTCCCTGATCCTCATGCTCTACGGAGTCGGTTCGACGGTCGGTAGCTACGTCGCCGGGTTCATCCACGCCAAGATCCTGCTGCCCGCCGCGATGGCTTTCCAGGTGCTTCTGGGGCTCTCGGCGGTGCTCTACGCCGTCGGGATCGGCAACGCCTGGGTCACCGGGATCGCGATGGTCCTCATCGGAGCCAGCGGGGGAATGGTCGTTCCCCTGCAGACCCGGCTGATGATGGCAGCGGGCGACGCCCAGACCATGGCGGCCGCGATGAACAACGTCGCGTTCAACCTCGCAAACGCTCTCGGCCCGTTCCTCGCGGGAACGGCGATGTCGAACGGTGGCACCTGGGCATCGACCGGTTGGATCGCGGCGGCGCTCGCGCTCGGCGGACTGTTCCTCCTCGGGGCCAACGTGCTCTCCGACCGGCGCACGCCCGTGACCCGCTACGCCGTGCGTTTCGAGCCGCAGACTCTGACCGTTCCGATCACCGGAGTCGTCCCGGTCGCCAAATGACGTCCGGTTACCGAACTGTCGACGTCGTCGGCCGGGCGCGCGTACTTTCAACCTGATCAATCGACGCACCGAATGAAAGCAGACAGTTCACTATGATCCTCACCGGACTCGTTGTCGGCGCCCTCTTGGGAATCGTCATGCAGCGCGGACGCTTCTGCGTGACGGGCATGCTCAGGGACATCTTCCTCCAACGCTCGTGGCGGACGTTCACGGCACTCATGGTCGTGATCGCCGTTCACGGCGTGGGCATCGCGGCGTTGACCTCGGCCGGCGTGATTTCCCCCGAGTACGAGGGGTTCGCGCCCGTCGCCGTCGTCGTCGGAAGCCTCATGTTCGGCCTGGGCATCGTTCTGGCCGGCGGATGCGCCTCAGGTACGTGGTACCGGGCGGCCGAAGGGCTGGTCGGATCCTGGATCGCCCTGGCGATGTACGCCGTGTCCTCCGCCGCCATGAAGAAGGGCGCCCTGGGCGGATTCACCACCTGGATGAAGCAGTGGGACACCGGCCTCACCACCGTACCCGCCGCCCTCGGCGTCTCGCCGTGGGTCTTCGCGATCCTCGTGCTCGTGGTGGCGGGCCTGATGGTTCGGCACTTCCTGCTCAAGGAGCGTCGGATCGCCAAACCGGCAACACCCAGCAACCGCCCGCGCTGGAAGCGGCCGCTGCACTTCTACACGGCCGGCGCTCTGATCGGCCTGATCGGCGTCGTTGCCTGGCCGCTCTCCGCGGCCACTGGGCGCAATGACGGACTCGGCATCACGACTCCGTCCTCCAACATCGTGAAGTTCGTGGTGACCGGGGACGGCGGCTCGATCGACTGGGGCGTCATGCTGGTGCTCGGCCTGTTCGTCGGGGCCTTCGTGGCGGCGAAGGCCAGCGGCGAATTCCGCGTCCGCGTGCCGGATGCCAGGACCGCAACCCGGTCCGTCGCGGGCGGAGTCATGATGGGCGTCGGGGCCTCCCTCGCGGGCGGATGCACCGTGGGCAACGGCATGGTTCAGACGGGCCTCTTCACCTTCCAGGGGTGGGTCTCGCTCGTGTTCATCGCCCTCGGCGTCGGACTGGGGGCCAGGCTGTGGCTTCGCCCGACGACGTCGCCCCGCGTTTCTCGCGGCGCCACCGGGACCGACGGGGTCACCACTTCGACCGCTGCGTCAGGCTCGGAGGACGGCACGTACTCGACCAGCGAGAGCCTCGACAACACCCTGATCGTGGCCTCCGACGGACGGTCGATCGATCCGGCTCCGATCGGTTCGGGATCGGTCGGTTCCGAACCGGCGGGGGTCGGCACCGGACGGGCGGGGACGACGTCGGGTTCTGCGGTTTTCGGCGGGTTCGCCGCGGTCCCCGACGCCGTCGGGATCAAGGAGAAAACTCAGGCCTCGTCGACATTGCGCGAACTCGGGAACGGGTACTACGCCTTGGACTCCCTGGGTGCCGTCTGCCCCTTCCCGCTGATCGACGCGAAGGACGTCATGACGACCCTGGACTCCGGCGACCATTTGGTGATCGATTTCGACTGCACCCAGGCGACCGAGGCCATCCCCCACTGGGCGGCCGAGGACGGTCACGAGATCACCGACTTCCGGGAGAAGGGCGACGCGAGCTGGCAGATCACCCTGCGCAAGGCCTGACGCCGCCCGCGGACGACTCCGTCATCGTCCCGCGAGCGGAAGCCGCTCCTACGGCATGAATGATGTGAAAGAGGGCCGGTGCGGAACATGTTCCGCGCCGGCCCTCAGTGTGGTTCTGGCTTGAGGCGTCAGCCGACCCAGCTGACGTTGACGAAGGGTTCGAACGGGGCGCTCTGGACCAGCGTGGAATCCTTGAGATCCAGGCGGCCGTTCTCGGAGGCGACCGTGAAGTGCTCGGTCTGGCCGCCGACCGTGATGTCGACACTGTAGGTCGCATCCGGCGCCGGCGCTTCACCGATGCCGTTCGGGCTGGGAACCTTCAGGTAGTAGACCGTGGGATCGGTGACCGACTTGACCAGTACGGCCTGGTTGATGACCTCGGGACCGCTCTGCTGGGTGGCCTCCGCCTGGTGGGTGCCCTGATCCTGCGCCGCGCCGGCATCGGTTGCGGCAGGAGTCTCTGCGTGTGCCGGACCCATCGCCAGCATTCCCCCGCAGAGGGCCAATGCGGCACCAGCGGCTGTCATGGAAACCTTGCGGCTGATTACCTGAGTGCGGGTCATTTTTCATCTCTCCTTTGTCGATGGATCCCGGAAACCTTGCGGCTCAGCAGGACGTTTTCACGCTATCGCACGATTTTCGGGGGTAGACGAGACCGTGATGGTGGCGTTCGGTCGGTCACGGATTGATAACCCGCGAACGGCCGGGACGAAAAGGGAGAACCACGACGCCGATGGGCTGCGTCGTCAGCAGACCGTAACTCGATCGTTATCGAACCTGGAGGGAATTCACAGCCTCGGCATGGTCCGGAGCACGCCGGCCCGGCCTCGCGCCCATACAAGAACTCTCCACGGCCAGGTGAAAGCGCCATGAATGCATACGTTCCCAATGTTTGCCTGTCCGAAAACCTCGACGGATAGCTTGATCGGGTCAATCCCCCAGTACACACGACAGTGAGGTATGACCCCGTGCATCACGCATCGCCATCGTCGCACCAAGGCCTGAGCCGTCGAAAGCTGCTCCAACTCAGCGGAGTCTCCGCAACCGCTCTCGCCTTGGGCATGAATCTTCCCCGGGCAGAGGCTTCCGTCGCGGCCCCGGATCCGCAACTGACTGCACCGTTCGGCTTGGGGGTGGCCAGCGGCGCCCCGAGGCCGGACGGCGTCGTCCTCTGGACACGACTCGCCCCGCAGCCTCTGGCCGAGGACGGAAGCGGCGGGATGCCGCAGAGTCCCGTGGCCGTGACGTGGGAGGTGGCGCGGGACCAGAATTTCGTCGGCGTCGAAAAGAAGGGCGAGGCCCTCGCCCAACCCGATCTCGCCCATTCCGTCCACCCGCGGGTCGACGGGTTGCGGCCCGGCACGGAGTACTTCTACCGGTTCCGCGTGGGCGACCAGATCAGCCGGGTCGGCAGGTTCCGGACCCTGCCGGCCGCCGGGACTTCGGTCTCGACGTTCTCCTTCGGTTTCGTGTCCTGCCAGGCCTGGTACCACGGGCATTACATGGCCCACAAACACCTCGCCCAGGAACCGGACCTCGATCTCGTCCTGTTCCTCGGCGACTACATCTACGAATACGGGATCACTCCGGAGAACATGTGGCGGCAGGGGGCCGACGTCGGGCCCGCGCACTCCGTGGAGGCCGTGACCCTGGAGCAGTACCGGCTCCGGTACTCCCTGTTCAAGACCGACCAGCACCTCCAGGACGTCCACGCCCGGGCGGCCGCCGCGGTGATCTGGGACGACCACGAGGTGCAGAACAACTACACCGGCAAGACCCCGGCGGTGTCCACCCCGGACCCGAACTTCCGCACCCGTATCGCCGCGGCCTACCGGGCCTTCTACGAGAACATGCCGCTCGACGTCGAGGCCCTCCCGCAGGGCGACACGAGCGACATCACCACGTCGATCGACGTCGGGAACCTGATTCGATTCGCGCTGCTCGACAGCCGGCAGTTCCGTGACCCGGCACCCGTGGACGAGGTGGATCGGACGAGTCCCCAGCGCACGATCCTGGGCGCCGACCAGGAAGCGTGGGTCGCGAACCAGTTGCGGACCAGCTCCGCGACCTGGAACATCCTGGCCAACGGGGTGGTCCTCTCCCCGATCTCGCCCGACAAGGTCGACATGTGGGACGGCTATCCCGCAGCCCAGACCCGGATGCTCGAGGCGATGAGCAAGGCCTCCAACCCGGTCATGCTGGCGGGGGACATCCACAAGCACGTGGCCGCGGAGCTCAAGGCCGACTATGCGGACCCGAACAGCCGGACGACCGGCGTCGAACTCGTGTGCAGCTCGATCGCCTCGGACGGCGACGGCGCCGTGACCGACAAGCACACCGCGGACTGGACCCAGCATCCCTACGTCAAGCACTACGACGGCCGTCGTGGCTACGTCCACGTGACCGTGACCCCCAAGGACATGGTCTCGACCTTCTACTCGGTCGACTGGGTCCAGAGCGACGACCTGGCGCCCAAGCAGGTTTCCGCACGCTTCTACACCCGGGCGGGCCAGATGGGGCTGAGCCCCATGTGACTCGGCCCAGGGCTAACCGATCGGATTCCTCAGGCTCCCTGTGTAAATCAGGGAGCCCGAGGCGTCCTGGAGGTCGACCATCTCCAGGGTGTTCCGCAACTGGAGACGGTTGAGGCACGAGTGGCGGAACTCCGGAACCTCAAGATCCAGGTGACGGCGACGCGGGAGCCCGCGGGCCCGGTACGCGTCCACGTTCTCCCTCACGAGGGACCAGAACTCGGCATGATCGAGGACACCGTCCCGGTGGAGGATTCCGGAAAGGTGCCGGAGGACGCCCACGAAGACGTCGGTGAAGATCAGCTGAGCGGCTTCGTCGTCGTCGATCACGTGGCGCATCCGTGAGATCTCTTCCGGCAGGTCACGATCGCCGATGATCGCCGCCTCCTCTCCGATGTCCTTCATGAAGGTTCCGACGACGCGGCCCTCCTTCACCCGCAGGATCAGGTTCTCCCCGTGGGGCATGAACGCCAGGTCGTGCCCTTCCACGGAGTGCAGGACGGGTGTCAGGTAGGCGGCAAGGTACTCGCGGACCCATGTCCGAGCGTCGGTCCCGGAGGCACGGATCAACTCGGTGACCACCGACCTGCCGCGGGCATCCCGGTGGAGCAGGGACGCCATCGAGAGAATGCGCTCGTCCTCGTCCAGGAACGGCAGAGGGCTCTCGCGCCACAGGGCCGCGAGCATCTTCTGCTGGTCGGACTTGGTCTCGGTCACGTGGTATGCGTCGCCCGTGTAGCCGATCGACGCGTGTTCGCGCAGCACGTCGAAGTTGAGTTCGCGGAAGAGCTCGTCCCCGCGAACGAGCTCGGCCACCCAGTCGTTGATCGCCGGGGTGGCACGCATGTAGGCGGGCGAGAGTCCGCGCAGGAAGCCCATGTTCTGGATCGAGAGGGCGGTCTTGATGTACGACTTCGCGGGGTGGTCCCGGTTGAAGGCCGTACGGATCGACTGCTGCGGCTGGTATTCGTCCGATGCCTCACCCAGGACCACCAGGCGGCGCGCGGCGATGTCCGGGGCGAAGCTCACCGCGAGCCGATGCTGGAACTGCCACGGGTGCACGGGGATCCACACGTAGTCCTCGGGGCTCAGACCCAGGTCGGTCAGGCGATCGGCGAACTCGCGCCGGGTCTCGGTCGAGAGCTCGTCGGCCCAATGCGTCTCCTCGGTGCCCGCCCGCGAGACCTCCAGGGTCGTGTGCTCCCGGTGTGCGGCCACCCAGACATAGCGGAAGCGTGCACCGGCCTCCGGGGCGTAGCGGCGGAATTCGTCCAGACCGAACCCGATGCGGCCATTGGTCGCAACGAAGCACGGGTGACCTTCGGTCATCGCCGACTCCGTCTGCTGGAAGTCCGCCGCGACGTCAACATCCTTCCGGCCCAGAGCCAACTGGTGCGCGGTGGGGCCACCACGGAAGTTCTTGAATGCCCCACTGGCCAGGGTCGAGGCGAGTTCCTCAAGGTAGGTTCCCAGGAGTTTCTCCGGGATTCCGAGCGTCTCGTGCAACTGCGCCACGAACTCCTGCGCGTCGAGCGGCAGGCCCTCCGCACTGCCTTGGGCGTGCCGGGTGACGGAACCTTCGTCGATGACCCAATGATTGAGGGGCAGGACCTCGGCGCAGAACCGGTAGACCGAACCGTCGGGGAGGGTCAGCTCCCACAGGTCGTTCTCGATCCGGGTCGGTCGGATCAGGTGCTCGTGGCTGAATTCGGCCAGGGCCTTCGTGACCACGTGGCGTTGCGCGGCATCCATGGACTCGGGGTGCAGATGGGGCGTGGGGTCCGAGGCGAGGGGCCGGCCGGCGTCGTCAGCCTCGACAATACTGAGCGCGGCGACCTTCCCCGGGAGGTCGACGTGACGGAGCACTCGGAAGCCGACCTCGCGGTTCTTCGCTGCGATCGCGTGATTGCGCACGTCGGGTTCGACGACGACGCGCCGTGCGCCCAGCTCCCGGACACAGTGGTCGAGGACGGCGCGCATCACGCGCCCGGTCAGGCCGCTTCGGCGACGGGACCGGTCCTCCGGCGGGGGAGCAACGAGAAGGTGCATGCCCACGTCACCGGGTCGCGCGTCGAAAACCTCGCTCAGGAGCACGCGGGCCGGATCGTAGGTTTCGGCGTACCCGATCGGCTCGTCGGCGTCGTGGATCAGCCACGCGTTCTGGGCGTCGTCCGCGGCGATGTCGGTGAGGTAGGCCCGCGTCTTCTCCGGAGTGGTCTCCTGCATGTCCCAGAAGTGCGACGCCGGGTGCGTCAGCCAGTCGGTGATGATCCGCGAATCTGCGTCCGGGTCGACGGGACGGAAGGTCAGCGAGCCCGTGATCTGCTCGCCGTGCTGGGGGGTGTCGAGGGTCGTGGTCACTTGATGTCCTCCTTGGCCTGGGACGTACCGAAGTCCTGGAACGCGATGCTGCGCTCGATGGGATAGACCTCCCGGCCGGTGATCTGTCGAAGAATGGTGGCATTGCGCCATGCGCCCATGCCGAGATCGGGCGCCGTGAGGCCGTGCGTGTGCTCCTCGGCGTTCTGCACGAAGATGCGGCCACCCAGGGTGTCGACGTGGAATTCCAGGTCGACGTCGAACCGCCCGGCCGTGTCCCGTGCGATGAGGTTCTCGACGGGTTCGAGGAATTCCGGGTCGCGCGGGGCGTAGCCCGTGGCCAGGACGAGCTGCTGGGCCGTGCGCTCCGACGTCTCGCCCGTCTCCTCGTGGCGCAGGGTCAGGCGGACCTCGTCGTTGCCGGCGTCGTACTCCGAGCCGACGACGGCCGTATTGGCCAGCAGTGTCGTCGGCACGGTGCGGTCGACCGATTCCCTGTACAGGGTTTCGTAGATCTCGTCGATGGTGCTCATGCTGATGCCCTTGTAGAGGCCGCGTTGTTCGCGTCCCAACCGGTCGCGCATTTCTTCCGGAAGGCCGTGGAAATGACGCACGTATTCGGGGGAGGTCAGCTCGAGGGTCAGCTTGGTGTCCTCCATCGGGAAGAACCGAGGCGAACGGGTGATCCAGTCGAGACGGTACCCGTGGTCCTTCTGCGCGTTCAGGAGGTCGAGGTAGATCTCGGCGGCCGACTGACCACTGCCGACGACGGCGACCGACTCGGCGTCGAGCAGATCCTCTCGTTCGTGCAGGAATCGCGAGGAGTGTCGAGTGTTCCGGTCCAGGCCGCGGAGGGGCTCCGGGACGCGTGGGCCGGTTCCGATGCCGGTCACGACGTTCCGGGCCAGGTGCTTCTCGACTCCTTGCGGGGAGAGCGCCGTGACCCGGAAGACGTCGTCGTCCTCGAGGTACTCGACCGATTCGACGCGGTGCTGCCAGCGCAGACTGGACAGCTGGTTCGCGGCCCAGCGGCAGTACGCGTCGTATTCACGGCGGAGCGGGTGGAAGTCCTCGCGGATGTAGAGGGGATAGAGCCGGCCGGTCTGTTTGAGCCAATTCAGGAACGAGTACCTGGAGGTCGGGTCGGCCATGGAGACCATGTCCGCGAGGAAGGGCACCTGGATCGTGGCGTCGTCGAGCATCATTCCGTGATGCCAGGCGAAGTCGTCGTTTTCGTCGAAGAACAGGGCATCGACGTCGTCGAGCGGCTCGCTCAGGCAGGCCAGTCCCAGGTTGAACGGGCCGATCCCGATCCCGATGAGGTCGTGGACGCGTTCTGCGGGGTCACTTCGTGTCATTCAGGCTCTCCTCGTATGTGGGGGTCGGGCGCGTGGTGTGCTCGTGCATCCGTGCGGCAGTGGCGGCGATCTCCTCGAGGCGCTCGGCGATGCGATCGAGTTCGGCGCCGGGATTCAGGAGGGTCAGTTTGAGGCAGGGCCGGTTGGCGATGACCGTCTTCGCGACGAGCAGGCTGCCGGCCTCCTGGAAGTGGCGTCGGATGGGGGCAACCAGGGCGTCGGCGTCGACATCGGTCACTCCCTCGGGCTGCCACCGGAAGACGACGGTCGACAGGTCCGATCCGGAGACGAGACGCAGATCGGGATGCTTCTCGACCACCTCGTGCACTTCGTGCGCGAGATCGACGACGCGGTCGACCGCCCGGCCCAGGGCGTCGGCCCCGGTTCCGCGGAGTGTCGCGAACAGCTTGAGCGCGTCGAATCGGCGCGTGGTCTGAAGGGACTTGTCGACCTGGTTCGGCTCGTCAGATTCCTCGGGATTGAGATAGTCGGCGTGCCACGTGCCCAGACGGAAGTCCCGGGGGTCGCGGAGCAGCAGCGCGGAGGAGGATACGGGCTGGAAGAACCCTTTGTGGAAGTCCACGGTCACGCTCCGTGCCCGCTCGATCCCGGACAGGAGATCCCGGCGCGTGGGGGAGAGCAGGAGCGCCCCGCCGTAGGCCGCGTCCGCGTGGAACCAGATGTCGTATCGCTCGGCGATCCTGGCGATGTCGGGGAGCGGGTCGATCATTCCCCGATCCGTGGTTCCGGCCGTCGCGCTGATGGCCATGGGGACCTTCCCGGCGTTCAGTGCGCCCTTGAGGCTCTCCTCGAGTGCCGCGGGGTCCAAGCGTCCCTCGACGTCGGACCGGACGGTGATCACGGCGTCGTCGGCGAGGCCCAGGAGCAGCGCCGACTTGTCCACGCTGAAATGGCTCTCCTCGCTGGTCAGAATGACGAGTCGGGACTGTCGTTCGCTGCGTTGGCGCCCGGAGAAACCGTGGAGTGCTGCCTCGCGGGCCAGGAAGAGGGCTTGCATGTTCGACTGCGTCCCGCCCGAGGTGAAGACCCCGTCCCCCTGGGGGAAACCGATCTTGCCGGTGGTCCAGTCGATCAGTTTCCGCTCGATGAGGGTTGCGATACGGGACTGGTCGTAGGTGTCCACCGACGTGTTGACCGCGGCCAACGCCGTCTCTGCGGCCACGGCGTTCACATCCACCGGGCAATTCAGGTGGGCGAGGTAGTCCGGGTGGTGGAACCAGACCGCCTCCTGGAGGAACAACCGGTCGATTTCTTCGAGGACCCGTTGCCCGCCGAGGGGTTCGGCATCCATGTCGATGTCCTCGACGCGGCGCCGCAGTTCGTCGATCGGCGTCGAGGTTGCGGGGGCCGATGCCGCGCCGAGACGGCCGGCGACGCGGCCTGCCATGTCCGAGACGAGGTCGACGTATTCACCCGTCGAGTTCGCGTCCAGGAGATCCAGACGCCCCCTCTTCACTGTATTGACTGCACTCAATTTTAGGTAAGCCTAACCATAGGGGATGAATCCATTCAGAGAAGCTAGCAGAGGTGAACATGGCGTTCTACCCGGCAAAACGCCCGACCCCAGGGTGTTTGACACGTGGATTCCTTGAGGGAAAGAAAAGTTCGCTAATTATTACTTGAGAAGTAAAGTTTGTTGCTCGACTATGCGAATTGTCACTGTGGGGCGGGGCCGGGTGGTTGTGTGGCGGGGCAGGGGCTTGGTGGGGGTGTTGCTCGGGTGGGCGGGGGCCGGGTGGCTGGTGGAGGAGTCCCGTTCGGTGGCGCTTACGGCCGAAGTGGGCCGGTTGAGTGGCGGTTACCCGATGGAGAGGCGGTTTCCCGACGACTCGGCGTCGTTCGCGCGGCGAGTCCGCGGCCCCGCGCAGCGGACTTGCGGCAGTTGTGTGGCGGTTTCCCGATGGGGTGGCACTTACCCAACGGATCGACGTCGTTCGAGCGGTCATTCTCGGGCAGCTGGGTGGGGGTTACCCGAAAGGGTGGCGCTGAACCTTGTTTGGAGGCGGTTGAACCTCCACCTAACAGGGGCTGACGCCTCCCGATCGGGTAACCCCCTCGCACGTGGGCCTTGGCGCGAATCGAGGGCGCCTTGACTCGGGAAGCGCCGGCCTGGACCCCGTGAGCACCGGCCTTGACCCGGGAAGCGCCCGCCTTGACCCCGTGAGCACCCGCCTTGACTAGGAATGCGACAATGGCACTATGACCAGGTCAGGTATCGATGCCTTGTGGCGTCAGGAGGTTGCCGGCGGGTTGACCGTCGGCACCAGATAGCCCCGCTCCGACGGGTTGCGCTCCCACGAGCAGCGCAACCCGTGATCGAACCTGCCCGATGAGAGTCCGCCGCTTCCAGCGAGCGGACGTAGCGCGGAAACCGACATCGAACGCGCGTCGCCCGGGCCCGCCGCGTCGGCCAGTCGACGGGAGCCTTTCGCTTCCACAGACCTCGGCACCCGGCCGGACACGCCCGACGTCTTCGCCCCGCCGCAGCAATGCCGTGACGACGACGTAGCAGCGTCCCTCGATGCCAGACCGTCGCCAGGCCGTCGCCAGAACACTCCCCGCTACGCCCAGCCGCGGCCGCGCCGTCCGACCACGAGTCACGGAACGGCGTCGCCCTGGGCTTCCATCCAGGCAGGATGCACCTATCCAATCCCGCGCGGGACCCCGACCGTGGTGTCCCCGCGCCATCAGACCAACGAGGTACTGACCATGCAGCAGCACAGCGAGAAAGAGATCCGCAAGAGTTTCATCAACTGTTCCAAGGGGGCGGCCCAGCGGCTGAACGTTCCCAAGGGTCTTGCCGAGACCGACTGGGATTCCGAAATATTCCTCGGATGGATCGACCCGAAGGCACCGCAGAATGCCTATGTCGTCGCGGAGACCGAGAACGGGCTCGGAGGCCTCGTCCTTCAGAAGAACGACCAGAAGACGCGCGGAGGGGCGCAGATGTGCCAGCTCTGCATGACGCTCCATCCGGGCAGCGGCGTCTCGATGTTTTCCATCCAGCGATCCAAGAGCACCAAGGAGCACTACAACAGCATCGGAACCTACATCTGCTCCGATCTGAAGTGTTCCGACTACACCTGGGGAAAAAAGAAACCAGAGGGTGTGCGTCAGATGGAGGAGACGCTGGCGCCGGAGGAACGAGCCGAGCGGACCCGACGCAACGTCGAAGGGCTGATCGAGCGGGTCTCCGAAAAGATGAAGTGATCGGTCGGTCGCGGAGCCGTGCCGGGAGCGTGGAAGCAGTAGGATTCTGACTATGTCCATTGCATCCAGTTCAGCCCAGCACGGCTCCAAGATCACCGGCCTCGGTCACTACCAGCCCGAGAAGGTCCTGACCAATTTCGACATCGCCAAGATGGTCGACACGAGCGACGAGTGGATTCAGGAACGTACCGGGATCGTCGAGCGGCGCGTCGTCGAGGACGAGACCGTGGCCGACCTGGCGGTGGCCGCCGCACGTATGGCGCTTGAGGATGCCGGTATCGAGGACGTGGACCTGGTCGTCGTCGCGAGCACGACGTCGACCGACCGCAGCCCCAACACCGCCGGCCGCGTGAGCCAGCGCCTCGGCTTCACGTCCCCGGCCATCATGGACGTCAACACCGCGTGCTCGGGATTCGAGTACGCCGTGGGCATCGCCGACCAGGCCATCCGCGCCGGGAGTGCCGAGTCGGCCGTCGTCATCGGGTCCGAGACGCTGAGCACCGTGACCGATTGGACCGATCGTCGAACCTGCATCCTGACCGCCGACGGAGCCGGGGCCGTGGTCCTGCAGAAATCCGAGGAGCCGCTCGTCAGCCAGACCGTGTGGGGTTCCGTCCCCTCGATGGCCGACGCCGTAGTGATCGACGGCGACCCCGAATACTTCTCCCAGGACGGTCGGCAGGTGATGCGTTGGGCATTCACCGATGCGTCCAAACAGGCGCACAAGGTGCTCGACGCCGCCGGGCTCGGCCTGGGCGACATCGACGTCTTCGCCTTCCACCAGGCGAATCTCCGCCTGGTCGAGCCCCTCGCCAAGGCGCTCAAGGCCACCGACGAGCAGATCGTCATCAAGGACGTCATCGAATCCGGGAACACCTCGGCCGCGAGCGTTCCCCTCGGCCTGTCCAAGTACTGGCACCGCGGGGACCTGCCCCGGGGCGGCACCGCACTGTTGCTCGGGTTCGGCGGAGGATTCACCTTCGCGGGCCAGGTCGTGAAGTTGCCCGAGTAAGAGGTTGCCCGGGTGATGGGCTGCCTGGGCGATGGGTTGCCTGGGCGGATGTCTTCCGGACCAGGGGCTGCCCGGGTGATGGGCTGCCCGGGCGAGATGTCTCCCGGACCAGAGGGTGCCCGGGCAATGGGGCCTTACCCGTCCGACCGGCGGGGTCTGTGCGGACTCAACTGTTCTGCGATGCCTTGTGGCGTATGAGGTCAAGCGCGATCATGCCGCCGATCAGACCCATGCGGTCCAGCGGGGTGACGTCCGGCCGGATGTCCAACGCGTAGCGGCTGTGTCCCAGCATTCCTCGGCCGAGGCCGGCCCATCGGCGGGTGGTCCGGGCGATTTCGACGTCGCCGACCTCGGCAACGAACTCCATGCCGAAGGGCTTGCCCCTGAGCAAGATGGTGGACCCACCGCCGATCTGGATCTCGACTCTCAGCCCGATCATGGAAAACCGCTTCTTGATCAGCGCAAACTGATTGCCGTACGCGTCCGAGAGCTCGTAGGTGTCGCGCATGAAGTCCATGGGGTCGGTGACCCCCATGAGGAATCGGCCGTCCGCTTCCGTTACGGCGAAGGAGCGACTCCCGATGAGCCACCGCGGGCCGGCGTCGTTGGTCGTGGCGACGTTGCCGACGGCCGCACCGGAATCATCGAGGATCTGGAAATCATTGGACATGAAGCCGGTGACCTGTTGCATGACCAGAGTGTTGTGGTTCAGGAGCGACTGCGGACAATTGCTGTGTTCCATGTCTCCAGTATGCGCGGTCGCCCGACAATCGCCGACTGGGGGAGGGTCGTGGGCGTGCGAGCCTGGCCGGCGCGCCCGAGGTTGGGTGCGCCCGAGGTTGGGTGCGAGGCCGGGTTCGAGCCGGCGGCGGCGTCGGACTTGCCGAACACGAAGCCGGGCGGGGCACGAGGTGGCAGTTTTGTGCCGTTCCCCGGTCGAGGTGGCAATCCTGTGCGGTTTTGACGCCGAGGTGGCAATCTGGTGCGGAATCTGTGCCGAGGTGGCAATCTCGTGCGGTTTTCGGCCCGATTTCGTCCCAAAATTGCCACTTCGCGGGCGGAGCTGCACAGGGTTGCCACTTCGCGGGCTGAGACCGAGGGTGCCAGGGCCGAGGTGGCAATCTGGTGCTGAATTCGTGCCGAGGTGGCAATGTGGTGCGGTTTTCGGCCCGATTTCGTCCCAAAATTGCCACCTCGCGGGCGGAACCGCTCAGGACTGCCACTTCGCGGGCTGGGATCGGGGGTGTCGGGGTCGAGGTGGCAATCCTGTGCGGAATCTGTGCCGAGGTGGCAATCTGGTGCGGTTTTAGGCTCGAATTCGTCCCAAAATTGCCACCTCGCGGGTGGAACCGCTCAGGGCTGCCACTTCGCGGGCCGGGGCCGCACGAGACTGCCACCTCGGCGGCGTCGATCCGACCCGGAACCCCCGACCCTCGCCCCGCCCCGCCTCGCCCCACACACCGCCGCCCCCGAAACCCCGACCCACCCCGGTAACAATTCGCCGCGAGACGAAACGGACGCGACATGCGGCGTCATGCCCGCAACGGCGGGACACAGCCTGTCTTGATGACGGCTGTTTCTCCTAGCCTCGACCTAAATGGTTCGTCCCCAGAGAAACGAGGCCCCATGACGGACATACCGAGCCTGCCCAGCGATTACCCCTCTTTGGCGCAACATTTCGCCCCGCTCTTCGAGAGCATTGCGCAGGGGTCGTTGGAACGCGACGTCGAGCGGCGTCTCCCGTACGAGGAATTCCGGCGACTCGAGGCCGCTGGATTCAGCACGCTCAGAGTCCCCGCGGAGCACGGTGGTCCCGGTGCCAGTATCGAAACCTTCACCCGTCTCCTGATCGACCTCGCCGCTGCGGATGCCAACGTCGCGCACGTCTACAGGTCGCATTACGGGTTCGTCGAGTCGCTGAGGTTCCAGCCTCCGGAGATCCAGGCCGCCTGGTACCCGCGTGTCCTGGCGGGTGAGACGGTGGGCAACGCCTCGACGGAGATCGGTGGCAACTCTCTGGGCACCCTGAACACCCGACTCGTGCACACGCCGGAAGGCTGGCGGGTGCGCGGCGAGAAGTATTACACCACCGGGACGATTTTCTCGGATTGCACCCGCGTCTCGGCGTCGCTCGAGGAAGGTGAGGGTCGCCGCTTCGCCGTCGTACGGACGGACGCCCCCGGGGTGAGTATCGCCGACGATTGGGACGGCTTCGGGCAGCGCCTGACCGGCACGGGCACGACGACGTTCGAGAACGTCCCCGTCGAAGAGCACGGGGTCCTGGACAGGGTCACCGGATCCCCCGAGGCCATCCACGAGGCGGCCTTCTTCCAGCTCGTGCTTCTGGCGGTCATGGCCGGTATCGCTCGCGCGGCCCGCGACGACGCCGCAGGGGCAGTCGCCCGGAGGGCGCGCACCTTCAACACGGGGTCGGGGCTGCCTTTCCGCGAGGACCCCCTGATCCAGGAGGCGACCGGGAGAATCGCGGCCAAGGCCTACACCGCCGAAGCAGTCGTGACCCACACGGCGAGGATTCTCGATGACGGTATCGCTGCGGCAGAGGCGGCCGGGGCGGCGTCGCCCGAATTCCTGGATGACCCGGACTTCGGTGCCCGGATCCCGGAAGCGCTCTCCTTCTCCGAGGTTGCGGTCGAGCATGCGCAGGTGAGCGTGCCGGAGGCCGCCCTCGGCGCCGCCCAGGAGCTCTTCCTCACGGGTGGGGCCTCGGCCACGTCGCGGTCGAAGGGCCTGGACCGTCATTGGCGAAATGCTCAGACGGTCGCCACGCACAATCCCATTGCCTTCCGCGCGCGCGCCGTGGGCGACTACTGGATCAACGGGACCCTGCCCGAAGGGCTCAATGCGATCGGCGACGCGACGTCGAGGAAGGGCACAACGGCATGACCCAACAGACCCTCGACGCCGCCCCCGGTCCCCAGGAGACCGTGAACCGGTCCCGTCCCGTCCGGGTTCTGGGCAGCGCCTTCGCCGGTACGACCCTGGAGTGGTACGACTTCTACCTCTACGGGATCGCCGCCGCGATCATCTTCAACAACCAGTACTTCCACGGGTCGACCCCGTTGATCAGCCTGCTCGCCTCGTTCGCGACCCTCGCCGTCGGGGTTCTCGCGCGCCCCATCGGCGGAATCCTCGCGGGGCACATCGGGGACCGGGTCGGGCGGAAGGCCCTGCTGGTCGTTTCGCTGCTGACCATGGGGGTCTCGTCGTTCCTCATCGGCGTGCTCCCGAACTTTGACGCCATCGGCATCTGGGCCCCGATCGCTCTGGTGGCCCTGCGCATTCTCCAGGGACTGTCCGCGGGCGCGGAATGGGGAGGGTCCGCGCTGCTGAGCGTCGAGCATGCGCCGACCGGACTCCGTGGATTCTTCGGATCATTCACACAGATCGGCTCCGCCGGGGGAATGCTCCTGGCGACCGGGCTCTACGCGATCGTCCAAGGCGTCTTCACGGACGAGCAATTCGCTTCCTTCGGGTGGCGGCTCCCCTTCCTCGCCTCCGGAGTGTTCGTGCTGGTGGCCCTGTGGATTCGTCTCGGCGTCACGGATGCTCGTGAATTCACCGAGATCAAGGGCGCAGGGCAGACCGAACGGGCGCCGGTGTGGACCATGGTCAAGAAGTACCCTCGGGCGCTGGCCGTGACCACCTTCCTCCGCGTCGCGCAGAACGGGATCTACTATCTGGTCACGGTGTACCTGCTGACCTACCTCAAGGACACGCAGCGCGGGTCCGGGCCGGTGCTCACCGCCGTCATGATTGCCTCGGCCATTGGGCTGGTGTCCGGGCCCTTCTGGGGGTGGGTCTCGGACCGGGTCGGTCGACGGCCCGTGTCCCTCGCCGGGTACGCTGCGATCGGCGTCTTCGGCTGGGCCATTTTCCTTGCCGCCGACGCCGGAAGCTTCTCGACCCTCCCGCTCATCATCATCGTGGGTCTCGTCTTCGCCCACGACTCGGTCTACGGGCCACAGGCCGCGTGGTTCGCCGAGCAGTTCCCCGTGGAAGTCCGGTACTCCGGGGTGAGCATGGGCTACCAGCTCGGAACCCTCATCGGTGGCGGCCTCATGCCGTTCACCGCGACCTTGCTCTATGCCTGGGGCGGCGAGACCCCCTGGCTGATCACCACTTACCTGACCGTACTCGTGGTTCTTTCCATCCTCGCGGCGCTGTTGGCCGCGGATCCGGTGAGGACTGCCGTCAAGGAGAACCGATGACCCGTCCCCTTCTCATCAACGCGTTCGACATGCTCGTGCCCGTCCACCAGACCCCGGGTCTGTGGCGGCACCCGGAGTCACGGATCCAGGAATTCGACACGTTGAGCTACTGGACTGACCTGGCCAAGACGCTCGAGGACGGCGGATTCGCCTCCCTCTTCCTCGCGGACATCCCCGGGATCTATGACGTCTACGGGGGAGACGGCGACGCCGCGGCCCGCGGGGGCGTCCAGTACCCGCTCCTGGACCCTCTGGTCGTCGTGACCGCCATGGCCCAGGGGACCGAGAACCTCGGCTTCGGGGTCACGGCCTCGGTCAGTTACGAACAGCCCTACCTCCTGGCACGGACGCTGAGCACCCTGGACCACTTCACCGACGGCCGCGTCGCCTGGAACATCGTGACGAGCTACCAGGACTCGGCGGCCAAGAACTTGGGCATGGCCGGGCAGATCCCGCACGACCAGCGGTACGACCGCGCCGACGAGTACATGGAGGTCATGTACAAGCTGTTCGAGGGATCCTTCGAATCAGGGGCCGTGCAGAACGACGCCGAGGCCAACGTCGTCGTCGACCCGGACCGGGTGCACCCCATCGAACACGAGGGCCGGTACTTCTCCGTGCCGGGAGTTGCGCTTGCTCACCCCGGCCCCCAGGGGACGCCGTTCCTGTTCCAGGCCGGCGCATCCAAACGCGGCCAGCAGTTCGCCCTGGATCATGCCGAAGCGATCTTCTTCTCGGGCGGCACGCCTGAACTCGTCCGCACCTGGACCCAGTCGGTCCGGGACCAACTGGAAGCACAGGGCAGGCCCCGTGACTCCGTCAAGATCTTCAGCCTGGCAACCGTCGTCGTGGCCGAAACGGACCAGGAGGCCGAGGCACGGCTCGAGGAATACAAGAAGCTCGTGGACACGGAGGCCACCTTGGCCCTCTTCGGCGGGTGGACGGGCGTCGACCTCTCCGGCGCGGACCCCGACGACGAGATCGAGCACGTGACCACGAACGCGAACCAGTCCGCGCTCGCGAGTTTCACGACGCTGTCCCCGGACAAGACGTGGACCGTGCGCGACCTGGCGGAGTTCGTCGCGATCGGAGGTCGTGGTCCCGTGATCGTGGGGTCGCCGGAGACCGTCGCGGACGAGCTCGAGCGCTGGGTCGAGGAGGCCGACGTCGACGGTTTCAACCTGTCGGCGGCCGTGCGCCCGGCCGACCTCGAACGATTCGCCCGCCTGGTCTCGCCCGAACTGAGGCGCAGGGGGCTGCTCGACGAGCCGCAGGGGAGGACGCTGCGCGAACGGATCAGCGGTCGAGGCCCCCAGCTGCCGGACGACCACCGAGGCGCCTCGTACCGACGGTAGGAACGCGGGGACTTCCCGGAAGTTCGCCGAGCATTCCCTCGGCATCTCCCCACACCGTGCTCCGCCCTCGTAGGATGTGGTGAGCCATGACTGGTCATGGCATCCATCTCGGACCGAGGGATTGGGAGAGAAGCTTATGGCGACTTCAGACGGTGCTCACGCGTCTTCGCGCGAGCAGCAGACGCGGCGGGGGCAAGCTCGTGGAGCCGACCCCGCCCCGCCGGCACCCAAGCAACTCTGGAAGGACTCGTTCGGCCGGGCATCGATCCGTGCACTGCAGATCCTGCTGATCGCTGGGGCCGTGGCGCTCCTGGGGTACCTCGTGGTGGCCCTGAAGCTCGTGACCCTCCCCCTGCTTCTGGCCCTCATCATCGCCTCGGCGATGCACCCGATCATCCGGATGCTGCATCGCGCCCACTTCAACAGGATCTGGGCCGCCATCACGGCCCTTCTGGGAATCATCCTGGTGCTCGTGGCCGTGATCTCCTCGGTGGTCATGACCGTGATCTACGAGTGGTCCGACCTTGCCGTCCAGACGCAACAGGGCATCAACAAGCTCATCACGATCCTGAGCGACTGGGGAGTGCCCCTGGACGAGACCCACCTCCAGGAATACCTCAACAAGGGGAGCCAGTACCTGCAGACCAGCGGCGCCGGAACGAGCGCGGTCGAAGGCGTGTCCATGGTGACCGAGCTGGTGGCCGGGGCCCTGCTGATGATCGTCATGCTGTTCTTCTTCCTCCTGGACGGTCCCCGCATGTGGCGTTTCATCCTCGGTTTCGTGCCGGAGCGACTTACCTCCAGGATCAACGACGCCGGCCTGGCCAGCGTCCATGTGTTGGGCAAATACATCCGAGGAACCGTGATCATCGCGGCCTTCGCCGCCGTCGTGGACCTCATCGCGATGCTCGTGATGCGGGTTCCCCTCGCGTTCCCGCTCGCGGCCATGATCTTCCTCAGCGCGTTCATCCCGATCGTCGGCGCCTTGGTCAGCGGGATCTGCGCCGCCCTGATCGCCCTCGTGGCCGCCGGCCCGATGGCAGCTGTCGTTCTCGTCGCCGTCGTGGTCGTGGTGAACCAGGTCGAGCACCATATCCTGCAGCCCAAGGTCATGGGGTCCGCGCTGAGCCTCCATGGGATCGTGATCATCGCCGCGCTCGCCGTCGGAGCGAATCAGGGCGGTGTGGCCGGTGCGCTTCTGGCCGTTCCGCTCTCCGCCGTGATCTGGGCCAGTTACAAGGCCTTCCGTTCCACCAGGTTGGCGTCCTCGACCGAATCCGAACTCGCCCAGGAGCAGGCGGAGTACGACGACGAGGCCGGTTCCGAGGAGGCCCCGGCGCAGTCCTGACCGCGGTTCCCGGGGGAGGGGGGCGGCAATCCTGAGCAATTTCCCGGCCGAGGTGGCAGTTTCGTGCGGTTCTGGCGCCGAGGTGGCAGTCTCGTGCAACTTTTCTGTCGAGGTGGCAATTCCGTGCGGTTTTTGGGCCAATTTCGTCCCAAAACTGCCACCTCGCGGGCGGGGACGCACGAGACTGCCACTTCGAGCCGGAGGGGGGGCGGGACTGCACGAGACTGCCACCTCGAGCCGGCCGGGAGGGGGCGAGGCCGCACGAGACTGCCACCTCGGGCGTGTTCGTATCGTGAACACGCGTTCGACCTGTGTGCTGGGACACGCCTAAGCTGTTTCGAGTTCATGCACGGACCCAGAGTGGGACGGTGCACACGTCTTCGCTGAGAATTCTGGAGTAGTGATCCCGCGAAGAACATCAATTGGTTGCAAAGGTGCAAAGGTAGGCTCATGTCCACTCACGGCGACGAAGAAACGGCTGTCCTGCCGGCCAAATCCCCCAGACGCGCGGCTCTCGCCGGCTGGATCGGTTCGGCCCTCGAATACTATGACTTCGCGGTGTACGCGACGGCGGCGGCCGTGGTGCTCAACCACATCTTCTTCCCGGAGGGCAATGCCGCGGCCGCGGTTCTGCAATCCATGGGAGTCGCAGGCGTCGCCTACGTGGTCCGCCCGTTCGGTGCCCTGATCATGGGCCCGCTCTCGGACCGGCTCGGCCGCAAATTCGTGCTGATGATGACCCTGTTCCTCATCGGTGGTGCGACGTTTGCCATCGGATGTCTTCCCACCTACGGGTCCGCCGGCATCCTGGCGCCGATTCTGCTGGTCCTGTGTCGCGTGATCCAGGGCATGTCGGCCGCGGGCGAGCAGGCATCGGCGATCTCGATGTCGCTCGAACACTCCGAGGATCGCAGTCGCGGCCTGATCACCAGTTGGTCCCTGCAGGGCACCCAGGCGGGCTCCCTGTTGGCCACGGCAGTATTCATCCCCTTCACCGCCTTCCTGAGCGAGGACCAGCTCTTCGCCTGGGGGTGGCGAGTTCCTTTCTGGTTCTCCGCCCTGGTGGTTCTCGCGGCATACCTGATCCGTCGCAAGCTCGAGGAGCCCCCGGCCTTCGAGAAGCAGGACCAGGAACAATCGGTGCTGGACGAGTCGACGCCGTTGGCCATCACCTTCCGCTACCACAAGGCCGCGATCATCCGGGTCGGGGTGTGCTCCCTGGTCAATACCGTCAACGTAGCGTTCACGGTCTGGGCCGTCTCTTACGCGACCAACGGCGTCGGCATCGAGCGCTCGACCATGCTCTGGGTGCCCGTGGTCTCCAACTCGGTCGGGCTGCTGGTGATCCCGCTGTCGGCCATGGTCTCGGACCGGGTCGGTCGCAAACCGGTTTTCGCGCTCGGAGCCCTGCTCTCCGGGGGCATGATGTTCCCGTTCCTCGCGGCCGTGTCCGAGGCAAACATCCCCTTGATCTTCGTGTTCGGGGCCCTGGTCCACGGCGGCTTCTACTCCTTCTCCAACGCGACGTGGCCCTCGTTCTACGCCGAAATGTTCCCGACGCCGGTGCGCTCGACCGGTCTCGCACTGGGAACCCAGGTGGGCTTCGCCATATCCGGCGGGTTCGTCCCGGTCATTGCGGCGGCCCTCAACGGCAGCGGCATGGACAACTGGGTCATGCCCGCGCTGTTCGTGATGCTCGTGTGCGTGTGTGTGGCCGTCGTCGCGCTCACGGCCAAGGAAACGGCCAAGCGCCCGCTCGAGAACATCGACAACCTCCACATGTCGCGGACCGAGGCGCTCGAGGTCGTCCGGCTCGAGCGCAAGGGAGGCATCGATCCGGAGAGCTCGAACGCGAGCGGGTCGGCGAAGACCACCGTCATCGACTAGGCCCCGCACGCTTCACTGCGGCTCGCTTCATCGCCGCTCGCTCCATCCCCGCTCGCCGCATCCCCGCACGCTCCTTCCCGTGGCAGGGAGGGCGACCCCTCAGCGGGACAGGAGCGAGTGGGTGTACTGGCTGGCCATGCGGACCGGAGCGTTGGGGGCGCCGTAGCCGCCGTACCCGTCCAATCGCTGCACGACCTCGAAGAACAGGCTTCCCACGGTCTGCGTGTAGAAGTGCAGGAATTCTCCACGACCGTCCCGGTCGTACAGGAGGTTCAGCGAGGAGAGCTCCTCGATCTTGGCATCGGGCAGATCGAACCGTGCCCGCAGGTCCTCGTAGTAGTTGTGCGGGATCGGGAGGAACCGCAGTCCGGAAGCCTGGGCCCTCCGGGCCAGACGGACGACGTCGGTGCATGCGAACGCGATGTGCTCGACCTCGGGCTCACTGCCCAGGTCCGGGGCCACGTTCAACGGGAGCCGGACGCTGCCGGATTCGTTGCGCACGACCTGCGAGCTGACCAGGCCGGTCGGCCCAGGGACGTCTTGGGACGGCTGGACCGTGAGCCCCAGGGCCGCACGGTAGAACAGCACGGACTCGGGATAGTGGTGCTTGGGCTGGGCCAGATTCACGTGGTCAATCCCCGTGATGAGGGGCAGGTCGTGATCCGTTTCTGGGTCCGGCCGACGCCGCGCGGCGACGTCGAGGTGATCCGGCCAGGAGAATTCCGTGAGCCACCGGTCGCCCCCGGCCGACTGGGGAGGGCAGAAGAAGATCTCGGTTCCGTCCGGTGCGAGGTAGGCGGGGAACGGCTGTTCTCCTTCTCGGGTCACGCGGGGGACTTCGGGGACCATCAGGGCCGAGGCGTGTGCGGCCGCGGCGGCGTCGTGCTGGACCTCGAATCCCAGGGAGGCCATGCTCGGTGCATCCTGCGCGCGCGGTTCCTCGTTGATGACCACGCGGGCGTCCCCATGCTCCCAGAGCTGAACCGGTTTGCTCGTGTGTCGTCCACGGTGGTTGAAGCCCAGGTGGGACAGGAGCATCTCGACCTGTTCCGTCTCCTGGCCGCGGACCTCCGCCCACGTGATGCCCTGGGGAACCACGGCTCCCGGCAGCCTGGTGAGTTCGCCGATCCGTGCGGTGGCCCGGCTGACGTTCGTGGTGGTCCCGGTGGACGCCTCGAGCGTGCGTGCCGTCCGGTCCTGGAGCCAGATCAGGGACCGCAGGGCGTCGACCGCGGTGCGGTGAACGCGCGTCTGCCGGAAGGAGTCGTTGAAGATCTCGAGGGAGAGGGGGCCGGAATACCCTCCGGCCAGGAGCTTGATCATGAAATCCACGAGGTCGAATCCGCCTTCGCCCGGGAAGACCCGGAAGTGGCGGGACCACGAGAGGACGTCCAGGGACATCAGCGGGGCGTCAGCGAGCTGGACGAAGAAGACCTTGTCGCCTGGGATGTCAGGAACGGTCTCGGTCGACCACTGCCGCGACAGGATGTGGAAGGTGTCGAGGCAGACGCCCAGGTTCTCCCGGTCGGCCGCCTCGACCAGGCGCCACGAGTGCTCGAAGTCGTTGACGAACCTGCCCCACGCCAGAGCCTCGTAGGCGAGACGGATCCCGTAGTCTGCGGCGAGATCGGCCATGCGTGCCAGCTGGGAGGCGACGACGGCGTCGTCGTCCACGGTGGCGGTCCCGGCGTTGGAGGGGATGAGCATGAGGTCCATGCCCAGGCGATTCATGAGCCGGAATTTCTCCTCGACGCGGCGGAGCGTGTCCTGGAACAGCTGCTCCTCGGTCCCTTCGGCATCCCGGAACGGTTGGTACAGGTCGAGGGTCAGCCCGAGCTCGGCGGCGTAGTTTCGAATGTGTTCCGGCGTCTCGGGCGCGACGACGAGGTCCTGCTCGAAGACCTCGATCCCGTCGAACCCGGCGGCCGCGGCCGCGCGCATCTTCTGGCGCAGGGATCCGGAGAGGCAGACGGTGGCGATCGACGTTCTCACAGCGATTCTCCTTGTTGGGCGGCGATGAGTCGTTCGAAGTGGGTTCGCAGGGATGCGTCGTCGGGCCGGATCCCGGTGATGAGTTCGAAGGCGTCGACGGCCTGCCCCACGGCCATGTAGCCGCCCGGAAGGACCCGACAACCGAGCTCTCGCGCCCGCCGGATGAGCGCGGTTTCCTGCGGGAGGTAGATGACGTCGGCAACCCAGAGATCGGGCCGCAAGAGGTCAAGATCCAGCGGTGCTCCGGGGTGGTGGTGCATTCCGATGGGTGTCGCGTTGACCAGGCCGTCCGCAGCCTTCACGGCGTCGGGAAGGGTCTCTGGGGTGAGGGCGTCCACGGTCGCCGCGGGGAACTGGGCCGACAGCTCGCGTGCCCTGGCTTCGGCGCGGGACCGGTCGAGGTCGTACAGGGACAGGTGGCCGACGCCGCGGGAGAGCAGGGCATAGGCCGTGGCCGAACCGGCACCGCCCGTACCGAGCTGGACGACGTCGTCGAGGGTCGCTCCGGGCAGACCCTGATCGAGCGCGTGGGCGAATCCCGAGAAGTCCGTGTTGTGCCCGATGAGGCGCCCGTCCTCCCGAACCACGGTGTTGACCGCGCCGAGACGCTCGGCATCGGGGGCGAGCTTGTCCAGGTGGGCAATGATGGACTGCTTGCAGGGGAACGTAATGTTGAAGGCGTTGAAGCCCAGTTCGAGGGCGGTCTTCATGAGCTGTGGGGCGCGGTCGACGCCGTCGGCGATGGTGTCCAGATCGATGGGACGGTAAATGTACCGAAGACCCAGACGATCCGCCGCCTCTTCGTGCATCGGGGCACTGAGCGTCGCGGTGATCCCGCTGCCGATCAGTCCGACTACATACGATTCGCCCACCAGGCTCATAACGCTCCGATCCTTCCGGCCACGACGTACCACCCTCACGGTACCCAGCCCGCGGGTCGTATGGCGCATGGACGTTCGAATGGCGCACAGGTTGAGGGGTGGGCGGCGACTTCCGGCTCTTTGGCCGCGAGGTGGCGGATTTGTGCGTTCCTTGCGGCGAGGTGGCAGTTTTGGGACGTTTTCGGGCCGAAAACTGCACGGGATTGCCACTTCGGCCCGGGTCCTGCACGTGGTTGCCACTTCGACGCTGTGTTCCCGGCTGCCGGCCCGCGAGGTGGCAGTTTCGTGCGTTCGTTCCGGCGAGGTGGCAGTTTTGGGATGTTTTCGGGTCGAATACTGCACGGGATTGCCACCTCGCCGCGGGTCCTGCACGTGGTTGCCACCTCGACGCTGTGTTCTCCGCTGCCGGCCCGCGAGGTGGCAGTTTCGTGCGTTCGTTCCGGCGAGGTGGCAGTTTTGGGACGTTTTCGGGCCGAAAACCGCACGGGAGTGCCACCTCGCCGCGGATTCTGCACGAGACCGCCACCTCGACGCCGCCCCGAAACACCGCCCCGTCCCCCCCCCATGTCGACCGGGCGGCTTCGTAGACTGGCCGCATGGCAACTCCCGAAGGAACTTTGAACTGGACTCCGCTCCTGGATGCCCTGGAGCTCGTGGCGCAACCGGTGGCCGACGTCGCCCGCGCCGGGGCCGTACCCGGGGCCCGCGTGGCCGCGATCAGCGAGACTCTGGCGGATACCGCCGAGTTCTGCGAGGCGTACGACGTCGCCCCGGAGGCCTCCGCGAACTGCGTGATCGTGCGCGGCAAACGGGGTGAGTCCGTGATCGATGCCGCCGTGATCGTTCTCGCAACGGATCGGGCCGACGTCAACAAGACGGTCCGGAAGCATCTCGACGCTCGCAAGGTCTCGTTCGCGGATCAGGCATCCACCGAAGAGGCAACGGGGATGACGTCGGGCGGCATTACTCCGGTTGGTCTGCCGGGGGACTGGAGAATCCTGATCGATCGTCGGGTGGTGGATTCCGACGTCGTCGTGGTCGGCGGGGGTGTCCGGGGGTCGAAACTGCTTGTGCCGGGATCCGAGCTCGCCGAATTGCCCGGTGCCGAGGTCCTCGAGCTGGCCGTTCCGGTGCAGGCGGAGTAGCAGGAGCGGTCGGTCCTGGTCGGCATCTGTCCGTAGCCGATTGTGCTTGTCGCCGGCTATCCGGGGCTCTTTCCCGTGGCGATCGTTATCGGCATCATGGGAGCGGTGGCTGTGATCCCGATCAAGTCCGCTCGATAACCGGTCGGCCCGCTCCTGAACCGGTCGGCCCGCCCTCCTGCACCCAACACTTCACCCGACCCCCACCCCACCGACGGACCCCCACCAACCAACCCCCCACCATCGACCCCAACGACCCCACCACAGAATCAGCGACATCGAGGGAGACATCATGACGAACGTCCGAGAACTGACTCTCGAGGACAAGGCAAGCCTGCTCAGCGGCAAGGACTTCTGGACCACCAAAAATATCGACCGGGCCGGTGTCCCATCGATCATGATGACGGACGGGCCCCACGGCCTGCGCAAGCAGACGGGGTCCAGCGACAACTTGGGCATCAATGATTCGATCCCCGCCACATGCTTTCCTCCGGCCGTCGGCCTCGGTTCGGCCTTCGACCCGGACTTGGCCAAGAAGGTCGGCGTCGCCCTGGGTGTGGAGTCCGCGATCGAGGACGTCTCGGTCCTTCTGGGGCCCGGCGTCAATATCAAGCGCTCGCCCCTGTGCGGACGCAATTTCGAGTATTTCTCCGAGGAACCGCACCATGCGGGCGTCGTCGCCACCGGGATGGTGCGGGGCATGCAGTCGCAGACGGTCGGCGCATCCCTCAAGCATTTCGCGGCGAACAACCAGGAGACGGACCGGATGCGCGTCTCGGCCGACGTCGACCCCCGACCGCTCCGCGAGATCTACTTCCGTGCCTTCGAGCGCGTGGTCAAGAACGCGCAGCCCTGGACCGTGATGTGCTCGTACAACAAGGTCAACGGGACGTACGCGTCCGAGCACCCGTGGCTGCTCACCGACGTCTTGCGCGACGACTGGGGCTTCGAAGGTCTGGTGGTCTCCGACTGGGGCGCGGTCAACGACCGGGTCAAGGGCGTCGCGGCGGGGCTGGATCTGGAGATGCCGTCCTCGGACGGTGTTACGGATGCTCAGATCGTCGACGCCGTCCGCAACGGCGACCTGGACGAGGCGTTGGTCGACCGGGCGGCGCAACGGGTTCTGGACCTGGTCGAGAAATCCGGACACCTCGAGAAGCCTGACGACCCGCTCGACGTCGACGCCCACCACGCCCTGGCACGTGAGGCCGCGACACGATCCGTCGTCCTGCTCAAGAACGAAGGGTCGCTGCTTCCGCTCGCCGAGGGACAGGACATCGCCTTGATCGGCGAGTTCGCCCGGACCCCGCGTTACCAGGGCGGAGGCTCCTCCCACATCAACCCGACTCGGCTGGACACGGCGCTGGACAGCTTCACCCAGGCCGTGGGGGACAGGGTCTCCTTCGCTCCTGGCTTCACGTTCGACGGCGAACCGTCGGAGTCCCTGCGCGCCGAAGCGGTCGAGGTGGCCCGTTCGAGCGACGTCGCCGTCCTCTTTCTCGGTCTGCCCGACGCCGCCGAGTCGGAAGGCTTCGATCGCACCACGATCGATCTGCCCGCTGACCAGATCGAGCTCCTGGACGAGGTGGTGGAGGCGAACCCCCGGACCGTGGTCGTTCTGTCCAATGGCGGGGTCGTTTCCTTGCCCTTTGCGGACACCGTACCGGCGATTGTCGAGGGCTGGCTCCTGGGACAGGCCGGCGGCTCCGCGATCGTGGACATCCTCACGGGTGCGGCCGATCCGTCCGGACGACTCAGCGAAACGATCCCGCACCGGCTCGAGGACAACCCCTCATTCGGCAACTTCCCCGGTGAACTGGGGCACGTGAGGTACGGCGAAGGTATCCACGTCGGCTACCGGTGGTACGACAAACGCGGCCTCGACGTCGCCTTCCCCTTCGGCCACGGCCTCACCTACACCGAGTTCGAGTACGGGGAGCCCACGGCCCGGGTGAACGGCCAAGGCGACATCGACGTCTCAGTGGGCGTGACCAACGTGGGCCCGCGCGACGGACGCGAAGTCGTGCAGGTGTACGTCGGGCGAGATGAATCCGCCGTGGACCGGTCCCCGCGCGAGCTCAAGGCGTTCTCCTCGGTCGAGATTGCCTCGGGGCAGACCCGGTTCGTGACGCTGACCGTCGACCGCTCCGATCTCGCGTACTGGGACATCCGGGCAGACCGCTTCGTGGTCGAGGGCGGCACCTACCGCGTGGAAGTCGGCGCCTCGAGTCGGGACATCCGGGGAGAGGCCGAGGTCTCGATCGACGGCGACGACCCCGACGTCGAACTCACCAGGGAATCCTCCCTCGGTGAAGTCCTGGCCCACCCGAAGGCCGGACCCACGGCCCGTCAACGGTTGGCCGAGCTCATGAGCAACCTCGGGGCCGACGACGCCGAACAGAAATCCGGGACCCAACCGGGGGCTGCGGCCGACTCGGACGAACCGGCAGGGAACGAGCCGATGGACCTCGACCTGATGATGGCCTCACTCCCCGTGGGGCGGCTCGTCAGTTTCGGGGTGCCGCAGGACAAGATCGACGAGCTGATCGAGATGGCCCGGAGCTAGCCGACGCAGATCCGGGGGGGGGTAGTGGCTCGGTGCGGTTCCTCCCGCGAGGTGGCAGTTTTGTGTTTCTCCTCCCGCGAGGTGGCAATTTTGGGAGGTTTTCGGCCCGAAAACCGCACGGGATTGCCACCTCGGCGTCGAAACCGCACGGGATTGCCACTTCGACGCCGGCCCCCTCGTTCTCGGCCCGCGAGGTGGCAATTTTGGGACGTTTTCGGCCCGAAAACCGCACGGGATTGCCACTTCGACGTCGAAACCGCACGCTACTGCCACCTCGACGCCGATTTCACCTAGCTGCCCCGATCCCCCCACCCGGCCTCGCCCCACCCCCGACCAGACCCCGCGTCACGCCCGGCGGTAGGTGGCCTCACCGCCCACGAACGTCTGGAGGATCTCGATGTCTTCGATGGAGGGGGCCTCCAACGGGTTCGACCCAAGGACCACGAAGTCCGCACAGTATCCCGGGGTGAGCGTGCCACGGGAATCGCCGAAGCCCGTGGCCGAGGCCGCGTTGACCGTGTACGTCTTGAGCGCATCGTAGGGGGTCATGCGCTCGCCAGGTCCGATGACGAACCCTTCGTCAGTGGTCCGGTCCACGGCGCGCTGAATACCGAGGAGGGGCCGGCCGTCGGCAACCGGTCGGTCCGAGCTTCCCGCCACGCAGACTCCTGCGTCCACGAAAGACTGCCCTCGGTACAGCCACTCCGTCTTCTCGGGACCGACGAGGCCGCTCATGTGCTCCCCGAGGGACCCGATGAACGCTGCCTGGGGCGTGACGGCGACGCCGAGTTCGGCCAGTCGTGACACCTGGCCAGGATTCGTCACGCCCACGTGCTCGATCCGGTTGGGGGTGGGGCCCGGCCCGTGATGCGCCTGGCAGTGCTCGATGGTGTCCATCGCGACGTCCACGGCCCTGTCCCCGATGGCGTGAATGGCCAGGGACCACCCGGCGCGATACGCCTGCTCGGCCACGTCGATCAGCCGATCGGGAGGAATCAGGAATTCCCCGCGGGAGTGGCTGCCACCGCACAGCGCGTCGTGCATCGCCGAGGTCTCTCCCAGCAAGGAACCGTCCGAGAAGATCTTGACCGGCCCGATGCTCAGGCGGTCGTCGCCGACGCCGGTGCGTATGCCCAGGTCAAGGCCTAGGCGGGGGCCGGTGCCCGAAGCCTCGAGTTCACCCGGTTCCGGTAATGCGTGCAGGGTGTCCATCACGGGCATGACTTGGGCTCTTGCGTGGAGTCGACCGCTATCGGCAGCCGCGTGGTACGCCGCGAACTCCGCCGGTGAATGACCGATCCAGCCCAGACCGATCCCCGCGTCCGTGAAACTCGTGATGCCCTCGCTCGCGTAGCGCCGAGTCGCCAGGTCGAGGCCTCGAACGATCAGATCCTCCGGATAGGGCTTGACCAGGTTCTGGATGCATTCCTGCGCGTTTTCCTCGACGAGTCCGGTCGGACGCCCGGCGTCGTCGGTCGGGACGCCGCGGCCACCTGGTGCCTCGAAAGTGCCATCGAAGTATCCGGCCCTGCGCAGCCCCTCGCTGTTGGTGGTCAGCGCGTGACCGGACGTGTGGCGGAGGTACAGGGGGCGGTCGCCGGCGGCATCGTCGAGGCTGGTCAGGTCGCGCTCGCCGGTGAGGGCCGAGGGAGTGAGCCCGGTGCCCAGGATCCATTCCCCGGGAGCGACCCCTTGGGCCCGCTCGCGCACCAGGTCATACACCTCCGACCACGACGCTACGGCGGAGCAATCCAGTCCAAGCAGGGTCTGACCGAACCATGCCGTGTGGCAGTGCGCGTCGATGAAGCCGGGAACCACGGTGGCCCCGCCCAGATCGAGCTCGCGGGCGGCGTGATCGTTGGAGATCTCTTCATCGAATCCGACGATCACGCCGTGCCACACGCCCATGGACCGTGCCTCGGGCCGACCCGGATCCATGGTAATGATCCGGGCGTTGGTGATCAGAAGATCGAGTTTCACGCGATGGCTCCTTCGGCGTCGTCCGTTCCCGGTCGCGTGGTCGCGAGGGCCTTCAGTGTTTCGGTGAACATGCTCAACCCGGCAACCATGTCGGAGTCCTCGGTGAACTCGAGTTCGTTGTGGGAAATGCCCTGGTAGGACGGGACGAACAGCATCACGGTCGGCAGGACGTCCTTGACGTTCGTGGAGTCGTGACCCGCCCTGGTCCGCGTCCGCACTGCCGGAAGGCCCAGGCGCTCGGCGATGGATTCGGCCAGGGTCACCCCTTCCGGCGTGTACGACTGTTCCTCCCAGGCGTGGGATCCCCGCAGTTCGATGCGCACGTTCGCCCGATTCTCGATGTCGTGGAGTGCAGCCCTGAATTCGTCGTCGGCGGCCTGGAGCGTCGACTCCTGACCGCACCGCAAGTCGACCAGTAGCTCGGCACCTCGGGCGACGACGACCGGCGAGTTCGGGAGCACCGTCAGCTGCCCGCAGGAGGTCACCAACGGATTCTGCGGGGTCGTGTACTTCTCACCGATTTCGCGGATGCTGGTGATGATCGATGCCGCGCCGTACAGGGCGTCCTGTCGGTCCTCGAGAAGGGTGGACCCCGTGTGGGACTGGAAGCCGTGCACCGTGAGCTGGTACTTGCGGGCACCCCAGGTCTTCTCCACGACGCCGATGGTGTACCCCTTCTCGTCCATGTCCTTGCCCTGTTCGATGTGGATCTCGGCGTAACTGCTGAACTGGGAGAGGGGAACGTCCGTCGGTTCGGGGAGTTCCGCGCCGTCCAGGGCCTCCCGGACGGTCACGCCGTCGGCGTCCGTCACGGCGAGCATGTCGGCAGCGATGCTCTTGCCGGTGAAGACCGAACTGCCCATCATGGACGGCTTGAATCGGCTGCCTTCCTCGTTGAACCAGTTCACGACGGCGACGTTGTGGCGTGGCGCGTCGAGTTCGCCCGAACGCACTCCGGCGGCGAGCCGCGCGCAGGCGTGGGCCCCGCAGAGTACACCGTAGGCGCCGTCGAAGCGCCCGCCGTACGGCTGCGAATCCAAGTGGGAGCCCAGGAGAACATAGGGCTGGCCAGGGACGAGTTCCCAGAGTCCGAACTGGTTGCCGATGTCGTCGTAGACCACGGTGGCGCCGTAGCCCTCGAGCAGACCGTGGAACCAGTGACGGTTCGCGGTGTCGGCGGTGGTTCCGGCTTCTCGGTGCACGCCTCCGGCCGCCGTCGCCCCGTGCGCGCTCATGGAGCGGAAGTCGGCGAGAAAACGGTCGTCGGTCAGTTCGTAGGTCGTGGGACGGCGTGACGGTGACATGAGGTCCTTTCCTCGTGGTTTCTTAATGCAGGTAACCGGTGATCTTCTGGCTCAGGCGGGGCGCGCAGGCGCCGCAGACCACGGAGATGAGGGAGACGGCAACGAGCAGGAGGGCCGCCGGCCACCAGGCGTTGTCCGCGGCGGCGACGACCGCCGTGGCAATCAGGGGCACGAAGCCGGCCGCGACGCCCGAGAGGTTCTGCGCCATCGCCATCCCGGACAAGCGGGTGGTCAGGGGGAACAGCGCGCTCAGCACCGCGCCCGAGGTCGCGTACGGGTAGGAGAGCGCTGCGACGCCGAGGGTCATGCCCAGAACCACGAGGATCGGCTGCGTCGTCTGGATCAGGAGGAAGGCGGGAAAGGCGAGGATCGCGGAGGCGATTCCTCCCCAGACGATCACCTTGCTCGCCCCGAACCGTGAGCCGAGGTTTCCGCCGGTGATGAGCACCAGGATCTCCACGGCGGCCGCGAAGATCGACCCGAAGAGCAGCAGGTTCGGGGAGATTCCCAGGTGTTGTTTGCCGTAGGAGACCACGAACGTGGTGATCAGGTAGAAGCCGCCGACGCCGAGGAAAGCGGCCCCGGCACCCACCAGAATCTGGAGCCACGAGGTGCGCCAGACCGTCCGCAGGGGTGTGCTCTCCTGCCGTCCGGATTCCTTGACCTGGAGGAACGCGGGCGACTCGTCCAGACGACGCCGCATGACTACCGCCAGCAGGAGCAGGGGGATTGCGGCGAGGAACGGGATCCTCCAGCCGAAGGAGTCGAAGCTGTCCTGACTCGCGAGCGCGGAGACGAGGAAGAACCCGCCCGAGGCCAGGATGGTGCCGATGGGGGAGCCGATCTGGGGAATGGCGGAGAGCTTGGCCTTGCTCTCGGGAGGGGCGTTCTCGATAGCGATGGTCATCGCCCCGGACCACTCGCCACCGACGAAGATGCCCTGACAGAACCGCAGGATCACGAGCATGAGCGGGGCGACGACGCCGATCGAGGCGTAGGTCGGGAGGAGACCGATGAGGGCGGTGGCCACGCCGATTCCTGTCACGGTGATCAGCATGACGGCGCGGCGTCCCACCTTGTCGCCCAGGGACCCGAAGATCATTCCGCCGAGGGGCCTGGCCAGGAAGCCGACCGCGAGGGTCGCAAAAGAGCTCAGGGTCGCGGCGACGGCGTCGTCGTTGGTGAAGAACTGGACATTGAAGACCAGCGCGGCCGCGGTATTGAAGAGGAAGAAGTCGTACCACTCGAGGGCCGTCCCGATCAGGGCGCCGAAGGTGACCTTGCGTGCTTCCTTCGCGGAGAGCGCCGTCGAGAATTCGCCCTCGTCCTCCAGGGGAACCGCCCCTGCATGCTGCGGAGTGCTCATGGTGTGTCCTCGGTCGGAAACAGGTAATGGTGACCAGTATTACAGTTGTAAAAAGCCCAACTGAAGGCGAAATTGCCCCGTCTTTCCGGCAATGGAGTGTGCAGATGACCAAAATGGCGAAGGTTCTGGCCGCGCTGGAACACCACATGGAGGAGACCGTCGAGGCCTACGTGCGACGCGTCCTCGAGTTGGAGGACTACAGGGACGGGCTGGTGAGCACCTCCGATATCCGGGCCACCGCCCGGAAAAGCTTCGCCGTGCTCCTGAACCAGGTCTTCACCGACGCACCGTCCGGCGGCGACCTCGAGGAGACTGCCACGGATCTCGTCGCGCGACGGCGCTCGCAGAATGTGCACCTGGACCCGCTGCTGACCGCGGTGCGTCTCGATTTCACCGTGCTGTGGGAGATCCTGAGGCGCATCTGCCAGCCGGACGACGTCGATGTCCTGGTCGACCTGGCCGAGCCCCTGTGGCGCGCCGTCGAGGACTACGCCAACGGCGTCTACCGGGCCCACCTCGAACTGAGCCGGCGGGAGGTTCGCGAGGAGTCGGTGCTGCGGCAGGAGTACCTGACCCAAGTCCTGAGTCGCGACATGGGCCCGGAGGCCGTGCGGCAGGCCTCGCGCATGGTCGGGTTCGAGACCAACGAACGGTTGGTGCTGTGCGTGGCCCTCGGCGACGAGGGGCGTACCCTTCGGGACGTCGTCTCCACGGCGTTGCGGTCTGCCCTGCCGGTGCACTGGGTCAACTTCGGCGGATACGCGGTGCTGATCTTCCCTTCACGCCTCGGACACGTGCGAGACCTGGTCTCCCGGGTTCCGTGCGCCGTGCTCGACAATCTGCAGGGGCTGGACGGCGTCCGCCAAAAACTCCGTTTGGGCCAGGTGATTGCGGAGGCCGTGGTGCCGAACGACGACGGCGCGCTGACCCCCGATCAGGCGTGGCCGCGTGTGGCGAGGCGCGGGCTCGAGGAGAACGGTTTCGACCTCGCCGAACGCGTGGAGAACGACCTGAGCCGCGCCCGCCCCAGTGAGGCTGCCCGGATCAGGGTCACGGTGGGGCAGTTCTTGCGTTCCGGGTCAGTGGCGGACACCGCCACGGCCGTACCCTGTCACCGCAACACGGTCCAGAACCACCTGAACAGGTTCAGGGAGCTGACCGGGATCGACCCCGGAATACCGCGCGAAGCGGCCCGGCTGGTGCTGGCCTGGGGATGACGGAGCTCCGGACGCCTCCTCCCGCGAGGTGGCAGTCTGGTGCGTCTTCTCCCGCGAGGTGGCAGTTTTGGGAGGTTTTCGGCCCGAAAACCGCACGGGATTGCCACTTCGACGCCGGCCCCCTCGTTCTCGGCCCGCGAGGTGGCAGTTGTGTGCGTCTCCTCCGGCGAGGTGGCAGTTTTGGGACGTTTTCGGCCTGAAAACCCCACGGGGTTGCCACTTCGGCGTCGAGACTGCACGGGATTGCCACTTCGACGCCGTAACCGCACGCTACTGCCGCCTCGCGCGAGCTAATCCGGTTTTCCTCCCACGCGGCCTAGTGCGGGAGCGGCACGTAGATCACGCTGCCGCCCAGGGCCATGAGCGCGAAGATCGAGACCGTGACGATGGGTCCCAGCCATACGCGTCCGGTGATGGTGAAGAACGCCCTGTTGAACAGGGGCAGGATTACCATCATTGGCAGCACGGACTGGAGCATGTTCACGTACAACCAGTCGTCGGTCCAGAAGACCGTGCCGGTGGCGAAGAACGTGACGTACTGGATCACGAAGATTGCCGCGAGCCCGACCGAATTCGCCAGCGCCGCGAGAAGGTAACTCACCCACTTCTTCTGTCCGGCCACACGCATCGATCCGTTGACGCGCAGGGAGTTGCTGAAGAAGAACACGAACAACAGCACGATGTACATGAGCGACACCCAGAACCACCGGGCCGAGAGCGGTCGGGCCGCGACCACCAGGAAGCGGAAATCGGAGTGGAACAGGCCGTAGATCACGGACAGAACCACGTAGAAGCATGTGACCAGCAGAAATCCGAGCAAGAGCGTCTTGCCGAGGTCCCGGCGTCCGATCCTGAGCCCCCAGGTGGCCGCGGATGCGCCCCGTCGTCGTCCGTGGAGCCAGTGGGTGCCGAAGAACAGTGCGAGCCCGAACAGGCCGTTGAACAGCGACCACAACAGCACGCCGTTGACCATGCGGGCCGGGAAGAACCAGGTGTTGATCGAATGGGTCGCGTCCGGGAACACGAACTCGGTGGCGTTGGACAGAGGAATGAAGGTCAAGCAGGCGACCGCCGCGCTCACCGCGAGCGTGCCCCAGAAGATCACCTTCCCGGCGCCTGTCTGCCGGGCCTGCGGGGCCGGGACCGGTTGGGCCGCGGAGTGGAGCGCCGGGATGCGCAACAGCAAGCGGCTCAGGGGAAGGAGCATCACCAGGCCGCCGACCAGGGAGATCAGGTTGAACGCTTCCTTCACGAACCAGGTCTGGTTGCCGCTGGACACATCCGTGTGCCAGTCGAGCGTCGTCGTGAAGAAGTCCATGAGCCCGCCGACCGCAGCGGGCGACATCGGCTGGAAGGGGTGGATCGTCCTGTCATTGTTGGCGATGCGGTAGGTGCGGTCCCCCGGGTCGCCGTAGGGGGAGTCCGTCCTGACCGAGGAGACCTTCTGGTCCTCGGGCAGGCCGGAGTTGACGAAGGATATGGCCTCCGGGGCATCGCGCAGGTCGCCGTCTCCCCGAACGTTTCTGTATCCGCCCTCGTCAAAGCGGGCGTATCCGAGGCCCAGGTTCGAGTGGATGTTCTTGAAGGACTTGTCGTCGAGATTGCGCAGCCACCCGGAGATGTACGCCGAGCGGATCTTGTTCAGGGATTCCGCGTCGGACCGTTCCTGCGCGGTGACCTCCGTACCACCGGGCGACGACGGGTCGGCGGCCTTCTTGAGCGCATCCTTCTCGAGCTTGCCGTAGTGGGAGGCCGCACTCCGGACCTGGCTGCCTCCGGCGGAATGCCCCGTGATGCCGATCCTGTCCTGGTCGACGTAGTTGAAGGCCGAGGTCTTGGTGACGTAGTCGATCGCGGGAATC
Organism: Rothia koreensis; assembly: GCF_052232265.1. NCBI lineage: Bacteria > Bacillati > Actinomycetota > Actinomycetes > Micrococcales > Micrococcaceae > Rothia > Rothia koreensis. The sequence continues at coordinate 533,824 of NZ_CP197643.1, forward strand.
AGCGCGGATTCCTTGGACCCGGGCGCCTGCGAGGTGGATTCGCCCTGGTTGTACGGGTCCACCACGAGCGTCGCCATGCCGCGTCGGGCGAGTTCCAGGGAGTTGCTGACCTGGGTCTCCTTGGTGCGCTGGAATCCCGGGGTCACCACCACCATGGGCACTTGGTGATCCTCGGTCGCATTGACCGGCTTGTAGAGGTCCGCAGAGATCTTCTGGCCGTTGGGCCCAGGGATGGAGAGGGTCTGGACCTGCAAGGTCCCCGCGTTGGTTTGCACGATGTACGAACCCAATCCGCCGATGAGCACCATCGCGAGGCAGACCAGGAATTTCACGACGTCGCGCCTGGCGGACGACGTCGGAGCGGCGTGTACCGATGAATGGGACATGGTTCGTTCAATCCCTTCCGGACGATCCCAAATGATGAGTGAAGCTATGTTCCGGGGTCGGCGTCGGCCGTGCGGCACGGCGACGTCGTTCCCTGGGCTGAGGCCCTCTATTTGACCGGGGCACCGGGGCCGAGCGGAATGCCCAGCCACCACCACAGGAAGAAGAGGACGACCCAGGCCAAGGTCATGCAGATCGCGAGCGGGAGCGTGTACGCCGCGAGCGTCCCGATGCCGGCCTTCTTCCGGTACTGCTGGAGAAAGCCCAGAGCCATGACGAAGTAGGGGCTCATGGGGGAGATCGACGTCGACCCGGAGTCGGCGATGCGGAAAATTGCCTGCGTGGTGTCCGCGGGGACGTCGAGCAGCATCAGCATGGGCACCAGAACCGGTGCCATGATCGACCACATGGCCGAGCCACTCGTGATGATCACGTTGACCACGGACAGCAGCGCGAACACGAGCAGGAAGATCAGCGTGACCGGAATGTTGCTCTGGTCCAGCAACTGTGAGGCGCCGACGGCGATCACATCACCGAGGTGCGTCCAGTCGAAGTACTGCAGGAACTGGGCGATCGCGAAGAACATGACGAGGGTCGGCGCGAACTGCCGGACGCCCTCGGCCATCATCGGCGGGATGTCCTTCGGGGCGTTGATGACTCCGAGAACCCGTCCGTAGACCATGCCTCCGACCATGAACAGGAAGCCGACCAGCGCGGCGATGCCGTCCAGGAACGGGGAGTCCGCCAGCGACCCGCCGTCCCCGCGCAGCGGTGACCCGGAGGGGATCACGGCGGCGATCACCACGGCAAGCAGGAGGACCACGGTCCCCGAGGCGAGGATGAGACCCCGCGTTTCGAGGCGGCTCAGATGCAGCGTGGTGGTCGCGCCGGTGGCGGCGTCGTCCTCCTCCAGATCATCCCGCTTGGCCAGAATCGTCGTGGTGACCAGGGTGATCACGAGGGCCAGGAGCAGCGAGGAAGCAATGTTGAAGTACCAGTTGCTCACGGGGCTGACGGAAGCGTTCTCGTCCACGATATGCGCGGCCGCCGTGGTGATGCCCGCGAAGATGGTGTCGTTCGGCGTCGGGATCGGGCTCGCATCGTATCCGGAAGCGATCGACGTGTAGGCGACCACGATGCCGAGGATCGGCGACTTGCCGACTGCCTTGAACGCCATGCCGCCCAACGGCACCAGGATGGCGTAGGCCGCGGCCGAAGCCAGGTGGGAAACGGTTCCGGCGAAGGCCACGGAGAACACCACCAGACCGGCGGGAACCCGCGAGATCGAGACCCGCATGACCGCGGAGAGGAATCCGGTCCGCTCCGACACGGCGACCCCCATGATCACGACGACGATGGTGGCCATCGGCGGGAACGAGGCGAAGTTCTTGACCATCGTGGACATCGCCATCGCCACTCCCTCGCCGGAGAGCAGATTCTGGACGTGGACTTCCTTGCCCGACTTCGGGGAAACCACGCTCGAGTCCGCTCCGGCGAGAACCGCGCTGATCACGGCGAGAATGCCGGCGAGGATCCAGAACAGCCAGAAGGGGTGAGGCAGCGCGTTTCCGACCCGTTCGACGACCGAGAGCGCTCGGATCATCCACGGCAGGCGGCCTGTGTTCTTCTCAGGTGCGGTCGATGAGCTCATGATTCACCCGTTGATTCCTCGGTCGATCCCGATCCAGGTCCGGACGTAGTCGCAGATCGTCTCGGTCGCGGTCTCGATGATGTCCGCGCCGAGTTCCTTGGTTGATCGCGTCGGGTCGCCCAGGACCCCGTTGGCGCTCAGGCGGTCCCACGTGACGGAGAGCGAAGGGCGGGCACGGCGTGAGAGCCTCGGCAACGAATCCATCTCATCCAGCCCCGTGGTTCCGGGCTGGAGCAGTTCGTCACGCACCAGGTGGGGTGCGACGTGCAGCATCTGCGCTGTCTCGGCCTCCCCGCAGTGCCCCGTGACCTCGGCGGTCCCGAAAGCGCGGATCCGGTCCGCGGCGAGACCCGTGATGGGTGTCCAGGCGAATTCGAGGGACGGCGCTTCCTGCAGAAGGCGTTGGGCGACGACGCCGAGGGCCGAGTTGTTGCCCCCGTGCCCGGTCACCACCAGAACCCGCTGCCACCCGTTCCTGTGCAGCTCGGTCGCGTATTCCGTGATCACCTGGATGAAGGTCTCCGGCGCGAGGCTCATGGTGCCGGGGAACGTGGTGTGGTGGATCGAGATGCCCACCGGAAGCTCGGGGCCCACGAAAGCCGTTCCTTCCAGGTGCTTCGCGACCGAGTCGCACAGGGCGACGGCGCGGATCTGATCGGTGGCCATGGGCATGGCCGGGCCGTGCTGTTCGAAGGCCCCCACGGGAACGAGAGCCACCGAGCGGGACTTGTCGATCTTCTCGGTGTCGCGACTGGTCATGTCGCCGAGGCGGTACTGGGGCTGTTCGGTCACGATGATGATCCTTGGGGAGAGTGGGCGAGCTGAGTGTGAGCGCGGTGGGCGCAAGTGCGGTGGGGTGAGTGTGGCGGGGGTGCTTCGCCGATGTGCCGCCGAGGGGCGGGCTCAGTCGGTCGGTCGGAGTTGCCGTCGGACGGCGTCGCGCAGGGAACGAAGATGAGCCTCGGCGAGGAATCGCGCCGTTTCGGAATCCTGCTCTTCGATGGCTTCGACGAGCCCCTGATGCTCCGCGTGGTCCGTGTCCGGAACGATGAAGGCCTGGCGCAGCTCCTGTCGTTGTCGCCGGTTGAACACGAGCATCGCCTCGATGGTGTCGTTCAGTACGGGGTTGCCCGTGGCCCGGGCCAAGACCGCGTGGAAGTGGGAAGAGACGTCCTCGACGACGTCGGGCACCGTGGCGTTGTCGCACGCGGCGCGCAAAGCCTCAAGATCCGCCTCGGTGCGGTGCGCGGCCGCCGTGGCCGCAATATTCGGCTCGATCACCAGGCGGGCTTCGATGAGGTCCAGGACCGAGCTCGCCGAAGCGGCGACGTGCGGGTTGGCCACGAGGCCCCGGCCGAATCCGGGTCCCACGTAGGTGCCCGAACCGTGGCGGAAGACGATGACGCCGGTCGCCTCCAACCGCCGCAGGGCCTCGCGCACGGTCGGAGCGGTGACCTCGAAGCGTTCGGCCAAAGCCCGGGCGGAGGGGATCGAGTCCCCGCGGGTTTTGCCTTCCCGCGTGATCATGTCGACGATGCCGTCGGCGATCTTCTCCGAGAGGGACAGGGTGGTGTAAGCCATTTAGTCAATAAATCACTTGCATGATTGTGCGTCAAGTCACCCCGGGCGGACATCTTTCGTCGGGTACGACGAAGCCCCCGCTCCACCGCGCTCGGGGAGCGCAGGGGGCGGGGGCTTTCGAGTCAGCCGCCGGCCGGCCGGGTTGCGAATCCGGCGGTGCCGACGGGTTGCGGACTACTCGGGGATGTCAGAGGATCGCGGAGACTCCGTCGCGGATCGCCTGGATGTCCACGGTGCCGGGGCAGTCGGTGGATACCACGAAGCTGTGCGGAACAATCTGCGACTGGGGGTCGAGCCCGTAGGTGCGGCAGATCGTTGCGCAGAGGTCGATCGACTTGTTGTAGGTGTCCTGAGTTGGTGCACGGGACGGGTCGGCGGAGTGCTCGATGCCGATGCTGCGGAGATTGAAATTCCAGTCGCCGGCGTGCCAGGCGGTATTGGCCTCGTCCACGAACTGGTGGATTTCGCCTTCGCCAATGCCGTAGTGCGCGCTGACTCCCGAATTGGGGTCGCTGAACGTGGTGTCCGCGGCCGCAAGGGTCCCCACGATGTAGTGGATGACGATGCGGTCCACGGCCGTTCCTTCGCGGCCCTCGGTGAAGTTGGGAGAACTGACCTGTACTGCTGCCATGGACTACTTCCCCTTCCCCAACGGGCAGCTCAGCGGCTGCTTGGATTCCATGGTCTTGTTGGCCGTAGCCGGTGCGGCCTGGGCCGCGGGTGCGGTGATGAGTGCTGTTCCGGTGACGGCCGATGCGGCCGCGCCGAATGCGAGCACGTTGCGTCTCGAAATTGCCATAACGGCAAGGTACGTATTCGGCCGTGGGTGCTCAAAACACGCGACAAGTATTACGCCAGAATGAGTGGATTTCTTCACAAATACTGGCGCGCGAGGTATCAGTTTGTTTCTTCGACGATTCGCTTGATCTTGGCGAGAGTTTCCGGGATCCCCGACGCGGCCGCTTCCTGGCGAATTTCGATCTGGTGGTCTGCATCCTCCCCGAAACGTTGCCGAAAGGTTTCGTGGGATTGTTCGGAGAAAGCTGTGTATTCCGTGAGAACACTGCCCTCGCCCTCTGGAGATATTTTGTATCCCCAACGTACACGAGCCGGGACGACCTCCCAAGCGAAGTGGGTTCCGGGCTCGGCGGCGACGACTTCCGACGTCGTCGTCCACTCGCGATCGGGAGTGCGGTTGTGGCCGGTGAAGGTGGCCCCGACGTCGTGCATCCCGGGTCCGTCCCAGTCGCACCGGTAGCACTGCTGGCTCCACTCGCCCGTTCGGGTGACGTCCGAGATCAGGTCGTAGATCTCTGCGGGGGATGCGTCGATGTGGATTGAATCGGAAAGTTCGTAAGTCATGAGTCCAGTCTAGGGTCCCCAAGGCATTGTGCGATTTGTCGATTTCCATAAATATCTCGACAACTCGGGATTAATTCCACGCGTGTTATTCAATGCGGCGGCAGAGGCGACCCGACCCGAGATATCGCGGAGTTTCGGGCTCGCGAACTGTTAACCCATGTCATTTCAAAGACGAATTGTGGTGTGTGGTCCTGGACATAGGTTCCGGTTTGCCATACGGTCGTGGCCATCGCCTTGCGCCTGGCCTATTCACGGTCATGTGCGTGAGGAGTCGGTCGGACCGGGGCCACTTCCCCTCCCGATGCTCATGTTCGCACTCGACACCCCATATTGAGGTACGAAAATGTTCGAATCCGAGACCCGATCCACGAGTCGGAGACTACGGCATGCCCTGAGGCGCCGCGGGGCGGCCTGCCTCGCGGTCTCGACGGCGCTCATCCTTGGTGGAACGCTCCTGGTGGAACCGGCTGCTCAGGCGGCGTCGGACGCTGGACCCAAAGAAGGGATCCAGGGCCGCGATATTTCGGTGAACCAGGGTAACGATTACCCCTGGAGCGAGGTCGCCTCCGCCGGAGTGGAGTTCGGCCAGGCTCAGGCCACCGACGGCGACTGGGCGTCGCCGACCTTCGACAAGCAGTACAAGGCGATCGGGAAGGCCGGTCTGTACAGGGGCGCCTATCATTTTGCTCGCCCCAGTCACAGCAGCGGTTCGGAGCAGGCCCGGTTCTTCATGGACCACGGCGGCAAGTGGGTCAATGACGGCACCACACTCCCGGGCATGGTCGACCTGGAGCCGACGCCGAGCGCCAAAACAGCCGACGAGCAGTGCTACCACCAGACTCCGGCCCAGATGAGAGCGTGGATTCAAGATTTCACGGTCGAGTACAAGTCCGAGACCGGTCGTGCCCCCATGATCTACACGACCAACGCCTGGTGGAACCAGTGCGTGGGCGACACGACCGCCTTCATCGACAGCCCGCTCATGATCGCCAAGTGGGGCAGCGGCTCCTCGGGTGACGTCCCGGCGTCGTGGGGTGACTACGACTTCTGGCAGCACACCGAAAGCAGCAAGGGCAGCATTGCGGACCGGAGCCGATTCAACGGTCCCAAGTCCCGGCTGCAGGAGCTCGCGACCAACCCCCAGTACGTGCCGACGGGGTCCGCCAACAAGCAGCAATCGCCCCTGGGCTACTGATCCCCCGCTTCCGGCCCGCGCGACCGTGTTCTGTGCGGGTCGTATGGGCGGGGCGGGTGGTCCATCATGGGAGACATGACCGTCTCCGAAGCCTACGCCGCCCGCGCCTCCGAGTATGCAGAGGTGCTCGGTTCCATGGATGCGACCGCCGCGGCCGACCGAGTCACCGTGAGCGAATGGGCTCGGGGCCTCACGGGCCCCGTTGCCGACGCGGGGTGCGGGCCGGGGCATTGGACGGAGTTTCTGCGTCGTCACGGATGCAGCGTTTCGGGTTTCGATCCCGTTCCGGAGTTCGTCAGCATCGCGCGACGTGCGTTCCCCGCCGCGGAGTTCCGGCTGGGTGATATCCAGGATCTGGTCGAGGCGCCGTCGCGGTACGGAGGCATCCTTGCCTGGTACTGCCTCATCCACCTGGAACCCGACGTCGTTCCATCGGCCCTGGTTGCCCTGCATTCCGCACTGCGCCCGGGCGGCTCCTTGCTTCTCGGGTTCTTCGACAGCCCCGCGAGTGACGCCGGCGTCGTCGTCGGCCCCGCGGGTGGCACCGCCGACGACGTCGTCGGGTCGGGTCCGGGCGACGGAGTGGCTTCGCCGGATGGTGCCGCATCGAACCGGGTCGACGAAGCGTCCTCGTCGGGTGGCGGTTCTTCCTCCGGGGACGGGGCACGTCAGAGTGGGGTGCAGCCGAGTGGAACGGATCCAAGGGTATGGACTCGGGCTGAACTCCATGACCGGGCCGAACCGTTCGATCACGCTGTGACTACCGCATACAGGTGGCCGTGTGACGTCATGCTCCGGATGCTCCGCGACGCCGGCTTCGTCATTCGATCGGTCCAACAGCGGCAGGACCCAGGGACGCGGCCACATGCGGACGTCCTCGCCGTGCGGCCCGCAGCGGCTCATGGATAGCGAGGCGCTTGCCCGATTCAGAGGCGTTTTCCGCCGTTACGTGGCGCCCCAACCTCCACCCAACGACGGCAAACGCCACCAATTCGGGTAACCCCCACCGAAAGGGCGCTCGGGCGGCGTCGATTCTCGTTGATTTTGTCGGGGAACCCCCACCGAATCGGGAAACCGCCACTGAACGCACGCTGAGAGCCGGTGGGCTTTCGGCAGAACCCGCAAGCAACCGCCACCGAATCGGGAAACCGCCGCTGAACTCGGCGCGAGCGGCCCCGAAGTCTGCGGCTGCGGCCCCGAATTCGGCGTGTGCGGTGTCGAAACGAAGCCCGCGCGTGCTCGAGGTGGCAATTTCGGGCTGTTTATCCCGCGAGGTGGCATTCTCGGGACGAAAAACGCAAGATTTTGTCCCAAAACTGCCACCTCGCGGGCCGCAGCGCTCAGGATTGCCACCTCGCGGGCCGGACCGCTCAGGACTGCCACCTCGCGAGCCGCAGCGCTCAAAATTGCCGCCTCGCCGAAAGTAGACCGCCCGATCGCCCCGACCGCCCGACCGCCGCGACCGCCTGCCCCACGGAACCGCATCCCCCCCCGACCGCTCACCCCCCCCCAACCGAAACCCCCACCCCCTAAACCAGCTCGCCGTCCTCCAAAACATCTGTCACGAGGTCGGCGATCTCCGACCGTTCCGAGCGTGTCAGCGTCACGTGGCCGAAGAGGGGGTGCCCCTTGAGTCGGTCGATCACGGCGGTGATTCCGTCGTGCCGGCCGACGCGCAGGTTGTCGCTCTGGGCGACGTCGTGGGTCAGGACCACCCTGGAGTTCTGCCCGAGACGCGACAACACGGTGAGCAGAACCGTGCGTTCGAACGACTGGGCCTCGTCCACGATCACGAAGGTGTCGTGCAGCGAGCGGCCCCGGATGTGGGTCAGCGGGAGAACTTCCAGGATGTCGCGGGAGACGACCTCGTCGAGCACGTTCTTGCTGACCAGAGCGCTGAGGGTGTCGAACACGGCCTCGGCCCAGGGATTCATTTTCTCCCCTTCCGAACCGGGCAGGTAGCCCAGGTTCTGCCCGCCGACGGCGTAGAGCGGGCGAAAAACCGTGATCTTCTGGTGGGTGCCCTTTTCCAGAACGGCTTCGAGACCGGCCATGAGTGCGAGGGCGGATTTGCCGGTTCCCGCCCGTCCGCCCAGGCTCACGATGCCCACCGACTCGTCGAGCAGAAGATCGATCGCGATGCGTTGTTCCGCGGAGCGGCCGCCCGCACCGAAGACCTGTTGGTCGCCGCGGACCAGCCCTATGGTGTCCGGGCCGACGGCTCGGCCGAGAGCGGACCCCTGGGGCGAGGTCAGCACGAGCCCCGTGTTGACGACTTCCTGGGCGGCGGCGTCGGTGTCGATCGACCCCGACGAGTACAGCCGGTCCATCTCGTCCTGATCCAGGAAGACCTCGGACAGGCCCGTGAACCCGGAGTCGACGGCCTGTTCGGCCAGGTACTGTTCGGCCGCCAGCCCGATCGAGGCGGCCTTGACCCGCATCGGCACGTCCTTGGTCACGACGACGACGTCGGCCCCCTCTGCCTTCAGGTTTCTGGCCACCGCGAGGATCCGGGTGTCGTTCTCTCCGCGATCGAAGGCCACCGGCAATTGGGAGGTCTCGATGTGGTTGAGCTCGACCCGCAGCGTCCCGCCGGTGTCGCCGACCGGTATGTCGTGGTCGAGCCGCCCGAATTCTTCCCTGAACTCGTCCAGGATCCGCAACGCCTTGCGTGCGGTGTACCCCAGTTCGGGGTGATGGCGTTTCCCCTCCAGCTCCGAGACGACGACGAGCGGGATCACCACCTCGTGTTCGTCGAACCGCAACATGGCGCGGGGGTCGGAGAGAAGGACCGAGGTGTCGAGGACGTAGGTGGTGACGGACGAGCTCACGATGAGTTCCCCTTCGACGTCGTGAACGGGGCGCCTCGTGGCGTTCGGCCTCTGCCTGATCGTGTCGAGGCCGAGACCCCGAGCCGGCGGGTGCCGACTGCTCCCAACCTAAAGTCCCGGGAACCCCAGGCGCCCAGCAACACTCGTGCGGGCCGTGACATTTGCGTGAATGCCCGGTGAATCGGGGGCGCGCCCCTCCGACGTCGCCGGCCACACTCCATCCGGGCAGGGCTCGCGATCCGGGCAGGGCGCGCGCGGCCGTGGCCCGGCACCGAGGCGCAATGTCCCCTCCTCGACTATGATCCAGCTCTCAGTGAATGTATTCTGAGGCGACTGAAATCAAGGGGAACCACACACCGCACCGGAGAAGGGAAAACTCACGATGGCCTCATTCCGCCCTGATGGAGCGCAGAGGGAGCGCACCCCGTCGACGTGGCATACCGTCAAGTCGATCCTCGCCGCCTCGAGCGGAAACCTCGTCGAATGGTTCGACTTCTACGTCTACTCCTTCTTCAGCGTGTACTTTGCCCAGCAGTTCTTCGCGGGGGCGGGCCAGACGGGCGCCTTCATGAGCACGGCGGGTGTGTTCTTCGTCGGCTTCCTCATGCGCCCGCTCGGCGGCTTCATCTTCGGTCGGATTTCCGACCGCTACGGGCGCAAGGTGTCCATGCTGTCCTCGATCCTGCTCATGTGCGCCGGATCCCTCGCCATGGCGATCCTGCCGACGGCCGCGACGGCGGGCGTGCTCGCCCCGATCCTGCTGACTCTGGTCCGTTGCGTCCAGGGCATCTCGGTCGGCGGCGAATACGGTTCGACGGCGACCTTCATGTCCGAGGTCGCGACCTCCGGCAAGCGCGGATTCTTCTCTTCCTTCCAGTACGTGACCCTGGTCGGTGGCCAGCTGCTGGCCAGTCTTCTCGCGGTGATCATGACGCACACCCTCGGCGACGACAAGATCTCCGAGGGGTGGTGGCGCCTGCCCTTCGTGATCGGTGCCCTCGCCGCGCTGGTCTCCCTGTGGTTGCGGTCGGGGCTGACGGAGACGACGAAGCCTTCCGAACGCAATGCCAAGGGCTCGGGAAGCCTTCTCGAGGTCTTCCGGCATCCCCGCGCCTTCTGGGTGGTCTTCGGGATCACGAGCATCGGCTCCCTGGTCTTCTACGTGTTCACCACCTACATGCAGAAGTACTTGATCAACACCGGCGGCTTCGACAAGGGACGGGTCGCGGACACGATGACCGTGTGCCTCCTGCTTTTCATCCTGATGCAGCCGGCGGCCGGTGCCGTCTCGGACAAGATCGGTCGCAAGAACTCGATGCTGATCTTCGTGATCGCGATGATTGTTCTGCCGGTCCCGCTGCTGGCCCTGATCGGTTCGCAGAGTTCGATCCTGGTCTCCGGGGTGTTCATCGTGATCGTGATGTTCTTCGTCAGCTTCTACACGTCAATCTCCGGCGTCGTGAAGGCGGAGATGTTCCCGGCCCACGTGCGCGGGCTCGGCGTCGGGTTCACGTACGCCATCGCCAACTCGCTGTTCGGTGGGTCGGCGGAGTATGTCGCCCTGTTCATGAAGAACCAGGGGATCGCCGGAGTGTTCCCGTGGTACGTAGTCGTGATGGCGGTCCTCGGCCTGATCGCCGTGGTTGCCATGCACGACAATCGCAAGCACTCGACGCTGGACAACCCCGAAGGCAGTGCGTACGCGGTGCGATCGCGGGAATCGGTGACCTCCGGCGCCGAAAGCGACCGGTCGTGACGTCGGGGGAGATCGACCGGGCCGACGTCGTCGACGGCCGGCTCCGGGTCGCCCGCTGCCGCGGACAGGAATCATTCGGCATCCCCGGTGACGACCAGGACCCTGCGGAGATCGAGGAGACCACGTGGGTGACCGCTGAGGACGACGACGTCCTCTCGGCCTCCGCGCGCGGCGTCGTCGCCACGCTCGCGGACAAGGGGACCATCCGGCGGAATCGACCCAGGCCGCGCGCGGTCCTGTTCGATCTGGACGACACCTTGGTGCACACCAGGGTCGTCAAATGGAAGCACCATCAGGAAGTGGCTCGCCGCTTCTACGGCATCGACCTCACCGAAGCCGAGCTCGCGGAGGCCTGGGGCATGCCTTTCGACTCGATGATCGCCCGGTTGTACCGGAATTCCGCTCCGATCGACACCATGCGTGCCGACAACCAGTCGATCGCCTCGGACTTCCACAAGACCGAGATCCACGGCGCCGTGCGGGCGGTGACCGGTCTGCTCGACCGCGGGTACGAGGTGGGGGTGGTGACGTCCACGAACACCGACTTCGCGAACGCGGACCTGGAACGCCTCGGATTCCCTGTGTCGCGCTTTCTCGGGGTCCAAGGGGCCGATCGTTCCGCGTTCCACAAACCGGATGGCAGGGTCTTCGACGAATTCTTGGCCCAGCTCGCCTCACGAGGCATCGGTCCCACGGAGACCGTGTACGTGGGCGATTCCCTCGCCGACCGTGCGGCCGCTCTCGCCGCGGGGCTCGACTACATCGGTATCGAATCCGACCTGCCGCGCGACGCCGCCCCGGAAGGGCACCGGCCGCCCGTTCTCGGCACCGTGGCGGAGGTTCCGGCCGCTCTGGGTGAACACTGAGTGCCTGCCCACGTCGCGTGCTTAGTCTGACGTGGTCGGCAACTCCAACCACCGAGGAGGCGGCATGACCGCACAGGAACATTGTGCTGGAGGCCCCACCACGGTGAACGTCCGGCCGCTCTCGCGCACGCTCCGTGGGTCTCCTGCGCCCTTCTTGCGTGCCTCCTGCGCGAGGTGGCAGTTTTGTGCGGATTTTGCCGTGATTTCCGCACAAGAGTGCCACTTCGCGCCGGGGCCCGACGACGCCGCGGCCCGACGACGCCGGGGCCCGACGACGCCGCGCGGGTTCGGCCGCGCTGGTCCGGCCGCGCTGGGCGCTTCGTTGGGAGCCGGTTACCCGAATGGGTGGCGATTGCCGCCGTTAGGTGGCTGCGTAACCCACACCTGACGGCGGGAACTGCCACTGTTTCGGGTAACCGCCACCAAGTTCGGCTGAGTCGCCGGGCCAAAAAGGCTGCTAAACCCCACGCGATCCGGTAACCGCCACCGAATGCGGCTGGGTCGACGGGGCAAAGGTGTCGCCAACCCCCACGCGATCGGGTAACCGCCTCCCATCCTGAGCGGCCGTCGGGCGATCCCCCAGTGCGCGATCCCAATCCCGGAGCGAAACCCCGAATACCGCAGCCCCGCAGCTCCGCAACCCTCAAACGGCGCAGCCGCGCAGCCCCCAAACCGCGTAGCCGCGCAGCCCCAAACGGAGCAACTCCCAAACCGCGCAGCTCCGCAACCCCCAAACGGCGTAGCCGCCCAACCCCCGGAGCCGCACCCCGAACTCTCCCAACCGCGCGTCCCAAACCCCATCGGCCCCAGACGCACGAAGGCCCTGGCTGCGCCGGTGCGGGACAAGCCCGCCCGGCGGAGCCAGGGCCATGAGATTCAGTCGATGCCGAATCTGCTGTGCGGAATCAGGCCTTGGCCATTTCCGCTTCGTATTCCTCGTTGAGGTCGGCGACGTGCTCGCGGGCCTCAGGCTTGGACTCGGCCGAGGGCGTCGAGCCCCACAGCGGCCGGCCGTTGCTCTCCGGGGTGAAGTAGACCGCGATCAGGCCGATGGCGCCCGCAGCCATGAGGTAGTACGCCGGCCACATCAGGTTCTCGGTGCCTCCCACCAGCGCGTTCATGACGGTCGACGTCGTTCCGCCGAAGAGCGAGATGGCAATGTTGAACGAGATCGACAGCGCGCCCGCGCGGACCAGTGTCGGGAACAGGGACGGCAGGGTCGAGGGCATCATCGCGCTGAAGCAGATCAGGCTGAGGCCCATGATGAGCAGACCCAGCATCACCGTGAGGTCCGCGTTCCCGCGAATCAGGAGGATGGAGGGGATCGAGAGCACGATCGGTGCGATCGAACCGACCACGATGATCGTCTTTCGCCCGATCCGGTCCGAGAGACGGCCCAGCATCGGGATGGTCACCAGGCAGACGGCCATGACGATGATCTGAAGGATCGACGAGGTGAACTCGGAGACGCCGCCGTCACCCTGGATCGACTTGACCGAGTCGAAGTACACCGGGATGTACGAGGTCAGCATGTAGTTGGTGACGTTCCACGCGAGAACCAGGCCGGTGCAGATGAGCATCGAGGGCCAGAGCTTGAGGATGTTCTTGAACTCGCCGCCCTTCTTGGCACCGCCGCGGTTCGATTTCTCGGCCTTCTCGGCCTCTTTCTCGAGCTGCAGGTAGGCCGGGGTATCGGCCAGCTTGGAACGCAGGTAGACGCCGACGAAACCAAGCGGCAAAGCGATGAAGAACGGCAGACGCCAGCCCCAGCTGAGCATCTGCTCGTCGGTGAGCACCCCGGTCATGATGGTCGCGATGATGGCGCCCATCAGGTAGCCGCCGAAGGTTCCGACCTCGAGCAGGGAGCCGAAGAAACCGCGCTTGCGGTCCGGGGCGTACTCGGCGATGAAGGTCATCGCGTTTCCGTACTCACCACCGGTCGAGAAGCCCTGCAGCAAACGGCACGCAAGGAGCAGGATCGGTGCCCACAGGCCCACGGTCTCGTATCCGGGAAGAATACCGATGGCGAAGGTTCCCAGCGCCATCATGATCATGGTCATCGCGAGGACCTTGTTGCGGCCGATCTTGTCCGAGAGCGGGCCGAAGACCATGCCGCCGATGGGACGGACCAGGAAGGCCACCGCAAACAACGCAGCCGTGATGATCTTGCCGATCGCGCCATCCAAGTCGGGGAGGAATACCTTCTCGATCGTGACCTGAAGATATGCGTAGACGCCGAAGTCGTACCACTCGGTGATATTGCCGATGGCGGCCGCGCTGATGGCGCGCTTGATGACATTCGGCTTGGTGACCGTCACATCGTCGACGTTCCACCGCCGACGGACGTTCTCTGGTCCGAACATGTCCTACAACCTTCCATAAGGGGAGTGAAGTCCTGGGCGCACGAAGCGGGCAGGACCAAAAAATCAAATACTGATAGCCGACCCTACAACTCATAAGAAGGCTATGTATACGGCTCGAAGCCGCCATACCGGGCGAGAGGAGGCATGTCGATGCCGCTGCATCCCACTGTTCGCAAGGGAAGGAGCGGGTTTCGACTGTGGTTCCGACCACTGATCAGGATGCTTGTCATTTGTGTGCAAACTCATCGTTTTGCTCACCGGCAACCGAGCGGATCGTGAGTGGTCACCAAAAATTTGCCCAAAAATATTCACAGGCAATGTGATCTGGGTCTACTCTCGGAGCATCAGACGACAGCGTCCCGGAAAGGAGCCCACCGTGGCAGGGAAGTTTGAGATCTACGAGGACAAAGCAGGAAAATTTCGGTTCCGTCTGAAGGCCGGCAACGGCGAAGTCGTTGCAACGGGCCAGGGGTACGAGAGTCTTGCCTCGGTGAAGAAGGGCGTTTCCGCGGTTCAGCGAGCGGCCGACGGCGCCACGGTGAACGAGCTCGAAAAGGAAGACTGATCCCGAGCGACTTGTTGCCCCCTGTCGCGTCCACCAGGACGTGACAGGGGGTTTTGCATGTTCACCCCGGCGATCGGCGCAACATTGGGCAAACCGTTCACCCGCGGGGCGGCGCTCACTAAGATCGAGATGTGCCTGAGGTCGGCTCGGGCCGTCCCTCGGTAAGGAAGCAGGTGGCGAACGGTGACCGAATGGGATCCGAGTATCTGGTTCCGGATCGTCGACGTCGGGGCGGTCGTGACCAACGGGCTCCTCGGCGGTGCACTCGCCCGGGCGTTCAGGTTCGACGTCGTCGGCTTCGTGGTGCTGGCCATCGTGACCGGAATGGGCGGCGGCATCATCCGCGATGTCCTCCTCAACACGGGGTTCCCCATCGCCTTGACGGACGGCGGGTACTGGATTGCCGCCATTGTGGCCTCCGGGCTCGCGTACACCATTGATCTGGGGACGCGGTGGGCCGACCGCACCCTGATCCTCGTCGATTTCATCGGTATGGGGTGCTGGGCGGCCACGGGCACGTCCAAGTCCCTGGCCCTCGGGCTGCACTGGATTCCCTCGGTGATGCTGGGCGTGACCACGGCGGTGGGTGGGGGAGTCATCCGCGACGTCATGGTCAACAGGATCCCCTTCGTCCTCGGCGGCAGCTCCCTCTACGCGACCGTGGCCGTGGTCGGTGGTCTCGAAATGGTGGTCTTCTCCGAATTCTTGCACCGGCCCGACGCCGGTATGGCCGTTTCGATCCTGACGTGCGGCGTCGTCGGGGTCCTGGCTCGTTGGCGGAACTGGAAGTTGCCGGAGCCCATCGATCTCAAGGTGCCTCGTCCGCGGTTGACGCTTTCCTTCGGTTCCCGCTCCCGTCGCGCCCGGCGCATGGAGGGCTGGACCCCGGGCGAGCCGCTCACGAAGAACCTGGAAGCCGTCACCGAGGAACAGATCCAGGCGCATCGGGAAAAGAAAAGGCGTCGGCTCCGTCGAAGGCGCAATGGGGACTGACCAACGGCCGGAGCTGCGCAATCGTCGACACCGAGTGCGCGCGGGCCCGGCGCGTTGAACCCGGAGGTGGGGAACATGGATGCTGACATCATCGTGGTCGGAGCCGGCTTGGCCGGCCTCGTGGCCGCGTCGGAAGCGGCCGACGCCGGTCGTTCCGTCCTGGTGCTCGACCAGGAACCGGAGCAGTCCGTGGGCGGTCAGGCCCACTGGTCGCTGGGCGGGCTGTTCTTCGTCGATTCTCCGGAGCAGAGGCGCATGGGCATCCGGGATTCCTCGGATCTGGCACACCAGGACTGGATGGGTTCCGCGCAGTTCGATCGCGAATGCGACTATTGGCCCCGGCAGTGGGCGGAGGCATACCTCGATTTCGCGGCTGGGGAGAAGCGATCCTGGTTGCGGGGCATGGGGCACCGGGTGATCCCGATCGTCGGTTGGGCCGAACGAGGCGACGGCCGAGCGGAGGGGCACGGCAATTCCGTGCCCCGGTTCCACATCACGTGGGGCACCGGCCCGGGCCTCGTGGCTCCGTTCGAGCGTCGGTGCCGCGAGCACGCCCGGTCCGGCAGGCTCCGGTTCGCGTTCCGACACCGCGTTGAGGCGCTGGTGAAGACCGGGGGAGCGGTCACCGGAGTCCGCGGTGACGTGCTGCGACCCGACCTCACGCGGCGGGGGACGGCGAGCAACCGCGACGTCGTCGGCGGTTTCGAGTACTCGGCCCAAGCCGTCGTCGTGACCTCGGGCGGCATCGGCGCCAACCACGATCTCGTGCGCGAGAACTGGCCCGAACGCCTCGGAACCCCACCGAAGACCATGGTTTCGGGGGTTCCCGCCCACGTGGACGGGAGGATGCTGCGCACCGCCCGGACCGCGGGGGCGAACGTCATCAATCCGGACCGGATGTGGCACTACGTCGAGGGGATCCGGAATTGGGATCCCATCTGGGACAACCACGGGATACGCATTCTTCCCGGCCCATCAAGCTTGTGGCTCGACTCCGACGGCGTCCGCCTCCCAGGCCCGAACTATCCGGGATGCGACACCCTGGGCACCCTCGGTCACCTGCGGCGCACGGGCCACGAGTACAGCTGGTTCGTGCTCACCCAGAAGGTCATCGAGAAGGAATTCGCACTCTCGGGATCCGAACAGAACCCCGATCTGACGGGCAAGGATTTCAAACTTCTGGCTTCCCGTGCGTTCTCGAAGGGAGCACCGGGGCCGATCGAGGACTTCAAGAAGCACGGAGAGGGCTTCGTGGTCGCGGAAGACCTGGAGGACCTCGTGGACGGCATGAATCGCGTGGGCGACCCCGAGCGGGAGATCGACGTCGTCCGGTTGAGGAAGCTGATGGAGGATCGCGACCGTGAGCTCGCGAACCCCTACGGCAAGGATGCCCAGCTGACGATGGCGCGCTCCCACCGCAAGCATCTCGGTGACCGCATTCTGAGGACTGCCCCGCCCCACGCATTCCTGGACCGACGGAATGGGCCGCTCATCGCGGTGCGCCTCAATATCCTGACCCGAAAGACCCTCGGAGGCCTGGAGACCGACCTGCTCGGCCGGTGCCTGGACGTACAGGGGGATCCGGTTGCTGGGCTCTATGCCGCGGGCGAGGTCAACGGGTTCGGTGGCGGAGGAATGATGGGGTACAACGCCCTGGAGGGAACCTTCCTGGGCGGATGCTTGTTTTCCGGTCGGGCTGCGGGGCGCGCGGCCGCCGACGCCGTCGTCTGAGGCACCGCCGCCGGGACCGCCCCGGGCCGCCATCGCGAGGGGCGTTACTGCTTGTCGACGAAGACCCCGCGGGAGCGGTCCTTGGATACCGACCCCGCCTCGAAGATGCGACCGCTCATCGAGATGTACACCCCCGGTTCGAGCAGCTGGACGCTGGCCACCGCTGAGCCGAGGTTGAAGGGCGCGTCGGTCTGCCGCATGCAGGACGGCTGCATGGCCCCGGTCAGCACGATCGTCTTGCCCGCGATCGCCTCCTCATGTCGTGCGAGGTATTCGGCGGTCTCTGGCATCGTGTCGGTCCCGTGGGTCACGACCACGCGGCTCGCCCCGGCGTCCACCAGTGCCCGGACGAGCTCGGCCCGGTGCTCGTCGGTCATGTCCAGGCTGTCAATGGCGACGAAGGGGCGCACCTCGGTCTCGACGTTCGTCGCCGCCTGGTCCAGGATGGGCCCGATCGTGGGCTCGTCGATCTCGAGCTCGCCGGCCACCGAATAGTATTTGTCGATCGTTCCGCCCGTGGTCAGAACGAGGATCGGCTGGGCGGTGCTGGGTGCGGGCACGGGTGGCTCCTTCGGGGACGACGTCGATATCGGATGTGGCCGAACAGGCCCGGCGCACGATAACAGCCTATCCGGGCTGCCGAACCCTCGAGGCGTCGGTGTCGTGTTATGCAATAGGTCACAAAAGATGCTGCAATGTGCGAGAGATTCGTCGCGTCTCCGCGGCGGGGCGGCGAGGTTCGGCCGATGGGGGCCAAGGCTTGGAAAACAGGCGCTTGACTAGGAAAAACGCGGCTCTTGGAGGTTCTTTGCGCGGCGCGCGGCCGGGGGCTTCGAGCTCTCGGGACGTGGAACTCAGGCCGTCCCACCGGTTGCACCCGAAGGTCAGTGGAGTACAGTGGCACGCGTTTGTCGAAAAGAAAGCGTACTTATGAGTGATTCTCAAACTTCACAATCACCCTCCCTAACCGCTGACGATATCCACGTTGTCGACCAGGCCGAGATGAAGAAGGCGCTTCGTGCGACCCTCCTGGGGAACTTCATGGAGTGGTTCGACATCGGCGTCTTCGCCTACGTGATGACCTACATCGCGTTGGTCTTCTTCCCGTTGCCCGCCCCCTGGGACAGCTTGGCGACGTTCGCGACCCTGGCGGTGACCTTCCTGGTCCGTCCGCTCGGTGGTCTGATCCTCGGTCCCATTGGTGACAAGGTCGGTCGACGCAAGGTCCTGGCCTTCACCATCCTCATGATGTCCCTGGGCACGTTCCTCATCGGTTGCCTGCCGGGATACTCGACCATCGGCGTTCTCGCGCCGATCCTGTTGATCCTGCTCAAGTTCGTGCAGGGTTTCTCCACCGGTGGCGAGTACGCCGGTGCCGCTACCTTTATCGCTGAATACGCTTCCGACCGTCGTCGTGGCTTCTGGGGCTCCTTCCTGGACTTCGGTTCCTACCTCGGCTTCGCTGCCGCCGCCACCCTCGCGACCGTGATCGAGGTCGTCGGTGGCGAACAGTTCATGACCGACTGGGGCTGGCGCATCTGCTTCTGGGTTGCCCTCCCGCTCGGACTCGTGGGTATGTACATGCGAACCCACATCCAGGAATCCCACGCCTTCGAGGCGCAGAAGGACGCGCAGGACGAAGAAGCGAAGAACGAGAACAAGAGCCTGATGGACGAGCTCAAGGAGGTCGTGCGCGGGCACTGGCCGCGCCTGCTCATCGGCTCGGCCATGGTCATGTGTGCCCAGGTCGTGGGCTATGCCGTGACCACGTACATGCCCGAATACCTCTCCGACGTTCTGGGCTACGACACCCTGCACGGCAACGCCCTGCTGGTTCCCGTCCTGATCATCGTGTCCGTGAGCCTTCCGATCTTCGGCGCGATCTCGGACCGCGTGGGACGCCGCCCGGTCATGCTCACCGGCTGCGTGGTCGGCGTCATCGGCTCGATCCCGTCCTTCGTGCTCATGACGATGGGGCACACCTGGTCGACGTTCCTGGGTCTGCTGATCATGGGCATCATCATGATGTTCCAGGTTTCGATCCAGGCATCGGCGTTGCCCTCGCTGTTCCCCACCAAGGTGCGGTACACCGCGATGGGAATCATGTTCAACCTGGCGGTCGCCATCTTCGGCGGTACCACCGGCTTCGTGATCACGGCGTTGCAGAACGTATTCCACTCCGACCTGATGGGCGCGTACTACATCATGCTCGCCTGCATCGTGGGTGCCATCGGCGTGTACTTCATGAAGGAATCCTCGGGGCGCAACCTCCACGGCTCGATGCCCGCTGTCGAGGACGAGGAAGAAGTCTCCGACGTCATCGAGAACATCGAGGAGAACGAGAAGTACGACCTGTCGACCATGCCCATCGACATCGTCGACGACCCTCGCGCCGACAAGGAAGGTGCGCTCTGATAACAGAGCAACCTCCGGCCTGAGCCCTTCGGGCTGGCCGGCCTTCGGGTCGGTGGCCTTCGGGTCGGTGGCCTGGGTCGGCGGCTTGAAGCCGGTGTCCTTCGGGCCTGCAGTCCTCGGGCCTGCCGGCTTTCGGGCCTGCCGGTCTTCGGGCCTGCCGGTCTTCGGGTTAGCGGCCCGGGCCGGCATCATCACGGGGCCGGTCTCCCCATGGGAGGCCGGCCCCGTTGTCGTATTCACCGACATTCCCTGTGCCGGGCCGCGGCCGCGGCGTGCACCTGGTGGTGTGGGCGTGCGCTGACCGAGACCGGGTGCGGGGCGCGCTGACCGAGACCGGGTGCGGGGCACGCGGGGGATGCGGGACGTGGCGTGCATAAGGGACGTGCGGCGCGTGCGGGTCATCCGTCGTGCGGCCGAGGTGGCATTGTCGTGCTCCCCGGGGCGCGAAGTGGCAGTCTTGTGCAGAAATCACGCCACATTCCGCACCATCCTGCCACCTCGCGCCGGAGCGGGTGCCGCGAGTGCACGGGATTGCCGCGTCGAGGTAGTCGCCGCCGACGCTCGACGCCCGCCGCCGACGCCGCCTCGCTCCCGTCGACGTCTCGCACCCGCCGGCGTCTCGCACCCGCCGGCGTCGTGCAGCGGGAGGTCGCCGACGTCGTGCGTGACGCCTGGCCCCGGTCCAGGTGCCGTTCGGAGGTGGTTACCGGATTGAGAGGTGGTTACCGCCGTTAGGTGGCGGCCAAGACCCCACCTAATGACTGGAAGCGACACCGAATCGGGTAACCGCCACCCAACGGCGCTGTACTTTGGGCCATTTCAGGCGCGAATTTGCCGGTAACTGCCACCGAATCGGGCAACCGCCACCCCACGGCGTCGTACCTCGCGGCGTCCCGGTGCCTCGCCGCCGGTAACTGCCACCGAATCGGGCAACCGCCACGCGACTCGTGAGCCCCCGACACGCACCACCCTTCCACGCACCGCCACCCCACGCCCCTCCCGCCAGACCCGTACACCCGCACACACCCACCCCCACGAGCACACACCCACACCCACACCCACCCACACCCCGGATCGAACTCGCCGAGGTGACGTGCGGTTATGGGGCTGTTCACCCTTACGTGGCCTGTGTTTAAAGGGTCGAGGCTAATATTTTTGGATGTGACTGTACCGACAATTCCCGGCCTAGAAGGCTCCGCACCGGGGAAGGAGCCGCCCCGACGTCGTCGACGGAGGGGATCTCGACGCACGCTGTTGGCAACCGCTTTGGTGGCACCGAACTTGCTGCTCTTGCTGCTGTTCACCTACCGGCCTTTGCTCGACAACATTCGCCTCTCGTTCTTCACCTGGAACATCTCGGCCACCAGACCTGCGGTGTTCGTCGGTCTCACGAACTACATCGAGTGGGCCAAGGATCCGGAGAGCTGGCAGATCGTGCTCCAGACGGTGGTCTTCACGGTCTCGGCCGTCGGCGGCTCGATGGTGCTCGGTCTGGCGTTGGCCCTGTTGCTCGATCGGCCTCTTCGGGGCCGCAATGTGGTTCGTTCCCTGGTCTTCGCGCTGTACGTGATTTCCGGGGCGGCGGTCGGCGTCGCGTTCCAGTTCGTGTTCGACCCCAAGTACGGGATGATCCAGGATCTCCTGGCCAGGATCGGCATGGAATCTCCCGAGTTCTACACCCACCCACGGTGGGCCCTGTTCATGATCATCACGACCTACGTGTGGAAGAACCTCGGGTACACCTTCGTGATCTATCTGGCGGCACTCCAGGGGCTCCGCAAGGATCTGGATGAGGCCGCCGAAATCGACCGGACGTCGGGCCTCCGCAAATTCTTCCGCGTGACCCTCCCGCAATTGCGCCCCACGACCTTCTTCCTGTCCGTGACCGTGCTGCTCAATTCGATGCAGGTCTTCGACATCATCAACGTGATGACTCAGGGCGGCCCGTTGGGCAACTCGACCAGCACGATGGTCTATCAGGTCTACCAGGAGACCTTCGTGAACGGCCGGGCGGGTTACGGCGCCGCCGTCGCGACTCTCATGTTCCTGGCCGTCCTGGTGGTCACCGTGGTTCAGGTTCGTCTGCAGGACCGGAAGGGATAGTCATGCGCAACACAGATCCGACGACGCCGTCGACCGCGGCCATCCCGTCGACGACGACGCCCCGCACCTCCGCGGGGACCACCGGCCCAGCAAGAACAACCGGCCCAGCAAGAACAACCGGCCCAGCGCCCCTGCCGTCTCGCCCGGACCCGACGCCGAGGACCGACGAAGCCGAGAAGGACCGAGCCCGCCGACGGGCCCGGAAGCAGGCCAACGGCCTGTTGGGCGTGAAGGTCGTGAGTTACCTCGGTGCTCTGCTCGCGGCCCTCGTGATCGCCCTGCCGCTGTATTTCGTGGTCGTCACGTCCTTCAAAACACACCCGGACATCTATTCGGATCCGATTTCCTGGATCCCGCATCCGTTCGCCCCGGAGAACTACTCCTACGTGTGGAACGAGGTGGACTTCGGGCAGTTCCTGCGCAACTCGGTGGTCATCACCGCCGTCCTGACCGTGGTCAAGGTCGTGCTGGGCGTGCTGAGCGCGTACGCCTTCGCTTTCCTCAGGTTCCCGGGCCGGAACGTGCTGTTCCTCTTGGTGGTCGGCACCCTCATGGTCCCCAACGAGATCACCATCATTTCCAACTACGCCGCGGTCGCGCAGCTCGGGTGGAGGGACTCGTTCCCCGGCATCATCGTGCCGCTCGCAGGCGTGGCCTTCGGGACGTACCTGATGCGGAACCATTTCCTGTCCCTGCCCACCGAGATCATGGAAGCCGCGACCATGGACGGCGCGGGATTCCTGCGCACGCTCTTCCGCGTGGTTCTGCCGATGTCCTGGCCGACTCTCATGGCCTTCGTCCTCATCACCGCCGTCACCGAATGGAACCAGTACCTCTGGCCGTTCCTGATGTCGGACACAGGCCGCGTCGCACCATTGCAGGTTGGCCTCACGCTGCTCCAGAACAACGAAGGACCCACCAACTGGGGTCCCGTCATGGCAGGAACGCTGCTCGCGAGCATCCCGATGATCGTCATCTTCCTTCTGCTGCAGCGCTCGATGATCAAGGGCCTGACCGCGGGCGCGGTCAAGGGCTAGCTGCGCGGTCGATTCACCGCATCCCTCATTCCAACCTTCCGAGAAGGAGAACTTCGTCATGGCCACTTTGAGCCGTCGTCACGTCCTGGGCCTTGCGGGGCTGGGCGCCGCGTCCCTGGCTCTTTCGGCGTGCGCGGGCACCGGCAGCAGCGCGAACCGGCCGAAGCAGAAGGGCAACGGCACGTTGCAGTTCTGGTCCAATCACCCCGCCGAGTCGAAGAAGACCGAGCAGAAGATCGTGGAAGCCTGGAACGCCGCCCACCCGGACACCCCCGCTCAGCTCGTGGACGGAGGCAAGAATTACGAGGAGCTCTCCCAGAAGTTCAATGCCGCGCTCGCGGGCGGAGACCTCCCGGACGTCATCGTCGCCTCCGACGTCACCTGGTTCAATTTCGCATTCTCCAAAGCGACGACGCCGCTCGACGACCTGTGGGCCGAGAACGGGATCGACCCGAAGTCGTACGTCTCCACGTTCGTCGAGGACTACACCTACGAAGGCAAGCACTACGGAGTGCCCTACAGCCGGTCGACCGCTCTGCTGTACTTCGACCGGTCGGTCCTGGAGAAGGCCGGGTTGCCTCTGGACCGGGGACCGAGCACGTGGCAGGAATTCGACGAGTGGGCCCCTCGCATCATGGATGCAGGCGGCGGCAAGCCCGCCCTGACGATCCCTGACGGAACCGCCTACCTGGACTGGTATTTCGAGGGCATCGCGTGGGCCTTCGGCGGTCGATATTCGGAGGAGTGGGATCTCAAGTTCACGGATCCACGGACGATCGACGCCGGTCGGTTCCTGCAGGACCAGGTCCGGAAGGGGCACATCGAAATCACCAAGGATGCGATCAACAATTTCGGTATCGGCACCGCGAGCGGACTTCTCGAGTCGACCGGATCCCTCGGCGGTCTCAAGGAGATCGCGGGATTTCCGATCACGACGACGCCGCTGCCCGGCCCTGCGCCCGGGTGCCCGACGGGTGGTGCGGGCCTGTCCATCCCCGACGGGATCAGCGACGAGCGCAAGAGGACGGCGATCCAATTCGTCGACTTCCTGACCAATACCCAGAACACGATCACTTTCACGCAGGCCACCGGTTACATTCCGGTGCGCATCGCGGCCCACGAGGATCCGGAGGAGGTGGCCTTCCTCAATCAGAACCCGAATGCGAGGACCGCTTTCGGTCAGCTGCAGGGAAACACCAAGCCTCAGGACTACGCCCGGGTATTCGTCAACGGTGCCGGCCGTCGTATCGGGGGCGCCTTCGACAAGATCACGACTGGCGACGCCGACGTCGAGAAAACCTTCGGCAGCCTCCAGGCGAGGATCGGTGACGCCATCAACCGCGACATCAAGCCCTACCTGTAGAAACTCCGCTCCCACGAACCAAGTCAAGGAATCAACTCATCATGGTCGAAGTCCATCTCCAGCACATCTCTCGCATATTCGACGAAAAGAAGCGCCCCGCGGTCAACCGGGTGTCCCTCGATGTCCGTGACGGCGAATTCCTGACCCTGGTGGGGCCCTCCGGCAGCGGCAAGTCAACGTGCCTGCGCATGATCGGCGGTCTGGAGCCCGTGGACGAGGGCACGATCCTCATCGGAGGCAAGGACGTCACGGAATCCCGGGCACGGGACAGGAACGTGGCAATGGTCTTCCAGTCCTACGCGCTGTACCCCAACATGACGGCGCGCCAGAACATGGCTTTCGCCCTCGAGAACGCGAAGGTTCCCAAGGCCGAGGTTGCTGCGCGGGTCGACAAGGTGGCGCGGATGCTCGAACTCGAGGATCTTCTCGATTCCAAGCCGGCGGCGATGTCCGGCGGCCAACGGCAACGCGTGTCGATGGGGCGGGCCATTGTTCGAGAACCCCAGGTCTTCCTGATGGACGAGCCGCTGTCCAACTTGGACGCCAGGCTGAGGGTTTCGACCCGTGCCCAGATTGCCTCGCTCCAGAGGGAACTGGGCGTGACGACCATCTACGTGACCCACGACCAGACCGAGGCCATGACCATGGGGGATCGGGTTGCCGTGCTCAAGGACGGCGAATTGCAACAGGTCGACGCCCCGTTGCACTTGTACCAGTACCCCGGCAACACGTTCGTGGCCGGATTCATCGGTTCGCCGTCGATCGGATTGTTCGAGGCCGTACCGGTTGACGAGGGGACGGCTCGTTGGGGCGGCGTCGCGGTCTCACTCCCGGAGCATCTGGTCGGCCGCGCGAAGGACAGGGTCATTGTGGGTGTGCGCCCCGAAGAATGGGACATCGCCCCGCAGGCCCCGTGGGCCCGGGAACGGACCGAGGCCGAGGGTACCGAAACCGCATCCGAAGCGACCAGGATGCGGTTGAAGGTTGAGCACATCGAGCAATTGGGGTCCGAGGCTTACGCCTACTGCGTCCCGGTCCAGGAATCCGACGTTCGGTTGCGGGGCGGGCGGATCGCGCTCCGGGTCGAGAGGTCCGGGGAGATCGAGATCGGCGACGTCGTTGACGCGACACCCCGTACCTGTTCATTCTTCGACGCCGAGTCGGAAATCAACCTGGAGTACCTCGGGGAGTAGCCCCGAGGGAGGGCAGGCTCGGGCAACGGAGTCGGTCCGGCAACGGAGCCGGCTCGGGCAACGGAGTCGGTCCGGGGAGCGGAGTCGGTCCGGGGAGCGGGCTTCAGGAAGCGGCGCCGGCCCGGGCGCTGGGCCGGGCAGGCTCGGGCTCGGTGCCCGTCAGGAGCCTGACGTGCGGCGTTGACTTTCCTTTTCGAGGGCCTCGGCCAGTTCGTCCTTGCTCATCTCCGAGCGGCCCTCGATCCCGAGCTCCTGAGCCTGGTCGTACAGGTGCTCCTTGGACGCGTTCGCATCAACGCCGCCTGCGGTTTCTCCGCGGTCCCGCCGGGACGACTCGGCACGGTCGTCCGAGTCCCCGTACTCCTCCTTCTCCTGCCATGCGTCGCCGACCTTTTCGTGCGTGTGCTTCAGCTGGGCGTAGGCGGTCCGTGCGGCGCGTTCGGCGTCCCCGTACTCGTCCATCGCGGAGTCGTAGGTCTGAGCAAACGTGGTCTGTGCTTTGCGGTCCGATTTCTTGATGGTCTCGGGCAACTCATCGCGAATCGGTTCGCCGTTCTGGTTCGTTTTCGGCATGATCAGTTCCTTTCTCTTTTTCGACGTGGCGTGCGAGGCGGCAGGAGTTCCAGCACGTCCGGGATCGCCCGGACGTCCTTCGAGTCGAAACCGTCGCGCACGAATCCGGCCCAGGCGGCCCGGAGCGCGCGGCCGGCGTCGTCGAGGGCCTCCGCGTCGAAGGTTTTCATGAGGTCGGGGCCCGTGACGCCGGCACCCGCGTTCTCCCCGCTCTCGGTCCAGGATGTCCCTGGGAAGAGCAGGGGCAGCTCGGCAATGTGACAGCACGAGAGGGCGGCGTCGGGCTTGCCGAACACGAAGCGGTACAGGCCTGCGCGTCCGCCCGCGTTGGCGAGTCGTTGCGCCCAGATGGCGTTGTCGGCGGCGTAGACGAACTGGGTCACGGCACGCACGATCGGTTCGACGACGCCCTGTCGCCCGCGCCGGAACCCGGCCAGAACCTCGAGCAACGGGACCCGGCCGGTATAGAGCGCGGCCTCGCGCGCCGTCGTCCCCATGAGGACGTCGACCTTCCCGGCCAATTCCTTCCACCGTTTCTTGAGGAGCTTCTCGGGCGGCAGGGGCCGTTGGCCGTACCTCGGGGAGAAGGGCATGAGGGCGGCGCGTCCGTGGAACGCCGCCTTGCGGTTGATGACGCTTTCGGCTTCGGCCAACTCGGTCGTGGTCGCCTGACGCATCCGACCGGTCTTCTCGGGGCCGGGGGTGATCGCATTCCACGCGCGACGTCGCCCGTGGACGATCCCGAGCGGCGCGCTCTGAGGGATGGCGCGTCTGATCATGCCCTGAATTTCGGGAACCATGAGCAGGTCCCAGCACGCGTGCCCACCCGCGGACTGGCCGGCGATCGTGATGCGAGACGGGTCCCCGCCGAAGGCTTCGATGTTCTGGTGGACCCATTTGACGGCCTCGACCTGGTCGAGCAGGCCGGGGTTGGCCTCGCGGGTCCGTCCGTCGCCGAGGTACCCGAACAGCCCGAGACGATAGGTCACGTTGACGACCACCAGGTCCTGCTCCTGCACCAAGGCCGTGGGATCGTAGTGGGGCAGGTCCCCCGCGCCGCCGATGTAGGAGCCGCCGTGGATCCAGACCATCACGGGAAGCCCGGATCTGCGGTTCTCGGGCCGGGTGACGGTCAGCCGCTGACAATGCTCATCGAGCCCGAGCCGCTGGAGCTCCAGATCGGTCTCATCGAATCGCTGCGGGCAGGCCGGCGCCGGGGTATCGGCGGTGAAGGGCTCGGCGTAGGTGTAGGCGATCGGCGCCCCGAAACGCTCCGCACGGGCATACCTGATGCCCCACGCCTTCACGACGCCACCTTGCCGAACCGTCTCGAACGTCCCTGCGGGAGCACTCACCCTGTCCCACGGTCCGACCGGCCTGTTCCCCGGGGCCGAGGAGTCCGCGGCGGATTCCGTGGCGGGTGCAGAGGGCTGGGGAAGAGCAGTTCCGTTGCTGGTATCCGTCATGGTCCCGAGTCTAGGACGCGAAGCTACGAAGTAACACAGAATCCGCTGTTGGTCCGCCTTGGTTCGAGGCGGGGGCGGGGGCGGGGCGTGGCGAGGCGGGGCGCGGCGAGGCGAGACGTTCTGCGCGAGGTGGCAATCCCGTGCACTTCGACCCGCGAGGTGGCAGTTTTGTGCGTTTTTGGCGGTCGATTTCGCACAAACCTGCCACCTCGGCCCGGCGGACGCACGGGATTGCCACCTCGAGACGGGGCTTGGGGTGTGGACGCACGGGATTGCCACTTCGAGACGGTTGCCGACGACGTCGTCCCCATATCGTGCCGTGGTGGCCCGCTTCGGGCGATACCGGGTGGCGGTTACGCGAATTGGAGGCGTTTTCCTTCGCTAGGTGGGGCTTTGGCCTCCACCTAACGACTGTAATTGCCACCGAATCGGGTAACCCCCACTCAGCGCGGCGGTCGCACAGCCCAGCGGCCCGCCCGCGACGCCGCCTGCGCTCGAACCTGCCCCAACGACCGCAACTGCCGCCCCACCAGCACCCGCCCCACCTCGCGCAGAACGTCTCGCCTCGCCACGCCCCACCAGCACCCGCCCCAACGCTCGTACCCGCCGCCGCAAGGCCCGCACCAGCCACCGCACCAGCCACCGCCCAAGCCGCCGCACAAAAATTTACCGACCGATCGGTCGCTTAAATCAGATACGATACCGTATTCTCACCTTCTATGAGTCATAGATCACACTCGCCCGAACCCGAAGGGGTCGCAAGCCCCAGTCAGTCGGTCGACCAGCCGAACAACAGCCTGAAATCGCGTCACCTCGTGATGATGGCCCTTGGATCGGCGATCGGCACAGGCCTGTTCGTCGGCACAGGCTCCGCGATCAAAGCCGCCGGTCCGGCCGTCATCGTTTCCTACCTCGTCGGTTGCCTGCTCCTTGTCCTCGTCATGAGGGCGCTGGGTGAGATGGCGGCTGCGGATCCGGCCTCCGGGTCCTTCTCGACCTACGCGGGCAAGGCGCTGGGCCCCACGGCTGGCCGTGCGTTGGGTTGGCTGTGGTGGATCCAGATGGTCATCGTCATCGCGGCGGAGTCCACCGCGGCGGCCCAGATCGTCAACGAGGCGTGGCCGGTTCTCCCGCAGTGGGTGCTCGCCCTCGTGTTCATGTGCGCATTCACCCTGGTGAATCTCCTGCATGTGGAGACTCTCGGGGAAACGGAGTTCTGGTTCGCCCTGTTGAAGGTCCTTGCCGTCCTGGCCTTCCTGGTGGTGGGCGTCCTCCTGCTGATCGGCCTGCTCCCGACTCCGTCCCCCGGCACGAGCAACCTGACGGATCACGGCGGATTCATGCCGCACGGTGTCTCGGGTGTGGCGGCGGCGCTGCTGGTCGTCGTCTTCGCCTTCGGCGGCACAGAGCTGGCGACGATTGCTGCCGCCGAAACCAACGAACCGGCCAAGAACGTCACGACGGCGATTCGCACCATCCTGATTCGCGTGCTGGTCTTCTACGTCGGCGCGGTGGCTGTCATGGTGCTGGTCATGCCGTGGGACGACGACAGTCTCTCCGCCAGCCCGTTCGTCGCGGTGCTGAGCGTGGCCGGGCTGCCCGGCGCGGACAAGGTCATGACCGTGATCATCGTGCTCGCCCTGTTGTCGGCGCTCAACGCCAACATCTACGGCGGATCGCGCATGCTCTACTCGCTGGCAAGGAGAGGCTCCGCCCCGCGCCGCTTCGCCGCCATCTCGGACAAAGGCGTCCCCTATTCGGCGGTCATTCTCTCCGTGCTCGGTGGTTTCGTGGCCGTGGTGCTGAACTACCTGTGGCCCGAGGTGATCCTCAACATCATGCTCAACATCATCGGTTCCACGATCCTCGCCGTGTGGACCTTCGCGCTGATCTCGCAGATCGTTCTGCGCAAGCGAGCGGAGAAGGAAGGGCGCAAGCTGCCGCTCAAGATGTGGGCCTTCCCCTGGGGCTCTTATCTTGCGTTGCTGCTGGTCGCCGTGATCGTGATCCTGGGCCTGACCGACACCGAGGTGCGCTTCCAGCTCATTGCGACGACGGTTCTCATTTGCGTCATTGCGATCCTGTCCAAGCTGCTGATCAAGAACAAGGACGCCTCCGAGTTCAACGACCTCCCGCCCAACACGGCCGCGATCCAAAAGATCGAGAACCGCGAAGGGGAGTAGCGGGAGCATCGTCGGGCTCGGCGACGACGTGGATCAGGCGGCGTCGTCGAGCCCCCAAGCCTCCGCGAGGATCTCCATCGAGCGGGAGGACTCCTCGGTGGACGGCGACTGGAGCGAAATCATCAGCTCATCTGCCTGGGCCATCGCGGCGAAACGGTCGAGGTAGTCCTTGATGTCGGGCCCGGTGCCCTGCGCGGTGAACCGGAGCATCTCGATGATCTGTTGTCCGGCCGGAGAATGAACCAGCATGTCCAGCTCGGACTCGGTCAGATCACGACCGCGACCCACCATGGCCTCGACCCGCTTCCTCCGGACCTTGCGGGTCTGTTCCGCCGCTTCCTCCGCTGTATCGGCAGCCGTGACATTGACCGCAGCGATCACATACGGCTCGCTCAGATGCTCGGACGGCTGGAAATTCTCGCGATAAGCCGTCGTAGCCTGCTCGAGGGCAGCCGGCGCGAAGTGGGAAGCGAAGGAATACGGGAGCCCGAGTTGTGCGGCCAGCTGCGCCCCGAAGAGCGAGGACCCGAGGATGTACAGCGGGACGTTCGTGTTCCTGCCGGGGATGGCCTGAACCCCCTCAATGCGTGACCTCCCTTCCAAATACCCCTGGAGTTCGACGACGTCGCTCGGGAAGCGGTCCGCATCCTGGGGGTCACGGCGCAAAGCCTGAACCGTCTTCATGTCGGTCCCAGGAGCCCGACCCAGACCGAGATCAATGCGGTCCGGGTACAGCTCCTCGAGGGTCCCGAACTGCTCCGCAATGACCAAGGGCGAGTGGTTGGGAAGCATCACACCGCCCGAGCCGAGACGAATGCTCTCGGTCTGGGAGGCGATGTGGGAGATCAGGACCGCCGGCGCCGCGGAGGAAATATGGGGCATGTTGTGGTGTTCCGCGTACCAGATGCGTGAGAAGCCCAGTCGCTCGGCCTTGCGGGCCATGTCCACGGAGCGCCTGAAGCTGTCCCGGGGAGTTTCCCCGCTGTAGACGGTTGCGAAGTCAATGAGGGACAGAGGGAGCACGATCTTGCCTTT
Organism: Rothia koreensis; assembly: GCF_052232265.1. Taxonomy (NCBI): domain Bacteria; kingdom Bacillati; phylum Actinomycetota; class Actinomycetes; order Micrococcales; family Micrococcaceae; genus Rothia; species Rothia koreensis. Next base: position 564,470 of record NZ_CP197643.1, read on the forward strand.
CGACGATGTTGGTCTACCCGTTCAACGCCGGGGCCGCTCAACTCATTCCGGGCTGTTTTTCCTTGTGGTGGTGGGGTTGTGTGGTTTGTGTTGTGTTTCACTCGGGTGTGGGTTGGTGTTTGGTGGTGGTGGTGTGTAGAGTCTTTTGTTGTCGCCGCGAGGCTCGGGGGCTTGTTCTGACAGGTTCTTCCGGTTCTGGTCTTGGTGCGTGACTGTTCTCGAAGGTTTTTCTTCATTCTTTTGCCTGGTGTGCTGGGTGCGGCTGTGTGTCGTGGTCTGGTGGGCTGGGTAGGGGGTTCGGGTTCGGTTTGCGGGCTGGGTTTGGTTCTGGTAGGTTGGAGAAGTTGCCGCGATGGTTTTTCGTGGTGGTGCGACCGGCACTGGTTTTTCCTCATTTTTTGTGTGGGGTTGGTTGGTGTGTGGTTTGTTGTTTGAGAACTCAATAGTGTGCTTTGTTTGAATGTTGTACCAAGTTTTTTGAATTCTTGTTGGTTTCAACATTGCCTGGCAGGCGTGGTGCTGTCACCTCCGTGATGGTGGCCTGTTGGGGTTTTATTTTGTTGGGCCACGGGTTTTTCTTTTTGTTTTTTAACGGAGAGTTTGATCCTGGCTCAGGACGAACGCTGGCGGCGTGCTTAACACATGCAAGTCGAACGCTGAAGCTGGGTGCTTGCACCTGGTGGATGAGTGGCGAACGGGTGAGTAATACGTGAGTGACCTTCCTTGGACTCTGGGATAAGCCCGGGAAACTGGGTCTAATACCGGATACGACCAGTCCTCGCATGGGGTGCTGGTGGAAAGGGTTTGTACTGGTTCTTGATGGGCTCACGTCCTATCAGCTTGTTGGTGAGGTAATGGCTTACCAAGGCGACGACGGGTAGCCGGCCTGAGAGGGTGACCGGCCACACTGGGACTGAGACACGGCCCAGACTCCTACGGGAGGCAGCAGTGGGGAATATTGCACAATGGGCGCAAGCCTGATGCAGCGACGCCGCGTGGGGGATGACGGCCTTCGGGTTGTAAACCTCTTTCAGCAGGGAAGAAGCGAAAGTGACGGTACCTGCAGAAGAAGCGCCGGCTAACTACGTGCCAGCAGCCGCGGTAATACGTAGGGCGCAAGCGTTGTCCGGAATTATTGGGCGTAAAGAGCTCGTAGGCGGTTTGTCGCGTCTGCTGTGAAAGCCCGGGGCTCAACCCCGGGTGTGCAGTGGGTACGGGCAGGCTGGAGTGCAGTAGGGGAGACTGGAATTCCTGGTGTAGCGGTGAAATGCGCAGATATCAGGAGGAACACCGATGGCGAAGGCAGGTCTCTGGGCTGTTACTGACGCTGAGGAGCGAAAGCATGGGGAGCGAACAGGATTAGATACCCTGGTAGTCCATGCCGTAAACGTTGGGCACTAGGTGTGGGGGACATTCCACGTTTTCCGCGCCGTAGCTAACGCATTAAGTGCCCCGCCTGGGGAGTACGGCCGCAAGGCTAAAACTCAAAGGAATTGACGGGGGCCCGCACAAGCGGCGGAGCATGCGGATTAATTCGATGCAACGCGAAGAACCTTACCAAGGCTTGACATACACCGGATCGCAGCAGAGATGTTGTTTCCCTTCGGGGCTGGTGTACAGGTGGTGCATGGTTGTCGTCAGCTCGTGTCGTGAGATGTTGGGTTAAGTCCCGCAACGAGCGCAACCCTCGTTCTATGTTGCCAGCACGTTGTGGTGGGGACTCATAGGAGACTGCCGGGGTCAACTCGGAGGAAGGTGGGGATGACGTCAAATCATCATGCCCCTTATGTCTTGGGCTTCACGCATGCTACAATGGCCGGTACAATGGGTTGCGATACTGTGAGGTGGAGCTAATCCCAAAAAGCCGGTCTCAGTTCGGATTGGGGTCTGCAACTCGACCCCATGAAGTCGGAGTCGCTAGTAATCGCAGATCAGCAACGCTGCGGTGAATACGTTCCCGGGCCTTGTACACACCGCCCGTCAAGTCACGAAAGTTGGTAACACCCGAAGCCGATGGCCCAACCCTTGTGGGGGGAGTCGTCGAAGGTGGGACTGGCGATTGGGACTAAGTCGTAACAAGGTAGCCGTACCGGAAGGTGCGGCTGGATCACCTCCTTTCTAAGGAGCTCAACTTTTGGTTGGCCATGTCCGTGCACGAGTGTTGTGCGGGTGGTTTGCTCATGGGTGGAATGCGATATTCAGTGGTTGCATGGTGGCATCGTTGTGGTGTTGTTGTGTGGCTGGGCAGAGTGCACTGTTGGGTTTTGAGGCAATGAGCCGTGTGGTTGTTGTCTTGGTGCCTGTGCGCCGTGCTGGGTGCCTCCTGGTTGGGGGTGTTTGGTGTGGTGTGATGGGTTGTTGTTTGAGAACTATATAGTGGACGCGAGCATCTTGGGGTTCCTGCCTGTTGTGGGTGGGTTCCCTGGTGATTGTTTATGTGAATGCCTTTGTGGTGATCATTTGTGTGTAAATCGTTAAGGGCGCACGGTGGATGCCTGGGCACAAGAAGCCGATGAAGGACGTGTGAATCTGCGATAAGCCTCGGGGAGTCGATAACTGGGCTGTGATCCGAGGGTGTCCGAATGGGGAAACCCCGCTGCTTGTCAAGGGCAGTGACCCGCACCTGAATGTATAGGGTGTGTGGAGGGAACGGGGGGAAGTGAAACATCTCAGTACCCTCAGGAAGAGAAAATAATAATGATTCTGTTAGTAGTGGCGAGCGAACGCGGATGAGGCTAAACCTGTGGTGTGTGATACCGGCAAGGGGTTGCATCACGGGTGTTGTGGGGCGCACTTTTACTGGTTCTTGTCTGGCTGGTGGTGTGCAGTGTTGTGGTAGGCGAATCATCTGGGATGGTGGACCGGAGTGGGTGAGAGTCCCGTAGTCGAAACCATGGTACTGGCATTGTGTGTGTTCCCGAGTAGCACGGGGCTCGTGGAATCTCGTGTGAATCTGCCAGGACCACCTGGTAAGCCTGAATACTTTCTTGTGACCGATAGTGTATCAGTACCGTGAGGGAATGGTGAAAAGTACCCCGTGAGGGGAGTGAAATAGTACCTGAAACCGTGTGCCTACAAGCCGTCAGAGCATCGTTGTGGTGTGATGGCGTGCCTTTTGAAGAATGAGCCTGCGAGTTAGTGCTGTGTCGCGAGGTTAACCCGTGTGGGGTAGTCGTAGCGAAAGCGAGTCTGAAGAGGGCGTATCAGTGGCACGGTCTAGACCCGAAGCGGAGTGATCTACCCATGGCCAGGTTGAAGCGTGTGTAAGAGCGCGTGGAGGACCGAACCCACTTCAGTTGAAAATGGAGGGGATGAGCTGTGGGTAGGGGTGAAAGGCCAATCAAACTCTGTGATAGCTGGTTCTCCCCGAAATGCATTTAGGTGCAGCGTCGTGTGTTGCTTGTCTGAGGTAGAGCTACTGGTTGGCTGATGGGCCTTTACGGGTTACTGACGTCAGCCAAACTCCGAATGCGGGCAAGTGTAAGCGCGGCAGTGAGACAGTGGGGGATAAGCTTCATTGTCGAGAGGGAAACAGCCCAGATCATCGACTAAGGCCCCTAAGCGTGTGCTAAGTGGGAAAGGATGTGGAGTTGCTGAGACAACCAGGAGGTTGGCTTAGAAGCAGCCATCCTTGAAAGAGTGCGTAATAGCTCACTGGTCAAGTGATTCTGCGCCGATAATGTAGCGGGGCTCAAGCACACCGCCGAAGTCGTGACAATACCGTTGTGGTGTTGGGTAGGGGAGCGTCGTGTACTGCGGTGAAGCTGTCGTGTGAACGTATGGTGGAGTGTACGCGAGTGAGAATGCAGGCATGAGTAGCGAATGATGCGTGGGAAACGTATCCGCCGAATGATCAAGGGTTCCAGGGTCAAGCTAATCTTCCCTGGGTTAGTCGGGGCCTAAGGCGAGGCCGACAGGCGTAGTCGATGGATAACGGGTTGATATTCCCGTACCGACGAAGGACCGTCCATACCAAGCCGGTGATACTAACCGTCCGGGTCGTGCTGTGTGCTTCCTTGTGGAGTGCTGGTGCGTGCCTGCACGGGACCTGATCCGGGGCGGTAAACGCATTAACGGGTGTGACGCAGGAAGGTAGCCGGGCCACGCGGTGGTTGTCGTGGTCTAAGCATGTAGGGTTGGTCGTTGTTAAATGCGCGGCCCGTGTGCCTGAGATGTGATGGGACCCCTTATTGTGGGGGGATCCGGTGATCCTATGCTGTCGAGAAAAGCATCGGCGTGAGGTTCTAGTTGCCCGTACCCTAAACCGACACAGGTGATCAGGTAGAGAATACTAAGGCGTTCGAGAGAATCATGGTTAAGGAACTCGGCAAAATGCCCCCGTAACTTCGGGAGAAGGGGGACCTTGAGCGTGAGCTGCCCGTGCGGTGGTGAGCGTGTAGGGGTCGCAGAGACCAGGGGGAAGCGACTGTTTATCAAAAACACAGGTCCGTGCGAAGTCGCAAGACGATGTATACGGACTGACTCCTGCCCGGTGCTGGAAGGTTAAGAGGACTCGTTAGGCCCCTTTTTTTGGGGGTCGAAGCGGAGAATTTAAGCCCCAGTAAACGGCGGTGGTAACTATAACCATCCTAAGGTAGCGAAATTCCTTGTCGGGTAAGTTCCGACCTGCACGAATGGAGTAACGACTTCCCTGCTGTCTCAACCATGAACTCGGCGAAATTGCAGTACGAGTAAAGATGCTCGTTTCGCGCAGCAGGACGGAAAGACCCCGTGACCTTTACTATAGTTTGGTATTGGTGTTCGGTGTGGCTTGTGTAGGATAGGTGGGAGATTGTGAAGCTACGGCGCTAGTCGTGGTGGAGTCGTTGTTGAAATACCACTCTGGTCATATTGGATGTCTAACCTCGGCCCATGATCTGGGTCAGGGACAGTGCCTGATGGGTAGTTTAACTGGGGCGGTTGCCTCCTAAAGAGTAACGGAGGCGCCCAAAGGTTCCCTCAGCCTGGTTGGCAATCAGGTGTTGAGTGCAAGTGCACAAGGGAGCTTGACTGTGAGACTGGCAGGTCGAGCAGGGACGAAAGTCGGGACTAGTGATCCGGCGGTTCATTGTGGAATGGCCGTCGCTCAACGGATAAAAGGTACCTCGGGGATAACAGGCTGATCTTGCCCAAGAGTTCATATCGACGGCATGGTTTGGCACCTCGATGTCGGCTCGTCGCATCCTGGGGCTGGAGTTGGTCCCAAGGGTTGGGCTGTTCGCCCATTAAAGCGGCACGCGAGCTGGGTTCAGAACGTCGTGAGACAGTTCGGTCCCTATCCGCTGCGTGCGTTGGAGAATTGTGGAGGCCTGTCCTTAGTACGAGAGGACCGGGACGGACGAACCTCTGGTATGTCAGTTGTACCGCCAGGTGCATGGCTGATTGGCTACGTTCGGGAAAGATAACCGCTGAAGGCATCTAAGCGGGAAGCTTGCTTCGAGATGAGTTCTCCTTGCCCCTTTTGTGGGTGTGAGGCTCCCTGTAGATGACGGGGTTGATAGGCCGGGTATGGAAGCCAGGACTGAAGACTGGTGGAGTTGACCGGTACTAATAGGCCGAAGGTTTATACACAATACACTCCCCGCTTTGTGGTGGGGCTGTTGGGTGGTTGCTGCGAGGGTTTGTAGATGATTGTTGTGTGTTCGTGTTCACTGTATGGTTTTGAAACAACAACCTGTTGTGGGTGTGTTGTTTGATTGGTTTTCACCATGCCAGTCCCGCGTGTTGTGTGGGTTGGTGTGTGTGGTTGGTTTTTTCGGTGGTTATGGCAAGAGGGGTACACCCGGTCTCATTCCGAACCCGGTAGTTAAGGCTCTTAGCGCTGATGGTACTGCACCCGGAAGGTGTGTGGGAGAGTAGGTCGCCGCCGAAAATATTCTTTGGGGGAGTGCGTACGTGCGCGAGGGGTTTTTGCTCCTTGTGTGTGTGCTCACTCCCCCCTTTTTTGTTTAAGGGGTTTTTGCCGGCCCCCGGCCCCGAGCCCCGGGCTGGTACCCGGTGTGTGGGTGTCGGTGCGGGTCGGTGGGGTGATCACACCCGACGCCGCATCGGGACGTGCGGGATCCCCGCCTCGACGTCGGGATCGCCGGATCGCGTGAACCCGAACCGCTCGTACCAGTTCTCGAGATATGCCTGGGCGTGCAGGTCGATCGTCTCGCCGTCGTGATCCGCTACGGCCGCGCGGAGCAACGATCCCGCGAGGCCGCGCCCCCGGTGAGTGGGCGACGTCGCCACCCGTCCAATAGCGGGCAGCCCTGACGGGCCCCGCAGAACCCGCAAGGTCGCTACGGGCACACCCTCGTCCTCGACCCAGTACGTGGTCGTTGTCGGGTCGAGGTCGGCACCATCCAGGTCCTGCTCGGACGTGATGCCCTGTCCCATCGTGAAGACCTCATACCGCAGCCGCGCGAGCCCGTACGTGGTCCTGGGGTCCAGGTCGAGCCAATGTCCGCGGTGCACATCCAGGTCGTGAGCGGACCGGTTCGGGCGCGCGTGGTCGGCGAATTCTGAGTTCATATATCCACGGTATCCAACGGCACGGTGACGCATCCCGGTCCCGCGCCGAGGGGCCGCGACTCACGCTTATACTTTCTTGAGGTGCTTCATCCGTTTTGTCCAGAGCGTTGGTGTACTTTAGCTCAGTCCGGGCCGATGCCCGGTTCGTCTGATGATCCTCGGAGTTCTACGTGGTCCTTGCCTTCGTCGTAAGCGCTTTGTGCCTTGTCATACCTGGGTTGTTGATCACCTGGGCGACCAAGGTCCAAGGATTCGACGCATTGGCCCTCGCCCCGGTGGTGTCGTTGTTCTGCCTGGGCTCGAGCGCCTTGATCGGTGGCCAGCTGGGGCTCCGATGGGGCTGGTGGATGCCCCTCGGCTTCGCCGTGGTCCTCGCGGCCATCCTGGCCCTGATCGTTCGCCCGACCTACCGTCGTCGTCTCGGTGGTAGGGAGCCCGAACCCCAATCGACGATCACGGCGGCCCTGCCCGTCATCGGCAATCGGAAATTTTCGGGCGCGGCCTGGATTGGGCTGGCCTTCGGCGTCGCCGTCGGCATCTGGCAGACGGGCCACATCACCGGGGGAATGGAACACTTCTCCCAGGCATTCGACAACACGTTCCACCTCAACGCCGTTCGGTACATCGCCGACCATGGGAACGCGTCCCCGCTATTCGTCGGCACCCTGAATGCCGGCGGGTCGCCCGGATTCTTCTAGCCCTCGGTCTGGCATTCCCTCGGTGCGATCCTGGTGACGACGACGGGCATCTCCGTCCCCGCGGCCACGAACGTGGTCACCTTCTGCACCACGGCGCTCGTGTGGCCGATCAGCATCATGTTCCTGATCCGCTCGCTCACCCGCAACCGCTACTCCTGGCTCGTGGCCGGAGCCCTTTCGGGGGCGTTCGTGGTTTTCCCGGTCCTGCTCCAGACCTACGGGATCCTGTACCCCAACCTCCTGGGCAACGCCGCCGTCCCGGCAGGTCTGGGGCTCGTGGTCTGGGCGTTGCGCGGCGGACCCGATTCCCGACTTCTCCGCCCTCAAGCGTTGACCCTGGGTGCCATCGCAGGAATCGGGATTTCCCTCTCGCATCCGAATGCGATCGTTTCCCTGATCGCCGTCGCCGTCCCCGCGACGATCGCGCGGATCACGTCCCTGGTCGCCGGGATGCTCAAATCCACGGGAAGCCGCTCCCTGCCCGCCGCTCCGGAGAGGCGGAGGCATCCGATCCCGGAAATCCTGCTTCTCCTGGTATGCCTCGCGGCCGTGCCCGTGGTGTGGACGATGCTTCGTCCGAAGACCTTCCAGCCCGAGACGATCAAGCAGATTCCGGTATCCGGGTCCGTGCTGGATGCACTGAGCCTGGCGCCCTCCGGGTACAGCATCTCCTGGGTGATCGTCGGGTTCATCGTCGTCAGCGCCGCGGTTCTTCTGTACCTCCGGCGTCACGCGTGGATGGTTTTTGCTTACGCGATCCTCGTGGTGCTGTACATAGCCGTCGAATCGATGCCCTGGGAATGGAGGGATGCCCTCACGGGCGTCTGGTACAACGATCCGTATCGGTTGACGGCCCTGTTCCCCGTCATCGGAATCCCCATGATTGCCATCGCGGTCGGTTGGGCCGTCCAGGACCTCTACGCCAGCATCTCCGGGTGGCGGGCCGTGGGCGTGCACCGGCCACTCGAGGGCGAAGCGGAAGGTTGGATGCCTCCCCGCCCCAAGGCTCGGCCCGCCCTCGCCCAAACGGCCAAGATCGTTCTGGGGCTGGTTGCCGTGGTTGCGGTGTCCGTGCCGATCTTCGCGGCAGACTCCATGAAGGAAGGCCGCGCCCTCGCCCACGAGCGATTCGAGACCACGCCGAGCTCCGAACTGGTGACCTCGGACGAACTCGACGTCCTTCACCACGTCCCCGACTACGTTCCGCGCGACGACACACTCATGGTCAACCCATGGACCGGAGGGTCTCTGGCCTATGCGCTGACCGGGCAGAAAGTCAGTTCCTACCACCTCCTCGAGACGCGCACCCCCGAGATCGATCGGCTGGACAAGACGCTGAACACCGCCCTGGTGGACCCCAACGTGTGCCAGGACGTCCAGCACGTCCGCGGGTACTACGTCCTGGATTTCGGCACCCGCGAGATGAACGGCGTCAATCACGCCTCCGTCTACGGCGGCCTGCGCGGACTCGAGCAAACCGGCGTCGCCCAGACCGTGTACCAGACCGGGAACGCGAGGCTTCTGGAGGTCACCGCCTGCGGCTGACCCCGGCGGTTAGATATTTCACGATGACCCGGCAACCGCACGTTGGCGAAGCTACTAGGATTGTTGGAGTTTGCTCGAAATGCACCACTACTGATCGGAGCCATGGAGTCCATGGAATGGTTGAGCCTCGTCCCCGCCCTGGCCGTCTGCATCATTCTGCTGATCGTGCCGGGCCTCCTGGTCACGCTCGCCGTTCGCATGCGCGGATTCGACGCGGTCGCACTGGCTCCCGCGGTGTCGATCGGCCTGATCGCCGTCAGCGCCGTACTTGCCCCCATCGCTGGGATCGGGTGGGCCCTCTGGGTCCCGTTCGCGGGCGGAATCGTGACGGCACTCGTCTTCGGGCTCATCGCGTGGGGATTCAGGGCCGCCCGGATCGAGGACTACCCGGTCCGTTCGAGGCCCCGAGGCAGAAAAAAGCACGCTGGTTCTGCGGGCCACGACGACGTCGAACAGGCCCCGTGGAACTCCGAGGCGGGAACGGACGAATCGGCGTCCTCCCGCGGCTCCTTCCGTTGGACCGGCCCCGGGCGTCTCGGCGGTGACTTGGTGCCGGCCCGGTGGTTCTCGCGGGGCCAACTCGCCTACTGGGCATCCTTCGTCATCGCAGCCCTGGTCATGCTCCGGACCATCACGAATGCCATCGGCGCACCGGGCCGGTTTTCCCAGACCTTCGACAACAATTTCCATCTCAACGTCATCCGGTACATCGTCGAGCAACACAACGCCTCGTCCCTGACGGTCAGCGCAATGACCGCGGGCGGGGGTGCACCGACGTTCTACCCGGCGGCTTGGCACGACGTCGTGTCCTTGGTCTTCATGTCCACTGGACAGGGTTCGATCCCCATGGCCACCAACGCCATGATCGTGACGGTCGCCGTCGTCGTCTGGCCCTTGTCGGTTCTGTACCTGATGCGATCGATGATGCGGTTCAACCTTCCGACCGTGCTCACGGCCGGCGCCGTCCTCTCGGGCTTCGCGGCGTTCCCGGTCCTGCTGATGTACTTCGGGGTGCTCTACCCGAACTTCCTGGGTATCGCGCTGATCCCGGCGGGTCTCGGGCTCCTGATCAACGTGCTGCGGGTTTCGGCGATTCGCAGGGTGACCACGATCCAATCGATCCTCCTCGGCATCGTGGTGGCGCTCGGCATCGGATTCGCTCACCCCAACGCCGCCATGTCCCTGGTCATCATGACCGTCCCGATTCTTCTGGTGCGCGGGGCCGTGCAGATCTGGCGCGCGGCGAACCGCAGGACGAGCGTCGGCGTCGTGATCGTCCAGGTCATCCTGATTGCCGCGGGACTCTGGCTCATCTGGTACCTGTGGGGCATCGTCCGACCGGAGGCCGGGGCCGCAACGTGGGGCCCGGCGACCTCGGACACCCAGGCCTTCGGCGAGGCTCTGCTCAACAGCCCCCTGAGCCTCACCCAGGCGCAGTGGGTGCTCTCGATCCTCGCGATCCTGGGCACCCTCGTGGTCCTCTACACCCGACGCAACGTCTGGCTCGCCCTCGTCTACGGGGTGCTGATCTATTACTACATTTGCGTGCGCTGGCTCCAGTGGGACCAGGACCGGATGTGGGCGACCGGCGTCTGGTACAACGACCCCTACCGTCTGGCGGCCCTGCTGCCCGTGGCCGCGGTGCCTCTGGCCCTGATCGGCATCCACTGCATCACGCAGGCCCTGATGGGTTCGGCCGTGGTCGAGCGGTGGAAGCACCGGGGACCGCAGGTGCTTGGCGTCGTCTCGGCCCTCACCGTGATCCTGGCGCTTGCGCTCACGCAGTTCGCCCGGCCCCTCAACGACATGGTCAACGCGTCCTACTGGAGCTATTACGCCTCCGAGGACGCCCAGCTGGTCGACAGCGACGAACTCGACGTCATCCATCACATCGACGATTACGTTCCGGACGAGGACACCGTCATCGTGAACCCGTGGACGGGCGGGGCACTCGCCTACGCCCTGGCCGACCGGCACGTCACGGCCGCACACACGCTCTACACACCCACCGACAACGCGAAGATCTTCGACGGCTCCCTCAACCAGGCGAACCAGGACCCGAAGGTCTGCCAGGCCGTCAAGGACGACGACGCCAAGTACGTCCTGGACTTCGGAACCGACGAGGTCAACCAGGGCGACCACTCGGGCGCGTTCCAGGGTCTGCAGAACCTGGAGGAGAGCGGCGTGGCGATCCCCGTCTACCAATCCGGGGACGCCAAGTTGCTCAAGATCACGGCGTGCGACTGATTCGTCGATCGGGCCGACCTCGTCGATCCGGTCGGCGCGGGGAGCGGATTCAGGGGAGCATCGCGGTCTCGGCGATTCCGCCCCGGGCGAAGGACGGCGGCACGGTGGGCCAGCGGACCCGCCGACATCCGGCACGTAGCCTCGAGGCACTCAACGGAATGCTGAAGGAAGGAAGCGGAGAATGACACGGAAGATTCTCGTCGTAGGAGCCTCGGGGCTCATCGGGCACGCGGTGGCAGACGAACTGTCCAAGAACCACGAGGTGATTCGGGCCTCGCGGAACGGCGACGAACGCGTGGACATGTCGGACATCGACTCCGTCCGTGCCCTGTTCGAGAGGATCGGGCACGTCGACGACGTCGTGTGCTGCGCCGGTGCGGCACCGTTCAAGCACGTCACGGAGCTCTCGGCCGAGGACTACGAGGACGGGCTTCGGAGCAAGGCCATGGGCCAGATCAACGTCGTCACCGAAGGAATGAAGCGAGTCGCCGATGGCGGCTCCTTCACGCTCATCTCGGGCATCCTGACCACGGTCCCGATCCATGGAAGCGTGGCATCGGCCGTGGCGAACGGTGCCGTGGAATCCTACGTGGTCACTGCGGCGTCGGAGCTTCCCCGGGGGCTGCGCATCAACGCGGTCAGCCCGACCGTTCTGAAGGAGGCCACTGGATACCACTCGGCCTTCCCCGGCTTCAAACAGGTTCCGGCAGAAGACGTCGTTCAGGCCTTCGTCCGGTCGGTCGAAGGCGTCGAGAGCGGACAGGTCCTGACCGTCTGGGGCTGACCCTCGGGCGCATGCCATTCTGTGCGCGAGTCACGAGAACCGAATCGCATCGGGTGCCCGGTCCCACACGTATTCTTCGCCGGTCCTCAGGGAGTTCCAGGGCGCAACCGGTAGGCTAAGGACCACTATGGCTAAAATTCCAGACGCTCACCCCACGTTGAGCTGCCTCATCATCATGCCCGCATGGAATGAGGAAGAAGTCATCGGGTCGACGATCCGTGAGCTTCAGTCCACCATGCCCGCCTACGACCTGCTGGTCGTCGACGACGGTTCGACGGACGACACCTCGCGCATTGCGCGCGCCGCGGGCGCGAGCGTTCTGCAACTGCCCTACAACATGGGCGTTGGGGGAGCGATGCGCGCGGGGTTCAAATACGCCCAGCGCCTGGACTACGACCGGGCGATCCAGGTGGACGCTGACGGCCAGCACGACCCCCGCGACATCGAACGGGTCCTCGAAGGCCTGGCGCAGGCCGACATTTCCATTGGCGCCCGATTCGCCGAACGAGGCACGTACAAGGCCAAGGGCCCCCGCCGGTGGGCCATGGGAATGCTCGCCGGGATGTTCTCCCGCGTGGCCAAGACCCGACTCACCGACGTCACCAGCGGCTTCCGGGCGGCCAACCGCCGCGCGATCGCCCAGTACTGCCGGTATTTCCCCGCCGAATACCTCGGGGACACCGTCGACTCTCTGGCCATGGCCCTTCGCGCCGGCCTATCGGTCACGCAGGTCCCGGTCGAGATGAGGGAAAGGCAAGCCGGAACACCGTCCAACAACCCGTGGAAGTCCGCGATCTACCTGGTCAGGTCGATGTTCGCGTTCTTCATCTCGATGACGCGCAAACGTATTTCCCTGAACGACGCCGAGGGAGGCCACGAGTGAATACAGCATCCATATTCTTCCTGGTTCTCGGGCTGATCCTCGTCATCGCCGTGATCCGCCTGGTCAGGAACCTCAAGCTGCGTGAGAAGTATGCGGCCCTGTGGCTCCTCACGGCGGTCGTGATTGCGGTCCTGATGATTTTCCCCAGACTCCTGGACTCTCTCGCCTCGCTCGTGGGCGTGGTAACGCCCGTGAATCTGCTGTTCCTCATCGGACTGGTTCTGCTCCTGGGGGTGTGCCTGCACCTCTCCCTCGAGATCTCGAGGCTCGAGGACGAGACCCGGGTCCTGGCCGAGGAGGCCGCGATCCAGCGTTCCCTGCTCAACCGCCAACTGGAGAACGTGGAGAGGAATCGCAACCCGACGTCGTCGATGCCGATCATCCAGGTGGACGCCACCGGGGAGCCCCACACGATAGAGACCCACGGGTCCAGCGCGGCTGGGACCGATGGCCGGAGGGACGAGAACGCGCGTCCTTCGGAACCAAAGACTGACCACCGGATCACCGGAGAACCCCACGACCCGACGGAGAAGCCATGACCGTTGACATTCTGTTCCCCTACTACGGAGACGTCGCCCTGATGAAGCAGGCCGTCCGCTCCGTGCTGCACCAGACCAACACGGACTGGCGGTTGATCGTCGTCGACGACGGCTACCCCGACGACTCGATCCCCGGCTGGTTCGAGTCCCTGAACGACGACCGCGTGACCTACATGCGCAACGAGAAGAACCTCGGAGCCAACGGGAACTACCGCAAGTGCCTGGGCTTCGTGGAGAACGAGCTCGTGGTGGTCATGGGCGCCGACGACGTCATGCTCCCGAACTACATCGACTGGTTCGTGCACGCCGCGGAGGCCCACCCCGAGGCGAATATCTTCCAGCCCGGGGTCTTCGTGATCGACGAGAACAACGCGCCCTCGAACACCATGGTCGAGAAGACCAAGGCGTACTACCGTCCTGACCAGACCACGGTTCTCGACGGGGAGGGCCTGGCGGTCTCGATCCTGCGCGGCGACTGGCTGTATTTCCCCTCGCTCGGGTGGCGTGCGGAGACCATCGTGGGTCTTGGCTTCCGCGAAGGATTCGACGTCGTCCAGGACATGTGCCTGGTCATGGACGTTGCGATGACCGGCGGCGCGCTCTTCTACGACGAGACCGCGGCCTTCATGTACAGGCGCCACAAGGCATCGGACTCCTCCTGGCGCGCACTGGACGGCACCCGCTTCGACGAAGAGCGCCGATTCTTCGAGACCATGGCCGAGGAAATGGGCGCCATGGGTTGGTCCAAGGCGGCCACCGTGGCCCGCCTCCACGTCTCCTCGCGCCTGCACGCGGCGAGCCTCTTGCCGAAGGCGGCGCAGGCCAAGAACTGGGGCGGAGTCAAGAACCTGGCATCCCACCTGGTCAAGTAGGGCATTACATGGTGCGTGCAGGTGAGGGCGAAGCGCCCGAGGTCAGCGGACTCGGTTCGGAAGTCACCGCGGAGAACACGACCGGCCAGAGGTCGGTGACCAAGAAGGAATCCACCGGAATCCTCCTGGCCTCCATGATCTCGGCGGTTTCGGCGTTGGGTGCCACTTTCATCGCCAAGCACGCGCTCGCGGGCGAAGAAGTCACGGAATTCCTGGTCTTCTGGTCCACACTCTTCGGGATCTACGGGATCGTTGCCGGCCTCCAGCAGGAGACGACGCGCGCGGTCGGGGCCGCACAATTGCACGCCGGCGATGCGCGACCCTCACGCCCCGGGGCGCGGGTCATGGCGGTCGCGGGCGGATTCGGCGTCGTCATCGCTCTGCTGGTCGCCGTCACCTCTCCGGTCTGGGCGCATGGGCAAGTACCCACCGGCACCGGGTTCGCCGTGGCCATGCTCTGCATCGGACCGTGCCTGTACGCGATGCACTCGGCCATGAGTGGTGCCGCCGCCGGGCGCGACCAATGGTTCCAGTTCTCCGCCCTGGGCGGCGGTGAGGCCGGATGGCGTCTGGTCGCCATGATCGCGGTGGCCCTGATCGCCGGGTCGATCGGCGGGCTCGAGGCGGCCGCAGTCTCCCCGGTCCTGCTGTGGATGATGATCGCCGCCTTCACCTCCGAAGGCCGCAAAACGTTCTCGGCGAGGGCCGACGTCGGCGTCGGCCGCTTCGTGCAGAACGTCCTGTTCGCGATGGGCTCCTCGGCCGCCTCCGCGGTCCTGATGGTCGGACTGCCGGTGGTCCTGAAGGCCAGCGCCGGCGCGGATGCATCGACGTACACGAAGATCTCCATGGGTGCGCTGATTCTTGCGATCTCCATTACGCGCTCGCCGATCATGATCCCGTTGCAGGCCTTCCAGGGCGTCGCCATTTCGGCCTTCCTCAAGCAACGGCATCGTCCCGTGGCCGCCATGGTCAAACCGTCGGCGGCACTGTTGGGGATCGGCCTCTTCGGGGCGGTTCTGGCCTGGATCATCGGGCCGTGGCTGTTCTTCCTCATCTACGGTCCCAAGCCGGAGGAAGCGGCCGCGTACCACGACGTCATCCACGGATGGCTGCTGGGTACGCTGACTTTCGGTTCGGCGATCATGGCCTTGCTGGTCCTCTCCGGGACGGCCATCCTGGCCCTGAACGCACACCGCATGTACATCTTGGGGTGGGTCGTGGCCGCCGCGATCGCCGTCGGCCTGCTGTTCCTGCCGGTGGGCCTCGTGCCGCGCACGATCATCGCCCTCTACGTGGGGCCGGCCTGCGGGTTCGCGATCCACCTGGCCGGCATGGTCGTGGCGTCGCGGAAATACCGGCTCGAGTGAGGCCGCGCGGGGCGGCGTGTGTCGCCCACGCGTGCCGGCGTGCGTGCGCGAGTGCCGGCGTGCGTGAGTGCCGGCGAGGTGGCAGTTTCGTGCGGAATTCGCGGCCAGAACCGCACCAATGTGCCACCTCGCGGGGGCGCTGAGGCTCGTGGCGCACAAAATTGCCACCTCGCGGGGGTTGTCGACGACGTCGTGCGCCGCCACGGTTCCGTTGGGTGGCGGTTGCCCGATTGGGCGGGGTTTGCCGGCGACGTCGTAGCCCTGAAAGCCTGCCGCGCGGTTCTGTTGGGAGGCGGTTACCCGATTGCGAGGAGTTTTCCGCCGTCAGGTGGTGGTTGAAACCCCACCTGACGGCGGTAACGTCTGCCGAATCGGGGAACCGCCACCTCACTCGGTCGCCCCAGGTGGGGCGCTCGCTCGCCGCAGGTGGGACGCTCGGTCGCCCCGGGTGGGACGCTCGGACGCCGCAGGAACCGGTCATCCATAGGCTTCCTGGTGTGCCTTCCGGAGTCGTCGATACGTTTCGTTGGTCCGGGCCGTGTCCCAAGCCTTCTTGAATATGCGTGCCGACTCCGCCTTCTCGGGGTCCTCGGGGGAGGGTTCCCGCTGCTCACGGCCATGCGCTCCGCTGACGCCCTTCTTGTCCTCCGGCACGGGTCCCTTGTACTTCTTTCCGCCGGGATACTTGGCGTAGCGCCGGGATCGCGTGTAGCCCATCTGCAGGAACTTGCGGGCCATGTCGGCGCCGACGATGTCCTTTTGCTCGAGGTAGTCCTCGAACATGCCGAGGATGGTTGAGCTGGATCTCTCGGCGTCCTCGGGCGTCGCGAATTTCCAATGGGGGAGGATCTCGGACTTGTAGGGTTCGACCTTCAGGACACCCTGCTCGCCCCGACCGATGCGGTACAACTCCGGGTTCTTCCGGAGGTCTTCCTTCTCGACGTCGATCGAGTCGTCGAATCCACGTGCGTTCACGTTGTTTATCCTAGCCACCCGCAGGGTGCCGGTTGGAATGGGCTGGCGGGCGAGGCGGTCGTCGTCGTCCTTGCCTCACCCACCGATCAGGGCGACGCCGGCCACCACCAGCAGCGCCCCGAGCAGGCGCCGCCCCGGTCGGGACTCCTTGAAGACCACCCAAGCAAGCAACGAACCGACCACGATGCTCGTCTCCCTCAAGGGGGCGACCAAGGAAACGGGTTCGCTCTGCATCGCGGTCAGCACGAGGAAGTAGGCCGCCGGCGAAAGGACTCCGATGCTGACGATCACGGGCCAGTTCGTCTTCACCGAATCCCTCATGAGACGACGACGCGAACGATTCAGCCCAAAGGTCATGAAAATCGCCTGGTAGACCGCCGACAGTGAAAAATACGGGATGGGCGATTGTGCCAGAGCGGTGACGGAATGGTCGTCCCACAGGGTGTAACCGGCAATGAATGCCCCAGTGAGGATCCCCCAGCCGAGGCCGGCGACCAGCCGCGACCCGTCCACGGCCCCCGGACTCCTGCCTGGTGCGGCCGTCACCACGATTCCGCCAACGATCACGAGAGCACCCGCCAGCGCCCACCACCCGGGCCGCTCGGACAAGAAGGCGACGGCGACGATCATCGTCAGTATCGGGCCCGTTCCGCGGGCGGCGGGATAGACGACGCCGAGCGGGGCGCGATCGTACCCTGTCTGGAGTGCGAGGTTGTAGCCGATGTGGATGACGGCCGAGACCGCCGGGGCCCAGACGAGTGCGGGACCGTAGGCGGACCAGCCGCCGTGCTGGACGACGCACACGATCCCGACCGGTGCCGTGACAAGGGCCGTGACCACCGCATACCACCAGACGAAGGTGTACGAATCGCCATGCTTCGCCTTCGCGGCAAGATTCCACACGGCGTGGAGCACCGCGGCAGAGAGAACCATGGCCAATGCAGCTGCGCTCATCCGACCAGTCTAAAGAGAGGGAGGCCGGTCCTTCGTGAGGCGTCGGGGCGGGCTTGTTGGTGGCGGGGTTCCCGGGGTGTCCGGGGGTGGGTTCCGGGGTGTCTGGGTGTCCGCACGAGGGTTCCGGAGGGCCGTCCGCACGTGGGTTCCAGGGGCCGTCCGCACGCGGGTTCCCGGGGGAGTCCGCTCGAGGTGGCAATTTCGTGCGGTTTCTCCGCCGAGGTGGCGGATTTGTGCAGGTTTTGGCCTGTTTTGTGCACGTGAGTGCCACCTCGGGCGGCCAGGCGCACGTGGTTGCCACCTCGCGGGGGTGGCGGCACATCATTGCCACCTCGCGGGTCCGGAGCGGGGGCCGACGCCGCCCGACCTCGTCCCACCCCGCGTCGCTTCGCCCGACGACGCCGGAACTCGGCCGCCCCAGCCCGCGAGGTGGCAACCACGTGCGCCGTGCGTGCCGAGGTGGCAACCACGTGCGCCGTGCGTGCCGAGGTGGCAGTTTTGGGACCGAAATCAGCAAAATCAGTCCCAAAATTGCCACCTCGGCGGAGAAGACGCACGTGATTGCCACCTCGGCGGAGAAACCGCACGAAACTGCCACCTCGGCGAAGGAGGTCGCTCGAAATTGCCACCTCGCGCCCGCCTCGCGCCCACGAGGCGCCCACGCGACGCACACACCCCGAGGCGGACCATCCACCGGGCAGGACAACAAATGTTGCCCAGAGCAAAACTCGCCCCGGGCCAGGCTGAATTTCCGGAGGCGGGATGAGTATCCTTGGTCAGGTAAAGACGACCACAACGAGGTGGTCCAGTCTTCCGAGGAAGGTAATTGACGTGCCCTTAAACCAGCAGTCCGATCCCACCGAACCCGAGTCCGCGAGCCCCACCGGCTCGAAGGGGACGCACGGAGCAGACGGAGGGGACGGAGAGTCCTGGATCTCCACGTACTATCAGCACGCAACCCGAGACGATGTCGCCGAGTTCAGCGAGGCCGAACTGGTCGAACGGGCGGAACTGCACCGCAAACTGGCCGAGACCCGCGAACCGAATGGCACCAACATCGAGGTCATCCACCACGGAGCCTCGTGGATCCTCATGGTCGTCACCGACGACATGCCATTTCTCGTATCCTCGATCACCGCAGAGATCGCTGCTTCCTACGGCGGCTCAAACGCACTGTTCCACCCCTTGTTCCTGGTCCACAGGAACAAGGAGACGGGCGTGATCGAGAGTCTGCGGGGTCTGAACCTCAAGCAGCAGGTGGCCAGCGGTGACACCGCCGTGTTGCCCAGCCTGGGGTCTGCCGCCGGTCGCGAGAGCGCGATCGAATCCTGGATTTCGGTGGAACTGCTCGGGTGCGATGACGAAGCCACGGCGCAGAACGTCGTCGAGAGCGTGAAATCCGTTCTGAGGGACGCCCGCCATGCGGATGCCGACGCGGAAGCCGTGCGCGACAAGGTCCTGAACCTCTCCGAACGGGTTGGCAACCTGCCGGTACCCGGTCGGGAGAATTCCCAGAACACCCCCGATGCGGCGGAACACCCCAAGGTGGTCCAGGAGTTCCTGAACTGGGTCGCCCGGGACAATTTCTTGTTCTTCGGGTACAAGGAACGCGACCTCAAGGACGGACCCGACGGTCTGACCATCTCCGACCGGCCGGGCACGGGTCTCGGCATCCTCTCCGATCAGCACGACGACGCCGAGGAATCGGTCCACCACCGGGTCAAGCACCTCACGGGTCTCTCGCAGGACAATGCGCGCGATTCCAAGATCGTCTACGTGACCAAAGCGAATTCCCGGTCGACGATCCACCGCCACGAATACCTGGATTACATCGGGATTCGCGACTTCGACGCGAATGGGCGCGTCGTCGGCGAATACGTGATCCTGGGGCTGTTCTCCCTCCAGGCCTATTCCCTGCCGGCCACGGAGGCCCCCTTGATGCGTGAGAGGGCCCGGGTGATCCGGAACCGGTTGGGATTCCAGCCGGGATCGCACTCGGACAAGACGCTCACGGGCATGATCGAGGACTACCCGCGCCTCGAGATGCTCCAAGCCGATCAGGACTCCCTCACGGAGACCTTCGCCGGGATCATCGGGCTCGAGGAACGACGCCGCACCAGGCTGTTCCTCCGCCCCGACGAGTTCGGGCGCTTCGTCTCCGCCGTCGTGTTCCTGCCCCGCGACCGGTACAACACGGGTGTTCGCATCCGCATCGAGAACGTCCTCCGTGAGGCCATGAACCTGGCGTCGATCGACTTCGAGGTCAAGCACTCGGCGTCGGCCCTCGCGCGCCTCTTCCTGCGCCTGCGCCTGTCCGAGCCGAACCAGATTCCGGACATCGACGTCGCCGAGCTCGAGAAGAAGCTGCAGGACGCGACCCGCTCCTGGCCCGAATCCCTCGAAGCCGCCCTGGGAGGCCCGGGCGCGGCCATCGCCAAGCGCTGGTTGGACGCCGCCCCGGTCACTTACCGTGCCGACTACGAAATTTCCGAGGCCGTCGCCGACGCCGGGATCTTCGAGTCCCTCGAGACCTCCGGTCCGGAGCGCCCGGCCGCTGTGCGCATCGGCCGCCCTCGCGCGGAGTCGGACGGCAACGGCGTCGAGAAGGAATACCGCCTCAAGACGTACCTGCGCGAACCGAAGACGCTGACCGAGCTCCTGCCGATCATGCAGAATCTCGGCCTGACCGTGATCGACCAGAAGCCCTACGACCTCTCGACCGCGGACGGAAGCGACTTCCTCCTGTACGACTTCGGGGTGACCTTCCCCGCCGGCGTGGACCCCGAGGACATCGGAGAGCTCTACGAGGACGCCCTGTGCGCCGTGCTCTCCGGGCGCGCCGAGTCCGACTCGCTGGACCGCCTGGTGCTCGCGGAGAAGCTTCCGTGGCACACGGTGGCCGTGTTGCGCGCGTACGTGCGGTACCTGGTCCAGCTGGGGACGGGGCTGTCCCACGCCTTCATGGCCGACACGCTCCTGGCGAATCCCGGTGTCACACGCCTGGTGGTGCGTCTCTTCGAGTCGAGCTTCGATCCGTCCACGGGGGAGACCGTGGAGCAGCGCAAGGCACGGCGCGCAGAGATCACGGAGGAAATCGAGGCGGCCCTGAATGAAGTGCCCACGCTCGACGCCGACAAGATGCTCCGGGCCCTGGCGGAGGTCGTGGCGGCGACCGTCCGGACCAACGCGTACCAGCAGGGTCCGGCGATCGCCTTCAAGCTCATGCCCCAGCAGATCACGTCGGCCCCGCTGCCGCGGCCCAAGTACGAGATCTGGGTCTACTCGCCCCGAGTCGAGGGCGTGCATCTGCGCTTCGGCGACATCGCCCGCGGTGGCCTGCGCTGGTCGGATCGTCGCGAGGACTTCAGGACCGAGGTGCTCGGCTTGGTCAAGGCCCAGATGGTCAAGAACGCCGTCATCATCCCGACCGGGGCCAAGGGCGGATTCTTCGCCAAGCAGCTGCCCGATCCCGCGGCGGACCGCGAAGCGTGGATGACCGAGGGTCGGGCCGCGTACAGTCTCTTCATTCGCTCGCTCCTGGACGTCACCGACAACCTGGTGACCGCGGCGAACGGAGAGGAATCGGTCGTGACGCCGGAGGGCGTCGTCGCACTGGACGGCGACGACACCTATCTCGTGGTTGCCGCCGACAAGGGCACCGCCGCGTTCTCGGACCTCGCGAACTCGATCTCTCAGGAATACGGATTCTGGCTCGGTGACGCGTTCGCCTCGGGCGGTTCCGTGGGCTACGACCACAAGGCCATGGGCATCACCGCCCGTGGGGCGTGGGAATCGGTCAAGAGGCATTTCGCGGAGCTGGGCATCGACTGCCAGAACGAGGAATTCACGGCCGCAGGCATCGGCGACATGTCCGGCGACGTCTTCGGAAACGGGATGCTGCGCTCGGAACACACGCTCCTGGTCGCCGCTTTCGACCATCGGGACATCTTCATCGACCCGACGCCCGACGCGGCGTCGTCCTTCGCCGAGCGTCAACGGCTCTATGACCTTCCGCGCTCCTCGTGGCAGGACTACGACAGGTCCCTGATCTCCGAAGGGGGCGGGGTCTTCTCCCGGTCCGAGAAGTCCATCTCCCTGACCCCGGAGATCCGGAAGGTCCTGGGGCTGGACGAGAGGGTCACCCAGCTTG
Source organism: Rothia koreensis (assembly GCF_052232265.1). NCBI lineage: Bacteria > Bacillati > Actinomycetota > Actinomycetes > Micrococcales > Micrococcaceae > Rothia > Rothia koreensis. The sequence continues at coordinate 586,003 of NZ_CP197643.1, forward strand.
CCCCGGCCGACCTGGTCTCGGCCATCCTCAAGGCCCCGGTGGATCTGGTCTACAACGGGGGCATCGGCACCTACACCAAGGCGTCGACCGAAACGAATGCGCAGGTCGGGGACAAGGCGAACGACGTGCTCCGCGTCAACGGTGCCGATATCCGTGCCCGCGTGATCGGTGAGGGCGGCAACCTGGGCCTGACCCAGCTCGGACGCATCGAGGCCGCTCGCCAGGGTGTTCTGGTCAACACGGACGCGATCGACAACTCGGCCGGCGTCGAGACCTCCGACCGCGAGGTCAACATCAAGATCATGGTCGACCGCCTGGTCTCCCGCGGATTGTTGGACCCCGGTGAGCGGGCGTCGTTCATCGAGGCCCAGACCGACGCCGTCCGCAACCTTGTCCTGGAGACCAACCGGGAACAGAACGGCTTGTTGCAGGCAGAACGTATGGGCACCATGCCCACGACGGCGACCGCCGCCCGCCTCATGGATCATCTCGAGGAAGCCGCGGGGCTCAATCGTGCGATCGAGTTCCTCCCGACCGACGACGAGTTGGAAGAACGCGTCGCCGAGGGGTGGGGGCTCACCGGGCCGGAACTGGCCGTGCTCACCGCGTACGTCAAGATCGACATTTCCGACTCGCTGCTCACCAGTGGGTTCGGCAACGATCCGTGGCTCTCGCAGATCCTGGACGAGTACTTCCCGGAGGCCGTGACCGCACGGTTCGGCGAGCAGTTGGACGACCACCCGCTGCGTCGGGAGATCATCTGCACCCGAGTCGCCAACGAAATGGTCGACCTGGCGGGGATCACCTACGCCTACCGGGCGGTCGAAGAAACCGGCGCCTCCGTGGCGACGGTGGCCAGCGCCTTCCTGGTGACCCGCGAGCTCTTCGACATTCGTGATCTCATGGCGGCCCACCGGGAACTGCCGGCGAACATCGAGCCGACCGCTTGGCGTTCCATCGCCCGGGAGATCCAGCGCGTCGTCGACCGCGCGACCCGCTGGCTGATCAACGAAGGCTCGTTGGCAACCGGCGATCTGCGCACCGAGGTCCCGGAGAACCTGCAGATCAAGGCCGTGATCGACCGGTACGCACCAGCGCTCGCGCTCGCCCCGGAGGTCCCCGAGCTACTCGGTTCGAGCGCCCGGAAGCGCCTGGACGAGCGCGAGGAACAGGCCCTGTCCTGGGGGATTCCCGCGGACTTTGCCGCCCGCTGGGCTCGGTTGCTCGACGTGTACCCGCTCATGGACATCGCGACCCTCAACGAGGAGACCGAGTGCGACCTCCGCGAGTCCGCACTGTTGTACTACGCCCTCTCGGACCGGTTCGACATCGACCGGTTGCTCGTCGCCGTCTCCAAATTGTCACGAGAGGATCGGTGGGAGACCCTGGCGCGTTCATCGTTGCGGTCGGACCTGTACGAGACGGTCGCGGCGCTCACGGTCACGGTGTCCCGGGAAGTCACCCAGGGAGAACTCGGCGGGGGAGCCGCGTCGTCGTGGCCAGCGGACTCCGTTGCGGCGAGAAGACTCGTGGACGCGTGGGAGAGCGAACACCCGGTGCACTCCTCGCGGATCGAGCGCCTCATGGGCGAACTGGACCAGGAGCTCGGAGCGGAATCCGCTCCGCGCATGTCGACCCTGTCGGTCGCGGTGCGCACCCTGCGCGGCCTGATCTAACGTCACGGGCGCCCGAGTGGTGCCGCGGGTGCTGCGGGCGCCGCTGGTGCCGTGGGTGACCGAATGGTGCTGCGGGTGCCGAGGTGGCAGTTTTGAGCGGCCGGCCTCGCGAGGTGGCAGTTGTGAGCGGCGGCCCTCGCGAGGTGGCAGTTTTGGGACGCAATCGCGAAGATTCGGTCCCAAAACTGCCACCTCGGCGTGAAGGACGCACGGGATTGCCACTTCGGCGTGAGGGACGCACGGGATTGCCACTTCGGCGTGAGGGACGCACGGGATTGCCACTTCGGCGTGAGGGACGCACGGGACTGCCACCTCGGCGCGAAAGATCAGCCGCGCGTGATCACCACGATCGCGATGCCGGCGAGCGATAGACCCGCGACGGCCGCGGCGGTCGAGAGCACGGCGACCGGGTCCGCCGACAGGCTCTCGTGGCGCACTCCGCGGGAGTGGCGGCCGTAGCGGCGTCGTTGGGTTGCGTGGATCGCGGCGGCGATGACCCATGCGAGAACGGTCAGAAGGACCACCCACCAACCGAAGTGCGGCAGCCACCGCAGGAATCCGGCGCCGACGACGCCGACGGCCAGGAGCGTCCGTCCCCATGACAGGACCGTCCGTTCCGGTTGCAGGCCGGCGTCGGCTGGGGCGTCGGGATGGGGGCGATCGTGAACGCTCACCCCAGGACCATCCCGAGAATCAGGCAGGCCGCCACCGCGCCTCCGAGGCTCAGGAGCGGAACAATCAGGGGCAGGGTCAGAGGCTTGCCTCGTCGAAGCCGATTTTCGGTCTTCCACCACCGAACGGCGGCACCCAGGCTGATCAGGAATGCGATGGCAATGACCAGGATCGACAGAGCGCGGTGGACCCCTTCGGGAAAGACGCCGTCGCCAATGGTCTCCAGGGCGATGCCCCCGGCCAGGAAAGCCAGAGAAGTCCGGATCCACGCGAGAAACGTCCGCTCGTTGGCGAGGGTGAACCGGGGGTCCGGCTCGGAACCACCAGGGAGGACGGTGCGGGAGGCCCAGTCACGGTCCTTGGCTTCTTCGCTCATACATCCTCCGGATCGACGTCGTTCCCACCATATATTGCCCCGTGTGACCCGTCACCGAAACCGGTGGCGGCGTCATGAAATGCACCGAACCGAGGTCGTCTGCGAGCTCACCCACGGGCCCACGGGAGACATCCGCAGCCACGAAGACCAATACTGAGCCTGCGTAACCTCTTTCCACATCTTGGGCTGAGATCCTCAGCAGACCGTCATGGGTCCTAACCTTGGGAAAAAGTAACTTGAGCCATGTTCATGGCCGAAGACCGGAGGGAAGGGGGAGTCGGATGGCTCACCACGAGAAGGCCGAAACCACAGTTGATCGTGTGCGGTACGAGCTCCCGGAGGAGCAGGTCGATGCCTCGATCTTGAAGGACCTCGCGGAAGCGGGCCCCGATCGTCCTGCCGCGACCCGACTGTTCCGCCCTTCGGCGGACGACGACCAGAACAGAATCGCCGAGAAGGAAGTTCGCCTTCGGGTCTACCTGCGTGAACCGCGAGCCCTGTCCGATCTCCTGCCGATTCTGCAGAATCTGGGGCTCCACGTGGTCGACCAGATTCCCTATGACGTGCACACCAAGGACGGCGCAACGTTCGCCCTCTACGATTTCGGGGTCGTGTTCCCCGACGGCGTGGACGTCGACGAAGTTCTTCCCCTCGCCGAGGATGCCCTGTGCGCGGTGCTCGCCGGGCGTGCCGAACCCGGTGCGGCCAACCGGCTGGTCCTGTACGAATCCCTGCCGTGGCGAACTGTCGCCGTACTGCGCGCGTACTGCCGGTATCTGTTGCAGCTCGGAACCGAGTACAGCCGCCCCTTCATGGCGGACACCCTGGTCCAGAATTCGCTGGTGACCAAATTGCTCGTGCAGCTGTTCCGCGTGGGGTTCGACCCCGAGTGGGAGCAGGGGGCGTCGGCCGAGCGCCGCCGCGAAAAGCAGGAGGAAGTTCGGGGAGAGATCCGCGCGGCTCTCGACGACGTCGCCGATCTCTCCCAGGACCGATTCCTGCGGACAATGACGGAGGTCGTGTCGGCCACGGTCCGCACCAATGCGTACCTCGGCAAGGAAACCATTGCCCTCAAATTGCTGCCGCGGAAGATCGAGGAAGCGCCGCTTCCGCGACCGGCCTTCGAAATCTGGGTCTATGCGCCGCGCGTCGAGGGCGTCCACCTGAGGTTTGGCAAGGTAGCTCGCGGCGGGTTGCGGTGGTCCGACCGTCGCAACGACTTCCGCACGGAGATCCTGGGTCTGGTCAAGGCCCAAATGACCAAGAACTCCGTGATCATCCCGACCGGTGCGAAGGGCGGATTCTTCCCCAAGAACGCCCCGGGTCGCGATGAGGACCCGGAGGGTTACCAGAGGGAGGGCGAAGAGTCCTACAGGCTGTTCATCCAGTCCCTGCTGGACGTCACCGACAACCTGGTGACCACGGACAAGGGCGAGCACGAAGTGGTCTCCCCGGAGGGCGTGGTCGTGCTGGACGAGCCCGACCACTACCTCGTGGTCGCGGCAGACAAGGGCACGGCGACTTTCTCCGACTTCGCCAACTCGATCTCCCAAGAGAACGGTTTCTGGCTGGGGGATGCCTTCGCCTCGGGTGGTTCCGTGGGCTTCGATCACAAGGACATGGGCATCACCGCCAAAGGCACGTGGGAGTCCGTCAAGCGGCACTTCGCGTCCCTCGGGGTCGACTGCCAGAGTGAGGACTTCACGGCCATCGGCATCGGCGGCATGGCCGGAGACGTGTTCGGCAACGGCATGCTGCTGTCCGAACACACCAAACTGGTCGCGGCCTTCGACAGCCGCCACATCTTCCTGGATCCCAATCCCGATGTGGCGACGTCCTTTGCCGAACGACGTCGGTTGTTCGGCCTACCCCGGCCGTACTGGACCGACTACGACGCGTCGCTCATCTCCGAAGGCGGCGGGATCTACAAGCGAAGCGACAAGGCGATCGTCATCACACCGCAGGTCCGTGAGGCCCTCGGCCTGAAGGACGAGGTCGAGCGGCTCTCACCCGCCGAACTCGTGTCGGAAATACTCCGTGCCCCGGTGGACCTGCTCTACACGGGCGGGGCGGGAACTTACGTCAAGGCAACCGCAGAAACCCATCAGGATGCGGGAGACAAGGACAACGACCCGCTGCGGATCGATGCTTCCGAGCTCAGGGTCAGGGTCGTCGGCGAAGGCGGAAACCTCGGACTGACCCAGCGGGCCCGGATCGAGGCCGCCAGAAACGGGGTCCTGGTCAATACGGATGCGGTCGACAACTCGGCCGGCGTCGAGACCTCCGACCGGGAGGTCAACCTCAAGATTCTGGTGGACCGTCTGATCGAGCACGGTCACATCGACCGTGAGGAACGGGCCGGATTCATCGAGGAGCAGGTCGAAGAAGTCTCCGACCTGGTTCTGCGCAGCAACCGGGACCAGAACATTCTGCTCCACGCCGAACGGCTCGGAACCCGGCCGACCAATAGCAGCGCCTCGCGGTTCATTCATTTCCTCGAAGAGCATGCCGACCTCAACCGTGAGGTCGAGTTCCTGCCCTCGGACAAGGAACTCAGGAAGCGCCGTGAGAACGGGGAGAAGCTGACCAGCCCGGAACTGTCCGTGATGACGGCCTATTCCAAGATCGAGCTGACCCACGCACTCCTGGATGCAGGATTCGGCGACGACCCCTGGTTGGAGGAAGTCCTCCACGAGTACTTCCCGCAGCCGGTCACGGAACGGTTTGCCGACTACTTCGGGGAGCACCCGTTGCGGCGCGAGATCATCTGTACGCGGGTGGCCAACGAGATCGTGGATACCGCGGGCATCGTCTTCGCCTACCGCGTCATGGAGGAAACCGGTGCGTCCGTCCTAACGGTCGCCCGCGCCTTCCTCGTGATCCGGGAACTGTTCGATCTGAGGGGCCTCCGGAAGCTCCACCGGGACATCCCGGCGGATGCCGACCCCGAGGCCTGGAGGACCGTCATCCAGGACATCCAGCGGTTCACCGACCGTGCTGTGGGTTGGGCCATCCGCCACGGCGTCGTCGCGCGCAAGGACGAGTCCGAGGGCGGGGACATCATCGCCGGCGCCATCGAGGAGCTCGCTCCCGGTGTGGCGCTGCGGGACGACGTCGCGAGCCTGGTCGGGCAGAAGTCCGAGGCCTCGATCCGCCGGCGTCTCGAACAGGCCGAGGAATGGGGCCTGCCTGATGAGCTGGCCCGCACCTGGGCGCAACTGTGGGAGTCCCTGACCCTGTTGGATGTCGACGTCGTCGCCGAGGAGTCAGGGCTGGCGCCCCGCCAGGCGGCCCTGATGTACTTCGCCGTGGTGGACAGGTACGCGGTCCACGAGCTGCTGGCCGCGGTGACGGAGTTGCCCCGGGTCGGTCGTTGGGAATCCATTGCGCGGGCCTCCCTGAGGTCCGATCTGTACAAGGCCAGCGAGGAGTTCACGAAGCGTGTGCTCAAGGACCTTCCGGACTCCGAGAGGCCCCAAGATCCGGCCGAGGCACGGTCGGCTCTACTCCAGTGGGAGAACGAGCACCCGGCCTATGCTCCGAGCATCGCGCGTCTGACCGACGAGATGAACCTCGAGATCCAGGGCTACTCGGGCGGCTCGCAGCCCGTCGATCTGGCGACCCTTTCGGTTGCCGTCCGGACGCTGCTCCACCCGACGGGAGAGTTCTAGAACACCCCGCCGCGGGGCGCCCGGCGAGGGCACCCCGCGGCCCCAAACAATCAGGAGAGGGCCAATGACGACCCCGCACACAGCCACCGCCAGCGTCGAGCCATTGCGGCAACGTTTGGGGAGCCGGTTCCTCACGTCCGCCGAGGCTCTCCGAGACTTCTCGGAGGACCGGTCATTGGCCGTGGCCGAGGGCCAGCCCCTCGGGGTGGTCCTCGCGGAATCCGCCGACGACGTCTCGGTTGCCCTGGCTTGGGCGAACGAGACGAAGACCCCGGTGTCGGTCCGGGGCGGCGGCTCGGGGCTGTCCGGCGGCGCGGTGTCTTATCCCGGCGGACTCGTGGTGTCCCTGGAGGCGATGAATCGCGTGCTGGACATCGACGTGGCGAACCGACTGGCCGACGTCGAACCCGGAGTCGTCACCTCCGACCTGGACGAGCACGCCCGGAAGCACGGCCTGTTCTTCGCTCCTGACCCGTCGAGCGCCCACCTGTCCACGGTGGGCGGCAACATCGCGACCGACGCAGGCGGCCTCCGGTGCATCGCCCACGGGACCACCGCGGCCTCGGTCGCGGCGCTCGACGTCGTCCTGGCCGACGGAAGCATCATCCATACCGGGGCCAGAACCATCAAGAACGCCACCGGGCTCAACATGACGCCGCTCTTCGTGGGTTCGGAGGGCACACTGGGCGTCATTACCCGGGCGACCGTTCGGCTCAAACCGGTTCCGGAAGGAACCCCGAGGACGTTCTGCGCGAGCTTTGACACCGTCGAGGCGGCCGGTCGTGCCGTGACCTCGATCGTTTCCTCGAATCCGCGTCCCGAGGTGCTCGAATTGATCGATGCAATCTGCGCCCGCCTCATCGAGGAGTTCGAACCCAGTGGTCTTCCGCAGCCCGAGGCGGCGTTGCTCCTGGGACAGACGGTGGGGCCCACGGCGCAGCGGGACGCGGAGATCCTGGTGGCCGCGTGCGAACGCATGGGCGCCACCGTGACCCGGATCCAGGAAGGCAACGACCTGCTCGAAGCCCGGAGGATCGCCAACGGCGCGCTCATGGCGGGCCGCTACGCGGTCCATTGCGACGTCGGGGTGCCGGTCGGGAATCTGGTCGAAATGATGCGGGGTGTGCAGGCCATTTCCGAAGAAGCGGGCCGGGGCGTCTCCATCCTGGCCCATGCCGGCGACGGCAACCTGCACCCGGCTGTCGAGTCCGACGAAACGCCCGAAGACCGCGCCGCGGCCGAGAAGGTCGTGGACCGCATCACCGAACTCGCGATCAGCCTGGGCGGCGTGATCACGGGGGAACACGGCATCGGATCCCTCAAGTATCGCGAACTGCCCCTCCAACTCGACGAGCCGACCCTCCGGGCGCAACGAGCCCTCAAGGCTGCGCTCGATCCGCACGGCATCCTGACGCCCGGCCGCGGGATCTAGCCGGGGTCTCTTGGTGGCTTCCGGCGGCGGGCCAGCGGCGGGCGGCGGCGTCCAACGGCGGCGTCGGTAACCGCCTCGAGGTGGCATTCCTGTGCGTCTCCGGGCCCGAGGTGGCAATCTTGTGCGGTTTTGGCCCCGATTTCCGCACGGAATTGCCACTTCGCGGGAGGAATCGCACGAGAATGCCACCTCGACGGGACGGGACCCTGAGGTGGCAATTTTGTGCAGGAGCGGACCTTCGAGGTGGCAGTTTCCGTCGTTGGGTGGGGGCTAGAGTGCCGCATGTGGTCGGGAAACGCCTCCCCATCGGGCAACCCCCTGCGTAACGGCGTCGTTGAGGGCCATGACGAGCGACGGCGGCGTCGGTAACCGCCTCGAGGTGGCATTCCTGTGCGTCTCCGCGCCCGAGGCGGCAATCTTGTGCGGTTTTGGCCCCGATTTCCGCACGGAATTGCCACTTCGCGGGAGGAATCGCACGAGAATGCCACCTCGCCACCTCGTGCCGCATAGCCACCTCGTGCCACCTCGCCGCCTCGCCGCCTCGCTGCCACACCACCTCGCCACCCCCGGGTGGTGCTAGCCGAGCCGCTCGGCCGCGCGTTCGGCGATCATGATCGTCGGTGCGTTGGTGTTGCCCGTGGGGATCGTCGGCATGATCGACGCATCGACGACGTGCAGCCCCTGGGTTCCCTTGACGGCGAACCGGTCCGGGTCCACGACGGCCTGCGCATCGGTCCCCATCGCGCACGTTCCGACCTGGTGGTGATACGTGACCACCGAGTCGCGGACGTACTCCTCCAGGTCGTCGTCGCTGACGTCGGGGCCGGGCCAGATCTCCTGGGCGCCCCAGGCGTCGGCCAGGGCGGGTTGGCGACCGATGTCCCGACAGTGGCGAACCGAGGCCACGAGGGCGTCGACGTCGGCCTGCTGGCTCAGGGCACCGAGATCCACCTCGACCGGGTCGTCCGGGCCCGCCCCTGTCAGGACCAGCGAGCCTCGACTGACGGGTCGAACGAGCCCGCCGAGCAGGCTGAACGCCTTGTCGGGCCCGCTCATCTCGCCGTTCTTGTACCCCTGCGAATACATCGGGACGGAGAAGAAGATCGGTTGTGTGTCCGGCACAGGAGCGTCCGGACGGGACTTCGCGAACAGGTGGACCTCGGCCGGGGCGACCTCGGGGTCCGGCAACGGGTGGGACTCCTCGGTCGTGAAGATCACGGGGGAGAGCAAATGGTCGTGCAGGTTCTTCCCGACACCGGGAACGTCGGCGACGACGTCGACCCCGACCTCCTCGAGCTCGGCGCGAGGACCGACCCCGGACCGGAGCAGGACCTCGGGGCTGCCCAGGGCACCTGTACACAGAATCACCGTCTCGCCACGAGCCTCCTCGCGGGCGCCATCCCGGTCGTACTCGACGCCGACGGCGCGATTCCCCTCGAACAGGATGCGGCGGACCCGGGCATTCGTCACAAGCTTCAGCGCCTCGTGATCCGCCACCGGCTCCAGGTAGGCCTGCCACGTGTTGAATCGTTCCCCATCCCGGACGTTCAGCTGCATGCGGGACACGCCCTCGGGGTCGCCGAGGTTGTAGTCGGGGTTCAACGGGAAGCCCGCCTCCTGGGCGGCGTCCACCATGGACTCCTGAATGGGGTTGCGCTCGAAATCGGTGCGCACATCCAAGGGGCCGTCCGTGCCGTGCAGGTCCGAGGCCGGACCGTCGAAGTTCTCGATCCGCGTGAAGTACGGCAGAACCTCGTCCCAGGTCCATCCTGGGCACCCGCGGTAGGCCCAGGCGTCGTAGTCCTGGCGTGCGCCCCTGACCCAGATACACGCGTTGAGAGCGTGGGACCCGCCCATGACCTTGCCGCGCGGCAGGTGCAGTCGCCGCGAGGAGCAGCCCTCCTGGGGCACCGTGAAGTAGTCCCAGTCCTGGGGGCTGTGCCAGATCTTGCCCAGATCGAACAGGTGCCTGATGTCGGGGTTTGTTTCTTCGTCGCCCGCCTCGAGGAGGGTCACGGTGTGACCCGCGTCGAGGAGGCGTCGCGCCAGGACGTTGCCGGCAGATCCGGCCCCCACAATGACGTATTCCGTGGCTGACATGATTCTCCTAACCGCTGATGACCTGGGGCAGTCCGAGGCCCTTGAGCCCCTCGACCCCGAACTCGAGTCCGTAGCCTGATTTCTTGACCCCACCGAAGGGAATCCGGGGGTCGACGCCGCCGTGTCCGTTGATCCAGATCGTTCCGGACTCGATCCGGGCGGCGACCTCGCGGGCCCTGTCCGGGTCGGAGGACCAAACGGATGCGCCCAGACCGACATCGACCGAGTTCGCCGCCTCGATCGCCTCGTCCAGGGGGGAGTACCGGATAATCGGCAGGGCCGGGCCGAACTGCTCCTCGGTGACCAGAGGATTGTCGGGGTCGATGTCCGCGACCAGCGTGGTCGGGTAGAAGAACCCCGGTTGGTCGGTGTCCGGATTTCCGCCCACGAGAACCTTCGCCCCGCCGTCCTTCGCGGCCTCGACGAGCCGGTCGACGACGTCGTACTGCGCCTTGTTCTGCAACGGGCCCAACACGTTCTCCTCCTCGAGCCCGACGCCCATCGGCATTTTCCCGGCGACGTCCACGAGTGCGGCGCAGACGTCGTCGTACAGCGAGTCCGGAACGTAGAGCCGCTTGAGCGCGGCGCAGGTCTGCCCCGTGTTGATGAATGCGCCCCAGAAGAGGTCTTCGGCAATCGCGACCGGATCCGCGTCCTCGAGCACGATCCCGGCTCTTCGCAGTTGAGGGGGTAGGTGGCTGAGCGCGTCGGTCGCCGGATGAGGGTCGAGGCCTTCCGATGATGGAAGTTCTCACACTGACCATCTGCCGGAAGACCTCGACGTGCACCACGCTACCTTCGCGACCCCTGATCTGACCGTGTTCTGCCATCTCGACGAGCTCGGCCTCGTGGCCACCGGTCAGCTTTTTGAGCCGGATCGCGCGGTGATCGAGTGCCGCGTCGCCGAGCCGGATCCGTGGTGCCGGGGATGCGGTAGCCAGGCGCTCTCGCGCGGGACGGACACGCGGCGTCTCGCCCACGAGCCGTTCGGTCATCGCCCGACGACGCTGCTGGTCCGGGTCCGCCGCTACAAGTGCTCGGGATGCGGACGGTCCTGGCGTGAGGACCTCACGGCAGCGGCGCCCGAGCGAGCCAAGCTGTCCCGTAGCGGGATGCGGTGGGCGTTGGAAGCGCTCGTGATCGACCACCTCACCGTCGCCCGCGTCGCCGCCGGACTCGGTGTCGGTTGGCACACGGCGAACAACGCGGTCCTCGCTGAAGGGCGTCGAGTGCTGATCGACGATCCCGCCCGGTTCGACGGCGTCGCCGTGATCGGCGTCGACGAGCACGTCTGGCGCCACACGAGAGTCGGCGACAAGTACGTCACCGTCATCATCGACCTCACCCCGAACCGCGACAAGACCGGCCCCGCCCGTCTGCTGGACATGATCGAGGGTCGCTCGAAAGCCGTGTTCAAGACCTGGCTCGCCGCACGCCCGCAGGACTGGCGCGATGGTGTCGAGGTCGTCGCGATGGACGGGTTCACCGGCTTCAAGACCGCCGTCAGCGAGGAGCTCCCGGACGCGCAGGCGGTGATGGACCCGTTCCACGTCGTCCGCCTCGCCGGCGACGCCCTCGACACCTGCCGTCGTCGCGTCCAGCAGTGCCTGCACGGCCGGCGGGGCCGCAAAAACGATCCGCTCTACAAGGCCCGCCGCATCCTCCACACCGGCGCGCAGCTGCTCACTGACCGGCAGCAGACCCGTCTCGAGGCACTGTTCGCGGTCTCCGAGCACGTCGAGGTCGAGGCGACCTGGGGCATCTACCAGCGCGTGATCGCCGCCTACCGCGAACCCGATCGGAAGACGGCGAAGAAGCTGATGACAGCCGTCATCGATTCCGTCTCCAGCGGCGTCCCCGCCGCGCTCGTGGAGGTCCGCAAGCTCGGCCGCACGCTCAAGCAGCGCGCCGCCGACATCCTCGCGTTCTTCGACCGGCCCGGCACGTCCAACGGGCCAACAGAGGCGATCAACGGGCGCCTGGAACACCTCCGCGGCTCCGCCCTCGGATTCCGGAACCTCACGAACTACATAGCCCGATCGCTGCTCGACACCGGCGGCTTCAGGAACCACCTACACCCTCAAATGCGATGAGCCGCATTTCCGCGGCGCTGGCGCCTGACTCGCAGGCCATCGAGAAAGTCGACGAGATTTTCCGCATGACTCCGGCCATGCACGACGCGGTTGAAAAGGAAATTGCTCGTTGCCTCGATGCACAGGGACTGCGCTGGGAGGCCCGGCCGTACCAGGCTCGGAGTGTGCGTTCACTCGCTAGCCCTACTGAGCTGAGCCTCGAGGACGCACGCGTGCGTGGATATGATGCCCGCACCAACCCGGAGGAAGCGGGTGGGCTTCCGCCAGGGAAGGACCAAAGGGTCAACGCAGCCTTTGCCGGAGATCCTGAAAAAGGCACCGTAAGTGTTGACGGGATTCCCGGGGGAGTAGCCAAAGAGGGATGCCTGGCGACTGCTTACGAGAAGGTTTTCGGGTCCGTGGAATCCGGCGTCCTCTTCGAAGGCGGCGCGGAAAACCTGCCCCTCCCCTACGTGAACGCGGCCCTGGACGGCGACAGTATGCGGAAGCTCAACGACGAATGGTCCGGCTGCATGAAGCGAGACGAAATGCTGGACTACGCGACGCCAGACCTGATCCACCAGCCCACCAAGAAGCCTGATATCGCCACTGCTGTGGCCGACGCGAAATGCCGCGAAAAGGTCGACTACGAGAGCCGACTGCGGACACAACTCAACGCATACCTGACCACGTTCCTCAACGAGAAACAGGGGCTGATCGTTCAAGCCAGCGACGCCAAGAAGGCGGCCGAATCCAAGGTCTCCGAGATTCTGGGGCAATAGAACTGGATGTGTCATGAAACGAAGAGGGCTCGTCGTGTTCTCCGTGATCCTCGCGGCGATGGTGGCAGTCACCTGGGCCGCGGCGTCGTCGTTCACCACCTCGGCTCAGAAAGCGGCCGATGCCGAAGCCCCGCCACCGTCGAACCTGACCGCAGTGATCACGCGCGATCAACTGCGCACTACAGTTCCCGTGAACTGCACCGTCGGATACGGGTCGACGTTCACGGTGCAAGCCCCAGCGGCAGAGGACCGATCACAGTACACGAAGATCGCGGTGACGAGTCATGAAGACATTGGCCAAGGATCGTTGCTCGCAGAGGTCAACGGCAAACCGCTGTTCGCCATGGTGGGAGGATTTGAACTCTATCGGGACCTCCGCGCCGAAGACCGCGGTCCGGATGCTCGGCAGCTCAACGACAGCCTGATCGCGTTGGGATTCCAAGGACCGCGTGCGCCGGCGGACCGCGACCTGATCGATGGGCACACTTTCGAAGCCCTGGGACGTCTGTACAAACAGTTCGGGTACGAACCGATCGGGGAGAAAGACACCATCCCCGCCTCGTCCTTCCTGTATCTCGAGCACCCTGGCACCGTCGTGGGCGAGCCCAGGTCGACCGGCCCGGTCTCCCGAGGACCGATAGCGACCCTGTCACCGGACGGTGCTCGATTGGAATGCACGGGTTCCGGAGGGCAGCTGACCCCCGAGGCCAGCGTGGGACAACGAGTTACGGTCCCATCCCTGGGAACCACCGAGTACGCGGTCACAGGAGTCAAAGACAACCAGGCCTCACAACAAACGGGTCGGCCCGACCAGCAAGGGATCTCGTCGAAAGACCAGCGGACACCAGCACCGAACTCCGGCCAACATTCCGTCGCGGACTCCGCGGAAGGGCCTGGGAGGACAGGTGCCTCCCGCCCCACAGATTCGGGGGCCGGCGGAGGTCTTGCCGGTGATTCAGGTGGCGAGGGCGCCGGTGCCGAGCGGGCGGTTCTCGTGGATCTCGGGGCGGATCTCGACCGCATCCAAGGAGTCGTGTCCGGTCAACTGATCCTTGAAGAGTCCCGACCTCGCCAGCTCGTAGTCCCCAGCTCCGGGCTGTGGACCAAAGATGGGCAGACCCGGGTGACTGTGGTCCAAGGCCAAGAAACTCACGACGTCCCCGTTCGTGTGCTGTTCTCCGCCGACGGCAGGAACGCCGTCGAACCGTTGGACGGCGAACAGAACAGGGGCCACCTGGACGAAGGAACAACCATTCGGGTCGGTATCGACCGGGGCGGGGACAAGTGAACGTCGGGGGCAGGCTCCGGCCTTCGGAACACCCAGGCCGTCCCGGAGCGGCCGCCGGAGACCAGGTGCCCCAGGTCTGCATCGATGCCAGAGGCCTCACCCAGGTCTTCGATGACGGGCATCGACGAAACATTGTGCTCGACCACGTGGACCTTCGGCTCGACTTCGGGGAAATGGTGGCTGTCGTGGGACCATCCGGCTCCGGGAAGTCCACTCTGCTCAACATCCTTGGGCTCCTTTCGCCGCCGTCGGAGGGAACGTGCATCCTCGATGGGGTGGACGTCACCGCCATGGACCCCGGAGATCGCGCCCGAACCCGACTCGAAAAAATCGGATTCGTGTTCCAGTCCTTTCACCTGATCGACCACAAGACGGCCCTGGCCAACGTCGAACTTCCCCTCAAATATCTGGGACTGGGCAAACAGGAGTGCAAGGACGCCGCGCACCGCATGCTCGACGAACTGGGCATGGGCCACAGGAGCGACGCCCGTCCGTCGGTTCTCTCGGGCGGGGAGAAGCAACGGGTCGCGATCGCCCGAGCCCTGGTCAGTCGGCCGAAAGTGCTTCTGTGCGACGAACCCACCGGGTCCCTCGACTCACGACGGTCGACCGAAGTACTGGAAATCTTGCGTGAGCAGACCGGGTGCCACCAGACCACGGTGATCGTCACGCACGACCCCTGGGTGGCCGAACAATGCGATCGAGTCCTGACGCTTGCCGACGGGAGGCTCGTCGAGACGAGGGCCACCGACGTCGTCATGGTGGATGGGCGCGGCACCGAGGCCGGCGTCGAGACCGGAATTGAAGCCGGCGTCGACGGCGATGAGGCTGCGACCGGCGCAGCGACCGAAACAATCAGCGTAAGCGGGCCGAACGCCACAAGCACGAGTCCGACGCGAGCACCGGTGCCCGTTCGCGAGCTCAACGGTCGGAAACGCGAGAAGTGGTTTCGCACGAGTCTCGTCGAGGCGGCAGACGCCGTGTCGTGCCGGCTCAGACGGAACATTCTGACGACGCTGGGTGTGGTGCTCGGGGTCGCGACGTTGATTCTGACCTCGGGTCTGAGCACGACCATCGCGGGACAGATCTCCGACGCCTTCGACGTATTCAGGGCCCAGCGCGTGGTGCTGACCCAGACGAACCGAGACGCGCTCACCGCAGATCAAGCCGTGGAGCTGGCCGCGGGCCCGGGATTCGCGGCGCTGGATCGACTCAACGGGGTCACGGCGAAAGCGGTCGTCCGGCCTGTAACGAGCGGCGTCGAGACGGTCACTACCGTGCCGGAGCAACGTCAACAATTCGACGGTCGGGTCCAGGGGCCGATCCTCTCCGCAACCCCGGGGATCTTCGAGGCCCAGAGGCAGAGGATCGAGGAAGGGCGCGGATTCGATGAAGGACACATGGCGCGGCGCGATCGAGTTGCCGTGATCGGTCGAGCACTGCTGAACTCGCTCGGGGTCACCTGGACACCAGGGCTGACACTGTACGTGGGGACGGTGCCGATCACCGTGATGGGAGTGGCCTCGGAGAATCCATCTCTCTCGGACGAGCACGGTGCCGTGTATCTGCCTCTGGGGGTCGGCCTCGAAGGTCACGACGGCGGGCCGACGAGCGTAGTTCTGGCGACGACGCCCGGTGCGGCGTCCCAGGTGGGGCGGGAGGCGCCCACAGCTTTGATGCCGGACAAACCCGGTGCTTTCGCCGCGAGTGTGCCGCCCGAGCCCGAATCCCTGCGACGAGTTGTCGACCAGCAGCAACGATATCTGCTGTTGGGGGTTTCCGGGGTGACTCTGTTGCTTGGCGCCATCGGCATCATGAACACCTTCCTGGTCGCGGTTCTGGAGCGCCGGAAAGAGGTTGGAGTGAGGCTGGCCCTCGGAGCCAGGCCCTTGGGCATCGTGACGCAGTTTTCCGCCGAAGCCGTCCTGACCAGCGCTATGGGCACTGGTCTGGGAATCGCCCTTGCTCTGGATGCGCTGGCGACCATCAGCTTGGTGAATCACTGGCAACCCGTCCTCCGGATGGACACGGTACTCTGCGGGGCCATCGCGGGTTTGGCTGTCGGTCTGCTCGCAGGGTCCTACCCGGCCTGGCGGGCTGGAAGAACAGATCCGGTGGAAACGCTCATGCACGCGTGAAAATCCTTAACTTGTCAGTCGGGGTGTCTAGGCTCGGACTCATCACCACGATCATCGGAAAAGAGGGTCTGACCATGATGAGCGAACACCATGTGGACGAATCGATGTGGGAGAGCATGAAGGACCATTCGCTTGTCCCGCGTGCTGAAATGCTGGCCACGGCTGCGCACGAGGGCCAGAAGGACAAGGCGGGAGAGCCGTATATCGGGCATCCCGCGCGGGTAGCGGCACATGCGGCCCGCCGGTGCGAGGAACGCGGCGTCTTCGGGTATGAAGCGAACCTCGTGATCGCTGCCGCGTGGTTGCACGATGTCCTTGAAGACACCACCGTGACCGAGGCCCAGCTGCGGGAAAGCTTTCCCGACGAGGTCGTGGACGCGGTGGCCGCCGTGACCAAACATCCCGGCGAAAGCCTCGAAACTTACTTCGAGCGTGTGAGGGCAGTGCCCGCAGCGATACTCGTCAAGAAGGCCGATCTGGACGACAACACGGATCCTCAACGAACCGCCCGATTCGGCAAGGAGACCAGGGAGCGGTTGGCCGCCAAATACGGCCGAGCACGCGAGCTCCTGAATGCCTGAGACCCGGGTGGTTGGGCGTGGCCAGATGCAGAAGAGCGGCCCGTCGAGGTGACGGGCCGCTCCATGGATTGACCGGGCGGAACCTGTGGGCAGGTCTGCTGGGTCTACTTCTCCAATTCGATCGTTACGTGCTGGCTCTTCATCAGCGGCTGCTCGGACTGCGTGCTGTAGTCCTCGATTCCGATCAGCACGTTCATCTCCGGCATGTAACCGGCCGCGCTTCCCTGCGGAATATCCTTTGCGAAAGCCCGGTACTTGTTCAGCCGTCGCATGATCCCGAGCTTCGACGTCGAGGTGATCGAGACGAAGTCTCCCTCCTGGATCCCCCGTGCGCGCATATCGTCCGGGTTCATGAACACCAGGGTGCGGATGTTCTTGATTCCGCGGTAACGGTCATTGTTCGAATAGATCGTGGTGTTCCACTGGTCATGGGAGCGCATCGTCTGAAGCACCAGCTTGCCCTCACCGGGATCGACCTGGGGAAGCTCGGCTGTCGAGAAATTCGCTCTGCCCGTCGGGGTCTTGGAGAAGTCCAGTTCCCTGGCCGCCTGGTAGATCCGGAACCCGGCCGGCTGGCGGACGCGCTCATTGAAATTCTCGAAACCGGGCAGAACCTCGGCCATCACGTCACGGATCTCGTCGTAGTTGTCCACGTACTTCTCGAACGGCGTCGTCGAATCGGGCAGAGTCGCGCGTGCCATCCCTCCCAGGATCGCCATTTCCGACAGAAGATGCGGAGACGCCGGCTTCTTCATACCGAAGGAGGCGTGGACCATGGACATCGCGTCCTCGGCAGAAACGCACTGCTCGCCGGAGGCCTGGACGTCCTTCTCGGAACGACCCAAGCAGGGGAGGATCAACGACTTCTTGCCGTGCACAATATGACTGCGGTTCAGCTTGGTGCTGACCTGCACATTCAGATCAAGCTTCCGCATGGCCCTCTCGGTGTACTCCGGATCCGGTACCGCCCGGACGAAGTTGCCGCCCAGAGAAACGAATACCTTGACCGAACCCTCGTGCATGGCTTCGATCGAGCTGACCGTGTCCAGGCCGTGCTCGGTCGGCGCGTTCAGGCCGAAAACGTTGTTGATCTTCTCGATGAAGTCCTTGCTCGGACGGTGGTCGATGCCGCAGGTCCGGTTGCCCTGGACGTTCGAATGTCCGCGCACGGGGGAGGGGCCGACGCCGTTCTTGCCCAGGTTTCCGCGAAGCATGAGGAGGTTGACGATCTCACGGACCGTGTCCACGCCGTGCTCGTGCTGGGAAACACCGAGGCACCAGGAGATCAGCGTCTTGTTGGATTCGCGGTACAGGTTCGCGAGCTGCATGATCTGGCCCTTGGAAACACCCGACTGTTCCTCGATGTCCTCCCAGGAGGTCTGATCGACGAGCGTGCGGTACGCCTCGAAATCGTGGGTGTACTCCTCGAGGAATGCGTGATCGATGGCCTCCGGGTCATTCTCGGAGAGTTCGACCAGACGCTTGCCGATGCCGCGCATCAGCGCCATGTCGCCACCGGGCCGCACCTGGAGATTCAGGGAGGAAGTCCGCGTGACCTTGGCCATCATCATCTGATCGATTTCGTGCGGCACGATTGTTCCGTTGGTCGCGCCCTCAATGATCGGGTTGATGTGAACGATCTTGGTGCCCTTGCGCTCGGCCTCGGCCAACGCCGTGAGCATGCGCGGCGCATTGGACCCGGCGTTCACGCCCATCACGAACAGCAGGTCCGCCTGGAGCCAGTCGTTCAGGTCGGCAGTCCCCTTGCCCGTGCCCAGCGAAGCCGTCAACGCACGGCCGGATGCCTCGTGACACATGTTCGAGCAGTCGGGCAGATTATTCGTGCCGAACTCGCGTGCCCAGAGCTGGTAGAGGAACGTGGCCTCATTGCTCAGGCGCCCCGAAGTATAGAACGTGGCTTCGTGGGGGCTGTCCAGACCCCGGAGAGTGTCCCCGACCATCGCGAAGGCATCCTCCCACGTGATCGGGATGTAGTGGTCGGACTCGGCGTCGTAGGACATGGGCTCGGTGAGCCGACCGACCTTCTCCAGGTCATGGTCGGTCCAGGACTCGAGCTCCGTCACGGAGTGCTTGGCGAAGAACTCGCGCGTCGTCCGCTTCGGCGTCATCTCCCACGTGACGTGCTTGATCCCGTTCTCGCAAATATCCATCGAAACATCGGGATCATCCGGCCAGGCGCACCCTGGGCAGTCGAAACCGCCGTCCGTCTGGTTCATGGTGAAGATCGAACGGGCACCCTCGATCGGTTCGCGCTCCTTGGCCAAGACCTGGCTCACGGAGAGCGCGGCGCCATAGCCGGCCGCCGGGTGGTGGTACGCCTTGTGGGAGAAGGGCCGGTGCGTGCGAGGACCGTAACCGCCCTGGCCCTCCTCGCCATCGGCGTTCCACTCGGTGACGAGCTGACCGGTCAGCCCCCGAAGGTAAGAACTTCCGAGCGGGCCCTTGTGTGCGCCGGGAGCGCTGGCAGTCTCGTCGGACTGTCCCCTGACGTGTGGATGGACGGTCATGCTCTCTCCTCGCCCGGATTATGGTTCCCTCGTCCGGCCGGCCCGGGAGCGGTCGGATCGACGTCTTGTCGCCCACGATACTCCGCCCACGAAATAAGTTGCCAGACGATGGGTTATGGGCCGGGACCAGGGGAAAGATCCTCGCGTCTTCGCCGCGCTGGGGTTCTGGCCGGTCAGGTCGAAGCCATCTCCAGGAGCTCCCGATGGACCGTGGTGTCGCCCGTCAGCTCGGGGTGGAATGAGATACCCAGAACGTTGCCCTGCCGCACGGCGACCACTCGGTCCTCGTGCTCGGCCAGCGGCTCGACCTCCGGACCGTGGCTCGTGACGACGGGTGCGCGAATGAACGCGGCACGGACCGACGGCGATGCCGTGCCCAACCACGTCAACGTGACTTCCGCCGAAGCCACTTGTGAACCGAAGGCATTCCGGGAAACCCCCACGTCCAGCACGGACAGGGACTGTTGCCCCGGCGCGGGGTCATCGATGTGGGAGGAGAGCAGGATCAGGCCCGCGCACGTCCCCAGGACCGGCAGGCCGCCCCGAATCGCATCGATCAAAGGATCTCGCAACCCGAAGATTCGGGTCAGGCGGTCGATCGTGGACGATTCACCACCGGGAAGTACCAAGGCATCGATGGCGTCCAACTGCTCGGGCTTGCGCACCAGTACGGTCTCCGCCCCGAGGTGGCCGAGCATGCGCTGGTGCTCGGCCACCCCGCCCTGGAGCGCGAGAACCCCAATCGTCGGGCTGCTCATCGCCGCCTTACCAGCCGCGTTCGGCAAGGCGGTGCGGCGCGGGCAGATCACCCACGTTGATACCGACCATCGCCTCGCCCAGACCGCGAGAAGCCTCGGCGACCGCCGCGGCGTCGTCGTAATAGGCGGTGGCCTTGACGATGGCGGCCGCGCGCTGTTCCGGGTTCCCGGACTTGAAGATGCCGGAGCCGACGAACACGCCATCCGCGCCGAGCTGCATCATCATCGCCGCATCGGCCGGCGTCGCCACACCGCCCGCGGTGAACAGAACCACCGGCAGCTTCCCGGCGCGAGCGACCTCCAGAACGATGTCGTACGGGGCCGAAAGTTCCTTCGCCTTGACGTACAGGGCATCGGGCGACGCCGCGTACGCGGCCTGCAGATCCGCGATCTGCGCCCGGATCGTGCGGATGTGCTTGGTCGCCTCGGACACGTCGCCGGTTCCGGCCTCGCCCTTCGACCGGATCATCGCCGCACCCTCGGCGATGCGGCGCAAGGCCTCGCCGAGGTTCGTGGCGCCACAGACGAACGGAACCGTGAACTTCTGCTTGTCGATGTGATTGACATAGTCGGCGGTGGAAAGAACCTCGGACTCGTCGATGTAGTCCACCTTCAGGGACTCCAGGACCTGGGCCTCCACGAAGTGGCCGATGCGGGCCTTGGCCATCACCGGGATGGACACGGTGTCGATGATCTGGTCGATCAGGTCCGGGTCCGACATCCGGGCGACGCCGCCCTGGGCGCGAATATCCGCCGGCACACGCTCCAGAGCCATGACGGCGACCGCACCCGCATCCTCGGCGATGCGTGCCTGCTCCGGGGTGACCACGTCCATGATCACTCCACCCTTCAGCATGTCGGCCAGACCCCTCTTGACGAGAGGGGAACCGGTGCGGGCGGAGGTTTCGTTCGTTGAATCAGTCATGGGGTCCATCGTCCACCGAATGGGTGGATCATTGTAAGGGCCAGAATTGCCGAAAATTTTTGGTCCAGTTTCCAGCAGGCTTCTCCACCCCTCGGGGGCGGCATGCGGGTCCCTTGCAGCGGAACTCACGGGCCCGTCGTCTCGAACGGGTGCAGGGGCCTCAGGGTTCCGGGAGGAAGAGATCCTCGATCATGCACTCGAAGACGGAGGCCATCTGGAAGGCCAGGGGCAGGGAAGGATCGTACTTTCCCTTTTCGATCGAGAGAATCGTCTGCCGGGAAACGCCCAGCATGTCGGCCAAGTGCTGCTGGGACCACTCCCGGGAGTTTCGGTACTCCCGCACCCGGTTCTTCATGGTCAGCTCCTGGCTCTGAGGGTGGCGTATCGCAGGGAGAAGTCGAGCATCATCACCACGCAAGCGCCGAGGAAGAACCAGGATATATCGAAGGAGGGCTTCCACCATGTAGTCGCCACCGCCCCCAGTCCCATGATGATCATGAGGTCATGAAAGACCCCTTCTGCGGCCCCGGAGTACCAGGTCGACTCGATTGACTTCTCAGGATCCCGGGTAGCACCCCGTACCGTCTTTCTGTCCACGAGAGCGACCCACCACAGCATGGTCAGCGGTGCCCAGAGAAACACCAGGAAAACAAAGAAGGCCAGAGCGTTGAAGGGGTCGGAAGTCGTGGGGAAGGCTGCGAGTAGGCTCGCCACGCCGTCCGTCACCAATCCGAGCGCGAGAGTCGGTTTCCACGCCGGGATCTTCCGGCGCCCGAGCTTGGTGTATCCCCAGCGGGGCAGAAGGGGAGCGTCGTTGTCCTGTGCCATGAATCCTCCTTGTAAAGCGTCCTTAACGTGTCAAGCAACCTTTACATGTGTGGACGTTGAACGCAAGGCGGCCCCGCGAGGTGGCAATATTTAGCGGTTTTCGACGCCGAATCCGCACAAAATTGCCACTTCGAGCCGATTCCGTCCGGTGCCGCGTCAAAAATCTTCTAGGATTTTTGCATGTCCCGGTCTCCCTTCCTGGCTCACAGTGGCCTTTCGACCCGCCGTCCGCAGGCGGAATGAGCTCGATGCCCAGATACCGTTCCGAGGCCGACCTGCCCCTCAGTGTCATGCGCGGGCAGGGAACCATCCCCGGCCAGATCGTTGACCAGATCCGCTCCTTGGTTGCTGAGGGGCGTCTTCGCCCCGGCGACCCTTTGCCGTCCAGTCGGACTCTTGCGACGCGGATCGGCGTCTCGCGCGGCTCCGTGACCTCGGCGTACGACCAGCTCGCCGTGGAGGGCTATCTCGAAGCCGATCGCGGCAGTACGCGCATCACCACCGAACTCTCCGGCCTGGGGGCGGAAGGTTTCACGGGAAACAACCCCGCCGCGATCACTGTCGGGTCAGCGTCTCTAAGGAGGGGACCCCATGGGGCGTCGTCGCCCGCGTCAGGATGCGCGCGAACCTGGACCGAGAACCGCGACTCGATCGCGGGAGTCGCGAAGGAAAGCCGGGATCTCGCACTCCTCGACCTCCGTCCGGGAACCCCGGATACGTCGTCGCTGGCCAATACGACCTGGCGGGCCGCGTGGCGAGCCGCCGCGGCCGACCCGTCCCTCGGGTACGAACCCCAGGGATCTCCCCACCTCCGGAACCAACTCAGCGAATATCTGCGGCTCATGCGATCGGTGATTCGAAGCCCGGACGATCTGCTGGTCACAGCGGGTGCGCGCGATGGGCTCCGCATCCTGCTCATGACGCTCCATGAGAGGGAAGGGCGACCCCTGGTCGTCGCCGTCGAAGACCCGGGGTACCCGTCGCTCCACAAGGTTCCGCAAGCGCTCGGTCACCGCATCGTTCCCATCCCCCTGGACGACCAGGGGCTCGACCCGGCTCGCCTCCCGTCGGGAACGGACCGCCCCGACGTCGTGCTGGTGACCCCCTCGCACCAGTACCCGATGGGTGCCTCGATGCCCGCCCCGAGGAGGCTCGAACTCATCCAGTGGGCCGCAGAGAACCGGGCGATCCTCGTCGAGGACGATTACGACTCCGAACTCCGCTACGTCGGTGACCCGCTGCCGGCACTTGCGGCCCTCGACGAGCAGGGAACCTCCGTCGTGACGCTCGGCTCCTTCGCGAAGGTCCTGACCCCGGGGCTCGGCCTGGGATATCTGCTCATGCCGAGCCACGTGAGGAAGGAGGTGGTCAGACTCAAGGGCGACGCCGGCCCGCCGATCTCCGGGATCCTCCAGGACGCGATGACTCGGTTCATGGCCGACGGGGGCCTCCAGAGGCACACCGCGCGCATGCGGAGGAGCTACCGGCGCAGGCGGGACATGCTCGCCACGGCCTTCGACACGGCGAAGGACCACCCCGGCGTCGAGGTCCTGCCCATGGACGGCGGTCTGCACGCAGTCATTCGCCTGCCCACGGCCGCCGCCGAAGAACAGGTCATCGACGACGCCCGACGGCGCGGCGTCGCGGTGGGCGCACTCGGCACCTACTGGAGCGGTGGCAGCGGGCGGGCCGGGGTCGTCGTCGGCTTCGGAGGGCTCTCCGAGCAACGCTTCGAGCGGGGCCTCACCCTGCTCCGGGAGTCGCTCGAGCGCTGTATCGGAGAAGCCTCACGTTTCCGGTGACCGAACCGGGCGGTAAGCTGAAACCCTGCGCCGAGCCCCTCTCGTGCGCCGTCGCGACACCCAATTTGCGAAAGGCACGCCGCCGAATGCCCGCTCAGGAAATCCGCCAGACGGTTCGGGAGCTTCGCGCTCTGTTCGGACCGGTGCTGGTCCGCTCCCTCATCTGCCTCGTGTACGGCCTGATCACGGTCTTCTGGCAGGAGCCGAGCCTCATGCTCGTGCGCTGGGTCCTGGGTCTCTACCTGATCGCTCAGGGCATCGGGCTGATCTACATGCAACGCAGCCTCAACGAACACGTCTACGGCAGTCGAGGATCCAGCAGCTCCGTGATCCAGTCGTTCGCGATCCTGTACTTGCTGGGCGGCGTGCTCACGGTCGCTTTCGCGGCATCACTGCCGATCCTTGTGCTCATCGCGGGCCTTATCCTCACGGTCTGCGGAATCACCGAACTGCTCCAAGGAATGCGAACCACCTCGACCTCCGCGATGTCCAAGGACTGGAAGATTGCGGGATTGGTGACTTTCCTAACGGGAGCGGCCCTCTTCCTCGTCGGTGAAATTGGCCCCAAGGCGAGCTTCGGCGTCACCGGCGGAGGAGCCATCATCGTCGGCATTTTCCTGCTTCTCGCGGCGCTGACCTTCCGGCACGACGCCGTGGCACTGGAGCAACAGAACCCCGGCGACTAGTCCCCGGAGGGCGAAACCTTGGCGGGCTCGGACGGCGCGATCCTGCTTCGGGACGTAGACTGAAGGGGCATCCGCAGACACCAGGAGGAACACACGTGGCACAGCGCCCCAAGCGCGGAATCAAGGCCGACATCAAGGGACCGCTCATCATCGCGGCCGTCCTGGCCGTCGTCGCATTCGTGTGCATCCTGATCTTCGCCACGGGCGGTACCAACAACGCCCCCGAATTCCGTCTCGCTCTGTCGGTGGCCGGTTGCGTCTTCGTCGGGACCCTCGTCGTCTGCGCGACCCTGATCATCGTCGAGAAGCCGAATGACGAAGAGCTGGGTCAGGGCACAGGCATCAACAAGAGATCGGCCGATCTTTACGCTCAGGCAAAAGCGCGCAAGGATGCACGCGAACGTGAGGCTCGCGAAGGAGGCGGCTCGGAACAGTCCGGCGGCTCCGCGTCCGGCGGCTCCGAGGACGGCCCCGACTACGGCCAACGCGCACATCCGGAAGAACACAACTGACCCCAGGAGATCCTGGGACCACACGCAAGAAAATCACCGCCGAGCCGTGGACAGGCTCGGCGGTGATTTTCTTCTGGGTCCCCGAACAGACCGGCCGAGGGGGCTACCTGCCGAACCCCTTGAGCCGCAGGGCGTTCAGGATCACGAAGACCGAGGAGAACGCCATGGCGGCACCCGCGACCATGGGGTTGAGCAGGCCGAGGGCCGCAACGGGAATCGCCACGACGTTGTACCCGAAGGCCCAGAACAGGCTGGACTTGATCACGCGGAGCGTGGCCCGGGACAGCCGGATGGCTTGGGCCACGGCCCCCACCTCGCCGCGAACCAGGGTGATATCCGATGCCTCGAGGGCCACGTCGGTGCCCGCGCCCATGGCGACACCGAGATCGGCCCGTGCCAGTGCGGCCGCGTCATTGACCCCGTCGCCGACCATGGCCACGACCTTTCCCTGACCCTGCAGCCGTTCGACCTGTTCCACCTTGCCGCTCGGGCTGACTCCGGCGATCACGTCCGAGGGGTCGATGCCGACCTCCGTCGCGACAGCGCGTGTCACGGGGGCGGCGTCGCCGGTCAGGAGGACGGGCCGGAGTCCCATCTCGCGAAGCTCCGCGATGGAGGAGGCGGCGTCGTCCTTGGGCCTGTCGCGGAGGGCAAGCATCCCGGCCGATGCCCCGTCCACCGCGACGAGGATCGACGTTTCGCCACGCTCCTGGGTCCGGGACACGACATCGAGATGGTCGGAGGGTACATCCACACCGACGTCGGCGAGCCACGACGCCTGCCCGATGGCGACGTCGTGCGCGGAGCCGTTCACGACGACGCGCCCCCGCACGCCGCCACCGGCCGCGCTCGTGAAGTCGTCGACCCGAGGCAGCGAGCCGTGCGCCCGCCGGGCGGCATCGGCTATGGCGCGCGCGATCGGGTGCTCGGAGGCGTCCTCGACGGCGCCGGCCAGAACCAACAGGGAATCGCCATCCCGGACGGCGGCCGACGACCCGAGCACCCGGGTGCCCTCCACGGAGAGCTCCCCGCTCGTGACCGTTCCCGTCTTGTCGAGCAGGACCGTGTTCACGCGTCGCGTGTCCTCCAGGACCTGGGCCGACTTGATGAGGATCCCGAGTTGGGCACCGCGGCCGGTACCGGTCAACAGCGCGGTAGGGGTCGCGAGGCCGAGGGCGCACGGGCAGGCGATCACCAGGACCGAGACGCCGGCAACGAACGCCGGTGTCAGAGCGCCGCCGATCGTCCACCACAGAATGAACGTGAGGGTGGCCAGGACCAGCACGACCGGGACGAACACCGCCGAGATCCGATCGGCGAGGCGGGCGACCGGGGCCTTGGACGCCTGCGCGTCCGCGACCAGGCGACCCATCTGCGCCAGCGTCGTTCCTTCTCCGACTCGCGTGGCGCGCACCAGGAGGCGACCGTTGGCGTTGAGGGTCGCACCCGTGACATTGCTCCCCGGGCCGACGTCGACCGGTACGGACTCGCCCGTCAGCATGGACTCGTCGACCGCGGAGTCGCCATCGACCACGACGCCGTCCGTCGCGATCTTTTCACCCGGTCGGACCACGAATTCTTCGTCCACACGCAACTCTTCCACCGGGATGCGGACCGGTTCGGCGCTTCCGGAGCGAACGACGTCGACCTCGCGGGCGCCCAGATCGAGCAGCTTGTGGAGCGCCTCGCTGGATCGGGACTGCGCCCGGGTCTCGGTGTACCGGCCGATCAGCAGGAAGAACGTCACCACGGCGGCGGTCTCGAAGTAGACCTGGTGGGAAGACATGTCCATGTGACCACCAGGGTGGGCGCCCGCCGTCATGCCCGGCTCGGCGATCAGTCTGCCGAGGGAGTACAGGTAGGAGACGACGACGCCGAGCGAGACCAGCGTGTCCATGGTCGACGCGCCGTGACGCGCGGCCCGAGCAGCGGTGACGTGGAACGGCCACGCCGACCACGTGGCCACGGGCAGGGCGAGAACCGCCGCGGCCCAGGCCCAGTGCGGGAACTGGAACCACGGGATCATGGATATCGCGAACAGCGGCACCGTGAAAATCGCTGAGACCCAGATGCGCCGGATCAGGGACGACTCCGGAGGCATGGCCATGCCGTGGCCGGCGTGGTCGTCGTGACCGTGGCCCTCACCGTAACTGTTCTCCGTACCCTGCTCTGTTTCGGGGGCGTGGTGTCCGTGCTGCGCGTGGACGGGCGTGGAACCGCTGGCGTCCTTCGAGCGGTGGCCGGTGGGAGCGGCGGCAACGGTAGGGGCTGCGGCGTCGGCCGGTGCGGCGGCGTCAGTCTTCGCGGACGCGCCGGCAGGCGCACCCGTCCCCGTGTCGGACCCGCGTTTCCCGGTCGCGCGGGTCGCGAGGGAAGGCGTGTAACCGGCCTTGCGCACGGCCTCGAGCAGGTTCTCGTCTGAGATGTGCGCGGGGGCGGTGACCTTCGCCGTACCGAGCGGAAGGTTCACGCTGGCCTCGACGCCGTCGAGTTTGCCCAGCTTGCGTTCGACCCGCCCGACGCAGGAAGCGCAAGTCATCCCCTCGACGGTGAGGTCGACGACGCGGTCGCCCTCATCGGTTGACGGGTTGTTCGCTGACGGTGTTGCGGTGGGCATGAGTCCTTCTCGTGCGAGTAGTGATGGTTGGGGTCAGTCGACCAGGGTGTACCCGGCTTCGGCGACGGCGTCGTTGACCGCCGCCGGGTCCAGTTCTCCCTCGTGGGTCACGCGAACAGGGGAGTCCCCGCCCGCTTCGAGCGAGACCTCGACGGCCTGCACGTTCCCGATCTCCTGGAGTTCCTCGGTCACGGATGCAACGCAGTGCTGGCAGGTCATGCCGCGGACCGTGATGTCTGTGGTGTTCATGTGCTGTCCTTTCGGAGAGTGGTGTTCGGTCCGGGCCGCGAAGGCCGGGCTGCTAGCTCCGAACGAGTCGTGAAATGGCCGCCGTCGCCTCCGAGACCTTGTCCCGGACGATCGCGGGATCGCCCCCGCCGGCGGCGGCCTCGGCCGCGCCCACCACGCAATGGTTGAGGTGTTCGTCCAGCAGCCCGATCGCGACGGCGTGCAGTGCCTTGTTCGCGGCCGAAATCTGGGTCAGCACGTCGATGCAGTACGTGTCCTCCTCGACCATGCGCTGCACACCGCGGATCTGGCCCTCGATGCGACGGAGTCGCTTCAGGTAAGCCTCCTTGTCATGGGTGTACCCGTGGGGAGGCTGATGGGGGTCCGCGGCCTGGTGGCTCGATGTCTCGCTCATGGCACCGAATGTATACCCCCTAGGGGTATAAGACAAGGGGTTGGTTGTGAGAATTGAAGCGTTTGACGCCGAAGGGGCGAACGCTCGGGCCTGTTTGTGCGAGAGTTGACCTATGGCTTCGAAGATTGAGGACTATGCCCTGCTCTCCAACATGAGCACTGCCGCACTGATTTCGCGGGACGGATCCGTGGATTGGTTCTGCGCACCCAGGTTCGACTCCGAGGCCGCATTCGCAGCACTCCTGGGCTCCGACGATCACGGTCGTTGGCTACTGGCCCCCGCCGCCGCGGTATTCCCGGACACGGTGACCGGCGCACCGGCAGAGGACACGGCCCAGGAGGACGCGCCCGCCAAGGTTGCCGAGCGCTTCTACGGCGAGAACTCCTTCGTGCTCCACACCATCTGGTCCACCAGTACCGGGTCGGTCAGGGTCACGGACTTCATGCCGCTGGGCAACAGGACCGAGATCGTTCGTCGCGTCGAGGGGCTCACGGGCGAAGTCACCATGCACCAGGAACTCGCCCTGCGATTCAACTACGGCCGCACCGTCCCGTGGGTCACCCGATACGACGGCGCCCCCGACCCGCAGACGGGATACCCCGACCCGGCCGACGGGATGCTCGTCGCGATGGCCGGGCCCGACGCGCTGGTGTTCCGCGGCGACCCCATTCCCGACGTCGCTCATCGCTGCCATGCCGGTCAATTCGACATTTCCGCCGGTCAGGTGAGGGACTTTTCGCTCACCTACTTTGCCTCCCACCGGAATCCGCCGGCGCCGGTGGACTTCAACGACTCGTTGCACCGGACCGCCGACCAGTGGAGCGAATGGTCCGATCTGTACAACGATCCGAGCGAACCCGTTCCCACCAGCACCGGACCGGTCCCGACCACCACGGCGATGCCCGTGGTCGACGGCCATTCCGGGGCCATCCCGCTCGGCGCTGTGCCGGGCGGCGAGACCGAGGAAGAGGAACAGCAGGACCCGCAGCTCGAGACCTATCGCGAAGCGCGGCGCCAGTCCCTGCTCGTGATCCGCGCGCTCATGAACCGCGAGACAGGCGGCATGGTTGCCTCCCCGACCACCTCATTGCCCGAGGTCATCGGCGGCCAACGCAACTGGGACCACCGGTTCTGCTGGTTGCGCGACGTCGCCCAGTCGGTCGGAGTCGCGATCGGCCACGACCACGACCGCGAGGCGACCCAGCTGCGGAACTGGTTGCTCCGGGCCATCGCCAACGACCCGACCCGGTTGCACAACGTGTACGGTCTCGCCGGGGAGAGCGACGACTTCGAACGGAAGATCGATCTGCCCGGCTATGAAGGCTCCGTGCCCGTTCGCCGTGGGAGCGGCGCGGCCATGCAGCTGCAGGGAGACGCCATGGGCCAACTCATGGTGACGTTCGAAAAGCTGCGCCGCCTGGGCTACGCGGAAGACCACCTCTCGTGGCCCCTTCAGCAGGCGCTTCTCGGGTCCGCCGTGGACCACGTCGGCGAAGAGGACCAAGGCATCTGGGAAATGCACGGGGAAACGCGCATCTACACCCACTCCCAGATCATGCTGTGGGCCGCGCTCGATGCCGGGGTTCGCGGCGTCCGGACCCACGGCTTGTCCGGCGACGCCGACCTCTGGGCGGCCGCCCGCGACCGACTCGCCGAACAGATCTGGGCCCACGGCTTCAACCGGGAACTCAACTCGTTCGTGCAGTACTACGGCGGAACGAGCGTCGACTCCGCACTGCTGAATGTCGCCCACACCGGGTTCGTCTCCTTCGATTCGCCGGAGATGCGCGGCACCGTGGAGCGCATCGAGACCGAACTCGATGCCGGCGGCGGACTGATCTACCGCTACCGCAACGCCGACCGGCTGGACGGATTCGAGGGGCAGGACAACGCCCACTTCGCGTCCTCGTTGTGGCTTGCCGAGCAGCACATCCGGTCCGGGAACATCGCCCGCGGCCGCGACATCCTGGACGGAGTGCTGGAGAAGGCCAACGACGTCGGCCTGCTCTCTTCCGAATACTCCCTGGCCCGCTCGCGCATGACCGGGAATTTCCCCCAGACGCTCGCGCATATCGCCCTGGTCTCCGCGATCGACGCGATCCTGCTCTAGACGTTTCTCCGCCCGCTTCGCGCAGAGGGCGGCGTCATGCGTCCAACGGCACGGTCCGGTCGATGCGAATCCGGTCCAGGAAGTCCTCGTCGTGGCTGACCACCAGGAGCGCGCCCCGGAATCCGCCCAGGGCGTTGACCAGCCAGTCGACCGTGCCCATGTCCAGGTTGTTGGTCGGCTCGTCGAGCACCAGGAGCCTCGGCGCGGGCGCCGAGAGAAGGATCCTGGCCAGTGCGACGCGGAAACGCTCACCGCCGGAGAGCGTCCGAACCTTCGCGAATACCGTGTCGCGCCGGAACAGCAAACGCGCCAAGTCGTCCCGGAGCCGCTGGTCGCTGGCCCCCGGGTTGCTCGCGGCCACCGTTTCGAGAACCGTTGCCTCCGGGTCCAGCCGGATCCGCTGGGGAAGGTACCCGACGCGATCGGTCCTCCCGATCACCTCGTAGATCCGGCCCATGCCAGGCGCCGATACGAAAGCCATGGGAGCGCCGGTCACCACACGCTCGAGCAACGTGCTCTTGCCCGAACCATTGCGTCCTGAGATCCGCAGATGCTCGGGCCCGGAGACGATGACGTGGGTTTCGTCCGTCGGCAAGGGAACGACGTCGTCCTCGGGCTCCTGCGCGGAGCCGACCACCCCGGCGTCCTCGAGAAGTTGTAATTCCACGATTCTCGTGCCGTTGCCGACCGCAGTGTCCGGGAGGTCCAGGTAGACGTCCTCGCTCCGGCGGAGCGAGTCCTCCGCCGCGGCGAGCCTGTCGTTGGCGGCGCGCTCGCGGTCGGCCATCAGGGCACGCGCCCGGGCGGAGGACTTCTCCGAATTCTCCTTGTCCCCGCCCATGGCGATGGGAGGTTTGCGCTTGGTCTCCGCGAATTTCTTGCCGCGCCGTTCGTCCCGCGACTGCCTGATCTGCTGATTGATCCGGTCGCGCTTCTCCCTGTCCGCGGTCGCCCGGGCATCGCGAATGTCGCGACGCTTGGTCTCTTCCTCGGCGTCCACGGTGGCTTCCCACGCGGAAAAACTTCCCTCGAACCGTCGCAGGGTCGACGCCGGGTTTCGCGGGTCGACCTGCCGGAGCTCGCTGATCGAGTCGCATCGTTCCAGGAGCGCCTTGTCGTGGCTGATCACGAGTACCGGTATGCGATGTCGCAAGCCGTCCAGGAGGCCAGCCAATTGCTCGCGGGCCTCAGCATCGAGATTGTTGGTGGGTTCGTCGAGTATCAGCGCTTCCGGCAGTGCAAGCCGGATCCCGAGCAGCGCGGTCCTGACGGCTTGGCCCCCGGACAGCGTGCCGACCTCGCGGTCCAGGCCGATGCCGGGCATTCCGGCTCGGTGCATCGCTGCCTCGGCCCGGTCGCGGAGGTCCCAGTCGTCACCGATCACGTCGAAGTGCTGTGGATCGACGTCGCCCTGCGTCACCGCGTCGATCGCGGAGAGAACAGGGGAGATGCCGAGCAGGTCGGCGACCGTCGTCGCGGTCTCCAGGCCCAGATCCTGCCGCAGGACATGGGTCCTCGGCGGGGCCGTGGCCGAGCCGTGCGCGGGGTCGAGGCCACCCGTGATGATGTCGACCAGGGTGGATTTGCCGGACCCGTTGGACCCGATGAGGCCATGCAGGCCGGCGTCGTACACGACGTCGACATCAGTCAGGCACGGGGTCCCGTCCGGCCAGGAAAAGCCGATTCCGACGAGGGAAATGTTGTGTTGGATAGGCATAATGGCGTCCTCTCAGCGTGATGGCAGGCCGAGCGGACGCGGTGGTCCTGCTCAGCCGATGGGGGCGAGAGGTGCACTGTCCAATGCATTTCCTTTGTTCGGGGGCAGAAGCGAGATGAGCGTAGCATGCGATGCGAGTCGATGGGAATGGCGGGAGACTGACAGATGCGCGAAGCGCCCCCTGCCTTCACGAGGCAGGGGGCGCTTCGCGCGATACCGCAGTCCGAATCAGTCGTTCTCGGGCGGGCGCGGGGTGTCTCCCGAAGAATCCGGCGAATCGCGGGTCTCAGGAGGGGCCTGCCGGTGCCGGTCACCGGGTTCGGGGTCAATGCCGTATCCGCTCGAGCGTCGGGGGCGGGCCGAATCGTCGTCCGCGGAACCGGTGGTACCGGTGGGCCCGTTCGGGCCGGTCTGGCCTTCCGGTCCTGCGGGGCCGTTCGGACCGCAGAATCCGCGCCGACCGGGGCCCGCCCAATAGATGTCCAGCAGGTCAGGGATCACGCGGTCGCGGCGGTCGGCGACCTCCTTGTCGGAGACAACGTTGACGCCCCAGTGCGCATTGCCCGGCTTCTCCGGGTACGTGCCCAGGAACTCGGTGCTCTGGAGCGGGTCCGGCCAGGAGGCCGCCGGTTCCGCGGCGGGAACCATGGAGAGCGGGTTGTTCGCCGGGTTGAGTCGCGGACGCCAGATGAGGCGGCCGGGACGGGAACGATCGCGCAGGGCGTGAGCGCGCCACGTCGTCGCCGGATGGGACATGTTGAGGTTGGCGAGCCACGTGAACAATCCGCGCTCGTAGACGGCGCGGTCGGCCAACTCCTGGAAATTCACGTCCTTGTTCAGGTACTTGCCGGCCGCCAGGGTACGGATCGTGCCTTCCGAACCGCGCGGGCAATACCGGTAACCGAAGTTGTCCGCGGTGTACTCCTGTGCCCTGGAGAGGATCGAGGCCAGGAACGGCACGTTCTGGAAGGCCGAAACGCCCAGGAGCCGGAAGTACGAGGTGTGGCCGGCCGCAATGTGGCCGACCTCGTGGCCGATGATGAATCGCAAAGCGTCCGGGTCACGGGCCTCGCCGCCGACCTCGAACAGGTCGGAGTAGATCGCGACGAAACGACGGTGACCATGGCCCGAGGCGAAAGCGTTGATCGTGCCGTTGCCCAGCACCACGTAGGCGTCCGGTACACGGCGCAGACCGTGGGCTTTGGCTGCGCCCACGAGCATCTCGTAGGCCTCGGGGAATTGTGTGGGGGTGATACGGACGCCGCTGAGCCGCATCTGGCCGTACAGCATGCCGCGACTGATGAAAATCGCGATCGGAACGATGCACATCAGGGCCAGCAACTGGTCGAAGGTCGACGCGGTGTCGGCCTCCGTGTATGTGGTCGGCGTCGTGATCATCGGCATGAACGTACGGATGAAGAGGACCCAGAAAGCGAAGGTGTAGGCCGCGATCGTGAAGCAGATCCCTACAATGAGCCACGGGATCTCCCCGGGGTGCCGCAGCTTGCCGCGCAGTCCTTCCCCCAGGAGAGACTGCGTCGAGAACAGCGAAGGCCCCGGCAGAGGGCTGCGGGCTCGTTGACGGGAGTCCTCGGGGACCCAACCGTTGCTGACGTCGTCGGCCAGCGGCTGCGACGGCAACGCGGATTCCGGCGGATGGACCCCGGGCGCCCCGTACTTGTGGGCGTCCCTCTCGAAATCGGGGCCCGGAGGCGGGCCGTACGGGTTCTGGGGCATGAACGTCCTCTCGGTGGCTCATCTCAGCGAGGTGTGTTTCGGTCGCTGCGGCAACACTTCGCTTCCCAACTGTACCCAGCGAGGCTGTGAGATGGGCGAATCCCGATCGACGCACACCGCGGTGAACGCGGACAGGCGCCGGTCTCCGACGGACGGAAACCGGCGCCTGTTCTGGCCGAACTCTCACCGGCTCACTTCCGGTGGGAGATCACGGTCGGAAACTCAGACCGTGTAGACCCAGGGAGTGTTGCCCTCGGCCGACGTCGTGATGATGTTGGTCAGCTGGGTCTCGGTGGCCTGGTAGGACTTCTTCGAGGTCTTCAGAGGGTCGTTGACCGTGAAGGTTCCCTTGTCCTTGTTGTAGCCGGAAATGTAGACGAAGTGTCCGTATCCCGGCGCGGCGTCCTCGCCCTCAATGACCCCGGTCTGCGTCAGGACCACGGCGCCCTTGCCGTCCTTGATCTGTTCGATCGAGTTGGTGGCCTCGCCGTTCACATGGGCCGTGCCCTTGACGCCGTGGTTGCTCAGGATCGTGGCGACGTCGTCACTCTGGAGGAACTCGGAGTTGCCTCGTCCGGCTTCATCGCGGATCTGGCTCATGGCGGCACTCTGATCGGAATCCGAGTAATTGCTCGGCAGCTTGCCACCGCCCTGCAGGAGAGCCATCAGGATGCTCGCGGGGCCGCAATCGTTGTACTGCGAGTCCTGGCCCTGGACCTGGCTGATGTACTGGAACTTGTGCTGTGCCTGGGTCGACGCCTGGGCGGTGTCGGCACCCTCGGGGTCGCGGTGGTCGCGTTCGCGGCGCCAGCCATGGCACCGGTGGCCAGGGAAGCGATAGCCGCACCTGCAACGAACCTGCGCTTGAAGTTATTCATCGTCGAATGTTCCTTACCGTCTGTTTCTACTGTTTCGGGCAGAACTGAGCGTAGGAAGGCGGTGTGTTCCGAGTCAATGACGTCACTCAAAATGTTTGAATACCGCGGCAAACCCCTTAATGAGCAATTTGTAATAGATGACACCTGCATGCGATGACGCCAGGCGCGGCGTCGTTCGGGAGGTGTGAGGAGAAAACGGAGCCCTCGTGAAAGATTCCGCGAATGGTTGATTATGCATCAATGCATAGGTATATGAGTGCCGTTACGACAGTTCGGGAAATGTTCACCAGAACTTTCGCGCACGGTGGCTCTTCGAAGGAGATATGTGGCTCATCGCATTTGAGGGTGTAGGTGGTTCCTGAAGCCGCCGGTGTCGAGCAGCGATCGGGCTATGTAGTTCGTGAGGTTCCGGAATCCGAGGGCGGAGCCGCGGAGGTGTTCCAGGCGCCCGTTGATCGCCTCTGTTGGCCCGTTGGACGTGCCGGGCCGGTCGAAGAACGCGAGGATGTCGGCGGCGCGCTGCTTGAGCGTGCGGCCGAGCTTGCGGACCTCCACGAGCGCGGCGGGGACGCCGCTGGAGACGGAATCGATGACGGCTGTCATCAGCTTCTTCGCCGTCTTCCGATCGGGTTCGCGGTAGGCAGCGATCACGCGCTGGTAGATGCCCCAGGTCGCCTCGACCTCGACGTGCTCGGAGACCGCGAACAGTGCCTCGAGACGGGTCTGCTGCCGGTCAGTGAGCAGCTGCGCGCCGGTGTGGAGGATGCGGCGGGCCTTGTAGAGCGGATCGTTTTTGCGGCCCCGCCGGCCGTGCAGGCACTGCTGGACGCGACGACGGCAGGTGTCGAGGGCGTCGCCGGCGAGGCGGACGACGTGGAACGGGTCCATCACCGCCTGCGCGTCCGGGAGCTCCTCGCTGACGGCGGTCTTGAAGCCGGTGAACCCGTCCATCGCGACGACCTCGACACCATCGCGCCAGTCCTGCGGGCGTGCGGCGAGCCAGGTCTTGAACACGGCTTTCGAGCGACCCTCGATCATGTCCAGCAGACGGGCGGGGCCGGTCTTGTCGCGGTTCGGGGTGAGGTCGATGATGACGGTGACGTACTTGTCGCCGACTCTCGTGTGGCGCCAGACGTGCTCGTCGACGCCGATCACGGCGACGCCGTCGAACCGGGCGGGATCGTCGATCAGCACTCGACGCCCTTCAGCGAGGACCGCGTTGTTCGCCGTGTGCCAACCGACACCGAGGCCGGCGGCGACGCGGGCGACGGTGAGGTGGTCGATCACGAGCGCTTCCAACGCCCACCGCATCCCGCTACGGGACAGCTTGGCTCGCTCGGGCGCCGCTGCCGTGAGGTCCTCACGCCAGGACCGTCCGCATCCCGAGCACTTGTAGCGGCGGACCCGGACCAGCAGCGTCGTCGGGCGATGACCGAACGGCTCGTGGGCGAGACGCCGCGTGTCCGTCCCGCGCGAGAGCGCCTGGCTACCGCATCCCCGGCACCACGGATCCGGCTCGGCGACGCGGCACTCGATCACCGCGCGATCCGGCTCAAAAAGCTGACCGGTGGCCACGAGGCCGAGCTCGTCGAGATGGCAGAACACGGTCAGATCAGGGGTCGCGAAGGTAGCGTGGTGCACGTCGAGGTCTTCCGGCAGATGGTCAGTGTGAGAACTTCCATCATCGGAAGGCCTCGACCCTCATCCGGCGACCGACGCGCTCAGCCACCTACCCCCTCAACTGCGAAGAGCCGGTATCCGCATGTCGTGGAAAAATTTCTACGACGAAGACACCCCGATGTTCACCCCGGAGCAGACCTACCAGATGGAGCCCAAGCCGTGGGTGGTCACCTACCAGTAGTCCCTGTCGGTCAGGTCCGATCCCGGCGTCGCCCGTTTGCTACTTCTGCGTCGCCTTCAGCACCCCTGGCTGGAGTGGCCTGTCGGCGTAGACCAGGCGTATCGCGGACGGGTCCGGGTTTCCCGCGTCCGGTCCGCGGTGGCGGAGCGTGAGCCCCAACTTTTCGGCCACCGCGGCCGACGCCCGGTTGTTCTCTAGCAGGTAGGCCACGATCGGGGTCTCCGGGCGAAGCGTCGTCGCCCGATCGAGGGCTCGACGCGACAGCTCCGTGGCCAGTCCTCGCCCCTGGGCCTCGGGCGAGAACCGGTACCCCAGGTTCCAGAACACGCCGTTGCGCAGGGCGCAGCCTCCGTGACCGACCACCTTCCCGTCCTCTCGCGCTACCCAGGTTCCGAGGCCGGCGTCCCAGGCCGAAATCCAGCCCGCCAGGACATTGCGGGTGGTCCCGACGTCCGCGAACCTGCCGCTCGGCAAATGCGTCCACACGCGCGGGTCCGAATACAGTCGGTGCAGTTCGTCCAGGTCAGTCATGCGTGGGACGTGCAGGTCGAGCCGCTCGGTGCGGTCTTCGGGCTGGTCGGTCGTTGCCGCCAGGTCGGTGTTCATCGCTGGTCCTCGCCTCCCGGGCGCCGTGATCCCGTCGTTCGGTGGGGTGTCTTCAGTCTATGGCGGGGTGCGGCGGTCGAGGTGGCAGTTTTGTGCGTTTCGGCCCGCGAGGTGGCAATCATGTGCGTTTTGTCCCGCGAGGTGGCAGTTTCGTGCGGAATTTGGGGTCAAAACCGCACGGGATTGCCACCTCGGGAGGATTTCCGCACGGGATTGCCACTTCGCGGGTTCATCGGCTGGGTGGGCGACGACGCCGTGGCCGTGGGGCGGGGCGTTGGGTGGTGGTTACCTGAATTCGAGGTGTTTGCCCCCATAGGGTGGGGGTTTAGCCGCCTCCTGACGAGGGCCA
Source organism: Rothia koreensis (assembly GCF_052232265.1). Taxonomy (NCBI): domain Bacteria; kingdom Bacillati; phylum Actinomycetota; class Actinomycetes; order Micrococcales; family Micrococcaceae; genus Rothia; species Rothia koreensis. The sequence goes on from NZ_CP197643.1 coordinate 623,348, forward strand.
GACGCACCGAATCGGGTAACTGCCACCCAACCGCTACGGAAAACCACCGATAAGAGCGCCATCGAGTCGGGTAACCGCCTCTGAATTGGGTAACCACCACCGAACAGAATCGGGCACCCACCGAAATGGGCAACCGTCGAGGGGACAACCACCACCGAATTGGGTAACCGCCACCGAACCGTTACGGGCAACCACTGAAGTGGACAACCGTCGAGGGGACAACCACCACCGAATTGGGTAATCGCCACCCAACGCGGGGTCGTAGGCGTCTCTAGCTGCGCCCCGAGCCCCTCGACCCGCGCCCGCCCCGACCCTCGACCCCCGAGCCCCTCGATCCACCACCAGCCCGCCCCGAGCCCATCAACCCGACCCGCGCCCGCCCCGCCCCCCTCGCGCCCCCGGCATGGTGGCGGGGTCGTGGCCGTGCGTAGGCTGTAGTCATGGCTGAGCAGACATTCCACGCAGAACACAAGGTGGCCGGGGGCAAGCTCGTGGTCGCGGACGTCGTCGTCGAGGGTGACCGGATCACGAACGCGACGATCTCGGGGGACTTCTTCCTGGAGCCCGAGGAGGCGTTCTTCGAGCTCGCGCCCGCCCTGGTGGGGTCCTCGATCGCCGACGACGGCGCGGCTCTTACCGCACGCCTCGATGCGGCGCTCGCGACCTTCGGCGACGAGCTGGACCTGCACGGGTTCTCGACGGGCGACGTCGCCCTCGTGGTTCGGCGGGCCATCACGGGCGCGAAGGACTTCGGCGACTTCGACTGGAGCATCCTGCGCCCCGGCCCCCTTCCGACCAGTCTCAACGTGGCCCTGGACCAGTACCTGCTGGAGGAGGTCGCGGCGGGTCGCCGGGGGCCGACGCTCCGATTCTGGGACTGGGAGGACAAGGCCACCGTGATCGGCTCGTTCCAGTCCTACATGAACGAATTGCAGCCCGAGGGCGTCGAGCGGCACGGGATCGACGTCGTCCGGCGCATCTCCGGCGGCGGGGCGATGTTCATGGAGGGCGGCAACTGCGTGACCTACTCGATGTATGCCCCCGCTTCGCTGGTCGCGGGGCTGAGCTACGAACAGTCGTACGTGTTTCTCGACCAGTGGGTGCTCCAGGCCCTCGGCGAACTGGGGGTCAACGCCTGGTACAAACCGATCAACGACATCACGTCCTCGGGCGGGAAAATCGGGGGCGCCGCCCAGAAGCGAGTCAGCGGTGCGATCCTCCACCACGTGACCATGTCCTACGACATCGATGCGGACAAGATGACCGACGTCCTCCGTATCGGCCAGGCCAAGATCTCGGACAAGGGGATTCGCAGCGCGAAGAAGCGTGTGGACCCGCTGCGCCGTCAGACCGGTGAGAGCCGGGAGGGGATCATCGCCACGATGGGGCGCACCTTCGAGGCGCGCACGGGTGCGACGTGGGCCGAGCTGTCCGAGGCCGACCTCGAGGCGGGACGCCGGCTCGTCGACGAAAAATTCGGCACCGAGGAATGGACCCACCGCGTCCCGTGACGGGCCGGGCCACGGTCGATCCGACAATCGACCGCGGCCCGATCTCGACGCCGATGCGTCACGTCAGCCGATCCGCAACGATCACCAGGGATCGCCGTACAGGTGGAGCTCGGGATCATCCGGGTACATGTCCGGATCCGCGACGCTGAAGAAGACCTGTTGGCCCGTGCGGTTCTGCACATCGTGGATGAGCAGGGCATAGCGACCAGTCGGCAAGGTCTTGAAGTCCTTGCTTTCGATCTGCAGCTGCCCGTGCTCGTCCTTGGTGATCTGGGCGTCCAGGTTTATCGTTTCGCCCTTGCCCGTGGGGGCATCTCGGTACGTCACGTCCACCTGGTAGTCACCGTCCTCCGAGAGGGGGAGGGTGCTCTGCGGGTTGATGGTCATGGAGTCGAAACTTCCCGCCCGCATGGCCGGAACACCGTTCGGATAACCCCAGGAAACCTCTTCCTGGGTGGGCATCACCGCGAGGGTGTTCTCGGCCGGTGAGTAGGTGGCCCCGATCCTCAGGCTGGGCTCGTCCGAGGGCTCCCCGGTTTCGGGGCTCACGTAGGCGGGGTTCTCGGGGTCGGTCTCGTCGTCGGCAACCCGACCCGGAACTTGGACCATGAGGTTGCCGGGCAACTGGTCGAAGGATTCGGCACCGGAGAGGTCCAGGATCCCGCCCTTCGACTCGACGAGCATGTTTTCGCCGCACAGGCCGTTGCCGATCTTGACCTGGTACTTCCCGTCGGGTGCGGGCTTCTGCTCCGTGCCCGTGCCGGGGATCGTCAGCTTGTAGTCGGTCGAACCCTGATTCTGCTGGACCAGTTTGGGCTGGCCGCCGGCTCCGCGCCACATGTCGTAGGCCCGGGGCGCCGTGCCGTGCTCCTCGAGCCAGGCGTCGGCGTGGGTCTGGGGTGCGTCCGGGTTGCCCGGAACCTGCCGGTTGCACAGGCTCGAACCGTCAGTGCCTTCGGCCTGTGCGGGTGCCGCCAAGGACAGTGAGCCGAGTGCCAAAGCTCCTGCGGCCCCGAGTGCGGCGCATGTCCGGATATTCGTGTTCGTCATCATCGCGGGTCTCCGATCCGTGAAGTGGTGGTGATTCATCGAACACTTCGGACGCTACTGAAGCAGACGCCGCGGCAGGTTAAGTTTTGGCCTCAATTCTGAAGCAAACAGTCGCGGTATGGTCACGGCCTCACCTCTCTCATGGGCCCGCCGTGCCGCGGTGGGCCCATGGGCGGTAGGTCGGTGCCGAACAAGCCGGGCAGACCGATGGATCGTCAGCGATCGTGGAGCAGGGAGACGGGAAGGGCGTCCAACGCGGCCCGGACCAAGCGGTGGTCGCGGGCCCCGCGGCGCGTCGCACTGAAGATCCGGCGGCTCGGCGTCGGATCCCCGTGGAGCGGGATGCGTGCCACCGGCCAGTCCTCATGGAGCCTGGCCAATTGCGGCACCAGAAAGACGCCGAAGCCGTGGGCCACCAGAGCCGTTCCCGTTTCCCATTCGTCGCCCTGGTGCGCGACGTTCGGCGAGAAGCCTGCGCCCAGGCAAGCTGCCATCACGAGCTGGTAATAGGCGCTGTCCGGGCGGCCGACGATCCACGGCTCGTCGGCCGCCTCGGCGAGACGCACCGACGGCTTGCGGGCGAGGGGGTGGTCCCGGGGAACCACCAGTTCGAGGGGGTCGTCGGCCAGGTACACCTGGTCGAAACGCGGATCGGAGGAGGACGGGGTCATCGACGTCGCCGTGTACAGGGCCAGGTCCGCGTCCTCCGAGAGCAACAGGTCGAAGCAGCGCGAGGGTTCGGCCTCGATGACCCGGACCGTGGTCTCCGGGAAGTTCTCGCGCAAGTGGGCGGCGGCCTGGGGCAGGAGCCGGGTTGCGGCCGTGGAGAATCCGCACATCGTGAACGAGCCGGTGACGTGTTCGGGGTCGGCGGCGAGTTCGGCCCGGGCTCGCTCCTCCTGGGCGAACATCACGGCCGCGTGGCGCAAAACGGTGTGGGCCGCGCTCGTGAGCCGGACGCCTCGCCCCACCTGGGCCAGGAGCGTCACGCCGAGTTCCTCCGAGAGCTGGCGCAATTGGTGAGAAACGGCCGATGGCGTGTAGTTCATGGCCTTGGCCACGGCGGTCACCGTTCCGTGGTGGGCCAACAATTGCAGGACTCTCAAACGCGCATCGATCATACAAAAAACATACAAGGTAGCGTCAAAAAACGTTTGCTTTTATTCAGCAGTCCGGCGTTCGATAGTGGAAGCATGCTGAATCATCGTGTGCTTTCCCCATCAGGCAAGCCTGCCGTCCGTCGGCGTCGGAGTCTCGCAGTGCCCGCTCGGGGCGCTCGGACCGAGCACGTGACCACGACCAGGGGGCAGGTGGCCACCGGCGTCGCACTGCTCATCGTCCTGACCGCTGGGGCCTACATCCCGTCCCCGCTCTATCCCGGGTACCAGGCACAGCTGGGGTTCAGCGACCTGACCATGATCTTGATCTACGCTACGTTCGCGCTGGTCAGCATCCCCGCGCTGCTCCTCTTCGGCCCGGCCTCCGACGTCCTGGGCCGTCGGAAGGTGCTCCTGGCCAGCATCGTTCTCTCCGGGGCGGGATCGTTGTGCTTCCTGCGGGCGGGAAGCACGTTCTCGCTGTTCCTGGGCCGCGCCTTCCACGGTCTGGCCCTTGGCGCCGTGACCGGCCCTGCGACCGCGTGCGTGATCGAGACGTCGGCAGCGCACGCGAACAAGTACAAGATCTGGGCCTCTGTCCTTGCGAGCTCGGCCTTCGTTGCCGGCACCGCGGCCGGCCCGTTCTTCGCCGGAGTCCTGGCCGAATGGGCTCCGCTGCCGGGGGCGCTGCCCTATCTCGTGCACCTGGGGCTCCTGGTCGTGTGCTGGGTCCTGGTTCTGGGGCTCCCGCGCGTCGGCGCCGCCTCGTTGCGCACGTGGCGCCCGACCGCACCGCGCGTCCCGCGAAAGATCCGGCACCTGTTCCTGGCGGCCGCGACCACCGGCTTCCTCTCCTGGACCGGGGCCGGGATCTTCCTGGCCACGATCCCGACCGTTCTCGAACGGACCCTCCCGGACGCCACGACCGCGATGACGGGGAGCGTCCTGGGTGCGATGCTCCTGTTCTCGATGGCGACCCAGCCCCTGATCGTGGGCATCTCCCCGATCCGGATGCAGATTCTCGGTCTCGGGCTGATCGGTGCGAGTCTGGCGGTTCTGGCCCTCGACGGAGGCGGAAGCATCGACGTCGTTCTCGGATCCGCGGTGTTCGCGGGCGCGGGGCACGGTCTGGCCTACGGAGGCGCGACGGCGATGCTCGACGGCGTCACCCCGGCGGAATCCCGGGGAGGGGTCAACGCCTCGCTGTATCTGGTGTTCTACCTCGGTGCCGGGGTCCCGGCGATTGCCGTCGGCGTGCTGACCTCCTGGTGGTCCATGGAGACCGCGGTGTCCTGGATGAGCGCCGTCGCGGCGCTGGCGAGCGTCGCGGCGTCGGGCGGCATCGCTTTGGTATGGACAAGGCGGCGTCGCGCCCGAAGGCACGACGCCGCCACGTCCGAACTCGCTGCTACCTGACCCCGAATTCGACCGAGTCGGTGGTCCAGGCTCGTGCCTGGTCGCTCAGAGTCACGCCCAGGCCGGGACGGTCGGGAACGATCATCCGTCCGTCCTTGGTCTCCAGGCGCTCGTTGAACAGGGGATCCAACCAGTCGAAGTGCTCGACCCACGGTTCCCTCGGATACGTCGCGGCCAGGTGGAGGTGGATCTCCATCGCGAAATGCGGCGCGAGATCCAGTCCCGCCTGATCGGCCAAGGCCAGGAGCCTCTGGAACTGGGTCACGCCGCCGACCCTCGGGCAATCGGGCTGGATGATGTCGCACGCGCGGTTGTCGATGAGCCGCTCGTGCTCGGCCACGGAGGCGAGCATCTCGCCCGTCGCAATCGGGGTGTCCAGTGAGCGGGCCAGATCCGCGTGGCCTTCGACGTCGTAGGCGTCCAGCGGCTCCTCGATCCACGTCAGGTCGAATTCCTCGAGACGCCGACCCATGCGCAGTGCCGTCGCCCTGTCCCACTGCTGATTGGCGTCCACCATGAGGGGAACGTCCGGACCGATGTGGTCGCGAACCGCCGCGACCCTGCGCAGATCCTCGGCCGAATCGGGAAGACCGACCTTGATCTTGATCCCGCCGATTCCTTCCTCGATCGACTGGCTCGCACGGTCCTTGACCTCCTCGATCGAGGCGTTCAGGAAACCTCCCGAGGTGTTGTACGTCCGCACCGAGTCGCGATGGGCGCCCAGTAGCTTGGCGAGGGGGAGCCCCGCACGCTTCGCCTTGAGATCGTGGAGAGCCAGGTCGATCGCGGCAATGGCCTGGGTCGCGACGCCGGAACGCCCCACCGATGCGCCCGCCCAGACGAGTTTGGTGCCTATCCGGGCGATGTCATTGGGGTCCTCGCCCAACAAACCCTCGCCGATCTCCTTGGCGTGGGCGTACTGGGCCGGGCCGCCGGCCCGCTTCGAATAACTGAACCCGACTCCCTCGAAGCCCTGCTCGGTCGTGATCTCCGCGAAGAGGAACACCACCTCCGTCATGGGCTTCTGGCGGCCGGTGAAGACCTTGGCGTCGGAGATGGGGACCGAGAGCGGAAGCCGCGCGCTCGAGAGGGCGACGTGTCGGATCGAGTCCCGAGTCGTGGTGGTCATGATGGTTTCCTATCGGTCGAGTGCCGGACGCTTGGGATCGAAGGTCCACCCGGGCACGAGGTACTGCATGGCCGCGGCGTCGTCGCGCGTCCCGAGTCCGTGGTCGAGGTACAGCTGGTGGGCTTCCTCGAGTCGGTCCCGGTCGATCTCCACGCCCAGACCGGGCGTCTGCGGGACGTCGATCTGTCCCTCCCGGATCTCGAAGGGGCGGGTGGTCAGGTGCTGACCGTCCTGCCAGATCCAGTGGGTGTCGAGGGCCGTGATGCTGCCCGGGGCCGCGGCACCGACCTGCGTGAACATCGCGAGGGAGATGTCGAAGTGATTGTTCGAATGCGAACCCCACGTGAGCCCGAAGTCGTGGCAGAGCTGGGCGACGCGGGTGGATCCGCACATCGTCCAGAAATGCGGATCGGCCAGCGGAATGTCCACGGAGGCCTCCCGGATCGCGTGGGCCATCTCCCGCCAGTCCGTGGCGATCATGTTGGTCGCCGTCCGCAGGCCGGTGGCCCGGCGGAATTCGGCCATGACCTCGCGCCCGGAGAACCTGCCTTCGGCGCCGCAGGGGTCCTCGGCGTACGCGATGTACGGGGCCATCTCGCGCCCGTACCTGATCGCGTCGTCGAGCAACCAGCCGCCGTTCGGATCGAGGGTGATGCGGGCGTCCGGGAACTCCTTGCTCAACGCCTTGACGGTCTCGACCTCCGCCTCGCCGGGCAGCGCGCCGCCCTTGAGCTTGAAGTCCTTGAACCCGTACTTTTCGGCGGCTGCCTTGGCAAGATCGACGACGGCCTCCGGGGTCACGGCTTCTTCCCGCCGCAGCCGGTCCCATCCGCTGGCCCCGGGCTCCCGCAGGTACGGAAGGTCGGTCTTGTCCGGGTCGCCGACGTAGAACAAATACCCCAGCATGGGGACGCTGTCCCGCTGCTGCCCGTCACCCAGGAGCTCGGCGACGGGAACACCGAGAAACTGCCCGTTGAGGTCCAGCAGCGCCGATTCCAGGGCCGTCACGGCGTGGATCGTGACGCGCTGGTCGAACGTCTGGTTCCCGCGTCCGGCCACGTCCTGACCGGCGAAACGGGAAGAGACCTGCCGCAGCAGGGACTTGTAACGGGTGACCGGTTGACCGGTCAGGAGGCCGGCGGCCTGTTCGATCGTCGATCGGATCGGCTCACCACCGGGGACTTCACCCACCCCTGTGCGACCCTCGCCATCCGTGATCACCACGATGTTTCGGGTGAAAAACGGGGCGTGGGCGCCGGAGAGGTTGAGCAGCATCGAGTCGTGGCCGGCCACCGGCACGACCTCGATGCGTTCGATCCTGGGAACGGATGCGGACGTCATGGCATGTTCTCGCTTTCCTCGGGCCTACTTGCCGTCGACCGACTGGCCGACCGACCACGGATTCGCGTCCGAGACCGGCGCAGGCAGAAGGTCCTCGGGGAAGTCCTGGTATGCCACGGGCCGCAGGAATCTTTCGATCGCCAACGTGCCGACGGACGTCGTGCGCGCATCGCTCGTGGCCGGGAACGGCCCGCCGTGGACCATCGCGTGTCCGACCTCGACGCCGGTCGGCCAGCCTCCGTAGAGGATCCGGCCGGCCAGCCGCTCGAGACGCGGACGCAGGGCGGCGACGTCGTCCCGATCCGAGGGCGAGGCCTGGACGGTGACCGTCAACTGGCCCTCGAGTGCCGCGACCAGTTCCTCGAGGCTCGCCGGTTCGGCGTAACGAACGATCAGGGACGCCGCGCCGAAGATCTCCTTCTGCAGCTCGCCGTTCGCGAGGAAGGTCTCGGCGTCGGTCCGGAACAGCACGGGACCGGGGGCATTGGCCCCTTCTCCGGCCGAACCGCGGGCGATGACGTCGACGCCGTCCTGACCGGACAAGTTCTCCACGCCCGACGCCCACGAGCTCGCGATCGAGGGTGTCAGCATCGTCTGCCCGGTCGAGGCGTCGATGTGCTCGACCGCGCGGGAGACGAACTCGTCCCCTTCGGGGCCTTCGGGCACGAAGACGAGTCCGGGCTGGGTGCACAGCTGGCCCGATGACCCCGTCGCCGAACCCACGAAGGCTTCAGCAAGGGAGGACGTCGCCGAGCCCAGGGCCCCGGGGAGCACGATCACGGGGTTGATCGAGCTCATCTCGGCGTAGACGGGGATGGGGGAGGGGCGCTCGAAGGCGGTGCGCGCGATGGCCAGCCCGCCCGATCGGGATCCGGTGAAGCCCACGGCGGTGATCCTGGGGTCCGCCACGAGCCTCTGGCCGATTTTCGCACCGGGCCCGTAGACGAGCGAGAACGTGCCACCGGGCAGGCCCTCCTGCGTCACGGCGTCGTGGATCGCCTGGGCGACCAGTTCCGCGGTTCCCGGGTGGGCGTTGTGGGCCTTGAACACCACGGGGCAGCCCGCGGCGAGGGCGGAGGCCGTGTCACCGCCGGCCGTCGAGAAGGCCAGCGGGAAATTGCTGGCCCCGAAAACGGCCACGGGACCCAGCGGAACCATGCGCTGGCGGATGTCTGCCCGCGGAGCCGGTTTCCGGTCAGGCTGCGCGGGGTCGATCCGGACCCTGTGGAACGAGCCCGAGCGGACCACTCCGGCGAAGAGTCGCAACTGGTTTGCGGTTCGCGTCAGCTCGCCGTTCAGACGGGCCTCGGTCAGGCCGGTCTCCCGCCGGGCACGATCGACCACGTCCTCCCTGAGTGCCTCGAGGTTGTCCGCGATGCGATCGAGGAACCGCGCTCGCGCCTCGGGGTCGGTCGCGCTGTATTCGGGGAACGCCTGCTCGGCGGCCCGGGTGGCGTCGTCGAGCTGGTCCGGGCCGATGAGGGTGAACACGGGATCGAGGTTCTCCTCCGTGCTCGGGTCCAGAGCCCTGATGTCTCCCTCGGTCCCTTCGATCCATTCACCGTTGATCAAGGACTGTCCGTTGAGAGTGGTGGTCATCGTGTTTCCCCTTTCTGGGTGGTGGGAACGTCCGCAACGTTCGCCGCGCGGACGAGCTGTTCGAGGTCGTGGTAGTCCTGCTCGCGCAGGTCGTGCAACGGGGGCCGGACCGATCCGCAGTCGTGTCCGACGATGCGCAGGCCGGCCTTGATGATCGAGACGCCGTAGCCCTTGCCGCGGTCCCGGATGTCGAGATAGGGCAAGACGAACCTGTGAAGTTTCTCCTGGACGGCCGCGTGGTCGAGGCGTCGGACGTCGGCGTAGAACTCCAGCGCGAAGTCCGGGACGAAATTGAACATCGCGGACGAATAGGTGCTGACTCCCATCTGGAGCAGCGGGAGCGCATAAGTCTCCGCCGTCGGCAGCCCGCCGAGGTAGAAGAGACGGTCCCCGTTCACCGCGGTCACGCGCGCCAGATGCTCGATGTCGCCCAGGGCATCCTTGAACCCGACGAGGTTGGGGTGCTTCTCGGCCAGTCGCGCAATGGTTTCGGCCGAGTAGATCGCGTTGGCCCGGTTGTAGACGATGACGCCGATGTTCACCGCGGAGCACACGGCGGAGGCGTGCTCGAGCAGCCCGTCCTGATCGCATTCGGTCAGGTACGGAGGGAGGAGAAGGATGCCTTCGGCCCCGGCCTGCTCGGCGGCCCGAGCGCACCGGATAGCCTGTTTCGTGGAGCCGGAAGCCGACCCGAGAACCGGGACCTCCGGCCGAGTCGAGCCGACGGCCCACTCGGTGACCAGCGCATTCTCTTCGGGCGTGAGGCTGAAACCCTCACCCGTGCCGCCCGCGGCGAAGAGCCCGGCGACGTCGAACCCCGACTGCCACTCGATGTGGTCCCGGTACGTGGTCTCGGCGAGTTCGCCCTGGGCGTCGAACGCGGTCGCTGGGAAAGAGAGCAAACCGTCCTTGAGACGATCCGCCAACTCGTGGGGTGAGAACTGCGCCATGGGAACTCCTCGAATGATTCGCGCGTCTGGAAGTGGGACTTCTCGGAGTCTATGAACTGCCTCTCATGCTCGTCCAAGTGCAATTCCGCATCCAGTGATGCATCAGGGGTATCATTATTGGGAGGTCAGCCCGCCCATTCGGCGGGGGCGGCGTCCAGAAGCTCTTTCAATCGCGATGCCGTGGGGGTCGCGTTGTCCGCCGAGGTGATGAGCTGGAGTTCGACGATGTCGCGGCGCAGGTCGTCGAACTGGCGGTAGCCCACGCCGGGGAAGTTCAACTTGGTCGCGGACTCCGGAACCAGGGCGATGCCGTGCCCGGCGGCCACCAGGCTGATCATCGTGGTGATCTGGCTCAGGGAGTGGGAGACGTCCGAGTGGTCGATCGAGAAGTTCCGGACGACGAGGTCGTAGAAGTACCGCGCCCCGTCCGCCGAGTGCATGATCAGCGGATGCCCGGCAACATCCTCGCGATGCAAATGGCGTCCGGAAAGCAACTCGTGGCCCGTCGGGGCGGCCAGGACGAGACCCTCGGTGTGGATCAGATCGGCCCGGAAGTCCTCGGAGGCGCTCGAAAGGCGGCCGAGACCGGCGTTGATGCGTCCGTCCTCGAGGGCCTCGAGCTGTCGCGAGGTGACCATCTGATGCAGCTCTACCGTGACATCGGGCATGCGCTCCTTCGCCAGGGTGAGGATCGGCCCCAGGAGTGTGAGTCCGGCCGCGGCGGTGTATCCGAGACTGAGCCGCCCGCGGAGGCCGCGCGATGCCTGGACGGCCGATTCTCCGGCCCTGGTCGCGTGCGAGAGGACCAGGCGTGCCTGGTCGAGGAACGTGGCGCCGGCCGCCGTGAGCTCGACCTTCCTGTGGGTGCGCCGAACCAGTTCGGTTCCCAGGCTCTTCTCCAGCTTCTGGATCTGGCGGCTCAGGGGAGGCTGCGTCATCGAGAGTTCCTCGGCGGCCCGGCCGAAGTGCAGGTTCTCCGCAACGGCGACGAAACACCGGAGCTGATCGAGGGTGAACATGCGCTCCTCCAGAACGAGTGATGCGGTTCAAGTATTACTTCATGCAAATCTAGTCTTAGACAATATTGAAACATGAATCATAAGCTCAATCACACTGTGAACCAGAACACGACCTGACGCATCCGACCTGCGCCGAGGCAACGCCCGGACGGCAGGGTTCGAAGGAGAATCTGATGCCTTTACTCATCGTGGCCATCGCAGTGGCATTGCTGCTGATCCTGATGACCAAGTACAAGCTCAACGGTTTCGTTGCGCTGCTGATCGTCTCGGTGCTCGTGGCCGGGTGGGGTGCCCTGTCGGGTGTTCTGACGGTGGACGACAAGCCCGCCGATGTCTCCGACATCCCGGACATCATCGGCAGCGGAATGGGCGGTCAGCTCGAAGAGACCCTTGCGGTGATCGGCATCGGCGCGATGATCGGCCGCATTCTGGGCGACGCCGGGGCCGCGCAACGGATCGCCCTCAAGGTGGTCGGGGCACTCGGCGAGAAACGTGTCCAGTGGGCGATGATCGCCACGGCCATGCTCATCGGCGTGACCATGTTCTACGAGGCGGCCTTCGTGATCGTGGTCCCGATTGTCTTCACCCTGGTCCGGGCGACGCGCACGAACCTGCTCTGGGTCGGTTTGCCGATGTCGATCGCCCTGTCCACGATGCACTCCTTCCTTCCCCCGCACCCGGGGCCGACGGCGGCGGCGAGCATCTACCAGGCCTCACCCGGCCTCTCCCTGCTCTACGGACTCTTCATCGCCGTCCCTGCCGGTGCCATCATCGCGATGGTTTGGCCGCGGCTGTCCTTCGTCAAGAAAATCGATCCGGAGATCCCCCGGGGGCTCGTGTCCGAGAAGTCCTTCACGGAGGACGAGATGCCGACCATGCTCCGGTCCGTCGTCGTCGCCCTGCTTCCCGTGGTGCTGATCGCCGGAGCCGAAATCTACATCATGGTCGGTACCGAGGGGACGCCGCTGATGCACGCGGTGACCTTCATCGGTTCCCCGACGATCGCGTTGCTGCTGTCCCTGATCGTCGCGATCATCATCTTCGGTCCCCTGAGCGGCCGACCGCTCACGGAACTCGCCGTCTCGATGGCCGACTCGGCGCGCGCCATGGCCATGATCATCATGGTGATCGCCGCCGGCGGCGGCTTCAAGGAGGTCCTGGTCTCGACCGGTATCGCCCAGTACATCGCGGACATGACCTCCGGGTGGCCGATCCACCCCATCATCCTGGTCTGGCTGACCGCCGTGATCCTTCGCATCGCCCTGGGGTCGGCGTCCGTCGCGGTGACGACGGCGGCCGGCATCGCTGCCCCGCTCGTCGGTTCGAGCGGCATCTCCCCGGAGCTCATGGTCCTGGCGACCACGTGCGGTTCGATCGCCGTCAGCCACGTCAATGACCCCGGGTTCTGGATGTTCAAGGAGTACTTCAACCTGTCGGTCGTCCAGACCCTCAAGGCGCGCACCACCTACACCACGGTCCTCTCGGTCCTCGGGCTGGGAGGCGTGCTCGTCATGAACCTGGTCATCTGAGCCGGCTTGCCGCGCCCGTGACCTCGTGGGTCTCGAGTCGACCGGCGGGCCGGGCCGGCGCGGAGCCTTACGCTGCCGTGCCGCCGGGTCTGCGGCGTGGCCGGAGTCCGGCGCGTGCCAGATCGCGAATGCTCGTGGGGGCGGACAGAAGAAGGATCAGAAGAGAGCCGACCATGAGCGCGCGGAAGTCGAACAGCCAGAAACCGACGATCCCCAGGGAGCCGCCGACCATGAACAACAGGACCAGAACGGCCAGGACCTTGGCCTTGTGCGGATCCATCCGAACCGATGAGGCGCCTCGCGGGATTCCGCCGTAGATCCATTTGCCGATCTCGACGCCCAAATCGGTGATCATCCCGGTCACGTGGGTCGTGCGCACGGGGAAGTCCCGGATCTTCGTGATGAGCGCATTCTGGAGCCCCATCGCGAAGCAGAGCGCCGGAACGAGGATGAGATCCGCCCGCACATGGTCGAGGTCGCCCGCGAGAAAACCCACGGCGAGGACCAGAAGGCCTTCGACGGCGAGGACGTTCGCATACCTGCTCGCCAGTCTTCGTCTCTTCGCCCAGGTAAAGAGGATCGTGCTCGCCATGGTTCCGGCGATGAAGGCACCTACGGCCAGCACACCGGTGAGCAATGAGTCGAATTTGGCGAGCATCGTGTGCTGGGCAATGTCGGCCACCATGCCACTCATGTGGGAGGTATAGATTCCGAGGGCCGTGAAGCCGACGGCGTTCAGTGCCCCCGCTTGAAGGACGAGCATATAGGCCAGATGGCGGTCGGATTTCGGGTGACGGTGCGGGCCGGAGACCACGTGGGGATATCGCGACGCTCTCGTCAGACGGGCTGCTATGGGGCTGGTCGAGTTCTTCAGGGCTGGTCCTCACAATCTTTGCTGTGGCGGGGCCGGTCCGGCGTATGAGGCCCGCTGGAAGCGGACGCCAGGGCACATGCGGCTTCTCTGAGGTTTTCACCCTGTCAGTCCCGCACGTCGGAGCACCAGGGTTCGGCGGCTATTGGTCCTTTCGTGACACGCCCCGTTCGACGCCGACGGGTGACGAAGCCCCGCCCGGACACCCCCGGCACGCAGCCCCTCGGATGCAATCCCCACACACAGGCCTCCACGCAACACCCGATCAGAAAGGCACGCCATGACGGACACCACCACTATTGCGGACATCAGAATCACACCGGTCGCCTTCGCCGACCCACCCCTGCTGAATTCGGTCGGCGTGCACGAACCGTACGCGCTGCGTTCCGTCGTCGAGGTCGAAACGTCCGGCGGCGTCGTCGGGCTGGGGGAGTCCTATGGCTCCTCGATCCACGTGTCCCGGCTGAAGATGGCCGCGGAATCCTTGCGCGGGCTCGACGTGCAGAACCTGTATGCGCTGCGCCAGGCCGTGGCGCGAGCACTGACGGACGACCGAACATCGGGCGGCGACGGAATGGCGGGGATGGTCACGGCCTCCTTGACCCTGGACCGCGTGTACTCCCCGTTCGAGGTCGCGGCCCTCGATATCCAGGGTCAGCAGTACGGCGTTCCGGTCAGCACCCTCCTCGGAGGACCGGCCAGGGACGAGGTCTCGTTCACCGGATACCTTTTCTACAAGTGGGCGGGGCACCCCGGCGCGGAACCCGACCGATGGGGTGAGGCGCTCGACGCTGCCGGGATCCTGGCCCAGGCCGAGACCATGGTCGAGGAGTACGGGTTCACCGCGCTCAAACTCAAGGGAGGGGTTCTCGCCCCCGAGGCGGAAGCGGAGGCCGTGGAAGCGCTCGCGGACCGGTTCCCGGGGATGCCGATCCGGCTCGATCCCAACGCCGTGTGGTCGGTCGAGACGGCCGTTCGGGTCGGCCGACGGCTCGAGGGCAAGCTCGAATACCTCGAGGACCCCTCGCCGGGTCTGGACGGCATGGCGGACGTGAGGCAGCGGGTTCCGATGCCGCTGGCCACGAACATGGCGGTCGTGGCCTTCGACCAGCTCCCAGAATCCGTGCGACGCGGCTCCGTCGACGTGATCCTGTCCGACCCGCACTTCTGGGGCGGGCTCGGGCAGACCAAGCTCCTCGCTGGAGTGGCTCAGACCTTCGGCATGGGACTGTCCATGCACTCCAACTCCCACCTGGGGATCAGCATGGCCGCGATGCTTCACGCCGCGGGCGCGACCCCCAATATCGACTACGCGTGCGACACGCACTGGCCATGGAAGGACCCCGAGGACGACGTCGTGGCCGGTTCGCCGTTCTCCTTCGACGCCGGCGCCGTCGCGGTCCCGACGTCGCCCGGGCTCGGCGTCTCCCTCGACCGCGACAAGCTCCGACGACTGCACGAACAGTACTTGGCCTCGGGGATGACCGAACGCGACGACACCGGGTACATGCGGCGGTTCGATCCGGCCTTCGACCCGAGCCTCGGCAGGTGGTGAAGCCGCGGGTATGACGCCCACGGAATGAAGTGCGCCACGTTGCGCCATGGTGATGGGCACAGGGCTCCATGTCTGTCGAGCGACCCCGACTCCGTGGTTCGATATCCTGGGTACATCGGTGCGGCCCGGGGTTCCCCGAGATCCCGGCGCTCCGACGGCTGACCCCGCTGACGGTGATGGCACGTTCCCCGCGTCCGACGGCGGCCGATGCCCCGGATCATGAATCACGACGTCCCGGCCCAGTGCGTGACACTTGGGGGATACGGAATATGCTTGATCCGTTCAGGAAAGTACCTTCCCCGCCCATCGGAGTTCAGAGATTTGCACAAGTTGAAAGAGGCCGACCCCCTCCAGGCCTCCGCGGTCGGCCAGTCCGTCGCTTGGGGCAAGGTGATTCTTTTCGGGGAACACTCGGTGGTCCACGGCCATCCGGCGATCGCATTTCCTCTGCCCCAGGTCGGGCTCACGGCCACCGCGACGCCGTCCCCCGGGCCGGTGTGGCTCACGGTCGACATCTACGACGGCCCCTTGTCCAGCGCGCCTCCCATGCTCGCCCCGCTGGGAGCGACGATCACCGCGACACTCCGACGCATCGGACGCCCGGAACGCGGACTCCACATCACCTGTATCGGGGACTTTCCCCTCGAGCGGGGTCTCGGCTCGAGCGCGGCGGGTGCAGCCAGCATCGTCAACGCAATTCTCGATCTCACGGGCGACGACCTGCCCAAAACCGTCCGTCACGAACTCGTCCAGACGGGTGAACGGGTCGCCCACGGCAACCCGTCCGGTCTGGACGCCTACACCGTGCTCAGCCGGTCGCCGATCTGGTTCCAGAACGGGTCCGCCGAAGGCATCGAGGTCAACCTGGGCGCGCCCATCGTCGTCGCCGACTCGGGACAACCAGGCGACACCCACTCCGCGGTCGGCGCCGTGACCGAAATGCGCCGGACCAACCCGGACGACGTCGCCCGATACTTCGAAACCATTCGTGACCACACGATTGCAGCACGGGAGAACCTCAAGAACGACGAACGCGTGGCCCTCGGTCGCCGCATGTACGAAGTGCACGAAGCACTCCACGAACTGTCTGTCTCCAGCCCGCACCTCGATCAGCTCGTGCGCTCGGCGCGTGAAGCCGGTGCTCTCGGCGCCAAACTGACGGGCGGAGGTCGCGGCGGTTGCGTGATCGCCCTGGCGAGCGACTTCCAGCACGGGCAGGACCTCGCCTCGCACCTGTTGCAGGCCGGGGCGCTCCAGACCTGGATCCTGAACCCCGAGGAGCTCGAGCAGTGACCGCAGAGCGCGCCACGGCAGTGGCCCACCCCAACCTGGCCCTCATCAAGTACTGGGGCAAGAGGGACGAACAGCTGGTCCTCCCGTGGACCGGCAGCCTGTCCCTGACCCTCGACGTCTTTCCGACCCGGACGAGCCTCACCCTCGACCCGTCCCTGGACGAGGACCGGTTCCTCCTCAACGGTGCAGCGGTCACCGGAACGCCCCTGGACCGGGTGCGCACCTTCCTCGACCTGGTCCGCGAGCAGTCCGGGAGCCGCGTCCGGGCGCGCATCGAATCCGAGAACTCCGTGCCGACCGGGGCCGGGCTGGCCTCGAGTGCCTCCGGCTTCGCCGCACTGGCCACGGCGGCGAGCAGCGCCTACGGCCTCCCCACGGACACCGTTTCCCTGTCCCGCCTCGCTCGGCGCGGTTCGGGGTCGGCGTGCCGCTCGGTGATCGGCGATCTCGTCGAATGGCACGCGGGCGAGGGCGCAGGCGAGGTGGCCGACGCGGCGTCGTACGCGGAGAACATTCCCGGACCGGAATTGGCCATGGTCATCGTGGTCGTCTCCGCTGCGGAGAAGGCCGTCTCCTCCAGGGTCGCGATGCGTGAAACGATCCGGACCTCGCCGTACTTCGACGGGTGGGTCACCGGAACCACGCAGGATCTGATCGACATGCGCGAGGCGCTCGCGGCGGGCGACTACACCCGCGTCGGGGAACTGACCGAGTCCAACGCCCTGCGCATGCACGCGGCGATCAACGGATCCCGACCCCCCGTGCGGTACCTCGCCCCCACATCGGTGGAAGTCTTCGACACGGTCGAAAGGCTGCGGGCCGACGGGCTGGAGGTCTACGGAACGGCCGACGCCGGTCCCAACGTCGCGGTCCTCTGCCGGAACGCCGACCTGGAGCGGACCCACCGTGCGCTGGCCGACCGCTTCCCCGGTCTGGACCTCATTCCGGCCCGGTCCGGACCGGGCGCGCACTTGGTGGAGAACGAATGATCGTTACCGAGGCACCCGGCAAGCTCTACGTTCTGGGGGAGTACGCCGTCGTCGAGCCCGGGCATCGAGCGATCCTGATTGCTGTGGACAGGTACGTCCGCGTCGAGGCCCGACCGGCCGAGGACGCCGGAACATTGTTCTCCACGGGCACCGACCGGAGCCTTTCGTGGCGGCACTCCGGCGACGTCGTCGACTTCGACGAGGACACCGCGGGCTTCTACCGTTACCTCATCGCGGCCCTCGACACGGTCGAGGGGCTGCGCCGGGAGCAGGGGATCGCCGCCCGGCACTACGAATTGCACGTCAGCAGCCACCTGGACGACGCCGCGACCGGAACCAAATTCGGTCTCGGATCGTCGGGGGCCGTGACCGTCGCCGCCGTCGCTGCCATCGGCGGGATCTACGGTCTCGAGCTCACCCCGGACCAGGTCTACCGCCTGGCGATGATCGCGACGGTGCAGGTCACCCGCACGACCTCGGGAGGAGACATCGCCGCGAGCGCACTCGGGGGATGGGTCTCCTATGCTTCCCCCGACCGTCAGTGGCTGTTCGACGCCTCGCGCGAGCGTTCCGTCGCGGAGCTCCTGGACGCCCCCTGGCCGGGCCTGCGCCTCGAGCGTTTGGACGAGCTCGACCCCGACCGCGACGATCGGGCAGTCCCCGCGACCGCCGGATTCGCGGAACCGGGCGACGTCGAGTCCGTCGAGGAATCGCCGTTGACGGTCCGCGTCGGTTGGACGGGCGAACCCGCTGACACGCCGGAGCTCGTGGGTCGTCTGCGCAAGGACACGGCCCTGCCTGCGGACCTCCTGGACCGTAGCGACGACCTCGTCGAACGCCTGGAACACGTTCTGACTAGTGGAAACACTGATAATGTGGCCGATATCGTGGCCGCGGCGCGGGCTCTTCTGGGAGAATTGGCCCAGCAGCGCGCGAGCATCATCGAAACCCCCGAGCTGACCGAGCTGGTCGAATCCGCGCTGAAGACCGGGTGGGCCGCCAAGTCCTCGGGATCCGGCGGCGGCGACTGCGGCATCGCGGTCGGCCCGGC
Source organism: Rothia koreensis (assembly GCF_052232265.1). Taxonomy (NCBI): domain Bacteria; kingdom Bacillati; phylum Actinomycetota; class Actinomycetes; order Micrococcales; family Micrococcaceae; genus Rothia; species Rothia koreensis. Next base: position 641,748 of record NZ_CP197643.1, read on the forward strand.
GGGGCGCGACGACCGCGACCTCGAAAGGGCCTGGATCTCGGCCAATATCCGCCCGCTGCCTCTCCGCGTATCACCGCGCGGCCAGAAGATCCTGACCGACTCAGCACGCCCCACCGACCCGAGGGACTCCGCATGACCGGAAACCGCAAGGACGACCACCTGAACTTCGCCGCGGCCCAGCAGCGCGAGGAACCGCACCGCACGCCGTGGGACGACGTCCGGCTGGTCCACCACGCCCTCGCAGGGATCGACGCCGCGGACGTGGACATTTCGACTTCTCTGCCGGGCGGCGTCCGCTGGCCCCTGCCGTTCTACATCAACGGCATGACCGGCGGGACCGAGACCACGGGACGCGTCAACGCGGCCCTCGCGGAGGCTGCGGCCGAGACCGGAATCGCCATCGCGACCGGATCGATGAGCATCTACCTGCGCGACGAGACCGTCCTGCCGACGTTCCGCGTGCTCAGGGACAAGAATCCGCGCGGCTTCGTGATGGGCAACCTCAGCGCCGACGCCACGCCGGACCAGGCGCGCCGCGTGGTCGACGCGCTCGAGGCCAATGCGCTCCAGATCCACGTCAACTCGGTCCAGGAGACCGTGATGCCCGAAGGGTCCCGCGGGTTCGGGGCGTGGAGCGAGAACATCGCGGCCGTGGTCGAGGCGACACCGGTTCCGGTGATCGTCAAGGAAGTCGGTTTCGGAATGACCCGCGAGACCATCGCCCGGCTCGCTTCCTTGGGTGTGACCGTCGCGGACACGGCGGGCAACGGCGGGACCAATTTCGCCCGGGTCGAGAATGACCGACGGGCCGGCAAGGACTACTCGTTCCTGGCCGATTTCGGCCAATCGGCGCCGTTCTCGCTGCTCGATGCGACCACCCTCCCGGAGGCGACGCAGCGCCCCGCACTGCTGGCCTCGGGTGGGGTGCGCAACCCCTACGACGTCGTCCGCGGGCTTGCCCTCGGCGCGCGTGCCGTCGGTGTCGCCGGAACGTTCTTGCACACCGTCCTGGGCGAGACCGGCCTCGACGCCGGCGCCGACGGTACCGAGCGACTCGTTCAGCAGATCACCGACTGGCGGGACCGACTGACCGAAATGTACGCGATGCTCGGGGCGGCCACGACGCAGGACCTGAGCACAACTGACGTGCTGATCAGCGGCGAACTCGCCGAATCCGCACGGCTGCGCGGGGCGGACCTCGAGTCCCTGGCCTCCAGGCGCGGCACCAGCAAATGACCGGAGGAAAAATGCAGGAACCGTTTCAGACACCCGTCCCGACCCAGTGGATCGGTCCGATCCGCGTGTCCGGGAATGTGATCGGAAACGAAGAGGTCGAGGTCCCCCTGGCCACCTACGAGACGCCCTTGTGGCCCTCGGTCAAGCGCGGATCCAAGATCTCCCGCATGGTCGAGGGCGGGATTCGGGCGACCCTGGTCGATGACCGCATGACCCGTTCCGTCTACTTCGAGGCCCCCGACGCCGGGACCGCGCACCGCGTGGCCCAAGAACTCGATGCGCGCCGCGACGACCTGCAGGCCGTGGTCTCCGGGGCGTCCCGCTACGCGAAGCTCATCGACCTGCACTTCCAGCACGCGGGCAACCTCCTGTACGTGCGCTTCGACTTCACCACCGGCGACGCCTCGGGGCACAACATGGTCACGCTCGCGGCCGACAACCTGATGCCGTGGATCCTCCAGCAGTATCCGGAACTGAAGTACGGATCGATCTCCGGGAACTTCTGTTCCGACAAGAAACCCACCGCGGTCAACGGAATCCTCGGCCGCGGCAAGAGCGTGATCACCGAAATCCTGATCCCGCGCGACGTCGTCGTCCGGTTCCTCAAGACCACGCCCGAACAGGTTGCGGACCTCAACACCCGGAAGAACCTGGTGGGCACGAATCTTGCCGGCGGCCTCCGCGCGGCCAACGCCCACTACGCGAATATGCTGTTGGCGTTCTACCTTGCCACAGGCCAGGACGCGGCGAATATTGTGGAAGGATCACAAGGCATCACGACGGCCGAGGTCCGGGACGGGGATCTGTACTTCTCGTGCAATCTGCCCAATCTCATCGTGGGAACAGTCGGAAACGGCAAGGGCGCGGGCCTGAGCGTGGTCGAGGACAACCTGCGGAAGCTCGGTTGCCGCGAGGACCGGGAGCCGGGCGGGAACGCGCATCGTCTCGCGGTGCTCTGCGCCGCATCGGTCCTGTGCGGGGAGCTTTCCCTCCTGGCCGCTCAGACCAATCCTGGTGAGCTCATGGAAGCCCACGTGAAGATCGAAAGGAATCAGTAGTTGAGCACTGACAACACCCAGACTTTCCCCGAGGGCGCCGGCAACGGCGACGCGCGCACAGCGGCGTCGGGCCCTGCCGCCAGCGGCATCCAGGACATTGCCTTCGCGACCGGTCACTACTCCTTCGATCTCGCGCACCTCGCCGAGAAGCAGGGGATCGACGTCAACAAGTACTACATCGGCATCGGCCAGGAGAAGATGAGCCTGCCCGCCGAGGACGAGGACATCGTGACCATGGGCGCCGCGGCCGCGCAGCGCATCATCGACCGCAACGGCACGGACGGTATCCGCACGCTGCTGTTCGCGACCGAGTCGGGCATCGACCAGTCCAAGTCGGCCGGGGTGTACGTGCACGGTCTCCTCGACCTGCCCCGCGAGGTCAGGACGATCGAGACCAAGATGGCCTGCTACGGCGGTATCGGGGCCCTTCAGATGGCCCTGGGCATCGTGGCCCGGAACCCGGAAGAGAAGGTTCTGGTCATCGCCGCCGACGTCGCCCGGTACGATCTCGAGACCTCGGGCGAGCCCACGCAGGGCGCGGCCGCCGTCGCATTCCTGGTCCAAGCCGACCCGGACATTCTGGCGATCGAACCGGCCCAGGGCGTGTACACGCTGGACGTCCAGGACTTCTGGCGGCCGAACTACCGCAACACCGCGCTGGTGGACGGCAAGTTCTCGGTCGGCGCCTATCTCGACGCCCTGGTCGGAGCGTGGCACGACTACCGCGCCCATGGCGGCGTGGACTTCGATGACATCGACTGGTTCTGCTACCACCAGCCCTTCACCAAGATGGCGGTCAAGGCACACGTGCGACTGACCGAAGAGGCCGGCACGCCGTTGGAGAAGGCCGACGCCGCGGCCGCCCTGGCCCCGACCTTCGGCTACAACCAACAGCTCGGCAACAGCTACACGGCCTCGATCTTCCTGGGCTTCCTGGCGCTGCTCGACTCCGACCAGGAGATCCCGGGGGAGCGCGTCGGCTTCTTCTCCTACGGCTCCGGCGCGGTCTCCGAGTTCTTCGTGGGCGTCATCCAGCCCGGATACCGCGATCACTTGAGGGTCCAGGAACACCAGGGCATCCTGGACGCCCGCGAACCGATCGGTTACGACCAGTACCGCGCGCTGCACCCGGGTACGTTCGTCGAGGCGCAGGAAAACTTCACGACCGAGCGCCGGACCCGGTCCCCGTTCCGTTTCGAAGGCGTCGAAGAAGGCTCGAGGCTGTACGGCCGGGCGTGATGGGCGCTGCGGTGGCTTCGTGCGGCGGCGCTGTGTCGAGGTGGCTCTGTGTCGAGGTGGCAGTTTTGAGCGCCACTCCATGCTGAGGTGGCAATTTTGAGCGGATTTCGCGGGTAAAACTGCACAAGGTTGCCACTTCGCGCTCCGGATCGCGCAGAATTGCCACCTCGCGCGGGCTTGCTGGCGACATCGCGTGGGGTCGCGGCCTTTTTGGGTGGGGTTTGCCTGATGGTGTGGGGGTTGCCCGCCGACGTAGGTCGGTGATTGGGAGCTTTCGGGTTCTGTTGGGTGGTGGTTACCCGATGGTGAGGCGTTTTCCCGCCGACGTCGGTCGGTAAATGGGCGCTTTCCAGCCCCGTTGGGTGGGGGTTGCCTGCTGGTGAGGCGTTTTCCCCCGTTAGGTGGTGGTTCAGCCGCCTCCTAACGGCGGTAAGCGGCACCGAATCGGGTAACCGCCACTCAACACATGCGCCAGACTCCGCCTGAGAGCCCAAGAGCCCAAGAGCCCAAGAGCCCAAGAGCCCAAGAGCCCAAGAGCCCAAGAGCCCAAGAGCCCAAGAGCCCAAGAGCCCAAGAGCCTGAGAGCCTGAGAGCCTGAGAGCCTGAGAGCCCAAGAGCCTGAGAGCCCAAGAGCCTGAGAGCCCGAGAGCCCGAGCCCCAGACTCAGCCGCTTTTCAACCGGACCCGCCCCGCCCCGCCCAACCGGATCCTGCACTCGCGCCGCCCAACCGGACCCTGACCCGCGCCGCTCCGCGCGACTCAGTCGGACCTTGGGGTCCTCGTCTCGACGCCGGAGTCCTCCTCCAGCAGGGCGAAGATCAGGGTGTCGTTCCATTCGCCCTTGTTCCAAAAGTCTTTCCGCTGGTGGCCTTCGCAAGACATACCCACCCGCCTGGCCAGTGCGGCCGACGCCGTATTCCGCGGATCAACCCGCGCCACGACGCGGTGAACTCCGTACTGTTCGAAAGCCAGCTTCAGCGTCGCCGTGACCGCTTCTGTCCCGAAGCCTCGACGCGAATACTCCGGATCGACGGTCCACCCTATTTCGGCGATGCGGTAGTCGCGGTCGGTGTACCAGGTCGACACCCATCCGGCGGGTTTGCCCTCGACCTCGAACGCGAGGCTCAGCGCGCCGGCGTCGTCGTCCAGGCCTGTGCGGGCCATCCGTTCGCGATTCTTCTCGCGTGCGCCCTCTTCCGAGAGGGGGCCATACGGCAGGTATCGACAGACATCCGCACGGGAAAGAATGCGGTGCATCCACCAAGCATCCGACTCTCTGTGAAGCCGTAGTTCGAGTCTTTCGGTTCGGAGTGGAAGCATCACATGAGTCATGGGGTCCTCACCCTTGCCCGGCCGGAGCCCGGTGGGCCGGAGCCTCCTCGACCTGGATTCCGTCTTTCCCGACCGAGACCGACACGTCGGTCAGGGAGTCGACGACGACGTCGGCGTCGTCGACCTCGGCACGCTGGTGGGAGGTGCACACGGCGAGCACGGTCGCACCCGCGGCGCGACCGGCGGCGATGCCTGCCGGCGCGTCCTCGATGACAAGGCAACGGTCGATGGATGCGCCGAGAGCGTCGGCTGCCTTGCGGTAACCCTCAGGATCGGGTTTGCCCGCGACGACGTCGTCCGCAGCGATCAAGTGGTCGGGGACCGGCAGGCCCGCGGCAGAGAGCCGCTTGCGCATCAGCCGCCCGGATCCAGAAGTGACCGCGGCCCAACGAGTTTCGGGGAGTCGGCCCAACAGGTCCGCCGCGCCGGGGAGGGCCGTCACCCCCTCCAGATCTTGTAATTCCATGTTTTCCAGCTCGGCGGTCGCGGCCGGAATCTCCGACGCCGGCAAATACCTGGCGACGACGTCGCTCGAGCGAACCCCGTGGCAGATGCTCAGAATGTGGGCGGCGTCGAGATCGTGCTCGGCAGCCCACGTCCTCCACGTGCGTTCGACGGCGGTGGTGGAATCGACGAGCGTCCCGTCGATATCGGGCTCATCGCATTTGAGGGTGTAGGTGGTTCCTGAAGCCGCCGGTGTCGAGCAGCGATCGGGCTATGTAGTTCGTGAGGTTCCGGAATCCGAGGGCGGAGCCGCGGAGGTGTTCCAGGCGCCCGTTGATCGCCTCTGTTGGCCCGTTGGACGTGCCGGGCCGGTCGAAGAACGCGAGGATGTCGGCGGCGCGCTGCTTGAGCGTGCGGCCGAGCTTGCGGACCTCCACGAGCGCGGCGGGGACGCCGCTGGAGACGGAATCGATGACGGCTGTCATCAGCTTCTTCGCCGTCTTCCGATCGGGTTCGCGGTAGGCAGCGATCACGCGCTGGTAGATGCCCCAGGTCGCCTCGACCTCGACGTGCTCGGAGACCGCGAACAGTGCCTCGAGACGGGTCTGCTGCCGGTCAGTGAGCAGCTGCGCGCCGGTGTGGAGGATGCGGCGGGCCTTGTAGAGCGGATCGTTTTTGCGGCCCCGCCGGCCGTGCAGGCACTGCTGGACGCGACGACGGCAGGTGTCGAGGGCGTCGCCGGCGAGGCGGACGACGTGGAACGGGTCCATCACCGCCTGCGCGTCCGGGAGCTCCTCGCTGACGGCGGTCTTGAAGCCGGTGAACCCGTCCATCGCGACGACCTCGACACCATCGCGCCAGTCCTGCGGGCGTGCGGCGAGCCAGGTCTTGAACACGGCTTTCGAGCGACCCTCGATCATGTCCAGCAGACGGGCGGGGCCGGTCTTGTCGCGGTTCGGGGTGAGGTCGATGATGACGGTGACGTACTTGTCGCCGACTCTCGTGTGGCGCCAGACGTGCTCGTCGACGCCGATCACGGCGACGCCGTCGAACCGGGCGGGATCGTCGATCAGCACTCGACGCCCTTCAGCGAGGACCGCGTTGTTCGCCGTGTGCCAACCGACACCGAGGCCGGCGGCGACGCGGGCGACGGTGAGGTGGTCGATCACGAGCGCTTCCAACGCCCACCGCATCCCGCTACGGGACAGCTTGGCTCGCTCGGGCGCCGCTGCCGTGAGGTCCTCACGCCAGGACCGTCCGCATCCCGAGCACTTGTAGCGGCGGACCCGGACCAGCAGCGTCGTCGGGCGATGACCGAACGGCTCGTGGGCGAGACGCCGCGTGTCCGTCCCGCGCGAGAGCGCCTGGCTACCGCATCCCCGGCACCACGGATCCGGCTCGGCGACGCGGCACTCGATCACCGCGCGATCCGGCTCAAAAAGCTGACCGGTGGCCACGAGGCCGAGCTCGTCGAGATGGCAGAACACGGTCAGATCAGGGGTCGCGAAGGTAGCGTGGTGCACGTCGAGGTCTTCCGGCAGATGGTCAGTGTGAGAACTTCCATCATCGGAAGGCCTCGACCCTCATCCGGCGACCGACGCGCTCAGCCACCTACCCCCTCAACTGCGAAGAGCCCGATATCGAACAGAATTGCTTCATAGTGACCTATCACGCACCTCACGCTACGTCATCGGTGCCGGGCGGGCGATCCTCCGCCGGCGTCCGGCGTCCGGCGTCCGACGTCCGGCTCCGGCCGGGCCCGCCCGAAGCGTCCGCCCGGCTCCCGGCCCGTCCGGCCCGAAGCGTCCGCCCGGCTCCCGGTCCGCCCGGCCCGAAACGGCCACCCGGCCCCCGGCCGGGCCCGCCCGACTCCCCGCCCGAAGCGTCCCGCCGGGCACCCCCGCCCGCCCGGATCCAGCCAGTCGCTATGCCAGCCCGTAGACCTTCGCGAAAGGGTCCCAGGAACTGTCCCGGTGCGGTTCGTACTCGATCGCCCGGGCCGCGGCGTCGGCGTCCTCCGCGCCGAGGAGATCGGTCATCAGGGCGTGCGTCATGTCCATCCCCGCGGCGACTCCCGACGACGTCCACCGGTCCCGGTCCCTGACCCACCGGGCCTCCGCGACCCACTCGACGTCCGGCCCGCAACTGGTGGCCCACTCGAAGGCCTTCTTGTTGGTCGTTGCGCGGTACCCGTCGAGCAGGCCCGCGGCCGCCAGCAGAGCCGAGCCGGTGCACACCGAACCGATCAGCGGGCACGCGGCACCCACGTCGGCCAGCCACCCGAGGAAATCAGCGTCTCGCGACAGCGGCCGCGTGCCCGCGCCCCCTGGGACCAGGAGCATGTCCGTTTCGGCGCCGACGACGCCGTCGTACGCGACTTCGGAGACGACGCCGACGCCCTGGGAGCTCGCGACCGGTCCGACCTCGGGGCCGCACCACGTGATTCGACAATGGGGCGACTTGCTCAGGAGCTCGACGGGACCGAAGACATCCAACAGTTCGAATCCCTCGAACAGGATGACGCTGAGACGGAGCGGATCCACCGGTTTGGTCATGCGGCGATACTAGCAACCCAGCGGTCGCCCTCAGCCGGTGATTCCCCCGAACACTGCGCGTGCGGTACCGGCGATGGCGGCCTTCTGGCCGTCGGTGTCGTCCGCCCGGCTCGACGTGGTGAAGACCGACATGATGATCGGTCCGCCCTGCTTCGGCCAGATGACGGCGACGTCGTTGGACTCGCCGTGGGTGCCGGACCCGGTCTTGTCGCCCACGAGCGTCCCCTCGGGGAGGCCGGCACGGATCTGTTCGGCACCGGTCGCCGACTCCTTCATCCACCCGACCAGTTTGTCGCGTCCGGAAGCGGACAGTGCGCCACCGAGCGTCAGACGGTTCAGCGTCTCGGAGAACGCGGCCGGAGTGGTGGTGTCGAGACCGCCGGAAGCGTCGTTGAGATCGGGCTCGATCCGGTCGAGCCGAGTCGTGAGGTCGCCCGTGGAGCGCACGAAGTCGGTCACGGCCTCAGGACCGCCGCACTGCTCCATCAGCAGGTTCGACGCCGTGTTGTCGCTGACCGTCAGGGCGGCAGCGCAGAGTTCCTCGACCGTCATCCCGTCCTCCAGATGCTTGCTGGTCACCGGCGCGTAGGCCAGGATGTCCTCCTGGGTGATGTCGACGCGCCGCCCGAGCAGCTTCGGGTCATGGGACGCGCGGTTCAGGACCGTCGCGACCACCAGGACCTTGCTCACCGAGCAGAGCAGGAAGGGTTGTTGGTCCCGGTAGCCGAAGCACTCGCCTGTCGATGTGTCGATGGCGTGGACACCGATCTCGCCGTCGAGCTGGCGTTCGAGCTCACGAAGCTCGGAGACCACGTCGGAGTTCTGAGTGCCGCCAGCCGCTGGTGTGCCGCCGTCGGACGGTGTGCCGCCCGGGGCCGAGGCTCCCGCGGCGGTGGCGACGAAGGCCGCCGGGATCGCGGCTGCCGCGCCCGCGAGTATCGTTCGACGGGTCATGGAACTCGACGCGGCCTGTCGGCCTGCGGATCGGGCGGAGTGCTCCTGGGGAAGAAGGAACGACATGGTCTGCCTTTCTCTGGGGGGGGTGAGGCCGCGAGGCTGGGTATCCCGACGGCGCATGAGGTCACCCGACCGGACGCAGCGGCAACCGACGCACGACGTCGTCGTCATCCGCTGACGCGGGCGAGCGATGTTTCTTGGCCCACTCTATCTGGCCCGTATCGATGAGTTTCTGCAGGCGTTCCAGACGGGCGGCGGTCGTTTGGTCCTCGGGCTGGTGGATCGAGAGGGCGAGCCTGCGATCTTCCTGCACCACGAGCGTCAGATTGCTCAGGCGCAAGGTTCCCACCCAGGGGTTGTCCACGGTCTTGACGTGGTTGGCTTCGCGCACCACGTCACCGGAATCCCAGAGTTCCCGGAATTCGGCGTGGGCGCGGAGCTTGTCCAGGTGCGCTCCCCAGTCCGGGTGCTCGGGGGACTCGCCGAACGATGCTCGCAGCTTGGCGACGACGATCCGGAGCTGGTCGGGGTCGTTCCGGTAGGCATCGTGCCACGCCGGGTTGTTCAGGAGCTGCTGGACGCAGGACCGTTCCGTCGCTTCGTCGGCGTCGTCGATCAGGAACCGAAAGGCGGGGTTGTAGACGCGCCACCGGTAGAGCTCGTCGTGGACCATCGCGGGGTACGGCATGGCCTTGTCCAGCATCGCGCGGAGCCTGTCGTCGATGATGCTGGTACCCGGGCGTTGGGCCTGTGCGGGGTAGCCGCCGAGGCGAAACAGGTGGGCGCGCTCTTCGGGTTCGAGCAGCAACGCGTCGGCGATGGCGGTCAGGACGTCCACGGAGGCATGGACCTCGCGGCCCTGTTCGAGCCACGTGTACCAGGTGGTCCCGACGTGGGCCAGGACCGCGACCTCCTCGCGGCGCAACCCCGGCACGCGGCGTCGCGGTCCGCACGGCAGGCCGACGTCCCGAGGCGTGAGCCGATCGCGGCGGCTGCGCAGGAATGCGCCCAGCTCGTGATTGCTCAGCTCCTGGGAGGTCGACCTTGTCATGAGGACATTGTTGCAAGGTCGGCAACCAGGTGGGAACCCCCTCAGCCTGGTAGTGGCACTACCAGCATGGCCCGGCACTGCCACTGGCTAGCCCACCGCAGCATGGTGGTCACATGAACAAACCAATCCTGTGGCCGCTGCACCTGGCGGCCTTGCTGTCCACTTTCGTCTTTTCCCTCGGGTCCATGACGGCTCCCCAGATGAAGGAATCGCTCGGGGCCGACGACGGCCAGAGCGCGCTCATGGTCGGCATCTTCGCCGCCGCGTTCGCCTCCGGGATCATCTTCTGCGGCCGTCTGGGCGACAAATTCGGGCGACGCCGGCTGTTCATCATCGGCATGATGGGGCTCGCGGTGTGCTCCGTGGGGGTGGCCTGCGCGTGGAGCCCCGGTGCGGCCATTGCAGCCCGGGTCGCGCAAGGTTTCGCGGCCGCGGCGATGATGCCGCAGATCCTGTCGATCATCCAGTCCGCCGTCTCCGGCACGGACCGGATCCGTGCGGTCGGGGTCTACACGGCCGCGGCCGGCGTGGGCACCGTGGCCGGTCAGGTCATCGGCGGGTTCCTGGTCTCTGCGGGCGGTCCCGACCTGGGGTGGCGGCTGGCGTTCGCCGTATTCGCCGTCCTCTGCGTTCTGGCCGGGCTGAATGCGTTCCGTCTGCCCGCCGACGGGGGAAAACCGCAACTGCAGACCGACCCGGTCGGGGCCTTGCTGCTGCTGACCGCGCTCGGCAGCCTGATCACCGGGCTCTCGCTGGGACCCAAGGCGGGGTGGCCGACCTGGTGCGTGGCCCTGTTGGTGCTCGCGGTGGCGGCCCTCGCCGGGCTGGTCCTTCAACAGAGGTCGACGGCTCGGCGCGGTGGACAACCCCTGCTTCCTCCGGACGTGCTCCGTGCCCGTCCGCTGGCGATCGGCGGCGTCATGGCCATGGTGTTCTTCGGAGGGTACGGGGCATGGACATTCAACTACGCCGTGCTCACCCAGTCCGGTCGGGGCGAGCCCGCCTGGCTGTCCGGGACCGTGCTCGTTCCTTTCTGCGTGGCCTTCCTCCTGGCGTCGTTGCAATACCACCGCATTACCGCCCGGCTGGGCGGTCCCGGCACGATGCTGGTCGGCGCCCTGCTCCAGGGTATTGGTCTGGTCGGCGTCGGCCTGGTTTCCGTGGTGTCCGACGCCGGCTGGGAATGGTGGTTCCAGGTGCCCGCCGTCGTGCTGGGTGTCGGCCAAGCGCTCCAATTCGGTCCGCTGGTCTCGACCGTGATGGCGGAAGTCCCGGAACGAGTCGGGGGACTGACGGGCGGTTTGATCTCGACGATGCAGCAAACGGGGATTGCCGCCGGTGTCGCCACGATCGGCGCGGCCTACACCTGGTTCCAGTCCCTGGTCACGCCCACCCAGGCATTCGGGATCGTCTCGGTCGGGCAGGTGGCACTGGTCGCGGCGTTCGCCGTGGGCGCCGTCGTGCTTCGACGAGCCGCGAAGTCAGCCGCTTCCGCGGCTCCGGTGCCTGCGACGCCCGAGTATCCGGACCGGGGTGAAAGCCTGCCGGGGGCCGATCAGCCGGCGGCGGCGCAACAAGGGGTTCGCTGCTCCTGAGGCGGCGGGGCGGTCACCCGTGGTCGATCCTCGCCTCGACCAGGCCCGCGGTGGCCTCCGCGATGGCACGCTCCTCATCGGTCGGAACCACCAGCACGGTGATCGCGGAATCCTCACCGGAGATCACGCGCGTCTCTGCGCTGCGGACCTCGTTCGCCTCCGGGGCGAGGGTGATGCCGAGGGCGCTCAGCTCGTCCACCACGAGCCTCCGGAAGGCCGCCGAGTTCTCGCCGATCCCCGCCGTGAAAACGAGGCACTGCATCCCACCGACCGCCACGTGGTACCCGCCGATGTACTTGGCCAGGCGATACGCGGCCATATCCATGGCCAGCTGAGCCCCCGAGTCGCCGGATTCGGCGCGCTGCTCGAGCTCCCTCATGTCGTTGGTTCCGCCGACGGCGGTCAGGCCGGATTCCTTGTTCAGGATCTCGTCCAGCCGCTCGGCGTCGACGTCCTTGTTGCGCGTCAGGATTCCGGTGAGCACGGAGGGATCGATGTCGCCCGAACGGGTGCCCATGACCAGGCCGGCCAGGGGCGTGTAACCCATCGAGGTGTCGATCGATGCTCCGCCCCGGATGGCCGTGACCGATGCGCCGTTGCCCAAGTGCGCAATCACGGCGTCGAAATCCTCACGGTCCACCCCGAGGAACTCCGCCGCCTTCCCCGTGACGTAGTCATGGCTCGTGCCGTGGAAGCCGTAACGACGGATGCCGTGCAGACGGTAGAAAGCATCGGGGATGGCATAGCGCCAGGCCTTTTCCGGCAGGGACCTGTGGAAGGCCGTATCGAAGACCACCACCTGGGGCATCTCCGGCCACTTCTTCTGGATGGCCCTCAGCCCGAGAGCCGCCGCCGGGTTGTGCAACGGCGCCAGCGGCGCCAGACGCTCGATCGCGCGAATGATCTCATTGTTCACGATCACGGGCGCCGAAAAGCGCTCGCCGCCGTGCACGACCCGGTGCCCCACGGCGTCGATCTCCCGACCGTTCAATTCCCGATCCAGGCGCTCCGCCATGACGTCCAGCGCCTGGGAATGATCGGCGATCTCCCCGCCCTCACCGATGTTCTCGATCAGGCCCTTGGTGAGGACTTCGTCCCCCTCCGCGCCGAGGGTCGCCTGTTCCAGCGTGATCCGCTCGTTGATCGCCGGCATCGAGGACGTATAGGGGGCGACGTTCTCCTCCGAGGTGGTGACCTCGCGTACCTGGTACTTGATCGACGAGGAGCCGGAATTGATAACGAGGACGAGCATGGCGTTCCCTTCGCGTCGTGACGGTATGAGGCTTATTATTCCACCGTCACGACGCGCAGGGAGACCCTTGTGGATATCAGTTCTGCGGCCTGACAAGCCTGCCCGCGGCGTCGTCCTCCGCTGCGATCTCCGCAACCTTGTAGTGCATCTTCTTGCCCGTCGGGGTCAGAGGGACCTCCTCCACGAACCGGTACTCGCGGGGGCGCTTGAAGTCGGCCAGCCGCTGGTTGGCCCGGCAGAGCTCGTCCAGCTCTTCGGGTGCAGCACCGTCGCCCTCCGGGATGATGTACGCGGCAACCCGCTGGCCCCAGTGGGGGTCCGAAACGCCGACGACGACGGCGCTCGCGACCCCAGGGTGCTCCTCGAGGACCTCTTCGACCTGGACGGGATGAATATTTTCCCCTCCGGAGATGATCATGTCGTCCTTGCGGCCGACCACGGTCACGAATCCCTGTTCGTCCCACGTCGCGAGGTCGCCCGGGTAGAGCCACCCGTAATGGAATTTTTCCTCGTCCCGATCCGGATTGTTGTAGTACGAGAACCCCGACTTGGGCGAACGCATGATGACTTCACCGATCTCGGTGTTGTCCTGCGCGGCGGTCTCCTCGGGCGTGGCGACGCGGTCCTCGAAGATCCGCACGACGGCGACGTCGTCGTCCGTGCTGGCCCGCCCCGCGCTGCCCGCGTGGTCGGGGAGGTCCTCGGGCCGGAGGAACGTGTTCCAGAATGTTTCCGTGGTGCCGTACCCGTTGAAGATCCGGGGCGTCAGCACCTCCTGGTAGCGGATGGCGTCGGCCCGCGACAGCGGTGCACCCATCGTGACGATGCCTCGCAGCGTCGTCAGGTCGCGAGGGCGACGCTCCTGCGCGGCGGCGAGCATGCCCAGGGTCACGGGGGCGCCGATGAGGAACGTGATGCCGAGTTCCTCCGTCAGGTCCAGGGCCTTGTCCGGGTCGAAGGCGCGCATCGGGACCACGGAGCCGCCCGAGTAGAACACCGGGTTCGGGCCGCCCGAGTAGAGACCACCGCGGTGGAACCACGGGGTCGTGTTGAGCGTGCGATCATCCGGCGACAGGGGGAAATGCATGATGACGTCGTGTGCGGACATGACCTCGACGAGGGAGGGCAGCGGAACACCCTTCGGCATCCCCGTGGTACCGGAGGTGTACAAGCGGGTCGACTCCTCGTAGGTCGAGAAGTCTTCCGGAACGTGCGGGTGGTCATCGGGCGCAGTCTCGACGGCGTTCCAGAAGTCGACGACGTTCTCGCCCGTTCGCCCGTCCAGGACCCACTCGGTGGGCGTATCGGCTGCCAGTTCGACGGCGTGCTCCGCGGTCTGCTGGTACTTGCCCGTGTACACGAAGACCTTCGGCGAGCTGTCATCCAGAATGTGGGAGGTCTCGCCCGCGGAGAGCCGGTAATTGATCGGTACGCTCACCGCGGCGATGCGCTGGGTCGCGAGGTAGAGGATCGCGAATTCCGGGCAGTTGGGCAGCTGGTAGACGACGGCGTCGCCACGGCCGACGCCGGCCTCGGCCAGCGCCGACGCCGTGCGGGCGACGTCGGCGTCCAGCTCGGCGTAGGTCCAGTTGCGTCCGGTCTCCGGATCGAGGATTGCCGAGTCGTTGCCGTACCGGCGAATGTTGCGGCGGAAGCCCGCCTCATAGGTGAAGGCGCCTTCGAAGTATTCCTTGAAGCGTTGGGGGTCGTACACCTTCCGCATCTCCTGATTTCGACGAGTGATTTACATAGCTAAACTATAGATTGTCTGTGCCGCGTCCGAGACTCCGGCAGGTGGGGTGCGATGCGTCGGAGACGCGGACAGGTGCGGTGGCAGTCATAGAAATTTCTATGACACCCGGTCTAGCACAAAGAGAACTCGGATTCATCGTCCCGGAACGCACCGAGCCCAGGGAAACGATCATCGCGACCGGGTTGCGGATGACGTTTCCCTGGGCTCGACGAGCCGCGGGAGCGCGGGTTACTTGGCCTCGGCCGGGGTCCGGGTTTCGGCGCTGATGAACCACGACTGCTGCTCGAGCTTCTCGATGATTCCGTGCAGGATGTCGGCCGACGTCGGGTCGGCGGCGTCGACGGCGTCGTGGACCTCACGCATGGTTCCGGTGGTCGCCTCGATCGCGCGAACGATCAGGTCGATGGCGTCGGTGGTCAGCACTTCGCCCTGCGGCATCTCCGGCAGGGTGGTGTCCGCGGCGACGACGCCGGGCCGGCCGTCCGGCGTGGCGTGCAACGCGCGCATGCGCTCGGCGACGTCGTCCGAGGAATCGCGGGCGATATCGACGATCTCGTCCAGGTTCAGGTGCAGGTCGCGGAAGTTCGGGCCCACGATGTTCCAGTGGGCCTGCTTGCCGACCATGTGCAATGCGATCAGGTCGACCAGGACTTTCTGCAGGTCGTCCCGCAGTTCCCTGGGCGCGACGAAGCCCTTCTCCGCATTCTCGCGGCGGGTTGCGGTGTCTCCGGCGGGCTGCGGTGCCTTGATGGTGTCAGTCATTGCATCTCCTTGCGTTGCTGGGCCCGGGTTCGGGCCACGATGTGGTTCATTTCGATGCGGTTCGTCGTGGTTCTTGGTCTCTCGCACGACGGCGGGGTCAGTTGTCCGTGGCCGGGCGCCGTCCCTGCGAGTCGGTCATGTCGCCGATCGCCTCGTCACCGGGTTCGCCCTGTGCGCCCGGTTCCTGGCGATAGGCTTCCTCCTCCTGGGGAGTCATGCCGATCTTCTTTTCCCGGGATTCTTCGGGGTCATTCGTACGGCTCATCATGCACCTCCTTGGTCCTCGGTCCTCGGTCTTCGGTCTTCGAGGGCGCCGGGCGATGTCGCCCGTCTCCTATTGTCGGGCTGGCCCGCGTTTTCCCAGGTCAGGTCACATTTTCGACGATACTCGGCGGCCGCGGGGCGGGAAAGGGGTGTCAGCTGTCGGTGGACGGTGCCCGAGTTGGCGGTTTTGTGCGTCGTCCTTGCTCGAGGTGGCAGTGGCGTGCGGTTTTTGGGGGTTTTATCGCACGTCAGTGCCACTTCGTCGTTGGGGGTGGGCTGTTCTCGCACGGGATTGCCACTTCGACGTCGGGGGTGGGCTGTTTTTGCACGGGATTGCCACCTCGGCGCGTTTCGGGTGTTGGTTCTTCCTCGAGGTGGCGGTTTTGTGCGTCGTCCCTGGCCGAGGTGGCAGCCGCGTGCGGTTTTTGGGGGTTTTATCGCACGTCAGTGCCACTTCGACGCCGGGAGCGGGCCGTTTTCGCACGGGATTGCCACTTCGACGTCGGGGGTGGGCTGTTTTTGCACGGGATTGCCACCTCGGCGCGTTTCGGGTGTTGGTTCTTCCTCGAGGTGGCGGTTTTGTGCGTCGTCCCTGGTCGAGGTGGCAGCCGCGTGCGGTTTTTGGGGGTTTTATCGCACGTCAGTGCCACTTCGACGTCGGGGGTGGGCTGTTCTCGCACGGGATTGCCACCTCGACGTCGTCCTGGGTGATTTCGGGGTGGCCCCCTCGGCGAGGTGGCAGTCGCGTGCAGTTTTTCGCGGTTTTGCCGCACGCCAGTGCCACTTCGACGGCGGGGGCCCGGGTTTCCGGCCGGCGGAAAGTTTTCTCGTGGCGGTGCATCTCGGAATCCAGAAGCATGGTCGGACAACGGCACATCGGATCGCACACCAGGAGGACGAGATGGAAACTCTCACCGTCATGCTCGCTTGCGGGTCGGGCGCGAGCACAGGATTCATGGCTGCGAACATGAAGAAGGCCGCGAAGGACATGGGTCTGGATGTCGACATCATCGCCCGCAGCGAGAGCGAGATCAGCGAATACCTGAACCGGATCGACGTCCTGATGATCGGCCCGCACCTGGAGTACCTGTTCGACGACATCGACAGCTATATCGGCGACGCCGACATCGGCGTCGTGCTGATGAAACCGGACTATTACTCGACCCTCGACGGCAAGGCGGCGCTCGAACACATGCTCGAGGTCTTCGACGAGGACGACGAGTCATGAAAGGCCTGCTGAACTGGCTGGAGCATTCCTTCAGCCCGCGCATGAACAAGATCAACAGCAATCTGTGGATCGTCGCCCTCAAGGACTCGATCATGCAGATCCTGCCGTTCATCTTCCTCGGCAGTCTGTTCTCGATGCTCTCGATCCTCAACGAGATCTTCTCCGGGTGGCCCGACTTCCACGGGCTCTACTCGTGGACGATGGGCATGATCTCCTTGTTCGTCGCGTTCCTGATCCCGTTCAACCTCATGGAGCGCCTGCACGCGACGAAGCAAAGACTCATCGCGGGGATGGCGGGTCTGGTGCTTTTCCTGATCACGGTCTCTCCCGCCGTGATCGACGCGGGCAAACCAGGGTTCAAGAACGAAGCGCTCGGAGCCGGCGGCATGTTCGCGGCCATCATCACCGGTCTGATCACCGGGTGGGTCATGAAGATCTTCGCCTCCTTCACCTTCTTCAAGAACTCCTCCGCCATACCCGACTTCGTGCGCAACTGGTTCGACGCGATGCTCCCGGTGGCCATCGTCGTCGTTTTCGGCTGGGCACTGATCGACGTGATCGGCGTCGACCTGTTCCGCGGTATCCAGGCGGTGTTCTCCCCGGTCGCGGACATTATTCAAACGCCGTACGGGTTCGCGCTCATGATGTTCCTGTCCTGCTTCATCTACTCGATGGGGATTTCGGTCTGGGTGCTCTCTCCCGTGCTGCTTCCGGCGATGTACGCGGCGATGGCCGAGAACGTGGCCGGTCACGCCGACCATCTGGTGACCTATTCGTCCGTGTACTCGACCTACCTCTGGATCGGCGGCGTCGGAGCAACCCTGCCGCTGGTCCTCCTCATGCTCAGGGCCAAGTCCACCAGGCTTCGCGCCTTGGGCAAGGCCGGTCTGGCGCCGTCGGTCTTCAACATCAACGAACCGGTCATTTTCGGCGCCGTGGCCTGGAACCCGACCCTCATGGTCCCCCTGTGGCTGCAGGGGATCATCCTCCCGTTGCTCCTCTGGCTACTGACCAAGGTCATCCCGTTGGGCCCGATCCCGGACAAACAATTCGACCTCTGGTACATGCCGTACCCGATCTCCACCTGGCTCTCGACCGGATCGTTCTCGGCGGTCCTCGTGGCCCTGATCGTGTTCCTGGTCTCCGGGGCCATCTGGTCTCCGTTCCTCCGGGTCTATGACCGACAGCTCGTCAAACAGGCCGAGGCCGAGGCCCAGAAGGCGGCCATGGCCACGGACGCCACGGCCCCCGAGGCCAAGTCCACAGAAACGGGGCGGACGACGACGGTGCGCAAGGTCAAACGCAAACGCCCACCCATGAACACACCGGCCCCGGACCACGGAGCCTCGCCCCGAACCGATCCGACGAAGGACTGAAGACCATGTCGACCACCCCGTCCCAGGCTCCGAACGACGAAGCCATGAAGATCATCATCAACGCCGGCAAGGGCCGCACGGACACCTACGCCGCCCTCTCCGCGGTCGCCGAAGGAGACTTCCGGCGAGCGGGAGAGCTGCTCGAGAGCGCGGACAAGAGCGTCAGCGAAGCCCACGTGGTGCACACGGACCGCATCCAGCAGGAGGCGAGCGGCGAACCGACCGCGTATTCGATGCTGTTCACCCACGCCGAGGACACCCTCATGACGGCCTACGGCGAGCTGCGCCTGGTCCGGAAGATGCTCCCCATCTTCGAGAATTACGAGACGCGCCTCCGGGCGCTGGAAGAACGCGAGGTTGCACAACCATGAGCCCACAGAACACGTTCCCCGCCGACTTCCTCTGGGGCGGAGCCATCGCCGCGAACCAGGCCGAAGGCGCCTGGAAAGAAGGCGGCAAAGGATGGTGCCTGGCCGACATCAACCAGTTCCGGGACGACGTCGCGCTGAAGAAGAAGTCGAACAAGGAGATGACCACCGACCAGATCGCCGCCCACGTGGCGGACGAGGACGGCGTGTACCCCAAGCGCCACGGGATCGATTTCTACCACACGTACGACGACGACCTGCGGCTGCTCTCCCAGGCCGGATTCACCTCCTTCAGAACGTCCATCAACTGGGCCCGAATCTTTCCCCAGGGCGACGAGGAGAGCCCCAACGAAGAAGGCCTGGCCTTCTACGACCGGCTCATCGATTCGGTGATCGCTCACGGGATGGAGCCGGTGATCACGCTGTCGCACTACGAAATGCCGCTGCACCTGACCACCGCTTACGCCGGGTGGTACTCGAGGGAACTGATCGACCTGTTCCTCCGGTACGCCGAAACCGTTTTGCGTCGCTACTCGGGCCGGGTCAAGTACTGGATCGTGATCAACCAGATCAACCTGATCACGCACGAGTCCTTCAACCACCTGGGCGTCGCCGAGGACAAGGTGGAGGACATCGTCGCCGCCAAACACCAGGCGGTGCACCACGAGATGGTCGCCGCCGCGGCCGCCACGAGCTTGGGACGCTCGATCTCGTCCGAGAACCGGTTCGGCGTGATGCTCTGCCACACCCTGACGGACCCGGCGTCCCCGAAACCCGAGGACGTCTTCGCCTCGTTCCGGCAGAACCAGATGCAGTACCTCTACTCGGACATCGCCCTGCGCGGCGTGTACCCGGGATATGCCCGCCGGTATTTCGAGGACCGGGACATCGACGTCGAGATCACCGCGGAGGACGAGCGCGTTCTCCGTGAAGGCACCGCCGACTACATGACCTTCTCCTACTACTACACGCGGATCATGGATGCGGCCGGCTGGGGCGCGGGCGACGTCGACGGCCGACCCAACCCGCACCTCGAGGAGTCCGACTGGGGGTGGGCGATCAACCCCACCGGGCTGCGGATGGCGCTCAACGCGTACTGGGACCGCTACCAGGTCCCGATCATGATCACCGAGAACGGATTCGGTGCCCAGGACGTGCTCGAGGACGACGGGACCGTGCACGACCCCTACCGCAGCGATTACCTGCGGGAGCACCTCGACGCCGTGGCCGAAGTCATCGGGGACGGCGTGGACGTGCGTGGCCACTTCGCGTGGGGTCCGATCGACATCATCTCCTGCTCGTCCTCCGAAATGAGCAAGCGATACGGGTTCATCCACGTCGACCAGGACGACTACGGGCGGGGGAGCGGTGCCCGCACTCTCAAGGACTCATACTGGTGGTACCGCGATTACGTGACCGCAGCCCGGTCGGCGTCGCGGAAGAACGCATCCTCGTAGGACGTGAGCAGGACAGGTGTCAGCACGAACTCGCCGAGAAGAACAGCTGGTGGGCATCCTCGCTCGCGAACGGCGCGCGGTGCCGGCGTCCACCCTGGCGCGTGCGCTCGCCGTCACGGACCGCTCGGTGCGCAATTACGTTCGCTCGGTCAACGACAGGTTCGGGGCCGACCTGCTGGTGAGTTCCGCCGAGGGGATCAGGCTCGATCGCAAGCTCTACGAGGAGGTGCGACGCCGCTCCGACGGCGACCTGCGCATCTCCAGCGCCCCCGAGGAGAGGCTTGATTCGCTCATGGTGGCCCTGGTCAGGTCCGCATCCGCCGACGTCTTCGACCTCGAGGAACGGCTGTGCGTCAGCGTCTCGACCATCGAGGCCGACGTCGCGAGGGCGCGGCCCTTGTTCGCCGAATACGGGTTGACGCTGGTGCGCGAGGGCGACCGAATCGAGGTCGAAGGGACCGAGCGGCAGAAGCGCAGGTTCTTGAGATCATTGCTCTACAACGCCTCGGAGAGCGCGGGTCTCGAGGTCATGCGGGGAATCCGCAATGAGCCCGACTCCGCCGTGGCGCGGTTGCACCGCCTGGTCATAGCCGGTCTGGAACAGCACGGTCACCTCCCCAATCAGTACGTGCTCGGTGAGCTCATGACGCACCTGTCCCTTGTGGCCGAAAGGTTCGGTGACGACGAGGCGCTCGGCGAGCCGGAACCCGCCCGCTACGACCGCCGCGGCCCGGCGGCGGGTGGGGCAGCGGCCGGGGCGGGCGAGGGGACCGAGGGGGCTGAGGCGGCCGAGGCGGTCGCGGCGTCGTTCCGAAAGGTCTACGGTTGGGTCCTTCCTCCTGAAGAACTCGACATCCTGCGGGCGTACCTCGATGTCGGCCGGGACCGGGACCGAGGGGCGTCGTCGGGAGCGGCGGAGGACGAGGCACTGAGCGTAGTCGCGCGCGCAACCGTCGACGACGTGTGCGGACTCTTCGGACTGGGCCACCCGCGCGACGAAACCCTGGACGCGCTGCTGGTCCACATCCAGAGCCTGGGCCGGCGCGTTCGCAGCGGGAACCAGTGGCTGAACCCCCTGGGGCAGGGCTTCAAAGCGGCCCACCCCGTGGTCCACGAAATTACTCTGCACTTGTCGCAGGCCCTCGAGGGCCACCTCGGGGCAGGGCTCAGCGAGGGGGAGATCGATTATCTGTCCTTCCACCTGGGCACTGCCTTCCAGGACAACATCGACGCCGGCCCACGCGTCACCTACACCATCGTCACGCCCTCCTACGGACGCCTGTCCGAGACGACGATCGATCGGATCGTGCGGGCGGCGTCCGACGGCGCGGTCTGCGACAGGACCATCACGGATCTGTCCCACGACGTCACCGCGGTCCCCAGCGACATCGTCATCAGCACCGTCCCGGTTCCGGACGCGGGGGACATCCCGGTCGTCCAGGTCTCCCCGTTCGTCGACGCCGCCGACGCGTCCGCCATTGCCGGGGCCGTTGGGCAGGAGAAGCAACGACAGCGGCGTCACCAGGTCAAGGAGAGCATGTTGCGCATGCTCGACGCCGATTTGTTCCTGGAGATCGGCGCGGAGACCTCGCCCGAGGCCGCGATCGAGGCCGGGTCGGAGGCCCTTCACCGCGCGGGGTACGTGCGGGGAGATTACGCGGAGGACGTCATGGACAGGGAAAGGCGCTCGTCCACGGCTTTCGGAAGCGGTTTCGCTATACCGCACTCCCTGCACACCGATGCACTCAGGACCGGCGTGTGTATTCTGCGGCCGGAGCGGTCGATGATGTGGCACGGCGAACCGGTGCGGCTGATTCTGTTGTTCGCGGTCGCCCCGGACGGTCTCGTCGTCTTCCGGAAAGTTCTCGACGTGCTGAGTCAGGTACTCACCGATACCGAACGCTTCGAGGAATTCGTGGATGCGGCGGGCAGCAAAGCCGACTTCGTCGAGGCTCTCGACCGCGTCGTGGCGTGACAGAAGGGGGAGAGTCTCTCCCCCTTCTGTCGATCTCTTGGGTCCATCGCACTGCGTCGTCGACGGCGCGGACCTCGTGGAGGATCCCTGACTCAGCGTTCACCCTCCGGTTGTGGGGCCGGAACGGGAGAGCCAGGAGCTCCCGCGATGAAACTGTGCTGGATGCCCGCGATGAGCCATTCGCCGTCGGCGCGCACCAGGTGGAATGCGGTCCGGGTGGTCGGCAGCGGGTTGCCGCGCGCCGTGCCGAGAGTGTTCACGCGGGCCACGGCGACCGCGGAATCGGAATATTCCCGAATGGCCAGTTCGTCCAGGGAGAGTTCCTCGTAATGGAGTTGGCCGTCGCTGAGACGTTGCAGCCAGGGGCCCTTGGGAAGCTGGAAGCCGACCGGTCCGATACCGATGAAATCCTCGGTCAGGATGGTGGCTGCCGTGGTTGCGTCGCAGAGACGCTCCGAATCGGCCCACGTGGCCAGAGTGTCGTTGATGGTGTTCATGGTGTCTCCTTCGTTGTGTTTCTCTGATGGCGGGTGCGGGGCATGAGGAAGCCTGCGGCCACGATCCAGATGAGGGCCGAGAAGCGCCCGATCGGGATGAGGGGCTGGAGTGGTTCGATTACCATCGCGAGAACGGTGAGCTCGCACAGCGCGGCAATCACGAGCCCGGCCCAGGCAAGTGGAGTCGGCAGAAGGTGACGGATCAGGCTCGGAACCGCGATGCCGGCCACCAGGAGGCCCAGCCCCAGCACGTGAGCGAATCCGCCGGTTCCGAAGGCGATGAATCCCAGGGCCCGGGAGAGCTCGGGGAGCGCGGCGACGTCGTCCTGGCCGGCCGTCCACGTGAGGATCGCCGACAGCGCCAGCATGATGGAGGCGCTGGCGCCGCCGAAGAGCGCGATCACGGGGCCGGGGACTTTCATGCCGAGGCGTTGCAGACGGGAGGACATGGTGGCCGCGTAGATGCCGAGGGGCACGGAGGAACCCAGCTGCAACCACGCGGAGATTCGGACCGCGAGCCCGTGCCTCGTGTAGAAGTCTGCCGAGTCGTCCGAGAACGGCGAGGAGAGGGTGCCGCCGTGGCTGAGGGCCGCCATCGCGACCAGGCTCGCCACGAAGAGACCCAGACACACGGCGGCGATGATTCCCGGGTGGGGGCCGTCCGGGCGACGTCGTGCCCTGTCATGGTGGGGAATGCGGGTTTCCTGGTTCTCGTTCATGCCACAGACAATACACCCCATGAATGATTTATCAAGGGGGTCTATTATGGGGGTATGACATCCATGCCCCAGCCCCACCACCGGATTGCTTTCCTGCTGTCCCAGCTTGGCTCCGACGCAGCGAGCGGTTTCGAACAGGCGCTGCAATCCCTGAACATCACGGCCTCGGATGCGGGCCTTCTCCGTCTGATCGGCCGCACGCCGGGCGTGAGCCAACGCGTGCTCAGCAAGCAGGTCGGAGTGGGCCCCAGCCGGATCGTCGCGGTCCTGGACCGGCTCGAGGATCGGGGGCTCATCGAGCGACGTCGCAGCCGAACCGATCGCCGAATTCACGAGGTCGGCCTGACCGAGGAAGGCGAGGAGGTTCTGGCCGGTATTCGTCCCCTCGCCGAGGCACACGAACTGACCTACACCGAGTGCCTGGATCCTGGCGAGGTGGAAGTTTTGCAGTCGTTGTTGGGGAGAATCGCCGCGTCGCGAGGGCTCTCCACCGACATCCATCGGGGCACCACGGCAGATGGGGGCGACTCAGCGGGCCGGGCCGATGCGGCAGGCCGAAAGGCCGCGGCGCACTGACGGGCCGTTCCCGCGATGGGTACGGATGAGAACTGTCCGAGGCCGTGACTGGTGTAGCCGGGACGCGGGTGCGCACTAGCATGGCCGCATGATCATCTACGAGACGGCGACGAGCCTGGACGGTTGGATCGCCGACGATGAGAATTCACTGTCCTGGTTGTTTCCCGTCCCCGGCGGCGACGACCCGAGACTCGCGACTCCCGACGCATCGGTGCAGGTCATGGGCTCGACCACGTACGAGTGGGTTCTGCGTGAAATCGGTGCCATGGAGTCCCCTGGAGCGTGGAAGGAAGCGTTCGGTTCCACGCGCGTCGTCGTCTTCACCCACCGGGACCTGCCCATCCCCGCCGATGCGCAGGTCCAGTTGATTTCGGGGTCGGTCCGCGACGTGTTGCCGGAGATCCGGGAGGCGGCCGCAAACGGGACCATTTGGGTCGTCGGTGGGGGCGACCTGGCCGGCCAGTTTGCGGACGTGGGCGCCCTCGACGAAATCAGGCTGTCGGTCGCGCCCGTCGCGCTGGGCAGCGGCGCGCCACTGCTTCCCCGACGGCTGGATTCCACCCGCCTTCACCTGGTCGGTGCGGAACACGTCGGGGGATTCGCCCGACTGACGTATTCCGTCAGCTCCGCGCCCGACGACGCCGCGTAGAGGCGCGCGACGACCGGCCGAGGTGGCAACTACGTGCAGTTTTTGGGTCTTTTTCCGCACGGGAGTGCCACCTCGGCGGTCGCTGCCACCTCGGCGGTCGCTCTCAGAAATTCGCCATGACGTTGAGGACGTGGTCATAAGCCGGGCTCGTCGGTTTCAAGAACGATCCGTGGTTCTCCCGATCGAGGATCTCCAGTCGGCCGTCGCCGCCGACGGCATCGAGTCGGCGGATGTATTTTCTGGATATCTCCGCCGGAACGGTTCGGTCGAGCGAACCGTGAATCGCAACGACGGGCACGGAAGGGGTCGTATTGAGGATCGGGTCTATTGCTTGGTAGCGCTTCGGAAAGGTCGAAGGCGCTCCGCCCATGACGCCGATCGATCCCGCGTCTCCCGATCGCGCAGCGGTTTGCATGTCCAAGGGGCCGGCCAGGGCGACGATGCGTGCCGGTCTGATCCTCGGCGGATTGGCACACGGGTAAGACGACGTACCGCGTCTGGTCCCAGCCCAGAGGGCCAACTGCGCGCCGGCGCTGTGGCCCGCAAGCTCCACCGAGCCTGACAGCTCGGAGTTCTGGGCCAAGAGTTCGGGGACGTGATCGACCGCCGCCGCGACGTCCGTGAACGTCTCCGGCCACCCTCCGCCGGAGCCCACACGCCGGTACTCGATGTTGTAGACGGCAACCCCTCGAGTGGTGAGATCTTCGGCATACTCGTTCATCTCCTGCGCGCCCGAAGCGGCCTGCCAGCCGCCGCCGTGAACGAGCACCACCAACGGCACGGACCCTTCCCGGTGGTCTCCCGCGGGAAGGAACAGATCGCCCCAGTTCTGTGCTTCATCTCCCGGCCCGGAGACCGGGTAGGGCACTCGCCTGATCTCGGGAGCTTGCCGGTGGGCGACCATGGCCTGGGATACGCCCAGCACGGTGTGCGAGGCTTCCAGCGAATGATGCGTCGGCGTCTGTTCCTTGCCGTGGGAGCAGGCGCTCATCACGAGGGCCACGGCCACCATGATCGCGGCACAAGCCGGTCGTGTGTCAGCGGTCCGAGCCGCTCGCACTCCTGAAAAAGGGCGCACTTGATCACATCCTGCGGATGATCTTCAGGCTCACAGCGCCTGTGCTGGCTCCGGTGTGGTTCGGTCCGGGCGGGCACGAGTGTACCGTTTTTCTGTACTGACTAGTACATTTAGTCCGTCAGAACATCAATTGGCCGAGAAACAGAAGAAGGATGAGGTCGTTGACTATTACTCGAAGAGTCGCCTTGGCGTCTGCATCGGCAGTGGCGGGTGCGATTGCCTTGAGCGCGTGCGGCAAGCAGGAAAGCGGTTCCTCCGGAGGCTCGTCCTCTCAGGCTCCGAGTCCTTCCTCGGGGTCTGCGTCGGCGTCGGCTTCCCCGCAGGGTCCGTTGGTCACCTGGGCCGATAACACCATGGTCTCGCACCTGTTCTTCCACTCCCTGGTCGCGGACCCGAAACGAGCCTTCGACGGCGACGACGAGGCCAAGGGCTACCTCGACTACATGGTCACCATCGACGAATTCAAAAAAATCATCCAACAGGTCTACGACCGCAACTACATCCTGATCAGCCCGCACCAGCTCTACACCACCGGCCCCGACGGCAGCATCGAACTGAAACCGTTGGAGCTGCCCGAAGGCAAGAAACCACTGGTGATCTCCTTCGACGACCTCTCCTACTACGAATACATGGACGGCGACGGCTTCCCCGACCGGTTGATCGTCAAGGACGGCAAAATCGTCAACGAATACCGTGATGCCGCCGGCAAGAAACAGGTCGGAGCCTATGACCACTTGCCGATCATGGAAGAATTCCTGGACCAGCACCCGGATTTCTCCCACGACGGGGCCAAAGGCGTCATCGCGATGACCGGCTACAACGGGGTCCTGGGGTACCGGACCTCGGATATTTCCTACAAGGACCAGAACAAGAACCTGGACCAGGACAAGAAGGATGCGAAGAAGGTCGCGGATGCGATCAAGAACAACGGGTGGGAATTCGCTTCCCATTCCTGGGGTCATATCAATTTCACGAAGTCCCCGGTGGATCATATTCGGGCCGATAACGAGAAGTGGCAGGCCGAGGTCGCCCCGATCGTGGGCAAGACGGACTTGTTGATCTACCCGTTCGGGGCCGATATTGCCGGGATCGGTGATTACGAGAACGAGAAGTTCCAGTATTTGAAGTCGCAGGGGTTCAACGCGTTTTTCAATGTGGATGCCTCGGTCCCGGCCTGGGGTCAGGCCGGGGGCAAGTATCTGCGTCAGGCCCGGATCAATGTGGACGGGATTTCGTTGAAGCACGCGATCGAGGGGACTTCGCAGACGTTGAATGAGTTCTTCGACCCGCACACGGTCCTGGATCCCCAACGCCCCAAATCAATCTCCGGATAGGGGGAACGTCGTCGTCCTCGCGGGAGAAAGCGCGGTGAGCAGCACGAGCCCGGAGAGAATCTCGTCCGTCTGGCCGGACGGCGACTTCAAGCCTTGGGGCTCAGTACTTGTTCGATGCCCACCTGGTGGATTTCCTCCGGTACGGAAGCGGCAACGGCCGCGGCGTGACCAGCCGGACCGGGGATGAGGCAAGCCCATAGCCCGTGGACCCTTGCGGAGGCGGCCTCGACCACCGGGTGCCATCGCAGGTCGCGGGTCGCCGTTGCGTCCTTCCACGGTGCGTGCACAATTCGTTCGCCCAGGAGAAGATCGTGCGGAGCATGATCCAGTCCCAGCCCGGCGGCCTTGAGCACCGCTTCCTTGAGAACCCAGCGGTCGATCCGATGACGGATTCCGGTGCCGGGATCCGCGGACGCGGCCCATGGTGTCGGCCGCGGATCCGACGGGGCGACGTCGAGGGCGGCCGCTTCGACGGGGTGGAGCGCGTAGCGATCGAATCCGGCGAACAGTCGATCAGGAATGCGCTCGATATCGACCCCCAGTCGCAGGTCGGCCCGCGCGACCCCGGCGAGAGCCGCGTCGTCGGATCCGGAGCTGCTCAGGCTCGCAGCCTGGGACCTCGGCTGACCGTGGGGCCTCCCGCAGAGGGGGCACTGGCGGTCGATCACCAGGTCGGCTGCTTGTCGGGGTTCCACGCCGGAACGATGCGCCAGCAGCAGTCGCAGGGCGGCCCGCGAGGTCAGGGCCCGCCGCCTGTCCGTGGCTGAGATTTTGAGGTCGGCGTAGGCGGTGTCCTGGGCGGTTACCGTGTCCTCGAGGCCGCTCAGGACGCCGCCGCTGCACGCAGGCAACTGCGCCTCCAGCTCCGGACAGGAGGCGTGCAGAACGTTGATCATTTCGGCCCCGATGGTTCCGGACGGGTTCAGCGGTGGCTGATTCGGCGGTACTGGGCCACGGCGATCGGTGCGAAGACGGCAATGATCATGACGGAGCACAGGAGGGCGTAGAGGGCAGCGTGCTCCGCTGGCCAGCCGCCGGCCGCGCTGAAGTTCTCGGGTGCGGCGTTGCCGAAGCCCTGCCTGGCCATCGTCGCGATGGCGGTCACCGGGTTCCACTCGGCGACGCCGCGCAAAGGACCGGGGAGGGCATCCGCGGAGACGAAAGCGCCGGAGATGAAGCAGACCGGGAACAGCCAGAGCAGGCCGAGGCTCTGGGCGACCTCCACGCTGCGAGCGGTGAGTGCGACGACGGCGCCGACCCAGGCAATCGCAAAGGCGTAGAGCAGCAGGAGCAGGAATGTCAGGACGACGCTGAGTGGGTCGGTGCTCGTGCGCCAGCCGATCAGCAGTCCGCAGATCATCAGGACGGCCGTGGAAATGACGCTGGTGATCAGATCCGACCAGGTGCGCCCCAGGATGACTCCGAGGCGAGACATCGGCAGCACCCGGAAACGGTCGATGATTCCCTCGTGGAGGTCCTTGGACAGATAGACCGCGGTGAAGGAGGAGTTGAAGGTCAGCGTCTGGGCGAGCAGGCCGCCGATGAGGAACTCGCGGTACTGGGCGCCTCCCAGGGCTCCGCCGAAGACGAACCCGATGATGAGCACGAAGATCACGGGTTGGGCCACCCCCGTGACGAGTGCCCCCGGGGTCCTGCGGACATTGGTGAAATTGCGGGCGGCAACGACAGCGCCATCGCGCAGACTCGACATGAGGGTCATAGGCTCAGTTTCTGTGCCGGCTCGTCGGCGCGCACGCCCGCCGGCTTCGCGGTGATTTTCAGGAAAACATCGTCCAGGGTCGGTTGTCTCAGGGCGGCCTCGTCGATACCGATCCGGGCCTCGCGCAACACGCGCAGGGCCGCGGCGAGGCTGTCTTCGCCGTCCGGGGCCGTGGCGGTCAGTCGCCTGGATCGCGCTGCGATGGTGACGTCCAGACCCAACTCGGCCAGTCGGGTGCGGGCCTCGGGCACGGCCTCCTGGCGATCCAGGGTCAGATCGATTCTGACGCCGCCGGCGAGGGATTTCAGGTCGGTAGCGGTGCCCTCGGCGATGATGCGTCCCCCGTCGATGACGGCGATCGAGTCGGCCAGCTCATCGGCCTCCTCCAGATACTGGGTGGTCAGCAGGACCGCGGTGCCGTCTTCGGCCAGTGAGGAGATCGCGTTCCAGGTATCGCGGCGGCCTCGGGGATCAAGGCCCGTCGTGGGTTCGTCCAGGACGATCACCGGCGGTCGGGCGACCAGGGCGCCCGCGAGGTCGAGGCGACGCCGCATCCCTCCGGAATAGGTCCCGGCCCGTCGTTTGGCGGGGACGCCGTCGAGCCTGAACTGTTCGAGCAGCTCCCGGGCCCTGATCCTGGCGGCGCGGCGGCGCATTCCGTAGAGCTGACCCACCAGGGTGAGGTTCTCCATGCCGGTGAGCTTGTCATCGACGGCGGCGTACTGGCCGGATACGCCGATCCGGCTGCGCACCTCATGAGCCTCGCGACGTGCGCTGTACCCGTCGACCACGGCGTCGCCGCCGTCGGGATTCAGCAGCGTGGTGAGCACACGTACCGTCGTGGTCTTTCCGGCCCCATTCGGGCCGAGCAGCCCCTTCACGGTTCCGGCGGACACCTCGAGGTCGACGCCGTCGAGCACACGAAACTGTCCGAAGCTCTTGCGAAGCGACTGGAGCGAGACCATGGGGCCCCGCGGTTCCGCCAAGGATCCGGGGCTCACGAAATGGCCCTGTCGCGCTCTGCGCTCGGGGTGATATCCGGCCAGTGCGCTTCCACGTAGGCCAGGCATTCCTGACGTTCCGAGGGACCGTAGACGGCGACCCACCCGTCGGGCACCGCGGAGAAATCGGGCCACAGCGAGTGCTGGCCCAGGTCGTTGATGACGACCCTGAAGGCAATGTCGTCGCGATCGAATGGATTCAGCATCATCGGACTCCTTGGGATAGTTGGTTGTTCTGGGCCCCGATCAGGTCAGGCAGGTACACAGTCAGTTCGGAGCGGTTGCGCGATCGGATTGCCGGCAGGCCTTCTACCGCCTGCCGCGTCCCCTCGGGCACCCTCTCGGTCCTCGTCCGGTGTCCGGTCCCACGTCACAGGGTTCCCCACCGCTGAAGCGCGGCCGCCACGTGCCGCGCCGACTCAGGGGTGAGCATGTTCGCATGTGCTGCCGGGATTCTGTCCACGCTCACGTGCCCGTTCACGGAGGACGACCACGAATCCGGTGTGGGGCGCCCCGCAGGGACGTCGTGCGTCGCCTCCAGGACGTGCAGGTCCCCGTCGACAACGGGGACGGGCGCGGTTTTCAGGAGGCCCGCAATGGTGCGGAACCTCCGGATGATCGTGGTCATGCTTGCCTCCGGTACGGCCGCCAGAGAACTTCCCGCCTCGGCCATGAGCTCCGCGACGCGATGAACGTCCAATGCCTCGTCTTCGGGGACCTCGGTCCCGATGTTTTTGAGGAAGCTTCGCCAGAGGTCCTGGTCGGTCTCCACGCCGGCCGCGGAATCTCCCTCCGGATAGGCATCCATCACCGCAAGCGTCGACACCTGGTGGCCGCGGTGCTGCAACTCGGCGGCGATCCTGTGGGCCAGCCGGCCGCCGAGCGACCAGCCGAGCAGGTGGTACGGCCCCTGAGGCTGTTCTTCCTGAATCGTGGCGATGTACCAGGAGACCAGCTCCTGCATCGACGCCGGTTCGGTGATCTCGGGTTCATCGGGGGCCAGGCCGTGCATCTGAAGCCCCAAGACCGGTCGGTCCGTCTCCAGGTGTGCAAGGAGCGCGGAGAATGCCCAGGACAGGCCGCTCACCGGGTGAACCGTGAAGATCGGTGCGCCGTGGCCCTCGGGACGCAGCGGAAGAACCGCTCGGAGGCTGTCGGAAACCTCATTCCGCCCCGATTCGGCCAGCGCCGCCAGGGCTTCGACCGTGGGCCCCTGGAAGATGGCCTGGACCGGCAGCTCGGAGCCGAGCTCCGTGTTGACGGCCGCAATCGTGGGTTGCGCGAGGAACGAATGGCCGCCGAGGGCGAAGAACGACTCCGTCGCCGAGACCCCCGTGACTCCCAGGACGGCTTCGAAGGCCCGTGCCACGGAACGTTCGGCGGAAGTGTTCGGAGCGCGGCCCGCTGGAGCATGGCTCAACCGGTCCGGCTGGGGGAGGGCGGCGTCGTCGACCTTTCCGTGAGGCGTCAAGGGGATTTCGGCCAGGCACTGGACCGTGGCCGGCACCATGTAGTCGGGCAGATGGCGTCCGAGCTCATGGAGCAGTCCTCGGGAGAACTCCTGCGAATCATCGCACTGCCGTCCCAGGGGAACGATCCAGGCGAGTAATTCGGTCCCGCGGTGCGTCTCGCGGGCCCGGACCACGGCTTCGGCGACGTCGGCCTCGGCGCGCAGCAGGGCCTCGACCTCGGTCGGTTCCACGCGGTAGCCCCGGATCTTGACCTGCGAATCGGCTCGTCCAAGCGTGCGGATGCGTGGTGCGAGATCGTGCAACCGGCGGTGTGCCCCGTGCTCCTCGAGTGGCCGCTCGGGCAGTTCGTCGCCGACGTCGTCGGGCCGCTCCACGAGCACCAGATCGCCGGTACGGTACATGCGGCCGCCGTCCTCGGAGAACGGGTTGGGCGCGAAGGTCGAGGCGGTCTTGGACGGCTGGCCGGCGTACCCGTCCGCCAGCTGCGGACCGGCCAGCCACAGTTCACCCGTGGCACCGTCCGGCACCGGTCGGAGCCGGTCGTCCAGGACATACGCTCGCGTGGACGCCGTCGGTGAACCGAGATCGGGCCGAAGATCGGCTGAGACATCCGCGACGAGCGCATCGACCCCCGCCTCCGTGGGGCCATAGAGGTTCCATGCGCGGACGCCGCTGAATCGCCGCAACCAGGTCCACAGGCCGGGATCCACCGGTTCTCCGCCCAACAGCAGGGTGAACGGGTTCTCCGCGGTCTGTGATGCGAGCAGATCGGGCAGCCGGGAATGTGCGGTCAGTGCGCTGACGTAGCTCGGCGTGCTTTCCCACGCGGTGATGCCCCGTTCGGCGAAGAGGGCCGCGAGGGCCTCCGGGTTGCGACGAGTCTCGTCGCTGACCAGGTGCACCTCATGTCCCGCCAGCAGCCAGAGGACGGGGTCCATGGCTGCGTCGAAGCCCACCCCGGTGGTGTGGGCCAGCCGCACTCGCCGCTCCCGCGGGTCCGGGATGATCGTCCCGAGGTGGGAGTCCAACAGATGGTTCAGGGCACGATGCGGGACCTGGACGGCCTTGGGCCTGCCGGTGGTTCCCGACGTGAAGATTACGTACGCGGCCTGGTCCGGGTGGTTGCGGACGGCCCGTGAGGTGCGTTCGGCCGCGACGTCCGCTTCCTGGCTCGGCCGCCCGGATTCGATCAGTGCCGTGATGCCGAGTACTCGTTGCCGGGCTGTTCCTCCGAGGCCCGCGGCGCCCCGAGCCAGGGACGAGGACGAATTCACGCCGGTGGGAGGCTCGTCGTCGCCGTGAATAACCAGGCGGGCCCCCGAGACGGTCAGCATCTCGACCACCCGGGTCTCCGGCAGGGAGATGTCCACCGGAAGTGCGACGCCGCCGGCGCGCCACACGGCCAACAACCCGGCCATCGTGTCGGCGGACCGAGGCAGGCACAGGGCGACGACGTCGCCGGGTTCGATTCCCTCGGCGGTGAACCCGTAGGCCAGCTGACGGACGCGCTCGTCCACCGCGGAGAAGGTGAGGGTCCTGTCCGGTGCGACCAGGGCCGTGTGGTCGGGTGCGTCGCGCACTGCCGCGTCGAAAACTTCGGCTGTGTCGGGTGCCTCCGCCAAGGACTGCGGCCGTTCCGCACCGGGCCCGGCGGCAGCGGTTTCGTGCACCGGTCCACGGCGCGGCCAGGGCGTCAGCGGAGACGCCAAACCCGTCAGGGGAGTGTCCAGGACCGGTCTCTCCGGCTGCTGAACGGCTTCCGCAACGAACTGGATCCAGCCGTCGACCAGTCTCCGCGCGGAGGCCGCGGTGAACTTCGCGGCGTTGTACTCCAACACACCGCCGGTGTTCTCCGCAGGCTGCCTGCCCGGGCGCAGGGTGAAGGACAGATCCATTTTCGCGTCGCCCGTGGTCCCGGGGTCCAGGACGGTTGCCGTCACGCCTTGCAGATCCAGCTTCACGTCGGAGGGCTCCTCGACCGAGAGCATGGTCTGAAAGATCGGATGCCGGCCCAGCCGCCGCTCCGGCTCAAGACGTTCCACGATACGTTCGAACGGCACGTGCTCGTCCTCGAGCGCATCCAGAGTCTGGCCGCGGGCGAGATCGACCGCGTCGTAGAAGTTCGTGGACTCGCGGTCCAACGGCAAACGGATCGGCAGCGTATTCACAAAGAATCCGATGAGATCCTGCATGTCCGGGTCTCGTCGTCCTGCCGAAGGAGTGCCGAGGACGATGTCGGACCCGGCACCGATGCGGCGAAAATACGCCGCCAGGGCCGCGAGCCAAACATGGAAGGCACTCGCGGACCGGGCCGCGGAGAGATCCGCGATGTGGGTCGCCAACCCCGCGGGGAGCTCGAAGGACACCTGCTCCGCGGGCTGACGCGCCGACTCCGTGCCCCTGCCCGAGAAAGGCAGGCGAAGCTCTTCCGGGATGCCGGTCAGGCGGCTCGCCCAGCGCTCCAGGGCGGCGTCCTCGGTGCGGTCGGTTTCGTCCCGCTGGGCCACAGCGTGCTGTTCCCGGCGTGCGACGTCGCCGAACTGGACCCGCAGGGGACGGAGGAGAGCGGTCTCGTCGCAGAGCCGGGCGGCATAGGCGGCGCCGAGATCCCGGACCAGAGGGGCGAGGGACGCGCCATCCGTGGCGATATGGTGAATCACCAATTCCAGGCGCCAACTGTTCTCGCCCAGACGGACCAGCGCGGCGCGCAAAGGTGTCTGTCGGGTCAGGTCGAAGCCGGACGAAAGATCCACGGGCGTCTCACCCAGGACTCCCGCCACGGGGTCGTGGACGCGCTGAACAGGAATCGGCTCACCGCTGTCCCCGGACAGTTCCGCCGGGTAACTCGTGCGCAACACCTCGTGCCGGGCGACGAGGTCGTCCACCGCGGCCGACATCGCCTCGGTATCGAGCTCTCCGTCGAGCCGCACATGCAGGACCACGTTGTACTCGGCGCCCTCGGGATCCAGACGATTCAGGAACCAGAGGCGGTGCTGGCCGGCAGTCAGCGGCATCGGGGCATCGAGGTCACGCGGATGCTCCTTCGCCCAATCCGCCAAGGGCTGGTCGAGCACCTCCCGCACGACATCCGGGGCGGTATCCGATCCGCTGTCTCCGGCCTCCTCATCCCGCAGAGGGCGACCGGGCGCGGGAGCCCGCGAGAGCAACCGTCGAGGGGAGCCACCCTCAAAGACCGCGCGCAACGGCACCTCCAGGCCCAGCTCGTGCTGCAGCCGGCCCACGAGCGAGACTGCCAGCAATGAATGCCCGCCCAGGGCGAAGAAGTCGTCCTCGGGACCCACTCCTGAGACGCCCAAGACCTCCCCCATGAGGTCGCATACCTTCCGTTCGTGTTCGTCTCTGGGCGCGGAGTCGCTCGTCCGGCTCTGCGGATCCGGCAGAGAGGAATCGTCGACCTTGCCGTGTGCCGTCAGCGGGACCGAGTCAATGCGCGTCAGGCGCGTCGGGAGCATGTACGCGGGCAGGAGGCGAGCCGCCTCGGACCGAACCGCCTCGACCTCACGCCCGGTCACCAGCCAGGCCGCGAGCTGGGCGGTCTCGGCCCCTCCAGGGGTAACCACCCGAACGACGGCGGAGTCGACGCCGTCGACGGCACCGAGCACCGACTCCACCTCCGCGAGTTCGATGCGGTAGCCGCGGATCTTGACCTGGTCGTCGTCGCGCCGGAGGAAATCGAGCGTGCCGTCCGCACGACGGCGAACGATATCGCCGGTGCGGTACATCCTGCCCCCTGACCTCCACGGATCCGGGACGAACCGGACGGACGTCTCCCCGGGGCGGCCGCGATAGCCGTGCGCTTCGGAAAGCCCCGAGAGATACAGCTCCCCCTCGACGCCGGGCGGCACGACCGAGAGATACGGGTCCAGGACGCGTGCTGTCACGTTGCCGATCGGGCGACCGATATGAGGTTCGGTGCCCGTCATCCGACCCAGCACCGAGTCGACGGTGAATTCACTGGGTCCGTACAGGTTCCACCCCGTCAGCTCCGGGGAGTCGGCGACCTTTCGCCACAACGCCGCCGGTACGGCCTCACCGCCCAGGGCCACGGTCAGTCTGCCGCGACGCTCGCGGAGAGAATCGATCAGCCCGACGGCGATCAGCTGGCGAAGATACGACGGGGTGGTCTCGACGACGTCGATGGCGCCATCGGCCAGGAGGTCGGCAACGCTTTCGGCATTGACGCGTTGTTCTTCGGAGGGAATCTCAAGCGTGGTCCCGCCGACGAGCCACAGCAGCGGGTCCCAGGCGGCGTCGAAGCCGAGCCCGCTGAGATGGAGCATGCGAGGCAACCCCTCGACGCGTGCACGTTGATGGGGTTCCACCAGATGTTCGCGGTGGTGGACGAACACGTTCTGGAGCGCACGATGCGGCACCTGGACGGCTTTGGGAGTGCCCGTGGTCCCAGAGGTGTGCACGAGGTAGGCGGTGTCTTCCGGTGCCGGGCCGGCCGGAACCGGGTGCCCGGCCGGTCCCTCAAGGTCCGTCGGATCCAGGAACCGCACGGGTCTCGCCGTGGACGCCAGCGCATCCTGCACAACCTCGGAGACGCTCCCGGCTTCCACGATCGCGGCCCTGGGCTCCGAGCCGGAGATGATCCGGGCGATACGGGCAGGCGGATAGGAGACGTCGACCGGCACGGCCACCGCTCCGGTCCGCAAGCTCGCCAGGACGCCGATGAGCGCGTGGACGGTGCGTGGAAGAGCGATGATCACGCGGTCTCCGGGCTCCACGCCCGCTGCGGCCAAGTGCGCGGCGCCGTCGTCCACGGCGGCCGCCACCTGGGCGAAGTTCAGTGTCCTGTCCTGATCGGACAACGCTGGTGAGTCCGGCCAGCGGCGGGCGGTTGCGGCGAGCGTGTCGATGATCGTTCCGGAGGCCTCCACCGGGGCGCCGGAACCGTGTTCCTCGATCCAGGCCGACGTCGCCGGATCCACCGAGGACAACTCGGAGAGCCGGTGCGTCGACGAGTGCTGCCACGTCTCGAGCACCCGGATGACGCCGTCGAGAATCCTCTGCGCCGTGCCCCTGTCGAACAGGGACCGGTCGAAGCCCAAGGAGAATCCGAGCGGTCCGTCCTCGCCCGCGGGGGCGTCCACGTCCATCATCAGATCCGTCTTCACCCCGGCGCTCGTCATCTGGGAAGGCACGGTGACCTCGACCCCGTCGAGGGAGATGATGGCGGGCTCGGTGTTCTGCAGGGTCAGCATGACCTGGAATACCGGGTGCATATCCGGTGTGCGTGGGGGACTGACCGCATCGACGACCGTGTCAAAGGGCAGGTCCTGATGCGCGTAAGCAGACAGATCCGATTCCCGGACGCGGTCGAGGAGTTCGCCGAGCTCCGGGTCCCGATCCAGTGACGTACGAAGGGCCAGCGTGTTGACGAAGAACCCGACGAGTTCGTTCAGCCGTGGATCGGTGCGGCCGGCGACGGGAGCGCCGATCACGATGTCCTCACCGGCCCCGGCCTGCTTGAGGGTCACGGCCAGCGCGGTGTGCAGGACCATGAACAGGCTTGCCCGGTGCTCGGCCGCGATGTCGCGCAGAGCGGCGTGGGCGGCGGCGTCGAGCGAGCTTTCGAGTTTCCCGACTCCGCTCATCGACGTGCCGACGTCCTCGGCCGCATGGTCCGCTCCGTGTTCCTCGTTCCCGACCGCTCCCTCGGTGAAGGCCAGGCCCCGCGGGCGGTCCCGAGGCAGGTCGATTTCCGCGGGCGCTCCCTCCAACCTGCCCTGCCAGAAAGCGATCTGCCGATGCACTTCGCCGGATCGGTCCGTGGTCGCGTCCAGATGCTCTCGCTGCCACAGGCTGAAGTCGACGTAGGTCACGGCGAGCTCATCGAATTGGGGCGCTTCGTTGCGTACCCGGGCCGCATAGGCGGTCGAGAGATCGCGGGCCAAGGGCGCCAGCGACCAACCGTCCGAGGCGATGTGGTGCATGACCATGACCAGGGTGTGGTCTTCGGGCGACGTACTGAGCAGCACGGTGCGCAGCGGCGTCTCCCGGGTGATGTCGAAGGGGCGTGAGGCTTCCTGCCGCACCACGTACTCGACCCGATCGGCGGGAACGGTCACCGCGGTGAATCGGGGCCGACCGGCTTCTCCGCCCAGGACCTTCTGCTCCGGCTCACCATCGCGAGCGGGGAAGATCGTGCGCAACGGCTCGTGGCGGCGGGCCGTATCGGCCAGCGCCTCCTCCAGCGCGGTCGAGTCGATGCGTCCCGTCAGGTGCAGGACCACCGGGATGTTGTAGGCCGGCGATTCCGGTTCGAGCTGGGCCAGGAACCACAGTCGGCGCTGGGCCAGAGACACCGGCACCGTGTCCGGACGCGTCCGCCGCCGCAGCGTGTCGACGTCGGACACGGAATCCGCATGCTGGAGTCGCGCAGCCATGGCGGCGACCGTGGGGCGGTCGAAGACGTCGCGTACCCGGACGTCGATCTCCAACCGGTCCGTCAGCTGCGCGGCCAAACGCGTCGCCAGGAGCGAGTGTCCGCCGGCCGCGAAGAAGTCCTCGTCAACGCCCAGCCCGTCGGCGTCGAGCCCCAGGACGTCGGCGAACTCGGCGGCCACGTCGCGTTCGAGGACAGTCCTCGGGCGTTGCGTCCCACCAGTCTGCGTCCGTGGTTCGGGCAGCGCTTTGCGGTCGAGTTTGCCGTTGACCGTGTGCGGAAATTCGTCCAGCACAACCACCGCGGCGGGAACCATGTACTCGGGCAACCTGTGCCGGAGCTCTTCCTTCAGCTGGTTCCCGTCCAGGACGGTTTGCGAGCGGTTCCCGGTCCTGGCGACGTAGCCGATGATTCGGGTCGCCGGTCCGTCCCCGTGGACCACCGCGGCCGCCCGGCCGACGTCGTGCAGAGAACTGAGCGCCGTCTCGACCTCGCTCAGCTCGACCCGATAGCCGCGGATCTTGACCTGATCGTCGGCGCGCCCCATGAACCGCAAGGTCGCATCCCGGCGGCGACGCACGACGTCGCCGGTTCGGTACATCCGCGAGCCGTCGTCGGCGAAAGGGTCGGGGACAAACCGCGAGGCGCTCAAGCCGGGCCGGCCCACGTAGCCCTGGGCCACGTTCACGCCCGCCAGATAGAGCTCACCCACGGCGCCGTCCGGGACCGGCCGCAGGCCGCTGTCCAGGACATAGTGTCGGCTGTTGCGCACCGAGGAACCGATGTGCGGCGGATTCCCGGCCCCGATGGAGGTGACCATGCTGTCCACCGTCGTTTCCGTCGGTCCGTAGAGGTTCACGGCCTGGACGCCGGACAGGTCGGCCAGTCGGTCCCAGAGGTCCTGGCGAAGGTCTTCGCCGCCCACGGCAATGAGCGACGGGTGAGGTTGGGCGGAGTCCTCCCTCGCGGCGTCCAGGAGGCCCGTGTCCAGCAGGGCCTCCGCGAAGGACGGCGTGGTCTCGATGACGTCGATCTCGTGGTCCTCGAGCAGCACGGCGAGAGCTTGGGGGTCCCGCCGGACCTGGTCGTCCACGAGATGCAGCTCGTGTCCGGCGAAGAGCCACAGCAAAGGGTCCCACGCGGCGTCGAAAGAGAGACCGGCGGTATGCGCGACCCGCACGCGCCGACCGAGACGGGCCCGGGTCGGCTCGAACAGCTCGCCCCGATGCTCCTGGTAGAGATTGCGCAACGCTATGCGCTCGACGCCGACTCCCTTGGGTCGTCCCGTGCTGCCGGAGGTGAAGATCACGTAGGCGAGATCGTGTTGGGAGACCTCCGGAAGTCCTCGCGGATCGGGGGAGCATTGTCGCCATCCCTGTGCGGTGTCGGCATCCGTTGCAATCGTCCGCACGCTCCACGGCATCCCTGCCTCGCGGTCCTTTGCCGCCTGCGAATGGCTGGTCAGGATGAGCGCGGGGTCGGAATCTTCGATCATGTCGGCCACGCGATCCACGGGGTACTCCGGATCCAGGGGTACGTAGGCGCTGCCTGATTTGAGCACGGCGAGCACCAGCAGGGGGAGGTTCGCGCTACGCTCGATGCGCACGGCGACGGCATGGCCAGGACCCGCTCCGCACGTGAGCAAATAGTTGGCCAACCGGGTGGAGTCCTCCTCGAGCGTCCCGAAGGTCAGCGTCCCGTCGGGGGCGACGACGGCCGTCTCGCTCAGGTGATCGGCGGCGGTCGAGGCGAAGGACTCGAGGATGCTGAGGGGCTCGATGGTGCGGCGTGACCCGGCCCCGTGCTCCAACAGCCGGGCGCTTTCGTGCTCCGTGGTGATCTGGATCTGATCCACCGTGGCGGTCGGCGTCTCCAGGGCGGAGGCAATGAACCGGAGCAAGCGGTCCGCGTGCTCTTGAAGGGTCTCCGCGGTGTGCAGGGCGGCGTCGCCCTCCAACTGGAGGGTGGGTTCGGCGTCGGCGTTGCCCAGTCCGGAGAGGACCACGGAGAGATCGTGGACCGGACCGGTGGCGAGAATGTTGACCCGCGCGGAGGCCCCGCCGAATTCCAGGTCCTCGCTCACGGGGAGGAAGTTCACGGAGGTGCCGGACATGCTGGGAGCCTGTGGGAGTTCCTCGAGCCGGAAGCGCTGGTGGCGGACGGCGTTGCGCACGGTCTTTCCGGCACGCAGAACGGTGTCCTCGATGCTCTGGCCGGGAGAGACCTTCAGCCGCAAGGGAAGGATGTTGGAGAGCATCGACGGAGTGGACTTCGCGATGTGGCCGCGCCGCGCGGTCACGGGCAGGCCCACGGAGATCTCTTCCTGGCCCGTGATCCGTCCCAGGTACATGCCGACCACCGCGATCAGGGTGCGAGGGATGTCGCGGCCGAGCTCGCGCAACGGCTTCGCCTCATGTTCGGTCAGAACCCTCCGGACCCGCACGACCTCCTTCGCCGGACCGTTCGGGGTCCCTTCGAGTCCTTCGATCGCGGCGTCGTCCTGGATTTCACGGCGCCAGAACGCCTCGTCCTCCGTGTGCTGGGAGGAACGGTGGTAGTTGTGAAGATCGGCCAGGAGGTCCTCGTGACTGGGGAACGGCGAGCGGATCGCCGCGGCCGCCCGAGCGATGCGTGCACCCAGCCGGTTGCTGACGCTCTCGGGAGGTACCCGCTGGATCACGGCCGAGTACACCCGTGAGAGGTAGCTGGTGACCATGACGGCCGAGTAACCGTCCACCATGATGTGATGCATCCGCTGGTAGAACAGGCTTCGCCCCTGCGGAAGCTGGAACAACACGGCGGCGCTGAGATCATCGGAACCGGGAACCCGGGCGGTTGCGAGGTCCTCGGACATCCGCTGGTCTGCGACGTCGCGGGCTTCACGAGGGCTCAACGCGCTGAGATCCACGGTGGACATCAAGTGGTCCGACGGGTCGGGGCGCTCCATCCATGCGAAGGGTCCATCGCGGTCCGCGTCGAATCGCAGGGAGAGGGCGTCGATGTCCCGGACGGTCTTCGTCCAGGCGATGCTGAGCACATCGGCATCGATCCATCCGTCGAACTCCAGATACTGGCCGATCTGGTACGTGGCGTTGGCTGTATCCAGTTGCTGGGCATACCAGATGCCCCTCTGGGCGGGCGTCAGCTCGGTTCTGCGCGTCGAGGTCTCGGATGCCCGGGCCGAGGGTGCCGGTGCAGCGGTCGTGTCCATCAGATGATTTTCGATTCGAGGTACCTTGAACTCACATGGGGTGCAGATACCCGTGTATTCGGAGCGAGACCGTTGCTGGATTGGCGATGGCGCACCGTCGTCACGAGGTCGCACGAATTCAGCCGTTGTCGCCGTCGAGCGCGGCGTAGACCACGTAGTTGTCCTCGAAGAGTCCGGAGGATGAGTCGTACCCGTCACAGGTGATCAGGCGCAGCTCAGGCCCATCGGTGTGGCCGTAGACCTCGGCGGTCGGGAAGTGGTCCTTGGGGTATTCCTGGCCTTTCGTGACTGTGAATCTCACTTCCGAACCGTCGTCCCGATCCACTGTGATCGTGTCTCCCGGTTTCAGCGTGCGGAGTTCGGCGAAGACTCCGGAGCCGCCCTCGGTGTCGTTGACGTGGCCGAGGAATACCGACGGTCCTGGCGTTCCGGGGACGGGAGACTGGTTGTACCAGCCGGCCGGCGACCCGGGGTCCCCCGGAGGGACTTCGAGCCGATGGTCCTTGTTCAGTCCGAGGCTGAGGGGAGAGGTGTCGACGCCGATCGAGGGGACCCGCAACGCGGTCGGACGGGATGCCTTCGCGCTCTGGTCCGAACCGGGTGGTGCAGTGGCTCCTGCCGTGCTGCTTCCGGATGACCCAGGCGATGGTCCGTCCTGGCCAGGTTGTGCGCCGCAGGCCGAGACCAGCAGGACGGCGGCAACCGCGGAGACTCTGAGGAATCCGCGGTTGCCGAATTTGGTATGACTCATGATGATGCTGTCGTCCTTGCTTCGGGATCAGGCCCGGTGGCGACGCAGCAGGTACACGGCCCCTCCACCGACTGCCGCCAGCCCGACCGCACCGGCGCCAATGCCTACTGCGGTCGAGGAGGGATCGGTTTTCTGGGTGACTCCGGTATCGGCGCCGCCCTCAGGGACATCGCCCATTTGCGAGGCGTTCAGGGTCCCGCACGCCGCAGGCAGGGTTG
This sequence comes from Rothia koreensis, assembly GCF_052232265.1. Classification (NCBI taxonomy): domain Bacteria; kingdom Bacillati; phylum Actinomycetota; class Actinomycetes; order Micrococcales; family Micrococcaceae; genus Rothia; species Rothia koreensis. The sequence goes on from NZ_CP197643.1 coordinate 683,288, forward strand.
CCGCCAACGGCAATGAGTCGTCCAGCGGACTCATTTCCTGTTGGGCCGTCTGGCTCAGGTTCATGGGGTCAACTCCGTGCACAACCACGACCGCGGTCCCGTCCTTCAACGCCTGCTGGGTGGCATCGTCGACGTCAACCGTCTGGTGGTAGCTGTACGAGCTGCCACCGGGGAACCGGTCCACGGCCAGTGCCGAATCCGGGCTGGTGTCACCCGAAGTCGTCAGCGACGAGGCGATCATGCCGTAGGCCGGATGGGCTTCGGGCGTGCTGACTGCACCGTCACCGTTGTCGTCCATATCGGGCGTGGGGCAAGTTCCCGCGGCCCCGATGTGGATGTGCTGGGCATGGGGGAAGGGCCCGTCCTTGAATGTCTCGGCCGCGCCCTGGACGTTGACCGTCACGGTGGCCTTGTTTCCGTCGACCTTGACCGTGGCATCGCCGGTGGTGCCGCTGTTGTTCAAGGAATCCAGGTTCGCCATGGAGGTCCATGACCCTTGGGAACTGGAAGCGGATCCGCCGTCATGGCCATGACCTTCGTGGGCCGATGCAGGTGCCGCTGCAAGTGCAAGGGTTCCCAGCGCGAGGGCGGGAATGGTGAGAAATGTTGAGCGTCGCATCGTCGGTCTCCTCAATGTGTGATGCTTCGTCCGCCCTTCGATCGGGGCGTATACGTGAGGTTCGACACCGCTTGATGCGTGGATGAGTGCCAACTCAATTTTTCCTGGGAATTTGGCACATTTCGCCGCAATGCGGTCTGTCTCGTTCCGAGGTGGCCGGATTCGGATGCCGCGCCCACACATCCATACGCGTGGCGGTACCGAATCAGAGGTATATCCCGCCCGGGGTCACACAGAAATGCCGCCCAGCGGACGAGTGGCGTGATCCGGGAGGAGGAATGCCCTGAGGGGCGAATGCTGCCGTCGTATGGGGCGCGCAGCACCACGAGAAGTTAGAGAGACCATGTGAGTTCTTCCTCAGCTACCCCGGGAGGCCGTCGTGGGGCATCGAAGAGAGGTGTGAACGATGCGGACGAGGCCCATCGGGCGTCCTTGGTCGCGCGAAGCGCCCAAGGTGACGATTCGGCTTTTGCCGACCTCTACGATGCCACCGTTTCGGTGGTCTATGGGGTCGTGATTCGTTTGCTCCGTTCCAGTGATTTGTCCGCCGAAATTGTTCAAGATGTGTATCTCATGGCGTGGCAGCAGGCGGCGAAATTCGACCCCGCTCGTGGAACCACCAAAGCCTGGTTGTCCACGATGGCCCACCGCCGGGCGGTGGACATGATCCGCTCCAGCACGCGACGTCGTGATCGCGAGGAGTACTACCGAGTCCGCGAGGGGGAAGGCGGTCCCGCAGACCAGACATGGGACGGCGTCGAAAGTGCTTTGGACAGAGAGGACGTGGACTCGGGGTTGTCTCAACTGAGCCCCGTCCAGCGGCAGGCCCTGGAGTTGGTTTATTTCCGGGGACTGACCCATCAGCAAATGGCCCATTACCTGAGGATCCCGTTGGGGACAGCGAAATCCAGGATCAGAAACGGGCTGGTCACTCTCCGGGCAGTATTGGGGGAACAGTGCTAGATCACAGTACGGAAGGGGCTCATCGGAGTGGCGACGTCCATTCGGACGCTGCACTGTACGCTGTTGATGCCCTCGAGCCAGAAGAAGTGCGTGCGTTCGAAGCGCACTTGGGCACGTGTTCCAGGTGCCGGGAAGAAGTCAGCTCCTTCCAGAGAACCGCCGAAGGGCTGGCCGAAGCGGTGGCGGTGGAACCGCCCGCGGAGTTGAAGGCACAAGTCTTCCGTGCGATTGGCCGTGATTCCGGGCGAGAAGCCGACAGGGACCAGAAACGAACGCGCCACCCCGACCGCAATTCCGAGACCGATTCATCGGCCACGCTGTACAGGCTCGAGACGGCGAAAGCTCGTCGCAACCGCTGGCTGCTCGCGGCGGCCGCGGTCATCCTGGCGCCCGGCCTGGCCCTGGGCGGCTGGAGTCTCGGCCATCAGGCCGGGAACGACGGCCAACAGGTCACCGCAGAGCGGCAGCACGAGCAACAACGTCAGGATGATCTGTTGGCCGCTCCGGACGTGGCCGTGAAACACATCAGTCAGGAAGGGGCCTCTGCCACGGTGGTCGCCTCCCGCGAACGAACCGACGCCATGTTTGTCGGGTCGAACTTCACGGACCCGGGGCAGGGCAAGCAGTATCAGCTCTGGCTGATGAAAGACGGTAGCCCCGTGCCTGACAAGACCTTCAACGGTGGCGACTCCAGCGTTTGGTTGACCGGAAATGTGGGCGACGCCGACGCCGTGGCGGTCACGGTCGAGCCAGAGGGGGGTTCCAAGGCTCCGACGAGCGACGTGATGATGTCTACCGAGATCTAGACGGGCAGTCCCGCCAGGGCTCATTCATCGGGGGCGTCGCGGAATGAGGCGCGAAGCTCGGCCACGAACGTCGTGGGTGTCTCCAGCATCGGAAAGTGTCCGCCGCGGTCCAGGACGTTCCAGTGGCGGAGGTCGACGAAGCGTCGTTCGACCCAGGACCGGGGAAGTTTGCGCAGCTCTTCGGGAAATACGGACACCGCGGTGGGAACCGTGACCGGAGTGGTCATGTCCAGGCCCGAACCGTTCCGGGCGCTTTCCCAATACAGGCGGGCCGAGGAAGCACCGGAGGCGCTGAACCAGTAGAAGGCGACGTTGTCGAGCAGGCGCTGCCGCGATACCGCATTCTCCGGGTGGCCCTGGCAGTCGGCGGCATCGTGAAACTTCTCGATGATCCAGGCCAATTGAGCGGCCGGTGAATCGACGAACCCGTATCCGATGGTTTGAGGTCTCGTGGATTGAATCGCCGCGTAGCCCATGCCTGTACGCCGGAATTGTGTTTCATGGTCGAGCCAATCGCGCTCGGTGGCGGTGAGCTCATCGTCGGAGAATCCGCTGGGACGGGTCGCGTGAGGAACGGTCGTGTGCATCATGGCGACCCGATCGGGGTGATGTATCGCCAGAGTGATCGTGACCATCGCGCCCCAGTCGCCCCCTTGGGCGAGGAAACGCTCATAACCGAGGCGAGTCATGAGTTCGGCCCAGGCGTCGGCGATCCGGCGAAGATCCCAACCAGGGGTGCTGGGCTTCCCCGAGAACCCGAACCCGGGGAGAGAAGGCAGAACCACGTGGAATGCGGGTTCATCGTCCGGCGGGTTGACCAGACCGTCGACCACATCCAGGGCTTCGACGACCGAGCCGGGCCACCCATGGGTGATCAGCAGAGGGCGCGCATCGGCGCGTGAAGACCGGACGTGCAGGAAATGGATGTCCAGGCCATCAATCTCAGTGGTCCACTGGCCGAGGCCATTCAGCTCGGCTTCCAGACGACGCCAGTCATGATCGTGCAACCAGTACTGGCACAGTTCGTGGACATACGTCAGCGGGATGCCCTGTGCCCACTCATCGTGGCTGCCGAGCACCGTCTCGTGCTCCGGAAAACGCGAGGCACGCAGACGCGAGTGAAGATCGTCGATCGCCTCGGTAGGGATGTTCAGGGCAAACGGCACGATACCCGTGTGCTCGGTGGCGCGCTGGTCTGCAGTCATTGTCTGCCTCCTGTGCTCTGTTCTGAATGTCTTGTCAATGCGCGGTCATCAGCGATGACCTGTTCCATCACCTCGGTCGGCTTCGGTGACGGGCGCCCCTCGGCCTCGGCATATGCGCAAGCGAGATTCGCGTACACACGAGAGGCGTGTGCCCAGTTCCGATAAGGGCCAAGATCGATGTCCTGATAGGCCGCTTCCAGCGGAATACCGGCCGCCTGGGAACGCCTCGCGTGGTCCTGGACGAGCGAGAAATAATCGCGCACCTCACGAACGCCCTCCTGGTCCGTGACAGAACCGTGCCCGGGGACCACGACGTCCGGAGCGAGGGCCAGGATTGTCTCGCACGCCTGGATCTGACCCGAAATGCTGGCCCAGGAGATGGGCGTTGTGCGCTGGAATATGATGTCGCCGGCGAATACGACGCCGTCGTGCGGTACGTGGACGATTGCATCACCGGGCGTGTGTGCGGGTCCGACCTCGACCAGATGTACCGCGATGTCTCCGAGGGAGATCGTCCGCGATCCGGCAAATGACTCGTTGGGCTCCACGCGGGTCCAGGCAGTGAAATCAAAAGTCTCGGCTTGCCCACGTGCCCATGCGCCCGCCGCGGTATCCGGTTCCACGAGATCCGGAAGTGAGTCCGGATCCGGTGTCGAGCGCATCTCTTTGACCGCGGCGTCGGTCGCGATGATTCGACCCGCGTCGAAGACGCCGTTGCCTGTCCAGTGGTCGAGGTCGTGATGCGTATTGACGATCGTGGTGTGTGCGGGATCTCGGCTGCCGAAGCATTGGTCGAGGGCTGCTCGCATGGCCCGGGCCATGCGCATGTCATTCTGCGTGTCGATGACCAGTACCTCATCTCCCGCTCTGACAACGCCGGAATTGCTCAGGCCCCAACCGCCAGGGGGCTCCAACCAGGCGTAACAATGGTCGGCCACGCGATGCAGGCCCTCTGTGTAGCTAGTGCGATCAATGTGGTTCACCATGTTCTCCCAACTCCAACGATGTGGTTGCAGTCTATGTTGCTCGCGGGGTGAAATACAACCACACCGTTGGAGTTGGTATACTTGTCTCCATGGCTTGGGATACCGAAGGAACACGGAGACGGCTCAAAGAGGCGGCAACAGTCGAATTTGCCGCGCACGGCCCCGACGGCACGTCCATGGCGCGCATCGCCGAACGCGCAGGAATCAACAAGGAGCGCTTGTACAACTATTTCGGTGACAAGCGGGCGTTGTTTCATACCGTGCTCGCTGACGAACTCGCTCGGCTGTCCGCATCGGTGGTTCCCCCTGAAGGCGGAGATTTCGAGCGGGTTGGCGAATTCGCGGGGAGGACCTATGACTACTACGCCGACCACCCCGATCTGGCGCGGCTCTTGCTTTGGGAGGGGCTCGCAGACGGGCCCATCGCGGATGAGGAGAACCGTACGGAGCATTACCGACGGAAGGTCGCGGCTTACAGTGCCGCCCAGGACAACGGGGCTGTGGGGACTGCTATTCCGGCCGATCACCTGGTGCTCTTGGTGATCGGCTTGGCCGCATGGTGGTTTTGTGTTCCGCAACTCGCGCAGATGCTCACCGGCACTGGCCCGGACAATGACACCGAGCAGCAACGTCGTCGGGCCACGGTGGTGACTGCCGCACAGAACCTGGCCACGGCGGAGAGCACGCCCGGTAACGCCGGACGGTGACCCCACCCCACCGGCGACGGTGATGGCGTACTACTGTTCCGCCGTCCTGGCCTGAGCTGGCCGCGTGCGTTGTTAGACCAACGCCACGGGTTCTTCTGCGGCGTAGGCCCTGCGAAGGGTTCCGAAGAAGGAATCGTCCTGAGCCAGGCGTACTTCTCCGATCCGGGATATCGGGATTCCGGGCGTCGTCGAATTCATGGATACTGCCGACCATCGATCGCTCAGGTCGGCACGACGGATGCTACGGGTTTGCTGGGCCACACCCCTGAGGCGAAGTTGGCGGCGGATGACCTGCATCGTGATGCCCGGGAGGTACTCGGCGTTCGGCCAGGTCACGGTCTCGCCGTCCCAAAAGGCGAGGTTCCACGTCGTCGCCTCGCTGAGCCTGCCGTCCCGGTCCTCGAACGCAGTGTCGTCGAAGCCCAGCGATGCCGCCTGACGCGCGAAGAACCTCGCCAAGCTGATTTCTCCGGCATGTTTTACGTCCGGAAGGTACCTCTCGTGCCCCGCCACATCGAGGGAGAGAGGGCCATCTGGTGGAGATGCCGGTCCAGCCATTCTCACGAAAACGTCGAGGCCCAGAGGGGTTTTGGCGCGGCTCGCTGTGATGAAACAGAACATCGATGCGGAGTCGCCGTCGAATGCGGTGAGTGCCGTACGAAGGCAGTCCAGGATTGTCTCGTCGGGGAGGTGCAAGCCAAAGAGGGTGTCGCTGTTCCGACGCAGACGGTCAAGATGGAGGTCCAGGCCGCGGACGGCGGTGTCGCGTACTTGCATTGCCGTGAAATGGGCATCGCCCGAGAACGCCACTGCCGCAAGTGTCGAGGCAGAAGCAGGCGAACCATTGAGGTGGATCAAGTGGCTTGTCATGGGGCGATCGCTCTTTGTCTGGGCGCCGGGGGGGGGGGGGCGGCGGTCAGATTTCTCCCCACCGATAGCCGCGGGATCTGAATGCCTCGGCGACGTCGTCCTTCTTGCCTTCAACGTCGCCCTTGAAGGCCTGGTGCCCACCTTCGGTCAGGATGGTGAGCTCTCCGCCGTCGAAGTAGGCGGTCGAGAACGACGCACGTGAGATGCGCAGGGGATGATCCTCTTGTCTGCCGACGACGATCCCTTCGTCGTCGATCCGCAACGGCGTCGTCATCCCGCAGATCACGAACGCAGCAATGATTCCGAGCACCGCCCCGATGATCGGGCGCGCAATCACGACCCACGGCTGGTCGAACGCGCTGAGCTTCTCGATGATGTCGCCGAACGGGATCGGGAATCGTGCCGCGAAACCGCCGATGGCCGGGAGGAAAAAACCGAGGGCAACACCGATGGCCACGCAGCCCACGCTGATGATCGCGATGTCCGCGCGGCTGAGGGCGAATACCACCGAGTTCGCCGATGCGCTCCCGCCGTCGCTATCGGTCGTCGTCACGTTTCCCCCTCCATAGTGGCGCTCGTCGCAGAGTGTGCTCCACAACGGTGTCACGACGAACCATACCCATAGTCCGGCGGTGGTTGACAACGATCCTTGCAAAGGATTCCGACGACGCCGGCCCACGTGACCGGCGGACAGCCGATCTTGCGCGAAGCCGCCGTCGTCGATTCGATGTTCCCTCTCGGGGCTGTTCAGCCCGTCTCCGCCTCGGTGTACACCACCAGGGAGACGTTGCGGCTCGAAGGGACCTGAAAGGTCGTGTAGTTGCAGACGACGATGCCCCGGCCTTCCACCTGAAGCCGCCACGAACCGTAGGCTTTCTCATACGGTTCGTACCGCGACCACAAGTATCGGAACGCGGAGCTGTTGTCCCATGCGGTGCGAAGAGCTTCGAGCAGCTGAGGCGTCGGAATCGACCTGGCCAGTGCCAGATGCGTCAGCCCGACCACTTCTCGGGCTTTGTCGGACCAGTCGACATACACCTGAAGACTCTGTGGATCGGCGAAGATGTAGGTGAGCAGCGAGAGATCGAAACCGTGACCGGGGTCAGGTGCTCCGTCGGGGAACAGGATCCCGGCGGTCGCCGGGGCAACTCCCCGAATCGTCAGGTCTTCCGTGAGAACGTGCAGCATCACCGGATCACGCAGCTGGTTCCCCAGACCGCGCAAAATGTGCTCCGCATGGGTGACTGTCGCCGTGTCCTCCTCAGCGCCCTGCTCCGGACCGGGGGTCGCGAGGGCCTGGATGTACCGGGACTCCAGTTCACTGAGCTGGAGAACTTCCGACAGCGAACTCACCACCGAGGCGGAAGGGTGGGCCGCCCGGCCCTGTTCGAGCTTCGTGTAGTACTCCGTGCTGACCCCCGCAGCCCAGGCGAGCTCTTCACGGCGGAGACCGGGTACCCGACGCGGCGTGCCCGCGTCGACAACCGGCCAGCAAGGGTCCGGGTCGATGCGGGCACGACGCGTGCGGAGAAAACCGGCCAGCGCCGTACGTCGATACTCTTCAGAGGCGCGTACGGGCTCCTTCCGAAAGAAGGTCGGTTGCGTGAGATTCCGAGAGGGCATCAGTTGAGCTGACCACTGATGGCCGCCGTGAACTGTTCCATGTCCTCTGGAGTCCTCGAGGTGATCAGGGCGAACCCGTTCGTCTCGTCAACCACCACGGGCTTGTCCACCCATGCGCCGCCGGCGTTGTTCACGTCGGTGCGCAGGGAAGGAAACGACGTGAGGGTTTTCCCGACCACGAGGTCCGCTTCCACGATCAGCCACGGTGCGTGGCAGATCGCCGCTATTGGTTTGCCCGCTGTCGCAAAGGCTTTCACCAGTCGCTGAGCGTGATCCTCCTGCCGCAACGCATCGGCGTTGATTGTTCCTCCCGGAACGATCAGAAGGTCGAACTCACCGGCCTGGGTTTCAGAGAGCAACGCATCGGAGGGAACCAGTGCGCCCGAGTCGTGATCCATGACCAGGGTCTGGATCGATTCGTTCTCCGGGGTAGCGACCGTCACGCGATGGCCGTTCTCCTCCAGATACTCCTTGGGCTTGATGAGCTCGTCTGTTTCCACACCGTATGAGGTGGCGATGACGAGGATCTTCTTCGGATCGCTCATGATGTAACTCCTTCTCTGGGTGGCCGAGGCCGACCTCTTCGTCCGCGGAGAATCGCCTCAGAAGTCGATTTCCTGGTAGTGGTGCTCTTCGTACTGGGAATTGAGGTAGTCGTTGACCGTTGCGTCGAAGTGCTTCCAGTGTGTCGTCTGCGCATGTGCATCAAGGTCCTCCTGGGTGTCCCAATGCTCGATGAGGTTGTAGGACAGAGGCTCTGCGACATTCCGGTGCAACTGGTACAGAGTGCAACCCTGCTCCTTGTTGGACTCAACAACCATGTTGTGGAGGAGCTTGACGAAGGCGCCCTCGTGTTCCTGCTTGACGTCGAAGAAAACGTTGAGAATGACCACGTGGGAATCTTCCTTCACTTCGTTCATGAGGCAACTGATGAATTCTCATCAGCTCTGACACCATCCACACAACCAGCCGGTGAATCATTGCGCCTGGCCTTGTCAGTACCAGGCTCGTCGGAGTCACAGGGTTGACTTGGGTGGTCTGCGTACGGCGGCCGCGACCCGTCGGCCTAGTCGAATCGGCGTTTCGCAAGCGCCTTCGCATTCTCGCGGGGTGCAACGATGTGGGTCAGGACGAGCACGAGTGCTGATCGGTCGCCGTGTGTCCGGGTGGTCATGATGAATTTCCCGAATGTTGTGGAGTGGTGACGGTCAGCAGGAAAGCGCGGAGCAGTCCGCGCCGATAGGTCTCGAAGTCCAGCGGCGGGTCGGCGTGCAGCCATTGAGCGGCGCGCTCGATGGATGCCCGGATCATGATCGCAACGGTTTCGGCGTCGAATTCTTCGCGCTCTCCGGATTCCTGCCCCTCACGCAGGATGGACGTCAGCGCATCGAGGACAGGCTCTTTCTCGCGCAACGACGTCGGTGACTGCCCCGACCGAGTCGGGAGGTGCGGTCCGATCTCGGTGAGGGCGGCGATCTGGCGAGGATGATCCCGAAGGTACTCGAGATTGGCGTCCATATAGGCGCGCAGGCGGTCCACCGCGGTTTCGGTACCCTGCATGCGCTCTCCCATGAACCGGGCGGCGTCTTCGTAGACGACCTCGACAATCTGCGTGCGTCGTGCCATCGAGGTGGCGGATCCGGAATTTACCTGCACAGGCAATTTATGGCGTGATGAGTTGAATTTGTACAGAGTTGCGGCCGACCCTGGACGGCCGGCGGTCGGCGTGTGGGAGGATCGGGCCATGCGCATATTGGTGCTGGGCGGAACGGGATTTGTCGGACGACGCATCGTCGAGAGGCTGCATGATCGCGGGGACGACGTGATGGTGGTCCATCGGGGCCGCCGTCAGCCGGAACCTTGGGTTGCCGTGCGGCACCTCCGCACCGATCGCCAGGACTTGCCGCGGCACCGCGACGTCATCCGCGATTTCGCCCCGGAGGCGGTCGTGGACGCGTACGCCCTGACCGCCCAGGACGTCACGACTGCCCAGTCCGTGCTTCCCGAGGTCCCCACGGTGGTGCTCTCGAGTCAGGACGTATACCAAGCATTTACGGGCCTGAGCACTGGGAAGTGCCTGTCTCCGGTCCCTCTGACGGAGGAGTCGGAGGTGCGCCGAGATCGCTACCCGTATCGCGGTTCCGGCTTGGAAGGCATACCCGAGGATTACGAGAAGCTCGACGTCGAGGCGCGCTGGATCGACCGCGGAGCCACCGTTCTGCGGTTGCCCATGGTCTACGGGCCCCACGACCGGCAACGCCGTGAAGACCTCGTGCTGCGGCGCATCCGGGCGGGACGACGTCGGATGCCGGTCGGCGCCGGCAACCTGCTCTGGACGCGGGCCCATGTCGACGACGTCGCTACCGGCGTCCTCTCGGCCGTGGATATCCGCGCCGGGGATGGTCTGGCCATCAACCTGGGGGAGACCAGCACCGTGCCCATGGTCGAGTGGTTCGAACACATCGTGCGGGCAGCCGGTGCAGAGCTCGAGCTGGTCCGAGTTCCGGACGATGTTCTGCCGGCAGAGTGGGCGCTGACCGGATCTCCGCGGCAGCACATCCTGACGTCGTCCGCCCTGGCTCAGAGCCTCCTGTCCTGGGCGCCTGCCGACCCGGCCGTGCGAGTCGCGGAGTCGGTGAAGTGGCACCTGGACAATCCGCCCGACACGCCCTGGACCGACGATGACACGAAGGCCGACGACGAGGCCTTGAGTGCAGCCTCCTGAGTCGCAGGATCCCGGCCTTGACTTCGAGTGCTTGAAGGTTCTTACAGTCGGGGTATGAGCGCTGGACAGAAGGAGCGGAATTACACGATCCGCGAGGCCGCGGCTTTTTCGGGGTTGCCGGCAAGTACGTTGCGCTTCTATGAGGCGAGCCGAGTGATCCCCGCGGCCCGGCGGACCGACAGCGGTTACCGCACCTATACCCAAGCGGACATCGAGATGCTCACGTGGGTGGGGTGCCTTGCCGCGACCGGCATGCCCGTCGCCCGAATGAGGGAGTACGTCAACAACGGAACCATCGGACCTGTCTCGGCCGCCGAACAGCGGCGTCTGCTCGTGCAGCAGGACGAGCGGCTCGCCCGAGAGCAGCGTGTGCTCGAGCTGCGTCGTCGTTATGTGCAATTGAAAATCGAGTACTGGCAGGCCGTGGAAGGAGACCGGAAGGACGACGTCGAGCGCCTGGCCGTGGAGGCCGCAGAGGTGGGCGAATCACTCAAAGACCTCGAATCAGAGAATCACGCGGAGGACACTCGATGACGGCATCGCTCGTCGCGGTGCCGGGAGGCGCTGTCGACCGAATCGGAGTGCCCCGGCGCGCCATTGCGGTCCTCATCCAAGCCACGGAACACTGACCCAAAGATCCGAAGACCCAAGGAGAAAACCATGGAATACACCCGCAGCGGCAACTCGAGCGCACAGGGCCCGTCCGAATACTTCACCGGCACCGTTTACATCGACGGCGTGCGCAACCCGGGCGAGGATTCGGCCATTGGGTGCGCGCACGTGCGCTTCACGCCAGGAGCCCGCACCATGTGGCACACCCACCCTAAGGGCCAAACCCTGTACGTGACCGATGGGATCGGCCTGGTGGGAACGGAAAACGGTGTTCAGGAAATCCGTCCGGGCGATGTGGCAGTCATCGAGCCCGGCGAACGGCACTGGCACGGTGCCACCCCGGAGCGATTCATGGCCCACGTCGCGATGCAGGAAGCGGACGAGAACGGCGAGGTGGTGACCTGGCAGGAGCCGGTCGCCGATACCGACTACACCCAGACGCCCGCATGAGGCAGGGCAACGTGGACGGTAGCAGTGACGCGCCCACGGTGGAGGATCTGCTCGCGGCGTTGCGCGCGGGCGAGACGATCAAGGACGGCTCGCCGCTGCACGGGGTCATGCACGAGGCCAGCCAGCGAGCACTCCGCATTACCGCGGAAATCAACGGCAGCTACCACGACCCGGTCGAGCTGCGTCGCCTCATGAGCGAGCTCGGCGGGGCGAAGGTACCCGAAACGTTCATGCTGTTCCCGCCGTTCCGCACGGACTTCGGGCAGAACACGACGTTCGGGGAGCGCACATTCGTCAATTCCGGGTGCGCCTTCCAGGACCAGGGCGGCATCACCATTGGTGACGACGTGCTCATTGGCCACAACGCCGTCATCGCGACCCTCAATCACGGTGCGAGTTTCGAGGAACGCGCCGACATGCACCCCGCGCCCGTCGTCATCGGCGACCGGGCGTGGTTGGGCTCCAACGTCACCGTCCTCCCGGGGGTCACGATCGGCGCGGGCGCCATTGCGGCCGCCGGAGCGGTCATCACCAAGGACGTCGTCCCCGGAACCACGGTCGCGGGCGTCCCGGCGAAACCCGTTTCGGCGTAGGGGACCGCTGGAGGCGGCCCGGGTGATCAAGGACATTGACTGAACTCTCCTGGTCGGACGGCACTCCAACGCAGGTCGCGCAGGGCAGACGGGGCGCACGGCCCGAAGGTAGCCTCGGGTTATGAGCGAATCCACGGACACCGACGTCATCGTCGTCGGCGGCGGGCTCGTCGGCCTGGCCGCTGCGGCGTTTCTTGCTCAGCACGGAGTGAGGACCACGGTGTTCGAAAAGCACCCGACGACGTCCATCCATCCCAAAGCCCGCCTGGTGACGGTACGCAGTATGGAGCTCTACCGTTCGTTGGGTATCGAGGAGGAGATCCGCGCCGCGGGTGACCAGGGCAATGGGTTCGTGATCGGTCAGACCTTGTCCGACGACCTGTCCACGTGGATCGCGTCTCCGGCGGAAGACGTCGAGTCCGGGAACCTGAGCCCGACAAGCCCCTATTCCTGCGATCAGCAGGTTCTGGAGCCCCTTGTGCTGAACGCCGCGCGGCGGTTCGGCGCAGAGGTCGAATTCGATTCCGCCGTTCTCGGGCTCGCCGAACGTGCAGACCACGTGGAGGCAACCGTCCGCCACGCTGGACAGGAGCGAGTCGTCAGCGCCCAATTCGTGATCGCCGCGGACGGAGCAGGCAGCGCCAGACGTCGGCACCTGGGCATCGGCATGTCCGGAACCGAGGTTCCTGGGAGGTCCGTCAGCGCGGTATTCCGCGCCGACCTGTCACCGGCCCTTCGCGGGCGGTTCGTCGATGCCGTGTTCTGCCGTGCGGCCAGCACGTTTCTCTTCGCCAGGGGCAATTCCGGTGATCGACGCTGGCAGATGGGTACCTACGTGCGTCCGGACTGGGAGGGTCGACCCACCGAGGACCTCACTGATGAGCTGTCCGGCCTCCTGCGACAGGCCACCGGCCTCTCAGACCTGGAGCCCGACTTCGACGACGTCGCGACGTGGAGTACCGGGGCCTTCGTCGCTGATCGGTTCCGGTCCGGCCGGATCGTTCTGGCGGGAGACGCCGCCCACATCATGCCTCCTTACGGCGGGATGGGTGGCAACACCGGGGTCCACGATGCCCACGATGCGGCCTGGATTCTCGCCGCGGTGATACGTGGGGACGCATCGCACCGGCTGCTCGACACGTACGAAAGGGAGCGTCGGCCCATTGATCAGGTCATAGTCGACCAGGCCCTTCTCCGTTCCCGGAAGTCCCCTGGTCCGAAGGAGGCCAGCGGAGAGATTGATGCCCTGACCCTCGCGTTGGGGCAACGCTACGGCGCTCCTCCTGGAGAGGAATTCGAAGATCCCCATGAGCCGAGCATGGCCGACGGGACCCGGGCCCCACACCTGACGCTGCGTGACGGGAAAAGCGTGCATGACCTTCTGAGTCGGCGGAAATTCACCGCGATCGTCGACGGGCCCATCACGAGAACCGACTCCCGTGCGGAATTCGTGGCATTGGGAAGGGGAGACGTTGCCACGGGACAGAGGGACCTCTGGGCCAACACCTACGGACGGGCCGTGGGCCATCTCGTTCGACCGGACGGGGTTCTGGCTGGAGAATTCGAGGCGCTGGACGATGTGCCGGGGCTGATCGATCGGGCGCTGCACATACGCTGACTCCGACATTCCGGCCATTGTCGCGTTCCGGCGGCCGTCCCTTCCTCCAGGGGATGTTTTCGAATGAAAGCGAAAAGTCGAGCAAACACCTGTTATAATAATCGGCCACAATTCCGACAAGAATATATCGGAGGGTGCTGATATCCTGGATTGATGCAGAAAACCTCGACGCCTGAAGACGATCGTTCGTCATATGCAACTGACAGCAATGCATCCGTTGCCAGTAACAGTTCAGAATACCGAAAGTCCGGCGCGCGTTCCGTGCGTCCGCGAATTATTTCCCTCGATGTTATTCGGGGAATAGCCGTCAGCAGCATCCTGCTGGTCAACGCACCAAGCATTCTCGAGGTCGACGCGTACACGGCGCCGGGGCATCCAGTTTTCGTGCGACACCTCCTGGATATCTTTGTCCAAGAGCGGTTCTTCCCCATCTTCTCGTTCCTCTTCGGCATCAGCTTCGCCATCGTCCTGGTCGGGGCGATGGAGCGCTCGACGCGTCCACGGTTGGTGCTGTTCCGCAGGCTGCTGGCCCTGGCGCTTCTCGGAGCCGTGCACCAATTTCTGCAACCGGGAGAGGCCCTGTTGCCGTACGGCCTGTGCGGTCTCGTCCTTCTGCTTCCCCTGAGTTGGGTGCCTCGACGGATGGCCTCCTGGATCTGTGCCGTGGTGGGGGCCGTTCTGCTGCTCGGAGCACTTTTGTTGAGTGGTGGCGGACTGACCCTCGTTCCTGGCCTCATAGTTCTGGGTTACTCGGTGGGTCTGACGGACCTGATTCGCCGCGCCGAAACGGCGACAAAAACCAACAGCATTGTTCTTCTCGTCGCGGCGGTGGTCTCCGTGATTGGGCTTGTTCTCAGCGAAAACAATGTTGACATGCGTGCGGACACTCGTTTTTCCGCGGGCTTGGGGCTCGTTATGGCGATCGGCTACTGTTCGCTGGTCCTGCTTTTGTTGAAAACCCCGATTCGACCCGTGCTCCGGTCTGTTTTTGCCCCGCTGGGACGAATGGCATTGACCAATTATGTTTCCGCCACGGTGGTGATAATTTTGGCGGCCCCGCTCTTCAGGGCGGTTGGAGTCGGTCCTGCCACCGAGTCCGGGTGGTGGCTGCTTGTTCTGGGCTGCGTCGTCATTATCGCCCTCCAGTCCGTCATTTCGGCGTTCTGGCTGAGGGCGTTCTTGTATGGCCCCCTGGAATATCTGTGGCGCGCCGTGACCTGGTGGAAAAAACCGGCCTTCGTGCGCAGGGACCCGATCGCCAAGTGATTCCTGCGGTCGTGTCGGGTGATGCGGTCACGGGAACCGGATCACCCGGCCACGCGGGTGCCAAGAACCACGTGCGCCGAGTTGTTCCCGAAGCCCGGTGGATGGGTGCGCCCATGCAAGCTGGGTGTGCCGTGAGGGACTGTGGACATGGCTGATGGCTGACGGTGGTGCGATCAGCGGACTGGTTTTCGGAAGGCTGCGACAGTCCGGAATTACTTGGCGTTTCCGAGGTCGCGATCGTCGGCATCCCCAGTCAGCATCAAAGTGACCTCTTCGAGGGTTGTGAACTTGCCAGCGCTGTCGAGTTGGGCGAAGACGTAGACCTCTTGCTTCGTCAGCGAGCCGTCGTTCTTGAAGACGGTGACAACATGCCGATCTGCATATCGAGTACCCGAGACGAATTCATCCAACACCTCTATCTCGACTGACTGCACAACTGACCTGAGGTGTCGGATGTGCTCCAGAAATCCGGCTCTGTCGTCCCATGATCCGTTGGTTCGTTGTTTGTAGTCTTCTGCGAAATGTCGCCGAGCTACAGCCTCGAGATCCTCATCCGTGTTGAGGAGATCGTGCAGCGCAGAACAGATATCGGTCATGGCGACATTTTAGCTTTCGCTCAGGTGGGCCGGGCCATAGCGATCCTCGGAGATTTCAGCGGCCGACGACGTCGATCAGAGCGGCGCCGATGCGTTGACCCGCATATTCCGGGTGAACGCTGCGGCTTCGACGGAAGGAAGGCTGAGTACGTCGGCTGGCAGAGCGGTGCGGACCCTTGGCGCGCACTGACCGTGGCGAAGACGGGTCGCGAGAACAACGGTGGTTCTGCATGTGTAGGGCATGGGAGCCCCCAGAGTCGCCATCCTCGGGCGGGTTAGTGCGCCGCATGGGCGGGAGTGAATCGGTAGGCATCGCCATCTTGGCCGATCCAGCCGCCAGTCGGGTCGGTGAAGTGGGAACCGAGCAACAGAATCTCTTCTTGTGCGGCCCAACGCAAGGTTTCCTCCCGTGTTTGAGCGGCCAAGGCGGAATCGACGTCCACGCTGGATCCCACGAACGGGAACATCGCCTGAGTCGGATGGTGGAGAACGTCACCGGTTATCAAGGCCTGAGCACCCTCGGACTCGATCAGAACCGCAATATGTCCCGGAGTGTGCCCTGGTGTCGGCAAGAGTCTTACTCCTGGGGTGACTTCGAAGCCCTGCGGTCCTACGAGGGGAGTCTCGAGAAGGCCAGCATCTTCAATGGGAACGATGGAATCCGCGATCATGATGGCTCGTGATTCCTCCATTTCCGCTCGTGACCAGTACTCGCGTTCGGTACTGTTCATGATGTAGCGGGCATTGGGGAAGGTCGGAACCCATCTGTCTCCGTCCCACCGCGTGTTCCAGCCCACGTGATCCGCATGCAGGTGCGTCAGAACCACGAAATCGACTTCCTCCGCTGGGTAGCCGGCAAGGCTGAGGCGTTCCATGAAATCAGTATCCAAATGGTCCCAGGCTGGATTCGCACGCGGTTTGGCATTGCCTATTCCAGTATCCACGAGAACCTTCTGCCCATGCGTGGTCACAGCGAAGGATTGCGTGGCAGCGGACAGAGCTCCGTTCCCGTCCAGGTGGTCGTTCCGGCCGATTTCGATTGTGGCCACACGGTCCCACAGGCCGGGGAGTAGCCAGTCGGCCGTGTCAGACGGGAGCTGGCACTCTTCGATTCGTTGGATCCGCGCATCTCCGACGCGCCAGTCGTTCGTCACAGCATCTCCCTTAAGGCTAATTCATTGCGTCAGAGGCTAGAGGTTTAGAGTCTCTAAAGTCAACGAAATTGCTTTAGGTGGGTGAGGTGTCGGAATCCGATTCCGCCGTAGGTGAGTACATGCGTGAGGTGGCCCATCGGCGTGCCAATGCGTTGGGTTCAGTAGAACGAGTCGGCGATGCGTTCGGAGCTCTGGCTGGGTGGACGGTCGAGATCAAAGACATTATTGATGCCCGAGAGCTTCCGACGGCTCACGGGCCCAAGGACCCGACTCCTGCCCCGGGCCATGACGTGTGGTCGGTGGCTGGGCAACGTCGGCAAGGGTCCGTTCTTTTGGGTACGACGCAAACCCATGAATATGCATACGGGCCCGTTACCCCTAAAACGGGCGACGCGATAGAACACAGACGTATCGCAGGCGGATCAAGCGGCGGATCAGCAGTGGCGGTGGCTACGGGTGTCGGCAATGTCGCCCTGGGTTCTGATGCTGGTGGTTCGACTCGTGTGCCAGCATCACTCAACGGCGTCGTAGGATTCAAGCCGACTTATAGCTGGCTCTCGTTGGATGGGGTGCTGGGGCAGGAAACCTCGAGGAGTACTTTGTGACGCCCAAAGCAAACATTCGCCCCGGCGGCAGGAGCAGACGCATCCAGGTCTCAGTTCATCATGCCGTCCACGAACTCCTCGGGGAATATCCTCGCGGACGTATCAGTGTGCCCATGATCGCCGAAAAGGCCGGTGTCACGCCCTCAACAATCTACCGGCGCTGGGGAAATCTCGATGTTCTTCTCTCGGATGTGGCCACAGAGAGTCTGCGGCCGGAGAAGCCCCCGCGAGATACCGGTTCACTCAATGGGGATCTCGAAGTGTGGGCGGGTGCGTTTTACGAGTAAATGTCCAGTCAGCCCGGACATTCTATGATTCGAGATGTACTGGCCGGGGACCAGGACAACGCTCGGTCTGGTTCAGACTACGCCGCAGACCAGATAGGAATAATCCTGCACCGTGCCCGAAATCGGGGAGAAGCGACCCCGTCTGTTGAGCAAGTACTTAATGTCATCGTCGCTTCCGTGATGTACAGGATTCTTTTTCGCTGCATCGGCCGGCGCATGCCGAAGCCCTTGTTCGGCCCCTCCTCCTGGCCCTGGGCCAGAAGTATTAGCAGCGTTTCTATGGTTTTCTGCCAGTGCCGGCCACGGATCGTGGGGATGAAACCTCGGCGGGAGGGGTAATACCCGTTCGAGGACTTGTTTGCCTCGCTGGGAGAGCGGACATCGACCGCCCCAGGAGGGGGGGGCGCAGGAGTGGGCCTGTACCCCACTATTCGTCGGCGAACGTGGGGCGTCGTTCTCGTGCGGCTGTGACCCCACCGGAATCGTCATGGAACGGTCACCGAAGGAGCCGCACCTGGTTCTCACTCCGCAATATTCGGCTGCTATCACTCTGCACTAATTTTTCGATTAAATACTGGTCGGTTGTTTATGGCTCATCGCATTTGAGGGTGTAGGTGGTTCCTGAAGCCGCCGGTGTCGAGCAGCGATCGGGCTATGTAGTTCGTGAGGTTCCGGAATCCGAGGGCGGAGCCGCGGAGGTGTTCCAGGCGCCCGTTGATCGCCTCTGTTGGCCCGTTGGACGTGCCGGGCCGGTCGAAGAACGCGAGGATGTCGGCGGCGCGCTGCTTGAGCGTGCGGCCGAGCTTGCGGACCTCCACGAGCGCGGCGGGGACGCCGCTGGAGACGGAATCGATGACGGCTGTCATCAGCTTCTTCGCCGTCTTCCGATCGGGTTCGCGGTAGGCAGCGATCACGCGCTGGTAGATGCCCCAGGTCGCCTCGACCTCGACGTGCTCGGAGACCGCGAACAGTGCCTCGAGACGGGTCTGCTGCCGGTCAGTGAGCAGCTGCGCGCCGGTGTGGAGGATGCGGCGGGCCTTGTAGAGCGGATCGTTTTTGCGGCCCCGCCGGCCGTGCAGGCACTGCTGGACGCGACGACGGCAGGTGTCGAGGGCGTCGCCGGCGAGGCGGACGACGTGGAACGGGTCCATCACCGCCTGCGCGTCCGGGAGCTCCTCGCTGACGGCGGTCTTGAAGCCGGTGAACCCGTCCATCGCGACGACCTCGACACCATCGCGCCAGTCCTGCGGGCGTGCGGCGAGCCAGGTCTTGAACACGGCTTTCGAGCGACCCTCGATCATGTCCAGCAGACGGGCGGGGCCGGTCTTGTCGCGGTTCGGGGTGAGGTCGATGATGACGGTGACGTACTTGTCGCCGACTCTCGTGTGGCGCCAGACGTGCTCGTCGACGCCGATCACGGCGACGCCGTCGAACCGGGCGGGATCGTCGATCAGCACTCGACGCCCTTCAGCGAGGACCGCGTTGTTCGCCGTGTGCCAACCGACACCGAGTCCGGCGGCGACGCGGGCGACGGTGAGGTGGTCGATCACGAGCGCTTCCAACGCCCACCGCATCCCGCTACGGGACAGCTTGGCTCGCTCGGGCGCCGCTGCCGTGAGGTCCTCACGCCAGGACCGTCCGCATCCCGAGCACTTGTAGCGGCGGACCCGGACCAGCAGCGTCGTCGGGCGATGACCGAACGGCTCGTGGGCGAGACGCCGCGTGTCCGTCCCGCGCGAGAGCGCCTGGCTACCGCATCCCCGGCACCACGGATCCGGCTCGGCGACGCGGCACTCGATCACCGCGCGATCCGGCTCAAAAAGCTGACCGGTGGCCACGAGGCCGAGCTCGTCGAGATGGCAGAACACGGTCAGATCAGGGGTCGCGAAGGTAGCGTGGTGCACGTCGAGGTCTTCCGGCAGATGGTCAGTGTGAGAACTTCCATCATCGGAAGGCCTCGACCCTCATCCGGCGACCGACGCGCTCAGCCACCTACCCCCTCAACTGCGAAGAGCCTTGTTTATTTCTCGCGCGGCAACCCGGGGAATTTACGATACTGAAGCGTACATTTACTTGATAGTAACTGAAACATTGTGTAACAGCCATTGTTTTCCGCCTGATCGTGGGCTGAACTAGGTGACGTGGAACACCAAAAGGGTGGGCTGCGGATAACACTGATGAAAGGTGAAAACTATGTTCGCTGCAAATGTTGTCGATGCTGTGCAGGATCTCCCGATCGTCGGAGATGTGGTCAATGGTGTAGTCAACGCAGTGGGTGACCTTGCGGATCCCGTGCTCGGACTGGTTACCGGTCTGCTCGGCCTCGGAGGCTGATTCCAACCCTCTGTAACCGTACTTTGGTCGGGGCAGTCACCATGACGTGACTGCCCCGATTTTTGTCTGCCGACTTTCGTTATTGATTATATTTGTTTGCTTATGTTTGAAGTGTCGGTATATCTCCAGGGCATATGTTCCCCAAGATTCCGATGAGTCTTGCGAAATGCCGCCGCCGCCCCGACGGTCACGTGGCGGCGTCGTCGTTGTCCATCAAGACTCTTGTGCGCTCACTGTTCGTCCCTGTACAGTTGTACAGTACAACCGTACGAAAGAAAGGGGGTCGAGGATCGTGAGTAAACATGCGATGGGATTCCTCGCAGGAGTCATCATGCTCATCGCCGGTGCGGTGTTGTTCTTTGTCTTCCACGACATCGAGACGCCGATCATCGGGTTGCGGCAGGCTGGTTTGGTGATCGCGGTCTTGGGCGTCGTCGAGATCGTGGCGACGGCTTGGTCGAAGATCGCTGCGAAAAGCTGATGTCGTCTACCCGCATACTCGACGGGGTCGTGAATGTTCTCGCCGACCGTGGGTCGCACGCCCTGAGCATCCGCAGCGTCGCAGCCGAGGCAGGCGTATCGCCGGCGCAAGTGCAGTATTACTACAGGACCAGGGCCGAGCTGGTCCGAGCGGGCTTTGACCATGCCGGGGAGCAGTTTCTGGCTGATATTGCCGCTGCCCGTCCCAGCACGCTGATGGACGTCGTGGAGCAGTGGCTCCCGCTCGACTCCCGGCGAGATCACCGAGCTCGGGTCTGGCTCGCGTACGCGGCAATGTCCTCCGTGGACGAGCACCTGGCGGCCGAGTCGGCGAGGCTCGACGGGGAGCTGCGCCAATGGTTCATGCAACAGGGCATCTCGGAGGAGGCGGCCGCTCATCTTTTCGCGCTGATCGACGGCGTCACCGTCCAATGCCTCATGGTTCCGATGGCCGAGCGTCGGTTCCTGGTCGATCGCGCGCTGACTCCGCTCGTGACCGAACTCGAGAAGGGGCTCGACGGCGCGCGGCCGAGGTGAGGGACCCGTTGGCCATCGACGACCTGGGGTGCAGCTTGCGCCTAGGCGGTGTTCGAGTCGTCCTTGACCGGTACCGCGAGCCCGGTGATCAGGGTTTCGGGGTCGACGTCGGGCCCTGGCTCGGTGTCGTAGGCCTCCCAGAACGGCATGAGGGTTGTTCGCCCCTCGGATTCCACCTGGTCGACGAAGGAGCGCCACGACTCGCCGAGTCCCTCGTACGGACCGACGTGTTGGGATATTGCCAGGGTGCAGGCGGGCAACTCGGACGGGACAATCCTGACATCGCCGACCGTCATCGCTTCCGCGAGCGGATCCTCCACCGGAAAACCGGTTTCGAAAGTTGCCGTTTCGCCGGGCACGGATTCGTAGCGTGAGAATGCCGGACCCGCGGGACGGAACGCCCCCTGCTGCATGGCCTCTCCAAGTGCACGGTACGCCCGGTCCATTGCCTCGGGCATCCGGGACACGGGCAGTTCGCTGAAGCGAACGACCACGGTTCTCGAACCGGGGAAATCAATGTATTCGGGCTTCGGGACATTCATGGCAGGCTCTCCTTGCGCCGGTTAGGTGCAGTCTATGGCCCGAAACCCGCGGCGGCTAGTGCTTGCCGTGGTCCTCCTGGGCCTGTATAGCCGTAATCGCCACGGTGTTGACGATGTCATCGACCGTGCAACCTCGCGAGAGATCGTTGACCGGTTTCCGCAGTCCCTGAAGGACCGGCCCGACCGCCACGGCACCCGAGGACTGCTGGACCGCTTTGTACGTGTTGTTGCCCGTATTCAGGTCAGGGAAAACGAACACTGTGGCATGCCCGGCCACCTGGGAATCGGGCAATTTGGACTTCGCGACGGAAGCGTTGGTTGCGGCGTCGTACTGGATGGGCCCCTCGACCTCGAAGTTCGGGGCCGAAGCGCGCACGATGTCGGTGGCCTCGCGGACGCGGTCGACGTCCTGACCCGAGCCCGAGCCGCCCGTCGAATAGGAAAGCATCGCAACCTTCGGATCGACGCCGAACTGGCGGGCGGTATCCGCGCTCGCCTTGGCAATGTCGGCCAGTTGGGCGGCGTCGGGATTGGGGTTGACCGCGCAGTCTCCGTACACGAGGGCACGATCCTCGAGGAGCATGAAGAACACCGACGACACGATCTTCACGCCTTCCTTGGTCTTCACGAATTCGAGCGCGGGCCGAATGGTGTTGGCGGTGGTGTGCGCGGCCCCCGAAACCATGCCGTCGACATGCCCCAGCTGGACCATCATGGTTCCGAAGTACGAGCCGTCCAGCATGCGCTCCTTGGCCTGCTCGATCTCTACACCCTTGTGGGCCCTGAGCTTGGCATACTCGGCCGCGTACTCGTCCCGCAACGGGGACGTTTCCGGGTCGATGAGCCGGACCTCGCCCCGGCCCGGGTTCTCTCCGTCGACGAATCCGAGGTCGATGCCCTCGGATTGCGCGAGTTCTCTGACCTTCGATGCCCTGCCGAGGATGGTGACGTCGCAGAAGTCGCGGCGGACAATGATCTCGGCAGCACGCAGGATTCTGATGTCCTCGCCCTCGGGGAGGACGACGCGGCGCCTGTTCGAGCGAGCCTTCTCGATCAACTCGTGCAGGAAACGCAAGGGAGTCATGCTCGCGGGCCGAGGGAGGTCCAGCCGACCGAGGAGCTCCTTCTCATCGACCGTTTTCGACCACTCGCCCATGGCGGCCGCGATCTTGCGCGGGGCTCCCGCACGAAGTTCGCCGTGCACCGAGCCCACCGCCTGGGCCGCAGAGAACGTGTCTCCCGAGGTGCGAAGGATCGGGAAGGGCGCGGCCGAGATCAAAGCCTGGGTCGCGGCGTTGATGTGCAGATCGCCCGAAAGCAGGACCCCCGAAGGGACCGGGAAGGAGGGGGAGAGCGCCGAGGCGAGGGTTGCCATGACCACGTCCGAGCGATCGGCCGGGGTGATCACGAAATCCCCGTCGGCCATCTGCTCCAGGAAATTTCCGACCGTCATCGCCGCGACCTTGACCGCCTGGATGTCGCGGTCCAAGGACACCTCCACGCCGTCTGCCTCGAGCTCCAACTCGTGCACGACCTCGGCGACCGTCGGTTGGGAAATGGCCGGCGTCTCCGGGACGACGTACACATGACCACCGCGGCGCCCGGCGGGGACCCGCTCCTCCACTTCCGAGGCCATCTCCGGGTCGACCCGGTTGACGATGATGCCCAGAAGGTCGGTCTTGGCCGCGTGGAGCTCGGCGCGCGTGACCTCCACGGAATTGACGATGTTCTCCACGCTTCCCGCCTCGGCGGCCGAGATCACGGCCAACACGGAACACCCCATGTTGTTCGCCAGACGGGCGTTCATATCGAATTCGGCGGTCGCCGCGTTGTGGGCGAGCAGGTCGGTGCCGTCCACCACGACGACGTCGAACTGCTGACTCATCTCCGAATAGATGGACAAGGAGATATTGACCAATTCGTTGAGGTCTCCCGAGGCCAGGAGCTCCCTGCACCGGGCGAGTGAGACGCCGCCACGAGCAGACGCGGAGTCCAGATCGAAGGTCTCCCTCATGAGCCTGATGCGCGGGTCCGTGTCCACGGAATCGGTTTCGAAGACCGGGCGGAAGTAGCCGACCGAATCCGCTCGGCGGATCAGGGAATCAGTGAGACCCAAAGCGATGAGGGTCTTGCCCGCCCGAGGCGTCATGGCATCGAGAAAAATACCGGTGGACATGGGTTTTCCTTCCCTGAAGCGATCACCGTCGACACCAATTTTAGGCGGGCTCGCCTCGGGGCGGTACGTGGTCCCCCTCATGTGGAAGGAACAGCGCATTGCTATGCGGTTCTGTCCTCCGGGCGCAGTCAGTGGCATTCTGGAACCATGTTGTTTGCATTCTCGGTCGCCCCGTCCGGCGGCGACTCACCCGACGCCTCCGTCCACGACGCCGTCGCCGCGGCCGTCCGTATCGTTCGCGATTCCGGACTCCCGCATCGCACCGACGCCATGTTCACCACCATCGAGGGCGACTGGGACGAGTGCATGGACGTCATCAAGCGGGCCACGGAAGCGGTGGGAGAGTACGGAACGCGAGTCTCCCTGGTCCTGAAGGCCGACATCCGACCCGGACACGACGGCGAACTGACGGGGAAGATCGAGCGACTCGAAAGGGCACTCGAGGGCGAAGAATGACCTTCGTCTGCGACGGAAAGTTCTTCCTTTCGCCCGCCGGTCCCGAAGACACGTCTGCCTACGCCCGGGTGCATGTGAGCGCGCTCGGGGCCTCCTACCGGGACATCATCGGTCCCGATTTCGGGTCACGCATGCGAGAACACGCGGACGAGATCGCCGCCGAGGATCGACAGTATCTTGCCCAACCGGACGCGACCGGTTTCATCGCGTGGTCGAACCCGTCCCTGGACGAGACCAATGACTACGGGTGCTGCGCCGTGGGCGCGGACCCGGACCTGTGGTTCCGTCCAGTAGGGATCGCCCTGTCCGCCGACGCCGGCCCTCTCGAATCCTGGGAGAAGGACATCGGCGCCGCTCCGATCGAATCCCCGGCAGGCCTGCGACTGCGCAAGCTCATCAATCTGTACATCCTCCCTGAAGCCCAGAACGAGGGCCTGGGGTCCGAGCTGTTGCGGGCGGCGTTGCCCACCGACGACCCCGCGTTCCTCTGGATCATCAATGGCAATGCAGCGGCCGCTCGCTTCTACCGCCGGCACGGGTTCCGTGATCTGGGCGAGGCCTTCGAGGCCGAAGGAGCGTGGGCACCGTCGACGACGGGGCGCATGGTCCGTGGCCTCGAGGGTTCATGACGCGTTCCGGATGATGCACGCCCCTGTGCTGCTTGGACCTGTTCCGACGCGGGCCGTATCAGCCTGCGCTGCGCCCTGACCCCGTCCACGTCTGCCGCTCCAGGCCGCTGAGGAGCAGGTCCAACCCGGCGATGAATTCGGAACGGTGGTCCAAGAGCCCCACGACCCCGAGGACCGAGTGGATGAACGGGTACTGGTCAGGATCGGAGGCCTCCCACTCGCGGATCTGTTCTCGGGCGCCGGCCTCTCTGTCCTGTTCGGCGGCCAGTTCCTTGATGCCTTCCGAGATCTCCGCGCCCATGCCCGTTGCGTAATTGATGGCGGCGACCGACGCGTGGAACTGCTCCGACGGCGTCAGTTCCATGCGCATGATCTGCTGACCGGCGGTCTCCCAGTAGAGGAACGCGTTGCGGCCGTCGGGGCCGGCCTTGATCAGCTGTCCGGCGAGCCAGGGATGCTTCATCATCTGCGCGAAGAGGCAGAGGATCAGGCGCCTGATCTTGAAAAGAGCGTCTTTGGTCTGTTGGCTCGTTCTGGGGTCCGGCTCGGGCACAGGGAATTCCGCGAAGTCGCGCGGGCTGGAGCTGCCGGACGAATCCAGGGCCTGGTTCTCGCGCAAGGACCGGCCGATCACCTCGTCCGCCGCGAGTTCCATGAGCTCGTCCTTGCCGCTGGCGTACCAGTAGAGGCTCGCGACGCCGCTGTCCAGTTCGGCCGCGAGACCTCTCAGGGTCAGTTTTTCCGATCCTTCGCGGTCCAGGGTCGCGATGGCCGTTTCGAGGATTGAGCCCAAGGACAACGACGCCCGCCGGCGTGCGTTCGCGCGGCCGGCGCCTCGGCCCGGCCCCCCGGCGGAACCTCCGCGGCCCCCTCCGCGCGCGTTGGACTCCTGGGCCGTGCGACGTGCATTCCGTTGAGCATTTCTCATTGCATTCAGCCGGACTTCGCGCTGGTGCGCGGACTCGGCATTGCTTCGTTTCCGGGGATCCGGGCGGGGTGTGGGCGGCGTCATTCCTCAAAATCTACGCAGGACCTTGCGCACTATCAAACACCGTTCTATTCTCGAACACAGTTCGATCATCGAACAACGTTCTATATCTCGAACGAGGTTCGATCCAATGAAAGGTTTCCCCATGACAACTCAAGAACTCACCGCCACGGAGGGCGTGCCACTGCCCTCCCGCAAACCCCAAAGTCTGCGGGCCGCCTGGCCCGCTCTGCTCGGCCTCTGCCTCGCCATGCTCGTGGAGATGGTCGACAACTCGATCCTCAACGTCGCCCTGCCGACCGTGGGGCGCGACCTCCAGGCCAACCCGACGGATCTGCAGTGGATCGTCGGCGCCTACTCGTTGACCTTCGGCGGCCTGCTGATGGTCGGAGGAACCCTCGGCGACAAGCTCGGGCGGCGTCGCACCCTGCTGACCGGTCTGGCGCTGTTCGGTGCGGCCGGACTCGCGGTCCTGCTGGTGCAGACCCCGGCCCAGTTGATTGCCGTCCGGGCCCTGTCCGGAGCATTTGCCGCACTCATGGCTCCACTGACCATGTCCCTCGTGTTCAGGCTCTTCGACCGGGAGGATCTGCGAACCAAGGCCATCGGCGTGATCATGGTCGTGTCCATGATCGGATTCGCGATCGGCCCGACGCTGGCCGGTCTGGCCGTCCAGAGCTGGCCGTGGCAATCGCTCCTCGTGCTCAACGCCCCCATGGCTCTCATCGCCTGGGTCGGTGTCCGGTTCGGCGTCGCCAAGGACGACCCGGCCGATCGGCGTCGAGGAGGCACCGATATCCCCGGTGGCCTGTTCTCGGTCGGGGCCCTGGGGCTGATCCTCTACTCGTTCACCGCAGGGACCGAATACGGATGGTCCTCGCCGAGGACGCTCGGCATCCTGGCCGCGGGCATCGTCTGCCTCATCGCATTCGTCTGGCGCGAGAAGACCGCCAAGGACCCCATGCTCGATCTCGGACTGCTCGCGATTCCGACCGTGCGCGGTTCGGCCGTCATGCAGACCGCGGTGATGATCGCGATGGTCGGCGTGATGTTCGGTTCGACGCAGCTGTACCAGTACGCATGGGGGTGGTCGGCGTTCAAGGCTGGCCTGGCGAACCTTCCGTTCGTCGCCGGGATGCTGCTGGTCGGTCCGTTCGTGGATCGCATGGTCGTCAGGCTCGGTCACCGGAAGACGTCGATGGTCGGCATCTCGCTGGTCCTCGTGAGCCTGCTCCTGTGGGTCTACGCGGTCTCCCACGGCTACCTGTGGTGCGCGATCGGAATGCTGATCATGACGATGGGCATGCGAACCATCATGACCACGGGTGCGGTGGCCCTCCTGGGCGCGCTCCCGGAGACGCACACCTCGATCGGTTCGGCCATGAACGACACCGCCCAGGAACTCGGCAATGCCGTGGGAGTCGCGATCGTCGGAACCGTGATGGCCACCGTGGTCGGCAAGACGCTTCCGCACGGGGCCTGGGATGCCGCAACGATCAACGGGTTCGTGCACTCCCAGCAGATATCGTTCTGGATCCTTGCCGGTCTGGTGCTCGTGATGTCCGCGATCGGCATCCGCACCCTGACCGATTCCAAGGAGACGGAAGAACACTGACCCCGGGGGCCGGGCCGGTACCCTGGGGCCGGGCCGGCGGGACTGGCTCGGCGGGACTGGGCCGGCGGGTCCGGGCTGGCGGGTCCGTGCCGGCGTCTGACCCCGGGCCTACCCGGGGATGCCCGCGGGTCCGGGGCGGCGTCTGACCGCGTGACCCGCCCGGGTAGGGTGGGGCCGTGAGCAGGAAGAGCAGGAACCGCAAGGGCGGTGCGGCCGTGGAGCACGTCGCGGATGGCCCGGTCGAGGGCGAATACGCGATCGACACAGGCACCGCGGAGTTGGAACGGGACACGTTCCGTCCGGGGGCCTGGATGCTCAGAATCAATGGGGTTCAGTCGAGCCACGTGGTCGTGGGGGAGCCCCGGGAGCTCGCCTTCGAATACATGCGGTGGATCGCCGCGGTGGTCGACTACTTCGTCGACCGGCACTTCGATCCGTCCGCGCTGCGCATGACCCATCTGGGCGGCGGTGCCTGTTCGATGCCGCGGTACTTTGCGGACGTCTGGCCCGGCAGCCGCCACTCCGTGGTCGAGCTCGACGGCAAACTCGCCGAATACGTGCGCGGTTGGTTCGATATCCCGCGTGCTCCCACCGTTCGCGTCCGGGTGGGAGAAGCCCGCGAGGTGACGGAATCCTTTGTCGACGACTCGCGCGACGTCGTCGTCCGTGATGTCTTCGCAGGTGCCCGGACGCCCCGCCCGCTCACGACCGTCGAATTCTTCCGACACGTACATCGCTCGCTGACTCCCGGTGGCCTGTACGTGGCCAACTGCGGCGACACCAGGGAGCTCGCCGTCGCCAGGTCCGAGGTCGCCGGCCTCTGCGAGGTGTTCGCCCACGTTGCGTGCGTCGCCGACCCGCCCATGCTCAAGGGCCGCCGGTACGGCAACATCATTCTTCTGGCCTCGGACACTCCGTTCCCGGACGCCCTCGACCCCGACGCCGCGGCGCTGAGCCGCGAGCTCCTGGGAGGCGGGGTCCCTGCCCACTTCAAGGACGAAAACTGGACGCGGCGCTTCGCCTCCGGTTCTGTCGCCCGGAGGGACCAGGGCTGATCAGCGAGTGACGCCGGGTCGCGCTTCGGGCTTCGGGCTGCGGGCGGGCTGCTGGCTGCGGGCGGGCGCGAGGTGGCAGTTTTGAGCGGTTTTTCTGGCGAGGTGGCAGTGGCGTGCGGTTGTGGGGCCAAAAATCGCACGTGGTTGCCACTTCGCGCCGCGGGGCGCACGGGGTTGCCACTTCGAGCCGCCGGGGTGCACGGGACTGCCACTTCGAGCCGCGGGGCGCATGTAATTGGCGCATCGGCCCGCCCAGGTGCACAGGGTTGCCACTTCGGCCTGCGGGTGTACGTGAGGTGGCAGTTTTGAGCGGTTTTTCCGGCGAGGTGGCAGTGGTGTGCGGTTGTGGGGCCAAAAATCGCACGTGGTTGCCACTTCGCGCCGCGGGCCGCACGGGATTGCCACTTCGCGCCGCGGGGCGCACGGGGTTGCCACTTCGAGCCGCCGGGGTGCACGGGACTGCCACTTCGAGCCGCGGGGCGCATGTAATTGGCGCATCGGCCCGCCCTGGTGCACAGGGTTGCCACTTCGGCCTGCGGGTGTACGTGAGGTGGCAGTTTTGAGCGGTTTTTCCGGCGAGGTGGCAGTGGTGTGCGGTCGTGGGGCCAAAAATCGCACGTGGTTGCCACTTCGCGCCGCGGGCCGCACGGGATTGCCACTTCGAGCCGCGGGGCGCACGTGGTTGCCACTTCGAGCCGCGGGGCGCACAGGATTGCCACTTCGAGCCGAGGGCCGCACGGGATTGCCACTTCGAGCCGCGGGGCGCACGAGATTGCCGCCTCGGCCCGCCCGGGGCGCACAAAGTTGCCACCTCGAGCGCCGATGCCGCGCAGCCCCGGAACCCCGGCCCGGCCGGAACGCCGCCCCGCCGGACCCCGCTCGGCCGGAACCCCGACTTACGGGGCCACGGCGGCGGCCGGGATCAGCGACGTCGCCTCCTGGACGTCGTTCATCTGGGCGAAGAGATGGCGTCGCTTCTGTCGCATCGTGCCCAGGGCGGCCAGCAGCACGCCCCCGACCGTCCACGCGATCATGACCCAGGCCGGCTGAGTCAGTGCGGCCTCGGGGAAGTAGATGGCGTCCCGGACCGCCTCGATACCCTGGGCCGAGAACAGCCAGGGGTTCACGCCGCCGTAGAAGCCGTTGATCATGTCGAGCGACCCGTTGATCCCGGACGCCGACATCCCCAGGAACGGCATGAGCAGCATCGAAATCGGCATCATGGCCGGGCCGATGAGCAACATCCCGCCCGTGGTCACGGCCAGGCAGGACAGGCCGAGAAGGTAGAACATGAACCACGGCGCGAGGGCCGAGGAGTCGAAGATCCCGAACATGCCCCAGCCGTAGAGGATCTCGCCGAAGGCCACGATGGCGGGCATCACCAGGGCCAGAACCACCCTGAGCCACGTCGCGACGGGGATGAGCCCCAAGATCATTCCGGCCATGAATCCGCCGAGAACGGCGCCGAGCGCGAGATACACCGCAATGTTCGCGAGGTTGTCCTCGGAAGCCGCCGGTGCGACGTCGTGGGTCGAGAGCGTGGTCTGTGATTCTTGGGCCGTCGAGGAGAACAGGTTGGTCACCGCGGACTTGACCTGTGACCCGTTGGCTCCCGCGTAGTACATGTCGCCCGTTGCCGGGTTGTACGCGGCGCGGAGGCTGTGGTCCTTGATGTCGTCCTTGGCCTGGTTCACGGAGTCCACGCGCGAGACGTCGAAGGAATTCGCGGTCTGCTTGTCGAGGTCCTTCTCGGCCTGCTCGACGCGGTCTCCGGATCCGATGACGGCCACCTTCATGTCGTGGGGCGACAGGTGGTGGGTCATGCCCGTCATGACCAGGGGCATCATGACCATGATGAACAGCGGGAAGAGCATCCCGAGGGTGACCATTCTCTTGGTGGTCAGGGCCTGGTCCACCTGTCGTGCGGGCTTCGTGGGATCGGTGTGCACGCCGATACCGGATGCAGGGGGGCATCGACCGGAGGCTCTCGGCCCGGGTCGTTTGGCGGTGCATGCTCGACCGGTGTCGGGCCGACGTCGACCCGTTGGAGTTCTGCTGCGGTGCATCCATCGAGGAATCGTTGTCATTCATGGAAGTCTCTGTTCCTATCGAGCGGGCTGGGAAGCGGTGCGGGGCTCGTCGCCGGGGGAGGGCGCGTCGTCCGTGTACGCGGTCAGGAGCGGTTCGTCGCTGGTGCGCGGCGGTCGGCGGTCCTCACCGGAGCCCATGGGCGGAACCGGTCGCGATCGGAGGCTGCCCATCCAGAGGAGTCCGGCGCCGATGAGCAACCAGACCGCGAGCACGAGGATCGGGGTCCCGACACCATTGCCGTCGAAGTACAGGGATCTCCTCATGAGTTCGGAGCTGGCCCCCGTGGGCAGAAGCTGGTTCATGACACGGAAGAAGCCGGGCATCATGTCGTACGACACCGCGACCCCGGTGGCAGGAATTCCCAGAATCACGAAAATCGTCAGCCCGATCAGGGAGGCCGCCTGGCCGATGATGTCGAAGAGTCCCATCTGGACCACCGACGCGGTGAAGAATGTGCCGGTGATGATCAGCGCGACCGGCATGATGTGGGCGTCGAAGGAGCCGAAGACGGCGTATGAGATCGCGGTTTCGACGACGCCGGCCGCCACGGCCATGACCGCCTGGACCGCCAGCCGGGTGCGAACGCGAGTTCGCGGCCCGAAGGTGTTGAGCATGGTTGCCGTCATGTATCCGGCGATGGTGGCACCGATGATCAGGTAGAGGAAGGACGTCCCGGTCGAGTCGTTCTCGCTCGGGGTCTTGATGTCCTTGACGTTCAGCGAGGTCCCGGACTGCTTGGCCACGGATTCGAAGATCCCCTGGGCGGCCTGGGTCGCCTGCCGGCTTCCGGCGGATGCCACGTACAGATCGCCCGTGCTCGGGTCGTACGCGGCGCGGGTATCCAGATGGCGCAGGTCGTCCTTCGCGGTATCCACGTCGGGGACCGTGGACACGTCCGTGGCGTCGTCGGCCTCGGCGGTGATCTCCTGGCTGATCTGGGAGGCCTGGGGCGATGTCTCGATGACCTCGACCTTCATGTCCCGGGGGTGGGGATTGTAGAACGCGGACACATATGACCCGGGGTAGGCAAAGGCCATGAACAAGGGGAAGAGCATGGCGAGAAGCACGAACTTGGTCGGGATCTTCTTCGCAGACAATTGCTGGGGCTGAACTGACATGACCATCACTTTACACTCGTAAACCAGCCTGTCAGGTGTAAGATAAAGGCACGAGGCACGAATGTGAGGAACAGATCATGACGAGCGAGTGCGGCGCGGAGGCCGCCGACCCCCGGATCGCGCAGACCCGTCGCGCCTTCAAGACGGCCCTGTACGACGCCGCCGCGCCGGAGTGGAACTGGAAGGTGTCGGTCTCCGAGCTGTGCAAGCGGGCCGGGGTGTCCCGGCC
Source organism: Rothia koreensis (assembly GCF_052232265.1). Taxonomy (NCBI): domain Bacteria; kingdom Bacillati; phylum Actinomycetota; class Actinomycetes; order Micrococcales; family Micrococcaceae; genus Rothia; species Rothia koreensis. Next base: position 715,223 of record NZ_CP197643.1, read on the forward strand.
GACGTTCTACCAGCATTTCGCGGCGGTCGACGACGTCTACACCGAGCTGCTCCGCGACCGCCTCGTCAACCTGGTGAGCCCCGCCGTGTGGCGTCGCGGTGCAGGTGTTCCCCGCAGCGGCGCACTGGTCGCGCTCTTCGAGGACCTCCGTGCCGAACCCGGATTCTACGAGCCGATTCTCGGCGAGACCGAGGTCTTCGGCAATGCTCGCCGGTCATTCATCCGGTGGGTTGCCGGGCGTCTGTCGGAAACCTACTTCGGCGCGCCGTACGAGACCCTCGCGGCCGAGCCCCGTCAGAGGGTCATGTTCATCGCGGGTGGGGCCGTGGTGACCATGGGGTATTGGGTCTATTCCTCGGAACGGGACCCGAGCGTGACCCCCGTTGAGATTTCCGCCTACTTCAACTCGTACGTTTCCGCGCTGTCCACCGATTTCGTGCCGACGACGCCCGTGGAAACCCGGAGCGATTCCGAAGACGGCCCTCGCACGGAGTCGCCCGGGACCGGAAGCGGCGGCCTCGCGGAGGCTGGGCCCATCGGGTTACGGTAGGGACATGTATTCCGGCATCGCTTCGATGAAGCTCCGCACTCGCCGCTGACGGCGGCGAGTCCCCTCTGACTTCTCGTTCGCCGTCCTGGGCATCTGCCGGGCGGCCATTTCGTTCTGCCCGGCTCCACGACGAGCTGAGAGAACACCATGTCGAATTCATCCCTTTCAACCCCCTCTGCGAGCACCATGCTCTCGGTGGGACGTTCGGCCCAGATCAGGGCCGAAGCAATCCGCGTAACCCTCGGAGACCGGACCGTGCTCGACGGCGTCGACGTCACGGTCTCGGCCGGTTCCCGCCTCGCCGTCGTCGGCGAGAACGGTCGGGGCAAGACGACGTTGTTGCACGTGCTGGCCGGAACCCTGGCGCCCGACGACGGGCGCGTGTCCCGCTTCGGGTCCCTGACGCTCATCGAGCAGCAACTCGAGGCCGGCTCCGAACGGACCGTCGGAGACCTCATCCACGACTCCATCGCCGAGGCTCTTGCGGCCCTCGAGGACCTCGAGGCGGCGACCGAAGATCTCGCCCATGGCCGGCCTGGCGCCGAGGCCAGGTACACCGCCGCTCTGGATGCGGCGACCCGATGCGACGCGTGGGATGCCGAGCGACGCGTCGACGTCGACCTGGAAGGGTTGGGCGCCTGCTCGGACCGCGGGCGGGAACTCTCGACGCTGTCCGTCGGGCAGCGATACAGGGTGAGGTTGGCCGTCGCGCTCGGTTCCGGTGCGGACCTTCTGCTTCTGGACGAGCCGACGAACCATCTCGACGCCGAGGCACTGCGTTACCTGGTCCGTCGTCTCAAGGAGCATCGGGGCGGCCTGGTCCTGGTCAGCCACGATCGCGCCCTCTTGCGCGAGGTCGGGATCAGCTTTCTCGACCTGGATCCCACCAGAGACGGACTGCCCCGGCTCTATGCCGGAGGCTACGACGGGTGGGTCGCTGGCAGGGACGGCGAGAGAGACCGGTGGGAGCAGGAGTACCGCGACCAAGTTCGTGAACATTCGAGGCTGGCCGAGGCCGCCGCCGAGGCCAGGGGCAAGCTCCGCACCGGGTGGAGGCCGGACAAGGGGACGGGCAAGCACCAGCGGGCCACGCGCTCGGACGGCGTGGTTCAGGCCTTCAATCGTCGCCTCGAGGATCTCGAGAGACACCGGATCACGGTCCCCGAGCCTCCTCTGCACTTCGCCATGCCGGATTCGTTGGGCACCAAGGGAAAACCCATTCTGCACGGAGAGGACATGATGGTGTCCGGCCGACTGGACCGACCGATCGATCTGAGGATCGACGGTGGTGACCGGTTGTTGCTGACCGGTCCGAACGGGGCAGGCAAGTCCACCGTTCTCTCCGCGCTGGCCGGGCGACTTCGGCTCACGAGCGGGGACCTGACCGTTCATCAGGGTGCTCGTGTCGCTGTGCTCTCCCAGGAGGTTCCGGAGTGGGATTCGTCGAAGACGGCGTCGGAGACGTACCGGGACCACATCGACAGGATGGCTGTCGATGAGCCTGCGTCGGCCGGTCGCGATGCGCCGTCGTTGCGGAGCCTGGGTCTGTTGGATTCGGTGTCGGTCGGGGCTCCGGTCGGAAAACTGTCCCAGGGGCAGCAACGGCGCCTGCATCTGGCGCTGTGTCTGGCCGAACGCCCGGATCTGCTGATGCTCGACGAGCCGACCAACCACCTCTCGCCGGCCTTGGTCGACGAGCTGACGGCGGCCCTGCGAGCGACGGAGGCCGCGGTCGTCGTCGCAACCCACGATCAGCAGATGCTGGCCGACCTGGGAGACTGGCCCCGATTGGATCTCGGCAATTACCGGGGCGGCGCGATCGGCTCCCCGTCCACGTAGAACCAGCGGCCGCCCTCGCGGACGAACCGGCTGTCCTCCCTCTGCACTCCTTTGACCCGCTGGTGTTCCGGCGCGCCCGGCAGGGATCGGTAGTGGGCGGCGAAGGCGACGCGAGCGACGTCGTCGAACGGGCCGCCGGAGGTGCGAAGGATGTCGAGCCGCTGCCAGAGGATCGATTCGTCCAGCTCCAACGACGCCGGCCGCGTGCTCGGGTGCCAGCTGGCCAGCAGGTAGTCCGGTTCCGACACGGCGAAGGCCGTGAAGCGCGAACGCATGAGTGCCTCGGCGGTCGACGGGTTGCTGCGGCCCGTGATGAAAGGCCCGCAGCACGCGCCTAATACCTCGCCTGTGCCGCAGGGGCAACGTGTGTCGTCGGAGATCGCGGTCATGGTGACCAGGGTATCTGCCCCTGGCCCGGACCCGGGACCTACGGTTCGGGCTGGTTGACGAGCAGGGGCCAGTTGACCTCGTTGGTCCACCGTTCGTGGTTCGTTGCCGGAGGGGTGGGGCGTGGGGCGGTATCGCGGGCCGAGGTGGCAGTCTTGTGCGTTTTCGAGGGCATAATCTGCACAAATCTGCCACCTCGCGCCGCCGGGCGGCCTTGGGACGGTCCTGCGCGGCATCGGCGTGGCGCTGTTGGGTGGCGGTTGCCCGATGGGGTGGTGGTTGCCGGCGTCGTCGTGGCGCTGAGCGTCCTGTACGGGGTGCCGTTGGGTGGTGGTTACCCGACTCGGTGGCGATTGCCGCCGTTTGGAGGCGGTTATGCCACCACCTAACGGCGGTGAGTGGCTCCCCATCGGGTAACCGCCACGTAACCCGGATGGGCGGGGCGGGGGAAGGGGCCGGACCCCGATGGGGCTGAGTGCAAAGGGGGGGCCGGCCCCCAAAACGGGCCGGGCCCGAGGGCCGGCCCCCAGGGGGCTCAGCTCGTCCAGCCCTGGATGACTCCCATGCCGAAGTAGAGGACGAACGCGACCGAGACGAGGTACATCAGGGGGTGCACCTCCTTGGCCCGCCCCTGCACGATCCGGATGAACGTGTAGGACACGAAGCCCGCGCCGATGCCGTCCGCGATGGAGTAGGTGAACGGCATCATCGCGATGGTCAGGAATGCGGGGATGCCGAGGCCCCAGTCGTCCCACTGCACGTGCACGGCCTGACGGACCATAAGGAACCCGACGACGACCAAGGCGGGCGCGACAGCTTCGAAGGGCACGATGTTGACCAGTGGCGAGACGAACATGGCCAAAAGGAACATGACGCCGGTGATGACCACCGAGAATCCGGTCCGGGCGCCCTCGCCGATGCCCGTCGCGGACTCCACGAAGATCTGGGAGGACGAGGCCGACCCTGCGCCACCGGCGATCGAGCCGACGGCGTCCACGGCCAACACGCGATTGATCCCCGGGATCTTGCCGTTCTCGTCGATGTTGTGCGCTTCCGTCGCGAGGCCCACGGACGTGCCCATCGCGTCGAAGAACACCGAGAGCAGGATCGCGAAGACCATGAGGGTCGCGGCCATCCCACCCAGCGTCTGGAATGCGCCGAACAGGTTGACGTTGCCGATCAGGGACAGGTCAGGCAGTCCGAGCCACTGGTCGGGAATCTGCGGGGCGACCAGGGACCACCCCGTGGGCTTGTCCGTGGAGGACCCCGAGGGAAGGATCGCCTCGAGGACGACCGAGATGATTGTCGAGATGACGACGCCGATCAGGATGGCCCCGCGTACATTGCGGATCATCAGGGCGATCGTGACGAACAGGCCGATCACGAACACCAGGATCGGCAACCCGATGAGGTCGCCGTTGACGCCGAACGAGACGGGCACGGTGGTCCCAGCCGAATCGGGCATGCGGCGAATGAACCCCGCGTTCACGAATCCGATGAGCGAAATGAACAGACCGATGCCGACCACGATCGCCGTCTTGAGAGACGGAGGCACAGCGTTGAAGACGGCGGTCCGGAATCCGGTCAGGACCAGGAGGAACATGATGACGCCGGCCCACACGACCAGGCCCATGAGGTTCTCCCAGGTGAGATCCGGCGTCGTCGAAATGGTCGCGGCCAGGAAGGCGTTGATGCCGAGACCGGCCGACATGGCGAAGGGGTGGTTGGCGATGACGCCCATCAGGATGGTCATGACACCGGAAATCAAGGCGGTGGCTGCCGCGACTCGGGCCAGGCCGAGCTCGGAGCCGTTGGCGTCGGCGATCATCCCGAGGACCAGGGGGTTCAGGACCACGATGTAGCTCATCGCGAAGAAGGTGGCCAGGCCGCCTCGGATTTCGGTGGCAACGGACGATCCTCGCTCCGTGATCTTGAAGAACGAGTCGAAACCGTTGCGGGGTGGGTGGGGGCGGCTGGGAGCCGCGGTGTTCTCAGAAGTCATTCGTGAAAATCCGTAGATACTCTCTCAATGGGTGGGTTTGGGGTGTCCGGTCCCGACGCCGACCGGCCCCGTTCTCGGGGCCCGGCGTGATCCGATGCGGCCGCCTCAAAAGATCGAGCGTCGCACTCGCCGTCTCCGGCAGCTCCGACGCTCGTATCGATTCTAGTCCACCCGCGGTGAGGTGCGTCGTGCCTGGTCGGCAAGGAAGTCAGCGGCAGGGTCAGGTGGTTGACCCCGAGCCGAGGCGTGCTATTGATGAAGAGTCCCGAGCATCGACAACCCCAACACCGCAAGGTCGTGGTCCTCCGTGGAGAAAATCATCCGTGCACTCGGCGCCGTGGCCGTGCTCGGTTTCGGCCTGGTCGCCTGTTCGGCACCCGACGCCGACGTCGAGGGAAGCGGTTCCGGAGCGAGCGGTTCGGCCTCTTCCTCCGAGGACGAATCGTCGGGCGGCAAGGACTCGGGCGGCAAGAACTCCGGCAGGACCGGGGGCTGCGGGGCCAGTACCATGCGAGCAGGGGAATCGTGGAGCGTGCCCATCGAATCCGGCGGGAAGCACCGGATGTACCAGGTCACGACGCCCGCGGACTACCAGGCAGATGACCAGACCCCTCTCGTGCTGGCCTTCCACGGCATGTACGAACATTCCGAGACCATGAAGCGGCTCTCCGGCTTCTCCGACAAACCGGCCATCGCGGTCTACCCCCAGGGCCTCGACGGTGGTCAGGGGACGGCCTGGCAGGGAGCCGGATATTCGCCGAAGACCGACGACGTGAAATTCACGGAGGACATCCTCGACCGGGTCGAGTCGGACCTGTGTGTGGACAAGGACCGAGTCTTCGCGGCCGGATTCTCCAACGGAGGAGGATTCGTCAACCTCCTGGCCTGCCGCATGTCGGACCGCATCTCCGCGTTCGCCTCCGTCGCGGGGGCCTATTACGAGGGCACGCGAGACGGGTGCGAAAAGGCCTCCCCGGAGCCATTTATGGAATTCCACGGGACCGAGGACGGCGTCATGACCTATCGTGGCGGCGACGGCAAGGGCGGCAAGTACCTCTCGGTCGAGGACTTCGTGGACGAGTGGGTCGTCCGGAACGGGTGCGCTCGCGACGCCGAGGTCGACCACCCCGTGGACGGCGTCGAACACCGCCTGTACGAGAGGAAATGCCGGTCCGACACGGAAGTCCAGCAGTATCGCATCGACGGCGGCGGACACACCTGGCCGGGTGCTCCCGTGCACGTCGGCCAGGGAAGGGACACCCCGGACCTGCACGCGACGGACCTGATCTGGGACTTCTTCACCGATCACCCCGCGACCTGACGGGTCTGACGGGTCGGACGGGTCGGAGCCCGCAAACGCCCGTTCCTGAGAAGGTTTGGCGTTTCCGCCCCACCTGCCCGGCATCTAGTGTGGACGCATGACTTCTACTCCGGAATATCGTTCACTGGGCAATTCGGGACTCATGGTCTCCACCGTGGGGCTGGGGTGCAACAACTTCGGGCGTGCAGGCACCCCGACCGAGACGCAGGAAGGCACCGACTCCGTCGTCTCGGCGGCGGTCGACGCGGGCATCACACTGTTCGACGTCGCCGACGTCTACGGCAAGGAGCCCGGGACCTCGGAGCGGATGTTCGGCCAAGCCCTGCGCGGGCTGGGGAAGGCCGCGGACGACGTCGTCGTGGTCTCCAAATTCGGAATGGACATGAAGGGCACCAACGGTGCCGACCACGGCGCGCGAGGCTCGCGCCGCTACATCAACAGGGCGCTGGACGCCTCCCTCGAGCGCCTGGGGCGCGACCACATCGATCTGTACTTTTATCACACCCCCGACGGGGTGACTCCTCCCGAGGAGACCCTCGCCGCCCTCGACGACGTCGTCCGCGCCGGCAAGGTCAGGTACATCGGTACGTCCAACCACGCCGGGTGGCAGATCGCCGACGCCGACCACCTGGCATCCGAGACGGGAGCGACCCGCTACGTCGCGGCCGAGAACCACTACAACCTGCTCGACCGTCGGGCCGAACTCGAGGTTCTGCCCGCCGCCCAGCGCTTCGGAATCGGAGTCCTTCCCTACTTCCCGCTGGCCAACGGCCTGCTCACCGGTAAATACCGCCACGGGACGGCGCCGGACGGTTCGCGGCTTTCCCACTCGAAACCGGGTCTGCTCGAATCGACCGACTGGGACCAGATCGAGCGATTCGTCGCCTTCGCCGCGGAACGCGATCTGAGTCCGCTGGACGTCGCTTTCTCGTGGTTGGCCTCCCGTCCGCAGGTTGCCTCGGTCATCGCCGGGGCGACGTCGCCCGAACAGGTGCGCACCAACGCGGCGGCGACGTCGTGGGTTCCGGGCGACGACGACCTGGCCGCGCTGGACGAGATCTTCCCCGCGCCGGAGAAGATCGCGCTGTTCTGACGGATCCTCTCTGAGGATTTTTCGCATGTGACCCCTACAAGTCCAGATGTCAGGACAAACCCTAGACACGTGTGCTGAGTCACGCTAGGTTGTTCTGCAACGCCTGGCCGTCCAGAGCGGCCGGTCACTCGCCGGAGAAGTCTTTCTCGGGCGTGACAACGGACAAAGGAGTCTCCGATGCCGAACTCAGCGACCGATACCACCAGTTCCCATCTTCCCCCGCTGACCCCGGGGCCGTACCGGCGACGTCTGGGGCTGATGTCCGTCATTGCCTGTTTCGGTGGGCTGCTCTTCGGGTACGACACCGGGGTCATCAACGGGGCGCTGCGTCCCATGGCGGACGAGCTGGGTCTCACGGCCATCACGGAGGGGGTTGCGACGAGCTCGCTCGTTTTCGCGGCCGCCGTCGGCGCCTTCTTCGGGGGCAGAATTTCGGATGCCATCGGGCGACGACGAACCATCATCGTCCTGGCCGTGCTGTTCTTCCTGGGCACGGTCGTCGTCGTTCTCACGCCCAACGTGGGACTGCTGGTCACGGGCCGCGTCTGCCTCGGTCTCGCCGTGGGCGGAGCCTCCACGGTGGTCCCGGTGTTCCTCGCCGAACTCGCCCCCTACGAAATCCGCGGCTCCCTCTCGGGACGCAATGAGGTCGCCATCGTCATCGGGCAACTCGCCGCGTTCGTGATCAACGCGGTTCTGGGGAGCACCCTGGGGCACCTCGACCACGTCTGGCGGTTCATGTTCGCGATCTGTGCGATCCCCGCGGTGTGCCTGTTCATCGGGATGCTGCGCATGCCCGGATCGCCTCGCTGGTTGGTCGATCGGGGGCGTCACCAGGAGGCACTCGAAGTTCTCCGGACCGTGCGACCCGAGGGCCGGGCGGAGGCCGAGATCCTCGACGTCGAGGACGTCGCGGAGGAAGAGCGGGAGGTCCGTACCGGTCTCGGGGCGATCCTGGCCAACAAGTGGTTGCTCCGGATCCTTCTGGTCGGCATCGGGGTTGCCATGGCCCAACAGCTGACCGGCATCAACTCGATCATGTACTACGGCCAGATCGTGCTGATCCAGTCCGGGTTCGGGGCCAACGCGGCGCTGATCGCCAACATTGCTCCGGGAATCGTCGCGGTGATCGGTGGGTTCATCGCCCTGTACATGATGGACCGGGTCGACCGGAGGACCGTTTTCACGCTGGGCCTGACCCTGACGACGCTCTGCCACGCCCTCATCGGCGTGTCCTCCCGCTGGATTCCCGAGGACAACCCCATCCGGCCCTGGGTCCTTCTCTTCCTGATCGTGGCCTTCGTGGCGTCCATGCAGACATTCCTCAACGTCGCCGGCTGGGTGTGGCTGGCCGAAATCTTCCCCCTCCACATGCGCGGCGTCGCGATCGGCGTCTCGGTCTTCTTCGGATGGATGACCAACGGGTTGCTGGCCCTCTTCTTCCCGCAAATGGTCGCGAGCCTGGGGATCACCGTGGTGTTCTTCCTGTTCGCCGGGGTCAACCTGCTGGCTCTGATCTTTGTGAGGACCCAGGTCCCTGAGACGCGCGGGCGCACGCTGGAGGGCCTGGAAGAAGACGTGACCACCGGCCAGATCTACGTCGTCGGGAAATAGACGGCCCGCTGGCGGGGGCGGCGGCGTGGCGTGTGGGTTTGGCGTGGGCTCGAGGTGGCAATTCGGTGCGGTTTTCCCCGCGAGGTGGCAAATTTGAGCGACCTTCCCCGCGAGGTGGCAGATTTGAGCGATTTTGGCTGCCAAATTCGCACGGGATTGCCACCTCGCGGGGGTTTTCGCACGGGATTGCCACCTCGAGGGGGTGGCGAAGGGGCTGATCCCGGTTTCGCGGGCGTGCGAAGGCCTGTTCAGTGGCGGTTGCCCGATCGAGAGTGGGTTGCCCGCCGACGTCGTGGGCATGACGTCAATCGTTAGGTGGTGTTAGGTGGCGGTTACCCGATTCAGTGGAGTTCTCCGTCGTTAGGTGGGGGTTTGGCAGCCACCTAACGACGGTGGGCAGCTCCGAATCGGGTAACCGCCACCTAACGCGGGAAGCTGTGGGGCGGGACGGGACGCAACCGGACGGGAAGGGGCGCCGCCGGACGGGAAGGGGCGTCGCCGGGCGGGAAGGGGCGTCGCCGGGCCTGCGGGCGTGCGACGTCGCGGGTTCGAATCGTGGCCAGCGGGTATTGCGGCTGATGGCCGCGGGTGCAGCGAGATTTCGACAGTGATGGGCTGGCTCTCGTCTGCGAAAATCGTCCGGCCGACGTCGTCCGTCAGCCCCTGCGCTCCGACGCCGCCCGCCAGACTCGACCGACCGAGGTTGCTCTGCCCGACCGAGGCCGCCCGCCGAGACCGCCAGCGTCCGCCCGCCTGCGCCCGCCGACCTGGACCGACGCCGCCTGCGCCCGCCGACCTGGACCGACCGACGCCGACGCCGCCGCCCCGCCGACCTCGACCGACCGACGGCGCCTCGCCGAAGCCGCCCCGCCCCGCCTCGACCGACGCCGCCTGCGCCCGCCGAAGCCACCCCGCCGACCCCGACCGACGCCGCCCGACCGACGCCCGCCGGCCCCGCCCCGTCAGCGGAGGCCGGCTCGCTGGGCGGCGTCGAACAGGGTGCGGGAGGCGAGTTCGAGGCCTTCGATGGCGCCCATCGAGGTGTCCTCGTGCTCGATGTTGACGCACATCTCCTCGCCCGTGGCCTTTTCCGTTTCGGCCAGCGCGCGCAGGAATTCGGCCCAGTAGTCGGCGTCGTGGCCGATGCCGACGGTCACGAAGTCCCACGCGGAATCCTGCGGCCATTCGTTGGCGTATTCGTCGCCGCCCATGTGGGTGCGAGGTTCTTCGGGGCCGAGGCGGCGGAACCGTTCGTCCAGGACCCCGTGGATTTCGGCGTTCTCGCGGTTGATCCGCACGTCCTTGGCGGCCGCGTGGTAGACGAGCGGTCCCAGCCACCGGACGCAGGCGACCGGGTCCATCTGCTGCCAGAAGAGGTGGGAGGCATCGAGTTCGACGCCGATATTGGTCGCGCCGATCCGATCCACGAGTCGTCGAGCCGTCGCCGGGTTGAACACCAGGTTCTGGGGGTGGAGCTCGAGCGCCACCTTGACGTCGTTCTGCCGGGCAAGTTCGTCGATCTCGGTCCAGAATTCGCCCGCCCGGTCCCACTGCCACTCCAGCGAGTCCAGGGCGTGCGACCCCCATGCGTTGATGTTCCATGCGGGGTAGCGGGCGTCCGGGTCCGACCCCGGCAGACCTGACATGGTGACGACGCGCTTCTGTCCCAAGGCGGCTGCCGCGCGGATCGAGCGCCGGATGTCGTCGGCGTCGTCGGGGCCGATGGCCGGATCCGGATTGAGCGGGTTCCCGTTGCAATTCAGCCCCAGAATCTCCAGCCCGCGGTCCTCGAATCGCTTTAGATAATCCTTGGCGGCTGCGTCCGAGGAGAGGATCTCGTCGATCGGGAGGTGCTTCGGCGGAAGGAAGCCGCCGGAATTGACCTCGATGCCGTCCAGTCCGAGCTTCACCACTTCGTCGAGTGTTTCGTCCAGGGAGAGGTCGTGGAGGATCGCGTTGTAGACGCCGAGTTTCATGGAAGGCTCCTTTGCGGTCGTGCAGAAGATGCGGTCGGGGAGGGCAGGTCCGGGGAAACATCGACCCCGCGAAACGTAACCCCCGTCACGTCACAGTACACTGGGCAATGGAGTTTGTCTGTACAAAACATTGACAGGACAAAGTTCATGGGGCACTCTGTAATCAGTAAGACGGATCACCATGGGTGGTCCGAGGCGAGGCGCCGAAAGGGGCGTTCGGTCCGACATCGGGCCGACGCTCCGACAGCAGACGGACCACGGGAAGGACCGGCCAGCTCATGAGCTACGACTTGCTCACCATGGGACGGATCAGCGTTGACATCTATCCCAACGACATCGGAGTGGGCCTGGAGGATGTGACCTCATTCGGCAAGTACTTGGGCGGTTCGCCGTCCAACGTGGCCGTCGCCGCAGCGAAGCACGGGCGGAAGCCGGCCGTGATCACCCGCACTGGGGACGACCCCTTCGGCGAATACCTCCACCGCGAACTGCGTCGGTACGGCGTCGACGACGCCCATGTGACCCCCGTGGCCGGACTCCAGACCCCGGCCACGTTCTGCGCCATCAAGCCCCCGGAAGACTTCCCGCTCTACTTCTACGGCCGGTTCCCGACCGCGCCGGATCTCCAGATCAAGCCGGAAGAAATTGACGTCCAGGCGGTCAAGGACAGCCGAATCTTCTGGTCCACGGTCACGGGCCTCTGCCAGGATCCCAGCCGTTCCGCCCAGCTCGAGGCCCACCGGGCCCGTCCGCGCGAAGAGCTGAGAGAGGACCAGCACACGGTCCTGGATCTCGACTACCGCCCCATGTTCTGGGATTCGATCGAGGACGCCACGGAACAGGTTCGGGAGAATCTGAAGTACGTGACCATTGCGATCGGCAACCGCGAGGAATGCGCGGTCGCAGTCGGGGACGGATCCCCCGAAGAGCAGGCGGATCGGCTGCTCGACGCCGGGGTCAAAATCGCCGTCGTCAAGATGGGCTCCAAGGGGGTCATGGCCAAGACCGCGAATGAAACGGTGATTTCGGAGCCGGTCGCGGTGGAGACCCGCAACGGGCTCGGGGCGGGTGACTCCTTCGGCGGGGCCTTCTGCCACGGGATCCTCTCCGGGTGGGACATGCAGAATGTGCTGGACTTTGCGAACGCTGCCGGCGCGATCGTCGCCTCGCGCATCGCGTGCTCGGAGGACATGCCCACCACGGCCGAGGTCCTGGGTCTTCTCAACGAGCGCGGAAGGGGATTCGCAGCATGAGCACCGAAAGCAACCGCGTTCAGGGGATACCCCGTTTCCCTGCTCCCGACATCGGCTCGGACGATCCGACCAGGTACGAAGACCTGACCCGGATTCGTCTCGAAGACCCCGAGGCCGTGCAACGCGCCGCCGACGCGCGGACGCGGCACCCCGGCGTCGTCTACGGCAAGCAGAACTTCATCGTTGCCGCCGACCATCCGGCCCGCGGGGCCCTCAAGGTCAGGGACGATCATGAGGCCATGGCCGATCGCCGAGACCTCCTCGATCGTTTGCGCACGGCGCTCCAGAACCCCGACGTCGACGGCGTGCTGGCCTCTCCCGACGTGCTGGACGACCTGCTTCTCCTGGGTGCGCTCGACGGCAAGCTCGTCTTCGGTTCCATGAACCGTGGCGGGTTGTCGGGACTGGTCAACGAGATCGACGACCGTTTCACCGGCCACAACGCGGAGACTCTGAAAAACCTCGGGGCCGACGGCGGAAAAATGCTGACCCGGATCCACTACGGGGACGAGAACACCACCGCGACCCTCGAGGCCTGCGCACATGCCGTGGACGATCTGGCCGAGAACGGCCTGTACGCGATGGTCGAGCCCTTCATCTCGACCACTCGCAACGGCGGCATCGCCAACGACCTCAGCACGGAGGCCGTGATCAAGTCCGTCGGTATTGCGTCGTCGCTGGGTGCTTCGAGTGCCTGGACCTGGATGAAGCTGCCGGTGGTCCAGGACATGGAGCGAGTGATGGCATCGACCACCCTTCCCACGGTGCTCCTGGGCGGGGACCCGACGGCCGCACCCGACGAGATCTTCTCGACCTGGCGTGACGCTCTCGCCCTTCCGGGCGTCCAGGGCCTCACGGTGGGTCGAACCCTTCTGTACCCGGAGGACGGCGACGTCGAAGGCGCCGTTGCCACCGCGGCGTCGCTCCTGAGCGACAGACGAAACCAGAGCGCGCAAGAGAGGATCTCATGACTACTCAGACCATGACCGTAGGGCAGGCGCTCGTTCGCTTCCTGAGCCAGCAGTACACCGTGGATCGCATCGGATCCGAGGAGTACCGCGAGCGGACCGTTCCCGGTATGTTCGGCATCTTCGGCCACGGCAACGTTGCCGGGGTGGGCCAGGCCCTGCGTCAGTTCCAGGGGCAGGATCCCAGCATCATGCCTTATTACCAGGGGCGGAACGAGCAGGCGATGGTTCACCAGGCCACCGGCTACGCTCGTCACACCAGGCGTCGGGCAACGTACGGTTCGACCACTTCCATCGGCCCCGGCTCCACCAACCTCGTGACCGGCGCGGCGCTCGCGACGACCAACCGTCTGCCGGCGCTGCTGTTCCCGTCCGACGTCTTCGCCACGAGGACGACGGACCCGGTGCTGCAGCAGCTCGAACGCCCGGACGCCTACGATGTCACCGTCAATGACACGCTTCGGCCGGTGTCCCGGTACTTCGACCGCGTGTGGCGCCCGGAGCAATTGTTCTCCGCGCTGCTCAACGGCCTGCGGGTGCTGACCGACCCGGTCGAAACAGGGGCCGTCACGATTGCCCTCCCCCAGGACGTCCAGGCCGAACGCATCGATGTTCCCGAGGAGTTCCTGGCCGAGCGGGAGTGGCGGATCCGCCGCCCCGAGGCCGAGGACGAAGACATCCGTGCAGCCATGGACAAGATCCGGTCCGCGAAGAAGCCCGTGATCATCGCCGGCGGCGGCGTGCACTATGCCTTCGCGGTCAATGAGCTGCGCCAATTCGCCGAGTCCACCGGCATCCCGGTCGCGTACACGCAGGCCGGAGTCGGCGTCATGGACTGGGACCACCCGTTGTGCCTCGGAGCGGTGGGGTCGACCGGATCGACTGCATCCAACGCGCTCGTGGCCGAAGCCGACCTGATCATCGGGATCGGAACGCGGTACGAGGACTTCACCACCGCGTCGCGGACGGCCTTCCAGAATCCGGAGGTCTCCTTCGTCAACATCAACGTGGCCTCCTTCGACGCGTACAAGCAGGGAACCCAGGTTCCCGTGGTCGCCGATGCCCGCAAGGCACTGGTGAAGATGAACGACGCCGTCTCGGGGAGTCTCGTCTCGGAGGAGCTCACGGGTCGCGTGGCCGAAGAGAAGAAGCGGTGGGACTCGATCGCCGACGCCGCGTTCGCCGAGAGGTACCGGCCGCTTCCGTCCCAGAACGAGATCATCGGGACCGTGAACGAAGCGATGGACGATCGCGACGTCGTGATCTGCGCTGCTGGTTCCCTGCCCGGTGACCTGCACAAACTCTGGCGCGTCAAGGATCCGTACGGCTACCACGTGGAGTACGCCTACTCGTGCATGGGATACGAGATCGCCGGCGGTCTGGGAGTGAAGCGCGCGAGCCTCCACGAACAGGACGGCCGCGACGTCGTCGTGATGGTCGGTGACGGTTCGTACCTGATGATGCATACCGAACTGGTCACCGCGGTCGCCGAGGGCATCAAACTGATCGTCGTGCTGATCCAGAACCACGGATACGCCTCGATCGGGGCCCTCTCCGAGTCCCTCGGATCCCAACGATTCGGGACGAAGTATCGCTACCACGACGACGAGCACCAGTCCTTCGACTCCGGAGAGACCCTGCCCATCGATCTCGCGACGAACGCCGAATCCCTCGGTGTCACCGTGATTCGCGTGGACCCGGGGGAGAACGTGGGCAAGGACCTGGGCGAGGCCGTCACGCGGGCCAAGGCCGCTCCCGAAGGCTCCGGTCCCATCCTGATCCATGTCGATTCCGACCCCTTGATCGATGCACCCGACTCGGAGTCCTGGTGGGACGTTCCGGTCGCATCGGTCTCGGACCTGTCCTCCACACAGGAGGCGTACAAGGTTTACGAAAGCAAGAAATCCACACAGAAGCCCCTTCTGGGCTGACGGACGGATTCGAACACCCCGCCGAGTGCAAGAATTTGGCACCAATCCCCGTGAGGAGAAGACGTTGACCACAGACATCAAGCACTTCATCAATGGAAGTGAAACCGACGGATCGGGCGAGCGCCGCCAGGACGTCTACAACCCTGCCACCGGTGCCGTGACCGGCAACCTTCACCTGGGCGGCCAGGAGGACCTGGAGGCCGCCGTCGCCTCGGCCAAGAAGGCCGGGGAGGCGTGGGCAGAGATGTCCCTCGCCAAGAAGTCCGCGGTGCTGTTCAAGTTCCGCGAGCTCGTCCACGCCAATACGGACGAACTCGCCCGCATCATCACGGCCGAGCACGGCAAGGTGCTTTCGGACGCCAAGGGCGAAGTGAGCCGCGGTCTCGAGGTCATCGAGTTCGCGTGCGGCATTTCCGAACAGCTCAAGGGCGAATACTCCGAGCAGGTGTCGACCGGTATCGACGTGTTCTCGTTCCGGCAGCCGCTCGGCGTGGTTGCGGGCATCACGCCCTTCAACTTCCCGGTCATGGTCCCGCTCTGGATGTCACCGGTCGCGATTGCCACGGGCAATGCCTTCATCCTCAAGCCGTCCGAGCGCGATCCCTCCGCGTCGATGCTGCTCGCCAAGCTGTGGAAGGAAGCCGGGCTCCCGGACGGCGTCTTCAACGTCCTGCACGGGGACAAGGAAATGGTCGACGGACTGCTGACCCACCCGGACGTGGACGGCATCTCCTTCGTGGGCTCCACCCCGATCGCGAAGTACGTCTACGAGACCGGAACCCAGCACGGCAAGCGCGTTCAGGCCCTGGGAGGCGCGAAGAACCACGCCGTCATCATGCCGGATGCCGACATGACCATGGCCGCGGAACACCTCAACGCGGCCGCGTTCGGGTCCGCGGGCCAGCGGTGCATGGCCATTTCCGTGGCGGTTGCCGTGGGCGACGCCGCCGACGAGGTCGTTTCCCGGGTCAAGGACCTGGCCTCCGGGATCAAGGTCACCGAGGGGACCGACCCCGAGGCGGACATGGGGCCGGTCATCACCCCGGCCTCCAAGGAACGCATCACCCGCATCGTCGGGGAGGCACAGGAATCCGGTGCCGCCGTCGTCCTGGACGGCCGGGACCTGGTGGTCAAGGACCACGAGGACGGCTTCTTCGTGGGCCCGACCATTCTCGACAAGGTCAACAAGGAGATGAGCGCCTACGAGGAGGAAATCTTCGGGCCGGTCCTCGTGGTCATCCGCGCGGAATCCTTGGAAGAAGCCATCGAGATCATCAACGCGAACCCCTACGGGAACGGCACCGCCGTCTTCACCTCCAACGGGGCCGTGGCCCGCACCTTCCAGCGCAAGGTTCGGGTCGGCATGATCGGCATCAACGTTCCGCTCCCGGTGCCGGTCGCCTGGCACTCCTTCGGCGGCTGGAAGAACTCGCTGTTCGGCGACCTGCACATCTACGGTCCGGACGGAATCAAGTTCTACACCCGCGGCAAGGTGGTCACCCAGCGGTGGCCCGAGCCGAAGGCGGTTTCCGGCGCATCGTTCGCGATGCCCGCCAGCTCCGACAGTTAATCCTCGTCGTGGGCTCAGGGACACCGTCCGGTGGTCCTGGCCCCCGCGTCACCAACGCTCGGGCATCTCGCGGCCTTTCGGGTCGCGAGGTGCCCGGGCGCCCCTCTTCCCGCACTTTCAACGTCGAAAGCGAGTGTCAACGATGACCGCTCCCACCCTCGAGAACAATCTCATCATCGGAACAGCCCCCGACTCATGGGGCGTCTGGTTCCCCGATGACGAGCAGCAGACCCCGTGGCAACGTTTCCTCGATGAGGTGGCCGAGTCCGGTTACAAGTGGATCGAGCTCGGACCGTACGGGTATCTTCCCGCGGAACCGGAAACGCTGGCCAAGGAGCTCAAGGAACGTGATCTGAGCATCAGCGCCGGCACGGTCTTCACCGCTTTCCACCGTGGCGCGGACCAGTGGGACGCCGCGTGGGAGCCGGCGCGCCAAGTCGCCGAGCTGACCGCGGCCATGGGGGCTCACCACGTGGTCGTCATCCCTGCCCTGTGGCGGGACGACAAGACGGGCCGCGCCCTCGAGGACCGAACACTCACCGACCAGCAATGGGAGGACCTGGCCGCCGGGCACGACAAGCTCGGGCAGCGTCTCCAGAGCGAGTTCGGCCTCTTCCAGCAATTCCATTCCCACGCGGATTCGCACGTGGAGACCATGGACCAGATCGAGAAATTCCTGGCCATGACGGACCCGAAGCTCGTGACCCTCTGCCTGGACACCGGCCACGCGGAATACGGCGGGGCGTCGTCGGTCGAACTGATCGAGAAGTACCCCGAGCGCATCGGATACCTCCACCTGAAGCAGGTTCACCCGGATACCTTGGCCAAGGTTCGGGCCGAGGACATGACCTTCAAGGACGCGACGGCAGCCGGAGTCATGTGCGAGCCCCCGAACGGTCTTCCCGATCTGCGCAAAGTCATCGAGGCCGCGGAGAAGTTGGACCGTCCCCTGTACGGCATCGTCGAACAGGACATGTACCCCGTGGCCAGCTTCGACGATCCTCTCCCGATCGCATCGCGCACCTGCAAGTACCTCCTGAGCTGCGGCGCACGCACCGTGGTCGCCTGACACGGGTCCACGGATCCGAAATCTTTGAAAGGAACAGCCACCATGAACGAAATCCTGCGCGTCGGAGTCGTCGGGGCGGGCCGAATGGGCTCCGACCACATTGTGCGCCTCCAGAACCGTATGAAGAACGTGCGCGTCGCCGCCGTCGTCGATATCGACGAGCCCAAGGCCCAGGCGGCCATCGAGGGGATCGAGGGAGCGAAGGTCTTCACGGACTTCACCGAGGCCCTCGATTCGGGGGAGGTCGACGCCGTGATGGTCGCGACCCCCGGGTTCCTGCACGAGCAGGTTCTTCTTCCCGCGCTGACCAAGAGCTTCCCCGTGTTCTGCGAGAAGCCGCTGACCCCCGACTCCGAGTCGGCGTGGCGCGTGGTCGAGGCCGAGGAAACGATCGGCAAGCGGCTGATCCAGGTTGGTTTCATGCGGCGATTCGACCAGGGCTACCGCACGATTCGCTCGGCTGTTCGTTCGGGCGAACACGGCGAGCTGCTCGCCCTGGACTGTGAGCACATCAACCCGGAGGTCCCGGACGCATACACCGGGCGGAACCTGATCGATGACACCGTGGTCCACGAGTTCGACATCGTCCGCTATCTGACGGGCGAGGAAGTCACCTCGGTCGAAGTTCGGGCGTGCAAGAACTCCTCCCGCGCGAAAGAGGGGCTCGTGGATCCCGCACAGATTCTCATGGAGACCGAATCCGGGATCCGCGTGTCCGTCAATACCCACGTGACCGCCGAATACGGGTACGCCGTGACCACCCGGGCCGTGTTCGAGAGGAACCACCTGGAGGAAGGCGTCGACCAGGTGACCCCCGGCTTCGAAGAAAGGTTCGTGGACGCTTACGACACCGAGATCCAGGAATGGATCGACGGATGTCTGGCCGGAGAGATCGCCGGACCCGACGCCTGGGACGGTTACGCGGCCGCGGCCTGCTGCGAAGCGGGCCTCGAAGCGATCGCTGAGCCGGGGACCTCGGTGGACGTGGAACTCAAGCCGAAGCCGGATCTCTACCGTTGATCCCGGTCCCTGTCCCCAACTGACTCGATTTCTTTGCTGAAAACCTTGAACTGACCCAAATTGTGCATATGATAGGACAAATAAGGGTCACCCCGAAAACCGGGGCTTGTTCGCGCCGCCGCGGCAAGCCCCATTTTCGGATCACTTTTGCATTGCGACCCAAATCACATGCATGACCGGTCGCCCCGACGACACTCGATGAGGAGAACACGTGAAGATCGCCCTCGATCCCACCCCCTTCCATGCAACGCATTCCCTGCTCGAGTTCCCCCGCTTGGTCAAAGACCTCGGGTACGACTACCTGCAAATGACCCCGCACCCCGACTTCATTCCGTTCTTCAACCACCCCAAGGCCGACGACGACCTCGTCGCTCGGTTGGGTGCGGCCTGCAAGGACGCCGGCGTCGAAATCGCCTCGATCCTGCCCGTGATGCGTTGGTCCTCCCCGGACCCCGACGCCCGCGAGGCCGCCGTTCGGAACTGGAAGCGGATCATCCGGATCGCCGTCGACCTGGGCGTCCAGCAGCTCAACACCGAATTCCAGGGGCGCCCCGAACTCGCCGAGGAATCCGAACGCGCTTTCTACCGGTCGATGGAGGAGCTGCTCCCCATCATCGAGCGCGAGGGCCTGCACGTGGCTATCGACCCCCACCCCGATGACTTCGTCGAGCGCGGCCTCGACGCCTGGAGGGTGATCCGCGGGGCCAATTCCAAGAACCTGGGCATGGTCTACGTCGCCTGCCACACCTTCCACATGGAGGACGAACCCCTGGAGATCATGCGCGCTGCTGGGGACCGCATCAGGGTCGCCCACGTGGCGGACTCCATGGACCACCACCGGTCCAACGGCTTGCGTTACATCACCAACCCTCCCGGAAGCCCCGCCCGAGTCCACCAGCACCTCAAGATCGGCGACGGCGACGTCGACTGGCAGGAATTCTTCGGTGGCCTCAACGAGATCGGATTCCTCGACTCCGAGGACACGGTCTTGGTCTCGAGCGTCTTTGCAGAGAACGAGGACGCCTCCGCAGTCTCCCGCTATCAACTGGACACCATGACGGACATGGTTGATGCGGCTCGCCAGGGCAACATGCCCACCAATCACCAATAATCAACAACCGCTCCGAGGGGCGAGGAAGCCCCTCGGGCGCTATCGAAGGAGTCATCATGAGTGGCCCTGCAACGGAGAAACCCTCCAGACCGCTTCCGCCCCTGACCGAAGGCGTGCACAAACGGCGCTTGGGTCTGGTCGCCCTCGTCGCGACCTTCGGCGGCTTGCTGTTCGGCTACGACACCGGCGTCATCAACGGAGCTCTCGAGCCGATGTCGGCGGAGCTCGGGCTCAAAGCCGACACCCAGGGCCTCGTCACGAGCTCTTTGCTCGTGGGCGCGGCCGTTGGTGCGGTGAGCATCGGCAAGCTCTCGGACGCCTGGGGTCGTCGCAAGACGATCATCATGCTCGCCGTCCTGTTCTTCCTCGGAACGGCCGTGTGCGTGTTCGCACCGGAGATCGTCGTCCTGCTCATCGGTCGCTTCCTCCTCGGCATGGCCGTGGGCGGCGCATCGACCGTGGTCCCCGTGTTCCTCGCGGAGCTCGCCCCGTACGAGATCCGCGGTTCGCTCTCCGGGCGCAACGAAATGATGATCGTCGTGGGTCAGCTCGCGGCCTTCGTGGTCAACGCAATTCTGGGCAACACGCTCGGCCACATGGACCACGTCTGGCGCATCATGCTCGCGATCTGTGCCCTCCCGGCCATTTGTCTGTTCTTCGGGATGCTCCGCATGCCCGAGTCGCCCCGTTGGTTGATCAATCAGGGTCGCCACGATGAAGCCCTGGCCGTCCTGAAGACGATCCGCTCCGAGGAGCGGGCCATTGCCGAGATCGAGGACGTCCAGCAGGTCAACGAGCTCGAGAAGAAGGAGAACGAGACCGGGCTCAAGTCGGTCCTCAAGAACAAGTGGTTGTTGCGCATCCTGCTCGTCGGTATTGCGCTCGCGGTCTTCCAGCAGCTCACCGGCATCAACTCGATCATGTACTACGGGTCGATCGTTCTCGAGCAGTCCGGATTCGCGCTCAACGCTGCGCTCGTCGCCAACATCGCTCCCGGTGTCATCGCGGTGATCGGTGCATTCATCGCCCTGTGGATGATGGAGAAGATCAACCGCCGCACCACCGTCATCACGGGGTACACGCTCGTGACCCTGTTCCACGTGCTGATCGGCATCGCATCCTTTGCGGTTCCTGCCGACTCTGCCGCCCGCCCGTACATCATCCTGATTCTGGTGGTGTGTTTCGTGGGGTCCATGCAGACCTTCCTGAACGTCGCGACCTGGGTTCTGCTCTCCGAGATCTTCCCGCTGCACATGCGCGCGGTGGGCATGGGGTTCTCCGTGTTCTGCATGTGGATCGCCAACGCCCTCGTGAGCTACTTCTTCCCGGTCGCCCTCGAAGCAGTCGGCCTGACGGGGTCGTTCTTCGGCTTCGCCGTCATCAACGCGATCGCGATCCTGGTGATGTTCAAGTTCCTGCCCGAAACCCGCGGCCGGACCCTCGAATCCGTCGAGGAGGACGTCACGACAGGCGCCATCTTCGCGGTGGGACGCAAGAAGTAGTAGTCCCTCCGATGCGCTGACACGGCGGCCCTCCCCACCCGGTCATCCGGGCAGGGGAGGGCCGCCGTGTCGTGTCTCGGCGTCATTCTTGCAATACCGAGACGACGGACGGAGTATCAGTACATGACCTGCATCACCATTCCGGAAACCATGCGCGCCGCCATCTGGCAAGGGGATTCACCCCGACTCACGACCGAGGACGTCCCCGTCCCGGTCCCTTCGCGAGATGAAGCGCTCGTGCGCATCACGTCCTGCGGGGTGTGCCACACGGACCTCCACGTGCTGAAGGGCGAAGTCGCCTTTCCGGCTCCGGGCGTCATCGGCCATGAGATCAGCGGCGACGTCGTCGCGATCGGTGAAGGCACCGAGGACGCCGGTGGCATCGAGGTGGGGACTCCCGTGATCGGCGCGTTCATCATGCCCTGCACGGAGTGCGAACAGTGCCTCCGGGGAAGGGACGACCTGTGCGAGAAGTTCTTCGGAGAAAACCGGCTCAAAGGCAACCTGTTCGATGGGACCTCTCGTTTGGCCACGGCCGACGGCCGGCGTCTGTCCATGTATTCGATGGCCGGAATGGCCGAATACTCGGTCGTTCCGATCTCCGCCCTGACCCCGCGCCCCCAGAACGTCCCGGCCGAAGAGGGCGCAATCCTCGGGTGCGCCGCGTTCACGGCCTATGGGGCCGTGCGGAAATCGGGCCTGATGGAGGGCGAGACGGTCGCGGTGGTGGCCGTCGGCGGCGTCGGAACCAGTCTGATCCAGGTCGCGAAACACCAGGGTGCCTCCAAGGTCATCGCGATCGACGTCGCCGACGAGAAGCTCGAAGCTGCCCGCCGTCTCGGCGCGGACGAGGTCGTCAATTCGACCACCACGGATCCCCGGGAGGCGGTCCGGGAGATGACTGATGGCAAGGGGGTCCACGTGGCCTTCGAGGCCTTGGGTCGGCCCGAGACTTTCACGCAGGCGGCATCCCTCCTGCGCGAAGGAGGCAGGATGATCGCCATCGGTATTGCCCCGGGCGGGGTCTACGGGGAGGTCGAGATCAGTCCGCTGGTGCGGCGGGGCCAGACCGTGACCGGGTCCTTTGGTGCCGTGACCAGGGTGGATCTTCCCGCCGTCGCCCAGCTCGCCGCTGACGGGGGATACCGGCTCAAAGAGGCGGTGACCAGGCGCTACTCCCTGGAGGAAGTTGATGAGGCCTATCAGGCCCTCGATCGGGGCGAGATCACCGGACGCGCGATTGTCGTCATGTGAGACGTGGTGAAGCGAGGGGTCGAGATCGGTCGCGGGCGGACCACAATGGAGCCATGAGCACACGCGCAAGACCGAAGGCCGCGACCGTGGCGTCCCTGGCCGCGGCCGCCTATGTCTTCACCACGGTCATGCTGGGCACGACCCTTCCGACCCCCTTGTATCCGCAGTACCAGTCCGAATTCGGATTCCGCGGCACGGTCACGACCGAACTGTTCGCAATCTACGCCGGCGGCGTGATCCTCGGCCTGATTCTCTTCGGCAGGCTCTCGGAAATGCTCGGCCGGCGACCCGTTCTGTTGGCCGGGGTGATCCTCTCGATCGCATCCGCGGTGCTGTTCTGCATAGGAACCCAGGAATGGTTGCTGTTCGTGGGCAGGGTGCTCTCCGGGCTTGCCGCCGGGCTGCTGACCTCCACCGGAACCGTCAGCGTCATGGAGAACGCCCCCGTGGGCCGCGAACGACTCGGTGGGGCGGTGGCAACGGCCGCCAACATCGGTGGCCTGGGGTTGGGCATCGTGCTGGCCGGCGTCGCATCGCAGGTCGCGCTGGTTGCGTTTCAGGATGGCTGGTCACTGCGCGCACCGTACGTGCTACACATGGTGATGCTGGTCCTTGCCGGTCTGGCTCTGCTTCCCATGCGGGATCCGATCGAACGACGACGCGGCGCCTTCCGCCTCCAGATGCCCGGCGTTCCGGCCGAGACCCGTCACGTTTTCGGCCCGGCGTCGCTGGGCGCCGTGGTCGGATTCGCCACGATGGGCATTTACTCGTCGGTTGTGCCCAACGTGCTGTCCCAGATGCTCTCCGTGACTGCCCCGGCGGCGTTGGGCCTGATCATCGGCGCTGTCTTCCTGGCTTCGGCCGCGGCGCAGGTTGCGTTGAAGAGCCTCTCCGATCGTTGGCTCATTCTCTGCGGTTCACTGTCCCTGGCCTGCGGGATGCTGCTCGGTATCCTGACGCTGCGCTTCGAATCCCTGCCGATGCTTGTTCTCGCGGCGATCCTGAACGGGGCGGGCCAGGGCCTGCTGTTCATGACCGGGTTGCGAGTCGTGACCGCCGCGACCGCTTCCGAACACCGAACCGAGGTCACCACGAGCTATTTCGTCGTCGCATACCTGTCCATCTCGATCCCCTCCGTCGCGGCCGGGTTGCTGATTCCCGTCCTCGGGCTGGCGGCCACGGGTCTGCTCTCGTTCTCGGTCCTGGGCCTCGCCGTCCTGGCGGGTCTGTTCAACCTCCGCCGGTTCTCGTCGAGTTGAGGGGGGGGCGTCGTCCTCCGGGGCGTCGTACGGGGCGTCGTCGTCCGGGGAGTACGACGACGTGGCAGTTTCGTGCGGTTCTTGGCGCGAGGTGGCATTCGAGTGCGGTTCTTCGCGCGAGGTGGCAACTGTGTGCGGTTCTTCGCGTGAGGTGGCAGCTTTGTGCGGTTTTGGCCCCAAAAACTGCACGGGAATGCCACCTCGGCGCCGATACCGCACGAAACTGCCACCTCGGCGCCGGCACCGCACAGGATTGCCACCTCGGCGCCGGTACCGCACGAAACTGCAACCTCGAGCCCGGCACCGCACAAAACTGCCGCCTCGGCGCGCCTAACCGGCCGTCACTCGCATCGTGTGCTCGACCAGGGCCTTTGTCGCCGGTTTGAGCTGGGCCCCGCGTCGGGTCAGCGCGTGCACGTCCCGGTACAGCTCGGGGGAGTTGTCCGCGGACCATTCGATCGCGTGGGCCGGCCGCTCGATGGGGGTCAGGCCGTTGTCGAAGACCATGTCGGGCAGGAACGCGGCGGCCATGCCCGCGCGGACGAGGTCGTGGTGGAAGCGCAGGTCGGAGGATTCGTAACTGACCCGGGGCTCGAAGCCCGCGCGACGGCACGTGCTCAAGGCCCATTCCGCGGCCGTGCTCCCGGAGGGTTCGAGGACCCAGGGCACGTCCGCCAGGTCCTGGAGCGAGTCGACCGGCCACGGGGAGTAGGCGACGATGCGGTCCCGGAACAGGTGCACCGAATTCAACTCGGTCTCGACCGGCTGCGGACGGCCCGAGAACTCGTCCGTGATGGCGACGTCGATGCGCCGACCGACCAGGCTCGAAATCGCCGCCGTCGGCTCCTGGAGCGCGAACTCGACCGTGACCTGCGGATACGAAGCCTTCATCCGGTGCAGGATCTCAGCGAAGTACGAGACGGCGAAGGAGCCGAAGGACGCGAGTCGCACCGTTCCGTGGACGTCGCTGAGGGCGGCGTCGACATCGGCCTCCGCGCTCTCCAGGATGCCGACCACCTGATCCGCCCTCCGGGCGAGTTTCTTGCCCATCGGGGTCAGGAGGGTTCGACGGCCGACCCGTTCGGTCAGGGGGATCCCGACTTCCCGCTCCAACAGTGCGAGTTGCTGGGACACGGCGGCGGGGCTGATCTCATGGGCGCGGGCGACGGCGGCCAGGCTCCCGCGGGAGTCCAGCTCGCGCAACAGGATCAGTCGTTGGACGTTCAGCACGGTCGGTCCTTATCAGGGAAAGGGGGATCTTTAACTACAACTTAACCCTATGGGCAAGTTGCCCCTTCTTCTTCCCCTTGTCAGCCACGCATAGCATCGATAGCACCACGAAGCGAGAGGTGGCTCACAGAGCTCGAGAGGAGGGGAATTGTCCCGACAGAACGTGGACGGCACCAGGGAGGCCCCGTTTTCCGCGGAAGAGTTCGAAGCTCGTCGCCAGCGGGTCCGGGAACTGGCCGTCGCCGAGGGTCTCGATGCCCTCCTGGTCGCGGATCCGGCCAACATCTACTATCTGACCGGCTACGACGCCTGGTCCTTCTACACACCCCAGTTGCTGTTCGTCCCGGTCGACGGCGACCTTCGATTCTTCGCCCGCGAGATGGACGCCAACGGAGCCCACAGGACCATCACCCAGGTTCCCGGGGACCGGATCTTCGGGTATCCGGAAACCTACATCCACCAGGTCGATGTCCATCCCGGCGACTGGATCGCCGAGTCCCTGCGTGAATTGGGCTACGGCGGAGCCCTGCGCGTCGGGTATGAGGGCGACGCCGCCTTCTTCACCGTCCGCACGTACCGGTCCCTCGTGGACGGTCTGCCGAGCTGGAACCTCGTGGAGTCCCACAACCTCGTCAACTGGGCACGCCTCATCAAGTCCGACGCCGAGATCGCCTACATGCGACAGGCCGGCCGGATCTGCGAGATTGCCATGAACACTGCCTTTGCCGGGCTCCGTCCCGGCCGCCCCCAGAACCAGGTCGCCGCCGATGTCATGGCGGCCCAGGCGAGGGGCGAAGGCGACGTGGACGGCGACTACGCATCGATCGTCCCCATGTTTCCCACCGGTGCTGGCGCCGATACCCCGCATCTGACGTGGGCGGATACGCCCACTCCTCGGGGGTTGCCGATCTCGGTCGAATTGGCGGGAGCCCACCGTCGGTACCACGCGCCGTTGGCCCGGACCGCCATCATCGGCAGTCCACAACCGGACCTCGAGCGCCTGGCCGGAGTCACGGACGAGGCATTGGAAGCGGCCCTTGAGGTCGTCCGCGAGGGGAGCACCAGCGACGACGTCGCCCGCGCATTCACCGCGGTGCTTGACCGGAACGGGTACTCCAAGAATTCCCGGTTGGGCTATTCGATCGGCGTCGGCTATCCGCCGGACTGGGGTGAACGGACCGTGAGCATCAGGGAGGGCGACACCACGGTTCTCCACACCAACATGACTTTCCATCTCATCGCCGGCATGTGGCTGACCGGCATGGGATACGAGGTCTCGGAATCCATCAGGGTCACGCCCACCGGATGCGAGACCTTCAGCAGCATTCCGCACGGCCTCATCAGACTCGACTCAGGGAGGTAACCATGACAACCCCAACCATCTCCACGACCCGCCTGGCCAGCAGAGCCAGCGAGCTCAAGGGGTCCGTGATCGATGCCTCGACGGCCCTCCTTGCCAGCCAGACCCATGACATCGTCCGTTTCGCGATGGGTGCGCCCAATGACGAACTGATCCCCACGGAAGACTTCGGGCGCATCCTCGGGACCGCAGCCGAGGGCCGCTTCGGCTACGGCGCGAGCGAGGGAGAAGCCGACCTGGTCGACCAGATCGTTCGCTACCAGGCCTCGCGCGGCATCGAGACGAGTCCCGAACGCATCGTCGTGACAACGGGCGGGATGCAGGGGCTCGACATCGCGTTCAAGATGCTCGTGGACCCGGGCGACGGCGTCATCGTGGAATGCCCCACGTACACCAACGGCATCGGTACGGCCCTGAGTTACCAGGCCTCCGTGATCGAGGCGCCGATGGATGAGAACGGGCTCGTGGTCGAAGCGTTGCCCGATCTGGTCGAGAACTTCGGGAAGACCCCCAAGGCCATTTACACGATCCCCAATTTCCAGAACCCGAGCGGGACCACGATGTCGCGGGAACGCCGCGAACTGCTCCTGGAACTCGCAGAGAAGTGGGACGCGTACATCGTCGACGACGACCCGTACGGCGCCCTTCGCTTCGAGGGCGACGAGGTCCCAGGGTTCCTGGAACTCAGCCCCGGAAATCCGAGGGTCATCCAGGTCCGCACGTTTTCCAAGACGCTGGCCCCGGGCCTGCGCGTGGGCTGGATGGAGCTCGACCCCTCCCTCCGGGACATCGCGGTCAACGCAAAACCGGCCATGGACACGTGCACCAGCGTTCCGATGCAGAAGGTCGTCTCGGACTACCTCGCGGAAGGGAAACTGGACGAACACATCGACTGGTTGCGTTCGATCTACCGGGAGCGCAAGGAAGCGATGACGCAGGCCCTCGCGGAGCGTTTCGGTGACGACATCCGGTCCACCGACCCCGACGGCGGTTTCTTCCTGTGGATCGATCTCCAGGGCAAGTACTCCGGGATCGACACCGAAGAACTGTTCCCGCTCGCGCTGCGCCACGGCGTCGCGTACATCCCGGGGCCGGCCTTCACCGACTCGGGGAGCCAGCGCCATTCGTTGCGTCTGTGCTTCGCCACGTCCTCGCCCGAACGGATCCGCGAGGGTGTCGAGAGGCTCGGGACCGCACTGGACGAGTTCGCGGAGCAGCGGCGGGGGACTCTCTGATGACGTCGATCGACCTCGCCGCCACGGACACGCGGCGCGCGGAGAAGGTGACCGGAAGGATCGACGCCGAGAGCATCGTCGCGCTCGCGGAGGAACTGATTCGTGCCGGTGGCGAGAACCCCGGCGGCACGGAGGAGGCGACCGTCGTCTCCTTGTCCGGGGCGCTCGCGGCGATCGGGGCACGGACCGAGGTCGACGAGGTGGCTCCGGGCCGTTCGAACCTGACGGCCAGGCTCGGCGGAGACGGGACCGGGAACGGTGGCGTCCTCTTCCTCGGCCACAGTGACGTGGTCCCCGCAGGCGCCGGGTGGACCGCCGACCCGTTCGAACCGCGTCGGTGGGGAGACCGCCTCATCGGACGCGGGTCCTCCGACATGAAGGGCGGGCTGGCCTCCCTCGTGGTCGCCATGAACGCCGTCCACGCGGTCGCGCCCGAGGTCCCCATGACGCTGCTGGTCACGGTCGACGAAGAATGCGACGCCGCCGGGGCGCAGCATTACGTGGCCTCCGAACCGGCGGGGGAGTACACCGGCTGCGTGGCCGCCGAGCCCACGGGCATGCAGATCATCACGGCGTGCCGGGGAGCAACCAATCTCAGGCTCGAGATCACCGGCGCCAGCGCCCATGCCGGCAACCCGGACGACGGCGCGAGCGCGATCCTCGCCGCGAGCGACGTGATCGGCACGATCGAGGCCGACGACGTCGCCCTGCGGTCCCACCCGGATCCGGAACTCGGCCGGGCGTGCTGGAACGTGGGGTCGATCCGAGGCGGTCACGGAACATCGATCGTTGCGGGCCAGTGCGAGCTCGCGTTGGACCGCCGGACGCTGCCCGGAGAGGACCCCGCCACGATCCTGTCCGAGATCCTGGCCCAGTCCACGCGGGCCGTGCGCGGACGCAGCCGTGCGGGAGCGGAACGGATCTCCCTGACCGGTTCCATCGACATGATCATGCCGGGGTTCAGGACGGACCCCGAGGACGACTTCGTGGCCCGATGCCAGGACGCGGTGCGGCGTGCTGGTGGCAGCGGAGAGACCGGGGTATGGACGGCCGCGTGCGAGGGCGGCTTCGTCAACCGCGTCCACCAGATACCCACGGTGGTTCTCGGCCCCGGCGACGTCAACAACCAAGCCCATCAACCCGACGAAAGCGTGGAGATACCTGAACTGCTGGAAGCGGCGAGAACCTACGCGCTGATAGCCCTCCGCTCATCGAAGTCCATGACCACCTGACCGACCCCCACTGAACGGGTGGACACCCACCCTTGCACCTTCGGGAGGACCCCATGTCCCAGAGCCCTGTCTACGAACCGCCCCCGATCACATCCGAGATCGACATGACGGTCGACGAGAAGAAGACGGCGCGAAAGTCCGTCGCCGGCTCGGCCATCGGCAATGCCATCGAATGGTTCGACTACGGCATCTACGGCTACCTGCTCGTCTACATCTCGGACCTCTTCTTCACGTTCGACGACGACGGCGGCGCGCTCGCGCGCGTCATGGCCCTGGGCACCTTTGCCGTCTCCTTCCTCGTCCGGCCCCTGGGCGGATTCATCTTCGGTCCGCTGGGCGACAAGTTCGGACGTCAGAAGGTCTTGGTGCTCACCATCGCCCTGATCAGTACGTCCACGGCCTGCATCGGGCTGCTGCCGACCTACAACACGGTCGGCTTCCTGGCACCGATCGCGCTGATCCTGCTGCGCGCGATCCAGGGTTTCTCGGCGGGCGGCGAGTACGCCGGCGCGGCGGTTTTCATGGCCGAGCACGCTCCGGACAATCGCCGCGGGATCTACGGATGCTTCCTCGAATTCGGAACGCTGGTCGGGTACAGCGGTGCCGCCATCCTCTGCACCGTCCTGACGCTGATCGTCGGCGAGGACGGCATGATGGCGGGCTGGTGGAGGCTTCCCTTCGTCCTCACGATTCTCATGGGCATCCTTGCCCTGTGGATGCGGCGCCACCTGCACGACCCGGAGACGTTCACCGAGGACGTCGAGGAAGAGGTCGATCAGCCCTCGGCCCTCAGGGCCCTCGGGAACCTGTTGAAGACCTACCCGCTCCAGGTGCTCAAGCTCATCGGGTTCGTGACGCTGCTCAACATCGCGTTCTACCTCGTGCTGACCTACATGCCGAGCTACCTTTCCGCGACGCTCGGCCACAGCACAGCCCAGTCGAACTTCTCCCTGGTCATCATCCAGCTGGTCATGATCGCGGTGATCGTTCCCTTCGGCGCACTCAGCGACAAGATCGGGCGGCGCCCGATCCTCATCGTCGCCTCGGCCGGGTTCGTGCTGCTGTCGGTTCCGGCCATGATGCTGATTCAGGTCGATTCCTTCGTGACCCAGCTGCTCGGCATCGGGATCCTCGGGCTCTTCCTGGTCATGCTCATCTCCACGATCTCGGCGACGTTGCCTGCGCTGTTTCCGACCAAGGTCCGGTATTCGGGGTTCGCCGTCGGGTACAACATCTCGACCGCGATCTTCGGCGGCACGGCCGGCATGGTCAATGAGCTGCTGATCAACAAGACCGGCAACCCGTTGGTCCCGGGCTGGTACCTCGCGGCCGCGGGCGTCGTCGGGCTGATCGCGGTCCTCACCTTCCGGGAGACGGCGGGGCGGTCCCTGCGAGGGAACGTGGTTCCCGGCGCGGACGACGACCTGCGGATGGCCCGCGGAGAAGAACTGATCGGTGCCAAGACCGGTTCGACGTCGACGGTCGGCCGGACCGACGTCTCCGACGAGAACTCGACGAAAGGATAGACAGTGACGGAACAGCAACCAGTGGCCCTGGTGACCGGGGCGAACTCCGGCATCGGTGTGGAAATCGCCCGGCGCCTGGTCGACGACGGCTTCTTGGTGGTCCTCTCAGGTCGCAATGACGACCGGGGCCGGGCGGTGACCTCGGAGCTCGGCCAGAACGCCCGGTGGGTCAGGGCCGACCTGACCGATTCCGAGGACATCCAGCGGCTCGTGGACGAAACCGTGTCCACGGGTGGACGCCTGGACGTCCTGGTCAACAACGCCGGGGTGGACCTCATCGGCTCGGTCCTGGATCTCCCGGAGGAGAAACTCCGCGAGAACTTCGAGATCAACGTCTTCGGGACCATTGCCGCGCTGCAGGCCGCTGGCCGCGTCATGCGGGACCAGGGCGACGGCGGGGCAATCATCAACATCACCTCGCGCTTGGCCCTGATCGGTGTTCCCACCATGAGCCTCTACAGCGCCGGCAAGGGTGCGATCCAGTCGCTGACGACGGCGGCCGCCGTCGAGCTCGCACCCCACAACATTCGGGTCAACGCTGTGGCCCCGGGCATGGCACGGACCCCGCTGTACGACACGTGGGTCGCCGACCAGGACGACCCGGAGGCCACGGAGAAGGACGTCGCCGGAAAGATCCCGCTCGGACGGATCGCCGAGCCCTCGGACGTCGCGGCCGCCGTGTCCTACCTGGCCAGCCCCGGCGCAGCGTACGTCACCGGAACCACGATCCCGGTCGAGGGCGGATACATCTCGCAATGAACACCGTTGAGTCAGAAAGGACCACGATCATGACCACCACCATCGAGAACAACGCCTCGGAAGCCACGAACAAGGCTCCGGTCGACGGTCCCGCCCTGTGGCCTGCCCAGGCGCAGGCGCCGCAGGTCATCGGGCGGCAGCTCGTGATCGAAGGCGGCGAGGGGTCCTACATCGTCACGCGGGAGGGCCAACGGCTCTTCGACGGGACAGCAGGCTTGTGGCACGCCAATATCGGCCACTCCCGCCCCGAGCTGGCCCAGGCGGCCTACGACCAGATGATGAAGCTGGAGACGTACCACACCTTCGCCCGCTTCACGAACGACAAGGCGGATACCCTCGCGGAGAAACTGGCCGAGGTTTCCCCCATCCCCGACCCCAAGATCATCCTGAACAGCGGCGGGTCGGACGCGATCGACGTCGCCTGCAAGCTCGCCCGGAGGCACTGGCAGCGCGAGGGGCGGTCCTCGAAGCAGATCATCCTGAGCCGCGAATTCGCGTACCACGGGCTGCACGCCTACGGCACGAGCATCGCCGGACTGGAGTTCAACCGTGAGGGGTACGGCACCGAGTCCTTGGTCCCGGAGACGGCCCGCATCTCGCTGGACGACCCCGAGCAGGTGCGTCGGGCGGTCGAGGAGATCGGCGCGGAGAACATCGCCGCCATCGTGACCGAGCCGGTTCAGGGGACCGGCGGCGTGAACCCGCCGTCGGAGGGGTACCTGGAAACGATTCAGGAACTCTGCCGCGACAACGACATCCTGTTGATCCTCGACGAGGTCATCACCGGCTTCGGGCGTCTCGGCACGATGTTCGCCACGGAACGCTACGGGCTCGAACCCGACCTGGTGACCTTCGCCAAGGGCGTGACCTCGGGCTATGCCCCGCTGGGCGGGATCTTCGTGAGCCCCCGCATCTGGGAGCCCTTCTACGAGGATTCCCCCGACACACCGATCTTCCGGCACGGTTCGACCTATGCGGGGCACGCCACCGCGTCCGCGGTTGCCATCAAGCACCTCGAGATCCTCCGGAACGAGAACCTGGTCCAGCGGGTGCACGACCTCGAGCCCACGTTCGGTGCGGCCCTGGAATCTCTGGCCGCCCGCAACGACGACGTCGTCGAGGTCAGGTACGCCGGACTGCTGGGCGGAGTGACCCTCCGCGAAGAGGTCTCCGCGGGCGCTGTCTGCGACCGCATGGTCGACAAGGGCTTCGTCTCGAGGCCATTGCGCGGCAACACGCTCCAGGTCAGCCCGCCTTTCATCGTGACCGAACAAGAACTCGACGACTTCCTCGCCGCCATGGACGAGGCCATCCGTGAGGAGGCAGCATCGTGAACGCACGGACCAGCACCGCAACCGTGGCCCCACTCGACAGCGCCGGGATCGAGAGGGCGGACGACGTCGTTCGCGGGCTCGACCTGGCCGACACCGGGATTGCCGTCACGGACCCCGGGACGGGGGAGACGATTGCACACGTCCCGGACGCGCACAGCACCGACATCACGCGAACCCTGGGCGCGGCCCACCGGGCCGGTGCCGATTGGGCGCGGACCACGCCTCGCGAAAGGTCGAACGTCCTGCACCGTTGGTGGGAACTGCTGAACGAGAACGCCGAGGAGATCGCGCTGCTGATCACCAGGGAAATGGGCAAGACCCTTCCCGAGGCCAGGGGCGAGGTCAAGTACGGCAACGATTTCGTCCGGTGGTATGCCGAGCAGGCCGTGCGCTCAGGCGGGAACTTCCAGGAGGCCCCGGACGGCGGGTCCCGTATCGTGACCCGGCGAAGCCCCGTGGGCCTGGCGGTCCTCATCACGCCGTGGAACTTCCCGTTGGCCATGGCGACCCGGAAGATCGCCCCCGCGCTCGCGGCCGGCTGCCCCGCGGTGATCAAACCGGCCACGGCAACCCCGCTGACGGCGTACTACGCCGTCCAGCTCGCCCACGAAGCCGGAGTCCCGGAGGACCTGGTCCAGGTGGTGACCACGTCGAGTTCGAGCATGTTCAGCGAGACCGCGCTCCGGGACGAGTACACGCGGAAGGTCTCCTTCACCGGGTCCACGGAGGTCGGACGGACCCTGCTGGGCCTGGCCTCCGAGCGGGTCCTGCGGACGTCCATGGAACTTGGCGGGAACGCCCCGCTGATCGTCTTCGACGACGCCGACGTGGAACGAGCTGCAGCCGGTGCCGCCGCGGCCAAGCTCCGCAACGGTGGTCAGTCCTGCATCGCGGCCAACCGGATGTACGTGCAGAGCGGGATCGCCGACGATTTCGTGTCCGCATACCGGGAGCAGATGGAGTCGGTCCGCATCGGCCATGGTCTCACCGAGGGCGTGGGAATCGGCCCCCTGATCAACGAGGCCGCCGTGCGGGACATGGCGGGATTGGTCGAGGGCGCCGTCGAGGACGGGGCCGAACTGCTGACCGGCGGTCACGCGCCCGAGGGCGCGGGCAACTACTTCGAGCCGACCGTGCTGGACCGTGTTCCACCGAAGGCACGCATCACGGGCACGGAGATCTTCGGCCCGATCGCGGCGATCCAGCGCTTCGACGACGAGGACGAAGCCATCGCCCGGGCCAACGATACGGAGTTCGGGCTGGCCGGGTACGTCTTCACGGAGAGTCTCGACCGAGCCTTCCGGGCGGCCGACCGCCTGGAAACCGGTTTGGTGGGGATCAACCAGGGTGTCCCGTCCAATGCCGCGGCCCCCTTCGGCGGCGTCAAGCAGTCGGGGCTTGGCAGAGAGGGCGGGGCCGAGGGTCTCGAGGAATACCAGAACATTCGCTTCTACAACATCGCGTCCCGCTAGGGAACACAGGCAATATCAGAAGGAGAGAAACCATGCGCATTTCGGTCGTCAAGGAGATCAAGCCGCAGGAAGAGCGGGTCGGCCTCACTCCCGCGAATGTGTCCGAACTGGTTCGGAGCGGCCACACCGTGTTCGTCGAGTCCGGGGCCGGTGTTTCGGCGGGGTTCGAGGACGCCGCCTACCAGGAAGTCGGCGCGACGATGACGGACCAGGACGGCGCCTGGGCCCAGGCCGAACTCCTGATCAAGGTCAAGGAGCCGATCGAGGCAGAATACCGTTACCTGCGGTCTGACCTGACGCTTTTCACCTACCTTCACCTGGCCGCGGACCGCGCCCTGACGGAGGCCCTGCTCGAGGCCGGCACTCTGTCCATCGCCTACGAAACGGTCCAGGACGAGACCGGTCTCCCGCTGCTCACCCCGATGAGTGAGATCGCGGGCCGGCTCGCGGTGCACGCCGCCGCGCGCCACCTCACCCGTGACGGGAACGGGCCGGGCAAGCTTCTGGGCGGAGCGCCCGGCGTGGCTCCGGGACGCGTGGTGATCATCGGCGGCGGGGCCGTGGGTGCCAACGCGGCCCTGCTGGCCCTGGGCATGCAGGCCGAGGTCACGGTCCTCGACATGTCCCCGAAGCGGATCCGTGAACTCGAGAACATCCTGGACCGGCGCGCTCGCGTGCTGATGTCCAACCCGGTCACGGTCGAGGAAGAACTCAGGAACGCCGACGTCGTGATCGGCGCCGTGCTCGTTCCCGGTCGGGCGGCTCCGAAGGTCGTGACCAGGGATCAGCTGTCCTTGCTCAAGAAGGACGCTCTCCTGATCGACGTCGCCATCGACCAGGGTGGCGCCTTCGAGACCTCGCACGCGACGACGTACCACGACCCGATCTTCGAGGTCGACGGAATCCGGCACTACTGCGTGGCCAACATGCCCGGCACGGTCCCCGAGACCGCGACCAAGGCACTGACCAACGCGACCATGCCGTTCATCAAGTCGATCGCGAGCAACGGGGCGGAGTACGCGATCGTCTCGGATGCCGCCATCGCCAAAGGCGTCAACACCGCGAGCGGCCGGCTGGTACAGCCGGGCGTGATGGCTGCATTCCCGGACCTGGCGAAGGAATCCCCTGACGCGTCGGGCGCGAACGGGACCCCGACGACGGCGGGCGCGCCGGCCTGACGCTGGTTGGGGCTGGGGCTGGGGCTGGGGCTGGGGCTGGCTGGGGCGGGTGTGTCGTTGATGCTGGCTGGCGCAGCGGGCTGACTGTGGCAGTGGGCTGACTGGGGCAGATGCGGCGCCCGTGCACGACCACCCGTCGAGGTGGCATTGGCGTGCGGCTTCGGGATGGTTCCTCGCCCGAGGTGGCAATGGCGTGCGACTACGGGGCGAGGTGGCACTGTTGTGCGGTTTGAGGGGTGTTTTCCGCACGAGACTGCCACTTCGAGCCCGTTGGATGTTGCCGGATAGCTGTCTGGGTGGTGTGGGATGTCTCGAGGTGGCAATGGTGTGCGTTTTCGGGGTGGTTCCTCGCTCGAGGTGGCATTGGCGTGCGACTACGGGGCGAGGTGGCACTGTTGTGCGGTTTGAGGGGTGTTTTCCGCACGAGACTGCCGCCTCGAGCCCGTCGCCGCCCCGCACCCGCACAACACTGCCACCTCGAGCCCGTCGGCCCCGCCCCGCCTGCTCTCAGGGAACCACGACGGTGCTGGTCAGCGAGGTCAGGCTCGGTTCCCGCGGCGTCGACCCGAATCCGAAGTCGGGGGCGGGGTCGACCGGCGTCATCGCCCCGAGGGTCCACCCCGCCCAGGAACCGACCGAATCGCGTATCGCGTGCAGGTCGGTGGCCGCGTACCACTCGGTTCTCCCGTTGCCCGCGGTCCCCAGGGTCCGTACGCCGGGGAGGATCCACGGGGCCACGCGGTCGGTGACCCGGGCGAAGGCGAGGCTCGTCCCGAGTTTTCCAGGAATCCCGCGAAGGGCCCACCCGAGGGGACGCCGAGATCCGACGTCGAAGGTCCAGTCCAGAGGCCCCGCTCGAACCGACCACCGTACGCCGGGGGACGCCCCCGGCGGACTGTCCCCAGCATCGACTCGTACCGGTGCGATGCGGATCCTGTCGAAGGTGTAGGTCGCCGAGACGAAGTCCGCGACCCACTGGTCGGGGGCGATCAGCTCTCGGGTGCCGTCGGGATGCGCGACCATGACGTCGGCGAAGGGGCCGTGCGGAGTTCTGGACCATGCCCCCAGAACCATGCGGGTCCCGCCGGCCGTTCCGACCCCGGCGATGTGCCCGGTAAAACGGTGCCGCCCCGCGGTCGGCTCGCGTTCCGTCGGCATGACATGCCCCCCCTCACAGTGGCAAACGGTGTTTCTCCCAGACTGGCACAGGAACTGACACCGGAATCGTGGCAGGCGCCGTCACAGGAGCAGGTACGCGATCGGCGTCGTGATGACCAGCGAAATGACCACGCGCTCAAACCAGATCACGATCAGCTTCCAGAACTTGAGCGGGATTTCCGTGGCCAGGATGGACGGGACCATCGCGGAGAGGAAGATGATGCCGGACACCGAGACCACGGCGACCACGAAACGGAGGATGATGCTCTCGTCGGCGCCTACCTGTGCCGAGGGAAGGAACATCTCCACCAGACCGACGCCCACGGCCTTGCCGGCAAGCAGCGGTTCGGGCAGCCGGACCAGCCACGCGATCGGATAGAAGATCCAGGCGATCCAATCGAAGATCGGCGTGTGCTTGGCCAGCAGCAGTCCTATCAGACCGACCGACATGATGGACGGCAGGATCGAAGCGGTCATCAGCACGCCGTCCTTGAAATTCGCCCAGATCACTCGCACCACGCCGGGGCCCTCGCGCAGGGTTCCGAGGGCCTGACCCAGAGCGACGCCGAAACGGTTGCGCGTGATCTTCTGCTCGGGTGTCGGCACCGATCCGGGGCAGTATTCGTCCGGTACGCGTGAGAGCGGGGGAATGCGGACCGTGATCGCCGTGACCACGAACGTCACCACGAAGGAGACGAAGAAATACATCAGCCAGTGGTCCATCAGGTCCAGGGCCTTGGCCACCACGACCATGAACGTCACGGACACGGTCGAGAACCCGACGGCGACAATCGCCGCCTCCCGGGCGGTGTATCCGCCGGATTTGTAGACGCGGTTGGTGATGAGAAGACCCAATGAGTAGGAGCCGACGAAGCTCGCGACGGCGTCGACCGCTGATCTGCCGGGCGTCCGCCAGATCGGCCTCATCACGGGGCGAACGAAGACGCCCACGAATTCCATGAGACCGAAACCGATGAGGAAACCGAGGAAGATCGCTCCGATCGGGACGATCAGGCCCACAGATTGCACGAGGGTCTTCCAGAGGAAGGGACCGATATCGGGGTCGGCGAGCCAGGCCGGCGGCCGGGTCACCATCAGCAGTGCCGCGATCAGGCCGACGACGTTGAGCAGCGAGAAGACGACCTTGGTGGGGGTCTGCTTCCAGCTGCCCGTGACGAAGGGCCGGGCGGCTCCGACCACGATCAGGGCCAGCATCAACCACAGGACCGGCGTACTGCCGGACGAGCGTGACCAGGTGATCCAGGGGTATGGAGGATTTGCCGTCCATGGTTACCGGGACGAAGAACACCACCAAGCCGATCAGTGACAGCACGATCAGCTTGGCGGCGTCCTTCCACACCCCTGGTGTACCGACCGGGACCATGGCGGCGGTCTGCGCCTCCGCCCGTGTTCTTTCAGTCATCAGCGACCCCCTGAGAACTCACCAGCAGTTGTCTATACAACGTTACACGAGCCACAGGTTGCTGTGCTGAGAGCCACGAGGTCTAGCGGAGCGGCGTGACCTCTTCGGGGCGACCGGATGCCAGGGACCGCTGGGCCGCATCGAGCAGCTCGACGCCGTGTATCCCCGAGGTCGGAGGGGTTTCGTTGAGTCCTTCGCCGGACACCATGGCCACGAAATCCTGCATTTCCAGGACGAAGGTTTCGGCGAACCGGTCCTGATAGCCCTCGAAGGTCTCCTTGGGAGCCTCGATGCGGCCGTCCGGGTCGATGCGCGTCATGGCGACTCGGTCCGTCTCGCCCACCGAATAGGAATTCTCGGTTCCGTGGACCACGGTCCTGACGTCCTGCCCCACCGCGTGCCCCCTCATGGCGGACAGCGTGGCGATGAAGCCGCTGGGGAATGTCAGGAACGCGGCGGCCGTGTCGAACTCGTCGTTGTCCTCGTAGGAGCCGAAGGCCGCCGCGGAGGCGGCGGCGTACACGGACTCCGCCTGCTCACCCACGAGCCACGGGACGACGTCGAAACCGTGCGCCATCATGTCCGCGAAGATTCCGCCCGACCCCGAAAGTTTCGTGGGATCGGCCGCGTACTTGTCGTGGTCGACGCTCACGATCGATCGCAGTCGTCCCGCACGGCCGGCGTCCAGCAGGCCCTTGAGGGCCCGGTACTCCTTGCTGTGGCGGCGGTGGAAGCCGACCATCACGGTGTCGTCCGCACCCGCGGCCTCGATGTCCTGCACCAAGGAGGCGAAATCCTTCGCCGTGAGAGCCAGCGGCTTTTCCACGAACACGGGCAGCCCGCGCCGGACCGCGTGCCTGACGAGCTCCGGATGGGTGGATCCGGGGGTCGCGATGACGACGCCGTCGGCAGAGTCGAGTGCTGCAGAGGCGTCTGTGGTGATGCTCAGCCGCACGCCGGCTCCCTCGACCCCCGCGCGCTCCGAGACCCGTGTCGCGTGGTCGCGCACGCGGGCGTCGTCGCGCCCGACCAATTCGACCTCGGTGACGCCCTCGGTTCGCATCAGGTGGGCGGCGTGCATCTGACCGATGGTTCCGGCACCCATCACGGCGATTCTCATATCAGCGGACAGCCACTTCGGCGCCGGACTGTTCTGCGGACTCTGCGATGGCCTGGATGATGCTGAGCGTGTGGAGGCCTTCGGCGAAGGATCCGCACGGTGCCAGACCGCTCTGGGTTCCCGAAACCTGTTCGAGGAATGCTCTGGCCTGGATCGCGAAGTTGTCGTTGTAATTCCAGCCGACGCCTGGGGCGTCCATGGCACACGAATTCGGGTACAGCGGCGTGTCGCCGTTCAGGATCACGCGCCTTTGGCCCCGAGTGTCGGGTGCTGCCTGGGCGTCGTCGTACATGTACTCCCCGGGCTTGGTGATGTCGAAGGATGCCTGGGCTCGGGGGCCGACCACGTGGTACGTCTGCGAGTTCGGGGTCCCGAAGGCCACGCGAGAGATCGTGTAGGTACCCACCGCGCCGTTGGCGAAGGTGCAGGTGAAGGTCAGGAAGTCCTCGTTCTCGACCGGTTCGACCTCGTCCGAGACCTCCACGTGGCCATGGCCGACGACGGCGCCCAGCGGCAGGTGCCGCTGCTTGTAGATCGTGTCCATGTAGGCGCCGCGCACAGAAGTGACCGGGCCGTTGAGGTATTCACCGGTGTCGATCACGTGAGACCCGAGGTCGCCCAGCGCGCCGGAACCGGGCCCGCCCTTGTAGCGCCAGGACATCGGGGCCTTCTCGTCGCACGAATAGTCGCAGAGGTACGTCGAGATGAAGTTGGTGACGGGGCCGAAATCACCGGAGTCGATCTTCTGCTTGATCGCGTTGAGGGCCGGCATTCTGCGGACCGTGTAGCCCACGGAGGTGACGAGGGGGCGGCCGGCGGCGTCGGTCTTCTGACCGTATTCCTTCTCCAGCTCGACCATTGCTTCGGCATCCTCCAGGGTGCCGGCGAGCGGCTTCTCGCACAGGACGTGCTTGCCCGCCTCGAGGAGACCCTTCGCGATCGGCAGATGCAGCGCATTGCCGACGACGACGCTCACCGCGTCGATCTCAGGGTCCTGAGCGACCTCGGTCCAGTCCGAGTACGTCTTCTCGAACCCGTACCGGCGCGCGGTGTCCTGCCCGAGCTCGACGTTCATGTCAGCAATCGCGGCGAGGCGGACATCGGGGAATGAGGAGTCGAAGACCGAACCCGCCTGCCGATATCCGTAGGCGTGGGCCCGCCCAGCCATTCCGGCGCCGATGACGGCAACTGAGAACCTCTGATCGCTCATGGATCCTCCTTGAACTAATGACAGTTTGTCAGGACAAGTATTCTGAGTCGTAGGTCACAGGTCAAGGGGTAGGGGGCAAGGTTTCCGGGGTGATGGCGGGCGAGGGGGTGATGTCGATGCCCGGTACGTGCGAAGCGACGCTGCGGGTGCGGTCGCTCATGACGCTGACGTGGTGGCCCTTCGCCGCCGATGGGCATTCTGTGCAAAGAAAAAGATTGGAGCGCGTGAAGTGAAACACGTGGGCCGCGTCCACTCACCTCTTCGGAAGTTGTGAAATCCCGACTGTATTTCCTTGTCAAACCCAGATTGCGCATCTCGGTCGGCATAATGGGCTCTTCGCAGTTGAGGGGGTAGGTGGCTGAGCGCGTCGGTCGCCGGATGAGGGTCGAGGCCTTCCGATGATGGAAGTTCTCACACTGACCATCTGCCGGAAGACCTCGACGTGCACCACGCTACCTTCGCGACCCCTGATCTGACCGTGTTCTGCCATCTCGACGAGCTCGGCCTCGTGGCCACCGGTCAGCTTTTTGAGCCGGATCGCGCGGTGATCGAGTGCCGCGTCGCCGAGCCGGATCCGTGGTGCCGGGGATGCGGTAGCCAGGCGCTCTCGCGCGGGACGGACACGCGGCGTCTCGCCCACGAGCCGTTCGGTCATCGCCCGACGACGCTGCTGGTCCGGGTCCGCCGCTACAAGTGCTCGGGATGCGGACGGTCCTGGCGTGAGGACCTCACGGCAGCGGCGCCCGAGCGAGCCAAGCTGTCCCGTAGCGGGATGCGGTGGGCGTTGGAAGCGCTCGTGATCGACCACCTCACCGTCGCCCGCGTCGCCGCCGGACTCGGTGTCGGTTGGCACACGGCGAACAACGCGGTCCTCGCTGAAGGGCGTCGAGTGCTGATCGACGATCCCGCCCGGTTCGACGGCGTCGCCGTGATCGGCGTCGACGAGCACGTCTGGCGCCACACGAGAGTCGGCGACAAGTACGTCACCGTCATCATCGACCTCACCCCGAACCGCGACAAGACCGGCCCCGCCCGTCTGCTGGACATGATCGAGGGTCGCTCGAAAGCCGTGTTCAAGACCTGGCTCGCCGCACGCCCGCAGGACTGGCGCGATGGTGTCGAGGTCGTCGCGATGGACGGGTTCACCGGCTTCAAGACCGCCGTCAGCGAGGAGCTCCCGGACGCGCAGGCGGTGATGGACCCGTTCCACGTCGTCCGCCTCGCCGGCGACGCCCTCGACACCTGCCGTCGTCGCGTCCAGCAGTGCCTGCACGGCCGGCGGGGCCGCAAAAACGATCCGCTCTACAAGGCCCGCCGCATCCTCCACACCGGCGCGCAGCTGCTCACTGACCGGCAGCAGACCCGTCTCGAGGCACTGTTCGCGGTCTCCGAGCACGTCGAGGTCGAGGCGACCTGGGGCATCTACCAGCGCGTGATCGCCGCCTACCGCGAACCCGATCGGAAGACGGCGAAGAAGCTGATGACAGCCGTCATCGATTCCGTCTCCAGCGGCGTCCCCGCCGCGCTCGTGGAGGTCCGCAAGCTCGGCCGCACGCTCAAGCAGCGCGCCGCCGACATCCTCGCGTTCTTCGACCGGCCCGGCACGTCCAACGGGCCAACAGAGGCGATCAACGGGCGCCTGGAACACCTCCGCGGCTCCGCCCTCGGATTCCGGAACCTCACGAACTACATAGCCCGATCGCTGCTCGACACCGGCGGCTTCAGGAACCACCTACACCCTCAAATGCGATGAGCCGGTCAACCTGATCGAGAAGCAGAAGGAAGAAAAATCGACGCGCGCCGAGTCTTCCGCCGTGGTCATTGACCCCCGCCACCCGCAGGAAACGACAGGACCGCTGACGGACGGATCAGTCGTATCTTCTGAAATCCCCGGCCGAATGATGGGAGCCTGAGAATGTCCACGCCACTCACCCGGGTGACGATATCGGCCGAAGAACGCACCGCGGAACTCCTGTTGCCCTCGGACCAGCCGATCGGAACGTTGCTCCCGCGCTTGGGCGAAATCCTCGATACCCCGAACGACGCAGGCCATACCGAGACTTCCGCCACGCGCGAGACGGTCGAGCGGAGGGCGCTGAATCTCCTGGGCGGGCCCGCGATCTCCGAGCGGGAGTCCTTGCGGCAAGCGGGAGTCATGGACGGGTCCTGGCTCATGCTCACGAGCGTCGAAGAAGCGCTCCCCGAACCGATCGTTTACGACGTCGCCGACGTTGTCGAGGAAGAATTGCCAGCGGCCCAGGGGGCGTCCGAGAGTGCGGCCAGGGACCTCGTGGTCGCTGCGCTCGGAGCCGTCGGCATCCTGATCGCGTTCTCCCTCTTCGTGCGCTGGGCCCCGCACCTTGTGCCGGTCGCCGTTGTGGCGCTCTCCGCCGCGTGCTGGACTGCTGGGGCCCTGCTCCGGTGGGAGAACAGCAGGAGGAGCCCGGTTCTGACCGTGCTGCCGTTCGTCATCGTCGCGTGGGGACTCTTCCTCGATCCGGGGGACGCGCAACGCTCCGTCTGGGTACTCGCCGGAACGGTGCTCCTGACCCAGCTCTCGCGCGAACTCAGCAGGCGATCCTGGCGGGGCGCCGTGGCCGTCCTGACCGTCGCCGTCATCATGGCCGCCGTGTGGGTCCTCAGCATCATGCTGACCACAAGCCTGTCCGACGCTGCGGCCGTCTCCGGTTCGGCTGCCATCCTGGTTCTCGGGCTCGTGCCCCGGTGGGCTATAGGGGTTGCCGGGCTCAATGCGCTGGACGACCGCCGCACCCGTGAGCACAAGGTCAGGCGCCCGAGCGTGGCGGCGGCACTGTCCGTCGCTCACCGGAGCCTCCAAGGAACCATGCTCTGGCTTGGTGGCTCGGTCGCTCTGGGAGCGGTCGTGATCTCGACTCGTGAGGTCAACTCCTGGTGGGACATTCCCCTTCTGGCCGTATGGGCTGTAGTGATCCTGCTGAGGATCCGTCACTTCCCGCTGGCCATCCAGAGGGTGACGCTCGGGACCAGCGGTGCGGTGGTCTTTTACGCCCTGGCCGGGGCACTCGTCGCCGCCTTCGGACAGCCGTGGTGGATGCTCGTCGCGTCGATTCTGGCTGGTCTGGTTGCCGTCGTCGTGCTGGCCAAGGGGCCGGCCCAGGCGGCGCCTCACATCGCGGCCCAGGGGCGGATTCAAGGCGACCGCATTGAATTCGTCGCCGCGACGGCCATTATCCCGCTGGTCGTCGGGCACTTCGGCCTGTACGCAGCACTCCTCGGAACTTTCCAAAACTAATTTCTGGTCCGATCCAGGTTTCACCACATCCACGGAAAGACGACTCAGATGACTTCTTACCGCGCAGGCAACCACTCGTACCTGACGGAGGGTTTTTCCGGGTTGGCGGAGGCGCCGCCCACCACGTGGGAGAACTACCGCAGGATTCTCCGGGGCGCGGGTCGCGCCATCATCCGTGACTCGTACCCCTCCGAATTCGCCGCCCTCGCGCAAACCATGCAGCAACCGGTCGCAACCGGTCGAAAGATCGCGATCCTCACGCCTGGCGGCGGAACCGGCGCATCCACCGTGGCGTCCTTGCTGGCCCTCGCTTACCGGAACCTCCGCGGTGATCTGATCGGACTCGTGGACCTCAACAACCTGGCCTCCGGGATCCTCCCGGGAGTCGGGAACGACCCGAAGTCCCCGCGCGAGGCCCTCGGCTCGCTGAGCGTCGGGAAGCCGACCCATCGTGACGAATTCCGCCGTCTCCTCGGAACCGAGGAGAAGGACACGGCCGTGGTTCGTGCGGCCTCCTACGAGGAGCCACTGTCAGCACGCGCCACGGAAACCCTCCTCGCGGACTTCGCCCGCCAGTGTGCGGTGAGCCTGATCGAGTGTCCACCGGATGGCGACGACGAGCGAACGGCAACCGTAGTGGGCAGGGCTCACGCGGTGGTCGTGGTCGTGGACATGACGGAACAAGGTATGCGGGAAGGCAAAGCGCTGATCGACCGTGTCCGGGACATCGAGGGCAAAGCCCGAGACCTCCGGCGGAACGGTCGCTCGCCCGTGATGATCGTCGGAAATGAACGCACCGCCGACGCGAAGACGGCCCGTCGTGGCGCGAGAGAGCTGGCCGCGGAGTCCGGGGCACGCATGGTCACGCTCCGCCACAACCGGCGGTTCCGCGGCGCGGAGCGCCTGAGGTTCGATGCCCTGGAACAGAAGACCCGGCTCGAAGTCCTCCGAATTGGGGCGCTCGCGCTGACCCTGGCTCGCGGGCAGGACGCCCGCGCCGCACTCTCCACAGGGGAGGAAACTACGTGAGCTACAGAGTCATCCACCGCCCTGCACGGACCACCCGGCCCGCTCGCATGGGCGAAAAGGTCAACCTCGAGTCGCCACCCGTGATCGATCAGAGCGCCGGAAAAGTCAATCTCCTGACCATCGTTCCCCTGTTGGGCGCCGCGACCTCGATGACCGTGATGATGCTGTTCCGCGGATCCCCGTTCGCGGCCGTCGGTGCGCTGATGATGATCGTGACGGTCCTGGCCAGCGTGGTCCTGTTGTTCACCCAACGGGGCAAGGCCCGCCGCGACCGCGAAGTCAAGAGAGACTCC
Source organism: Rothia koreensis (assembly GCF_052232265.1). Taxonomy (NCBI): domain Bacteria; kingdom Bacillati; phylum Actinomycetota; class Actinomycetes; order Micrococcales; family Micrococcaceae; genus Rothia; species Rothia koreensis. The sequence goes on from NZ_CP197643.1 coordinate 759,775, forward strand.
TACCTGGAATACCTCGACGAGAAACGCCGCGAATTCGCGCTGGACGACGAACGCGTCAAGGCCGAGACCCGCGTGAACAGTCCCGAATTCGAGGCATTGTCCAACGTGGCACTGAGTCCGAGCCGCATTTGGGAAAGACGCCGTGGCCAGAGGGACTTCCTGCGTACACGCCTCGGCATCGGGGACCGGCCGGTCCGGGACATCAGAATCTCCTCGGAAGATCGGGCGATCGAGCGTCCGGACTACTTTCTCCAGACCGAGGCGGAGGGTGTTCGGAAGCGTTACCGAACCGCTCCGGGGCTGCCGTGCGAATTTTCCCTGGACTCCCGCGGGGAGGTGACGGTCATTGGTCCCCTGGCTCCCGCGACGTCGATCGCTCGTAACATCATTTGCCGTTCCGCCGTGCTCCACTCGCCCGAGGACGTCGAGCTCGCTCTCGTGGTGCCCGAAGGGTTGCGAGAGGAGTGGGAATGGGCCTCCGGCCTGCCTCATTTCGCCGAGCAGGGCCGGCCTACGCCGCTCGGCCCGGTCAAGAGGATTTACACCTCGTGCGAGGACCTCGTCCAGGATCTCCGAGGGAACCTGGTCCGCCGGGCCCGGGCGGTCGCTGAGGCGAAGAAGAACAACCGCCAGGTCGACGTCTCCACATTGCTGCCGAGCCTGGTGGTCATTGATCTCTCCGGGGACGAGGCCGTCACGATGCTTGAGTCGCCCGACTCGACCCTGACCGTCCCACAACTGGGTGTGACCGCGGTGCGCTTCCTGGACAACCGCCTGAACGAACCCGACGAGGTCGCGGCACGGTTCACCCTGTCCGTCCCCGACGCGCTGGAGGAGGGCGAAGGTTTCGAGGTCCTGTACGAGGAACTGGACCGCGACGACGACGGCGAGTCCTTCGTGTTCTCCGGCGAATGGGTCACCACCGATCAGGCAGAAACCGTCGCACGAGTGGTGACTCCCTTGCGCCTGTCCCCGGACTCCCTGGAACACAACGAAGCCGCGAACTCGGTGCGGTACACGGAAATGCTCGGCCTCGCCGACTTGGACAAGGCCGAGATCGAGAGGAAATGGCGCCCCCGATCCGAACAGGATTTCCTCCGCATTCCGTTGGGACCCGACGACGCCGGGAAACCGGTCTTGTTGGACCTCAAGGAGTCGGCACAGCTCGGCATGGGCCCACACGGTCTGTGCGTCGGGGCGACCGGCGCCGGCAAGTCCGAGCTGCTCAGGACCATCGTTCTTGCCCTGATGACCACGCACTCGCCCGAGCTGCTCAACATGGTTCTCGTGGACTTCAAGGGCGGCGCGACCTTCGCACCCTTCGAGGGTGCTCCGCACGTCAACGGCATCATTACCAACCTGGCGGAAGATCCGTCGCTCATCGACCGCGCGCATGATTCGCTGGCCGGAGAGGTCCGGCGTCGTCAGGAAGTCCTGAAACAGGCCGGGAACATCGCCAACGTGACGGACTACGAAATGCACCGTCAGGAAGCGGCCGCACGGGGCGAGGACTGGGCACCACTGCCTCATTTGCTCGTGATCATCGACGAGTTCGGGGAGCTGCTCACAGCGCAACCGGACTTCATCGACCTGTTTCTGTCCATCGGGCGTATTGGGCGCTCCATCGGTGTCCACCTCATGCTCTCGAGCCAGCGCATCGAGTCCGGCAAGCTCCGAGGTCTCGACACGTACTTGTCCTATCGGCTCGGGCTGCGGACACTCTCGGAAATGGAATCCAGAACAGTCCTCGATACCCCGGACGCCTTCCACCTGCCCGCCGTTCCCGGGTACGGATACCTCAAGGTGGACACCACGGTGTACGACCGGTTCAAGGCCGGATTCGTGTCCGGCCCGTTGGAGAATCTCACCTCGGATCCGGCCATCGAGGAGCCCAGGCGTTCCTCGGTGGGTGTCCTGCCAGCGCCCTTCTACGTGGAAGACCAACGTGCATTGGCCGAGCAACTGGCGGAGCACGAACCGCTCGAGAAGTCCTCAGAGGAGACGGAGCACAAAGGCAGCGAACGCACGACCGGGACGACGGTCATGAGCCACCTCGTCGATGTGCTCAAGGAATTCCCGAGGGCGACGCAGGAGATTTGGTTGCCCCCTTTGCCCCAGTCCATGGGGCTCGACGCCGTCACCGGGGAACCGCAGGCAACGACCGAGGGATTCGTGGTCGCGGCCGGAGGGGAGCTCCAGCTGCCCGTGGGATTTCTCGACGACCCGTCGCGTCAGTGGCAGGGCGTCTGGTTCCTGGACCTGACCAGGGCCGGCGGCAACGTGTCACTCGTCGGGGGCCCGCACACGGGCAAGACCACGGCCTTGCGCACGATCGCGCTCTCGGCGTCGCTGACGCATCGGCCCGAACAGTTGGCGATCTACGGCATCGACCTGAAGGGCAGTTCGTTGCTTTCCCTGGAACGGCTCCCGCACGTCGGCGGCGTCGGGGTGCGTACGGTGCGCGAACGGGTGCGGCGCACGATTGAGGAGGTCCACGCCATGCTGGTGGAGCGCGAAGAAGTCTTCGAGCGCCACGGCATCGATTCGTTGGAAACCTTCCGCCGCAAGCACGCCGCGGGCGAGGTGCCGGAACTTCCGGTGGCCGACGTCCTGCTCCTGATCGACGGGTACGGACAGATCGCCGACGAATTCGAGGAGATCGAGACCCAGACCCACGAAATCCTTGCTCGCGGTGGCGGATACGGGATCCACGTGATCGCGACGTCGACCCGCGCGAACGAGGTGCGCATTGCTCAGCAGGCGTTCTTCGGCAACAAGATCGAATTCCGGCTGACCGAACCCTCCGAATCAGTTTTCGGGAAAAAGAAGGGCGAGTCGCTTCCGGTCGGCCGTCCGGGCCGGGCTCTGCGGGACGACGGTCTGATCGGCCATTTTGCTGTGCCGCGCTGCGACGGCGAGGCATCGGCAACGGGGCTCTCCGAAGCGTTCGAGGCCGTGGCAAGCGAGGTGAACGAGCATCACGATGCCGACGCCGTCCCGCCCGTCAGGGTGCTCCCGCCGGTGCTCACCGCTGACCGGATCGACGTTCCTGAGCGTCAGGGAGCCTTCGCACTCGGGCTCCAGGAAAAGGACTTCAGGACCCGGTCGGTCAACCTCTTCGGCCGGGACCGGCACCTCATGATTATGGGGGACGCGCTCTGCGGCAAGACCAACCTCTTGCGCAGCGCCATGCAGAGTTTGGTCGATGGTGCGGACCCGGAGGAACTCGTGCTCGCGGTCTTCGACCCGCGGCAGGAACTCGAGGGCGTGGTTCCCGACGAATTCTTGGGTGGACACGCCAAGAGTTCCTTGCTCGCACAGAAACTGGCTCAGTCCATCAAGCAGGAGCTGGTCACCAGGGTCCCCAATGATCCCAATGCTTCCGGACCCACCGAACCACCGAGTCCGAAGATCGTTCTGGTGATCGACGACTACGACGTGCTGACGGCGGGATCGGCCTCACCGCTCGCCGACCTCGCGCCGTACGTCTCCATGGCGCACGAAATCGGCCTGCACGTGATCATGACGCGCAAGGTGGCCGGTGCCGCCCGCGGTCTGTTCGACACGTTCAACGCCGCAGTGCGAGAATCCGGAGCCTCTACGTTCCTCATGGACGGGGATCGGACCGAAGGCGCCTTGGTCAACGGTATTCGCCCCCGGCACTTCCCGCCCGGTCGTGGGATGTTCGTCCAGGGCGGGCGAGCCCCGGTGACGGTTCAGGCCGTCTTCGATCCTGAGCAGGACAAGGAGAATGAGGATTATGAGTAACAGGTTCACGGTCATCACTCTCAACGAACCGGAATCGCCGGCCCTGGCTTGGGCCGTCGCGGAAGTGAACCCGGAGTTCTACCTCGTCATCGACCCCGAGTCGGAGCAGTGGGAGGTCTACGACGTCGACGACGAGACTCCGCTGTTCACCGTGGACCTTCCCTATCTGGTTCAGGTTCCGGGGGAAATACGGCGACTCTTCGGATCCGATGCAGGGTTCTCCTTCTCAGAACTCGGGGGAGAGCCACCGACCTACTGGCAGGACGTTCACGTGGCCCCTGACGCGGGAGAGAGGGCGGAGGCCGCCGCGTCGCGTTTCGCCCAGCTGGCGGCGCACTTGGGCCTGGGTGCTGTCGTCGACCACACGGCGCACTTCAACCACCTCGGGGAACAGGAGCAGATCATGAGGAAGGACTGGACGTCATGAGGCCGGCTGGAACGCAACTGTACGGAAATACCCTGGTCGTTCTGTCGGAGGCGCCCCTCGTGGGCCACTCGCAGTGGATGGCCAAGGCCATCAGCGAAGCGAAGAGCCGGGGCCTCGGGGTGGCGCTCGTGACACCGGATACGACCAAAATAACCCGCTCTCTCGCGCACCTGTTCTCGGTCCTGGGCATCATGTGGGTTGTCGATGACGGCCGGGACGAATTGTTCGTCGGCCAGAGCGGACAGCGCGTGGACGAGGTCGATGGAGAGTACATCGGGCGCGACGAGATCGTGCCGCGGTATTCCCGCAAGGGCTCCGCGCAGGATAGGGGCGGCGTCGTCGTGATGGCCGAATCTCTGATGCCGCGGCGGTTCACGACGCGGGTCGGTCCGCTGGCCGAGGCCGTGACTCGAGCTCTGACCGGCAATGTTCCGATCGGCTGGGGAGTCCAGGAGCCGGTCACCCAGCCCTGGTCCGTCGAGGACATCTCCGCCGCCTACTCTCGGGACAAGGCGGCCGGTCACTTCTTGCACTTCGTCGGGCCCGTCGCGGAGACGTCGGGGCAAGACACCTCACGGCTGGCGGGGACCCTCGAAATCCAGAAGCCCCACAACGGGGTCGTCGAACACGTCGAGGCGGCATGCCCGCAGCCTGGCCCTTGGACCAAGGAACAGAAGCTGGACTTCGCCCGGCAGATGCACGGGCAATCGGTCCGTTGGGCTACGGCATACCAGACCGTGGGTTCGGATCCCACGGTGGTTCCGCCCTTCTACCTGGGGCAACCCGTTCCTGCGGTTGCGGTGTACGGGCGCGAGGCTCTGAAAGGGCAGGACCTGGACCAGGTGGTTGAACTGGCCATGAGCCGCGGCGCCGAGCACTGCGAAGTGTTCGGGCACAAGAAGAAGGCGTCCCTTGCGGTGCTCATGTCCTCGGATGCGGATCCCGACCGAACACATCCCGCGGAGATCTTGGAGACCGTGCAGATGCGCCTCATGGGGTCCCAAGCGCCACGTCCATGACCTTCCCTCATCCGTGGCCCCAGCCATCGGTATCACCCTGGCCGGAGGCTCCCGCCCCAGAAACCGATCGGGCTTCACGGACCAGTTCGCCCTGAGCTTCGGGGCCCTCAGCCCGCCGTGGTTGCGCGACCGAAGCCGACGGGAGAAGAATCGAGCGTGGGAACACTGGTCATCAACGAGCGGTACGGGCCCTGACGCCTCACGGCGCCGAGTGGTCCGCCGCGGAACGGAAGTGAAAGCATGACTGTCCTGAACGAAACCTACGCACTCTCGAACGACGTCGCCATCCCGCAACTGGGGCTGGGCACCTGGTTCATCCCGGACGACGCCGCGGCGCAAGCCGTGCGCGACGCGGTGGAGATCGGGTACCGCAACATCGATACGGCCCAGGCCTACGGCAATGAGGCCGGAGTCGGCGAGGGCGTTCGCACCGCGTCCGTGCCCCGCGACGAATTGTTCGTCTCGACCAAGCTCGCCGCGGAAATCAAGGATTACGACGACGCCGTCGAGGCGATCGACGGTTCGTTGGAAAAGCTGGGACTGGACACGATCGACCTGATGCTCATCCACAGCCCGCAACCCTGGGATGACTTCCGAGGCGGCGACTACGCCGAGGGAAACCGCCTGGCATGGCGTGCCATGGAAGAGGCGTACGAAGCCGGGAAACTGCGCTCGATCGGCGTCTCGAATTTCCTCCAGGAGGATCTGGAGAATCTGCTCGAAGGCGCAAACGTCGTCCCGCACGTCAACCAGTTGCTCGTGCACGCGGGCAACACCCCGGTGGATCTGTTGGACTACTGCGAGAGCAAGGGGATCGTCGTTGAGGCGTATTCGCCCATCGCGCACGGTGAGATCCTGAACAACCCGGAGGTCACGGCGATGGCCGAGAAATACGGGGTGTCGGTCCCGCAGCTGTGCATCCGTTACACCCTTCAGCTGGGTACCGTCTCGTTGCCGAAAACCGCCAACCCGGACCACATGCGCTCCAACGCGGAGGTGGACTTCGAGATCTCCGCGGAAGACATGCAGGCACTCAAGGAACTGCACGACCAGGACTACGGCGAATCGAGCGAATTCCCCGTCTACAGCGGGAAGTGACGCCCGAGCGGATCCCGCGAACTCGGGCCGTCAACTGGCCACGAAGTACATCCTCTTGTTGACGAACTCGTCCATTCCGAGGGGCCCGAGTTCGCGGCCGTAGCCGGAGTTCTTGACCCCGCCGAACGGGAGCTCCGCGCCTTCGCCGCCCGGGACATTCACGCTGGCCATGCCGACTTCGAGTCGCTGAGCCACGGCCTGGGCCCGTTGAGAGTTTGTGGAGAACACGCATCCACCCAGGCCGTATCGGGAATCGTTGGCGAGGCGGACGGCGTCGTCGTCCGAGTCGGCCTGGTACACCACGGCCACCGGGCCGAAAAGCTCCTCGTAGTACGTCTCGGAGCCCGGGGTGATTCCGGTGATGACGGCGGGGGAGAAGTAGGCCGAGGAATCGTCCCGCAGCTTTCCGCCCACGTGGAGGGTCGCCCCTTCGGAGACCGCCTTTTCGACTTGCTCCTCGAGTTTCTCCGCAGCACCTCGCGAGGACAGGGGCGAATAGACCTGGGGAGACTCGTCTCTGGGATCGCCCGGCTCCATGGCCGACGCCAGGGAGACGAGTTCCTCCACGAACTCGTCGTAGACTTCGCCCGCGACGATCATGCGTTTGTTCGAATCGCACGCTTGGCCCGTGTTGTACATGCGGGTTTCCCACGCGGTCTGGGCGGCCTCTTTGACGTCGTCGGTGTCCAGGATGATGTACGGGTCGGATCCGCCCAGTTCCAGAACCGCTTTCTTGAGGTGCTGACCCGCCGTGGCGGCGACCGTGCTGCCGGCTCGTTCGGACCCGGTCAGAGAGACCCCCTGGACGCGCGGATCGCCGATGATCTCGGAGGCCTGATCGTGGGTGGTGAAGACGTTGTTGTAGACCCCTTCGGGGATTTCGGCGTCGTCCATGATCTGTTGGATGGCCCGGGCGGACCGCGGGCAGATCTCGGCGTGCTTGAGAAGAATCGCGTTGCCCAGCACCAGGTTGGGAGCAGCGAACCGCGCCACCTGGTAGTAGGGGAAGTTCCACGGCATGATGCCGAGCAGGACGTCGATCGGCAGCCGCTGGATGTAGGCCTTGCCCTCGGACTCCGTCGGGATTTCCTGGTCGGCGGCGAAGCGCGGGCCGTTGTCCGCGAAGTACCCGAAGATTTCGCCGCAGTACTCCGCTTCCTCACGGCCTTCGTTGACGGGCTTGCCCATCTCTTCGGCAATGATCTCGGCGAGGTCGTCCCGCCGCTCGGTGAACAGCTCGCCCACGCGTCGGACGACGTCTGCCCTCTCCTCAAGGCTCTTCGCCTGCCAGTCCCGGTATGCGGTCTCGGCGCGGCTCAGGGTCTGCTCGACCTCTTCGTCGCCGATGGTCTCGAAGGTCTCGGCGATCTCGTTCGTTGTGGGGTTCTGGACCCGGAAACCTGGTGAATCGTTCATCTTTCAAGCCCTTTTAGAGATTCTGAGGACGCTGTGTATCGCCGTGGCGACGGCGCGGATGCCGGCGCGAGTGTCGGGGCGTATGTCAGGGCGTATGTCTGGGGCGTATGTCGGGCGGGGAATGTCGGGGTGTGTCCTGGGCTACATTCCTCATCGTAGGCGGGCCGTCGCGTCGGCTGTCAACGGAGGTCGCGGGCGGGTGCGGCGGGTGTTGGTGGGCTGCGGCGGGCGAGTGCGGGCGAGTGCGGTGGACTGAGGTGGGATGAGGCGGGCTGAGGCGTCTGCGACCGCCGAGGTGGCAATCCCGTGCGGGTCCGCCGGTTGAGGTGGCAGTATTGTGCGGTTTTCGCGGGTAAAAGCCCACGAATCTGCCACTTCGCGCCGGGATCCGCACGGGATTGCCACCTCGCGCCGGGATCCGCACGGGATTGCCACCTCGTGGGGGAGCCCGCCGCCGACGCCGCGTTCTGGTGCGGCCTGGGAGGCTCAGGGGCGCTTCGAGGCACTATCGGGGCGTTTTCGGGGTGAGTCCAGATCGCCGTTGAGTGTGGGTTACCCGATTGAGAGGCGTTCTCCGTCGTTAGGTGGCGGCTACAGTACCACCTAACGACGGAGAACGCCACCGAATCGGGCAACCCCCTCCCAATGTGCCTCCGTCGTCATCCGCCAACGCCCGACCGAGCCAAAACCGATGCCCAGGAAGAGGCCAACGATCCGAGGGGAGGCCCGAGCCCGGACAACTGCCCTCGAAGCACGGCCTGACTTCGCAAGGCGGCCCGGTCGCGGGGCTTGATCACCAGCCGATACTCTTGTGGACTCGTGAGTATGGACATCATGTTCGCAATAGCGCTGTGGCTCGCAGGCGCAGTGATTTTGACGTGGAACGATAGGCGTCTCCGAGCCGCGAACCCTCACGAAAAGTTGCCGTGGGTCTGGGGCTGGCCCGCGGTTCGCCCGCGCGGAACGAGAACACTCAATGGGCTCGCCGCCGGGATGTTGGGCGTTGCCGGAACCTTGGTTGCCGCCAGCACCACCGCCACCGCCAACACCCCCACCCAAACCACCCTCGGGCGCGGATGGTGGTGGATCATGGTGCTCCTGGCGGTTCTGCCCCTGCTCATCGGTCGCATGGGTCACAACCACCGCGTCAACCACCGCGTCAACCACCGCGTCGGTCGCGAGGAGGAGGGAAGCACCTCTGCACCAGACACCCAGCACGCAACGGCAGGAATCGGGCAGGATGGGTCCCATGCACCACGCGACGTACGTGATTGAGACGCCGGACGGCGAACGCGAATTCGCCAGGACGACGTCGGCCGCGGACTATTTGCTGGACGGAGGCTTCGCGAATTCCGACCGGGAGCCCCGCTGGCACCTCGTGTGGTGCCTGGAGCGCATGGATCCGGGCGAGCCGATCGACGTCGGCGAGGCCCGGGTGCACCTCATTCGGGGGTGACGATCAGCTCGAAATCGACGACGTCCACGGGGTCGTCGCCGTCCAAACCGGGGTAGTGGGTGTCCAGGGCCGTGTGAAGCTCGCGCAGGTCCGCGAATCCGTCCTTGTGCGCATGCTCTTCGGTGAGCTCTTGTCGCCTGATCGTCCTGACCCCGCGGACCGTGCCATCGAGTGACGTGGTCTCTCCGGATTCTTTTTCGAAGACAATCCGGGCCGGGCCGACGGCGAAGGGGTCGTCGACCCGGATCGTCTGAGTCTTGTCTCCGGAACGAATCGACTCCTCGTAGCCCTCCCACATGTAGATCGTCTGTGCGCTCTCGAGGTGGCTCGGGTCGAAGGGGTGGGGCAGCAATTCGGCTGCGGTGCGCGTTTCCAGGCCGTTGTGCCCACGGACCACGAATTCGATGCGCGGATCGATGTCGTGGAAAACCTGGCGGCATTTCCCGCACGGCGGGATGACCTCGTCCCGTGGTCCGTACACCGCGACGACGCCGACCACGGGGTCATCCGGGGCGGTCGAGGCGTGCTGGGCCAACGCGGAGATTTCCCCGCACGGGCCTCCCAGAAAATGAAAGGCGTTGATTCCCAGTACTGTCCGACCGGATGCCGTCAGGAGAGCCGCGGAAACGGTGTGATCGGTGTCGTCGTGAAAATGGCGGGCATGATCCCGAGCGGATGACACCAGGTTTCGAAAGGCGGAGGAAATCATGCATCCAGGGTAACTTGACCGTCAGCGTGAAATGGAGGAAGGGCATGATGGATAGGGGATCCTTACGAAAATATTTCCGCCGCTGATATATAGCACGGCAATCTGGTACATTCTGCGGAACGTTGTGTTGAACGACGCAAGTAATTCGAGTGAACCGTGGGTCACGGTGCGAATTTGCACAGATCATATGGGCGACAGTATTCCGTCAGTCTGTTTATACTCAGGTGTTGGCAAACACATTTTTTGAGGAGGGTCACATGAAAGCGCGTGTTCTGACTTTGAGTGCGGCGGTCGTCGCTCTCGCGCTGGCCGGTTGCGGCCAGGATGACAACGGTGGTGGATCCGATTCGTCGGGCTCGGCCTCGGCATCATCGTCGAGTTCGGCCGGCAGCTCGGGTTCGTCGTCGGGCGGCTCGGGCGACTCGTCGAGTAGCGACGGAGCCAACGGCGCCGCGGGCGCCAACGGTGGCGAAGGCGCCAACGGCGGCGACGGTGCCAACGGTGGCGACGCCGCTAATGGTGGCGACGGCGCCAATGGTGGCGACGCCGCCAACGGTGCAGACGGCGCCAACGGTGCTGATGGCGCGAATGGTGGCGAAGGTGCTGCCGGTGACGGCGCGAACGGCGCCGCCGGTGACGACGCTGCCGCCGGTGGCGACCAGTCCGGCTCGGCCGCTTCGGGTGAAGACGCCGCCAACGCCGAGGCTGCCGCCCAGCTGGACAATTACTGGGGCACGGGTGGTCAGTGCACCGTCGACTGGACCTCGTCCGAGCCCTACAGCCTCTCGACCGATCGCCTGGTGAAGTCCTACTGCGCTTCCAACGGCATCGGCGAACTGTCCGATGGATACGACCCGCTGGCCGGGATCCAGTACCCCGTCGAGCAGTAAGGGAACGCGCGCTGATCACGATCAGCCGGCGAAGGGCCCCCGCGATGCACCGCGGGGGCCCTTCTGCGTTTCTGCACGTCCGGACCGTGGAACCCCTGACCGCGTCCGGGGAGGGGCCTACTCGATCTCGACCACCACGGGCAGGTGGTCCGATGCGCCCTTGCCCTTGCGTTCCTCACGGTCGTAATGCGCACCCGTGACCCGTTCGGCCAGGGTGGGGGAATAGAGTTGGAAGTCGATCCGCATGCCTTCGTTCTTCGGGAAGCGCAGGGACGTGTAGTCCCAATACGTGTAGTCCTTCTCGCCCTGGGTGTACGGGCGGGCGACGTCGGTCATGCCCGCATCCTGCATGAATGAGGAGAAGGCGGCGCGTTCCGGTTCGGTCACGTGGGTCATCTGATTTTCGCGGAAGAAGTCGATGTCCCAGACGTCGTCGTCCTGGGGAGCGACGTTCCAGTCCCCGACCAGTGCCAGCTGTGCCTCGGGATCTTCTGCGAGCCACTTTTGCGTGTTCTCCCGCAGGACCTTGAGCCACTCGAGCTTGTACGCCATGTGCGGGTCGTCCAGGCCCCGACCATTCGGGACGTAGAGGCTCCAGACGCGGACCCCGCCGCACGTCGCGGCAATCGCCCGTGCCTCCTGGATCTCTTCCTTGCCCGGTTTGCCGAACGCGGGCTGGCCGGGGAAAGTGCGTTCGACGTCGTCGAGACCCACCCGCGAGGCGATGGCGACGCCGTTCCACTGGTTGAGCCCGAAATGGGCGACGTCGTACCCGAGCCGCTCGAACACCGTGAACGGGAAGTTCTCGTCCTTGGCCTTGGTCTCCTGGATCGCCAGAACGTCCACGTCCGAACGATCCAGCCAGGCCTCGACGCGGTCGGCGCGGGCACGGATCGAGTTCACATTCCAGGTCGCAATTCTCATGCTCACCAGGCTACCGGCTTGGGCGGACTCGAACCGGAGCGGCGGGTTTGGGGTGAGCTGGTGCCCAGGCTAGCGTGATGGTGAACACATTCTGGTCTGGGCGGCGCGACGTCGTCGGACCGCGACCCATCGTGGAAAGCAGGACCATGTCCGAACAGTCGAATCCTCACCAGCCCTCCTCGTCCGGCCCGGCCTCCTCCGGTGACAGCCCGACGCCGCCGACGTCGCCTTTCCGTCCGGATGTCCTTGCCGGGCAGAGCATCCTCGTCACGGGCGGGGGAAGCGGCTTGGGAAAGGGTGTGGCGAAGCATTTCGCCGAGCACGGGGCGACGGTCCACATCTGGGGTCGCCGCGAGAGCGTCCTGAAGGAAGCGGCGCAGGAGATCGAGGAGTCGGCCCAGGCCGGCGGCACGGTGCACTTCCAGGCCGTCGATGTCCGGGACCCGGAGGCCGTCGACGCCGCCGTCGAAGAGATCTGGGCGCAGCACGGGCCGCTCACCGCCGCGATGAACAACGCGGCAGGGAACTTCATCGCCCAGACCAAGGACCTGAGCCCTCGGGGATTCCAGGCCATCACCGACACGGTCATGAAGGGGTCATACAACGTGACCCACGCCGTCGGGCGACGGTGGATTGAACAGGGACTCCCGGGCAATATTCTGTCGACCCTGGTCAGCTGGGTCTATACAGGCTCCGCCTACGTGGTCCCCTCGGCGATGGCCAAGTCAGCAGTGCACGCGATGACCATGTCCCTGGCGGTCGAATGGGCCAAGTACGGGATCCGTCTCAACGCGATTGCTCCCGGCCCCATCCCGACGGAATTCACCTCGGTTGTGCTGAGTTCCAACAAGGACGGCCAGGGTGCCATGACCGACGTCGAGTCCGTGCCTGCGCGTCGCGTCGGAACCGTCGAGGAGATGGGGAACCTGGGCATTTTCCTGCTGTCGGGGTCCTGCGACTACATCACGGGCCAAACCATCACGATGGACGGCGGCCAGATGTTGGCCGGCCCCTCGACGTTCTCCGCGCTCACCGATCTCGACGACGCCGACTGGGCCGAAATCGCGGACAAGGGCAAGAAGGCCGCCGAGGAATCCAAGAAGCAACGGAACACCTGATCGCGTCGATGTTACGCGTCCGGTGCGCTGCACACTGGCACGGCCCGAACCCGGCCGATAGCCTGTGACGTGGAACACGAATTGCGTGCGGGGTCGACCCCCGTGGGAAGGAGTCCTCGAGCATGGCCGATGGACAGGTCCAGGAACTCACACATTTCGTCGGGGGTCGCGAGACACCGGGAACCTCGGGGCGATTCGGGGACGTGTACGATCCCAGCACCGGCCGGGTCACGGCCAGGGTTCCGCTCGCGACAACCGACGAGGTCGACGCCGCCGTCCGCAACGCCAAGGAAGCGCAGAAGGCCTGGGCCGCGACCAACCCGCAGAAGCGGGCGCGCATCCTGGGGAAATTCGTGAACCTCGCGAATGAGCACGCGGACGAGATCGCGGAGGCGCTGTCCCGCGAACACGGCAAGACCGTCCCGGACTCCCACGGCGACCTGCAGCGGGGACTGGACGTCGTCGAGTTCGCAATGGGTGCACCGCACCTGCTCAAAGGGGAATTCAGCGACTCGGTGGGCACAGGTATCGACGTCTACTCGATGCGGCAGCCCCTCGGCGTCGTCGCAGGAATCACTCCCTTCAATTTCCCGGCCATGATCCCCCTGTGGAAGGCGGGACCGGCGATTGCCGCGGGCAACGCCTTCGTGCTCAAGCCCTCCGAACGCGACCCATCCGTCCCGCTGATCCTGGCGCGCCTCTGGAAGGAAGCCGGCCTGCCGGACGGGATCTTCACCGTGGTCAACGGGGACAAGGAGTCCGTCGACGCCCTGCTCGACCACCCGGACATCGAGGCCGTGGGATTCGTCGGCTCGACGCCGATCGCCCAGAGCATCTACGAGCACGCGGCTCGAAAGGGCAAACGGGCCCAGTGCTTCGGCGGGGCCAAGAACCACATGATCATCATGCCGGACGCCGACCTGGACCAGGCCGCGGACGCCCTGATCGGCGCGGCCTTCGGATCCGCGGGAGAGCGCTGCATGGCGATCTCTGTGGCCGTCCCGGTCGGCGAGAAGACCGCGGACGCGCTGATGGACAAGCTCACGGAGAGGGCCTCGAAGCTCCGCTTCGGCCCGTCCCTCGAGGAGTCCTCGGACTTTGGCCCACTCGTCTCGGCTGCGGCCAAGGAGCGGGTCGAGTCGGCCATCGCCCAGGGCGTCGAGGCCGGCGCCGAACTGGTCCTCGACGGCAGGGGCGCCCGGGTGGACGGCCACGAGGACGGGTTCTTCGTGGGCCCGACCCTGTTCGACCGGGTCACCCCCGACATGGACGTCTACCGTGAGGAAATCTTCGGGCCTGTGCTGTCCGTACTGCGGGCCGCCGACTTCGAGGAGGCCCTCGAGCTTCCCACCCGACACGAATACGGAAACGGCGTCTCGATCTTCACCCGTGATGGGGACACCGCACGCGAGTTTGCCCGGCAGGTCGACGTCGGCATGGTCGGAGTCAACGTGCCGATCCCGGTTCCGATCGCCTACTACACCTTCGGTGGCTGGAAGGCTTCGGGCTTCGGCGATCTCAACCAGCACGGCCCCGATGCTTTCCGCTTCTACACCAAGACCAAGACGGTGACCCAGCGGTGGCCTTCGGGGATCAAGGAAGGCGCCAGCTTCGTCATGCCAACCGGAAACTGATGTGCGGGCAGGGTCGTGGACCGGCGACGTCGGACAACCGGCCCCGCGCACAATTGCTCACCACTGAATCGTTGCAGGAGGAGAATTCATGGCCGATCAGCCTCAGGAGCCCAGCGTCCTGACCGAAAATCGGGGACACCTCGGGCTCGTCACCCTCAACCGCCCCCGCGCGGTCAACGCGCTCAACGTCGAGATGATCCAGCTCATCAACCGCGCACTCGACGAATTCGAGGCCGACGCCAACGTCACGTGCGTGGCCGTTGTCGGCTCGGGGGACAGGGGGCTGTGCGCCGGCGGCGACGTCGTCGCCCTCTACAAGGCGGCCAGCGGAGGCGATGAGGCCATGGGCATCGACTTCTTCCGCCAGGAGTACGACTTCGACTACCGGATCTCGCGTCTCTCGAAGCCCTACATCGCGGTGATGAATGGGCTCGTTCTGGGCGGAGGCATCGGTCTGTCCGTCCCCGGGTCGCACAGGATCGCCACCGACACGACGCGTACCGGCATGCCGGAGACCGGCATCGGTTTCTCGCCCGACGTCGGGGGCCTCAACTACCTCTCCCACGCGCCGGGTCACGCGGGCCGGCACATGGCGTTGACGGGGCTCCACGTGGATGGGGCGGACGCCGTCCACGCGGGCCTCGCCGACTTCTACGTCCCCGACGCCTCGATCGGCGACCTGCTCGCGGCGCTCGAGAACATCGAGAACCCGGGGGAGGCGGCCACCACGATCCAGGGCTTCGGCGTCGAGCCTCCGGAGTCCGAGCTCGAGGCGGCGAGCCGGTGGATCGACGAGGACTACGCCGCCGGGACGGTCGAGGAGATCCTGCACAACCTCGAGACCAGGGTCGAGAAGGAGCCCGAGAACGACCTCGCGGCCAAGGCCCTCAAGGCACTGCGGAGGAACAGTCCCACCGGGATGAAAACTGCGCTCGAGGGGCTCGCTCGCGCCGCCGACCAGTCGCTCGCGGAGACCCTCATTCAAGACTTCCGCACCAGCGGAAACGCGTTGTTCGCCCACGACATGGCCGAGGGCATTCGCGCACAGGTGATCGACAAGGATCGCAACCCCCAGTGGCAGCCGCAGGCGCTCGAGGACGTGGACAGGGAGCTCGTGCTGAGCTTCTTCGGACCCGTGCCCGGACACGAGGACCTGCAACTGCCCCGTTGAAGGAGTATTGGCATGAAGATCGCATTTCTTGGCCTGGGAAACATGGGTGGCCACATGGCGAGGAACCTCAGGGAGGCGGGCTACGACGTCGTGGCCTACGACCTCGTGGACGAGGCGCGCCGCGCAACGGAGCGCGACGGGATCGAGATCTCCGCGTCGGGCGAAGAAGCCGCGGCCGGAGCGGACGTCGTCATCACGATGTTCCCCGCCGGCAAGCACGTCATCTCCGCCTACCGGGGCGAGAACAATGACGGCTTGCTCTCGGCGGCACCCGAGAACACCCTGTTCATCGACTGCTCGACGATCAGCGTGGACGAAGCCCGAGAAGCCGCTGACCTGGTGCACGACGCCGGGCACCGTGCCCTGGACGCCCCGGTTTCGGGCGGAACCGCGGGGGCCGAAAACGGGACGCTGACGTTCATGGTCGGTGGGCCGCAGGAGAACTTCGACGCCGCCCACCCGTTGTTCGACGCGATGGGCAAGAAGGTGGTCCACTGCGGAGACAACGGGGCAGGCCAGGCGGCGAAATGCTGCAACAACATGTTGTTGGCGATCACCACGATCGGTGCGTGCGAAGCCTTCACCCTGGGGGAGAGGCTCGGCCTGACGGACCAGGCCCTGTTCGATGTGATGTCCACGTCCGCCGCGCAGTGCTGGTCCGTGACCACGAACTGCCCGGTCCCCGGACCGGTTCCCACCAATCCGGCCAGCAACGAGTACAAACCCGGGTTCGCTACGGCCCTGATGGCCAAGGACCTGGGACTCGCGGTGTCCGCCCTGGAGTCGACCGGGACCGAGGCCTCCTTCGGCCGCGCCGCCCACGAGGCCTACACGAAGTTCCTGGACGAGGGACACGGCGACCTCGACTTTTCCGCAATCATCCGAACGATGGGAGAGAACCAAGCATGAGCGAACAGACAGCAGCCCAGGATTCGGGGCAGCACGAGGGCGTGATCCGGACCGAGACGCGCGACGGCGTCGGCGTCATTCGGCTCAACCGGCCGAAGGCGCTCAATGCGTTGAACTACGACACCATGGTGGCCGTCGTGGACGCCGCCGAGGCTTGGGAACGGGACGAGAGCATCTCGGCCATCGTGCTGACCGGGTCCGAGAAAGCCTTTGCCGCGGGCGCGGACATCAAGGAGATGTCCTCCAAGAGCTACACCGAGATGTACCAGAGCGACTGGTTCGCCCAGTGGCAGAGGCTCACTCAAGTGCGGCTCCCGATCGTCGCCGCGGTCAACGGGTACGCGCTCGGTGGCGGCTGCGAGCTCGCGATGATGTGCGACATCATCGTTGCCGGTGAGGGCGCGAAATTCGGTCAGCCTGAGATCAACCTCGGTGTCATTCCCGGCATGGGCGGGTCCCAGCGACTGACCCGTGCCGTGGGCAAGGCCAAAGCCATGGACATGATCCTGACCGCCCGGAACATCGGCGCCGACGAGGCCGAACGGGCGGGGCTGGTGTCGCGGGTCGTCGCGGACGACGCCGTGGTCGACACCGCCCTGCAGATCGCGGACACGATCGCGCAGAAGTCTCGGCCCGCGGCCATGCTCGCGAAGGAAGCGGTCGGGGCGGCCTTCGAAACCCCCCTCGCCCAGGGACTCACCTTCGAGCGGCGGGTCTTCCACTCGCTCTTCGCGACCGAGGACCAGAAGGAAGGCATGGCGGCCTTCGCCGAACGCCGCGACCCGACGTTCAAGAACAGGTAGCCTGCGCCCGCGCCCGCGCCTGCGCCTCTCCGCCGCCGCGGCGAGGTGGCAGTTTTGTGCGGGTCCACCCGGCTCCGCGCCGTGAGGTGGCGGTTTTGTGCGGGTTCGCCCGGGTCCGGGCCGTGAGGTGGCAGTCTGGTGCGGTTTTTTCCGCGAGGTGGCGGTTTTGTGCGGTTTTGGGGTGGTTTTGTGCACGGGATTGCCGTCTCGGTGGGCCGGTCGCACGTGGTTGCCACTTCGCCGCGGGGAGTTGGGTTTTGAAGGCGTGAGGTGGCGGTTTTGTGCGGGTCCGGCCGGCTCCGCGCCGCGAGGTGGCAGTTTTGTGCGGGTCCGCCCGGCTCCGTCCCGCGAGGTGGCAGTTTCGTGCAGGTCCGCCGGCTCCGCGCCGCGAGGTGGCACTCTGGTGCGGTTCTTTCCGCGAGGTGGCGGTTTTGTGCGGTTTTGGGGTGGTTTTGTGCACGGGATTGCCGTCTCGGCGGGCCGATCGCACGTGGTTGCCACCTCGGCACCCCAGCGCCCCAGCGCCCCAGAGCCTCGCCACCGCCGCCCACCGCAGCCCACCGCCGCCTAGACCTCGCCACCTCGCCGCCAGGCCGGCTTACGACTTCGCGGGCAGGTTCCGGGCGACGTCGTCGTGGTCGGGGTAGACGACGCCGATCTGCCGGCGGATCTCGTCGATCATCTCCATCTGCGCAACCGTGTCCTCCCACGGCATGATCGGCGACTCGAGAGCACCTTCCTGGATGCACCGCGTCGCTTCGCGCATTTCGTACGAGTAGCCCCGCCCGACCAGCGGCCACGACTCTTCGCGCACGGAACCTCGGGCGTCCGTCACGGTGAAGGACTGCGCCTGGTGCATCGGAGATCCGATGGTGATGAAGCCGTCGTGCCCTGAGATCACCGCCTGCCGAGGTCCCTGCGAGACCAGCGAGATCGTCATCTGTGCGGCGGACTTCTCGAAAGTTCCCGTGATCTGCGTCAAGGCGTCCACGTTTCCGCGTTTGATCGTCTGCGCCGTGAACCCTGTGGGCCGTCCGAGGGCCAGCCACGGCCAATGCAGGACGTAGCAGGCCATGTCCAGGAGCCCGCCCCCGCCGGCATCTTCGCGCCACAACCGGTGCGACTTGTCGGCGGGACCGCGGAAGCCCAGGTCGGCCTGGACCCACCGGGGCATCCCGATCTCACCGGCCTCCAGCAGCTCGGACACTCGGGCACGCAGAGGGTGGAAGCGAGTCCAGAGCCCCTCCATCACGAAGACGCCCTTCTCGCGGGCGGCCTCGAGCACTTCCCGGGCTTCGTCGGCCGTGATCGTGAAGGCCTTTTCGCACACGATGTTCTTGCCGGCGCGAATGGCCTCGAGCATGGTGGCGTGGTGCTGGCCGTGGGGTGTTGCGATGTAGACGACGTCGACGTCCGGGTCGGCGAGGAGCTTCTCGTACCCGGTGCGGGCGTCGTCGTCGGCATAGGCCCGTTCGACGCCGAAGTCCGTCGCGAATTCGTCGGCGCTGGCTTGGGAACGGGACGAGACGCCGACCAGTCGGGCATCTTCCAAAGCGGCGATGTCCGGGGTGACCTTTCGCGCGATGGCACCCGTCGCGACGACGCCCCATCCGAGGGTTCGGCCGGTTGCTTCGAGGGGGTTCCGTGTCTCTGCCATGCATCCATCCTAGGCACAGCGCGTATCCGGAGTCGGGCGGTGGCCGGCAGCCGGTCGGTGGCCCGGCTTTGGCCGCGACAGGTGGCAGGGGCCGGTGGCCCGGGGCGGCCGCAACGCAACCGCCCCGGGCAGCTGGTGGGACAGCTCGGATGCCCGTGTGGGCGATCCGGTCTGTCCCGCGGGCGACCCGGCTGTCCGATCAGGACCGGGCGGCCGGATCGCGAGGGGTCCGGCCCGATCCGCCGGATCTCCGCGAGCCGACAAGGGCAAGGACGGCGTCGACGACGACGAATGCCACCAGCGGCAGGAACCAACCGACGGCGGCGGCCGGAACACCGACGACGAGCCAACCCCACCAGGGCGCATCCCGAAGACCAGGAGTCGGCGTCTTGAGACGGGACCACGTCGGGCGCCGCTTGAACCACATCCAATACCCGGTCACGACCATGCCGACGATGCCGATCGCGATCACGAACAGCACCACCTGATTGAGCAGACCGAACCAGAGGCCCATGTGGATGTCGACTCCCCACCGGGCCAACTTCGCGGGCAGGGAGTAGTCGTCCTGGAAGGAGACCTTGTCGACCTGGTTGTACGTCACCGGGTCGATCGTCACGCTGTCCACCTGGGTGGGGAAGTGCCGGTCGATCTCCTGGACGGTCCACGCCGTGTCCTTGGAGGCCGAGGGCAGGATCTCGACGCGGTTCGAGTCGATACCGAGACGACGGGCGGCGCGCAGGATGGCGTCGTGTCCGGAGTCCACGGGCATGCTCGCGGCGGCATCATGGGAAGGAGCACCCGCGTGGCCGGCATGACCCGCATGGCCAGCGTGCCCCGCATGGCCAGCGTGTTCGTCGGTGGGGGCCTGCTCACCCGACAACGACGTCGAGGCCTTCGGCGTCGACCAATTCAGCGCGGCCCGCAACTGGGTCACGTGCTCGCCCGCATGGGCCGACCACGTGATACCGGTTGCCGAGAGGAACACCATGGCGACCATGAGCCCCAAACCGGCCGAATAGTGCCAGCTCAGCAGCCGCGTCCGCCCACGTGCGTCGGGCAACGGCAAGGAGGCTTCCCGGATCGCGCGTCGTCGTGCGTGACCGGCGCGCAGACGACGCGTCAGCTGCGGTACCCAAAGAATGAGGCCGCCGACGGCGATCACCCACATCCACGACGCCGCGAACTCGGAATACAGACGTCCGGGCTCGCCCAGGTGGAGGTCGCGGTGGAGCTGGTCGATCCATGTACGGAGTGGAAGCGCGCCCGACGAACCGTAGGAGATCAGGTCGCCCCGTATTTCGCCGTCCGCAGGACTCACGAAGACCGCGCGTTGGTCGGACTCGGACGACCCTTCGGGCGGGGCGAACATCACGCGGGTCGTCGCTCCCGGTTCGGGCGCGGGCCGGACGGCCACGAGCGCCGGAGGCTCGGAACCCTTCGCCTCGGTTCGGACGTGGTCCGTCGCGCGCCGAACCTGTTCGTCCAGGGACAGATTCTGCTCGGACGAGCCGGCATGCAGCTCATGGGAGTAGACCATGCCCTCCAATTGTGGAGCGAGCGCGTACAAGGCGCCCGACAATGCGGCGACCAGGATGAACGGGCCGACGATCAGCCCGGCGAAGAAATGAAGCCGACGGGTCATGTCCCGGAACCAGCCGGTCCGACGTCGGGGTGGAGAGGTGGTTTCGTGACCCGAAGTCGGGTGCGGTGTATTCAAGGTTTTCACTGTGTTCCTCACGTTCGATGCGCGCTTGAAGGGCACGCAGAATGGCGCCGGGACCTGGGGTCGGACCGGCGTTGGGTTCAGTCGAATGCGAGGTATCGGGGCGGGCCCCGGACGGGTTCCCTGGCTCGGGGTTTCCGCCAGCGGGGGACGAGCTGCTCGCCCTCCGGGCAGGTCGCGGTCGATTCCGGGATCCCGAGCGCAACCCGGAGCAGACGGGCCACCCACGGAAGCAGAAGGACCGTGAGGGCCCAGAGCGCGGCGTCAACAGCACCGACGACGGCGGCCGCGAGCAGCGTCCCGACCACGTGCGCCACGAGCATCGGCAACGATCCGTCGTGCATGTGCATGGAGTCCATATGCATGGAATCCATGTCCATGTCGCCCATCGACGGGGAGTCCATGGGTGAGGCTGCGGCCAGCATCGATGGGGTTCCCCCCGCCCGAGGCGTGGCCCGAATGCAGTGCGGCGTCGTGATGGGCCGAACTGGAACCGGCGGGAGCGCCCTCGAGGATCGACGCACGCGAGCCGTGGCTGGCCGACCCGAGCATGAGGAGCTGGTGCACGGCAAACTGCCCGGCACCGAGCAGAGGCACGCAGGCCGAGAAACCGAGCCGGAAACGAGTGAGCGCAAAGACGACGCCGATCAAAGGCAAGGACAGCGCCAGGGCCAGCCCCGAGTGCGGGATATGGCCACCGCCGACGACGTGCGAGACCGAACCGAGCCACGCGGTCACACCAACCAGCATGAAGGTACGCGTGAGCCGCCAGCCTGTGGACCGAAAGTCCACGCCCGCAGCGGTCTCCGTCGTGGTCACCCCACTAGGTTATATGCGTCGGGGTGATCCGGTTCGACGCCGAGCCCGTGTTCCGCGCCCCGCCCTGATGCGGCGTCCGCCCCGCCCGCGCCCGGCGCCGCGAGGTGGCAATCCTGAGCGCCCCACGCCGCGAAGTGGCAATCCTGAGCGCCCCACGCCGCGAAGTGGCACTTTCGTGCGATTTTCGGCCCGATTTCGTCCCAAAACTGCCACCTCGCCACGAAACACGCACACCACTGCCACCTCGCGGGAGGCGCCGAATACCTCAACTTGTGAGCGGTCGTCCACAAATCGCGTGTTTATCGGTCGGGCCGAGCCGGCTTGCGGCCCGATCTTCGCTAAAACCTTCTGCATGACTCCCAGCAAGAGCATTCCGCCGCACCTACGACGTCGGGTCCTGACCGAACGATCGCTCGAGAACACCGACCTGACCCGGTTCCGTTTCCGCGCCTCGGACATGACCCGGTTGCGACCAGGCATGTACACCACGGACCCCGACGCAGTCTCATCGGTGGACATAGCGACGGAGCTCGCTCGTGGCCTGGACGACGTCGTGGTCTACGGCGTTTCGGCCGCGCAATGGCATGGGTTGAGACTGCCGACTCGCCTGCTACACGCGCCACGGGTTCACCTCGCCTCGACCGGCGGCAAAGACCGAATCCGAAGAGTCATGGTCAAAGGTGCCAAGGCGTCGTTCCTTCCTGGCGAAGTCGCAGAGTACGACGGCGTCCGGATCACGACCCCCGAACGCACCTTCTTCGACCTCGCGAGAATGGTGAGTCCCATGGAATTGGTGGCGATCGGGGACGGCATCGTATGCTCCCACCGATTCGGGATCTACGCCGGCCGCCCGCCGATGAGCACGATTCCGCAGATCGAAGCGCTTCTCTCCGCGCATCGGCGAGCCCGCGGGGTCGCGTTGGCCCGTCGGGCTCTGAGCCGGGTTCGAGTGGGGTCGGACTCGGTCATGGAAACGCGGATGCGGTTGATCGCTGAGGACTACGGGATTGTGGGGTGGGACTTGGATGTCGCCGTCGAGGTGGACGGAAGGCTGGTGCAACCGGACTTGCGGCATCGGCGGAGCGGCCTGTTCGTCCAGTACGAAGGCGCTCATCACAACGAATCGTCCCAAGTCGAACGGGATATCGAGCGGCTCAGACGCACCGAGAGAGCGGGCCACCGCGAATTGCGAATCTACGCGAAAGACCTGGTGACGGTGGACCGGTTCGGGCGGAACACGACTCCGAGACTGATCCCGCTCCTTCGGCAGGCCATCGATCAAGCCCTCCGTGGGCGAGTCGGCTGAAATCCGGCGACCGAGGTGCGTCCGGGGCCTGTCGTCCGGCGAGGTGGCAATGGTGTGCGTGTTTCGTGGCGAGGTGGCAGTTTTGGGACGGAATCGGGCCGGGAATCGCACGAAAGTGCCACCTCGCGCCGACGGGCGCACGAAAGTGCCACTTCGCGGCGCGGGCCGCACGAAAGTGCCACTTCGCGGGGCCGGACGCACGAAAGTGCCACCTCGCCGCCCTCAACCCGCCCCCAACCCGCGCTAACCCGCCCTCAACCCGCGCCAACCCCCCCCCAAAAAAAACCGCCGCACACCCCGGAATCAGGCGTTCTTTAGGCCGGGGCAGTCGCTTTCGCTGAACTCGTGGCCGTAACCCTGCGTGGTCGTGCGCTCGCCGCGGGAGGAATCCGTCAATTCACCCTCGGGCCCGTGGAAGGCGCGCTCGCGGGCGCGGAGCTCGACGCGGCGGATCTTCCCGGACACGGTCTTGGGCAGGTCGAAGAACTCCAGGCGTCGGATCCGGGCGTACGGGGCCAGGTTGGCGCGGCAGTGGGCGAGGATGGACTCCGCGAGTTCGGCGGTCGGCTCGTGACCCGCGTTGAGGACCACGTATGCCTTCGGCACGGCGAGCCGCAGCGGGTCGGGCGAGGGGACGACGGCGGCCTCGGCCACCGCCTGGTGCTCGATGACCACCGACTCGAGTTCGAAAGGGGAGAGCTTGTAGTCGCTGGCTTTGAAGACGTCGTCCGCGCGGCCCACGTAGGTGAAGTTGCCTCCTTCGTCCCGGCTCATGATGTCGCCGGTGTGGTACACGCCGTTGCGGAACACCTCGTCGTTCTTGGCCGGATCGCCCTTGTACTGGACCATGAGGCCCACGGGGCGCGGATCGGTGACGATGCAGACCTCGCCTTCACCGGTGCCCTCGACCACTTCGTCGGAGACTGGGTCCACCAGCACGATGTCGAACCCGGGAAGGGGCCGGCCGACGGTTCCCACCTCGAGCTTCTGCCCGGGCGTGTTCGCGATCTGCACGGTGGTCTCGGTCTGGCCGAAGCCGTCCCGAATGTCCACGCCCCACGCTTCGCGGACCCGGTTGATGACCTTGGGGTTCAGCGGCTCGCCCGCGGCGACGACCTTCTGGGGAGGCGTCTTCAGGGTTGAGAGGTCGGCCTGGATGAACATGCGCCAGACCGTGGGCGGCGCACAGAAGCTCGTGATGCCCTCGGCGTCCATGGTCTGCATCAGGGCGGCGGCGTCGAACCGCGAGTAGTTGTAGATGAATACCGTCGCCTCGGCGATCCATGGGGTGAAGATGTTGGACCAGGCGTGCTTGGCCCAGCCGGGGGAGGCGACGTTGAGGTGGACGTCGCCGGGTTCCAGGCCGATCCAGTACATCGTGGAGAGATGGCCGACCGGGTACGAGGTGTGCGTGTGCTCGACCAGTTTGGCGCGCGACGTCGTTCCCGAGGTGAAGTAGAGCAGCAGGGTCTCGTCCGCCGGTGTGGGTCCCTCCGGCGTGAAAGTCTCGGATGCTGCCCGACTGTCTTCGTAGGCGTAGTGGTCGCGGCCCGGAACGGCGCCTTGGGTGAGATCACCGGTCTCGATCACGGAGAAATCCCCGGGCACGTCCGCAAACTTCGTGACGCTTCCCGAATTGGTCAGCACCCAGGAGACCGAACCGCGTGTCACGCGTTCGTCCAGGTCCTTCGGGCCGAGCATCGTGGTGGTCGGAAGCAGGACGACGCCCAGCTTGATCCCGGCGAGCATCGATTCCCACAGCTCGACCTGGTTGTCGAGCATCAGGATCATCCGGTCGCCCCGGCGCACGCCGATACTGCTCATCCAATTGGCGACCTGACTCGATCGGGCGGACATTTCCCGGTACGTGAGCCTCTGGGACGAACCGTCCTGTTCGACGACGACGAGCGCGTTCTGGTCGGCCCGCTCGGGAGTGGCCGCGACCGCATCGAACCAGTCCAGCGCGAAATTGAAGTGTTCGAAACGGGGCCACTCGAATTCTTCGCGCGCCCGGTGATAGTCCTCGCGCAGTGCGACGAGACGGTCTCTGGCCTGACGGAACTGGTCGGTGATGGTCATGGGCCCTCCCTCGATATCGTGCTGCTTCACTACTGTGTGAGGCAACTCACGTTGTATCAGGGTAGCTGAGGGGCCCGTGTCGCAAAAGAACCGGCCGCCCCTGCGTCATGCGATGACGCGACTGACGGCCGACGTCGCGGGGCGAAGAGTGCCGCGGCGCCCCGTCACTTCCACCACTGATCGAGGATGGTGACCGGGGTCGTGCGCTTGTGGCGCGTGCGGAGGTAGCGGGCCTCGAGCGCCTCGGCCTGGTCCGTCTCGATGTCCTTGCCCTCCAGGAAGTCGTCGATGACGTCGTACGTAATGCCGAGCTCGTCCTCGTCGGTCCGTCCGGGGGTCGAGTCGAGCAGGTCGGCCGTCGGAACCTTGGCCCACACGCGTTCATCGGCTCCGAGGTATTTCAGCAGTTCCCTGTTCTGGCGCTTGTCGAGTCCGTAAAGCGGAAGGATGTCCGCCCCGCCGTCGCCGAATTTCGTGAAGAATCCGGTGATCGACTCCGCCGCGTGGTCGGTCCCGACCACCAGCAGGTTCTTCTCGCCGGCGAGGGCGTACTGGGCGATCATGCGCATTCTCGCCTTCACGTTGCCCTTGTTGAAATCGGCGATGTCACGGCCCGTGGCCCGACGGAATTCGCGCTCGATCCCCGTGGTTCCGGGCTCGACGTCGAAGGTCCGGCTGGTTTTCGGTTGGATGAATTCGAGGGCCGACTGGGCATCTTCCTCGTCGGCCTGGGCGCGATACGGCAAGCGCACGGCCACGAAGTCCGCGTCGGTTCCTTCCTCGGAGAGTTTGTCGACGGCGAGCTGGCACAGCCTGCCGGCCAGCGAGGAATCGATCCCTCCGCTGATCCCCAGCACGAGACCGTTGGCGCGGGAGGCCTTGAGGTAGTCGCACAGGAAGTCGACGCGCAGCCTCACTTCCTCCGCGGGGTCGATGCTGGGGCGGACGCCCATGTCCTGAATGATGTGAGCCTGAAGTTCGCGCATGGGCCCATGATAGACCGGCGGTATTTCGGCAATGTTGCGTGCGCCTCAGTGATGTTCTGGAACAACCGCTCCCTGTTCCGGTAGGGTCACGACTACCTGTGATGTACGCCATATCCGAGCGTGCACCATGGTTTCCCACAAGGAAAGGCATTGTGATGTCAGTACTATCCGGAACCACGCCGGTGGGAGAGCCTCCCACGGGCATGCCGCATCCCGACGGCGTCCTGCTGGACGTGCGCTCCTTGCTCAATGACGAGGAACGCGCCTCCTACGACAGCATTCGCAAGCACCTGCAGTCCGACGTTCGTCACCAGAGCATCGACTACTGGAATCGCGAGGACTTCGCTTTCGATCTGCTTCCCGGCCTCGCGGACTTGGGCCTCGGCGAACTCGAGCTCACGGACACGACCTGGCTCTACCGGGGGCTCGTCTACGCCGAGACGGCACGGGCGGACGTTTCCCTCTCGGCACTCGTCGGAATCCACAACGAACTGATCGTCGGGATGATCAATCAACTGGGGTCGGAGGAACAGCGAAGGACCTGGTTGCCGAGGCTGCGTCGGTTCGAGGCCATCGGAGCCTTCGCCCTGACCGAGCCGGATCACGGCTCGGACATCGCCGGGGGCATCCAGACCACGGCCACCCGAGACGGCGACGAGTGGGTCATTCGGGGAAGCAAACGCTGGATCGGGGCCGGAACCATCGCGGATTTCGCCCTCGTTTGGGCCCGTGACACGGAGGATCACCAATTCAAGGCCTTCATCGTCGAGACCGACCGCCCCGGGTACACCGCATCCAAGATCCGCAACAAGATCGGCCTGCGCATCATGCAGAACGCGGACATCGAGCTCGACGACGTCCGCGTGCCGGCCGAAAACCACCTTCCGCTGGCCGAGGATTTCGCGAGCGTCAACGAGATGCTGCGCAATTCGAGGGTGTGGGTCGGCTGGCAGGCCTACGGTCTCCAGATGGCCGCCCTCGACGTCGCCCGCGCCTACGCCACGGAACGCGAACAATTCAGCCGCCCGCTGGCCAAATTCCAACTGATTCAGCAGGCGATCGCCGAGATCGCGGGGAATGCCCACGCGACCCTGGGGCTCATGATGCAGGTGGCTCGCGAGCAGGAGGCCGGAACACTCCAGATGATGCACGCGGCCCTCGGCAAGTCCACGGGCACCCGGCTGACCCGAGAATCGGTGGCCAAAGCACGTGCGCTCCTGGGCGGCAACGGTGTGACCAGCGACTACGAGGCAGGCAAGCTCTTCTGTGACGCCGAGATCCTGTACACGTACGAGGGCACCTACGAGATCAACTCACTGATTGTCGGACGCGCGATCACCGGCGTTTCGGCATTCGTGTAGATGCAGCAGTATCGGGCGGCCCGGAATCGGGCGGCCCGTTCGACAACGAGGAGGAAAAGCATGGATGTTCAGGGGATTTCCGCAATTGTCACCGGCGGAGCGTCGGGACTCGGACACGAGACCGCGCTGGCCCTGGTCGATCGCGGGGCGCACGTCTACGTCTTCGACCTCTCGGCCTCCATCGAGAAGGCCGAGAAGGTCGATGGAATCACTTACGTCGAGGTCGACGTGACGAACCCGGATTCGGTGAAGGCGGGGGTCGCGGAAGCGGTCGACGGCGGAACCGGTCCGTTGCGCGTAGCCGTCAACTGCGCGGGCATCGGTCTCGGCGCCAGGATCCTGGGGAAGAACGGCGTCCACGACTTCTCCGCGTACACGTCCGTGATCACGGTCAACCTCATCGGGACCTTCCAGGTTCTGGCGCTGGCCGCGGAGGCCATCGCGCAGACGGACCCGGTGGACGACGACGGCCAGCGCGGCGTCATCATCAACACCGCCTCGGTCGCAGCCTACGAGGGCCAGATCGGGCAGGCCGCGTACTCGTCCTCGAAAGGCGGCGTCGTCGGCCTGACCCTTCCCGCGGCCCGTGACCTGGCGAGCAAGGGGATTCGAGTCAACACGATTGCGCCCGGGATCGTGGACACCCCGATGATGAAGGGGGTCGACGGCGAGTTCCGTGCTCAGCTGGAGAAGTCGGTCCCGTTCCCGCACCGCCTGGCGAAGCCCGTGGAGTACGCCGAACTGGCCATGGACATCATCGGCCATGACTATCTCAACGGCCAGGTGACCCGCATGGACGGTGCCATCCGGATGTCGCCCAGGTAGAACGCCGCAGATCCGACCACTCCGAACCCCCAAGAGGAGCAGACATGCCCGAGGCCTATATTGTCGACGCCGTCCGTACCCCCGTCGGACGCCGAAAAGGCGGACTCTCGACCACCCACCCCGTGGATCTCGCGGCTGTTCCCCTGGGAGCCGCCATCGAAAGGACGGGGGTGGCTTCGGAGGAGTTCGACGAAGTGATCCTGGGCTGCATCGACCAGGTCGGGCCGCAGTCCTTCGACATTGCACGGACGGCATGGCTCGCCGCGGGCGGATCGGAGGCCGTCCCGGGCACGACGATCGATCGTCAGTGCGGATCAGGACAGCAAGCGGTCCACTATGCGGCGCAGGCCGTGATGTCGGGAACGAGCGACCTGGTTGTGGCCGGGGGCGTCCAGTCGATGAGTTCCGTGCCGCTCGGGTGGGCCAATACGGCTACCGGTGACCTCGGATTCCCGAACCCCTTCGCAGGCGCCGAGTCGTGGACCCGCCGCTACGGGGAGCAGGAAATATCCCAGTTCCGCGGTGTCGAACTGATGGCCGAGAGGTGGGGATTCACCAGGGACGACGTCGAAACCTATGCCGCCGAGTCGCACCGCCGGGCCATCGCTGCCTGGGCGGCCGGCGACTTCGACGACGAGATCGTGCCCGTCGGCGACGTCACGAAGGACGAAGGGCCGCGCGAACCCAATCGGGCGAAGATGGCGGAACTGGAGCCCGTCCGCCCCGGCGGGATCCACACCGCGGCGTCGGCCTCCCAGGTCTCGGACGGGGCGGCGGCCCTCGTGATCGCTTCGGCCGACGCGGTCGAGAAATTCGGTCTGACCCCGCGGGCGCGAATCCACCACCTCTCGGCCCGGGGCGATGATCCCGTGCAGATGCTGACGGCGCCCATCCGCGCCACGCGGCGTGCTCTCGAGAGGACCGGCATGTCCCTGGGGGACATGGACGCGATCGAGATCAATGAGGCCTTCGCGACGGTTGTTCTCGCGTGGGCGCACGAGCTCGAACCGGATATGTCCAAGGTCAACCGGCGGGGAGGCGCCATCGCCCTGGGCCACCCCATCGGGGCGACCGGCGCGCGACTCATGACCACGCTGCTCCACACCCTCGAACAGACCGGAGGCCGTTTCGGGCTCCAGACCATGTGCGAAGGCGGAGGCCAGGCGAACGTCACCATCATCGAGAGGATGGACTGACCGTATGGGCAGTTCGAACCACGTCAGGGAGCACTTGGCCCCGTTCAAGGTTCCGAAACGCGTTGAGTTCGTGAACGAGCTTCCCCGCAACCAGTCGGGCAAGATATTGAAGAGAGACCTTCGTTCCGCAGCCTCGAAAGGTCGATGACGCCCGAGGCGCGGACCAAGAGAACAAGACCCCCAAACCGAAGGAGGGACCGTGAACGCGGTCAACCCCGAAATTTCCTATGACGTGACCGACCCCGTGGACACGGACTACCTGGACGCCTTCTCCGACGCGACCGATGATGACCGCGCCGCCTGGAACGCCGCGCGTCAGTACGGGCGAGAGATCCTCCCGCTGATCAACGGGTATTGGGACCGCTCCGAATACCCGTTGGACCTGGTGCGTCGCATCGGTGAGTTGGACCTGATGACCGATGGTCTGGACGTCCCCGGGCACCGAAAAATGTCCCCGCTGGGCGCGGGCCTGGTGACCATGGAGCTGTCCCGGTGGGACGGCTCCATGGCGACGGCCGTCGCCGTGCAGGGCGGACTGGCCCTTCGATCGATCGCCCTGTTCGGCTCGGAGGAGCAGAAGAAGAAGTACCTGGATGCGCTCGCGGATGCGAGCCTCCTGGGATCCTTCGCCCTCACGGAACCGGATCACGGCTCGGATTCCGTGTCCTTGGAGACCAAGGCGGTCAAGGACGGCGGCGAGTACGTACTTACGGGTGAGAAGAAGTGGATCGGCAACGGCGCTTCGGGTGGGATCACGGTGGTCTGGGCCCGCGACGAGGAGAACAACGTGCGCGGGTTCATCGTCGATCAGGATTCCGACGGGTACGAGGCAGAAGTCATCGAGGGCAAAGGAACGCTCAGGGCCATCCACCAGGCCCGGATCAGCCTCAACGGCGTGCGCGTTCCCGAGTCCAACGTGCTCCCCGGAGTCAGGACCTTCAAGGACGTGTCGGTGGTCCTGGTCCAGACGCGCGTCGGCGTCGCCTGGTCGGCCCTGGGCCACGCGATCAGTGGGTACGAGGCCGCGCTCCGCTACAGCCAGCAGCGGATCCAGTTCGGCAAACCCCTCGCGAAGTTCCAGATGATCCAGGAGCGCCTGGTCGAGATGCTGTCCGAAATCACCGACATGCAACTCATGTCGGCCCGGATCGCCAAGCTCCAGGAGGCCGGGACCCTGCGCGACCAGCAGGCGAGCCTGTTCAAGGTCCACAACACGACCAAGGCCCGGAAGGTCCTCGCGACCGCGCGCGACATGCTCGGCGGCAACGGCGTGTTGCTGGAGAACCACGTCATCCGGCACATGTTCGACATCGAGGGCGTGCACACCTACGAAGGCACCGAGAACATCCAGCGGCTCATCGTGGGCCGCGACATCACGGGCCAGTCGGCGTTCGCCTGACCGCGGCGGGGCCGGACGCGTGGCGGCGGGTCGCGGGGCGGGTTAGGTCGTGGGGCGGGACCGGACGCCGGGCGGGACCGGTCGTGGGTCATGGGCCGGCGTCGGACGCGGCACAGGTCGCGGGGCGGGGCCGGCTGGAATCGCGACTTGGCGACAACCGGCCCCTCACCTGGGGCTTTATCGATTGCATGGTCGGGGCCGGTTATTCACGACGAGACGACGGCGCCGAGCGCAGCTGAGGTGGCAATCCCGTGCGTTTTTCACGCCGAGGCGGCAATTTTGTGCGGTTTTCACGGCAACATCCGCACAAACCTGCCACCTCGGCGCGACGAATGCACGCGATTGCCACCTCGGCGCGCATGATGCACGGAATTGCCGCCTCGAGGCCATGCCGACGACGTCGTGTCCGTGCGTGATCCAGCGAGGTGCCGTTTACCCGATTGAGAGGCGATTCCCGCCAAAAGGTGGCGGCTAAGCCCCCTCATAACATGGGCAATTGCCGCTGAATCGGGTAACCGCCACCCAATGCGGGCGGGCTGAGTCGAGTTTGGACCCTCCAACCGTCGGAAATCGCCACCGTATCGGGTAACCGCCACCCAACGCGGGCGGGTTGAGTTGAGATCGACCCCACCGACCCCGCCCCGCCCGACCCCGACCCCACCGACCCGCGTGCAGCCCCAGTCCCGCCCGACCCCCGCCCGCGCGCAGGCAGCTAGTTCGCGCGCGTGTGGTGGTGCCGGGCGACCATGAAGCTGTCGGGGTCAGAGCGGTTCCACTTCTCCATCCAGTCTTCGGGCGCGGTCCCGTCGAGGAGGGAATTCGTCGTGAGCCAGGTGTACATGCGGTTGTAGGAGGCCGAGCTGGTCGAATCGATGCGGTGCATGATGTGCTCCGGGCCGAGGTCGCGGAACGAGCTCAGGCCCATCGAGGCGAGAATGCGCATGGCCGAATTCATCGTTCCCTTATGGAAGTTCTTGACTCGTTCGCCCTTGTCGCCGACGTCGATCCCTCGCGCGAGCCTGGGATCCTGCGTGGCGACGCCGGACGGGCAACGGTTGGTGTTGCACTTCTGCGCCTGGATGCAGCCGGTGGCCATCATCATGCCGCGGGCACTGTTGGTGAAGTCGGCGCCGAGGGCCATTCTCCGGACGATGTCCGCCCCGCCGACGACCTTGCCCGACGCGCCCAACGCGACCTTGTCCCTGAGCCCGACGCCGACCAGGGCATTGTTGACACTGATCAACCCCTCCGTCAGGGGCATGCCGACCGCATCCTCGAATTCGACCGGTGCCGCACCCGTCCCGCCCTCGGACCCGTCGACCGTGATCCAGTCGGGGGTGATCCGGGTCTCGAGCATGGCCTTGCACAGGCCGAGGATCTCGATCCGCGACCCCGCGCACAGTTTGATGCCCACCGGTTTCCCCTGGGCAGCCTGCCGTACCCGGGCCACGAAGTGCAGAAGCTCCCGCGGCGTCGAGAATTCGGGGTGGGCCGCGGGGCTGACACAGGTTTCTCCCTCCGGAACACCGCGAGCCTTGGCGATCTCCGGGGTGACCTTCTCTCCGGGGAGGACGCCGCCCAGCCCCGGCTTGGCCCCCTGGCTGAGTTTGATGAGGATTCCCTTGATCTCCGGCTGAGCGGCCTTGTGGGCGAAGGTTTCGTCGTCGAACCGACCGTCCTCCGTACGGCACCCGAAGTACCCCGAACCGAATTCCCAGATGACATCGGCCCCGTACTTCAGGTGGTAATCGGTGAGACCGCCCTCGCCGGTTTCCTGGGAGAAGCCGCCGAGCGCGGCGCCCTTGTTCATGGCCATGACGGCGTTGGCGGAGAGCGCCCCGAAACTCATCGAGGAAATGTTGAACAAGGAGATGTCGTAGGGCTGCGTGCAGTCCGGTCCGCCGAGGCGCTGACGCGGTTCTTCTTTCATGGGCGCCACGGGGGACATGGTGTGGAGGATGAAGTCGTGTCCCGGGCGCAGGACTTTGCGCTCGGTCCCGAAAGCCTGTTCCCCGCCGAGGCCCTTGGCCCGTTCATAGATCATCGACCGCGTATCCCGGTCGAAGGGGCGACCGTCGTAGTTGTTCTCGATGAAATACTGCTGGATTTCCGGGCGGATGAACTCCATGAAATATCGAGCGTGACCGAGAACGGGGAAGTTCCGGAGAATCGTGTGCTTCTTCTGGACGACGTCGTGCGCCGCCACTCCCAGCAGTCCAGCGGCTCCCGAGAGACCGACGGAGGCGGCGATGCGTTTGGCCGAGAATCCCATATTCACTCCCTTGTGATGCCCGATGCGTTCCTTCCACCCTAGTCCGGTGCGCATGAAGGCATCGTGGGAAAATGCTGTCATGTTCTCGCACAGGATTCCCTGCGGGGCCGATGCCCTGGGCCGTCCCCTGTGGGCCGCGCACGATGCCTTGGCACCCTCCGTGGTAGACGAGAGCGGATTGTTCCGCCGCCTCGTACACTCCATGGGTCGTCGCGATGGCATCGACTACCGCTATGCGGCGTGGCTCGATTCCTCGTCCGCCCACGTCAGAGGTGGGGCCCCGGCTCGCTGGAGTGTCATGCTCGTTCCGAGCGAGGTGCTCAGGTACGAGACCGCGGGGCGTCCTGACCCTCGGGTGGATCGCCTCGCCCCCGACGGGATGCTCCGGGGCCGAACTCGGGGAACCATGGTCGACGTGCTGGAACAACGGCTCAGGGCGCGGAGGTGGGGGGCACCCGAGACTCCCTCGACGCCGCCGGATCGGCGGATCCCGAGCTTCGTGCGGTCCATGATCGGGGCCTGGTTCGGGTATTTCGGGTACGAGATCAGGGCCGACTTGGGATTCTCCTCCGTCTTGGCCGCCGAGACGCCGGATGCGGTGTGGATGGTTTCGACCCGTCTGGTGATCATCGATCATCGGGACCGGAACTGGTGGATCGTGGGCGACGAAACATGGGTGGACGCGGCGGTCGAGGCGCTGGGCGATTCTGTCTGCGACCCGTCCGATCCTGCTGCCGCCGGCTCCGCAAGCTCGAGTTCCACGCCCGCGAGTTCCATATCCGCGACAACCCTGCCGGCCGACGTCGTCCTCCGGTGCGCGCCGCCGGACCGGGATCGTTATATGCGCGCGATTGGGGAGGCCTTGGAGGAAATCCGGGACGGAAACTCCTACGAGGTGTGCCTGACCGCCGCGTCGGAACGGAACGTGCCGGTGGCCTTCGGGCTCGACGCGGCCGCGAACCTCTACGCGCGGCAACGCCGATCCAATCCGGCACCGCACGCGGCCTTCCTCTGGTGCGACGACGTCGCGGTCCTGTCCTCGAGTCCGGAGCGATTCGTGGCCGTCGATGCGGACGGCTGGTGCGAAGCCAAACCCATCAAGGGCACGACACCGAGGCGCGCCCTTCCCGAGGTTGACGCGAAAGCCGCCCGGGACATGGCCGCTGACCCGAAGACTCGGGCCGAAAACCTGATGATCGTGGACCTGTTGCGCAACGATTTCTCCCGCGTCTGCGAGCCGGGGTCGATCCGGGTGCCCGTGCTCATGGGCGTCGAAAGCTACGCGACCGTACATCAGTTGGTCTCGACCGTTCGTGGTCGCTTGCGCCCGGGACGATCAGCCATCGATCTGGTCCGGGCGTGCTTCCCCGGCGGGTCCATGACCGGGGCGCCGAAACCTCGCACCATGGAGATCATCGACCGCCTGGAGGCCCGGCCGCGGGGCATCTATTCGGGCGCCCTGGGGTATGTGTCGCCCTCGGGAGAATCGGACCTGTCCATTGTGATTCGCACGATCGTGATGCGGCCCGGGCCGGGTGCGACGTCGACGGTCGGCGTGAGTGCGGGCGGCGCCATCGTCGCCGACTCGGACCCGAGCGCGGAGTACGAGGAGATGCTGACGAAGCTCGACGCACCGGTCCGAGGGCCCGCGGGGGCCGGGAGCGATGTTGTCCACACCGTGCCCCGAACCCGTGGGGAAGCCCCGGTTCACCACGTAGAATGAGGCCCATGACTTCCGATCTTTCCACCGTCCTGTCCATCGAGGCCGCCCGCGAGAGACTCCGCGACCTCATCTCCGAACTGGCCGTGGTCCGCGGCAAGGTCACGCTGGCCTCGGGGCTCGAAGCGGATTACTACGTCGACCTCCGCAGAATCACCCTGCACCATGAGGCGTCCCGGTTGGTGGGGCAGGTCATGCTGGACCTGTTGGACCGCAACGGGATCGATTTCGATGCCGCCGGCGGGCTGACCATGGGCGCCGACCCCGTGGGCCACGCGATCATGCGAACTGCCGGGGACAACGACCGCGCGATCGATACCTTCGTGGTCCGCAAGGCCCAGAAGTCCTACGGGATGGGGCGCCAGGTCGAGGGCCCCGAGGTCTCGGGCCGGAACGTGGTGGTTCTGGAGGATACCTCGACGACCGGCGGATCCGCGCTCACCGCGGTGGAGGCGCTGCGCGAGGCCGGGGCCAACGTCGTCGCCGTCGCGATCATCGTGGACCGGGCCACCGGGGCCAAGGAACGCATCGAGGAGAGCGCCGGCGTCCCCTGCCTGTACGCGTACTCCAAGTCCGAACTCGGCCTGGACTAGCGGGTGGGGGCCGAACAGGACTCAGCTCGCCACTCGGGGGAGGGCCCCGGGGCCGAGGTCCCGACTCGGGACACCGACGGAGCGGCTGCCGCCCACGTGGTCGGGGTGGGCCCCTGGGATGGTCCGTGGCCCGAAGGGGACCACTGGGACCCCGAGCTGCTGAAGGGCGGCGACCGCAGGAACGTCACGGACGAATACCGCTACTGGACCATGGAAGCGATCATCGCGGACCTGGATTCCAAACGGCATTCCTTCCACGTGGCCATCGAGAATTGGCAGCACGATCTCAATATCGGGTCCGTGGTCCGTACGGCCAACGCATTTCTCGCCAAGGAAGTGCACATTATCGGTCGAAAACGGTGGAACCGACGCGGAGCCATGGTCACGGATCGGTATCAGCACGTCAGGCACCATGTCACCGTCGAATCATTCGTCGAATGGGCCCGTTCCGAGGGGCTGGCCGTGATCGGTATCGACAATTTTCCGGATTCGCACCAACTGGAAACCTACGATCTCCCGCGGGATTGTGTCCTGGTCTTCGGCCAGGAAGGCCCAGGACTCAGCGCCGAGATGAAGGATGCATCCGTCGCGACCCTGTCCATCGAACAATTCGGCTCCACTCGATCCATCAACGCCTCAGCGGCCGCAGCCATCGCCATGCATTCCTGGGTTCGGCGGCACGTGTTTGACCAGCGCGTGATCTGACGACCACAGGAATCCTTTCACCCTTCGATTCTTTCCTTCCAGCGCCGCGAATATCACGGTTATTGAATTGTTATTCGAATTCCCCGGAATTGATATCGGACGGTAACCCATCGGCACTTTTCTTTTCGTAGGCTCTCCGTACGGGCAGAGGTTTCCGCGATTCTTGCGGAAACCGTTGACTGGGCCCGAGGGCCGGAACTCTATCCGGCCCGACGGATAGCGAGGAGTGCGATGAGTCATGGACCTCCGAAACGTCAACTGCAGAACACGAGACCAGCTCTCACCCGTGGTCGCCGTGGCAGCGGCCGCCGCTCTGGGCCTCGGGACACTCGGCGGTGCCTCGGCACCGGCCCAAGCCGCCCTGCCACCGGACGACACTCCCTGCACGCAGGGCCCGACCGACGGCGACCCGTCATTGTCCGAGGACAGCCCGTGGAAGCGGGAGCACGGTACCTCGCCGATACCGTTCAGCGGCCGTCCCGCGGCGGGCGGACCATCCGGATCAGTGACGCCTTCGGGTGAGGCCCCTGCGGGCAGCGACCAGTTCAGCCTCAGAGCTCCCGGTGCTGACGGGTCCGGGCTCGTTCCTGCCGCCGACGGAGACTACGACGTCGTCATCGGCAACGGAGTCTGCGGGGAGCAGCTGACCGCGGCGTCGAACGGTGGGACGCTCGACCTGAGCCAGGCCCGGGACCTGATCGACAACGCGCACGGGCAACTGATGATCCAGGTCAAGGGGCCGCTGAACCCCGATCCTGCGACGCGCGGGCAGCACCGTTTCCTGGATGCACACGCTCAACCGGCCGACGAACCGCACCTGGCACACAGCGGAGTGGCCTACGACGCCAGCCACCTGATGGTTCCGGTGTCGTCGGCGGGCAACAGCGCCCGCAATGCCTCGACGGGTCTGCCGGTCTACGACGTCGGCACGGACCGCATCCCCATCCGGTCGGACGAGCCGATCCCGCAACCAGGGACGGCCACCATCGGGGTCACGGCAACCTATCGTGACGCTGCTACCGGCGAAGCCGTGGTGGTCCCCGGGGCGGCGTACCTGAGCGAGGATCCGGGCACCGGTCTCAGCATCCAGCAGGGGCGACTCAAGGATCTGCCCTCGGGTCGCTACCGCTTCTCGTTCACGGACGACGACGGCGGCTACCACCAGGTCCACGTGGTGCTCGGGGACGCCCAGCATCAACAGAAACCCGGAGAATCACCGCTCTACGACGACCCGCGGTGAGTCAGCCGGGCCAGAGCCGTCTTCTCGGGTTCCGCCCGGTGCACGACGACCGCCCCCGACGCCGTCCCCCTTGGCGTCGGGGGCGGTTCCCGACCGGTCCCCGGAAACCTGTACACATTCTTGCCTCGGAGGGCTGGGCCCCTTGTTAGACTGAACCCAGATCTGCGGAGGTCCCGGGCGGCCGGGTCGCTCCGATCATCAGGGGTCGGTTCGTCGCCGGCCCGACCTTCCGTCACAAAGGAGTCAGCATGCCCATCGCAACCCCGGACGCTTATGCAGAGATGCTCGATAAGGCCAAGAGCAAGGGCTTTGCCTACCCCGCGATCAACGTGACCTCCTCCCAGACCCTCAACGCCGCGATCCGCGGTTTCGCCGAAGCGGGCTCGGACGGCATCATCCAGGTCTCCACCGGTGGTGCCGCCTACTGGTCGGGGTCGAGCAAGAAAGACATGGTCGTCGGTTCGCTCGCATTCGCAGCCTTCGCCCGCCAGGTTGCCAAGCAGTACGACGTCAACATCGCCCTCCACACGGACCACTGCCCCAAGGACAAGCTGGACGGCTTCGTTCTTCCCCTGCTCAAGGAGTCCGAGGACGCCGTGGCCCGCGGTGAGGACCCGATTTTCAACTCCCACATGTGGGACGGTTCGGCCATCGAGCTCGAGGAGAACCTCCGCATCGGTGCGGACCTCATCGAACGCACCGGAAAGGCCCACATCGTCCTCGAGGTGGAGATCGGCGCGGTCGGCGGCGAGGAAGACGGCGTCGTCGGCGAAATCAACGACACGCTCTATACCAGCACCGAAGACGCTCTCAAGACCATTGATGCGCTCGGCGAGAACGGCGAAAAGGGTCGTTACATCACCGCGCTGACCTTCGGCAACGTTCACGGGGTCTACAAGCCCGGCAACGTGAAACTGCGTCCCGAGTTGCTCCAGCAGATCCAGCAGGAAGTCGGGGAGAAGCTGGGCAAGGACCGCCCGTTCGACCTGGTCTTCCACGGTGGCTCGGGATCGACCGAGCAGGAGATCGCCGACGCCGTCTCCTACGGCGTCATCAAGATGAACGTGGACACCGACACCCAGTACGCCTTCACCCGTCCCGTGGCCGGACACATGCTGTCCAACTACGAAGGCGTTCTGAAGATCGACGGTGAGGTCGGAAACAAGAAGCTCTACGATCCCCGCACCTGGGGCGCCAAGGCGGAGGACGGCATGGCCGACCGCGTCGTTCAGGCCTGCGAGCACCTCGGCTCGGCGGGAACCCAGATCAAGTAGGCGCTCGCGGCACACGTCGCGCACCGCTTTTTTCCGGCGTGCATCCATCGGCCCACGGGTCGGAGGGTGCACGCCGGAGTCGTTGCGCGGGGCGACGGCGTCGTGCGTTCCACAGTTCAAGACGGCGCGCAGGATCCGTTACACCCAACGACGCTGATGAATAGTGTGATGGAATGCACCACGTCGACCCCAGCGAGAGCACGAATGACCAGCTGATCACTTCGGCGGAACCTTCGGTGTCCGCGCGCATGGACCGACTTCCGGTCCTGCGCTCCCACCGATTGATCACGGTCATCGTCGGTCTTGGGGTGTTCTTCGACCAGTTCGAAAACTTCCTCGCGGCCACTATTTCCAAAGTTCTGCAGAATGAATTCGACCTGACCGGGACCACGCTGTCCCTGGTCCTGGCCTCGGCCTTCCTCGGCCAATTCCTGGGTGCGATCCTGATGGGTCGCTTGGCCGACCGGGTGGGACGTCGCGCGGCCTTCGTGGTCAATCTGCTCCTCTATTCGGTGTTCTCCCTGATCGCGGCCTTCGCCCCCGACGCCGCGTGGCTCATCGTCTGTCGATTCATCGCGGGCGTGGGCATCGGCGGCGAGTACGCTCTGGCCGACTCCTACCTCTCCGACCTGCTCCCCAAGGCGGTGCGCGGTCGGTACATCGCGTGGGCCTACACGGTCAGCTTCCTCGGAATCCCGTTCGTCGGACTGCTCGCGCACTGGTTGGTTCCGTTGGCGCCGCTGGGTGTCGCCGGGTGGCGCTGGTTGTTCGTGATCGGTTCGGTCGGCGGCTTCCTCGTATGGTTCATCCGTCGGCACGTGCCCGAGTCCCCGCGGTGGCTGGAGACCCAGGGGCGGATCGAGGAAGCACGGAGCGTCGTCGAGACCTTCGAGAGGGAGGCCGAGCAGGCTGGCAAGTCCCTGCCCGAGCCGGACCCGGCCATCAGGCCGGCCCAGGAGGCCAAGGTCCCGTTCGGCGAAATCTTCCGGACGCCTTTCCGCAAGCGCACCCTGATGTTGTCCGTCATGAACATTCTTCAGGTCTTCGGGTACTACGGATTCGGGACGGTCGCGGTTCTGGTGCTCAGCGCCAAGGGTTTCGACGTGGTCGAGTCCATCGGGTACACCGCCCTCACCTACTTCGGGTACCCGATCGGTTCCCTCCTGGTGGTTCCGTTCATCGAGAAATTCGAACGGAAGTACCTGGTGATGTTCACCGCAGGGCTGATGGGGGTCTTCGGCCTGGCCTTCGGGCTCGGCGAGAACCCGGTGTGGGTGGTCGTCGCCGGCATGCTGTTCACGATGGCGAGCAATATGTTCTCGAACTCCTACCACGTGTTCATGGCCGAGAACTTCCCGACCCGGGTCCGCGGAACGGCCTCCGGGTTCGCCTATTCGCTGTCCAAGCTGACCAGCGCCTTCCTACCGTTCATCCTCTTGCCCCTGCTGTCGGGCGCCGGCCCGGTCCTGGTGTTCTCCGTGGTGGCCCTGGCCATGGCGCTGCTGATTCTGGACGTGGGCGTGTTCGGCGACCGCACGACCGGCCGGAGCGCGGACCGACAGGCCTGAACGGGTTCAGTGGGTTCTGGTGTGTCGGCATGTTGGCGGGCCGTCGGACCGAGGTGAGGTTGCGGAGCGGGTCTGGGGCCGAGCCGGCTTGTTCCCATGGGGTGGCGGTTGCCCGATTCGGTGGGGGCCGCGGGGCGCGGGGGTGCCTCTCGGCGTGCTGTGCCCAGGCTCTCAGGTGGCGGTTACCGGATTCGGCGGCGATTTCCGGCCGTGGGGGAGCTTATCGGCACGTGGTGGCCTGCCTCTTGGGCGGTGGTTACCGCATCAGGTGGGGGGTTTCCGTCCGTGAGGGCGCTTATCGGCACGTGGTGGCCTGCCTCTTGGGTGGTGGTTACCGCATCAGGTGGGGGGTTTCCGTCC
Organism: Rothia koreensis; assembly: GCF_052232265.1. Taxonomy (NCBI): domain Bacteria; kingdom Bacillati; phylum Actinomycetota; class Actinomycetes; order Micrococcales; family Micrococcaceae; genus Rothia; species Rothia koreensis. The sequence goes on from NZ_CP197643.1 coordinate 800,200, forward strand.
GTGAGGATGCCCATCGGCACGTGGTGGCCCACCTCTTAGGTGGCGGTTACCTGATCCGGTGGTGAAAAACCTTGTTAGGAGGCGGCTAAAACCCCACCTGGTAGGGGAGATCGCCACCCATTCCGGTAACCGCCACTTTGGAGGCCCCTTCGCCGCCACATCGTAGGGCGGTAACCGCCACCCGTTCGTCCAACAGCCACTCGATAGGGCCTTTCCGACGCACGACGCCGTCGACGTCGTCGGCACTGCGGCCCTGAGCCCGCGAGGTGGCGATTCTGAGCGAAACTCAGCGCGAGGTGGCAGTTTTGAGCAATTCTGAGGCCGAAAATTGCTCAAAACTGCCACTTCGCGGGTCAAGGCGCACGAGATTGCCACCTCGCGGGGCGCGGCGCTCAAAACTGCCACCTCGCCCTGACCCGGCCCGGCTCTCGGCCTGGCCCGGCCCCTCGCCCTGGCCCGGCCTTCGGCCCGAACCGGCCCCTCGCCCTGACCCGGCCCGGCCCACGCCCCGGCCCACGCCCCGCCCCCCCAACGCAGCCTGTCCGACGCCGGTACAGTGGGCATCAGACCACCTTCTGACGAAAGGATCCATCATGCCCCTTGCCGGAAAGAACCTTCTCGACGGTCCTGAGCCCACGTACTTGGACGAGGAGCCCGAGCTGCTGGCCCGCATCGAGGCCGGTGACGAAGGCGAGGATCTCGCTCGTGCCTTCCCGAAGTCCTCCCGGGCCTGGGCATTGCTGGCCCAGGATGCGTTGGACTCCGGGTATGTGGTCGAGGGATATGCCTACGCTCGCGTCGGATACCACCGCGGGCTGGACGCTCTGCGTGGCCACGGCTGGAAGGGGCACGGGCCGATCCCGTTCTCCCACGAGCCGAACCGTGGATTCCTCCGGTCGCTGTACCTGTTGGGGAGGGCGGCGTCGGCCATCGGCGAGACCGACGAAGCCCAGCGCATCTCATCGTTCCTGAACGACTCGGATCCCGAGGCCGCCGGTCAGCTCTCGTCCTGAAACGCCCCGGAACGGCGGGCGAGAACGGGTGAATGTTCCTCGCGGACGGGCCATAATTGGCGGTGGGCGGTGACAACGACGTCGCCGGCCGGATCGACCGAAAGGAACGACTGAATATGCGTATTGGCGTGCCTACCGAGATCAAGCCCAGTGAACGCCGTGTCGGGATGACCCCCGACGGCGTGCACGCCGTCGTCGAAGCCGGACACGAGGTCTTCGTGCAGGACGGCGCGGGCGTCGGCTCGGGCTTCGACAACGCGGAATACGTGGCCGCGGGTGCTCGACTGGGGACCCAGGCCGAGGTATGGGACACGGCCGAGCTCCTGGTCAAGGTCAAGGAGCCCATCGAACCGGAATACGGTTTCCTCCGAGAGGACCTGACGCTCTTCACCTACCTTCATCTCGCTGCGGACCGGGACCTGACCCAGGCGCTGCTCGAGAACCGAACGCGGTCCATCGCCTACGAAACCGTCCGGGACGGTCGGGCGCTGCCGTTGCTCACGCCGATGTCGGAAATCGCCGGCCGTCTCGCGGCGCAGGCCGCGGCACAGTACAGCCTTCACACCGAGGGCGGACCAGGCATTCTGTTGGGCGGAACCCCGGGGGTTGCCCCGGCCCGAGTCGTGGTTCTGGGTGGCGGGACGGTCGGGACACAGGCGGCGCTTCTTGCCGTGGGGCTGAGGGCCGAGGTGACGATCCTGGACGCGTACCTGCCGCGCGTGCGGGAACTGACCGACTACTTCGGCAACTCCGCCAGGGTCCTGGCCAGCAATCCGCGCAACATCGAACGGGAGCTCGAAGGGGCCGACGTCGTGATCGGATCCGTCCTGGTCCCGGGGGCCGCCGCGCCCAAACTGGTGCGCCGGGAGCACCTCGACCTTCTCGCGCCTGGCTCGCTGCTCATCGACGTCGCCATCGACCAGGGTGGCTGCTTCGAGACCTCTCACCCGACCACGTACGAGGACCCGGTCTTCGAGGTGGACGGGATTCGACACTACTGCGTCGCCAACATGCCGGGAGCGGTTCCCCGGACGGGTACGGCGTCGCTGACGAACGCGACCCTGCCGTTCGTCCTCCGGCTCGGACAGGGCATCGACGAGGCCCTCCGGGAGGATCGGATCCTCGCGGCCGGCCTGAATACCGAGCGAGGGGAGATCACCTTCCGAGGCGTGGCCGACGCCTTCCCGGACCTGCCGGCGCGCGTCTAGGCCCTGCCGGACCCGAGGCCAGGGGGCATTCTGCGCCCTGGCCGGGGCTCGGGGACATCGTGATGCTGGGCCAAGCCGGATACTACGACGTCAAACACGGCTCCCGCGGGGAACTCGGTACCGTGCAGCGCGCCGTGCGGGGTCCCGCGAGCTGCGGCAAACGTCTACGGTAGACGTATCCGCTCGTCACCCAAGAGAGAGGGTTCGCCATGAACAGCCATACACCTCAGCCTCCTCCCGCACCGGGCCCGGAGGGGCACTCACAGTCCTCCCCGGGCTCCGGCCGGGACTTCGACGCCTACGGCAACCGCATCCCGTCCGATGCCCGCACGATGGCCGTGCTGGCGCACCTCTCGACGCTGGTGATCCTTCTGTTCACCGCGGGCTGGTTGAGCATCCTGGGTCCGTTGATTTTCTGGCTGATATACAAGGACAAGCCCGGGTACGCGTTCGTCCGGTACTCCTCGGCGCAGGCCTTCAACTTCAATCTCCTGGTGTGGATTGTCAACATCGCGGCCTGGATCCTGGTGATCGTGACTTTCGGCGTCGGCATCGTCATCGCGCTGCCCGTGTGGGCGGTCGTCAATATCATCGCGATCGTCTGCCACATCATCGGGGCCGTCAAGGCGAACAGGGGAGAGGTCTACCCCTACCCGATGAAGATCTCGGTCCTGAGCTGAACCGCAGGTTCCCGGATCCGTGGGGCCGGGTGGTTCCCGGGGTGGGGCGGCCCTTCGAAAACATACGCAGGCTCTTTTCCACACCTCGAGCCGACGTCGCGCGCAACGGGTATCCTGGACTCTGGCTTTGCGAGGCCGGCAGGTCGCGCGGGCCTCTCGCCGCCGTGAAACCCGGTAGGTGACCTGTCAACAGGAATGGATGTTCCACATGCCAGCAATCGTAATCGTCGGCGCCCAATGGGGCGACGAGGGCAAGGGCAAAGCGACCGATCTCCTCGGCGGCCGCGTCGACTACGTGGTCAAGCCGAATGGCGGCAACAACGCTGGCCACACCGTCGTCGTCGGCGGGGAGAAGTTCGAGCTCAAGCTTCTGCCTGCGGGTATTCTCAGCCCGGAGGCGACCCCGGTCATCGGCAACGGCGTCGTCGTGAATCCCGAAGCGCTCTTCGAGGAGATCGACGGGCTCGAAGCTCGCGGCGCGGACACCTCGAAGCTGCGCATCTCCGCCAATGCCCACCTGGTCGCGCCGTTCCACCAGACCATGGACAAGGTCACCGAGCGCTTCCTGGGGAAGCGGGCCATCGGCACCACGGGCCGCGGCATCGGCCCGGCGTACATGGACAAGATCGGTCGCCTGGGTATTCGTGTCCAGGACATCATGGACGAATCGATTCTTCGCCAGAAGGTCGAGGGTTCCTTGCGCCAGAAGAACGAGCTGCTGGTCAAGGTCTACAATCGCCACCACGTTGAGGTGGAAGAGATCGTCGATTACTTCGTGTCCTTCGCCGAGCGCCTCCGGCCGATGATCGTGGACTCCACGCTGTTGCTCAACAACGCTCTGGACGAGGGCAAGACCCTGCTCATGGAGGGCGGCCAGGCGACCTTCCTCGACGTCGACCACGGCACCTACCCGTTCGTGACCTCCTCCAATCCCACGGCGGGCGGTGCGTCCGTCGGATCCGGCGTGGGACCCACCCGGATCTCGCGCGTGATCGGAATCCAGAAGGCGTACACCACGCGAGTCGGTGCGGGCCCGTTCCCCACCGAGCTCTTCGACGAGTGGGGAGAGTTCCTGCAGAACACCGGTGGGGAGTTCGGGGTCAACACCGGACGTCCGCGTCGCTGCGGCTGGTACGACGCCGTCCTGGCCCGCCAGGCCGTGCGCATCAACGGTTTCACCGATCTGTTCCTGACCAAGATGGACGTTCTGACGGGTCTGGACCGCATTCCGGTGTGCGTGGCCTACGACGTCGACGGCGTGCGCCACGACGAAATCCCCATGACCCAGACCGAGTTCCACCACGCGAAGCCGATTTACGAGTACTTCGACGGCTGGACGGAAGACATCTCCCAGGCGCAATCCCTGGACGACCTTCCGGACAACGCACGCAAATACGTCGAGAAGCTCGAGGAGCTCTCGGGGTGCCGGATTTCCGCCATCGGGGTGGGGCCGGGACGCGAGAACACCATCGTGGTCCGGGACCTCATCGATGACCACTAGGCGTCGGGCCCCGGCGGATCATACCGAGGAACAGGCTGGCTCATCATGGCGTACGTGCTTCATGCGTTGATTGATCGCGAGGAACGCGTTCATGACCAGGACTCGGCCGAGTCGACCGTGGAGGCACTCCGTGCGTCGCCGGAATCGACCGCGTGTCTCGTGGTGGAGGACGCCTCCGAGGAAGAGCTGCAGGGCCTGACCGAGGCCTTCGACCTCCATCCTCTTGCGGTCGAGGATGCTTCTCACGGTCACCAGCGCCCCAAGCTGGAGCGCTACGGCCAGGCCTTGTTCCTCGCGGCACACCCGATCTCCTACAAGGACGGATCGGAGAAACTGGTCATCGCAGAGGTCCACGCGTTCATCGGCCCTAACTACTTCGTGGTCACGGTTCCGAAGGGCGGGGCCTCCGAGCTGGTCATGAGGCAGTTGCGTCGCGCCTTCAAACGAACTGCCCTCGAACCGCACAACCCGCAGACCCTGTTGTACTTCCTGCTCGACGGCGTCGTCGATGGGTACGAGCCCGTCCTCATGGACCTGGAAGAGGACCTGGACGAGATCGAGGAGAACCTCTTCGCCGGGGGCAACACCTCTCAACGCATCTACGAGCTGTTCAACGAGGTGGTCAAATTCCAGAGGGCCACCAGGCCGCTGAGTTACCTTCTCGACCTGCTGATGCGCGGGGCGGACAAGTACGGGACCCCGCAACAGCTGCACCCGCATTTCCGCGACGTGAAGGACCACGTGCTGCGAGCCATCGAGCACCTGGACAGCCTCCGTTCGGCCCTGCAGAACGCGCTCACGGTCGATTCGACCCTGGTGGGTCAGCGCCAGAACGACGCGATGAAGAGGCTCTCGAGCTGGGCCGCCATCCTCGTGGTCCCCACGATCATTGCGGGCATCTACGGGATGAACTTCGAGGAGATGCCCGAACTGGGATGGGCCCTCGGGTATCCGTTCGCCCTGGGTCTCATGGTGGTCATCAGCGGGATTCTCTACGCCCTCTTCAAGAAGAAGAACTGGATGTAACGGGGGATGACCCGGTGGGGTCCCGAACTCTTCGCTGGCGTACCATGTGGGGGAGAACCGCACCCCTCCGACCGAAGGAGATCTTCGATGCCCGAGCTCAACGACGTCGTCATCGTGGGCGGTGCCCGCACTCCTCAGGGCAAGATCATGGGACAGTTGGCATCTCTGACTGCCGTCGATCTGGGCTCTCACGCGATCGCCGCGGCCCTCGAACGGTCGGGAGTGGCCGCCGAGGCCGTCGAGCAGGTTTTCATGGGGCACGTCGTCCAGGCGGGGTGCGGACAGAACCCGGCCAAGTCCTCCGCCCTCGGCGCGGGAATCTCCCGCAATGTGCCGGCGATGACCCTCAACAAGGTCTGCCTCTCCGGACTCGCGGCGGTCACCGAGGCGGCCCGCCTCATCCGGCTGGGCGAAGCCGACGTGGTCGTCGCCGGAGGGCAGGAGTCCATGTCCACGGCTCCGCATATTGCCCCGGGGCTCCGCGCCGGCACCTCTTACGGTGATCTCCGCCTGGTCGACGCGGTCGCTCGGGACGGGCTCACCGACGCCCAGGACGGGCGGTCCATGGGCGCGATGACGGAAGAGGACAACGTCGCCCGGGGCATCGGCCGTGAGGAACAGGACCAGATAGCGGCGGCTTCGCACCAGCGGGCCGGGGCGGCGACGTCGTCCGGCGTGCTGGCCGAGGAAATCGCGCCGTTGAGCATCCCCCAGCGAAAAGGCGACCCCGTGGTCGTGGACACGGACCAGGGGATTCGCGCGGACTCGACCGCCGAGACGCTCGGGGGATTGCGGCCCGCCTTCGCGCAGGACGGGACGATTACGGCAGGGAACTCCTCACCCTTGTCGGACGGCGCGGCGGCCCTGGTGCTTGCCTCCAAACAGTATGCGGAGGACCACGGGCTCGAATGGCTCGCGGAGGTCGGCGCGGCCGGCCAGACGGCAGGCCCGGACACCGCGTTGCATTCCCAACCGTCGCAGGCGACGAAGGCGGCCCTGGACAAGGAGGGGTGGACGCCCGAGGCCCTCGACCTGTGGGAAATCAACGAGGCCTTTGCGGCGGTATCGCTCCAGTCGGGCCGTGACCTCGGTATCGACCAGGAAAGAATCAACATCCACGGAGGGGCCATCGCTCTGGGCCATCCGATCGGCGCGTCCGGGGCGCGCTTGGCCTTGCACGGGGCCTACGAACTCAACCGCAGGGGCAGCGGCAAGGCGGCCGTGTCCCTGTGCGGCGGTGGCGGCCAGGGCGAGGCCCTGTTGCTGTTCCGCTGAAAACCTGAATCCAGGTGCCCGGGTCAGCACGGCGTGCCGACCCGGGCGCTTGCGCGTCCGCCGCCCTTGAACGTTCCCGACCCGAAGAATGACGGAGAATCCATGACCCCTCGCATCGAACGCTTTGCCGACCAGGGATGCCTCGTCGTCAAGGGCCCTGACCGCCCCGGGATCGTGAGCGCCGTCGCCGGCGCGATCGCTCGGAACGGGGGCAATATTCTGCAGAGCGACCAGTTCACGAGCATCGACGATGAGCCGATCTTCTACCAGCGCACCGTCTTCCACAAGGAGAACTTCACCGCGTCGATCCCCGACATCGAGGCGGACCTGCAGGACACTTTGCTTTCCGTGGGGCTCGACTGGCGGTTGATCGACCGTTCGACGCCGAAACGCATGATCGTCCTTGCTCCGAAGTCCGACCACTGCCTGCTCGACCTGCTGTGGCGCCAGCAACGGGGCGAGTTGCCCGTGGAAATACCGATGGTCATCTCCAACCACCCGGATCTGCGCGAAGAAGTGGAGTACTTCGGTATCCCGTTCCACCACGTTCCCTCGCAGGGCGCGGACAAGTCGGAGGCAGAGGCGCGGATCATGGAGCTGGTCAGGGGAAAGGCCGATTTCATGGTCCTGGCTCGCTACATGCAGATACTTTCCGAAAACTTTTTGCGTCGGATCGACGTGCCGATCATCAATATCCACCACTCGTTCCTTCCGGCCTTCGTGGGGGCCGGGCCGTACCGGATGGCGTGGGAGCGCGGCGTGAAACTCATCGGAGCGACCGCGCACTACGTCACCCCCGAACTTGATGCGGGCCCGATCATCGAGCAGGACGTCACCCGGGTGGACCACACCTTTTCCCCGGCCGACTTGCAAAAACACGGAGCTTACGTCGAGAGGGCGACCCTGTCACGCGCGGTCCAGGCTCACGCGGAGGACAGGGTCTTCTGGCACGGGAACCACGCGATCGTCTTCTGACGGCGTCGTGGGCGTGAGTGTCGTAGCACCGCGTGGTTCCTGTGGGTGGCCGGCGGCTGAAGGGCTCGCCACGATGTGCGTTGCGTGGCTGGTGGCTGAAGGGCCCGCGACGATGTGCGCTGCGTGGCCGGCGGCTGACGGGCCCGGGACGATGTGCGCTGCGTGGCCGTTACCCGATTCGGTGGCGACAACCGCCATTGGGAGGCGGTTGAACCCCCACCCAGCGACGGAAAACGCCAATCTATCGGGTAAGCACCTCCCAACAGAGCCGCGCGGAGGACGCACAAGACCGCGATATTGCGGGTAAACCCCGCTCTATCGGGTAAGCGCCACCTGACAGGGCTGCGGGGAGGGTGCCGGAGACAGCGATGCGGTCGGTAAACCCCGCTCTATCGGGTAAGCACCTCCCGACAGAGCCGCGCGGCGGGCGCACAGGGCCGCGATAGTGCGGGTAAACGCCGCTCTATCGGGTAAGCGCCTCCCAACAGCGCCGCCCAGCGGGCACCCGGGGACGCGACGGCGTCGCGCATCCGTTCGAGGTGGCAATCCGGTGCAGTTTCGCCCCCTGTCCCGGCGCGAGGTGGCAACCGCGTGCAGATTTTGGGGTGAAAAGTGCACGTGGCTGCCACCTAGCGCGGTGGTCGTGCACGAAATTGCCACCTCGACGCCGGCCGACTCCACCAACGCGCCGATTCAGTCCCGCCGTCGACGCAACCTGGCTACCGCCTCAGCCTCGCAGCGTCGCGGCGGCGGCGACGTCGCCGGCGTGGCACCGGCCGCCCTGGACTGCCAAGGAGTCCAGACGGTCGGCAGAGTTGGTGACGACCACGATCGTCGTGGGGTCCTTGCCGGCGTCGCGGACGGCGTCGATGTCCATCGACCCAAGGTGCTGGCCCGCGGCGACGCGGTCGTGTTTGGCGGATTCAAGGTCGAAAGGCTCGCCCTTGAGTTCGACGGTGTCGATGCCCAGGTGAAGCAGGACCTCCAGGCCGTCATCGGTCCTGATGCCGAGGGCGTGTTTGCTGCTGGTGGTCACCGTGACCTCGCCCGATACGGGTGCGACGATCTCGCCCGATGAGGGTTCCTGGATTCCGAAACCCTCGCCCATCATCTTCTGGGCGAAGACCGGGTCGGGGACGTGGTCAATGCGGATGACTTCCCCGGCGAGCGGGGCGAGAAGGTTCGATTCGTTTGTCTGTTCAGCGGCCATGAGATGACTCCTTGGGGGATTCGGAAATCGTCAGGGACGACAGTTTGAAATCCACCCTAGACGCATCCGGTCGTGAGGGCATGCACCTTTTGCCAATTCCCGAGCGCGAGGTGCGCCCGCGGCCTACCCGCGGCTCGCACCCGCGCCTCGCACCCCGACCGCGGCCCACCCGCGGCTCGCACTCGCACCCGCACCCGCACCCCGACCCGGCACCGGCACCCGCAGAGTCAGTACAGGCGCTCGGTGGCGATCCTCGCGCCCTCGGTCAGGGACTTGAGCTTGGCCTCGGCGACCTGGGGATGGAGCCGACCGCCCAGACCACAGTCGGTCCCGGCGATCACGTTCTCCTTGCCCAGGACGGAGGCGTATTGCTCGATCCGCTGGGCCACGAGCTCGGGATGCTCGACCACGTTGGTCGAGTGGGAGACGACGCCGGGGATCACCAGCTTGCCGTCGGGGAGGCTCACTCCCTCCCAGTCCTTCCACTCGTGCGCGTGGCGGACGTTCGCCGCCTCGAAGACGTACGCTCCGGCGTTGATCGTGAAGAGCGAGTCGATGAGGTGTTTGATCTCGATGTCCGTGGTGTGGGGGCCGTGCCACGATCCCCAGCAGAGGTGGAAGCGGACCTGCTCCTCGGGAATGCCGCGCAAGGCATAGTTCGCGGCCTCGATCGCGAGCTGATTGAACCGCAGGTACTCCTCGATCGTGGGCTCGGGCGTCAGCTGGTCCCAGGCTTCCGCGATGGAGGGGTCGTCCAATTGCACGATGAATCCGGCGTCGGTGATGGCCTTGTATTCCTCGTGGAGCACATCTGCCCAGGCATAGATGAACTCTTCGTCGGTCGCGTAGTGGTGATTGCCGATGCGCGACGCCGACCCTGGCGACAGGGACGCGATGAACGCCTCCGACGCCTCATTCTTCTCCACGGCGGTGCGCAGGTTGTTGATGTCCGCTGCGACAGCGTCCTGCCCTTGGTAAGTCAGCGGTCCCGTCGCGATCGGGAATTCACCGTCCGGGTCGTTGCCCAGGTTGATGGATTCGTAGAAATCGGCGAAGCGGTTCCAGTCCCGGCGCACCGCGAAGCTGTTGTACCGACCGTTGCCCGGCGTCTTGAGGATCTCCTGGAAGGACGTGTTGTCCACGGTTTCGAGGCCACCGGTCCTGGCGAAGGAATAGTGCCACCACGCGCCGTAGTCGACGTCGCTCGCCATCGCGTGACCGTACTCGCCGTCGTTGACGACGTCGATGCCCCACTCGACCTGCTTTTCCACGACGTCGCCGACCGACTCGGTCAGGACTGCCTGGAAATCCGGCTCGGAGATCTCACCGCGGGCGCGCCGGGCGTTGGCCCGAATCAGTTCGTCGGTGCGGGGGAGCGAGCCCACGTGGGTCGTGCGGATACGGTCGGCGCTGTTCAGCATGTTGTTCCTCCATCGGTCTTGGCGGTAGCACCTGCTTCGGGAGCGCGGGTTGCTGCGGCGTCGTCGAGCCAAGTCTCTCGGCCGCTCGGGATGGTCTGTGTGCCCGGCCCAGTTTTCTCGGTTCTTCCTCCGGAATCCAGCGGGCTCCGGCCCGTCGCGGCGTGTGACACGGTATTTCTCGACCAGATCCTGTTACACGATTGTGACCATTGGGGGTTATCGTGTCGATGGCGTCTTTTGGACGCACATCACCAATAGAAGTAGCCAGGGCCACACCGGGGTGGTCCGACGACGATTCTCGTAAAAACGGCTCATCGCATTTGAGGGTGTAGGTGGTTCCTGAAGCCGCCGGTGTCGAGCAGCGATCGGGCTATGTAGTTCGTGAGGTTCCGGAATCCGAGGGCGGAGCCGCGGAGGTGTTCCAGGCGCCCGTTGATCGCCTCTGTTGGCCCGTTGGACGTGCCGGGCCGGTCGAAGAACGCGAGGATGTCGGCGGCGCGCTGCTTGAGCGTGCGGCCGAGCTTGCGGACCTCCACGAGCGCGGCGGGGACGCCGCTGGAGACGGAATCGATGACGGCTGTCATCAGCTTCTTCGCCGTCTTCCGATCGGGTTCGCGGTAGGCAGCGATCACGCGCTGGTAGATGCCCCAGGTCGCCTCGACCTCGACGTGCTCGGAGACCGCGAACAGTGCCTCGAGACGGGTCTGCTGCCGGTCAGTGAGCAGCTGCGCGCCGGTGTGGAGGATGCGGCGGGCCTTGTAGAGCGGATCGTTTTTGCGGCCCCGCCGGCCGTGCAGGCACTGCTGGACGCGACGACGGCAGGTGTCGAGGGCGTCGCCGGCGAGGCGGACGACGTGGAACGGGTCCATCACCGCCTGCGCGTCCGGGAGCTCCTCGCTGACGGCGGTCTTGAAGCCGGTGAACCCGTCCATCGCGACGACCTCGACACCATCGCGCCAGTCCTGCGGGCGTGCGGCGAGCCAGGTCTTGAACACGGCTTTCGAGCGACCCTCGATCATGTCCAGCAGACGGGCGGGGCCGGTCTTGTCGCGGTTCGGGGTGAGGTCGATGATGACGGTGACGTACTTGTCGCCGACTCTCGTGTGGCGCCAGACGTGCTCGTCGACGCCGATCACGGCGACGCCGTCGAACCGGGCGGGATCGTCGATCAGCACTCGACGCCCTTCAGCGAGGACCGCGTTGTTCGCCGTGTGCCAACCGACACCGAGTCCGGCGGCGACGCGGGCGACGGTGAGGTGGTCGATCACGAGCGCTTCCAACGCCCACCGCATCCCGCTACGGGACAGCTTGGCTCGCTCGGGCGCCGCTGCCGTGAGGTCCTCACGCCAGGACCGTCCGCATCCCGAGCACTTGTAGCGGCGGACCCGGACCAGCAGCGTCGTCGGGCGATGACCGAACGGCTCGTGGGCGAGACGCCGCGTGTCCGTCCCGCGCGAGAGCGCCTGGCTACCGCATCCCCGGCACCACGGATCCGGCTCGGCGACGCGGCACTCGATCACCGCGCGATCCGGCTCAAAAAGCTGACCGGTGGCCACGAGGCCGAGCTCGTCGAGATGGCAGAACACGGTCAGATCAGGGGTCGCGAAGGTAGCGTGGTGCACGTCGAGGTCTTCCGGCAGATGGTCAGTGTGAGAACTTCCATCATCGGAAGGCCTCGACCCTCATCCGGCGACCGACGCGCTCAGCCACCTACCCCCTCAACTGCGAAGAGCCGTAAAAACTACAGACGCCGCATTTTCCTCTGGCTTGCCCATCGCACAGGCGAACAGTCGGCCGGCGGCGTCGAGACATGCAGAGGAATCCATGACCGACACGAGTCAGCGGCACACCGCAAAATATCCCGAAGAAATGGCGTATGAGCAGGAACAGACCGGGATGAAGCAGGGTCTCGGCCCGCGCCAGCTCCAGATGATCGCCATCGGTGGGGCGATCGGTACCGGGTTGTTCCTGGGAGCAGGTGGCCGCCTGGCTTCCGCCGGCCCCTCCTTGTTTCTCGACTATGCGCTGTGCGGGATCATCGCCTATCTGATCCTCCGACAGCTGGGCGAACTGGTGGTTCACCGTCCGTCCTCCGGGTCGTTCGTCTCCTACACCCGCGAGTTCTACGGCGAGAAAGCTGCGTACGTCTCGGGGTGGATGTACTGGCTCAACTGGGCGACAACGGCCATCGTGGACTCCACGGCCATCGCGATCTACGTGCACTGGTTCGGTCAGTACAGCGCCTTCGTCGATGCCATACCTCAGTGGCTCGTGGCGCTGTTGGTCATTGTTCTGGTTGTGGCCCTGAACCTCATCTCCGTGAAGGTCTTCGGGGAGATGGAATTCTGGTTCGCCCTCATCAAGGTCGCCGCCCTGGTGGTCTTCCTGGTGCTCGCGATCGCTTTCGTCATCTTCGGCACACCCACGGGATCCCCTCGAGGCATCGGCCTGATTACCGAAAATGGTGGCCTGTTCCCGAACGGTCTGATGCCGGCACTGATCATCATGCAGGGCGTGGTCTTCGCCTATGCCTCGATCGAATTGGTCGGCACCACCTCCGGCGAGACCCGCGACGCCGCCAAGGTGATTCCCAAGGCGATCAACACGGTCATCCTGCGCATCGCGATCTTCTACGTCGGCGCGATCTTCCTGCTCACCCTTCTGCTGCCCTACACGGCCTTCAGCGAGGACGAGTCCCCGTTCGTCACGTTCTTCTCCTCGATCAACGTCGGAGCGGCCGGGCCGATCATGGAACTCGTGGTCATCACCGCGGCCCTCTCGTCCCTGAACGCCGGGCTGTATTCCACGGGACGCATACTTCACTCGATGTCCATGGCGGGTTCCGCGCCGCGGTTCGCCCAGCGGCTCACCAAGTCCGGCGTTCCATACGGCGGGATCCTGCTGACCGCAGGGGTGGCCCTCCTCGGCGTCGTGCTGAACTACTTCGTGCCCGAGTCCGCCTTCGAGATCGTGCTCAACATCGCCTCCCTCGGCATCATCGTCGGCTGGGTCGCGATCATCATGGCCCACATGAAGTTCGTTTCCTTGACCAAGCAGGGAAAGTACCGGCGGCCCAAGTACAGGGCGCCCTGGGCTCCGGTGACGAACTGGATCACTCTGGTCTTCCTGGCGGGTGTGATCGTGCTGATCGGCTTCGACTACCCGGTGGGCACGTACACGTTGTCGACCATGGTCATCATCATTCCGGCCCTGATCATCGGCTGGTTCGTGGTCCGACGCCGGGTCAGGGAACTGCCGGCCGAGCGTGAGGGCGTCACGGGTCTCTACCCCGTGGTTGCGGACCGACCCGCGGCCCAGCGCACCCATCACGAGGGGCGCCGCGGTCACGGAAGCACGACGATCATCCATGCCGAGGACGAGAGCCAGGATCCTGAAGACGGCTCCGACAAGGGGTGATCCGGAAGGGTCGGCCCCTATGCTGGGGTCATGCCCCGCATTCTTCTGGACAATGACACCGGCATCGACGATGCGCTCGCGCTCGTGTACTTGGCTGCCCAGCCAGAGGTCGTCTTCGAGGCCGTCTCGTGCACTCCCGGAAATGTTCCCGCCGACGACGTCGCCAGGAACAACCTGGGACTGCTGAGCCTGTGCGGGCGCGACGACGTCCCGGTATGCCTCGGGGCATCCCGTCCGCTCGGCAAGGAACTGGTCACGACCCCGGAGACCCACGGTCCGCAGGGCATCGGGTACGCCCGAGTCGATTCCGGCGTGGGGATCGCGGAAGGTTTCGCGCCGGAGGTGTGGGTCGAGCTGGCCCGCGAGAATCCGGACCAACTCGACGCGATCTGCACGGCACCGCTCACGAACTTTGCTCTGGCCCTGCGCATCGAGCCGAGGCTCCCGGAGCTGCTGCACTCGGTCACGATCATGGGCGGCGCTTTCTTCCATCCCGGCAACACGACGCCTCTGGCCGAATGGAACATCCACACGGACCCTCTGGCTGCGCGGGAGGTTTTCGCGGCCTATGAGGCGTATGAGGGGCTGCCCGAGGAAAAGTTGCCGCTCGTCTGCGGGCTCGAGACGACCGAACGCTACGAGCTCCAGCCCGATGACGCGGCGGCGTGGGCGATCGACGCCGCGGCGGATCGTCCCCTCGACCCCGACGGGCGGGGTGCGCGTCTGCTGACGGTGCTCGATGACGCGCTTCGTTTCTATTTCGAGTTCCATGAGCAGCACGGTTACGGATACATGGCCCATATCCACGACTTCTTTGCCTCTGCGGCAGCCACCGGGGATGCCGAGTACGACGCCGTGACCACAACCGTGGAGGTCGTTGCGGATGAGGGGCCCGCGCACGGAACCACGATCGCCGATCCCCGGAACCTCTGGGGGCGCAGGCCGTCGGCCCGGTTGGTGACGGAGAACGATCCGGAACAGGGGATCTCACGGCTTCGGGCCTCCGTCGTCGATCTGGTGCGCCGCCTGGAGGCCGAGGACGCCGGATAGTCGGTCCCGAACGCGCGGGACGATGGTTCGCTTCCGGCGCGGAGAACGCCGGCTCGCCGAGGGCGGGCCGGCGTTCCATCATTCAAGACATGACGTCTCGGCAGGTGGCAGCCGAAAGTGCGGGAGTAGTCTGGAATGAGCATCAGAGGCCGAAGGAGGACACATGCCTGAACTGCGTTCCAGAACATCCACGCACGGGCGCAACATGGCCGGAGCCCGCGCGCTCTGGCGTGCGACGGGAATGAAGAAGGAAGACTTCGGGAAACCGATCGTCGCGATCGCCAACTCCTTCACCCAGTTCGTGCCCGGGCACGTTCACCTCAAGAACATGGGGGCGCTCGTTGCCAGCGCGGTCGAGGAGGCCGGCGGCGTCGCCAAGGAATTCAATACGATTGCCGTGGACGACGGGATCGCCATGGGGCACGACGGAATGCTCTATTCCCTCCCGTCCCGAGACATCATTGCCGACTCGGTCGAGTACATGGTCAATGCCCACCGCGCCGACGCCCTGGTGTGCATCTCGAACTGCGACAAGATCACGCCGGGGATGCTCATGGCCGCGATGCGCCTGAACATTCCCGTGGTCTTCGTGTCGGGCGGCCCGATGGAGTCGGGCAACGCGGTCGAGGGCGTCATCGAACACCGGATCGACCTGGTGGACGCGATGGCCTACGCCGTGGACGAGTCCGTGACGGATGACCAGCTCGGCATGATCGAGGAGAACGCCTGCCCGACGTGCGGTTCCTGTTCCGGGATGTTCACCGCGAACTCGATGAACTGCCTGACCGAGGCCCTGGGCCTGTCACTGCCCGGCAACGGAACCACGTTGGCCACGCAGATCGCCCGCAAGGACCTGTTCCTGAACGCGGGACGGACCGTCGTCGATCTGGCTAAGAAGTACTACCAGGAGGACGACGAATCCGTTCTCCCGCGCAACGTCGCCTCGAAGAACGCCTTCACCAACGCGATGGCCCTGGACATCGCCATGGGCGGTTCCACCAACACCGTGCTGCACATTCTCGCGGCCGCCCAGGAGGCCGAGGTTGACTTCACGCTCAAGGACATCGACGAGCTGTCTCGTCACGTCCCGTGTCTGGCCAAGGTCGCGCCGAATTCGACGCAGTTCCACATCGAGCACGTGCACAAGGCCGGGGGAATCCCGGCGATCCTGGGCGAACTGGACCGTGTCGGCCTGTTCCGCCACGAGGGTGTGCGCACCGTGCACGCGGAGTCCGTGGACGACTGGCTCAACGAGTGGGACATCCGCCGCGACACGGCCACCGAACGGGCCCGGGAGCTGTTCCTGGCGGCGCCAGGCGGCGTCCGCACGACCCAGGCCTTCTCGACGGCCAACAAGTTCGAGGAGCACGACACCGACCCCGAGTTCGGGTGCATCCACTCGGTCGAACACGCGTACACCAAGGACGGTGGCCTGGCCATCCTCTTCGGCAATATCGCGGAGGACGGCGCCGTCATCAAGACCGCCGGCATCGACGAGAGCCTGTTCCACTTCCGTGGCAAGGCGTTCGTGGTCGAGTCGCAGGACGAAGCCGTGTTCGAGATCCTGTCCAAGCACGTGGAGCCGGGCGACATCGTCGTGATCCAGTACGAGGGTCCCAAGGGCGGTCCGGGCATGCAGGAAATGCTGTACCCGACGTCGTACCTCAAGGGTCTGGGCCTCGGGAAGGAGTGCGCCCTCATCACGGACGGACGCTTCTCGGGAGGCACTTCGGGCATCTCGATCGGTCACATCTCGCCGGAGGCCGCGTCGGGCGGCGCCGTGGGGCTGATCGAGCACGGAGACGAAATCGAGATCGACGTCGCCAACCGGCTCCTCCAGGTCCACGTGTCCGACGAGGAGCTGGCCCGCCGGCGGGAGGCACGCGGTCCGTTGCCCTGGAAGCCGACCAAGCCGCGCGAGCGTCAGGTGTCCACCGCGTTGCGTGCCTACGCCTCGATGGTGACGAGCGCCGACAAGGGCGCCGTCCGCATCGTTCCGGAATAAACCGTCCCCTCTCGCGCGCCGAGGCGGCAGTTTTGTGCGGATATCGGGCTCAAAACCGCACATGATTGCCACCTCGCGCGGGTGGGTCGGTGGACTTATGATGGGGTTTCTTCCAAGACAACATATGTTGTGTTTTGGGTTACACGTGTCCGAGCATCGCGGTAGGCTGTGGAGCGATATTTCGCGGACCGTGTAAGGTTCACATTCCAAGCAACGGGAGGACCCCATGGCAGCATCCGGCTCGGACTCGTCGGCGGCGAGTCGTTCATCCGAGGCCGCGCAGAACCAATTCGAGGCCGAGCAGGAGGGGTTCAAGAAGGGCCTGAGCCCTCGCCAGCTCCAGATGATCGCCATCGGCGGTTCGATCGGAACGGGCTTGTTCCTCGGGACGGGTGGCCGCCTCGAGTCGGCCGGTCCGACCTTGTTCATCCTCTACGGCGTGGCCGGATTCTTCGGGTACCTGATCCTGCGCCAGTTGGGCGAACTCGTGGTGCACCGGCCGTCGTCGGGCTCCTTCGTCTCGTACTGTCGCGAGTTCTTCGGTGAGAAGTCGGCCTACTTCACCGGCTGGATGTACTGGCTGAGCTGGGCAACCACGACGATCGTGGACGCAACCGCGATGGCCATCTACATCAGGTGGTTCGGTCAGTACATCGACTTCATCGGGTCCATCCCGCAGTGGGTCCTTGCGTTCCTGGTGATCGCGGCGGTCACGGTCATGAACCTCATCTCGGTCAAGGTCTTCGGCGAGATGGAATTCTGGTTCGCGATCGTCAAGGTCGCGGCACTGGTCGCATTCATGGTCGTGGGCATCCTCTTCGTGATTTTCGGATCGCCCTCGGGGGAGCCGACAGGGTTCAGCCTGATTTCCCAGAGCGGCGGCATGCTGCCCAACGGCCTCCTGGCCGCACTGGTGGTTTCCCAGGGCGTGGTCTTCGCCTATTCGGGTATCGAACTCGTCGGCACCGCCTCGGGCGAGACCCAAGAGCCCGAACGCGTCATCCCCCGGGCCATCAACTCCGTGATCCTCAGGATCGCGGTGTTCTACGTGGGCTCCGTCCTGCTCCTCTGCCTCTTGCTGCCCTACACGCGCTACAGCGACGACGAATCCCCGTTCGTCACCTTCTTCGCCTCGATCGGGGTCGACGCCGCCGGGCCGATCATGCAGCTCGTGGTCATCACCGCCGCGCTCTCGTCCCTCAACGCGGGGCTCTACTCGACCGGTCGCATCGTGCACTCGATGGCGATGGCGGGATCGGCTCCGCGGGTCGCCCAGAAGCTGACCAAGGGCGGTGTCCCGTTCGTGGGGATTCTGCTGACCACGGGCGTGGGGATGCTCGGCGTCGTGCTGAACTACTTCGTCCCGGAGGCGGCCTTCGAGATCGTGCTGAACATGTCGGCCGTCGGAATCATCGTCGGTTGGGCCGCCATCACCCTGCCCCACCAGAAATTCGTGTCGCTGGCCAAGAAGGGGCTGTACCAGCGCCCGAAATACCGGGCGCCGTTGGCCCCCTTCACCAACTGGATCACCATGGCGTTCTTCGTGGCGGTCATGATTCTGATCGCCTTCGACTATCCCGTGGGCACCTACACCTTGGCCTCCATGGTCATCATCATTCCCCTGCTCATCATCGGCTGGTTCATGGTTCGACGCCGGGTGATGGAGGTTGCGGCCCAGCGCGAGGGCTACACGGGTCAGTTCCCGGTGGTCGCGCAGTGGCCGACCACGGACGACACCAACGAACCGTTCGACCACGGACGCTCCAACACCACCATCCGCCTCGACGACGAAGACGACGAATAGCCGGCCGGTGCCTCGGTGCCCCACACCGAACACGATGCAGTACTCGGCGCTTGCGCATTCTGGGGGCGACCCCGAGGTAAGCTTCCACAGTGAACCGCTCGGGTGAGGTGAACCACAGCGTCGTGAGATCGACCTCTCCCCGCCGGTGATATTTCGAGCAGAGCATCGTTCGTGCCGACCGGCGGGATGCCCGGATGCGCGCGTCGATGCTCCCTGACCTGAAGGTTGAACAATGTCATCGACATCTGCGCCTGATAACAATCCTGCTCCGAGCAGCAACGACACTACCGGGGTGGTGGCCAACGAGGACGCGGGGCTCCACAAGGGGCTCGGAGCCCGCCAACTCCAAATGATCGCGATCGGTGGAGCCATCGGCACCGGTCTGTTCCTGGGTGCGGGCGGACGCCTGGCCTCGGCCGGTCCGTCGCTCTTCATCATCTACGGAGTCTGCGGATTCTTCGGATACCTCATGCTTCGCTCGCTGGGGGAGCTGGTCCGCCACCGGCCCTCCTCCGGTTCGTTCGTTTCCTACACCCGAGAGTTCTACGGCGAGAAGGCCGCGTACGTGTCGGGCTGGTTGTACTGGCTGAACTGGGCCATGACGGCGGTGGCCGACGCGACGGCGATCGCGATCTACGTGCGCTGGTTCGGCAAATACAGCGATTTCGTCGGAAACATTCCGCAGTGGGTCTGTGCGTTGGCCGTCGTCGCGATCGTGCTGGTCACCAACCTCATTTCCGTCAAAGTATTTGGTGAGATGGAGTTCTGGTTCTCCCTCATCAAGGTCGCGACTTTGGTCCTCTTCCTGGTGCTCGGCATCATCTTCGTGATCTTCGGATCGCCGAATGGCGAGCCCACCGGCATTCACCTCATCACGGACCACGGGGGTCTTTTCCCCGCCGGCGGGCTCGCGGCGCTCGTGGTGGTCCAGGGCGTCGTCTTCGCCTACGCAGGCATCGAGCTCGTGGGGACGACGTCGGGGGAGACCCGGAACCCGGAGAAGATCATCCCCAAAGCGATCAACACCGTGATCCTGCGCATCGCGGTCTTCTACGTCGGGTCCGTGCTCCTGCTGTGCATGCTGATGCCGTACACCGCCTACAGCGACAAGGAATCGCCGTTCGTGACGTTCTTCTCCTCGATCGGCATCGACGTCGCAGGACCCATCGTCCAATTGGTTGTCATCACCGCCGCCCTGTCGTCGCTCAACGCCGGGCTCTACTCCACGGGCCGTATCCTGCACTCGATGGTCATGGCCGGGTCGGCACCCAAGTTCGCGGCGAAGCTCAATTCCTCGGGTGTGCCCTTCGGCGGGATCTGCCTGACCGCCGTGGTGTCGTTGATCGGCGTCATCCTGAACTACTTCGTGCCCGAGCAGGCCTTCGAGATCGTGCTCAACATTTCCGCGCTCGGAACGATGGCCTCGTGGGCCGCGGTGACGCTGTCCCACAAGAAGTTCGTGAGCCTTTCCGAGAAGGGCTTGTACACGCGACCCCAGTACCGGGCGCCCCTGGCACCATGGACCAACTGGCTGACGGTCGCGTTCCTGGTCTCCGTCCTGGTCCTCATGGCCATTGACTACCCCGTGGGCACCTACACGCTGGGCTCCATGCTGATCCTGATCCCGTTGCTCGTTGGGGGCTGGTTCCTCGTCAGGAACCGGGTGATGGAGCTGGCCGCGGAGCGCGAGGGCGTCACGGGGACCCACCCGATCGTCGCCGCACGTCCGGCCGCCGAGACCAAGCACCCCCACCACCCGCACCGGGCCCGCGCCGTGATCTCTCCGGAGATTCACGACGGGCACGACGACGAGGACTGACGGCAGTCCTCACGGCCACGACTGTGCGCGGCGGCTGCCGGCCGCCGTGCCCGGTCGGGCCTTGCTCTTGTCGGTCTCTGCGGGGGAGGACCAGGACAACGCCGACGCTCGAGTCGATGGGTCCTGGTGGAGCTCTGCGTGCCTACCTGACCACGGAGCTCAGCAGGAGGCTCGTCTCGCTGTTGACCACGCCGGAGATTCCTCGAATGGATTTGAGCACGGCGTCGAAGTCCTGGAGATCGACGCACTGCATCTCGGCGACGAGGTCCCAGCCGCCGTTGGTCGTGTGGAGCGCGAGGATTTCGGGCAGCCCCCTCAGCTCATTGATGACGTGATCGGTGGTCCGCCCCTCGACCTCGATGAGAGAGATCGCGCGGACCTGCGAGGCTTCGGCGTAGTCCCTGACCCGCACGCTGAAACCCACGATGATGCCGCGGGCCGTGAGGGAGTCGATGCGTTTGGTGACGGTGGCTCGGGAGACGCCGAGCTCTTCGGACAGGGCGGCGATGGAGGCGCGGCCGTCCTTGCGCAGCGCCGCAACGAGTCGTCGATCCAGATCTGAAGTCTTTGCCATGATCAAAATGCTAACTCATGGATCATAATCTGCTCATACAGTGCGAAATTTGTTGCTTGATTGTCCGTTTCGGTCAAAGAGTGTGCATATTACACTGTCGTTAGAAACACGAGTCACTTTGAGAGGGAGGATTGCCGTGACGCAATTCGTCGATGTCCAGAACATGGCGCGCTGGATCCAGCGCGATGGAGTGGAAAACATCATCGGGAAGATGATGGATTACCTCGAGCGCGACTTCAGCCGGTGGGCCAAGTTCGACAAGACCCCACGGGTGGCCAGCCACACTCCGTTCGGCGTCATCGAGCTCATGCCGACATCGGACGGCGAGGAGTATTCCTTCAAGTACGTCAACGGGCATCCGTCCAACCCCGCACGCGGGTTCCAGACCGTGACGGCATTCGGCGTGCTGGCCGACGTCGACAACGGCTACCCGACGTTCCTCGCCGAGATGACCTTGTTGACGGCATTGAGGACGGCCGCGACGTCGGGCATGACCGCGCGCAAGCTGGCCCGGCCGGACTCGAAGCGCATGGCCCTCATCGGCGCGGGTTCGCAGTCCGAGTTCCAGTCCCTCGGGTTCCGCGCCGCCCTGGGCATCGAGGACCTGACGGTTTACGACATCGACCCCAAGGCCGTCGAAGAGCTTCAGCGGAACCTCGAGCCCCTCGGATTCCGCGTCACGGTGGCCGATACGGTCGACGATGCGGTGGCCGACGCCGACATCATCACCACCTGTACCGCGGACAAGGCACAGAACACGATCCTCGCGAACCGCCACGTCCGGCCGGGCGTTCACCTGAACGCCGTGGGCGGCGACTGCCCCGGCAAGACCGAGTTGGAGGCTGAAATCCTCGATCGCGGAAACGTGTTCGTGGAGTTCACCCCGCAGACCCGGGTCGAGGGCGAGATCCAGCAAATGGACCCGGACTTCCCCGTCACGGAGTTCTGGCAGGTCCTCAACGGTGAGGCGGAGGGGCGCACCTCCGCCGAGGACATCACGATCTTCGACTCCGTCGGGTTCGCGATCAACGATTTCTCCGCCCTGCGATGCGTCAGGGACGCGACCGCGGGCTCCGAGCTGCAGAGCTACGTGGACCTCGTGGCGGACCCCGACGACCCCAAGGACCTGTTCTCCTTGGTCAACGCGATGAAGCCCGTGGGCTGATCGTCGGCCGACCTCGTCGGAGGAGGGACCGTGTCGCACACCGAGTGGTGTGCACCACGGTCCCTCTTCTTTGTGGGTAACATATTCGTCACACCGGAGCGGTAACGTGGCTCATCGCATTTGAGGGTGTAGGTGGTTCCTGAAGCCGCCGGTGTCGAGCAGCGATCGGGCTATGTAGTTCGTGAGGTTCCGGAATCCGAGGGCGGAGCCGCGGAGGTGTTCCAGGCGCCCGTTGATCGCCTCTGTTGGCCCGTTGGACGTGCCGGGCCGGTCGAAGAACGCGAGGATGTCGGCGGCGCGCTGCTTGAGCGTGCGGCCGAGCTTGCGGACCTCCACGAGCGCGGCGGGGACGCCGCTGGAGACGGAATCGATGACGGCTGTCATCAGCTTCTTCGCCGTCTTCCGATCGGGTTCGCGGTAGGCGGCGATCACGCGCTGGTAGATGCCCCAGGTCGCCTCGACCTCGACGTGCTCGGAGACCGCGAACAGTGCCTCGAGACGGGTCTGCTGCCGGTCAGTGAGCAGCTGCGCGCCGGTGTGGAGGATGCGGCGGGCCTTGTAGAGCGGATCGTTTTTGCGGCCCCGCCGGCCGTGCAGGCACTGCTGGACGCGACGACGGCAGGTGTCGAGGGCGTCGCCGGCGAGGCGGACGACGTGGAACGGGTCCATCACCGCCTGCGCGTCCGGGAGCTCCTCGCTGACGGCGGTCTTGAAGCCGGTGAACCCGTCCATCGCGACGACCTCGACACCATCGCGCCAGTCCTGCGGGCGTGCGGCGAGCCAGGTCTTGAACACGGCTTTCGAGCGACCCTCGATCATGTCCAGCAGACGGGCGGGGCCGGTCTTGTCGCGGTTCGGGGTGAGGTCGATGATGACGGTGACGTACTTGTCGCCGACTCTCGTGTGGCGCCAGACGTGCTCGTCGACGCCGATCACGGCGACGCCGTCGAACCGGGCGGGATCGTCGATCAGCACTCGACGCCCTTCAGCGAGGACCGCGTTGTTCGCCGTGTGCCAACCGACACCGAGTCCGGCGGCGACGCGGGCGACGGTGAGGTGGTCGATCACGAGCGCTTCCAACGCCCACCGCATCCCGCTACGGGACAGCTTGGCTCGCTCGGGCGCCGCTGCCGTGAGGTCCTCACGCCAGGACCGTCCGCATCCCGAGCACTTGTAGCGGCGGACCCGGACCAGCAGCGTCGTCGGGCGATGACCGAACGGCTCGTGGGCGAGACGCCGCGTGTCCGTCCCGCGCGAGAGCGCCTGGCTACCGCATCCCCGGCACCACGGATCCGGCTCGGCGACGCGGCACTCGATCACCGCGCGATCCGGCTCAAAAAGCTGACCGGTGGCCACGAGGCCGAGCTCGTCGAGATGGCAGAACACGGTCAGATCAGGGGTCGCGAAGGTAGCGTGGTGCACGTCGAGGTCTTCCGGCAGATGGTCAGTGTGAGAACTTCCATCATCGGAAGGCCTCGACCCTCATCCGGCGACCGACGCGCTCAGCCACCTACCCCCTCAACTGCGAAGAGCCGGTAACGTTTCGGTCACTCACACCCTTCGAGGTTTCCCAAGAGAAGGTATTGACCCATGTCGTCCAAAGCTTCGCGGTCCGGTGCCGAGCCCCAGAGCCACGGCACCGAACAGACATTCAATGATGAACAGGCGGGTTTCCACAAAGGGCTCGGCCCCCGCCAACTCCAAATGATCGCCGTCGGCGGTGCCATCGGCACCGGCCTCTTTCTGGGGGCAGGTGGACGCCTGGCCTCCGCCGGACCCTCGCTCTTCCTCGTTTATGCCGTCTGCGGTTTCATGGGCTATCTCATTCTCCGCTGCCTCGGCGAGCTCGTGGTCCACCGGCCGTCGTCCGGATCCTTCGTCTCCTACTCCCGCGAGTTCTTCGGCGAGAAGGCCGCGTACTTCTCGGGGTGGATGTATTGGCTCTTCTGGGCGACCACGGCGGTCGTGGATGCGACCGCGATCGCTATCTACGTGCGCTGGTTCGGGCAGTACTTCGACGTCTTTGCCGCGATCCCGCAATGGGTCATCGCCTTCCTGGTGGTCGTGATCGTCGTCGTGATGAACCTGATTTCGGTCAAGGTCTTCGGCGAAATGGAGTTCTGGTTCTCGCTGATCAAGGTCATCGCCCTGCTCGTCTTCCTCGCCCTCGGCATCGTGTTCGTGATCTTCGGGACCCCGAATGGCCAGCCCACCGGGTTCCACCTCATGTCCGGCAACGGCGGGATCTTCCCCAACGGTCTGATGCCGGCTCTGATCATCACTCAGGGCGTGGTCTTCGCCTACGCCGGCATCGAGCTCGTCGGCACGACGTCGGGCGAGACCAAGAACGCGGAAAAGATCATCCCCAAAGCGATCAACACGGTCATTCTGCGTATTGCCGTCTTCTACGTCGGTTCCGTTCTGCTCCTCTGCCTCCTGCTCCCGTACACCGCGTTCAGCGAGACGGAGAGCCCGTTCGTCACGTTCTTCTCCTCGATCGGGGTCGACGCCGCCGGTCCGATCATGCAGCTCGTGGTGATCACCGCGGCGCTCTCGTCGCTCAACGCGGGCCTGTACTCCACGGGACGCATCATGCACTCGATGGCGATGGCCGGATCCGCGCCCAAATTCGCCCAGAATCTGACTCGCTCCGGCGTTCCCTACGGCGGCATTTGCCTCACCGCCGTCGTCGCGCTGCTGGGTGTGGTGCTGAACTACTTCGTTCCGGAGAGCGCCTTCGAAATCGTGCTGAACTTCGCGTCGATCGGCATCATGAGCGCATGGCTGACCATCACGATCTGCCACATGAAGTTCGTTTCCCTGACGAAGAAGGGGCTGTACCAGCGGCCGCATTACCGGGCTCCGCTGGCGCCCTACGCCAACTGGCTCGTGCTCCTCTTCATGGCGGGTGTTGTGGTGCTGATCGCCCTCGACTACCCGGTGGGCACATTCACCCTGGCCTCCATGGTCATCGTGATTCCGGCCCTGATCATCGGATGGTTCGCCGTGCGTGGTCGGGTCATGGAGATCGCCGCCGAGCGGGAGGGCGTCACCGGATTGCACCCGGTGGTCGCCAACCGACCGGCAGCCGGCGGGCATCGCAAGTCGTAACGTCCTGGTCTGCGCAAGGTTCGGTGATATGCCGGACCGGTTCCGGCGACGGCCCCGCTTCGGCGGGGCCGTCGCCATTTCTCTGCATCCGGGAGGGCAGGGGCGAGACGGCCTAAACTGAGCTCATGCGAAATGTCAGCCTCTGGTCGAACCGCCTGGCCCTTGATGCGCCGTGCGCCAACGACGTCGCCGCGATCGTCGATGCGTGCCAGGATCCGCAGATTCCGCGCTGGACCGGTTCGATCCCGTACCCGTACGAGGAGGATGACGCGCTGGAATACATCGAGGGCGTCGTCGCCCCGGGGTGGAAATCCGGCCACGAGTTGGTGTGGGCGTTCCACATCAGGGACGAGGCCGAGCACCCGAATGAGGGGACTCTGATTCAGGTTCCTCGCGACGCGGCCGACCAGGTTCCGGGTGACGAGAACGTCGGGCTCTTCGCCGGCGTCGTGAGCCTCTCCATGACCAGCGGGCGGATTGCCAGCATGGGTGTGTGGACCGCTCGAGGCGCCCGGGGAAGGGGGTACACGGCGGAGGCCTGCCGCCTGGTGCTGGACTTCGCGTTCCGCGAGCCGGAAGAGTCGGACCCCAAGGATTTGCCTTCCGGTCTCGGGCTTAGCCGCATCGAGTGGCGGGCCATGGTCGGCAATGAGGCCTCGGCCGGTCTGGCGCAACGGTTGGGATTTTCCTACGAAGGCCTCTCCCGCAGGGCGTTGTCCACGGTGAACGGGCGCCTTCTCGATGTGTGGATCGCGGGTCGGCTGGCCGGCGACACCGGCGAGGCCACCACGTGGCCCGACGGTGTCACGCTTTTGGGCCAGGAAAACATCGACACAAACCATTAATTGATAGTTTCGCTGTTATATCGGATATCAATTCTTAGTAGGTTATCTTTCTTTTCCCGAATAAAATGGTGGTGTTTCGGCGCAGCCAAAGAGTGCTGCGCTGCCTGAGTCCTGATCATTCGTCTCCTTCATGAATGGAGTCGTCCATGGGTTTCTGTGCGATCACGCTGCCGGGTCGTCGAGGTCGGAGTCGCTACGTTCCGCGTCATGCGCAACGGCGGCGATCAATGGTAGGGGAGATGCTCCACGGGTCGACGGTCCGCAGCATGGTGGCGGCATCCGCGTTGGCCGCCGTCGCCCTGGCCGGAACCCAACTAGAGGGCCCGCCACCCGGGCGGGCCGCCCAGCAGGACATTCTCCGAGTCAGCCAGGAGAAACGGCTCCAGGACACGCAAAGACTGCTGGACGGAATCAACGCCTACCGCGGTTCTCGGGGCCTGCGCCCGGTCAAGTTCTCCGCCCGGCTCACGCAGATCGAACAACGACATTCCGATGATCAGGTCATTGCGGAGGCCTTCTATCACACCAATGATTTCCTCTCGGATCCTCGAGCCGGGCGGTACTCGCACGCCAACGAGGTCATCGCCCTGACCTACCAGTCGGACGTGCTGCAATTGCTGGAATGGTGGAAGACCTCGCCGGCCCACAGCGCGGCGTTGCTCAACCCCAAGGCCCGGGTCGTGGGCATAGCTTTGACCTACGCCGACGGGCGCTTGTCCCGCACGGGAGCCCCCTAGCGGCTGCTCGGAACCGTCAATCTCTACGGATACGAATACGGAGGCGCGCCGTCGGATGCGTCGGCCTCCGTCTGGGGCGGACGCGCCAGGGGTGAGGGACTGGGTGCCCTCACCCCGTACGGCGCGATCGGTCAGGCCTACCGCGCCAACGGAGGCGAGAGGGTGTTTGGCCGACCGATCATCCCGGAGAGCAATGCCACCGGCGGCCGGTACCAGATCTTCCAGAACGAACACGGTCAGCGCTTCAAATTCTTGTGGACCGAACGCACCGGTGCCCACTGGGTCAAGGAATACGGTGCGATCGGGACCCTCTGGTCCAGGTCCGACTACGAACGAGGATTCGGTTTTCCCGTGACCAACGAATACCGCCGAGGAAACGAAATTCGTCAGCACTTTTCGCGAGGATACATTCTGGGGTGGAACGTTCACACCGGCGCACTCCGCGTTTACCGCTGACGCTTCGGATCGGCCTAAGCTTGCGGGGTGACCACAGCCAGACCCGCACCCCAGCTGACTCGTTCCGTACTGTTCCTGATGTGCCTTGCCACAGGCTTGTGCGCGGGAGGGAACTACTTCAACCAGCCCCTTCTCGACGAAATCTCCGAGGCGCTGGGGGTCAGCTCATCGACGGCGGCCACTTCGGTCACGGTCGCTCAGGTGGCCTACGCGGTGGGCCTGGTTTTCCTTGCGCCGCTGGGTGACCTGTTCGAAAGGCGCAAGCTCACGGTCGGCCTCATCGGGTTGACCGCAGCGGGGCAGGCCATTGCCGGCTTCGGCGTCTTTCTCATCGGTGTCGCCGTGGCGGGTCTCTTCTCCGTGTCCGCGCAGGTTCTGGTCCCTTATGCCTCGATCCTGGCTGCGCCCGGCAAGGGCGGACGAGCCGTGGGGACCGTGATGTCAGGACTGCTCGCGGGCGTCCTGATCGCTCGCGCGGTGGCGGGGATCCTCTCGGACATCGGTGGGTGGACCCTGATCTATCACGTCGCCGCGGTCCTGATGATTCTCGTGGGAATCGGGCTGTGGCGGGTGCTGCCGCCGTCCTACCCCGAGGACCCACCGAGTTACCCGGGCCTGTTCCTCTCCATGGGGCGCCTGATCCTTCATCACCCGCGGCTGCGCACTCGCTCGCTGATTTCCGGGATTTCCTTCGCATCGATGAGCGCGATCTTCGCGACCACCACGTTGCTTCTGGCGGATGAGCCTTTCGGGCTGAGCCCCACGGCCATTGGCCTGGTCGGGCTCACCGGTCTGGCGGGAGCGCTCATGGCGAGCGTGGCCGGCGGGATGGTCGACCGAGGCCACGGGCGCCGCGGGACGATGCTGGGTCTCGTGGCACTGGCGCTCGGATGGGGTGCCTTCGTTCTGGGTGGGCACAGCGTGCTGTGGTTCTGCGTCGGCATGGTTCTCACGGACGTCGGCGTCCAACTGGTGCACATCATCTCGATGAACACTGTGTACACGTTGGACCCTCAGGCCAGGGCGCGCCTGAACTCGGTCTACATGACGATGTACTTCGTCGGGGCCGCGGTGGGATCCGCCGTCGGCGTGTGGGCATGGAACGCCGGGCACTGGGTCGGCGTCTGCGTCGCGGGCGGGGTGATGACGGCGCTGTGCGTGCTGATCTGGGTGTACGACGTCGTGCTGGAAAAGCGACAGCTCGCGCAGGACGCCCGCCTCGCTCATTGAAAAGTGAACCAAAGCATTTAGCATGGTGATACAAAACTCACACCTGAAGTAAGGCACACCATGTCACGACTGAACCACGCGTCCAGGGCCATCGGTCTCGGCGCCATCGGCGTTCTGACCCTCGCCGGTTGCGGAATGGGCGGATCGAACAATGCGGGTGATTCGAAAGAGAAGACGTCGATCTGCAAAGAGGACGCCTCGGACAAGACGACTCTCGATTCCGCTCCCAAGACCGACTGGAAAGACGGTCTCAACGGACTGAAGGTCCCCACCTCGGACAAGTTCGGGCCAGAGAAAGTCGATGACGACAAGGTGCCGTCCTGCTTCAGCCACTCCCCGGAGGGCGCACTCTTCGCCGCCGCGAACTACAGCCTTCCCGTGGTCTCTCAGGACTACGGTCTGATGACCAAGATCATCAGGAAGCAGGCCATCGCCAACGATTCGCGGGACAAAGTTGCCGATCGCTTCGAAGAGGAGGGCCAGTCCGCCTCGTCCTCCAGCCAAGCCGAAAACCTCAAAGTCGCGGGCTTCAAACTGGGCGATTACACCAAGGACAAGGCCGCGGTGAAAATCCTGGTCTCGGCCTACGACGGCGCCGGATACGGAGAGCTGACCTTCACGGTCCAGTGGAAGGACGACGACTGGCGTTTCGACGCCGACGCCGACACCGAGGACATGTCCTTCAAGCAGGTCGAGGGCCCCGACGGGTACACCAAGTGGGGTCCCAGCCAGGACGACGGTTCGTCCTCGAAGGGATCCTGACCAGGCGAGAACCCGTCGGGATATGCTCCCCGGGCCGATCCTGCCGAAGGACCGATGGTTACTCGTCCTCTTCGGCAGGCATCCAGAGTTCACACGTGGCCGTGGTGTCGCTCAGGCTGAGGAACCGGAGGAGCGTCGGGCCGGGGCGCAGTCTCCACGGGTTCGATGGGAACCACTCTGTGGCCGTTGCCGCCCACATCTGCTGCAACGCTTCCGGGTGGGACCCTTCCGAGGTGAAAACGGCCCAATGACCAGCCTCGACCGTCAGGGTGTCGAGATCGTCGGGGACATGGTCCTCGTCGGAAACAGCAACGCCGTGCAGATAGGTCAGCAACGAACCTTCCGGAGCGTCGGGCTCCAGGTCGGAGGTCACCGAGAGAATTCCGGTGGGCTCCGCGTCGTTGACGGTCTGCAGCCTCTGGTTGTCTTCATCCGTTATCCGGTCCACGTGCCGCTGAATATGCGGATTGATGCCTTCGTGGATCAGCGGAACCTCTGCCGCGTGACCGGCGAGGACAAGGCGGGGCTTAGTGGCGATGGTGACGTTCATGGGAGAATCCCCTTCCACGCTCAGACGGAATCTGAGCATTGGTTGTGTACGCAACGGACCGCCTTTTTCGCGCACCAGGGTGGGGTGGGCGCCGTGAACCGAGCGGAAAGCTCTGTTGAACGCCTCGGCGGACCCATAGCCGTGCCGGATGGCGACGTCGAGAAGTGTGGAATCCTTCTGCGTGAGCTCGGCCGCGGCCAGGGTCATCCTCCGCCGACGCACGTACTCCGACAGCGGCATCCCGGCCAGGGCCGAGAACATACGCCGCAGGTGGTATTCCGTGGTCGCGTGACGCCGGGCGAAGGATGCCCAGTCGGGCTCTTCGGCCATGTCGTTCTCGACGACCCCGACGAGTGCGTTGAGCGTGCGAATCATGCGGTCCTCCTTACGCCATCCATCCTCGGTCCGAACCAGAGGTCGCCGCCCGACAATTCAGGACGGCTTCGATCGGGGGCGCGGGAGGACAAGCCCGCCCTGCGGAGTTACGCCGTCCGTTGCCGCTTCGAGGAAATGACCCCCGTATTGAAGCCCGCCAGGTGCAGGCCGCCGTGGAACCGGGCGTGCTCGATCTTGATGCACCGGTCCATGACCACGTTCAGGCCGGCCTCTTCGGCGATTGCCGCGGCTTCCTCGTTCCACGACCCCAGTTGCAACCAGAGCGTCTTGGCCCCGATCTTCACGGCCTCCTCGGCAACTCCCGGGAGATCGTCGTGCTTCCGGAATGCGTCGACGACGTCGGGCGTTTCCGGCAGCGCATCGAGGGAGGGATACACCTCCTGACCCAGAACCTTGGTTCCCTTGCCAGCGAGGACCGGGTTCACGAAATAGACCCGGTACGGGGAGCTCGAGAGCAAGTAGGTCGAGACGAAGTAGCTCGCGCGTGCCGGTTTGTCCGACATGCCCACGATCGCAACCGACGTCGTGTTGTGCAGGATGTTGAGGCGTTCCGGCGCGCTCGGGCCGATCCAGGTGCGTGCGTTCTGATTCGTCATGTCTCACAGACCTTTCTGTTCGGCGGACTCGCGCGTGAGGCCCGTGGCCGCCGTCAGGGCTTGATCCAGGTCCCAGAGGATGTCCTCCGGGTCCTCGAGACCCACCGAGATGCGGATGAGGTCTTCCGCAACGCCGCCCGCGGCCAGTTGCTCCGCGGAGAGCTGCTGGTGGGTCGTGGTGGCCGGGTGCAGCACCAGGGTGCGGGCGTCGCCGATATTCGCCAGGTGGCTCGCGAGCTGCAGGTTCTCGATGAAACGGCCCCCGACCTCACGGCCCGAGAGGCCGTTGGCTTCGGCGACACCGAAGCTGAAGACCGAGCCGACGCCGAGCGGAAGGTACTTGCGGCCCCGCTGGTAGTGCTGGTGGTCGGGGAGACCCGCGTAATTCACGTAGGCGATGCGGGGGTCCGCATCGAGCCAGTCGACGACCTCGCGCGCATTGCTCAGGTGGGCGTCCATGCGCTGCGGCAGCGTCTCCACCCCCTGGATCAGCTGGAACGCCGATTGCGGGGACAGCGACGGCCCGATGTCTCTCAGCTGTTCCGAGCGCAGTTTGGTCAGGAACCCGTACCCACCGAAGTTCCCCCACCAGGAGATGTCGTTGTAGGAGGGGATCGGTTCGGTCATCGACGGGAAGTTTCCGTTGCCCCAGTCGAAGCGGCCGGACTCGACGACGACGCCGCCCAACGTGGTCCCGTGGCCTCCGAGGAATTTGGTGGCCGAATGGATCACGATGTCAGCGCCGTGCTCGAGCGGCCGCACCAGATACGGGGTCGAAATGGTCGCATCGACCACGAGAGGGATCCCTGCCTCGTGGGCGACCTCGGCGAGCCCTTCGAGGTCCGCGACCTGGCACGCAGGATTCGACACGGCCTCGGTGTACACGGCCTTGGTGTTCTCCTGCAGCGCATCCTTGAACGCCTGCGGATCCATGGAGTCGATGAACGTGGTCTCGATTCCGAAGCGTCGAAGCGTGACGTCCAACTGGGTCACGGTTCCGCCGTAGAGCTGCGCCGAGGACACGATGTGGTCGCCCGCCTGGGCGAGCGCGGCGAAAGTGATGAATTCCGCGGCCATTCCGGAGGACGTGGCCACGGCACCGATGCCGCCCTCCAGCGAGGCGACGCGTTCCTCAAAGGCCGCGACGGTCGGATTCCCCAGGCGGGAGTAGATGTTGCCGTACTTCTGCAGGGCGAAGAGGTTGGCGGCGTCGTCGGAATCCTTGAAAACGAAGGATGTCGATTGGTAGATCGGGACCGCTCGCGAACCGTGCTCGGCGTCGGGGGTACCCCCGGCGTGGAGCGCGCGGGTTCTGAATCCAAAGGTGTGTTCGGCCATGCTGGTCCTCTTCGACGGTCGATGCTCGCGTACAACGATGTTCCATTCATGGTCGGCCGACGGCGAGGCCGCCCGCAACTGTTTCGATTGTGTCGCGTCCGGCCCGCTATGTGACGACGCCGCTCCTCGGCTCCGCATCCCGCGTATTCATTGATCAGGATGCTGATGAACCAGGGGGACTAGGAAGGTTGCACTTACCGCAAATAGTTGGATCTCATCAGCAGGCTGATTATCCTTGGTCAGGACGTGGGTATTCACCCATGTCAAGTCATCACACTAGGAACACCATGAGCGAATTCTTGCGCCAGCGCTGGGGACAGATCCTGTTCTCCAGCTGGCAACACATGAGCCTCGTGGTGCAGTGCCTCGTGCTCGCTACGGTCATCGCGATCGTTCTGGCCGCGCTGTGCTACCGAAGCCGTGCGCTGACATCCGTGGCGAACAACGTCTCGGCGGTCGGCCTCACCATTCCGTCCTTCGCCCTGATCGGCCTCCTCATCGTGCCCTTGGGCTTCGGCGTGGTTCCGGCCGTCGTCGTCGTGACCTTCTTCGCCGTGCTGCCGATCCTTCGCAACGCGGTGGTCGGTCTTGCCGGCGTCGACCAATCGACGATCGAGGCCGCTCGAGGCATCGGCATGGGCTGCGTCAAAACATTCTTCCGCGTCGAACTGCCCCTCGCCTGGCCGGTGATTCTGGCCGGAATGCGCGTCTCGGCGCAGATGACGATGGGCATTGCGGCGGTCGCCGCCTACGCGCTCGGCCCCGGACTCGGTGGCTACATCTTCTCGGGCCTCTCGCGGCTCGGAGGCGCGAACTCCCTCGAGTCCGTCGTGACCGGCATCGTCGCCGTGATCATCCTCGCCCTCATACTCGACGTGGTCCTCATCCTCGTCGGCCGTCTGACCACTTCAAGGGGTATCCGTGTCTGAGAACACCCGAAACAACACCACCTCCTCCCACGCCGCGTCCCAGGGCGTCGGAACCGAGCAGACGACGTCGTCGGCCGACGAGTCCCGGAACGACGCGAACCGCGGGGGAGAAGCGCGCCAGAAGGGCGCCTCGATCCTCATCGAGAACGTGACCAAACGCTACGGCGGCGGCAAGAAGCCCGCGGTCGACCAGCTGACCCTGGAAATCCCGGCCGGGCAGATCATCATGTTCGTCGGCCCCTCCGGGTGCGGCAAGACCACGACCCTCAAGATGATCAACCGCCTGATCGAGCCCACGGAGGGCAGATTGATCCTCGGCGACGAGGACGTCACCAAGATCAACGGCGACAAGCTGCGTCGAAAGATCGGTTACGTGATCCAGGCCGGGGGTCTTCTGCCGCACATGACCGTCGCGAGCAACATCGGCCTCGTCCCCAAGATGCTCGGATGGGACAAGAAGCGCATCGCCGAGCGCGTGGACGAACTGCTGGACCTGGTCTCCCTGGACGCGGACACGTATCGCCACCGCTACCCGCGGGAGCTCTCGGGCGGGCAGCAGCAGCGCATCGGCGTCGCCCGCGCCCTCGCGGCCGACCCGCCCGTTCTCCTGATGGACGAACCGTTCGGCGCCGTCGACCCGATTACCCGGCAACGGCTCCAGGACGAGCTCATCAACATCCAGAGCGAACTGCACAAGACCATCGTGTGCGTGACCCACGATTTCGACGAGGCAGTGAAACTCGGCGACTGGATCGCGGTCTTCGACGAAGGAGCCCGGATCGTCCAGTACGACACCCCGGAGCGGATCCTCGCGAATCCCGCGAACGAGTTCGTGGAGAACTTCATCGGCTCCGGCGCCGGACTGAAGCAGCTGGGCCTGGCCCGTGTGGGCGACGTCGACCTGATCTCCGGCGTCCTCGGCCATCCTGGTCAGAGCGCCCGCGAGCTGGTCGGCCACATCGACAAGACGGGGTACAACTCGGCGGTCATCGTGGACGACCGCGAACGTCCGATCCAGTGGCTCTCCAAGGAACAGCTCTCACGGATGACCACGGTGCCCTCGCAGCTCGACAAGGAGCTCCCCCTCGTGGGAACCAGGTCCACCCTCAACGACGCTCTCGACACGATGCTGGTCGCGAGCACCGGTGAGGCCGTGGTCGAGGGTGCACGCGGACGATACCGGGGCATCATCACCGTCGAAACGGTCATGAACGCCATCACCGAGTTGCGCCGTTACACCCCGGGCGACTACACGCCGGTCGGGAACAACACGGGGGAGATCCCGGTGACCGTCCAGCGCACGAACTCCGAGGCCTCCGGCGATGCGGAAGGAACCGCGGGCGCCGAGTCCCAGGACGCCGATGCCCCGGTCGAGGGGGACACGACGTCCTCCGCAGACCCCACGGGGCGCGCGGCCGGTCGAGAACCGTGGAACGAAAGCGGTGACCGTTCATGACCCAGTCAGCTCAGTCGGCGGATCTGGACACCGGTCGCCGCCAATGGGGCGGACTCGTGATCCAACCGATCGTCATCATTCTCGCCCTGGCGGCCATCGCATGGTGGCTGACCAGCGCCAACCTGACCGATTCGGAAAAGGTCACGCTCGATCCCAAGAATCTTCTGGAACTGACCTGGCAGCACCTCCAGCTGACCGTGGTTGCGGCGGTCGTCGTGCTGGTGCTCGCCATCCCGATCGGGGTTCTCCTGACCCGGAAACCCATGCGATGGTTGGGTACCCCGTTCATGGCGATCGCGAACCTCGGGCAGGCGGCACCTCCGGTCGGCCTGATCGTGTTGTTCGCCTTCTGGCTCGGTTTCGGGTTCCAGGCCTCGGCTCTGGCCCTGATCCTGTACGCATTCCTCCCGGTTCTGAAGAACACGATGGTGGGGCTCGACGCCGTTGACCCGAGGCTCGTGGAGTCCGCCCGGGGGATGGGCATGAGCAGCATGGCCGTTCTCCTCAAGGTCGAGCTGCCGCTGGCCGTCCCCGTCATGCTCGCCGGAATTCGCACGGCACTCGTGCTCCTCGTGGGTACGGCAACTCTCGCAACGTTCGTCGACGGCGGCGGTCTGGGCCTCCTGATCACCACGGGCGTCAACCTGTCCTTGAACAAGGTCCTCATCGCGGGATCGCTGTTGGTGGCCCTCCTCGCGCTGAGCGTGGACTGGATTGCTCGCGTCGTCGAGCAGGTCGCTCGACCGAAGGGAATCTAGACATGTTTGGACAGAAGAAGCTACGACTCGCCGCCCTGGGTGCCGTCGGGATGCTCGCGCTGGCCGGTTGCGGCCTGCAACCGGCGACGTCGACCCTTCCCGACCTGGAATCGGGAACGATCAAGCCCATCGACGGCGCAGGAGACAAAAAGGTCACGGTGACCTCCAAGAACTTCACCGAACAACTGGTGCTCGGCAAGATCGCCGTGCTGACCGCGGAGGCGGTGGGTTTCGACGTAACCGACATGACCAACGTTCCGGGGTCCCAGCCCTCCCGCAACCTCATGGTCAGCGGTCAGGCGCAGCTGGGCTGGGAGTACACCGGCACGGCGTGGCTGACCTACATGGGCAAGGACAAGGCCATCCCGGACGCCCAGGAGCAATGGGAGGCCGTGAAGAAAGAGGACTCCAAGAACGATCTCACGTGGGGCAAGCCCGCCCCGCTGAACAATACGTACGCCTTCGCGGTTCGCCAGGACTTCAAGGACAAGTACGGGGTCAAGACCCTCGAGGACATCGCCAAGGTCCCGCCCGAGGAGCGGTCTTTCTGCGTGGAGTCGGAATTCAACTCTCGCAGCGACGGATTCAACCCGATGCTGGAAAAGTACGGGCTGAAGCGCGGAGCACCGGATGGTGTCCCGGAAGACAAGGTATCCGTGATGGACACCGGGACGGTCTATGCGGCCACGGCGAAGGGCGACTGCAACTTCGGTGAGGTCTTCACGACCGACGGTCGTATCCCCGCGCTGAACCTGACGGTCCTCGAGGACAACAGGGAATTCTTCCCGAAGTACAACGGTTCACCGGTCTTCAACTCCGACCTGGTCAAGGAATACCCCGAGCTCCAGGACCGTTTCGAGCAGGTCTCCAAGCTCCTGGACGACAAGACGATGCAGGACCTGAATTATCAGGTCGACGTCGAGGGCAAGGACCCAGGGGACGTGGCCTTCGACTGGATGGCGGACAAGGGCCTGGTCAAGAAGAAGTAGGCCACCCGGCCCGGAAGCCCGCGCCCGGAACCGTGAGGTGCTCTCGGGCGGGGCAATCGCAAGGCGCCCCGATCGGATGAGACCGGTCGGGGCGCCTTTGCACTGCCGGACGGAAGAGCGTCAAGCGCATCCCGGGGGGTGACGAATCCGCGCCGTCCGGGGAGCAGGGGGGGGCTGTCTCAGATCCCGTAGCGACGCCTGACAAATTCTTTGTAGAGCATCCCGTACAGCAGGGGAGAGGTCTTGAGCAGGAGCCCCGCCAGTGCGTAATCGGGCCGGGCCATGAGGCAGCGACGCAGAAGGGCGAATGTCATGGCGTCCTGGCACTCGCGGATGTGGTGATCCACGTCGGGAGGAGTGAGCCTGAGGGCCGCCTGGGCGGAGTTCAGGAAAGTGAGAATCCACGCTGCCGCCAGGGCATTCTTTTCCGACGGCGACCCTTCGTGGGCCCGGGTGGTTTCCTTGAGAAATTCCACAAAACGGTAACTTTCAAGAATCGGCGGAACCGACCCCCAAGTAATGGATTGCGGATTCACCGAATACAAATGGAGTGAGTCCTCGATGCATACGACTTCTCGAGCGCGCTCGTAGGCCGCGATCGAGAATCCTGCGTCCTCGATCCGATTCAGCAGGGGAAACTCCAACCCTCGAATTGACGAGGAACGAAACAGCTTGTCCCACGCGTAGGGTGTCATTTCGTCCTTCATCAGGAGAGCCATGGCCTGGTTCCCCGTATAGCGGCCGGGCCTGCCCCGGGACCGGTATCGATGCGTGCCGTCCGGGTACAACACGTCATGGCTGCATACGACGACGTCCGTGGCCGGTCCCGCGGAAGCAAGCATCTTCTCGAGGAACTCGGGATGGAACACGTCGTCCGAGTCCAGGAAGGCCACCCAGTCCGAACTCACGGACCTCAGACCGCGATTACGGGATCCCGCCAGACCGAGATTGTGCTCGTTGACTACATAGCGAACGCGAGAATCATTCGTTTGCTCCAAGTGCTGGCGAATGACACGGTCTGCATCGTCCGGTGATGAGTCATTGATGATGACGAGTTCGAAATTTGTGTGCGTTTGATGAAGAATGCTGTCGATTGATCGAACTACCGTTCGCGCGGTGTTGTAGACAGGCAGAATGACGGCAACTGAGGGGCTGTTCATGAATCCGGCTCATCGCATTTGAGGGTGTAGGTGGTTCCTGAAGCCGCCGGTGTCGAGCAGCGATCGGGCTATGTAGTTCGTGAGGTTCCGGAATCCGAGGGCGGAGCCGCGGAGGTGTTCCAGGCGCCCGTTGATCGCCTCTGTTGGCCCGTTGGACGTGCCGGGCCGGTCGAAGAACGCGAGGATGTCGGCGGCGCGCTGCTTGAGCGTGCGGCCGAGCTTGCGGACCTCCACGAGCGCGGCGGGGACGCCGCTGGAGACGGAATCGATGACGGCTGTCATCAGCTTCTTCGCCGTCTTCCGATCGGGTTCGCGGTAGGCGGCGATCACGCGCTGGTAGATGCCCCAGGTCGCCTCGACCTCGACGTGCTCGGAGACCGCGAACAGTGCCTCGAGACGGGTCTGCTGCCGGTCAGTGAGCAGCTGCGCGCCGGTGTGGAGGATGCGGCGGGCCTTGTAGAGCGGATCGTTTTTGCGGCCCCGCCGGCCGTGCAGGCACTGCTGGACGCGACGACGGCAGGTGTCGAGGGCGTCGCCGGCGAGGCGGACGACGTGGAACGGGTCCATCACCGCCTGCGCGTCCGGGAGCTCCTCGCTGACGGCGGTCTTGAAGCCGGTGAACCCGTCCATCGCGACGACCTCGACACCATCGCGCCAGTCCTGCGGGCGTGCGGCGAGCCAGGTCTTGAACACGGCTTTCGAGCGACCCTCGATCATGTCCAGCAGACGGGCGGGGCCGGTCTTGTCGCGGTTCGGGGTGAGGTCGATGATGACGGTGACGTACTTGTCGCCGACTCTCGTGTGGCGCCAGACGTGCTCGTCGACGCCGATCACGGCGACGCCGTCGAACCGGGCGGGATCGTCGATCAGCACTCGACGCCCTTCAGCGAGGACCGCGTTGTTCGCCGTGTGCCAACCGACACCGAGTCCGGCGGCGACGCGGGCGACGGTGAGGTGGTCGATCACGAGCGCTTCCAACGCCCACCGCATCCCGCTACGGGACAGCTTGGCTCGCTCGGGCGCCGCTGCCGTGAGGTCCTCACGCCAGGACCGTCCGCATCCCGAGCACTTGTAGCGGCGGACCCGGACCAGCAGCGTCGTCGGGCGATGACCGAACGGCTC
The DNA here is from genome assembly GCF_052232265.1 of Rothia koreensis. Classification (NCBI taxonomy): domain Bacteria; kingdom Bacillati; phylum Actinomycetota; class Actinomycetes; order Micrococcales; family Micrococcaceae; genus Rothia; species Rothia koreensis. Next base: position 838,778 of record NZ_CP197643.1, read on the forward strand.
GTGGGCGAGACGCCGCGTGTCCGTCCCGCGCGAGAGCGCCTGGCTACCGCATCCCCGGCACCACGGATCCGGCTCGGCGACGCGGCACTCGATCACCGCGCGATCCGGCTCGAAAAGCTGACCGGTGGCCACGAGGCCGAGCTCGTCGAGATGGCAGAACACGGTCAGATCAGGGGTCGCGAAGGTAGCGTGGTGCACGTCGAGGTCTTCCGGCAGATGGTCAGTGTGAGAACTTCCATCATCGGAAGGCCTCGACCCTCATCCGGCGACCGACGCGCTCAGCCACCTACCCCCTCAACTGCGAAGAGCCATGAATCCTGATTCCTTGATGTGTGGTTCCATCGGGATAACAGCCACAATCATATTACGAGTTGTTGAGGCGCCTCATAATTTCCACAAGGCCCGACCGACCCTCGCTCTGCTCATGCCAACCGGTGCGGATCAGGGCCTTGCTGACGGCCTGCGGGGATATGCCCAATGCCTCTCCGACGGCACGGTGCTGGCCGCGCACGCCGGGAACCAGTAGATCCACGACCCTCCATTCGGCCTCGGTTCTCATGCCGACCAGGCGAGCCAGCAGCCTCGCCAGGCCCGTGGCCGCATCGGCGAGGGCGGGATCGGCTGCCTCGACGAAAACATTGCGGAACGCGGCGCGACCCGCGGAAGGGGCTGGGGTGCACCTCTGAACCGCCGCCCGGGCATAAGCGCTCGCGTACCCGGCGTCGTCGGGGCCGCCGGATGAGATTCCGACGCCCACGGACACGCCGGGGGTACGCAGGGCCTCGAGGGCGACGTCGATCGCAGGTTCGGGCTCCGCGAGCACGGCGCTCAACCGGCCCGACGATGGCGACTCGAGCACGGCGCCTTCGGTCAGCGCCGGGAGCGACCGCAGGCGCTCGGCCAGGCCGGGCGCGTCCGGGGCTTCGATGATGATGGCATACATGTACCGCTATTATGCCTGGCTCGGGTCAGCCGGCGGAGTTGCGCAGCACGTCGCGCAACGCATCGAAGTGTGATGTCAGCAGTATCGCGGCGCGTTCCTTCTCCCCATGCGTGACGGCCTCGAGGACCTCCCGGTGTGCCCGGGCATTCTGCCTGGCCATCGGGATCGATTGGCCGACCTGCTCACGGATCCGGCCGTAGACGGACCAGAAAACCTCGAGCAGATTGGCCAAGAGGTCGTTGTCCAAGGGCGCGAAGAGCAATCTGTGGAATTCGTGGTCGTGCTCGGCGTTCAGGGCGCCGTCTTCCGCGGACTCCTCCATGCCTCGGATACATGCTTCGAGGGCCACGTGGTCCTCCGATGTCATGGCGTCCATGGCCGAGCCGATCAGGGCCGATTCCAGGGCCTGCCGGACCTCGACCACTTCCAGGGCCTCGTCACCCCGACCCTGCAGGGACATGCGGGCATGGAATTCGAGTCCCATCGCCAGCGCCTCGAGGTTCTTGCGGCCCACGAACATCCCGTATCCGTGACGGACCTCCACGATGCCCATCGACTGGAGGACCTTGAGGGCCTCACGCACCGTATTGCGGCCGACGCCGAGCTCCTCGACCAGTTCGAACTCCGTGGGCATGGGATCCCCGGGAGCCAGCCCTTGGTCCAGGATGAACTCCATGATGTCCTGCTGGAGCGCGCGCATGCGATCAGCGGCGCCCACTCTGCGTTTGGGCATCGATTCCTTCTCCGGCATGCGATTCCCCTCGTCGATGATTCACACTTGTGGATCCTATCGTGTCGGCCGCGCCGTCCGACTGCGTCGCCGACTCGCTTCTCCAACGTGATGTTGACAACATCATTCAAGAGCTATAAATTCGCACTCTAACCAGGACATCCTACATCCCACCTCCCGGAGGTCCCGATGATTCTAGAGTCTTCGATGACGAGGTCTCAGACCGCGCGCGGTGTGTCGCGGCGCGGCTTTGTCACGGCCGTGGGCGGCCTCGGTGCGGCGCTCGTGTTCTCGGCCGGCCTCTCTGCGTGCGCGGGGGAGTCGGCGCCGCAGAAGAAGCGCATCGAGGCCGGTATCTCCTACACGCTTTCCGGCGGATTCGACCCCATGATCACGACCAGCGCCACCGCGATGGCGGTCAACCTGCACGTTTTCGAAGGGCTCGTGGACCTCCACCCGGCGACGCGCGAACCGTATATCGCTCTTGCTTCGGAGATGCCGAAGCAAATCGACGAGACCACGTACGTGGTCCCGTTGCGCTCCGGCGCGAAGTTCCACGATGGGTCTCCGGTCACCGTCCAGGACGTCGTGTACTCGTTCACCAGGGTTCTGGACCCGAAGAATTCGTCGACCCTCATGCAGTTCCTCGGATTCATCGAGACCGTCGAGCCCCAGGGCGATGACGCCGTGCTGTTCCGCCTCAAGAGTCCATTCCCGCAGTTTGCCGAGCGCATCTCGTGCGTCAAGATCGTGCCGAAGGCCGTGGTTGAGAAGGACCCCAAGGGCTTCGACGCCCATCCGGTCGGGTCGGGGCCGTATTCGTTCGTCCGGGCGCTCAAGGACAATCGCATCGAATTCAAGGCCTTCGAGGACTACGGCGGGAAGTACAGGCCCACCGTGGACGAGATGACCTGGTTCCTGCTCTCCGACTCCGCGGCCCGCGTCACCGCCCAGGACTCGGATCGCGTCCAGGCCATCGAGGACGTCCCCTACCTGGATACCGAATGGCTCAAGGAACGTTCCGAGCTCAAGCAGGTTCCGTCTTTCGGGCTGCTGTTCCTGATGTTCAACCTCCAGAAGCCGCCGTTCGACGACGTCCGGGTGCGCAAGGCCCTGCACTACGGCCTCGACACCGAGCAGGTCATTCAGCGCAGGCTCCTGGGAAACGCCAGCGCGGCGACGTCGTACGTGCACCGTGAGCACCCCGATTACGTCAGGGCATCCACCGTGTACGACTATGACCCGGACAAAGCGGCGGCCCTTCTGAAGGAGGGCGGTGCGGACTCGCTCGAGTTCACGGTCCACACCACGGACACCTCGTGGGTCAAGGACGTCATGCCGGTGGTCCTCGAGTCGTGGAACAAGATTCCCGGGGTGACGGCCAGCATGAAGGCGCTCCAGTCCGGTGCCCTGTATTCCCAGTACGTGGACGCCGGAAAGTACGACGTCTGCGTGGCTCCGGGCGACCCATCGGTCTTCGGCAATGACATGGACCTGCTGCTCTCGTGGTGGTTCCGCGGCACAACGTGGGCGGACAAGAGGTATCACTGGGCGGGAACGCCCGAGCACGACCAGACCCTCAGCCTCATGGACCAGGCGGTCAGCACGACCGACCACGGGGAGGCGCTGCGGCTGTGGGGCCAAGCGATCGACATCATCGCCGACCAGGTTCCCCTCTATCCCATCTTCCATCGCAAGCTGCCGACGGCGTGGCACGGCTCCGAGCTCAAAGGCTTCCAGCCGTTGCCGACCACGGGCCTGTCCTTCCTCGGCGTCGAACGGAACTGACCCAGCCACCTTCTCCCGCACACGATCCAAGGAGGATTTCTCGTGGGGAACATACTCAGACTCCTCGGGCGTCGGCTCGTCGCCCTTCCCTTCATGATCCTGGGCATCACGCTGCTCGTCTTCATCGTGCTGCACTTCTCCCCGGGGGATCAGGCGACGGCGGCCCTCGGAGAGGGCGCGAGCTCCGACGCCAAGGAAGCGTACCGGGCGGCCCATGGCCTCAACGATCCGTTGGTCGTGCAGTATCTGTCGTTCCTGGGGCGCCTGGTGCGGCTCGACTTCGGTGTCACGACGCCGCCCGAATCCCCGATCTCGACCATGATCGCCGGGGCCTTCCCCGTGACCCTGCAATTGACCTTCTGGGGAGTGGTCATTGCGGCCATCGTGTCCCTGGTGCTCGGCGTCGTCGCCGCCCTCTGGCGAGACCGGTGGCCCGACCAGGTGATCCGCGTTTTCTCGATCGCGGCCGTCGCAACCCCTTCCTTCTGGCTCGGCATCTTGCTGATCCAGTGGTTCGCGGTCGGGTGGCGGATTCTGCCTTCGGGCGGGTACACGTCATTCTTCGACGATCCCGGCAAGTACGCGACGTCGATGCTGATGCCTTCCGTCGCGCTCGCCATCCCCGTGTGCGCCTCCCTCATCCGCGTGGTCCGGACCTCGATGGTCGAAGAACTCGACAGGGACTATGTGCGCACCGCGATCGGCAACGGCGTCCCGCGAGGCGAAGTCCTGAGGAAGAACGTGCTCCGGAATGCGCTCGTGACGCCCGTTACCGTGCTCGGTCTGCGCATCGGCTACTTGCTGGGCGGTGCCGTGGTGATCGAGATGATCTTCTCGATGCCGGGCATGGGCCAGCTGATCCTCAACGGGATCACGAATCAGGACATCAATCTGGTCCAGGGGGTCGTGGTGACGATCGCTGTGACCTTCGTGGCGGTCAACATCGTCGTCGACCTCCTCTACCTGCTCATCAACCCCCGCATTAGGACGGTGTGACCATGAGATACAAGCTCGCCGACCGGCTGTCCCGACCCGGAATCCGTTTCCGGAGCATGCCCTGGGGATCCAAGCTGTCCATGGCATTCCTGGTCCTCATCGCTCTGGCAGCGATCCTTGCCCCGGTGCTCGCGCCCCACGACCCGTTGGCCACGGGCTCAGGAGTTCCACAGGCACCGAGCGGGGATCACCTATTCGGCACCGACCGGCTCAACCGGGACATCTTCTCCCGTCTGTTGTACGGGGCGCGCAGCTCCCTGGTCATCGGCTTGGGGTCCGTGGCCCTGGCCCTGGTGCTCGGCGGCATCCTCGGGGCGATCGCCGCGACCGGGCGCAGATGGGTCAACGAGGGAGTCATGCGGGTCATGGACGTGATCATGGCGTTCCCGGGCATCGCCCTCGCCGCCGTTCTGTTGTCCACGATGGGCAATACGATCCCCGTGATCATCCTTTCGATCGCGATCATCTACACACCGCAGCTGGCCCGTGTGGTGCGAGCCAATATCCTCACCCAGTGGAACGAGGACTACGTCCGGGCCGAACGCATCGTCGGTGCCTCGAAGACCTTCATCCTTCTCAAACACGTGGTGCGCAACAGCGCGGCTCCGGTGCTGGTCTTTGCCACGGTCATGGTTGCTGACGCGATCATTTTCGAGGCGTCCCTCTCATTCCTGGGCGCGGGGATCCAGGATCCAGACCCGAGCTGGGGCAACGTCATCTCCTACGGACGCAACGTGGTCCTCTCGGGTGCCTGGTGGGCGACGACGTTCGCCGGCATCACCATCCTTCTGACCGTCCTGGCGTTGAACGTCCTGTCCGAAGGCATGACCGATGCGATGGCCAACCCTCGTTTGCGCTCGCACGCGGCCGGCGCTGAGCCCGATGCGCACCGGAGGGAGAACCCGCAACCGACCACGGAGGCGATCTTCGCCTCGGGCTCCGACCGGGACATCCCGACGTCGAACATCCAGACGGTCGGTCCGCGGGGCAAATCCGTCCTGGACTCCCAGCTCGCGGCCCTCGCCGCGGCCGAGGCCCGCCGCGAGGACCGGTTTGCCCCGGATCCCGACGCCGCGCCGTTGCTCGAGGTCAAGAATCTCTCGATCGCCTTCCCGGACAGGTACGGGGAGACGAAGGTCGTGAGCGACCTGAGCTTCTCCGTCGCCCCTGGGGAAACTATGGGGCTGGTCGGCGAGTCCGGATCCGGAAAGTCGATCACCTCGCTGGCCATCATGGGCCTCCAAGCGCCCAACGCGGTGGTGACCGGTTCGATCGACTTCGGCGGCAAGGAACTGGTTCCCTCTGCCGCAGGGCAACAGGCCCTGGACCGGACGTTCGCCGGGCTCAGGGGCGAGCAGATCGCGATGATTTATCAGGACGCCCTGTCCTCGTTGAACCCGTCGATGCTCATCAAGGACCAGATGGAGCAGCTGACCAAGCGCGGTGGGCGGATGAGCCCCGCCGAGCTGCTGGAACTCGTCCAGCTCGACCCGGATCGAACCCTCAAGAGCTACCCCCATGAGCTCTCGGGCGGGCAGCGCCAGCGGGTTCTGATAGCGATGGCCCTGTCTCGATCGCCCAAGCTCGTGGTCGCCGACGAACCCACGACGGCGCTCGACGTCACCGTCCAGCGGCAGGTCATCGATCTCTTGCTCGACCTGCAGAAACAGTTGGGTTTCGCGATGATCTTCGTCAGCCACGACCTCGCCCTGGTGGGGTCACTGGCCCATCGGGTCACCGTCATGTACGCGGGCCAGGTGGTCGAGTCCGGAAGCACCTCGGAGGTCCTGTCCGACCCGCGGCACGAGTACACGCAGGGGCTCCTGGGATCGGTGCTGTCCATCGAGTCCTCGGCGGAGCGGCTCTACCAGATCCCCGGAACCGTTCCGAGCCCCGGGGAATTTGCCCCCGGCGATCGTTTTGCCCCCAGATCCCAGCGACAAGATGCCAATCCCTGGGCGCCGTTGCGCATGGAGCAGGTCGGCGATTCCGATCACTACTGGGCAACCAACGAACCGGCCTCCGGAACGGCCACGGTCAACATCATTCAAGGAGCTGACTCATGAGCGCCACGGCATCCCGGACCGCAGAGTCCGTCCTCTCCCTGGAGAACCTCGAAGTCCACTTCACCAGTCGAACCGGTTCACTGTTCCGGCGAAAGGTGGTCAAAGCGGTGGACGGGATCTCCCTCGAAGTTCGTAGTGGCCGCACGGTCGGCATCGTCGGTGAGTCCGGGTCCGGCAAGACGACGCTCGCGAACGTCCTCGTCGGCCTTCAGGAGCCCACCGGCGGACGGTTGCTGCATCGGGGCAAACCGGTGGGCACCGGCAAGGCGGACAGGAAGGCGTTCGGCAAGGCCGTGACGATGGTGTTCCAGAACGCCTCGACCGCGCTGAACCCTCGCATGACGACCCACGACATCATCAGGGACCCCATGGTCGTGCACGCAATGGGCGGCGCACCGGACCGGTCGAAACGGGTCTACGAACTGCTGGACATGGTGGGGCTGCCTACCTCGGCCGCCGAAGCGGTTCCTGCCCAGCTCTCCGGAGGCCAGCGCCAGCGCGTTGCCATCGCCCGGGCACTCGCCCTGGACCCGGAGGTCATCGTCGCCGACGAACCGACCAGCGCCCTGGACGTCTCCGTCCGGGCCCAGGTCCTCAACCTCTTGATCGATCTGAAGAAGGAGCTCGGCATCGGAATGGTCTTCATCTCGCACGACATCCAGACCGTTCGCCACATCTCCGATGACCTCCTGGTCATGACCCAGGGGCGAGCCGTCGAACAGGGACCGGCTCAGGACGTGCTGGGCAATCCTTCGGAGGAGTACACCAGGTCGTTGCTGAACTCGGCGCCGAGCCTGCTCGCGGAGACGACCCCTTGAAATTTCCGGCCGACCGGGGCCGGTCAGAACACCCCGGGACAAGAGAACGAACAACCGTCAGGAGCATAACCACGTGTCTGCAACCCCCGCATTCCACGGCGTCATCCCGCCCGTCGTCACCCCCCGATCCACCGACGGCGAGATCGACCGCAAGGGTCTCGAACGGGTCGTCCGTCACCTCATCGACGGAGGAGTGCACGGCCTGTTCATGCTCGGTTCCTCCGCCGAGACGCCCTATATGAGCGATGACGAACGGAGCACCGTCGTCGAGCTGACCGCCGAGATCGTGAACGGGGCGGTGCCCGTGATCGTGGGAGCCAACGACCAGACCGGTGTGCGGGTCGCGGAAGAGGCGCGGCGGATGACCCGGCTCGGTGCGGACGCGGTTGTGGCCTCCAGCCCGTACTACGTGATCACGAACCAGAACGAGATCCTCGATCATTTCCGCATGGTGCGGGATGCCGTGGATGTCCCGGTCTTCGCCTACAACGTTCCCGTTCGCACCCACATCCCCTTGGGCGCGGACCTGCTGGCCCAGTTGGCTCACGAGGGTGCGATCGTCGGGGTCAAGGACTCCTCCAACGACGACGTCGCCTTCCGGCAGCTCGCGCTCGCCACCCGCGACGTCGCAGGGTTCTCGCTGTTCACGGGGCACGAGGTCGTGTGCGACGGCGCCATGCTCTCCGGGGCCGACGGTATTGTGCCCGGGCTGGGCAATGTGGATCCTTCCGGCTATGTTCGTCTGTACGAGGCGGCGGCAGCCGGGGACTGGGAGGCCGCACGTCGTGAACAGGACCGCCTGGTCGATCTGTTCACGATCGTCGGGTGCCCGGACTCGAACCGCGTTTCCGGCGGCGCCGCAGGACTGGGCGCGTTCAAGACCGCACTGGTCGAACTGGGTGTGATCTCGTCGAATACAATGTCCAAGCCGATGGCGGCGCTCAACGCGAACGAGGCCGCTTCGATTCGTACGATCTTGGAAAGGACCGGACTCCTATGACCCATGCCGCGGTCGCCCTCGACCTGGGTGGAACGAAAACGGCGGGAGCGCTCATCACCGCCACGGGAGAGATCCTGGGGCAGGCTGCCGAACCCACGCCGGCCCAACGCGGGGCGTCCGCGGTCATGGCCACCGCGGCTTCGGTGTCCAGGACACTGCTCGACGAGGCCAAGGAGCGCGGGATCGAGGTCCGCCCCGTGCTCGGTATCGGGTCGGCCGGCGCCATCGACCCCTACACCGGCAACGTCCTCTCGGCGACGCCCAACATCCGCGACTGGACCGGGGCCGCGCTGTCCCGCGACCTGGCCGCACTGTTGGAGGACGTTCCTGGCCGGCCCATCACGACCGTCCGACCGGTCAACGACGTCCACGCGCATGCGTTGGGCGAGGCGCTGTACAGGAAGAACCACGGCATGACGGCGGAGGGGACGATGTTCCTGGTCGCCTTCGGGACCGGCGTGGGAGGCGCCATGCTGATCGACGGCAAACCGCAGGTTGGCAGGCATTTCGTGGCCGGTCACGTGGGCATGACGCCGATGCCTCACCACCGGGACTCCGAGCTCTTCGCGGCCGGGTCGAAGACGCCCGAGCACATGATCCTCGAAAACGCGTGCGGCGGCGTTGCATTCGCGGATGCCTATCGCAGCGCCGGCGGACAAGCCGAACTCAGCACGGCCCGCGAAGTGTTCGCACGGGCGGATGAAGACGCTTCCGCACGTCGAGTCATCAAGGCGTCGGCGGAGATCGCGGGGGCATTCCTCGGCGGAATCGTCAACATGATCGACCCGGACGAGCTCGTGCTCTCCGGCGGTCTGGCCGCTTCGGGGCCTTCGTGGTGGGAACCCATGATCGAGACCTTCCTGAAGGTTCGTCTGCCCGGGATCACCACGCGCCCGGTGGCCGCCTCGTCCGGGGACATGGCAGCCCTCCTGGGTGCGGCTTCGCTCGCCTGGTCGGACCGTAACCCCGCAGCCCCCACGGACTGAACCTGTGCCCTCCGGGCGGAAAGGAACCCATGCTCCTCACCGATGAACAGCTCAACGGCCTGAGAGGGCGACTCGTCGTTTCGGCCCAGGCATACCCTGGTGAACCCATGCGGGACCCCCGGACCATGGCCCAGGTCGCCCAGTCGGCCGTGCTCGGTGGGGCGGCCGCCGTCAGGGTTCAGGGACTCGCGGACATCCAGCACGCACGGTCGGCCGTGGAGGTGCCCGTCATTGGTTTGTTCAAGGACGGTCACGAAGGGGTCTTCATCACCCCGACCCTCCACCACGCACTTGCCGTCGCCCAGGCGGGTGCCCACATCGTGGCGCTCGACGGGACCCGGCGGGATCGACCCGATGGTCGCAGTCTGAGTGAAACGATCGCCGTGATCCACGAAAAGACCGGGGCGATGGTCATGGCCGATTGTGGCTCTCTCGACGACGCACTGGCTGCGGTCGACGCCGGCGCGGACGTTCTCGGAACGACCCTCGCCGGATACACGGTCGAACGCCCCAAGACCGATGGACCGGACCTGGAACTCATCGAACAGATCGCGGCGGAGGACACCGGCCGGATGCTCATCGCCGAAGGACGGATCCACACCCCGGCCCAGGCTGCATCTGCCCTGTCCGCGGGAGCCGACTCCGTGGTGGTCGGGACCGCGATCACGCATCCGACCAGTATCACCTCCTGGTTCGTCGACGCCCTGCCCACCATGGACTGAACCCGTTCGCTCGGGGTATGCCGCGGGGCAGCGAGTCGATGGGGCGGCCTGGGCGGCCGGGCGGTCGGGGCGCCGGGGCGCCGGGGCGCTGGGGTCGCCCCGACGTCGCCGTCGTCCGTGTCCGGGTGCGGTGCTCGTTCCTGGGGCGGTTATTTGTGGCGGTGATCCGGGTGGCGAACCTGGATGGCGAACCGGGGCGGCGCTGGGTGGCGATCCGGGGGCGGCGCTGGGTGGCGGTTGCCCGATTGCGAGGCGCTTGCCGCCGTTAGGTGGCCGTTCAACCACCACCTAACGGCGGAGATCGGCTCCGAATCGGGTAACCGCCACCTAACTTGAGGTGTCGGGAGCGGATGCGAGGCCTGGAACGGCTGGAAAGCGCCCCCGAATCGGGTAAACGCCACCCAACGCGGACAGCGGCCGGCCGAATCGGAGAGTCGCCATAACGAGGGCCGGCCAATGTACGTCATACAGCCGGCCCACGTTCAACGGGGTGTCCTGCCCCTCAGAGCTGCCAGGACGGGCGGTTGTCTCTGACGAAGTCGTAGTACTCCCGATTCGTCAACAAGGATGCGGCGGCCTCGTCCACGACGACGACGGACCGACGATGCAGCTGCAAAGCGGAAGCCGGACAGAACGCCCCCACAGGCCCCTCGGCCATGGCGGCTACTGCTTCGGCCTTGCCCTCGCCCGAAGCCACCAGCAGAGCCAGACCTGAATCCAGGATCGTGCCGATCCCCTGGGTGATGCAGTGGGTAGGAACCTGGGAGAGGTCGTCATCGAAGAACCGTGCGTTGTCCCTGCGTGTGGTGGGAGTCAGCGTTTTGACGCGAGTCCTGCCCGCGAGTGAAGAGCTCGGTTCATTGAACCCGATGTGACCGTTGCTGCCGATACCGAGGATCTGGAGGTCGACCCCGCCCGCTGCTCGAATCGCCTCTTCGTACTCCTCGCACGCCGCCGGGACGTCTACTGCGTGGCCCTTCGGCACGTGCACGCGCTCCGGGTCGAGCCCAAGTCTCTCCGTGACTTCTCTCCGCACGACCTCCGCATAACTCTGGGGGTGGCCCTCGCTCAAGCCGACATACTCGTCCAACGCAAAGGCGCTCACCCCGGACACGTCCAGGCCGTTGCGCACCCGTTGCTCGAGGGACCGGTACGTCGGAACGGGGCTCGAGCCGGTCGCAACACCCAGAACTGCATCCGGTTTTGTCCGAACGAGTTCGGCAATGCGTTCCGCCGCGACGTCGCCGACGGACTCGGGATCAGGGACAACGATGATTTCCATGCCTCCAGCCTACCCCTTCACGACCGAATTGGTACGTACCAATAACGCCGTTCAGATGATCCGTGTATGTTTGGTTCGTACCAATACGCAAACAGTGGGTGATGTCCGAGGATGACCGCAGGCGAAACCGAGATCGTGCCCAAGTACCTTGCGCTGGCCGCCGCGTTGGAGGCCGACGTCGTCGCCGCCGGTGAGCCGCACGAGGTGCTGCCGACGGAGAGGGCCCTGCAGGAGGAGTACGGCGTCAGCCGGGCCACCGTGCGTCGAGCCATCGCCCACCTGGTGGCCTCCGGCGCCGTCTACTCGATCCGTGGCTCGGGGACCTATGTCGCGGATCCGAGCATGATTCGCAAGGGCCTGCGGCTGACGTCGTTTTCTGAGGACATGGACGAGCGAGGGCACCGGCCGACCAGCGAGACCCTCGGCAACGACGTCGTCCCCGCAGACGAGATCCTGGCCGAAAAATTGAACGTGCCGGTCGGCGAGGAACTCGCCCGGATCCACCGCCTGCGGCTCGCGGACGGCCTGCCGATGGCACTCGAGCTGGCGCGCATCCCCTTGAAATTTTTTGGTGGCAGCCTGCCTGATCCTCGTGGTTCCCTCGACGAACAATTGTCCCGACGGGGGCACCGCGCGGAATCGGCGGATCAATCGATCCGCGCGGTCAACCTTGGGTTTGAGGAGGCCAACCTGTTGTCCCAGCCGGTCGGAGCCGCGGCGCTCCGCGTGGAACGATGTGCCCGCGACGTTCTGGGGCGGCCTGTCGAATGCACAGAGACGACCTACCGAGCGGACCGGTACGGTTTCGACCTCAGCGTCGTCCGCGGAGCGAAGGACTGAACCCATGAATACCCTGATCCACAATGCGCGCCCGACCGAGACGCTGCGGGACGTGCCCGTTTTTGCCGACGTTCCCGCAGACGTTTTGACGGCGGACTCGGGACCGGTCTGGGTCGAGTGCGACGATGCCGGCGTGCCGATCCGCGGTGGCCTGGGGGACTCCTTCCACCGGGACGCCGGGAGTGCTGTGGGGTCGCTCCCGTTCGACGCGTCCGGCATGTTCCTGAGTGCCCCATTCACCGACATTCACTGCCACGGAGCGGGCGGGTACGCGTATGAGGACGGAGACAGCCTGCCGACCTCATTGTCGGTGCACAGGGACCACGGGACGGGGCGGGCGCTGGCCTCGTTCGTCGCGAACCCGCTGGACGAACTGGAAGATTCCTTCCGGCGCGTGGCGCGGGCCATCACGACCGGTGAGGGCATCCCCGCGGGCTTTCGGCTGGAAGGCATCCACGCCGAGGGCCCGTGGCTTTCGCCCGCGCACAAGGGTGCGCACCGGCAGGACTACCTGCGACCGGCAACGCTCGACCAGGCGAAGCGTCTGGTGGATGCGGCCGGCGGCTACCTGCGTCAGGTGACGCTGGCCCCTGAACTCGATGACGACCTTGCGGTGACCCGATACTTGGTGGGGCAGGGGGTGCGCGTGGCCGTGGGGCACACGGATGCCGACTACGAGACTGCGTTGCGCGCCTTCGACGCCGGAGCGTCGATTCTGACGCACGCCTTCAACGCCATGAACGGAATCCACCACAGGCACCCCGGTCCGGTGATTGCCGCGATGGAGTCACCTCACGTGGTTGCGGAAATCATCGCCGACGGGGTCCATATTGCGCCCGAGGTGGTCGCGATGCTGTTCCGCGCCATGCCGGGTCGGGTCGTGCTCATCACCGATGCCATGTCCGCCACAGGCCAGTCCGACGGCGACTACAAGCTCGGTTCCCTGGACGTTCGGGTGGACGATGGCATCGCCCGGTTGACCACCCCGGACGGCAGCCAGGGCGCCATTGCCGGTTCAACCCTCACGATGGATCAGGCGGTGCGGACTGTGGTCGAGGCCGGTATCGACCTCGACGAGGCGTTGACGGCGGCCACAACCCGACCGGCCAGGGCCGTAGGGTTGAATCCGTGGGCCGACGGTTTGCCGCTTCGACTTCTCGACGAGGGGCTGTCTCCGGTCGGAGGCCTCATTCCCAGAACATAGATTCGACGTCCACGCCCCTGATCATGAGCTCCTCGTGGAGTGCATCCCTGCATTCGATGGGCAGAGCGAGCGACCCGATGGTGTCATCCGGACCGAGATACGGGGTGACCTGGTCGAATCCGATGCGGAACCGGGCCAGCGACCGGCACAGTTCCATGATGTCGGAAAGGTCCTCCTCCGATGCGAAGACCCAGAAGGAATCTGCTTCGGTCAATTGGAAGAGGCCGACCGGGTAGCCCCGGCCGTCCACGGCCCGGCGTCGGACCCAACCACCGGGACCGCCGGGGCCCAGCGGTGGACAGATCGGGTCGAAATACCAGGACTGCGCCTGCGAGAGCCAGTCGGGAACGTGGGGTGCATAGACCACGGCGTCCTCGCCCTCGGGCCATTCCGTTTGTTGGAAAATAGCCGATTCGATGGCATTCCAAAAGACGGATTCGTCCCCCTCGATCCCGACGCTGTTCATGTCCTCGGGCTCGGGGTCCGGATCGAAATCGAGAGGGTCTTCTTCGCCGGTGTCCCAATACGTGGTGCGTGTTGCGAGGTCAGCCGTCAGCAGGAAGGTTTCAACCTGTTTCAGGTATTCGGGATCACCCAGAACAACCGTTTGGTCGTCGAAGTGGAAGATATAAGGAGTCCGGGCTTTGAAACTCGGGTTGATGTTTATCATCCCTTCCTCCTGCTCGTGTCCGTACGGTTCATGATTATTATTCATGGATCTCCCCTTCTTTGTCCCGGGTGCTCCCTGAGAGCGGAAGCCTGTCCCACGATGTGGCTTTCCTGCGCAGCGCCGTGAACCCGCCAAGAATCGACAGCGAGTCCGGATTGGTAGGCCAGTAGTCCGTCAGGCCGGGGGAACTGACGATCACGGCTGCCCACTGTCCGCGGGAAACGGCGACGTTGAGACGGTTGGGGGAGAGAAGAAAGTCCATCCCGCGGGGTACATCCTCGGCAGAGGAAGCCGCCATGGACACGATGACTACCGGCGCTTCCTGCCCTTGAAACCTATCGACGGTCCCGACCCGGACCCCCGTCTCATCCTGATCCGAAAGCCCCGCTTCTTCCAGGGCTTCACGAATGACTTCCACCTGGGCGTTGTAGGCAGCCACGACGAGGACATCGTGAGGTTCCAGTGGCCTGAACGCTTGGTCCGGCGCATGTCTCCAGCTCCTTCCGACGAGTTCGCTCGCAAGTTCCACCACACGTGCCGCTTCCTCGGGAGACGAGGTCGCGTTGCCCGTGTGCGGAACGTCGAGGCGGTAGACCCCGGGTTTCGTGTCCGCGAGCATCCTATGGGCGGCGGCCGACGCCGAGTGCAACCGCCCCTGATAGGACAACGTGGACACTGGGGCACACAATTCCGGATGCATACGCCACGAAGCGTCGAGGAAGTAGCCGTATTCCTGCGGGAGAGTCCGTGCCCCCGCGGAGAGCCAGCCCAAGGCCGACTCGTCGACCGGTTGCGGATGACTTCCCTGGGTGACCTGGGGCAGTTGTTGCGGGTCTCCCAGAAGCAAGAGGTTCCGAGCCGACTGGGACACGGCCAGCATATTGGCCAGTGAATACTGCCCGGCTTCGTCGATCACCAGGAGGTCCACGCTGCCCGGCGCGAAACGATCCTGGTGCGCGAAGTCCCAGGCTGTTCCGCCGTAGATCCTGCCACCGGGTACCGGCGATTCCCCCGAGGCGGCTTCGGCCATGAACGAAGGGATGTCCTTCTGGGCGATTTCTCGCCAGGGCACCCGCGGAACGTCCTCGTCGGTTGAGGTCTTGGATCTCTTGGCCTTGGCGATGGCTTCGCCGGGCACGCCGCCGTTGACCATGCACCCCTTCAGGAGGTTCTCGATCACGGCGTGGGATTGGGTGACCACCCCGATCGTCCATCCTTCACGGACCAACCGTCCGATCACGTGGGAGCCGACGAAGGACTTTCCGGTTCCGGGAGGGCCCTGAACGGCGACATACGAGTTCTCGAGCCGTGACACCGCAGCGTGGATCGCGTCCGCCATGGGGATCTTGCCGTCGCCGAGCCCCGGGTCGCCGACGCGCGGAAGGGCCCCGCCGTCAGCGAGACGCGGCGGCCGTCGAGCCACAATGTCCAAGCCGGCGGCGCGGGGGAGGTGGGGCAATGCCGCATCCACTTCCTCAGCGAGCATCGCCAAAGAATCTTCCTGGGCCTTCGTACGTATCGGGGCGGGTGGGGTTGAGGCCATGGGCAGTTGATCGAACGATTCCGCACCCTGCGGCCGTGACTCGACGACGCGAATGCGCACATGCCCAGGAACCTCCGTCTGTTCCAAGGATTCGAGGGTCAGGCGCGCATCACTGGCTCGGGAAGCAACGGGCTGTCCGCCCCTTGGTCCGGATTCGGCGCGTTGGCGTGCCTCACGGGCCTTGTCCTCCAGGTAGGGCGGCAACGGTGTCTCGTACATCGCGAAGAGGCCGGAATCCCCGTCCCTCAGGGCGGAGCCCTCGGCCAGTCGAGCCGTTCCCGAGAGGATCCGTTTTTCGGTCCGTGCGCGCGGGGTGGCCTTGTGCCAATTCTCCTCGACCGCGAGGCGTTCGAAGACGAGAACGTCCCGCTGTGACTCCCAGTCCGCGACCGGGGCCGATAGCCGGTCGAAGTGTGACCACCAGAATTGTTTGCGTTCGCGCCGGTAGTAGCCCGTCGCGCTGGAGACCATGGCGACGGCCCGGACGGTGTCCCGGAGGACGTCCGGGGCCAACCCGGTGGATTCCGGCGACGCCGTTTCGACGAAGTGATTCAGAGATGCTTCGACGGCTGACTCGCGGGCGTCCTCCGGAGGCTCGGGCTCCAGAGACAGGTCACGTGTTTCGTATGGCTGACCGACTTCCTCTTCGGCCGACCGGGAGACCAGGCCCAGCAGCCAATTCCGGAGACGTAGGGTCGAGACGCAGTCGTACCGGTTGTAGTCCCCGATGGAGTCCAGAACGGCCAGGGCGCGCTCCTGGTCGCCTGAGCCCCGGGCCAGGCAGTAGTCGGCGTAGGCCACGACCGATGCTGCCGCTGTGGTGACGTCGCCAGCGCGCAGCTGGTCGCCCATGTACAGGGGTTCCAGCTTCTTGATCGAGTAGGAGTCCTCGGAGATGCGCAGGCTGGAGCGAACGACGTCGTAGAGATCGACCAGGGCTTCCTCCCTCAAGAGATCGTCCACGGCTTCCTCGCCGACCCCATGCTTCGCTGCCAGGTCCCGGAGGGCTCTCTTCTCATAGTTGGCATAGTGATAGATCTTCATCCCCGGGAACCGTTGCCTGCGCTGCCGGACGTAGTCCAGGAAATCGAGAAGCGCCTGTTTCTCCTCGTCCCGGGAATGGGCCCAAAAGGGGACGAACCGGGGATCCTCGGAAGAATCTTCCGGAGACTCGACCAGGCCGAAGAGGTACTCGATACCCCACGAGGAGTCAAAAGGATCCTGCCATAGTGGGTCTCCTTCGAAGTCGAAGAAGATGTCGCCGGGGTCCGCCGCCGGAATCCTGGTCAAGGGCGCCGAATCCGTGACCACATAGGAGACGCTCTTTCGTGTTCCCGACGCATCAGTGAAAGTCACCGTCTTGTCCGGAACCGCGCGCCCGGTCTGCAACGCGGCCTGGTCCCTCGCCGACCGAACGGGTGAGGGCAGGGAACGACCTTCGAGATTGGCGAGGTCGTCCACGGTCCGCACTCCATAGCGCTGCCGAAGGAGTTTTCTCTGCGCCATGGACATCCCGGCCACCTGGAGGACATCCCGATGCCGCTCGAACTCAGCCGCGCAGTGCGGACACTTGCCGCACCTGGACACGGAGTCCTGCCACCAATCGAGCGGCTCGGTATCCGCGGCCATGCGTTCCCGCGAGAGAGCCTCGAAACGGTCACGCCGCTCCTGATAGACGGCCATGAACTCCCCGACGTGGAAAGAGGCCCGTTCCCGGTTCCCGAGGACCAGAGTGACAGTGTCCGACACCGGAATTCCTGCGTTGTCCAGTTGGTCGGCGTAGGCGGCCAATTGCAATAGCGCCGTGACCTTGGCGTGACGAGCCAATTTGGTGTCGTAGACCGCGTATCGGCCGTCATCCTCCCGGACCAGGAAGTCCGACCTGCCATGGAATCTGCCGTCGAAGAAAGAGGCCTGGAAGACGACGTCGGCCCCTGACCGCAATGCCTCGATGGACTCCCGGTGCTTGTCGACCAGAGTGCCCCAATCCATTCTGCGGGCGGGGTCGATTTCGTAGACCCCTCGACCGGTCGCGGGGTCGTACGGACCGAAGCGCTCGCGGTACTCCTCGAGCACCGCCGCCTCGTGCTGGTCGCCCAGAACCGACGTGCGTTCGAGCATCGGGTCTTCCGGTGCCTCGAATCGGGGGAGGCGGCCCAGCTTCTCGTCCAGGAGATGGAGGGTGGCCCACGGGCATTCCGCGGCCCGTACGAGGTCGGATGCGGAATAGATCAGACCGGGGCGCGGATGAGCCGCATGCTGTTCCGGTACATCAACGAAGAACACGGCCACCTCCAGACTTGGCCTCGGGCGTCGTGCGAGGCGCTGAGTCCAGGGTACGGGGGCTGACTGACAAGTTAAGCGGGTTTCGAGTCTTCCGGTTCCGGGACTCCCAAGCGCTCGCGGTCCAGGGTCATGGATATCTGGTACCGATCCGACCGGTACGTCGAGATCGAGTACTCGAGCGGTACGGGTCCTTCCTCGGACCGGGCGAATGTGTAGCGGTGAAACAGCAGAACAGGGGCCGAGGGCTCCACCTCGAGGACGCGAGCGGCCTCCGGCTCCGCCGCGGCCGCCTCGACGGTCTGTTCGGCGGTGCTGACCTCGAAGGCGGTCCCGGACAAATGCGAATACAGGGACTGCGTCAGGTCCTTGGCGAGGAGGAGGTCCGTCAGGTCCGGACGGATCCAGGACTCGTCCACGCTGACCGGGGCCTCGTTCGCGCGCCGGAGTCGCTTGACACAGAGAGTTTGTTCGCCGTCCTCCAGGCCGAAGAACTCCGCCGCCCGCGGGGGAGGTGCGCCTCGATCGGCCACGAGAATCTCCGTGGACGGTTCGAAACCGGCCCGTTTCATGTCCTCGGTGAAGGACGCGAGGTGGAGAGTCGAACGGACGCGCCCGTGGGACACGAAGGTTCCCTTGCCGTGGATGCGCACCAGAACGCCCTCCGCGACCAGATCCGCGACGGCACGTCGAATCGTGATGCGGGAAACCCCGAACTGCTTCTCGAGGGCCCTTTCCCCCGGAAGCGCGGCACCCGGAGAGAGCTCTCTCCGGGCCAGCTCCCGCAACTCCGACCTGACCTGTTCGTGCTTGTGAACCACGTGCTCGCGCGCCTTCTCTACAGCAGGTCCTGGATGTCTTCCGCAAGGTTCTCGGCCTCGGGGCCGACGACGACCTGCACCATTCCGCCCGAGACCACGACCCCGTGGGCCCCCATGGCCTTGAGTGCGGCCTCATCGACCACGGACGAATCCTCGACCTCGGTGCGCAAGCGGGTGATGCATCCTTCGATTTCTTCGACGTTCTCGGCTCCGCCGAGTGCTTCCAGCAATTTCTCCGGATCGAACATTGGGTGCCTCCTGGCCTTGACAAGTTACGTCACGTGAATACAGTGATCAGAACCACTGGTTATAAACAGTTGTCTCGAGCGTACCCATAGCGCTCGACCTTCACAACCGCACGCTACTCTCGCACCCGCGGGAAACGAGGTCCCCATGTCTTCGTCAGACGCTTCCACCCCGGCCGCTGCCGCGCCGCGGACCAAGGGTGACGGCAACGCCATGAAAATTCTCCAACGCTTTGGCCGGAGCCTGATGCTTCCGATCGCGGCCCTTCCTGCGGCCGCGATTCTCCAAAGGCTGGGGCAGGATGATCTTCTCGGACAATTCTCGTCCATTTCCACGGCCGCACAGGTGATCGGTGCCGCAGGTTCGGCCCTGTTCGACGGGCTGCCGCTGCTCTTCGCCGTCGGAATTTCCTTCGGTTTCGCCAAGAAGGGCGACGGCTCGACGGCGCTCGCGGCCGTCGTCGGCTACTTGGTGATGACCAACATCTTCAAGGTCATGTCTCCTGTGGTGCTGGACAGCAGTGCCACCGCGGCCGCCGGAGAGAAGCCGGAGATCGATTACGGCGTCCTGGGCGGCATCGTGATCGGTCTGACATCGGCCCTGCTGTGGCAAAGATTCCACCGGACCAAACTGCCCGACTGGCTGGGCTTCTTCGGCGGGCGCCGTCTCGTGCCGATCCTGACCTCGCTGGCCGCATTGGTGATCGCCGTGGTGCTCGCCCTGCTCTACCCGTTCTTCGACAGGGGCCTCGCCGCGATCGGCTCCGCCGTGAGCAGCAATACGGTTCTGGGCGCGGGAATCTACGGCATCCTGAACCGACTGCTGATTCCATTCGGCCTGCACCACATTCTCAACTCGATCGTGTGGTTCATCCTGGGCGACTACGACGGCGCCCACGGTGACCTCTCCCGGTTCTTCGCCGGCGATCCCAGCGCGGGCGTCTTCATGACCGGCTTCTTCCCGATCATGATGTTCGGACTCCCCGCGGCGGCTCTGGCCATCTGGCACGAGGCGAAACCGGGCCAGAAGAAGGTCATTGGAGGCATCATGCTCTCGACGGGTCTGACCTCGTTCCTCACGGGGATCACCGAGCCGCTGGAGTTCTCCTTCATGTTCATTGCGTGGCCGCTCTACCTGATCCACGCGGTACTCATGGGAACCTCGATGGCCCTGACCAACGCCCTGGACATACATACCGGCTTCGGATTCTCTGCGGGAACCATCGACTACCTCCTCAACTTCGGCATATCCCAGAACTCGATCTGGCTGATACCCATAGGCATCGGCTACGCCCTGATCTACTACTTCTTGTTCCGTTTCGTGATCCGCAAGTGGAACCTGCGCACGCCGGGCCGTGAGGAAGACGCCGGGGCCGAGGCCGCCGTGGGTGCTGGCGAGGGGGCCTCGAAGCGAGTCGCCGCCGAGAAAACGTCGGCCACAGATTCCGGCAAGTCCGACGCCGGTTCGTCCGACGCCGGTTCGCCCGACGCGGCCCCGAGCGATGGAACACGCGGCGAGGCCAGTCCGGACGACGCCGACACGGCGGGGCGAGACGGTGCGCCGGGTGCCTCCGGCCGACATGTGGCACAGTCCTCGGACCGGAACCCGGACCGAGGTCCAGACCCGGCATAGCCATGGGGGCCTGAGGTGGCAGCTTCGTGCACACCCCTCGGCCGAGGTGGCAAGTTTGTGCGAATTTCGGCGCGAAAGACGCACAAACCTGCCACCTCGCGCAGGGGGAAGGAAGCGGCTAGAAGTCCCAGTCGTCGTCGTCGGTCTCCACGGCCTTGCCCATCACGTAGGAGGACCCGGATCCGCTGAAGAAGTCGTGGTTCTCGTCCGATCCCGGGGCCAGGGCCGCAAGGATCTCGGGATTCACTGTGGTCTCCTCCGCGCCGAAACGCGCGGGGTATCCGAGGTTCATGAGGGCCTTGTTGGCGTTGTACCGCACGAAGACGGCGACGTCGTCCATGAGGCCCAGGGGCTCGTACAGCTCTCCCGAATACCGGAGTTCGAGGTCGTACAGCTCGTCGAGCAGGCCCATGGTGAAGGCCTGGATCTCTTCCCTGCGGTCGCCCGTGCAGGAGTCCAGGCCGCGCTGGAACTTGTACCCCGAGTAGTACCCGTGAACCGCTTTGTCTCTCAGGATCAACCGGATCATGTCCGCGGTGTTGGTCATGGTCGCGTGGACCGAGAAATGCAGGGGGAGATAGAACCCGGCGTAGAGCAGCAGCGAGGACAGCAGAGTCGAGGCGACTTTTCGGCGCAGCGGATCGTCCCCGTAGTAGTGCACCAGAACCTTCTTGGCGCGTTCCTGCAAGAGGTCGTTGGCGACGGCCCACCGGTAGGATTCCTCGATCTGAGGCGTCGAGGCCAGCGTCGAAAAAACGCTCGAATACGACCTGGCGTGGACCGACTGCATGAAGGCGATGTTCGTGTACACGGCCTCCTCGTGCTCGGTGCGGGCATCCTGGATCTGGCTGATTTCTCCGACGGTCGCCTGAACCGTGTCCAGCATGGTCAGGCCCGTGAAAACTCGCATCGTCAGTGTCCGCTCTTCCTCGGACAGACGCTGCCAGGCCGGGAGGTCGTTCGAGAGCGGGACCTTCTCGGGCAACCAGAAATTCGACGTGAGCCGGTTCCAGACCTCGAGGTCTTTCTCATCCTGGATGCGGTTCCAATTGATCGGGCGCAGTCGGTGGTTCGGGTCGTGACGAAAGGACGGCGGGGTCACCGAGATCTCGGTGAGAGGGCGGCGATCGGTCGATGAGGTCATGGTGTTCTCCTTCGAAAACGGGGAGGGGTCAGAGGGAGCAGGACACGCAGTCCTGCACTTCGGTTCCGTTCAGGGCCGCCTGGCGGAGCCGGATGTAGTAGAGGGTTTTGATTCCGGATCTCCACGCGTAGATCTGCGCCCTGTTGATGTCCCGCGTGGTCGCTTCGTCGGTGAAGAACAGCGTGAGCGACAGCCCCTGGTCCACGTGCGGGGTCGCGGCGGCGTACGTGTCGATGATCTTGCGGTACCCGATCTCGTAGGCGTCCTCGAAGTACTCGAGGTTGTCCTGGGTCATGTGGGGCGCAGGAAAGTACACGCGGCCCAACTTGCCCTCCTTTCTGATCTCGATCCGGGAGGCCACGGGGTGCAACGACGCCGTCGAGTGGTTGATATAGCTGATCGAGCCGGTGGGCGGTATCGCCTGCAGATAGGCGTTGTACATGCCGTCGCGCATGACCCGTGACCTGAGCACGATCCAGTCCTCGCGGGTCGGAAGATGCAGGCCGGCGTCGGCGAAGAGAGCCCGCACCCTCTCGGTTGCGGGTCTGCCGCTCGACTGGACGTAACGGTCGAACCTGGCCCCATTCGCGTAATCGGAGTCCTCGAATCCTTCGAAGGTCTCCCGGCGTTCCACGGCGAGTCGGTGTGATGCACGGATCGCGTGGTAGGTCACGAGCCGGAAATAGGCGTCCGTGAAATCAAGCGCCTCGGGGCTGCCGTACCGGATGCGTTGCGATGCCAGGTATCCGTGCAGGTTCATCTGCCCCAGCCCGATCGCGTGGCTCGCCCGGTTGCCGCGTTCTACGGACGGAACCGCGCCGACGTCGCACTGGTCCGAAACGCTCGTCAGGGCGCGCACCGCGGTCTCCACGGTCCGGCCGAAGTCGGGCGATGCCATGGCGGCGGCGATGTTGAGCGAGCCCAGGTTGCAGGAGACATCTCGGCCCACGGAGGAGTACGTCAGGTCCGGATCCATGGTCGATGGCGCGCTGACCTGGAGGATTTCGCTGCACAGGTTGGACATCCCGACCCGCCCGGGGTGGGGATGCTCGCGATTGACGGTTTCGTCGAACAGCACGTACGGGTAACCGGATTCGAACTGGAGCTCGGCGATGGTCGTGAAGAAGTCCCGTGCACGGATCGTGGTCTTCCGGATGCGCGAGTTGCGGACCAGGTCGTCGTAGTGCTCCGTGATCGGCAATTCGGACATCGGGGTGCCGTACTCGCGCTCGACGTCGTAGGGAGAGAACAGGTGCATCTCGCGGTCTTCCTTCGCCAGCCGGAAGGTGATGTCCGGGACCACGACGCCGAGCGAAAGAGTCTTGATTCGAACCTTCTCGTCGGCGTTCTCCCGTTTCGTGTCCAGGAAGCGAAGGATGTCCGGGTGGTGGGCGTGCAGGTAGACCGCGCCGGCCCCCTGCCGGGCTCCCAGCTGATTCGCGTAGGAGAAAGAGTCTTCGAGGATCTTCATGACCGGAACCACGCCCGACGCCTGGTTCTCGATCTTTTTGATCGGCGCACCCGCTTCCCGAAGGTTCGTGAGCATGAGGGCGACGCCGCCGCCGCGCCTCGACAGCTGGAGGGCCGAATTGATCGACCGACCGATCGACTCCATCGAGTCTTCGACGCGCAGCAGGAAGCAGGAGATCAGCTCGCCGCGTTGCTTCTTGCCCGCATTGAGGAACGTGGGGGTCGCCGGTTGATAGCGGCCGGACATCATCTCGTCCACGAGGTGCGCGGCGAACTTGCGCTCGCCCTGCGCCAGGTAAAGCGCCGTCGCCGCGACGCGGTCCGGAAACTCTTCGAGATACTCCGTTCCGTCGAAGCTTTTGAGGGCGTATGACGTGAAGAACTTGAAGGCGCCCAAGAACGATCCGAAGGTGTGCCCGAACTGATGGGCACGGTGGTGAACCTCCTCCAGGACGTCGCGCTCGTAGCGGGCCAGAAATTCGGCCTCGTAATAGTCATTGGCCACGAGCCAGTCGAGGCGCTCCAGGACGGAGTCGAAAGTCTTCAGGCGAGGGCCGATCTGCTGTTCCAGGAAGGCATCGATGGCTTCCTGGTCTTGGTCGAACTGGATGCGCCCCTGATCGTCGAACAGATTCAGCCGGGCGTTCAAGGCATGGTAGTCCTTGCGCGTCCCGATGCCTTCGCGGCCGACGTCGGTGGCTTCCGGCGAGAGCGTCATGCGGTTTCCTTCTCTTTCTGCGCGGTTTTCCAGAACTCGTCGAGTCCGTGGTCGATGGTCTTGACGTCGTGTGCATTGCCGAGCAACTCGAACCTGTAGAGCTCCGGGACTCCGCATTTCTTCGAGACCACAGGGCCGGCGATGCAGTAGTCCTCCCCGAAATTGGTGTTGCCCGCGGTCACGACTCCCCGAATGAGGGAGCGGTTCTGGGGGTCGTTCAGGAAGGTGATGACCTGCCGGGGGACGGCCTTTTTGGCGTCACCGCCGCCGTAGCTGGGCACGACCAGCACGTACGGCCGGCTGACCCGGATCATGCCCTCTGTGCGGGGACGAAGGGGTATGCGAACACTGGGGTGCCTCAGCCGTTGCACGAGCCGGTGAGTGTTCTCGGAGGCGCTCGAGAAGTACACCAGGTGGGGCGACTCGGTCGGTGGGAGGGTGCGGAACGACGTCGGGGGCCGCCTGCGGGAGGCGGATGGATCGTTCATGGCGTCCTTTCGTTGTTGGTCGAAAACACAACATGTTGTGCTGGTGGGCCTCTGGGGTGCGCATATATAGAAATACCACGTGGCAGAACTTAAAACTACGCCTAGGCGTAGTTCTTGACACGGCTCACGTTTGAAGGAAAACTCCTGCTTGTGAATACCAAAGTGAAGGAAAACTCCGAAAGCTCTGATGATGCCGATATCCTCGGGTCCTTGAGAGCCGTGGAGGGCACGCTGAGCCCGGGGCCTGCCCGGGTCGCCCGCTTCATCCTCGAGGATCCGGCTCGCACGGTCCCGATGACGCTGGCGGACCTCGCGAAGGAGAGCCGGACCAGCGACGCCTCGGTCATCCGCTTGGCCCGCGCCGTCGGGTGCTCAGGTTTTCGCGAGCTGCGCACTCGCTTGGCCACCTCGATCGGCCGTGCGCAAGGGTCGGACGGGGGCGACCGCTCGTATCCCGCGGGGATCTCGGCCGAGGATCCCCCGGAGGTCGTCATGGCCAAGCTCGCGTCCAGCGACCGCGAGACGATCGCGCGGACGGAAGAGACACTGGACGCGCACGCCGTCCGCGAGGTGGCCGGAGCCGTGGCAGGGGCCAGGCGGGTCCTCGTCGTCGGCGTCGGGGCGTCCGGCCTGGTCGCGCGAGACCTCGCGGCGAAACTGGGGCGCATAGGGATCCAGGTCCACATGGCGTCGGACGCCCACGACGCGCTCACGTTCGCCGTCCTGCTGACGGACCAGGACGTGTTCATCGGAATCTCCGCGTCGGGGCGCACGCGCGACGTCGTCGACCCTCTTTCCCTTGCCGCACGTGCCGGTGCCCGCACCGTGGCCATCACGACGCGCCCGCGCTCGCCGTTGGGGTCGGCCGACCATGTCCTCGTCAGCGTGGCGACTCGCGAGACCGGTCTTCGACTGGCCGCGATGACCTCCCGTTCGGGGCAGCTCTTCGTGGTCGACGCCCTGTTCACCATGGTTTTCCAACTGCGCGAGGACGAAGCCAGAACCGCTATCGCGCGCTCCCACGAAGCTCTGGCCTTCAAGCGACTGCCCCGAACCGCCCATACCCCCACCCCAGCATCGGAGAAATCATGACGACGGACGTGCCCACCACCGAGGCAGTCGACGAACAGTACTCACAGATCGACAGGATGCCGACCGCGGACCTGGCTCGGCTCATGAATCGGGCGGACTCCACGGTTCCTGACGCCGTGGGGCGTTGCGCCGAGGACATTGCCCTGCTCGTCGACCAGGCCGTGCCCGGGCTCCGCGCCGGTGGGCGCCTGGTCTATGCGGGTGCCGGGACCGCCGGAAGGCTCGGCGTCCTGGACGCATCCGAGTGCCCGCCCACGTTCAATACGGCTCCGGGGGAGGTCGTCGGTCTCATCGCCGGCGGTGAACGAGCCCTGGTTTCCGCCGTGGAAGGAGCGGAGGACGACGCCGCCGCGGGTGCCCAGGCCGTGATCGACCTGGACATCGGTCCGCTGGACGCCGTCGTCGGAGTCTCGGCCTCGGGCAGGACACCCTACGCCGTCGGCGCGGTCGAGGAGGCGGCGCGTCGTGGCGCCACGACGGGAGCGATGGTGTGCAACACGGGATCGCGCCTTGCATCCGTCGCGGCGCACCCCATCGAGGTCGTGGTCGGTCCGGAGCTCGTGGCCGGATCGACTCGGCTGAAGGCCGGAACCGCCCAGAAACTGGTGCTCAACATGATTTCTACGATGAGCATGGTGCGGCTCGGAAAGACCTACGGAAACCTCATGGTCGACGTGCAGTCCACCAACGCCAAGCTGCGGGAACGGGTTCAGCGCATCGTGGGCGCGGTCACCGGGGCCGGACCGGACGTCATCGAGAAGGCCGTCAGCGCGGCCGACGGAAGCGCCAAGGTCGCGATCCTGACAATCCTTGCCGACGTCGACGCCGCGCGCGCTCGAGAGGAGCTCGAACGCGACTCCGGTGTCCTCAGAGCCGCCTTGGAACGCCTGGTCCGACCCCAGGACTGAACCAAACCACCCCGCCGTCAGCCCGGCGGCCCCGCACCGGAACCCCTGCCGCTCCGGTCGGTGAAACGAACGCAACCCACAAAGGAGTCGGTCATGTCCGATCAGAACACGACGTCCCAGGACGTCATCGCCGGTCTCGGCGGTGCGTCAAACATCAACGGTGTGGAAAATTGCATCACCCGTCTGAGGATCCCGGTCCACAACGAATCGGCGGTGGACGTCGACGCCCTGCGGGGGATTGACGCGGTTCTCGGCGTCGTACCGGGGCCCACCATGCAGGTGGTCCTGGGCCCTGGCGTCGTGGACACCGTTGCCCGCGACATCGAGGCCCGCTTGCGGGACGCCGAGTCGGAACCCTCGGGGAATGGAGACGGCGTTGCGGGCGGTGCGGCCGCCGGCAGTGCGGCCGGAGCCGGATCCTCCAGCGCGGCTGGAGCCTCGGCCGTGGGACGAGGTGCGGGCGCAGGAAAAGGTGCGGAGGGGGAGGCCCCCGGCTCGCCCGAGGACCTTCAGGCCCTCGGTGCGCAGATGAAACGTTCCCAGTCGGAGCGCAAGTCTTCGCCGGTCCGCGCATTCCTGGGGCGGATCGCCAACATCTTCCTCCCGCTGATTCCCGCGCTGATCGCCTGCGGAATCGTGGCAGGCATCAGTGGCGTGCTCCAGAACTTCGTCGCGAACGGGGCGTGGCCGTGGGCCGCCGGGGCGGTCCCGGTCCTGACCGCGATCTCCAGTGGGTTCATGACCCTGATCGCGGTCTTCGTGGGCATGAATGCTGCGAAGGAATTCGGCGGGACGCCAGTGCTCGGCGGCGCCGTCGCGGCCATCATTCCCTTCGCCGGTGTGTCCAAAGTGTCGATTCTCGGTGCCAGCCTGGAACCCGGCCAGGGCGGTGTGATCGGCGCGCTGCTGGCCGCCATCCTGGCGGCATATGTGGAGCGATGGGCACGGAAGTGGGCCCCTGAATCGCTCGCGATGCTGATCGTCCCGACCGTGACTGTCCTCGTCGCCGGAGCGCTGACCCTCTTCCCGCTCATGACGCTCGCCGGCTGGATCTCGACCGGCATCGGAACCGGCGCCACCTGGTTGCTCGGGACCAGCGGCGGACTTGCCGGGTTTGTCCTGGCGGGCCTCTTCCTGCCGCTCGTGATGCTGGGACTGCACCAGGCGCTCATCCCGATCCACACCACGCTGATCGCGCAGGCCGGGTACACGATCCTTCTGCCGATCCTGGCGATGGCGGGTGGCGGACAGGTGGGTGCGACCGCCGCGGTGTACCTGCGCATCCGCAACCGCGCCCTGCGCAACACGATCAAGTCGGCGTTGCCCGCCGGAATCCTTGGCGTCGGAGAGCCGCTGATTTATGGCGTGACCCTGCCCATGGGCCGCCCGTTCATCACCGCGTGCATCGGTGGCGCGTTCGGCGGCGGATTCATCGGCATCTTCAACCAGCTCGGGTTCGCGACCGGGTCCACCGCGATCGGGCCCAGTGGTTGGGCACTGTTCCCGCTGGCCGCAGGAAACCACGGCCTGGGTGCCGCCCTGGGGGTCTACGCCGTGGGGCTGCTCATTTCTTACGTGGCAGGGTTCCTGCTGACCTACTTCTTCGGCGTTCCCAAGGACCTCGTCGCTCGCATGGCGGACGAGGAAGCCGCGGCGGAATCGGCTGTCGCGACGGCGTGACGGTGTGGACGGTGTGGCGGGTGGACGGTGTGGCGGAGAGGCTGGTGGTCGACTCCGCTGCCCAACTTCCCAGCTCGGTCGGTGGGGTGAACGGCGGGTGACTGGTTTCCGGGAAAGCCCCACGCTGCAGTGTCCTTGAGGTTCTCGGCGTCGTCGGAATCCGGTTCAGGCCCGGCCGACACTGAATCTCGCTCGCTGCCCTGCACGGGATTGCCACTTCGGACCCGAGGTGGCAGTGGTGTGCGGTTGGGGTGGGTTTTCCGGGGTGAGGTGGCAGTTTTGTGCGGTTTTTGGTGGGTTTTTTGCACGTGAGTGCCACTTCGTGCCGCCGGGGCGCACGGGATTGCCACTTCGGCCCCGAGGTGGCAGTGGTGTGCGGTTGGGGCGGTGTCTCTGGGGTGAGGTGGCAGTTTTGTGCGGTTTTTGGTGGGTTTTTTGCACGTGAGTGCCACTTCGTCCCGCCGCGCCGCACGAAATTGCCACCTCGTCCCGCCGCGCCGCACGGGGCTGCCACCTCGGCCCCGAGGCGGCAACCCGAGACGGCCCCGCCCCGCTCCCGCTCGTCCCGCTCCCGCTCGCTCTGCTCCCGCTCGCCCCGCCCATCCCGCCCCCGCTCGCCCCCGCCCCGCCCCGTCCAGAGACGAGCCGGCACCCCGTTCGCCCGACCCTCGCGATACCTCGACGTCATATTCCGTCGGCACCCGGGAAGGCGTGAGGCGACGGGTCGGCGACTGGGGTAGAAGGGAATCATGGACTCGTTCTTCCTCCGCACCGTGAGAGACCCCTTCGGCGGCGACATTCTCGACGCGCGCATCGCCCATGGCCGCATCGAGTGGGGACACGGTCTCGAGCCGGACCCCGAGGACCACGTCGTCGACGCGGACGGCCGATGGCTCGTTCCGGGCCTCTGGGATGCGCACGCCCACTTCGACCAGTGGGCCCAAGCCAGGTCGCGGCTCGACCTGTCCGGGACGCCGTCGCCCGCAGTGGTGACCCAGGCCGTCGGCGAAGCGCTCAAGCAGGACCGCGGAGGCAACGTGTTCTTCGGCTTCGGATATCGTGCGTCGGCGTGGCAGCGGCAGCCGACCGTGACCGAGCTCGACGCCGTGAGCGGGAACCGACCCGTGGTCCTGGTCAGCGGCGACATGCACAACGGGTGGCTCAACTCGGCGGCGATGACACTCCTCGGCGTGCCTCCGCGGGACGGGATCTTCAACGAGGACGATTGGTTCCCGCTCTTCGCGAAGCTCGAACCGCTGGCGCCGGACCCCGAAGCGGCCGTTCGCGACGCCGCGCGGGCCGCGGCGGCCCGCGGCGTCGTCGGCATGGTCGACCTCGAATTCGCGGCAAATCACGACGCGTGGGTGCGTCGTTCGGGGCAGAGCGAATCACTGCTCAGGGTCCGGACCGGTGTATACCCGGACCTCCTGGACGACGTCCTGGACCGCGGGCTCGCCAGCGGAGACGCACTGGACGAGTCAGGCCTCATCCGGATGGGCCCGCTCAAGATCATTTCCGACGGGTCGTTGGGAACCAGGACCGCTCACTGCTGCGAGCCCTACGTCGGGGCCGAAGACCTGGACCATCCCCGGGGCGTGCAGAACGTGCCACCGGAAGAGTTGAACAGATTGCTCGTCCTCGCGCACCAAGGGGGACTCGACGTCGCGCTCCACGCTCTGGGGGACGCCGCCGTCGGTCTGGCCCTGGATGCCTTCGAATCCGTGGGTGCTCGAGGGTCGGTTGAGCACGCGCAGGTGGTTCGGCCTGACGACCTGGACCGTATGGCCCGGCTGGGGATCACGGCCAGTGTGCAACCGGCTCACCTCATCGACGACCGGGACGCCATGGACCGTTTGTGGCCGGATCGAGCCGACCGCATCTTCGCCTTCCGCACGATGCTGGATCGGGGCGTCCGGCTCGCCATGGGATCTGACGCGCCCGTGGCGCCTCTGGATCCGTGGTTGGCCATGGCGGCCGCGGTCCATCGATCGGGCGACGGGCGGCCGCCGTGGCACCAGGAGGAAGCGATTACCCCGAGGGAAGCGTTCGCGGCCTCGACGGACGGCGTCGACCGGATCCGTTCGGGCGACGCCGCGGATGTGCTGCTG
Source organism: Rothia koreensis (assembly GCF_052232265.1). Classification (NCBI taxonomy): domain Bacteria; kingdom Bacillati; phylum Actinomycetota; class Actinomycetes; order Micrococcales; family Micrococcaceae; genus Rothia; species Rothia koreensis. Next base: position 868,956 of record NZ_CP197643.1, read on the forward strand.
CTCGATGCGGATCCGTTCGCCGGGGCCACGAGCGACGACGCCGCGTGCACCCTGGCAGGGATGTCGGTCGCCGCCACATTCGTTGCGGGGCGACCGACCCACTGGGACCTCTGAATACTTCCTACTGAGGGTTGCCGCCCAGGCCGGCCTGCGCGTCGGCGTCGGCACCGGGAACGCGCATCTCGAAGGTGTCTGTCACCACGGTGTAGTCGAAGTACCCCATCCGGGCGATGGGCTGCACCGCGGTGATGTCCACGCGGCCGTCATCGGTCAGGTACTTCTCATTGAGGTGGATCCGCTCGACGGTCGCGTAGACGACGTCGATGGTCCCCACATTGGACTTGCCGGGCAGGCGATGCGTGGTGAGGTACTTGCACTCGTAGTGGAAAGGGCTTTCCGCGACCATCGGGGCGGGGGAGAGGTCCGCGGTCTGTTTGGTGACGTCGAGACGATCGAACTCGTTCTCGCCGGGCGGCAGCGCCATGGCCGAGATGTTGACCGATTCGCGCAGATCCCAGGTCGCCATGTTCCACACGAACCACCCGGTCTTCTCGGCGTTGACGACGGTGTCCTTGCGTCGCCCGTCCGGGTACTGGTTGGCCGCGAACATGACCATCGGCGGGTCGAAAGTCAGGTTCTGCCACTGGCTGTACGGGGCGATGTTCTCGACGCCGTCCTCGCTGACGCTCGAGAGCCAACCGATGGGACGAGGCACCGTCAGGGCCTTGAACGGCGAGTGTGAGAGCGGGCGTTCGACCTCGTTGGGATCGTATTTCACAGTGCATTCCTTTCTTGTTGGTGGTTTGCGGAGCGATCGTCGGCGGCGGAGTCGCGACCGGCCGCCGATTTCTTGGCAATGGCCAGGTAGATGCCGCCGGCGACCACGAGACCGATGATCCACGCGATCTCGGCACCGCCGAACAGGTCGGCGATGGGGCCGACGTAGAGGGAACTGTTCATGAACGGAATCTGGATCAGCACGGCGGCGAAGTAAGCCACGAAGGCCCCCTTGTTGACCGTGCCATAGGGACCATTGCGCTGGAACAGGGCCTCGACGTCGTACTTCTTGTGTCGAATGAGGTAGTAGTCGACCAGGTTGATCGCGGACCACGGCGTCATGAAGTACAGCAGGAACATCAGGAAGTCGGTGAACACGGCGACGAAATTGTCCGACGCCAGGAGCGCGATCACCACCGCGAAGGCGGAGATGATGAGCACGTAGATCGAGCGTGCCCGAGGCTTGATGACCTCGTGCCGGGCCACCGCCGTCACGATCGTCGCCAAGGACATGAACCCGCCGTACGAACTCAGCGTGTTGCCCGTCAGCTTGCCGACGACGACGGCCAACAGCACGAGCCAGAAGAAAGTGCCCGCCAACCCCGAGAGGAATCCGACCTGGTGGTCGCTGAAGGCCTGCCCGCCGATCTGTGCGGCGAAGGCTCCGACGATCATGGCCAGGGTCGCCCCGATGAAGCTCCCCGCAAAGGTCCATCCGATCGTGGACCGTTGGGACGTCGTCTCGGGGAGGTACCGGCTGTAGTCGGCGATGTAGGGGCCGAAGGTCAGCTGCCACGACGCCGAGAGCGAGATACCCAGGATGAACGGGGCCAGGGCAAAACTGGTGTCCGCGGTGATCTGATGACGCATCGGACCGCCCAGAACAATGACCAGGAGAATCACGAAGACGACCCCGCTCAGGACCGACGCCGCGTGCGAAAACTTGTGGATCCACTTGTACCCGGCAATGGCCAGGACGGTCGAGAACAGCGCGAAGATCACCGCACCTGCTTTGACGCTGATGTGCAGCAGGGTCGCGAGTGCCTGTCCGCCGAGCACCAGGCCGGTCGCGTAGAAGCCGATATAGATGATCAGTGCCAGGACCAGGGGAAGGATCGCCCCGTAGTAGCCGAACTGGGCGCGACTCTGGATCATCTGGGGTACGCCCAGCTGAGGCCCTTGGGCGGAGTGGAGGGCCGTGATGAATCCGCCGATCAGGTTGCCGACGATGATGGCGGGGATGGACCACAGGGCCGAATTGCCCAGCAGAACGAAGAGGCCGCCGGTCACCAGAGCCGTGATCGAGCTGTTCGCCGCGAACCAGAGGAAGAAAAGAGAGACCGGGGAACCGTGACGTTCCCGCGGCGGGATCCAGTCAATGGACCGGAGTTCCATGGTTTTCGGTCCGACCGTTGGAGTGGACATGTCATTCTCCTTGCTTTCGGTGTCACTGTGAGCCCTGACACCATTCGTGACCGCCACTCTACCGATATATCGGCTGTATATTCCAGCGATGTGCCAAGATTTTTGTACGACCCCCGTCAGAGAGGACCAGCATGAACCGCCCCGTCCGCACGCGCTCCGGACCCACACTCACGGACACTGCCTATGTGCACATAGAGCGCATGATCATTCACGGGGAGATCGAGCCGCTCACCTTCGTATCGGAAGCAGACTTCATGGAGTGGACGGGACTGGGCCGTACGCCGGTTCGTGAGGCGGTCCATCGGCTGGCGCGGGAGAGGATGGTGGAGATCCATCCCAGCCGGGGCATCCTCATCCCGGAGATCAGCGTTGAGTCCGAACTGCGGATCCTCGAGATGCGCCGGGTTCTGGATCCGTGGGCGACTCGGTTGGCGTGCGAGCGAGCCACACCCGGGGAGCGCGACGAGATGCGCGATCTCGCGGAAACTCTTGGGACGGAGAACTTCACCCTGTCCGATTACTCGGAGACCGTCCGCCAGACCCACGGGCTGATTCTCCGTGCGGCCCATAACGAGTACCTTCACGACGCCATGGTCCAGTTGCAGAATCTCTCGCGCAGATTCTGGACGTCGCACGTGACCGACCAGTCGGAGGTGACCGCCGGCGCGACCCTCCACCGTGCCATGCTGACCGCCATTGTGCGGGAGGACGCGAAAGAAGGGGAGCGGGCGGCCACGAATCTGAATGACTATTTGGTCGACTTCGCCCGCAGGGTCCTGGCCGTCTGAAGTTTTTTCTCCTCGAATGAATCCGGCCGCCGGGTTGGTTCCGAACTCTTGTCAGAGAGAACCAGCAACGAGGCGGTTCGTCGGTTGGCCCTGGTTCTCCTCCACCGCTCACGATCGGAAGAGGGACCACATCGATGTCAACGCTCTACTACCCGGACGGACGCGCCGAGTTCGGGACGAACTCATTTCCGTTCCTCCCATCCCCCGCCTGGTCAGGGCTTGCCGCGTCCGCAGGGTCCGCCGGATCGGTTCCGATAGCGGGCCGGATCGGTCAGCTGGCGGGGCCCCACACCGTTCTGCAGAGCCGCGATTGGGATCGCGTCCAAACTGCGTTGGGGCGCAGGACCCACCGGTTCCGCGGACCCGGGTGGTCGGCTTTGGTGATCGAGGAGAGCAATGCGTTGGGGCGGATCTGGTACCTCCCGTACGGTCCGGTCGCGAACGACGTCGTGGCCCTCGAAGCCGCACTGACCAGCCTGGGTGAGGCCGCCAAGAAGGCGAGAGTCGCATGGGTGCGTATCGAGCCCATGGTGTCCGACGGGTCGGAACAGATGCGGGCTCCGGGGCTTCGGTCAGAGCTGCTGGAACTGGGAGCGCGCGAGGCCCCGCGCGACATCCAACCACGTCGGTCGAGGTGGTTGGATCTGACTCGGGGTGAGGATGCGATCTTGGCGGCCATGACGGGCACGAATCGCAACCTGTGGAGGCGCCACCAGGACAAGGGGCTGAGCATCGAGTGCAGCAGAGACCCGGGCGACGTCGAAGAACTCATTTCCCTGAATCGGGCCGGGGCCGAGCGGAAGGGATTCGTGGCGCACGATGCCGACTATCTGCGCACGGTGGCACGTACGCTGCTGGCGCGCGATTCGGGCCGTGTGTACCTGACGCGGTACGAAGGGCAGGTTGTCGCCTCCGCCTTCGTCTACGACTCGGCGAGCACCAGGATCTTTGCTCACGCGGGCATGAAGCCCGAATTCAGGAAACTTCGCCCCAACCAACCGATGATCGCCCAGGCCGTCTTGGATGCTGCCGAACGCGGCGCGAAAATCGCGGACCTCTTCGGCATCGCGCCCACGGATTCTCCCCATCACCCGTGGGCGGGCTTCACCCAATTCAAGAGGTCTTTCGGGGGTCGCGACGTCGAATTCGCCGGCACCTGGGACCTGCCCGTCTCCGTCCCCCGCTATGTCGCGTACCGGTCGATGCGGTCGGGTCGGGGCATGGCCCAGGGTATGGCAGGCGCTCTCCGGGGGCGCCTTCGGGGATAGTGGGGGACGGTCGGGAAAAGTGCCGGGATTGCCCTCCGTGCTCGAGCCCGGAGGCGGCCCTACGCACTGAGGTTCAGGAAGCTCCGCAACAACGTCTCCGTGCCGTCGAGGTGGGCCCGCGCCACGGACTCGGCTGTTTCCGGATCCCCGTCCAGGATGGCTGCTACGAGCTCCTGGTGCTGGTGGTTCGAGTGCTCGAGGTTCGACGCGAGCAGCGGAATTCTGTCCAGCAGATCATTCACGAGGGCCCGCGACTCGACGACGCAGTCGACAAGTCTTCGTGACCCGGTCAGCTCGGCAATCACGATGTGCAGCCTGGAGTCGAGGTGTCGGTAGTCTTCCGGCGGGGCCGCCGACGCCGCGTCCAGGGCACGTCGGAGCCCTCTTCTTTGGGGCGCCTGGAGGTCGGCCTCGGCCGCGAGGCGAGCGGCCCCTGACTCGACCACGGTCCGATAGGCGAGGATGTCCTGGAGCTGGCGCGGGTCCACCGTGACATCCGTTTGCTTTTCGGGGGCCGAATCGATGACGAAGGTTCCGCCGTACCGTCCTCGTCTCACTTCCAGGTAGCCGTGACGTTGCAAGTCACCGAGGACGCTTCGGAGCGTCGAGCGTGAAACCTGCAGGCTGTCGGCAAGTTCTCGTTCGGGTGGGAGCCGCTGCCCGGGGAGGACGGCGCCAACTTTGATCAGCCGCAACAACCCCTCAAAGGTTGCTTCCAGTGTGTTTCCCGCCCGCACGGGGTGAATGAGTGACCGAGGGTCGACCAGACCTTCCGCCACGCTGCGCTCACCGAGGCTATCTACTTGGTCCTCAGCTTCACACGTCATTGTCTGCCCATCTCACGTCGGTTTCCCGACCATTGTATGGGCCGAGCCGGGCGACGTCGTCCAAAGGCATCGTGAGCATGCCAAAGGAGTCATATCCGATCGATTGAGGGTTGATTCTGGGCGAGACCTTGACATTGCGGTGTGATTCAGATCATTATTTTGTCCACATCAAAGGTCTCCAAAAATACCATTGGATGGACGGTGCCATGGCGGATCATTCTCCGAGCGAGTCGGATTACCTAGGGAAGAGGCAACTCAACAAGGGCGCGGCCGGGTGGGTGCTGCTCGCCGGGTTGGGAGTGGCCTACGTGGTCTCCGGAGACTTCTCCGGCTGGAATCTCGGCCTCGCCCAGGGCGGATGGGGTGGTTTGCTGATCGCATTCCTCCTCATGGGCCTGATGTACACGTGCATGGTCCTGGGCCTGGCGGAACTGTCCTCGACGCTCCCCACCGCAGGGGCCGGCTACGGATTCGCTCGCCGAGCACTCGGGCCGCTGGGAGGGTTCGCTACGGGTATGGCCATCCTGATCGAGTACTCGGTGGCACCCGCCGCCATTGCGACCTTCATCGGCGGATACATCGAATCGCTGGGCCTGTTCGGGATCACCAATTCGTGGCCCGTGTATCTCGTTGCGTACCTGGTGTTCATCGGTATTCACTGTGTGGGCGTCGGCGAGGCGCTCAAACTCATGTTCGTCATCACCGCAGTCGCGGTGGTCGCGCTGGGAGTCTTCGTCGTCGGCATGATTCCCCACTTCGACATCGGGAAACTCGTGGAGATCGAGCCCACCGGCGCTTTCGGGGCGAACGGATTCCTCCCATTCGGTGTCACAGGAGTTCTTGCCGCGTTGGTCTACGGCATCTGGTTCTTCCTGGCCGTCGAGGGCGTCCCGCTTGCCGCCGAGGAGACCGCCAATCCTCGGCGGGACATGCCCCGCGGAATCGTCGTCGCTATCTCGGTCCTGCTCTGTTCCGGGCTTGCGGTCCTCATTCTGGCCCCCGGAGGTGCTGGCGCCCTCTCCATGAGCGAGTCGGAGAGCCCACTGCCCGATGCCCTCCGTGCCGTGTACGGTCCGGGCAGCGGCCTGGCCCAATTCGTCAACTACGCCGGACTGGCAGGACTCGTGGCGAGCTTCTTCTCCATCATCTTTGCCTATTCCCGTCAGCTCTTTGCCCTCTCCCGTGCCGGCTACCTGCCGCGGTGGCTCTCGTTGACCACCCGCCGCAACACGCCGGCACTGGCGCTGATCATTCCCGGAACCATCGGATTCATCCTCGCGACGACGGTCCGGGACGGGGGCCTCCTGATCGACATCGCAGTATTCGGTGCAACGGTCTCCTACGTTTTGTTGAACCTGTCCCACATCGTGCTCCGTATCCGGGAACCGGAGCTCGACCGCGGCTACTGGACACCGGGCGGCCGGGTGACCACATCCATCGCGTTGGTGCTGGCCGTGGTGTCGGTGGTCGCGACCTTCCTGGTTGACGTCATGGCTGCCAGTTACACGCTCGGCGTCTTCGTGCTGGCGCTCGCATACTTCTGGTTCTACAGCCGGCATCGCGTGGTCACGAGCGCCCCCGAAGAAGAATTTGCCTCGATTGCAGAGGCCGAATCGAAACTCAAGTAGATGCAGGCCGAAGTCCCAGCGGCTTCGGGTGATGAGAAAGGATGACACATGTCCACGAAGGAGAAACTTCCGGGGATGCTGAGTGTCGGAGAGCTCGAGGACTTGGTTGCCGAGGGCGAGATCGACACGGTCGTCGTCGGAATGACCGATGTCATGGGGCGAGTCCAGGGCAAGAGGTGCGGGGCGCGCTTCTTCATGGACGAGGTTCTCCAGCACGGAGTCGAGGGATGCAACTACCTGCTGGCGGTCGACGTCGACAACAACACGGTCGACGGATACGCCTGCTCCTCCTGGGAGAACGGGTACGGGGACCTTGTCATGAAGCCGGACCTGGCGACACTGCGTCGTATCCCGTGGTTGCCCGGTTCGGCCCTCGTGCTGTGCGACATCGGTTCGACCGACGGCGCCCCGATCCCCATGTCCCCACGTCAGCTGCTGAAGAGCCAGATAGCCCGGCTCGAAGAACTCGGCTATCGCCCGCACGCAGCAACCGAACTCGAATTCATCCTTTTCGACACCGACTATGAAAGCGCCTTTGCGAAGGGATACATGGGGCTCGAGCCCTCGACCGACTACAACGTGGACTACTCCCTTCTGGCCACCTCTCGCCTGGAACCGGTGATTCGGGACATCCGCACCGGCATGGAGGGAGCGGGGATGATCGTGGAGGCTTCCAAGGGCGAATGCAATCTGGGACAGCAGGAAATCACGTTCCGGTACAGCGATGCCCTCACGGCGTGCGACAACCACAGCATCTACAAGGCCGGGGCCAAGGAGATCGCGGCCCAGCACGGCAAGTCGGTGACTTTCATGGCCAAGTACAACGAGCGTGAGGGAAATTCCTGCCACGTGCACTTCAGCCTGACCGACCTGGACGGAAACCCGGTATCCACCGGCGAGCGCGAGCACGGATTCAGTCGGGTGTTCGAACAGATGATCGCCGGGCAGATCGCGTGCCTGTCTGACTTCTCTCTGTTTTTTGCGCCCAACATCAATTCCTACAAGCGGTACCAGGAAGGAAGCTTCGCTCCGACCGCGATCGCCTGGGGCAAGGACAACCGCAGCTGCGCTCTCCGTGTTGTGGGCGAAGGCGCGTCCTTGCGGGTCGAGAACAGGGTTGGTGGCGGCGACGTCAACCCCTACCTGATCCTGGCAGCCATCATCGCGGCAACCTGTCACGGCATCGAAAACGACCTGCCGCTCCCTCCGGTGACCTCCGGAAGCGCCTACGCCGCCGATGCCGACCGTGTCCCGGCTTCCCTCTCTCTGGCGCGCGATGCCTTCGCCAACAGCGCTCTCGCGGTTGAGCGCTTCGGGCGCGACGTGGTTGACCACTACACCCACGCCGCAGACATCGAACTCGACGCCTTCGCGAGCGTCGTGACCGACTGGGAAAGGAGGCGGGGCTTTGAACGTCTCTGACGTCCGCCCACTGATCGGGATCACGACCTACTACCAGCATGCGACCTGGGGCGTGTGGAACGGTGAAGCTGCCATCCTCCCAGGGAATTACCTTCATGCGGTGGTGGATGCCGGCGGCATACCAGTTCTCCTCCCACCACGAGGGACGGGAACCAAGGTTCTCGATACCCTGGACGGGCTCCTGGTCATCGGCGGGTCCGACGTCGACCCCTCCCGCTATGGAGAAAACGCCCACCCCACCACCGAATTCGATACCGAGAGGGACAGCCACGACTTTGCCCTCCTCGGGGCCGCAGAAGCGCTCGGTCTGCCGATCCTGTGCGTCTGCCGCGGTGCACAGGTGCTCAACGTGGCACACGGCGGAAGTCTGCTCCAGCACCTGCCGGATGTTCTCCCGGAAGGAGAGCAATACAGGTGCGCCCCCGGAGTCTTTTCCGACACCCGGATCACGATCGATCCCGAGAGTCTGGCCCACAGCATCCTCGGCGATTCGTGCACCGTTTCGTCCTACCACCACCAGGGTCTCGACCGAATTGGAAAGGGACTGCTGGTCAGCGCCCGTTCCGCCGACGGGTTGCCACAAATCCTGGAAAGCACCGATGACTCCTGGCTGATTGCTACGCAGTATCACCCGGAGGAGAAACGGCTCGAGGACCGCCGTCTTTTCGCGGCCTTCGTCGCGGCCTGCGGTTCCCGAACCGAGGCCGTGTCCGATACCAAACCCACCCCCCAGCGAGGAGATCACGGAATGAGCATCCACGAAGTCATCAACCCGGCCACGGAAGAAGTGATCGACTCGGTCGAGCACCTCGATGTGAAGGGCACGGACGAGGCGATCGAGCGTGCCGCCAGAGCATACGAGACCTGGAAAAACGTCGCTCCTGCGGAAAGAGCAAGGATCATGCGCGACTTCGCGAGCGCACTGGGGGACGCCCAGGAGGAACTGGCTCGTCTCGAAGTCTCCAATGCGGGCCACGTGATCGGCAACGCCCGCTGGGAGGCGGGAAACGTCCGCGACGTCGTCGGCTATTACTCCGCGGCGCCGGAACGGCTCCTGGGTGACCAGATCCCTGTCGACGGAGGGCTGAACGTCACGTTCCACGAACCCCTGGGGGTGGTGGGCGTGATCGTTCCGTGGAACTTTCCGATGCCCATCGCCGGCTGGGCGATAGGTCCGGCTCTCGCGGCCGGCAACACAGTGGTCCTCAAACCCGCCGAGCTGACCCCGCTCACCGCGATGCGCATCGGCTCCATCGCGCGCGAGGCAGGGGTTCCCGAAGGAGTTCTCCAGATCCTTCCTGGCAAGGGGTCGGTGGTCGGCGACAGATTCGTCACCCACCCAGCCGTGCGCAAAGTCGTATTCACCGGGTCCACAGCGGTCGGTCGGCGGATCATGGCCGGCTGCGCATCCCAGTCCAAACGCGTGACCCTTGAGATGGGCGGAAAGAACTCGAACGTCGTCTTCGCCGACGCCGACGTGCGAGCCGCGGCGGAAGCCGCTCCCGGCGGCGCCTTCGACAACGCAGGCCAGGATTGTTGCGCCAGGTCGAGGATTCTCGTGCAGGAATCGGTCTTCGACGAATTCATGGAACACCTCGAGACGGCCGTCAAGAACTTCAGGGTCGGGGACCCCAACGACGAGGAATCCGCGATGGGGCCACTGATCTCGGCCGCGCACCGTGATTCGGTTCTGCGGTACATCGACCAGGGCGACGTCGCCTTCACCGGCGAGGCCCCGTCTGGGCCCGGGTACTGGGTCAGGCCCACGGTTCTGCTGGCCAGGTCGGCGACGGAACCGTGCTTTTCGGAGGAGATCTTCGGCCCCGTCGTTTCGGTCCTGCGTTTCCGCGACGAGGGCGAGGCGGTCGAGCTGGCCAACAACACCGAATACGGGCTGTCCGGATCGATCTGGACGAGAGACCTGGGCCGAGCGCTACGCGTCAGCCGGGGCATCGAGTCGGGGAATCTGTCCGTCAACTCCCACAGCTCGGTGCGGTACTCGACTCCCTTCGGCGGTTTCAAACAATCCGGACTGGGACGCGAGCTCGGCCCCCACGCCGTGGAGGCATTCACCGAGGTCAAGAACGTCTTCTTCGCCAACAACCAATCCACTCATCCAGAGAGCAGGAGGCAATCATGAACAACGTCAAGGCGCACCGTCTCGAGGGAAAGAGCGCAGTCATCACTGGGGGCGCCTCCGGAATAGGTCTGGCCACCGCGCGCCGACTCGCTGCCGAGGGGGCACGGGTGGTCATCGCCGACGTATCCGAAGAGCAAGGAACGGCGGCTGCGAAAGAGGTTGACGGTCTCTTCGTCAGGACGGATGTGACCGACGCGAAGAGCGTCGAGGAGCTGTTCCAGCGGACTCACGACGAATACGGTTCGGTCGATGTCGCTTTCAACAACGCCGGAATCTCACCCAACGACGACGCCTCGATCACGGAAACCGGCATTGATGCTTGGAAGCGGGTTCAGGACGTCAACCTGACGAGCGTCTTCCACTGCTGCAAGTACGCTCTCGAACACATGCGGCGCCAGCGCAGCGGATCGATCATCAACACGGCCTCGTTCGTGGCGGTCATGGGTGCGGCGACGTCCCAGATTTCGTACTCCGCGTCGAAGGGCGGGGTGCTCGCGATGAGTCGGGAGCTCGGCGTCGAATTTGCCAGGGAAGGGATCAGAGTCAACGCGCTCTGTCCCGGCCCGGTCAACACCCCGTTGCTCAAGGAGCTCTTCGCGAAGGATCCGGCGAAGGCCCAGCGACGACTCGTGCATGTTCCGATGGGGCGTTTCGGGGAACCTGAGGAGATGGCCGCTGCCGTCGCCTTCCTGGCGTCGGATGATTCATCCTTCATCACAGCCAACACGTTCCTGGTCGATGGTGGTTTGTCCGGAGCGTACGTCACGCCCGAGTAGTCACCGACAGGTGTCTCCGGTCGCGGCCGAGGCGGCAGACGCGTGAGCAGGGACGAAGTCTCGGCTCGCGCTGTGCTCTGCCCCCTCGGCCCGAGGGTTTGCCGCAGTCGGGGCAGCACTGCGCCGATCGACGTCTCCACTCTCGCCCGGAACGGGCGATCCCATCACTTGTCCACAACCCGTCCCGCTGACGGCGAGTTGCCCCTAGGCTGGTGGCATGGACATCGAAATACGCCCTGGCGACATCACCACGGTCGAAACCCAAGCCATCGTGAATGCGGCCAATTCCTCCCTCATGGGTGGTGGCGGCGTCGACGGTGCGATCCATCGTGCCGGTGGCCCCTCGATCCTGGACGAGTGCAAGAAAATTCGTGAGACCGATTTGCCGGACGGCCTTCCTGCCGGTCAAGCGGTCGTGACGACGGCGGGAGAGCTGCCTGCACAGTGGGTCGTCCACACCGTGGGGCCCACGTACGCCAAGACACCCGAGAAGTATCAGGAGAAAGCTCCCGTCCTGGCCTCCTGCTACCGGGCCTCGCTCCAGGCCGCTGCCGAACTCGGCGTCGAAACCATCGCATTTCCCACGATCTCCGCTGGCGTGTACGGATGGCCGATGGACGACGCGACCAGAATCGCCGTCGAGACGATCCGTTCGATGGAAGAACAAGTCGGCGACACCATTCGCACCGTGGTGCTGGTCCCTTTCGGCCAAGAGGCGGAGGATGGATACAAGGCGGCCTTGGCAGGATGAGTCTGACCGCCGCCTCCCGGTCGACGCCGATCGGGAGTCAGTCGAGGTGAAAGGACAACCATGGGAACCAGCGACGTCTTCGCGAACCTCTCCGACCAGTTGGGATGGCAGGAGGAGCTGTACAAGGACCTGCACCGCAGGCCGGAACTCGGACTGCAGGAACACCGAACCTCGGAGCGAATTCACCAGGAACTGAAGGACCTCGGCCTCGAGACGACATCGATCGGCGGGACCGGCGTCGTCGCCGTCATAGAGAACGGGGAGGGTCCCACCATCATGGCCCGAGCCGACATCGATGCGCTCCCCGTCACCGAGCGGACGGGCCTGGACTACGCCTCGGAGAACGAGGGGGTCATGCACGCGTGCGGCCACGACATGCACGTGGCGGCGCTCATGGGTGCGGTACGGATTCTGGTGCAGAACAAGAATGCCTGGGCCGGCACCTACATCGCGTTGTTCCAGCCCGCCGAGGAGAACTCCAAGGGCGCCTCGGCCATGATCGACGACGGCCTGGTGAACAAGGTCCCGCACCCCGAAGTGGTGCTGGGCCAACACGTCATGCCGAAGCCGAGCGGTCACGTCTTCACCCACGCGGGTCCCATGCTCTCCATGGCGGACTCGGTGCACATCACCATCCATGGGCGCGGGTCCCACGGCTCGATGCCTCATTTGTCCGTCGACCCTGTCGTCATCGCGTCAAGCGTTGTTCTGAAACTGCAGACGATCGTCTCGCGCGAAGTCGAGCCGGGCGAGTTCGCCGTCGTGACCGTGGGTTCCCTGACCGCGGGCACCCAGGCCAACGTGATTCCCGATCGGGCGGAACTGCGCCTCAACGTGCGCACGTATGACACGGACGTCCGCAACCGGGTCATTGCGTCGATCGAGCGCATTGTCCGTGGGGAATGCGAGGCGGCGGGCGCGCAGGACGACCCCGAATTCGAGTACTACGACCAGTTCCCCCTCACCGACAACGACGCCGACGTCACCGACCGGATCAGTCGCGCTTTCGACGCCGGCTTCGAGGCCGAAGTCCTGCAACCGGGCGCGCCCGCAACCGCGTCCGAGGACTTCAGCGAACTTCCGGACGCATTCGGGGTGCCTTACTGCTACTGGTTCTTCGGCGGAGCCGACCAGGAAAAGTACGACGACGCCGCGCGCAACGGTCGCCTACAGGAGGACATCCCGGCCAACCATTCCCCGTTCTTCTACCCGGTCATCCACCCGACCCTCGAGACGGGCACCCGCGCCCAGGTTCTCGCCGCGCTGGAATACTTGGGGAAATAGGAGGCTGTCCCGGGCACCCGTTTCGTGCGCGGCTGGCGCCCGAGGTGGCACTTTTGTGCGCTTTTGGCGGCCAAAACCGCACAAATCTGCCACCTCGCGGGTGGAGACGAGCAGAGAACGCACGGGGAACGCACGGGATTGCCACCTCGCGGGTGGAGACGGCTCTTTCGTAGCTCTGCGACCCCACTGCTTGATGTCGTTGGGTGGCGGTTGCCCGATGGAGTGGGGGTTGCCGGCCCCGCGGTCGCTCTGTGGGGGTATTGAGAGGAGCTGTTGGGCGGGGGTTACCCGATTGAGTGGCGTTGGCTGTCGTTAGGTGGCGGTTCAACCGCCACCTAACGACAGCCAACGCCACCGAGTTGGGTAACCGCCACGCAACGGGCTCCCTGGGGTGACCCGGCCGCCGCGCGCCGACCCGCGCTGACCCGGCCGCCGCGCGCCGACCCACCCAAACACCACGGACGCACGAAAACGGGCGACGCCGCGAACGGTGAGTTCGCGGCGTCGCCCGTCGCTATGAAAGAGGCGAGGCCTCCGTCGGAGGAGCCGAACTTAAGAGTTCTTGAACCGGTCGACGGCCTCCTGGATCAGGCGCTCGGCTTCCTCCTTGGAATCCCAGCCTTCGCCCTTGACCCACTTGCCGGCTTCGAGGTCCTTGTAGCGCTCGAAGAAGTGCTTGATCTCGTCCTTCTTGTAGTCCTCGATGTCGTCCAGGCTCTGGATGTTGTCGAAGCGCTTGTCGCTCGGGACGCAGAGAACCTTGGCGTCGCCGCCGGCCTCGTCGGTCATGTTGAAGACGCCGATCGGGCGGGCCTCGACGATGACGCCCGGAATGATGTCGTAGTCCATCACGACCATCGCGTCGAGGGGGTCGCCGTCCTCGCCGAGGGTGTCCTCGAAGTACCCGTAGTGCGTGGGGTACTGCATGGACGTGTAGAGGACGCGATCCAGGCGGAGGCGCCCGGTCTCGTGGTCGATCTCGTACTTTACGCGGGACCCCTGCGGGATCTCGATCGTGACATCAAGTTCCATGAATGAATCTCCTGCACACTGGCTTGTTGTGGATTTCCTGATTCCATGGCCGTTTGGCGTGCCAACGGCCTTTCTGCCTCTCAATCTATCTTCCTCCCCGCGCATTTGGGAAAACCTCGCCGAGGCAATTGCGCCTAAACTCGTGAACGAACCTCAACGGTTTCGGTCGGCCCGTACCCGGTCTGAAACCATGCCCCCACCCTCGAGGAGACCTGATGAGCACGCGTCACCCCAAGCCGCCCGAGCGGTCGAAGACATCCGACAAGTCCGAGAACTCGGGCCGGCCGAAGAGCCGCGGATGGTGGGTCGCCACGGGGATCCTGGCGGCTGGCTGCTTGGGTGTGGGCGCTTGGCTCGTGCCGACGGCCGCAGGACAGTGGGGAATGCTGACCGGTGCGGACCAGCCCAACGTCATGGACTCCGCATCCGCGGCCGAGAACCCGGTCAAGAACTTGCCCGACGACGCCGCACGCCCTGCACCGGCGGATCTCGCCGGCCCCTTGGGCGCGGCAGCCGGAAAGCTCAACGGGGGCGGCACGATGTCCTCGCAGGTGGTCGACGTCTCGAGTGGGGACGTCTTGTACTCGGACGATGCGGCGCATCCGGTTACACCGGCGTCGAACCTGAAACTCCTGACGCAATTCACGCTTCTGAGCCATACGGACCCGAATTCGAGGTACGAAACAAACTCCTACCTGTCCCAGGACTCCAAGTCGGTGAACCTGGTGGCCGGTGGCGACACCATGATCTCCGACGGTGAATCGGACGAGAACTCCGTTCTGGGGCACGCCGGCATGCGCACCCTCGCCGAGCAGACCGTGGACCGGCTCAAGAACCAGGGGGTCTCCGGGGAGCTGCCGGTGAATCTGGACGCCTCCATGTACTCGGGAGAAGCGACCAACCCGGCGTGGGACTCGGCCGATATCGATGCCGGCTACGTCACGGGTATCTCACCGATCGCCTTGTGGGACCACCACACGCAACGACCCTCGGACGGGGAGGACGTCTCCCACCGTCCGGACAATGCCGGCAAGGAAGCCCTCGACCAATACGTGAAGGCCCTCAATGAGCTGGGTGCCGACCAGGGGATCAGTTTCACGGCCGGGACCGGGTCGACCACCTCTGGTGACCAGGGCGAGGACCGCAAGCTCGGATCGGTCGAATCCGCGACCGTTCTGGAACAGGCCAAGTACATGATGGAGAACTCCGACAACGTCCTGGCCGAGGTCCTCGGTCGCAACGCGGCCGTCGCGGCAGGCAACGACGGATCCATCGAGGGGGCCATCCGGACGGTCAAGGAGACCCTGAACGCCGCCGGAATCTCCACGGACGGCCTGACGCAGAAGGACTCGAGCGGTCTCTCGGCGGACAACCGCGTCACGCCGATCACCCTGTCCCAGCTCATCGCGAACGCGACCCAATCCAAGACCGCGACGTCGGACCTTGCTGAGACCTTGCCGGTGGCCGGCGGCACGGGCACGCTGGCCGCCCGTTTCGAGGCCGACGACGCCAAGGCGGCCCAGGGCAATGCACGCGCCAAGACGGGCACGTTGCTGAAGGTCAATTCCCTGACGGGCTACACCACGACGTCGCAGGGCAGGCTTCTCGCGTACTCCTTCGTGGTCAATGACGTGACCGACGCCAAGGCCGCCACGAACACCCTGGATGCCTCGGTCGCCGCTCTCTCCGAACTCTGAGGTCGCGTTCGGCCTCGTGTGGCATGGTGGGGATCATGACCGAGAACATCATCAGTTGGAAGGCTGCCGCTTCGGCCGCGGCACGTGTGACGCCGGCAGGTCCCAAGCTCTCCGCCAGGGAGGCCGGCCGCGTCGTCGAATCGGTGAGGTACAACGCGACCGCCTCCGTGGATCATGTTCACCGGATTACCCAACTGGACGCGGCCGAGAACCTTCACGACTCGCAGGTCCTGGTGGTGGATCGGGCGGGGTGGTCGCGAGCCAACGCCCAGACCTTCTCCCATCTTCTCAACGAGCTGGTGCGAGCCGGCTTGCAAGAGAAATTCGATGACATGGGGTCGGTCGATCGCAAGGTCGCGGAAATGGGCACGGCCGTCGAGCTCGGCGGTGTCCTGTCCTTCCTCTCGAGCAAGGTTCTCGGGCAGTACGACCCGTTCGCCGCGTTGGGCGGTTTCGGTGCACCAGGTGGCCGTCTCCTGCTGGTCGCACCGAACTTGGTCATGATCGAGAGGGAGCTCAACCTCGAGCCGGAGGATTTCCGCCTGTGGGTGTGCCTCCACGAGCAGACCCACCGCGTACAGTTCGCCGCCGCACCGTGGTTGCGTGGGCACATGATCGACCTGATGTCCCAGTTGCCCGAATCCGTAGCGGGCGGAGGCAAAGAAATGGTCGACCGGCTCATCGAGGGGGCGACGGAGGCAGTGCGCACTGCCCGGAAGAAGGGCGAAACCCCTGCCGTTGGCACGGCGGCCGACGGCGAGAACAGCGAAGACGGCGAGACCGCGACCGGCACGGATGCGGTACTCAATCCCGTTCCGAAGAACCGCATGACGGCCCTGCTGGACGAGGAGTCCGCGGCGGTGTTCTCGCGGCTCACCGGGATCATGAGCCTGATGGAGGGGCACGCGAACGTCGTGATGGACGCCGTCGACGCCGAGATCGTGCCCACGGTCAAGACCATTCGCCGTCGCTTCGAAACCCGAGGACGCAACAGGGGCGCGTTCGACACCATGATCCGCAAAGCCTTGGGCATGGACATCAAGATGCGCCAGTACCGGGACGGACAGCGCTTCGTGCGCCACGTGGTCGACGAGCGCGGCATGGCGCAGTTCAACAGGATCTGGGAGGGGCTGGACAACCTGCCCAGTGAACTCGAGATCCACAATCCGAGGCTCTGGATCGACCGGGTGCTGGACGGGCGGGCGGCGTCGGACCGCCCGGCCGACACCACGGACGACGACCGCCCGGAAGGGGTGCGCTAGTGGCGCAGTCGGGGCGTGATGGTCGGCTCCATCCGTCCGTCGGATCCGCCCGCAGATGTTTCGCGGAGGTGCTCGAACGCCATGTTCCGGGCTTCCGCGCCGCCCCCACCGGGCGAACGCGGAGGAACCGCGCCGACGACACGGAGCCTCCGCTCGTGCTGGTCGCCTGCAGCGGGGGACCGGATTCCTTGGCCCTGGCCTCGATCGCCGCACACTTCGCACGCCGAGGTGATCTGCGGGTCGGCGCCGTGGTCGTGGACCACGCGCTCCAGGAAGGCAGTGCCGAACAGGCCGAACGTGCCGCACGGGAATGCGAAGAGCTGGGCCTCGCCCCGGTTCGCACGGTCCGCGCGGAGGTCGAGAGGCGTGGGATGGGCCCGGAAATGGCCGCGCGCACGGCTCGCTACGAGGCCCTGGGGCGCGTCGCGCGGGAAGAAACGGCACGAGCCGTGCTCCTCGGTCACACACTCGACGACCAGGCCGAGACCGTGGTGCTGGGCCTGGCCCGTGGGTCCGGTACCCGTTCCCTCTCCGGGATGCCGGAAGCCCGGATTCTGGAGGAGGCACGCGCCGAAGCCGGCCCGCGGCCCGATGCCGAGGCCACGGTTCGGGACGAGCCCGAGGCGCCGACTCTGGTGGTCCGACCGCTCCTCTCCCTCCGGCGTGAGGATACGCTCGCGATCTGCGAGGCCGAGGGTCTCGCGGCGTGGCACGACCCGACGAACGACCAGACCGCATTCCGTCGGAACCGCGTTCGCCACGAGATCCTGCCTTTCCTCGACGAGAGGATCGGGCCCGGGATTCCGCAGGCCCTGGCCCGGACGGCGGCGATTCTTGGCGCCGACGCGGATTTCCTCGAGCAGTGCGCCAACGACGTCGCCCGGGAGGCCGCGACGGACCCGGCCGGCTACCACCCCGTCCCTCGGGGCGAGGACACCGCGGTCGTTGCGGCCTTGTCCCTTCCGCGGTTGAGGGCGGCGCATTCCGCGATGCGTCGTCGCGTCCTGGCACGGTCCGTCGTCGACGCCGGGGGAGAGTCGCCCAGCTTCGAACGGTTGACCGCGATCGAAGAACTGGTCGCCGGGCACGGCAACGCGGGTCCGATTCAGCTGGCCGGACACGTGGCCGCCTGGCGACGTCGTCCGCTCACGGTCGAACGCGACGAGGAGAGGCCCCACGGTCCGGAGGGCGCATTGGTCCTCACCCGCCCCGTGGAGGAGGGCCGGATTCGCGTGAATGACCCGACTCATGGGGGCGGTGTGAACCCGTGACGTGCCCCGGTTGCGTCACGGGTAGAGTTGCCATGAGTCGTCGCGCTCCTCGGTATTCCGCGCCCGGCGCGAGCGGCCCCTAAGATTTCAGCGACTCGAGCAGGAGACAGCAGTGGATTCACAGGACGTCAAGGAAGATCTGAAGCATGTTCTCTTCACCAAGGAAGAGATCCAGGAGAAGATCGCCGAACTCGCGGCCCAGGTGGACAAGGACTACGAGGACAGGGAAGTCCTCCTGGTCGGTGTCCTGAAGGGCGCCGTGATGGTGATGGCCGACTTGTCCCGTGCGCTGCACGCGCATTACACGATGGACTGGATGGCTGTCTCTTCCTACGGGTCGGGCACGAAGTCCTCCGGCGTGGTGCGCATCCTCAAGGACCTGGACACGGACCTGCACGGGCGTGACGTCCTGATCGTCGAGGACATCATCGATTCCGGCCTCACACTGTCCTGGCTCAAATCCAACCTCGAATCGCGGGGCGCGAATTCGGTGGAGATCTGCGCCCTGCTGCGCAAGCCGGCCTCCGTGAAGACCGAGGTCCCCGTCAAATACGTCGGATGGGACATCGATCCCGAATTCGTGGTCGGATACGGTCTCGATTTTGCCGAGCAGTACCGCAACCTGGATTGCATCGGAACCTTGGCACCGCACGTGTATTCCTAGGGAATCCCGAGGGATTTCCCACGCTCCTCGGCGGATGTCCGCTGTGAGGTGAAGAGCGGACGCTCTTCAGCTCACGGCTGTACCCTATTGCGAGGATTCAAACTCGACCGTGATCGTTTCACGCGGAGGAAAATTAGCTTGGCTCAGCAAAACAGCAACCAGAAGAAGCCGCTCAAGGACAGGATCCTCAAGGGGCCGTATTTCTGGATCTTCCTGGCGCTTCTGGTGCTGCTTCCCGTGATCTTCGTATCCACGTCCTCCTCCACGAACCGCGTGGACACGAACGTGGGGATGGAGTTGCTCAAGGACGACAAGGTCAACGAGGCCAAGATCTACGACGGCGACCAGAAGGTCGAGCTCTCGCTCAAGGACAATTACCACGAGGGCGATCGCGACCTGGGCAAGAAGGTCGAGTTCTACTACGTCGAGCCGCGATCGGGCGACGTCGTCAAGGCCATGGACGATGCCGGCCTGAAGGGGTACACGGACCAGCCCGTTCAGAACAACTGGTTCACCTCGATGCTGGGCTTCATCGTGCCCTTCCTGCTGGTCATGCTGATCTTCTGGTTCCTCCTCTCCCGCATGGGCGGTGGCGGCGGCCAGATCATGAACTTCGGCAAGTCGAAGGCCAAGAAGTTCAACAAGGAGAACTCGCAGGTCAAGTTCGTCGACGTCGCCGGCGCGGACGAGGCGGTCGAGGAACTCCACGAGGTCAAGGAATTCCTGACCGATCCCTCTCGATTCACGTCCGTCGGGGCCAAGATCCCCAAGGGCGTGCTGCTCTACGGTCCTCCGGGTACGGGCAAGACCTTGCTCGCGAAGGCGGTTGCCGGCGAGGCGGGCGTTCCGTTCTACTCGATCTCGGGGTCCGATTTCGTCGAAATGTTCGTCGGTGTGGGCGCATCCCGCGTGCGTGACCTCTTCGAGCAGGCCAAGCAGAACGACGCCGCCATTATCTTCGTCGACGAGATCGACGCCGTGGGACGCCAGCGCGGCGCCGGCATGGGCGGCGGCAACGACGAGCGCGAGCAGACCCTCAACCAGCTGCTCGTTGAAATGGATGGGTTCGACGAGAACACCAACATCATCCTCATCGCTGCGACCAACCGTCCCGATGTTCTGGACCCCGCCCTCCTCCGTCCCGGGCGTTTCGACCGCCAGATCGGCGTGGATGCCCCGGACCTGAAGGGCCGCAAGCAGATCCTCGAGGTCCACGCACAGGGCAAGCGCCTGGCCGAGAACGTGGACATGGGCGCCGTGGCCAAGCGGACCCCGGGGTTCACGGGTGCGGACCTGGCCAACGTCATGAACGAGGCCGCTCTCCTGACGGCGCGATCCAACGCCCAGATCATCGACGACCGGGCGCTGGACGAGGCGATCGACCGCGTCATCGCCGGACCGCAGAGGCGGTCCCGGCTCATGAAGGAGCTCGAACGCAAGATCACCGCCTACCACGAAGGTGGGCACGCGCTCGTGGCCGCGGCCCTGCGCAATACCGATCCCGTCACCAAGATCACCATCCTTCCGCGCGGTCGCGCGCTGGGGTACACCATGGTCATGCCGGTCGACGACAAGTACTCGACCACCAGGAACGAGCTCCTCGACCAGCTCGCCTACGCTTTGGGCGGCCGTGCCGCGGAGGAAATCGTGTTCCATGACCCGTCCACGGGCGCGGCCAACGACATCGACAAGGCGACCGGGACAGCCCGCAAGATGGTCACCGAGTACGGCATGAGTTCCGTGATCGGGTCGGTCAAGCTGGGCTCGGGGAATTCGGAGCCCTTCATGGGGCGCGACGCCGGCTCGAGCGGGCCCGAGTACTCGGACGAACTCGCTGCCAAGATCGACGCCGAAGTCCGCACCCTGATCGACAGCGCGCACGACGAGGCCTACGAAATCCTGACCGAGAATCGCGACGTCCTGGACCGTCTCGCTTTCGAACTGCTGGACAAGGAGACCCTGAACGAGCGCGAGATCGCCGACATCTTCAAGGACGTGCGCAAGCGCCCGCTGCGCGACGTCTGGCTTTCCAAGGAGACGCGCCCGGTCTCGAGCATGCCTCCCATCACGACTCCTGCCGAGAAGGAAGAGGCCGCCGAAGCCGGCGCCGAGGATCCCGAGACCATGGCGCCCCAGGACCAGGCCGTCGCGGCCAAGCCCGAGCATCCCCTCGAGGTCCCGGAGAATTCTTCCGGCGCGGTCCCGCCCGACAACGGTCCTCAGCCGGGACCGGGCGAGCCCGGTTCCGACGAACCCGGCCAGGGTCCTGCGGGAGGTCCGAAGCCCGACGACGGCACCTCGGGCGACCAGGCGTAGCCATGGATCAGCCTCGCATCGAAGCCGCTGTCCGTGAGATCTTGGCCGCGATCGGCGAGGACCCGGACAGGGACGGTCTGAAAGATACACCGGCGCGGGTCGCGCGGTCCTACGCCGAGGTGTTTTCCGGCCTGGGCACGGATCCCACCGAACTGTTGGCGACCACCTTCGACATCGACCACTCGGAGATGGTCCTGGTCAAGGACATCGACTTCTTCTCGATGTGTGAGCACCATCTGGTGCCCTTCTACGGCCTGGCGCACGTGGCCTACATACCCGGAGCCAGCGGGCGTGTGACGGGCCTGTCCAAATTCGCCCGGCTGGTGGACCTCTACGCGAAGCGACCGCAGGTCCAGGAACGTCTCACGACCCAAATCGTCGAGGCCATCGAGGACTCCCTCGAACCAGCGGGGGCGATGGTGGTCATCGAGGGTGAGCACATGTGCATGTCGATGCGTGGTGTGCAGAAACCCGGGGCGAAGACCGTGACCTCCGCCGTGCGCGGACAGATGCGGGACACCGCGACGCGCTCCGAGGCCATGGGCCTCATCATGGGAGGCAAGAGCCGGTGACCGCATCCTCGTCCACGTCCGGATCCCTCGGTGGCGAGCTCGAACTCTCCCCGGAGCAGGAATCCGTGCGCGGTTGGGGATCGTTCGACAATCTGCCTCGCGGACGGACCCTGGTCATGGGGATCCTCAACGTCACCCCCGATTCGTTCTCCGACGGTGGGCAGCACGCCGACAGGTCCGGAGCCGTGAGACACGCTCTGGACCTGGTGCTCGCGGGCGCGGACATCGTCGACGTCGGGGGCGAGTCCACGAGACCCGGAGCCAGCCCCGTCGCGGTCCCGACCGAGCAGGACAGGATTCTGCCGGTCATCCGGGAACTGGCCGCGCGCGGCGTCGTGATGTCCGTGGACACGATGCACGGTGAGACCGCGCGTCGTGCGGTCGAGGCCGGGGCGCACATCATCAACGACGTCTCGGGCGAACGGGTCACGGACGACATGATCGACCTGGTCCGTGATACCGGCGTTCCGTATATTCTCACCCACGCCCGAGGGGACTCCCGGTCCATGGACCGTCGGGCCGTCTACGAGAACACGGTCGAGGACGTGCGGGCGGAATTGCTCGAGTGGCGCGAAAGGTTCCTGGACCGTGGCGTCAAGCGGGAACAACTGATTCTGGACCCGGGCCTGGGATTCGCCAAGGCAGGAGACCAGGACTGGGACCTGCTGGCAGGCATGGGCAGATTCACCGATATCGGGCACCCCGTTCTGATCGCGGCTTCACGGAAGAGGTTCATCGGAACCCTGATGGCCCGGTCGCGTGAGGAAAGCATCGACGAGTCGGGAGGGGCTGACCTGCAGGTTCCCCCGCCGTCGGAGAGGGACGCCGCGACCGCGGCGATCTCCGCCCTTGCCGCCGAGAGGGGAGCCTGGGCGGTCAGGGTCCACGACGCCGCCTCGAGCCGGAATGCGGTGGATGTCACCCGCAAACTGCTCGCCACAGAAGCCTCTGGTGACGCATCCTGATAGTCAACGCAGTCAATCACATCGCATAGCAATAGATATTTGCTGGACCTGAGGGGACGGACACATGACGGAGAACCTCCCGAGCAGACCCGCCGACCCGGCACCGCACGCCCCGACGCGGCAGGACCGCATCGCAATCTCCGGGATCGGAGCGGTGGGCTATCACGGGGTCTTCGACCAGGAGAAGCGCGTGGGACAGCCGTTCTTCGTGGACGTCACGCTGTTCACCGATTGCGCTCCCGCTGCTAGGACCGACGATCTCGAACACACCGTCAATTACGGCGCGGTGGCCGAGACAGTCAAGGACGTCATCGTGGGCGACCCGGTGGACCTCATCGAGACTTTGGCCGAACGCATCGTGAGCAGCCTGTTCGCGTCCTACGAGGTGTCCGCCGTCGAGGTCACCGTCCACAAACCGAAGGCCCCCATCCAAGTCACGTTCGCGGACGTTTCGGTCACGATCTACCGGGAGAAACCATGACCGTCGATTCCATCATTGCCCTCGGCTCCAATCTGGGGGAGTCTCGGGACACCCTCTCGAAGGCCATCGAGGCGCTCGCGGAGAATGACAGGATCTCAGTCGAGGACGTGTCGCCGGTTGCCGTCACGGCCCCGGCCGGAGGTCCTGAGGGGCAGCCCGATTACCTCAATCAGATCGTCAGGGTCAGTACCGGCCTGAGCCCCTTCGCCCTGTTGCGTTTCTGCCAGGGCATAGAGGAAGACTTTCACCGAGTCCGCACGGTGCGCTGGGGCCCCCGAACCCTGGACGTGGACATCGTGACCTTCGGCGACCTGTACATGGACGAGCCCGAACTGAACCTGCCCCATCCTCGTGCCGCCGAAAGGGCCTTTGTCCTAGCTCCCTGGGCGCGCATGGACCCCGACGCCGTGCTGGACGGCGTGTCCGTCGCCGAGCTGGCCGAACGGGCGGCGGATCGAGACGGTGTCCGCGGATACCTGGACGCGACGGACAAACCGGAGCCGAGTACATGAAGCCATTGCGATACAGGTGGCTCGCGCTGATTGCCGCCGTTGCACTTGCCGCGGGCGGCCTCGCGACGGGCATATGGCCGGACTTCCGAGAGGTCGGGTTCATCCTCCCCTGGCCGACGCTGGCGGTCAGTGTGCTCCTGGCGGCTGCGGCCCTCGCCCTCGGGTGGAAAGTCAGGGCGCACGTCAAGGATCCCAAGCACAAGCCCATCGAGCCGATCGTCGCGTCCAGAATCGCCGTCCTGGCCCAGACCTGCGCCGTGTACGGTGCGCTCCTCTTCGGTTGGGCCGCGGGAATCGTCGCTTACGAACTCGCTCTCCTGCGCTTCCGCCCGGCATCGGACACTTTGTTGCTGAGCCTCGCTAATGTTGTGGTGGGCGCGATGGTGTGCATCGCGGGCTGCCTCGCAGAGACATGGTGCAAGAGACCACCCGACGATTCGGACAGATCCGAATCGGACCAGGACGTCACCACTCGGCGAGGTTCGGACCAAGACATACCCGAGGGAGAAGGCGGATATGCCAGGAACCGGAGAGACTGAGAAGCACTCGGTGTCCCCGCACGAGCATTCGACGGACAACGGACCGAAGGAGGAGGTCGACCGTCCGGGCTCGGACACCTCAGGAAGCGCCCGACGTCGACACCTGGGTCCCGGGTCTCCGCGTTTTGAACGGACTCTTCGGGAACTCGACCCGTGGTCTACCGAGTGGGTCCGGCCCGACACCCGCTACCCCAAGTTGCTGTTGGTCAACGAAATCATTTGGGGAGCAGTGGTCACCGCGGCGCTGTGCATTCCCCTCGTCATGGTGAGCCTCGGATGGTGGAACTGGCCGTGGTTGTGGTTGGCCATCGCCGTGCCAGCCGCGTACGCGGTGGGCGTCGTCATCAGCGTTGCGCTCGTGCCCCGCCGTGCCCGAGCCCGCGGCTATTCCGAGCGCGACGACGACCTGCTCATCCGTCACGGCGCGATGTGGCACAAAGTCAATGCGATTCCTTACGGCCGACTCCAGACCGTCGAGGTTTCCGTCGGGCCTCTCGAGCGGAGATTCGGCCTGGCCAAGGTCGAGCTGCATACGGCGTCGTCCTCGACCGACGCGAAGATCGAGGGGATCACGGCCGAAGAAGCCGCCCGACTCCGGCACGAGCTGACCGAGCGCGGCGACAACCGACTCGCGGGGCTGTGACCGATGGACTCGCAGACTCCTGATACCCAGCGGTGGCGGCGCGTCCACCCGCTGAGCCCCTTGGCGAGATTCTGGTTCGCGATCCTGATCGCACTGTTCGCGGTCGGACGCAATTTCATCGAGGACATCTTCGAAGGCAAAACGGACGCTGAATCCCTGCGCAACAATGTCGTCGACTTTCTGACGTCATTGAACATTCTCGCCTGGCTCGGCCTGACACTCCTGATCGTGGTCGTACTGGGAGGAATGTTCCTCAACTGGTGGTTCACTCGTTTCACGGTGACCGCAGACTCCGTACGCGTGCGCCAGGGGTGGCTGTTCCGCACGGACAAGCAAGCACGTCTCGACCGCGTCCAGAGCATCGAGATCTTCCAACCGTTCATGGCACGCCTCGTGGGGCTGGCTGAGCTTCGGTTCGACGTCGCGGATTCGGGCGACGCCGCCCTCCACCTCCAGTACCTCAGGAAGAAGGACGCCGAGGCGTTGCGAGAGCAGCTCCTGGGACGTCGCAATGCGATCCGGGCCGAGGAATCGGCGTCGCCATCACTGGGCGCCGAAGCCAACAGTGCGCGGTCGGCGGGCGCCGACCAGGATTTCGATTCCGGTCGGCACGCGGCGGGCCGCCCGCAGGCCGGTCCAGAGGTGAAACCGCATCCGGAATCGGAGACCTCGGACGTGAACGAGGCCCCGCTCGCCTCCGTCGGTCCCGGCCGAGCGATCGTCTCGACGCTCCTGGGCGGAACCGGGCTCTGGTTTCTGGTCGTGCTCTGCGGTTCGTTGGCTTTCGGTCTCTTCCTGCCGGAGGTCGGGGGCTTCGTTTTCGTCCCGGCGATATTGAGTCTCGTCGGCGGTGTGTGGAGCTCGGTCAACACCGGGGCGAACTTCACGCTGACCAGGACCTGCGACGGATTCAGAATGAGATATGGGTTGACCTCCACACGTACTCGGACCCTGCCGCTGGGCCGTATCCAGGCCGTCGGCATCGACCAGCCGCTGCTGTGGAGGATCCCGGGTTGGTTCCGTGTGCGCATCAACTCCGCGGGGCTGGGGACGTCGTCGTCCGAAGAGCAGCACAGGACCCTCCTGCCCGTGGGCACGGGACAGGACCTGATGAATATCCTTCCGCACGTCGTCGAGACGTCCGAGGAAGGCGGCGTCGACGGGTACCGGCTTCGGAGCGCGCTCGAGGGCAGCGGCCCGGAGAACGGTTTCGTGGTGGCACCCCGCAGGTCCCGGTGGCTCGATCCGTTCAACTATCGGCGCAACGGCTATGCCACCACGCCGGACCTCCTGCTGCTTCGCGGAGGATGGCTCAGGCGGCGGCTCAGCGTGGTTCCGCATGAGAGGACACAATCGGTCGCCCTCGAGAGCGGCCCTCTGCTCAGGCGGCTCGGACTGGCCACCGCGAGGTTGGACTCGGTCGGCGGGGAAGTCAGCACGAAGGTCGAGCACTTGGCGACCGAGGATGTGCGTGAGATGATCCGCGAACATGCCGCGCGGGCGGCCTTCGCTCGGCGGATTTCCGCCGACACAACGCCCGGCACCCCCACGGCGCCCCGCACTGACACATCACTGACCCCGAGCGAGGACTCCGCAACATCATGAGCGAACCAGCCAACCGTCCCGGGCGCCTCGGCATCGGCGTCATCGGCGCAGGCAAGGTCGGTGCCGTTCTCGGTGCCGCCCTCCGGTCCGCGGGCCACGCGCTGGTCGGGGTCCACGCGGTGTCGGAGGACTCGCGAACCCGCGCCGAGGCTCTCTTGCCCGATGTCCCGGTTCTGCCGATTCCGCAGATCGTCGAGCGGAGCGAGGTCGTGCTCTTCGCGGTGCCGGATGACGAACTCGGCCCGCTCGTCTCGGGTCTCGCCCAGGCCGGGCACTTCACGACCGGGCAGATCCTCGTGCACACCTCCGGCCGGTTCGGTACTGACGTCCTGGAGCCGGGTCGGGAAGCCGGTGCGATTGCTCTGGCCGTGCACCCGGTCATGACGTTCACGGGACTTTCCCTGGACCTGGCGCGTTTGCACACGGCTTCCTTCGGGGTCACGGCCTCCGGCCCCTTTCTGCCGATCGCGCAGGCCCTCGTCGTCGAGATGGGCGGGGAACCCGTGGTCGTCGCGGAGGGGGACAGGCCGCTCTACCATGCCGCGCTGGCCCACGCCTCGAATCATTCGGTCACGCTCGTCGGCCAGGCCTCCCAGATCTTGGAGAGCATGGGCATCGAGAATCCCGGGGAGGTCTTGGGGCCCCTCGTCCGTGCGAGCATCGACAACGCCCTGGCCTCGGGGGACGGCGCGCTGACCGGGCCCGTGGTACGTGGAGACGCCGGAACCGTCCAGACCCATCGGGAAAACCTCGAGGGGTTCGCGACGGAGGAATCTGCCCCGGACATCGGCGCCGCCTACCTCGCCATGGCGGAGGCCAGCGCTTATCGGGCCAATCGCAGGGGAGCCCTTCCGGACGAGGCGCTCGAACGCATATTGCGTGCTCTCGGTCTCGAAAATTCGCACAAAAGTGAAAGCGGCGGCCACGAACAGTAAACTGCATTGCGGTCCGAGGCATCCCGCGCCCAGTCGCGGAGGTGCCTCGCCCCCGTGGCACCCGGCCATTCGCACCGACAGGCCGTGCCGCGGTATTCGCTCAAGGAAGGACGACTATGACGGGTGAGCTGTTCATCGCTCGAACCCTGGAAGAATTTTCCGCCCACATCAGCCAACGCATGGGCGACGCCGAAGCGAGGATCCACGCTGCCGAGGCCGAAACCCTCTCGGCGCACCGTAGCGATCCCGACGCCGAGCCCACGACGCCGCGTGTGGCGACCCTCGGTTTCGTCCCGACCATGGGTGCACTGCACGACGGGCACGCAACCCTCATCGAAAGAGCGCGTGAGCAGAACGACGTCGTCGCAGTCTCGATCTTCGTCAACCCGCTCCAGTTCGGACCCGGAGAGGACTACGACAAGTACCCGCGCCAGCCGGAGGAGGATCTGGCCCTGCTGCGGAAGTACGGGGTCGACATCGTGTTCATCCCGGAACTCGAGGTCATGTACCCCGGAGGCGAGCCCCTTGTGCGCGTGAGCTCCGGCCGGCTCGGAACCATGTTCGAAGGGGCCGCCCGGCCGGGACACTTCGATGGCGTGCTGACCGTGGTCAACAAGCTGTTCAACGTCGTCGTTGCCGCCGCGGGCCCACATCGGGGCCGCGCGTACTTCGGCCAGAAGGACGCCCAGCAGGTCGCCCTGGTCCAGCGGATGGTGGCCGACTTCGCGATCCCGCTGGTGGTCTGCCCCGTGGCCATCGTCCGTGACGACGACGGCCTCGCGATGTCCTCCCGCAACTCCTATCTGGATCCCGAGGAGAGGAAAGCCGCCCTCGTGCTCTCCCGCACCCTCGCCCTCTTGCGCGAGGAAGGGCTCTCCCGGGGCTACGCCGGAATCGACGTCGACGCCGCGAGGGAACGGATATCCGACCGGGACGGAGTGGACCTCGAATACCTCGAGATCGTCGACCCCAAGACCTTCGAGGCGCCCGTCGAGAATTCGGAACGGGCGACGGCGCTCGCCGCGATTCGCGTGGGCGGAACCCGGCTCATCGACAACATGGATGTCATCTGAGGGCTCCCACACCCTCGGATTCCGCGTCCGATACACCCACAGATAGGCTTAGGACCGTGAGTACTTCAGCTTCGTCGTCCTCCCCGCAGGACCAGACCAGTCAGCAGACCGAGATCAACGAGCAGATGCGCATCCGGATGGACAAGCGCGCGGAACTGATCTCTCGAGGACGTGAAGCCTATCCCGTGGGCGTCCCCGTGACCCGAAGCATCCAGAGCGTCCGCGAGCAGTACGGCGACCTGGAGGCCGGGGACGAGACGGGCGACGTCGTCGGCGTCGTCGGGCGCGTGGTGTTCGTGCGGAACACGGGCAAGCTGTGCTTCGCGAGCCTTCAGGCCGGGGACGGAACACGGCTCCAAGCGATGATTTCGCTCGCGAAGGCCGGACAGGAGAACCTGGACGACTGGAAGGCGCTCGTGGACCTCGGCGACCACGTGTTCGTGCACGGGGAAGTCGTCAGCTCACGTCGCGGCGAGCTGTCGGTCATGGTCGAGGACTGGTCGATGGCGTCCAAGTCGCTGCGCCCGCTCCCGACCCTGCACAAGGACCTGAACGAGGAGACCCGGGTCCGGCAGCGCTACCTGGATCTCATGGTCCGCAAGGAAGCGCAGGAGACGGTCCTCAACCGCGCGAAGATCATGCAGACCGTGCGTCAGGTCCTTGTCGATCAGGGCTATATCGAAATCGAGTCGCCGATCCTGCAGCTCGTGCACGGTGGCGCGACCGCGCGGC
The DNA here is from genome assembly GCF_052232265.1 of Rothia koreensis. NCBI lineage: Bacteria > Bacillati > Actinomycetota > Actinomycetes > Micrococcales > Micrococcaceae > Rothia > Rothia koreensis. The sequence goes on from NZ_CP197643.1 coordinate 898,341, forward strand.
CGTTCCAGACCCATCTGAACGCCTACGACCAGGACATGACGTTGCGCATCGCGACCGAGCTGTACCTGAAGCGGGCCGTGGTCGGTGGGATCGACCGTGTCTTCGAGATCGGGCGCATTTTCCGCAACGAGGGCGTGGATTCCACGCACAGCCCCGAGTTCACGACCCTTGAGGCGTACCAAGCCTACGGGGACCAGTTCACGATGGCCGAGCTCATCCAGAACATCATCATGGCCTGCGCCGATGCTCTGGGAGTCCACCAGATCGAGACGGACCGGGGAACGATCGACCTCAACGCGGAATGGACATGGCTCGGCGTCTATCCGGGCCTGTCGGAGGCCGTCGGGCGGGAGATCACCCCCGAGACCACGGCCGAGGAACTTCGCGGGATCGCGGACCAGCACGACGTCTCGGTGGATCCCTCGTGGGACGCCGAGAAGCTCGTTATCGAACTCTTCGGCGAAATCGTGGAACCGACCCTCATCAACCCGACGTTCGTGTGCGACTATCCGCCGTCGGCGCAGCCGCTTGCCCGGCCCCACCGGTCGAAGCCGGACGTCATCGAGGCCTGGGACCTCATTATCGGCGGTATGGAGCGCGGCACAGCTTTCTCCGAATTGATCGATCCTGTGATCCAGCGAGAGCGTCTCACGGAGCAGTCCCGGCTGGCCGCCGGCGGAGACGACGAAGCCATGGAACTCGACGAGGACTTTCTGCGAGCCCTGGAACATGCCGCTCCTCCCATGGGCGGATTGGGCCTGGGAATTGATCGGCTGATCATGTTGTTCACAGGACTGGGGATTAGGGAAACGATTTTGTTTCCGCTGATGAAGCCCGAGTAAATCGGGATGATCAAGCGGGCCTCCGGGCCCGGGGGAGAAGGTTCGGCGTGGAATATGTGGCCGTATTGTTGCCGTCCGTCGCTATCGGCATCATCTTCTATTTCGTGATGCGCTGGGCGTTCCGGGCCGACAGCTCGGAGCGCAAGGCCCATGCAGCCTCGGACGACGACGCGCGCCAATGGTACGAGAAGATCAAATCCCGGGAAGGATCCGGAGAGATTTTCCTTCCCAGAGAAGACTCGGATTCATAAGTTTTTCACAGGAAGAATTATGCTTCCGGGGGACTATTCGACTGTCCTTTTCTGTTGGTAATTGATACTCTGGCCTTACACCAGGACAAAAGTCCACAGCTTTAGTGCCGCGTGAGCCGGATACCGTTCCCGCGCTTCGCTAACACGATTAAGGTCCTCTGACATCAAATTTTGCGTCGGACCGCGCCAATAAGGACTGAGGAGACACTCATGGCTCAGAAAGTTAAGATCATTCTCGAGGACGATCTCGAGGGCGGCGCCGCTGACGAAACCGTGCGTTTCGGGCTCGACGGCGGCCAGTACGAAATCGACCTCTCGTCGGCGAACGCCGCGAAGCTTCGCGACGCGATTCGTCCGTACGCGGCCAAGGCCCGCCGGGTCCAGGGGCGCAACAGTGGGCGAGGCACCTCGGGCAAGGGCTCGGGGCAGGTCCGCAATCCCGAGACGGCCCTGATCCGCAAGTGGGCCAAGGAGAACGGCTACAACGTCTCCGACCGCGGCCGGATCCACCAGGAGATTCAGGACGCCTACTACGCCGCTCGTAAGAAAGACTCCTAGTAAGAGCCAGTTTTCGAGGGCTGTCGAAGGAATCGGCGCGAAGCATCTGCTGGTTCTCGACCTCGTGCAAGATCAAGCTCAGGGCGGAAATACTCAGGTATTTTCTGCCCTGAGCTTTATTGCGTCTCGCCGGTGGCGAACAGCAGATAATTCAGGCCTTTTCCGTGCGTAGCATCGAATCAAAGACGTACAAGGAGACCAACTATGTTTGAACGGTTTACGGACCGCGCACGGCGTGTTGTGGTGCTGGCTCAGGAAGAAGCCCGCATGCTCAACCACAATTACATCGGCACAGAACACCTGTTGCTGGGTCTGATCCATGAGGGCGAAGGAATCGCGGCCAAGGCCCTGGAGTCCATGGGCGTGACCCTCTCCGCCGTTCGTGAGCAGGTCCAGGACATCATCGGACCGGGCCAGCAGGCGCCCAGCGGGCACATCCCGTTCACGCCGCGGGCCAAGAAGGTCCTCGAGCTGTCCCTGCGCGAAGCGCTTCAGCTCGGACACAACTACATCGGAACCGAGCACATTCTGCTCGGCCTCATCAGGGCCGGCGAAGGCGTTGCCTCGCAGGTTCTGTCCAAGCTGGGCGCCGAGCCCTCGCGCGTGCGCCAGACGGTCATCGACATGATCTCCGGCTACCAGGGCGGATCGGGCGACTCGAAGGAAGCTGCCGGCGTGGGCGCGGGCGGCAAGGAAGGAGCCCCGGCGGGTTCCGCGGTGCTGGACCAGTTCGGCACGAACCTCACTGCCGCCGCCCGGGAGAGCAATCTCGACCCGGTGATCGGGCGCTACAAGGAGATGGAACGCGTGATGCAGGTCCTCTCCCGGCGCACCAAGAACAACCCCGTGCTGATCGGCGAACCCGGTGTCGGCAAGACGGCCGTCGTCGAGGGCCTGGCCCAGGCGATCGTTCGTGGAGACGTCCCGGAGACGCTCAAGGACAAGCACCTGTACACGCTGGATCTCGGGTCCCTCGTGGCAGGTTCCCGCTACCGCGGCGACTTCGAGGAACGCCTCAAGAAGGTGCTCAAGGAGATCCGCACCCGCGGGGACATCATCCTGTTCATCGATGAGATCCACACGCTGGTGGGTGCGGGAGCGGCCGAAGGCGCCATAGACGCCGCGTCGATCCTCAAGCCCATGCTGGCCCGCGGTGAGTTGCAGACCATCGGTGCGACCACCCTGGACGAGTACCGGAAGCACATTGAGAAGGACGCCGCCCTCGAGCGTCGTTTCCAGCCGATTCAGGTCGACGAACCGTCGCAGGCGCACGCCGTCGAAATCCTCAAGGGCCTGCGGGACAAGTACGAGGCACACCACCGGGTCACGATTTCCGACGAGGCCCTCGAGGCTGCCGTGAGCCTGTCGGCCCGGTACATCTCGGACCGGTTCCTCCCGGACAAGGCGATCGACATGATCGACGAGGCCGGCGCCCGTCTGCGCATCAAGCGTCTGACCGCTCCGCCGGAGATCAAGGCCATCGAGGAACGGATCGCCGAGGTGAAGTCCCAGAAGGAGTCCGCGATCGACGGACAGGACTTCGAGAAGGCAGCTTCCCTGCGCGACAAGGAGCAGAAGCTCATCGCGGAGAAGGACGAGCAGGAGAAGAAGTGGAAGGAGAGCGACTCCGCCATGGGCGAGGTCACTCCGGACGTCATCTCCGAGGTTCTCTCCGCATCCACGGGCGTTCCGGTGTACAAGCTCACCGACGAGGAATCGGGCCGACTCCTCAACATGGAGGAGGAGCTGCACCGCCGGGTCATCGGTCAGGACAACGCCATCAAGGCGCTGTCCCGGTCGATCCGACGCACGCGTGCCGGGTTGAAGGATCCGCACCGTCCCGGTGGCTCGTTCATCTTCGCCGGGCCCACGGGTGTCGGCAAGACCGAGCTGGCCAAGGCCCTGGCCCAGTTCCTGTTCGGCGACGACGACTCGCTGATCACGCTGGACATGTCCGAGTACCAGGAGAAGCACACGGTCTCTCGGCTGTTCGGTGCGCCCCCCGGATACGTCGGCTACGAAGAGGGCGGCCAGCTGACCGAGAAGGTCCGCCGCAAGCCCTTCTCCGTGGTCCTGTTCGACGAGGTCGAGAAGGCCCACGCGGACCTGTTCAACTCGTTGCTGCAGATCCTCGAGGACGGTCGCCTGACCGACTCGCAGGGACGCGTGGTGGACTTCAAGAACACCGTGATCATCATGACCACGAACTTGGGAACGAAGGACATCTCCCGCCGGGTTCCCGTCGGCTTCCAGTCCCACGAGGATCCCACGACGAACTACGAGCGGATGCAGGCCAAGGTCCAGGAGGAGCTCAAGGAGCACTTCCGTCCGGAGTTCCTGAACCGCGTGGATGACATCATCGTCTTCCCGCAGCTGTCCGAGGAAGAGATCATCCAGATCGTCGACCTGTTCGTCGCCCGCCTCGCGGAGCGTCTGCGGGACCAGGACATGTCCATCGAGCTCACGGACGCCGCCAAGAAGATCCTGGGGGAGCGTGGCTACGATCCGTCGATGGGTGCCCGCCCGCTGCGCCGCACGATGCAGCGCGAGATCGAGGACCAGATCTCCGAGAAGATCCTCTTCGGAGAGATTCAGGGCGGGGAGAAGATCACCGTGGATGCCGAGGGCGAAGGCAAGGACGCGAAGTTCCTCTTCTCCTCGCAGAAGATGTCCGAGCTGACGGATGACGGATTCGATTACGGTCAGGCCGAGTCCACGGAGTCGAACCCGGACACCCAGCAGCTCTCGCGTCCGTCCACGCCGCCGCGTTACGAAGGCGGCGACGGCGGCGGAGCGGCCGGGTCCGCGACCGCGTAGGAGCCCGTCCAGGCCGGAGCCGTCCGTCGGCCCCTGTGGGGCTCGGGCGAGCTCCGGAACTGGTCCGGTGCTCTGAGCCAGTGGCACCGCATGCACGAAGCGGGGTCGCCCTCCGGGGCGGCCCCGCTTCGTGCGTCTCGGGGCCGGCGCGTCGCGTCGGGGCCGCCCCGTGAGATCGAATGGTGCCGACGCCGGTCACGGGCGTAAACTCTGGGCGCATGACCAACCTGCGGATGCGACCTGCCAGAACTTCGGACGTCCACGAGATCAGGCGGCTCGTCGCACCGTACGTCACGTCCGGCGCGCTGATTTCCAAGGACGCGGTCGAGTATTTCGAGTCGATCCAGGAATTCATGGTGGTCGAAGACCTCGAAGCCCACGGCTCGGCACGGCTCATCGGTTGCGGTGCCCTGCACATCCTGTGGGAGGACCTGGGCGAGATCCGCACCCTCGCTGCGGACGAACGGGCGCGCGGGCGAGGCGTGGGGCGCATGCTGGTTCAGTCCTTGCTCGAACGGGCCCGAGGAATCGGCGTCGACCGCGTCTTCTGCCTGACGTTCGAGGTCGAATTCTTCCGGCGCATGGGCTTCGAGATCATGAGCAATCAAGAGACGATCGACCATGAGGTCTTCGCCGAGCTCCTGCGGTCCCATGACGAAGGCGTCGCAGAATTCCTGGATCTGGCGAGGGTGAAGCCGAATACCCTCGGCAACACCCGCATGCTTCGACACCTCTGACGCCGAATCCGGTCAGCCGGGAAGAGTCACACGGCCCTCGGGGTCTCGCGATGCCAGGGCGTCACGGACCAGTCCCTCGAGGCATCGCTCCAACTGGTCTCCCGGGGCACCGATGGCCCTCAGCTGTTCCATGGCGTGGGGCGCCCCCTTCCACGCGGTCCTTTCCGGGGACAGGAGGGCCTCCGGCGGGACCGGCTCCGTGGCCTCCCTGAGCACGGCCATCATGGCTCCCCGGGCCTGGCGGTCCGTGCCTTTCCACGCTTGCCCTCGGGGCACGTATTCCGGCTCGGGTCGGCCCGCGGCCACCCACGCGCACTGGTCCAGCACGGGGCATATGTCGCACCGGGGAGATTTCGCGGTGCAGACCAGGGCTCCCAGTTCCATGACGGCGATGTTCCACCGGACGGCGGTTGCGTCGTCGTCGGGCATCAATGATTCGGCGAGTCTCGTCTCTGCCGCGGTCAGCCCCTTGGAAGGCAACGCCTTTCCGCTGATGGCGCGCGCCTGAACCCGTCGAATGTTGGTATCGATCACGGTTTGTCGGTCACCGAAGGCAAATACGGAAACGGCCGCGGCGGTGTAGGAGCCGACTCCCGGGAGGGCCAGGAGTTCGTCGTAGTCCGAGGGGACCTCGCCGCCGTGCCGCTCGACGATGGCCACCGCTGCGGCGTGCAGTCGAAGGGCCCTCCGGGGGTAACCGAGTCGGCCCCATTCACGCACGGCGTCTCCCGTGGTCGCGGACGCCAGGTCCGACGGTTCGGGCCACAACTGCATCCATCGTTTCCATTGCGGAAGAACACGGACCACCGGGGTCTGCTGGAGCATGAACTCGCTGACCATGACCTGCCAGGGGGTACGGTCCGGTGCCCGCCACGGCAGGTCCCGGGCATTCCACGTGAACCAGTCGATGATGTGTCGATGCATCGTGCGGACGGTGTCCGGGTCGGGCCAGGGGGCGTGGTCCGCGGCGGCGTCGGCCTGTTCCGACGGTGCGGCCGGTGGATTCGAAAAATTCATGACGTGACCACTGTAGTGTGCCGGGTCCGTCCCTGGGTTGGGCTCTCCTTTTAGTAGCCTAGGACGCATGACAGAGTACGAAGACCCCACACCGGAGAACGGCGGCAACCAGGGCGGGTACCGGCGCGAATCGCCCGCGGTCTACCGCCGACGTCGGATCATCGCGCTGATCCTTGCTCTCCTGGTGATCGTGCTGGTCGTGTGGGGAGTCGTCTTCGCGGTGAACAAGATCGCCGCGAGCATCGGTGGCGGTTCCGGCGGGTCGTCCTCGCAGTCGTCGACCGACAATTTCGCCAGCTTCAGCGCCCGGCCCTCCCATTCGGCCTCGGGCTCGTCGGGTCCGAGCGGATCGGCGGGCCCTTCCGCGTCTGCATCCTCCTCGGACGGTGCGTCGGCCTCGGACAAGCCATCGGACCAGGCGGAGGGGGACCAGAGCGAGAAGCCTGATCCCGAGGAGTCGAAGGCAGAGGCCGCCGCGACCACGACGCCGGCCGAGTCCAAGCCGGCCCAGCCCCAGGCCTGTGGCTCGAATATCCAGGTCAGCGCCAAACTGGACAAGGGGACGTACGGTCAGGGTGAGAATCCCGTCATGAGCACGACCGTCAAGAACTCCGGGGACAACCCATGCAACGTCGATCTCGGTGCCAACAAGGTGACCTATGAGATCACCTCGGGTTCGGCCGAGGTGTACAGCACCTCCAAGTGCGGAGGCGATGGGGCGGCCAAACAGTCCACCCTCGACGCGGGTTCGGCCCAGACCGTGTCACAGTCGTGGGACCGGTCCATCAATGCCCTCGGTTGCGGTGACGCGGCCCAACCGGCCCAGCCCGGCTACTACTGGTTGACGGTGTCCGTGAACGGCGTCCCGAGCGAGAAACAACAGATCGTTCTCGAGTAGAGGTGCAGGCCCCAGGGAGCGTCCGGCTCACGAGACGGGCGTCCCGAGAACGCCGGACCCTCTCCGCGGGCGGATTACATGAAGCGGTCGAGCAGGCTCGTCTCGGCCATGCGCGCCAGGGACTCGCGGATGCTCCTGGCCCGATATTCTCCGATGCCCTCGACGCTGCGCAGGTCGTCCACGTTGGCGGCCATGAGCGGTTGCAGGCCTTCGAAGCGGTCGACCAGGCGTTCGGAGACCGTGTGGGGAATGGACTTGACCCCGCTGAGCAGACGGTAGCCGCGAGGCTGCAACGTATAGTCCAGATCCCCTCCACCCGGTAGGCCGACGGCCCGGGCAATTGCTATGGGGTCGGCCAGTTCCACGGGGGAGAGGCTGCAGAGGCTCGCCTGTGCCCGTTCGGTCACATGGGACTCGTGGCCCGAGGGCAGGTAGTCCTTGAACACGAGCTCCGCGGTCGGCTGGTTCAGCACCAGTTCCTCGAGCTGCATGGCGATCATTCGTCCCTCGGCGCCCAGCTCGACGACGTTGTCCCCGATCTCTTCGGAGATCCGCCGGACCAGTTCCAGGCGCTGAAGGGCCAGGGCCACATTGCGGACGGTCACATCGGACTCGATTTCCAGAGCGGAGAGGTTGTTGAGTTCCTCGTTGAGACGGACGGTGTACCGTTCGAGGGTCTGGATGGCCTGGTTGGCCCGGCCCATGATTTCCTGGGACCCTTCCAGCGGGTACCGCTCGCCGTCCGCATAGATGGTGATGACTCCCATCGATTTCGACACCGAGATCACGGGGAACCCCGTTTGTTTGGCGACGCGTTCGGCGGTGCGGTGCAGTGTACCGGATTCTTCCGTGGTGATGGCGGGGTCGGGCATGAGCTGGACGCCCGCGTGATGGATCGTGCGGACTTCTCGATCGCAGACGATGGCTCCGTCCATCTTGGCGAGTTCGCGCAATCGGGTTCCGGTGAATTCGGTGTCGATGCTGAACCCGCCGCTGATGATTTCTTCGACCGTACGGTCCTTGCCCAGCACGATCAGAGCGCCCGTGCGGCCCTGGAGGATACGATCGAGGCCGTCCCGGAGCTGTGTTCCGGGGGCCAACAGAGCCAACGTCTTCTTGAGCTGATCATTACGGGGAGAAACCACGATTCCAGCCTATCGTGTGGTCGCGCGTCTGCGGCTCAGGGCCGTCAGGAGCGTGAGGGGAAGAGGGTGTCGACGGCGTCCACCACGGAAGCCACTTCCTTGACGTGCACACCCTCCGGCACCTCCCCGACGCCGGCCGGCGATGCGGGGACCATGACGTGGGTGAAGCCGAGCCGCGCGACTTCGTTGATGCGTTGACGAATTCCGGGCACCGCCCGGACCTCTCCGGCGAGCCCGACCTCACCGAATACCACGAGCCGGCGGGGAAGAGGCTTGTCCTCGGCCGCGGAAGCGAGCGCCATGACCGTGGCCAGGTCGGCCGCGGGTTCGTTGAGCCGCACCCCGCCGACCGTCGAGAGATAGCAATCCAGCTTGCCCACGTTGAACCCCGCGCGCCGTTGGAGCACGGCGAGCAGCATGGCGGTGCGCGCGGAATCCAGGCCGGCCGTGGCCCGCCGGGGCTGGGCCGTGGCGGATTCGTCCAGAAGTGCTTGGACCTCCGCCAACAATGGTCGCCTGCCCTCCATGGTGATCGTGAGACACGTTCCGGCGACCGGATGAGCCGTCCGGGATACAAAAAGGCCCGACGGATCGGAGACGCCTTCGATGCCGTCCTCGAGCAGATCGAAGCAGCCGACCTCGTCCGTGGGGCCGAAGCGGTTCTTGACCGCACGGAGCATTCGGATGCGCGAGTTCTTGTCTCCCTCGAACTGGCACACGACATCCACGAGGTGCTCGAGGAGGCGGGGTCCCGCGATGGTTCCCTCCTTGGTCACGTGGCCCACCAGCAACGTGGTCATGTTCCGTTTCTTGGCCTCGGCGATGATCGAGGCCGCGACCTCACGGACCTGGGTCACGCCGCCGGCTGCGCCCTCCACCTCGGCGCTCGCCAGGGTCTGCACCGAATCGACGACCAACAGGCTGGGGGAGACCTTGTCCATGTGCGCCAAAGCCGCGCCCAAGTCGGTTTCCGAGGCCAGGTACAGCGTGTCCGCCACAGCTCCGATACGATCCGCCCGGAGTTTGACCTGGGCCGCCGACTCCTCGCCGGTCACGTACAGGACATCGTGGGCCGGGTGGCCTCCCTCGCTGGGATCCGCCCCGGACGACGTCGAGCCGGACTCCGCGGCACCGGCGCCCTGGCCGACCGACGTTCCGCGCGCGAACGTCGATGCCACGTCCAGGAGCAGGGTCGACTTGCCGACACCCGGTTCTCCCGCCATCAGAATCACGGCGCCCGGGACCAGACCGCCGCCGAGGACCCGATCGAATTCCTGGATTCCCGTGCTGGAGAACTGGGCGAGAGACGCGTCCACATCCGCGATCGGACGGGCCGGGGTTTCGACCGTACGTGCCGCGCTGGTCCGTGCGACCGTGGGTCCTCCGGCCTCTTCGACGGTTCCCCATTCCTGGCACTCTACGCAGCGGCCGACCCATTTGGCCGTGGTCCAGCCGCATTCGCGGCATCGGTACATATTGGTGTTCTTGGATGTTTTCCGTGCGGGGCTCATACCGAAATCGTACGGGGGCCGACTGACAACTTAGGAGTCGTGGTCGTCGTCGTCCTCCGGGTCGATCACCTCGATCGCCTCGGTCAGTTCCTGTCAGATCGTGGCCAGCACGTTGCCCGCGGACTTCTGGTCCATCCCCGTCATGACCAGAAGGTCCACGGTCAGCGGACGGATGATCATCACGAGCGCCTCGCCCTGATACGTCCGCACGCCCAGGGCCTGGGGATCGAGTTTGGCCGCCGTCGAGCTCAGCTCCACGCGAGCCCGGCGACGCATGACCTCTCGTGCGTCTTCGGTGTCGGACTTCAGCGACAGTCCGAGAAGGTCGACCGCTTCGGACAGTTCGAGCAGTACATCGCGGAGGGAGACAATTGCTTCCTCCCGCAACTGGACCGTGTCGATCACGTTGGCGATCCGTCGGATCAGGACGCGCGCATTGCGGATCGCGTAATCGATTCCGTGCAGGGCGCGCTCGTAGTCGCGAATGTCCCTCAGCGCCTGACGTCGCGTGAGGGCGACCCGCGCGAGACCCTTGCTCGTCTTGAGGGAGTTCTCGACCTGGTCCAGGAGGGGCTGGGTCTTGCGCGCGCGAGACAGCGCATACCAGGCCCGGGCGGCGTCGTAATCGCCGATGGCTTCGCTCGCTTCCCTCAGGATCCGTGAGAATTCTCGGACCAGATTCTTCATCTCGTCCTTGGGCTGACGCCTCGGGTCCTGGGGCACTAGGGCCATGACCAGCAGGGCGCACAGACCGCCGACGACGGCGTCGAAGCTCCGCGCGAACGGGCCGTCGATTGCAGGGGGAAGCAGTACCACCAGGACAGCCTGCAATCCCATCTGCGTCGAGAAGATGGTCCCGTTGTCCAGGAAGCGGGCGAGCAGCAGGGAGAACAACAGGACCAGTGATGCCTGGAGCGGGCCCCTGCCGAGAAAATACATCAAGAAGTCGCCCACGGCGATGCCCAGAGTGCAGCCTATGGCCACCTCCATGATGCGGCGCATGTGGTTTCCGCCGCGCACGTACCCGAGGGAAACGATCGCCGCCGTTGCGGCAAAGAGCGGCTGGTGGTGGCTCAACAGGACCTCGGCAATGAAATAGGCGCCGACGGCGGCCACCGTGATCTGGACTGACTGGAACAGGCCACTGCGAACTCGCGACATTCCCAAACGCGCACGCGAGACGAGCTGACGGCGCGAGGACCGTGCCCTCTCCCTGACCGAGATTCGTCTCATGGGGCAATCATAGTTTGTCGACGTCGCGCGTTCGTTCCAGAGTTCATCCGCAGTTCACCGGATCCGGGTCCGGGGGATACCTGTCCTCCGTAGCGTGCCGAGTACGGGCGCCAGGAGCCTCCGGCCACCTGGCCAGCCCGAGTCCGGGCAGACCAGGCACCGGTCACATCACAATCACTGAGCCGTTCCGATCCGCTTCGACAGGCAGCGGAGGACGGTCGACGACTCTTGAAGGGGTACCTTTCGTGAAGATCTCTCGCATCGGGCGTTTCGCCGCTATCGCAGCAGTAGGAACCATCGCGCTGACGGCGTGCGGCTCGGACAACGCCACGGGCGAAGCCGGCACCGGATCATCCTCGGCAGGGGCGGACGTCAAAGGCACCCTGTCCGGCGTGGGGTCATCCGCACAGCAGGCCGCCATGACCCAATGGCAGACGGATTTCCAGAGTGACAATTCCGGCGCCAACGTCCAGTACTCTCCGGACGGATCGGGCGCGGGACGCAAGGCGTTCCTCTCGGGCGGCGCCAACTTCGCGGGCTCCGATGCTCACCTGGACGACGACGAATACAACCAGGCCAAGGACCAGTGCGGCCCCGACGGGGCGATGGACATCCCCGTGTACGTGTCCCCGATCGCCGTCGCCTTCAACGTGAAGGGTGTCGACTCGCTCAACCTGGACCCGGCCACCATCGCCAAGATCTTCAAGGGCGAGATCTCCACATGGAACGACCCGGAGATCAAGAAGCAGAACGAGGATGCCAAGCTGCCGGACACCCCGATCAACGTCGTCCACCGCTCGGACAACTCCGGCACGACCGAGAACTTCACCGAGTACCTCTCGAAGGCATCCGGCGGGGCCTGGGACAAGGAGCCTTCGGGTGATTGGCCGAGCGACTTCAAGGGCGAGGCCAACAAGGGGACATCGGGCGTGGTCTCCACGACCCAGAGCACGGACGGGGCCATCACCTACGCGGATGAGTCCGCCGTCGGCGACCTCTCCACCGCCAAGGTCAAGGACGGAGACGACTACGTCAAGGTGTCCGCCGATTCCGCGGCCAAGGCCGTGGAGCAGTCCGACAAGGTTCAGGGACGCGGCGAGCACGACATGTCCCTCGAGCTGAACCGGACCCCGAACGATGGTTCCTACCCGATCGTCCTGGTCTCATACCACGTGGTCTGCTCCGCCTACAAGGACCAGGAGACCGCGGATCTGGTCAAGGCCTTCGAGAACTACGTGGTCAGCGAGGACGGCCAGAAGTCGGCCGCCAGCGCTGCGAAGTCGGCGGTCCTCCCTGAGAGTATGCGTGAGGACGCCAAGAAGGCCATCGACTCGATCACGACCAAGTAGCGGACCCAGAGGATCCCATAGCGTCGTATTCCCATCGGGGCATATCGTGTCCTGGTGGGAATTCGGCGCATCGACCACAACCGACCACCAGAGAGTACTCGAGGTTTCATGTCTCACTCTTCTTCGACGGTTCCCGAGTTCAGCACACCGACCGGGGACCAACCCGGGCAAGGGGACGAGAACAGCGATCATCGACGTGAGGGCCACGTCGCGATCGGAGACGCCAAGGGCGGCCCGGCGCAGGACCGAGTGTTCGCCGGCGTCACGCTGGTCGCCGGTGCGATCATTCTGGTGGTCCTGGCGGCCGTCGCCTTCTTCCTGACCTGGCAGGCCTCTCCGATCTTCGGTGCGGCGTCGAGCGAGGTCACGGGCGGAAAAGGTTTCCTGTCCTACATCTGGCCGCTCGTGGTCGGGACCCTGATCGCTTCCGTGATCGCCCTCCTTCTGGCGACGCCGGTGGGCATCGGCGTCGCCCTGTATATCTCGCACTATGCCCCGCCCCGATTCGCCAAGGGCGTCGGGTACGTGATCGATCTCTTGGCGGCGATCCCCTCGGTGATTTTCGGAGCGTGGGGTGCCTCCGTGCTGGCGCCGAAGATCGTGCCCTTCTACGACTGGTTGTCCGGAATCCTCGGTTTCCTGCCGATCTTCGAGGGGCCTCCGACGGCGACCGGCAAGACCATTCTCACCGCCGGGATCGTTCTGGCGATCATGATCCTGCCGATCATCACCGCAATGTGCCGCGAGATCTTCGCCCAGACCCCGGTTCTGCAGCAGGAGGCCGCGCTCGGTCTGGGGGCGACCCGCTGGGAAATGGTCCGCATGACAGTCTTCCCCTTCGCGAGAGCCGGCATCATTTCCTCGGTCATGCTCGCCCTCGGGCGCGCGATGGGGGAGACCATGGCCGTGACGCTTGTTCTTTCGGGCGGCCCCTTCAACCCCTCGCTCATCCAGTCCGGAAACCAGACGGTCGCTTCCGAGATCGCCCTCAACTTCCCGGAAGCCTACGGACTGCGCCTCAATGAGCTGATCGCGGCCGGTCTGGTCCTGTTCGTGATCACCCTGGTGGTCAACCTGCTCGCGCGCCTGGTGATCAGCCGGTACAAGGAATTCTCGGGAGCCAACTCATGAGCATCGCAACGACCTCCTCGAAACTCATCGGGCGGCAGGCACCCCGATGGCTGCCCCTGCTCATTGGCCTGTGTGCGCTGATTCTGGGTGCGGCGCTGTCCGCCCTGATCGGGTTCAGCATCGGCCTGTGGGCAGTCTTCGCCGGGCTCATTTTCGTGATCGCCGGGCCCATCGTCGTCGGGATGCTCGAAGGCTCGCGCAAGGGGAAGGACGCCTTCGCCCGCTACCTGATTTACGGTGCTTTCCTGCTGGCCCTGATACCCCTGGTTTCGGTCATCTGGGTGGTTCTCGGACGTGGCGTCCCCGGCCTCTCGGGAAATCTGTTGGGGACCTCGATGAACGGCGTCAGCGGCGTCACCGACAACGAGGCCGCCCAGGGCGGACCGGCCTACGGCGGCGCCTACCACGCGATCGTGGGAACCGTCATGATCACGTTCTGGGCGACGCTCATGTCGGTCCCGATCGGGTTGCTCACGGCCGTGTTCCTGACCGAATACAGCGACAGCAACCGTGCGTTCCGGTGGATGGGGCGGGTCATCACGTTCCTGGTCGACGTCATGACGGGAATACCGTCGATCGTCGCGGGCCTGTTCGCGGTCGCGCTCTTCGTCCAGGTCCTGGGAGACCCCTCGGCGAGATTCGGGTTCATCGCGTCGATCGCGCTGTCCGTGCTCATGATTCCCACGGTCGTGCGCAACACGGAAGAAATGCTCAAAATCGTTCCGAACGAATTGCGGGAGGCATCCTACGCACTGGGCGTCCGGAAATGGCGAACGATCACCAAGGTCGTGATCCCGACGGCGATGTCCGGCATCTCCTCGGGCGTGACCCTGGCCATCGCCCGTGTGATCGGCGAGACCGCACCGATCCTGGTCACGGCCGGCTTCGTGGCGAGCATCAATTTCAACGCGTTCAGCGGATGGATGACCACGTTGCCGACGTTCATCTACTACCAGATCATGAACCCGACGTCGCCGACCAATCCGCAGGTCTCCGAGGATCGTGCCTGGGCCTCCGCCCTGATCCTGATCATTCTGGTGATGATCCTCAACCTCGCAGCCCGCCTGATCGCCAAGATCTTCGCCCCCAAAACCGGTCGCTGAATACCGCGAACCGCAGCAAAGGAAAATCATGTCAAAGCGTATCGACGTCGAACACCTCAAGGTCTACTACGGGGACTTCCTGGCCGTCGACGACATCACCATGCAGATCGAGCCCCGGGCGGTGACGGCGTTCATCGGACCGTCCGGCTGCGGCAAATCGACGTTCCTTCGCACCCTGAATCGGATGCACGAAGTCATCCCCGGGGCCTACGTCGAGGGCAAGGTCAACCTCGACGGCGAGAACCTCTATGCCAAGGGCGTCGACCCGGTTCGGGTGCGGTCGCAAGTGGGCATGGTCTTCCAGCGGCCCAACCCCTTCCCGACCATGTCGATCCGGGACAACGTGTTGGCCGGCGTCAAGCTGAACTCCCGCAGAATCGCGCGCTCGGACGCGGACGAACTCGTGGAATCCTCCCTCAGGAGCGCCAACCTGTGGAATGAGGTCAAGGACCGCCTGGACAAGCCGGGCTCGGGGCTGTCGGGAGGGCAGCAGCAGCGACTCTGCATCGCCCGGAGCATTGCGGTCCGCCCGGACGTGATCCTCATGGACGAACCGTGCTCTGCCCTCGACCCGATCTCGACCCTCGCGGTCGAGGACCTCATCAACGAGCTCAAGGCCGAATACACGGTCGTCATCGTCACGCACAACATGCAGCAGGCCGCGAGGGTCTCCGACAAGACGGCGTTCTTCAATATCGCGGGCACCGGCAAGCCCGGCCGGCTGATCGAATACGCTCCGACCCAGGAGATCTTCAACAAACCCCAGGAGAAGGCCACGGAGGATTACGTGTCCGGCCGCTTCGGCTGATCGTGGGCCGTGACCGTGGGTTGTGCACCCGTGGTTCTGGCCAGGGCGGTCACAGAAGCGGCGACAGTGCGAGGAAGAAGATCGCGGAAACCACGACGGTCACCGGTATGGTCACGACCCAGGTCACCACCAGTCGAAACGCCGTATTGGCCCGCACCGCGTGAAATCGTTGATTGGACCCGGCCCCGAGCACGGCCGAGGCCGCCAGGTGCGAGGACGAGAACGGATCCCGGGCCACGGCTCCCGTACCGAAGATGAGCACGCTCGTCACGGCCTGGGCCACTGCCCCGCGGAAAGGATCCAGGGCGACCAGGCGGTCCGTGAACGTGTGTCCGATGCGCCAGCTGCCGAGCAGGGTTCCGACGGCCATCATGAGGGCCAGGAGGGCACACAGCAGGGTTGTCTGGGGCGTGCTGATGTCACGGCCGATCGACAACCACATCAGGGTCCCGATCACCAGGCTGCGGTGCCCGAAGTAGATGCCGTGGCCCAGCGAGATGAGGGATGTGCTCAGCGACAGCACATACCGTGACCGACGATGGATTTGTCGGGGGCTCGTGTGCTGGAGCAGGCGCACCAGAGGAATCACCACGGCCCAGGCCACGCCGAAGGCCACGAGCGGGGCCAGGACCAACGGCAGGATGACGTCGCCGACCATGGTCAGGCCGAGGTGCAGGTGGTTTCCGAGACCGACCTGGTTCGTTGCCCAGAGGCCCCCGAAGACCCCGCCGATCAGGGCATTGGTCGAGGACGACGGCGAACGCCGCCACCAGGTGAAGATTTCCCACAGGATCACGGTCAGCAGCGCAGCGGTCAGCACCGCGAGCCCGACGTCGTCGTGAGGGATCGTGAGCCACTGGTCAGAGGTGAGGGACAGAGTCACCGATCCCACGACCAGCCCCACCACGTTGAAGGCAGCGCAGACGATGAGCGCCACTCTGGGCGTCAGGGCGCGGGCGGACACCGGGACGGCCACGGCATTCGAGGCATCGTGGAAACACCCGATGGCGGTGTACCCCAGAAGGAAGAGACCGCACAGGACGAAAAGGAAGTACTCCACGCCTCAGGACTCCTGGACGAGGATGCGGCCAACGTCGGTGGCCACCTCCCGCACACTGAGCGACGCCGCCTGCAACTGGGCCGTGAACTGGGCTTCCTTGATGTAGGCCGCCGGCTTGAGGCGGTCCATCATGTCCGCCTGGTACAGATTCGTGGTCCGGATCGACTGCTTCGACATGCGCAGCACCTCGACCCAGTACTCGTCCAGGCCTTCGAGGTCGGAGAGATGACGCATCGCCTCGGCGGTCAGGGAGGCCTGGCGCTGGAGGAGGTCCAGGAGATCGGAAGCGCGATTGGAGAAGCGGTCCAGGGTGTGGATCTTGATGATGTGCGACGCCGAGGTGAGGGACTCCGTGGCCTGATTGAGACGCTGACCGAGCCGGTACAGGTCGGCGCGCGGAAGAGGCAGAACGAAGGCGCTGCGCACCGTGGTCATCAGGGCAAAGAACGCGTCCGTCGAGCGCCCCTCGATTTCCAGGGCCTGTTCGAAGCCCTGATCATGGTCGGAAACCGGCGACCCCATCATGCGGGATGCCGAGGAGGTTGAGTCGACAACCAGTTGCGCCATGTCCGAGAGCAGCTCGAGGGCCTTGTTCTCCTGGGGGAATAAGCGAAGTGCCACGCTCTGCCTTCCAAGATGGTGGTGGGGTGATCATTCCCAAGATAACCGCACTTGGTTAACAAGCTCGACTTGAGGCTTTCATGACGCACGGGGCCGCGGGCGGGCCTGCGGGGCCTGCGGGGCCTGCGGGGCCTGTGGGGCCGCCGGGCGTGAGGGTGATGCGGGGTAGCTGGGCGTGAGGGTGCTGCGGGCTTGGGGCTCGGAATTTGATGGCCTTGCGTCCCGGACGGCTCTCCTGCGCCCCAACTGGGAGGCGGTTACTCGATTCGGTGGCGGTTTCCGGCGGCAACGGTCCGGGCCCGACGCGGTGGCTTCATGGGCTGGGAGGCGGTTCCCCAATAGCGGGGCGGTTACCGGCGCAATTGGACGGCCTTTGAGGAGCCGGCCTACATCGTGCGGAGGCGGTTGCTCGATTCGGTGCCCTTTACCGGCGAAAAGAGGCCGGAATTCGTGGCACTCGGACGTCTGTTGGGAGGAGGCTTCCTGATTCGGTGGCGTTTGCCTTCGTTAGGTGGGGTCTGAACCGCCACCTAACGAAGGCAAAGGCCTCCCAATCGGGCAACCGCCACGCAGGAGGAGCTATCAAGCAACAGGCGCGGCCACAGAGGAGGGCCCACCGAGGCCGGACGACGAGCAGCGGAACCCGGACAGAAAAGAACCCCCGCCGAAGCGGGGGTTCTTCCCGAAGTATGGGGCACTGGACCGGGTGCGCCTCTCGGCGGAAGACCGCTCGTAGCGGCTAAATAATGGAGCCCGGGGCAACCTGCGGCCCAGTGCCTTGTATCCAGTGTGGTCCTCGTTCGCCGAGGCTGTCAAAGGACCCTGGGGATCAACGATTCATGGGGTTCCGGCGTTGCTTGAGTTCCTTGAACCAGCGTCCGCTCTGACCGACCCACAACATGATCGTGCCGATGATCAGGAGAATCGTCCCGATGGCCCCGATGATTCCCGGGGCATCCTGGAAGGCGCCGCCCAGGCCGAGGAGGCTCAGGATCGCGAGAATGAGCAGGACGATCCTGCCCCAGTTCTTGCCTCGGGTGGCCGCCCTGGCGGAGAGGAGCTGGAGCACGATGACGATCAGCGAGAAGATGGCCCCGGCGCTGAAGAAGCCCCAGGCGTAGGCGGCCTGCCCCTGATCAGCCAGAGTCTTGTATTCGTCGGTGGCCATGAAGACGAACGGCGAGATGATCAAGCTGATCACGCTGATGGCCGCCGAAATGTAAATGAGCCGGGCGGCGGTGTGCACGGCCTTGGGTGCCGCCAGGTCTCCGCCCTGGTTCTGGAGAGGACCATGACCGTTTCCTGCGTCGCCGCCCTGGTACTGGGGTTGTCCGCCCTGGTACTGGGGCTGTCCGCCGTTGGGGTTGCTCCCGTACTGAGGAGGCTGGTTCCCGGCCGGGGAATCGTGATTCTCGGTCATGCTTTCCTCTCAAAAGGTGATTGAACTGACCTTCCTATCAAAACACGAGGGAGTCCCGGCCCACAATGAATCCGCGCCGGCACGCGCGCATGCGGAATCGCTTGTTCATGATTTTCACGCCCGCCCCGGGAAATGAATCAATAAACGGTCACGATTCGGTCGCGAATCGGTTTCGGGTCCGCCGACGTGCGGCGATTCGTCGTCGTCGGAAAACCCACGGAAGATCGGACCCGCGCAAGGAAAACACGGAACCTTACGTTCCGGAGTCATAAAAACCTGGGTCGTCTTCATATGACACCGGTATTTCTCCGTCCCGTCGCTGTGCTCAATGACGCGACATGTGCCGTCAAAGAATCCTCATCCTTGCGGCCGTTCAGGAGGCCGGGTTTGAATACTTGCGTATCTATCCAGAGCGGCCGAGAGACCTGGCTCGACGACGCCGCAGCAACCCCCTCGTGACCCCAACGGGTCCGAGGCACGGTGCTCCCGCCAGGTCCGATGGAGTGTATCGGTTGTCCTTCGACGACGCCGGGCGCATTCCCCGGCCGATCCCGTGCTTTCGGTCGTGGGCCCCGAGTATCGACTGACGCCGCCTCCGTCGGGCGTACCGAAAGGAGACCCGGCGTGAAACCTGAAGACGGACCAGCACTGTCCTTCGAGCTGTATCCGCCGCGCAGCAGCCTGAGTGCGGAGGCCCTGGGTGCCACCATCGCCGAACTCGAGCCCACGCGCCCCGACTACGTGTCGGTGACGGCAGCCTTGGCCGGGGACAGGAGGCGCCAGAGTATCGACCTCCTGCGCCACCTCGTGGATGAGACCGAGCTGAAGCCGCTGGCCCATATCCTCTCGACCGGGCAGAACGCCGCCGAACTCGAGGACCTGGTTCAGGAGATCATCGATCACGGGGTTCGCGGGCTCTTGGCCCTGCGCGGAGACCGGCCCGATGACTACACGCTTCGCGAGGGCGAGTTGCCTTTCGCCCGGCACCTCGTCGAACTCATCCGCCGCGTCGAGGCCCGGGGATCGGCCAAATTGTGTGCGGGACGCCTCGCGGTCGGGGTCGCGGCGTACCCGGTTCGGCACCCGGAGTCCTCGAGCATCCACCACGACACCGAAGTCCTGCTCGCGAAGCAGAGAGCCGGTGCGGACTTCGCCATCACCCAGGTCTACCCCGATCCGGACGACTACGCCGGGCTGGTCGACCGGGCCCGCGCCAACGACGTCGACCTGCCGCTCATCCCCGGCATCCTGCCCGTGACCAGCCTGCGCAGGTACCTGCGCGTGTGCGACCTGGCGGGCATCGATCCCAACCGGGAGCTCGCCTCCCGCCTCGAATCGGCCGGATCGTTCGCCGAGCGCCTGGCCGTGGGAGTCGACTCGGCCGAGGAATTCGCCCGTCGGGCCCTCGACGCCGGGGCCCCAGGACTGCACATCTACACCTTCAACGAGCACCCGGCAGCACTCGAGCTCGTGGACCGACTCGGTCTGCGCCGAGGAACGCCGTCGAAACACCCGTCCGTCGCAAGAAAACAACGTGAGGAGATCACCGTGACCGAAACCAACGCCCCGAACCCCACCACCGCCGAGAGCCCGGCGAGCACCCAGGGCCGCACCTTCCCCGGAGCAAGCATCTTGGGTTACCCCAGGATCGGACGCGACCGGGAGCTCAAGAAGGCCCTCGAATCCTACTGGGCCTCCGACAGCGGATCCCACGAGCTGACCGCGTCCGTCGACTCCCTGCGCGCGCGGGACGTGCGTCGGCTCGCGGATCTCGGACTCACTCAGGATTCGTCGATCCCGGCCTCTTTCGCCCTCTACGACCAGGTTCTCGACGCCATCCTGGCGACGGGCGCCGTGCCCACGCGTTTCGCGGACCTCGCCGACGAGGAAGGCCGTCTGGACCGGGATGCGTCCTTCGTCCTGGCCCGCGGCGATGACGCCCGCGGGCCGTTGGAAATGACCAAGTGGTTCAACACGAACTACCACTACCTGGTTCCCGAGATCGGACCGCAGACCCCGTTCGCCGCGGATCCGCGGGAACTCATCGGACAGTTCCGTGCCGGCAACGGAGATTCCGGAACCCCACTGCGCCCCGCGGTTCTGGGACCGGTCTCCTTCCTCCTGCTGTCGAAAGCCGATGATGCCGCCCCCGAAGGCTTCGACCCCCTGGACCGGCTCGATGACCTGGTCGAGGTCTATCGCGGGCTGATCGACCAGGTGGCCGCAGAAGGAGCGCAGTGGATCCAGATCGAGGAGCCCGCACTCGTGACCGAGCACCACCGGCCCGACCTCGCCGGTCGCGTCCGTGACGCGTATCGTCGCCTGACGGCCGCGCGAACACCCAACGGCCCGTCGATCCTCGTCGCGACGCCTTACGGAGACGCAGAGGACCTCCTGGAGCCGCTGGTGGACGCGGGAGTCGACGCCGTCCACGTGGATCTGGTCTCCGGCCCGGACGGGGGAGGGCTGCGCGAACCCAGCGCGGACCAGCTGGCGCTGTTCACCGGCGAGGATTCACCCGTTCTGGTGGCCGGCGTCGTCAACGGACAGAACATCTGGCGCACCGACTTGCGCACGACGTTCGCGCTGCTCGAGGAGTTGCACGAGGCGGGGGCGAGGGTGTCGGTGAGCACGTCGACGTCGCTCATCCACGTCCCGCACGATGCCGCCCGCGAGGATCGGCTCGACGACCAGCCGCTGCGGTGGCTCGCCTTCGCAGACCAGAAGGTCGGCGAGACCGTGGTTCTGGCCAAGGGGCTGGCCGAAGGGTCCGAGGCGATCGCCGATCACCTCGAAGCATCCGATGAGGCGATTCGGCACCGCGCCGAGGCCCGGGGCACCCGCGACGCCGATGTGCGCGAGAGGGTTTCGGGCCTGACCGAGGCCGACGGTCATCGGGAGACCGCGGAAGAGCGCAAACGGAAGCAGGCCACCGATGGCATCGCGGCGAACCTGCCCGATGTTCCGACGACGACGATCGGGTCATTCCCGCAGACCGCAGACATCAGGTCGGCCCGCGCAGACCACAGGGCAGGCCGTCTGGGCGAGGCGGAATACGTCGAAAGACTCCAGCAGGAGATCCGGTCGGTCATCTCCCTCCAGGAGGATCTCGGGCTGGACGTTCTGGTCCACGGCGAGCCCGAACGCAACGACATGGTCCAGTACTTCGCGGAGAACCTCGACGGATTCGACGTGACCCGGTACGGCTGGGTCCAGTCCTACGGGTCCAGGTGCACCCGGCCGTCGATCCTGTGGGGCGACGTCAGCCGTGAAGGACCCGGTGTCAGGGGAGAGGCCATCACGGTCCCCTGGATCAGTTACGCCCAGTCGCTGACCACCAAGCCGGTCAAGGGCATGCTGACCGGCCCGGTCACGATTCTGGCCTGGTCGTTCGTCCGTGAGGACCAACCGCTCGCGGACACGGCCCAGCAGGTCGCCCTCGCCCTGCGGGACGAGGTCGAGGATCTCGAGAGTGCCGGAATCGGCGTCGTGCAGGTGGATGAACCCGCCCTGCGCGAGCTGCTCCCGCTGCGGGAACGAGACAGGCCGGACTACCTCGAGTGGTCGGTCCGGTCCTTCCGGATCGCGACGTCCGGGGTTCGGCCCGAAACCCAGATCCACACGCATCTGTGCTACTCGGAATTCGGTGAGGTGCTGTCCGCCATCGACGCGTTGGACGCCGACGTCACGAGCGTCGAGGCGGCGCGCTCGCGGATGGAGCTGCTGGACCCGCTTGCGGACATCGGATTCGAGCGAGGCATCGGTCCCGGGGTGTGGGACATTCACTCGCCTCGCGTGCCCACGGTCGGTGAAATCGAGGACCTGCTCGCCGCGGCGTCCCGAGCGATACCTCGGGACCGTCTCTGGGCGAATCCGGACTGCGGTCTCAAGACTCGCGGATACGAGGAGACCACCGCGGCCCTGGCCCGACTCGTCGAGTCTGCGCGTCGACTGCGTGCGGCCGTGGCGGTCTGACGGTTGTCCCTGGGCCCGGACGGTCCGCATCGATGCGGACCGTCCGGGCCTTACCGTCCGAAACGGACCTGCGGGATCAATGTCAGCGCGTCCTCGACGAGCTGGTCCCGATCCGCGTCGGTGTCCACGGCCGTGCGAATCAGAAGGCCGTGGAACAGGAGCATGAGGACATTGGCCAGCCGGGAGGGGTCGCCGACGACGTCGTCCGGGTCGGCCCCCTGACTGACCTGCATTTCCGACCAGGGCCTGAGCACCTCGGCAAGGCGGGTGCGGGCGAGGTTGATGTTTTCCTGGGCGACCTCGTGGACCTCAGGATTCACGGTGGATTCCGCGACGAACTGGATGAGCAGCGGACCGAAATCGATCGAGAACAAGGTCTCGATCAGCAACCGAGCGACATCCGAGGGGGCCAGCGAGCTTCCCGTGGCGGTCTCCATATCGGTCAGATCCTTGAGGGTCGCACCGAAAATGTGCTCCGCCGTGCCGCGCATGATGGAGGCTTTGCCATCGAAGTGGGAATAGATCGATCCGGGAGACATCCCGGACTCGGCGACGATGTCTGCCATGGAGGTGTTGGAGAACCCCTTCTCCAGGAAGCAACGGCGCGCCGCGGCGATGATTCGCTCACGCCGCTCGATCTTCGAGGATTCTGACAACCTGGGCATGGAAATAGAATATCCGTTCTGTTATTCTGAACGCAACTAGAAGGATTATTCTGTTTAGGAGCCGCTATGAGCGTTCAGGATTCCCGGCGCGCGGACGCCGAATCGGCAACCACCACCGCGAATGAGCATGTGGGAAGCCACCTCGGCAAGGTATTCGGGGTTTCGGTGCTCGCCGCGCTGATCGTGACGGTCTTCGTCCTGGCCTTCACCTGGCCGACCAAGACCTCTGAGGCGCACAACATGCCGGTCAGCGTCGCTGGCCCGAAGAAGGCCGTGGACCAGTTCGAGGACAAGATCAACGAGAAGTCGGGGGACACCTTCGACTTCGTGTCCGCCGACAGCCGCGATGACGCCGTCGACCAGATCAAGCACCGCGAAACCTACGGCGCCGTGATCTTGGCCGAGCAGCCTGGGACCCCGGAGGTCCTGACCGCACCGGCGTCGAATTCGGCCGCCACACAGGTCATGAGCGGCATCGCCGACCAGTTCACGCAGCAGATCAAGGGCCAGATCACCGGCCAGGTCGAGCAGATGAAGGCCGCCTCGGGCGGTCAGCTGAAACCCGAGCAGGCGCAGAAGGCACTGGTGTTGCAGGAGAAGGCCGCCGACACCAAGGTGGCCGAGACCGAGGTCGTACCTCTTTCGGACGACGACTCCAACGGGTCCGGTCTGGCCGTGGCGGCCTTCCCGCTGGTGCTCGGCGGCATGCTGGGCGGCGTAATGATCACGTTCTTGGTCAAGGGAGTGTGGCGGCGGCTGATCGCGGCCGTGGTCTACGGCGCGGCCGCCGGCCACCTTCATTCTGGGGTGTACGGCGATTCTCGGGGCACCCGGAATCGGTATCGGCGCCGTCGTGACCATGCTCCTGGGCAATCCGCTGTCCGGGGCGCAGGTCCCGTGGCAATTCATGGTCGAGCCCTGGGGGAGGATCGGACAGTACATGGTGCCCGGCGCGTCCAACACGCTGCTGAGGTCCCTGAGCTACTTCCCCGACGCCCCGATGGCCCAGCAGTGGTGGACCCTCGTCGTGTGGGTCGCGGTCGGGGTGGCACTGACCGCCTTCGGGCACTTCCGCCACAACCGCATCAACGATGAGCCCGAGGAGAGTCATGACGCCGATGGGCGTCAGCTCGGTGGCGAGTCCGCGGGCGACGCCGAGAACCACCCTGCGCCGCGGCATCGTCGCGGTGGCTCCGAGGTGGCCGCCGACTGATGCACCGGTGACGGTTCCACATCACCGCACGCAACGAGGGGTCGGGCGCCGACCGGGAACTCCCCGGTATCGGTGCCCGACCCCTCGCTTTCCGTCGGAGGCGGACCGTGGTGAGCGGGCCTGTTGGACGGACCCGTCGAACCGTGGCACCTCCGATCCGAGAATGCAGACTAGAGCTGCTGGTTGTTCACACGGACGGTCCGCTCATTGGTGAACTGCTGGAGCGCCCACTGGGCGTTCTCGCGACCGTAGCCCGAACGGTTGATCCCGCCGAAGGGGAACTCGGGGCTGGAGTCCATGTGAGTGTTCACGAAGGTCATGCCCGCGTTGATCCGCTCGGCGAACTTCCGGCCCTTCTCCGCGTCGGTGGTCCACACCGATGCCATCAGGCCGTACTGCGTGTCGTTCGCGATCCGGAGAGCGTCCTCTTCGTCCTTGGCCTTGTAGATCATGACGGCCGGCCCGAAGAGCTCGTTGCACCCGAGATCCGACTTCGGGTCGATGTCGGTCAGCAGCGCCGGCGACATGAACCAGCCGGGGCGGTCCAACTTCTCGCCACCCGTGTGCAGGGTGGCTCCCTCCTCGGAGGCCTTCTGGATCCGCTCCACGACCTCGTCACGAGCGCCCTCGGAAGAAAGCGGGCCCATGTCGGTCGCGGGGTCGTCGTAGGCACCCACGGTCACGTTCTCCGCGGCTTCCTTGGCCGCGGCGACGAAGTCGTCGTAGTACTCCTCGACGACGATCATGCGCTTGGGGGAGGTGCAGACCTGACCGGCATTCGCCGTCCGGAGGGTCACGGCCTTCTGGGCGAGTCCCTTGACGTCGTCGGTGTCCAGGACCACGAATGGATCATTGCCGCCGAGCTCCAGAACCGACCGCTTGAAGTACTTCGCGGCGATCTTGGCGACCGACGCGCCTGCCTCTTCCGAGCCCGTCAGGGAGAAGCCCTTGACCCGGAAATCCTTCAGGACCTCTTCGGCATCGCTGCTGTTGAGGTACACGTTGGTGTAGACGCCCTTCGGCAACCCGGCTTCCTCCAGGAGATCCTGGAAGGCCTGGGACGAGGTCGGGCAGATCGCGGCCTGCTTCATGAGAATCGCGTTGCCGACCATGATGTTCGGCAGCGCGAAACGGGCGATCTGGTTGTAGGGGAAGTTCCAGGGCATGATCCCGAGCAGTACGCCCAGCGGATCGTGCTTGACGTAGCTCTGGTCGGCGCCCTGTGCATCGGGAAGCTGGGTGTCCTCCAGGAACTTCTCCGAATTGTCGGCGAACCAGCGGGCCGTGAAGGCCACCTTCTTGACCTCGGCCTCGCCCTGCTTCTTGGGCTTGCCCATTTCCTTGCCGATGAGATCGGCGAGCTCGCTCGCCCTGCCCTCGACCAGATCGGCGAAGGCCTTCAGTACCTCGCCGCGCTTGCTGACGGGGGTTTCCTTCCAGTCCTGGAAGGCGCGGTCGGCGGTATCGATGACTCCGGCGATCTCCTCGGTGGTGAGGGAGTCGAAAGTCTGCTCGACTTCGCCGGTGTTCGGATTGGTCACAGCAAAAGTACTCATGCATACAGCAAAACCAATGTGCCGCGGCGCGTCCAGGCGTTTTCGACATCGGCGGAATGTTTCGGGTTTTTACTCCCCGCCGAGCGCGTCCGCGAGCCGACGTGCGGCATTCTCCGGGTTCGCGGCATCGGCAATGGCGCGTACGACGACGACCCTTCCAGCCCCCGCGGCCTTGACCTGGGAGACGGTTTCTTCGTCAATGCCGCCGATCGCGAAGAACGGCGTCGAGGACGTGCCGCACACGGGATCGAGGTCCGCGGCGAATGCGGGGAGGTCCAGTCCGACGGCGGGTCGGCCCGGTTTGGTCGGTGTCTCCCACACCGGGCCCGTGCAGTAGTAGTCCGTTCCCGGGTCCTCCGAGGCCGCCACGACCTGCGAACGGGTGTGGCAGGAGCGGCCCAGGAGGACATCGTCCCCGAGCACTGTCCGAGCCTGCTGCGTGGTCAGGTCGGTCTGGCCCACGTGGAAGACGTCGACCCGCGAGAGAAGGGCCGCATCCGCGCGGTCGTTGGCCGCGGAGAGTCCGCCCTCCTGCTCCGCGACTCGAACCAGCAGGCGAAG
Source organism: Rothia koreensis (assembly GCF_052232265.1). NCBI lineage: Bacteria > Bacillati > Actinomycetota > Actinomycetes > Micrococcales > Micrococcaceae > Rothia > Rothia koreensis. Next base: position 924,812 of record NZ_CP197643.1, read on the forward strand.
GGCCTCCAGCTCGGTGCGGACCGAGACTTTCTTGTCCCTGACTTGGATGATGTCGACGCCGCCGCGGAATGCGGACCGGAAGAAGAGTTCGAGCCGGTCGGTGTCCAGTTGCTCGACGGTATCCTGCCGGGGATCGGTGGCCAGGAACCTCTGCAGATCGCAGCAGAGGTAGAGGTGGGCGCTGCGGAGTCGTTCGAGGCGGGCGGCCCGGGTCGCAGACACGGACGGGGATTCCGCCGGCGGCCGTGGGCCCCGGCGGGGCGAATTCTTGGAGGTCGTCACGGATGCCACATTAACCCACCCCGGGACCACGGTCCGAGACTCGCACGACCGGCCGTGTGCGTCCCCGGCTATGCGGGCCTAGACTTGAGGGACATGGGAGTCCGGGAAGGCCGGACTGAGAGGGCAATACCGCCGACCATCAGGACTCGATGCGGATCATGCCGCCGTGAGGAGGATCAACCGATGCATATCGGTGTTGTGGGTGCCGGCGTCGTCGGCCTGCAGACCGCATGGCAACTGCGGTTGCGCGGGCATCGCGTGACGATTTTCGACCCGAGCCCCGGCCACGGGGCAACGCGTGCCGCCGCGGGAATGCTCGCACCCATCAGCGAAGTCCAATTCGGACAGGACAAGCTGTACCCCCTCATGCTCGCCGCGCTCCGCGAGTACCCGGAACACATTGCTCGTCTTGCTCGGGCCACGGATCGACCGCACGGTTACCTCGAGAACGGAACGCTCCTGGTGGCCGGGGACCGGGCCGATCTGACCCGGGTGGCCGACCACGCGCGGGTCCACGCGGAGCACGGAATGCACACGAGACCGATCTCGCAGCAGCGGTTGCGCGAGGCGGAACCCGGCCTCAACCCCCGGCTGGCGGGCGGCTACGAAGTCCCGACTGATCACCAGATCGACCCTCGTCTCCTCGTGGGGGCGCTTCAGGGTGCGCTGTCCGCGGAGCTGGACCCGGGCGACTTCCCCGGCGTCGGCCCTGCCGCGGTTTCCCGGGAGGAGACCGTTGTCCGGATCGACGAGTCCGACGGGGACGGGGCGACGCAGGATCTCACGACGGCGGAGGGCCGGGTACACCGGGTCGACCGGGTTCTGGTCGCCTGCGGTCTGGGATACCGGAGCCTCGGGGGTGTGACGGAGGGATTTCCGCTGGACCTGAGGGCGGTCCATGGCGATGTCCTCAGGCTCCGGCTTCGGGAGGGATACCTTGCCCCGGGGGAGAGGCACGTGGTCACTGCGACCGTTCGGGCCACGGTCCTCGGCCGCCAGGTGTACCTCGTGCCCCGTGCGGACGGCGGCCTGGTGGTCGGCGCCAGCGTTCGGGAGGACGGTCTGTCCGGGGTCAACGCGGGGTGCGTGCAGGAGCTGCTGGAGGATGCCGTGACCGTGGCTCCGGGGGTGAGGGACATGGAGCTCGTGGAGACCATGGCACGAGCTCGCCCCGGCACGCCCGACGACATCCCGTACCTGGGCCACGTCCCGGACGCCCCCGGCGTCGTGGTCTCGACCGGGTATTCGCGCCACGGAATACTGCTCTCGCCCCTCGGCGCCCGTCTGGGAGCGGCCCTCCTGACCCACGAACCATTGGGCGACGACGACGCCCGGCTTCTCGAGACCATGGACCCCACTCGCTTCGGCGAGGGGGCAGGACCGGCGCGCGAGCGCCTTGCAGGAGGAATACCCGCGTGAAAACCGTGAAAGTCAACGAACAGCAGGTCAGCGTGCACGACCGGGCAACGCTGGTGGACGTGGTCGGCAAGGTTCTGGATCGCGACCTGGAGCCGGACGGTCGTCCGACCGACGGCGGACGCCTCGGCGTCGCGGTGTCCATCGACGGCCAGGTCGTGCCCCGCACCGCGTGGCAGGAACGCGTGGTCGACGACGGAACGGAGATCGACCTGGTCACCGCCGTCCAGGGAGGATAAGGAAGAATTCGCATGGAACAGTCAACACAGACTATGGCACCGGATCACGGGACCGCGACGGGGGCCGCCGCGGAGATGTCCCCGATCCGGGTGGGTGATTACGAGCTCACGAGCCGACTCATCATGGGTACCGGCGGCGCGACCGACCTCGCGTCCCTCGAGAAGGCGCTGGTCGCTTCGGGCACGACCCTGACCACGGTGGCCGTGCGCCGTTACGACCCCTCGACCAGTACCAGCGTTTTCGCGCTCCTCGAGAGGCTCGGCATCGATGTTCTGCCCAACACCGCCGGGTGTTTCACCGCGCGCGACGCCGTGCTCACCGCGAACCTGGCGAGGGAGGCCCTCGAAACGAATCTGGTCAAGGTCGAGGTCGTCGCCGACGAAGACACGTTGCTGCCGGACGTGGTCGAAACACTGCGCGTGACCGAGACGCTCGCGGACCAGGGGTTCACGCCCATGGTCTACACGACCGACGACCCCGGCGTCGCGATCCGGCTGGAGAACGCCGGCGCCGCGGCCGTCATGCCCCTGGGCTCGCCCATCGGGACAGGGCTGGGAATCCTGAATCCGTACAACATCGAATTGATCGCGAACCGCGCGACGGTCCCGGTGGTGGTCGACGCCGGTATCGGCACGGCCTCCGAGGCCGCGCAGGCCATGGAGCTCGGGTGCGACGCCGTGCTCGTGGCTTCCGCCGTGACCAGGGCCCGCGATCCGCGCTCGATGGGCCTTGCCATGCGTCGCGGCGTCGAGGCGGGGTACCTGGCTCGTGCGGCAGGCAGGATTCCGCGCCGGACGGAGGCGCTCGCCTCGTCCCCGAGTCAAGGCAGGGTCCGCGCGGAGGACAGGATATGAGTGGCATCGAAGATCTGAGCGACGCCCAGCTCGAACGTTTCCAGAGGCATCTCGGTCTGGCCGGTTTCGGGCCCGAGGCCCAGCAGAAGCTCCTCGACGCGCGGGTTCTGGTGGTCGGTGCCGGCGGTCTCGGTTCTCCGATCCTCCAGTATCTGGGAGCTGCGGGTGTCGGACACATCGAGATCGTGGACGACGACGTCGTGGACCGTTCGAACCTGCACCGGCAGGTGATCCATTCCGAGGCCAATATCGGACGGTACAAAACGGAATCCGCGGCGCGCGTGGTCCGGGGGCTGAACCCGGAGGCCGACATCGTCGAGCATCGCGTGCGCATCTCGTCGGAGAACGCCTTGGACCTGGTGCGACCGGTCGATCTGGTCATCGACGGATCGGACAATTTTCTGACCCGGTACGTGGTCTCCGATGCGGCCGAGATGGTGGGCAAGCCCGTGGTCTACGGGGCGATCCTGAGGTTCGAGGGACAGGTCGGGGTTTTCTGGTCGGGGCACGGGCCGACCTACCGGGACCTCTTCCCGGAGGCCCCTGGGCCCGGGGAGGTGCCTTCCTGTGCCGAGGCCGGCGTGATCGGCGTCCTTCCCGGAGTGATCGGGACTCTGATGGCCACCGAAGCGATCAAGGTCATCGCGGGTGTCGGCGAGCCGTTGCTGGGCCGCGTGCTCGTGTACGACGCGCTCGCGGCGACCTTCCAGGAGTTGCGGCTCGCACCCGATCCGGACCGCCCTCGGGTCACGACCGTGGCTGCCGACCTGGTCGAACCCGCGGCGGGCCCCGCGTGCGCCGCGGCGGAGGAGCCCGAGCCGACGGTGCCGGAGGACGAGATCACGCCCGACCGTCTCCGGACCCTTCTGGCCGAGGGGAGGGGCGTGACACTCGTGGACGTGCGGGAAGTCTGGGAGAACCGACTCGGAGCCATCGCGGGAGCCGAGAACATTCCGTTGGGGGATATTGAGCGTGATTCCGGAGCCGAGGTCGGATCCCGGCTCGACCCCGAGACTCCGGCCGTTCTCTACTGCAAGTCCGGCGCGCGCTCGCGCAAGGCCATGGAAGTGCTCTCGGCGGCCAGGCCCGACGTCGATATTCGGAGCCTGTCCGGCGGATACGACCGGTGGGCTTCATCTGGGGCGTGATCGGGAACTTCGAGGCGGTCGCGCCCGAAGGTGATCTGCATCCGGACTCGGCGCGGCCCGGGAGCACGCCGCTTCACAAAACGTAATATCGGGTGGTCGCCCTGGTCTGACCGTGTTCCCGAGGCGCCGGTGGCCTCTGGGTAAGGCAAACCAAACCCATACGTTAAATCTTGAATCGATGCACCTTCTGTCCGCTGTTGTGTACCGCTCGGTACGAATCATTTTCGGCGTCGTCGGATATTCCGGTAACTCTGCTCGAGTCCTTGCTCGCGGGGCTGGGGTTCGTGGAGACGGTGCGGAATGCGTGCATTTGCGTGGGATCTTGTGTGTATCCCCACGATGTCGCCTCCGGCGGTTGAGATGCGACCGAAAAGCGGATGTGTACTAGGGAGTACAAAAAGGCCGCCTGGCTATGTATCGTTCCGGTCAGATGCCGGCCGGAGGGCCTCACTCCTGGCGGATGAGGCTCGTGCATCGCACAGCGTGCGGTGCCTGTTGCCGGGATCCGCAGATCAAGGTCCAAACGAGGAGCACCTATGAAGCTGACAGGAAAGATGGCCGGAATTCTGGGCGGCAGCGCGCTGCTGGTCGGTCTCGCCGCGATGCCCGCGAATGCCACGACCATCGAGAACCACTACCCCGAAACGCCCAAGTTGAACCCGACCCTGCCGATCGTGAACACGTATCACGGATCGGACCACATCAAACCGAACGTCCTCAACCCGCACCCGGTCTGCAATGCGCTCGAAGACCGTCGCACCGTGGTCTACGAGGTCAAGGACAACTTCTCGCCGGTCGGAACCATCTCCACGACCAACAACACGGACAAGAACATTCCGCTGACGCAGGAAACCTCCAAGTCCCAGACGATCAACATCAAGGTCAACGGCGAGCAGGGCAACAGCACGACGATCAATGCGAGTGGTTCCAAGGACGGCGGGACCTTCGGTATCGCTACCGAAATTTCGAAGAAGATCGGCTTCGAGGCCGCGTACGAGCTGTCCTGGAACGTCGGCCAGACGGTCGGCCCCTACGACGTTCCCCCGGGATACACCGGTGAGGCCACGTACGGCTTCCGCACGGTGACGATGTCCGGAACACAGCAGATTTGCGGCGCCGACGGCACCTGGACCAACCCGACGGCCTGGAATGCCTTCGTTCCGGTCAAGAACGAGGTCGACGTCAAGCTGTACAACAACCCGGCTGATTCCTAGACCACCGCTGACCCACGGAACGGAGACTGAACAATCATGAAGAACAAGCTCATCGGCCGCACGACGGCGGCCGCAGCAGCTCTCGCCATCGGAATCACCACGTTCGGCGCGGGTGCGGCGCAGGCGGACGAGACCGCGACGCCCGCCCACGATCTGAGCGTCGGGTACACCGTCTCTGGCATCAAGGCCAAGGGGTATGCCGGCCTGGTTGCCGTTCATGCCAAGAACGTCGGATCGGAACGCTACTACTCGGAGTTCCCGGCCATCAGCTTCCGCATCGATGTGAAGACCGACAAGGGGCCCCAGGGTGTCGATCGAGTCATCACACCGGGTTGGTTCAATGGGGCCTACACCCAGGATCTCGGCTTCGACGAGAAGACATCGACCCGCTCCTTCATGGTCACCCTGGCCAACCCGGTGGAGGTGGGGCAGGATCAGCTGATCGCCAATCTGGACTTCGGTGACGGCCTGACGAAGGAAGGTCGCCTGGAGAATTACGTGACCGTGACGCAGGTCGGCCGCCTGGACGACGACAAGACCACGGACAACGACCAGAACGTCGACTCGCGCCAGAACACGACCACCGACTTCGGCAACGCCCACGACGGCGTGTTCTAGGACAGCGGCTGTTGCGCGAGCCCGCTGCGTGTGGACGCTGCGGGTGACCACGGCGCAAAGGCGATTGCACAATGGTACTTGCGCAACGACCAAGCGCGGACGTGGGTGCGGCCGGGAGGACCTTCTCCCGGCCGCATCCGTGTTCGCCGGGCGCGGGGACTCGTGAGCGGTATTCCTGCTTATAAGGTGTGAGGTGATGAATGAACCCGCAGTCTTCGACGTGGACGGCACCCTGTGCTTCGACGGGCGCACTGTCTCCACGGACATTCTCGAGGCCCTCCGTGCGCTGCGGTCCGTTCGGCCGCTGGTCTTCGCTTCGGCCAGGCCGATCCGTGATCTCTACCCGGTTCTGCCGGAGGATCTTCGCAAAGAGGCGCTGATCGGCGGCAACGGGGCCTTTGTGCAGCGCAGGGGCGGGGGCATCGACGTCGTTGGATTCGCCCCGTCCGAGCGGGCCCTGGTGGACGCGCTGATCGAGGCCACCGGGTGCGCCTATCTGATCGATGGCGAGTGGAACTACTCCTACACGGGCGAAGCGGATCACCGCATCTACCGGCAGCTCGACGCCGGAGCTCTGGCGTCCACGGTGTCTCGGGCCGAGTTGGGCACCTACTCCAAAGTGGTGCTGTTCACCGAGGACGAGGCCGTGCGGGAACGCCTTCGTTCGGCAGGCCTGACCGTGACGCATCACCCGGCCGAGGGCCTCATCGACGTCGCTCCGTCGGGCATCTCCAAGCACGCCGCGCTCGTGAAATTACAACTTTGCGGCGACGGGTATGCGGCATTCGGCAACGACGCGAACGACGTCGACCTCCTGCGCCATGCGGATGCCAGCTTCTGCGTCGGCCAGCACGAACTCCTCTCTTTCGCGGACCATCACCTGGAGCCGGACGACGTCGCTCCGGCGATCCTCGGGCTCGCTCGGAACTGAGCGCGTTCTACCCCGCGGCGAGTCCATCGAGTGGCGATCAACTTCGCTCAGGCGTAGTCTTCTTGTCAGGCATGGCGTAAAACCATCTGAGGAGGCTGGAATCCGATGAGCGAGAGGCACGCCGAATCGGTGCACGTCGGCTCCGGAGCCGAACCGAGCGGTGCGCCGCGGTCCTCGAATTCCTCCGCCTCACGGCCGCGTGTTCCGCGTCGACGATGGATCGCCCTGCTGGGTCCGGCGTTCGTTGCCTCGATTGCCTACGTGGATCCTGGCAACGTCGCCTCGAACCTCTCGGCCGGGGCGGAGTACGGATATCTCCTGGTCTGGGTGCTGGTTCTGGCCAACCTCATGGCGGTTCTGGTTCAGTACCTGTCGGCCAAGCTCGCCGTCGTGACGGGTGAGAGCCTCCCCGATCTCCTCGGGGCTCGCATGCGTCGGGGTCCGCGATTGTTGTTCTGGGCCCAGGCCGAGATCGTTGCGGCGGCCACCGACCTCGCCGAGGTGGTTGGTGGTGCCATTGCCCTGCACATCCTGTTCGGTATGCCGATGCTCTGGGGCGGTGTGCTGGTCGGCGTCGTCTCGATGGTGTTGCTGGCCGTGCAGAACGGCAGGAATCCACGGCGTTTCGAGGCGCTGGTGGTGGGGCTGCTGGTCGTGATCACCATCGGTTTCATGTCCGGGCTGGTCGTGAGCCCCGTGGACTGGGGTGCGGCCTCCGAAGGGTTGATTCCTCGATTCCAGGATTCCCAATCCGTACTCCTTGCCGCCAGTATGCTCGGAGCCACCGTGATGCCGCACGCCATCTACCTGCACTCCGCGCTGGTCCGGGATCGACACGGGCGCCCCGAGTCACGCTCCGAAACGACGACGTCGCGCTTGTTGTCGGCGACTCGGTGGGACGTGGTCCTCGGGCTGATCATTGCCGGGTCCGTCAACATCGGGATGTTGCTCATGGCGGCGGCTTCCCTGCCCGGTGTCGAGGGAACCGACAGCATCGAGGGGGCCGCCGCGGCCATCTCGGAACATCTCGGACCCGCGGTCGGGCTCGTGTTCGCGGTGGGACTTCTCGCATCCGGGCTCGCCTCGACGTCGGTCGGCTGCTATGCCGGTTCGGCCATCATGAAGGGCCTCCTGCACATCCGAGTTCCCTTGCTCGTGCGTCGCGCGGTCACCCTGATACCCGCGCTCCTGGTCCTGGGGATCGGGTGGGACCCCACGTGGAGCCTTGTCATCAGCCAAGTCGTCCTGTCGCTGGGCATTCCTTTCGCGATTATCCCGCTCGCCCGGTACACGGCCGACCGCGGACTGATGGGACGCTGGACCAATCCGTGGGTGGTCCGGGTTCTTGCCCTCGTCGTGGCGGTGGCGATCGTGGTGCTCAATGTCCTGTTGGTGGTGCTGACGGTGATGGGAGAGGCGTAGCGGTCGGAGAGCCCTAGTCGTCCGACTGGATCAGCTCGTCCCCGATGCTCCTGGCCATATCCGGTCGAAGCAGCGCCATCCCGAGCCCGACGGTGCACCACAGGCCGGCGATCCATGGGAAGTAGCTGTACGGGGCCTCTTGGCCCCAGGCCTGAACGAAGTAGACGTACCCGAGGTAAATCAGCGCGACCACCGGGAAGATCATTTCCCACCGTGGGATGTCCGTGGTCCGACGCAGGATTGCGGAGAGGGCTCCGAGGGAGGTCATGGCGTAGGCGACCAGCAGGCAGAGCACGGCAATGGTGGCGTACCAGTAGTACGTTTCGAACGGTCCCGCCCGGACCACCAGCAGAATGAGGGACAGGAGCAAGGCGATGACCACCACGGCCGTCACACAATGGCGAGGGGTACGTTGGTCGGCCCGGGTCTTGGCCAGAATCTTGGGGCCGAACCCGTCTCTGGCGAGCGCGAACAGGAGACGGGCGCCGGCCGACGTCGAACTCAGCGCCGATCCGAAGGCTACCGCGAATGCGGAGAAGGCCAGAAGCTGGGCGAAGAACGGATTGGTGTACTGAAGGGCGATGTCGATGAGAGACGACTCCGACGCGGCGAAGGCCTTCGCGCCCGCGTCCGTCGCCCCGAACCCGATCGTTTGCGCGTACATGACCAGAACGTAGATGACTCCGCACAGGATCACGGACCCCATGAGGGCGAAGGGGATGGCTCGTTTGGGGTTCCTCGTCTCCTCGGCCAATGAAGTGCACGATTCGAAACCCGCCCAGGAGATGAACGCGAAGACGGAGGCCGTCATGACGGCCGATCCGGAGGCGCCATGGGGGAGGAGGGGGCCCAAGTCGAGCCCCGAATGCTCGGCTCCGGGGTGCGAACCGTTGCCGGCCCCGACCGTCACCAGGACCACCACGGTCAGAGCGACCATCAATGCCAGACCGAATCCGCCGATGAGGAGCAGGATGCGGGTGACCAGCGGGGCTTCCCGTGAGCCGATAGCCCAGACCAGGGCCCCAATGATCAGCAGCAGGAGCGGCCATGGCAGCGACGAATCGAGTCCGAGAGTCGCCAGGAATGCGTTGAAGAAGACTCCGCACGCGCCGAAGATGCAGGTCACGAAGAAGAGATAGGTCCCGAGCAGGGCGAAGCCGGAGAAGAATCCGGCTCGCGGGCCGATGGTCACCCCCGTGAGGGCGTAGACCGAGCCGGAGTGCGCATATTTGCCGGTCAGGCGGAAGAAGGCGTAGGCCACCACCACGACGCCGATCGCCGCTACGAGAAAAGTGAAGGGCACCTGGGTGCCCACGAGGTCTGCCACGCCAATGCCGTTGAGGGCCATGGCCATGACCGGGCCCATGAATCCGACGGAGAGCGCGGCCGCCTCGATGGAAGAGATCTTGCGTGGAGGGCGCGTGGTCGAGGAATCGGGCATGCTACTCACCTACGGTATGGTGCGGATCACAGTCGGATAGGTCGAGTTATACACATTACAGGTTGGCTCGTCCAGGGCAAGAGTGTAAAAAATATTTCGCGAAGCCCTGCGGCGTGGTGCGACACTGGGGATGATTCCGGTAGACGAGGAAAAGAGATGCGCATGGGTTCTGGTGGTGAGTCCTTGAGGGAACGCACAGAGGGGGAGGCCTCGGAGGTCGATGGCGACGAGCGCACGGAAGTGCGTGAGCTGGTGCGCCAACGGATGGATTGCATGACCAAGGGGGAGCGGAAAGTGGCCCGGGTGCTGCTGGCGCGTTACCCGAGTGCCGGTCTCACGACGGTGGCCGAAGTTGCGACCATGTCCGGGGTGAGCGCGCCGACGGTTCTGCGTTTTGCCTCGAGGATTGGGTTCACCGGGTGGCCGGACGTCCAGCGCCGCCTCGTGGCCGAGATCAACGCTCAAGGATCCCCAGTGGCGCAGTATCGGCGCAAGTCAGGCGTTGGAGGAGAGGGGGTGCTCGAGCGGTCTCTGGAGTCCTTCTCGCACATGCTCTCGACCACGTTCGAGCAGGTTCCGGAGTCGGAGTTCTCCGCGGCGGTGGATCTGCTGTCCGATCCGAAGCGCCGCGTCGTCGTCACCGGGGGCCGGTTCAGTCACTACCTGGCGGGATACTTCGCGGACCACCTCGCGATGCTGCGGCGCGGAGTGACCGTTCTGGCGCGCGACGAGAATTCCTGGCGCAGTGGGATCTTGGACATGGACGACGCGTCCGTGCTGGTTCTGTTCGACTACCGGAGGTACTCCTCCGATTCCGCTCGCTTGGCCGAATTGGCTCACGGGCGTGGTGCCTCGGTGTGTCTGATGACCGATCACCGGTTGTCGCCTGTCTCCGATGTGGCCCGGACGGTTCTTTCGAGCGAGGTCGAATCTGCCTCACCCTTCGATTCGCTGACCGCCGCCACAGCGCTCACGGAGGCCTTGGTCGGCGCGGTCACCGAGCGACTCGGGGATGCGGGGAAGCAGAGAGTTGTCGCTTTCGAGGAGCTGTTGGGCGAGGGCTGATGGACCGGCTCTCGGGGTCTCCGGTGTGGTCCGCGTCTCCCTGGTCGTGTAATGTGCGTTACCGTAGAACGACAAAATGCGGTTCGTGAAACGCAAGATCCAGAATTGCATCTTTCCTTCGAAAACGAGCGGAAAATTATGCCAACATCACCCCTGACTTTCATCGCAACCAACGACATCTCGGCACAGACCCGAGGACGTTCGGTTCCCGGGAAGGAAACGCCTTCGGTCCTGACCAAAGGCGTCGGATGGGTTCCGGCGAACCTGGCCATCGGGGCGTTCGGAAGCATCGCCGAGGACAATGTTTTCGGGGCGACAGGTGATCTTCGCCTGATTCCCGACGCCGGTTCCGTGATCACCGTGCCTGCCGACGGGGAAGCTCCTGGCCTGAACTTCTACCTTGCGGACCAGACCCTTCCGGATGGTTCCCCGTGGGAGTGCTGCCCGCGGACGTTCGCACGCAATGCTCTCGACGAATTCAAGGAGCTGACCGGTCTGGAGGTCGTGGCCTCCTTCGAGCACGAGTTCAGCATGACCGGTGCCGAGGAAACCGCCCCGTTCTCCTTCGAACGGTTCCGGGCGGCGGAGCCGTTCGGGACCGACCTGGTGGATCTTCTCAACCACGTGGGGCTGGAGCCGGAGACGTGGTTGCCCGAGTACGGCCGGGATCAGTTCGAGATCACCCTCCGGCCCACCGGTGCCCTGGAAGCGGCCGACCGCGCCGTCGTCCTCCGGGACCTGGTCAGGGATCTCGCGCGACGACGTGGTCGAACCGCATCCTTCGCGCCCCTTCTGGACCCCGAAGGATCGGGAAACGGTGTCCACATCCATTTCTCCCTCCGGGACAGCACCACCGGTGCCCCTGTTCTGCACGACCCCGAACAACCTTCCGACCTGGCCGAGGTCGGCGCCCAATTCGCGGCCGGAATCATCAAGCACGCCCGGGCGCTGTCGGCGCTGACGGCGTGCAGCCCGTCGTCGTACCTGCGACTGAGCCCGCATCGGTGGAGCGTTGGCGGTGTCTTCCTCGGTGAGTACCACCGGGAGGCTCTGGTGCGCATCTGCCCGACGAGCACGTTGGGTGGTGGCCGCCCCCAGCACCAGTTCAACCTCGAGTACCGTGCCGCGGATGCGACGAGCAATCCGTGGTTGGCCGTCGGCGCCATCGTCCGTGCGGGAATGGAAGGCATCCGGAGGAACTACCGCAGGGAGAGGATCTGGCAGGAGGATGCCCCGACGGAAGATCTCGCCCGGACACCGAAATTGCCGACCGACGTCAACGACGCTCTGACTGCACTGACCTCGGACGACATCGCCACCTCCTGGTTCGATCCGAAACTCCTTCGGACCTATGTGGACGTCAAGAAGGCGGACCTCGCGGCGGTCGATGGGCTCGACCCGCTCGAGGTCTGCCGAAAGGTGGCTCATGCCTACTGATCTCGACGAAACCCTGGCGACGGTTCGACTCGTCGACCACCACGTTCACGGTCCCCTGGCCCTGGAGGTCGACCGCGATGGCTTCGAATCGCTGATTTCCGAGTCCGACCGGCCCCAGCCGCCCGGGCTCACCGCCTTCGATTCCCAGCTGGGCTTTGCCGTGCGAAGGCATTGCGCCCCTCTGCTGGGGCTTCCGGAACGCGTTGCCGCCGACGACTATTGGGACGCCAGAGCGACCTGGTCGCCCGGGGAACTGGCGAGGCTGTTCCTGGGCGCGGCCGGTGTCGGGGACTGGGTGGTCGACACCGGTTTCTCGGCGGACGACATCTGGGGCGTGGAGCGCATGGAAGCCGTGCTGGACGGGCGGTCTCGAGAGATCGTCCGGTTGGAATCCACGCTCGAGGACGTTGCCCTGACATGTGAACCGGAGGAACTGGAACAACGATTCCGGGAGGCCCTGGACGAAGCGGCGCGAACCGCGGTCGGCTGGAAGTCCATCGTGGCGTACAGGTACGGCTTCGACTTCGAGCCAACCCGTCCGACGAGTGCCGAGGTGAAGGCCGCGGCACGGGCCTGGATGACGACGTTCGAGTCCGGAACGCGTCCGCGCGTCGAAGACCCGGTCCTTCTGCGGTTTCTGCTGTTCGCGGCCTGCGACACCGGGATGCCGCTGCAATTGCACGTGGGGTTCGGGGACCCGGACTTGGACATGCACCGGTGCAATCCCGCTCTGCTGACCGAGTGGCTGCGGACCGTGGAGCCGACCGGCGTGCGCGTGATGCTGCTGCACTGCTACCCGTACCACCGGATGGCGGGATACCTCGCCCACGTGTTTCCGCACGTGTACATGGACGTGGGGCTCGGCATCAACTACACGGGCGCCGCTTCGTCCGGGGTCATCGCCGAAAGCATGGAGCTGGCACCGTTCGGCAAGCTGCTCTATTCCTCGGACGCGTGGGGTCCGCCCGAGCTTCATTACCTGGGGTCCGTGCTGTGGCGACGGGGTACGGTAGCAGTCCTTCGGCAATGGGTTGAGGACGGCGAGTGGTCGGCCTCGGACGCATGTCGCGTTGCCGAGATGGTGGCCAGAGACAATGCACGACGTGTCTATGGATTGGATGCATGAACGAGAACCGATTGTGGGAAGCCCTGGACGCTCACATGCCCGCGGCCCGTGAGCTTCGAAGAACTCTGCATCGCGTCCCGGAGGTCTCCGGCAAGGAGGCGGGGACCCGGGACACAGTCCTCAAACACTTGGACGGGGTGGTCGACCCGGAGTCGGTGATGCATCTCGCCGGCACGGGTGCGGTGTGTCGAGTCGGCGGGTCCGGACCGGCCGTCGGACTGCGGGCGGAGCTGGATGCCTTGCCGGTCGTCGAAGAAACCGAGGCCTCGTGGCGGTCGGAGAACCTGGGTACCATGCACGCGTGCGGACACGATGTCCACATGGCAGCCTTGGTCGCCGTCATGTCGGCGGTGCGCGACGCGGGAGCCCCCTGGCCGGCTCTGGCCGTGCTCCAGCCGCGCGAGGAAACGTATCCCTCGGGGGCCGAGGACATCGCGGATTCGGGGGTTCTGACGGACCAGCAGTGCGGCGCCATGATCGGAACCCACGTGCAGTCGACCTTGGACGCAGGCCATGTGTCCTGCACTCCCGGCGGGGTCAACGCCGCCGCCGACGAGTTTCATATGACGATTCGAGGAACCCCTGGCCACGCCGCCTACCCTCACCTGACCAACGATTCGTTGTTCGCCGCGTCGCAGGTTGTGGTCGGGCTCCAGAGCGTGGTGAGCCGGTTGGTGGACCCGATGAGTCCCGCCGTGCTGGGTGTTTCTTCGTTTGCCGCGGGTGAGGCGGCCAACGTGGTCCCGGGCGAAGCTACGGTTTCCGGTACGTTGCGGTCATTGGACGAGCGGACGCGGCAGCAGTTGCGCCAGAAGGTCTGCGACATCGCGAACGGGATCGCCGAGGTGCATGGTTGCACGGCGGACGTTCGCATCACCGCGGGAGAGCCGGTCTTGTTCAATGACCCCGCCGTGACCGAATCCGCTCACGAGGTTCTGGTGAACCGCGGCTTCTCGGTCGTCGAAGACATGAGATCGCTGGGGGCCGACGACTTCGCGTTCTACGCCGAATCGCTTCCGTCCCTCATGCTGTTCGTCGGCACCGGGACGTCGGAGAGCCTGCATTCCTCGACGTTCCTCCCGGACGACGACGATCTTCGCAACGTCGCCAGGGCCATGATGGCCGGATATATCGGGGCCGGCGGGATCCTCTCCGCGTGATTCTCTGCGGGAGCCTTGCCCGCCGTCGTGGACTCCGGGGGGCTTACTCGGTCTCCGGGACGACCTTCTGCGCGAACTCCCGTGCCGCTCGTCCGATGCGGTCCTCCAGCGTGTGTTCTGAGGACAGCTCGGTCGAGGTTGCGTAGACGCCGGTCGGGACGACGTCGGCATGGAGGAACGTGAACAGCGGTCGCATCGAGTATTCGAGGACCATGGACTGTCGCGGCGAGCCGCCCGTGGCTCCCAGAAGGAGGGGTTTGCCCTCGAAGTCCTCGGCCGACATCAGATCCCAGAAGGATTTGAAGAGCCCGGAATAACTGCCCTGGAACGTCGGGGAGACGGTGATGACGCCGTCGGCGGAGGTTACCTCGTTGAGGAGACTCTCCAACTCGCCCTCGGGGTATCCGTTCGTGATGAAGTCGGCGATCTCGTAGCAGAACTGGCTCAGGTGGTGGGTGCGGATTCTCGGTTCGAGCCCGCGACCGGAGATTTCTTCCTTGACGGCGTCCTTGAACCGGTCGGCCAGCTGCGCGGACGAGGAGTGGAGGGCAAGCCCTCCGGTAACAATCGTGATGCTCGTGGTGTTCATGGCCCTCCAGGGATTGATGCCTCGTCCCAGCATCGCACGGAGCCGTGCCGTCACACCCAGCAGATGCAGAAGGGGTGGCCTGATGGGTCGGCGAAGACGTGGAAACCGTGGGAGGCGTTCTTGTCGCGGGGCTCTCTGATGGACGTCGCTCCCAGCGAGAGTGCCTCGCGGCACGCATCCTCGAAGTCTTCCGGCTCGACGTTGAAATCCACGTGCACCTGCTGGTGCTGATCTCCTTCCTCGGGCGGCCACGTCGGCGGAATGTGGTCCTCGGCGTATTGAACGGAGACGCGCAATTCACCGCCCACCAGGATGTCTCGCCAGTGCGGGTCGTCGCGGTCCTCCTCATCGACCTCGCCCCCGATCAGCGCGGCCCAGAAGGCCGTCTCCGTCTCGATGTCGTTCGTGTCGAAGACTACGGTTGAGCTCACGGTCTTCATCTGTTCAGTCCTCTTCCCGGGTGCGACAGTGATGCATATCTCTGTTCTCGTACTCCCATACTGCGCTCCTCGTCGGCAATGCGGTAGGTCTCGCGTGATTTCCGGGTTGTGAACAGGCAGTCGGGCGTCGTCGCTTATCAGGGGAGGGGTCAATGTCGGTGAATCCGTGATTGAATTGTGCCCCTGCACGCCGAATCACACCGTAGAGTGACGTGCAAGACACGCGCATCGACTGATAGAGGGGTTCTCCCGTGAGTACCGAAGCAGCTGAGACGAGTACCGAACCGAGAGAGCTCAAAAAAGTCATCGGCCCGAAGCTACTTGTCCTCCTGATCATTGGGGACGTGATCGGAGCGGGCGTCTTCGCCATCACGGGGCCCGTGTCCAAAGAAGTGGGCGGCGTGGCCTGGTTGCCGTTCCTCGTGGCTTTCGTGGTTGCCACGTTCACTGCCTTCTCCTACTTGGAGCTGGTGACCAAGTACCCACAGGCTGCCGGTGCGGCGCTGTATATACACAAGGCCTTCGGCATCCACTTCGTAACCTTCATCGTGGCCTTCGCGGTCGCGTGTTCGGGTATCACCAGCGCCGCAACCTCATCGACTTTGGTGGGCAAGAACCTGCTGATCGGTATCGGCGAGTTCATCCCAGGCATCCCCAACGGTCCCACGGCCTCCATGCTCTCGGCCGTCGCCATCATCGTGGTGCTGGGTCTGGTGAACCTTCGCGGTATCGGTGAGAGTGTGAAGTTCAATGTGATCCTCACGTGTGTGACCTTGCTGGCGATGGGAATCGTCATCGCGATCGGTTTCGCGGCCATCATCGGTGGCCAGGGCGAGCTCGGACGCATTGTCGTCTTCGAGAACCACAGCGACCGGAACATGTTCGCGGCCGTCACCATGGCGACCTCTGTTGCTTTCTTTGCCATGGTCGGCTTCGAGGACTCGGTCAACCTGGTCGAGGAATGCAAGAACCCGAAGAGGGACATGCCCCGGATGATGCTGACCGGGCTCGGTGTCTGCGTGATCATCTATATCCTTGTCGCGGTCACGGTGACGATCGTGATTCCACCGGGGGACATCGCAAACCCGAAGAACCCCGATGCCGGCGTTCTTCTCGACGTGGTGCGCGTGGGTGCCCCGGGTATCCCGGTTGACGTGATCTTCCCGTTCCTGACGATCTTCGCCGTGGTCAACACCGCCCTGATCAACATGCTGATGGCAAGCCGTCTTCTCTATGGGCTCGCCAAGCAGCACGTTCTGCCCAAACCGTTCGCGGGTGTGCTGCCGAAGCGTCGCTCGCCATGGGTCTCGATCATCTTCACCACGATTCTCGCTATCGGTTTGATCGTGTATGTGAATCTCAGTGGGCAGGAGAGCATCGTCGGAGCCCTCGGAGGAACGACCGCGCTGTTGTTGCTGTGCGTCTTCGCCGTCGTGAATGTCGCGCTCCTCGTGCTCAGGCGCGATCCCACTCCTTCCGGTGCATTCCGGGCCCCAACGATCGTTCCCATCCTCGGTGTGATTACTTGTATCTACTTGGCCGGGCCCTGGGTTCGGGACCGGTCGGCGTGGATTCAGTACGAAATTGCCGGTGCATTGTTGGTCATCGGTATCGTGCTGGGGCTGATCAACTGGTTCTTCGTGCACCGCAAGGGCGTCAAGACCGAGGCATTCGACGACATCGAGCACCTCGAGGACTAAGGCCCCTCCGAACGGTCATCACGCCGGTTCTTGGACCAATTCGGCCCGGACCACCAGATTGTCCTGGTAATCGAACCGGCCGTCCGCGACCTCTGAGACCTCTGGACCGGAGCAGGTCACGAGGTGGAGCCTCGGGGGCCCCGTCTTTGCCACCAGAGCAGTGAGGTCTTTGAGTCGTTCCTGGGGCACGACGTAGAGGTCGGTGACGCGGTAGGTGTGGATGCCACCGTTCGAATCGGCGACCGCGATGGGCGCACACGGTTCCAGGGCGTGCAATCGCCCCCACGGGGACAGCCGGCCAGAGGAATGGTTGACATGCCCGGCCAGGAACGTGGAGCCGGTGGTAGAACCGGCCGGGGCGGACCGGTCGTCCCAGGAGCCACCGGGGGCGTCCGGCAAGGGAACTTCGCCGGATTCAGTGGCTCTGACCGGGGCAAAGCTCGCCTGCGCCGCCAACGACGACGCACGCCAGCTGTTCGCCCGGATCGGAGGCCCCGGATCCGGGTCCGTGCTGGCCTGGCAGGACGCATGACGGAATGCGCGGTGAGGTCGCGGGGCGTATTGACCGCCGGTGTCCGCGTCCAGAGCAGTCCGGTCGGGACCGCGGTCCACGAGCCGGTGCCCCTCGGGCGAGGCCGAGACAGGACGGAACATGAGCTCCGGGTTCCGCAGGGGGAGCGGAACGTTTCGCATGCTTTCGCACTGTGCCAGGGCCGTGAGGAGCAGAATCAGGAGCCCGGCGCAGATCATTGCCCGTCCGCGGCGAGGGCCGCGTCCCGCACCCGGCCGCGCAGCGGTGCTTCTGGAAGAATGACTCGGCCACGATGCCGCCCGCCGGTGAAGCATTCATTCCTCCATCCTTCGGTGGCGTGCGCGGTAGATGCCGTACCCCAGCAGAGTTCCCCCGAGGGCCGCACCTCCCGCGAGGACGGGATCGTGGCCGTCCTCTCCGGTATTGCCCGTGCGTGCTGTTGGACCTTTGCCCGCAGGGTCGTACGCGACAGTCGATGCGGCAGGTCCGGGAGAGCGAGGGCCGACGGACGGTTCGTCCGGCGATGGTCTCGAGGGTTCCGCGGGCCCTGATGCCTCAGGCACGTCGGGATGCCCGGCGGGCGGCCGAACCGGTGGTGCCGGAGGCCCGGGGGTGGGGGAAGGCTCGGATGCCGGTGCCGGAGGTTGCTCCGGGTTCTTCGGATGTGGTTGAGGCGCGGGAGGTTCGGGAGTTCGAGTCCGCACCGTGTTGGAGGCCGACCACGTACCGTTGTAGGACTCGGTAAAGGTGTTCTCGACGTCGCCGGCCGCGATCCGGGTCATTCGGGCGTACACCGACCAGGACTGTTCCTTCTCGAGATTCTTGTCGAGGTTGAGGACCTTCAACAAGTCTTCCGTGGCCGCGAAGGTCACGGCCCCCGAGCGGGCGTCGATTTTCTGGGTGAAGAAGCGGGTGATGTCCTGCCCGGCAGTAACGGCGGTTCCGTCGTCCAGAACAAAGTCGCTCCGGGAGAGGACGGTGAAGTCCCCGTCGTACCGGTCGTGGGATTCGTCGTAGTCGTCGAATACGGACCATTCGACAGTGCGTCCCGCATAGTGCGACGGACGAACCGAGGAATCCAGTCTGTATTCGAAGGTTTGCCCACGGTGTATTTCCTTCCCGTCCAACGACGACTGGTCCTTGGCGGAAACCACGATGTCCTTGTGCGGCCTGATGCCCTTCATGCCATTGACCACGGTCTCCGTCTGGACCTTGTGGTCGTTGACGATCTCCCACGCGGAATTCCGGATCTCACCATCGGCATTCTCCGAGATCGTGTACGGCAGAGAAATGGCGTATTTGAATCCGAGTGGGGGAAGCGGTGCACCATCCACGACCTTCGCCATGATCGAGATGCCTTGGGCTCCCGCATCCGTCACGTCGAACGTGTCCGTGACGTCCTCCGCGCCGTGTCGGGTGAGATCGTCCCAAGGCGCTGTCGGTGCAATGTCCGAATCGGCCGGGAGCTTGAGAACACGGACCGCCGCTGTGGAGATGTGGCCGTGTCGTTCGTCGTAGTCATCCAGCATCCCGAACCGAGTGATCGGCTCGGCGACGTCAACCAGTTGGGAAGTGTCCAGGAGCAGCCTGTATTCGATGGTGTCTCCCACGGTGACGGTTCGGTCATCGACCATCGTGCTCGTCCCCGGAACCAGACCATGTTTGTGCGGCTCAATCGAGGGCTCGTGGTAGGTGTGAGGCTCGGTGTAGTCGAGCCTGCCGTTGACGATGCCGAAGCCCGCATCCACCAGGTCGTCGGCCTTCCCATCGGCCAATGCCATGGGCGCAATGTGCAGGGTGAACTCGGTGTTGATCGGCAAGGATGCAGGGTCGATGGCCTCCGCACGTACCTGCAGGACCTTCTTCCCCAGGAATTCCGTTTCCTCCTGCGAGAGGCGGAAGGAGTCCGAAGCGTCCCGCGACCCCGAAGTGACACGGACCGATGACATGTCGACGGACACCGGGATCCGACCGTCCTCGGTCGCGAAGATGTTGTCTCCCACCACGAACTGGCGGAGTGGTTCGAAACCGGTCCGCTTGGTCACGGTCTGATGGGTCACCTGACCGGGCAGAACGAACTTTCCCTCGCCAGGAGCGGTTTTCACCGTCCCGGAACCGCGGGCATAGAGCTCGTGGTACTCCACCGTGGCGACGATCGGGTCCAGCTCGGGGACCACCTCCCGTACGGGAGGCTTCGGCGGGGTCGGCGGCGCGGGCAGTGACTCGGTCGGTGCGACGGTGTCGGCGGAGAGCATCACGTGGTTGTACGTCGCGGTGATGCCGCCGACGTCGTCGGGATCCCGCCCATCGGAGCCGCCCGAGGTCCCCACCCAGAAGGACGACCCATTGTGCGCCAGGAAGGTCACGCCGAGTCGCCGCATGATCTCTGGGTCGGTGTCCTCAATGCTTCGGGACTGGTTGCTTCCCTGAGGAAGCATGAAAGCTCGAGGGACCTCCCGGCGCGACGCCAAGTGAACCGGCTGGGACCGCGGGGAGATCTCTGACTCAGGATTGAGGAACGTGGCGATGACCCCGTCCCCGCCAGCGGTGTACGTTCCGCTGGCGAACTCGTACCGGGAGGCCCCGTCGCCTGTTTGGCCGTTCAGAGAGCCGAAGGACACGTAGTAGTTGTTGGCGTAGTCCTCGCCGGTGTCGGAGTAGGTGAAAGTGATGGTCTGTTTGAGTGCGGTGACCTTGTACAGCGCCAGATTGTCCGAATAGTTCGAAAAGACCTCGATGGCCGGTTCGCCGGCGTTCGTGGCCGATGTGACGACGTCCGAGACCAGGATCCGAGCATCCAGAGTACGGCCGGAAGCCTTGTCCTTGGCCACGTTCCTGTACGTGATGGTGAAGCTCGAACCGTCGACGGGATTGATATGGGTCACCGAATCCGAGTTGTAATTATTGTGGCGGTCGAACTGGTTCGCTTGCCCTGGGTGATTCTCGATGCCTTCGACCGAGACCAGACTGTTCCTGTTTTCCGAGATCGTGAACGGTTGTTCGTGCACGAGCTTCCCGGGTGTCAGAGCCACGTCGGGATTCGCGTCAGTGATCTGCTCCTTGAGATGTGCGTCGTAGGCCGCCTTCCGGGCGTCGTAATCCGACTTGGCGGCGTCGTAGGCCTTCTTCTCGGATTCGTAGGTTTCGCTGGCCTGCCGGTACCGCGCCTCGGATTCGGCCACCTGCTTGGTGTGCCTCTCGCGCTCGTTCCGGGCTTTCTCGGCGACCGAGCCGAGAGCATTCGCCTGGTCCCGGTAGGACCGTGAGATCGATTCCTGGCGTTCCCGAACCGAGTCCGGGTCCACGACGTCGGGCGAAGCCGTCTTCCGCTCCACCCGGACTCCGGCCTCTTCTGCCGCGGCCAGGGCGTTGTCCAGGACCGAGCTGTCCACGGGGACACGTTCTCGATGATTCGAGGCTTCTCGGTTGGTGACGGCCGTGGCGTGCTGCGGAGTGGCGGCCTCCGCATAGTGACTCGTCGCGGCGGCTGCTATCAGCAGGCCACTGAGCGTGGATACGCGCACGGATCGCGCCCGCGTCCTGCTCTGTCCGTGACGACACGAATAACCCTGTTCCCGACTCGAATGCATGAAACACCTTCCCCCAAAGGTTCGACGATTTCCCATCCCGTCGGGGCCCGGACTGGTCCGTCCCGAGACGGCGCCGCACGAGGTGGGCGAGCGAATCCTGGCAAGACCGCGGATGGGTTGAAGAAGTCCGACCGGCGGTCCAGTCGGCGCGTCTTTGGGCAGAAAGTCTAGATTCGACTCCGTTTCGAAGGGGCGAATGTCCGGAATTGTGGAAATTACAAAGCTACGGAAAGCGCGTCGGAAAGTGGGTCGTCCGCCTCTTGACGGGAAAATCAGCGCAACTGATACAGTGATCCATAGCACGTGAATACAGATTCCCCGAATCACGATGCGGCCGGATACCACCGCATCCGTATCAGGAAGAGAGTCCCCCGATGACCGTTGCGAATTCCGACCGCGTGTGGCTGCCGAGGGCGCGCAAAGCCGCGATGGGAGTAATTTTCGCGTTCCTCCTGGCCTCGTGTTCGTCCGGAGACCCCGAGGGTGAACAGGGCACGCAGACCTCGAGTTCGGAACCTTCGGCGTCGTCGTCATCGGCGCCCAAGGCGGAGGCGGAAACGGTGGTGCAGCGGGACGAGCCGCTGTACAAGAGGGTGAATTACCCGGTCAAGGGCGAGGGGGACCCTTCGCAGAACTGGGGCGACCTGTACCTTCCGGCAGGCGACCACAAGGCCAGATCCGTTCCGTTGGTGGTTCTGGTCCACGGCGGGGCCTGGCAGAGCTCGATCGGTGCCAAGGACTTCGAGGCCTATGCGGAATCACTCGTGGATCGTGGCATGGCCGTGTACAACATCGAATACCGCCGCGTGGGTTCGGGAGGCGGCTGGCCGACGACGTTCACCGACGTCGCCTCGGCCATGGACTTCATTCCGGAACTCAGCAAGCAGCACCCCGAGTTCACGACGGACGACGAACTGGTTGTCGGTCACAGCGCCGGGGCGCAACTGGCCATGTGGGCGGGCACGCGCGATTCGAAGGAGGAACACGAACTTGGTGCCCATCCGAAGTTCGTCCCGACGCGCGTGGTCTCCTTGGCGGGTCCTCTGGACATGAAGTACGCGGCGGATCATGGCGACGTCAATATCACCAATGCCCTGGGCGGCACCCCGGAGCAGCTCGCTCAGCGGTACTCCGAGGTTGACCCGATTCAGAACATCGATACGTCCCTGCCCGTCGTCGCCGTGCACGGGACTGCCGACGAGGTCGTGTCGCCGGAGAACTCGCGGCGCTATATCGATGCGGTCAAGAAGGCCGGCGGTCGGGGGAGTCTTCACCTGACCGACGGGGACACCCACGGGTCATTGATCGAGCCGGATTCGGCGCACTTCCAGCACATCCTCAACATTATTGACGAGACGGCCGACGCGGACGTCGGCGACGTCGGGGAGACCCAGAACACCTGATGAGCCTCCCCGAGGCCGGGTGCTACTGGTCGGTGACTTCCAGCTCCACGTCGATGTTGCCGCGGGTCGCCCTGGAGTAGGGGCATACCTGATGGGCCTTCTCGGCCAGCTCCCTCGATTCCTCAACGGGCAGGTCGGGAACCACGACCTCCAGGACAACGGAGAGGCCGAATCCTTCGCCTTCCTTGCCGATGGAAACGCGTGCACCCACCGCGGAATCGCCCAGCTTCTTGTGGTCGGCCTTGGCCACCATCTGGAGCGCCGAATGGAAGCACGCGGCGTATCCCGCCGCGAAGAGCTGCTCCGGATTGCTCCCCTGGCCGCTTCCGCCCATTTCCTGGGGCGGGGCCAGGTTGACTGAGATGGTGTCGTCGCTCGAACGCACGTGGCCGGAACGGCCGTCTCCCGTGCTCAGGGCTTCTGCCGTGTACAGAGGTTCCATGATCAACTCCTCGCATTTGCTTACGACGCAACTATATTGCGCACAATATAAATGTGTCAACGGGTTTGTTAGAATGAGGCCGTGTCGACATCGAACTCTCCATTGGCTCTGGACAACCAACTGTGCTTCTCCCTCTACCGGGCGAGTCACGCGATGGTGCGCGCCTACAGGCCCTTCCTTGAGGGTTTGGGGCTGACGTACCCGCAGTACCTGGTCATGCTGACCCTGTGGCAAACCGAGGAAGCGCAGAGCGTCGGACAGATCGGTGAGCTTCTCGGGCTGGACAGCGGAACGCTGACTCCGGTCCTTCGTCGCCTGGAACAGCGGGGAATGCTCGAGCGGCTTCGTGACCCGGAGGACGAGCGTCGACGCCTCATCGCTCTGACCGAAACGGGCGCCGAGCTGCGGCACGACGCCGAAGACGTTCCGGAAAAGATCTGGGCCACGGTCTCGCTCGATCTCGACGGTTACAACGATTTCAAGAACCAGCTCAACGGTGTTGCCGAAGCCTTCGGCGCCGGACACCAATGACCAGCCAGCATGTTCTTCTGGCCGGGTGCGGCGACGTCGGAATCGCCACCGGCTTGAGGATGATCGCCCAGGGGTGGAGCGCAACGGGCGTTCGACGTCGAGCCGCCCTGCTTCCCGCAGAGGTCTCGGGTCTCGCCCTGGACCTGACGACTGCGCGGGAAGGCGACCTTCCGAGGGCCGACGCCTTGGTCGTCACCCTGACGGCGGACTCCACCGACGCGGATGCCTACGAAAGAACGTACGTGAATGGGCTGCGCGGTCTGGCGCGGGCGCTTCCTCGGGGCGAGGGTGGGGCAGAACCCCTCGTCGTCCTGGTGTCCTCCACCGGAGTCTTCGGACAGAACGACGGCGAAATCGTGACCGAAGCGACCGATCCCTCGCCGAGTCGCGAGACGGCAAAAATTCTGAGGGTTGCCGAGCTCCTGGCCATGGACCTCTTCCCGCGCCTTGTGATCGTGCGGCCCGCTGGGATCTATGGGCCCGGCCGAACCTCATTGGCGGACCGAGTGGCTCGCGGCGAGCCCGTGGCTCGGAATCGAATGACCAATCGCATCCACCGGGACGATCTGGTCTCGGTCATCGAATCCGTCCTTGGGATCGAAAATCCGCCTGAGCTGGTGCACGCGGTCGACCACAGCCCGGCGCCCCTGGGCGCCGTTGCCGATCACATCGCCGGACTTCTGGGTGTTCCGGCTCCACCCGATGTCTCCGGGAGCGGGGGAGGCCGGGGCAAGTCGATCGATGGCTCGCTGGTGCGGTCGCTGACGGACTTCCGATACCCCTCGTATCGAGAGGGATACGCTTCACTTCTGGGGTGACGTCGGCCATGCGGGAGCGGGGCTCCGGATCGCCGTCTTGCGCCGCGTGAGGCTCGGTGCCGCGGGCGGAGTCCTTCCGGACTCAGGCCGTTGACGTGCCAAAGAACACGCCGACGGTGGGTTAATGACGCGTAAACGGGTAGTGTACTGTAGCCAGGATCCTTAATGAGCCCTTTTACCACATGCGGCCATGATTCCGGGGGGGGGGCCACTCAGTCAGCGAACGCGAGGTAAGAACATGTCCGGTCGGTTTGTCGAAGTAAGCCGACGTACAGGCGCCATTATCGGCGGCATTCTGGTCTACATCTTGATCTGGTTCAGTCTGGTCCTGCTCGTCGCAGGGCTGGGTATTCGCTTTTTCTGGGGCAAGATCTCGGTGGGGCAAATGCTCCTCAACCTCGTGTCCGTGCAGACGGACGGAGGCGGTGGCGCCATCGTGTGGATGGGCATCTTCGGCATCGGTGTCCTCCCGGTTCTGATCACGATCGGCATCGCGGTGTTCCGTCACCTCCGGCTCCGCAAACTTCGCAAGAACGGCCTGGAGCACACGAAACGGCGCAAGCCGTGGATCCGTCGGTCGATCTCCACCGTGCTGGTCGTCGCCCTGACGGTCGGCGGAGGGTCGGCCTTTGCCACCACCGTCGGCATGAGCGACTACATCAAGTCGGCCAGCTCGAAGTACGACATGAATGACTACTACGCCGAGCCGCAGGTCACCGACGACTCCAAGAAGAACAACGTGGTGACCATCTACCTCGAGTCCGGCGAGGAAACGCTGACGGACGAGAGCCTGTTCGAGAAGAACGCGTTCGCCTCGCTCCAGAACTCGACCCAGGAGTCGGAGGGCTGGAAGAGCGTGGACAACCTCCAGCAGTACGAGGGCGGCGGATGGACCATGGCCGGTCTGACCTCGACCCAGTGCGGTGTCCCGCTCAAGGGCCCCGGAATCATCGGCAGCGGCAGCTCGATCGGACAGTCCGAGGGAACCCAGGGCAACTACCTCGGCGGCCTGAACTGTGCCGGCAACGTGCTGGCCGACCACGGCTACAAGAGCGAGTTCCTGGGCGGGGCCAACGGTTCCTTCGCCTCCAAGGACAAGTTCCTGAGCAGCCACGGCTTCGAGGAGGAGAAGGACCTCAACACCTGGCGCTCCATGGGAGAGGATGCCAAGAACTTCCGGAGCGACTGGGGCTTGAGCGACGAGCGCCTCATGGCCCATGCCCGTGACGAGATTGACCGTCTCCACGCGGAGTCCGAGCAGACCGGGCAGCCGTTCAACCTGTCGATGCTGACCCTGGACACGCACGAGCCGGTCCACATGTACGACTACTGCAAACAGGACACCGACAGTGACGTGACCTCCGTGTACGCCTGCTCGATGGACCAGGTTGCCGGCTACGTGGACTATATGAAGGAAAAGGGCTACCTGGACGACACCGCAGTGGTGATCATGGGTGACCACCTGAAGCACATGAGCGCCGGCGATGCCTTCCACGAGCAGCTGGACAACAACCCGAACCGCTCGATCTTCAACAGGGTCTGGGTGCCGGGCGAGAACAAGAACCGCCAGATGCGGCCCAACATCGACCAGCTGAACATGTATCCCACGATTCTCGAGGCCGCGGGCCTCGAGCTGAAGGACCACAAGGCGGGGCTGGGCGTCTCGGCCTTCACGGACAAGGTTCCTGACGACTCCGCACAGGCACTCGATCCGGATGCCTACCGCGACCTCCTGGACTCACGGTCCAAGGACTTCTACGCGAGAGCCTGGTCGAAGTAGTCGACGATGTAGCGAATGACGATCGAAGGGTCGGGGCGGACAGCCCCGGCCCTTCGTCGTTGGGTTCGGGCATCGCGACGACGTCGGGCCGCCGTGCGGGGTCCTGTTGGGTGGGGGATGCCCTCGTGAGTGGCGTTTGCCTCCGCCAGGTGGGGGTTACAGCGCCACCTGGCGGAGGCAAAGGCCGCCGAATTGGACAAAGGCCACCTTCCTGGGAGCCGCGGCAGCCCGTCGTCCGGCTTCGCCTCAGATCTGGAGTACGGCCCGGGCGATCAGGAAGTAGACGATCAGGCCCGTGGCATCCACGAACGTGCTGATGAACGGGTTGGAGAAGACCGCCGGGTCGACGCGCAGGGCACGAGCGACCATCGGCATGATGCCTCCCACGGTGGCGGCCAAGGAGCAGACCGCCAGCAGCGTCAGCCCGATGACGAGACCGATGCGCGGCTCGAACACCAGGGCCGTGAACGTGCCGCCGATGATTCCCAGGGCCGCACCCAGGGAGGAACCGACGCCGAGCTCTCGGAGGAGCACCTTGAGGAGGTCGCGTGGCTGGATATCGCCCAGAGCCATGGCCCGGGTCACGGTCGTGGCTGCCTGGTTGCCGGTGTTGCCGCCCGTTCCGATGAGGAGGGGGACGAAGAGGGCGAGGGCCGTCACCTGTTCGATCGTCGGCTCGAAGTGGGACTGCACCTGGACCGTCAGGGTTGCTCCGATGGCCAGGACGAACAGCCAGACGATACGGGACTTCACGAGCGTTCGGATGGGCGTCGCGAGGTAGGGGCGCCTCAACGGCTCGACGCCGCCCTGGCGTGCGGAGTCCTCGGTCTCTTCGTGCTCGAGGATTCGGACGGCGTCGTCGAAGGTCAGGATGCCGACCAACCGACCTTCCTTGTCGACGATGGGCAACGCCAGGAGACCGAGATTGGTGCTTCTGCGGGCGGCTTCCTCCGCGGATTGGTAGGCCGACGTCGTCTTGGCCGGTTGCATGAGCTCGGAGATCGTCTGGCCCGGCTCCGAACCCATGAGGTCGCGGAGGCTGACGACGCCGACGACGCGGCGGCTTCCGTCCAGAACCGGAAGGGTGTAGATGGTCTCCGCATCGGCAATGTGTCGCTGGACCCGGTCGAGGGCTTCGGAGACCGTGTGGTCGGTTCTGGTGGAGACGTATTCCGGGCTCATGCGTCGACCGACCGAGCCCTTGGGGTACCCCAGGACTCCGGAGGTCAGCTCCCGGTCTTTGGCCGACAGGCCGTGAAGGAGCCGGGGTGCGAGGGCCGCGGGGAGTTCGTCGAGAAGCCACACGCGATCGTCGGGATCGAGATCGGCGAAGAGTGCGGTGACTTCCGAATCCTGAAGCCCATCGATGAGATCGCCCTGCATTCTGGGCGAAAGGCGTTCGAAGACCTCCAGGGCCTTCTCCTTCGGCAACAACCGGTACACGATGGCCAGGTGGTTGACGGGGAGACGTTCCAGGAGGGCTGCGACCTGCTCGGACGTGAGTGGTGAGATGGCGTCGACGATCGCCGCGAAGTCCTTGGCCTGGACGTAGGGCTGGATGTCCGCGACGGTGTCTGCGACTTCTGTGGTCTGAGGGGTATTCATGCTGGATCCTTGGGTGTGGAAGAGCACGCACGGATGCTGTGCATCCAGGCGGTGCTGTCAATGATGGTGCCCGCCCCAGCAGATGGACCCGATCAGTCCTTGGTTGCGATGCCGGAGGGGGCGTGGGGTAACGGATAGCCAGAACTTTCACTGTCCATTGCGCCTCACCTCCTGTTCGATAGCTTGTGAACCAATGAGTAAAGTAGCACGTTTGGTCGGGCCGGTGCCCTATGAATTCCCGCACCCCGCGACGGGAGCCGCGCGGGCTGGCCCGGTCCGCCCGGGCCCGGCGTCACGAGGGATTCGGGCTAACTGTCCTTGATGTGGTCGCCGCTGTGTGCATCGATCTGGACTTCGTGGTCCTCGGAACCGCTGGTCGAGTCGATATCGAATTCGTACTGGGGCCCGCGGTCCTTGCCCTCGATCTTCCACTTGTTGATCGGGCCGTCCTGGACCTGCTTGGCCTTCTTCATCGCTTCGTCGAGCGAGATCACGGAGGACATGTCGATCCGGTCGGACTTCCGCTCGGACTGCACTTCGTCCTTGTCCAGGTCCTCTGTCTTCTCGTTCACGGTGTCCCCGGAATCCGCATCAACCTGGATCGCGTACTTCTGCTGATCGGAGAGCAACTCGATCTTGTACTCGTACTTGCCCGAGGCGCCCTTTTCCAGTTCGATCTTGCTGACGTCGCCGTCGAACTTGTCCTGGGCGGTCTTCAGGGCGTCATTCCAGGTGACGGGGAACTTCTTCGTCGAAAGATCCTCCGAGGACGCGCCCGAGGCGCTGGTGCTGGCGCTGGACGAGGACGAGGACTTGTGATCGGTGTCGTCGTCTCCGCACCCGGCGAGGCCCGCGGCCAACGCCAATGAGGCTCCCACTACCAGAGTTCGTCGCATCTCAGTCTCCTTCCATGGCTTCCCTCCAGGCTACAGCGGGGGATCAGGGAGGGGCCAAGGAGCTGGTGCCCAAGAACTGCCGCCGCTATCGTCCCGTGAGCTCGCTTACCTGCTGCTCGGTCAGGGGCCGTTTGGGCTTGTCGAGCAGCAGATACGCCAATTGGGCGGCGCCGCGCCCGGAATCAGCCCGCCGCACTCAGCTGCCGGCCGAGGCCTCAGTCGACGAACCGATGGCCGCCGAGAGTTCGTCGGCCGCGGCGACCACCAACGGGGCCGAAGCCTCGATGGTCGCTCGGGGCATGCGAAAAGCAGGTGCCGAGACGTTGATGGCCGCGGCCACCTCTCCGCGGTGGTTCCGGACGGGTGCCGCAATCGCGATCAGCCCGGGCTCGGATTCTTCGCGGGCCACTGCGAAGCCTCGGGCACGCTCGCGTCGCAGGCGTCTGACCAGGGCTGGTATGTCCTGCGGCGCCGACCGGGTGCCGGGGAGTGGGTCGGCGTCGTCGCCAAGGATCGAGCGCAGATCCGCTTCATCCATGTCGACCATGAGCGCCCGCCCGGCGGAGGTGCATGGCAGGGGCGAGGTTCGCCCGACCCACTCGTGGGCCTGGATGCCGCGCGAGGTTCTCTCGGTCAGCAGGGTCATGGCGCCGCGGCCGGACAACACCGTGAGGTAGGCGGGCTCGCCGACGCCGCGCGCCAACGACCTGAGCACCCGGGGCGCCTCGCGGTGCAGCCTCTCGTCCCCGGCCGACGTTGCCAGGGCCAGGACCTGCCACCCGATGCCGTACCGCAGTGTCCGGGGGTCGCGCTCGATGAACCCTTCTTCCGCCAGAACCTTCAGCGTCCTGGACACCTGGCTCTTTTCCTTGCCCATCTCGGTTGCCACCTCCTGGACTCCGAGGGGGCCTTCGCCGAGTATCCGAAGGATAGTGAGTGCCCGATGCACGCTGGAGAGATTGTCGCCGACCATGGGCACATCCTCGCACCACGCGTGCGTATACAGCAACCAGCGTTGTTCGTTATGGCAACGAGGTCCTACGGTCGAAACCATGTGCGGCATAGTGGGCGTCTTCCATGACGCAAAGGAATCAACGGCAGACAACGGCACAATGGGGGAGCGCGCCCTCGACAGGATCGCCCACCGAGGGCCGGATGACGTCGGGCTCCGACACGTCGGAGACATGGCGTGGTTGGGCCACCGTCGGCTCTCGATCGTCGACGTCGACAGCGGACACCAGCCCCTGGGCGGAACGCGCGGTCCCTCCGACTGGGTCCTCGTGTGCAACGGGGAAATCTACAATCACCAAGGCCTCCGCGAAGAGATGCCGGAGGCCTTCGACTCGCGTTCAGACTCCGCGGCCGCGCTCGCGGTCCTGCGAACCGGTGGGCCGGCCGCGCTGGAGAGCCTGCGCGGCATGTTCGCCCTCTGCGCGGCGACCGAGGACGGGGAGTTCGTGGCGGCGAGGGACGCCGTCGGCATCAAGCCCCTCTACTGGGCGCGCACCGAGCACGGCACCGTCTTCGCTTCCGAGCTCAAAGCCTTCGACCCAGAGGTGCAGCCACTGGTCGAGGTCTTCCCTCCAGGGTTCTGGTGGACTCCGCACGAGGGGCTGCATCGTTTTGCCGAGGCGATTCCCGACCGGGTCGAAGACCAGCTCGGGACGTCGAGGGACGGCCAGCACGGTTCGGACGAAGCCCTCGAGCAGGCCACCTTCGACGCCGTCGCGGACTCGGTGCGGAGGCACCTCATGGCCGACGTCGAGGTCGGGGTCTTCCTCTCCGGCGGACTCGATTCCGGTCTGGTTGCCGCGATCGCCGCCGACCACTGCGCTCGTCAGGGCAGAACGCTGAAAACCTTTGCGGTGGGAACGCGGACGTCACCCGACCTGCTCGCGGCACGGGAGACCGCGGAATACCTGGGGACGGACCACCACGAGGAACTTTTGGACGAGGACGCCGCTCGGGAGGCCCTGCCCGACGTCGTCGGGTCCATCGAATCCTTCGACGCGAGCCTGGTTCGCAGCGCGGTGCCCAACTGGTTCCTCTCGAAGATGACGTCCCACCACGTCAAAGCCGTTCTCACGGGCGAGGGTGCGGACGAACTGTTCGCGGGGTACGGGTACTACCATGAACAGTTCGCCTCACCCGCGGAACTCGACGAGGAGTTGAGGCGCACCATCGAGGGACTGCACGGGCTCAATCTTCAGAGGTGCGACCGGGTCACGATGGCCCATGGGCTGGAAGCCCGCGTGCCCTTCCTCGACAGCGACGTCATCGCGCACGCCATGTCCCTGCCCGCCCGTCTCAAGGGGCTCGAGAGCGACGGAATGGAAAAGGCTCACCTGCGGAGGGCATTTCGGGGATGGCTCCCGGAGCATCTGCTCTTTCGGCGCAAGGAACAATTCGGGACCGGCAGTGGGGCCCAGGGGTTCCTTGACCGGGTCGGTCATGTCATCGACGACGCCGAGTTCTCCGCGGAAACCGTGGCACCCGGTGCCCCCGAGATCCGCAGCAAGGAAGAACTGGTCTACTACCGCATGTTCAGATCCGCTCTGCCCGAGGTTCGGCCCGACGCCGCACTGACCCGGTTCGCCGTCGCCTGAACCTTCGTCCCGCCGGGTCCGGGTTGTCAGCTCGCGCCGTCGATCTCCAACACCTTGAGAGCCAGCTGCACTCGGTTGGTCACCCGGAGTTTCTCGAACAAGTGGGCCACGTGAGTCTTCACGGTCGGCAGGGACAGGAACAAGGCGTCCCCGATGTCCGAGTTGGTCAGTCCCTGGGCGACGAGTCGGGCCACTTCCCACTCACGGGTGGTGAGCCCGTCAGGGGCATAGGCCGAGTAGTCAGCTGCGGCGGGACCGGGTGGCTTGCCCGGGCGCTCCTGTACGGGACGGTCCGGCGTTTCCTCCGCAGCCAGCCGGACCAGGCGTTGCAACACGGTCGGGGAGAAGCGCGACTCCCCTTGGGCGGCGTCGTGGACGGCTTGGACCACCTGTTCGGGCGGCGAGTCCTTGAGGAGGAAGGACACGGCCCCGGCGCGCAGCGCATCCAGCAAGAAGGTGTCGGTTTCGAAAGCTGTCAGCACGACGACGTGTGCACGAACGTCTGCCTGCCTCAGGCGACGCGTCGCCTCGATTCCGTCCGTTCCCGGCATGCGGATGTCCATGAGCACGACGTCGGGGTCCAGCCGTTCGACCTGGTCGATCGCCTGTGCACCGTCGGCGGCTTCGCCGACCACGGACACACCGTTCGCGCCGTCGATCATCAATCGCAGACCGGCTCTCATGAGCTTCTCGTCGTCGGCCACCAGGACGCGGATCCGTGACGGATCCGTAGCACGGTCATGGGTCACCGGGGGTTTCCTCCGTTCGAGGGCCAGGGCAAATGCACGTCGACGGTGAAGATCTGAGCCTCGGCCGCCGCAGCCGATTGCTCATCCGGGGCGCACGAGCGCGGGCCGATGGTGCAGGTCCCACCGAGAAGATGTACGCGTTCGCGCAATCCTGTCAGGCCCATGCCAGTACCCAGTGCCTCTTCTTCAGGCCGGTGCGCCGGGGAATTGATGGGATTGCATGCGGTCAGCGTGAGCTCATCCGCGCCGGCGGCCGAGGTCCGTCGGGCGACCCGCAGGTCCAGTGGCTGGCCGGGCGCGTGTTTGCGGGCGTTGGTCTGGACCTCGCGGAATATTCGCACGACGGCGACCGCGAGCGTCGAGCTCGCAGCGTCAAGATCCGCGGGTGTCACGTCCTCCCACGTCAACGAGATGTCGTGACCTTCGGCCCGGGACTCGGCCACCTGTGCGACGAGGTCCGCCGCGGTGGGCAGGGGAGCGGCGTCCTCCCTCAACGCCGACAGCACATTGCGGAGTTCGGCGTTGGCGGACCGCGCCGCGTCCCGGATCAGCGCGGACGTCTCACGCATCCGGGACGGCGACATGTCCTCCCGGTAGCCGAGCGCACCGGCATGCAACGCGATCAAGGACAGGTGGTGGGAGAGGCTGTCGTGCATGTCGCGGGCGATCGAGGAACGCTGCTCGGCCTTCGCCTGCGCGACCAGTGCACGGTGTTCGCGTGCGAGCGCCTCGTGGCTCCGTTCGATCGCAGCGCGTTCCCGCTGGACGCTGACGGTCTGACGGCGCAAGGACTCGATGAGGGCCATGCGGGTTCCCCTGACCCGTCCGATCAGGAGAGACACGGTCGCGACGATGACGCCCGCCGCCAGGTCGACCCACGGCGTCGGCGGCTCGATGGGGTCGGCCCAGTGGTAGACGAATCCGTAGACCAGCGCAGCACTCGTGCAGAGCACGACGCCGCCGGCATCGGTGCGCCAGTCGCGCCGGATCCCGACGCGGTAGAGCCCGACGGCAGCCGCCGGAACCGAGGACCCACTGATCGCAGACGGTAGGACCAGCACCAGGTTCCAGAGTCCGGTTCGGCGCAACGGACCCGAGGCGGCGTTGGTGAGCGCGCCGAGACCGAGGTCCAGTGCCAGAACGAGGCCGGCTCGATCCGGGATCTGATTGTCGTGCTGCTCCAGGGTCATGCCGAAGAACAGCACGAATATCAAGGCGCCGACGGCCAGGCAGATCACGGAGCAGAAAGCCA
Source organism: Rothia koreensis (assembly GCF_052232265.1). Lineage (NCBI taxonomy): Bacteria > Bacillati > Actinomycetota > Actinomycetes > Micrococcales > Micrococcaceae > Rothia > Rothia koreensis. The sequence continues at coordinate 958,099 of NZ_CP197643.1, forward strand.
TGCGTGCAATCTCGCGGAGTGCTCTGAGCGCCGGGCGCCGGCGGGGAGCTTGTTCGTCGATGGCTTCGTGGTCCGTGTCGCGGGTCGGCGCCGTCCAGTCGGATGCGCTGGTATACCCATCCGAGTCCGGTGCGTCTGCAAGCGAGTCCGGGGAGCCCGTGCGCAGGGGGATGCTCGGGGCATGGGGTTCTGTCATCACCACTTATTGTAGAAAAGCGCATGGTCCACGGCATCAGCCGAAAGCATGAGATCGGGACGTTCCGAGACAGCGGGCAATCGATACTTTCGTTCGATGTGTGAGGTGCCCCCCGGGAATCGAGGATGGAATCATGATTGCTTCCTCGACCCGTTCCACGCACGCTGACAATCCGCCCGAGCCGTTGCCATATCACCGGATGGCACGGCTGACGCCCCGAACCCGCAAGTGGTGGCGACCGTTGCTCGTCCTGCTTCTGGCGGCGGGCCTCATCGGCGCATTCTTTGCGGTCGCTCTGGTGGTGACGGTTCTCTTCGGCATGGTGCCCGGGATACCCGAACCGACCGCTGACATGGAAGACCCCCGCAATCCGGCTCATCGCATTTGAGGGTGTAGGTGGTTCCTGAAGCCGCCGGTGTCGAGCAGCGATCGGGCTATGTAGTTCGTGAGGTTCCGGAATCCGAGGGCGGAGCCGCGGAGGTGTTCCAGGCGCCCGTTGATCGCCTCTGTTGGCCCGTTGGACGTGCCGGGCCGGTCGAAGAACGCGAGGATGTCGGCGGCGCGCTGCTTGAGCGTGCGGCCGAGCTTGCGGACCTCCACGAGCGCGGCGGGGACGCCGCTGGAGACGGAATCGATGACGGCTGTCATCAGCTTCTTCGCCGTCTTCCGATCGGGTTCGCGGTAGGCAGCGATCACGCGCTGGTAGATGCCCCAGGTCGCCTCGACCTCGACGTGCTCGGAGACCGCGAACAGTGCCTCGAGACGGGTCTGCTGCCGGTCAGTGAGCAGCTGCGCGCCGGTGTGGAGGATGCGGCGGGCCTTGTAGAGCGGATCGTTTTTGCGGCCCCGCCGGCCGTGCAGGCACTGCTGGACGCGACGACGGCAGGTGTCGAGGGCGTCGCCGGCGAGGCGGACGACGTGGAACGGGTCCATCACCGCCTGCGCGTCCGGGAGCTCCTCGCTGACGGCGGTCTTGAAGCCGGTGAACCCGTCCATCGCGACGACCTCGACACCATCGCGCCAGTCCTGCGGGCGTGCGGCGAGCCAGGTCTTGAACACGGCTTTCGAGCGACCCTCGATCATGTCCAGCAGACGGGCGGGGCCGGTCTTGTCGCGGTTCGGGGTGAGGTCGATGATGACGGTGACGTACTTGTCGCCGACTCTCGTGTGGCGCCAGACGTGCTCGTCGACGCCGATCACGGCGACGCCGTCGAACCGGGCGGGATCGTCGATCAGCACTCGACGCCCTTCAGCGAGGACCGCGTTGTTCGCCGTGTGCCAACCGACACCGAGTCCGGCGGCGACGCGGGCGACGGTGAGGTGGTCGATCACGAGCGCTTCCAACGCCCACCGCATCCCGCTACGGGACAGCTTGGCTCGCTCGGGCGCCGCTGCCGTGAGGTCCTCACGCCAGGACCGTCCGCATCCCGAGCACTTGTAGCGGCGGACCCGGACCAGCAGCGTCGTCGGGCGATGACCGAACGGCTCGTGGGCGAGACGCCGCGTGTCCGTCCCGCGCGAGAGCGCCTGGCTACCGCATCCCCGGCACCACGGATCCGGCTCGGCGACGCGGCACTCGATCACCGCGCGATCCGGCTCAAAAAGCTGACCGGTGGCCACGAGGCCGAGCTCGTCGAGATGGCAGAACACGGTCAGATCAGGGGTCGCGAAGGTAGCGTGGTGCACGTCGAGGTCTTCCGGCAGATGGTCAGTGTGAGAACTTCCATCATCGGAAGGCCTCGACCCTCATCCGGCGACCGACGCGCTCAGCCACCTACCCCCTCAACTGCGAAGAGCCTCGTAACCCTGATGGGCTGGTTGCTGGCGGAGCCGCAACGTCGCATCTTGAGCTTTGCCCCACCGGCGACAGATGCGTTGATAGAGCTGACGCAGTTCCTTCTTGTCATACCTATTTGTGAGTTCGTCTACGACTTTGTCATAGTCCTGCTCACGGCCCAGGTCCAGGCCTCGGGACGCCACAGATTCAGCAAGTGCTTGTAGATGGTCATCGAGGCGTCGACGTCGACGCTGGATAAGAACGTAGCCCAAGGCCAATGCGACACTGAGCAGGATGAGGACGATCCATAAGACTGTCATGCTGCTCCTCTGCTGTGTGATTCAATGATAACTCACGATTACCATTCTCGACGTTTACGGAAGTTTGTGTAGACCGTTATAAGACGAGTCGTCACCCGGAATCACGGGATGCCAACCTGTTGTGAGTATCTTTGCGCTCTCGAAGGATGCATGAGTTTCTGTCGAGCTTCCCAACAAATTGGAACGTCCAAATGAGAGCATAGGCGACCACCGTTCACCCTCGAACCAACCACGAGACAGACGACCAGCACCTCACCGTCGTTGGTACGCCCTCTGTCGACAAACTTGTGAACAGTAACGTCTCCCGTTGAACCTCGTGATCTCCTTTCCGCACACCGCACACCGCACACGAAGACACAACCTCGCCCAAACCCTGCCGGTGCAAAGCGGACTGACAACGCAACGAGCAATAATCATGGATACGGCCCTTGTCCGGGCGGACAAAACACGGTGTCCCGCAGTGCTCACACGTAATCGGCACATACCCTTCCATGAACTGAGGTCTCACTACCCCTACAAGTCCCGGCCAGTTTTCCAGGTCCGGTTCCTGCCATCGCTGGATCATACAGTCGACACAAACAGGGGTATTGACTCGCCTCGCCTCTACCCAGGGGAGCTCTTCCGAGCCACGGACCAGGACAAAGCCAGGTATACCCCGCAGGTCAAGGGAGAATAACCGTTCGCAGATTGGACATACGTCAGTTCTCACGTCTGCGACGTTACAGTATCGCGGATGCTTCCTACTTGCACAGGCGACTACGGTAGCGACGCAGCTAGCCCGTAGTGACACGCTAGCGGCATGATCTCGACAGCTTGGTCACTCTCGGAATCGGTGACGGCTGCGCACTATGTAGCTCGTCTCGCTATCGCACCCGATGCGACCCGGTGGTTAGACTCGCTGGGTGATTAGCTTCAGATTGAAACTGTCGAGTTTGATTCGAGCTTGGACTGATAACCGTTAACGAAGAAGCCCCGCTTGCCCAGTTTTCCCTAGTCAAACGGGGTTTGTTGTAATACTGGACGGGATCGATCCGTCAACCTCACGAGTGGCATTCGTTGCCGCCTGAGGCCACCGCGGCGCTTGTTCGATGACTAAAGATTTCGCCACAGAACCCTGGGGCGGATCAGTCCATGTGAGCGGCTCAGCGAAAGGCATACCCCCCCGGGCAAGACTAGTCTGCGAAGCTTCAACGCTCATGTTCTAATCTGCATTCCCGTTCTCGACGGGATTTTTAGTCACGGGGTGACTCTTAAGGTCGACCAACTGCGTATTGAGATAACGGTCAGACTCGCTACATCCGTCGACTGGAACCGATCGACCCCTTCGAACCCGATCCACAGGATAGGAGCCCAGATACTGACCTATTATTCTGCGGCCACCGGCCTATTCTGCAATGGTGACGAGGGCGGCGGCTGACGCAACAAGCATCGACCTATGCCGCTTCAACCTTTCAGGTGACCAGGGATCCTCCGGGGACTGGACTTTGAGCGCCGGCGAGGCATATTGCCATGCCGTGACTTGACCCAATAGCAATGCGAGAACATCGACTGCCACGCCACCGAACCTCTCCGTGAGTGCTTCTATCTTCGGTTCGTACGCAGCGACCTCGTCAGCGGAAGCATCTGGGCGTTCCAACCCAGCCCAGGAAGTCAGCCGCAGAACCTCTGGATGCTCAATTAGGTAGTCGAACAGCGATCCTGCGTACCCAGGGAGATCGTCGACAGTAAACGGGACAGCTTCTGCCATCTCGGACAGTGAAAGTGCCACCACGGTATCGAACAGTACGCCCTTGGGCCCAAAGTGCATGTAGATCGACCGCTTGTTGATATTGCCTGCTTCGGCGATCCGGTCCACACGAGCACCCGCTAGGCCGTGCTCAGCAAACTCGTGCCGAGCGGCATCCAAGATCCTGCGCTTGGTATCGGCGGCGTTAGGAGGCATAAACCAACTCTAACCGTAACCAACTAGTTATTGACAGGGGTCTTCGGGGGTGTGACGATGGCATACATAAGTATCCAGATAGTTACCTTTAGGAGTTGTCATGCCCCAGAAGACACTTATAACCGGTGCCAGTAGCGGATTCGGACGTGGAACGGCACTTGAACTAGCCCGTCAGGGTCAAGAGGTCATCGCCGCGGCTGAGACCTGGCCGCAAGTACGAAGCCTGCGCGAAGATGCACGCGCTGCTGAGGTTGATCTGACCGTGATCAAACTCAATCTCCGCGACGACATAGATATCGCACACGCCGCCAGTTTCGACGTCGACACGCTCGTTCTCAACGCTGGTGTCATGGAAGGCGGAGCTGTCGTGGATATCCCCCTTCAGCGAGTTCGCGAGTCCTTCGATATCAACGTGTTCGGCCATCTCGAGCTGGTACAAGCCATCGCCCCCAAGATGATTCAGCGTCGGCAGGGACGAATCGTGTGGACTTCGTCAATGGGCGGTATCCTCGTCGTTCCGTTCCTCGGCGCGTACTGCGCCACCAAACACGCTATCGAAGCCCTTGCTGGATCAATGAAGGCCGAACTCGAACCCTTCGGAATCAAGGTAGCCACGGTGAACCCTGGCGTGTTCAACACCGGGTTCAATGACACCGGCGCTGAAAGCTACGTGCAGTGGTATGACGCCGAGACCGCGCAGATCCCCATGCCCGATTTTGGGCCATCACTGGCTGATCAAGCCGACCCGCAGGAAATGATTGATGCGATGGTCGAAACGATCGTGTCCGAGGACCCCGACTATCGGACCATGCGCCCGCAGGAAACTGTCGCCGCTGCCAAGCAGTGGCAGGAAACCGAGTGGACTCAAAAGGCCTAACCACTAGCGAGCACGAAGGGACAAAACTATGTCACAATCTACGATCCCCCTCGAATCAGCCACCCAAGTTGTCGAAGCAGGGAAACGCAAGGCCCACGAACTTGGACTGAGCGCAGTATTCGCAGTTCTCGATGCTGGCGCAAATCTCGTCTCTTTTGAGCGTATGGACGGAGCATGGCTGGCCTCCAATGATCTTGCTACAGCGAAAGCACGGACCTCGGTGATGTTCGAGATGCCGAGCGAAGCCCTGAACGCGCCCGTGCAGTTAGGTGAGCCCCTCGCCCACTTCGATCACACCAACGGCGGCTTACTCCTCATGGGAGGGGGCATGCCCATCACCGATGCGGAGGGGAACCTTCTTGGCGCACTCGGTGTCTCTGGCGGGACACCAGAACAGGACGCCGAGGTAGCGCGCACGGCTGTGAGTTGATATACAGACTCTCGCACGGCCTTCTTAATTCAGCCTGCTGGATACAGACAGGGGGTCAATAAAATAGGTATAGGGATCTCATAAGTCCCTAGCCCGTCGGGAGAGAGGCTAAGGCCAGGACCTGGGGCTGACCCCGACGGCCCATTGCCCGTGATCAAACCAAAATCCGGCGAAGCCATCGACTCCTACCCCGTAATCAGTGAATAGGTAGATCCTCCGAAGTGGCGGGATGCCCACCCTATTCCTACACACCGAGGCCGACCGAGCTTCCGTCACAGATTCTTCGATTACCAAGATGTACGTCGTGGACCTGAACGCGAGGAGAAACTATCAAGGCCGGTGAGATCCACGCGCGACTAGGGGAATCACCGGCTTGTTCGACTGAACAGCACTAACGTCCCGAATGAGACAGACATTGGGCGGCCCGGGGCCTTCAAGTCCCCGGGCCGACCAATCATCCGCTCTACGATACAGATGTTGCCTAGAATAAAATCGGCCCGATCAATACGTCTTATATCAGGCCTCTTTGTCAGTGCTCGTCGGTATGGACCATATGTTGGGCGTAAGGGCGTTATCAACGTAGTTGAGGTGGCCCCATGCCGCACCGCCTCGTGACGCTACTCAGGGCCGTTCTCAAAACCCAAAGGGTATGACCCGATTACTGGGCTCCCAGGCGGTGGCCGGGCCTCCAGACTAGGTGGATGTATCACACAACAGGAAGTAGCCACTGTACAGAAGGTTGCAATGGGGCTGTGCCGTCCATAGCTGAATGACGCGGTGGCTCATCGGCTTTCGGACATCCTGGACATCATTCCATCGACCCCCATCGAGTTCGAGACCATCATGACCACGGGAGCCGAGTTGGCTGCCTAACCACCGTCACCTATCCTCACAGCAGTCCCACACAACCTGTCTTGACCGTTTAGTACGACATTGGCACGCAGCGTTAGTCAGGTGGCACCCAGGGCCATAGTAGCGGCGACCTCGACAACCCTAGGTTGAGGAGTGTCAAGGTCGCAGAGACTCACGCCAATCGTTGACTTCCTTGCGGCCGATCAGCACACCAGCACAAGAGGAGAACGCCATGGCAAGCAACAACCGCGCCGTCGTGTTTGAAAGCGCACGAGACATGCGTGTGGAGTCTTTGGACTTCCCCAAACTTGAGATGCCCAACGGCAAAAAGGCCCCGCACGGCGTCATCTTGAAGATCGTGGCCACCAACATCTGCGGTAGCGATTTGCACATCTACCGCGGATCTTTCCCCGTCCCGCAAGGCATGGTCATGGGCCACGAGATGACCGGCGAAGTCGTCGAAATCGGCTCGGACGTCGAATTCCTTTCCGAAGGCGACCTCGTCTCTGTGCCATTCAACGTGGCCTGCGGTCGGTGCCGCAACTGTCGGGCCCGTCGTACAGAAGTCTGCGAGACCGTGAACCCGGACGTCGCCTGCGGGGCCTACGGATTCAATCTGGGCAATTGGCAGGGCGGGCAGGCCGAATACCTGTTCGTCCCGTATGCCGATTTCCAATTGCTAAAGTTCCCGGACAAGGACCAGGCCATGGAAAAGATCCGTGACCTCGCGCTTCTCTCCGACATCCTCCCGACCGCATTCCACGGATTGGTGGAAGCCGGAGCCAAACCGGGATCGACCGTCTACATCGCTGGTGCCGGACCGGTCGGCCGGTGCGGTGCCGCAGCAGCCCGTCTGCTCGGGGCCTCCTGCATCATCGTCGGCGACTACCACCAAGACCGTCTGGACCTGATGAAGAACAACGGCTGTGAAACCATCGACCTCAACCAAGACGTTGCGCTGACCGACCAGATCGAAGCCATCCTAGGCGAGCCGATGGTCGACTGCGCGGTTGATTATGTCGGTTCCGAAGCACACGGAATTGGCATTGAGGCCGATGACATGAACCCGGCACATGCCATCAACCAGGTCATGGACGCCACCCGAGCAGGTGGAGCCACCGGTGTCATCGGTGTTTACGGGCCCGATCCACTGGCGACGTCGAAGGCGGAACAGGAAGGCACCTTCCCCCTTGACTTCGGCAAGGCGTGGATCAAGTCGCCGCGCATCTCCGGCGGGCAGGCACCGATCATGCACTACAACCGTGAATTGATGATGTCCATCCTGTGGGACCGGATGCCATACCTCAGCGACATGCTCAACACGAAGGTGATCAGTCTCGACGAGGCACCCGATGCCTACTCGACCTTCGATACGGGAGTCTCCGAGAAGTTCATCATTGACCCGCACGGGTTGATTCCTTCCTGATCCTCCCCGCTTCTGACCGGGCTGCGGCCGTTAACGGCGGCCACAGCCCGGTTTCTTCATGAGAACCGTTCATGTGTTGGCCAGGCCCCGAGACCAACGTCGTATAGTAGTCGCACGCGGGGCCCGGACCAGGATGCCTCGGGAGGGAGACGATGTGGATATCGAAGGAACCTCGTTACAACGTATACAGTCGTTCTCCACGCGGCGTGCTCCGCACGGCGAGGAGGTCGACTACTGGCGCGAGGCCAGGCGAGAAGCGTACGTCTCCGTCAGGACTGACCCTGTGGACAGCCGGTTCGGCGGCGAAATCCAGCTGGGCCAGTATCCCGGATTTCGGTTATCGACGAAATGGGCACAAGCCGAGCAGGTCAGACGCTCTAGGAGCGACATCGCCCAAGGCCCGGAGGATCAGGATTACCTGTACTTTCTGATGCAGCTGAGCGGGGATCTGCTCATCGAACAAGCCGGACGAGCCGCACTGGCTTCGCCCGGATCCCTGGTCATCTATAACAGTGCTACCCCATTCAGGTTGAGCAGCCAGGGCGCCTACAAGCAAGTTGTACTGGAACTACCAGCCGATGACGCATATGCGATGGCGGGGATAGACCGCAGCGACTACTTGCTCGCCAGGCGATTTCCTTGTTCCGGCGCGGTGGGGGCTGTCGTATCGTTCTTCGCTGGCCTGGCAAGCAGTCAGGCCAAAGATCCCTACGGTGCCCATACCCTTGAATACCAAGCACCTGTCCTCGGCTCATCGTTTATCAGCCTCCTGTCCCCTCAAAAGTCTCAGGAGGATACACCGAATGTCGTCCGGCGGAACGAGGCGCTGGCTTATATGCGGGCTCATCTTGCTAATCCGGATCTCGACACCGAGCGTATTGCAGCAGCATTAAATCTTTCCCGTCGCACGCTGTTTCGCCTATTCGAGGGAAGCGGCGAGTCAGTCATGGGCCGCCTCCGGTCATTGCGGCTGGAGCGGGCCCGTCAGGTCCTTCGCACACAGGTCACCACACCGGTATCGACGGTTGCTCTTCAGCTGGGGTTTTCCGGGCCTGTGCAGTTCTACCGATCATTCCGGACCACGGTCGGGATGACCCCTGGTGAATACAGAGAACTCACCGCCCTCGAAGAGACGAAGGACCAGCAGTCTTAGTAAAGAACCACTCAATTTTCCTCGACGCCAATGGGTCAATTATGCATCATCGACAAGTCAGCCGCCGAGAGGCCTCAGCAGGTCCTTACGCGATGCGTTTTGAGGATTCGAGGTGTTTCGCAGCCTGTTCAGCTAGCGACCAGTTGCCCGTCGCTTTGGTGAGATACTTGCGGATCTGTCCGAGGTCTTTCAGCATCATTCCCTGCTGGCGCATGAGTTGGGCTGCTTCCCTCGATTATGCTGCGGCCCGGTTGTGGAACGGTGAATCAGCTGTGGAGCCGACTTGTACTCGGTCCTCGTTGAGTTCGGATCCTTGATCAGAGTCAACGTTCTGCGCAGTGCCTGACAAGCTAGATCCTCACGGTCCTGAGAAACTGTAGTGAGGTCGATATAAGCGATCCTAGAGGCTCGACTATCGTCACAACCGACGACTGAAAGATCGCCTGGCACGGAGTATCCTAGCTTCCGGGCTTCTGTCATGACCCCAATAGCGCACGCATCGTTATAGGCGATAACTGCTGTCGGGCCACCCCCTAAGAGGAACACTTGGGCCGCTTCGACGCCAGCCTCTTCTGTCTGCCCGCCTTCGATGATGCGGATTTCTTTATCAAGTCCTGCACCACGCATGGCGATCTCGTAGCCTGTTTTACGTTCGCTGCTGCTGTATCCCGACCCACCAGTCACATGGCAAATACCTGTGTGCCCAAGCTTGGCTAGGTGGTCGACGGCCAATTTCATGGCGAGGCGGTCATCAATATGAACAGAGCTGACCCCTTGCCGATTTTCGGGAATAGCACCAATGACCAGCACGGGGATGCGTGAGGAGATCTTCGAAAGGCACTCTTCAGAGTTCTGCGGGCCTACGGCAATGATGGCTTCACAACTATTCGCCGCGAGCATTTCAAGCGATGCCTGCAGAGAGTGTGACGGTGTAGTCGCACCGATCACCAGCTCGTATCCGAGGCGCTCTGCCTCTACATAGAGGTGGTCTACGATATCCGCGTCGAGATCACGGTCGAGAAAACAGGTCACCCCTAGGAGGCGGGGATGTTCCCGAGCCAGAAGGCTTGCCGTTGCGTTACCACGGTACTGCAACTCCTCAGCCGCAGCGAGGACCATCCGGCGGGTATTCTCACTGGGGCCATTCACGCCACGCAACGCCATTGAGGCTAGGCCCGATGAAACTCCTGCACGGGCCGCGACGTCTTTAAGAGTCGGGTGGGGGACCCGAGAACGTGAGCTATTTGTCGCCATGAACATCCTTCATACAGCCAAGAGGACACGGTAACCCTATAACGCGCCGACTCTCGGAGGCCTTGACGTACGAGACGCCTCTATGTAGTGTAGCGCACATTCCCTCGACTTGAAGCGCTTCAATTGAGATGCCAAGCCCCTATGAAATCACCGAAGAACGGATGAGACTTGTGAACTATGAAGAAAAGACCTACGACGTTGTCGTTGTCGGAGGCGGGCTTGCAGGCGTAAGCGCCGCAATCGCTTCCGCTCGACATGGCGCTGCAACCTGCCTCATTCAAGACAGACCAGTTCTGGGCGGGAACTCCTCTTCCGAGGTCCGTGTGACTCCCCACGGGGCAGCCGCTTTTCATGGATACGCTCGGGAGACGGGCATCGTATCCGAAGCACTCGTTGAAGAGCGGGCAACCAACCACGAGAGGATCACGGAGAACGGTTGGACCAACAGCGTCTGGGATCTCACTCTTTACGACATGGCCGTACGAACAACAGGCTTGGATCTCATGCTCAACACGACCGTGGAAGACGTGGCAGTTGATGCTGACAACGCAATTTCCTCGGTCGACGCGCGAGTCGGCAATGCTGAGAAGAACTACCGCCTAACTGCGGAAATCTTCATCGACTCCACGGGTGACGGTACCGTGGCAGCACTTGCCGGAAACGGCTGGACCAGCGGCACAGAGTCCCACGAGGCATTCGGAGAACCCCATGCCCCTGAAGAAGCATCGCCAGACGTCATGGGAAGTTCTCTGCACTTCAAGACCGTGGATACTGGGCAAGAAATCGAGTTCCATGCCCCCGATTGGGCAGTGAAATACGAGGACCCGAGATTTTTCTACGAGGGCGGCCGGGTGCCCAAGACTCTCGAGAGCGGATACTGGTGGATCGAGCTCGGCCCGCCGTTCGACACAATTCACGATAACGAAACTATTCGTCACGAACTCACACGCCATGTCCTCGGCATCTGGGACTACATCAAGAACCGAGACGAGACGTGGAGGGAGAAGGCCAAAACCCTGGCCCTCGACTGGGTGGGGCAGGTCCCTGGTAAAAGAGAGAGCCGGCGACTGCATGGCAGGAGACTCGTCAACGAAAACGAGTTCCTCGAGCGTAAGGCTTTCGACGACGAGGTGGCCTTTGGTGGTTGGTACGTGGATCTCCACACCCTCGGTGGGCTCTTGGCGGACACTAGCGAGCCACTCAATGCTAGAGAACTCGACCCGACTTCACAGTACGGTGCCAGTACCAACATCGGCCCCTTTGGCATTCCTCTCAGCATCCTGATCGCCGGCCAAGTCCCTAATCTTTTGATGGCCGGGCGCAACGTCAGTGCCACACATGCTGCTATGGGCTCGATCCGGGTCATGAGCACCTGTGCCCTGATGGGACAGGCCACCGGGACAGCAGCAGCCCTAGCCCATGCCACAGGTTCGTCCGTGAACGAGATTGTCGAGGAGCGGATCGTCGAACTCCAGCAAGAGCTCCTCAGGGATGGCGTCTTCTTACCAAATAGGAAGAACGAGGATCCTAAGGATCTTGCCCTTCATGCAATTCCTTCTGCAAGCTCAGAAGAGGCCTTGCAAGGTGTTGGCCCCAGCAGCGCCGACTGGCTTAACAACCTCGGCCAGTGGACCGATCACCCGGTCTTCCCAAGCACCGGCCGCCTGGAACACCGCACGGCGCAATGGATTGCTCTCGGGGACCAGCGGGATCTCGAAAGTATCCAACTATGCCTCAGCAAACTCAGCGATGAGAACCAGCAGGTACGAGCACAGCTCCACACAGTCGAAGATATCTGGGATTACCGTGTCGAGGCCGGCGAACCCCTCGCAACGACGACGCTCGCGGTCGACTCGCTGGAACCAACCTGGGTCCCCTGGAACCTGGGTCAGCAAATAGACGCCTCCGCTCTGCCACGCCACGGCTATATCCGCGTCTCCCTCGAGGCAAACCCGGCAGTGGAATGGCATATAGCCGGGACTGTCCAGCCAGGAAACATTGCGACCTATGAGGCATCCCCCGGACGATACCGCCGTTTCGGCGGCGGAACCACCCTCAGCTTCATGGTCGACCCTCCGCAAAGGTGCTACCCGGCCGATAACGTTATTAACGGTGTGACGCGTCCTCACCGCTTCACCAACGCCTGGCGCTCCGATCCGGTCAAGCCGCTGCCGCAGTCGCTGACTCTGTCCTGGGAGCAACCAGAAACGATTTCCCAGGTGCAGCTCACCTTCGCGGGGCATCTACTGCGCGAATACCACGCCTACCCTCCGCAGTATCGTGATCCACAGACCCCACGGGACTATTCCCTTCAAGTCCTGGAGGTCTCAGGAGAGTGGAAGACCATACTCTCCGTCGCAGGCAACTACACAACCAGGAATGTACACACCCTCGAAAAACCTGTCCGGGCCACGGCTCTGCGCACGGTCGTGACAGCGACCAACGGAGATCCATCGGCCTCGATCTATGAGATCCGCTGTTATACCGATACTCCATGCAAGCAACCGTCCTTCAATCCGCAGAGTGAAACAAGCATGATTGCCGAAAAGCCACACTGCGTCGGAGAACGAGACCTGAGAGGGAACTGTGATGGCTGATATCACCCTGCATAGCCGGAACGACATCATCGATTACGTCAACACCCACCCTAGGGCCTCGAAGCGCGTGATAATACTGTTCATCACTGCGTTGGCTTCGATATTCGCCGACAATTACGATTTCTCCAGCATGAGCGTGGGCCTGTCGACACTAACGGCAGACTTTGGACTGAATGAAACGCAGACTGGAATTGCTACCTCTATTACAGGTGTAGGTGCACTCATCAGCTCCCTACTCGGCGGGATTCTCGCGGACAAGACGGGTCGCTACCGGCTATTTATTATCTGCGGATTCCTCCTAGTCGCTGCCCCCTTGGGAATCGCCTTCGCTCAAGGGTTCCTCTCCCTGCTGTTCTGGAGGTTCGTCATGGGCGTAGCGGTCGGACTTGATTTGCCTGTCGCGCTCAGTTTCATGGCCGAGATCCTAAGCAGTGGGACCAACACCAAGGCCCGATGGATCAATCTGTGGCAACCGGTCGCCTCTATCGCTACGATCGCAGGCGTAGCGATCGCCCTACCCTTCGCGCTGCAAGGCATCACGGATCACCTGTGGAGGATCGTTATTGGCTGCGGAGCGATCCCGGCCGCGTTCTCCTTGATCCTCCGTCTCATTTATTCCGAAGAGAGCCCCCTCTGGGCAGCCAAGCACCAAAGCATTGATAAAGCTGCCCATGTATTCTCCTCGGTATATGATGTTCGTGTATCTATAGCTGATGATTTTTCGGACGAATTGCAAAAGGGAGGCTCCGCCAAGTTCGGGGTGCGTGAGCTATTCACACATGTCTTCGCTTCACGGACTGCCCTGGTGACGATCACCGCTTTTGTGCAGTCTTTCCAGTATTACGCCATAGGCTTTTATATTCCGATCATCGCAGGTCTAGTGTTCGGAACTGACCTGGTGTCGACCATAGTCGCTACCATCGTGGCGCATTTATGCGCCTTCCTTGCGGGTATTCTGCAATCGTATCTGACGGCCAGGTTCGGCACTATCTCCCTGGGCAAGATCGGATACGTCATGGTCATCATAGCAATTGCAGCTCTCGGGGTACTCGGCATCAGTTCCGAAGACGGTGTCTCCCTTGTTCCTATTTTCTTGGTCGCGCTGATGATGTTCGGCCACCATTTTGGGCCGGGCCCGTTGAGTAAGACCCTTGCCGCGATTTCTTACCCGACCGAGTTGCGCGGTGTAGGTACCGGATGGGCCGAAACTATGGTTCGTTGCGGATCCATCTGTGGGTTGTTTCTTTTCCCCATAATGCTCTCCAACCTCGGCGTAACGACGACGATGTTCGTTATTGTGGCTTTCCCGGTCGTCGCGCTCATTACGCTGTTTACGACGTCCTGGGACCCCGGCTCCAATAATCAGGCCACCCGCCGAATAGAGTAAACTCAGCGGCGACCCTCCCCTAGTGACTAATGCTGGCTGCGGAGGGTCGGCCGGCTTGGAGGTCTTGGGCCCCATGACGACAGAGTTCGATTACGGGAACGCGGACCTGTGAATCTGCAATTCACGACTCATGACTAGGGCTGCACTCTCCTCGCATCCAGTTTCTTATGTCTGGGAAGGACGGACAGGTTGTTGGAACGATTCTGTAGATAAAAGGGAGTTCTGGGGGTGCAATATTTCCCAGACCGTGGAAGATCGGTTGATTATTCATAGTGGCTCCACATGCGCAAGACATGCAGAACCCGGTCGTCGGCACGACCCTCATAGACCACTTGAAGCTGGATATTGATTCGGCGAGAGTAGCACCCGACCAGCTTCTCACATCGCGGTGGTGTCGAAACGGGATCAGCAGGGAGCACCCCGACCGGGGCTTTGGCTTTTGGCTTCAACCCTGAGCGGGTGAGCTTCTTCGCGTCCTTTTGGGCTTGCCGGGAGTAGATCAGTTCCACTCACTCACCAGTCCAAGGTCTCCGATCCGGCCTCGATCCCCTCAGCCCGGGCATGATTGATCGAATCTGTCATGCCCGGAATCGAGGCAAGGTAAAGGGTCTCTTGGATGGTTCGCCAGTCGTCCTCGCCCACAAGCACGGCGTTGCTCCGTTGACCTGTGATGGTCAGCGGTGCGGCGTCGCGGTTGACCTGCTCGATCAGGCGGTAGAGATTGACGCGGGCGGAGGTGGCACGTATTGCTGTCATCCCCTAAGCGTGCGCTATAACGTACGCGTAGGCAATGATTCATCAAGCTGCCCTCTTACTGACCCGCCGTGTGTCGAAAGGCTTACAACCGGATAGTCGCGCGGGCAGCTTCTGGGCTGAATCCCCTGCGGCTAGGTCGATGCCGGGCGGCTTTTGATCCCAATGTGGCCCGCCATGATCATGATTCCGCAGATCAGCAGGGCGGCCATGAAGACGACAGTGCCCGGGTTATCTCCGAAAAACGCTATGACGTCGCAGTAGATGTCGTAAATAGCGTGAGACAGGACCAGTCCGAGTGCAGATTGAGTGTACCTATAAAGCAGGATCGACAGGCCAGCCCAGATCAGCACTGTCGCGGAGCCGGCACCGTAGTAAACGTGGAACAGGACTCGTTCTATTAACAGAAGAGGAACGATGATCTTCCAGGAAAGGTTTACCGCTCGAAGAAGAAGGATAGGGATGACAGTGATGACCAGTTCCTCACTGACGCCCGCAAGCACCGAGTGAGCGATGGCGTCGACGACGGCTGCCGATGAATCGTCGGGGCCTCGAGGGAATGGATGGTGTTGACCAAACCAACTGTTAACGACGGGCACTGACCAAGAGAAGAACATGAGTGCGAAGGTGTAGACGACAGCAACCCACCCACCCCGGAGGGCCCGGACTGATATGGGAGTCGATTCGAACCGGGGTCGTATCCAGTAGAAGACCGCAGCGAGGGCGACCAGTGCAACCAGGACCTGCCCTAAAGCGACGGCGGCATTGGCCCAATGGGCATCATCGATGGTCGCGCTGATGGGTTTGCTGGCTCTTCGCAGTTGAGGGGGTAGGTGGCTGAGCGCGTCGGTCGCCGGATGAGGGTCGAGGCCTTCCGATGATGGAAGTTCTCACACTGACCATCTGCCGGAAGACCTCGACGTGCACCACGCTACCTTCGCGACCCCTGATCTGACCGTGTTCTGCCATCTCGACGAGCTCGGCCTCGTGGCCACCGGTCAGCTTTTTGAGCCGGATCGCGCGGTGATCGAGTGCCGCGTCGCCGAGCCGGATCCGTGGTGCCGGGGATGCGGTAGCCAGGCGCTCTCGCGCGGGACGGACACGCGGCGTCTCGCCCACGAGCCGTTCGGTCATCGCCCGACGACGCTGCTGGTCCGGGTCCGCCGCTACAAGTGCTCGGGATGCGGACGGTCCTGGCGTGAGGACCTCACGGCAGCGGCGCCCGAGCGAGCCAAGCTGTCCCGTAGCGGGATGCGGTGGGCGTTGGAAGCGCTCGTGATCGACCACCTCACCGTCGCCCGCGTCGCCGCCGGACTCGGTGTCGGTTGGCACACGGCGAACAACGCGGTCCTCGCTGAAGGGCGTCGAGTGCTGATCGACGATCCCGCCCGGTTCGACGGCGTCGCCGTGATCGGCGTCGACGAGCACGTCTGGCGCCACACGAGAGTCGGCGACAAGTACGTCACCGTCATCATCGACCTCACCCCGAACCGCGACAAGACCGGCCCCGCCCGTCTGCTGGACATGATCGAGGGTCGCTCGAAAGCCGTGTTCAAGACCTGGCTCGCCGCACGCCCGCAGGACTGGCGCGATGGTGTCGAGGTCGTCGCGATGGACGGGTTCACCGGCTTCAAGACCGCCGTCAGCGAGGAGCTCCCGGACGCGCAGGCGGTGATGGACCCGTTCCACGTCGTCCGCCTCGCCGGCGACGCCCTCGACACCTGCCGTCGTCGCGTCCAGCAGTGCCTGCACGGCCGGCGGGGCCGCAAAAACGATCCGCTCTACAAGGCCCGCCGCATCCTCCACACCGGCGCGCAGCTGCTCACTGACCGGCAGCAGACCCGTCTCGAGGCACTGTTCGCGGTCTCCGAGCACGTCGAGGTCGAGGCGACCTGGGGCATCTACCAGCGCGTGATCGCTGCCTACCGCGAACCCGATCGGAAGACGGCGAAGAAGCTGATGACAGCCGTCATCGATTCCGTCTCCAGCGGCGTCCCCGCCGCGCTCGTGGAGGTCCGCAAGCTCGGCCGCACGCTCAAGCAGCGCGCCGCCGACATCCTCGCGTTCTTCGACCGGCCCGGCACGTCCAACGGGCCAACAGAGGCGATCAACGGGCGCCTGGAACACCTCCGCGGCTCCGCCCTCGGATTCCGGAACCTCACGAACTACATAGCCCGATCGCTGCTCGACACCGGCGGCTTCAGGAACCACCTACACCCTCAAATGCGATGAGCCAACTAAGGTCACGAACCCGCAGCTAGGCAGGATTTAGATGCTTCACGCACTTGCCTCCTGGGCCGCCACCCCGGCCATGGCACTAGAGACGGGTCTTCGACTGGCAGAGGATCCAGTGTACGAAGAACAGATTTTCTCGGTTGCACTACGGTGGTTCTTGGGCAAAATTGGCTCCAGATTCAGTAGGTGAAAGCAGACCGGATGTTTGTAAGTTGTATTTCTTACTCCCCCGGGCAGCTTCAGTTTCACATCGTTCCAGAGGGCTTATCGGTGATTGCTTCGGCCAGGATCCGTAGCATGAGTCGGAGCTGATCTGCATGAAGTTTCGTTTCCTCGTAACCGGCTCATCGCATTTGAGGGTGTAGGTGGTTCCTGAAGCCGCCGGTGTCGAGCAGCGATCGGGCTATGTAGTTCGTGAGGTTCCGGAATCCGAGGGCGGAGCCGCGGAGGTGTTCCAGGCGCCCGTTGATCGCCTCTGTTGGCCCGTTGGACGTGCCGGGCCGGTCGAAGAACGCGAGGATGTCGGCGGCGCGCTGCTTGAGCGTGCGGCCGAGCTTGCGGACCTCCACGAGCGCGGCGGGGACGCCGCTGGAGACGGAATCGATGACGGCTGTCATCAGCTTCTTCGCCGTCTTCCGATCGGGTTCGCGGTAGGCAGCGATCACGCGCTGGTAGATGCCCCAGGTCGCCTCGACCTCGACGTGCTCGGAGACCGCGAACAGTGCCTCGAGACGGGTCTGCTGCCGGTCAGTGAGCAGCTGCGCGCCGGTGTGGAGGATGCGGCGGGCCTTGTAGAGCGGATCGTTTTTGCGGCCCCGCCGGCCGTGCAGGCACTGCTGGACGCGACGACGGCAGGTGTCGAGGGCGTCGCCGGCGAGGCGGACGACGTGGAACGGGTCCATCACCGCCTGCGCGTCCGGGAGCTCCTCGCTGACGGCGGTCTTGAAGCCGGTGAACCCGTCCATCGCGACGACCTCGACACCATCGCGCCAGTCCTGCGGGCGTGCGGCGAGCCAGGTCTTGAACACGGCTTTCGAGCGACCCTCGATCATGTCCAGCAGACGGGCGGGGCCGGTCTTGTCGCGGTTCGGGGTGAGGTCGATGATGACGGTGACGTACTTGTCGCCGACTCTCGTGTGGCGCCAGACGTGCTCGTCGACGCCGATCACGGCGACGCCGTCGAACCGGGCGGGATCGTCGATCAGCACTCGACGCCCTTCAGCGAGGACCGCGTTGTTCGCCGTGTGCCAACCGACACCGAGTCCGGCGGCGACGCGGGCGACGGTGAGGTGGTCGATCACGAGCGCTTCCAACGCCCACCGCATCCCGCTACGGGACAGCTTGGCTCGCTCGGGCGCCGCTGCCGTGAGGTCCTCACGCCAGGACCGTCCGCATCCCGAGCACTTGTAGCGGCGGACCCGGACCAGCAGCGTCGTCGGGCGATGACCGAACGGCTCGTGGGCGAGACGCCGCGTGTCCGTCCCGCGCGAGAGCGCCTGGCTACCGCATCCCCGGCACCACGGATCCGGCTCGGCGACGCGGCACTCGATCACCGCGCGATCCGGCTCAAAAAGCTGACCGGTGGCCACGAGGCCGAGCTCGTCGAGATGGCAGAACACGGTCAGATCAGGGGTCGCGAAGGTAGCGTGGTGCACGTCGAGGTCTTCCGGCAGATGGTCAGTGTGAGAACTTCCATCATCGGAAGGCCTCGACCCTCATCCGGCGACCGACGCGCTCAGCCACCTACCCCCTCAACTGCGAAGAGCCGTTAATCCGCACGCGTTCCTTTTAAAGGCACCCGGGTCGTTTTGACCGAGATTGTCGCCTAGACCTACCTGATTTGTCGCCTTGATCCCTCTAGGCGACATTTTGTCGCCTAGACCCCCTTGGCGGTTATCCACAGGCTCGGTTGCTTCAGGATCGACCTCGAAATCCTCCTGATCCTGTCTCTTCTGAGACTCAATCGCCTCCTGACCGGGGTACCGCTTCTTTTCCCCGACCACGTCCAGGTGCAGCACGATGACGTCGGTCAATCGACCTGCAGCGAACTTCGGCGACCGACGTTCGGTGTGGAGCAGACCCATCTGCCGGAACTTGACCAGATGCCGTTGCAAGGAACGCTTGGATGCGAAGCCGGCTTTCCAAGCCAGCTTGTCCTGGCCGGTGAAGCACAGCCCATCGCTGTTGGCCTCATCAGCAATCGTGAACAGGGCCGCGAACTGGCTTGGCTGCAATACGTGGGTGAATGCCCATGTGGTTGCCTGAATAGACATGACTATTCAGCTCCTTCGAACAGATCCGGGCGAAGCTCTTGCAACGCCTTCAAGCGGTTACGGCCGGTACGTGCGGACCGGCCCAGAAACTCCCCAACGGCCACACCAGTAACCGGCTCAGCTGACTTCCGTCGCTCAGTGACCCAGGCGATCAGTCGTTCTTCTTCCGATTCACCGGGGCTCATCTCGTCTCTCTGCTGTGTACGATCAGCGTCTCGTTCAGTCGATTCCTGCTCGTCAATAACGGCAGGGGCCTCAGCGCCTGATTCGTCGCCAGCATCACTGGTCTCGGATGACGTGGCCATTGCCTCTTGCGGAGGCTCACTGACAGGAGGCGGCGATACAGCCACTGTCGTCTCCAGTGGATTTGGTTCAGGACTTGGCTGAGTGAGAGCAGGTGCGAATTCGCCTTCAGACCCAGGGACATTACGTTCTACGGATGCCGCCCCGGTATGCGCGGGGTGGGGATCATCCCCTGCAGAGGGGGACGCGGTGGGTTCTTCATCGAACTCGTCTGTGGTCTCGACTGTTTCCGCAGTTAGCCCATCATCTGATTCCAACGCCGGAGTCATATCACTTGTGGGTTCCGTCGACTCCGACTCGATAACCTTCGGCTCTTCACGGGCGGTGGCGAAAGCGAGCCTGGAGAGCTGCTCTGTGGCTGCGAATACGGCGACCGGGGCCATGCCTGCGATTCCGGCTCCGATCCACGACTGGACCGCCGTTGTACCGGCTCCACGAGTCAAAGCATGGACACCATTGGCAATGACTGACAGGAGCGTGAACGCCCCCAGCGTTGTCCAGGTCGGCCAGACCGTCTCGCCCCGAGCGCGATGAATCACCGCAGCCAACGAATAGGCGAGGATCGCTATGTCAATGAAGATGGGCACCGCCCAACGCAGCCACACCGGAAGCCCGACCCAACCTGCAACATCATGCAAACCGTTGAAGCTGACCATGAAAGACGTCAGCCCCAACGTGCAAATCAGGATGACGGTAAACCACAGGGTGTACAGCGAATCAGGATTGATTCTGCGGCCTGAAGTAGGGGTCACGGACGGTTCTCCTTGGTATGCTGACAAGTGTCGATTGCTTTCTCTCCTGACAGCCTTCGATGTTGGGGCCGTCCTCCCATCCAGCTGGGCGGCCCCTTTTTCTGTCTTCGGGTTAGCCACGCTCATCACCGCCAAGCTGCTCGCAGACTCGATCCAACGTCGTAGCGGCCACCTGCAGGTGCTTCGCGCGGACCTCATGTTCTGGCACGGTCACTCGGGACAGGCCGAGAACATCCAACAAACCAGCCTCTGCCAGTACCGCTGAGACGAGCCGGGCAACCAAATCCGAATCAACATCACCAAGATCATCCAGAGACACCGAACGGACCGTCTGGATCGCTGCCTTGACCGACTCCTCGGCCGAGACGATGTCCGACTTCGCCTCTGACAATGCCTTGGCCAGCTCAACGTCCGGAACGGGTTCAGGACCGGCTTCGAACAGTGCTGCTGGTTCTGCCGTGCAGTGATTTTTCGGGGTCGGTTGGCTCTCCACGAGGCCTACACCCAAGTCTTCGACTGGGGCGTCCAGGATGGAATCATCAACATCGATCTGCGGCCGGTGGGCAGGCCGCTTCTTCCCATCCAGTCCTGTACTCGTTTCCCGGTCTCTGGAGACCAGGCCCTGAGATTCGGCCTCCTTCAAGATGCGGGCCTCCGAGGATTTCCCCATCCCGGTAGCGGTACCGATCGCTCGAACACTCATGCCCGCTTCAGCCATCGACGCAACCTCAGCGGTTCGTCGCTCCAGCGGGGGAGTCAGCGACATGTCTGCGAACTCAGCATGGACGTAGGCATCCCACGACTCGTACCCCATGCCGATCCAGGCCCGTTGCTCCCAGGCTCGCTGAATCAGCTGGTATGTACTGGTCAGGTTTGACCGGATTTGATCAGTGATCGACTGAGCTTCGTGCGGGCTCAGCTGTTCGTGGACCAGGGTGCTATTCATCAGGCCTCCTCCTGAACTTCGACCAGGGATCGATAGGGAACCCGCAGAAATACGGATAGGGCCTCTAGCTCCGCGACGTCGAACGGGACCTTCCTGGTGACTCGGCGGCTGAATGCGACCCGGCTCATTTCCAGCTCCGCGGCCGCGGTGGCTTGGGTTACCCCACGCCGCGCCAAGGCCGCCTTGACGTTGCCTGCTACTTCAATCGATGTCTTCATGAGAGCTAGAGTATCTTAAACAAAGATACCTGCAAACTAAAACGAACATGGGGTAACGCTTGATTTATCCGCTGATCCGTAGCAGTATCTTCATTACAGAAGGAGGTTCGATGATGAAAAAGCGGCGTGTCGGTGAAGTGTCAGAGTTTGAACTGGCGGTTCGCGATGAAGTGAAGGCATGGATGGGCCGTAGGGGAGTAAGCCAAACGGAACTGGCCCAAGTCCTCGGCGTCAGCCAGTCTGGGATATCCGCCAGGTTGCATGGGAAGACGGCTTTCTTGATCCACGATCTTGCAGTGATCGCTGGCTATCTCGGCATTACCTTGGGCGATCTTCTTGGGCAAGTGTCCTCAGCCTCGATCGAGGTTCCTGGGTCAGGCCAGCACGCAGAAAATCCCGCCCCGGCCGAAGCCGGAACGGGATTCCACGAAACGGTGCGCCCTGTGGGGCTCGAACCCACGACCCACGGATTAAAAGTCCGATGCTCTACCAACTGAGCTAAAGGCGCCCACCCGAGCCCGGCGCGGTCAACACGCGCTCGACTCAAGCTCACCCAGTCTACAACACCCATCGGCATGCTTCGAACCGCTCGGAGACGATGCAACAGCCCTCTCAGGGCCAACGAGCGCGGCACGACCCGCGGAAGGGGTAGCCGGGGGTTTCCGCTCCGCGAACCCGTGAGACATGGCACGGTCCGGGCCGGGGGCCTGAGCCTAGACTGGGCGCATGCCAGCATCGAGCCAGCCGTCACGGCATCACAGTCCCGTCAAGTTTTCCCCGGGGATGTTCGAACACATCGACGGGGGCATGAACCCTGAGGTCGTCTCCCAGGCGGCGCATTCCTCCGCGTGGGCGTTGTTGACCCAGGGGCGGGCCAACAGCGACCCCTCCGTGACCGCGCGGCTCGTCGAATTCACCGACCACTACGGGCTCGAGGCCATCGCCGAGATGTGGGCCGAAGCGCCCGGCGTCTCCCTTCCCGGAGCCCTCTGGCGGATCTACGCGCTGCGCGACGCCGTCCGCCAGAACCCGGAGGCCATCAGCCATCACTACCACTTGGGCCAAGAGAACGCTCAGGTGTCTCGCGTGGTGGCCGGGGTCGCCGACCCGCCGGCGGCCGATGAGGTGTGCCGTACCATCGATGCCATTCTGACCGGTGCTTACACCGGAGAGTTCGACGTCGCCCTCGAGCGTTTCGCCGCGTTCTGCCGCGTCGTCGCCCTGGGCCAGGCCGTCGCGGCCGACCGGGCCGACGTCGCCGTCGAAGCTGTTGGCGCGGAGGCCCACCAGCGGGCCGGGGAATTCGTCTCGACTCCGGGCTCTACCGCACGGGGCAACCACCTGACCAAGGCGGCGCGTCGACTCATCACCACCGCTGAAGAGCTCGAGGCCGCGGCCAGTGCCTGGAGGCACAACCAGCTCGACTGAACGCCTTGCACGGCCGAAGCCCACGGGGTCTCCGGGTCAGAGCAGTCCCGAGGTCAGGCGACAGACGTTCTCGAGCGCCTTCAGGCGCAAGGGGCGCTGGCGCCACTCGTCGTAGTTGATGGCGAAACTGGTCTCGAGATATTCATCGGCGATCTCCTCGAGCTGGCCGGTGATCTCCTTGTCCAGGATCAACAGTGACACCTCGAGGTTCAGGGCGAAGGACCTCTGGTCCATGTTGGAGGAGCCGATGAAGGAGACGTCGTCGTCGATCAGCATGAACTTCGAATGCAGGACCGTCGGCGCGGGGTAGAGGTGAATGTTGATCCCGTTCTCCAACAGGGCCTCGTAATAGGACCGTTGCCCGAAGTGCGGGAAGAACTGGTCGCCCTTCTCGCACACGATCACGTGGATCTCGACTCCGGCCTGGGCGGCCGTGGTGAGGGCCATCTTCAGCGAATCGTCCGGGACGAAGTACGGGCTGCAAATGATGATCCGTCGCTCGGCGTTGTAAATCAGGTGGTTGATCAGGCGAAGGTTGTTCTCCGTCTCGAACCCCGGCCCGGAGGGGACCACCTGTGCGCGCACCCCCGAATCGACGGCGGGCAGGTCCTGGTCCACCTCGTCCAGCAGGAGGTCGCCGGTCTCCGAATACCAATCGGAGATGAACAGGGCGTTGAGTTCGTCGACCATTGGCCCCTCGACCCGGAGCATGAGGTCTTTCCACGCCAGGTTCTTCCTGAGGTTGGCGCGCTTGTTGTAGGACCGGTCGATGATGTTCTGGGAACCGGAGAAGGCGACGTCGCCGTCGAGCAC
Source organism: Rothia koreensis (assembly GCF_052232265.1). Classification (NCBI taxonomy): domain Bacteria; kingdom Bacillati; phylum Actinomycetota; class Actinomycetes; order Micrococcales; family Micrococcaceae; genus Rothia; species Rothia koreensis. Next base: position 982,031 of record NZ_CP197643.1, read on the forward strand.
CAGAATCTTGCGGTGGTTTCGGAGGTCGGGCCGCTGGTATTCGCCGCGCCAGGGGCGGATGGGCAGGGAACGCCGCCATGAGATCCCCGAATCGTTCAACATCTTGACCAGCCGGCTGTATCCCGGGTAGCCGGCAGACCCCAGCTGGTCCACCATGATGTGGACCTTGACGCCCCGTCGGTGCGCGCGGAACAGGGAATCCAGCAAGGGCGCGCTCGTGGCGTCGTACGCGACGATGTAGAACTCGAAGTGCACGTACTCCTTGGCCTTGTCGACCTCCTCCGCCATGAGGTTCATGGCCTCGTGGTTGTCGCGAATGAACTTCAGGTGGTTGCCGCCGGCCATGGGCAGCGACCCGAGCTTGTAGTTCAGCTTGGCGGCCGCGATATCCGGTTCCCGCAATCCGGTCGCGTCGCCCAGGATCGGTTGATCACCGATCTGTTCCCGGATGATTTCGTTCATGTGCGTCTGGCGCTCGCGACGACCGCGCGGCAAATACGTCGAACCAATGACCAAGAAAGCCACGATTCCCACATACGGAATCAGGAAAATCGCCATGAGCCATCCCAGAGCCACGGACGGCTTCCGGTTGTACGGAATCCAGCAAATGGCGACGACGCGAATCAACATATCGATGACGACGAGCGTCGTATCCGCCCACGTTGGCAAACCGGGGATGTTCAGGAGCGAGTAGGTCACGGGCCAAGTCTACGGGAGGAGGGGGTGGTCTCGTCTCGGTCCCAAGGGATCAGGCTGCCATCCTCCCGGTCCTCATCGGAGGCGGACGGCCTGGTCGGACGCGGTCCGTTCGCCCGGGAGGATCCCCTGGATCCCGCCGATGCACCGCGATGCCGGGAGAGGGAGGTCAGTGCAACCACCAGAAGCAGGACCACACACGCTGTGAGGATTCCGATATTGATCCAGATATTGTGAACGTCAATGTTCGCGTACGGAGGGTTCTGCCCGGCGGCATTTTCTCCGGACGGAAAGTAATTGCCCGGAAACCCATTGATGAATACATTGGTGGCCTCCGGCCGCCCGAACTCGAGGCCCGAGCGGAAAACCGTCCCACGACTCCACGGCAAGGGAACGAAAGTCGCGTACCTCTGGATTCTGTCGACGACGACGTAAACGGCCCACGCCCCCACAACGTACAGCCACCACCGATGCACACGGGACATCCCGAGCGCGATCGTCGCCAACAACGCGCAGAACGTTGCGACTCCGACCGCGGCTTCGAGCCCGTAGAACAAGACCGTCGACGTCAGTTCCTCCGCCGGAGGCGTGTGTGACCGATGGACGGATGCGATGACCACCTGTCCGGCCTGGATGAGCCCCATGACGAGGCACGTCTGGATGGTGGGCGGAATGGAGAGTGATATGCGTCTGGGCAGGCTCACGACGGCAGCGGTGGAGGAAGCCGGCCGGACGGCCGAGAGGATCAGGAATCCGGTGTACACCAGGAGAACGGTCCACGTCACGAAGACGATCTCCGGAGTCACGGATCGCAGCCAGGGGGCGGACACGGACTGCGCGCCAGAGAACCGGTTCAGGATTCCCGGGGTCCAGATCACCAGCATGCCCGCGAAATACAGCGGCAAATGGCTCAGCACGGACCTCAGCGGTCGGGGTGCGTCCTCGCTGAGGGCCCGCAGATACGGCTGGCCGTTCTTGTCCATGAAAAGTCCTCGCGTCGCGGTCGGTTCAGCCAGAATACCGTGACGTCGCCACGGCTAGGCCGTACGCGCTCGTGCGCGCCGGAGACCAACCTTCGGAACACGAGTGGGCCCGCGCGAGAGACAGCTGCACGCCCTCAGGGGGCGCCGTGTAGGGAGGCGGGTTTTCGAACGATCCCTCGGCGTGGTCCTGATGCCCCGCCATCAGAATCGCTCGGTGTGCGTGCAGCAACCCGGCGTAGGCAACGCCCGGTCGCAAACGGTCTGCGTCGGCATACACGATCCAACCCAGCCGGTGCTCTCCCAAACTGCGGCAGACCCCGGGAAGATGTTCGGAAGCGACACCTATTTGTGGGAACACGAGGCCGAGCACCTGCCAGGCGGAAAGGACGGCGGACGGATCCGGGCACGGGCGGCCGTTCAGAAGGTCCCGGGCCGCCAGAAGCCCCGTGCGGAACTCCTCCGGCAGGCCCTGGATGGCCATCGAATGCATGCGCAGGGCGGCTTGGAACGCGTCGTAGCGGGCCTTCTGGATCTGCCCGTCCAGCCACGGGGCGGGGGCCCCTTCTTCCTGCCAGTCCCCGGCCAGCCACTCCTGGTCGATGGCGTGGTCGGGATACGGGTAACTCGCGAGCTCCTCCCGAAGAGAACGCACCGATTCCTTGTTGTCCCGCAGGTCGTCGCGCAACGCCTCGTGGGCTGCCCGCAACTGTCGGAGTTCTCGGTGCACCCGGTCGACCCTTGCCTGTGCCGATTCTTCGTCCGCCTGGGCGAGGCTCTGATCCCGACGCAACTGCCCCAGCCTCTCGCGCCAAGGGATGCGGTTTCGCCCGAACGTTGCCAGGCGCGCGATCATGCGAGGCTCGTCCCTCAGATGGGCCGCTATCGCGTCGCTGTACTCCATCGACTTGGCCCGGGCGGCCTGGTGGGACCGGCTGAGCCCGGCCAACTCTTCTTCTTTCTCCTCGATACCGGAGGTCGACTCGGCGAGCGCCTCAGCAATGTCCGTCACCACGTGTTCGTTGCGCAGGAGCATCGGGACGACCTCGTGGAATCTTTGCCTCTCCGCGAGCAGGGACTTGACCCTTTCCACGTTCTGCAGGACGGTCCTGGCAGTCTCGTCCCAGGTCTCGTAGTCCTCGGGACCCATGGTCGGGGAGGCGTGGTTCAAGGTGTTGAGCACCATGTCGATCGCCCGGACGGCGTCCACGGTCTGTCCGTCGGCGAAGCCTTGGTAAGGGCTCTGAGCGGTCATGCCGGGGAGGATGCGCACATGCACCGAGGAGCCTGCTTCGGATTCGGACGTGGCCCGCAACGGCGACGACCGGACGAATTCGAATCCGGTCAGGTCCGGATGAAGGGCGAAAAGGTGCCGCCCCGAGGACCAGCTCAGAGCTTCGGGATCGAACAGCTCCGCCGGGTCGGGGATCCGGGCCATAGCGACCGCCCTCCGAGTCACGAGACCCGCGACGACGTCGTCGGTCCATTCGGGCTCCGGGGCCCCGGCCGCCGTGCTGCGGGGACAGGTCCACAGGCCTTCGGACTCTCCGAGCTCGTTGAGCGAGGCATTGATGGCGAACTGCGTGGACACCGAGGGTCGGCTGAGGTGGAAGGTCCCTTCCGGAACCATCCGGGGTGCCACCGCGTAGTAGAGGGCCTCCCTGGAGTCCTGGACGCGTTCGAAGGGTTCCGCGGCGTCGACCCCCAGCAGTCCGGCGGCCGCCTGCCGGAACCGGGTCGTCTCCGTCGCGAGATCCAGATCCTTCGCCGCCGGGTGATTGAGCTGGGACACGTCCCCGGCCGCGCTCGGCGGGGGACCCAGGACGCTGCGAATGCGCACCGGAAGATTTTTGGCCCGGTCGGGGAACACGTCGGGGAGCCTCAGAAAGTCTCTGGTGTATCTGACGGCCGTCACGAGGTCGGAGCGTTCGAGCATACGACGGCGCGGACGATCGGGTCGACGTCGGCCGGTCTCGTCGGGAACGGACCGGGGCGTCTCCTCGCGAGGGCCGTTCGCCCGGATTCCGCGCATCCGAACCCCGTGTTCGGCCCAGGTCCGAATCAATCCGTCTCGCCAGGCTCGTGCGGCCTCGGCATAGGTTTCGGGCAGATCCGCCGTCCCTGCTTCTGCCCCCGCGGCGACGGCGGCGGCCCACGCGGTTCTCGAGAGCTCGAGCGAGTCCGGCAGGAGTTGACCGTCTTCCGAAACAGCCGCGGCAAAGAGCGCGGTCAGCTCGGTGCGGCCCCTGGTCTCCACCGGGGCGAAGCCGGCATATTCGAGCAGCCGCCGATACCTGACCAGGCCGGCGAACACCGTGTGGTGCCACGAACGGTCCCGCGCGGAGCTCGAATGACCTGTACCGGGTTCCCACGGCATGTGGTGGCCCGAAAGGTAGTCCTTGACCGTGATTGACCGGCTGGACGCGCCCGGTGAGGGGAGAACCCGGGGGCTGAGCTGGGCCACGGAACGCCACAGCTCGATCGGGTCATCGTGAATACGGGTCCGCGCGGTCATACAAACTAAGTTACAAGCCATGGATCGTGGCCCGAGTCAGGGGGTTTAGTATTAAGCAAGGTGTGGCTTGTCAGCCACCGTACGGGCACCGGCTCTTCTCTCGTGCCGAGGGAATCCGACTCGGGGCCGCCGTCCCCGGGACCCAAGGATCTCGACCCCCGATCCGCGGTTGCCCGCACGTTGTACCAATGATCCGTCGTCCAACCCCCTGAGGAGCCCATCCCACAGTGACCAATGGCCACATCCGCGAGATCGTGTCGTTCGCCCCATCCAAAGCGGACCACATACCGGCAATCCGGATCGCGGCGAGTGTGGCCGTGCCGCTGGCGGTGCTCCTCCTCCTGAGGCGGGTGGATCTCTCGATCTACGCGTCCTTCGGCGCATTCACCTCGATCTACGCCCGCCAGGAACCCCTCAGGGACAGGCTCAGGCACCAGTCACAAGCGGCCGCTCTGCTCATCGCCTCGATCGGCGTCGGTCTCGCGCTCGCATACCTCCAGCCCGGACCTTGGGTCGTGATTCTGGTGTGCGCGCTGGTCGGCGGCGTGGGCGCAATGATCGGCCTGATCCTGACCCTGCGACCGCCGGGAGGGCTGTTCTTCATCTTCGCTTCGGGCGCGGTCGGCTCGATGCCGACAACACCGCCCGTCCTCCTGGCCCTCCTCGCGGGGGTGGGCGCCGCCGCCTGGTCGATCCTGGCCGGCATGGCCGGGTCCTTCCTGGGCGAGGGGCGCAGGGGACCGGTGGCCCCCGTGCCGGCCCACCACGGCCAGACCAGGAAACAGATCCTGCAGCGCGGGCTGATGTTCTTCGGCGCGGCGGCGATCGCCGGCGTGCTGGGTCAATTGCCCGGACTCAGCCATGCGTACTGGGCCATGGTTGCTGCGGTCGCACCCATCGCCGCCCCGAACGTGACCGCCCGGCTGTACAAATGCATCCAGCGCATTGTCGGCACCTTCGGAGGAATTCTGATTGCCGCGTTCCTCTTCTCGACCGGCCTGCACGAGTGGCACATGGCCGTTTACGTGGTCATTCTCCAGTTCCTGGCGGAGGCCTACGTGATGAGGAATTACGGGTTCGCGATGTTCTTCGTGACACCATTGGCACTCATGATGGTGCAACTGGCACATCCTGCCTCGCCCACTGAGATCCTGACCGCTCGCATGGCGGAAACCGCCATCGGCGCCGCGGTCGGGTTCGTCCTGATCCTGCTCACCCGGACGCCGGCCGAGCGGGAAGCAGACACCCAGGCCATGCCCATCCTCCGCCACAGCGATCGCAAGAAGAAGGTCTCATGACATCTCGACGCCGACGCATGAACGCAGCGGGTCTCAGGAAACAGGCCTCCAAGGTCCTGAAGTTCTCCATCGTTCTGCCGCTGTTCATGACCATCATGTTCCCCCTGGTCTACGGGTTCAGCATGCACTCGCCGTCCCCGCACGGCCTCAAGGTCGCGGTCATCGGCTCCGACCAGAAGACCGAGCAGCTCGCGTCGAAGCTCAACGCCACCTCCGGAGGCGCCTATGAGGTCTCGGCGGTCGGATCGACGGACGAGGCCAAGGACAAGATCGAATCCTTGGAGATCCGTGCGGCCTGGGACCCGCAGACCAATACGGAATACGTCGCGACGATGGGAGCCTCCACGGCCGCCCAGTTCGCGGAGGCGTACTTCGAGAAGGCGGCCCCACAGATCCTGGTCCAGTCCGGGCAGTACCAGGATCCCGGGGACGTGCCCAAACCAACCGTGGACGACCTGGTCCCACCCCCGCCCAACGACGGGATGGGCACCTCCCTGATGTTCATGGGGCTGCCCGTGCTGATCGCCAGCTTCATGACCGCGGTCGGCCTGAGGAGCAACCTGGCCCAACTCAGTGCCAAGGTCGCGATCAGCATCATGGGAATCATGGCGCTGTTCATCGCGACGGTCCCGATGTTCATCGCATACGCGGTGCACGGAGCATTCTCCGAACACGGTTTGCCCGTGTTCTGTCTGCTGGCTTTCATGTCCTTTACCGTGATGCTGTTCCACACGGGCGGACTCAGACTCATCGGGCTCTACATGGCCCTGCCGACAATGTTCCTGCTGGTTCTGCTGGGTATCCCGTCCTCCGGGGCGGGGATGGCGATCGAACTCGTTCCGCCCGTATTCCAGGGGCTCCACAAGATCCTGCCGACTCCGGCCCTCATGGAGGCCCTGCGCAGGATCCTCTACTTCCCGAACGCGCCGCTGAGCAGTTACATCATCACGCTCATGGTGTGGTTCTTCCTGGCCCTCATTCTGCTGGCGTCGTCGTTCCTGAAGAGGCCCAAAGCCTCGGACGATGACGCCCTGTCCTCCGAGAAGGAGGACGCGGACCCTGTTCCGGCGGGCACGGGCCGCCACATTCGGCGGACGTACTCCTCGCCCGGGTTCCGGCACTACTTCGGGAGCCGGAGACTGGTCTCCGAGGAGCAGATGAAGAACCGCTTCGGGCTGGTCCATGCCTTCAAGCTGCCCGTCATCATGATGATCGCGTTGCCTCTGATGTACATCGGCCTCGTGCACGCTCCGTCGCCGAACCACATGAAGCTCGACGTCGTCGTCTCCGACCAGACCTCGGAGAAGCTCGCGCAGACCATGAAGGAGCTGCCTTCCTCCGAATACGAGGTGCGCACGGTCGACGACGCCGACCAGGCACGTCAGGACGTCACCGAGAACAAGGCCCGCGCCGCGTTCGTCCCGGCGTCCGCCGCGGGGGACATTTCCGAGCGGAAGGACCCGGCCTCGTCCGTCCTGTACGTCGCCACCGGCAACGGGATGCAGGCCGAGAGCTCGGTCGAGAAGCTCTTCGGAACCCTGACTCAAGGGAAACCGATGGAGAACGTGGACGTCGCCCCGACGGACGGGCACGACAAATTCGGCATGTCGATGATGTACCTCGGCATGGGCGGAATCGTCGGGTCGAACCTGGCCGGAATGATGATCGGATTGGTCGGACGAGGCTGGCACTGGGGCAGACGCGTCGCGTGGGTCATCGGGGTCGCGGCCGCGAACACGTTCCTCCAGTACGTGATTTCGGTGCACGTGGTCCAATTCCTGCACCCGGGTGCACCGTGGACGGTCTGGGGGATTCTGTTCCTGACGTCTCTGACGATTCAGTTCTTCACCCTGGGCGGGGCGCTGTTCCTCCGAAATTCGGTCATGCTGATTTCCTTGCCCCTGTTCGTCATGTGCGGTGTGCCGAGTTCGGGGCTGTTGCTGCCCCTGGACATGGCCCCACACCTCTACACGGTGCTCAACCACCTGGTGCCGAGTTCGGCGGCGCTCGGGGCGATCAGGCTCCAGGTGTACTTGCCGGAGGCTTCGATCCGCGGGGACATCGTCCTGGAGCTCGTGTGGTTGCTGATCGGCATTCTGCTCTACACCGCGGGCCACCTGTACGTGGAGCATCTCAAGCGCAAGAATGCGGATGAGGAGCTGGCGGACGCGCGACAGTACGAGGACGAGGACCCGGGCGATTTCGAGGGCAGGGTCCTGACCGGAACCGAGAACCCGGAGACGCGCCAGATGCGCGCCCTCCGGGTCGAGCACGAGAAGGCCGCGCAGGGCAAGAGCCAACCCTGACCCCGCACTGCCTCCCGGGGCGGGTCAGTTGGCCGTACGCACCTTGCGTTCGGAGGCCACGGCCTTCGCCAACTCGTCCAGGGCCGACCGCCAGCCGTCGACGACGGTTGCGTGGACCTCGCGGGGCAGAGGGCCCTGGCTCACGACGACGCGCGTGCCCTCGGTCCCGTCGATCTCGCGCGGCAGGAACTCGATCCGGTGAAGGACCGTCGCATCCGAGGCCTCGCCGTCCGGGCCGGGGAGCGACTCACGGTGTTCGAGGAGTTCGCCGTCGACCACGCTCACGAACGTCGAGTACAGCGGCACGGCCTGTCCCGGCTGGGCGTGGTTGACCATCGCAAGCCGGAACGTGCCTCCGGGCCGGGGATCGATCGAGATCGTGTGCGCGGGCACGATCCACCCTTCCGGGCCGTACCATCCGGCGAGCCGCAGCGGATCGACGAAGGCCCCGAAGACGTCCTGCGGCGGTGCCGGGACGTCGCCGGAGACCGAGACGATCTGGTCCGTCGGGACCGTGGTCAGAATGCTCACTTCTCCGCCTTCCTACGCGTAGTACCTACCGAGGAACTCGTCGCGGTACTGAAAATATTCCCCGGAGGCGATGGTTTCTCGTGCGGTATCGACCATGCGGACGATGAAACGCTCGTTGTGGATCGAGGCGAGCGTCGCGGCGAGGCGCTCTTTGGCCTTGAACAGATGGTGCAGGTACGCCTTCGTGTAGTGCGCGCAGGTGTAACAGTCGCACCCGTCGTAGATCGGGCTGAAATCCGTCTTGAAGCGGGCGTTGGACACGTTGAATCGGCCGTCCGGTGAGTACACGGCGGCGGTCCGTGCCACGCGGGTGGGGGAGACGCAGTCGAAGGTGTCCGCTCCGTTCTCGATCGCCACGAAGATGTCGTCCGGTTCCGAGATGCCGAGCAAGTGCCGAGGCTTGTTCTCGGGAAGCTCTTCATTGCACCAACGGACGATCGTCCCCAGATTCTCCTTCTCCAGAGCCCCGCCGATGCCGAAGCCGTCGAACTCCATGTCACCCAGGTCTCGGCACGCCTTCCGGCGGAGATCCTCGTACTGGGCACCCTGAATCACTCCGAACAGCGCCTGGTACGGCTTCTCGGACCTCTCTCGCGTGAGACGCTGGTGCTCCGCGATGCATCGCATGGCCCACAGGCGCGTCCGCTCGAGGGCTTCCTCCTGGTATCCGCGGGAGTTGTAGAGCGTGGTCAACTCGTCGAAGGCGAACATGACGTCGGCTCCGAGCCGGTGCTGCACGCTCATCGAGACTTCCGGCGTGAATCGGTGGAGGTCCCCATTGAGATGGGACTTGAAGGTCACGCCGTGGTCGTCGACGTGGGCCATGCGCTCTTTGCCGCGGGCGACGTCGTCGTCCCCCACGGGTCTGCCGTCCGCGCCCCGGGTGCCCTCGACCGTTCCCATGTCGATGACCTTCTTGAACCCGGAACCCAGGGACATGACCTGGAAACCGCCCGAGTCCGTGAAGGTCGGTCCTTCCCAGTTCATGAACCGACCGAGACCGCCCGCGGCATCGAGCACATCCGGACCCGGCTGGAGGTACAGGTGATACGCGTTGGCGAGCAGGGCCTGCGCCCCGAGGTCCTCCATCTGACCTGGCAGGACCGCCTTCACGGTCGCCTTGGTCCCCACGGGGACGAAGGCGGGCGTCCGGATCGTGCCGTGCGGAGTGGTGATGACTCCCGTTCGGCCGAGGAATTCGCCCCCGTTGTTGCGGTTCAGGGCCGCGGAGGAGGAATCATTGCCCGAAGTCTCGGCGAGCCGGGCGCCGAGATCGAAACGAAAGCTGGGGTTGGGAAATTCGGTGTTGGACACCCGACCTATCCTAGATGGTCCGTGGGACTCAGGAAGCCAGGTTCGGCAGGCCCTCGATCATTCGTTCGGAGGTCTCCCAGAGCCTGTATGCGGTCAACGGATCCTGGCCCTGACGGGCGATGCTCGCGGGCTTCTTCCTCGCGAAGTATCCGCCCGAGCCGAAGTCGACCCACGGCTCGGCCTCCGCGAGCCAGACAAGGGTGTCTGCCCCTTGGTCCGGACCGGTGAGCAGCTTCTGCACGGGACCGCGATAGAGGGCCTCGACGCCGGCACCCGCAGACTCCTGAGCGAAATTGCTGCTGATCACTCCCGGGCGGAACGAGGCCGACGCAAGGCCGAGGTGGCCGTACCTGCGTGACAACTCCTGGGCGTGGAGCAGGTCGGCGAATTTGGCGTTTCCGTAGGCGGTCCGTGGATCGTACCGCTTCTCGGCATCGAGGTCCTCGAGCGAGAAGCGCGAAAAGAGCCGGTGGGCCATGGAGGACGTATTGACCACGGTGGCGTTCGATGAGATGAGCCGGTCTATGAGCAACCGCGTCAGATAGAACTGCGCGAGGTAATTGACCTGGAAGGTCATCTCGTGGCCGTCGGTCGTGATCCACCGGCCCTTGCCGAAGATGCCGCCCGCGTTGTTGGCCAGCACGTCGATTCGGTCGGTGGATTCGACGATGTCGGACGCGAGCGCGTGCACCTGAGAGAGGTCGGAGTAGTCGGCGACGAAATGGCGTGCACCGATCGACTCCGCAACGGAACGCGTCTTGTCCGGTGAGCGCCCGACCACGACGACGTCATGCCCCTCCGAGCTCAGCCGACGCGCGGCCGCGGCCCCGATGCCGTCCGAGGCACCGGTGATGACGATGGTCTTCTTGGTGTTCTCTTGCATCAACAACGTCCCCATCCTGCGTAGGCGAGGGCTCTGCGGACCAGATCCCCGCTTCCGCCTTCGAATTCTTCCTGGACTTCTTCTCGCAGTGCCTCTTCCGGGGTGAGCCAGGACAGCTGCAGGGCGTCCTGGCGCGGTTCGCAGTCGCCATTCACCGGGATCACGTAGCAGAGGGCTACGGCGTGCTGTCGGTCGTCGGTGAGGCCGGACTGGGACGGATGAGGGAAGTACTCGGCGATCGTGAACGGGGTCAGAGAGGGCGGCAACTGCGGCATCGCAAGGGGCCCGAGGTCCTTCTCGAGATGGCGCAACAGGGCCGCCCGCACGGTCTCCCGATAGTGGACCCTCCCCGAGACGAAGGACCGGATCATGTTGCCTTCGTCGTTCGGTCGTAGCAGGAGCCCCACGTCGCTGACGCAACCCAAGGGGTCCAGCGTCACTGGGACGGCCTGGACATAGACCATGGGCAGTTGCTGTCGGGCCTGAGCCAGCTCTTCTTCCGAGAGCCAGCCCGGAGTGGGATCCGGGGTGCGTACTCTGCTCATGATTCGGTTCTATCTCACGGGTTGGTGTGATGCCTAGCCATTTGGGGTTTTGTTCGGGAGGTTCGGCTACCCGCTGAACCGTCCGGGGCGCCGGGGCGGCCACGGAGTCGCGAGGTGGACGCTGTGCCGCGAGATGGCAACTATGTGCGTTTCACCCCGCGAGGTGGCAACTATGTGCAGTTTTGGGCACCAAAACCGCACATAGTTGCCACCTCGCCCTCAAAACCGCACGTCATTGCCACCTCGGCGTGCGGACGGCGGCGCGCGATGGGGTTGCGTGGCGGTTGGCCGTTTGGGAGGGGGCAACCGGCGACGTCGTCGTGCCCGGGATGCCCTGTTATGTGGCGGTTACCGGAATGAGGGGCGTTGACCCCCGTTAGGTGGAGCTCCAGCCCCCACATCAGGGAGGCGATCGCCACCGAATCGGGCAACCACCACCTCAACGAGAGCCCCCATGCCGGGGGGGGGGGGGGGAGGAGGAGAGAGGGAGCCTCCGAACCCGTGGCCTACGTCAGCCGATGGGCGGCCTCGAGGATGGTCCATGCCTGAATCTGCGAACTCAACTCGACCTTGGCCCCGGTGCCGAGGGTCTCGGCGCTGTGGCGGGTGGCGTCGGGGGAGAAGAGAACCACCGACTCGCCTCGGATCTCGTTGACGTCGATCCCCGGTTCGTTGAGTGGCAGATCGGGGTCGTATTCTCGCCGGCCGGCCCACAGCAACTCGCCCGTGGCGATGACTGCCTCCCGGACGGCGCTTCGGAGCTTGGGATCCACCCGCGCGTCCTGGGCAGCGTTCGCCAGGTAGCGGGCCAGGATGCCAGCGAACAGTCCGCCGTCTCCCGAACCGCGGGTGTCGAGCACACGGAATTCCGTGTCTCCCTCCATATGAGGGACGGTGAAGCGCTCCAGGACCAGCCTGATGACGTCCTCGACGTGCCGAAGGTCGCTGCCGGGGATCTCCAGGTGCGCCCCGATAGCAACACCCTGGTTGTAGGGGAATGCGGCTTCTTGGAGCGCGTGTTCGCGGGACCCGTCTCGCTGGAGCACCAGTTTGATCCCGTCCAAGTAGCCCTTCTCCGGCGACCACAGATTGCTGCGGAACCAATCCACGAGCCGACCAGCGGCGTCGTACTCGCCGGCCCTGGCCAGGGCGATCGCGATGGGGCCGGACGCGGGAAGGTTCTTGAAATCTTCCGCCTTGGACCAGAAGGCCCCACCGCCGAGGTCCTCTGTCACGGCTTTGCGCAGTTGGGGGTAGAGGATGCGGCCGACTTCCTGGGCCGGGGCCGAACCAGCGCCGTTGACCTGGTGGGAGAGCGCGTTGAGTCTCTGCGCGGCGAGGACGAGCCAGGCCATGTCGTCGTAGTAGGCGTTCACGTAGGTGCCGAAATTGTGGACCCGGATGCCGCGGAGCAGCCGGTGGCACTGGTCGATGACCCATTTGGCGTCGGACTCGCGCCCGGACCCGGCGGCTCGCTTGCCCGCGTCCACGAAGGCGTCCAGGAGGTGGGCCTGCCACCAGTAGTTCCAGTCGGTGACCTTTTTCCGGAACCCTTGGACGGGCGGGAGCGTCGGTTCGCCGATCAGGGTTCCCGGTACGTGCATGAGCCGGTGAACGAACAATCGGTTCACGGAGTACGAGGCCCGTTCGGCCCGTTGCGCATATTCTGCCTTGTCCTTCTGTTTGGCGCTGAAGAACAGGCCGCGGGAGGCCGTGACGGTGCGGGACCGATCGCTCGGGGTGTTCGGCGTGGTCGGATGGGTCTCGTTGCTCATGGTTCCTCCCGGTCTGCGGCTCCGATTCCGGTGGAATCGGCGAACGTGCTGATCCCCAGGTTACGGTCTGATCGGATGCGAAGGTACTCCTGAGTGAACGGATGTTTGAGGAGGACTTCCCGGGCCAGCAGCTGGAGCCGACCGATGGGGCGCTCCAATTCATCGTTCCTGATCTGCGGGTACAGAGGATCGCCGCAGATCGGCCTGCCGAGGGAATTCATGTGCACTCTGATCTGGTGGGTCTTTCCGGACAGCGGGTTCGCTCCGTACAGACCCCAACCGGAATCGCCGAGCTCCTTGAGGAGCAGCACGCCCGTGACCGCGTTCGGCGGTCCCTCCACCTCTCGGGCCTGGAGGGAGGACGAGTCCTTGACGATGCGCGACCGGACCATGTGAGGCTCCTCCGGGTACTTCGGCAAATGTCGGGGAGGGGCGACGTCGTCCGCCTCTGGCCTCTCAGGGGCCGTCGGTTCCAGCGGGGCGATGAGTTCGTACGTCTTCGACACCCGTTGGAGCTCGAACAGTCCCTGGAGCGGGCCGCGGGCCTCGCGTGTCTTGGCGAAGAGGAGCACCCCCGCCGTGAGCCGGTCGAGTCGGTGCGCGGGCGATAGTTCGTCGTTACCGGTGCTGTTCCGCAGTTTTGTGACCGCGGTCTGCCGGACGAAGGACCCGCGGGGCGTCACCGGGAGCGAATGAGGCTTGTCGACCGCGAGCACGTGGTCGTCCTCGTAGAGGATCGGCAGGTCTCCGGGCAGCTCGGGCTCGTCGGGAAGGGGACGGAACACCCACACGTGGCCGCCGGGCACGAACGCGGCGTCGAAGTCCAGCGGGGTGCCGTCCGCGTCGAAGACGTCTCCTCGATCGAAGAGGTCGCGGGTGAACCCGGCGTCGTGCGGTGGAAATCGATCGGTGAGGAAGTCCGCTACGGTCCCGTACCCACCGCCCTCGGGAAGTCTCACGCGTGTTGGTGAAACGCCGTCGCGCGGCGGGACGGGACTTGGGACTCTGGGTCGACGTGCCATACGACGGTCAGTCTATCGAGGCGGCCGTCTCCGGGTTTTCCGATGAGGCGTCCTCCGCGGAGTTCCGCCCGATCCGGCTGTGACGGCGCGAATAGAGGAAGTAGACCACAATGCCGAGGGCGAGCCAGATGACGAAGCGGATCCACGTTTCCAAGGGCAGGTTCATCATCAGGTAGAAGCAGACGATTGCCGAGACGATCGGGAGGACCGGAACGAACGGAACCTTGAAGGAGCGTTTCAGATCGGGGCGCTTCTTGCGGAGGACGATCACGCCCACCGAGACCAGGACGAAGGCCGAGAGGGTGCCGATGTTCACGAGATCGGCGAGTTTGGCCAGCGGAACAAAGGCTGCGAGCAGCGCGATGGCCAGGCCGGCGAGCATCGTGAAGCGGTACGGGGTCCTGAACTTGGGATGTGTCTTGCCCAAAGCCTGGGGGAGAAGATTGTCGCGTGACATCGAGAACCCGACGCGGGTCTGGCCGAGGAACAGGATCATGGTCACCACGATCAGGCCGATGCAGGCGCCGATCGCGATGATGTTTCCCATGGCCGGGAGGCCGTTGTTGGTGAAGGCCGTCGCGAGCGGGGCGCCGTCCTTCGGGTCGATGTCCTTGTAGTTCTGCATGCCGGTGATGACCAGCGAGACGCCCGCGTACAAGATGGTGACGATGGCCAGGGAACCGAAGATGCCGATGGGCAGGTCCCTTGCGGGTTGCGGGTCTCCTCAGCGGTGGTGGCCACGATGTCGAAGCCGATGAACGCGAAGAACACCATGGCCGCGGCCGCCAACACACCTCCGATCCCGAACACGCTGGGCGCGATGCCGAAGAGCGACTGGACCAGCGGAAGCGTGAGTGCGCTGCCGTCCGCCTCGCTCGCTCCTTGGGCGGGCGGGATGAACGGAACCCAGTTGGAGACCTTGACGAAGAAGATGCCGACGATGATCACGGCGAAGACGACCAGGAGTTTGATGCCGGTGACCACCTGGTTGAGTCGGCTCGACAGTTTGACGCCGGTGATCAGGACGACCGTCAGGGCCGCGACCAGCAAGAAAGCGGGAAGGTTGATCCAGCCGGTCTCGGTCGAGGCCAGGGCGTCCGGGATGGCGAGTGGCGTATCCGCGAGCAGGACCCCCAAGTATTGACTGAACGATGTCGCCAGCGCGGCCGCGCCGACCGTGAATTCGAGGATGAGGTCCCACCCGATGATCCAGGCGGCCAGTTCTCCGAGGGTCGCGTACGTGAAGGTGTAGGCGGAACCGGCGACCGGCACCGTCGAGGCCAGCTCGGCGTAGCACATGGCCGCCAGCCCGCAGGCGAGCCCGGCGATGAGGAAGGACAGGACAATGGCGGGCCCCGCATTGGTTGCGGCGGCATGGCCAGTCAGGACGAAGATGCCCGCGCCGACGCACACGCCGACGCCGAAAACGATGAGATCGAGTGCGCCAAGGTTCTTCTTGAGCTGATGCTCGGGTTCCTCGGTGTCCCGAATGCTCTGCTCGACGGACTTGGTGCGAAATAGCCCAGAGGTCATGATGACTCCTTGCGTCTCAGGGCAGGCCTACAATATTGACGCTTGAGCATACGCCGAGTTAAGCGGATTGGGACGCCGAATCTCAGGATGTGAGACATTTAGGCATCCTCCATTCGCCTAGTAGAGCGGGGTAGGTCTGCGACCTTTGGTAGGGTCCCAGTGGTTGAGGGCACATCGTCGAGGTTGAGCCAGGAGCACATATGAAGAAGCGAATCGAAGTCGTCGGTGCAATCCTGATGCGTGGTGAAGCTGTGTTCGCAGCGCGGCGAGGTCCTGGAATGACACTAGAGGGATACTGGGAGTTTCCGGGCGGCAAAATTAACCCAGGAGAAACGCCTCAATCCGCTTTGGCTCGGGAAATGCGCGAAGAACTAAACTGCGAAGTCGAGGTCGGTGAGTTTGTCACCACGACCGAGCACGAGTACGACTTCGGAATCGTCGTCTTGTCTACGTATAAGTGCACCATCAAGGGCACAGAACCTGAACTTTCCGAACACGCCGAAATATGCTGGGTGCCTGTCAGCGAACTCGGCGGGCTCTCATGGGCACCCGCAGATGTGCCGGCAGTGGAAATTATCCAGGGCGATCAGTGCGCATGACAGCATTGCAATCGGGACTTCGCGCAGACCTCGAGTACGGGTTTGTTGATCGTCTTGCAGCGTCCGACCGGCGCCAGCACCCGGAGCTCATCTCGAATGATGGGGAAGTGACCATGCTCCGGGCGATTGAAACGGAGTTGAAGAAGTCCAGCCGGTTCGTATTCTCGGTGGCATTCATCAGCTCCGGAGCCCTGGCCTTACTGAAGCAGTGCCTTCTGGATTTCCAAGGCAGGGGAACCATCATAACCTCGACCTATTTGGGATTCAACGATCCCGATATGTTCCATGAATTGTTAGCGCTAAAGAATATTGATGTCCACGTCTATCCAGATGAGGCATCCGGATTCCACCCCAAAGGATATCTATTTGATCAGGAATCTGGGCAGACTGTCATTGTGGGCAGCTCAAACCTCACCCGAAAGGCGTTGCTTACTAACCAGGAGTGGAACCTTAAATTTGCGGCGGCGCCTGAGGGGCAAATTACGGAGCAGGTCCAGCAGGCGCTCGAGAGGCAGCTGCGGAAGTCTGAGCAGTTGACCCCGGAGTGGATTGAGCGGTATCGAGAGGAACGGGTCGCGCCTGCCGGACCAGACGAACGTGAGGCCGGTCCTCGTGACGTGCTCCCGAGCGGTGGCATCATTCCAAATGACATGCAGGCTCGAGCTCTCGAATCGCTTGCACGTCTGAGACAGGAGGGAGAGAAGCGTGGATTAGTTGTCTCCGCTACTGGGACAGGAAAGACGATCCTGGCCGCCCTCGAAGTAAAACAAGCTCGGCCTAAGAGATGCCTGTTCCTGGCGCACACCGAGGGAATTCTGAATAAAGCGAAGGAAGAGTTCGCTCGAGTACTGGGTGTCGGCGTAAATGAAATAGGGTCAATCGGCGGCGGGAAACATCAAAGAGATCGAGAACTGACTTTTTCGACCGTCCAGTCGATGTACCGGGAAATTGAGGCCGGAAATTTCTCTCCAACTGCTTTTGACTACATACTCATCGATGAAACTCATCGGGCGGGCGCGAAAACGTACTTGCAAATTGTCGATTATTTCTCCCCTAGGTTCCTGTTGGGGCTAACCGCCACCCCAGATCGCATGGATGACTTCAACATCTACCGGCTATTTGACTACAACGTTGCGTGCGACATCCGTCTGCAAGATGCCCTAGAGGTGGGGATGCTGGCTCCGTTTAATTACTATGGCGTATGCGATTATACGGACTTGAGTGGAAACACGGTCAGCGACACGAGTGAACTCGCGAAGTTAGTGACTGAAGAGCGCCTCGGGTATGTCCTTAAGATGATCAAAACGGCTCTTCGCAGTTGAGGGGGTAGGTGGCTGAGCGCGTCGGTCGCCGGATGAGGGTCGAGGCCTTCCGATGATGGAAGTTCTCACACTGACCATCTGCCGGAAGACCTCGACGTGCACCACGCTACCTTCGCGACCCCTGATCTGACCGTGTTCTGCCATCTCGACGAGCTCGGCCTCGTGGCCACCGGTCAGCTTTTTGAGCCGGATCGCGCGGTGATCGAGTGCCGCGTCGCCGAGCCGGATCCGTGGTGCCGGGGATGCGGTAGCCAGGCGCTCTCGCGCGGGACGGACACGCGGCGTCTCGCCCACGAGCCGTTCGGTCATCGCCCGACGACGCTGCTGGTCCGGGTCCGCCGCTACAAGTGCTCGGGATGCGGACGGTCCTGGCGTGAGGACCTCACGGCAGCGGCGCCCGAGCGAGCCAAGCTGTCCCGTAGCGGGATGCGGTGGGCGTTGGAAGCGCTCGTGATCGACCACCTCACCGTCGCCCGCGTCGCCGCCGGACTCGGTGTCGGTTGGCACACGGCGAACAACGCGGTCCTCGCTGAAGGGCGTCGAGTGCTGATCGACGATCCCGCCCGGTTCGACGGCGTCGCCGTGATCGGCGTCGACGAGCACGTCTGGCGCCACACGAGAGTCGGCGACAAGTACGTCACCGTCATCATCGACCTCACCCCGAACCGCGACAAGACCGGCCCCGCCCGTCTGCTGGACATGATCGAGGGTCGCTCGAAAGCCGTGTTCAAGACCTGGCTCGCCGCACGCCCGCAGGACTGGCGCGATGGTGTCGAGGTCGTCGCGATGGACGGGTTCACCGGCTTCAAGACCGCCGTCAGCGAGGAGCTCCCGGACGCGCAGGCGGTGATGGACCCGTTCCACGTCGTCCGCCTCGCCGGCGACGCCCTCGACACCTGCCGTCGTCGCGTCCAGCAGTGCCTGCACGGCCGGCGGGGCCGCAAAAACGATCCGCTCTACAAGGCCCGCCGCATCCTCCACACCGGCGCGCAGCTGCTCACTGACCGGCAGCAGACCCGTCTCGAGGCACTGTTCGCGGTCTCCGAGCACGTCGAGGTCGAGGCGACCTGGGGCATCTACCAGCGCGTGATCGCTGCCTACCGCGAACCCGATCGGAAGACGGCGAAGAAGCTGATGACAGCCGTCATCGATTCCGTCTCCAGCGGCGTCCCCGCCGCGCTCGTGGAGGTCCGCAAGCTCGGCCGCACGCTCAAGCAGCGCGCCGCCGACATCCTCGCGTTCTTCGACCGGCCCGGCACGTCCAACGGGCCAACAGAGGCGATCAACGGGCGCCTGGAACACCTCCGCGGCTCCGCCCTCGGATTCCGGAACCTCACGAACTACATAGCCCGATCGCTGCTCGACACCGGCGGCTTCAGGAGCCACCTACCCCCTCAACTGCGAAGAGCCGACAACGCTTGGAGATGACACGGTCCGGAAGATCCTAGATCCGGTCGATCTTGCGAAAATTCACTTATTTGTGCGTAAGCATATCGCTGAAAGTCGAGATTTCTACTACCTCGGTAGGGCATCCCCCCGCGCAGCGGAAAATTGTCATATGCCGGGAGTTTCCGGATCTTCGAAGGTGGTGAGGATGAAACTCGACATGGAAAGACCAGTCTCGGCTGAGTTGTATGACTACTTCGAAGGAATCTCGGAATGGTGAGCCCTCCGGGGTCAAGACCCCTCAACGGGTCATCATCGCCCACTGCGGTAGTCGGTCGTCGTCCTGCATCGCGGGTGGCGAGGCCTAATGACACCCGGCGTGTCGTTCTGAATGAAAGACATATGCCGGGGACCTCCCCGTATCGGTGGGGTGTCTTCGTGTGTTGCTCTGCGGCGACTTGCAGATTCCCACCCCGCTGAAAGAAAAGTAAGCTGGGTCACCATAGACGCGCCCAGTCCGATCGACAGTCCAGGAAAACGAGGTCACCGATGTCCCAGAGCCAGGAACCGCAGGAGCAGGGTCAGAGAAAGCTCCTCTGGCGCCCCACCCGGGAATCGATCGAACAGTCCCGGATGTACGCGTTTGCTCGCCGCATCGAGCAGAAGTACGACGTCGACCTTCCTGACTATGCTTCCCTCCACGCCTGGTCGATCGAGAACCTCGAAGACTTTTGGAAGGAGGTCTGGGAGTGGTTCGGCATCGTGGCCTCGAAGACGTCGGACCAGGTCCTGACGACTCGGAAGATGCCGGGCGCGAAATGGTTCCCCGGGGCTTGCCTGAACTACGCCGAGAATTCCCTCCGTGCGGCGAAGACGCGGCCGAACGACGTCGCCATCATCGGCGACCACGAAACCGCGGAACGCACCGAGACCACGTGGGCGGACCTCGAGGCGCAGGTCGCCTCGCTCGCGAAAAAGCTCCGTGACCTGGGCGTCGAGCCCGGCGACCGCGTCGCCGCCGTCCTGCCCAACATTCCGGAGACCGTCGTCGCGCTCATGGCGACGGCCTCGGTCGGTGCGATCTGGTCGGTGGTCAATACCGACTTCGGGCCGCCCGCCGTCGCGGACCGGTTCGCCCAGATTGAACCGAAGGTCCTCTTCACCGTGGACGGCTACACATACAACGGGACCCTGCGCGACATGACCGAGACGGTGCAGCCACAGCGCGAGCACCTGCCGACGGTCGAACACGTGATCATGATCGACCAGTGCGACCCGTCCGAGGTCGGCAGCATCCCCGCGGACGTCAGTCTGTTCTCGGACATCGTCGCGGTCCCGGCAGAACCACGGTACGAGCAGGTCCCCTTCGGCCATCCCCTCTGGATCCTCTACTCGTCCGGGACCACCGGCAAGCCCAAGGGCATCGTTCATTCCCACGGCGGCGTCACCCTCGAATTCGTGAAGTCCCTGGGACTCCACGCCGGGGTCGGCGAGGAGGACATCGTCTACATCGCCGTCGCGACGACCTGGATGATGTGGAACATGCACATGGGGAACCTGCTGGTCGGCAGTACGATCCTGGTCTACGACGGGTCGCCCGCGTACAACGGACCGGACAAATCCCTGGAACTCGTCGCGCGCAACAAAGTCACCTTCTTCGGCACAGGCGCCGGAATCCTCAGCATGGCCCAGCGCGCGGGCCTCCACCCCAACACGACCTACGACTTCTCGGCCCTGAACGGCATCCTGGTGACCGGATCGCCCCTTCCCGATCCCGCGTGGGACTGGGTCTACGACGCCATCAGCCCGGACGTCCGGCTGGGCTCGGACTCAGGCGGCACCGACGTCACGACGGCCTTCGTCGGCAGCAACCCGTACATGGACGTCTACAAGGGCGAGATCATGGGCCCGTACCTCGGGGTCGACGCGCAGTCCTGGAATTCTGAGGGGCGGCGCGTCTGGGACGAGGTCGGCGAACTCGTGATGACGGTGCCCATGCCGAGCATGCCCGTTTTCTTCTGGAACGACGACGACGGCAGCCGGTACCACGATGCCTACTTCGATCTCTTCCCCGGAACCTGGCGCCAGGGCGACTGGACGACCCAGCGCCGCGACGGCCGGATGGTCATCCACGGTCGTTCCGATTCCACGATCAACCGTGGAGGAATACGCATGGGCTCCGCCGACATCACGGACATCGTCGACCAGGTCGACGGCGTCGCCGCGTCCATGGTGATCGGCGCCGAACTCGCCGGGGGCGACTACTACATGCCGTTGTTCGTGGTTCCCCAGCCCGGAAAGCGGCTCACGGACGAGCTCAAGGCCGAGATCGTGCATACGATCCGGACCCGGATCTCGCCCCGCTACGTCCCGGACGAATTCATCGAGGCCCCCGCGGTTCCCCGTACCCGCACCGGGAAACTCATGGAGATCCCGGTCAAGAGACTCTTTCAGGGGGCGGATCCGGGAACCTTGAACCGGGCCAGTGCGGAGGACGCGACGGTCCTGGACTGGTACGCCCAGGCGGCCGGGATCTTCCGGGAGAGTCGGGGTGCCGGCGGCCGCTGAGTGCCGCTCGCGGTCCCCGCCCTTTTTCGGGACCGGCTTGCCCGGGGCGGCGTCTCCATACCGGCGCGACGTGGCAATCGCGTGCAGAATTCCGCGCGAAGTGGCAGTTTTGAGCGATTTTGGCTGCCAAAAAAGCACGAGATTGCCACCTCGGGCCGTGGACCGCACGAGATTGCCACCTCGAGCCGGCGCCCGCACAAAATGCCACTTCGGGGCCGAACAGCGACCAGCCCCCCCGGACCGAACAGCCCGTTGTGCTCACTAGCCCCGGTGGGGCACAGACAACGACGACCTCACAACCGGCGTGCCCTGGCTCTGAGCAGGCGTTGAACTTCTCGAGCAAACAAGGGAGCGCCGGCCTGGGTCAGACGCCCAGGGAGATCGACGCCGTACCCGGACTGATCTCGTTGCGACCAATACTGCAGTTGTGAGTCAAGCACTCGAAGGCGCGATCCCTCGTCGGTAAACTCCACCACCTGCATCAGGAAGCTGTCCGCATCCATGACCTCAAAATGCAGGGAGTCGTTGACGTCGGTGGCCCACGTCAGGAGTCCGACATCGTTGGTCACGAGTGCGTCCACCGGTTTGTGGCGTGCTGCCTCGACCACATGAAGGTCGTGAGGGTCCGGGAAGTCCTGGTATTCCGCGCGATGGGGGTCGACTGTGAACCCGGTGATCATCTTCGAGGTCGTCATCTTTTCGAGGTGCTTCCACCAGCGATCGAGCAAGTTGCCGTCGGCATCCGGGAACTTCCGGCGAGTGTGGTAATCCACCTCCGCCTGAATATCTCGGGTATGGAATATCTCGTACACTTGCTCCTCGGTCGCGAAGCTGAGGAGGTAGATCCAATCCCGCAACGTCTTGGACAGATGAATATTCGCATCGAGCAGGATCGAGTACGTGTCCAAGGTCATGGAATGATTTTAGGTCAGTGGCGATCACACCTGCGGTTGCTCGTTCATGCCGATCTCGGCCTCGCTGTCCCTCAGCTGGGCAAACGCAGCGAACCTTTCGGCGAGTTGTTTTTGGCGGAAGGTCTCGACGTCCTCAGCGTTGATGCGAAAATGGCTGCCCACCTTGTGAGCGGGGATTTTCTGCTCTTTGATGAGCTTCATCAAGGTCGGACGGGACATCCCGAGCTGACGTGCCGCGACCGTGGTGGTGAGTTCTTTGGTCTCTGAGCCGACGACGACTTTCTTTCCCTCGCTCAGCAAAATGATCACCTGTTCCAGGATTTGCGACAGCTCCGGACCCAAGTCCCGGGCCGGTGACCCTTTCACCTCAACGGTCACCTTGAGATCGGTAAGTCCTGACGAATCGATCTGCAAACCCCGGACAAGTTGCCGTGCCTTCTCATGTGGTGTGGCGTCGGCCTGGAGACGATCCAAGGCCATGGAGCTCGATGCCTGCATGGTCCCTCCTGTTTTTCACCGATCCTAGAACCCAAGTGAAATAACTGCAACCGATTGCACTTGCTTCGGAGGGACGTCCCCACCTACCGTCGCATCCGGATGCCGCGCGGTGTCGTGTAGAAGCCCGCCGCGACCAAGCTGTCGCGGAGCACGGCGATGGGGGCGCGCTCGCCGTCGTCGCTCGTGGTCCCGCGCTCGAGAATCGACAGGCCGTTGACTTTCTCGACCACGAGCTTGTCCACGGCCCCGATCCGCACGGCAGAGGCGACAGCGGGGCCCGCGAGGTCCAGGGCGGTTTCGTCCGTGGAAAAGGCCAACATCGTTTTTCCGCCCCGTTCGATGTACAGCACCGGGGCGCCATCCACCAACACCACCAGGGACCCGGCCTTCCTGCCGGGCCTGGCCATGCGGGACTCGTCGTCCTGTCCATCGGACGTGCGACCGAGCAGTCGCGCCGGGGGAACGGCGTCGGGCCATGGCAGTGCGGCACCGTAGGCATTCGCGGGATCGCTCGCGGCCAGGATCACCGATTCGGGGGAGCGCGGTTCCGATGCCGATTCCCTGAGCTGGTCGTCAATTGTCGAGGACCTGAGGATGTCCACGGTCGAGGGAGCGGCGAACTGGGCCCCTCCAAGACCCTCGATGAAATATCCGCGCCGGGCTTCTCCCTGGTCCTCCTGCGCGGTCAGGATCTGGTAGACCGCCGCGAAGCCGCCCGGAGTCTCCTCCTGGGCAACGGCGCCCCTGGTCAGCACCCCGTAACGGTCCAGCATGAGCTGAGCCATCGCGACGGCGCGCACGGTCACGTCCAGGGGGTCGTCGTCGAGGAACGCGCTCACCCTCGACCACCGGCCGCTCAGCTCACGTTCGCGTTGGGGACTCAGCCCTGACATCCCCGCGGGCGAATCACCCAGTCCACCCGGCGAGGGCTCCAACCCGGTGGACGACGACGGGTCCGCACCGGATCCCATGGGGCGTCGGCCAAGGCGTGCGGTGGCGATTCGTCCGGCGCCTCGACGGCCCCTCGACCGGGACCTTCCCGGTGCCTTGGGGCGAGCATGGGCGGATTTGCCTCCGTCCAGGAACGCACGGAGCGGGCCGGCCGTGTCATTGGTGATCAGCCCGGCCCACACCAGGTCCCACAGTGCGTCGCCCGCGGTGCCGAGAGCCAGACCGGCCCGCGCCGCGATACGAGGAAGGAAATCCGCCCCCTCACCCATAGCATCGAATACTTTTCGGGCGTCGTCGCTCAGGTCCTCCAATCGCTGCGGCGGTTCCGGGGGCACGGTCAGGTCTGCCGATTCGGCCAGATGCAGGCTCACCCACCCGTCCTGCCCCGGAATCGTGCCCGAACCGGTCCACAGGACGTCTCCGCGGGACATTGCCTCGTCCAGCATGCGGGGCTGGTATCCGTGGATACGGGCGGGCAGCACCAGGGTCTCGAGCGCCGAGGCCGGTACGGGGAAGCCCGCGAGCTGGTCGACGACGGTGAGCAGGCCGTCGGAATCGTCCACGCGCGGGTCGTCGGCCGCCCCGTCCGCCCTGACATGCTGCCAGGCGGGAAGGAACCGAGCGTAGGTCGCGCCGTCGACCGGTTCGATCTGGGACCTCAGCTTGGCCAGGGAACGACGCCGGATCGTGCGGAGCACCCCCGCGTCGCACCATTCCACGGCCTGCTCCCCGCCGGCCTGCTCCCCGCCGGCCTGCCCGCGAGTCAGCTCCGGGGGCAGGAAGCGCCCCTGAACCACGCGACGGTCCACGGCCAGACGGTGCAGGATCGTCTCGACGACGGCCGTCCCCAAGCCCAGAGCCTCGGCGGCCCGGACGGCCGTGAACGGGCCGTGAGTTCGAGCGAAGCGGGAGACGAGGTCGCCCAGGGGGTCGTCCACGGGCTCGATGAAGGCGTGAGGTACCCCCATGGGCAGCGGGGCGCCCAGACCATCGCGCAAGCGGGCGGCGTCCTCGACCGCGGCAACCCGTTCCTCACCCGAAATCCTGGTGATGAAAGCCCGGTTCGCATCCACCAGTTGCTGGGAGAACGCGCTCGCGTCCTCTCCGTCCTCGAGGCGGACGGCGGCGTTGTGCATGGTCAGCGGCCCCAGAATCCGCAAGAGATCCGCGAGACCCTCGACGCCGTGCAACTGTCGGCCCTCGGCCAGGCGCTGCAACTGCGCCTCGGTCTCGCGAATGACGTCCGGGTCCAGCAGCTCACGCAGTTCGTCTTTCCCGAGCAGCTCGGACAGGAGCCCCGGATCGAGAGACAACGCCGCGGCCTTGCGCTCGGCAAGGGGAGAATCGGTGTTGTAGAGGAATTGTCCGACGTATCCGAAGAGCAACGTCTTCGCGAACGGGGACGGCTCGGGCGTCTCGAGCTCGCGCACCGTGATGCGCCGGGACTCGATGCTCTCGTGGATGCGCCGCAGGGCCGGAAGATCGTAGACATCCTGGAGGCATTCGCGCACGGTCTCCAGGATGATCGGGAAATTCGGGTGCTTCCGCGCGACGTCGAGCAACTGGGCCGAACGCTGGCGCTGTTGCCACAGCGGTGTCCGTTTGCCCGGGTCACGACGCGGCAGGAGCAGGGCACGTGCGGAGCACTCCCTGAAACGCGAAGCGAAGAGCGCAGAGGAGCCGACCTGCTCGGTCACGACAGCTTCGATCTCGTCCGGCTCGAACATGAACAGGTCGGCACCGGGAGGATTCTCTTCCATGGCCGGTATGCGCAGAACAATGCCGTCGTCCGCCGCCATGGCGGAGCCGTCCAGACCGTAGAGCTCGTCGATGCGCGCTCCCACGGCCAGGGCCCACGGGGCGTGCACCGGCATCCCGTAGGGCGAGTGCAGGATGACCCTCCAGTCGCCGAGTTCGTCGCGGAAGCGTTCGACGACGACGGTCTTCTCGCTGGGTACCTGACCGGTGGCCACGCGTTGTTCGTCCACGTAGGCGCACAGGTTGTCGACCGCCCAGTCGTCCAGCCCGGCGTCGGCCAGTCGCTCGCGGGCCGCAGCCGCGCCCTCGTCGCCCTCGGACAGCGCCGCCGCCAACTCGCGGGTGAATCGTCCAGTCGCTTCGCCCAGGTCCACGGGTCGCCCCGGACCGTCGCCGTGCCAGAAGGGAAGCTTGCCGACCTGGCCCGGTGCGGGAGTCACGTTCACGCGGTCGTGGGTGATGTCCTCGATGCGCCAGCTCGTGGCACCCAGTGCGATGACGTCGCCGGAGCGAGACTCGTAGACCATCTCCTCATCGAGCTCACCGACGCGTTTCGGGCCGCGGGCCTGCTCGTCGGAGCCGACAATGTACACCGGGTACAAACCGCGATCCGGGATCGTGCCTCCCGACGTGACGGCGACGCGTTGGGCGCCGGGGCGGGGCTCAAGGGTTCCCGCGTCCCGATCCCAGACGAGCCGAGGGCGCAACTCGGCAAATTCGTCGGAGGGGTACTTTCCGGCGAGGAGGTCGAGGACGGCGTCGAACGCGGACCGCGGCAGCGCAGCGAACGGTGCCGTATGTCGTACGGCGTCGAACCACGCCTCGACGTCGATCGGTCCGAGGGCGCATGCGGCGACCGTCTGTTGGGCGAGGACGTCCAGAGGATTGGCAGGGATGTGCAACGGTTCGATGGCGCCGGAACGCATCCGTTCCACGGTGACGGTGGATGAGAGGAGATCGCCTCGATGCTTCGGGTACATCACGGCGCGCGAGACCTCGCCGACCTGGTGCCCGGCGCGACCCACGCGCTGGAGGCCGCTGGCGACGCTCGGCGGGGACTCGACTTGGATCACGAGGTCCACGGCGCCCATGTCGATTCCCAGCTCCAGGGAGCTCGTGGCGACGACGCAGCGGAGACTGCCCGATTTCAAGGCGTCTTCGATCATGGCCCGTTGGTCCTTGGACACCGACCCGTGATGGGCCCGCGCAAGTTCGGCCGGCGCCGTGCCCGAGGTCAGGTGGTTCACCGCGGCCGGCGCGTAGGGGACCTCGTTGCCGTCGGGAAGGACGCCGGGATCGCCGGGTTCCGGGCCGTTCCCCGGGCCCCTCTGCGAGTTCCGCCCCGGGGTCCCGGAAGGTACGTTGCCTCGTTGCTCTTCCCGGAACGCGTGGACTTCGTTGAGTCGCGACGTCAGCCTTTCCGCGAGCCCGCGGGAATTGGCGAAGACGATGGTGGACCGATTGGCCTCGATCAGGTCGACCATTCGTTCCTCGACATGCGGCCAGATGGACGCGACAACGGTGTGAGGCGGCTCGGGAGGGAGTGGCCTGGACGTCGAACGCTCGCCCTCTTCGGGTCCTTCGTTCCGTGTCAGGGGAGATTCGAGGTCCAGCCCCAGAGCGTCCTCGAGAGTCGCCGTGCCGGAGGATGCCGATCCCGCGCTGACGCCCGAACGCTGTTCCGGCAGATCGGTCCGGGGCACCGGCGTCGTCAGGTTGGACATGTCGGGGACCGGCACCGAGACGGACAGGTCCCAGTTCTTGACCGCTTCGGGTCGGACAACACTCACGGGGGAGGTGCCGCCCAGGAACCGTGCGACCGTCTCCACGGGTTCGACCGTGGCCGAGAGCCCGATGCGTTGAGCCGGTCGGGGCAGGATGCGGTCCAGGCGCTCGAGGGAGACCGCCAGGTGGGCGCCGCGTTTGGTCCCCGCGACCGCATGCACCTCGTCCACGATCACGGTGTCGACCTGGGACAGGCTCGACCGCGCCTTGGAGGTCAGCATCAGGTACAGGGATTCCGGCGTCGTGATGAGGATGTCCGGCGGATCGGTGAGCAGTTGCCGTCTTTCCTTCGCCGGAGTGTCTCCCGAACGGATCCCGACCGAGACCTCGTTGGGCTCGGTCCCTTGGTACCTGGCGGTCTGGGCGATTCCGACCAGGGGAGACCGGAGGTTTCTCTCGACGTCCACGCCCAAGGCTTTGAGCGGGGATATGTAGAGCACCTTGGTGCGGTTGGTGGCCTTCTTGCGGCGGGACTTCGCTCGCTGAGTGCCCGAGTCCGGTGTGTCCTCCGAGGATTCGTGATCCGCGGACGAATCGGTTCGCTGCGTCGGCGCGCTCTGGCTGCCGTTGGTGTGCATGAGCCTGTCGAGGGCCCAGAGGAAAGCGGCGAGGGTCTTGCCGGATCCGGTCGGTGCCACGACGAGGGCGTGACGCCCCTGGGCAATCGCGTCCCAGGCGCCGTCCTGAGCCGAGGTGGGCTGCCTGAAGGCACCCGTGAACCATTCACGGGTTGCTGGACTGAATCGTTCGAGAGCCGATGGCATATCTCCTATTGTGCCTCTGGTTCCTCTGAGGTTTCGTGTCTCTTGTCTCCGGAAGCCGACGTCGCCCGCGGGAGTCGTGCATCACATTTGAGTCACGCCGGGACATCGGCGGAATAGGCTGAGCGCGCCATCCGTTTACCCGTAAAGCAATGCGCGTCCGGTCCGGACGTACCCCTCAGATGAAGGAATTCGAATGATCGATACTGTTACCCAGGCCCAACTGACCGACGAGGATCTGCACCTGCTCTTCAACACCCGCACGGTCAGCGAATTCGAGGACGTCGAGGTCACCGAGGACCAGAAGCGCGCCATTTACGAGCTGGCGAAAATGGGGCCGACGGCCTTCAATTCGCAGCCTCTCCACGTCGTGTGGGTCGAGAAGGGGGAGAACCGCGACCGCCTGGTCTCGCACATGATGACCGGAAACCAGCCCAAGACCTCCGGTGCGCCCCTGGTCGCCGTGCTGGCCGTGGACACGAAGTGGCACCACAAATTCGACAAGTTCCTGCCGGCTCGCCCGCAGATGGGCCAGATGTACCTGGACAACCCCGAGCTTGCTGCCTCGACGGGACGGGACAACGCCTTCATCCAGGTCGGTTACTTCGTGATGGCCGTTCGGGCCCTGGGCCTCGCGGCCGGCCCGATGACCGGTTTCGATCCCGCGGGCGTGGACGAGGACCTGCTTGCGGGTACTGACTTGAACTCGCTGGTCGTCGTCAATATCGGCAAGGGCGTGGATCCGGCCTACGACCGTTCCCCGCGTTACGCCTACGAGGAATCCACGACCACGCTCTGAGCCCCGAGGGTCATCAGCGCTGGACGCCGACCTTGCTCACGGACAGTTGCTGAACAGACTGATTCGCGCACGCCGACATCGGGAAGCTGACATCCAGAACCTGTCCGCTTCCCGGTGCGGCAATGCGAAGACCGGAGGCGCTGGTCTTCTGGCAGGTTTCTCCGTAGAGACCCGGTTGCGTGCTCCGGAGGACCGCCGACGTCGAACCGCCCGGTTCCAGCGTCGCTCCGTTCCCGGCCAGTTCCGTTGCCTGCATCGCAGGAGGCCCGATGACCTGCCCCGAACCGTCGAGGAAATTGACGGTGGGGTAGCCGGAGAGCTTGCACGAATCGGAGCCCGAGTTCGTGAAGGTGAGGTTGTAGTCCGTCGATCCGGCCGCGTTGCCGGATTCCTCGATGGCTACTTTCAGCGCCCCGTCTCCACAGGTTGAGCCCTTGGCTCCTTGAGGAGACGACGGGTCCGGTGAAGCGGGATCCGTCGAGGGCGGCTGGTCGCTCGGCTCCGATGCACCGGGCTGACCCTCCGCCGGTGCGCTCGATACCGTTCCGGATGGCTCCGGGGTCGGGGATTCTTCGACCACCGAGGGCGTCGGGGCCGGCGTCGTCGGGCTGGGGCCGGGACGCTCCGAAGGCCCCGCAGACGCGGACGACGACGCGGAGGCCGAGCTCGAAGCGGACGGGGCGGCGGAGGAGGACGGCCCGTCTGAGCCGTGCGTCCCGCCCGAGGAGCACGCACTCGTCCCCAGGAGCAGGACTAGCAGACCGGCTCCCGCGAGAGACGTTCTCCAGCGTCGGTTGGTGTCATGGACCATGATTTCAGGGTAGGCGCATTCTCAGAGCGGTTCCACCACATTGCATCCATGCGGGTCCGCTCCGTTCGACCGTGACGCCGGCGCCCCTTACATTCCGGGTTTGAGAGTTACTGTCGCGCCGTCGAGCCCTTCGTTGTACTCGGTCTGGCACGCCAGGCGCGAGTAGTCGTTGGCGACGTCATCAATCATCTCGAGCAGGTCTTCCTCGGCCTCGGTGCGTTCGTCGCCCCCGGTCTCGAAATGCTCCGGATCCATGAAAGTGTGGCAGGTCGCGCAGGAGGCGTTGCCCCCGCAGGTGGCCAGCACGGGGTACTGGTTCTTGTGAAGGCATTCCAGAAGGGTCTGGTTGTCCTTCCACTCCACCTCCTGGGCCTCTCCCGACTCATCGACCACGGTGATGTTGATGCTCATTGCTCTCCAAGCTGGACGAATTCTTCTCTCGGGACAGTGTAGGTCGGCTCCAGCGGAAGGAGTAACCGTCCCTTCACAAGGAGTGACCGGAAACATACCGCGCTCTGTCGGCGCGACATGTCCAGTAATCTGGCGACTGATCCTACCTCCAGGAGGCCGCATGAGTCCGAAGCATCCGCACGACCAACCGGAAGAGCAGTTCCTGTTCTCGCTCGACCTCGCCGAATTCGAGGAGTCGGGAAAGACCTCCCACGGGTCGGGGTCGGCACGGGCTCGGAGCGGTGCGGATCGCGCGGCGGGCCGGAAGACCAGCACGGCCCCCGGCACAGCGAATCAGGGGAGCGCGGAGGGCAGATCCGGGACCTCGGGCGCGGAGCAGGCGCCGACGTCGGAAGCCCGGACGCCGTCCCCGCAGAGTGCGCCGGTTGCTCCGGAGCCGCCGAACCTTGACGAGGCCAAGGCGGAGATGACCCGCGCCGAAGTCGCGGCCTTCCACAGGTCCAAGCCCGAGTACCTGCTGGACCGTGCGCGTCGCGTATTCCACCGCGCCCTGTTGGACGAACGCGTCCTGGTCCTGAACCCGGGCAGTGGTGTCCCTTCCAACGCGGACAAGGACTCCGCCTCGAGCATTCGCTACGCACGCTGCGTGGCCCAGGGCATCGGTGGCGTTCCTGAAACCTCCCGCGCGCCCGGCAAGGGCGTCAGCAGGAATTTCGAACGGGCAGTCGCCGCGTACCTCAAGTCGGTCACGCAGGCCCTCGACGCCGTGAGGCCGGGCGACTGGGTCGTTCGGCGCCTGGGGGACCGGGAGGAATGGACGGCCATCGAGGACGCATCCGAGATTTTCGAGCAATACGACCATGTCTCGGGGATGCGGGAGGCTATTCTCGGCCGTCGAGACCTGCGTGCCCTTCTTGGGCACGACACCGAGATCATGGCCCCCGACGTCGTCATCGCGCGTCATCCCGTCCCTGACTCGGAACTCAACGGTTCGGCCCGACTGGTCGATCCGATGGGACCGTTGGCGGCCTCGACCCCTCTCCGGGCGGCCGTCCAGTCCAAACCGCTGTTGCACGCCGTGGTCTCGTGCAAGTGGACGCTGCGCAGCGACCGTGCCGAGCAGATCAAGGCGGAAGCGCGGCACCTGATCCGGAACCGGCGGGGCAGGGTCCCTCACCTGGTGCTGGTCACGGGGGAGCCGATGCCCTCCCGCATTGCGTCGGTTGCCCTCGGTACGGGAGATCTCGACTGCGTGTATCACTTCGCG
Organism: Rothia koreensis; assembly: GCF_052232265.1. NCBI lineage: Bacteria > Bacillati > Actinomycetota > Actinomycetes > Micrococcales > Micrococcaceae > Rothia > Rothia koreensis. The sequence continues at coordinate 1,013,259 of NZ_CP197643.1, forward strand.
CTGCACGAGTTATTGGATGCGATCGACCCCGAGACCGACCCTGCCGGTGCCGAACTTCTTCACACGATGGTCCAGGGAAGGAGACTCCGGGATATCTCGGACCTGCCGCTCGATCTGGCGATCTAGCCCTCGTTCTTTGCCCGCCCCGTGGCCAGCGCGATCGCATGGGCGCGGTTCTGGGCGCCGAGCTTGGTGAAAATGTCATTGGTGTACGACTTGACCGTTCCCACCGCCAGGAAGAGTTGCTGAGCTATCTCGGTGTTGCTTCGGCCGGCCACCATGTGGGTGAGGACTTCGGCTTCTCGGGCGGTCAGGGTGGGGAACCGGTCCCGCGGAGAGATGCTCTGCGGGGAGAAGGAACCGGCGAGTTTCTCACCGATGTCCCGGGTGAACGTGACTTGCCCGGTCGCGGCGGTTCGGATTGCGGCAGCCACTTCTTCTCGGCCGGCGTCCTTGGTCAGGTACCCGCGGGCGCCGCTGGCCAGGGCGCGGGCGATCGAGTCGTCGTCGTCGAATGTGGTCAGCACGAGCACCGCGACGTCGGGATGTGAGGTGCGAAGGGCCGCGGTGGCCTCCGCTCCGTCCATCTCCGGCATCCGGAGGTCCATCAGGACCACGTCCGGCCCGAGTCGGTCGACCATCTCCACCGCTTGTCGGCCGTTTTCGGCCTCGCCCGCGATCTCGATGCCCTCCGTCAGGGAGAGTACTGCGGTCAGGCCGTCACGGACGATGGCTTGGTCGTCCACCACCAGAACGGTGATCACTGAGGCACCTCCAGAGTCACGAGGAATACGGTGTTCTTCTCGACGCGGAGAACGCCTCCGATGGACTCGGCTCGTTCCCGAATCCCCAGGAGCCCGAAGCCTCCACCGACCGAGGAGGTCGGTCCACCCGCCGATGCAGGCGTCCACACGGTCAGACGATACCCGTCCGGAAGAGGCGCCAACCCAATGTGTGCGCACTCGTCCGGTGCGTGCCGACGAGCATTGGTCAAGAACTCCCGCAGGCCACTGAGGAGGACTTCGGCTGATGCTGGGGACATCGCGCCCGTTGCCGCGATCTCGGCCTCCGCGGCAAAGCCCAGTTCTCGGTGGGCCCGGATCAGTTCCTCGGCTCCGGCGTCGAATTCTGGTGCGGGCGCCCTCAGGGCCGCCACGGCACGGCGGGCGTCCTTCAATCCGGATCCGGCCAACTCGCGTGCATCCCTGGCCCGGGACAGCGCAGCGGTATTCTTCCCGGCTTCGATCTCGGCGGCCAGCGCATCCAGCTGAATCGTCAGCCCTCCCAAGCTGTGGGCGAGGACATCATGCAGATCGCGGGCTATGGCCGTACGTTCCTCGGCGGCGGCCGTCCGCGCCCGTTCGTGGGCCGCGGCCAGACGGTCCTGGAGGGCGGCCCGTTCCGCGACGGCGACCGCGTCGGCCTGGCGCCTGAGAAGGCCGAAGGGGATGATCAACAAGAAACCGGCGAAACACCCGATACTCGTGGGCAGGTCCGCTTCGCTGATGACGACCCCCGCACCGACGGCGACGATTCCCTGCCCGTGCGTCAGGAGAATTCGCTGCAACGACATCGTGCTGTCACGGGACTGTCTGAGCAGCCCGGCAAACGCGGGTATCGCTCCGAGGACGTCGGTGCCTGGCCCGCTGAAACCGCCGACGGCGATCATTACCACGTTCAGCGCCAGGAAGGACCGGGTTCCGGGGCGGGTGAAACAAGCCTGGGCGAACCAGCAGGCCAGGGCACAGATTCCAAGAGCGGCGAAGACCGGATGATCCCCGTGGACCAGTCGTGTGGCCAGCGCATAGGTCCAGAGCGCGCAGACCGCGCCCGTGATGATGATCCTCGCGGGACTGGCATACGCCTGGGCAACCTTCGGACCCGAACCGGTTTCAAGCTGTGACACGGTTGTCCACTGTACGTCGGGCGAAGACGGCCCCGTTGACGATCCGGTTGGCGGCAATGACAAGGTATGTCGGCCACATCGAACTCATCAGGTCGTAACCGTGCGCCGAACTGAAGATTCCGAGACCAACGCGCAGGCCGAGGAGCAGAAGCCAAATGGCCAGGCCCTGAACGCCCGCGCGGCTCTCCTGCTCCGGCAGATCCGCGACTGGTTCTTCCTTTCTCCGGGCCCTGGCTTCGGGCCTCGCAACGGTCTTGTCGCTGATGGGCCTGACTTCCGCGAGTTTGGCTTGCCAGAGCCCGAAGGCTGCGCCCGCGACGAGTTCGATGGCGAGGATTCCCACGTCTCCGCCCTTGACCGGGATCGGAGAATGCCAGAGATTGGCCACGGCGATGATTCCCAGAACCATCCCAATTTTCATGTTTCGTTGGGGTCGGACTGGAGACCAGAGGAACTGCCGGAGGCAGATCCATGCGATGAGGACTACGAGAAGAGCGAAACCGGTGAGCGTCGAAGTGTTCATGGCTTCCATGGTTCTTCGCGGAACCGCCCAACCGGCACCCCCGTAGGGTGGGGATCAGGGTGGTTGTGTGTCGATTCTTGTCTCGACACCGTGTGGATACGAAAAAGCCCCGTCACCTTCCGATGACGGGGCTTCCGCTGATGTGCGCCCGAAGGGATTCGAACCCCCAACCTTCTGATCCGTAGTCAGATGCTCTATCCGTTGAGCTACAGGCGCCCGGCCCACAAACGCATTACCGTTCAAGGCCGAGTACTACCTTACATGCGGGTTTACGGAACGCCAACTCGGGGTTCTGTGATCTCTGCCGCACCACAATCCCGGGACACTATGTTCGGTTTACGCTACTCTGGTCTAGTCACAAGGGACGGAGCTGGAATTCGTGGACCGCACAGCGGGCACGAGTCCGAACGGACATCGAGCACCCCCACACAATGTCGTGAGTGATGGCCCGAGAGGGCCGAAACCTGTTGAGGGGAACAATTAATGACTGACATCGTCGTCGGAAACAGCGACAAGCTGAAGCCAGCCGTGGAAGAAGCCCTGAAGAGCGCACCGACTCAGCACCAGCGGTTGCTGGACTGGGTCCGCGAAGTCGCTGCATTGACTGAGCCGGAGACCATCCATTGGGTGGATGGCTCCCAGGAGGAATGGGACCGTCTCACGAGTGAGCTCGTGGACGCCGGGACCTTCGTCCGGCTCAATGAGGATGAATTTCCCAACTCATTCGCCGCGTTCTCCGATCCGGAGGACGTCGCCCGCGTGGAGGAGCGCACGTTCATCTGCTCCAGCACGCGAGAGGGCGCCGGGCCCACCAACAACTGGGTGGATCCGGAGGAGATGAAGGCGACCCTGACCGAGAAGTACCGGGGTTGCATGCGTGGGCGCACGTTGTACGTGATCCCTTTCGTCATGGGCCACCTGGGTGCCAAGGATCCGAAGTTCGGCGTCGAACTGACGGACTCCGCCTACGTCGTGTGCTCGATGCGCATCATGGCGACCATCGGGCAGGACGTTCTGCGCACGATGGAGGAAAAGGACGCCTTCTTCGTGGAAGCCCTCCATTCCGTGGGCGCGCCTCTGGACGAGGGGCAGGACGACGTCGCCTGGCCGTGCAACCCGGACAAGTACATTGTGCAGTTCCCCGAGGACCGCGCGATCTGGTCCTTCGGATCGGGATACGGCGGAAATGCCCTGCTCGGCAAGAAGTGCTACGCCTTGCGCATCGCCTCGGCCATCGCGCACGACGAGGGCTGGCTTGCGGAGCACATGCTGATCCTGAAGGTCACCGACCCCCAGGGCGAGACCCACTACATCAGTGCGGCCTTCCCGTCGGCCTGCGGCAAGACCAACTTCGCGATGATCGAACCCACCATCGAAGGCTGGAAGGCCGAAATGGTCGGGGACGACATTTCCTGGATCACCTTCGACGACGAAGGCAAGCCCCGGGTGATCAACCCCGAGGCCGGCCTGTTCGGCGTCGCACCCGGAACCGGGTGGACCACCAACCCCAACGCGATGCGCGGCGTCGCCAAGGGCAACACGATCTTCACCAACGTGGCTCTGACGGACAACGGCGGTGTTTGGTGGGAAGGCATGACCGATGAGGTCCCTGAGCACCTGATCGACTGGAAGGGGCAGGACTGGACCCCGGACTCCGGTCGTCCCGCGGCACACCCGAATTCGCGGTTCTGCACGCCGATCGAACAGTGCGATATCGTCGCGCCCGAGTACAGCGACCCCGACGGCGTCCCGCTGTCGGCGATCGTCTTCGGCGGCCGCCGCAAGACCACGGTCCCGCTCGTGTCCGAATCGTTCGACTGGAATCACGGCGTCTTCCAGGGGGCCACGCTGTCCTCCGAGACCACCGCAGCTGCGAAGGGCCAGGTCGGCGTCGTGCGTCGCGACCCGATGGCCATGCTGCCGTTCATCGGTTACAACGCGGGTGACTACCTCCAGCATTGGGTGGATATCGCGAAGAAGTACGGCGAAGAGAACATGCCGAAGATCTTCTACGTGAACTGGTTCCGCCGCACCCCGGACGGTGGATTCGCCTGGCCCGGTTTCGGCGAGAACTCGCGCGTGGTCAAGTGGATCGTCGAACGCCTGCAGGGCACGGCCGGTGGCAAGGAGACCCCCGTCGGTATCGTCCCGAACGTCGAGGACTTGGACCTGACTGGGTTGGACGCCGACCCGAAGGATACCGAGGCCGCCCTCGCGGTGAACGTCGACGAGTGGAAGGAAGAACTTCCCGGAATCGATGAGTGGTTCGAGAAGCTTGGCGACCACGTTCCCGCGGAGGTCAAGGAGCAGAGGGACGCCCTGGGCGCCCGTCTCGACGGCTGATACCGGGAGCACGATGAAGGACGCCGCCCGGCCGCCCTCAGTGGGCGGACCCGGCGGCGTCCTTTGCATGTGATGGGGCTGGTCGAGGCCCCGACGACTTCGGGGCCCTGGCAGCGGGCCGCCCGGGCAGCGGGCCGCCGGGGCAACCGCGCCATCCGGGCAACCGCGCCGTCCGGACCCTGTCGGCCTTCTGGCCGTGCCGCAATTACTGCCGGATCAGCCCCAGGACCTCGTCGCGAACGCGTTCCATGGTTGCCGGGTCAGGGCCCTCGACATTGAGCCGCAGGAACGGTTCGGTGTTCGAGGGGCGCAGGTTGAACCACCAGCCGTCGGTGCGATGGGTGAACGTCGTCCCGTCCATGTCGTCGACATCGATGGGCTCGTCGGCCAAGGCTTCACGAACGCGCGCGACCGCGGCCGCCTTGTCCTCGATCTCCGAGTTGATTTCGCCGGATGCGACGTACGGCGCATACTTCTCGGCCAGCCCGGACAGCGGTCGCTCCTGCGTCCCCAAGGCCGCCAGCACGTGCATGGCGGCGAGCATCCCGGTGTCGGCGTTGAAGAAGTCCTTGAAGTAGTAGTGGGCCGAATGCTCGCCGCCGAACACGCCGTTCTCGCGAGCCATGACGCCCTTGATGAAGGAATGCCCCACCCGCGTTCTCACGGCCCGGCCGCCCAGGGACTCGACGAGCTCGGGCACGGCCTTGGACGTAATCAGATTGTGGATGACCACAGGCTCTTCGGTGCCGTCGGCCTGGGCACGGGCAATCTCCCTCTCGGCCACCAAGGCAGCGATCGCGGACGGAGTGACGGGGTCCCCCTTTTCGTCGACCACGAAACACCGGTCGGCGTCACCGTCGAAGGCCAGGCCGAGGTCCGCTCTCTGTTCGACGACGGCGGCCTGCAGATCGCGCAGATTTGCCGGTTCCAGCGGATTCGCCGGATGGTTCGGGAAGGTGCCGTCCAGATCGAAGTACAGCGGGCTGACGTCCAGCGGCAGCGCGGGCAGGACGGCGTCGCCGAGAACGGCAGGCGTCGTCATTCCCGCCATGCCGTTGCCGGCGTCGACGACGACCTTCAGCGGGCGGATGGACGACAGGTCCACGAGGTTGCGCAGGTACTGGGCGTAATCGACGAGAATGTCCCGTTCCGAAACGCTCCCGGTGGTCTCCAGGGCGACGACGCCGCTCTCGAGATAGCGCTGGGCGGCATCGCGGATATCGAACAGTCCGGTCTCGGAGGAGATCGGGACGGCCCCTGCCTTGGCCATCTTCATGCCGTTGTACTCGGCGGGGTTGTGCGACGCGGTGAAAGTGACACCGGGGGCGTCGAGGACACCGCACGCGAAGTAGAGTTCGTCGGTCGAGATCAGGCCGATCTTCACGACGTCGGCTCCTCGGGCCGTGGCCCCGTCCGCGAACTCGTCCATGAATTCGGGGGATGAGGGCCTCATGTCGCCGCCGACCAGAACGGTCTTTCCCGAGAGGTCAAGAACATCGACGAAGGCGGCACCCGTGGCACGCACGCTTTCCCGTGTGATGGACTGGCCCACGATCCCGCGGACGTCGTAGGCCTTGAACGACTCTTGTAGGTTAATGCTCACCCGCACAATTCTACGTGGGCGCCCTCCGAAAACCCTCGGAATCGCCGGGGTGACAGCCATCATAGCCTTGGGGTGCGACTGCGTTGCGGGAACCGGTTGTGGTTGGATGATGGGTATGGGTCAGCTGCTCAAAATGGTAAATCCAGTCCAGAATTATGCGTGGGGAACGCGGGATACGCTCGCCCGACTTCGCGGCGAGAACAAGCCCGCTTCCGAACCGGAAGCCGAGCTGTGGGTCGGGGCGCATGCCAAGGCGCCGTCCTCGGTGCTCACGGCCGGAGGAACGAAGTCCCTGGCCGACTGGGTCGACGAGGACCCGGAGACGGTCCTGCCGGAAGGCACCTCCGGATTCCCGTTCCTGTTCAAGATTCTGGCCATCGATTCGCCCCTGTCCCTCCAAGTCCATCCTTCCGAGCAACAGGCCGTCGAAGGATTTGAGAAGGAGAACCGGGCGGGCATCGCGCTCGGCGCGAACGAACGCAATTACAAGGACGACCGTTCCAAACCGGAGACCGTCATCGCGTACTCGCCGGTGCGTCTCCTCACCGGGATCCGGCCAGCGGCCGAACTCAAGCGGATCGCCAAGGAACTCAACCTCACGTGGCTGGCCGAACTGGCGGATTACGACGCCGCGGAGATCATCAAGGCCATCTTCGCCAAGGACGAGACGAGCTCGGCCCTGGCATTGGATGCGACGGTGAACGCGGCCATGGACTGGAGTCTGGCTCATCCCTTCGACGAGGACGACGCCGCCTACCGTCGCGACCGTGAGGGCTTCGACCTCGACGCCGTCGCCGACCTCATCCTGTTGCTCCACGATGCCTACCCCGGTGACCGGGGGACCCTGGTGGCCGTGGCCATGAATCAGCTCTTTCTGAAACCCGGGGAGTCGGCCCACACACCGCACGGGCAGGTCCACGCGTACCTCCAGGGCACCGCGATCGAGATCATGAATCCGTCCGACAACGTGATGCGGGCCGGACTGACGCCCAAGCACATCGACATCAAGGAACTGCTCTCCGTGGTCGTCGCCGACCAGCCCGCCCCGGACCTGGTGCTCCCCGCGGAGCAGCAGCCCGGCGTGGCCCGCTACGGCCTCTGGGACTCACACATGCACGTGGACCACGTGGCCGTGTCGCCGGACACTCCCGTCGAGTACACCTGTGATGGGCTCTCGGCTATCCTGTGCGTCGAAGGCGACGTCGAAGTGGCCGGTGCCGGCGAACGAATTGGCCTGCGCGGCACGGAATCGGCACTGCACATCGGGTCGCGGGACGTCCTGACCCTGTCCGGAAACGGCCAGGTGTACACGGCCGTCCGGACCTGACCCCGATCGTCCACGCAGGGAGAACACCCAACCCATGAATCGACCCGTCGCCGCATCAACCCGAGCGACAGAAACGGATGCGAACATGCCGTTGCAGGAGCAGGAACGAGCTCCTCGCCGTGGCCCCGACCTGCCGCTCGGCGTCGTCGCTCTCGTCGCCCTGGCGGCCCTCGTGGTCTTCATGGGTGGGCTCAAGTTCATCTCGGAGATCTTCGGGCCCATGTTCCTGGCCTATTCGCTCGTCGTCGCGGTTCGACCGATGCGATTGTGGCTGGCCGACCGCAAGGTTCCCCGGTGGCTCGCGACGGTTCTGGTGGCGCTGTTCCTCTATGCGATATTGCTCGCCATTATCGGGTCCATGGTCGTGTCGGTCCTCCAGCTCGTCGAGACCCTTCCGAATTACAGCGGAAAATTCGCGACCCTCTACCAGCAGACGCGCCACTTGCTGAGCGACTACGGTCTCAGCGAGACGGACGTCGGGGATTCTCTGCTCGAATACCTTCAGCCGAGCCGAATCCTCAGCGCAGCGACCACGATCCTGAGCGGACTGTCATCCGCGGGGTCGCAGCTGTTCGTGCTGGTGATGGTGATGGCTTTCCTCTTCATCGACGCCACGATCATCCCCGGACGTCGCTCGGAAATCGCAAGCGCCAAGCCGGGTCTCGGCCAGGCCTACGCGGACTTCAGCCACAGGACCTCGAAGTACTGGGTCGTCAATACCGTCTTCGGCGCGATCGTGGCCGTTCTGGACACGATAGCCCTGATGATTCTGGGGGTCCCGCTGGCCTTCACCTGGGGCGTGTTCTCGTTCGTCACGAACTACATCCCCAACATCGGGTTCGTCATCGGCCTGATCCCGCCGGCCCTGCTCGGACTGCTCGCCGGCGGACCGGCCACGGCCATCTGGGTCGTGGTGCTGTACTCCGTGATCAACTTCGTCGCCCAGTCGGTGATCCAGCCGAAAGTCACCGGGGACGCCGTCGGCCTCAACACGACCGTCACTTTCGTCTCGCTGATCTTCTGGTCGGCGATCGTCGGCCCGCTGGGCGCGATCCTCGCCGTCCCGCTGACGCTGTTCTTCAAGGCGATGTTCATCGATTCGGACCCGAGATCGCGTTGGATCGGCGTGGCCTTCGACTCCAGGGGCAAACCGAATGATCTGCGCTGGTCGGAACAACTCGTCCACGAGGACGGTCGGTATTCGCTGAGGAAGACCTACGGTCCCGAACCCGGGGAGGACGCCGAACCTCCCGCGAGTCTGACCGCGCGAAAACGCCGGCTCAAACGCGAAAAACGCCGGCGGCTGAAGCAGCAGAACACCCAATAGACGCGAACCGTCAGCCATCACTCCCGAAAGAGCATCATGAAAGTCATCCTCACCGTGACGGGCCTGGACCACGAAGGCATCATCGCCGCCGTCTCCACTGGTCTGGCCGATCTTCACGTCAACATCCTCAATGTCTCCCAAACCCTCATGGAGGGCTACTTCACCATGATCATGCAGGGTGAATTCGACGAGTCGAAGCAGACCATCGAAGACATCCAGGCGGCGATGGAACCCATCGGTCAGGCGGCGCAGGTCGAGATCCGGATCCAGTCCGAGGCCATCTTCGAAGCCATGCACACCCTCTAGGACGTCCCGCCATGATCGATACGAACGCCAATATCCTCGAAACCATCCAGATGATCGAGGAAGACAAACTCGACATCCGCACGGTGACCATGGGCATCTCGCTGCTCGACTGCATCGATGCAGACGGGGCCAGGGCGCGGGCCAAGATATACGACAAAATCACCCAGCGCGCGAAGAACCTGGTCGGGGTCGCCGAAGGGATCGAGGCCGAACTCGGGATCCCGATCATCAACAAGCGCATCGCGGTCACCCCGATCTCGATCGTGGCCGGCGCATCGGGCGATTCCGACTACCTCGAATACGCCCGCACACTCGACCGGGCCGCGCGCGCGGTCGGCGTCGATTTCATCGGCGGATTCTCGGCGCTGGTCGACAAGGGGCAGACCGAAGCCGATCGCATTCTCATGTCCTCGATTCCTCGGGCGCTCGCGGAAACCGACGTGGTCTGCTCTTCGGTGGACATCGGCTCGTCACGCGCCGGCATCAACATGGATGCCGTGCGGGACATGGGAGAGGTGATCCGCGAGACGGCGGATCTGACGGGTGAAGCCCACGGTTTCGGTTGCTCCAAGCTCGTCGTTTTCGCCAATGCCGTCTCGGACAATCCCTTCATGGCGGGGGCTTTCCACGGCGTTCAGGAGACGGACTGCGTGGTCAGCGTCGGTGTCTCAGGTCCCGGCGTCGTCAAGCGTGCCCTGGAAAAGGCTCCCGGGGCGTCCTTGAATGTCAGCGCCGAGGTCATCAAGAAGGCCGCTTTCAAGACCACGCGCGTGGGGCAACTCGTCGGGAACCTCGCGGCAGAGAGGCTCGGGGTCTCCTTCGGGATCGTGGATCTTTCCCTCGCGCCCACGGCCGAGGTCGGCGACTCCGTGGCGCGGGTTCTCGAGGAGCTCGGCCTCGAGGTGGTGGGAACCCACGGGACCACGGCGGCGTTGGCGCTGCTCAACGACGCCATGAAAAAGGGAGGCCTCATGGCATGCTCTCGCGTCGGTGGGTTGTCCGGGTCCTTCATCCCGATATCGGAAGACATCGGCATGATCGAGGCCGCGGCTTCGGGGGCCATCACCCTGGACAAGCTCGAGGCGATGACAGCCATCTGCTCCGTGGGGCTCGACATGGTCGCCGTTGCCGGAGACACCCCGGCGTCCACGCTCTCGGCCATGATCGCCGACGAAGCGGCCATCGGCGTCATGAACCACAAGACGACCGCCGTGCGTGTGATCCCCGCGGTCGGTCTCGGGGTGGGCGACGTCGTCGAGTTCGGCGGGCTCTTGGGACGGGCGCCCGTAATGCCCGCGCACGAAGGGTCCTCGGAGATCTTCGTCCGCAGGGCGGGCCACATCCCGTCCCCGGTCCACGGTTTCCGGAACTGACCCGCGCCCCTCGGCGGTCAGTGGCGGAGTATCAGGCTGGCGGCCATGGCCTCGAATGCCAGGCGCGGGCTGACATTGGTCGAGATCCGTCTGCGCGTGAGATTGATCGTGTCGATCTGCTCCAGGGTCCGTTCCGCGCTGGAATTGAGCGCGTAGTCGGACAGCTCCCGTTCCAAATGGTGATTGACCAGACGTGAGCCCGTTTTCAGCTGGAGTGTCAGCACGTCCCTGTAGAAGGTCGAGAGGTCGATGAGGAAGCGGTCGAGGGTGTCGACCTGAATCCGTTTGGCACGCCGCTTCTGGTCCTCCTCGAGGCGACGTACGGCGGCCTTGATGGTCGGCGGCACCCGGCCGGACTCGGGCGCGCCGAGAGTCACGAGCAGGTCTGCTTTTTCCTGGTCGTTGCGTTCCTCGGCATCGGCGGTTGCCTCGGCCTCCGCCGTGGAGATGAGGCGATCCGCGGCGGCCACGGCCGAGCTGATCCCACCCAGGCCCAGGGGGAGCCGCACCACGTCCTCGCGGCGGGCTTTCGCCTCGGGGTACAGCGCGAGCCGACGAGCAATTCCGATGTGTCCCTGTGCCAGGCGTGCAGCCTGCTCCGCGGTCTCCGGATCGACTCCGTCCCTGCGCCCAAGAAGCTCCGCGACTTCCTCGGCCGTGGGGACTTTCAGAGTGATGGCGCGGCACCGTGACCGAATGGTCACCAGGACGTCGACCGGGCTCGGCGCGCAGAGCAACCAGATCGTGTGCGGAGGAGGTTCTTCGATCGCTTTCAGCAAGACGTTGGACGTGCGTTCGGGCATGCGATCGGCGTCCTCGACGATCATGACCCGCCACCGGCCCACGGCGGGGCGGTCCTGGGCCTTGACCACGAGGTCGCGAGCCTCTTCGATCTTGATCTGGACATTCTCGGTCGCGAAATTGGTGACGTCCGCGTGCGCTCCGGACATGGCCGTACGGCACGATTTGCACTCCCCGCACCCCCTCTCCGCCGGGTCCGGTTTCTCGCAGAGCAGCGCCGCAGCCAGGGCGCGTGCGGCCGTTGACCGCCCTGATCCTGGAGGTCCCGTGAACAACCAGGCGTGCGGAGGCAATTCCGACGCCGCCGCCTTGCGGAGCTGGACGACGGCCTGTTCCTGGCCGACCAACTGGTCCCAGACGCTCATGGTGTCTCACCCGCCATCAGGGTCGGCAGGACGCTGTCCCACACCCTGTCCGCGACCTCGTCGACGGAACCGGAACCATCGATCACTGTTTTCTTCGATCCAGGGCTCCGAACCAGACCCTGGAACGATTCCCGCACGCGGGCATGGAACGAGTCGGGCTCCGTCTCGAGTCGATCCAGTGCGCCTCGGGAGGCCACGCGGTTGCGTGCATGTGAACCGTCGACGGACAGGAAGACCGTCAGATCCGGGACGAGATTCTCCGTGGCCCACAGGGAAAGATTCGTGACGGCGTCCTCGCCCAGCCCCCGTCCGCCGCCCTGGTAGGCGGCCGAAGAGTCGATGTATCGGTCGCACACGACCACGGCTCCGCGTTCGAGGGCCGGTGCGATGAGCTGATGCGCGTGGGCGGCGCGGGAAGCGGCATACAACAATGCTTCGGTGCGGGCGTCGATCACTCCGTTGCCCGTCTCGAGCACGAGGGAACGGATCTTCTCTCCGATATCCGTTCCTCCGGGCTCTCGGGTCAGGACGACCTCGCGGTCCAGCCTTTGGCGGATCCGGTCCTCGAGAATCCGCGCCTGAGTCGACTTCCCGGTACCGTCCCCGCCTTCGAACACGATGAAGGTTCCGGGGCGCCGGGAAGTCACTTCGGGCGGTGAATAGTGGAGCTCTGAAGTCACCCTCGTAGCCTATCGAAATCAGGGGCGGTCCATGGGCGCGCACCCCGGTTTGCCGTGGGCGGACGGGTAATCTGTGGACTATGCACCAGAATTCCTCGGATATCCACGGACGCAAGGGGCACGAGCCCGACGAGATCGTCGCGGAAGAAGCGCGCGCCGAACATCAGGGCACGGACGCCGATTCGCCGTGGTCGCGCGAGACCCTGGTCGTCTCGGCGGGGCGACCGGAGAGGGAACATGACGCCCCGGTGAATTCGCCGATCGTTCTCTCTTCGACGTTCCACGGCGCTGGCCCCATTCTGCCGGAGGACCGCGCCTACGGTCGGTTTACGAACCCGACGTGGGAGGACCTGGAACAGGTTCTCTCGTCCCTCGAGGGGTCGGAGCTGCCGGCTCTGCTCTTCGGTTCGGGCATGGGCGCCGTCGCCGGCGTCGTGGGCCAGGTCCCCGTGGGGTCGGTCATCGTCATGCCGGAGCACACCTACTTGGGGTCGATGTCCTTGGTCCGTCAGATGGAACGGCGTGGTGTCTGCACACTTGTCGAGGTGGCCATCGAAGACACGGATCGCGTGATAGAGGTTCTGACCGAGCGGGCGCGTTCCCTCCCCGAACCCGCCCCTGGTGCCGAGGCCCCGTACGTTCTGTTCTGGCTCGAAAGCCCGACCAACCCCATGCTGGAGGTCGCGGACCTTCCGACCCTCCTGGCGGCCGCCCGTGGCCTGGGAATTCGAACGGCCGTCGACAACACCTTCGCGACCCCGCTGGTGCAGCGCCCCCTGGAATGGGGTGCGGACTTCGTGGTTCACTCGGCAACCAAGTATCTGGCCGGGCATTCCGACGTCGTCATGGGGGCCGTTGTGACTCGTGACCCCGCGCTCAGGGAAGCGACTCTGGCCCAGCGCTCGCTGGGAGGAGCGATCGCCGGACCCGTCGAGGCGTGGTTGGCGTTGCGCGGACTGCGAACCCTGTCCTTGCGTATCCGGCAGTCGTCGGCATCCGCGCAGGTTCTCGCGGAACGACTGCGCGATCATCCGGCCGTCGCCGAAGTCAGGTACCCCGGCTTGCCGGAGGACCGCGGACACGATCGGGCCAAGGCACAGATGAGCAACTTCGGCTCGGTGCTGTCGGCGACCCTGGATGCCGACGCCGAGACGACACAGCGGGTCGTCGAGGCCTTGCGGCTCTGGACGCCGGCGACCTCGTTGGGCGGCGTGGAATCGCTGGTCGAGCGACGTCGCCGACACTCGAACGAGGCCCAGAGCGTCAGCGAGGCGCTTCTGCGACTGTCGGTGGGCATTGAGGACGTCGAGGATCTCTGGTCGGATCTGAGTCAGGCTTTGGACCACGTCGAGAAGCGATAGGGTGAACGCATGGAGATCTTGACCATCACGATGGCCCTGGAACGAATCATCGATCTTGCGCTCGGGCTGATCCTCTTCCTGCTCGCGCTGTGGGCCTTCGTCTCAGCGCTCGGGGCGAGCGACCACGCCTACCAGTACTCCTTCAAACGCACGAAGAAGTTCTGGGTACTCGTCACGGGAGCCTGCCTGCTTGCCGCCGTGATATCCATGCTCGGCGCCCTGCGCGGCGGTTCCTCGAGCCTGTTCCTCCAATTGATCGCCGCGTCGGCGGTGGGCGTGTTCCTGGCCGATGTCCGTCCGGCGGTCCGCACCAGGAAATAGCTCCTTCCGCAGGGCCTTTACCGGCCTGCGCGATGACGAACGCACAACGGACAGTGCCCCGGGTTCGCCCGGGGCGCTTTTATTTCCTGTGGATTTCCTCCCGATGAGGTCCCGGAAAGTGGAACAATGGGGGACATGGCTGAAACGTACAAACTTGTTCTGCTGCGTCACGGGCAGAGCGAATGGAACAAAGAGAATCTGTTCACCGGTTGGGTCGATGTGCCCCTGTCCGACCAAGGGCGGGAGGAAGCCGTCCGTGGTGGTGCACTGCTCAAGGAGCGCGGCATCCTTCCGGACGTCGTGCACACGTCCTTGTTGCGTCGTGCCATGAACACAGCGAACCTCGCGTTGGACGAGGCCGACAGGCTGTGGATCCCGGTCAAGCGGAACTGGCGTCTCAACGAGCGTCACTACGGCGACCTTCAGGGCAAGGACAAGGCCGAGGTTCGGGACAAGTACGGCGAGGAACAGTTCATGCAGTGGCGTCGTTCCTACGATGTTCCGCCGCCGCCCCTGGACGATGACTCCGAATTCTCCCAGGCCCATGATCCGCGGTATGCGGACGTCGAAGATGCTCCCCGGACGGAGTGCCTCAAGGATGTTCTCGAGCGGATGCTTCCTTACTGGCACGAGGGGGTCAAGCCGGATCTTGCAACGGGCAAGACGGTTTTGGTCGCCGCACACGGCAATTCCCTGCGGGCCCTGGTCAAGCACCTGGACGGTATCGCGGATGAGGACATCTCCGGCCTGAACATCCCGACCGGAATTCCGCTCTATTACGAGCTGGATGAGAATTACAAGCCGGTCAAGCCCGGTGAGTACCTGGACCCGGACGCGGCTGCGGACGCGATCCAGGCCGTTGCGAACCAGGGCAAGAAGTAGCCCGTATCCCACGACGCACACCAGCCGCCCGATCAATCCCATGGTCGGGCGGCTGGTGTGCGTCGTGGCGCGTTCTGCGTTGAACGGGACCTGACCCGGCCCACGCGGTCCGGGCACATGGTCTGGGTTACGAGTGGCTTGCCGTCGGGGCGGAGTCCCATTCGCCGGTCACGAGGTACGTGACCTTTCGGGCCACGGAGACGCCGTGGTCGCCGAAACGCTCCATGTAACGGGAAACGAGCGTCATATCGATGGTCGTCTGGGCATCGGACCCCCAGTCCGCTTCGGCGATGTGAGCGAAAACGGACTCGTGGAGCACGTTGATTCGACCCTTGGCCGCATAGATCTCGTCCGCGTAGGCCAGTTCCCGCGTCTCGAGCAGGTGGATGACGTTGTTGATGATCGCTTTGTCGTGATCGATGATTTCTTGGAAGGTCGGTACGAGGTCCTCGGGAACTGAAGTCTCCGGGTACCGCAACCGGGTGACCTGAGCGAGGTGACGTGCGAGGTCGCCTGCGCGCTCGAGGGAAGCACTCATGCGGAGCGCGCCCACGATCATGCGCAGGTCGGATGCGACGGGACCTTGCAGCGCCAGGAGGTCGATCGAACGCTCGTCGAGCTGGTTCTGGAGGAAGTCGAT
The DNA here is from genome assembly GCF_052232265.1 of Rothia koreensis. Classification (NCBI taxonomy): domain Bacteria; kingdom Bacillati; phylum Actinomycetota; class Actinomycetes; order Micrococcales; family Micrococcaceae; genus Rothia; species Rothia koreensis. Next base: position 1,029,017 of record NZ_CP197643.1, read on the forward strand.
GCGGGCGTCGTCGGAAATGACCTGCTCGGCCTCCTGAATGTCCGCGTTCAGCAAGGAATCCGACGCGCGGTCGAAGGCCGTTTCAACGAGATTCGCGATCTCGACGAGGTCGTCGCCCACCTGCTGGAGCTCGGCCTGAAAAACTTTGCGCACGATGAAACGGTCCTTTCCTGACAACGCGTATCTACCTGTCGAGTCTGGCCATCTCGCGTAAACGCAGTGCCGGCCTTGGGTGAACCTTAGTTGAATCCATGGATGTGAACCATGCTCCGAACGGTGTCGGCGGCCCGTATGTGCCTAAGCTGTAAGGGTGAGTTCTGTGGCTATGGCCTTCATGTGGGGTCTTATCGGTTTGGCGCTCGGCGTGGTGAGTCACTTCGCCCTGCGCAGGAGCGATCGTCAGCGCGCCGAATGGGCCGTTGTGGACGAGCCCACCATCAACGACGGCGCGGCCCAGGTGCTGGCCGTCGTCGGGCAGGCGTACGTTCTGGTCGACGCCGTCGACGGGGTCGTGCGGGCATCCCAGGGTTCATATGCCTACGGACTCGTCAGAGGCCACAGCGTGGCGCAGTCGGAACTGTTGGACCTGATCAGACAGGTTCGTCGGGACGGCGTCATCGTCGAGAAGACCGTGGAAATATCCCGCGGGCCGATGGGGCGCGGCGTTCTCGTGCTCAATGTGCGCATTGCCCCCGTGGCCGACGAATACATCCTTATGCTGGCCGACGACCGGACCGAGATCACGCGGGCTCAGGCCATTCGTACGGATTTCGTCGCCAATGTTTCTCACGAACTGAAGACTCCGGTGGGGGCGGTCCGCCTGCTGGCCGAAGCCATCGAAGGCTCGTCGGAGGATCCGGAAGCGGTGCGGCACTTCACCCGGCGGCTTCACAAGGAGTCGGCTCGTCTGACGGCCCTCGTGCACGACATCATCGAACTCTCGAGGTTGCAGGGAACCGACATCGTCCAGAAGGGGACGATCATCGACCTCAACCAGCTGGTGCACGAGGCAGCGGACCGCAACAAGCTGGCCGCTGAGAACAAGAACATATCGATCCGTGTCGGCGGCGCGGCCACACGTCCGGTCCACGGGGACCCGGAATTGCTGATGACTGCGCTGCGCAACCTGATCGACAACGCGATCCGGTATTCGCCGGAGAACACCAGGATCGGCGTCGGCATCAAATCCAAGAAGGGCACAGCGCTGGTCTCGGTCAAGGACCAGGGGCCCGGGATTCCGAATGACGAGCAGGACCGGATCTTTGAGCGGTTCTATCGCGTCGACGCCGCGCGTTCGCGCCAGACCGGTGGGACCGGTCTGGGACTGTCCATCGTGAAGCACGTGATGGCACAGCACGGTGGCGAGATTTCCTTGTGGTCGACGCCGGGACAAGGATCCACTTTCACGGTGAGCCTTCCCGAATTGGACGAAGCCACCGAAAAAGACCTTCGGGACAGCGAATCGGAACCGGCACCGATTCGGGACCAGGAACCCGTCTCCATCACGGCGGTGGACGACGCCCCCGCGGGGTCCGCGGAGAAGAGCAGACCGGCTGGATCCGGTCGTGACGAGGAGGATACTCAAGCATGACTCGACTCTTGGTAATCGAGGACGAGGAGGCTCTCAGCGAGCCGCTGGCGTTCTTGTTGGGACGTGAAGGGTTCGAGGTCACGGTGATCGACAACGGTCTGGATGCGGTTGCGGAGTTCGATCGAGCCGGCGCGGACCTCGTTCTGCTGGACCTGATGCTTCCGGGGCAGTCAGGAACAGAGGTCTGCAAACAGCTGCGGCAACGATCCAATGTCCCGATCATCATGCTGACCGCGAAGGACACGGAGATCGACAAGGTACTCGGCCTGGAGCTCGGCGCGGACGACTATGTGACGAAACCGTATTCGTCCCGAGAACTCGTGGCCCGCGTGCGTGCCGTGCTGAGACGGCAGACGGAGACCGAGGAGCTCGTGACGTCGACCGTTGAAGGCGGCCCGGTCCGGATGGACATAGAGCGCCACGTGGTGAGCGTCAACGGATCGCAGAAGTCCATGCCGCTCAAGGAGTTCGAACTGCTCGAAATGTTGCTGAGGAATGCGGGGCGCGTGCTGACCCGAGGGCAGCTCATCGACCGCGTGTGGGGAAGCGACTATGTGGGGGACACCAAAACACTGGACGTCCATATCAAACGACTCCGGTCCAAGATCGAGCCGGACCCCTCGCACCCGAGGTACTTGGTGACGGTCCGCGGGCTCGGCTACAAATTCGAGCCCTAGGCCGGACCCTTGGCCGAAATGCGCGAAGGCTCCCTGCCGATGATTCGGCAGGGAGCCTTCGTGCATGTGTCTCAGTCGCCTGGCTCGCATCCGGCGAAGTGAGCCCGGTTCTCGGGGCCGCAGGAGTCGGAAGTCGAGGAAGCCTAGCTGGGCGAGGAACCGTTCGAGGGCTGAGTGTCCGCCAGGTTGGGCATGTACTGCTGGTATTCGTCCAGGGTTCCGTCGAGTACGGGAACATTGGACGTGGTGCTCTGGGGCCCGACGGAGAGCTTGGTGTCTTCCAGGGTTTCGCCCGGGACCTTGCCCACGGGCTTGAGGAGAGTCTCCTGCTTCTCGAGCTGGACCTTGCCGTCGGCCGGAACCTTGACGGAGGCCGTGGCGTCACCGGTGTCGATGGTGACGTTCATTTCCTTGTCCGAGGAATTGATGATCGTACCCAGCAACCGCCCGGCGGAGTTCTTGTCCTTGGCGATCACCATCAGGTTGCGGAATTCCGCATCGGCCACGTTCGCGTGGACGCCGTCCGAAGCCGCGTAGTGGATCGTGGTGGGCTGTTCGTGAATGTAGCCGCAACCGGCGGTGGCGGACAGAACCGCGACTGCGATGGCTGCGGTTGCTCCAGCGCGCTTGACGTTCTGGCGACCGAAAGACTTCACGTCTCACTCCTTGTGTGGTGATGCGAGGATCGAGCGGCGCCCTTGTCTGAAGCGTCGCGGACTCATTCCCTGGTCAGTTTAGCGTGTTTTGTGGACGCTTCGTCTGCAACGGCTCCCGTGGCGATCGTCCCGATCTCCGGCAGGCCGGTGCACGGGTCCCGTATCCCCGAATTCTCGCTCCGAGCGATCCACAACGGGTGGCGAATACCTCATGTTTTCCTGCACTTCATTGTAGGAAACTCATCGGCCCCTGGTGTAAATGGGCCGTGGTAAACTGGGTAGGCTGAAAGGGGTTCATCCATATGCTTTTTGAGGTTGGCGAAACCGTCGTTTACCCTCACCACGGCGCTGCGACGATCGAAGAGATCAAGACTCGCATGGTCAAGGGCGAAGAAAAAATGTATCTCAAGCTCCAGGTCGCCCAGGGGGATCTGACGATTGAGGTTCCGGCGGACAACGTCGACATGGTGGGCGTGAGGGACGTCGTTGATGAGAACGGCCTCCAGGAGGTCATCAACGTACTCCAGGCCGAGGATGTCGAAGAGGCCAGCAACTGGTCCCGCAGGTTCAAAGCGAACTCGGAGAAGTTGGCTTCGGGGGACGTCCTCAAGGTCGCCGAGGTCGTCCGCGATCTCTGGCGGCGCGAACAGGTCAAAGGTCTTTCCGCGGGGGAGAAGCGCATGCTGTCCAAGGCACGGCAGATTCTCTCGTCCGAGGTGGCACTCGCGAGAGACATTGACGAGGAAGCCGCGGAGACGGAGCTCGACAAGATCCTGGAGCACTGAATTCGTCCACCGGGCGCCCGGCTCGCCGGGACCGCCTGGGCCGCGGCGTCATTGAAGACGACGATCGCGCGTTCCTCCGTCCGGGAGGGACGCGCTTTTGTTGTTTGAGGTGTCCTTCGTGCGCGGGGCGCCGACCGGGCCGTCGAACTGTCCGAGGGGACAGGACCGTGCGCCACGGAGTGCGGGGCCCGGCGGTTGGACGTCGTCGCTGGACATCGCCGCTAGAATTGCCCCGTGAGCTTGCGTTTTTACAGTACAGATACTGCCACTGTCCGAGATTTCGAACCGGTGAATCCCGGGGAAGCCCGCCTCTATTACTGCGGAGCGACCGTCCAGGGGATGCCGCACATCGGGCACATCAGGTCTGCTCTCGTTTTCGACCAGCTCAGCAACTGGCTGCGCTATCGCGGCTACAAGGTCACCACCGTCCGCAACGTGACCGATATCGATGACAAGATCTTGGCCAATTCTGCGGCCAGTTTCGAGCAGGGGTACTGCGGAAATTACCCCGAGGAGGAATGGTGGGCCCTGGCCTATCGGTTCGAACGCATTTTCTCCTCGGCCTACGACACTTTGGGCATCAAGGCCCCGACGTATGAGCCGCGGGCGACTGGCCATATCACCGAGATGTTCGGACTCATCCAGCGGTTGATCGACAGGGGGCACGCCTACCCGGCCCTGGACGATTCCGGAGACGTCTATTTCGACGTGAGGTCTTGGGGCCCGTACGGGTCACTGACCCGGCAGAACATTGACGACATGCAGGCTGCGCCCGACGCCGATCCCCGAGGCAAACGGGACCCGCGTGACTTCGCGTTGTGGAAGGGGCACAAAGAGGGAGAGCCGCAGACGGCGTCGTGGGATTCCCCGTGGGGACGGGGTCGTCCGGGGTGGCACCTGGAGTGCTCGGCCATGGCGGGGAAATACCTGGGTGAGCGTTTCGACATCCATGGTGGGGGGCTTGATCTGCGGTTCCCGCACCACGAGAACGAACTCGCCCAATCCACCGCGGCCGGCTTCGGCTTTGCGAATTACTGGTTGCACAACGGTCTCGTGACCTACGAGGGCGACAAGATGTCCAAGTCCATCGGCAATACCGTTTCGCCGGAGGAGATGCTCGAGACCGCACGTCCCCTTGTTGTGAGGTACTACCTTGGTCAGGCTCACTACAGGTCCGTGCTCGATTACCGTCCGACGTCCCTCGACGAAGCGCGGGTCGCGGTGGAACGCGTCGAGTCCTTCCTGGCGAACTCCGGGGGAGGTGCCCCGGGCGGGGAGATGCCGGAGGCCTTCGGCCAGGCCATGGACGACGACCTCAACATCCCGCAGGCCCTCGCGGTCCTGCACGATCGCGTGAAGGCGGGAAATTCGGCGCTGTCGGCGGGGAAGACCGACGACGTCGAGCTCGAAGCACATGCGGTCAGGGCAATGACGGACGTCTTGGGGCTGACATCTTTGATGGATTTCGGGCCCCGAAATGGATCCGGCGCGGAGCGATCCGCGCTCGATTCCCTGATCAGAACCCTCCTGGCCCAACGGGCCGATGCGCGCGCTGCGAAGGACTGGGCGCGCGCCGACCAAATCCGTGACGAACTCACCGCAGCCGGAATCACTGTGAAAGATTCCGGCGACGGCTCGACTTGGTCGGTCTGAGACCGGACCGAGTACAGAAAGGCAAACCATGGCTGACAACAATCGCCCCGGAGCCATCCGGAAGAAGAAGCGTGCCCCGCTCAAGGGGACGGGCGGCCACGGCCGTAGGTCCCTGGAGGGCAAGGGCCCCACCCCGAAGGCCGAGGACCGGCCGTACCACAAGGCCTACAAGACCAAGAAGGCCGCCGCCCGGAATCAGCAGCGTGGCGCGCAGCCGCGCCAGCAGCGACTGGGCGGAAAGCGGACCAGCGAAGAGCTCGTGACGGGCCGCAACGCTGTACTGGAAGCTTTGCGTACGGACATTCCTGCGAAGCACATCTATGTGATGGCCAATATCGAACAGGACGATCGGGTCAAGGAAATTCTTGCGACCGTGGCGCATCGGGACATCCCTGCCCTGGAGATCACGAGGAGCGAGATCGACCGTCTGACGGAAGGCGCAGTCCACCAGGGGCTTGCCCTGCAGATTCCGCCGTACAAATATCCCGACGCCGGCGACCTGACCTCGACGATCTTGGAGAAGTGGCACGCCGGGGAGATGGCCCAGCCGCCGCTCTTCGTCGCGCTGGACGGAATCACAGATCCCAGGAACCTTGGCGCGATCATCAGGAGCGTGTCCGCGTTCTCGGGCCATGCGGTGATTGTGCCTGAGCGTCGGGCCGCCGGCGTGACTGCTTCCGCGTGGAAGACAAGCGCGGGTGCGGTCTCACGTGTTCCGGTGGCCAAGGCAACCAACCTCAACCGGACGATCGGCCAGCTCAAGGACCAGGGAGTCTTCGTGGTCGGGCTCGACGGCGACGGCGACGTGGAGTTGCCCGACCTCGAGTTGGCGACGGAACCCTTGTGCGTGGTCGTGGGATCCGAGGGCAAGGGGCTTTCACGTCTCACGGCGGAGAAGTGCGACCAGGTCGTCTCCATCCCCATCGATTCCGCGATGGAATCCCTCAATGCTTCCCTCGCTGCAGGCATCGCGCTCTACGAGGTTTCGCGCCTTCGCCGAAGCGTCGGCGGGGACTGACCTGTGCCCTTCCGGGCCGCTCCAGCAGGAGTGACCCATCCCACGGCTTCCCGAGTTGCGGGGTTCCGTGGGCGTCTGTAAAGTAATGCGAGTTGCCACGGCGACCTGGTCACGACCGGGGAGTGGCGACAAACCTCCACTAAGATCTCAGGATCAACGAGTTGCGTCGTCAGGAACGACCAGCTAAGCTGGTGGATTGTCGCTCTGAAGAGCAATCAGCTCGAAGAGGTGGCAGGAAGAGTGAACAAGGCGGAAACGTCAAGTTGACTCGCCGGAGGACAGCCGGTAAACTTGTTCAGGCAACCGCGGGAGCGGACATCATACCAGGTGAAAGTTCCTAGTACAGGTTTGTTGTTTGAGAACTCAATAGTGTGCTTTGTTTGAATGTTGTACCAAGTTTTTTGAATTCTTGTTGGTTTCAACATTGCCTGGCAGGCGTGGTGCTGTCACCTCCGTGATGGTGGCCTGTTGGGGTTTTATTTTGTTGGGCCACGGGTTTTTCTTTTTGTTTTTTAACGGAGAGTTTGATCCTGGCTCAGGACGAACGCTGGCGGCGTGCTTAACACATGCAAGTCGAACGCTGAAGCTGGGTGCTTGCACCTGGTGGATGAGTGGCGAACGGGTGAGTAATACGTGAGTGACCTTCCTTGGACTCTGGGATAAGCCCGGGAAACTGGGTCTAATACCGGATACGACCAGTCCTCGCATGGGGTGCTGGTGGAAAGGGTTTGTACTGGTTCTTGATGGGCTCACGTCCTATCAGCTTGTTGGTGAGGTAATGGCTTACCAAGGCGACGACGGGTAGCCGGCCTGAGAGGGTGACCGGCCACACTGGGACTGAGACACGGCCCAGACTCCTACGGGAGGCAGCAGTGGGGAATATTGCACAATGGGCGCAAGCCTGATGCAGCGACGCCGCGTGGGGGATGACGGCCTTCGGGTTGTAAACCTCTTTCAGCAGGGAAGAAGCGAAAGTGACGGTACCTGCAGAAGAAGCGCCGGCTAACTACGTGCCAGCAGCCGCGGTAATACGTAGGGCGCAAGCGTTGTCCGGAATTATTGGGCGTAAAGAGCTCGTAGGCGGTTTGTCGCGTCTGCTGTGAAAGCCCGGGGCTCAACCCCGGGTGTGCAGTGGGTACGGGCAGGCTGGAGTGCAGTAGGGGAGACTGGAATTCCTGGTGTAGCGGTGAAATGCGCAGATATCAGGAGGAACACCGATGGCGAAGGCAGGTCTCTGGGCTGTTACTGACGCTGAGGAGCGAAAGCATGGGGAGCGAACAGGATTAGATACCCTGGTAGTCCATGCCGTAAACGTTGGGCACTAGGTGTGGGGGACATTCCACGTTTTCCGCGCCGTAGCTAACGCATTAAGTGCCCCGCCTGGGGAGTACGGCCGCAAGGCTAAAACTCAAAGGAATTGACGGGGGCCCGCACAAGCGGCGGAGCATGCGGATTAATTCGATGCAACGCGAAGAACCTTACCAAGGCTTGACATACACCGGATCGCAGCAGAGATGTTGTTTCCCTTCGGGGCTGGTGTACAGGTGGTGCATGGTTGTCGTCAGCTCGTGTCGTGAGATGTTGGGTTAAGTCCCGCAACGAGCGCAACCCTCGTTCTATGTTGCCAGCACGTTGTGGTGGGGACTCATAGGAGACTGCCGGGGTCAACTCGGAGGAAGGTGGGGATGACGTCAAATCATCATGCCCCTTATGTCTTGGGCTTCACGCATGCTACAATGGCCGGTACAATGGGTTGCGATACTGTGAGGTGGAGCTAATCCCAAAAAGCCGGTCTCAGTTCGGATTGGGGTCTGCAACTCGACCCCATGAAGTCGGAGTCGCTAGTAATCGCAGATCAGCAACGCTGCGGTGAATACGTTCCCGGGCCTTGTACACACCGCCCGTCAAGTCACGAAAGTTGGTAACACCCGAAGCCGATGGCCCAACCCTTGTGGGGGGAGTCGTCGAAGGTGGGACTGGCGATTGGGACTAAGTCGTAACAAGGTAGCCGTACCGGAAGGTGCGGCTGGATCACCTCCTTTCTAAGGAGCTCAACTTTTGGTTGGCCATGTCCGTGCACGAGTGTTGTGCGGGTGGTTTGCTCATGGGTGGAATGCGATATTCAGTGGTTGCATGGTGGCATCGTTGTGGTGTTGTTGTGTGGCTGGGCAGAGTGCACTGTTGGGTTTTGAGGCAATGAGCCGTGTGGTTGTTGTCTTGGTGCCTGTGCGCCGTGCTGGGTGCCTCCTGGTTGGGGGTGTTTGGTGTGGTGTGATGGGTTGTTGTTTGAGAACTATATAGTGGACGCGAGCATCTTGGGGTTCCTGCCTGTTGTGGGTGGGTTCCCTGGTGATTGTTTATGTGAATGCCTTTGTGGTGATCATTTGTGTGTAAATCGTTAAGGGCGCACGGTGGATGCCTGGGCACAAGAAGCCGATGAAGGACGTGTGAATCTGCGATAAGCCTCGGGGAGTCGATAACTGGGCTGTGATCCGAGGGTGTCCGAATGGGGAAACCCCGCTGCTTGTCAAGGGCAGTGACCCGCACCTGAATGTATAGGGTGTGTGGAGGGAACGGGGGGAAGTGAAACATCTCAGTACCCTCAGGAAGAGAAAATAATAATGATTCTGTTAGTAGTGGCGAGCGAACGCGGATGAGGCTAAACCTGTGGTGTGTGATACCGGCAAGGGGTTGCATCACGGGTGTTGTGGGGCGCACTTTTACTGGTTCTTGTCTGGCTGGTGGTGTGCAGTGTTGTGGTAGGCGAATCATCTGGGATGGTGGACCGGAGTGGGTGAGAGTCCCGTAGTCGAAACCATGGTACTGGCATTGTGTGTGTTCCCGAGTAGCACGGGGCTCGTGGAATCTCGTGTGAATCTGCCAGGACCACCTGGTAAGCCTGAATACTTTCTTGTGACCGATAGTGTATCAGTACCGTGAGGGAATGGTGAAAAGTACCCCGTGAGGGGAGTGAAATAGTACCTGAAACCGTGTGCCTACAAGCCGTCAGAGCATCGTTGTGGTGTGATGGCGTGCCTTTTGAAGAATGAGCCTGCGAGTTAGTGCTGTGTCGCGAGGTTAACCCGTGTGGGGTAGTCGTAGCGAAAGCGAGTCTGAAGAGGGCGTATCAGTGGCACGGTCTAGACCCGAAGCGGAGTGATCTACCCATGGCCAGGTTGAAGCGTGTGTAAGAGCGCGTGGAGGACCGAACCCACTTCAGTTGAAAATGGAGGGGATGAGCTGTGGGTAGGGGTGAAAGGCCAATCAAACTCTGTGATAGCTGGTTCTCCCCGAAATGCATTTAGGTGCAGCGTCGTGTGTTGCTTGTCTGAGGTAGAGCTACTGGTTGGCTGATGGGCCTTTACGGGTTACTGACGTCAGCCAAACTCCGAATGCGGGCAAGTGTAAGCGCGGCAGTGAGACAGTGGGGGATAAGCTTCATTGTCGAGAGGGAAACAGCCCAGATCATCGACTAAGGCCCCTAAGCGTGTGCTAAGTGGGAAAGGATGTGGAGTTGCTGAGACAACCAGGAGGTTGGCTTAGAAGCAGCCATCCTTGAAAGAGTGCGTAATAGCTCACTGGTCAAGTGATTCTGCGCCGATAATGTAGCGGGGCTCAAGCACACCGCCGAAGTCGTGACAATACCGTTGTGGTGTTGGGTAGGGGAGCGTCGTGTACTGCGGTGAAGCTGTCGTGTGAACGTATGGTGGAGTGTACGCGAGTGAGAATGCAGGCATGAGTAGCGAATGATGCGTGGGAAACGTATCCGCCGAATGATCAAGGGTTCCAGGGTCAAGCTAATCTTCCCTGGGTTAGTCGGGGCCTAAGGCGAGGCCGACAGGCGTAGTCGATGGATAACGGGTTGATATTCCCGTACCGACGAAGGACCGTCCATACCAAGCCGGTGATACTAACCGTCCGGGTCGTGCTGTGTGCTTCCTTGTGGAGTGCTGGTGCGTGCCTGCACGGGACCTGATCCGGGGCGGTAAACGCATTAACGGGTGTGACGCAGGAAGGTAGCCGGGCCACGCGGTGGTTGTCGTGGTCTAAGCATGTAGGGTTGGTCGTTGTTAAATGCGCGGCCTGTGTGCCTGAGATGTGATGGGACCCCTTATTGTGGGGGGATCCGGTGATCCTATGCTGTCGAGAAAAGCATCGGCGTGAGGTTCTAGTTGCCCGTACCCTAAACCGACACAGGTGATCAGGTAGAGAATACTAAGGCGTTCGAGAGAATCATGGTTAAGGAACTCGGCAAAATGCCCCCGTAACTTCGGGAGAAGGGGGACCTTGAGCGTGAGCTGCCCGTGCGGTGGTGAGCGTGTAGGGGTCGCAGAGACCAGGGGGAAGCGACTGTTTATCAAAAACACAGGTCCGTGCGAAGTCGCAAGACGATGTATACGGACTGACTCCTGCCCGGTGCTGGAAGGTTAAGAGGACTCGTTAGGCCCCTTTTTTTGGGGGTCGAAGCGGAGAATTTAAGCCCCAGTAAACGGCGGTGGTAACTATAACCATCCTAAGGTAGCGAAATTCCTTGTCGGGTAAGTTCCGACCTGCACGAATGGAGTAACGACTTCCCTGCTGTCTCAACCATGAACTCGGCGAAATTGCAGTACGAGTAAAGATGCTCGTTTCGCGCAGCAGGACGGAAAGACCCCGTGACCTTTACTATAGTTTGGTATTGGTGTTCGGTGTGGCTTGTGTAGGATAGGTGGGAGATTGTGAAGCTACGGCGCTAGTCGTGGTGGAGTCGTTGTTGAAATACCACTCTGGTCATATTGGATGTCTAACCTCGGCCCATGATCTGGGTCAGGGACAGTGCCTGATGGGTAGTTTAACTGGGGCGGTTGCCTCCTAAAGAGTAACGGAGGCGCCCAAAGGTTCCCTCAGCCTGGTTGGCAATCAGGTGTTGAGTGCAAGTGCACAAGGGAGCTTGACTGTGAGACTGGCAGGTCGAGCAGGGACGAAAGTCGGGACTAGTGATCCGGCGGTTCATTGTGGAATGGCCGTCGCTCAACGGATAAAAGGTACCTCGGGGATAACAGGCTGATCTTGCCCAAGAGTTCATATCGACGGCATGGTTTGGCACCTCGATGTCGGCTCGTCGCATCCTGGGGCTGGAGTTGGTCCCAAGGGTTGGGCTGTTCGCCCATTAAAGCGGCACGCGAGCTGGGTTCAGAACGTCGTGAGACAGTTCGGTCCCTATCCGCTGCGTGCGTTGGAGAATTGTGGAGGCCTGTCCTTAGTACGAGAGGACCGGGACGGACGAACCTCTGGTATGTCAGTTGTACCGCCAGGTGCATGGCTGATTGGCTACGTTCGGGAAAGATAACCGCTGAAGGCATCTAAGCGGGAAGCTTGCTTCGAGATGAGTTCTCCTTGCCCCTTTTGTGGGTGTGAGGCTCCCTGTAGATGACGGGGTTGATAGGCCGGGTATGGAAGCCAGGACTGAAGACTGGTGGAGTTGACCGGTACTAATAGGCCGAAGGTTTATACACAATACACTCCCCGCTTTGTGGTGGGGCTGTTGGGTGGTTGCTGCGAGGGTTTGTAGATGATTGTTGTGTGTTCGTGTTCACTGTATGGTTTTGAAACAACAACCTGTTGTGGGTGTGTTGTTTGATTGGTTTTCACCATGCCAGTCCCGCGTGTTGTGTGGGTTGGTGTGTGTGGTTGGTTTTTTCGGTGGTTATGGCAAGAGGGGTACACCCGGTCTCATTCCGAACCCGGTAGTTAAGGCTCTTAGCGCTGATGGTACTGCACCCGGAAGGTGTGTGGGAGAGTAGGTCGCCGCCGAAAATATTCTTTGGGGGAGTGCGTACGTGCGCGAGGGGTTTTTGCTCCTTGTGTGTGTGCTCACTCCCCCCTTTTTTGTTTAACCCCCGGTGTGTGGGTGTCGGTGCGGGTCGGTGGGGTGATCACACCCCACGCCGCTCTCCGGTCCCTGTGGCCCATAGATAAACCCCCGGCCCCTTCCAAGGGGCCGGGGCTTTACTCGGTTAACGGAGGGACCCGTCGTCGGCTGGTTCAGTCGGTGGCGTTCGCGTCATGCCAGTCTGCCTGAGCAGAGTGCTTACGGCGAAGGTGGGCCAGGCGAGCGAGGGCATGGGACATCGCTTCGGGCCCCGTGACTCGCAGGCGTGCCACGGAATCCGCCCTTCCGACCTTGATACCGAGGTCGTCCGGGCCGAGGACGGCCAGGGCGTGTTCATCCGTGAGGTCGTCACCCGCAAAGATGGACACGTCCGCCTGGACGACATCTCTGACGGTCTTCATGGCGTCACCCTTGTTCACCTCGAGCACCGCGCATTCGACGACGTACTGGCCTGGGGACAACATGACTCCCGGAATCCGTTTGAGCGTCTGCACGGCGTCCGCCTCGGCGGCCTGAGCTGCCTCGTCGTCGTCCATGGTCCTCGTATGGAATCCCACGCCGGCCGGTTTGTGTTCTATTTCAGAGCCGGGATGGCGTCGGACCAGATCTTCTACGGCCTGGGTTGCCTGCTCGAGCGCCGCGCGTTGGTCGTCGCTCAGTCGCAGGCCGGGAGACTCCTCACCGGCAACAGACAAATCGAATTCGGCGCCGTGCGACCCGGCAAGCAACATCTTGCGCCTGGGATCGGCCACTTCGCGGAGGAAGTCCAACGGGCGTCCGGAGATGAGCGCGACCGAGGTATTCGGGAGATCCGCCAGAGAGTCCAGGGCGTTCTCCGACAGCGGCAGGGCCCGCGCCTCCTCCGGGTCGGTCGTGAATGGGGCCAGCGTTCCGTCGAAGTCCATCGCAACCAGCAGGTTGTCCACACTTGCTGCACGTTGGAGCTCCTCCTCCACGGCCGGGGTGGGGAAGGGGCCGTGGCCACGATCCATGTGGCCCACCGCGGGCAGCTCGTCCGTGGACGGCTCCGGACCCAGATTGTCTTCTCGTGTCTTGGACAGGTCCTCCAGGAACCGCGTCGACCAGTCCTCGACGTCGTGCGCGAAAATCTGCTCCCTCATGCCCTTCATGCGATCCTGTTGTTCTTCGATCGTCATGTTCTTGGCATAGAGCAGGGCTTCCTTGAACCCGTCGATGTCGTGCGGGTTGATCTGTATCGCGTCCGGAAGCTGCTCGGCAGCGCCCGTGAACTCGGAAAGTACCAGGGCGCCGGTGTGATCCAGGTGGCTCACCACGAACTCCTTCGCGACCAGGTTCATGCCGTCACGCAGGGACGAGACCACCAGGACGTCGCTGGCCAGGTACAGAGCGATCATCTCTTCGAACGGGTAGCCATGGTGCAGGTACCTGATCGCGGTGTGGGACATCGTGTCGAATTGGCCGTTGAGTCTTCCGACCATGCCCTCGATCTGTTCTCGCAGCTCTATGTACGAGGCGACCCGCTCGCGGGAGGGGCTCGCCACCTGGATCATCGCCGAGCTCTCCACGGTGAGGTCACCGTCATTCAAAAGTTCCCCATAAGCCTTCAGGCGGTGGCGAATGCCTTTGGTGTAGTCCAACCGGTCCACGCCCAAGTAGATGGTCTTCGGGTTGCCGAGTTCTTCCCGGATCTGACGTGCGCGCCTCTTCGTCGAGGCCAGGGAAGCCATTTCCGTCACGGCTTCCACATCGATCGAAATGGGGTATGACGTCGCCCGAGCAATCCATGTGGGGAGGTCGCGATTGAGTCGTTCCTTGCGGGCGCGACGTCGGGATGTCACGTTCGGCATGGCATTGGTGTAGGCCCGGCGGAACCGTTCGTTCTCTTCGTCCTCATGCTGCTCCTGAGGCGTCTGCGTGACCTCGGCCCGTTCGCCGTCGAACTGGACGCCCAGGATCTGGTCGCAGCACCTCCGGAAATTCTGGGCGTCTCCGGGACGCTGGAAGCCGAGCAGGTCCGCGCCCAGCAGCCCGGTGAGGACCTGCTTGCGCCACGGGAGCTGCGCGAAGATTTCCAACGGCGGGAACGGGATGTGGTCGAAGAACCCGATGGTGAGGTCGGGACGGAGGTGTCGCAACATGGCGGGTACCAGTTGCAACTGGTAGTCCTGGACCCAGACCGTGGCATTGCGGGAGGCGCTGCGTGCCGCCGATTCCGCGAAACGACGGTTCACAGCGCGGTATGTGTCCCACCACGTACGGTGGAACTCGGGTGGGGCGATCACGTCGTGGTACAGCGGCCAAATGGTCGCGTTGGAAAAGCCCTCGTAGTAACGGCGGACCTCGCCCTCCGAGAGCCCGACCGGCACGAGATGGAATACATCATGGTCGAAGGGTTCGAGCTCTTCGTCGGCGGCACCGTGCCAGCCGACCCAAGCACCGGAATGACTCGACATGACGGGGGCCAGGGCGCTGACCAGCCCACCCGGAGAGCGCCTCCACGTGGACTCACCGGCCTCGTCTACTGTTCGGTCCACGGGCAGCCTGTTGGCCACGACGACGAAGTCGTAGTCGCCCACGGGGCCTTCTTCGGAAGCAACGCGATCCTGCGTCAGATCTTCACTCGGATTCATGGTTTCTCCCTTCAACCAACCTGTACCAAGCCTATCCGCAGTTGGCGGCAGAGGAAGGAGCGTTCTCCGAGGAATTCGTTGACCGGCTATTCAGCAAATTCGGCTAGGCTATTCGCGACTGCAAGTACCGTCCAACTCGAACAGGGAGCATATCGTGGCATCTTCCACTTCGCCGCGCAGCAGCGAGGCGAGAGAAAAGGCGCGCCAGATCGCCGCAAAGCAGAGCAAAGGGGCCGGCAAGAAGTCCCGTCTCTGGTGGCAGATCGGCGTGGTCGTCGTGCTGGTGCTCATCATCGGCATCATTGCTGCGGTCTACACGCACAACAAGAAGAGTGAAATCCCGGATGCCGGTCCGGTGCCCGCCAGCGCGAACCAGTACGGCGGAATCGTGTTGACGAAGGACGGTATCAAGAAGGACACCTCGGACGTCGACGAGCGGGATGTCAACGACGTCAAGAAGTCCTCCGAGTCCGCCCCGCCGGATGACGAGTCCAACGGCAAGGAGACCACCCTGCCCCTGGGCATGACCACGTCCGAGGACTCCAAGAAGAACGGTGAACCGGCGAGGGTGACCACGTTCCAGGATTACAACTGCGTCCACTGCGCCGAGTTCGAAAAGGCCAACGGGGACGAGATCAAGCAGAAGGTTCTCAACGGAGACATCACCCTGGAAATCCGTAACCTGAACTTCCTCGACCAGGAGACAAGCACGGAGTACTCCTCGCATGCCGCGGCGGCCGCCTACTCCGTGGCCGACCAGGTCTCGCCCGAGAAATTCCTCGATTGGCAGCAGGAAATGTTCTCCCACCAGGGGCAGGGAGGCATGAGCAACAAGGAGATCGCCAAGATTGCGGACAAGTATGGTGCCGACATCAAGGACGATCTGGACAACAACAAGTACAGGCCCATGGTCAACGTCTTGGTTGCCGAGTCGAAGAAGAACGACGTGCAAGGCACCCCGACCACTTATGTGGACGGAAGAAAGTTCACGGGACAGAGCTTCCCCGACTTCCTCAACGGCATCATCAAGGACAAATCGGGTCAGTGATCCATGCCTGGGGCGCAGCCTGTGAGGCACGATGCCGGTCGACGGAGTCGTGCCTCACACGCGGCCCGGCGGGTTTGGGATAGTCCTGGGCGCCAGGTAATCTGATCAAGCGCCTCGGCGCCTGCCTCCTTAGCTCAGATGGCCAGAGCATCTGTCTTGTAAACAGAGGGTCGCCGGTTCGAATCCGGCAGGGGGCTCCAACGTCCCCGGAATATCAACGAAGTAGCATTGATATTCCGGGGATTTTTCTGTTTAAGACCCGGACGGGGCTACTATGGGGCTACTTTCAGACGGGGCCATGGCTGCGACCACGGCAGAGAAATCGACCATCTCCGCCCGCTCGACGTAGTATCGTCGAGTAATTTCCGGGGACGAATGACCCAGCTGATCCGCCGCAGCGGCCATGCCTTCAGCGCGTTCGATAAGAGTCGCGACAGCCTTCCGATAGTGGGCGAAAGACACGTGTGCCCACTTCTCGCCACGGGCAGATCTCCAGAGCCTGCGCATGTTCGAGTCCTGGAAATAGGTTCCTGCTCGCGTCGCGAAGACCGGGCCGCTCTTGTCTGCGGTGCGCATGTATCGCAATCGCAGGACTTGGACGGTGAACTCTGGGATCTTGAACCATCGAATAGACGTTGTCGTCTTCGCGGTCTCCTGCCGGGTGACTCCAGCTTCGGTGTAAACGATCGTGCCGGTGATGCGAATCGTGCCATTTTCCAAATCCACGTCTTCCCACCGGAGGGCCAGTACTTCGCCAGGACGGCACCCAGTGCCCGTAAGCACGTCCAGAAAGTCCAGCATCAATGTTGCGTTGCGTGGTGGGCCGGGGGCACGGACTGTCCCCCAGGCTCGTACGTTGTCCCGGATCTCTTGGATTTGTTCGGGGGACAACGCCGTAACGGATTTTTGCGGGTTCTTATTCATCTTCGCCGCGTCAACTGAGTTGTGTGTGACGGCGCCGTCCAGGACGCACATGGTCATGATCTGCGACAGGGCGACCTTGCAGTGTTTGGCGGTGGTCGTGCCACCCACGGTCTTGTCGCCTATTTTGCGGGGCTTCGCGACAACGGACAGGAACTCTTGGACCTGGGAAGGGGTTATCTCCCGTAGCAAGAGTGCGCCAATGAGCGGCGTGATGTGGGTTTTGACCACGTTCTTGTAGATGCGTTTGGTCGCGTACTTGCGGTCGGATGATTCGACTTGGTCTAACCACTTCTTGGCGGCCACGTGTAGTTTCGTGGAGCCGTTGAGTGTCTTCGCCTGCGGTGGGGTTCGACTGGTGTGGCGGGCTATGAGCAGTGTTCGGGCTTTCGCCCGGGTGGGGGCGGTGGCTTTCATGCGTCGTCTGATGCCGTCTTTGTCGCGGGTGTATGCGACGGCCTGCCAGTGTCCGTTGGGGAGACGATCTATGCGGATGGTGCCAAGACCCCCAAGAGGCAGTGGTTCACGCGGCATGTGTTTTTTCCTTGAGGTGTGTGGTGATGACCCAGGGGAGTACGTCGTATGCACGGCACCATTCGGCCATGTCGGTGATCCCGGCTGTGATGGTGGGGTCTGTGTTTTTCATGAGTCGTTGGGTGGCGATGCGGTCGCGGCGAGTTTCACGTTTCGCGTGCCAAACCGGGTCTGTCGTGGGTTCGTCGCCGTATTCGTGATGGACGATTTCGTGGGCGAGGGTGCAGCGTTTGCCGCGTGTGGTGAGGGTGGCGCGGATGATGATGGTTAGGCAGTCGTGGAGGTATATCCCGTTCCGTCCTGGTCCGGGGTCCCCGTAGACCACTCGAAGGCCGAGTTGGTGGGCGTGGTCTTCGGGGTTGTACATCTTTTACTCCTCTGGAACGTCGTCTTGTTTCTCCTGGGCGGCGAGGCAGTAGCCGTCCTGTTCCAAATTTGTATGTCTTGCGACTGACAACTTAAGGACTTCGTCTTCGTAAGCCTGGGTGGCTCGGCCCATGAGGTCGTTGATATTGACACCCAGCGCTTGGCAGATCATCTCTACGTCGTTGAGAGTTAGCTCCTTGTTCGCCTGGCTGATCCTCTCGTTGAGGTAATTGCGGCTACGGTCCACGAGTTTGGACAGGTTGAAGGACGTCATGCCTCGATGTTCGAGTTCCTTGCGCACTTCCGCTCGCACGTGGAGAGAGAAACTGGCTGGTGCTGTGATGGCGCGTCGTGTGTTCATGCGGCAAGACTACCCCAGGGTTTCCGGTGTTTCCTCAATTGCGCAAAGAAATTTCCGGGCACAGTTGACAAAATTCCTCAAATGAGGAACGCTTGGTTTTGTCCGAAGGGAGGTAGCGATGAGCTACAAGGAACAGGTCGCGGCGAATGTCCGTGCAGAAGCAGAACGTTACAGAGTGCCCGTCGTGGATATGGCAGAGGCGCTTGGGATTGGGGCGACGGCCATGTATGCCCGTCTGAGCGGGGTCGTACCAATCAAGTTGGATGAGATACCGGAGCTTGCCCGGATGATCGGGGTGCCGGTGGAGATGCTGAATAAGTATGACGCCGAGGAAGTGGCTGCGGCATGATCTGCGCGCATGAAGGCAAAAAGAAAGCCGCCCGAGCAGGGGCGGCAATCAGTGAAAGGAGTTCTGTCGTGGAACTTTTCAAGTATCAGGATACACCAGTCCGAACGATCATGGAGGGCGGAGAGCCCTGGTTCGTCGCATCCGATGTCGCGAAGATCCTCGGGTACGCGAATGCCTCAGCTACTGTTGCACAGCATGTCGATTTGGAAGATGCCCGCAGGGCAACCCTCGCGATTCACGAGGGTTCCCGCGAGGTTTCACGTGAGCGCACGCTGGTCAACGAATCGGGCATTTACGCTCTGACATTTGGTTCGCACCTTTCCGAAGCTCGGAAGTTCCGCCGCTGGGTTACAAGTGAGGTTCTTCCTACGATCCGTAAGACGGGTTCGTATGGAGGCACCCTAGTGCTGACTGGTCCCGAGCTGATGGCGAGGGCGTTGCTTGAGGCGCAGTCCACGCTGGAGGCGAAGGACGCGAAGATCGCGGAGCTTGCTCCGAAGGCTGATGTGTTCGATGAGTTGTTGACTGCGGATGGTTCGTATCTGGTTGGGGACGCGGCGAAGATTCTTTCCCGTGCGGGTATTGAGACTGGGCAGAAGCGGCTTTTTCAGAAGCTTGACGAGTTGGGGTGGACTTCTAAGCCGTTTGGGCGGTCACGGCGTGCGACTCAGCGTGCTGTGGAGCAGAGGTTGATTGTGGTGAAACCTGTGACGTATTGGGATGCGAAGCGTGAGGAGCGTGTGCTTGGTGACCCGCAGGTGAGGGTTACGGTGAAGGGGCTGTATAAGCTTCGGGATTTGATGTTGTACCCGTTGGAGTTGACAGCATGATCGCTGCGCTCGATCCGAAGACGAGGCTCACTACACCGGAGGCGGCGGAGTACATGGGTCTCGAGGTGAAGACACTGCATAACTATCGTTCTGCTGGGACCGGCCCGGCATGCATCCGTGTAGGCCGTTGTTACCAGTACCGCGTTGAGGATATCGAGAAGTACCTTGACCGGAACCGCGTCGAACCGATTCGATAACAGGCTCATCGCATTTGAGGGTGTAGGTGGTTCCTGAAGCCGCCGGTGTCGAGCAGCGATCGGGCTATGTAGTTCGTGAGGTTCCGGAATCCGAGGGCGGAGCCGCGGAGGTGTTCCAGGCGCCCGTTGATCGCCTCTGTTGGCCCGTTGGACGTGCCGGGCCGGTCGAAGAACGCGAGGATGTCGGCGGCGCGCTGCTTGAGCGTGCGGCCGAGCTTGCGGACCTCCACGAGCGCGGCGGGGACGCCGCTGGAGACGGAATCGATGACGGCTGTCATCAGCTTCTTCGCCGTCTTCCGATCGGGTTCGCGGTAGGCAGCGATCACGCGCTGGTAGATGCCCCAGGTCGCCTCGACCTCGACGTGCTCGGAGACCGCGAACAGTGCCTCGAGACGGGTCTGCTGCCGGTCAGTGAGCAGCTGCGCGCCGGTGTGGAGGATGCGGCGGGCCTTGTAGAGCGGATCGTTTTTGCGGCCCCGCCGGCCGTGCAGGCACTGCTGGACGCGACGACGGCAGGTGTCGAGGGCGTCGCCGGCGAGGCGGACGACGTGGAACGGGTCCATCACCGCCTGCGCGTCCGGGAGCTCCTCGCTGACGGCGGTCTTGAAGCCGGTGAACCCGTCCATCGCGACGACCTCGACACCATCGCGCCAGTCCTGCGGGCGTGCGGCGAGCCAGGTCTTGAACACGGCTTTCGAGCGACCCTCGATCATGTCCAGCAGACGGGCGGGGCCGGTCTTGTCGCGGTTCGGGGTGAGGTCGATGATGACGGTGACGTACTTGTCGCCGACTCTCGTGTGGCGCCAGACGTGCTCGTCGACGCCGATCACGGCGACGCCGTCGAACCGGGCGGGATCGTCGATCAGCACTCGACGCCCTTCAGCGAGGACCGCGTTGTTCGCCGTGTGCCAACCGACACCGAGTCCGGCGGCGACGCGGGCGACGGTGAGGTGGTCGATCACGAGCGCTTCCAACGCCCACCGCATCCCGCTACGGGACAGCTTGGCTCGCTCGGGCGCCGCTGCCGTGAGGTCCTCACGCCAGGACCGTCCGCATCCCGAGCACTTGTAGCGGCGGACCCGGACCAGCAGCGTCGTCGGGCGATGACCGAACGGCTCGTGGGCGAGACGCCGCGTGTCCGTCCCGCGCGAGAGCGCCTGGCTACCGCATCCCCGGCACCACGGATCCGGCTCGGCGACGCGGCACTCGATCACCGCGCGATCCGGCTCAAAAAGCTGACCGGTGGCCACGAGGCCGAGCTCGTCGAGATGGCAGAACACGGTCAGATCAGGGGTCGCGAAGGTAGCGTGGTGCACGTCGAGGTCTTCCGGCAGATGGTCAGTGTGAGAACTTCCATCATCGGAAGGCCTCGACCCTCATCCGGCGACCGACGCGCTCAGCCACCTACCCCCTCAACTGCGAAGAGCCCGATAACAGGCGCAAATTCAAAACCCCTGAAATTTTCTGGGGAGGACTCTACCCAAATTCGCCTTGCTGTTCGCGGCTTGGCTTGCTCATAGGAGAGAACTATGCGCGCTGATATGAGCGCTTTCTTAGCTGGTGTGGACCGGTCGGATACGAAGAACACGATCAAAGAAGTGTTTTTGGCGAACGCTGAAGGGTTGCGTCTGGAGTTGTCCCGGTCGAGGGCTGCCCTGCTGGCGGATAAGTACAAGCGGGGCCGGTTAGATAGGTATGACCCGGACCTTGTGAGGGTGTTGGATCATGCGGACCCGACTGGTGAGCAGGCAGTTGAGAATGTCCTGTTCCGGGCTGCGTAGAGCAATCTGTTCCACTGGCGGGGGCCGCGGAGTGTGTGGTGCCCGCCTGCCAACATAAGGCGGGCACCGTGTGGAGGTGTTGCAAGACCGCAAAATCCCCACGAGCCGAAGTTTAGCAGGTTTTGTGAGGCCACCCCTCCAGTATATGGGGGACAGAGGTGGCCTCGTGCGGGGTCGTCGGAAGAAAACCCCGCAGACCAGGATGCTAGCATAACGCCGCCTAGAACGGCAGGGGAGGAGGGGGCGTGATTGGTGTTCAGGCTGTCGCGGTCATCGTGCAGTTGGGGATGCTGGTGTTCCAACTGTGGTTGTGGCATGAGACAAAACAGTCGGAGAAGCGGAACGCCACGTACTACTCGAGGTACTACTCATCGGGGAAAGAAACCAATTTGTGAGTTTTGGCGCTGGCTTCCGGGCCGTCCAGAACGTTTTGGTTCGGGCGGCGTAGGTGAGGCCGCCCCGGTTTTCAGGTGTGCCTGACTATCTGGTAGTTGGGCTCCGGGGCGGCCTCCCTGCGGGGGTCAGCGAGTCCCCGCACGATAAAACGCTAGCACAACGCCACCATGCTAGCCGAGGTCTTTATGGTCTAGTAGCTCCCAAGCATTGTCGAAAGTGATGCTTGCGCCGATATCGGCCCGCTCTTGTAGCTGTTGTTTCTGCCGATAGAACCGTGCGTTCTCTTTGTCGTTGATGGCCCCGAATGGTGTGTGGAAATGGACTGGGACTCCCAAGGGGATTGTCCAGGTGTTTGCGCCGTCTGGTCCGAGGATGGTGAACAAGACTGGTTGGGGGACTGGGCTGTTGACGAATGCCCGATACATCTCTTCCAAAGCTCCTAGGGTGCCAGCCGGCATGTCTAGCTTCAGGGGGTTCGCCGCGGTCGGATCGATTGTGAGCGTAGCGAGTTTGCGCACTGGTTTCCCGTTCGTTAGTGAGGTCCACGGTTGTGGCGATTTGATGCTACCGAGGGTAGGGGGCCAACCTGTGTGTTTTCAGTGGGTCTGGGCATGAAGAAGGCCGCCCCCTTAGCGAGAACAGTCAGAGCTGGGGGCGGCCTCTTGCGGATATCTGCAGGAATTCCGCGATACGAAATGCTACCAGGTTTTTTGGGTGAGGCCGCCCCGGTTTTCAGGTGTGCCTGACTATCTGGTAGTTGGGCTCCGGGGCGGTCTCGTGCGGGAGGGGTCTGAGAGCCGGTGTGACTGAAAAGTACCTGGATTATAGGTGTGGGTCGCCTGTACCTGTGTGGTCGGGTTGGGCGGCCGGGCCGGTATCTGCAGGGCTCCCGCGAGGCTAAACAGTAGCACAACGCCGCGTACGGCGGCAGGAGAGAAGCGGCATCTCTAATTCGAGGGGTGCCACAGAAGATCAACCAAGGAGAGGGACGTAATGACTCTGTTTAAACGCAGACAGAAAACCACTGATCTCTTGAGTCTCATCCTCAGTGAGGTCCGAGGACTCAGAGTCTCCATAGACGAACTGAACCGGAACACCAGGAGTAAAAAGAAGTACCACTTTCCCGGTGGAGCCATGGTTGGCTTCGACCTCGAAGAAGCTAAGACCCGCCTCAAGCAGCGCGTGGATTGCGGCTTGGGCTTTTCGGGCGGTGGAATCGTTCATGGTGTAAGCGGTTGTCCCGTAGACGAGGTCGGCCATCGGAGTTCTCCTTCAGGTGTTGGGTTTTCTGATTCTAAGTCGGGTGAGCCGAATGACTAGACCGATGTCTGAGGAGATGACGCCGGAGGAGTATGAGGCGGCTCGTGAGGAGTGGATGCTCCGAGGCGAGGACGTCGTTGAGTCGTTGTCCGCGTCTGGGCAGCCGTTCTCGTTCGACATGGTGCGCCGTGAGCTGCCGGAGGCGTTACACCCGAATCATTATGGGCAGTTGATGAAGCGGCACCGTGTGAAGGCGTTGGTGGATAAGGTACAGGCCCGTCCGTCGAGTATCCCGACTCGTCGTGGCGGGCTTTCTTATGTCTACGTGGGCCGTGGTTGGGATGAGGTCGCATGAGGCCGTATCCGAAGCATGATTCGTGTGATGCGTGTGGGTTGCCTGGGTTGCATCACACGCATGAGACCGACAGTGAGGGTTCGGAAGAGCAATTGTGGGAAGAAAGGACTGGGAAATGATTGAGGAGTACACGCCGGACAGGTCGCGGAATGTTGAGTTGCCGACGTTGGCGGCGGCGGTACCGACGGGTGCGCATTTGAGGTTTTCGGATGGGACGGTGTGGTACTTGGACCGGACGGATCTGCGGTTGTTGATGGACACGTTGGGCTATGCCCTGGAACGGTCCGAGCAGGAGGAGCGGTCGTGTTTTGGTTCGTGATGTTTGTGGTGTGGGCCGGGTTGACCGGTTCCACGTTGTGGTTGGAAGAGTTCAAGCCCTGGAAGAGGATTCCGGGGCTTTTTTCGTACCTGAAAGGAGAAGGTTGTGGAGAGCACGCGTAGGGCGGCACGCAGGAACAACGAGCTGGGGCGGCAGCGCGGTACTGGTTCGCCGGAGAAGAGGTCCCGGTCGGAGGTCTCCTACGGGGAAGAAGTGAACCGGTTGCATCTTGCGCTGTACTTCCGGTCGAGGACAAGACGCCGCCGGGAGGATGCAGCATGAGCGATCCGAAGAAGATTCACGAGGCACTGGCCGATGTCATGGAGGACGTCAGGGCTGTGCGTAAGGGTGACCAGAATACGCACCAGCGGTTCATGTTCCGTGGTGTCGATGCGGTGGTCAACGCGGTAGGCCCGAAGCTGCGTAAGCACGGTGTGGTTGTGATGCCGGTCGAGGTTATCGCTCGGGAGGTGGACCGGGATCAGACGAAGTCCGGGGCGATCAACTACATCACGAGGTTGACGGTCCGGTACCGGTTCACTGGTCCGGCAGGGGATGCTTTAGACGCGGTGGTGGCCGCCGAGAGCATGGATACCCAGGACAAGGGCACAGCGAAGGCGATGTCGGTCGCGTTGCGGACCTGCCTACTCCAAGCACTCTGCCTACCGACCGACGACACGGACCCGGACGCTGAGAGCCATGAGGAATCGGTGAACCCTGAAGACGAGATCCGGTCCCGGATCGAACAGGCGACCGCGCAAGGCCCGGACGCGGTCCAGTCGCTCGGGACGTGGGCCAGGGGCCGCTGGCCTGATTGGGCTTTGGACGAGTTGAGGAAACGACTCGCGACGATGAGGGGGAAGTAATGGATCAGAACATGCCTGCCGTGTTGGTGGCGTACTACATGCAACGCGAATTGAAGAAGTACCTGGACGATCACAAGGGCGATCTCATGCGTGAGCTCAACCCGGGTGATTCGGTCTCTGCCCGGTATGACTTGGATGGGCAAGAGCTGCCGTTGGGTAAGGCCACCAGGACGGAGCCTCGTCCGGCGTGGAAGGTCACCGACAGTGACGCCCTGATGGAGTGGGCCGAGGCGAACATGCCGGATCTGGTGGTGACTCAGAAGGCCCTGGACAAGTCGGGGGTGGATGAGCTGTTGCGGACGGTCAAGCACCAGAACGCGGCGATCACCAGTGAGGGCGAGGTCATTCCCGGGATCGAGTGGGACAACGCGGGCGGCTCATATGTGCGGTTCACTCCGGCGAAGGACATTGCGGAGAAACTGGCGTTGCTCAACCGTGAGGGCCGCCTGGTTGGTCTGACAGGGGAGGTGCTGGGCATTGAACCCACAGTTGAAAGCTGAGTTGGTCCGGTTGTTCAAGAGGGCGGAAGGTCGTTATGGCCCCGCCTTTTTTCATGCTCTGGACGAGGTCGCGGCCTGTCCCGCGTATCGGACTTCTCCTGGTGAGGTAGCGGAGTTGCTGGATACGGAGATCCTCGACGGCGTGGGCCAGTTGTATCGGAAGGAGCGGACGAAGTGATCCAGACCGACATCAACCGGCATTTATTGGAGTGGGACAAGATCGCTCAGGCGTACCGGTCCACGATCAACGCCCACGCCGAAGCCGAGAACACGTACAGGCAGGAGCGGGCGAAGTTCATCATCCGAGCCAAGGACGCCGACCCGAAACTGTCCCAGGCCGGGGCGGAAACCCTGGCCGATGCCGACGACCCGGTGATGACCCTGCGGTTGAAGAAGGAAGCGAAGGCCGGCGAGGTCGAGGCTTACCGTCAGAAACTCTTCTGGTGCAGGGCCAAAGCGGACTCGCTCAGGTCTGACCGTGTGGACGAGCGCGAAGCAAACAAACTCTATTCCCAACACGGAGGTGGCGCGTGATCGCCAAGACCAAACGACTCAAAGTATTCGACCGTGACGGGTGGGCGTGCGTGGCCTGCGGGGCGCAGTCGGAGCTGACACTTCAACATCGCATCAACCGAGGTATGGGCGGAAGCAAACTGTTCGACGGCTACGAGTGTCTGATCGTCCTTTGTGCCCGGTGTAATACCCGCCTCGAGCAGGACGCCGACTTCGCGGAGCTCGGGCGACGTCGTGGGTGGAAGCTGCCCCGGAATCGGCGGGTCTACCCGGCGCATGAGCCCGTGTTCTATCACGGTGATTCTCGGCAGTGGTTGCTCGACCCAGATGGGGAACGACGCCTGGACGAACCCGCATTTTGAAGGCCCGCCATGAGCGGGCCTTTCTCATATCCGTCTTGTCGGGGCTGGCACCTGACATCGAAGAAATGAAAGGAGGAACAACGTGGCACGAATCAGGACAATCAAACCCGAGTTCTGGGACTCACCAAGTCTGCCAGCTGACCCGTGGGCGAGGCTGACGTTCATCGCCCTATGGAACTGGGCGGACGACTACGGAGTGGGGACGTTCAACGAGCGTGAGCTTCTCGGGTTCATTTTCCCGAACGACGATTGGGTGGACTCATGCAAGTTGCATGAGTGGCTCATGAGTGTTGAAAACGCTTTCGATTTGGTGTTCTTCAAGGTGGGTCGACGGGCTTATTACTACATTCCGTCGTGGGATGCGCACCAGACGGTGAATAGACCCTCGAAAAAGCGTAATCCATCCGTTGATGACGCTGACGAGTTCTTTACTCTGGCCCGTGATTCCGGGGGAGTAGCGAAGAATCGTGAGTCACTCACGGAGGGCTCATGCAAAACGGGCTCTTCGCAGTTGAGGGGGTAGGTGGCTGAGCGCGTCGGTCGCCGGATGAGGGTCGAGGCCTTCCGATGATGGAAGTTCTCACACTGACCATCTGCCGGAAGACCTCGACGTGCACCACGCTACCTTCGCGACCCCTGATCTGACCGTGTTCTGCCATCTCGACGAGCTCGGCCTCGTGGCCACCGGTCAGCTTTTTGAGCCGGATCGCGCGGTGATCGAGTGCCGCGTCGCCGAGCCGGATCCGTGGTGCCGGGGATGCGGTAGCCAGGCGCTCTCGCGCGGGACGGACACGCGGCGTCTCGCCCACGAGCCGTTCGGTCATCGCCCGACGACGCTGCTGGTCCGGGTCCGCCGCTACAAGTGCTCGGGATGCGGACGGTCCTGGCGTGAGGACCTCACGGCAGCGGCGCCCGAGCGAGCCAAGCTGTCCCGTAGCGGGATGCGGTGGGCGTTGGAAGCGCTCGTGATCGACCACCTCACCGTCGCCCGCGTCGCCGCCGGACTCGGTGTCGGTTGGCACACGGCGAACAACGCGGTCCTCGCTGAAGGGCGTCGAGTGCTGATCGACGATCCCGCCCGGTTCGACGGCGTCGCCGTGATCGGCGTCGACGAGCACGTCTGGCGCCACACGAGAGTCGGCGACAAGTACGTCACCGTCATCATCGACCTCACCCCGAACCGCGACAAGACCGGCCCCGCCCGTCTGCTGGACATGATCGAGGGTCGCTCGAAAGCCGTGTTCAAGACCTGGCTCGCCGCACGCCCGCAGGACTGGCGCGATGGTGTCGAGGTCGTCGCGATGGACGGGTTCACCGGCTTCAAGACCGCCGTCAGCGAGGAGCTCCCGGACGCGCAGGCGGTGATGGACCCGTTCCACGTCGTCCGCCTCGCCGGCGACGCCCTCGACACCTGCCGTCGTCGCGTCCAGCAGTGCCTGCACGGCCGGCGGGGCCGCAAAAACGATCCGCTCTACAAGGCCCGCCGCATCCTCCACACCGGCGCGCAGCTGCTCACTGACCGGCAGCAGACCCGTCTCGAGGCACTGTTCGCGGTCTCCGAGCACGTCGAGGTCGAGGCGACCTGGGGCATCTACCAGCGCGTGATCGCTGCCTACCGCGAACCCGATCGGAAGACGGCGAAGAAGCTGATGACAGCCGTCATCGATTCCGTCTCCAGCGGCGTCCCCGCCGCGCTCGTGGAGGTCCGCAAGCTCGGCGGCGCGCTGCTTCATCGTGCGACCGAGCTTGCGGACCTCGACCAGCGCCGCCGGGACGCCGGTGGTGATCGTAGCGATCACGGCCTGCATGGCCAGCTTGGCCTTCTTCTTGTCGGGCTCGCGGTAGGCGGCGACGATGCGCTGGTAGATGCCCCAGGTCGCTTCGACCTCGACATGCTCCTCACTCGCGAACACCGCATCCAGTCGGACCCGCTGACGGTCGGTGAGCAGACTCGCCCCGGTGTGCAGGGTGCGGCGAGCCTTGTAGAGCGGATCGCCCTTCATCCCGCGGTGCCCCGTGGTGTCCTGCTGGACCCGGCGCCGACAGACATCGAGCGCATCACCGGCGAGCCGGACCACATGGAACGGATCCATGACGGGAACAGCGTCGGGCAGCTCTTCGGCCGCGGCGGTCTTGAACCCCGAGAACCCGTCCATCGCGACCACCTCGATCGCCTTCGACCAGTCCTTCGGGCGGGCGGCTAGCCACTGCTTGAACACCGCCTTCGAGCGGCCCTCGACCATGTCCAGCAGCCGCGCCGGGCCCGTCTTGTCGCGGGCTGGGGTGAGGTCGATGATCACGGTGACGTATTTGTCGCCGAACCTGGTGTGACGCCAGACGTGCTCGTCGACACCGATCGTGGTGACCCCGTGGAACCGGGCAGGGTCGTCGATGAGTCGACGCCTGCCCTCGGCGAGGATCGCGGTGTTCGCGGTGTGCCACGACACCCCCAGTCCTGCGGCGGCGCGGGAGACGGTGAGGTGGTCGACCACGATCGCCGTGAGCGCCCACCCGATCCCGGCGCGGGAGATCTTCGCCCGCGGCGGCGCCGCCTTCGTCGTGTCCTGCCGCCAGGTCCGCCGGCATTGGCCACACCGGTACCGGCGCACCCGCACCAGCAGCGTCGTCGGCCGGTGCCCGAACGGCTCGTGCGCAAGCGGCCGCGTGACGGTGTCACGCGGCACGCCCTCCGCACCGCACTTCCGGCACCACGGGTCGTCGTCGACGACGCGGCACTCCAGCACCGCCCGGTCGGGCTCGAGCAGCTGGCCGACGGCTTCGAGGCCGAGCTCGTCGAGACGGCAGAACGTGGTGAGGTCAGGGGCCGCGAACGTAGGGTGGAGCAAGTCGAGGTCTTTCGGGATGGCAAGCGTGAAGAACTTCCATCATCCGGGAGACCTCGACCCCTACCCGGCCGCCGACGCGCTCAGCCGACTACACCCTCGTTCGCGAAGAGCCACTTTCAAGTGCTCGACGGTTATCTTTTAGAGTTCCTTCAACGTAAACGAGCCTCTTTGGAACTCTCTGAGATTACTCGATAATTTTACTTGAATCCGAGACGCCATGTCGCCGTACCATCGGAGTTGATGGACGAATGATCGGCATTCGGACAGATATCCTGGAACTTTAGACTGAGATTATTGAACGTTGCCGTCTGGGTGAGTCCGGCATCAGTTGTTCCTTGAGGGCGGCCGAGGGTCACATCGTAATATGGGAAGTCTTTCGAGTTGCACTTACCCTTTTCAGGATGTTTGGTATAGTCCTCATGCCAGGACATTAGGTTATTAGTGGTTATACCTTCTGTCTCTTCTGGGATTTTGTAGGATCCGGCGTTATATTCCTTATGGGAAGCGGTGTCGATGACTTTGCCATGAAAGGTGTGGTCCTCTTTCGTGAACGTCATAGACAAATCATACTTTGCACCGGCGGTGAAGGGAATGTCAGTCGCGCAAGTTACACCACCCCCACCGTCAGCCCCACTATGGCAAAGTCCTGTGTCCACCGGAGTAGCGTTCTTGTTGAAAGAGCTAAAGCGGACTGATACTTGACGATGGCCATCCCTGGCCCGCTCCATCGGCTGCAACCCGAAATACCCGGCGTCATCGGAATGTGCGTAGTAAAACTGGTTGGAAAAAAAGAACTGACGAGTATCGGGCGAACTATTGATCGTCATAGGAAATGTCATTTTGGCGAATTTGTGCGGACTGTCGCCGAAATTTGGCCAAACGACTCCGTGATACCCATTAGAGTAATCTTCGGGTGCTTGCCTTGCGCTGCCCGATGTAGGTTTTGAATCCTGCTCTTGAATGTTGGCTGGAGCGGGCTGGACTGATTGAGCGGCAGAGGGTGTTGTGACGACTGCGGTGAGTGCCATGCAGGCGATTGCGGGGGCAGTTAACCATTTCATGATAATAATCACTCCAATTATTTGGGCTTAAGCGGGATTTCGCTGTTGACGGGGGTCGTTTCGACTTGCACCAGGAGAATGCTGTGAGGCTAATTGTATTGTAAGCCGTAGACGATTGTCAGTTTTTGCTGGCATTTTGAGAGGCGGAGGGCCCCATCTAGAGTGGGGTCAAGAGGGGCCCTCCTTGCGCTCTGATGGATTCTGTTTATGCTTGGCGGACCAGCGCGAAGTCTATCCGTGGAACTGCATCAATGCCTTTGAGAATTCGTAAGGACTCTGCTCGACTTTCGATGTTTCCTTATTGTCGCGGTTTGTTGACCACGCGGATACCCTGCCGATATGGTGCTGGTTGGCCCACGTCACTAGTTTCTTTGCGTTGTTGACCGTAAAAGTCTCAGTTTCCACGTCGTTTACCCCTAGCATTGGGGTAATGCCCACCATTTTCCACAGCTGGGCATCAGTCCTACTGGTGCCATAAACGGATTTGAGCTGGTCGTGAAGGCTTTCACCTGCCTTGATTGCCGCGTCACCCATATCGCCGTGCCCGGGCCATGCCGAATCGCCGTAATCCATAGCCATCACGTTCCAGGTGTCTACCGCCAGGCCGGCTTTGACGGCTTCCTTCACCAGATCAAGACCTTCTGGAGTGAGACCGGTTGGCAGTACCGGCAGGGTAAATGAAACATGCAACGGGTTTCCTGTGGCTTTATAGCCCTGTTGCAGGGAGGCTAAGACTTCCATGCGGCGTGCCACCGCTTCTTTATTTTTAAGTCCTGCCCCTTCGATATCGAAGTCGACTTTATTGGTTTTAAGTCGATCAAATACTGATTTGTAGGCATCTCCCAGCTCGCCTTTATCAGTGATCACTTCGGCCAGTTCTTGGTTGGCGGCCCCGCCGAAGCTCGTGACTACATCACCATGACTATTGCGCAGATCGTTGATAGTCTGGATCTTGGAATTTCCAGAAACTGGCTCAGTTTTCTGCGCACCCCAAGCGGGGAAGTATTTCCCATCATTGCCTTTGGCCGCTTGGATGAAGCCAGTAGTGAAATAGGGGTTTCCGATCTGCTGAGAAAGTTCAGTCAGGTTAGCGGGGGGCCAAGCGTCCATGTCGGTGTAAGGCACGAACGGGGCAGGGGCCTGATGATTATTGTCGATCGCAGGGATAAACGCCGTCGATTGCTTCCACTCCAGCGTTAGAGGTGTGCCGGCGGCGGGAACGTAATCCTCGGATTGCCCTGCTTCGGTGACTGTAACGGTGCGAGTGGCCGCATCGTACTTGGCGTTTTCCCAGCTGTCCATTTGAGAGAATTCCTGGCCAGCGGGTAGCTTGATCTGAACCTCCCATCCCGGGACGGTGACAGCTTTGCCGTCTTTGGGGACTAGCTGGAAATGCGTGATACCTCCGGAGCCCCAGTCCTGGTCCTTCGAGCTGGCCTGATCGCCAACCCATTTTACATCTAGCTTGTCGGCACCCTTGGTGACTGTGGCCGTCGTTTTAGTTTTCTGCATCTGGATACTGGATGATCCTGATGGTGCAGGTTCCTGTGCTGTCCCGGCAGCCTGAACGGTGGGTGCGGCGCCGATCAACGAGATGAGGGCGAGGCTGGTGACTGCTGAGGCGGTTTGCCATTTCAAAAGAATCAACTCCAATGTTATTGATGTGCCCATGCCTTGAGACTAGAGGTGTCTATCCAGGCTGGGGCAGGGTGTGCCTGCATGGCTTAAGGTAATACAAGTTTGAATGTATGGGTAGCGGGGTTGGCCAAAAGGTCCTGCCAGCGTTTGCTGGGCGATGGTCCGAATACGGGGCTACTTTGGGGCTACTTTGGAAGGTAATTCATCTGATATTGGCGGGAATGTGCGGGATATTGTTCGGGAAATGTATTGTCTGGAAGCTGGATACTAAGGGGATCAAGTGGTTGTTGCAGGAAACGTCTGGAACTGTCAAACGTGCGTGATCCACCAACAGAGGGTCGCCGGTTCGAATCCGGCAGGGGGCTCCAAAATCAAAGGGCCACGAACGGCATCAACCGTTCGTGGCCCTTTTGCATGTCCCGGGTCATGCGGCGTCGCGTGCCGGCATGTGGATTAAGCGTGTGGCTTGACCTGGTGACAAGGGGATTCTCCACCTTCCTAGACTGGTGTCGAAGCGTACTTCCGTTGGACCCCGCTGGAGGAGACACCATGACTCAGAAGAATACGCAGAACCACGTCGGCGCCAATCAGCTGACTTTTCAGAATCCCGTGAACCGCTTTCCCTCGATCGAGCCCCCGCAGCAGCATCAACCGGAGCCCGGCCTGGACGAACAGCTCGTCCCCAAGGCCGATAGGGGAGAGACCAGCTATCGGGGGACCGGACGCTTGGAAGGGCGCAAAGCCCTGATCACTGGCGCCGACTCCGGAATCGGGGCCGCGGTGACCATCGCTTTCGCGAGGGAAGGTGCCGAGGTCGCCCTCAACTACCTTCCGGCCGAGGAAAAGGACGCCCAGTACCTCAAGAACCTCCTGGAAAACGAGGGGCACACGGTGCACCTGCTCCCGGGCGTCCTGACCGACAGGGAATTCTGCCGGAGCGTGGTGGACCAGGCCCACGAAGCCATGGACGGGCTCGATACTCTCGTCAACAACGCCGGAAAGCAGGTGGTGACCGACGGACTGCAGGGCCTCAGCGATGAGGAGCTGGAGGCGACCTTCGACGTCAATATTCTGGCCATCTTCCGGGTCACCCGCCATGCCCTGAACTATCTTCCGGCTGGCTCCTCGATCGTCAACTCGACGTCGATCCAGGCCTACGACCCGTCGCCGCACATCATGCATTACGCCTCGACCAAAGCGGCCATCAACAACTTCTCCAAAGGGCTCAGCCAGGAACTGGCCCCGAAGGGAATCCGTGTCAACGCCGTGGCCCCGGGGCCGATTTGGACGCCGCTGCAGGTCAGCGACGGCCAACCGAAGGACGCCCTTCCCCAGTTCGGCAAGAACACTCCGCTCGGACGCGCGGGTCAGCCCACCGAGTTGGCCCCCGCATACGTCTTCCTGGCGTCGTCCGAATCCAGCTACGTGATCGGGGAGACCCTCAACGTGACGGGCGGACAGGTCTCGCCGTAGCCACGGCGCGGGCGAGGTTGGTGACCGACCCCGTGGCCGTGATGCACCAGTGCACCGCGAGAACAAGAAGCAGCGCGAGGGACAGAAGATCCCACCCCATCAGGTGGGTCCCGAGGCTGCAGGTCCCCACGGGGAAGGTCATGGCCCACCAGCCGGGGGTGAACGGCATGCCGCGGAGAAACTGCCGGTAGGTCGTCGCGGCCGCCCATGCAAAGACCGGGATTCCGATGCACAAGACGACCACGCCGTACCCGTGGGCGATCTCCGACAGGATGGAGTCGACGCCCGGGCTGACGAACGGGGTGGTGGCCATGGCCAACGACTGGGCAGCTGCCGTCGACTGCCCCACAATGCCCAGAGGAATGAAGGACGACGCCGCGGCGGCCGCTGGGAGCGCCTCGTGCCTCCACGAATGCTCATAGGCGACTCCGAACACTGCGACGCCCATGCCCAGGGCCACGAAAAAGCTTCCGACGGACAACAGGCCCGTCAGGATCGCTCCGTGCGGGGACGCGGCGTGCGCGACCAGTTGGGCCCCCGTCGTCGCCGTCACCATGGGCGCGACCACGGGCAATCCCCACGCGGGCAGGGGGTGCTCATGGTGAATCTTCATGAGCTTGGCCGCGAACCCGACTGCGCTGACCCATCCGATCGCGGTTCCTATGAACCACAGGACCCAATCCACCGACCAGGCGGTTGTCTCCCACTGGGGAAGCCAATGAGGGATCACGGTAGACGTCGCCGAGCCCACGGACAGGCACCCCATCGAGACCATGCCCCAGGCGCTGACTTCGGAATGCTTGGACAACGAGTCCCTGAGAACACGAGGTCTACGAACGCACCTCGCCAGAAAACCCACGGTGAGCAGGATCAGCAACGCCCATCCGATCAAGCACAGCACCACGTCCAGAACCGCGATTCCATGGGCCCGGAGAAGGGACGACAGCAACGACGTGCCCATCACGGAACCGAACCACGCGGGGCCTGCGGGAACCACGGTGGGGCGTCCTTCGCTCGCCGGATCCTCCAGCGGGCGCGTGTCGAAATGTTGCGCTGAACGAAGCATGAATCGAGCCTATTCCCGCCATTGCGCCTCGAGTAGAGGGTATTCACCTGTCGGGTCACAACTACAGCTTGTGACCAGCTAGGCTTGGACCATGAGCGTGCATCGACTTCCCGACCTCTCGGTCTGGGCCCTGATCGACGAGGTGGACCGGCGAGGAAGTCTCGGCGCGGCGGCCCGAGCCCTGGGGATGACGCAACAGGCGGCCTCGGCCAAAGTCAGGGGCGCAGAAAGTCTCCTCGGGGTCGACCTGTTCGTGCGCTCTCCACGGGGCGCCGTCGCGACCCCGGAAGGACGCACGGTGCTCGAGGCCGCAGCGGGTCTGCTCGAGTCGGCGCGCTCGCTTGCGGAAGCGGTCGACTCGGTTCGCGGGGGCACCTCGAGGCGGCTCACGGTCGCTGCCAGCAATACGGTGGTCGAGCACTATCTCCCAACGTGGACCGGGGCCATGCTCCGCAGGGATCCCGGGATGAGGATCGACGTCGTCGCCGCGAACTCCCGCGAGGTCATGCGCGACGTCGTGGCCGGAGACGTCGAGCTCGGTTTTGTCGAAACCCCAGAGAGTCCCGGTGGCGATCCGGACGCGGGGCGTTTGCGCGAAGAAGCCCGTTGGCAGGGCAAGCTCCTGGCTCGTTCGGTGGCCTGGGACAGCATCGTCCTGGCCGTGACCTCGGCCCACCCTTGGGCCGAGGAACCACCGACGGTGGACCAGGTTCGCGCCACACCACTGCTGCTTCGGGAGTACGGTTCCGGAACCCGCCGCGCCGTCGAACAGGCTCTGCCGGGAATGGCCGCTCCCGCGGCGGAGGTCGGTTCCCTTTCCGCGCTGTGGCGCACGGCTCGTGCGACCGGGATCCCCACGTTCTTGCCGTCGCGGGCGATTGTCGAGCCCCTGGTGCCCGTGCGTGTCGAGGGTCTCGACGTCGGGCGTCCCATTCGTGCGATCTGGCGCCGAGGTCGTCACCTGTCCGCCGTCGCGAGTTCCCTGATTGCGGCGGCGGAGGACCCGGCATCCGCGTAACAGGGAGTGGGCAAGAGGATGTTGGGCGTCACACAAAAGTCCACGCAAGCCCACAGGCCCGAGTAGGATCGATCCGGATCGATCTATGAGGAGACAGCGAGTGACACAGGAACAGGCCGAGAAATCCGTGATGACGGGGCGTCTTGTCGTCGTGCGCCATGGGCAGACCGACTGGAACAAGGCCGGTCGGATGCAGGGCAGCTCGGACATCCCCCTCAACGACAGGGGCCGCGAGCAGGCGCACGAGGCCGGAAGGGCCTTGGCAGAACAGAATGAGTTCTGGAGCTACCTCGGGGCGTCCCCGCTTTCCCGTGCCCAGGAAACGGCCCGCATCATCGGTGAGCACGTGGGCTTGTCGGAGATCGAAACCGTCCCCGGCGTTATTGAGCGCGCCTATGGTGACGCCGAAGGACAGACGCTGACCTTCGAGGACTCGCGCCATCCGCAGGACCTGTTCGCGGGAGTCGAGCCCGAAGCGGATGTCTACCGTCGAGGAGTTGCAACCCTCAAGGACCTGGTCCTGGAGCATCCCGGGGAGAACCTCCTCGTGGTGAGCCACGGGACGCTCATCCGCAGGGTTCTCCTGGCGACGACGCCGGGGGACTGGACCGAACACGTGCCGAACGCGACCCCGATCGAGGTCGACATCGAAGGTTTGTTCGCGTGGGATCCGGAGCAGCTGGTCCTGGACTGAAACGTTCCGTCATGGAGACCACGAAAGCGGTGTGCCGGGGATGTGCGTTTCCCTGCGAACGCTAGCGATCGCAATCAATCCCGTTGACCGGACCACTTAATGCCACATAAAATCAAACACGCACAAACGGGGGTTTCCCGTTGACGTAACCGGGAGTGTTTCACCATGTTCGCTGAAGAACGACGGGCGGAGATCGCCAAGCTGGTCAGCAGCGCCCGGCGAGTGAACGGTGCCGAACTGGCCCGACGATACGAGGTCACGATGGAAACCGTGCGCCGTGACCTGGCGGCCCTCGAAGCCGATGGCCGGTTGCGCCGCGTGCACGGCGGGGCCGTGACCGTCGAACAGTCCACTGCGGTCGAATCCAGCATTTCCTCCCGCCAGACAGTCAATACCCCGGAGAAGCATCGGATTGCGTCCCGCGCGTACCAGCTCCTGCAGGACGCCGACGCCGGGGCCGTGGTTCTCGACGCCGGTTCGACGACCGAAATCCTGGCCGACCTCATCGCAACTTCGGACTTCTCCCTCAAATCCGGTGCCGATCGCCTGATCGTCACCCATGCTCTGCACATTGCGGTCAAACTCGCCGAGGCCGACGGGATCGTTCTCGACCTCGTCGGCGGCCAACTGCGCAAGATGACCTGGGCCGCGGTGGGTACGCGAGCTGCGGAACATTTTTCGACCATCCGCCCGGACATAGCCCTGATCGGCGTCAACGGACTCAACGAAGAGTTCGGGCTGTCGACTCCCGGACTGAACGAGGCCATCGTCAAGACCGCGATCGTGCGCAGCGCGCGCCGCGTGGTCCTTCTGTGCGATTCGGCCAAATTCGGTCAGGAGTCGCTCGTGAGGTTCGCGAGCCTGCCCGACATTGACGCCCTCATCACTGACAAGGCGCCCGAAGGATCCTTGGCAGCCGCCCTCGAAGAAGCGAACGTAGAGGTTCTCATCGCATGATCGTTACCCTGACAGCCAATCCCAGCCTTGATCGAACCGTCGAGATTCCTGCTGCCCTGGATCGCGGAACCGTGATCCGTGCCAGCCGTTCGGTGGCAGACCCCGGCGGCAAGGGCGTCAATATTGCCCGCGCTCTGAGTGTCAGCGGCGTCGAGACGGTCGCCGTGCTACCCGGGGACGACGGCGATCCCGTTCTGGCCGGTCTTGCCGAGGCGAACGTCAGGTATTCGAACCTGGCGACCGGTTACCCGATCAGAACAAACGTGACCGTTGCCGAGCCGGACGGGACAACGACCAAAATCAACGCCCCTGGCGAGCCCTTCGACGAAAGAGCGCAGCGCGAGCTGACTCGCTTGCTGATCAATGAGGCCGACGGCGCCGGTTGGCTGGTGCTTGCCGGTTCATTGCCTCCCGGAGTGCCCAGCGACTACTACGCCGTGATCTCCAGGGCGGTCAGGGAAGGCCTGGGGGCCGAGGCTCCCCGCGTCGCCGTGGACACCTCCGGGTCCGCGCTGAGGGACACCCTCAACGGCCAGGACGGCCTGCCGACCCTGATCAAGCCCAACTCCGAGGAGCTGGCGGAACTGGTGGGACGTTCGGGAGCGTGGGAAACGCTCGAATCCGATCCGGTGGAGACCGCCAGGACCGCCCGTGAACTCGTGGACCGCGGCGTCGGATCCGTGCTGGCGACGCTCGGTGCCAAAGGCGCCGTCCTGGTGACTGCGGATGGTTCGTGGCATGCCCAGCACGCACCGATCCGGGCCCGGAGCACGGTCGGTGCCGGGGACTGCTCGCTCGCCGGATACCTCCTGGCTCACGAAGCCGGTCAGGAGCCGCAGGAATGCTTGCGCCAGGCCGTGGCCCACGGGTCGGCGGCCGCGTCCCTGCCCGGGACCCAGGTTCCTACCCTTCAGGACACGACCCCTCAGGCCGTGACCGTGACAAAGATCGACTGACAGCACGACCCATATCACGCCCCGGCGGGCCGCCCCATCGGGCCGCCCGACCGGGCCCGCACCATCAAGGAGAACCTCATGTCCGAACTGATCACCGCAGATCTCGTGGTCTTGGATCAGGACCTGGGCGAGGACCGCTTCGACCTCATCAGGAATTTGTCCGAAAAAGTCGTCCAACAAGGCCGGGCGACGTCCCTCGAGGGCCTCTACGCGGACGCCAAGGCCCGCGAATCCAAGACCGACACCGGAATCCCGGGCGGAATCGCCATTCCGCACTGTCGGTCGGAATCGGTCACCGAGGCAACACTGGCCATGGCCAGGCCCGCACCCGGCGTCGACTTCGGGGCGAAGGACGGACCTGCCGACCTCATCTTCTTCATCGCCGCACCGGAAGGCGCAGACCAGGAACATCTCACGCTGCTGTCCAAACTGGCGCGCTCGCTCGTCAAGAAGAGTTTTGTGGCGTCCCTCCGTTCGGCCGAGGATCCGCAGGACGTCGTGGACCTGGTCAACGGGGCACTCGGGCTCGGCGGTGCAAACGAGGCCTCCGACGCCGGGGCGTCGGCGGGCCCGTCGTCGGATCGGGTAACCCAGGAGGGCGGATCGAAGACGCCCACGGGCGAAGGATCCACGTCGTTGGCCGCCGGCGCAACGGCAGCCGCCGGCGCCACGGCAACCGCTGGCGCCACTGCAACCGCTGGCGCGTCGGGGGCTGAAGCGGCCGCTTCGTCCGCAGACACAGCCGCGTCCGATGACGATCACGGCACGACGTCCGCCACGGAGGATGCAGCCTCAACGAAAGACTCGAGCGAAAAAAGACTCGTGGCCGTGACCGCGTGTCCCACGGGGATCGCCCATACCTACATGGCGGCGGATTCCCTGGCCCAGGTTGCCGAGGAAAAAGGCATCCGTCTCGACGTCGAGACCCAGGGGTCCTCGGGGAACGAAGCGCTGTCGCAGGAGACCATCGACGCCGCCGACGCCGTGATCTTCGCAGTGTCCGTCGACGTTCGGGACCGGGAGCGCTTCGCAGGCAAGCCGGTTATCGAATCCCCGGTGAAACGAGGGATTGACGAACCCGAGGCCATGATCGACGAAGCGATCGCGGCCTCGGGGGACCCGAACGCGCGCCGGGTGTCCGGTTCCAAGTCCGCGAATGCCTCCGCGGCATCGGACGAAGGCACGTGGGGCGGACGAATCTACCGCTCGCTCATGACGGGCGTTTCCTACATGATCCCGTTCGTCGCGGCGGGCGGTCTTCTGGTGGCCATCTCCTTCATCCTGGGCGGCTACGAGATTGCCAACAACGCCAACGACATCCTGGGAATCTCGGACGACGCCGTCACGGGGGACGGCGCGTCGCTGTTCAACCTCGGAGACACGAGCCTTCTCCAGTACCTTGCCGCCGTGGCGAACGTGATCGGCAACTTCGCGATCGGGCTCCTGGTGCCGGCCTTGGCCGGGTACATCGCCTTCGGCATGTCGGGGCGACCGGGCATCGCTCCCGGATTCGCGGCCGGCCTGGTCGCCAATACCGTGGGCGCCGGCTTCCTGGGCGGGATCGTCGGTGGTCTCCTGGCCGGCGTCGTCGCCTATCTGCTGGCGAAACCGAAGCTTCCTCGGTGGCTGGCCGGCATGATGCCGGTCGTCATCATCCCGTTGCTCGCGACCATGATCTCCAGCGGTCTGATGTTCCTGATCCTGGGGCAACCGATTGCCTGGATCATGACCGTGCTCAACGATTTCCTGATGTCGATGTCCGGCGCATCCGCCGTGGTCCTGGGCCTCATCCTGGGCGCGATGATGGGGGCCGATCTGGGCGGCCCGATCAACAAGGCCGCATACCTCTTCGCCACGGCCGGGCTCTCCGCCGGAAACGACGTCTCGAAGGAAATCATGGCCGCGGTCATCGCCGCCGGAATGGTCACGCCTCTGGCGATGGCGCTCGCGACGACGATCCGCAAGAAGTACTTCACCGAGGCGGAGATCTCGAACGGACGCGCGGCCTGGTTGCTGGGCGCGTCGTTCATCTCCGAGGGAGCCATTCCGTTCGCGGCGGCGGACCCGTTGCGCGTCATTCCGTCCTCGATGGTCGGAAGCGCCGTCGCCGGTGCCGTGTGCATGGGGTCGCACGTCGCCTCACCCGCGCCACACGGCGGCGTCTGGATTGTGTTCCTGGTGGACAATTGGCCGATGTACCTGATCTCGGTTGTGATCGGAACGATCGTGACCGCAGCGGTGTACCTGGTCCTCAAGGGCCTCGGCAACGCCAAGACCGGCAATGAAAAGGCCGACGAGGTAGCGGCAGCTTCCTGACAGTCGGCACGAGCTTCACGAGTAAGGACTGATAGCGATGAAGAAACTCACCGGAGTAGGCGTTTCCGCCGGGCGGGTCATCGGCCCCGTGCTGCAGATGCCCGAACCCATTCAGGAGCCGACGCCCGGATCCACCCTCGGCGACGACCAGTCGCCCGAGGAAGCGGTCGAACGTCTCCAGCAGGCGGCCGCCTCCGTCAAGGAGAACCTCAAGGAGCGTTCCGGGCGGACCTCGGGCAATGCCGCCGCGGTTCTGAAGTCCACGGCTCTCATGGCCGGGGACAAGGCGTTGCTGAAGAGCGCGAGCAAGCTCGTGACCGGCAAGAACTACACCCCCGAGCGCGCGATCTGGGAAGCGGCAGGCCTGTACGCGGAGCAGATGAAGGCCTTGGGTGGCTACATGGCCCAGCGGGTGACCGACATCCTGGACGTCAGGGCGCGCATCGTGGCGGAACTGACCGGTGAGCCCGCACCCGGGATCCCCGAGTCCGAGGACGCCTTCATCCTGATTGCGGAAGATCTGGCCCCGGCCGACACCGCAACGCTCGACCCCGAAAAGGTCATTGCGTTGGTGACCTCCGAGGGCGGGCCCCAGGCCCACACCGCGATCCTCGCCAGGGACCTGGGCCTTCCCGCCATCGTGGCCGCCAACGGTGCAACCGAGGTTCCGGAAGGCACGGTCGTCTACGTGGACGCAACCGACGGGACCATCGTCGTCGAACCCGGAGACGCCGAAAAGCATTTGGCCGAGAAGTACGCGAACCGCAAGGCGATTCCGGAGTTCGACGGCGCGGGTGTCCTTGCGGACGGAACAGGTATCCCGCTGTACTCCAATGTCGGCAACGGCAAGGCGGCACTGACCGCGGCGGAGAACCGGGCCCAGGGTATCGGCCTCTTCCGGACCGAATTCGCGTTCCTGAACAGGGAGGAAGAACCCTCGGTCGAGGAACAGAAGGTCGAGTACAAAGCCGTTTTCGACGCTTTCCCGGGGCAACACGTCGTCGTACGGACGCTGGACGCGGGTGCGGACAAGCCTCTGCCCTTCCTCACGGACGCCTCCGAACCCAACCCGGCCCTGGGCGTCCGCGGGTACCGGACGGATTGGACGACTCCGGGCGTCCTGAAACGCCAGCTCGAGGCGATCTCGGCCGCCGCGAAGGAGTCCAGCGCCGACGTCTGGGTCATGGCTCCGATGATTTCCACGGCCCCGGAAGCCAAGGACTTTGCGGTTATGCTCGATGAGGTCGGCCTCGACGTGCACGGCGTCATGGTCGAGACCCCATCGGCCGCCGTGACGGCGGAGGCGATCCTCCAGGAGGTGGACTTCGTCTCGATGGGAACGAACGACCTCACGCAGTACACGATGGCCGCGGACCGCCTGCTCGGGGCATTGGCCGAGCTGAACAACCCGTGGCAGCCGGCGGTCCTGGAAATGATTCGGCTCACCGTCGAAGGCGCCCAGCGGGCCGAAAAAACGACCGGCCGGGAGAAAACGGTGTCGGTCTGCGGCGAGGCCGCGGCCGATCCGGCGTTGGCCGTGGTTCTGGTCGGGATGGGAGTCAAAGCGCTTTCCATGAATACCCGTTCCTTGCCCGCCGTCGCCGCCGTCTTGAAATCCGTTACGCTGGAACAAGCACAACAGATTGCATCCAAGGCCTTGGGCGCGCGATCTGCTGAAGAGACAAAGGATGTGGCTCGCGCGGAGCTGCCCATCCTTGATGACCTCGGTCTGTAATCAGTCCGGCATCTCAAGGGACGTTCCGACGCCCCGCCTGACCACATAATCAAGGAGAACAATCATGGCAGAACGTATCGCCACCATCGCCAGCCGAGTCGGCCTCCACGCTCGACCGGCTGCGATTTTTGCCGAGGCTGCTGGCGACCTTCCCGTCGAGGTCACCATCGCCGCCGAGGGCGAGTCGGCTGATGAGGCAATGGACGCGTCGTCGATCCTGTCCCTCATGTCCCTGGGTGCCAAGCACGGCGACAAGGTTGTCCTGCGAGCCGAGGGCGAGGGCGCTGACGAGGCCCTGGACAGCCTGGTCAAGATTCTCGAAACGGATCACGACGCCGAATAGTCGGCGACGGCCGAGGTGCTCGACGCCTCGAGCCGCCCCGGCCCAGCATTGAGCCCGAGTTCGTTGTCCACAGAAGACGACGATCTCGGGCCTTTGTGTGAGGACTTTCCGAAACTCCGCCGTAAACTGGTGGAGACCAGCCCGCGGCGCGGGAAAACCAACCATGGCGTGGGGCAATACCTCCGCGCACGGCAGATGAGGATTCTTTGCGACACTTCACCGCTCGATTCGCGACCGATCAGGAAATCGACAACTGGGATGACCACGTCACCTCCAACCCCAACGGTGGCAACCTTCTCCAGTCCGCGTCCTTTGCCTCGGTCAAGTCCGCTCACGGGTGGAAGCCCGTGTTCATGGTCTACGAGGGCGTGACCGAAGTCGGCGAGGGGAACGACGTCGAGGAGCGAGAGGTTTCCAGCTACAACCTCGTCCTCGAGAAAAGCGTTCCTCTCCTGGGCAAGATCTGGTACATGATCAAGGGACCGGACGTCACCGACATCGAGGACATCCCCGCGATCATGGAGGCCAACCGGGAGTTCGTTCGGTCCAACGGCCTGAAGGTCTTCGCCATCAAGATCGAACCGGACATCGAGGATTCCGAATCTCGCAGCGCGTTCCTCCACCGTGCCGGCCTGGTCAAGCAGTTCAACATCCAGCCCAATGACTCCACGGCGATTCTTCGCACGGACGCGGACGAGGAGACGGTGCTCAAGTCCCTGCACTCCCGCGGGCGGAACGCCGTGCGCCGCGCCAAGCGTGAAGGGGCAGAAGTCGAACAGGTCGAACTCACGGAGGAGAACATGAAGAAGATGTTCTCCCTGATGGACACGGTCGGCCAGGGCAACGCGAACGTGAACCTGAGGTCCTTCGAGTACTACAAGCAGTTCTGGACCACCTTCGCCCGCGCCGGACAGGGACGCCTCTACTTCACCTATGAGGACGGCGAACCGTCCGTCGGCGCCTTCGTCATTCGTTACGGGCGCAAGGGCACCTACAAGGACGGCGGGTCCAAGCCGCGTCGTCGTCAGTACGGGGACTCGCACTTGGTGCAGTGGATCGCGCTGACGGACCTCATGACCGATTACGGGATCGAGGAATACGACTTCTGTGGGACGCCGCCCAAGGCGGAGCTCAAGAACAAGGAACACGGTTACTACGGGTTGGGACTGTTCAAGACCAGCTTCACGAAGACGGTGATCGACTTCGTCGGTGTCTACGACCAGGTCCTGAACCCGACCGCGTACAAGGCCTGGGTCTCCGTGGTCGAACGCGTTGTGCGCCAGATCTGGTGGCGCCGTACCAAGCAGCCTTTCTACTGAGCCGACCCTCAGGTTCTCGCGAACCGATTCTCAGGGGCGCTCGGTAGCGTCGAAGTGAGTCATGTGCCTAGGAGGGAAGATGAGCGAAGGGCAAGGGGAGCAGCACCTTTCGGGTGCCTACCCTTCCGCGGACTTGCCGCACGAGTCCGGGTCCGAAGCCGACCCATTCGGCCCCGACGTCGCAGAAGACATCTACACGGATCCGTTCTCCGGAAGTCACACGGCCCCCATCGCTCCCGACAGCACAACGGCCGAGCAGCCTGCCGCATCCACGACGGGTCTTCTCGACTCTGAAGGGGAGTACGGCGAGGAACCCCTGACGGGACCGCCGACTCGCGCCGAACAGCAGTCGACGGGGTTCCCCGCCGTCAGCAGGTCCCAGATCCGGGACG
The DNA here is from genome assembly GCF_052232265.1 of Rothia koreensis. NCBI lineage: Bacteria > Bacillati > Actinomycetota > Actinomycetes > Micrococcales > Micrococcaceae > Rothia > Rothia koreensis. Next base: position 1,072,653 of record NZ_CP197643.1, read on the forward strand.
AACGGCTCGCGGAGATCCTCGGACGACCGGAGCACGGCGAGTCCGGGGCCGACCACAGCTCGGCATCGGCCGGCGGCCGAACGGGATCCACCGCGTACTCTGAGGAGAACCCCCAGCCCGAGACCGACATCAGCAGCTTGGGCGCCGCGACCCAGGGATCCGGGGTCCAGGACGCCGAGCGGATCGCCGCCACCAGGACCGCCCCGCAGGATGTCTTCCGCAATACCCAAGACCTGACCGGCAGTTATGCGGCGGGCATGCAGGCGGCACCCGCGGAACAACCGATAGCTCGTGCCAGCTATCCTTCCGCCGAGGCTCCGACCGCCCGGCCGTCTCAGCCCCGACGCGGCATCGGCTTGCGTCGGATGATGCGCTCCGAAAACTTGCCCACGGCCCCCATGAGGGTGGTCGAAAGACTCGCGAACTCGCCCTTCGCCAACCCTCGACGCCGCAAGGAGAATACCGAGGCCCGCAAAACGCTCAATTTCGCGTTGCGCATGGCGGAGACCATGTTCCACTTCGGCGCCGATTCCCGCGACGTCGAGACGGCCATCGTCGCGACGTGCGCGACCTACGGCGTCGAGGACGTCGACATCGACATCACCAACCAGTCGGTGATCATCAACTACATCTCCGAGTACGGAATCCACTCGGATGCGAATGAAGCGACGGACGAGAATGGCGGCGTCTTCAGCCACACCGTGGTTCGTGTGGTCCGGTCCTGGTCCGACAATTACGCCGGGCTGACCGAGACCCACCGCCTGGTCAAGACGATCACCAACGGTGAACTGTCCCGGTCCGAGGCGGAAGCGCGGCTCAACCGTATCCTGTCCAAGCCCAAGCCTTATCCGCGCTGGCTGGTGAGCCTCTGCAACTCTCTCGCGGCCGCGGTCCTGACGATCGGTATCGGCGGCACCTGGCCTGGCGCCATCGTCTCCTTCGTGACGTTCGCGCTCGTCCAGGTGATTGCTGGGAAACTGGCTTCGTGGAGGATTCCTTCCTTCTTCACCATGGCCGCGTGTTCCGCCGTGGTCACGCTCATCGCGATGGCGCTGTGGGCCATCGGTGCCCCCATTTCGCCACCACACATTGTCGCGTCCGGGCTGATTATGCTCCTGCCCACGCTGACCCTGGTCTCGACCATTCAGGACGCGATCAACGGGTTCCCCGTGACCTCGGCCGGGAGGCTGGTCGCCACGGGGTTGTCGTTCCTCGGGCTGATCGTCGGCATCGCGATCGCCATCTCGATCACCAGCTATGCCGGATTCGAGGAGATCAAGGTGGACAGCGTGATCTTCTCCGGAGCGCAACCGTTGGTGAATATCATCTTCATGCTCATTGCTACCGCTCTGATCGCCGTGACGGTCCAGGTGAAACCCGAACATATTCTCTACGGGGTATTCAGCGCTTTCTGTGGCCTGATGGTTTACCACCTGTTCGGTTGGCTCGGTGCGGGCGGACGCATGATCTCGATGCTCGGCGCGATCGGCGTGGGCTCCGCGTCCGCGCTCATTGCACAGCGTCGGGTCATCCCGCAGGTCGTCATCGCCGTTCCCGGGCTGACGTTCTTGCTCCCCGGACTGACCATTTTCCGTGGGATGTACACGCTGACGGTCAATATCGACCCGGTCACCGGGATCATCCCCATGCTCAACGCCGGGGCGATCATCATGTCCATGGCCGCGGCAGTCGTCCTCGGCAATTATCTGATGCGTCCACTGATGAGCAAGGATCCGCAAGTCAGGCGAAGGCTTGTCCGTAGGAGGAGACAACAGCCGGAGCCGCTGGGCAACTGAAGCCGGCGTCGTCGAGAGTTACTGGATGCGCCAATCGACCGGTTCGAGCCCCAGGGACTCCAGATGCTGGTTGGCCGTGCTGAAGGGCCGCGATCCGAAGAAACCTCTGGATGCGGACAGGGGAGAAGGGTGCACGGACTCGATCTTCGGTACGTCCGGACCCAGTTGGGCACCCGCGTTCCGGGCGTCCCTGCCCCACAGGATCGCGACGAGAGGCTTGTGGCGTGCGCCCAGAGCTTGGATGGCGGCGTCGGTGACGGATTCCCATCCCTGGTTCCTGTGGGAACCGGCCTCGCCCTCGCGCACCGAAAGGCACCGGTTGAGGAGCATGACTCCCTGGCGCGACCACGCGGTCAGGTCCCCGTGCCGGGCGGGTGGGATTCCGAGGTCCGCTTCCAGCTCCTTGTAGATATTTCCCAAGGAGCGGGGCAACGGACGCACGTGGGGCTGGACGGAGAAGGAGAGCCCCATCGCATGACCCGGTGTCGGGTACGGATCCTGACCGATGATGAGGACCTTGACCGAATCCATGGGCTCCTGGAAAGCGCGGAACACCTGGCCGGCAGCCGGAAAGGTGCGGTGCCCCGCGGAATGCTCGGCCCGCAGGAAATCGCCCATGCGTCGAATCGTCGGCTCGACGGGTTCGAGGGCCTCGGCCCAGTCACAGGCCATGATCTCGGACAGCGGCTGAGCGCCCACAGTTGCTCCCTGGTTCGTGTACGACGACGGTGGTCCCTAGACTATCCTCGTGGAGTCCCTGACCGAAGCCGAGCGCGCCATCCTTGAGATGGAGAAGAGAACCTGGAGGTATCCGGGCGCCAAGGAGCGTGCCGTGCGCCGGGAACTCGACATGCCGGCGACCGAATACTACATGCGCCTCAACCGCCTGATCGACGATGTGCGCGCCATTCGGGAGGAGCCGGCGCTGACCCGGAGACTCAGGCAACGGCGGGATCTCTGACGATCTTCGTTGCACGTGCAGAATTTGACCAGCCGGGCCGGATATTGTGGATGCTTGACCGATGCGCGGCCGAGCGTACGCAACCCCGAAAACGACGAGGACACTGATGGCCGAGTACGAACACGATGAATTCGACGACGTCCCCGCGGACTCGCCACGGCGCGGCGCATACCGCGGCGAGGTGCCCGAGAAAACTCGCGGCTACAAGCATCTCGCGGCCCTGATCGTCGCCGGCGTCTGCGCGCTCGTTCTGGGCGGCGTGTTCTTCCTGCTCTCCCCGAAACTTGCCTCGCCCGAGTCGGCGAGCGCCACGAAGTCGTCCTCGAGCAGTCACTCTTCCTCGGACTCTTCATCCTCGAAGGGCGGGGAAAACGCGGATTCGTCCGAGACCGAACCCGATTCTTCGACGTCGCTCGCGGTGTACAACCAAGGCGCGGCGGAAGGCACGGCGACCAATGCCGCGTCGACCCTGACCGACGCCGGTTGGAAGGTCTCCGATGTCAGCAACTGGGACGGCCCCTCCCAGGAGGCCACCGTGGTCTTCTTCACCGACGGCCATGAGGACCAGGCCAAAGCGGTAGCCGACAAGCTGGACATCGACAACGTCAAACCGGCTACCGACTCCGGCTACGACGTCGTGGTCGTTCTCTCAGATGACGGCGGAACCTCCGCGGAATCCGGCCAGGGCGGCGAGAACGCCGACCAGGGGGCCGGAAGCGCGGGACAGGACGCCGGAGGATTGGGCCAGGATTCCGGAGGACTGGGCCAGGACTCCGGGACAGCGGGCCAAGACGGCAGCGGTATCGGTCAGGACTCCGGGATTCCGGGCCAGTAGTAGATCGTCACGGTTCGGCACCTCGTGGCCGCTTGCGTTCCTGCTATCGGCACGACGCATCGGAGGGACGGCGAGCGGTGCTTGCGGCGGCCGATCCTACGGATGTGCTGTGAGCGAAGAGCCGTTGCCGTCTGTGGAGAACGTTTGCACTCTCCGTCGCCGAGTGCCAAGATTGGACTTAGCACTCATCCACCTCGACTGCTAAACACGTCGCTTGGGCCGGCCGATTGTCGGCCGGGCGGCAGGCGTCGCGGATCGATGGGCAAAGACACAGTCACCACGGTGAGGTGTGGGAGCAGGTCGCCCAGAGCGTGGTCTGGTCACCAGCCGTCCGTCGCGGGCACCGTGGCTGATGTATCCGTCTACCGTCCAGGAGGGACGTAAGCCACCATGGCAAAACTGATTGCTTTTGATGAAGAGGCACGGCGCGGACTCGAGAAGGGCCTGAACACCCTTGCCGACGCGGTCAAGGTCACGCTTGGGCCCCGCGGTCGCAACGTTGTGCTGGAGAAAAAGTGGGGTGCCCCCACGATCACCAACGACGGCGTTTCCATCGCACGTGAGATCGAGCTGGAAGATGCGTACGAGAAGATCGGCGCCGAGCTCGTCAAGGAAGTCGCCAAGAAGACCGACGACATCGCGGGTGACGGCACGACCACCGCGACCGTCCTGGCCCAGGCCCTGGTCCGCGAGGGCCTCCGCAACGTTGCGGCAGGCGCGGATCCGCTGTCTCTCAAGCGCGGCATCGAAAAGGCCGTCGAGGCCGTGACCAAGGAATTGCTCTCCTCCGCCAAGGAGATCGAGACCGAGGAAGAGATCGCGGCCACCGCTTCGATCTCGGCCGGTGACCCCGAGATCGGCAAGCTCATCGCGCAGGCGATGGAGAAGGTCGGCAAGGAAGGCGTCATCACTGTCGAGGAGTCGAACACCTTCGGGCTCGACCTCGAGCTGACCGAAGGTATGCGCTTCGACAAGGGCTTCCTCTCCGGTTACTTCGTGACCGACGCCGACCGCCAGGAAGCGGTCCTCGAGGATCCCTACATCCTCATCGTCAACTCCAAGATCTCCAACGTGAAGGACCTGGTCCCCGTGCTGGAGAAGGTCATGCAGTCCGGCAAGCCGCTGCTGATCATTGCCGAGGACGTCGAGGGCGAGGCCCTGGCACTCCTGGTCCTGAACAAGATGCGCGGCTCCATCAAGTCCGCGGCCGTCAAGGCACCGGGCTTCGGCGACCGTCGCAAGGCTCAGCTGGCCGATATCGCCGTCCTGACCGGCGGCCAGGTCATCACCGAAGAGGTTGGTCTCTCCCTCGAGACCGCAACCCTCGACCTGCTGGGCCAGGCCCGCAAGGTGGTCGTGACCAAGGACGAGACCACGATCGTCGATGGCGCGGGTTCCGCCGAGGAGATCGAGGGCCGTGTGGCCCAGATCCGCGCCGAGATCGCCAACACCGATTCGGACTACGACCGTGAGAAGCTGCAGGAGCGCCTGGCGAAGCTTGCCGGCGGTGTGGCCGTGCTCAAGGCTGGTGCCGCGACCGAGGTCGAGCTCAAGGAGCGCAAGCACCGCATCGAGGATGCAGTCCGCAACGCCAAGGCGGCAGTGGAAGAAGGCATCGTCTCCGGCGGCGGCGTGGCACTCATCCAGGCCGGTGTTCGTGCTTTCGATTCCCTCAGCCTTGAAGGGGACGAAGCTACTGGCGCGAACATCGTCAAGGTGGCCGTGGACGCTCCGCTCAAGCAGATCGCAACGAACGCCGGCCTCGAGCCCGGAGTCGTGGCGGACAAGGTTCGTGGACTCGAGCAGGGCTACGGCCTGAACGCTGCAACCGGGGACTACGAGGACCTCATGACCGCGGGCATCAACGACCCGGTCAAGGTGACCCGCTCGGCACTGCAGAACGCTGCATCCATTGCCGGACTGTTCCTGACCACCGAGGCCGTCGTCGCCGACAAGCCCGAGAAGAACGCCGGCGGTGCCGGTGCCGAGGGCATGGACGGAATGGGCGGCATGGGCGGCATGATGTAGTCATCGGCCCTCCGGGCACATGCCCGGCAGCCTCCGAAGCCCCGCACGAGTTCGACTCGTGCGGGGCCTTTCTGTTGCATTCCGGGCCTACCGGGGCGTGAGAATGACGTCGATGCGTCATGTTCGGCCGGTCGGAGTAAGGTGGGCAACCGGAAAAAATCCTTCGAGGAGTTGGGACGACGGGTGGGGAACACGAAGAGCAAGGCCTGGTTGTGGGCGCTGGTGCCTTCATGTTCTTCTCCCAAACGGGCCTCAACATCGCCAGGCCGCAGATGAGCTACAAGCTCATAGCCCTCGGCGCGCCACCATTCACGATTGGTCTGGTGACCTCTGCTTACGCGATTGTCCCCGTATTTGCCGCGATCGCCATGGGACGGCTGGCCCAGAGGATCAAAAGATTGAGGCTCCTTGTGCTCGGGGGCGGACTCCTCATCGCGGTAGGCACCGCGATGCTCGCCGTCGTCGATGGCGTGGGAACCATCGCGTGCGCCAGTCTCGTCTTCGGCATGGGGCACCTCGTCTCCCAAATCGGCTCACAGTCAGCGGTCTCCAGGTACGCGTCCGACCCCGGCCTGGACCAGGGATTCGGCTGGACTACCGCGGGGCTGTCTGCCGGTCAGCTCGTCGGGCCGCTGATCGGTGGCTGGGTTCTGGGGCTCCACGCCGACCCGAGCGAAGCACAGAGGCTCAATGACATTGCGATCGCCTCGTGGATCGGTGCCGGGTGCGCCCTGGTCTCGATTGTTTTCATGCTCCTTCCCGTGGTGAAGACCACCTCGCGGGCCCAGACCGGGGCCTCGCCGTCACAGGCTGCCGACACAGGGGACGCCCCGGAGACAACGGAGCCCGCCTCGAAGGCCACCACCACGAGGATCCTGCGGACACCCGGAGTCGCCTCACACATCCTGGCGTCCTTGGCCATGCTCTCGATCATGGACATCCTGACCTCCTTCCTTCCGCTCGTCGGCGAACAGCACGGCGTCGCTCCCGTCTGGGTCGGTATCCTCCTGGCCGCCCGCAGCCTGGCCTCGATCGTGTCCCGATCGATGATCTCCGTCCTGTCCGCCCGGTGGAACAGGACACAACTGGTGCTGGTTTCCCTCGTGCTGGGTTCCCTCACGGTCGCCGCCGTACCACCCGTCATGTCCGTGATTCCCGCGGCCCTCGTGCTGCTCCTGATCGGGGGCTTCTTCATCGGACTCGCACAGCCTCTGACGATGACGATGATCATCAAATCCGTTCCGACCACATGGAGATCTCCTGCGCTCGCGGTTCGCCTGACCGGCAACAGGGTGGGGCAGGTCCTCATCCCGCTGGTGGCCGGCGCCGTCGTCGCGCCCGTGGGACCCGCCGGAGCCATCTGGCTGACCTGCGCACTGCTCCTGGGGTCGGCAGGGGAGAAAGCGCTCCGGTATTCGCGACAAGGAGCCACGAGTGCCGACCTCTGACCCGGAGCCGACCTCTGACCCGGAGCCGGGGACTCGGTTTCGCGGGATACCATGGGGTCACCATGCAATGCGATGATTTCGACGCCGGCGCCTGCCGGTCCTGTTCCCTGATGGGGGTCCCGTACCGCACCCAACTTCAGGACAAACAGAATCACGTCGAGACATTGTTGGCCGAATTCGAGGGAGTCGATTGGCCAGCCCCCATGGGGAGCGCCGAATCCGGTTTCAGGAACAAGGCCAAGATGGTCGTTTCGGGTACCGTGGACCGGCCGATGCTGGGAATCCTCGACCGAGGAGGGCGCGGCATCGACCTGTCCGAGTGCGGGCTCTACCCCGAGCCGGTCCTGCAATGCATGCCCGTCCTCAAAGCCCTCATTCGGTCCCACGGCCTGACGCCCTACGACGTGCCTTCGCGGCGGGGTGAGCTCAAGAACATCTTGGTGACGGTTTCACCCGACGGGGAGGTCATGATCCGCTTCGTACTGCGGAGCAAGAAGCTGGTGGTCCCGATACGCCGCGCCATGGCAGACCTGCGGCACGCTCTTCCGCACGTCCGAGTGGTCAGTGCGAACATTCTGCGCGAACACAAAGCTCTCGTCGAAGGCGAGGAAGAAGTGCCGCTCACGGACGAGCAGTTGCTGCCGATGCGGCTCAACGGGCTCACACTGAACCTCAGGCCACAAGGTTTCTTCCAGACCAATTCGCGGATTGCGGCGGGAATGTACGAGCAAGCTGCGGCCTGGGCCGCCCAACGGGGGCCGGACAGGGTATGGGACCTGTACTGCGGCGTCGGAGGATTCGCTCTCCACGCGGCACGGCGGCTCGGTCCTCGGAGCACGGTTCGCGGAGTGGAGATCAGTGCCCAGGCCATTCAGGCGGCCAAGGCCAGCGCGGCGGAGGCCGGGCTGAACAATGTGACCTTCGACGACGCCGACGCCCGAGCATTTGCCGCAGGCTCTGCCGAGAGCCCAGACATGATGATGGTCAATCCGCCCCGGCGAGGTCTGGGACCGGCAATGACGGAATGGATCGCGGCGAGCGCGACGAGCACTCTCATGTACTCGAGCTGCAATGCTCGTTCGCTGGTCAAGGATCTGCGTGCGTTGTCGTCGTTCAGGCCCCGGGAAGCGAAGATGTTCGACATGTTCCCCCAGACCAACCACTACGAGACGATGGTTCTGCTCGAGCGGGTCAACTGACGGTACGGCTGGTTGATCCGGCGGAATACACGGAACACCGTGGCACGGAGGCCGCGGAAGAGGAAGGACGACGATGAACTGGACGGACGCGCGCGGCGCCGAAGCAGTGGGGGCCGCTGCCCCCAGTGCCGTCCCCAACGAATCCGCCGTGCGGGGGACCGAGAGCGGCATGCCCGATTTCGCGTTGTCCACGGGGCGCGGGACTCTCGAAGCTTCGGGCGTCCGCGAACGCGTGTCCGAGGGCCGGGCCGCTCAGGCCGCGGCGGAGCACGAATCGGTCGTCGTCGGCATGCTGCCCTTTGACCCGGAGGGCGAGCCGCTGCTGTTCGTGCCCGAACACGCCGCATGGACGACAAGGAACGAGAGCCCTCTGCCCCCGTTCGACGTCGCCCGACCGACGGCAGCCCACGGGCTCGACAGCCAAATATATCGCGACGCCGTGGCGTTGGCCGTGGCCCGGATCCACGAGGGGACACTGGACAAGGTCGTCCTGTCCAGGGCTTTGGACCTCTGTTACGACGCCCAGACCATCGACCCCGAAGCCGTGTACAGAAATCTCCTCGCGCTGTACTCGACCGCGTATGTTTTTTCCGTCCGAAACCCCTCGACGGGGGAGTACGTGATGGGGGCGAGTCCCGAACTCGTGGTCGGGGTCGAAGACAGTCGGTGTTCGACCCACCCGTTGGCGGGATCGTCGGCACGGCGTACGGCGGACGGCCCGACCGAGGACGCCCAAGCGGGAGAAGCCCTGTTGCGGTCCGCGAAGGACCGGGCGGAGCACGCAACCGTGGTGGACGACATCGCGGCACGCTTGGGGCCGCTGTGCGCCTCGTTGACGGTTCCGCCTGCCCCGACCCTGTTGGCCACGCCCCAGCTGTGGCATCTCGGGACGGCCATGAGCGGGACACTGCGGCCGGGCGTGACGGCATTGGACGCGGCCCGGGCCGTGCACCCGACCCCCGCGATCTGCGGGATGCCCCGGAACGAGGCGTTGGACCTCATCCGAGAGGTCGAACCCTACGAAAGGGGATTCTACGGAGGCCTCGTGGGCTGGATGGACCAGCACGGCAACGGCGAATGGGCTCTCAATCTCAGGGGCGGTCGAGTGGGAGAGGGGCGTGCAACTCTCTGCGCAGGAGCCGGAATCGTCTCCGGGTCCACGCCTCAGAACGAACACCACGAGACAGCCGTGAAGCTCTCGACGTTCCTGGCCGCCCTCGGCCTGGACCTCGACGATGTCGCAGCCGTCTCTCGGTAAAGTGGGGACAATGAGCACACAAGGCGCGATCACGGACCCGACGGGCGACGACGAGACCGGCGAGGCATCGCCGCGAGGTGCCGACGACGCCGTGATCGTGGCCGCCGCCGATGGCTCGGCTCTCGGGAATCCGGGACCCGCGGGGTGGGCCTGGTACGTGGACGAAGGGTCCTGGCAGGCCGGTGGCTGGCCCCACGGGACCAACAACATGGGGGAGCTGAAAGCCGTTCTCGCCCTCTTGCAGGCCACGGCAGACCGTCCGAACAGACCACTGCGGATCCTGTGCGACAGCAAATACGTCATCAATTGCATCACCCAATGGATGCCCGGTTGGAAAGCGAAGGGCTGGAAGAAGAAGGACGGCAAACCCGTTCTGAACAGGGACCTGCTGGAAGAGCTCGATCGAGCCCTGGCCGGGCGCACGTACGAATTCGAATGGGTCAAGGGCCACGCCGGTCATCATCTCAACGAGGCCGCGGACGAACGCGCCCGGGCCGCGGCCACCGCGTTCCAGAACGGCCAGGACCCGGAGACGGGGCCGGGGTTCGTCCCCGGTGCCGGGGGCGCCGGGGACGAACCCGCGGGCGCAGACGACGCGTCCACGGAAGCGGGGGACCATCCCTCCCGCCCGCAGGAGAAATCTGCGCAGGCCGCCGTCGAGCACGAGAAGCTCCTGAGCGACCGCGAGACCTGGGCCGACGCCCAACGTCTCGCGCCGCTGCTCGCAGAGGACCTCGTGTGGGTCACGGCCAAGGGCCGACTGGCCGACAAAACGGCCGCCATCAACTATCCGGAACAGGCCTTCGCGCTCGATGGGGATCCGGATCTCGTCCGGTCCCACGCGGTCTCGGACGACACCGGGCTGGTCGTCAGCAACGTCCGGACGGCGCGTGGGCCGGCGGTTCGGTCAAGTCTCTGGACCCGAACCACCCATGGCTCCTGGACACTGGCGATGCGTCAGGACACCCTCGAGCTCTGAGCCGTGGCTACCCGGCAAACAGGGATGCGTTCGCGGCTTCCGTCTCGGCGTAATTGACACCGGCGTTGGCCAGTGCGGTATTGATCTGGCCGATGGATTCCTCGACCTGAGCCTGGGTGGCCCTCCACGCGGAGAGAACCTCTTGGAAATTTGCCGCCGCGGAACCGGTCCAACTGGACTGGAGATCCTGCAGCGATGACGTCATGCCGTTGACCTCGGACGAGATGCGCTCGACGTAACCGTACGCCTCCGCCGTCTTGGCCGCGATGACTTCCGAATCAACCACGAATTGAGCCATGTCTTCCTCCTGATCTCGTGGCGCCGATGCGCCCCATGCCGGCCGGAACGGGCCGGTGACAGGAGGATAAGACGTCACGCCCTCGGCAGAGCCCTGGCGCTTCGCGATAAATCACCGTTCGCGGGACAGCCAACCGTCAGGAAGGGATTTCCCCGGTCTGTGGATGAGCGGTTCCGTCCTCGGCCTCGGGGGCGTGCTGCGGAACCTGGACGACCATCGTGGCGCCTCCACCGGGGGACTCCTCGACGCGCACGGATCCGTTGTGCTGAGCGATGATGGCAGCCACGATGGCCAGACCGAGTCCGGTGCCGCCGGTGTCCCGCGCTCGCGATTCGTCGGACCTGTAGAAGCGCTCGAAAACCTTTTGCATTTCCTCGCCCTGGATTCCCGGTCCGTGGTCCACGACCTTGACGACGGAGAGGAACTGCCCATCGATGCCGGGGCGGGACCCGACGGCCAGTTCGATGGGCGTGCCCTCCGGCGTGTACCGCAGGGCATTGGTCACCAGGTTGGCGAGAACCTGCCGAAGACGCGACTCATCGCCCAGAACGGGTGCGGGCAGGCCCGGGCCGGAATCCAGGCCCACGACGGCGATCTCTCGCTCCGGGGCCGAGGCCGCGGCGTCGCCGGCGGCGTCGTTGGCCAGGTTCAGAAGGTCCACCTGGGTCATCTCCATCGCTCGACGTTCGTCGATGCGGGCGAGCATCAGGAGGTCTTCGACCAGCTGGCCCATCCGTTTCGACTCCGCTTCGATGCGGGACATCGCCTTGGCGACGTCTTCGTCCGTCTGCAGGGCCCCGTGCCTGTACAGCTCGGAGTATCCACGAATCGAGACGAGAGGAGTGCGCAACTCGTGAGAGGCGTCTCCGACGAAGCGGCGCATCTTGACCTCGGAGCGCTTCTGGGCGTCGAAGGATTCCTCGATACGCGTCAGCATGACGTTGAGCGACAGCGAGAGCTGACCAATCTCCGTGCGGGGGTCGTGACGTTCGATGCGTTGGGACAGGTCGCCGGCCGCGATGCGGGCAGCGGTGCGCTCCACGCGCGTCAGTGGTTCGAAGGCTCGCGTGACCAGAACCCAGGCCAGTGCCGCGGCGGCTGCGAGGGTCGCCAGCCCGAAGGCGAGGGTCAGGAGCCCGACGAGGGTCACCACGGCGTTGGTCTGTGTCAGGGGTGTGGCGATGATGACCGTGTATCCGGAGTCGTCGGTCGCCAGGGGAAGGATTCGCCACTCGGTGTCGCCGTTGTTGCTCGGCACGGTCAGGCCCTGGCCGTTGTAACGCATCCCGTTGTCATGGTTCCAGCCGTTCAGGCGGGGAGACGAGTTGCCGTCGTCGGCGACGATGGAACTGACCAGGTTGCCGTCCGAGTCCATCAAGTAGGCCGAATAGCGGAACCCGGGACCGTTCGAGGATACGGCCTTGTCATTGCCCAAATACTTGGTCAACGACGACGAACTGGACTTCATCTCGGTGTCGATTTGCTGGACCAGCTGTCCTCGGAGGGCCGAAATGGCCACCAGGCTCGTGACGGCGATCGCCAGGGCGAGCAGCAATCCGGTCAGCATGACCAATTGGGTGCGCAGGGACAGCGCACCCAATTTGGATTGTCGTACTCGGTTGGTGACGGAGTACACCACGGATTAGTGCTTGGTTGTTCGCAGGAGGTAGCCGACGCCGCGCTTGGTATGGATCAGCGGCGGCAAGGACTTGTCATTGTCGATCTTGCGGCGCAGGTAGGAGATGTAGGACTCGACGATCGAGGCGTCACCGTTGAAATCGTATTCCCAGACGTGGTCCAGGATCTGCGCCTTGGACAGAACCCGGTTCGGGTTCAGCATCAGGTAACGGAGCAGCTTGAACTCCGTGGGTGACAGGTCGATTTCACGATCGCCGCGGTAGACCTCGTGGGCGTCGTCGTCGAGGACCAGGTCTTCGACGTGCAACCTGGAATCCTCTTCCTCGAGCGCCTGCGTCCGGCGCAGCACCGCGCGGATGCGTGCCACGACCTCGTCCAGGCTGAACGGTTTGGTGACGTAGTCGTCCCCGCCGACGGTCAAGCCGGTCACCTTGTCCTCGGTGTCGTCCTTCGCCGTCAGGAAGAGGATGGGGAATACCAGACCGGTTGCTCGGATCTTGCGAGTTACGGTGAACCCGTCCATGTCCGGGAGCATGACGTCCATGACGGCGAGATCGGGGGCATCAGCCGTCGCCTTGTCGAGAGCCTCGCGACCATTGGCGGCCGTGATCACCTCGAATCCCGCGAACCTCAACGAGGTGGCGAGGAGCTCGAGAATGTTGGGCTCATCGTCGACGACTAGCAGCTTGGCTTCTGACTGTTGTGCTTTCACAGGGTCAAGTCTGACCCAACTATCTGAATGGACGCTGGGCATTGGTCAGGGGAATCCTGGTTCAGGTCTGGGCGACTCCGGGTTGGAAGCCCTTGTCAGACGGTCAGAGCGATCTACGTCGCCTGGCAGCGAGGACCAGTGCGACGATGAGAAGGACGAATGCGATCGGAAGGCAGATCAGGGGCACCTGGGTCAGGAAACTCCACGGGTGGAAGCCCGACCACTTCAGAATCAGCATGACGACGCCGCAGACCACGCAGAGCACGGCGATGACTGCGGCGAGACCCGCGAACCAGGTGAATGCTCCGGACTCCGCCGCACCCTTTCCCGGCTGCGAAACCCCCATCGAATCGTCCGTGGCCTCACGGTCGGAGCTCAGTGGCGAGTTCGCGCGGGGAGAAGAGGAGTTGTTCATGGCCTCAACGGTACCGTCTTTCGGGAGTTCGAGCCCGCACGAAGTTCTGGCCCGCTGTATAATAGGGACTTCAGGCTTTCGCGCACCGGAATCGCTCGGGCGGGAGAAACCGGGCATCACGGCCCAACATCGAGGGGCCGCCAGGGTTCGGTCATGACGCCGCGGACCAGCGTGTGCAACCCACGGTCCGGCGTCCCCGCCCTGGGTCCTGGGTTTCTGGCGAGGCGGACGGAATCGACTCGCGGCACTCGACCAGGGGTGCAGCGAGCCGTCGTGCGTCGCCTCCTCGGCGAGACCGGGTGCGCCAGCAACGGGGGACAAGGCCCCCACCACAACGCAAAGGAAACGATCATGCCCACCGGAAAAGTGAAGTGGTACGACGAGTCGAAGGGCTTCGGCTTCGTGACGGCCGAGGACGGCCAAGAGGTCTTCCTGCCGTCCTCCGCACTTCCGCCCGATGCCAAGGGCGTCAAGTCCGGCACCCGGCTCGAATTCGGTATTGCCGAAGGCCGGCGGGGCGCGCAGGCGCTGTCCGCCCGCCTGCTGGACAAGGCCCCGTCGTCGGTCAAGAACCACCGCAAGCCCGCGGACGAAATGGCCGTCATCACCGAGGACCTCATCAAACTGCTGGACGGCGTGTCCAACACATTGCGCCGCGGAAGGTACCCGGATCGAGCGGTCGGAAAGAAGGTAGCGACGATCCTGCGCAACGTCGCTGACAACCTTGATGCATAAATCTGCTGGTCACGGGGTTTAATAAGGGATATGGCGAAAACACTGCACGATGAATCGGCGGTCGCGGTCGACGGCACTGAAGCAGCCGTCGAACCGGCGAGGCCGACCCTCGGCGCCCAGAGGACGCCGCGACGGCGGACGACCCGGCTGGACTCCGTTCTGGACGAGGCCAAGGAAACGGCGTACCGCAGCGTCCTGGAGATCACTCCCGAAGAGACGGTCGGCACGGTCCACCACATTCGCGGGGAAGAGGACCGGCTCAGCACGCACCTCTTCGAATGCACCCTTCCCGGGTACCGGGGGTGGTTCTGGTTCTCGACCGTCGCACGCGCGCCTCGCTCGAAAAAGGCGACCGTGTGCGAGGTCGGCTTGTTGCCCGGCGACGACGCCCTGCTCGCCCCCGAATGGATACCCTGGGCAGACCGATTGCGTCCCGAGGACGTCGCCGAGCACGCCGAGGGCCACGACGGTGAATCCGACGAAGATGCCGAGGACTCCGGCGCCGAGAAGAACAACGAGGAGACCGAGGAAGCTTCCGCGGACAAGGAATAGTTAACCAGGGGGCTCGGTCCACGATCGGTCGTCGCCCCGCAAGGAGATGACCCGGAACGCCTACCCGAAAAACCGATAACGCCCGCAGCTCGCGCCGAGGAACCTTCCGATCCCTCAAGGTTCCGAACTACCGCCTGTGGTTCGCGGGTGCCCTGATCTCGAATATCGGGACCTGGATGCAGAGGATCGCCCAGGACTGGCTGGTCTTCAACCATCTCTCCCATGAGGACTCCACCGCGATGGGCATCGTGATGGCTCTTCAGTTCCTGCCGCAACTCGTCCTCGCGCCGTACGCGGGTCTCCTGGCGGACCGCGCCGATCGGCGGAAGCTGTTGTTCCTGACTCAGACCTCGATGGCCGTTCTGGGTGGTCTCCTCGGCGGGCTCGTCCTCTCCGGAGCGGCGCAACTGTGGCACGTCTACATCTTCGCTCTTCTGCTCGGAGTGATCACGGCGCTCGACTCACCCGTGCGGCACACCTTCGTGTCGAACCTGGTCTCGGACGCGGACCTGCCGAACGCCGTCGCCCTCAATTCGATGTCCTTCAACTCGGCTCGCATGGTGGGTCCCGCCATAGCCGGTGTCCTGGTCGGCGCGGTCGGTCCGGGCCCGGTGTTCCTGATCAACATGGTCACCTTCGTGGCCATGATCATCGCGATAGCGAAAATCGACACCGGCAGCCTGCGACCCATGCCACGGGTCTCCCGTGCAAACTCGCGGATGAGGGACGGAATCGCCTACATCACGAGCCGGCCGGACATTCTGGTCGTGATGATCGGAGCCTTCCTGGTCGGGACCTTCGGAATGAACTCCGCGATCAATATCGCGGCCATGGCCACGACCGAATTTGGATACGGCGCGAACCAGTTCGGTTTCCTGACCTCGACAATGGCCATTGGGTCGATCACGGGAACACTCATGGCGGCCAAGAGGGAACGGCCCCGGCTCCGATTCATCTTCGGTGCCGCCGGCGCCTTCGGTCTCACATGCCTTCTCGCAGCGCTCTCGCCGACCGTCGTGGTCTTCGCCGTCGTCCTGATCCCGATGGGGTTGGCGGCGCTCACCTTCATCACCTCGGCGAACGCTTACGTCCAGGTCTCCACCGAGCCCCAGATGCGCGGCCGGGTCATGAGCATCTACATGGCCGTGTTCATGGGAGGCACCCCCATAGGCGCACCCGTGGTCGGCGTCGTCAACGACACCCTCGGAGCGAGATGGGGGTTGGGTGTGGCCGTCATCGCGGGCCTGGTCACCGCGGCCCTCGGTTTCTTCTGGTACTGGCGCAGCCAGCACCTCCACCTGACCTTCGACCGGTCACGGCGAGGTTTCGTGCGTCTGGAGAAGGACGCCGACTACTCGCCCGTCACCGCCGCACTGGAGGTCCAAGAGCCGCGGTGAGCGCTTGGCCGCCGGGGCACCCCGGCGGCCGGACGCTCACGGCCCGTGGCCGATCAGGCCAGGCGTTCGATCACGTAATCGATGCAGGACAGCAGGGCGGCGACGTCGTCCGGGTCGATCGCAGTGAACGTCGCGATACGCAACTGGTTGCGACCGAGCTTCCGGTACGGTTCGGTGTCCACGATGCCGTTGGCACGCAGCACCTTGGCAAGAGCGGATGCATCGACCGTGTCGTCAAAGTCGACGGTGGTGATGACGGTCGACCGGTTCTCGGGTCGCCCCACGAAGGGGCTGGCCACGTCGCTGGCCTCGGCCCACCGGTACACGAGGTCGGATGAACGCGCCGTGCGCTCGGCTGCCCAGCCCAAACCACCGTTCTCGAGGATCCATGCGATCTGGTTGTCGAGCATGACCAGGTTCGCCAAGGACGGAGTGTTGTAGGTCTGGTTCTTCCGTGAATTGTCCACGGCAGTGGTCAGGTTCAAGGAATCCGGAATCCAGCGGTCCGTGGACGCGATGCTGCTGACCCGGTCCAGGGCCGCCGGGGAGAAGAAGGAGAGCCACAGGCCGCCGTCGGACGCGAAATTCTTTTGCGGGGAGAAGTAGTAGACGTCGGCTTCCCGCGGGTCCACGGCCATGCCCCCGGCGGCGCTCGTCGCATCGATGAGGACCAGGGCATCGTCCTCCACACCGGAAGGGCGCTGGACGGGTGCAGCGACGCCGGTCGAGGTCTCGTTCTGGGGCCACGCATAGACGTCGGCGCCGGGAACGGGGGAAGCGGTCGGGCGGGTTCCGGGCTCGGCCGAGGTGATCTCGGACGGGTCGAGGAACGGAGCCTTGTCGGTGGTCGCCGCAAATTTGGATCCGAACTCACCGAAGCTCAGGTGAGCCGCCTTGGAGCGCACGAGGTTGAATGCGGCCGAGTCCCAGAACGACGTCGCCCCGCCATTGCCCACAATGACCTCGTACCCGTCCGGCAGTTCGAACAAGTTCTCCAGGCCGGAGCGCACCGAACCGACCAAGTCCTTGACCGGAGCCTGACGATGGGAGGTTCCGAGGAGGGACTGGGCCGAAGCGACGGCTTCGACCTGTGCGGGGCGAACCTTGGACGGGCCCGCGCCGAAACGTCCGTCGGCGGGAAGAAGTTCTTGGGGGATGACAATGTTCTCGGCCACTATTCGTGCTCCAATGATCAGTGAGGGGTGCGCGTGGTTTCCGCGGCGTCCTGACTCCACCATTGTGCTTCGTAGAGTCCTCCAGGAGTGAATCTTCGA
The DNA here is from genome assembly GCF_052232265.1 of Rothia koreensis. Taxonomy (NCBI): domain Bacteria; kingdom Bacillati; phylum Actinomycetota; class Actinomycetes; order Micrococcales; family Micrococcaceae; genus Rothia; species Rothia koreensis. The sequence goes on from NZ_CP197643.1 coordinate 1,090,178, forward strand.
CGGAAGATGAACCTAAGCACCTAGAATGGACGGACAAACAGGCAGGAAAATTACGAGAAGGGCGTTATATCTCCGATGACGGACCTCGTTGACACAACAGAGATGTACCTCCGGACCATCCTGGATCTGGAGGAAGAAGGCATCACACCGATGCGCGCCCGGATCGCGGAGCGGCTCGACCATTCCGGGCCGACCGTCTCGCAGACCGTGGCACGCATGGAACGCCACGGGCTCGTGCACGTCGAGAGCGATCGTTCCTTGTCCCTGACCCCGGACGGCCGGAGCCGCGCTGTATCGGTGATGCGCAAGCATCGCCTGGCGGAACGACTGCTGGCCGACGTCGTGGGGCTGGACATGGCCTATGTTCACGACGAGGCCTGCCGCTGGGAGCACGTGATGAGCGAACGCGTCGAGCGCCGGCTCGTCGAGCTCCTCAACTCGCCGAAGTTCTCGCCGTACGGCAACGCGATCCCGGGGCTCGAAGAACTCGGGGTGACCAGCGAGAAGGACGATCCCAAGACCGTGACTCTGACGATCGCTGCCAAAGATTCCTCGGATGAGGATCGATTCACGATCGCGCGTTTCCCGGAAGTGCTTCAGGCCGACGTCGACATCATGAAGGTTCTCGGTCGTGCCGGCCTCCGCCAAGGATCGGTCGTTGGCATCCAACCGAAGGTCGGAGCGATTCACGTCCGCGTCGAAGGCGAGGCCGAAGGCGTGGACATCGACATGGACATCGCGGACCACATCGTGGTCAAGCGCGGCGCCTGAACGGACGTGGCCAAGCTCTATTTCCGTTACGGAGCCATGAACTCCGGCAAGTCCACCGCGTTGCTGCAGGCGGCTTTCAACTATGAGGAGCGAGGACAGCGCATCGTGCTGGCCAAGCCGAAGGTTGACACCAAGGGGGAGGCCCACATCGTCTCGCGCCTGGGCGTCCAGCGCGAAGTCAATATCCTCCTGGCGCCGGAAGAATCCGCCCGCGACACCTTTCTCCATCACGCCCATGGCGACGACGACGGCGGGCTCGGGGTGAACGTGGACTTGCCGCCCGTTGCCTGCCTGCTGGTGGACGAAGCCCAATTTCTGACCCCGGAGCAGGTCGATGACCTGATGAGGATCGCCGTGCTGGATGGCGTGCCGGTCCTGGCGTACGGGATCAGAACAGATTTCCGCACGCGTGCCTTCCCCGGTTCTGCCCGCTTGCTCGAGCTCGCCCACACGGTGGAAGAGCTCAAGACCATTTGCCGCTGCGGCCGGAAGGCCCTCTTCAACGGTCGCAGGGTCGGGCAGGACTTCGTCTTTTCGGGGAGCCAGATCGCCATCGACGGCGAAACAGTGACCTATGAGTCGCTGTGTGCGGCGTGCTATCTGAAGGAGACCGGCGGGGTTCTGGGCGAGTAGACCTCGCCGCCCCCGGAGGCCGCCGGATATCGAATCGTGACCCAAGTCGGGATCCTCTTAATCGTTTCGTGACCTTTGCGGCACCTTTGGTGGGGCTCTGCATCGGCTCAAGGGGGTGCCGAGGGGCCTCGGAGGCACCTGTGCGACACGACACGAAAAAAATTTTAAGTGTTGCATCGTGTGCCATGTCACTCCCGCTGGTTTTGGCCCTTCCCCGCGTTTGTGCTGATCAAAGGGGTCTTGGTTCGGCTCGAAAAACGCCGCGGGTGACATCGGTCATCCCGATGGTGGGGTCGCGACCCCTTCGCGGGGGTCGCTCTCGTGACCAAAACGTGACTTTTCCTTGCCCTGTGTGTACTCTCGACATCGTGCCAATCACTGGTCGAGACGGCACCTTCGGTCAGAACGCCTAGCTCTGCCACTGACCGAAGAATCGAAAAACCAACAGTCCGCTGGCAGAGGCGGGGGACCCAACAACGGGTTCTTCCACGGAAGAGCCCTCGGGGTTAAGTCGCAACAGCGACCGGGTGACTCCCATCCGAACCCGACAGCTCACCTCGTAGGCGCAGGGAGGAAAACTTTTATTATGACTAAGCACATTGCTCGCCACCGCGCTGCAACTCAGTCCCACGTCGTTCGCAACACCGGTATCGCAGTTGCCGCCGCTGGCGTCATCGCCGGCTCGGTTGCTCCGGCCAACGCTTTCGCTTCGGCCGCTCCGGTTGAGAACGCCGCGAGCACCACTCAGGCTTCCTCGGCTCAGCAGGGCGGCGTCAGCGTTCAGAACGCTGACTACAGCGCCCCGGCCGACAACAACACGCAGGACGCCGGCTCGCAGGCTACCGGTAGCCGTGCCAAGATCGTCGAGGATGCCAAGACCGGCGAGGGCGGTTCCTACGTTTGGGGCGGCCGTGACTTCAAGGCCTGGGACTGCTCCGGCTTCGTTTCCTGGGTTGCTTCGCAGTCCGGTATCCAGCTGGATGCCTACACCCACTCCATGGTGAACCAGCTCACCCCGACCGATTCCCCGCAGCCCGGTGACGTTGTCTTCACCAACGGCTACGAGCACGTCGGTATCTACCTCGGTGACGGTCAGATGATTTCCGCTCTGAACCCCGACCAGGGCACCACGATCACCTCGGTCGACGGTGGCGGAATGATGCCGGTTGACGGCTACTACAGCATGCCCGGAATGTAATTCCGGTCTACTGACTTCGCCTTATGAGGACAGAGGGGCGCCCGGGAGGGAAACCCGGGCGCCCCTTTTTTCGTATCTGAACACCCCTCTGCTCGCACACTTCCGCGCATGTTGTCGATGCACGGAACTGAGGGACGTGCCGGATGCAACGGCACCCCTCCATGAATTCAAGGAATTTTCATGGCACCGACTACCTACCTCTCGCACAAGACACTTCGCACGACCGGGGCCCTGACGGCGTCGGGACTTCTGGTCGGCAGCATCGCGCTCGTTCACGGCCTCGAATCGGCCGAACCCGAGCCGGGCGCATCCCCGCAAGCTTCCACCACGGTTCCCAGCACGTCGCTGGCTTCGGCACACGCGAATCTGACCTTCGTTCCGGTGGCCCTGAAGCGCCCAGAGACCGATCCGCAGGTGCTCGCGCAACTGGAGGCGCAGCGCGCCGAGCATCGGAGGACGGCCGACGAAGAGGCGGCGCGGCTCGAAGAACAGCGTCGTGCCGAAACGGAACAGGCCGTCGAGAACCCGACGCAGTCCGAACAACAGGTCCAGCCCAAAGGTGCCCAGGACGTCGAGGTGGCCCTCGCGACGCCGGACGACACGAGCGAGGACATCGGCGTGGATCGGGCGCAATTTTCCGAGGAGTCTTCGGTCGATCATCCGCAGCTTCCCGAGGGCGGCAGAACGGGTGGCCCCCACACCCAGGGGATCGTGCCCGCGGCCGAGATCGGTGGCAACGGGGTGCCTCGACCGGCCTCACTGCATACCACTCTGGGAGACGCCGTGGCAGAGGCCGCCAAGGCCCAGGTGGGTGTCCATCAGGACTGCACCATGCTGGTCACGAATGCCCTCAGGGCGCGCGGAATTTCTTTCCACGGATGGCCGAAGGACTATCTCAGCCTGGGCCACACCGTGAGTGCCGAGGAGGCGCAACCGGGCGATATCGTCTATTACGCGTCGAACGGGATGGGCGGATCACACGTCGCGATATACATCGGCGACGGCCGGGCCATCCACGGTGGATGGGAAGGCGGGACGACCGCCGAATTCGGTACAGAACTTCCTTATGCGTCATCTCCTCTCTATATCCGTGTGGATCGTTGAATTCATGGCTATGATGGAAAAGTAGGTTTTCCTCCTTGGGCGAGACACTTGTGAAGAATGTGATCTCGTCAATACCGGACCGCGCAAGGCTCCGGGTGGTGCGGCCCCCTCGACCAGTGGGGGCCGCACCTTTTTTGTGCTCAGGGCGAGACGGCGTGGACGTGGCACAGATCCGTTCTGCAACCGCCAAGTTCGAGGTTCTATCATGAGGGCATGCCCTCACAATTCGAACCTCCCCAGAGCAGCAGCGATCAGGAATTCCGAGCGATGGCCGTCGGCATGGTGGCCGGGGCGGTTCCCGGGATCATCGTGGGCCTCATCCTCTCCCTCTCACTGGGCAACCCGGCCATGTGGGTTTCGATCGCCGGCGGAATCGGTATCATCATCGGTCTTGTTGCCGCGGTTCTCTACAACAGGGCCCGTGCCCGCAAGAAGGGAAGGGGCGACGACGCCGAAGGCAAAACCGGTGCCTGATTCACCGGCTCATCCGTCTCGGAGGGAGGCGATCTCCGACCTCAGGTTGTTCCGCGCGACGCCCTCCCACTGGGCGCTGGCGACGTCCGTCAGGTAGATCCTGTCCTGATTCAGGAATCCCTCGAGGATCTCCGCCCGCGTGCGGCGGAAGATGTCTTCGGGAACGTGCGAGTACTCTCTGCGCACGGCGCTCGCGTACCTTCCGTACCGTCCGGGAGACGCCGCCAGAATGCCCAAGTCGGCATCGTGGAAAATTGGCCACAACGGATCGCGCCCGGCCGCCGTGTGGTCGATGGTGCCCAGAATCAGCCCGCGCACGCGATCAAGTGCCCCCGGATCCACAACGCCGGTCAAGTCTGTCGTGACAAGATCGGCGCTGTCCCGTTCATCCTCCTCGGGGCGACCCCTGTACACGGCGTCGTGGTACCAGGCCGCCAGGCGCAGGACGAGCCATGAATCGGAGTCCTCGAATGATGCGGAACCGAGGCGATGTATGTTGTCGAGAACCTCCGCCAGGTGAACCGTGGTGTGATATTCGCGACCTGGTGAGTCCCAGCGGTTCAGTAATTCCTGGCCGGTCTCCGGGGCGCCGGGCACAGTGGTTTTCCAACTCCGCAACAGGCGAGGGCGGATCTTCGCAGGGCGCTCCTTCGCCGGAATGCGCAGGCCCGAGGCCGCCAGGCGTCGGGTCAGCTCATGGGCCGTGACTCTCGTGGCGCCCGCGGCGACGGCGTCATCGATCAGGTGTCGCGGGACGTCGTAGTGGTCTTCGTCAAAAGCCTTGGGGCTGATGGGAGTCCTGCCGACCAGTTCGTGGAGTTCGTCCAGACTGGTGTCCGAGACGAGGTGGGAGAACATCGTGCCGTGGGCTGGCCACAGCGGAGGGTCAATCAGAACGGCCATGAACCCAGCATGGCACGGGAACCTGTACACTGGTGCGGTGCGCCCTCGTAGCTCAGGGGATAGAGCACGGCTCTCCTAAAGCCGGTGTCGGTGGTTCGAATCCACTCGAGGGCACTCTCGCAATCCGTCACGTGGTCGGCATCTTGGCCGATCGGTCGTGGCGGATTTGTTTTTGCCCGCGAGGCCCGTGCTGGCGACAGGTCAACGAGCCGGAACGTCGAAACCCTGCCTCAGGGGTTCGGGCGGTTCCCATAGTTGTTGCAGGCGTCGTGCACACGCCTCAACAAGCCGCCGGAATGGTCCCCTTCGGCAGGGTTTCGATCCGTGGTTCTCTTGCTCATACTCGCGAGTACGAAAAGGACGCTACTTGTTGGGGATGGCTTCCACAAGGTGTGACGTCGTCATCCTGTCCATCGCCCACGAATGCTCCGTTTGTGAAGCAATGTTTATTCCGCGTAGAATAATCCGAGTGGAACACGACTCTCAGCGGCGGATGAAACTCACGCCATTGGCCGTGACGGTTCTGGGGTTGCTCCGGGAACGTCCGATGCACCCGTACGAAATGGCCCAGATCCTCAAGAAGCGGGGAGACGACCACCTCGTCAGGGTCAGCCCCGGAGCCCTGTACCACACGGTCGAGAAGCTCCAGGACCACGGACTGGTCAGAATCGACCGGGTGGAACAGGCCAACAACAGGCCGGAACGAACCATCTATGCGGTCGAACCGGCTGGCGAACGCGCCGCCAGGGAATGGGTGGTCGCCGAGCTGTCCACGGTGCGCAGCGAATATCCCGTGTTTCCGGTAGCGCTTGCGGTGGCCCCCAAGCTGCCGTGGTCGGCCGTTCGGGTCGCCTTCCAACAACGGATCGCGGTGCTCCGAGATCAAGTGTCCGGCCGGGAATCCAGGCTGGACCGGGCACGAACAGAGGGCATCGACGAAATCCTCCTGCTCGAGGACACCTACGTGCTGGAACTCCAGGCGGCACAGATCAACCACATGCAACGAACCATAGACCTGGTCGACAGCGGCGCCCTGACCTGGCCCCCGCAGTCCGATCGACCGGACGCCCCGAAAGAAGAAGCATGAACTCCGAATACACTCCGCGGCACAGCAGTGCCGCGACCGCGAAGGCCGGGTCGCCCACGGGCGAATCGGCCGACACCAGCACGCGCGCCCGGAAGGACCTCGACACCGCGCACGAGAACAAGGCCCACGGCAAGGGCGAAGACAAACAGGCCTGGAGTGCCCTCTGGGCCATCGTCATCGGGTTCTTCATGATCCTGATCGACTCGACGATTGTGTCAACGGCGATGCCGGCCATCATGAACCACTTCGACACCGGCATCAACAAGGTCGTGTGGGTCACCAGTGCGTATCTGCTCGCCTACGCCGTCCCGCTGCTGGTCACCGGCAGACTGGGTGACCGCATTGGACCGGGCCGCATGTACCTGGGCGGATTGGCTCTCTTTACGGCGGCATCCCTCTGGTGCGGGCTCTCGGGAACTATTGAAATGCTCATTGTCGCCCGCGTGTTCCAGGGGCTCGGCGCCGCCGTCATGACTCCGCAAACGATGGCGATCATCACCCGACTCTTCCCGGCGGAGCGCCGGGGGCCCGCGATGGGTGTCTGGGGTGCGACCGCCGGCGTCGCGAGCCTCCTCGGGCCGATTCTGGGCGGCCTCCTGGTCGACGGCCTCGGCTGGGAATGGATCTTCTTCGTCAACATTCCGGTCGGCATCTTCGCGTTCGTGCGGGCCTGGCAGAAGATCCCCAAACTGGAGATCCACGCCCACCGCATGGACTACGTGGGCGTGGTCCTGAGCGCGATCGCCATGTTCCTGATTGTCTACGGAATCCAAGAGGGCCATGGGCACGATTGGGGTGCCGTCTGGGGCCCGATCACCGTGCCGGAATTGATCATCGCCGGAGTCGTGATCTTCGCCCTGTTCATCGTGTGGCAGCGGGTGACCAGTACGGAGCCGCTGATTCCCCTGGGGCTCTTCCGCGACAGGAATTTCTCGCTGGGCAACGCGGCCATCGGCATGGTCGGGCTCATGATCGTCTCGTTCGTGCTGCCTCTCATGCTGTACTTCCAGCTGGTCCGTGGCATGTCGCCCACGGAGGCGGCCCTGATGATTGCCCCGATGGCGATTGTCTCGGGTGCGCTGGCTCCTGTGGTCGGCGGCCTCATCACGGCGGCCAGGGCTCCGTTCATCGCCGTCTTCGGGCTGCTGATGAACGTCCTGGGGCTCGTGGGCTACTGGTTCTTCATGTCCCCGGGCGCCTCGATCTGGGTCCTGTTGATTCCTTCGTTCGTGATGGGCATCGGCGGTGCCTGCATGTGGTCTCCCATTTCGATCACGACGACGCGCGACCTCGCCCCGAAGCAGGCCGGAGCGGGGTCCGGCGTCTTCAACACCACGCGTCAGGTGGGCGCGGTGCTCGGCTCCTCGCTGATCGCGATGATGATGGAGAACCGCATCGCGGCCCATCTCCCGCAGATGGCCGGTCAGTCGGCCCAAGGCGGAGAGGCGGCGGCGGGCAGCTCGCAACTGCCGGACATGCTGCGCGACGGGTACACCACGGCGATGGGGGAGAGCATTCTCCTGCCGGCCGCGGCCGTCCTCGTGGGCGCCGTGGTCGCGGCGTTCTTCCGGCCGCGGGCCAAAGGAGCTGGGCGGGTTTCGTAGGAACACGTCCGGAGGGTATGTCGGCCCCCACGTTCATCTCTTCTTGCAATTCAGGAAAAGCGGGTGTCGGCTGTGGTGTCTGTGCGAATGCTTCCGCCTTTGTCCGGTACAGGGGGGGGATGGAGGGCTGTAATGTAGGTTGATGCGGAGCGGCAGTGTGCAGAGCCTCTGGCGCTCAAGGCGAATGCCTTGGTGTTCCTTTTGGACTGGGGAAGAGCCCGTCCATGATGAACCTTTCTCAGCGGTTGCTGAGGTGAAGTTCTACCCGGAGGGATCATACAGAACTTTGGCCTGGGAAAGAGTAAGAGAGAGGGGTGGAGAGGCTTGACTCGTCATAGGGGTTGGTCTATGTTGTGAAGTATTGCACTCAACGGGGCAGATAGGGGAGCTAGATGGGGCGCGACAATCTGCTGCCGCTGATGTGTGCCAAGACGAACTATCCCGGGCCTGGTGAGCCTCTCGAGTATCTTAAACTGACTGACCACGCGCTTGACTCGGTGCATGCGGCCGAGGTTCTTTGGGATTCCCGACCCGTTGCTGTGCGCCGTCGCCTTGCTGATCTTATGCATCTGTCAGTCGACGAAGTGCGACGGGTGGTAGTTTTCTTGGCCGGAGCGCACGACGTCGGCAAGTGCTCGCGAGCTTTCTCCGTCAAGAATTCCGAGCTCTGGGCACCTATCGAAGCTGCGCTGGAGGGCTCGTCTCCCACTGATGATCTGGACCAGCCTCATGCCTTCCACTCTGCTCTGGCCCTGGTCCGATGGTTAAGGAGCCGTCCGGACCTGGATATCCCTCCGTCTCTTCAATTCGATCTTGCCGCTGTTCCTGGTGGCCACCACGGGGTCTATCAACGAAAGACAGATTTGTCTTTCCCTCTGGAGCTGGTGGGGGAGGCGGAGGGGGAGGACCCGTGGTTTGCCGCCCAATCGGCACTTCTTGATCTTATTGCTGAGCGGACGAGCGCTATTTCTGCGCTCAACGCTCTGAAAGTACCGTTTCTCGGCAATATTGTCGTTTCTCTTCTGACTGGCCTGGTCATTCAAGCCGACTGGACTGCCAGCAACTCTTTCTATTATCCCCTAGGGCCGGTCTCTGGGGATGGTCGACCGGCACGTGAACATCGTGCGGCCTCCCTGACCAATCGTCAGGCCGCCCCTAGATTCACCGATCCAAGCCTTGCAATGACGGCGGATCACTTTATCTCCAGCAGATTTGCTCGGTCCCGATCGTTTTCAGCCAATCCGTATCAGCGTCAGGCTTGGAACATCGCGTGTGGACTATCGGATCCTGCCGGGTTGCTTCTGGTCGAGGCGCCCACCGGTCAGGGTAAAACTGAGCTGGCTCTCACTTACGCTGAGGTTCTCGCTGCTCGGTTCGGCTACGAAGGGCTGGCCTTCCTACTTCCCACCACGGCAACCGCCGACGGTGTCCTCGGTCGTATTCGGGGATGGTTGGAAAGAGCTCTTCCGCGGGACCAGGTTGCCTCTATGGGGCTGGCCCACGGCCGTGCCGAACTCAACGAATTTTTCACTGAGCTCCCCTCACGCCCACATGCCCCGATCGATGACCTGGACGCTCCATCGGAGCGGGTCTATGCCGATGCAGCTTGTGCGCGCCGAAAGCTGCGCCTGAATTCGCACGTAGTCGTTGGCACTATCGATCAGCTGCTATTCGCGGGTCTAGATTCCAAACACGTCAGTATTCGCCATGAGGGACTGGCTGGGAAAGTCGTGATTATCGACGAGGTCCACGCTACGACTCCTTACATGCGGGTGTTTCTCAGTGCCGCGTTGCGTTGGCTCTCGGCGTTACGTGTACCGGTGGTCGTCATGACTGCTACCTTGCCGCCCGCGGCTCGTGACGACATCGTCAATGCCTATCGTGAGTCACTCGGGTGGCGTGAACGGGACCGGCTTCAGCAACGTGGAAATCCCCTGGCCTCGTCGGCCGCGGGAACTGATGTGTTTTCTGATGATTATCCCCGCCTGTGCTATATCTCCCCGGAGGATCCTACTCAGGACCTGGCCATTCCCGTCCCACTGGACCAGACCCCAACTGAACTCACAGTGAGTGTCATCGAGGACAGCGACGCGGAATTGGCCGCTCGCCTGGACGAAGGAACTCGCGACGGCGGATGTGTGGCGGTCATATGCAACACGATTCGACGCGCCCAGGAACTCTATAGGGAAGTCAGCAAGCGCGTCGGCGGGGGAGTCGTCCTCCTGCATTCACAGTTCACCGCAGCAGACCGTGCCTCGCGGGAACGTGCACTTCTGAGACAACTTGGTCCTGCAGATTCCCCGGAAGTCACTCGTCCGCATCGTCTGATCGTGATCGGAACGTCAGTCTTGGAGCAATCCCTCGACATCGACGTAGACCTGTTAGTCACCGACCTGGCTCCGATGGATCTTCTCATTCAGCGTTGTGGCAGGCTCCACAGGCACCCCGGAAGAGTGCGCCCCAGGGGCCTCGATAGTCCGCGGGTACTCATCCGAGGGGTTTCATTCCTTGCGGGGAGTCCAGTTTTGGACCAGGCCGCTGCCTCGATCCATCCGAAAAGTATCCTCTATGAAACCTTGGCTGCCATCACCCACGTAGGGAGTCCGCAACAGGGAACCCTCCGGCTGCCCCACGAAGCCAGTCACCTGGTGCGTCAGGTTTATCTCGAACGACCCGCCAAAGAACGAGGATGGAATCTGGACTTGGATTCGCTTCGCGATGAAGAAGGGCGGGAAGTCAATGCGAGATGCGCCATCGCAAGATCCGCTTGTCTGCGTTCGCCGGCCTATGCCGAGTTCGAGGGTGCGCTGCCCGGTGTGGGTTCGCGTGAGGACCTCATGCGTCGCAACAACTGGACAGAACAGGAAGCCTTTGATGCCGCTCGAGTCCGTGACGCAGAGGACTCCTTCGAAGTGATCCTGGTGCGGGACGATGATGGCGCTGTATCCGCGGCCAGCCCGAACAGCCCGCTGAACGATGTACGGCTGACTGATCTGGCAGTGCTGACTGCTATGCAAGCCCAAGAGTTCCTCATGCAACGTATCCGGTTACCCCGACGTCTCATTACGGCTGGAACGTACTCCGCGGAGGCTCGGGAGGCGCGGACTCTGGCGGTCCTGGACGAGCTCGAAGCTCAAAAGGTTGACCTGTTCCAGCAGCACCGTTTGCTCGCTGGCGAGCTGGTACTACGTCTCGACTCAGACCTGAAAACGAAGCTCGGCGGAAAAACTCTCGAGTACTCGTCGGAATTCGGTTTGATGCTTCACAACTGTTCAGGAGGCAGCGATGGCTGACCAGTCACGACCATCATTCGACCTGTGGTCCCAAGCTTGGATCCCCGTCAAATTAGGCCAAAACTCACTTTTGGTATCCATTCAGGACTTCTTCGACCGGGCCGGCGAACTGGCCTACTTTGAGGGAGAGGTGCCGACCATGCCGCTTGCCATTCAGCGGATTCTGTCCACGGTTCTGAGGCAGGCCGTCGAGCCCAGACAGGGCGAGAACGGCCACCAGGTATGGGCCAGAATTTGGAAGGAAGGCCGATTCCCGATGGACGAAATCAGGTCCTACGGGCAGGCATACTCCGGCCGGTTCGATCTTTTCCACCCCGAAAGGCCCTTTTTGCAGGCTCCCGGATTGGCGACGGTCAAGAACGAATACCTTAAACCTGCCGCTCTGCTCTCCACAGTGCCTCGTGGTAGTTCGCAATTCACTTCGCGAGCGGGAGAGCAGACAGACACAATGAGCCCTGCGGAGGCTGCCCAGTGGGTTATACATGCGATGGGGTTCGATGTGGCGGGTATTAAGCCGGGTGCCCTCGGCGACGACCGCGCGAAGGGAGGAAAGGGTTACGGCATCGGCACGGGCTGGCTGGGGAGGCTCGGTGCCTTTCGTCTGGTTGGCAAGGATCTATTTGAAACACTCATGTTCAATACCCGGTTTCAAGGGTACGACGACGCTGTACAGGATATGGCGTTGTGGGAGCGCGATGATGTCTTGACCGGCGCGGTGTCAAGGCCTGAGAACAGTCAGCCGAGGGGAGATGCGGATCTCTATACCTGGCCTTCTCGCCGCATCCGCCTCCATTTCACTGGCACCGGGGAGGTTGACGGAGTGCTGATCACTCAGGGGGACCGACTTCTCGCCTATGGTCAGGAAAGGACGGAGCCCGCGTCGTTCTGGAGGAACAGTCCTGCACAAGCTAAAGCGCTAGGGACCTCGAACGCAGTATTCATGCCACGGTCTCACGACCCAAATCGGGCCGCTTGGCAGCGCATCGATTCTGTTCTTGCTCATCCTGGGACCGTTCCCCTTAAGGGGCAGGAAAAAGTTGTTATGCCGCTGCTTATCAGCCAATTGCGAGAACTAATCGCGAATGGGGTGCTTTCGTCGGACACGAAGGTTCTGGTCGAAACCGTGGGTTTGGTTTATGGAACACAGGACTCTGTGGTAACGGATATGTACTCCGATCGCGTTTCCTTCGCTTCGCGGCTCCTCCTTCCCCCGAGTATCAGGGCTCGTGCACGGGTGGTCGATATCGCTCGGCTGACGGACGAGATGGCTCACCAGGTGGCTTACAGAGTCAAGGACGCGCGCGAAGCGGCAGGAGCTTCCGGAGAGAATACGTCAGCGACCGTGCTCAGCAGGCTGTACTTCGATATTGATCCTGCATTTCGAAGATGGCTGAACGATCTGGACGTCGATCGGGTGGACGAACACATCGAAAACTGGTGCTCGACTCTGTTCGACCTGCTGATGACAACGGCCAAGGCTGAGATGCTTCGCCTCGGGCCGCGTGCACTCGTGGGGCGTTCAGGCGCCGAAACTGCGCGAGGCACGAGCGCATTGTCTGCTTTCAATGCTCTCGTCTCCACGTTGCGCAAAAGACTCAAACCTATACCTGCGGACACTCCGCGAGAAGGAGCCCACTCATGAACGAACGGCATACCGGTATGAAGCCGAGAGAGTTTGTTCGATCTCGTATCAGGGGACTCGTAGCGGCCACAGAGGCGGGCCGCACCGATGTGCCGGCTCGTCTAGCTGCATTGAGACGGGGCGTGGGCAAGATGCCGGGCACAGATCCGTCCATCTGGGAAGTCACGCTGGAGGGGTTGGACGTTCCGGTCTCCCGGGCCAACTCCTCGCCGACCGCCGAAGAGTGGGCTGCGCACCTCGCGCTGACCAGTTTTGCCCTTCATCAGCAGTCGATCTCCGAGCCCATGCAACGTTCTGAGCGAACCTTCGGAGAGGCGATCCGGCTCCTCGAGGCGGCACGCGGTGAGAACGGCGGTGGGGTGCGGCGACGTTTAGACGCCCTTGTCACGGCAAGTTCGGGAGCCGAATTTCAACATCACCTGGGCGCCCTCATTCGTATGTTGCGTGCAGAACGGATCGGATTCGACTACCCGCGGTTCGCCGCGGAAATTACCCGTTTCCTCAATCCCCGGACCCGTTCCCGGGCCCAGCTGGAATGGGCCAGGCAGTATTCACGTACTACTTTGGCCCCGGTCCTCGCAGGTAATTCCACTACCACCGATCAGGAGCAATCATGAACAACCTCTACATCGACGTGCACGTTCTGCAGACGTTGCCCCCAAACAACATCAATCGGGATGAGACTGGTAGCCCCAAGTCGGCTATCTTCGGCGGGGCGGTTCGTCAACGTATCTCAAGCCAGGCATTCAAACGAGCGGTCCGCACGGACATGGCGAAATCCATCAGCGGGAACCGACTCGGGCTGCGTACCAAGGATCTTCCTGTCCAGGTGCAGCAGGCGGTCCTCGAGCTGACGGATGCAAGCCCCGAAACAGCTATGCAATGGGCGCTTGAGGCGCTCAAGGCCGCTGGTCTGAAACCCGAGCGACCCAAAACAAAGAAGAGCGATGAACCAAAGCCGGAAGAGACCAAGTACCTTGTCTTCGTCGGACAGTACCAGGTGAAGAAGCTCGCTCGGCTCGCCGTCGAAAACCAAGGAACGTTCACCGAAAAGTCCGCCAAGACGGCTGCTAAGGCAGCCTTGAAACAGGACCAAGCGATCGACGTATCACTTTTCGGTCGCATGGTTGCGGACGCCGCCGACCTGAATGTCGACGCCGCGGTTCAGGTCGCTCACTCGATCAGTGTTCACGAGAACACTCCTGAATTCGACTACTTCACGGCCGTGGATGATCTGCGTGGTGAAGACGAGCAAGGCGCGGACATGATCGGGACTGTGGAATTTACTGCATCCACTGTTTACCGCTACGCCACGCTCAACGTACCGGCACTCATGGAAAATCTGGGCGACGCCGATGCGACCTCACTGGCCTCGGCCGAATTCGTCCGCAGCTTTATACGAGCCATGCCTACGGGCAAACAGAACACCTTTGCCAACCGCACACTGCCCAGCGTCGTCGTGGTCTCGTTCTCCACGAGTCAGCCTTCCAACTGGGTCGGAGCATTCGAGAAACCTGTGCTTGCCGGGCAGAACGGGTACGTGTACGAGGCGGCCACGGCGATGGCCAAGTATGCGACAGATCTGGACGCGGCCTACGGCGAGTCGGCGACTCGACTTGTCCTGGCACTGCCGGTGGCAGGGGACAGTATTGCCAGACTGGGGGAAACGGTCGATCTGGATGCCCTTGTGGAACGAGTTCGTGAGGTTGCAGCCGACGTGGCAGCCGGGAGGTGAATACTATGTCATCCACTCTTCTCATCAACCTGAAGGGGCCACTTCAGGCGTGGGGTGTAGACAGCGTCTTTCCCGTACGTCGCACCGGCAGGGTGCCTTCGAAGTCCGGCGTACTCGGGATGGTGGCTTGCGCCCTCGGCCGGCGTCGAGGCGAGTCCCTCGAAGATTTGGCTAGTCTCGAATTCGCGGTTCGGATTGAACGTCAAGGTGTCCTTATGGAGGACAACCACAACGCAACCCGCGCCGGATCGGTCACGCCGATGCTGTCTCGGAGGCAATACCTTTGTGACGCCCATTTCACCGCCGGGCTCGGGGGAGACCGAGAGGAGCTTGAGGTCATACGGCGGGCACTTTTACACCCGCGTTGGCCGCTTTATCTGGGCCGACGCTCGTGTCCACCTATGGGTCCCGTGGTACATAGCTTGGTAGAAGGGCGGCCGGTCGAAATCCTTAAGGACCTCCCGGCCCAGGAGAGCGAAGTCTTCGCACGGCATCGCTCGGACGAAGACCGGGTCGTACTGGACATTTACACCGATGCGCGGCCCGAGTCGACTCGATACGAAGTCGCCCGAGACATCCCAGTGGATTTCTCGCTCGAGCGTCGCATTCACCATGAACGACGATTTGAGGAGAACAGATCTCAGAAGGTCGCCTTCGCGCATGCTCGTCAGCGTTCCGAGCCAACGATGCCAACACCACCGGACTTGGGCCTTCACGATCCGATGTCAATTTCCTCGAGTTTCGGTGAGTGCGGGTCCTGCTATCAAGGCGGGCCGGCTGGTAAATCCGTCGGCACAGAGGAGACCTGATGACAACTCTTTCAAGAATCGTGATCGATCCGAAGTCCCGGGAGGCGGTGCGTATTCTTTCAAATCCCAGGAGAGTGCACGGCGAGCTTGCTCGGCTGACGGATGGAATGAAGTACGCCCAGGGCCGACTCCTCTGGAGGCTAGACCGGCTTGGCGAACAGATTGTTCTCCATATCGTCACCCCAGCACCGGTGGACCTTGCTGAGCTGAACGGTCGCATTGGACGTCTAGGCAGCCAGCCCGCGAGTCTGGATTTGGGGGCCGCGCTTGCGAAGGTGCGACCAGGGCAGCGTCTCCGTTTCAGCCTCCGAGCCAACGTGATCAAACACGTGGTGCGAGCGGGATCCACTAACGCTTCAAAACCACATCTGACGCGAGGCAAACCAATGGGGCTGATCAAGGAGGAAGAGCAACAGGAGTGGCTCGTTCGACAGGGCGAGAGATTCGGTTTCAGCGTCGATCGTCGTGAAGTCGCAACACGAACCCTACCCCAAGAGCGGATCGGCAAGTGGACAGCTGATGGTAGGCGCGAGCGGACGGTGACGCTCAATGTGGTGCAGTTCGATGGGATCCTGACAGTAACAGATCCGGAGCGGCTCCTGGCGGGGCTAAGCCAAGGAATCGGCAAAGGGAAAGCTTACGGTCTTGGAATGCTGACGATTTCTCCGGTAACTCATGTCTGAACGACAAGTTGCCGGTCGACCGTCTCCACGTTCATCCTTGGGAAGAGCGTCCGACCGCATTTCCTTTCTCTACGTCCAGAGGGCGACGGTGCATCGCGATCAGAACGCGATCACATTTCAGGATGAGTCCGGTGTGTTCAACGTTCCTTCAGCGATGATCCAAGTCCTGTTGCTGGGGCCAGGCACGAGGATCACCCATGCCGGGATGTCATTGCTGAGCGAATCGGGGACCTCCGTGGTCTGGGTCGGAGGAGGGGGCGTGCGTTGTTATGCGCACGCACGACCCCTATCCGGCAATACACGGCTACTCCAAGAGCAGGCCCGCCTGGTTTCATCGACCAGATCCCGCCTGGCTGTGGGCAAGAAGATGTATTCGATGCGGTTCCCAGACGAAGAAGTCAAACACTTGACAATGCAACAGCTTCGAGGGAGAGAGGGATCGCGAGTACGCCGAATCTACCGCGAAGCATCCGAACAATACGGTGTCTGTTGGAAGCGGCGGGTCTATAAGACGGGAGATTTTGAGGCTTCGGATGAGATCAACCAGGCACTCACTGCTGCCCACCAATGCCTTTACGGAATTGTCCACGCCGTGATTGTGGCCTTGGGCCTCTCACCCGGGCTCGGGTTCGTCCACACGGGACATGAGAACTCTTTCGTTCATGATGTCGCAGACCTGTACAAAGCGGAGACGACCATTCCGCTGGCTTTCCGTATTACAGCCGAGAACCCTGACGACGTAGCTTCTCGTGTTCGTCATGCAGTCCGCGAACAGATCACTTCTCAGGCATTTATGGAGCGTTGCGTTCGGGACATTCATCAGCTCATCCTTCCCCGCAACAGGACGGAGGAGGACCTCTCATCGAGAGTTGCCCTTTGGGGGCTCTTCGCAGTTGAGGGGGTAGGTGGCTGAGCGCGTCGGTCGCCGGATGAGGGTCGAGGCCTTCCGATGATGGAAGTTCTCACACTGACCATCTGCCGGAAGACCTCGACGTGCACCACGCTACCTTCGCGACCCCTGATCTGACCGTGTTCTGCCATCTCGACGAGCTCGGCCTCGTGGCCACCGGTCAGCTTTTTGAGCCGGATCGCGCGGTGATCGAGTGCCGCGTCGCCGAGCCGGATCCGTGGTGCCGGGGATGCGGTAGCCAGGCGCTCTCGCGCGGGACGGACACGCGGCGTCTCGCCCACGAGCCGTTCGGTCATCGCCCGACGACGCTGCTGGTCCGGGTCCGCCGCTACAAGTGCTCGGGATGCGGACGGTCCTGGCGTGAGGACCTCACGGCAGCGGCGCCCGAGCGAGCCAAGCTGTCCCGTAGCGGGATGCGGTGGGCGTTGGAAGCGCTCGTGATCGACCACCTCACCGTCGCCCGCGTCGCCGCCGGACTCGGTGTCGGTTGGCACACGGCGAACAACGCGGTCCTCGCTGAAGGGCGTCGAGTGCTGATCGACGATCCCGCCCGGTTCGACGGCGTCGCCGTGATCGGCGTCGACGAGCACGTCTGGCGCCACACGAGAGTCGGCGACAAGTACGTCACCGTCATCATCGACCTCACCCCGAACCGCGACAAGACCGGCCCCGCCCGTCTGCTGGACATGATCGAGGGTCGCTCGAAAGCCGTGTTCAAGACCTGGCTCGCCGCACGCCCGCAGGACTGGCGCGATGGTGTCGAGGTCGTCGCGATGGACGGGTTCACCGGCTTCAAGACCGCCGTCAGCGAGGAGCTCCCGGACGCGCAGGCGGTGATGGACCCGTTCCACGTCGTCCGCCTCGCCGGCGACGCCCTCGACACCTGCCGTCGTCGCGTCCAGCAGTGCCTGCACGGCCGGCGGGGCCGCAAAAACGATCCGCTCTACAAGGCCCGCCGCATCCTCCACACCGGCGCGCAGCTGCTCACTGACCGGCAGCAGACCCGTCTCGAGGCACTGTTCGCGGTCTCCGAGCACGTCGAGGTCGAGGCGACCTGGGGCATCTACCAGCGCGTGATCGCTGCCTACCGCGAACCCGATCGGAAGACGGCGAAGAAGCTGATGACAGCCGTCATCGATTCCGTCTCCAGCGGCGTCCCCGCCGCGCTCGTGGAGGTCCGCAAGCTCGGCCGCACGCTCAAGCAGCGCGCCGCCGACATCCTCGCGTTCTTCGACCGGCCCGGCACGTCCAACGGGCCAACAGAGGCGATCAACGGGCGCCTGGAACACCTCCGCGGCTCCGCCCTCGGATTCCGGAACCTCACGAACTACATAGCCCGATCGCTGCTCGACACCGGCGGCTTCAGGAACCACCTACACCCTCAAATGCGATGAGCCAGATTCAGGGCCCAGGTAGCCCGGGTAGAGAGCCCAGGGAACACCCCCGCAGGCGCGGGGAAGATCCGATGCGGGGCAAGGTAATTTTCACGCCACGGGGAACACCCCCGCAGGCGCGGGGAAGATGGTTTTGAGGGCGTCACCGACGGCGCGAACGAGGGAACACCCCCGCAGGCGCGGGGAAGATACTGCTTTCCGTAGCCAACTGTAGTCTCAAGCAACAAAATTCATTCACTTTCGACGAGGTCAGGATCGCAGGACAAGTCTAATCTTTGGTGCGTTTAAGGAACCGCCTGCGCGATGCCTTGCTCCATCCCCTATCTGGCGTACGTCCTGACTCCCCCGATTCCTGGCCCTTAAATTGAGGAGAGTCGTTGGGGCCGCCCGACGCCTCGGAATCGAAGTTTTTAGTTCGAGAGATGGTCCCGCTGACCGGCCCCGGTAACGGACGTTGCATCAGGGTCAGGCCATCAAAATCTTTGGGAGTCCAATCGTGTCGATGTACTCGAAAATCCAGCCCTTGCTCGTTATCGGCGTCAATGACCATGATGGAACGTCCGTTCTTGGCCAGGTCCACCGTCGCCTTCCAGATCTCGTCACGAACCCGCGCACTAACACAGCCCACAAATACCCCGGCTGAAATTTCAAGCAACCAACGGGTGATAAATCCGCGCAGTCCAGCAGGACAAGCGGTGAGGATGAGGACCGTCACGCTATCCAGCCCTCCTGATTTATTCCACCCTCCACAAACCCTTGATGGGGATCCCAAAGGGGCTCATCGCATTTGAGGGTGTAGGTGGTTCCTGAAGCCGCCGGTGTCGAGCAGCGATCGGGCTATGTAGTTCGTGAGGTTCCGGAATCCGAGGGCGGAGCCGCGGAGGTGTTCCAGGCGCCCGTTGATCGCCTCTGTTGGCCCGTTGGACGTGCCGGGCCGGTCGAAGAACGCGAGGATGTCGGCGGCGCGCTGCTTGAGCGTGCGGCCGAGCTTGCGGACCTCCACGAGCGCGGCGGGGACGCCGCTGGAGACGGAATCGATGACGGCTGTCATCAGCTTCTTCGCCGTCTTCCGATCGGGTTCGCGGTAGGCAGCGATCACGCGCTGGTAGATGCCCCAGGTCGCCTCGACCTCGACGTGCTCGGAGACCGCGAACAGTGCCTCGAGACGGGTCTGCTGCCGGTCAGTGAGCAGCTGCGCGCCGGTGTGGAGGATGCGGCGGGCCTTGTAGAGCGGATCGTTTTTGCGGCCCCGCCGGCCGTGCAGGCACTGCTGGACGCGACGACGGCAGGTGTCGAGGGCGTCGCCGGCGAGGCGGACGACGTGGAACGGGTCCATCACCGCCTGCGCGTCCGGGAGCTCCTCGCTGACGGCGGTCTTGAAGCCGGTGAACCCGTCCATCGCGACGACCTCGACACCATCGCGCCAGTCCTGCGGGCGTGCGGCGAGCCAGGTCTTGAACACGGCTTTCGAGCGACCCTCGATCATGTCCAGCAGACGGGCGGGGCCGGTCTTGTCGCGGTTCGGGGTGAGGTCGATGATGACGGTGACGTACTTGTCGCCGACTCTCGTGTGGCGCCAGACGTGCTCGTCGACGCCGATCACGGCGACGCCGTCGAACCGGGCGGGATCGTCGATCAGCACTCGACGCCCTTCAGCGAGGACCGCGTTGTTCGCCGTGTGCCAACCGACACCGAGTCCGGCGGCGACGCGGGCGACGGTGAGGTGGTCGATCACGAGCGCTTCCAACGCCCACCGCATCCCGCTACGGGACAGCTTGGCTCGCTCGGGCGCCGCTGCCGTGAGGTCCTCACGCCAGGACCGTCCGCATCCCGAGCACTTGTAGCGGCGGACCCGGACCAGCAGCGTCGTCGGGCGATGACCGAACGGCTCGTGGGCGAGACGCCGCGTGTCCTCCCGCGCGAGAGCGCCTGGCTACCGCATCCCCGGCACCACGGATCCGGCTCGACGACGCGGCACTCGATCACCGCGCGATCCGGCTCAAAAAGCTGACCGGTGGCCACGAGGCCGAGCTCGTCGAGATGGCAGAACACGGTCAGATCAGGGGTCGCGAAGGTAGCGTGGTGCACGTCGAGGTCTTCCGGCAGATGGTCAGTGTGAGAACTTCCATCATCGGAAGGCCTCGACCCTCATCCGGCGACCGACGCGCTCAGCCACCTACCCCCTCAACTGCGAAGAGCCGCCATTGGGCCGTGGCCGCGCCGATGCCGAAGTCGTTCATGATGTCCGGGATCGCCACGGACAGAACCGTTTCGTTGAGGATCATGATGAGCGCCGAAACGACCAGGACGGCCAGGACACTCACGATGTGCCGTGTCGTCAGTACTTCGGGAGAGCGATCCGAGTCCGACTCTGACCGCGCCGCGGCGTCGTCCTGCTGAACGGACGGGGTCCGGGAGTTCGTGTGCGAGGCGTCTGAGGACATACACGTACCTAGTTTCTGTGAGAAGTGGAGCCCCGATAGTGTCACAGTGCGCCACTCCGGCGTAAGTGCCATGAACCTGTGATGTCCGGCATGGTCGCGGCGATCAACAACGTTCGGGCTGAGGCCACGAGCCGAGTCCCGACCTAACCCCAGTGCCCACTCATCGGCCGAATCGTCAGTTCCTTCACGGCGGCCTCCCCTGACTCCACCGTGAGGGCCACGCGGCGCTCGCCAGCGCCGGGGAAAGCGAAGGAAGAGATCGATTCCTCGCCCTCGTTCAGGAACACCTCGACCGATCCGCGATCAACCAGGACACGCAGCGCGAGGGTGCCGTCCTCCGTCGCTCTGGCAGGAGCGGAACGTATTCCGCGATCGGCAGTCACTGACGCACGTCGGTCCAGCACAACGCGTCCCATTTGGTCGTCGTAGGCCACGAATGCTGCTTCCGCCCCGTCGCTCGTACGACCAATGGACAGCCCCGCCCGTTCGGCCGTCGTGGCGTGCAGGTCCAGCACCAGGTCGATCTCGGCCGTGTCGATACCGGCCACAACATCGCGCACACCCTCCGAGGCAGTGAAGGTCCCGAAGGCGCGGGAATCTTTGCGCAGGAGCGCGATCTCGGCCGCCGGGCGGTTGCGCAGACGTAGGCGGTCGTCCAAGGAAAGGACCCGTGGAACGGTCAGCTGGCCCGCCCATTCGTCGGCCTGAGTCGGCAGTTTGCGGTCGAACGCGCCCATCCACGCGAACAGGATCCGTCGGCCGTCGGGAGCTTCAAAGGTCTGCGGCGCATAGAAATTGTGGCCCCAATCGAGGTGGCGGTATTCGGTCAACGGGGAGAAATCGCCCCCGGGCGTCCATTCGCCGACCACGTACCCCGCATGGTGACCGTTGCGCCCGGTGTAGCCGCGCGGTGTGCGGCCCATGGGGCAGATGAGAAGCACCCAGTGATCGCCCAGGGGGAAGAAATCCGGGCACTCCAGCATGAACGAGTCCTCGTCCGGGTCCCGGTAGAGGATGCGGTCGAACACCCAGTCGGTCAGATTCTCGGAGCGGTACAACCAGACCTCTCCCCGGTTCCGGGCCGAGCACGCGCCGAAGACCATCCACCAGGTTCCCTCCGTGCGCCAGACCTTGGGATCGCGGAAATGAAGCAGATCCGCGGGGCCTTCGACCACGACGCCGTGCTTTTCGAAGGTCACCCCGTCCGAGGAAACCGCCATGCACTGGACTTGGATGTTTCCTTCATCCTCGTTGATCCCGTTGCGCCAACGATGGCCCGTGTAAAAGGCATAGAGGCGGCCGTCGTCGCCCTCCACGGCGGAACCGGAGAACACACCGTCACGGTCCTCCTCGAGAGAAGGCGCCAGGGCGATCGGTTCTCTGGTCCAGGTGACGAGATCCTCGCTGGAAACGTGTCCCCAATGCATGGGTCCCCACTGCGACGAATGGGGGTGATGCTGGAAGTAGGCGTGGTACCGACCTTGGTAGAAGCACAGCCCGTTGGGATCGTTGATCCATCCTGCGGGGGCCGCGATGTGGAATTGCGGATACCACCGGTCGTTGCGTTGCTCCCTCAGGGCGAGGTTCGCGGACTGTGCGGCGTCGATACGGTTCTTCAGAGTCGAGTCGGGCATGGGAGATTACGCTTTCTGGGATTCTCGTGGGGCATCTCGGAGGAAGGGGTCGCCCTGTACGTCCTGGTCGTCCCTCTTGAGGACCAAGAACCCATACGCGGCGGCGATCAAAACGATGCCGGCGATGACGTAGAACGTCGGTTGGTAACCGATCGCGTCGCGCAGGTTTCCCAGTACGGGGGAGAGAAGGATGTTCCCGATCTGGGATGCCAGCTGGAAACCGACCATGTACATCGTTGCGGACAGAGCAGGGTTGAAATGAACCGTGAAGTATCGAAAGACGGGGAGGATGCAGAGGGCGACTTCGGGCGCGTGGAACATCTTGACGAAAGAGATCATCACCGGGTCGTGGAAGACGGCGCACCCAAGGATCCGCAGGAACATGACCATCATCCCCAGCATCAGAGTGTTCTTGACCCCGATTTTCCGCATCAGAATGGGTACCAGGCCCAACATGATGGCTTCCAGGAAAACCTGCACGGAATTGAGCACTCCGTAGACCTGTTGACCGTGGCTCGGAGTGTCGAAGAGTTTGGTGTAGAAGTCGGGGAACATCTGCTGGTCGAAGACCGTGTAGAAGGTCCAGGAGAGCAGAACGAACACGACCATCGCCCACAGCGAGGGAAGGCGCAGTACGCCGAGCATCTCGCGGAGCCCCGGCGTGGTATCCGCCCTGGTGGGATCCATGGTGGTGGTCATCTCTTCCCGGGGCGGGGTGGCCGGTGCTTTCCACAGAGTCAGGACGAGGAAGCACAGAATGCCGAACACGGATCCGAGCCAGAAGTTCAGATTCGGTTTGACCGTGAAGAGGAACCCGGCAATCAGGGCCACAACCGCGTATCCGAAAGAGCCCCACATGCGAGCCTGGCCGTACTCGTAGTTGTAGGTGCGCGACAGGCGTTCGGAGAACGCCTCCATCAGTCCCGCCGCCGCGACGAAGCCTGCAGAGAGCACGACCGCACCCACGATGGTCCCGACCATGAACGCATTCTCCAGCAGCGGCCGGTACACCCAGATCATGAAAGGGCCGATCAACGACATGATGATCGAGGCCCCGATCACCAGGTGACGTCGGATGCCCAGTCGGTCCTGGACGGCGCCGTAAGCGAGCATGATGACCAGGGTTCCGACCGAGTTGATCGAGTAAACGGTTCCGACCGCGCCACCGCTGAGGCCCAGCCCCGAGCTCTCGTCCGTCAGCCAAATCTGAAAGAACGACCACCAGACGCCCCACGAGGCGAAGAAGAGGAGGAGAGTCAGGGAGCTCTGCTGGTAGGCGGGATCCTTGAGCTGCTGCTTGATTCTGGAGGAGTCGGCCACGCTGCCACTTCCTTGTGATTCGTCGTCGGGCATGTCGATTGTCATGCTAAATCGATTTAGCAAAACGGTATCACCGATCTCTCGCGTGGTCCACGTCTCACGTAGGATGGGCTACGGCCGGGCCCGGACGGGCGAGAGCCGGTGGCTAACGAGGAGATCCATGAGCAAGCGCCCTACTCAGGCCGACGTCGCCCGCAGCGCGGGGGTGTCCGCGACCACCGTGAGTCTCGTGCTCAATGGCAGGACCGGAACGAGGATCTCCGACGACGCCGCACGTCGGGTCAGGGTCGCCGCGGAGACGCTCGGTTATTCCCCGGATCCGACCGCCCTGAGCCTGCGCACGGGACGGACCAGGACTCTCGGCTTCGTCTCCGACGGCGTCACGGTGACCCGCTATGCCTCAGCGATGATCCGTGGAGTCTTGGACGCGGCAGAATCGAAGGGGCAGAGCGTCATGATGGCCGAGGTGGATGACCATCCGAACCGTTGGGAGAGGGCCATCGTCGACCTCTCGGACCGCAAGGTCGATGCCATCGTCGTCGGTCTCATGGTCGCCCGCAAGATCGAATTGCCGCCCATGCCTTCCGGGGTCTCGACGGTGATCGTCAACGGTCTGTCGGGCGGACTCCCGAGCGTTCTTCCGGACGAATTCGAAGCGGGACGAGCCGCCGCCGAATATGTGATTCGGGCAGGACACCGTCGCATCGCGTTCGTCGGGCGGTCGGAACGCATGCTGGACCCCGTAGTATCGGCCACAGTCGGACGGCGCTATCAAGGTATCGATCGTGCCATGGCCGATGCGGGACTGCACTTCACCACGACGTGTGACCTGCCCGAGTGGGAACCAGGTCCAGCACGGGAGGCTGCCATGTCCGTGCTCGAGTCGCCGTCACGCCCTACCGCGATTCTTGCGGCGAACGACCGCGTGGCTTTCGGCGTCTACCAGGCGGCGGCAGACCTGGGACTCACGATCGCAGACGACGTATCGGTCATGTCTTTCGACGACGAGGCTTTGGCGGACTACCTGCGCCCCGGGCTGACAACCATGCGACTGCCCTACCGCGACATGGGCATGGCCGGGGTCAGGGAGGCCCTGAACCCGGGCAACGACCTCCTCGAGCTTCCGATGCCGCTGGTGGAGAGGGGATCGGTGGCGCCCCCTCGGGGGTGAACAGGACGGCAGGAAGGTCCCGGTGCGGGCCGTCGGAGTGCGGCGCATCGCTTCGCGGTGAATTGGGCCTTTTGACCGAAACAGGTCTCACGCCCGCCGAAGCCCTGGACGCCGTGACGGGCGGCTTCTGTCCGCCAGAATGCCCATGATTTTGTAATTACCAGACGATCTGCACTCAAGGAGCCGGGAGTTCGAAAGGCTCGCCGCAGGTCATGTATGACGTATTTTTGCCCCGAATGTCGGCCCCGATGCCCCGCCGTGAGCGGGGCAGTACCGTGACGAGAACGTCCAGACAACGACTCGGGGGATTGATATGAACGCGATCAAACTTCACTGGTTCCTGCCGACGAGCTCCGACTCCCGGGGCATCGTCGGAGGAGGTCACGGCGCCAATGTCGTGGGAACCGCGGCGATCAGGCGGCCCGACCTTCGTTACCTGACTCAAGTTGCGCAGGCCGCCGAATACAACGGATTCGAATCCGTGCTGACGCCCACCGGTCTGTGGTGCCAGGACTCGTGGCTGACCACGGCCGCAATCGCCCAGCACACCGAGACCCTCAAATTCCTCGTCGCGTTCCGCCCTGCGGCCATTTCGCCGACTCTCGGGGCACAGATGGCCGCGACCTACCAGGACATTACCGGTGGGCGCCTGAACGTCAATATCGTGACCGGAGGGGAATCCGCGGAACAGCGAGCATTCGGCGACTTCAACGACAAAGACACGAGGTACGCCAAGACGGGTGAATTCCTCGACGTCGTCGGCCGCCTGTGGGACCACGGCGAACCGTTCGACTACGAGGGCGATCACATCCGAGTGGGTCAGGCGCGACTGGCCCATGCCCCCGAGCCGCGTCCCGAGATCTATTTCGGCGGATCCTCCCCGGCCGCGGGCCGAATTGCCGCCGCTCACTCGGACGTCTACCTCACCTGGGGCGAGCCCCCGCAGCAAGCGAAGGAAAAGATCGACTGGATTCGGGGACTGGCCAATGAGCAGGGGCGCAACGTCAGGTTCGGAATCCGGTTGCACACCATCTCGCGGGACACGTCGGAGGAGGCTTGGGCGGTCGCCGAGAAGATGTTGGATGGGCTCGACCCGGAGCTGATCAGGAAGCAGCAGGAAGCGTTGCGCCGGTCCGAGTCGGAAGGCCAGCGGCGGATGCTGGATCTGAACCGCGGGTCGGTCTCGGATCTCGAAATCCACCCTGGGCTCTGGGCCGGCGTGGGACTCGTGCGCGGGGGAGCCGGTACGGCACTCGTCGGGTCCCACCGGGAAGTTGCCGACCTCATCAAGGAATACATTGCGGTCGGGTTCGAAGAATTCGTGCTCTCCGGGTATCCGTGCCTTGAAGAGGCGTATTGGTTCGGCGAAGGCGTACGTCCGCTCCTGGCCAACGAGGGACTCCTGTAAACCGGCCGGATACGGTTGAACGCGCAACATCGGCCGGGAAGTCGGAAACGATGCGTACTCATCGTTGCCGATTAGCTATGGTTGCTCCATGAAGATTTTGGTGCTTGGCCCGGGCGGGCGCGAACACGCGATCATCAGCGCGCTCCTGCGCGATCCGGCCGTCACGGAGGTCCACGCGGCACCCGGGAACGCCGGGATTGCCGAGATCGTTCGGACTCATGCCGTGGACGCGAACAGTCCGGAGGAGGCCGCTGCTCTCGCCGAACGCCTGGATGCGGACTTGATTGTGATCGGTCCCGAAGCTCCCCTGGTATCCGGCGTGGCGGACGCTCTGCGAGAGGCCGGGTTCCCGGTGTTCGGCCCCAACGCCGATGCCGCCCAGCTGGAGGGCTCCAAAGCATTTGCCAAGGAGATCATGGCCGCCGCCAACGTCCCGACAGCGATGGCCCGGGTCGCTCATGACCTCTCGACCGTCGAGGAATGCCTCGATTCCTTCGGGGCACCGTACGTCGTCAAGGACGACGGCCTGGCCGCCGGCAAAGGTGTCGTCGTCACCGAGGACCGCGACGCCGCTCTGGCCCACGCCGAGGCGTGTTTCGATGCGGGCTCGTCCGTGGTTATCGAGGAATTCCTGGACGGTCCGGAGGTCTCGCTCTTCGTGATCAGCGACGGGCGTCGCACCGTGCCCCTCACCCCGGCCCAGGACTTCAAGAGGATTTACGACAATGACGAGGGGCCGAACACGGGCGGCATGGGGGCGTACACCCCGTTGCCGTGGTTGCCCGAGAACTTCACCGATGAAGTCGTCCGACGGGTGGCCCAGCCGACGATCGACGTGATGGCCGATCGCGGAACCCCCTTCGTGGGCGTCCTCTACTGCGGACTCGCACTGACGAGCCGCGGCATCCGAGTCATCGAATTCAACGCTCGCTTCGGCGATCCGGAAACCCAGGCGGTGCTGGCCCGATTGAAGACGCCGCTCGGCCAACTTCTCCTGGAGGCCGCCCAGGGCGGGCTCGACGGCCGAGAATCTCTGCGATGGGATCTCCGGACCGCCGTGGGGGTCGTCATGGCGGCCGAGAACTACCCGGAGGCCCCGCGCAAGGGCGACGTCATCACCGGTATTGCCGACGCCGAGGCCCTTGAGGACGTCTCCGTCCTGCATGCCGGGACCAGCAACAAGCGGACGCTGTCCGGCACGGACTCGGTGGTGACCTCCGGAGGTCGAGTACTCGCCGTCGTCGCCCTCGGCGAGGATCTGGATGACGCGAGGACAAAGGTCTACCGAGGCGTCGACAAGATTTCCTGGGACGGCGCACAGTATCGCCGAGATATCGCGGAGAAAGCCGCAGCAGGCCAGGTCAAGGTTCCCTGTCCCTAGACCACACATCGTCGGCCTCGCGCGTGCGGCGTGGGGCCCGCACATCACTCACACACAGGAGCGCAGCGCATGTCCCCAGAGCCCACCGACATTCCGGGCTGGAAGCACATCTATTCGGGAAAAGTCAGGGACCTCTACGTCCCGGCGGAGGGCAACGACGTCATCGGTTGCTCCTTCGCCGACAATGCCGAGGCCCGCGCGGGATCCGTCATGGTCGTGGCCACCGATCGGATCAGCGCATTCGACCACGTCCTGCCCACACCCATTCCGGACAAGGGCAAGATCCTGACCCAGCTCAGCCTGTGGTGGTTCGAGCAGCTCGACCAGGTTCCCAATCATGTGCTCTCGACCGACGTCCCGGAGGAAGTCTCCGGACGCGCCATGATCTGCAAATCCTTGTCGATGTTCCCCGTCGAGTGCATCGCCCGGGGGTACCTGACCGGTACCGGCCTCAAGGAGTACCAGCGGTCCGGCACGGTGTGCGGCATCGAATTGCCGGAAGGCCTGGTCGACGGCTCCAGGCTCGATTCCCCGATCTTCACGCCGACGGGCAAGGCCGAGGTCGGTGAGCACGACGAAGCCATTACGTACGAGGAGATGACCGACGCCGTCGGCCGCGCGATGGGGGAGCGCATCCGGGAGCTGACCCTCTACATCTACGGGACTGCGGAAAGAATCGCCCGGGAACAAGGAATCATCGTCGCCGATACCAAGGTCGAATTCGGTCTCGACTCCTACCGCGGGGAGGTCACGCTGGGCGATGAGGTCCTGACCCCCGATTCGTCGAGATTCTGGGACGGGGCGCAATGGGCCCCGGGGCGCGCACAGGCGAGTTTCGACAAACAGTTCGTGCGCGACTGGCTGCTGTCCGACGCCGCGGGGTGGGACAGGACGACGCCCCCGCCCGAGCTTCCTTCGGAAATCGTCGAGAGGACCCGTGCCCGGTACGTCGAGGCCTACGAGAAACTCACCGGAACGGAATTTTCCGCATAGGCCACTCCGTAGAACCACCGGATGTGCTCCCGAACCCTCTGCGACGCCTCGTCGGGCCTGCGATGCTGGACCGACTCGAGGATTCCGCGGTGCTGCTCCTGCAGGGTCCGACGGACCGAGGGCCAGTCCCCGAGGCGGGGCACGCCCTCCTGGACATAGCCGACCGTCGCCTGGCGCAACGAGTCCAGGATCGTGGTGACGACGACGTTGCCACCGAGCCCCGAGACCACCAGGTGGAAGTGCGCATCCAGCTCATGGAAGCGCATATCGGGGAGCATCGGATCGTCCATCTCGTCCAGATACCTCTTCGCCCTGGTCAGGGCTATTTTGTCCTGGGTCGTCGACCATCGGGCCGCCGCGTCGGCGGCAGCTTGCGACTCAAGCTGTTCACGGGTCGCAACCACATCTGCCACGGGCAGGAAATTCGACGCCAAGTGCATGCGAAGGCCCCAGCCGAGGGCTGCCGACGGTTCCGAGACCACGACCGCCCCCGCGCTGGGGCCTGAACCGACTCCCGAACGCACGAGTCCCATGGCATCAAGGACTCGAATGGCTTCACGGACCGAGGCACGGGATATCCCGAATTCCTCAGCAAGAGCGCGCTCCGCCGGAAGTCTGTCTCCCACGACGAGTTCCCCGTTGCGCAGTCGATCCTCGATGTTCTGCAGGACGATGGTGTAGGTCTTCTTCTCCACAGAACACAACCTTAGCTGCGCAAAGCATCGTCGGTCAGGGGAGCATCCAGGAGATCAGGTCCGATTGCAAGAAAACCAACGTGCAAATGATCACGAGCATGGCCAGGGACCACGGGATCACGCGCTTGAAGATCTCGGACTCCTTGCCCTCCATCTCTACGGCGGTCGCGGCGATCGCCAAGGACTGCGGGGAAATCATCTTGCCGACGACGCCTCCGCTCGTGTTGGCCGCCAGCATCAGATCCGGATCGAGCCCGGCGTTGGTTGCGGCCGTGTGCTGCAGGTTGGAGAACAACGCGTTGGCCGAAGTGTCCGAGCCGGTCACGGCGGTACCGAGCCAGCCGAGGGTCGGGGCCAGGAAGGCGAAGACGCCACCCAGGGACGCGAGGTAGGTTCCGATGGACACGGTCTGCCCCGAGAAGTTCATGACGTAGGCGAGGGCCAGAACCGACACGATGGTCAGGGCCGACCAGCGCATCCTGTAGAAGCAGTGCCAGAGCTGGGCAACCGACTGACCGAAACCGAGCCTGTATCTGCCGTTCTCGTGGAAGATCATGTAGAGAACGGTCACGATCAGGCCGGCAATCAGGAGCATGGTTCCCGGGTTGGAGAGCCACTGCAAATTGAAGGTCGTGCCCGAAATGGGCTTGCCCGATGAGGTGACGATGTGCCCGGACGTGACCGGCCAGGGGATCTTGATGTCCGTCTTCTTGAGGGCGACGGGCACATCGATGCCCGCTTTCCAAAGCTTCCCGACGGCGAACACACCGACGACCACGAGGTACGGCAGGAGAGCCATCCAGACCCGGACCGGACGCAGACCCTCCGTGGCCCGAGGCGCCTCGATTCCGATGCGCTCACGAAATGCTTCGGTCCCGCGGGGCTTCCACACCTTGAGGAACAGCACCGCGACTCCCAGGGAGACGAGGCACGCGACGATATCGGTGAGCTCGTAGGAGAAATGGGTCGCCGACCACCACTGGGCGAGACCGAAGGAAAGGCCGATGACGAGAGCCGCTGGCCATGCGTCGCGGACGCCCCGGAAGCCGTCGAGGAGGTAGAGCAGGATGAAGGGCACGAGCACCGCCACGAACGGGGCCTGGTGGCCCACAATCGCCCCGATGTGGGCCGGGTTTTCGCCGGTCAGTGTTCCCGCCGTGGTGATCGGGATGGCCAGGGCCCCGAAGGCCACGGGAGCCGTGTTGGCGACCAGAACCGTCACGGCCGCGCGCAACGGCTTGACTCCGAGGGCGAGGATCATGGTCGCCGTGATGGCCACAGGCGCCCCGAATCCGGCCAGGGCCTCGAGGAGACCCCCGAAGCAAAAGGCAATCAGGATCGCCTGGATGCGGATGTCGCCTCCTCCGATGCGGTCGAAGGTCAGCCGCAAATCCTCGAATCTGCCCGACTCGACGGTGACCTGGTAGAACCACAGGGCCGTGACGATGATCCAGACGATGGGGAAGGCCCCATAGGCCAAGCCCTGCGTTCCGGACATCAGGGTGAGCCCGACGGGCATCTTGAAGCCGATCACGGCGACGATGATCGACACCAGCAGCGCGCTGAGCGCCGACGTGTGGGCCTTGGCTTTGACCCCGAGCAACATGATGAAGAACGTCAGCAGCGGAAGGATAGCGACGAGCGCCGAGAGCCCGACCGAGCCGCCGACGGCGGTGGTGGTGGCTGTGAATGTATCCACGCGGTCTCCTTGTGATGGGTTGACGCGCGTCCTGGAACGAGCATCAACGCTGATGCAATGAGTGAAGCGACCACGTCTGCAAGACTAGTTCCGATACTATGTGTCCCGCATTACAGTGTGGTCAGACCAGTACCATACCGATGGGCGAGAGGAAATCAAAACAGGGTTCGAGGGCAGTGCGATGCGGCCGTGGTGCGGCACACATCCTGGAGGTTTTTAGGTCAGAAAAAGATGCGCTAATTCCGCCGTGTTGCCTGAAATTACGCCCCGGACACTTGTAAACAGCCTCGATAAGGGTGAGTTAGGCGCTCCTTATTGGAGGTGGTTAATAAATTGTCACTATGGTGGGAACGACTGGTGGGCATCCTCCCGCCCCACTCCGGGAGCGGGCCCGCACTAATCGGAATGGAGACGCCATGCGGATCGCACTTTTCTCAACGTGCATCGTCGACGCGATGTACCCGCGGGTCGCTCGAGCGACCGTGGACATCCTGGAACGCCTCGGTCACGAAGTTGTTTTCCCACCCGGTCAGACGTGTTGTTCGCAGATGCACGTCAACAGCGGATACTTCGATGATGCGTATTCGATCGTCAAGAACCACGTGGATGCGTTCTCGGACTGGGACTACGACGTCGCCGTCGCACCCTCCGCTTCGTGCGTCGTCTCCCTCGGGCACCAGCAGCCCATGATCGCGCGGCACGCGGGCGACGAAGGAACCGCAATCGCGGCCGAGGACGTTGCGGGCAGAACCTTCGAACTGTCGAAACTTCTGATCGACGTCCTGGGCATTACCGATGCGGCCGAACAGCTCGGCTCATACTTCCCCCACAAAGTCACCTTCCATTCGAGCTGTCACGGCATGAGGATCATGCAGTTGGGCACCCGCCAGTCCGATTTGGTGCGAACCGTCGAGGGCCTGGAATTCGAGGAGCTTCCCGACCTCGATCAGTGCTGTGGTTTCGGCGGCACCTTCTCGTTCAAGAATGCTGACACTTCGGGTGCCATGACCGCCGACAAGGTCAAGAACATCGAATCGACCGGCGCGGAGATGTGCACCGGGGGCGATGTCTCCTGCTTGATGAACATTGGCGGTGCCCTGTCGCGCAAGGGCTCGGACGTGACGACCCTGCACTTCGCCGAGATCCTCGCCAGCACCAAAGACAATCCGCTCGAAGTCTCCGGACCGGTGGCGCTGACCACCACCACGGGAGGGAAATAAGCATGACCGTCACACAGTTGGGGATGCCCAAGGTCTTTCACGGTACGGGCAATATCGCCGCCGAAGAGTCGTTCACGTCCTTCGCCGGCAGAGAGCTCAAGAACGAACAATTGCGGGCGAACCTCGGTTTCGCGACGCACACGATCCGCGACAAGCGTGCCAAGGTCGTCGGGGAATTGCCGGATTGGGAGCTCCTCCGCACGGCCGGATCCGAGATCAAACAGGACGTCATGGTACGCCTGCCCGAATTGCTCGAACAGTTCGAGAAGAACTTCACCGAGCGCGGAGGGAAGGTCCACTGGGCGCGCGACGCCGATGAAGCGAACCAGATCGCTCTGGACATCATCCGCGAACAGCAGGCCGAAGAAGTCATCAAGATCAAATCGATGGCGACCCAGGAAACCGGCCTCAACGAGTACCTCGAGGAAAACGGCGTGTCAGCCGTGGAGACCGACCTCGCGGAGGAGATCGTGCAGTTGGGCGAGGACAAGCCCTCGCACATTCTGGTGCCCGCAATCCACCGCAATCGCTCGGAGATCCGCGACATCTTCCTCAAGAAGATGCCGCACATCGACAAGGACATTTCGGACAACCCCGCCGAGCTTGCCGAGGCCTCGCGACACCACCTGCGTGAGAAGTTCTTCCGGAACAAGGTCGCAATTTCGGGAGCCAACTTCGGCGTCGCCGATTCGGGCACGCTCAGTATCGTCGAATCCGAGGGCAACGGCCGGATGTGCCTGACCCTCCCGGACACCCTCATCTCGTTCATGGGAATCGAGAAGTTGGTGCCGACCTTCCAGGATCTGGAGGTCTTCCTGCAGTTGTTGCCGCGTTCCTCGACCGGAGAGCGGATGAACCCGTACACCTCGATGTGGTCGGGAGTGACGCCGGGGGACGGGCCCCAGAACCTGCACGTGATCCTCATGGACAACGGTCGCACCGCCGCTCTCGCAGACCAGGTGGGCCGCCAGGCATTGCACTGCATTCGTTGCTCGGCCTGCATGAACGTGTGCCCCGTCTACGAGCGGGCCGGCGGTCACGCCTACGGATCGGTCTATCCGGGACCGATCGGCGCGATTCTCTCTCCGTTGCTCACGGGTGTGGAAGCCGAAGAGAACAACTCTCTGCCCTATGCGTCGTCGTTGTGCGGTGCCTGCTACGAGGCGTGCCCGGTGAAGATCAACATCCCGGACGTCCTGGTTCACCTGCGCGGCAAGGACGTCGATGCCAAACACGGCAAGGGCGAGGAAGGAAACAAGCGCCAGGCCCCCGACCAGATGGACGCAATCATGGGTGGCGCCAAGGCGATGTTCTCCAATTCGACATTGCTCAGCATCGCCGAGCGGGGTCTGCCCGCAGGGGGTCTCGCGGCAGGTCGGGATCACAAGATCAGCTGGTTGCCGGGCCTGATCGGAGGATGGACCAAGTACCGGGACATTCCGGAGCCTCCGAAGCAGGCTTTTCGGCACTGGTGGAAGAAGAACAAGAAGAACGGTCCCAAGCAAAGGGCCGCTTCCGACCGGGTCGACGTCGACGCCTTGATCGCCAAGAACTCCGGGTTGGCCGAAGAGCTCCATCGTCGTCATGCGGGCGAGGCCCAGGAAGAGCGTGAGGAAGCCCAGGAACAGGCCGCCGAACTCAAGAAGGAGCAGCGCCGGGAGCCCGACATGGTTCGGCGCGAGGAGGACCTGCTCAAGGGGCAGGACGATTCCTCCAACGGCACCACGGGCGAGGGGACCTCGTCCCAGGAGGGGAACGACTGACCATGTCAGAAGCAAAGGCAGAGATACTCAGACGAGTCAGGGCATCCCTGGCCGACAGTCCCGAAGCCCCTGAGGTCACGCGCGCGTACAGGACGGAATCGGAGAAATCGGCGCACGACGTGCGGGCCATGTTGATCGATCGATTGCTCGACTACAAGGCGAACGTCTACGAGGAGACCACGGACAGCGTGGCTGAGCGCATCGAGAAACTGCTCGGCAAGTCCGCCCGGTACGTGATTCCCAAGGGCCTGAATCTCGACTGGTTGCCCGAAGACAGCGCCGCGCGGCGTCACCTCGTGGATTCGGGCAACGGTCAGAGAGCGGGGTCCTTGACCGATCGCGAACTGGACGCCGTCGACGCCGTCGTCACCTCGTCGACCGTCTCCTGCGCAGAGACCGGAACGATCTTTCTCAACGCGTCCGACGAAGAAGGACGGCGTGCGATCACCCTGGTCCCGGATCATCACATTTGCATCGTTCCGGCGGAGTCGATCGTGGAATTGATTCCCGAATCGGTGCGGCGTGTGAATCCCGAGCGTCCGATCACGATGATCTCCGGACCGTCGGCGACCTCTGACATCGAGCTGCAGCGCGTCGAAGGCGTCCATGGGCCACGCACCCTGGACGTCATCATCCTGGACGGTCAGTAGCCGCTTCCGGGTGGTGACCGCAGAGACGTCGGTCCCGGGAGGCAGGGATCGTCCTGCCTCCCGGAGGTGCGGGATGCGCCTGCCCTGCGTGTTCCACATCAGGTCTCTGCCCGGGCGGGACGGAGCCGGCGTCCACAATTCGGCGTCCGATCTGTCGCCTCGAGGCGCAATGCCGCCTTCCTCCTGGCACCCTCGAGGACATGAATCGCTCAGCCTCGCCCGGTGGCCTCCGACCCGGAATCCCGGCCGGCGCCCTGATCGCCGCGACCGTAGCCCTGCTCGCCATCCTGGGATGGATCACGGTTCAGGCCGGCAACGGGGCTGCCGGCGGGTGGTCGGTCCTGCCGGAATGGCCGTCGCGACGTCTCCTGTTGTCCCAGGACACCGCCGATCACCTGGCCCGGGTGACGGTACGGGCCAAGGGGGCGGGGAAGCCCTATGATCGATCGGCCTTCGGCAGTCCCTGGTCGGACGAGGACCACAACGGTTGCGACACCCGCAATGACATCCTCTCCCGGGACATGGCCGATGTTTCGTTCGGCGACCGGTCATCCTGCCGAGTCAGGCAGGGAACTCTCGCCGATCCGTACACCGGTCGAACCATCGAGTTCGTCGCAGGCAAGGAATCTCGGAAGGTTCAGATCGATCACGTCGTCGCACTGTCGGATTCCTGGGTCTCGGGGGGCATGGGAGTGGCCGGCAGAGAGACGCCGTGCCTTCGCCAACGACCCGGAGAATCTGCTGGCCGTGGATGGGCCGACGAATGAGGACAAAGGGGGCAGCGACGCCGCGGAGTGGCTCCCACCCGATCGAGCTTTCCGTTGTCCGTATGTGGCACGCCAAGTGAAGGTCAAAGCCGCCTACGGGCTCAGTGTGACTCCGGAAGAAAGAACCACGATCTTGGATGTGTTGAGCCGGTGCCCGAATTTCGGGCTCAGCCCGTCGCCGGGCAGGTCGGCGCGTGTCCCCGGTTCAGCCGGCGGTCTCGAGCTGGCGATTGATCCGATGGACCAGCATGTCGAGGGCGACCAGGTTTCCGCCGCCTTCCGGAACGATCAAGTCCGCGCGCCGCTTGGAAGGCTCCACGTAGAGCTCGTGCATGGGCTTGACCGTCGCAAGATACTGGGATTCGACCGATTCGACGGATCGCCCGCGTTCGAGGACATCCCGCTTGATGCGCCTCAGGATTCGGACATCGGCGTCGGTGTCCACGAAGAGTTTGATGTCGCACCGTGCGCAGATCTCGTCCTCGGCAAAGAGAAGGATTCCTTCGAGGATCACAATCGGCTGTGAGTCGATCGTCAGGGTTTCGTCAGAACGATTGTGGTCCGCGTAGTCGTAGACCGGACATTCGATGCTCTCCCCGCGTGCGAGCTGATCCAGATGCTGAATCAGCAGCTCGTTGTCGAACGCTTCGGGAGCGTCGTAATTCAGCAGAGCGCGCTCGTCGTAGTTCAGGTCGTCGCGTCGTTTGTAATAGTTGTCGTGGTAGACCACCGAGACGTGCTCATCGAAGCTGGCGACCAGGGCCCGGGTCAGGGTCGTCTTCCCCGATCCGGTACCGCCTGCGATGCCGATGACCAGTGGCTTCATTCGTGTTCCGCTCCCGATGCTCGATGCCTGCCGCTAATACATTGTGCCGCACGGACGGTCGTCAACCTACGCGGGGCCACACACAACTGCGCCCGACGGACGGAGGAAACTCCGGCCATCGGGCGCAGTACGAGGAGAAATCAGGCTTCGACCTCGGCGTCGGCGAACGTCGAGGTGTCGATGACGCAACGGAATTTCACGTCACCCGCGACGACGCGCTCGTAGGCGTCGTCGACCTTGTGCACCGAAACCTTCTCGATCTTCGCCCCGAACCCGTGTTCGGCGCAGAAGTCCAGCATTTCCTGGGTCTCAGGGATGCCACCGATATTGGAACCGGCGATAGCCTTGCGGCCACCGATCACCGATCCGAAGCTGAACGCCTGCTTCTCGGGCGGCAACCCGACCACGGCCATGACGCCACGGGGCTTCAGCAGGCTCATGTACTTGTCCACCGGGATCGACGCCGAGATCGTGTTGAGGATCAGGTCGAATTCGCCGCGGTGGTTCTTGAAGAAGTCCTCTTCGGAGGTGGCCAGCGTACGGGTCGCGCCGAGCTCCTTGGCCTCCTGCTCCTTCTTGAGGGAACGGGACAGGACGGTCACCTCAGCGCCCTTGGCCGCAGCGATCTGGACGCCCATGTGTCCGAGACCGCCCAGACCGAGCACCGCGACCTTCTTGCCCGGTGCAGCATCCCACGTGGCCAGAGGCGAATACGTGGTGATGCCTGCGCAGAGAAGGGGAGCGGCGACGTCGAAGTCCAGCGCGTCGGGGATCCGCAGGACGAAGTCCTGGTTGACCACGACTTTCTCGGAGTAGCCGCCCTGCGTGATGCTGCCGTCGACATCCTCGGAGTCGTAGGTGCCGACCATGCCGCCACGCGTGCAGTTCTGCTCCTGCCCGTCGCGGCACTCCTCGCACTCTCCACAGGAGTTGACCATGCATCCGACGCCCACGCGGTCGCCGACCTTGTACTTGGTGACGTCGGAGCCCACGGCTTCGACGACGCCGGCGATCTCGTGACCCACGGTCAGCGGGAAGTGCGCCTCGCCCCATTCGTTGCGAATCGTGTGGATGTCGCTGTGGCAAATGCCTGCGGCCTTGATGTCGATCAGGACGTCGTCGGGCCGCGGATCCCGGCGGTCAATCGTGGCGACCTTGAACGGTGCGTCCGGTCCGGTCTTCTGAAGTGCTTTGACTGAAATGGGCATATGAATGCCTCCTGACGTCGTGCTGATGGGATATGTATAAATCTACGGCTATATCTGAGCCATGTCCGGAAAGTTCGCCATGCGCATTATCGGCTGTGATCTTGCTCAGGATTGTGACCTCCCATGTGGATGGGCTCATGGACGCATCCTTGAGGTGCGAGTAGAAGTAGGAGATATGCCTACAGATTTGCCCGGAAAATTCGACGCAGAACAGAAGAGGATACTGGCCCTGACACTGGTGCCACTCTTCATGTCCCTGCTCAGCGTCTCCATCGTCAACGTGGTCCTGCCCGCCGTTCAGGAATCGATCCATGCCGGCAGTTCCGAGTTGCAGTGGGTACTCTCCGGGTACGCCCTCGCTTTCGGTGTGCTGCTCGTCGCCGCAGGGCGAGCCGGCGACGTCTACGGCCGCGGAAGGCTGTTCATCCTCGGCGTCAGCCTGTTCGGGCTGGGAGCCCTCGTCTCCGGACTGGCCCCGACGCCGATCGTTCTGAACATTGCCCGCGTGGCCATGGGTCTCGGTTCCGGATTTCTGAACCCCCAGGCCATCGGCCTCATTCAGCAGTACTTCAAAGGAGCCCAGAGAGGAAAGGCATTCGGCCTCTTCGGCGGCGTCGTCGGTGTTTCGGTGGCCATCGGGCCGGTACTGGGCGGCGTGCTCATCAGTCTTTTCGGCCCGGAGATCGGTTGGCGGGCCGCCTTCCTGGTCAACGTTCCGATCTGCGTGGTCGCGATTCTGCTGGCCAAGGCATGGTTGCCGGATTCTGCGTGGGAGCCCGTACCCGCTGAGCACTCGACGTCGTCGATGCCCGTCGTGTCGAAGAACGGATCGGCCCCGCGCCCCAAGGCAGACCTCGACCCGGTCGGGCTCGTCTCCTTCGGCCTGGCGGTCCTGCTGGTCATGCTTCCGTTCGTCGAGTCCTCGGTCGGCCCCTGGATCTGGGGCTCCATGGTGGTGGCCGCCGCACTGTTCGTTTTCTGGGCGTTCTGGGAGAAGAAATACCGTCAACGCGGCGGCGAACCCATGATCGACATGGAGCTGTTCAGGACTCGCTCTTTCGCGAACGGAACCATGCTCATCGGACTCTACTTCGTCGGTGTGACCAGCATCTGGGTGCTCGTGGCGCTCTACATGCAGTCCGGTCTGGGGCATACCGCGCTCGCCTCCGGGCTCATGGGATTGCCCGCGGCGGCCGCCAGCGCCATCAGCGCGCCGATCGCCGGCAGGCACATCGTACGCATGGGACGACCGCTCGTGCTGATCGGCATGGGCTCGGTCTTGTTCGGCCTCCTGACCACCGCTCTCCTGGTGTACCTCCACGGGCAGGTAGGTCTCAGCGAATGGTGGATGCTTCTCAGCCTGACCTTCGTCGGTGGGGGACAGGGGCTCGTTGTGAGCCCCAACCAGACCCTGACCCTCGCCGATGTGCCGATGCGTTATGCCGGTTCGGCGGGAGGCGTGCTGCAGACCGGCCAGCGAGTCGGCACGTCGATCGGAATTGCCGCCATCACGGGCATCGTCTTCGCGATCGTGGCCCACTCGACCTGGCCCACCGCCATGGTTGTGGGGCTGCTGGTCATCGCCGTCGTCGTGATCCTGGCCGGAGCCATCGGCGTTCGCGACGTCGTGACGAGCCGACGCGAGGCCCAGGCGGCCTGACGAACGGCGACTGGTCCTCACCATCTCGGCCGTGCCGAAGAGTGCGAACCGGGCCCTGAAACGGCACGGCTCGCACACCGGAGGTTCTGGATGGGCTCTCACGGGGCCAACAAGGAAGCCGCGGGTCCGTCATCGACGGATCCGCGGCTTCCGGCACATGGTCAATGCCCATTTAAAAACATGAGTCGCGGAACCTTATGAACGGTTCCGCGACTCTGTCCTTGGGTCGGGATGACAGGATTTGAACCTGCGACCTCGTCGTCCCGAACGACGCGCGCTACCAAGCTGCGCCACATCCCGATGTTGACTTGTCCGCTCGGGAAACCCGGTATCGCGTCAAGCAACTTCTCTAGAATAGCGGATCGGCTATATCGCGGCAAACCAGCGGTTCGTGGCGGCGACCACGTCGGCGTCCCGGATCACCGGCTGGCCCACTCCACCAATTGGAGAATGTTCTGGTACGTGTGCCCCGTGGCTTCGGTCATTCCCTGCTCGCACGTCCGGTTCGACGACGCGTAGGCCGCGTACTGCCGTTGGTTGACCTCACGGGCCTCGGCGCGCGTGGCCGACTGGGTGAGCTCAGGATGCAGCATTCCGCGGTCGCCGGCATACGCGCAGCATCCCCACTCGAGGGGGACGTCGCATGTTTCGGCCACGGCGTTCCCGAGTTCCTCGAGATGCGGCCCCAGCCCCAAATGGGTCAGCGAGCACGTGGGGTGCAGAACCAGAGATTCGACCTTGCGCCGGATCGTCAGCTTCGGGAGGACCGTCGTCGCAACGAACTCAACCGAGTCCAGGAAACGGATCCGGGAGAAATCCCGGATTTCCCCGTCGGACCCGTGCTGCGGACCGGCGGCTGCGGCGTCGAGCACCTTGGCCTTCATGGTCTCGAGACCTTCTGTGCATGAGGAGGCGTCACAGACCACGGGCAACCGTCCGCCGTCCGAGGCGGCCCACAGACCATCGAGGACTCGGTCGGACATGACGGAGTACCCCTCCGTGAATCCCTTGGATTTCCAGGGTGTACCGCAGCACATCGAACCGATTCCCTCCGGGGTGTTCCATCGCAAGCCGGCGCGATGCGCCACGCTCATCAACGATGAGCCCGCGCTCTGGTCAGCCGGTGATCCGGAGGAATCAACCGCGCCGAACATCGAGTTCACACAGGCCGGGAAGAACACGAAGTCCGCGGCGGGATCGGTCCGCTCCGCACGGCGTCTTCCGCCCGAGGGCAGATGCTTGTTGTATCGGGGCACGGTGTCCTCGCCCATGACGGCGCGACCGACGTCGGTCGCGGCCCTCGGCACGGGCCAGGGAAGCATCTTCGCGGTCCTCAGGCCATAGTTGGCCAGATTGTTCGCGGCCTCCCAGTGCTGCGCCGCGACCTTCCAGCCCGAGCTCTCGGCGGGGCGCTGGTGCTCCGAACGCAATCGACGAATCAGGTCACCTGTGTTGATGTCGACGGGGCACCGGGTCACGCACATACCGTCCACCGCGCAGGTTTGTTCTCCCTGGTAGTCCCAGTCGGCCTCGATTTTCTTGACCAGATCGTGGTCTCCGCGGGCGCGTGCTGCTTCGAGCTCGCGGCGCATCACGATTCGTTGCCGTGGCGTCAGCGTCAGGTCTTTGGAGGGGCAGACCGGCTCGCAGTAGCCGCACTCCACGCAGCGATCCACCTCTTCCTCGACCGTCTCGGCGACCTTGAGGTTCTGGACGTAGGAGTCAGGATCATCGTTGATCACGACCCCGGGATTCAGCATTGCCCCCGGGTCCACGAGTCGCTTGACCTCGCACATGACGTCGTAGAGCTCGTCCCCGAATTGGCGACGCACGTAAGGGGCCATGATCCGGCCGGTGCCGTGTTCTGCCTTGAGCGACCCCCGGTTGCCCAGCACGAGGGAGACCATGTCCTCCGTGAAGTCACGATAGCGGTCGAGTTTTTGGGGCTCGGAAAAACGCTCGTTGAGCATGAAATGGATGTTGCCGTCCTTGGCGTGCCCGAAAATCACGGAATCCTGGTATCCGTGGGTGTCGAACATGGTGCCGAGATCGCGGCACGTCTCGCCCAGCGCGTCGACCGGGACCACGACATCTTCGAGCAATGCGTTGGTCCCGGACGGGCGATTCCCGGCCACCGTCGCGTACAGGTTGTTCCTCGCTGACCACAGGAGGGCGCGCTGGGACGGGTCCGTCGTCATTTCGGCGGGGGAGGACAGCTTGAGCCCGTCCAACATGGAACGCGCGGCGTCGTGACGCTCGGCCACCTCTTGCTCGGTTTTGGCCTGGAACTCGACGAGGAGTGCCGCGTGCCGGTCGACGTCGATTCGAGCGAGCGAGTCCGCAACCTTCCCCGTTCGTTGGGCGACACGGATCGACGTCGAATCCAGAAGCTCGACGGTCGCCATGTCGGCTTCGACGAGGCTCGGTACCGTCGATGTCGCGGAGATCAGGTCCGGGAAGACGAGAAGTCCGGTCGACGTGGCCGGGAGGATCTCCACCGTGCGGAAAGTGGCCGAGGCGACGAAACCCAAGGTTCCTTCGGACCCGATCACCAAGTGCTCCAGGATGCGGACGGGATCGCGGAAATCCAGGAAGGCATTGATCCCGTATCCCATCGTGTTCTTCATCGAATACTGATGCTCGATGGTCCGTCGGGATTCCGGGTTCTCGACGACCCGACGGCGCAGGCGCAGCAGCCCCTCGTGGAGTTCCGGCTCCTGGTCCCGCAGACGGGAGTCCGCGTCCGGCTCGGAGGTGTCCAGGGTCGTCCCCGACGGCAGAATCAGGACCATGGAGTCCAAGGTTCGATACGTGTTGAATTCGGTTCCGCAGGACATTCCCGAAGAGTTGTTGGCGATGACTCCGCCGATGGTGCAGGCGGACGACGACGCCGGGTCGGGACCGATCTTGCGCCCGAAACGACGGAGGGCCCCGTTGACGGCCCCGACCGTCGCACCGGGCTGGACCCGCACCTTGTTCCCG
The DNA here is from genome assembly GCF_052232265.1 of Rothia koreensis. Classification (NCBI taxonomy): domain Bacteria; kingdom Bacillati; phylum Actinomycetota; class Actinomycetes; order Micrococcales; family Micrococcaceae; genus Rothia; species Rothia koreensis. The sequence continues at coordinate 1,132,239 of NZ_CP197643.1, forward strand.
TTGTCCAGGACCTCGATGCCACGGAAGGCTCGACGCGTGTCCACCATGACGCCGTCCGATACGGCCTGGCCGGAAAGGCTTGTACCCCCTGACCGAAAAGTCACCGGCAGTCCGGCCCGCGAGGCCGCGGCCATCACGGCTGCTACTCCGTCCGCGGATTCGGGGCGCACGATGCCCTGCGGAACGAGAAGGTAGTGGGACGCGTCGTGGGCCATCGACAAACGGTCGATTTCCTTGGACGACGTCGTGCCAACGTGGCTCGAGTCCATTCCCGCGGCCATGGTGTCGAACGCGGGGCTCGGCGGTGCCGCCGAGACCGTGAGTGCGGACGGCGCGGAAGAGGGTAATGATGTGGTGGAGGTCATGATTCCATCCTAGGATCACGACGATTGGCGTGCCACGGAGGTTTACCATTCCTCAAGAACGGGCAAGGCAAGGCAGATTAGGGGAAGGTACGGCAAAGGCAGAAGGTGGGGAAGGGGAGAGGGCGGGACGGCAGGCGCGGTATTGCCCGGTTCACCCCGCGCCCGGCGTCAGTGGGCCTTTACGCGTCGCCGCTTTCTCGTTCCCGCGCGGTCAGGCGGAGAAGGACCGCCTCGGGTGGGCAGAACAGGCGGACAGCAGCAAATCGAGAGGTTCCCAGGCCCGCGGTGACCTCCAGCGGGATGCCTTCGTCATAGGAAATGCCCCGAGCTCTGGCGGGGTCCAGATCGCAGTTGGAAACCACCGCATGGCCTCCGGGAAGGCAAATCTGTCCGCCGTGCGTGTGACCGGCGAACATGATGTCGGCGCCGTCTGCGACGAACCGGTCAATGGTCCGTCTGTAGGGCGCGTGCATGACTCCGACGCGCAAGGACGGTTCTGTCCCTCGCGAACCAGTCGTGGCCCCGTCACCGGCCGGACCGTGATCCGCCTGCGGGAATCCCGGATGGCGATCGTATCCGAGGTGAGGGTCATCCACTCCGGAGAAGTCGAGGCGAACGCCTCCGATCTCCATGCTGTCCGCCCGGTTGATCAATCCGATCCAACCGCGGTCGTCGAAGGCTTGGTGCATTCGTCGGAATGGAAGGACATCCGGGGCGTCGCGGTCCCTCTTCTCGTCACCGGTGTGTTTCCACAGGTAGCGCGCCGGGTTCTTGAGCTTGGGCGCAAAGTAGCAATTGGACCCGGGGACGTAGACACCGGGCAGATCCAGCAACGGATCCAAGGCATCCAGCAAAGGATCGAGGGCTTCGGTATGACTGAAGTTGTCTCCTGTGGAGACGACCAAGTCCGGGTCCAAGTCTGCGAGGGAACGCATGAACTGCGTCTTGCGCCGCTGCCCCGGAATCATGTGCACATCCGAAATGTGCAACACGGACAAGGAAGGACTTCCGGGAGGCAGGATCGAGAGGGTTTCCTTCCGCACCCGGAAACGGTTCAACTCGACGAAGTGACCATAGGCAAGCACGGCGGCCCCCGCGGCAGCCGAAAGTCCCATGCTCCTCAGAGCCAATGAGACGATCGACGCCGTGGGGGCCGCCGGTCGGTCAGTGGTGTTCACCGTGGACTACTTCGCCTTTTGCGACTTGATCTGGTCGCCCTTGACGCTGTCGGAAGGATCCGTGAACGGGTCCGTGTTGTAGTCGCGGGACACGGCCTTCATGTAGTCCTGCCACTGGCGACCTGCGTAGGTTGCACCATCGACGTAATCCTTGGTCTGGCCACCGATGCGCAACCCGTTCAGGGAACGGGAACCCAGGTCCACGTTGCCGACCCAGGAAGCCGTGGAGACGCCCCGGGTATAACCGACGGTCCAGGTCTGGGTCGAATCGTCAGTGGTACCGGTCTTTGCAGCCGATGCGTTCTCCAACCCGATTCCTCGGTCATGGGCCGAACCCTTGGTCAGAACGTTCTTCAGGACGTAGTTGACGCCCCGGGCCACATCCGTGTCAATGGCTTGATGGCAGTTGACCGGCGCCACGTCCATGGGCTGTCCTCGACGATCGGTGATCGACTCGATCGAGCGCGGGGAGCAGTACTTTCCCTCCGAGGCGTAGGTCGCGAACGCGTTGGCCATGGCCATGGGAGCAACGTTCTCCGTACCGATCAGGGATGCGAGGGAATCCTGGGTCTTGATCTGATCCCCTGTGCCGTCTCCCTTCACGATGCCCAGGTCCTGAGCAGTCTTTCCGACACCGCAGAGGTCGAGGTAATTGTCCATGGCGTACAGCGCGGAGTTGATCGAGTTGTAGATACCCTCGTTGACCGTCATGGGCCGGTTGTAGCCCTCTTCGGCGTTCTGGAAGGACCAGGCGCCGTTCGCGCCGGGATTCTCCACCGTGCCGCCGGGCTTGCAGCTTGCTCGCCACTTGGTTCCGGCAGGATAACTCAGCGGAGATGCGTCGATGTTGGCCTCGACGCCGTTGCCTTCCTTGATCCATTGGGTCAGAGAGAACGGCTTGAACGTCGAACCGGGCTGGAAGCCGGGGGTACCGCCCATTCCGGAGTCCACGTTGTAGTTGTAGACCGTGTTTCCGACGCCCTTGCCGTTGTTGTAATTCGAGTTCTGGGCCATCGAGAGGATATTGCCGGTACCGGGCTCGACCGAGACCATCGAGGAGCTGACCGAGTCGGGGTTGTCGTCGGTCGGCTGGGTCTGGTTCACCTGGTCCTGGGCGGTTCCCTGGTCCTTGCTCTTCAGCGTCGTCTTGATGGTCAGTCCACCGCGAGTCAGCAGAGCGCGACGCTCGTCACTGTTGTCCCCGAAGCGCTTGTCCTGAAGGAACTCGTTACGCACGTAGTCACAGAAATACGGGGCGTCGGTTGCGGCTTCACAGCCCGAATCCGTGGTGTGGATGTCCAGGTCCAGCGGAGCGTCCGAAGCCTCGTCGAACTGTTCCTGATTGATCTTCCCGTGCTGCAACATGGTGTGGAGCACCGTATTGCGCCGGTCCGTCGCGGCCTTGGGATTTGCCTGAGGATCGTAATAGGAGGGGGACTGGACCATGCCGGCCAGCAACGCCGACTGCTGGACGTTCAGGTCCTTCGCGTCGATGCCCCAGTAATAGTGGGCGGCGGCCTGGACACCGTAATTGCTGCCGCCGTAGTTCACGAGGTTCAGATAGCCGTTGAGGATGTCGTCCTTCGACTTGTTCTGCTCCATCGAGATGGCAAGCTTCATTTCTTTGATCTTGTCCAGCATGCCCTTGTTGGACCCCATGGTGGTGGTCGCGTCCCCACCGTTCTGGGTGGCCTGATCGATCAGCAGGTTATTGACGTACTGCTGGGTGATCGTCGAGGCGCCCTGACGCGTTCCGGGGTGCACCAAGTTGTTCAGCAACGCTCGTCCGATACCGAAGGCATCGACACCACCGTGGTCATAGAAGGTGTCGTCCTCGATGGACAGCTGCGCATCTTTCATGCTGTCGGAGATCTGATCGAACGATACTTCCGTGCGGTTCTCCGAGTAGAACGTTGCCAGCTTCTTTCCGTCGCTCGTCAGAATGGTGGACGGCTTGGACAGCGGACCCGCGGAGAGGTCGTCGGGGAGTCCCTTGAACCAGTTGATCGAGGCACTCGCCGTCAGACCGGCTGTAGCCGCCGGCGGGATGAGGATGCCGGCAGTCACGAACCCCGCAACGATACTGAGGGCAATGAACTGGATGAAGTCGCTCGGGGCTCGTCGTTCACGCCGCCGAGCTGATTTCTTGGGTGAAGCCATTCCAACAGCATACAAGTCGATTGGACAAAACGTGCGCGTCAACGGTCCCACTGTGGACAAAACTCGGCGTGTCACGGACTGCGCTGAAAGCCCCCTGAACACGTGCCCGGAAACCACACTGTGGGAGTAGAGAGTCGACCAGGCATCCGTGGTGTCGCCGACCGGAATAGCGCGGTCTTGCGGCGGTGGATAGGCTGGGGCCATGACTCAATGGGAATACGCAACAGTTCCGCTCATGATCCATGCGACCAAGCAGATCCTCGACAATTGGGGACAGGACGGATGGGAGCTCGTCACGGTCCTTCCCGGTGCAGCTCCCGCGGGCGACGCCCCCTCGGGAAACATGGTCGCGCCCACGCAGTCGAACCCGATTGCCTACTTCAAGCGTCCCAAGGAGGACTGAGATCGTGGCAGATTCCAAGGTTGAGGAACGGCTGGCCGCCGAAGGTCTGCAGGTTCCTGAAGTTGCCGTACCGGTTGCTTCGTATGTTCCTGCTGTGATTTCCGGCAACTATGTTTACACCTCTGGCCAGATCCCGGTGCAGAACGGTGAATTTGCTGTCAAGGGCAAGGTGTCGGACGGCGGCGAGCCAGGAACCGTCGGGTTGGAGGATGCCCAGGGTCAGGCACGAGTGTGCGCGCTGAATACTTTGGCGGCCGTCAAATCCGTGATCGGAGACCTGGATCGTGTGACCAGGATCGTCAAGGTCACGGGGTTCGTCAGCTCGGTTCCCGACTTCACTGGTCAGGCCCAGGTTCTCAATGGAGCCTCCGAGCTCTACGGCAAGGCGTTCGGAGACGCCGGCGTCCATGCCCGATCGGCCGTCGGAGTTGCGGTCCTTCCCCTCGACGTGCCCGTTGAAGTGGAACTCATCGTTGAATTTGCCTAATCCTCTGACGCTGCCGATTCACCGGGTCACCGCGAAGAGTGGCCCGGCCGCCGATCCGCGGACTTGTGGTGCTTCGTACTTCCCGCTGACTCCGCGGGAGGCGACGGCTGCCCGGGCATGGATGGCCGAGGAAGACAAGACAGCTTGCTGCCAGATGAAGACGGCGGCCGCCGTGGTGTACATCCGTGAGGGTGCCCACGGACTCGAGACTTTTCTCACGTACCGCCCGACCCCCGAATCGCCGATGGGTCGCATCTGCTTCCCGGGCGGCGTCGTCGAGCAGGACGATCACGAGCCGGTGGGGTGGTACGGCCCGACCCCCGCACAGTGGGCCCAGAAGTTGGGGCACGACGACGTCGTAGTGGCACGCAGCGCCGTGGTGGCCGCCGTGCGGGAGAGTTTCGAAGAGGTCGGCGTGCTGCTGTCCGGCCCCAACGAGCAGGACACGGTCGAATACACCGAGGCGAGCGAGACGATGGCCTCGCGGGAATCGATAGCCGGCCACGAGCTGGGCTTCATCGCTTATCTCAAACGCGGAGGACTCAAGCTCCGGACAGATCTGCTCAAACCTCTTGGCCGGTGGCAGACCCCTGACTTCTCGCACCGACGCTTCGACACCCACTTCTTCGCGTCGGTGGTTCCCGTGGGCCAACGTCCCAAACTCCTGTCCTCCAAGGGGGTCTGGGGAAGGTGGGTTCCCGCGCGCGACGTCGTCGCCGACCGTTCCTCCACAGCCTTGGGCGACGAAATCGGTCGAGAGGACACGGTGGGGCGCCCCCTCGAGGAACTCATGACGCCGGGAACGCTGTGCGTGCTGGAGTCTTTGGCCACGTGCCAGACGACGATCGCTTTTCTGACCAAAAAACGTCAGGTTCACGTCAAGAAGCCGGAGCTCGTGGAGAAGAACGGGGAGCTCATGCTGGCCTTCACACCCCCGAGGGACGCGGTCAGGACCAGGTCCAAGGGAGCTTAGCCCAAGGTCGGGCGAGGGCTCGCAGGAAAGAAGGAGCCGGGTGCGTATGCACCCGGCTCCTTCTCAAGTCACGACGCGTGAGCGCCCGAAACACCGATCAGCGGCTCCTCTGTCGCAACCGCTGCAGATCGAGGATGACGACGGCGCGGGCCTCGAGCCGAATCCAGCCGCGCTGGACGAACTCGGCAAGGGCCTTGTTGACGGTCTCGCGAGAAGCACCCACGAGTTGCGCGAGTTCTTCCTGGGTGAGCTCGTGGGCAACCAGGATGCCGTCCGTGGCCGGGCGGCCGAAGCGGTCCGCCAGGTCAAGGAGCGCCTTGGAGACGCGTCCGGGGACGTCGGAAAAGACCAGATCGGCGAGGTTCTCGTTGGTCCGGCGAAGGCGACGGGCCAGGGCCTGGAGGACCTGTCCGGAAATCGAGGGGCTTCGGTCCATGGCCTTCTTGAGGCTGGAGTGCTTGACTCCGGCCAGGCGGGATTCCGACACCGCGGTTGCCGACGTCGAGCGGGGGCCCGGATCGAAGAGCGCCATTTCACCGAAGATTTCGCCGGGTCCCATGATCGCGACCAGATTCTCGCGGCCGTCCGATGCGGTGCGGCCGAGTTTGATCTTGCCGGAGACCACGAAATACAGCTGGTCCCCCGGGTCGCCCTCGTAGAACAACGTTGCACCGCGCGAGAGGTCCACCTCGGTCAATTCCTCGGTGAGCGCGCCAAATGCTTCGTCGTCCAGGGTTGCGAAGAGGGGAGCCCTACGCAGAACCTCGATATCCATAATTCTCCTCAGTGATCCGGGACTTTGATGCCCGCCGCACGCGTCCACACCATCTCAGGCATTGATTCGGGATGGGCGCGACGCCGGCTGATCGTGTGACAAATTCAACCTATCTGAAATCCACTGTATAAGTTGTGTGTCGAATCCGCCACAGACGAGCCCATATCCTTGCATAAAGGTTCCTGAACGTCGAATTGACTAAGGTTCTTATCAGGTGCCGTACCTAATATGGAGAGTCTTCCCGACCGCCTGCGTCGTCGGGAGATGACCGCGACGATTGGTGATCATGCTGACAGACTTCTCACTGCTGGACTGGATCCTCATCCTGATTCTGCTGGCTTACTTCGTATCCGGCTATGCACGCGGGTTTTTTCTGACCCTCGGATCGGTGGTCGGGTTCGTTCTGGGAGCCGTCGCCGCGTTCTACGTGACGCCATGGCTGGTCGAAAGGGCCGAGGGCGGCTGGCGGATCGTGGTGGCCATTGTGAGCATCGGCATCCTGATCCTGATCGGTCAGGCACTGGGCGTGGCCATTGGTCGACCTCTGAGGAGAATCACCGAGAGGACGGGGCTTGGGGTCGTCGACCGCATCGGCGGGGCGTTGCTGAACACCCTGACCTGCGCTTTCGTGATCGTAGTCCTCAGCTTTTCGGCCTCGCAACTGGGCGTCGCAGCGATTTCCTCCGCCGTGAACAAGTCGACGGTGATCACCGGTCTTCAGTCGGCGACTCCGCAACCCGTACAAAGGGGAATTGCCGAGGCCAGGGCCGCCGTCCTCGAACAGTCGGGGATCCCCCGCTTGGACGAGCGACTCTTCCCGCAGGAAGCGGCTCCCACCGAGACCTCCGACTCGGATTCTTTGCGAGCGGCCGAAGACTCCGTGCTGAAGATCAATGGCACCGCGGAGGCCTGTGCCCAGAACCAGTCCGGTTCCGGCTTCGTCGCCGCCTCGCACAAGGTCATCACCAATGCCCACGTGGTCTCGGGCGTGGACAGCCCGTTGGTCCAGACTCGTCAGGGCAAGAGCTATGAAGGCAATATCGTCTATTTCGATGCCGACAAGGACATCGCGGTCCTCGACGTTCCCGGCCTCGATGCTTCGCCGCTGAAGGCCGGGGAAAACGGAAAGGCCGGTGACGTGGCCAATTTCATGGGGTATCCCCTGGGCGGGCCTTTCACCTCGCGTTCGGCCTCGATCCAGGGCCTCGGCTACAACTCGACGACCTCAGAAAATGGGACCACGACCCAGCCGCGAGAGATTTACCAGCTGGCGGCCGACGTCCAGCAGGGGAACTCCGGCGGTCCCTTGCTGAACGACCAGGGACAGTTCATCGGTCTGATTTTTGCGAAGGCCACCCAGGGGGAGACGGGCTACGCCCTGTCGATGACCGAGCTCGAACCCGTGCTCCAGGACATCGAATCCATGAACCAACCTGTCCCCAGCGGTGAGTGCACCTCGGGCTGATCGAGGGGACTCACCGCCGCTCCGTCAGCGCTGGGCCAGGTAGTCCAGCGCCATGATGTATCCGAAGGCCCCGGCACCGGCGATGACCGTCTCGGCCTGCAGGGACACGAAAGACCGGTGACGGAACTCTTCCCTCTGGTGGACGTTCGACAGATGGATTTCGACGACGGGCAATTCGGCCGCCTCGAGTGCGTCATGAATGGCAATCGAGTAGTGCGTGAAGGCTGCCGGGTTGATCAAGATCGCCGACGCCTCGGAGCGGGCGCGTTGGATGGCGTCGACCAGGTCGCCTTCGTGATTCGATTGCATGAACTCGATACCCAGGCCAAGCTTTTCGGCGTGGGACCGCACGGAGTGCTCGATGTCACGGAGCGTCGTCGTTCCGTAGACCTCCGGTTTGCGAACCCCGAGCATATTCAGGTTGGGGCCGTTCAGCACAAAAATAGGTTTGGTCATAAGTTCATTCTTCCATGGGACAGCTCAGCGCCCGGGCGGCCGGGTTCCCTCCGCAGGGAACCCGGCCGCCCGGGCGCTGACGTGGTCGGTTATCGACCGAGCGACTCGGTGATCTGGTCCATGACGGTCTGGTCCGCCAAGGTCGAGACGTCGCCAACGGGACGATCCTCTGCGACATCCTTCAGCAGGCGTCGCATGATCTTGCCGGACCTGGTCTTCGGCAACTCCGGAACGATCAGAACCTTCTTCGGCTTGGCGATCGGAGAAATCTCCTCGCCGACGTGGGCCCGAATCTCTGCGGCCAGATCCTCCTGGTCGCGTCCTTCCGCGGTCGCGTCGTCGGACAGGATCACGAAGGCGATCACAGCCTGTCCGGTGGTCTCGTCGGTTGCGCCAACCACCGCGGCCTCGGCCACCGAATCGTGGGAGACAAGCGCCGACTCGATTTCCGGGGTCGAAAGGCGGTGGCCGGAGACGTTCATGACGTCGTCGACCCTGCCGAGTACCCAGATGTCGCCGTCCTCGTCCCTTTTTGCGCCGTCGCCCGCGAAGTAAGTCTTCTCGTCGAATCGCGACCAGTAGGTATCGACGAAACGCTGGTCGTCTCCCCAAATGGTGCGCAGCATGGACGGCCACGGCTGGGTCAGCACCAGCAACCCGGACTCCCCGTTGGGAAGTTTCTCTCCGGAGTCGTCCACGACCTGAGCATGGATCCCCGGCAGCGCGTGCTGGGCGGAGCCGGGCTTGGCCACCGTGACCCCTGGCAACTGGGAGATCATGATGCCGCCGGTCTCGGTCTGCCACCACGTGTCGACAATGGGGCAGCGTTCCTTGCCGATCACCCGGTGGAACCACAGCCAGGCCTCGGGGTTGATGGCCTCGCCGACTGTGCCGAGCAGTCGGAGCGAGTCCAATCTGTACTGTGCCGGGATCTCCTCGCCCCACTTCATCATGGTCCTGATGGCGGTGGGCGAGGTGTACATGATCGTCACACCGTACTTGTCCACGATCTCCCAGAAACGGCCGCGATGCGGGGAGTTCGGTGTTCCTTCGTAGATGACCTGACTCGAGCCATTGAGCAGGGGGCCGTAGGTGATGTACGTGTGGCCCGTGACCCATCCGACGTCGGCGGTGCACCAGTAGACGTCCGTATCCGGCTTGATGTCGAAGACGTTGTAGTGGGTGTATGCGGCATGAGTCAGGTAACCGCCCGTCGTGTGGAGGATCCCCTTGGGCTTGCCCGTGGTGCCGGACGTGTAGAGGATGAACAGCGGATCCTCGGCGTTGTTCGGCTGGGGGGTGTGCTCCGCGGACGCCTTGTCGACCGTCTCGTGCCACCAGACGTCTCGCCCCTCGGTCCAAGCAACATCCTCACCGTTGCGCTTGACCACGAGGACGTGTTCGATGCTCTCCGCGCCCTTCGACAGCGCCTTGTCCACCGTGGGCTTGAGCTGAGTCGGCTGGCCACGCCGGTAGGAGCCGTCTGCAGTCACGATGAGCTTGGCCGCGCCGTCCTCGACCCGTGACCGAATCGCGTCCGCCGAGAATCCTCCGAAGATCACGGAGTGGACCGCACCGATGCGAGCGCAGGCCAACATCGTGATGACAGCCTCCGGGATCATGGGGAGGTAGACCGCAACGCGGTCCCCCTTCTCGATTCCGAGTTCCTGGAACGCGTTGGCCGCCTTCGACACCTCGTCCTTGAGGTCTCGGTAGGTGTAGGTCCGGCTGTCGCCCGGCTCGCCCTCGAAGTAAATGGCCACCCGGTCGCCGTTGCCTGCCTCGACATGGCGGTCGACGGCGTTGTACGCGGCGTTGAGCTCGCCGTCCTCGAACCATTTGGCGAAAGGGGGATTGGTCCAGTCGAGGGTCTGTGTGAATTCCTTGTCCCAGTGGAGGAACCGTTTGGCCTGTTCGGCCCAGAACTCGGTTCCTTGGGAAGAAGCCTGTTCGTAAAGGTCGCTCCCGGCGTTCGCCTGGGCGGTGAACTGCTGGGGCGGATCGAACGTGTGGTAAGTCTCGCTCACTGTGCGTCCTTTCTGGTGGATGCGGTCTGCGGACCGCGAAATCATTCAGTTCTACTGTAATAGACATCTCGTGACTCGGATCACTGGTTGCAAGGGTTTCGCAGGCAGGAAAATCTCCAGGTCAGCCGCATACGGCTCCTGGGGCCGACGTCGCCGGTGCGCACGTTGCTGGGTAGGCTGGGTCGATATGACGAGTGCACCAGGGCAAGAGGGCTTCGGTCCGGAGATACGGCACGTTCCTGAGGAGAAGGCACGTGCGGGTGCCGCACGGCGACGTCGTTCCGGGACGGCGGAAACCCATCTCGGAACCGTGCGGCGCGCGCGAAGGATCAACCGGATTCTGGGCGAGACCTATCCGTACGCGGTCGCGGAGCTCGATTTCGACAACGCCTTCGAGCTCGTGGTGGCCACCGTTCTCTCCGCGCAGACCACCGACACCAAGGTCAACGCGGTCACCCCCACGTTGTTCTCGGCCTTTCCGGATGCACAGGCGCTGTCGACGGCCGATCATTCGGCGGTGGAGGAGATCGTGCGCCCCCTGGGGTTCTACCGTTCGAAGGCCAAGTCGATCATTTCGCTGGCCGGGCAGATCGTCGACGAGCACGACGGCCGGGTGCCCGAGACGCTCGAGGAATTGACGGCCCTGTCAGGGGTCGGCCGGAAGACCGCGTTCGTGGTGATGGGAAATGCCTTCGGCCTGCCGGGGCTCACCGTTGACACTCATTTCGGCCGCTTGTCGCGCCGGCTCGGGTTCACCGAGGAGCAGGACCCCGTCAAAGTGGAAAAGGACGTCGCGGGTCTGTTTCCGCCCGGAGACTGGACGATGTTGTCGCACCGGCTCATCTACCACGGGCGCAGAATCTGCCACGCCAAGGTTCCGGCGTGCGGAGTATGTCCCGTGGCCGACCTCTGTCCGTCCTACGGATCCGGTGAGACCGACGAGCGCGCGGCGGCACAACTCCTCCAGTACGAGTTCGCCCCCGGACGCGAGGAGCTGCACCGCCGGTATCTGGAAGGTGCGACACGCCGCGAGCTGCGGGAGGAAGGGTACAGCCTTGGCCGATGAAAGCCGGAGGGATACGACGACGACCGCCCTCGAGGACCTCAGGGACCTTGGCAGGCGGGGGAGCACGATCGTCATGGACGATCGCGAGCCGTGGCGGATCGGTGCCATGGATCCGGAGTCGACCAAGGATGCGGCGGTCCTCATCCTGTTCGGTGTACTCGACGACGCCCTCGCGGCATCGTCGAGCGGTGCCGAGTCGGGAGTGGGCGCTGACTTGGACGTGCTGATCGTGGTCCGGGCGGGAACGCTGCGGCAGCACGCCGGTCAGCCGGCCTTCCCCGGCGGCAAAGTGGACCCGGAGGACCACCAGGCCGAGGATCCCTTTGTCGAAGCAGCGCTCCGCGAGGCCGTCGAAGAGACCGGTCTCGATCGGGACGGCGTCGAGGTCGTGGGAAAGCTCGCACCCGTGCCCCTCCCGGTCAGCAACTTCATGGTCACCCCCGTGATCGGATGGTGGAAGGACCCCTCACGTGTCGCCGTGGTCGACAGTGCAGAGTCGTCCAGAGTCTTCCGGGTGCCGGTACGCGATCTGATCGATCCGGGCAACCGCCACTACGCCGCGGTGACCCGCGGGCGGCTGACCTACACATCGCCCGCCTTCGACATTGTGGACTCCACGCAACGGGTGACGATCTGGGGATTCACAGGCGTCGTTCTTGACCGTGTTCTCCACGAGCTCGGATGGGACCAGGAATGGGACCGCACCCGCTCGGAGCCGGCCCCTCGCTGAACTCCGTCCTCGGCGGAATGCTCAGTACAGTGCACGGCGTCACCTCGGCGAAGGAACCTATTTGGCTTCGGCGTAGGAGTCCACCGTTTCGACTGTCAGGGGGAAATCCACGGGAGAATCCCCGAACAACAACCGGCCGGCCGATGCCGCAGACTCCCTGACAATATCGGCGACAACCTGTGCCTCCGACTCCGGGCCGTGGAGCACGACCTCATCGTGCACGAAGAAGACCAAGGATGTGCTCATCGGTCCGCCGTTTTCTCCGCCGGATCGCAGGCGCCGGCGAATTTCTCCCATCCAGCACAGCGCCCACTCGGCGGCGGTTCCCTGAACCACGAAATTTCGGGTGAAGCGACCCTGGGAACGGGCCATCGTGTTCGACCGGGCTTCCGCCGAGGCCGTGCTGACGTCCTTCACCGTGTCGAACCATCGTTGGTCCGGCGGCGGGGAGGTCCGGCCGAGCCACGTGGTGACTTGGCCGCCCCGCTCGCCACGGTCCGCAGCATTCTCGACGACGCCGATGGCCTCGGGGAACAGCCTCTTCAGATGTGGTGCCAACGATCCGGCCTCACCGGACGTGGCCCCGTACATTGCCCCGAGAAGAGCGACTTTGGCCGCCTGCCTGTCCTTCAACGCGGAACCCGTTCTTTGCCCGATCTCCGCGATGCCGACGTACAGGTCCTTGCCCTGCCCGGCCACGGTCAGAGCCCGGTCCGATGACATCGCTGCGAGGATGCGAGGTTCGACTTGTGAAGCGTCGGCAACCGTCAGGACATTGCCTGGGTCTGCGCGGACGGCGTCGCGTACCGTTTGCGGAATCTGCATCGCCCCTCCTCCGTGCGCGGCCCACCGCCCGGTCACGACGCCGCCGACCACGTACGCCGCGTGAAACCTTCCGTCCCGGACCCACTCGTCCAGCCAGTGCCACCCGTTGGCGGTCCAGAGCCGATACAGCTGCTTGTACCGCAGGACGGGCCCGATCATCGCTCTACGCTGGTCCGAACTCGAGCCTCCACGATCCGCCCACGCCATCAGGTCCCATTTTCGTGTGGAAGAAACCTCGATGCCTGCGGAGTGGAGCGCGCGGAGAAGGTCTTGGGGCGAATCGGGATTGAGCCGGCTCGTCCCCAGCGTTCTTCCGATCTCCTCGGCCAGCTCCTGCATCAGGGCAGGTCGTTCTCCTTCGGCGGGCCGGGGGCCGAGAAGCTCGTGAAGAATCCGTTGGTGGATGTCCGCGTTCCAGGGAAGCCCTTCGTGATACATCTCGGCAGCTATCAACGCGCCCTGGGACTCAGCGGCCAGCAGCAGGGTGAGCCGTTGACGTCCCGGGGAGTCGTCCACCGCGCCCTTCTGTGCCGCGAACTCTTCCACAAGCTGGTCGATGCCGGGTTCGGCACGCGACCCGGGCCGAGTCGGCGCGTCGAACAACGAAACCTGCTGAGGGTCACGGCGAGGGGGAATGTGGCCCGCAGAGGCAGGCTCCGAGGGCCGTAGGTCCACGGCCGGGCTGTACTGGACTTGATTGCTCGGCAGCGTTGCGGCGTTCCGAAGGATGGTCTGATTCAGCGCGAGGTCCCAGCAGCGGGAGACGGAGACTCCTGCTCTCAGCAGTGACGGGTAGACCGCGTTCGTGGACGACCAAACCCATCGGATGCGGTCGGGATGGGGTGAGGTCCGGTGCACCGCGCTCACGAAGTCGGACAACTGATTCTGCGCGAAACTGCGGGTTGAGCCGGCCACACCGTTCTCCACCGTGACGGCTCGCCAGACGGCGTCGTTGCCTTGCGCAGACGAGCCGGGGTCCTGGGGGCCGATCACGATCACCATGTCTCTATTATCCAGCCCCAGGCAGCCCGTAGATTTGTCTCTGTGGACAACGCAATGCCAATTTCTCAGAATCCGGGTCTTCCGAGGGTGTGGGGCCACACCGTCGATGACATGACCCGGTGCGTTCATTACCACCAGCCCGAGGACGTCATCGCGATTCGCTTCAAGTGCTGCGACAGGTACTACCCGTGCCATCTGTGCCATGCCGAGGCCGAGGACCACGAGGCCCACCAATGGTCCGTCGACGAACGGGAGACCCCGGCCATCTTGTGCGGGGGATGCGGAAGCGAGCTTCCGATCAAGGAGTACATGGCCGCTTCCCGGTGCCCTCGGTGCGCGATCATGTTCAACGAACGGTGTGCTCTTCACTACGACCTGTACTTCGAGGTGGACTAGCGCGCGGCATGGATCAGTACGATCCGTCCACAGGAGACCTGTTCTCGAGGGGAATTGCGAATTCTCCACACTGGAGACCCACGCAGGGAGAATTCCGGTGGGCCCGAATCCTGGTGGAGTCACGATGTCGGCATGGATACCGATTCACGACGACACATCGCTGACCCCGAGGTTTCGGAGGCGGAAGACTTCGTCCGGGAACTGATCGATCGAGCGCCTTCCGACGGACTCTTGAACGGAGCTTCGGGGGCGCTCCTGGCCTGGGGCGACAGGCGCAGCTTCTTGCGCGTGACCGAGGACGTGGCGCGGGCGGTAGGCACAGGCTTGCGCCGGGTGCCGGAGAACGGCCGACCGATCATCGGTCCGCGCGACGCTTTGGTGATGGAGGCGGAACAGGCCGAGGATCCTGTTCGTTGCCCTGACGCCTATCTGAGGTCGACGCCGGGTCCGAGGGGGCCCGCGATTGTCTGCGGGTTCGCAGGGGGTTCTGATCCGTGGGCTGCGGCGCGGAGGCTCGCGGCCTTCTGGCACCAGCCCGACGTCGTGATTCTCCCGCAGGGCAGGGGCTGGTTGGCCGACCGGATCGCCGGAAGCCCGGGAGCCGAACACACGCACCCAACGATCGGGGTGCTGGGCGTGTGCGGTGGCGTGGGAACGACGACGACGGCGCTCTGGGTTGCCTCAAGACTTCTCGAAGACGGCAAGCCTCCGATCGTCGTCGACGCCGTCCCTGGCAGCACAGCCCTCGAAAGCTGCGTCGCCGGCGAACCGATGAGCGGACTCAGATGGGAAGACATTGCCCGATTGCCGTACAGACCAGAGGCGGCCCACATCGTCTCCGCTGTTCCGGCCCCGCACGGGCTGCCCATCCTCTCCTCTGATCCGGACACCACCGGGCAGAGCCAGGATTCGGGGACGACCCTCTGGGCGACCATCGATGCCCTGAGCCATGAGGCCATGCCCGTCGTCGATCTCGGCGCAATTCCGCTGACGTGGTCAGCCATGAATTCGACGTCCGTGGCCCGGTGCTCGGCCCTGCTCTTGTTGGTTCCGTTCACCCTCCGCGGTTTGTGCCAGGCGAGAGCGGCGTGCCATCGATGGTCCGGGGTCCTGCCCGTCGTCCCCGTCGGAACGGGGCCCAGATGGTGCGATGTCTCCGACCAGGACGTCGCCCAGGCCATAGGGATGCCGTTGGCAGCCACCATCCCGCACGTGGTGCCGGTTCACGACTCCTATGAGGCCGGTCGGGTCCTGGATATTGCCTACAAGCGACCGTTGCGTCGGGCCCTCGGCGAGATCGTGGATGCCGTGGGCGCGGCGGTTGAGAGTCGTGCCGGACGCGGACGTGGCCGCGGGTACTCCGCGGGCCAACAATTCGCGAGGATATCGCCGCAGCACCGGAGACCGGCCGGCGCCGTTTCGGAGGACCAGGCAGCGAATGGACCCTCGTGCTCGGATGTTGGGCGCGCATCCGACGTTTCGGCCGGTAGGGGCGCCGAATGAGCCCGGTGTCCCCGGCAGCCGAACGATTGGCCGCCTGGGAAGCACGACGGGCCCGTTTTCAAGGGCTGGGAATACTCGAGCCGTTGCTGGAGAGGCCGGGGGTCACGGACATTTATGTCAACGGTCCTCGAGAGATCTGGACGGACGGCGCACAGGGGATGCAACGGACCGGTCTGTGTTTTCCCGACGACGTCGCCGTGCGCGATCTGGCGACACGCATCATCGCCTCCGAAGGCCAGCGTCTGGACGCAAGTCGCCCCTGTGCTGATGTGCAGACTCCGGACGGCTACCGGTTCCATGCCGTACTCCCACCGGTGGCCGCACGGCAGACGCACCTGTCGATCCGGCTCCAGCCCTCCCTGAGGCCGGATTTCTCCGCTCTGCAGAAGGCGGGCATGTTTTCCGAGGAAACAGGAGAGCTGATTCGTTCCTTGGTGCGCAGGAAACGGTCGTTGTTGATCAGTGGCGGGACGGGCACTGGCAAAACGACCCTGCTGAATGCGGTATTGGGACTCTGCCCGCCGACGGAGCGTCTGGTCCTGATCGAGGATTCGCCAGAGCTCGAACCCGACCACCCGCACGTGGTCTCCTTGCGTTCCCGAGATGCCAATGCGGAAGGGGCTGGGGAGGTGACACTGACCTCCCTGATACGCCAGGCGCTGAGGATGGGCCCTGACCGGCTGATCCTCGGGGAATGCAGGGGAGCGGAGGTCAAGGACTTCTTACTGGCCATGAACACCGGACACGAAGGCGGTGGTGTGACATTGCACGCCAACTCCGCCGCGTCGGTACCGTCGCGACTTCTGGCTCTCGGTGCCCTGGCCGGTTTGGGACATGACGCGGTGGCTCACCAGGCCGCGAATGCCGTCGACGTCGTCGTCCACGTGCGCCGGTCGGGTGTACACCGGTGGGTCAGTCAGATGGGACTGCTCAGCCTGGAAGGCAACGACCTGGTGGTTGTCCTCGCGGTGGAATTCGGGGTCGACGGCGATGCCACCTGCGCTCGGGCCTGGTCTACCCTTGCGGCCCTGGCTGACCTGGATGGGAGCCGCCCGACTTCGTGGCAATCTTCGCCGCAGGGTTCAGGGCCGTTGACGGGCGGTGTGCGGCCGTGACGTTCTTGGCGCTGGCGTGCGGGGGTTGCGGAATCCTCCTGATCGGGGTCGGGACACTTCGGGCACCTCGCGTGGGTTCTTCGGACTCATCCGTGACGGATCGTCTGTTGTTCCGGACCTTTTCGGCGGCCCGGTCGTTGAGAGCTCGCAGGGAAGCAGTGAGCCTCGGATGCTGGCCGGAAGTCATCAGGCAGCTCTCTGCGCTGACAGCGGCGGGGATACCGCAGAATCGCGTGTGGTCGGAGCTGGAGCAGGCATGGACCTCGAATCGTGGGGCATACCTGGCGTCCTCGGGCGACCGCGTCACGCGGGACGTCGTGAGCACGATCGGCCAGGCTGCCCGCGTGTCCGAGGCGGGCATGGATGCCGTCCGGACGTTGGAATCGACCAGGCCCCAATTGTTCTCGTCCAAGGCGGTTGTTGACGCCTTGACCGCCACATGGTCGGTTTCGAAACAGACCGGCTCCCCGATCTCGGAGGTGCTGGTCAGGATCGCGGAGGCGGTCGAGGACGATCTCGATGCTCACGCCGCGCGAGAGGCGGCGATGTCCGGTCCGCGCGCCACGGCCAGACTGCTCTCGGCCCTTCCGCTCGTGGGGTTGGCCATCGGGCTGATCCTCGACGCCGACCCCATCGGCGTGCTCGTGGGGAGCCTCTGGGGACGCGTCGCACTCGGACTCGGGATGGTGCTGGGCGCGACGGGAGCGTTGTGGACCCGACATCTGGTTGCTTCGGCGCGGGGCACCCAGACGACCGAAACGATGGATGTTTCGCCATCGTGGGGGAGGCCCGTTCTTCGGCTCCTTGGCTGGCAAGGGCGACTGGAACGGTGGCAATCATGAAACCCACGACGTCGCCCGGACACCTGTTGACCGAATGGGCCGGTCATCGCGGAATGCGACGGCGCATGCTGGCCCACCACGCCGTTCGGACCGGTGACACGCACCTGAGTATTCGTGTGTGGCTCGAACTGACGGCCACCGTGCTCGAGTCGGGTGTTCCTCTCGCCGAGGCATTGCGCATCGTGGCGGAATCGGCCGAATCCTCCGCACTCCAGGGGGTGGCTCATCGGCTCCGTCTTGGGCTGCCCTGGGATGCCGCATGGCTTCTTGAGGCGCCGTCCCGTGAGGGGAACTCGGACGAACGGCAAACCATGCGAATTCTTCGCGAGGTCTTGACCCTGGCTGTCCGGACCGGCGCGCCAACGGCGTCGATGTTGAGAGCGAGAGCCATGCAGCTGCGGCGGTCCGAGCATCGGGAGGCAGAGAAAGTGGCAGCCGCCCTTGGCGTGAAGCTTGTCGTTCCGCTGGGTCTGTGCTCGCTTCCTTCGTTCGTCTGTTTGGGCGTGGTTCCGATACTCATCGGCTTCATGCCACGGATGTGGTCGTGACCGACGATGCGACCAAAGCTCCGGCATCGGACATGCCGGTTGGGAAAGGAAAGATCGATGGAAACCACGGACATCACCCACGATGTTCCTGCGGAACCGCCAGGCACAGGAGCGCACACATTGCCCGCCACCAAACCGCTTGAGCGAGTGGAACCAGAGGACGACCACCCCGAACTCGGGGCCACGACCGCAGAGTACGGAATCGTCATGCTCGCGGCCGTGGGATTCGCCGGGCTGTTGGTGGCAATACTCAAGAGCGGAGAAGTCAAGGAGCTTCTTCTCGGGGTCATCCGGACTGCGCTCTCGACGGGTTGAGGGGTCGACGTGACGGCTCGGTGGTGGAGCCGGAGGCCTTGGACGGGGCCTCCGGCGCTGCCCGGGGAGGTCCGAGGACGGAGGACGGTGAACATCACGGAACACATGGGGTACTGGCCATGAGCGCGGGTCATGGGGTCGTCCGACGGAAAGAATCGACCTCTCGCCGAGGGCCGGTGCGGCGGTCGCGCTCGGCGGCTCCGGGACACGGCACGACGCGAAGGCATGATGACGATCTCGGCGCGGTGACGGCAGAGTTCGCTGTGATCATGCCGGTCATTGCCGTGGTGGTCTCCTTGGTCATCGGCGTCGCGGCTGTCGGCACGACGTCAGTGCGCACGGAGGAGGCGGCACGCCTGGCCGCGCGGTCGCTTGCCCGAGGAGACAGCGAGGCCGAGGCCAGGAGAATCGCACGGGACATCGCTGGTCGGCATGCCGTCGTGGGCATCCTGCACGGCGATCGTCTCATTCGGGTGACCGTTGCATCGCCTGCCCCTGGACCGATCGGAGAATGGGGAGGCATAGTTCTGACCGGACAGGCTGAAACGGGCCCGGAGCCAGGGGCCAGCACGTGAAGGAATCTCGGGCAGGCCCAGGTTCCGAGGCCGAGGTCGATCGTGGCTCGGCGAGTGTGGTCGGTGCGATGCTCATGATGGCCGCCGTAGCCGCCATGGCCGTCGTGGCGGCGGTTGCGCACGTGGCCGTCATGAATTGCCGTGCGGCGACGGCGGCCGACCTGGCGGCGCTGTCGGCCGCCGATGCGGCCCGGGGCCTGACGACGGGCGACCCCTGCGACATCGCCACCCGCGTGGCCCGAGGCAATGGGGCGCGACTCGTCTCATGTACCGAAGTCCCCGGGCTGGCCGGGGCGATCGACGTCGATGTCGAAGTCGCCCTCAATCACTGGGTCACAGTCCTCGGGCCGGCACGTGGCATGGCTCGCGCTGGTCCGCCCGCTGAGGAGGTGAGCGATCCTCCCTGATGCCTAGCTACCGGGATCGGCCGTGGCCTCCCTGAGCATTCCCCGGAGCAGATCGATGGCTCCCTGCTTGCTCAGGGGATTGTTCTTGTTGCCGCACTTGGGCGACTGCACGCACGAGGGACATCCGTGATCGCACTCGCAGGACAGGATGGCTTCCACCGTGGCTTCGAGCCAGGACCGTGCGATGTCGAAACCGCGTTCGGCGAAGCCGGCGCCACCCGGGTAACCGTCGTACACGAAAATCGTCGGCAACTCGGTGTCCACGTGAAGCGCTGTGGACAGGCCGCCGATGTCCCAACGGTCGCACGTGGCCATCAGCGGAAGAAGACCGATCGCGGCATGCTCCGCCGCGTGGAGCGCACCGGGAACCTGGGGCTCTGCAACACCGGCCGAGTTCATGAGTTCCTGGGGGATGGTCCACCAGACGGCCCGGGTCACGAGTTCCTGGGCCTCCAGATCGAGGGGCTCCTCATCGATCAGCTCATTGCTCATGACCGCCTTGCGCTGGAAGGACACAACCTGCGTGCGCACGCGAACCATGCCTCGGTGCAACGTGACTGGCCCCCAGGCACGGGTGGACTCGATCTCGAGCACGCTGACTTCGGTCACATCCCGCGCCTGGGTATAGAAGTTGGGGTGGGCACGACTGACGACGACGGCCCGGCCCTCTTCGTCCAGTTCCTCGACGCGCCATGTCTTGCCCTGGTGCACGTAGATGGCTCCGGGATGGGCCTGGTAATGGACCTGACCGGATTCCATCGTCCCGATGATTCCGCCGGTCTCGGCTTCGATGATGTCGAGTCGGTGCCCGCCTCCGCTTCGAATGTCGACGAGGTCGGCGGCCGATTCGGGGTGGGTCCAGAACCAGCCTGTCGGGCGCCTGCGCAAATACCCGTCTCGGACCAGTGTTTCCAGTACGGCTTCCGTGCCCGGGCCGAAGAGGCCGAGTTCCTCCGGACGTATCGGCCTCTCGGCAGCAGCGGAGCAGAGATGGGGTGCGAGTACATAGGGATTGCCGGGGTCGAACACGGTGGATTCCACCACGGTGTCGAAGATGTCCCCGGGATGGTGCGCCAAGTAGGTGTCGAGGGGATCGTCACTGGCCACGAAGACCGCCAGGGACTCCTGACCAGCCCGGCCCGCTCGCCCGATCTGCTGGAAGAAGGACGCGCGAGTCCCCGGCCAGCCGGCCACGAGCACGGCGTCCAGACCGGCGACGTCGATACCGAGTTCGAGGGCCGGGGTCGATGCAACCCCCAGCATTTCGCCCGACCGGACCTGGCGTTCGAGCTCGCGCCTCTCCTCGGGAAGATAACCCGACCGATAGGCACAGACCCGGTGAGCGACCGAAGGGTCGATGTCCTGAAGATAGTCCTGGGCCTGCCCCGCCATGGTTTCGGCACCGCGACGGGATTTGATGAAGGCGATGGTCCTGATCCGCTCCGCGACCAGGTCCGTGAGCATCCCGGCGGCCTCGGAGAGGGCCGAGCGACGTCGCGGGGCCCCATTCTCGCCCGCGCCGCCGAACCCCCGGGAAGGCAAGGGAGCGGTCGGCGACGAGGGCTCGGGCAGTCCGGTTGCCTCACCCTTGCCCCGTGTACTCGCGGCCAAGTCGTCCTGCGGCAACGAGTCCTCCAACAGCGGCTCCCACAGAAGCACCGTCACCGAACCGTGCGGGGAGTCGTCCTGGGAGTAGGCCGAGACACGGGGAGCCTCGACGCCGAGCAATTTGGCGAACGAATGCTGCGGATCCGCCGACGTCGCGGACGCGCCGATGAACGTGGGCGAGGAGCCGTGCAGCGCGCAAATGCGGCGCAACCGCCTCAGAATCATCGATACGTGAGCGCCGAACACGCCGCGATACCCGTGCGCTTCGTCCACGATCACGTACCGCAATTGTCGGAGGAACCGTGCCCATCGTTCGTGATTCGGCAACACACCTGCGTGAAGCATATCCGGATTGCAGAGCACGAAATTCGAGTGATCTCGGATCCACGAACGCTCTGCGAATTCGGTATCGCCGTCGTAGGTGTCCGCCCGGAGGTGAGGAATCCCGAGTGCCCGCAGGGCAGACAACTGATCCGCGGCGAGAGCCTTGGTCGGGGCCAGATACAGGACCGTTGCTTCGCGCGAATGCAGACTCGACCCCGGGTCCGTCGAGCCCCGGACGATGGCGTCCAGCGTGGGCAATTGGTATGCCAGCGACTTGCCGGAGGCCGTGCCGGTGGCGATGATGACGTGATGTCCCCGTGCCGGAGAGACTGCTCGTCCGGCGGAGCGGCATTGCACGGCGTCGTCGAGGGATTCCGCCTGGGCAGAATGTGCCGCGTCCGCGGCCAGAACCTGGTGACGATACGGCTCGGGTACCCCGAGGCCCTGGAATGCTTCGACGACGCTCGGGTGGGCCCAAGCCGGCCACGGAGAGACGACCGCTTCCCGCTCGGGCAGCACACGGGCATGCGCGATCTCGGGGGGATCCTCGCCCCGATGGAGCGCCCTCAGCAAATGGTTCGGTTCCGGCACCAGACCATTGTGGCACCCTTCGATCTGCCCTGCAGTGCCGGGGAGCAGGACGGCTCCGGACCGATCGTTCAGCGAGTGAGTCATGGCACAATAGAGGCATGAACATGCCGATGAACATCAAGGGGGAAAAGCACCCGGAGGACCGCGAGCCCCGGGTCCGGGACCTGACCGAGGAGGAGAGCTGGCAGATTCTCTCCGCGGCCCGTTTGGCACGGTTCGTCACCGTCGACGAGGGGGAGATCGATATCACTCCGCTGAACATCTTCGCCGCAGACGGGCGGATTTACTTCAGAACGGCTCCCGGCAACAAACTCACGAAGCTCCAGCTGAATCCGAACGTCGCACTGGAAACGGACAAGATCGAGGGGGCTGTTGCCCACAGCGTCGTCGTCCGTGGAAGTGCCCGGCTGCTGACGGACCCGGACGAAACGGACAGGGTCGCCTCCCTCCCGTTGTCGCCGTGGGTCCATACGGACAAGCTCGACTTCGTGGAGATCACGCCCGAGAGGATCACCGGACGTCGTTTCCGGCTGGGCGACTGACGCGAACCTGCGGTCCCGCGCGGTCGGCCCTGTGTCCTCACCACCTGGCCAACGGGACCGTGTGAGATGCATCCGAGTGCCCGGAAAACGCCTCGGTCCAGTACGCCGCCTCGCCTAAACTGCTGTCGTGGCAATTTCTCGAATCGTTCTCTACTACCAGTTCGTCCCGATCGCGGATCCGGAGGCCGTGGTGCTGTGGCAGCGAGCCCTCTGCGAAAAGCTGGGCTTGCGGGGCCGGATCCTGGTCTCCGAGCACGGCATCAACGGGACCGTCGGGGGCGAGATCAATGCCGTCAAGCAGTATGCGCGAAGCACACGCCAGTACTCCGGTTTCCGCGGCATGGAATTCAAATGGTCGGACGGCGGGGCCGAGGACTTTCCGCGACTGTCCGTCAAGGCGCGGGACGAGATCGTCGCCTTCGGTGCAGCGGACGAACTTGCGGTGGACGAGAACGGGGTGGTCGGCGGCGGAACCCACCTGAGCCCGAAGCAAGTCAACGAACTCGTCGAACGCGAGGGCGACGACGTCGTCTTCTTCGACGGCCGGAACGCCTTCGAGGCCCAAATCGGGCGATTCAGGAACGCGATCGTCCCGAGCACCAGGACCACGCACGATTTCCTGGCCGAACTCGAGTCCGGCAAGTACGACGACCTCAAGTCCAAGAAGGTCGTGACCTACTGCACCGGCGGAATCCGGTGCGAGATCCTCTCCGCGCTCATGAAGAACCGCGGCTTCGAGGACGTCTACCAAATCGACGGCGGGATCGTCCGCTACGGGGAGGAATACGGGGATTCCGGGCTCTGGGAAGGTTCCCTCTATGTCTTCGACGCGCGAATGCACATGGAGTTCACCCCCGACGCCGTGACCATCGGCGAATGCGAGTCCTGCGGTGCAGGCGCCAATCGGTTCGAGAACTGCAGCAATCAGCAGTGTCGAGACCTGATCCTGCTGTGCCCGGATTGTCGGCAGGGGAGCCCGACCTGCCCGGACGGCTGTGCGTCGAACGACGTCGCGACCGAGATACCCGCGAACGAAGAAACCGTGGCCTAAGAGCCTGCCGGGTACAGCGGATTGTGTCCCGGCTCGACACGTTCCTCGGGACGAACCGGACCGGGTGCCGTCGCACCGGCTGCGGCGTCGAAGGGGCTGCCGCCCAGGTGGTCACGACCAGGGTCGGTCAACCAGCCGGAGACATCCGGTCCGACCGGCACGATCCCCGTCGGATTGATGTCCTTCTGCACCCCGTAGTAATGCTCCTTGATCTGCTGGAAGTCGATGGTGTCCCCGAAACCGGGGGTCTGGAACAGGTCGCGCGCGTATCCCCAGAGATGGGGAAGGGTCGCGAGCATCTGTCGATTTGCCTTGAAATGGGAGAAATAGACGACGTCGAACCGCGCCAGGGTCGTGAACAGTCGAACGTCTGCTTCGGTGATGTGGTCGCCCATGAGGAAGCGGCGGTCGGACAAGCGCTCCTCCAGCCAGTCGAGGGCGGTCCAGAGCCTCTGGTACGCCTTCTCATAGGCTTCTTGGGAGCCCGCGAAACCGCATCGGTACACCCCGTTGTTGACCTCAGTGAAGACCCGGTGCATGACCTCCCGCATCTCTTCTTCCTGGTCCTCCGGCCACAGATCCGGAGCTCCCTGGCGGTGGAACGCGCTCCACTGCTTGGCGAAGTCCTCAGTGATCTGGGGGAAATTGTTCGTGACCACCTCACCTGAGGGGATGTCCACGATCGCCGGAACGGTGATGCCGCGGGGATACTCGGGGAATCGGCGGAAGTAGGCTTCCTGAAGTCGTTCGATACCCAGCACCGGGTCTTTCCCCTCGGGGTCCAGGTCGAACGTCCAGGAACGGACGTCGTGAGTCGGTCCGGGCATACCGATCGAGATGGCGTCCTCCAGGCCCAGGAGCCTGCGGACGATGATTGTGCGATTGGCCCACGGGCACGCTCGTGCCGCAACGAGCCGATACCTGCCGGCTTCGACGGGCCAGATCCCCTGGTCCCTCTGATCGGTCCCTGGTTCGAGCCCTGAATCCGAGACAACGCGATCCTCGATGTATTGGGTGTCCCGTGTGAATTCTTTTCCCTGGGTCACGTACGCGCCGCGCGTCGTGTGGTTTTCCTGATTCCCGTCCATGCCCCCACTATGCCCCGAGTTGGTTGCGACGTAAACCAATTGAGGACCTCGTAGACTGGGACAGTGACTTCCGCACCCGAATTCTCCCGTGTATCCGCGACCCCGTTCAGCGACGACGTCGACGCCGTGGAAAGCCTGGCCGAAGCGTTGGCCGCCGTCGACTATTCCCACGAGGGGGTGCTTCGGCTGCTCGGGGACGGTCCGTTCGAGGCGATGGCCAGGGAGCAGATGGTCCCCGCCCAACACAGGATCGACGAGCTCCTCAACGGGCGTGCGACGGCACGAGCCGGTCAACGACGACTCGCCGGCGTCGTCGAATTCTTCATGCTGGGTGGCCTGATGACCGCCGAAGCGCTGGACGCGACCCTGGGCGAAGGCGCCTACGGTGTCCTCGAGCGACTCAACCTGCTCCTGCCGGCGGACACGCACGACGACGCGGGTCGGGGAAGATTCCGCGCAGCCTTCGATCTCCGGCCCCACTCGGCCGACGACGGAACGGATCTCTGGGTCGTCTCCGACCTGGGGTCGCATCAGACGGACGGTGCCTTGCCGAGAGACCACGTGCTGGGAATCGGACAGGCCTCACTGACCCTGGCTCAGCTCACGGAGCGTCGAGCCGTGAATCGGGCTCTGGACCTGGGGACCGGATGCGGAATCCAGGTATTCCACTTGCTGGCGCACTGCGACCACGTGACGGCAACCGATATTTCCGATCGGGCGCTCGCCATGACCCGTTTCAACCTGGTGCTCAACGCAGCCGCTCTGGGCCTGGACCCGGCCGCGATCGATGACCGGGTGAGCCTGCGGCTGGGGAGTCTCCTGGAGCCGGTCCACGGTGAAACCTTCGACTTGGTGGTCTCGAACCCACCGTTCGTCATCACCCCACGGAGAGCAGGCGAGACGGACCTCTACACGTACCGTGACGGGGGACTGCCCGGCGATGAGATCGTCTCGACCCTGGTGCGCCGCGTTCCCGAAGTGCTGAATCCGGGCGGGCGCGCACAGATGCTGGGGAACTGGGAAATTCTCTCGGATCCCGAAGCCGAGAACGGCCGCGAGTCCTGGGCGCGCCGCCCGCGCGCGTGGTTGTCCGAGAACAGTGACGCCTGGTTCATCCAGCGCGAAGAGACATCGCCTGAGCAGTATGCGGAAACGTGGTTGCGGGACGCGAGCCAGAACAGGGACCGGGAATCCTATGAGACGGCCTATCTGGACTACATGGCCGACTTCGCGAACCGTGGGGTCGCAGCCATCGGCTTTGGAATGGTATGGCTCAGGCGCGCGTCGGGGTCCCCCTCGATGCGCCGGTTCGAGACGATCGAGCACCCCATCCAGCAGCCCGTCGCGCCTTTCCTCTCGAGCGCGGTCGACGCCCACGATGCCCTGGCGGGCATCAGCGATGAAGACCTTGCAACCTTGCATCTCACGGTGGCCGAGGACGTGACGGAGGAGAGACATCAGCGCCCGGGCGCCGAACACCCCGGAGTGATTCTGCTCCGGCAGGGGGCGGGACTGCGTCGCACCGAGGTGATGACCACCGAGGTTGCCGGTTTTGTCTCGGCATGTGATGGTCAACTCAGTGTCGGCCAGATCGCGGACGCCTTGGCGGCCCTGCTCGACTGGAAGGACGAGGAGCAACGGTCCGAGCTGTTTGCCCGCGTCCGTGCCCTGATCGAGGGCGGATTCCTCGAAATCGACGAGTAGGGCCTCTTCGGACCATTCCACGCGGTGAGCGAACCGCTGGGCCCCCGCAGTTGCGAATTCCGAGCGCGCGGTAGCCTGGGCCCGAACCCCTTCAGGTCGAAGCAGGCTCGTATGTTCGAGTCTGTGGATACATGACGAGAGCCTTCTGATCCTCGGCTATTGTGGGGGCGTATCGACCAGTATGGACACAAGGAGCGACGTGCCAACACAGGGCAAGGGCAAGACGACCGGCAAGAGCCTCCTCATTGTGGAGTCTCCTTCGAAGGTCAAGACCATCGGGGGTTACTTGGGGGACGCGTATGTCGTCGAGTCGTCCATGGGCCACATCCGAGACCTTCCCCAGCCCTCGGAGTTGCCCGCTGAGCTCAAGAAGACTCCCGTCGGCAAGTTCGCTGTGGATATCGACCAAGGGTTCGAGCCGTACTACGTGGTCAACCCGGACAAGAAGAAGAAGGTCACCGAACTCAAGCGTCTGCTCAAAGAATGTGACGCCTTGTATCTGGCCACCGATGCCGATCGCGAGGGCGAAGCGATCGCGTGGCATCTTCTCGAGGTCCTCAAGCCCAAGGTGCCCGTTCACCGCGTGACCTTCCCCGAAATCACCAAGGAAGCTGTCGAGCGGGGATTCGAGAACGTGCGATCGATCGACGACTCCCTCGTCGACGCGCAGGAAACTCGGCGCGTTCTCGACAGGATCTACGGCTACGAACTGTCGCCGGTTCTGTGGCGCAAGGTCTCCCAGGGCCTTTCCGCGGGTCGTGTGCAATCGGTCGCAACCCGGCTGGTCGTCGAGCGCGAGCGGGAACGCATGAAATTCCGGTCGGCGCAGTACTGGGACCTGGCGGGAATCTTCGAGACGAAGGCATCGGAGAGCTTCAAGGCCAAGCTCTCGGCGTTGGACGGGATGCGCGTGGCGTCCGGAAAGGACTTCGCGGATTCCGGGGAGCTCAAGCAGAGCGCCCGGGCCAAGGTTGCGCACCTCGACGAAGAGACGGCCCGCGGCCTGGTCTCTGCGCTGGAGGGTTCGGAGTTCTCGGTCTCCTCGGTGGAGACCAAGCCGTATACCCGTCGCCCGGCCGCGCCGTTCACGACGTCGACTCTGCAGCAGGAATCGGCCCGAAAGCTGCGGTTCTCCTCACGGTCGACCATGCAGGTCGCACAGCGTCTGTACGAGAACGGTTACATCACCTACATGCGTACAGACTCGGTCGCGCTCTCTGACCAGGCCGTGAACGCTGCGCGTGCGCAGGCGACCGAGCTCTACGGCGCCGATCACGTCCCGTCCAAGCCGCGGCTCTATGCCTCGAAGTCGAAGAATGCCCAGGAGGCACACGAGGCAATTCGCCCGGCTGGCGATTCCTTCCGCACACCGGCCGCGGTCAAGTCCAGGCTGTCCTCGGACGAATTTCGGCTCTACGAATTGATCTGGAAGCGCACCGTGGCCTCGCAGATGGCCGATGCCAAGGGGCAGACGGCGTCCATCAAGCTCGAAGCGCAGACCAACGATTCCCGGACGGCGGAGTTCTCGGCATCGGGTACGGTCATCACCTTCCGGGGATTCATGGCCGCCTACGAGGAAGGCAAGGACGCCGCCCGGGATGCTGAAGACGCCAAGGACGGCGACGACAAACGACTCCCGAACATGGCCGAGGGCGACCGGCTCACTGGCCGCGACATCGAGGCCAACGCCCACGAGACGTCGCCGCCTCCTCGCTACACGGAGGCCTCGCTCGTGAAGGCCATGGACGACCTGGGGATCGGACGCCCGTCGACCTATGCGGCGGTGATTTCGACGATCATGGACCGCGGGTACGTCAACAACCGCTCGGGCTCATTGGTGCCCTCCTGGACCGCTTTCTCCGTGGTCCGGCTCCTGGAAGAACACTTCTCCCGCTACGTCGACTACGAGTTCACCGCGGAAATGGAAGAGGACCTCGACAGGATCGCACGGGGCGAAGAGCAACGGACCGACTGGTTGACCGGTTTCTACTTCGGGAACGCATCCAGGAACGGGCTGAAACCGATCGTGGAGAACCTGGGCGAGATCGATGCTCGGGCCGTGAACTCCATCGAGATCACGGATGGCGTGACGCTCAGGGTCGGACGGTACGGCCCCTACCTCGAGACCGGCGGAACGGTGGACGAGGACACCGGGGAGATCATGGGTCCGATTCGGGCAAACGTGCCCAGCGACCTCGCCCCCGATGAGCTCACGGCCGAGAAAGCCGCCGAACTCATCGAGCAGGGCAAGGCGGACGGCAGGGAGCTGGGGACCAACCCGGAGAACGGGCGCACAATTCTGGCCAAGGACGGCCGCTTCGGGCCCTACGTGACCGAAGTGGTTCCCGAGCCCACCGAGGAGGAACTGGCGAATCAGCCGGTCGAGTACTACAAGAACGGCAAGCCCAAGCCGCCGAAGAAGCCCAAGAAGGAGAAGCCGCGCACGGCTTCGCTCCTGAAGTCGATGTCGCTCCAGACCGTGACGCTCGAGGACGCCCTCAAACTGCTGTCACTGCCGCGCGTCGTCGGCACCGACGACGAAGGCACGGAGATCACGGCCCAGAACGGCAGGTACGGCCCCTACCTCAAGAAGGGGACGGACTCGCGCTCGCTGAGTTCGGAGGAGCAGATCTTCTCGATCACGGTGGACGAGGCCTTGGCGATCTACGCTCAGCCCAAGCAGAGGGGGAGGGCGGCCGCCAAGCCGCCCCTTGCCGAACTCGGAAAGGATCCGAGCAATGACAAGCCGATTGTGATCAAGGATGGGCGCTTCGGACCGTATGTGACGGATGGGGAAACCAACGTCACGGTTCCCAGGTCCGAAACCGTCGAGTCCATGACCCACACCCGGGCGGTGGAGCTGCTCGCGGACAAACGAGCCAAGGGGCCGGTCAAGAAGAAGTCCGGAACGGCCAAGAAGTCCGGAACGACCAAGAAGACCGCGGCCAAGAAGACCTCGACCACGAAGTCATCGTCCGCGTCCGGGACCAAGAAGACGTCGGCGGCCAAGTCCACTGCCACGAAGTCCTCCGGGACCAAGTCCGCGACCTCGAAGTCGGCGTCGAAATCCACGGCGTCGAAGTCCACGGCGAGCAAGGACCACTAGGATGAGGCTGTCTGTCCTGGACGTCGGCTCCAACACGGTTCATCTGCTCCTGCTGGACGTGCAACCGGGCTCCCGACCGGAACCGTATGCGTCGCACAAGATGCCATTGCAACTGGTCCAATACCTCGACCAGGACGGAAACATCTCGGACGCCGGCCGGGACGCCTTGACGAAATTCGTGATCGAAGCGCGAGATTTCGCGGCGGAGCACGACGCGGAGGATCTGCTGGCCTTCGCGACCTCTGCCATCCGTGAAGCAGGCAACGGGGCGGAGGTTCTGGACTTCGTCAAGTCGACCAGTGGAGTCAACCTCACCGAGATATCCGGAGACCAGGAAGCTGCCATCACCTATTTCGCCGTCCGGCGATGGCAGGGCTGGGGCGCAGGAACGATCCTCGACCTGGACATCGGCGGCGGTTCCTTCGAAATGGCCATAGGCGACGACGCGTTGCCCGATGTGGCCGTCTCGACTCCGCTGGGCGCAGGTCGCCTCACGCGGCAATTCATCCACCACGACCAGGCGAAGCCCAAGGAGATCAAGGCGCTGCGCAAGCACGTCAAGGAGACGCTCAAGCCGGCCGTCGACACCGTGAAGAAGGCGGGGTCCCCGAACATGGTGGTCGGCACGTCCAAGACCTTCCGTTCCTTGGCGCGCATCTGCGGGGCCGCCCCCTACGCGGCCGGCCCATACGTCAAACGTGAGTTCCATCTGGAAGACCTTCGACTGTGGACGCGACGGATGGAGGCGATGACGCCGAAGGAACGCGCCGACCTTCCCGGCGTGTCCTCCAAGCGAGCGGCCCAGATTCTCGCGGGAGGGATCGTCGCCGAGACCGCGATGGACCTGTACGGCATCACGATCATGCGGTCCGTGCCCTGGGCACTCAGGGAGGGGCTCATCCTCCGGCGTATGGACCGGCTGAATTCCCAGGATTCGATGGCCACGGTCGATCCCAAAACACTGACATCGATCGCCAAGGAGTAGTCACGGTGGAGGAATCTGTTCCGGAAACGGTAGCCGCCCATGGGGCCGAATCGCCCTCGAGGCCCGTTGCTCTCTCGACGTCCTCGGTGTTCCCGATGGGAGTCAAGGACACGTTCGCCGTCGCCCGGGACCTGGGGTACGACGCCGTGGAGGTCATGATCACGGGCAACCCGCTCAGCCGCGACCCGGACGAGCTGCTGGACTACGTGCAGGAGTACCAGCTGCCGATCGCTGCAATCCACGCTCCAACCCTCTTGCTGACCCAACACGTGTGGGGCGATGCGTGGAACAAGATACGTCTTGCAGCAAAAATGGTG
This sequence comes from Rothia koreensis, assembly GCF_052232265.1. NCBI lineage: Bacteria > Bacillati > Actinomycetota > Actinomycetes > Micrococcales > Micrococcaceae > Rothia > Rothia koreensis. Next base: position 1,163,168 of record NZ_CP197643.1, read on the forward strand.
CACCGGGTCGGGGCTGACGTCATGGTCGCCCACCCGCCGTTCGTGTGGCAGCGGAAGTATGCGAAAACATTCCCGGAGGGGGTGCGGCGCATTTCGGACGAAGAAGGCGTGAAGATCGCGGTCGAGAACATGTACCCGTGGCGTGTCGCCGGACGGGAAGTTCTCATGTACGCGCCTCACTGGTCACCGCTGGGCCAAGACTACGAGTGGGTGACCTGGGATTTCTCCCACGCGGCGGCCTCCGGGACGAACTCTTTGGACGCCGTTCGTCAGCTCGGCGACCGGCTGGGCCACGTCCATCTGACGGACGGTTCCGGACAATCCGTCATGGACGAACACGCCCGCCCTGGGCTGGGGACCCAACCCGTCGCGGAAACTCTTCATCACCTCGTCGAGACCGACTGGAAAGGCGTGGTTGCGGTCGAGGTCTCGACCCGCAAGGCCAAGGACACCGGCCAGATCGACGAGTGGTTGGCCGAATCCCTCGATTTCGCCCGACGCCACCTTCGATAACGTAGGAGCAGACCGCGCAAGAAACTCTACGAGGAGGAACCATGTCCGAACCCATCATCACGTTCCTGGGAACCGGGTCCATGAACGGCTCGATCATGTCCGGCTTGCTCGCCGGCGGGACGGCCCCGGAGCGGGTCCGCGCCACGACCCGTTCGGCGGCCAGCGCCCGCAAGCTGAAGGAGTCGCTTCCGGAAGACCAGCGCGATGTGACCGTGTACTCGGGGGAGGACAACGAGTCGGCCAACCTCGACGCCGTGAAGGACGCCGACGTCGTCCTCCTCGGGGTCAAGCCCAAAGGAATTCTGGACCTGGCCGCAGAGATCAAGGACGCCCTCGCTGACGATGCACTGGTCATTTCGGTGGCTGCGGGCATTGATCTGGCGATGCTGGAAGGCGAGTTGCGCGCAGGACAGCCGGTCATCCGCTCCATGCCCAACACTCCGTCTCGTGTCGGTCGCGGCGTGATCGCCCTCGCGGCGGGGACGCACTGCACGCCGGAGCAGCTGAAGCTTGCCCACGAGGTTCTGGCCAATTCGGGGACCGTTTTGGACGTGGAGGAAGACCAGATCAACGCCGTCACCGGCGTGTCAGGGTCCGGCCCGGCCTATGCGTTCTTCCTCGCCGAAGCCATGCAGAAGGCAGGGGAGGCGATGGGGCTCGACAGCGAGACGGCCCGCCTCCTGGCCAAGGAGACCGTGTCAGGGGCCGGCGAATTGCTCCATGCGGATGACGCCGACCCGGAAGCCCTCCGCAAGGCCGTCTCGAGCCCGAACGGAACCACGGAACGCGCGATCAATGTCTTCGCCGAGGGCGGGCTGGTCGAGCTCACGGAGAAGGCCGCCAAGGCATCCGCCAGCCGGGGCGCCGAAATGGTCGAGGAATTCCGCCGCTGAGCATTTCCCCGGAACGGAAACCGCTGGCCACACCCGCAGAGACGGTGTGGCCGGCGGTCCGCACGGCTTTATGGCCGAGCAGCGAACCGTTCGATGAGATCGACCTGGCCTGAGACGATCAGCACGTCGCGGGACGTGACCTTGGTGCGCGCCGTGGCGTAGGTGAATTCCTCACCGGGTGACTTCACTCCGACAATCGTGACCCCGTAGCGGTTCCGGACGTCCGATTCCTGCAGGGTGAACCCATGGGTCTCCTTGGGCGGGTACATCTTGACGATGGCAAAGTCGTCGTCGAATTCGATGTAGTCCAGGAGCCGTCCGGAGACCAGGTGAGCGGTGCGCCGTCCGGCGTCGGCCTCCGGGAAGATCACGTAATGGGCTCCGATCCGGGAGAGGATCTTGCCGTGGGCGGGCGTGATTGCCTTGGCCCAAATTCTCTCGATCCCCAGGTCCACCAGGTTCGCGGTGATCAGAACGCTCGATTCGATCGAGGTCCCGACCCCGACCACCGCGGAGGTGAAGTCCCCCGCCCCGACCTGACGCAATGCGTCGATGTCGGAAGCGTCGGCTTGGATCACGTGCGTGAGGAGGCCCGACCATTTCTGGACCATGTCCGGGTCACGCTCGATGGCCAGGACTTCCTTGTTCTGGCGGCGCAATTGCTGGGCGGTCGCTGCGCCGAAACGGCCCAGGCCGATGACCAGAACCGGCGCGTTGTGGGGTGAACGATCAGCCAATGATGGGCCTCTCTTCCGGGTACTTGTACAAGCGACTGCGGGTCCTCAGGGCCAGACCAGTGGCCACGGTGATGGTTCCGAGACGACCAATGAACATCATGACGGACAGGACGTACAGGCCCGTCGCGGGAAGCTCGGCGGACAACCCTACGGACAGACCACACGTTGCGTAGGCCGAGATGACCTCGAACAGGATCTCGTCCAACGGGTGATGCGTGATGAGCATGAGGGCCGCGGTGCCGAGCACGACAATAGTCGCGCTCATCATGACCACCGAGATGGCGATGCGCAACACGGTGTCCGGGATCGTGCGGCGGAAAGCGATCACGTACTGGTCGCCCCGGGCCTCGGCCACGATGGCGATGAAGATGACGGCCATCGTCGTGATCTTGACGCCGCCCGCGGTGGAGCCCGAACCTCCTCCCACGAACATCAGCAAGTCGGTCAGGAGCTTGGTGATCGAGTTCGTCTGATCCATGTCGACGAGATTGAACCCGCCCGACCGTGTCATGACCGAAGCGAAGACCGAATGCAGCAATCGTTCCACGATGCCCTCGTTGCCGATCGTATCCCGGTTGTTCCATTCGGCCGCACCCCAGAGGAAAGATCCCAGGACCACCAGCAACAGCGACCCGAAGACGGTGATGCGGGCATTCAGGTTCCAATGCCGGAGTCGGAGCCCGAACATCCTGACCACCAGGATCACGGGAAATCCGAGGGAACCGACCCAGACGCCGGCGCATAAGGGCAAGAGAATCCACCAGTCGTTGCCGTAAGGAACCAGCCCGTCCGTGTGCGGAGTGAATCCCGCGTTGTTGAAGGAAGAGATCCCGTAGAACACTCCGTGCCACAGGGCCTGGGGGAGATCTTCGCCGAGCGTCATGAGTCGCAGAGCCAGAATGGCCGCAATGATGCCCTCGATGCTCGCGGAGGTCAGCACGACGGTGCGCAACAGGGAGCCGACCTCGCCGAGTTTGCCCTGTCGGCTCGTGATGTTGAGGCCTTCCTGCGCGAAGAGCTTGGTGCGCAACCCCAGTTTCCGTCCCAGCGCCATGGACAGCAACGACGTCATGGTCAGGGTCCCCAGACCGCCGATCTGGACGCCCAGAAGAATCACGAACTGCCCGAACAGGGACCACTGGGTCGACGTCGTCAGCGTGGTGAGGCCGGTGACGGTCACGGCCGACGTCGCCGTGAACGTGGCCTGCTCCAGGGCCGGTGGATGCCCGGATCGGCTGGCAACAGGAAGCATGAGCATGAGCGAGCACAGCACGATCACGAGGAAGAACAACGTGATGGAGATGCGTGAGGGAGTGGTCCCGAAGATCCGATTGACCAGGTCCCTGACCTGATCCACGGGGCGGCGGGGCTCCGCGGCCAGGGTGGTGTCCTTGCTCAACACGCGCACTCCTGACGACGACAGTCTGACCTTCCCTAGCGTAGCGGCTGACCCGCTCTCCGACTGGCCCGAATACGCATGGGGCCGGAACGCGTGCCACAATAGGCCTGTGACGTCACTTACAAACTTTCGCGGAAGTGGGCAGGGTGCGGATCCGACCTCGCTGGTGACGTGGGATCCGGCGATGACCGCATATTTCTTCGGCGACTACCACCCCATGCACCCAGGGCGACTCGATGCGACGGCGCATCTCGCGCAGGACTTGGGACTCTTTGGTCTTCCCCACGTCACGGTGGAGAAGCCCGAGACCGCCGACGAGGCTGCTCTGCTGACCGCGCATTCGCAACAGTACGTGGACATCGTCAAGGCCGTCAGCGAGAACCCTGACCTGAAGGTGCCGGGCAGTGGCTTGGACGGCGAGGAGACCCCCGGTTTCGCAGGGGTCCATGAGGCGGCGTCCAAACTCGCCGGTGGGACTTTGCGCGCGGCGACCGCGGTCAAGGACCAGGAGGTCGCTCGCGCGATCAATTTCGGCGGCGGCATGCACCACGCCCACAGGGATCACGCGAGCGGATTCTGCGTGTACAACGATTGTGCCGTCGGAATCCAGTACTTGCTGGACCACGGGGTCGAGAAGGTTCTGTACATCGACATCGACGCCCATCACGGCGACGGGACGCAAAGCATCTTCTGGGACGACCCTCGGGTGCTGACGATTTCTCTCCACGAGACGGGCATGTCTCTCTTCCCCGGGACCGGATTCGCTGCGGAGACCGGACCGGAGGGGGCTGCGGCCGGAACCGCCGTGAACGTGGCCCTGCCGACGACGGTCGCGGATGCCGATTGGCTCAGGGCCTTCCACGCGATCGTGCCGCAGCTGGCCAGGGCCTTCGAACCGGAGATCATCGTCTCGCAGCACGGGTGCGACTCGCATTTCAAAGACGACATGACCCACATGCGCTTGAGCGTGGACGCGCAGCGTGAAGCGGCCCTGTCGATCGCCGACCTGGCGAACGAACTCTGTGAGGACCGGTGGATCGCGACCGGTGGCGGCGGGTACAACTGCCTGGACGCGGTGCCCCGTGCGTGGACGCACCTGATCGGCATCGTGGCCAATCGGCCCGTCGAGGTCACGACGCCGACGCCGGAGTCGTGGCGCCGCTACATCACCGAAAAATACGGGGTCCGTGCACCACGGTTGATGGGGGACGAGGCGGACATCTGGTGGCGCTCCTGGGAGATCGGCTTCGACCCAGGAAATGTGTTGGACAGGACGGTCATGGCAACCCGCAAGGAAGTTTTCCCCCTGTGGGGCCTCGACCCCTGGTTCGACTGAGGATCCCGTCCGCCGAGTTCGGAACATTCATGAAGGGAACGGGCGGGCGTGTGCGCATACTCGGTACGGAATACACCGTTATGGTGGAAGCATGAGCAATGACGTGTTTGCTGTGGTGGCAGACCCCACCCGTCGTCGGATCCTGACCGTCGTGAAGGACGGGCCCCGTCCGGTCAACGACGTCGTGACCGAGCTGGGAGTGAGCCAGCCGACCGTGTCCAAGCATCTCAAGGTGCTGCGAGAAGCGGGCTTGGTGACCATGAAGGCGCAGGGCCAGAGGCGGCTCTACTCGCTGAACCCCGTACCGTTGGAATCGGTCCGAGAATGGGCCGACCAATTGGTCGCGGACACCGCGGACGCGGAAGCGACAGAACCGGCAAAGACCGAGGCCGAAACGGCCGAGACGGGCGACCTGGAGACGGGTTCCCCCGAGGTCGCCGCGTCCCAGCCCTCGGAGGACGAAGGCACCGACGTCGTTCGGAGCGACGACGTGCCGGCGTCGTCCTCGGGCCCCGAACCGGCATCCGAGGGCTCGGCGTCGCAGGAGTCCGGACCCTCACACCGGCGCACCCGCCATGGCGTGGTGTTCGCCCCGCTGGCTCCCCTGAGCGCTCCTGAGCAGACGGAAACCGAAGAGATCGAGGAGCTCACCTCGGACCTGGCGCCGGCGGTCGTGCCCGGCGAGCAGGCCTCGGGAGAGGCATCCGGACGGGACGACGTCGCCCCCATGCCCGAAAACGAAGAACGGACGCGGTCCACGGAGTGGGAGCCTCTCGACCCGGAGGTGCGCCGCACCAAGGAGTATGCGGGAGCCCAGCACGTGGCGGGAGAGACCAAACAAGCGGGATTTTTGGCTAACCTGTTTTCCAGGAAGCGCGGGCGATAGGAGGGGGTGTCCCCTCCGGCCTGGACCTTCATCGTTGACGAGAGTGAAAGACACACCACCGTATGGCTACCGACCGCAAGATCCTCCAATGGCTGGAGAACGAGCTGTTCGACGGAAACCTCGTCCTCGGACAAGAGCTTCCGAGCGAACGCAGAATCTCCGAGGCCGTCGGGGCCTCCCGCAGCGCAACCCACGAGGCGTTGAAGACCCTTGAGTCGATGGGAATCCTCAGGCTGTACGAGGGCAAGAGGCACCAGATGATTGCCCAGCTCGTGCGCGAACCCGCGGCGAGTGCCGGCCCGGCCCTCAAGCTCCACATGGCAACGGCCGAGTACCCCCTGAGGGACATCGTGCACACCCGTGTGCTCCTCGAGACGTGGGCGTTGCGTCGCGCCGACCGGGAACACCCGGCGATGCGCGAGCTCACGAAGATCATGGACGAGATGGCCCGTGATGATCTTTCCCTGAAGGACTTCCACCATCTCGAGGTCTCCTTCCACGTGGCCCTGACCAGACTGGCGGGGAATTCCCTCGTGACCGGGCTGATGACCGGGTTGCGTGACTCGATCTACGAGTACACTCTCTCGCTGGTGGGCTACGTCCCGTTGTGGTCGACGACCGCGACGCGACTGTGCGCGGAGCACCGGGCCATCTACGCCGCGCTCGAGGCGGGAGACAACGAACTCGCGGCACGGATGGTGGCCGAACACATCGAGGGCCATTACCTCGAAGCGGGCGTGGACCCCGACCGCAAACAGCGGTCCTCGGGATCGGTCTTCGTCCAGCCCGAAGCCGATGCCGATGGCGAGGTCCACCCCCTGGAGCCGTCCTCGACCCTCGCGCACAGCGTGGCGGACACGAAGGAGCGCGACGCCGACATGCCTGACTCCGCCCCGGAGGTTGCGGAGACTCTGAACTCGATGGAACCGGCGGATGAATCCGGCGCACATGGCGGCTCGTCGCGGGCCCAATGACCGGCGCCGTGGAACCCCTGCCCTTCGATTCGAGGATCGTTGACCCGACCTTGTAGGGTATGGGAGGAACGTTCTCACTGTGGGGCTTGTCTTTCCCCGCCAGAGACTTCGTGAGCGAACGTTTTGACCGCAAGCCTCCGCTGTCCTCGGTACGGGACGGCAGGGACGCCATCCGGTGGTGCGGCCGTGCGAGAGCGCGCCGTCCATCGATGTCCGACTATCAAGGTAGGGATCCTATGGGTTCAGTTATTAAGAAGCGCCGCAAGCGCATGGCGAAGAAGAAGCACCGCAAGCTGCTTCGCAAGACCCGTCACCAGCGCCGCAACAAGAAGTAGACACTTTTTGTGCCCAGCATCTTCGGCCGCCACCTCCATCGAGCGAGGGGCGGCCGAATGCGTATCGGGCACCACCATTCACCGGGGCGGAGGGCCCGACATGACGCGAGAGACCGATTTCGAGCAGAGCATTTCCGTGGAACTGCTGACCAGCCCCGGATGCCATCTCTGCGCGGACGCCAAAAGAGACCTCGACGAGGTAACGGGTCCCCTGGGCCTGGAATGGGCTGAGATCAATGTCGAGGACCACCTGGATCTGCTCAAGCAACATGCCGAAGACATTCCGGTCGTCCGGGTCAACGGGGTTCCGCGTGACTTCTGGCGGGTCGACAAGCCTCGCCTCCGGCGGATTCTCCAGGGGATGATGGCAGGCCGCGACCCGGAAGAACTATGAGACATCGCTCGTTGCGCAGGGCCCTCCTCGAATGGCCGCCGGTCGGCCGATCTGGGAGACTGAAAACATGAGTCCACGTGCAACTGTTCACCTCCTGAGGCATGGTGAGGTCCACAACCCGGATCGCATCGTCTATGGTTGCCTCCCCAATTTCCATCTGTCCGAGACCGGCCAGGCGATGGCCGAACTGGCGGCCCGTGAGCTTGAACGCAGGGCCGCCGACGGCGCAAACATCACCTATCTGGCGGCCTCGCCGCTGACGCGCACCCAGGAGACTGCGGCCCCGATCTCCGAGAAGCTCGGTCTTCCCATTGCTTCGGACGGGCGTGTCATCGAAGCGGGAAACCACTTCGAGGGTCTGCACGTGAACAGGTCGGAACTCCTGCGCAACCCGCGCCACTGGCCCAAACTGGTCAATCCCTTGCGGCCGTCCTGGGGCGAGCCGTACCGCGAGCAGGTCGATCGCATGTCCGAGGCGATCAAGTCCGCCGCGGCCGAGGCGGTGGACAGGGGAGGAGACGGCGCCGAGGCCGTGATCGTCTCACACCAGTTGCCCATCTGGATGGCCCGGTCGAGCATCGAGGGCCGGCCCCTCCCTCACGATCCGCGGTCGCGCCAATGCAATCTCGCGTCACTGACCTCGTTGCACTTCGACGACATCAGCGCCGGAACGCGGCCTCGGATCGAGTATTGTGAACCGGCGGCCGAGCTCTACTCAGGGGTCATTCAGCTTCCGGGATCATAATTCGATACATGGGTCCGTGGTCGATCCCAGCCCCGCCTGTGGACATTGACTTCCCGGCGACCTTTCCGAGGAACGCGCCGTCGGACCCCGAACCAACATCGTGAAATCTTCCAGAGAGTCACCCATGCCCAGTTCTTATTCCAAGCCGATGACGCGCCGAGGCCTGCTGTCGGCGGCCTCGGTGCTCGGGCTGGCCGCCTTGACCGCCTGCTCCGACAAGGACAACTCGGAGCTGGCAGACCAGGCGAACTCAGCGGACGGCAAAGGGTATGTCTCGGGGGACGGATCCGTGACTGAATTCAAGGAGAAGGACCGCGGCGAACCCGTGGACTTCGAGGGGACGCTGTTCGACGGAACCCCGGTGAAGGGCTCGGATCTTCCCGGCAAACCGAGTCTGCTGAATTTCTGGTACGCAGGGTGTGCCCCGTGCCGTGCCGAAGCCCCGCACTTGCAGAAGCTCTTCGGGGAGTTCGGCGATGCCGCGAACTTCTACGGGATCAATCTCCGGGACGAGCAGGGAACGGCGGAAGCCTTCGAACGCAATTTCGGGATCCAGTACCCCTCCGTGGAAGACCGCGCCGGGGGAGTGCTGATGGACCTCTCCGAATACGTCCCGGCCCAGGCCGTACCGACCACTCTCGTCCTGGACTCCCAGGGGCGTGTGGCCGCGCGCGTCCTCGGGCAGATCGATGAGTCCGTGGTTCGTACGCTTCTGCAGGACCAGGTCGAGGGCAAAGATTCCTCGTCGAAGAATTCGTAGGTTGAGCCTTGGATCTAGCCGCAGATTCTTCCTTCGGTTCCGTCGTGCTGGAAGGCTCGCTCTGGGCCTCCATTCCACTGGCGGCGCTGGCTGGACTCATCTCCTTCGCGTCGCCTTGCGTTCTTCCCCTCGTGCCGGGGTACCTGGCCTATGTCACGGGACTGACCGGCAACGACCTCCAGCGAAAGCGTCGCGGACGCATGTTCGCCGGAACGGCCCTGTTCATCCTCGGTTTTTCGGTCGTGTTCGTCCTGATGTCCGTGGTGCTCGCCCAGATCGGGGCCGCACCCTGGGTGCGCGGGCAGACCTGGATCCAAGTGGTTCTGGGACTCGTGGTGATTCTGCTCGGCGTCGTCTTCATGGGCGGTCTGTCGTGGTTCCAGAAGGACAGAAAAATCCACTCCAAGCCGCCCGCCGGGTTGTGGGGCGCACCGGTCCTGGGCATCACTTTCGGGCTGGGTTGGGCGCCCTGCATCGGACCGACCTTCGCGGCGGTGCAGGCGCTGGTCTTCATCGAGGGCCCCAACAGTCTCAAGGCCATCGGCCTGACATTGGCCTACTGCCTCGGTCTGGGTATTCCGTTTCTCCTGATCGCCCTCGGGTTCAGGAAATCGGCAGAAATGTTCGACTTCCTCAAGAAGCACCGTCGGGCCCTGCAGATCGTCGGGGGCATCGCGCTCGTCGTCGTCGGCGTGCTGATGGCGACCGGCCTCTGGGCGGCAATGATGTCCTGGCTCCAGGCATCGAGCCCAGGATACGAGCTACCGGTGTGATCGAGACCAGGAAGGTTCCCGAACCACCACGGCAGAAATCCGCTACCGAAGATGGATGGCATGAGTAACAAGAAGAAGGCAGCCAAGAAAGACGCTCCGGTCCTGGGGCCCATTGGCATGCTCAGGTGGGCCTGGACCCAACTGACCAAGATGAACACCGCGCTGTTCCTCTTGCTGCTGCTCGCGGTCGCCGCGGTCCCGGGATCAATGTTCCCCCAGAACATTCAGGACCCCCAGAAAGTCCAGGAGTACAAGGACTCCCACACCACGTGGGGCCCGATCGCCGACAAGCTGCAGCTCTTCGACGTGTTCTCCTCGGCCTGGTTCTCGGCCATTTACATTCTGCTGTTCATCTCTCTCATCGGGTGCGTCGTCCCGCGGACTATCAAGCACGCCAAGGCCTTCAGGGCCAAGCCGCCGCGAACACCCCGCAACCTCACGCGCTTGCCGCAGCATCGCGTTCTGACCATCCCCGTCGACTCGGTCGAGGGAGGACTCACGGCCGACGGGGCGGTACGCACCGCCAACAAGATCTTGCGCAAGCGCCATTACCGGACCGAAGTCCGTGAGGATTCCACGGCCCCGAGCGTCGGTGCGGAACGCGGCTACATTCGGGAAATCGGCAACCTGTTGTTCCACGCGTCCATGATCGGTGTGCTGGTCGGCGTGGCGATCGGCGGTCAGTTCGGCTACAGCGGGCAGAAGATCGTGGCCGAGGGAGAATCCCATGTGAACACCCTCATCAGCTACGACTCCTTCAAACCCGGGACCAATTACAACCCGGATTGGCTGCGCAACTTCTCGGTCACCCTGGACAAACTGAATGTCACCTACGACCGTGACAAAACGTCCTCGACGTACGGTCAGGACCTCAGCTACGACGCCCAGATGACGGTCAAGGACAGCCCCGGGGCGAAGGCAAAGAAGGAATCCCTCAAGGTCAACGAGCCGCTGAACATCGATGGCAACAACGTTTACCTCCAGGGCAACGGCTATGCCCCGATCGTGAAGGTCACCGGCGGCGACGGGAAGGTCGCCTACGAGGGCCCGGTCGTCTCCTTGCCGACGGACAAGGTCTTCACCTCCTCCATGGTCCTCAAGGTTCCCGACGCCGGGCCGGACCAGCTCGGTTTCGTCGGGATGTTCCTCCCGACCGCGGTGATCCAACCCGGCCAGATGCCGTACTCGGCAGACGCGGCTCCGGCGAATCCGGCCCTGGTCCTGTCCTCGTACTCCGGGGATCTCGGTCTCGACGACGGCAAGCCGCAGAACGTGTACGTGCTCGACACCGACAAGCTCAACGAGCTCAACTCGATGAAGTCGGAGAACGGCGGAATCGTGCTGACCGAGGAGAACAACAAGCTCGATCTTCCCGACAACAAGGGAAGCATCGAGTTCGAAGGGGTCAAACGGTACGCAGGCCTGGATATTCATTACGACCCGGGCAAGCCCGTGGTCCTGGTCTCCTTCCTGCTCGCCTTCGGTGGCCTGATCATTTCGCTCTTCGTGGCCCGTCGTCGGTTGTGGGTCAAGGCCCGCGAGACGACGCTCGACGGGGGAACCAAGGCCGTCGTCGTGGAATACGGGTTGCTGGCGCGCGGGGAGGACCCGAGGCTTGCGGCAGAGGCCGACAAACTGACCGAAATCTTCGCCCAGGAATGGGGACTAGAATTCAGCGAGGGATAATTTCCTCGCATCGGACCGACTGGTCGCGGGAGTGCCCCATCAGAGCCTCCCTCGCCTCGTCGTTCCAGAAAGGGAAGCATGACCATCAACGAGAACCTGGGCCAGTGGAGCGAAACCTTCATGCTGCTGGCCGCGGTGACCTACCTGGTGTCCTTCGTCGCCTTCACCTGGGACCTGGCGTCCCATTCCCGCGCCACGCGCAAGGCGGAGGCGGCTGCCGGCTCTGCCGATGAAACCGGCGTACCGGCCACGGTCGGGGCGAGCCCGGTCGCACGGAACAGCGAGAAATCAGGTTCGGGCGTCTCGGCGGCCGTCCTGGAAGGCGGGGGAGGCGGCAGTCGCGGTCGCGCCTACAACGCCCGGACCAGGGCCAAGCTGAACAACTACGTCGCCGACGATTCGATGACCTATACGGGGGAACGGCGGGTGGCCGCACGCGTCGCCGTCGCCGTCATGATCATTGCGTGCGCGATCCACGTGATCGGCGTCGTGACCCGCGGACTGGCCGCCGGCCGTGTTCCCTGGGGCAACATGTACGAGTTCTGCACCACGGGCGCACTCGTGGTCTCCGTGGTCTTCCTCGTCGCGCTGATCTTCCGTGACCTGCGTTTTGTCGGGGCACTGGTCACCGGGCTGTCCCTGATCATGATGGTCGCCGCCACGATCGGCTTCCCCACGCCCGTGGGCCACCTCAAGCCCGCTCTGCAGTCCTACTGGCTCGTGATCCACGTATCGGTGGCCGTCATGGCCTCCGGCGTCTTCACCATTACGTTTGCGATGGCCGTGCTCCAACTGATCCAGTCCCGGCGGGAACGGAAGCTGATCGAAGGGGAAAAGGCCGGACTGGGCTTCATGCGCCTGGTCCCGTCATCCCAGGCGCTCGAGAACTTCGCCTTCCGTCTCAACACGGTGGGCTTCGTGATGTGGACCTTCACCCTGGCCATGGGCGCAATCTGGGCCAACAAGGCCTGGGGGCGTTACTGGGGCTGGGACACCAAGGAAGTGTGGACCTTCGTGATCTGGGTCGTCTACGCGGCGTACCTGCACGCTCGGGCCACGCGCGGTTGGACCGGGCCCCGTTCCGCATGGTTGTCGATCATCGGCTACGGTTGCATCATCTTCAACTTCACCGCAGTGAACGTGGTCTTCAACGGGCTGCATTCCTACTCCGGCCTGTAGGAGCCGGCCATCGGCCGCGCGGACCGCCCCCGGACGTGCCGGTCAGGACACGTCGGGGTCCGTATCGTCGCGGCCCTCTTCCCGACGGCGTCGCTCTTCGTCTCGCTTCCTGCGTTCGGCCTGCTGGTCCAAGAATTTGAGGTAGGCCTCGTCGTCGTCCGGAGCGCCCTCCGGCGGCAGGCCGTGGCTGCCGGCGTCTGAGCGGCGCCCTGCCCTGTACCGTCGGAAACCGAAGACCAACCACAGCACCGGTCCGAGCACGGGGAATATCAGCGCGATGATGAACCACAACGCTTTGGGCAGAGCCACGATATGGCGCTTTTCCGTGCGGGCGATGTCGAGAAGGGCATAGATGGTCATGCCGACGACGACGGCCGCCGCGACGATGATCAGTACTGCTCGCATACATGTCAGCTTACCGGTGGCGTGCGGGCCAGGTCACTGAGCGGATCACCAGGTCCGGAGAGTAGACTCGGTGACCGTGAAATTCTTGTACTACACCCTGCTCCGCTTCGGCCTGATGGCCGTTGTCTTCGTAGCCTGCGTCTACCTGGGAACGGGCGCGATCCTGGCCGGGGTGTTCGCCATCCTCATCGCATTCGCCGTCGCATACCTGGGCTTTCCGAGGCTCCACGAGCAAGCCAGCAGGGACTTCGGACGGTTCTGGCGCAAGCTGCGCGGCAAGAAGACCAAGAGGACCGTGGAGGACGAGAACATCGAGGTCGAGGACCAGTACGTCGACGAACAGCTTCGTCGTGAAGGCCGCGACGTCTGACCGACGCGCAACCTGACGGCTCCGATTCCGTCACGACCCCATCGAGAGGGATTGGTTCGGGTCTAGGCCGTCGCGCCGATCTTGCGGTTGCGACCGGCCAGAGCACCTGCGATCAAATGGACCACCATGAGGGCCAGCAGGATCACGATGACCATGACCCAACCACCGAGAACGTCGGCGAACCATCCGGCGAGCAACGGACCCAGGGCTGCCATCAGGTAGCCGAGGCATTGGGACATACCGGAGAGCTTCATCGTCTGGGCCGAGCTCATCGTCCTGAGACCGATCATGGCGAGGGAGAGCGAGAAGCTGCCACCGCAACCGATGCCGATGAACGAGGCCCACAGGGCCGCGGCCTGAGGCAGAATGAGAGCCCCACCCAGGGCGACGATCAGGAAACCCGCCATGATCATGGCGAGCCAACTCTGCGAGGCCCTCCGTTCGGCAAGGAAACTCACGCTCAGGTTCCCGAGGATGCCGAGCAACTGCATCAGGAACAGGTGGAATCCTCCGGTCGCGGGATCCATTCCCACGCTGGCCTCCACCGTCGGCAGCCAGTTGGCGGCCGTGTAGAAGATCAGCGACTGGAGTCCCATGAATATCGTGACCTGCCAGGCCAGCGGGGACTTGAGCAACGAGACCTTGCGCGATGCGTTCGGTTCGGCGGGCGATGGGATCGCAGGCATGGAACCGGTCATGGCCTTGGCGAGTGACCCCGAACGCTCGTACTCGCGGCGCCGGGTCGCACGTGTCAGGAAGAACCACCACACGGCGCACACGAGCGGCACGGCGGCCCAGATTGCCAGGGCCGAGCGCCACGACCCCGGCAGGGTGTGCGACAAAGGCGCCGTAATGCCTGAGGCGGTCGCGGCACCGACCGAGAGCACGGCCGTGTAGAGGCCGGTCATGAGGGACACGTGCTTCGAGAAATCACGTTTGACGATGACCGGAACAAGGACGTTCCCTGTAGCGATTCCGACGCCGATCAGGAGCGTTCCGACCCAGAGCCAGCCGATGCCGGGGGTCGATCTCAGAAGTATGCCCAGCCCGAGGACCGCGAGAGCCACCAGGACCACCCGTTCGATCCCGATGCGTTGGGCGGGAATGGCCACGATGGGGGAGAGGATTGCGAAGGCCAGGAGCGGCAAGGCCCCGACCAGCCCGAGTCCACCGGATCCCAGACCCGTGTCGTCGCCGATCAGGTGGAGAGCGGGTCCGACCGTGGTCAGCGCCGGCCTAAGACAAGAAGCGATGAGCAGGACGACGATGCACCACGCGGCCGTGACCTGGCGGGCACCTGAGGGGGTCGCGGGGCCGTCGGAAGCGGGAAGGTCAGGGTTCCGCGGACGGTCCGATGCGGAATTCTCGGGAGTGTCGGTCACCTGATCATGCTCCAATGATTGACGCGACCAGAAGCAGGAGAGCGAACAGCAAACTCAGCAAACCGGTCTGTTTGAGGACGGGAATGAGCCTTCTCATGTCCGTGGCGGACAGAACGGTCCGGACGGCGGGCCAGGCCAGCGGCAGCGCCAGGAGGACCAGAAGGTTCCACGGATTCTCCGGGACCGTGAACAGCATCAGCGCGAAAGCGAGACCTACCTCTGCCGCGTAGGCCAGGCGAGCGCGGGAACCACCCAGCCGGACCGCGAGCGTGAGCTTTCCCGCTTCCGTGTCCGTGGGAATGTCACGCAGGTTGTTCGCCATCAGGAGCGCGCAGGCGATGAGACCCAGCGAAACCGAGGACACCACGGCGGTGAGCGACAACTGCGAGGCCTGGGTGAAGGTCGTGCCCATCGTCGCGACGAGACCGAAGTAGAGAAACACGAAAAGGTCGCCCAAACCCATGTAGCCGTAGGGGCGTCGTCCTCCGGTGTAGCCCCACGCGGCGAAAACCGCTGAGAGTCCGATGAGCAGGAACCACCATTGTCCGGTGATGACCACCAGCGCGAGCCCCGAGACCATGGCGAGACCGAAACAAGCGAAAGCCGCGAGCTTCACGTGCCGCGCGGGAGCGGCGCCAGAACCGGTCAGGCGCATCGGGCCGACACGGGAATCGTCCGTGCCCTTGATCCCGTCCGAGTAGTCGTTGGCGTAGTTCACGCCGATCTGGAGGAACAGGGCCACCAGCAGCGCAAGAACGGCGCAGACCGGTCGGAACTGCCACAGGTGGACGGCCGCGCCTGTGCCGGCGATGACGGGAGCGACGGCCATGGGCAACGTACGCAGGCGTGCTCCCTCGACCCACTGTGCAACGGTTGCCACGTGCGCTCCTCTCGGTGTGCCGGGCACGCTCGCGCCGGGCGGAAAGCTTGGGATGACAATTCATTGTCTCACTTCGGCGGAATCGCGCCAGTCGGACGCATTCACTCCATGGCGTCCGGGGCCAGCAGCCGGTGCACCTCCGTCCGGTCCGGCTTCCCCGTGCTGGTCTGCGGCAGGCGGTCCAGGACCCGGATGGTCTTGGGCGCCGCGGCCCGGCTGAGGTCCTGGCGGACACGATCGGCCAGGCTGGTCACGTCGGGCTCCCGGTTCGGTCTGCGCGAGACGGCCGCCCGAATCTCCTGGCCCCATCGTGGACTCTCGACGCCGACGACGACGGCCTCCCGCACGGACGGGTCCTGTTCCAGGACGGCGGCCACGGCACGGGCCGAAACCTTGACCCCGCCGGTGAGGATGACGTCGTCGGCCCGCCCGGCGACGGAAAGCCCTTCACGGTCGGAGAACGTGCCGAGATCATCGGTCCGGTACCACCAGGTGCCGTCCGGACTGCGGCGGAAGGAGCTGGCCGTCCGCTCGGGATCGCCGAGATAGCCCGAGGCGACGGTCGGCCCGCCCAACCAGATGCGTCCCGGGGCCGAAGGATCGGTGGCGGGCTCCACGGCAACGTGAGTCCCTGGCAAGGGATGTCTGTCATACACGCACCCTCCCGCCGTCTCCGCGCTGCCGTAGGTCTGGACCAGGGGGATGCCCAGCTGACCGCAATCGCGCAGGAGTGCCGTCGAGGCCGGCGCTCCGCCCAGCAGAATCGCGTCGAAACTTCTCAGCGCCTCGAGTATTTCGCTCTCGAGGGCGGCGTCGGTCTCCGCTTCCTCCACCAGGGTGTGGAGCTGCGTCGGGACGAGTGAGGTCATCCTGTGCCCAGAGGGCAGGCGGTGTGCGGCGTCGAGAAAATCGCGTGCGGTGAAGCGGCTGCCGTCCCGAACGGATGCGGTCACCGCGGGACGGGTCGCGGCGAGAACCGAGCGGGCCACGACTTGTGCCCCGGCGACGTAGTGCACGGGCAGCGCGAGCAACCAGTGGGCGCCGCCGTCGGTGCCCGTTGCCTTCTCGGTAGCCAGCCCCGAGGCCCTGAGCGCTCCCGCGGACAGGACCGTCTGCTTCGGGCGCCCCGTGGAACCCGAGGTGCTCACCACGAGCGCCGCCACGTCTTCGCCGATTCTGGTCTCGCGCGTGATCGTCCGGGAGAGGGAGTCGCGGAGGCGCTCGACGTCGACGGACCCCGGCCCGTCGAGGAAGACCGCAACCTCGGAGGCCTCGGGAACAGCAGAAACGGGGGAGAGCTGAGAAAAATCCATGGCGTCTCCAGCCTAGTCGTGGTCCCTGGTCGCTCGACCGCGGCCGGGATTCGTCAGAAGTAGTAGGGGAACGCGCTCCAATCGGGATCCCGCTTCTGCAGGAAGGCATCGCGCCCTTCGACGGCCTCGTCGGTCATGTAACCCATGCGCGTGGCCTCACCGGCGAAGACCTGTTGCCCGACCATGCCGTCGTCGGGAAGGTTGAAGGCGAATTTCAGCATGCGGATGGCCTGCGGGGACTGGCGTGCGATGTCGGCGGCGCACTCCAGGGCGGTGCTCTCGAGCTCGGCATGGGGTACAACCTGATTCACGGCACCCATCTCGTGCATGCGCTGGGCGTCGTACTCCCTGGCCAGGAAGAAGATCTCGCGGGCGGCCTTCTGGCCGACCTGACGCGCCAGAAGGGCCGATCCGTACCCCGCGTCGAAGGACCCCACGGTGGCGTCGGTCTGCTTGAACTTGCCGAATTCGCGCGATGCGATCGTCAGGTCGCAGACGACGTGGAGGGAATGTCCGCCGCCGGCGGCCCAGCCGGAGACGACGGCAATGACCACCTTCGGCATGGTGCGAATCAGACGTTGCACTTCGAGAATGTGCAGGCGGCCGGCCCGGGCCGGGTCGATCGAGTCAGCGGTCTCGGACTCGGCGTACCGGTAGCCGTCCCGTCCACGAATCCGCTGGTCCCCACCGGAGCAGAAAGCCCACCCGCCGTCTTTCGGGGAGGGCCCGTTGCCGGTCAGCAGCACGGTACCGACGTCGCTGGTCATCCGGGCGTGGTCCAGGACCCAGTACAACTCGTCCACGGTTCCCGGACGAAAGGCATTGCGCACTTCGGGGCGGTCGAAGGCGACCCGGACGCACGGAAGGTCTCTCACGATGCGTCCCGTCGCGTCCCTTTCGACCTGACGGTGGTAGGTGATGTCCTCGAGGTCCTCGAAGCCTTCGACCGTTCTCCAGCGGTGGGGGTCGAAGACGTCGGACACGGATTCGGGCAGCGCGGAGTTCTCGGTCGTAGTCATCAGTGCGATTCTAGCCGGCACGGAAAAAACCTGCCCGCTCGGGTGCACCCGAGCGGGCAGGCCGCGCGACGAGAGGGCATCGGGTCAGCGGGCCGTGGCCAGTTCCTTGGCCTCGGCGAACTCGCGTTCCACACGCTCCGACGGGCGGTGCGTCATCAGCGAGACGACGACGCCGACCACGAGCGCGGCGGCGAACCCGGGGACGATCTCGTAGAGCGCGAGGATCCCCGTCGACTCCGGATCCTGGATCGCGTACCGCCACACGATCGTGACCACGGCGCCGACGATCATCGAGCAGAGTCCTCCCGAGGCCGTGAGTTTCCTCCAGAACAACGACAGCAGCATCAACGGACCGAAGGCCGCGCCGAAACCGGCCCATGCAAAGGCGACGAGCTCGAGGACCGCGGAGTCCGAGTCGAGGGCGATCAGGGCCGCGATCACGGACACGGTCAGGACCGCGCCGCGCGACATCCACAGCTGGACCTTGGGGGTGGGCCGCCGCTTGATGAGCAGCATGGCCAAGTCTTCGACCGCGGCGGAGGAGGAAACCACGAGCTGTGAGGACACCGTGGACATAATCGCCGCGAGCACGGCGGCCAGCACGAAACCGGCGGCGAGCGGGTGGAACAGGATCTGGGAGAGGTCCAGGAAGACTGTCTCCGCGGATTTCGAGTCGGTCAGGCTGGCTTCAGGATGGGTCGAGAAATAGGCGATGCCGGTCAATGCCGTGGCAATCGTGCCGACCACGGACAGGACCATCCAGGAGATGCCGATGCGGCGTCCGGTCGGCGCGTCCTTGGGAGAGCGAAGGGCCATGAAGCGCACCACGATGTGCGGTTGGCCGAAGTATCCGAGCCCCCACGCCAGCGAGGAGATCACTCCGATCGCGGTGGCCCCGCTGACCAGTGAGGGAGCGTCCGGATTGGCCTCGGAGACGGCGTTCAGAACATGACCGGGACCGCCGAACTGGATGACGGCAACGACGGGAACCATGACCAGTGCGACGAGCATCAGGAGCCCTTGCGCCACGTCCGTGAAGGTCGCGCCCAGGAAGCCTCCGAAGAACGTGTAGAGCACCGTGATCGCGGCGATCACGATCATGCCCACGTGGTAATTGCCGTCGAAGGTGGTCTGATAGAACTTGCCGCCGGCGACCATGCCCGAGGAAACGTAGAAGATGAAGAAGATCAAGATGATGAGCCCGCAGGTCACGCGCAGGACCCGACTCGAGAGGCCATCGGCTTTGAGGCGGTTGTCGAAGAACGAGGGGATCGTGATCGCATTCCCCGAGACTTCGGAATAGGCGCGCAGGCGCGGGGCCACCACTTTCCAGTTGACCCACGCGCCGATGGTCAGGCCGATGGCGATCCAGGCGTCGAGGAGCCCGGAGACGTAGATGGCACCGGGCAGGCCCATGACGAGCCAGCCGGACATGTCGGAAGCGCCCGCGGACAGCGCCGCGACTCCGGGTCGGAGGGATCTGCCTCCGAGCATGTAGTCCTCGTTGTCAGTGTTCTTGGTGCTGGCCCACAGGCCGATGGCGATCATCCCCAGGAAATAGATCCCCAGGGCGATGTACTGGAATGTCTGGTCGGACATTGTCGTATTCTCCGGTGCGTCGATTGACGAGTGCAGCCCTCGGGCGTGACGGGAGCCACGAGTTCAGCACCCGAGTATGCCAGATCACGCGAAGGATGGGGAGAATCTGAAGGAATGCGCAGGAGTCATTCCCGTGGCGTCTGCGGCATCTGGGCCGTACGGATGACCTGCAACGCCTCGGTGTGCGTGGTGATGACGGCCGCCGAACGATTGGCTCGCCATGTGACGGCCGCGCCGGACAGGACGATCAACGCAATGCCGATATAGGCCGAGGCCGAGAGCAACTCACCGAGGAGGGCGAGCCCGACCAAGGACGAGACCACGGGATCCAGGGAGAAGAAGACCCCGACGACCGCAGGATTGGTCATGGTCGCCGCGAACGCGTCGCAGGAAAAGGCCAGAGCGAGACCCACGGCACCGATGAACACGGCGATGCCCCAGTCGCCCACGGTCATGTGGGGGAGGGCCAGCGCCGTCGCCGGGGACCACATGATGGCACCGATCGCGATCGACACGGAGAGTCCGCGGATGCCGGCGGTCGCTTCTGTCCCGCTGCCGATCTTGCCGGACAGCAGCGTGTAACCCGTCATGGACGCGGCGGCCATGACGGCGAAGACATATCCCAGAAGATCCGTGCTCCCGAAGGTCGGCCCGGCGATCAGAACAACGCCCGCCAGGGCCCCTACCGCAAACAGGCCGTCCTTGAACCTGCGCACGCCGAACATGGCCACGGCGAAGGCTCCGAGGTACTCGATCGTCACGGCCACGCCCAGGGGTATGCGATCCACCGCGAGGTAGAAGAACACGTTCATCAGGGAGGAGACGACGCCGTAGGAGACCACGGAGAGCCAGTCCCTTCGGGTGAACCGCCAGAATTTCGGCCGAGCGATGAGCATCAGGACGACGGCGGCCGTCGTCATCCGCAGGCCGGACACCGAGACGGGGCTGAACTTCTCGAAAAGGGTCGTGGCCACCGCGGACGTGGTCTGGATGCCGGTCGAGCCGATGAGCACGGCGATCAGAGCGGTGGTTCCCCGATGGCGCCGCGGAATGCGTTCAGTCAGAGACACGGGGCACCTCCGCCGCGGGATCGAGGACAGTCCAGGGGTCCAGCGAGATCGTCTCCGGGTCGAAGACCTCCAGCATCTGCGAGGCCGACTCGGGAAGGGCCCCGGCGTCGTCGGTCCGCAGGCTCCGGAGCGGCATCGAGGAGGCGATCATGCGCACGATCTCGGCGGGAACCACCCCGTTGTCCCGGAGCTCGGCCACGGTGACGGCCCCGTCGCGCTTGGCCAGCCGCTTGCCCTCCCGATTCAGGGCGAGCGGAACATGGACGTAGTCCACGCGGCCGAGCCCCAACAGGGAGGCAAGACAGGACTGCCTTGGGGCGGAGGAGAGCAGATCATCGCCGCGCACCACCTGGTCGATGCCTTGAAAATGGTCGTCGACGACCACGGCCAGGTTGTAGGCCGCGCGTCCGTCGTTGCGGACCAGAACCATGTCGTCCACCATCCCCGTGTACTGGCCGGCGTAGCGGTCAAGGACCGTCCATTCGCGGGTTTCGCTGCGCAGCCGGAGAGCCGCCGGACGTGACCGTGCGCGTTCGGTCCGTTCGTCGGCGGTCAGAGTGCGGCACGTGCCGGGGTAGGCGCCGGGGGCACCGTGCGGGGCGGAGGAGGCCCCCTGGATCTCTCTCCGGGTGCAGAAACACTCGTAGACCATTCCGCGTTCGCGGAGACGGGCGACGGCGTCCTCGTACGCGACCGTGCGCGTCGACTGGATCAACGGTTCGCCGTCCCAATCGATGCCGAGTGCCTCGAGGTCGTCCATTTGGCGTTGGGCGGAGCCTTCTCTGACGCGGTCGAGGTCTTCGATCCTGAGACGGAAGGCGCGCCCCGTGGACCGAGCGAACAGCCACGCGTAGAGAGCGGTGCGCAGGTTTCCGAGGTGAAGGTCTCCCGACGGCGACGGGGCGTAACGGCCCGCACCAGAGGGGGAGGCAGACACATCGGAGGGGGAGAGCATGGTCCCATCGTAACGAGGCGGGCAAGGCCCGATCGCATCGGGCGAACGAGGGTTTTCGGATACGGTCGCCCTGTGATCCATTCCGATCAAGTACCGTAGGCATATGGCTCGAACACAAGAAATTGCCGACGGGATCTACGTCATCGCGACCGATGACTACCGTTTGAACACCGGATTGATCCTTGGCGCGGACAAGGCCATGGTCATCGACACGGGTGCCGGCCCCCGCCAGGGCGCCGAAATCTTCCGTGCCGCTCGCAAGATCACGGACCTTCCGTTCGTGGTCGTGAATACCCACGCGCACTACGACCACTTCTTCGGCAATGCCGTCTTCGCGGCGGACGGCACCACCGATTTCTGGGCCCACCCCAACGCCGAGCGTGCGATGGAGCGCTACGCCGACCGCCAGCGCGGCTACGTGGAGACCTTGGAACCGGAAATGGCTCATCATCAGGGGCCGAACACCGACATCATCCCGCCGACCCGCCTCCTTCCGGGCGATGGCGGACGCGCCTCATTCACCCGCGTCGACCTGGGAGACCGGGCCGTGACGCTGTTCTATCTGGGACTCGGACACACCGACAATGACGTCCTCGCGGGTGTCGACGAAGTCCTGTTCACGGGAGACATCGTGGAACAGGGTGCCGACCCCGCTTTCGACGATTCCTTCCCGGAGGTCTGGGTCCAGACCCTGGCAACGGTCGCCGGCCTGGACCGTTACCACGTCTTCGTCCCGGGACACGGAACCCCTGTGGAGCGCACCTTCGTGCAGCGCCAGTCCGAAACCATGAGGGAAGCGATCGACAGGATCGCGGCGTCGACCTCGAATCCGGAGGCCGGCCCCACGACCGCGGCGATGTACAAACTTCCCTACGACGCCGGGGTTACCCGTATTCTGCTGGACCGCCTGGCCTACCTCGAGGAAAAGGGAATGATGGGCGAGGACCTGTCCGTGGAGGACACCCCGACCGGCGTGACCGGCCCCATCACCACGGGCGAGCACGCTTAGACGGCCCGCCCAGGAAGGTCAGTACGACCACACCTTCGTGTAGGGCCGTTCTTCGGTCGGTTGCTTGCGCCTCAGGAGCAAGACGAGCAGGGCCGTGGACAAGAGTCCGACGGCAAAGATCAGGCACAGGCTGCCCAGTAGAGCGGCCCCCGCGAAGTGTTGCTGGGCCGCGATCATGTACGTGGCCACCGCGCAGAAGGCCAGGAAGAGCCCGGTGATGACCATCAGCGGAATCAGGAGCATCCCGGTGTGACGGGTGCTCGCGGTGTCCTGGTCCTCGGCCGGAACGAACCGAAGCACGAGCAAGGCCAAGGCCGTCCAGGCAGCGACCACGAACAGCGCGGCGACGACGTCGGCCGGCCGGTGCCATTCGTTGATCACGGTGGCAACCCCCGCGAGAGTCCCGAACATCAGCATGACCAGGGACATGAACGGGCGCCATTTCTTGGGAGCCGCGATGAACAGTGCCGCTCCGGCCGCCGCGGCGAACGTCGTGTGGCCCGACGGCAGGGAATTCATGGTCGCTTCCTGGACGCCGTAGTTCGGCTTGGCCAGGATCAGGTACTTGAGCGCCTGGGTCGTCCCGTTGGCCCCCGCGGCCATGGCCAGCCCGATCACGGCGGGCAGGAACCGGTGCCTGCGAACGAGGACGAAAAGGATCCCGATGACCGCCAGGACACCGGCTATGGCAGGGAGGGCGTTGAGCAGGTGGTCCGAGTCCCTGCTGTACCGGCGGAGGTTGTTGCTCACCTCGGAGGTTGCGGTCTGATCGATCCATTGGCCGGAATAGCTGTAGAGGAATGCCCAGACCGTGCCCCACAGGCCGAAGAGCATGATGCCGATCACGACCAGGTGCTTGATGACGACCCCGACCGTCGGCGGGTGGAAGGTTCCGCGCCTCGTGGAAGGCCAATCGCGTACAGGCGTCTCGCCCTGATCTCGCGTTGGCTCGGTACTCATTGGCCCAGGACCCCCTGTACGTTGTGTCAATCCACCCATTGCAGTTCAGCATGCCAGTGCGACCTGCCCGTTCGTCGGAATTTTCCTGAGCATTTCCTGGGCGGTGGATCCTCGAATGGCCTAGGTCCTGCCGAAGGTGCACAGTGGATCCATGAGCTTGCGAGAACTGCCCCTCCTGGAACAGCTTGAAGACACCGCGGTCGTGGTCTCCGTGCCGCTCAACGTGCGGTTCCGAGGGGTCGAGCGCCGGGAAGCGCTCTTGGTCCAAGGCCCCCAGGGGTGGGGAGAATTCTGCCCGTTCCTCGAGTACGGGTCCGACGAATCGGCCCGGTGGTTGGCCTGCGCGATCGAGACCGCGTGGGAACCTGCCCCGGAAGCTCGTCGCGACCGTATTCCGGTCAACGCGACCATGCCCGCCGTGGGCCCCGAGAGGGTCCCGGAGGTGCTGGGGCGCTCCCGCGGGTCGGTGCGTGAGGTCAAGATCAAGGTCGCCGAGAAGGGGCAGAGCCTCGCCGACGACGTCGCCCGCGTGCGTGCGGTCCGGAGGGCCGCGCCCGATGCCGTGCTGAAGATGGATGCGAACGGAGGCTGGGACCATCGGGAAGCCCTCGAGGCGCTCCGCGCTCTGGCCGAATTCGAACCCGCCTACGTGGAACAGCCGGTTGCCGATATCGAAGGGCTGGCTCGTCTGCGCGAGGCGGCCGACAAGGAAGGGCTGCGAGTGCCTGTCGCGGCCGATGAGTCCGTGCGCAAGGAATCCGACCCGTTGAGAGTCGCTCGCCTCGGGGCCGCGGACCTGATCGTGGTCAAGGCTGCGCCCCTGGGCGGACCGCGGAACGCCCTGGACATCATCGAGAACGCGGGGCTCCCGGCCGTCGTCAGCTCGGCGTTGGAGACGTCCGTGGGAATGTACAGCGGCCTCGCGCTGGCGGCGGCCCTGCCGCGGCTGGAGCACGGTTGCGGGTTGGGTACCGCCTCGCTCCTGGCGGGGGACCTGACCGCCGATCCGCTGATCCCCGAGGACGGCTGCCTTCCGGTGCGCCGGGTCAGTCCCGACCCGGGGCGACTCGACGAGTTCCGGGCGGACGGTGGGCGCCGTGACTGGTGGATGAAAAGATTGAGCAACAGTTATCAGCGGCTACTGGCCCGTGGCGAGCGATCGGGCGACGCGGGCCACGAGTGAGGAGCAACGCATGCACCAGGACTACCGGTTGATCACGGCGGCACCGCCGGTCGCGGACTACGTGCGGCTACGGGCCGAAGCCGGACTCTCACCGAAGACGAAAGCACAGGCGGCACCGGCGCTGACCGGGTCCTGGGCCTGGGCGCACGTCGAACACCGCTCCACCGGTGAGGTGGTGGGCATGGGGCGAGTCCTCGGCGACGGCGGCTGGTACTTCCACATCGCCGACATGGCGACCCTCCCCGCCCACCAGGGGAGAGGCATCGGGCGGGCCGTCATCACCTCCCTGATCGACAGGATCCGGGAGCACGCCCCGGACGACCCCTACATCACGCTGATGGCCGACGAACCCGGCCGTCCCCTGTACCGCAGCGTGGGCTTCAGGGACGCGATGCCCCACTCGATGGGAATGGTTCTGCCTCGCGAGTGACCGACCCTCCCCAGTGAACGGCAGACCAGGGCAACCGCGGTGATTCGCGCGGGGAGCCCAGCACCTGGGGTTCGAAGACGGACACGTCCGGCACGTCATCGGCGTCCTCGTAGACGTCTTCGAGGTACCGATGACCCGTGTCCGGGCACGTCATGAGGGTGCAGTGTGCTGAGGAAGCTCGATCTCGGCCCAGGTAGTCGGCCACCGCGTAGGCCGCCCCGGAGCTGAGCCCGGCAAAGAGCGCATGCCTCCTGCACAGAGCGAGGGTGCCCGCGCGTCCTACCTCGTATGAGACCCAGTGGACGGAGTCGTAGAGCTCGTGCCGGACGTTGTCGAAGGGAATCGAGCTGCCAATGCCCGCGATCAGCATGTCCGGGTCCTCCACGTCCTCCGAGCCGAAGGTCACCGACCCGAAGGGCTGGACCCCCACGAGACGCACCGTCAGCCCCGAGGCAGCCAGCCCGAGACCGAGCGCCCCGCTGGAAACCCCGGATCCCACTGGAGCCACGAGGTCCACGGAACGGTACCCACGGCCCCGCAACAGGT
Organism: Rothia koreensis; assembly: GCF_052232265.1. Taxonomy (NCBI): domain Bacteria; kingdom Bacillati; phylum Actinomycetota; class Actinomycetes; order Micrococcales; family Micrococcaceae; genus Rothia; species Rothia koreensis. The sequence goes on from NZ_CP197643.1 coordinate 1,188,899, forward strand.
CGCCGCACCGAGTCGCAATGGGCTGATAGCCCGCGTAGTGGACGGCGTCGTGGTACTGACGCATCCAGTGCCAGTCCGGATGCGCCTCGATCAGCTCGCGAACCCGCGCGACGCGTCGGTCCTGATCGGCCCGGAGGGAGGTGCTGGGCGGCATCTGTTCGAGTTCGACGCCCAGCAGGTCCAATTGCACGCGGAGGGTCTGGTCGATCGTCGTCGAGCCGATGATGCGGCAGCGGAGCCCCAATTCGTGACAGGCCATGGCCAAAGCGCAGGCGTAGATCCCGCTCGACGAATCGATGACCGTGCCGCCTCGCCGGATGGTGCCGCGACGCATGAGCTCGAGCAGTGCACCCCGGGCGGACCGTGCTTTCATGACCTCGAACCGGAGGGCGAAGAGATCGGGGGACAGCTCGATGACATCCGGGGCCCCCAGGGCCACGCCGGCGTGCGGAGCTATGGCCTGCGGAAGATCGGAGGCGGTGATTTCGTTGCTCAAGGGTCCTCCCCAAGAAAGTGCGCGGTCGAGTCGAAACCGGCGGCGTCCAACGCCCGCCGAGCCCGGAGGATTCGCTGGTCAACCGCCGCATCGGCCGGGTCGTACATGACCGAGCAGACGGTTCCGCTGTGCGCGACCTGAACCCCCACCCCGCCGGTGCGTTCGCAGATCTCGAACACACGGGGAAGGTCGGGTTTGGGCAGGTACCGCTGATTGATCAACGCGGAGTCGGTCGCGACTCCGCCCAGAATCCTCGTATTGCCCGTGCGCACGGCCGTCTCCAGCGCGCTCGTCAAACGAGCGAAGTCGGCATGCTCGTCGGACGTATAGGCGGGCGGACTCACCCCCCAGCGTGTCCACGGGCTGACCCGGCAGTCGGCACCCCACCAGCCGAACGGGCGGCAGGGGACGGTCCCACCGGCGCAGCACCTCCGCGTGGCGCTGGGCGAAGAGAACGGGCGTGGTGTCGAAGGCCAACGGGTCCGAGGCCGTCTCCGCCTGGACCGCGATCGCGCTGACGTGCAGGTCGTCCAGGGGCAGTCCGCAACAGTCGCAGACCGCTCGAATGGTCGCGACGACGTCGGCGGTCGAGGAGCCCATCCCACAACCTCGCGGAAGGTCGCTGCGCAGCTGCAGGGTGCCGCCCGGTGGCCGAGGAAGACCAAGGTCGTCGCAGGTTCGAAGCACGATCTCCGCGGCCCTCACGGATTTGCCGCGGGTACCGTCCGCGTGTACTCCGCGGTGCGTGCGATGGGGTCGGAATACGGCGGAGGCTCCATGCCGCGGCAAGGGAATCGTCACGAGGGCGGGCACGACCTCGGACCGGCGTGGGCTCCAGGCGACTCCCTGGAGGAGTTCGCCGTGGTGGCCCCTGCAGAAGCCTCGCCCCGGTTGAAACTCGCCCGAGACGACGCCTGGACCCGGCCGGAGGACGGTTGCGCGAGCCCCACGCATTCCTCCGACGGTTGGGCGATCCGATCCGGGGCCGATCATGACCGTTCCCTCCGATATTCGACATTCAGCCGACGTGCCGCCGCCAGGGACGCAAAACAGGCGCCAGTCGTGAGGCCGGCCAGGACGAACCCGGCCCCGTGCCATCCCCACACCATGGCGCCGAGGCCCGCGACGGACGCGCCAAGGCATACGCCGAGGCTCTGTCCGGCGCCGTTGAGTCCGAGAACCGTTCCCCGATGGCCGCCCGACTGCCTGACCAACAAGGTCGTCATCGCGGCCGCCAGGACGGCGTGCGAGACACCCAGGGCGGCGGTCGCGAGGAGTGCCACGGGCAGATGGTCGGTGAGGAACAGAACGAGGACCGCGACGGCACCCACCATGGCGGCGACGGCCCCCGCGATCGCTGTGACCACCGGATTGTCCGCCCGGCGGATCGCGAAGCCGCCGAACCAGTTGCCCAGGAAGAAGGAGAGCCCCGACAGGGTCCACACCAGTGAAAACACTCCTGCGCCCAGGTGGAAGCGCTCGTCATAGAGGACCGCCAGGTACGCGAGTTGGCCCATGAACGCGGCGGCGCGCAGGGCCGAGGCCGCGAGAAGCATTGGGACCGAGGCCAGGGTCGAGGCGATCCGGAACGATCGCAGGTATCCGGTGCCGGGACCATTGCGGTCGGCCATCGAATGCTCAGCCGAGGCCGGCCGAGCCAGGAACAAGGCCATGGCGAGAGCGGAGCAGAGGACGGCCGTCGCGATCAGATCACCCCGCCACCCCCACCAGACTGCGGGTCCGGCCAGGAGTGGGGCGGAGAGAACAGCCGTCAGGGTCATTACCGCCGAGACTTGGGTGGCTGCCCGGCCCGACGTCGACTCGTCGTCGAACCTGTCCGCGGCCATGGCCGAAGCGGCCGGGTTGAGCACCGAGGTTGCCGCCCCGACGAGGAGACAGAACAGGGCCCATGCCCAGACGGGCCCGACCAGCCCGACGACGCACGCGGCGGCCAGGACCAGCAACGACCAGATCACCGCGGACCGGCGGGGCACACGGTCCAGCAAGGGGGCACAGGTCAACCCGACCAGGAGCGCAGCAACGCCACCGACCCCCCGAAGGCTGCCCATCAGCGTGGCGTCGTGGCCACTGTTCCTCGTGATATCGACCAGGAAATTGGAGTAGATCGTGAATGGCACCAGGCCGAGAGCGCAAGCCCCGAGGAGGGGCCAGATCCTGGTCGCGATGGCCGCGTCGTTCAGAGATGCATCCGTTGTCGATGCTTGGTTCATGGGTCGTCCTTGCTTGGGGATTCTCGTTCGACCGCTCATGGCACTCGGTAGATGTGCAGAAGGGTCTCGTCCGCGCTGAACTGGGAAAAGGGGAAGTGCTCGGCGCTCAGGGCAAACACCCCGCGTCCCAGGAACTCACGAGCGACGGCCGACCCCGATTGGGCGTACAGCGCGAGAGGCAGGGAGCGGTCGATACAGCGGTGTCGTATTCGGTCGAAGCTTCCGTTTCCGAGTGTCATGCCGGTCGCGATGACCGCATCCGCTTCGTCGAGAACCTCGTCCATATCGTTCGTGACGGGATCTCCCCACTGCGTGAACTGCATACCGAAGTCACACGGCAGGGGCTCTCCTCCGCGTTCCCGGATCGCCGCGACCAGCGGATTCACCACCCCGATGAGGGCCACCCGGTCTCCGGAACCGATGTCCAGCAGACGCGCCACGGCATCGTCGCGCGCTTCGGCACGCTGGTCGGGAGTCCCGGGAGGAAGGCGGACTGACTGTGCCCGGTCATCGTCCCGGTGAGGGCGGCGCGCCGCCAGCCATCCGTCCAGGGCCGCCAACCGGATCGGAGACCGGGAATCCTGCAACAGGTCACCGACCGGGCGACCGGACAGGTCAGAGACGTCCGGTCCCAGTTCTCCGGCCTCGACGGCGCAGGCGCCGAAAGCGTTTTCGACTCTGACAAGGACGTACTGGTTCCGATAGAGCTGATCTCCTGCGGCGAGCCTCGTTCCGTGCTGGACGTAGAAGACGCTGCGGGCGATCAGGGGCTCCGAAGCGGATCGTTCGTGAAGCAGCACGTGGTGGCGGAGGTCGTCCACCGAATCAATGTCCTGGTGCATGACCGGGTTCACCGCAGCCCCCTCTCCCTGAGGTACTCGGAGAGCTTTTCGGCGGCCTCGATGTTGCGGGGACCGGCCACCGCTTCGCCATAGTCCATAACGTAGATGTTGTCCTCTCGGACCGCGGGGGAGTCCTTGATGGGCGACTCGTTCTTGAGGTAGTCGATTTTGTCCTCGACCGGCTGCTTGTTGTAGTCCACGACGACGATGGCCTGGGGATCGGCGGTGACCACCGACTCCCAGCCGACGGTGTCCCACCGCGCATCGACATCCGAGGTCACCGACCGTGCGCCGGCCAGCTCGACCACCGAATTCGTGGCCGTCCTCTTCCCCGCCGTGTACGGCTCACTGGTCCCGGAGTCGTACACGAACACACGGCTCTGGTCCTCCGGGCGTGGGTCCTCAGCGAGTTTCTTCCTGCGCTGCTCCAGATCGGAGACCAGAGCGTCGGCCCGGTCCTGGACGTCGAAGATGGTGCCGAGGTCTTTCAGATCCTGGATCGTCGCATCGATGGGCTCCGGGTCGGAGGTGTCGGATTTGTAGTTGTAGCAGGTCTCGTTCTGCATGTATGCGTTGATGCCGACCTTGGCCAGGGAATCAGGCGTGACCCCTCGTTCTTCGCTGAAGCCCGCCTGCCAGCCGGCGAAGACCCAGTCGGCCGAGGCGCTGACCAGGGACTCCTGGCTGAGCACGGAGTCCGAAATCGTCTCGACCTTCTGGTAGTCATCCCGGTACGGGGATTTGTCGATCACGCTGCTGACGGTTTTGGGCAACACGATCCCGCGCATCCGATCGGCCAGGCCCAGGGAGAACATCTTCTCGATCGCGGAGACGTCGTAGGCCACTGCCTTGCCCGGGGACGGATAGGACGTCGTCTGACCGCAATTGGTCACGGACTTCTTGGGGGCGCCCGAGCCGTCTTCCTCGACGGAGGCGCCGCATCCGGACAGGATCAGCGCACTCACGATTCCGGCCGAGCACCACATGGCTCGGCGACGTCGGGCCCTGGCGGTGACGTGTGCGGGTCTGGAATGGGGGATCATGGATCTCCTTCATTGGGGGGGTGAGGTGGACGGGACATGCCCGGAGCGTGCGGGGGCGTCATCGTTCGTCGGGTCGATTCACCACGGGAACAGGAAGTGCGGGGCGCCGTTGTCCGGCCGGGTCGTCACGAGGGGGCGGACCGCATAGACCTTTTCGATCAGGTCTGCGTCGAGGCGCGCGGTGGGTGGGCCGTCGGCGACGATGCGGCCTCGGTCCATGACAACGACCCGGTTGCACGCGCTCGCGGCGAGGTTCAGGTCGTGCAGGGCCATGATGATGCCTGGTGGACGCGTCGACGTGCCGGTAGGGGATTCGTCGTCACTCGGGTTCGGTCCTCCTGGGGCCGTCGTCTGGTGGGCCAGTTTCCGCAGGAGTCCGACGAGCTCGACCTGGTACCTCAGATCAAGGTGGTTGGTGGGTTCGTCGAGCAGAAGGTAAGGGGTCCGTTGCGCCAGTGCCCGGGCAAGGAGGGTCCGCTGGCGTTCGCCGCCCGAGAGTCCCAGAAAACTCCGGTCGGCCAGGCCCTGGACCCCGGTCCGGGCCATGGCCGTGGCAACGACCTGCTCCGTCCGGCAAGCCGGCGTCGGGTGAGCCGCGGCCCCGAGCGCGACGACCTCGGCCACCGTGAAATCGAGGTCTCCCCGTTCCTCCTGGGGCAGCGCCGCGAGGAGCGACGCCGACTCCCGGAAGGACAGCCGGTCCATGCGGGAACCGTCGATCAGAACGGCGCCGCTGCTCGGCCGGAGCGCACGGTACAGAGCCTTGAGCATCGTTGATTTGCCGCAGCCATTGGGGCCGACCAGACCGACGACGTCGCCGGGGCTGATCGTGAGGGAGACTTCCCTGACGACGTCGCGGCCGGCCACCGGGATCGAGACGTCGTCCAGGACGAGTGCGTCGTTCGCCTTCATCGCGCACCTCCGAAGACATATCCCCGCCGACGAATGAGCAGCACGAAGACGGGAACGCCGATCAGCGCGGTCATCACGCCGAGGGGAAGTTCCCTGGGCGGGACCGCGAACCGACTCAGCAGATCGACCCAGACCATGAACACGGCGCCGAACAGTGGGGCCAGAACCGTGGCAGGCCTGTGCGCGGGGCCGAGAACGATGCGCGTCAGGTGGGGGATCACCAGGCCAACGAATCCGATGGTGCCCGCGACCGAGACGAGCGTGGCCGTTCCGATCACGGTGAGCAGGAAGAGGCGGCGTCTCAAAGCCTCGGGATCGACGCCGAGGCTCGCCGAGGACCCGTCACCCATCGAGAGGACGTCCAGGTCAGGAGCTCGATACCACAGGTACGCGATGACGCCGAGCGTGACCGCCCCCGCCAATGGAAGTTGTGCCCATGACGCTCCGCCCAGGGAACCGAGCATCCAGAACATCACGGTCCGGGCGGCGTCGCCCTTCGCATCGAAGAAAACGATCGCGGACATGAGCGCCTGGAATCCGAAGGAGAGGACCACGCCCGTCAGGATCAGCCGTACCGGGGCGATTCCGCCCGAGGAGCGTGACAGGGCGTATACCAGCACCGAGGCGATGAGGGCCCCGACGAATGCGGCCGCCGACAACGCATACACGCCGAAGGAAGACAGGATCCCCCAGGACACGACGGCGCTTGCACCCACCGAGGCGCCCGAGGAGATGCCCAGGATGAACGGATCGGCGAGTGGGTTCCTGACCATGGCTTGGGCGGCGATCCCCAGGGCGCTGAGTCCGGCCCCGACCACGGCAGCCATGACCGCTCTCGGGGTCCTGATCTCCGCGACGACGGTGTATTCGGTCACGTCGGAAGAGCTGATAGCTCCTCCCGTGACTGCCGACCAGAGGTAGGTTGCGGTCCGGCCGAGAGGGATCGACGCCGCACCCCAGGAAATGGCCAGCAGCAGGGAGAGCACGAGGAACGCGCCCAGCCCGCAGTCCAGCAGCACGCGACAGCGGTGGTTCGTGCGCAGAGATGAATGGGTCATAGGTTAATAATGATAATCATTCTCAATAAAAAATCCAGGTGCGACGTGGCGGGACGACTGGGACGGTCGTCGAGAGGGGAAAACTCGGATTGCCGCCGCGGCGTAAAATGGTCAGGGTGACTTCTTCAGACTCCCAGCCCGACGCGTTCCTCACCGCGGTATCCGTGCTGGATTCCCTCATCCGATCCGGAATGCGCGAGGTGGTCCTGGCCCCCGGGTCCCGTTCGGCCCCATTGGCCTACGCGCTCGCGGCGGCTTCGGAGGCCGGCGTCGTCGAAGTCCATGTCCGCATCGACGAACGGACCGCCGGATTCACGGCCCTGGGCATGGCCAAGGCATCAGGGCGACCGGTCGGAGTGGTCACGACGTCGGGCACGGCCGTCGGTGAGTTGATGCCGGCGGTCATGGAAGCCAATCACTCCGAAGTTCCCCTCGCAATCCTTTCCGCGGACCGGCCCCCACGCCTCCGGGGAACGGGAGCCAACCAGACCACCTGGCAGCAGGGGCTCTACGGGGTCCACGTGCGGGCGTCCGCGGATCTTGTGTCCTATCCCGAACCGGAGCCGGGGGACCAGACGGTGGCTTTCACCGAGTGTCTCGCGGCGCTGACGGGCCGGGATCCTGCCGCTTGGGATCGGCCGTCGAATCGCCCGCTGGGGCCAGTGCAGATCAACGTCGCTTTCGACGTGCCCCTGACTCCCGAACCGCGAATGCGCGACACACTGCGTGCCTGGGCCGACTCCGTGACGGATCTGAGTGCGCCGGTCGCGCCCCGTAGGGCGGATCGCACGGTGACCGAGGCCCTGGACGATTCGGAGCATGAGGAGGCGGCGGCTGCCGCTGAAGCGAGCTCGGCCGCGTCGTCGGTGGCGCCTGGCGCCGAGGTGGTCAGGACCGTCGTCGTCGCCGGGGACGGGGCCGGTCCTCTGGCCCGCATGTTCGCGGAGGCAGCCGATCTGCCCCTTTTGGCCGAGCCCTCGTCGGGTGCCAGAAGCGGACCCAATGCGGTGGGTGCATATCAGTTGCTTCTCGAGGGGGAGTTGGGGGACCAGATTGAACGTGTCGTCCTGTTCGGCCGCCCGACGCTCTCCCGCTCCGTGGACCACCTGCTGCATCGGGACGACGTCGAATCAGTGATTTACCTGCCCCGTCCCGTGGCGTGGGCCCTCCCGGACCGGCGACCCGAGACCCCCGTGGAAACGCTCGTCGAGGCGCGGCGGTTCGCCGGGCGCCCTCCGAGGTCGTGGCTCGAACGGTGGCATGCCGAGGACGCGCGCGCGGACAGCGACCTGCAGCGGGCGCTGACCGCGGCGCGGGATCGCAACGGCCGTCTCAACGGTCCTCTGGTTGCCCGAGCAGTTCGGGAAGCCATGGCCGACGACGGCCTCGCGCTCGTCTGCGGGTCCTCCAACCTGATTCGCGATCTAGACCTCGTGCCGATCGACCCGCAGACCGCTCACGACCCGATGGTGTGGTCCAACCGTGGGCTGGCCGGCATCGACGGGACCGTGGCAACCGCTTCGGGGATCGCTCTCGCGCGTCGGGAGCCCCTGCGTCTCCTGCTGGGCGACCTCACCCTGTTGCACGACGCCGGCTCCTTGCTCTTCGGACCGGGCGAGACGGTCCCGGACCTGCAGATCATCGTTTTCAACGACTCCGGCGGTGGCATCTTCTCGACGCTCGAACACGGCAACATCGCCAAGGCAGACGGGTGGGCCGGTGCCGTCGAACGGTTCTTCGGCACCCCGCACGACGCCGACGTCGAACGTCTGGTCACGGCCCACGGCCATCGCTACATGCGGGCCGACGACGAGGACGCGCTGCGCGCGGCGCTGGCCACCCCGATTCGGGGGATCAGCGTGATCGAGGTCCGTGGCACGCGAGAAGGGCTGGCCGAGGAACGGGCCGAGTGGAAGAACATCGTCGCCCGCGATTCCCACCCGGGCAGCCGTTAGGCCCGGAGGGGTACGGGCCGCGGCCGCGTTGGGTGGCGGGTTCAGGTGTTGAGGGGCGCTTCATCTCCCGCCCTCACCCCCCCCGCGTTGGGTGGTGGGTCCCGGTTCTGAACGGCGTTACATCTCCGGCGTTGGGTGGCGGTTGCCTGTTTCGGTGGTGCGGACCTCCGTCAGGAGGGGGCTAAAGCGCCACATCAGGAGGGCAATCGCCTCCCGATCGAGTAACCGCCTCCTGATCTGACCGCGATCGCTCGCCGACGTCGTCGATAATCGTCGGTAACCGCCCCGCAATCCGGTAAAGCCCACAGCGCGGCACCCCGGGACCGCGAACGACGTCGTTAGCACCCTGCGACTCCCCTCGAGGCGGCAATTCCGTGCACCTGAGGCCCCCACCACGTGGCGAAGTGGCAGTCTTGTGCAGTTTTTGCGGTCAAATGCGCACGCCACTGCCACCTCGCGCCGGAGGGGCGCACGCCGCTGCCACCTCGCGCCGCGACGGGCCCGCACACGAAAAGCCGGCCGCCCCTGGTGGGGCGGCCGGCTCGTCGTCTCCTGGCGCTCCGGGCCTATGCCCGGCCCGAGGCCCGGGGCCCGGGAGCGGAGAGGCTACTCCTTGCGTTCCAAGGAGGCCCCTTCGACGTCCACGTTCGGGAGGATCTTGTCGACCCAACGCGGCAACCACCACGCCTTGGACCCCAGAAGGTACATGAGCGCCGGGATCAGCGTCATGCGGACCACGAACGCGTCGAACAGGACGCCGGCGGCCAGAACGAATCCGATGGACGCGATCATCGCCTCCCCGCTGAACACGAACCCGAGGAACACACCGGCCATGATCAGGGCCGCGGCCAGAACGACCTTCGCGCTGTGATTGAAGCCGATGATCACCGACTTCTTGCCGCCACGCCCGTGGCTGTACGCCTCGCGCATCGATGACACCAGGAACACCTGGTAGTCCATGGCGAGGCCGAACAGCACGCCGGCCGCCAGAATCGGCAGGAAGCTCAGGATCGGGCCGGGGTCCGTGACACCGAAGAGGAATCCGAGCCATCCCCACTGGAATACGGCGACGGTCGCGCCGAAGGCCGCCAGGAGCGAGAAGAGGTAACCCAGGGTCGCGGTGAGCGGCACCAGGACCGAGCGGAACACCAGGATCAGGACGAGCAGCGACAGGCCGAGAACGATGGCCAGGTACACCGGAAGCACCTTGAGGAGCTTTTCCGAGATGTCGATGTTCATTGCTGTCTGGCCTGCGACGCCGAAGGTCACGTCGCCGTCGTCGGTGTGGACCGTGTGGTCACGCAATTCGTTGACCAGGTCGTTCGTCGAGGACGCGCTGGGCCCCTCCTCCGGAACGATCTGGTACATCAGCATGCTGTTGTCCTTGGAGATCGCGGCAGGAACCACGGTATCGACGTCCTTCTGCTCCTCCAGGTCCTTGGCCACATCGATCTGGAGCTGCTTCGCCTGATCCTCGGTGGTCCCATCGGGCAAGTCCGCCGCCGCGATCATCGTGGAGTTGCGGCCCTCGCCGAACTGCTCCTCGATCGTCTTGAAGCTCTTGTACGCTCCGGTGTCGGGGCTCGAGCTCGTCGCGTCGGGCAGCCCCAGGCGCATCTGGGTCATCGGCAGTGCGACGACGATCAGGACCAGCGCGGAGACGATGGCGGTGATCAGGGGTCGTTTGGTCACGACCTTGAGCCAACCGTGCGGGGTCGACTCGTGCTCCAGGTGGGCCTTGTGGGCGCGGTCCTGGAGCTCGCCCTCCTCGACGAGATTCTCCGTCTGTGCCTTGTCCCGCAGCTCGGCGCGGCGCTGAATCGTCTTCCACCGCTTCTTCGTGATGATGCGCCGACCGGTCAGGCCGAGCATCGCGGGTGTCAACGTCACCGCGACCAGGACGGCCAGGAAGACCGAGCCCGCGGCGACGTTGCCCATCACGGACAGGAACGGAATCCCGACGACGTTGAGCGCCAGCAGGGCAATGATGACGGTCGCGCCCGCAAAGACGACGGCATTGCCGCTCGTCCCGGTGGCAAGAGCGACCGAGTCCTTCATGCTCATGCCGCGGACGAGGTTGTTCCGGTGTCTGTTGATGATGAAGAGCGAGTAGTCGATGCCGACCGCGAGACCCAACATCGACCCGAGAGCCGGTGTCGTGGAATTCATTTCGACGACGCCGGACAGCGAGAACGTTCCGAGCATGGCCGCTCCCACGCCGACCAAAGCCATAAGGATCGGCAGACCCGCGGCGATGAACGTTCCCATCATGACGAGCAGCACGATGAAGGCCACGATCACGCCGATGATCTCGGCGGTCGGTTTCATCTCGGGCTGGCCCTCGAGGTTCTGGTCGAATTCGACGTCGAGACCCTTGAGGTCGGCGTCGGCGAGGTCAGAACGCACCTCCGACAGGGTGTCGGGGGATACCGAGTTGATCTCGTCCTTGAAGCTGATGCTCGCCAGTGCGGTCGAACCGTTGTCGGAGACCGAGGAGTACTTGCTGGACATGTCCAGCTTCTCCTTGTTCTGGTCGTACTCCGACTTCTTCTGCTCGAACTGCTGCTTCTGGGTGTCCAGTTCCTTCTGTTTGCCGTCGATCTCCTGGTAGGCATCGGCCGGCGCGTTGGAGGAATCGAGTTTGGACCGTGCGTCGTCGATCTGTTTCTGGCCGTCCTCCAGCTTCTTCTGACCGTCTTCGATCTGAGGCTGCGCCTGCTTGAGCTGGGCCTTGCCCTGTTCGACCTGCTTCTGCTGATCGAAGGGATTGGTCGTGGATTCGACGCCGTCGACCTTGTCGACCTTCTGCAGGGCACTGGCCAGGGCCTGCTTCTGGTCGGAAGAGATGGCCTTCCCATCAGAGGTTTTGACGACCGCCTGTCCGGTGCCGGCGTTCGCGTTCATGTCGAATTTGTCGCTCAGCTCGTCCTGGAGCTGCTGCGACTTGGTGCCGGGGATCGTGACGCTGGAACTCAGATCCCCCTTGAATGCGGCGTACGAACCGCCCAGGGCCAGGAGGATCACAATCCACAGACTGATGATCACCCATGCCTTGCGGGCGGCGAAACCGCCGATGCGATACAGGAGTTGTGCCATGACTTCTCTCGGTAGTTGATGGTTCGTGTCAGATGCGAGGACGGCCAATGGCCACCTGCTCGAAGGCCCAATCGATGTCTTCTCGCAGGGATTCCAGGTTGAGTAGTCCGAGTGCTTCGGTTCCCTGGAAGGGTTTCGGGGAGAGATCGCCGTCGTGCTCGGGAGAACCGCACGTGGGGCTGTCGAGGACGCCCATCCGATGGATACCCCGGAGCAACCCGAAGGCGATTCCGTTGGTGAGGTTGGAGATGTACATCCGGATCCTGATGTTCTGATCGAAGTCGAGATCCGGATAATTCTTGGTGGTCGATTCCATGATCTGGTTCGAGACGTCCGCGAGGGTCAGAACCACGTGGCGTCCCAGCAGGTCGACCATTTCCGTGTCGAGCCGCAGGCTCAGGGCCAGGAAGCTGTTGAAGAGGTGATCCGCCTCAGGCCGATCGAAACTGGCCCTGAACTTGCGGTCGAGGGCGTCCGGGATCTCGGAGATCGGCAGTCCGGCGGGAATCTCGGGTTCACTCAGCAGCCGCGTGAGATACGACGTGATGCGTGACAGCACGACCTCGTTCAGGTTGGGGAAGTGGTTGAACAGGGACCGCTCGGAGATCCCGGCTCGGTCCGCGAGTGCCTTCGATTTGAGGGCTTCGACTCCGTCTTCGAGGACGATCGATTCGGCGGCCTCAAGGATGGCCTTGCGCGTGGCCTCGCGCCGAGCGTGTCGGCGGTCGCCGTCGGGAAGGGTCGAAGTACTCATGTATTTACAGTAATTGCAAATTGTTTGAGCGAGCAACGCCCTTCCCGTGTGCGGTTTACCACCCTCTACTGTCGGTCTGGGGTCTCTTCGTCGTTGTGCCGTTCCAGGGAGGCGCCTTCGACGTCGACGTTCGGCAGGATCTTGTCGAGCCACCGGGGCAACCACCACGCAGATTCGCCGAGAAGGTGCATGGCCGCCGGAATCAGGCTCATTCGGATCACGAAAGCATCGAGCAGTACGCCGAAGGCGAGTCCGAAACCGATGGACCGGATCATGGTCAGCTCCGAGAACACGAATCCGCCGAACACGCTGAACATGATGATCGCGGCCGCCACGACCACGCGGGCCGACTGGTTGTAGCCCATCACGACCGCGGTTCGGGCGTTGGCCCCGTGGGTGTGCGCTTCGCGCATTCCGGAGACCAGGAACATCTGATAGTCCATCGCCAAGCCGAACAGGATCCCGACGGCCAGGGTCGGGAGGAACGAGAGCACGATGGTTGCGTCGTGGACCTGGAAGATCTGCCCGAGCCAGCCCCATTGGTAGATCGCGACGACGCCGCCGAAGGATGCCAGCAGCGAGAACAAGAAGCCCAGCGTCGCAATCAGGGGCACCAGGATCGACCTGAAGACGAGCACCATGATCACGAAGGACAGGCCGAGAACGATGCCGATGTATCCCGGCAGAGCCTGCGACAGGATCTGGGAGATGTCGATGTTGCCCCCGGTCTGTCCCGTGACGCCGAGGGTCACGTCGTCGTCCTTCTGCGTCTCCGACGAGAGGTTCCGCAGGTCGTTGACGAGGTTCTCGGTGGACTCGGCGGCCGGTCCCTCCTCGGGGGTCACCTGGAAGACCTCGACCGAATGGTCCTTGGAGATCGGGCCCGGAACCACGTTCTTGACGTCGTCCTGCTGCTTGATCTTCTCCGCGATCTTCAGCTGGAGATCATTGGCCGTGGATTCGTCGGTGTCGGAGGGGAGCTCGGCCACCGCCAGGATGGTTCCGTTCGCGCCCGCCCCGAATTTGTCCTCGATGGTCTTGTACGCCTTGTAGTCGGTCGAATCCACGGATTCCGTCGAGGAATCGGGCAGGCCGAGTCGCATCGACGCCGTGGGGATCGCGATGATTCCGAGTGCGACCACCGCGCCGATGATCACGAGAACGGGATGGCGGGTGACCACAGAGGACCATCCGTGGGCCTCCCGGAGCGTCTTGGTCTTCAGGTGCTTGCCCGCGTGCCCGTGGTAGGCGGCTCGCTCGTTCTTGTTCAGGACGTGCAGGCCGATCAGTCCGAGCAGGGCCGGGGTCAGTGTCACGGAGATGAGGACCGCGATGAGGACACACATCGCCGCGGTCGTCCCCATGATGCCGAGGAACGGGATCCCGACGACGTTCAGCGCCAAGAGTGCGATGATGACGGTCGTTCCCGCGAAGACCACGGCATTTCCGCTCGTCCCATTGGCCAGGGCGATGGAATCGGTGAGGCGGTGTCCCTCGCGCAGGTTGACTCTGTGTCGGTTCAGGATGAACAGCGAGTAGTCGATTCCCACCGCGAGTCCCAGCATCAGTCCCAGCATGGGGGTGATCTGCTGGATGTCGATCACGGCCGAGAGTGACATCGTGATCAGCACGCCGATCCCGACGCCGATCAGTGCCGTCAGGATCGGCAAACCGGCGGCAACGATGGTTCCCAGCATGATGAGCAGAACCACGAGCGCCACGACGACGCCGATGATCTCGGCAGGGCCGGCCAGGGCACCGAGGTCCTGGGCGATGGACTGGCTGTAGTCGATCGAGACTCCCTCGATCCCGGCGTCGTCGATCGTCTTGACCAGGGAGTCCTTGGTGTCCTGACTGATGTTCTGCTCGCTCTTGTCGAAGGAGATCGAGGCGACGGCCGTGGTCCCGTCCTGTGACACGAGGGCCGCGGACTTGGACAGGTCGAAGAGCTTGAGCTTCTGGTCGTACTCCTGCTGGCGCTCCTTGAGCTGATCGCGGTTCTTCTCGAACTCGTCCTGCTTGCCGTCGAGCTCGCTGCGTTGCTTGTCGATCTGCTTCTGCTGCTCGTCGAGTTGGCCCTTTGCCTGGTCCGCGTCGGGGGAGGCGGCGGCCTTCTGCTTGGTCTCGTCGAGCTGCTTCTGGGCCTGGTCGACTTTCTGTCGCCCGTCCTCGAGCTGTTGCTGTCCGCTGCCCAATTGTCCCCAGGCGCCTTCGAGCTGACGGGCGGCGTCGTCGAGCTGGGACTTCGACTCCTCGATGGAGCTCTTGGTCTGGAACGGATTGGTGGTCGAAGCGACGCCGTCGACCTTCTCCGCGCCCGAGAGGGCGTCAGCGATCTGCGACTTCTGCTTGCCGGTGAACGGCTTGTCGTCGTCGGTCGAGATCACGACCTGGCCCGTGCCGTGGCTCGCCTCGGGGACCTTGTCCTTGAGGACGTTCTGCAACCGTTCGGTCTCCGACCCGGGCAGGGTGAACGCGTTGCTCAACTGGCCGCTGAAGGCGGCGAAGCTGCCGCCGGCGGCCGCGAGAGCCACCAGCCACACCACGAGTACGAGCCATGCTTTGCGAGCGCACGCGCGGCCGATGCTGTAGAGCAAGGATGCCATGGTCAAATCCCTTTCAGGGCGGAGGAGAAGGAAATGGTGGTCAAATATTCGAGGGCTTCGCGCACTTTGTCGCGCGCTTCCGCGAGGCTCGAACCCCGGCCGTCGTCGCCCAGAGCCTCGTGGAGTGCGACGCAGATGGTCTGAACGAGCACCCGGCACAGGATATGGATGTGCATGGCGGGGGCCTGCGGATAGAGGGATTCGACGATCGCGACCAAGCGGTGGATCATCCGTTCGATCGAGGCCTGTCCCCAGGTGTCCATCCCCTGTCGGTCGACCATCCGGCCCGCGGTGGCGACGCTGTCGCGGATGACCTCGAGCACATCCGCCCGCAGCACGAACTCCGTCAGGGCCTGGGACACGCTGGTGCTCATCGTTTCCGGCGTGCCCGCGGAATCCGGGGCGAAATCCTCCACGAGCCGATCGAAATTGTCGTTGACTCGGGCGAATGCCGCTTCCTCGATCGAGGAGAAGTGGTTGAACACGGTCCTCCGGGAGACCCCGGCCCTGTCCGCGAGCTCATCCACGGTCAGGCGGCTCGGTCCTACCCGGAGCACGAGATCGGCCGCGGCGGACGCGATCGCGTCGCGATTCTGAGCGCGCACCAAGCTCCTGCGGTCGTGGGGGCGGACATCATCGTGCGGCGACGCGTCTCGCTGCGGGGTGGAAGGCATGTGACTGAGCTTATTCGAGAAGATGCACTGAGTGCAATCAAATTGAGCGTGGATATGTATTGCGGCTCATTTCCACAGTCCAGGTTCTGGGCCGGCGCCCGGTCTGACAGAATGGACAGCGTGAACCGAGCTGATCTTGACAAGAAGTCCGAGGAAGTCTCCGCAATGTTTGACGGGGTCGCACCGAAGTACGACCTCATGAATTCGTTGCTGTCCCTGGGGCAGGACCGCGGATGGCGCAAGGCGACCGTCGCGGCCGCCGAGCCACAGGCCGGCCAACGGATTCTGGACGTGGCCGCGGGCACCGGAGCCTCCTCTGCGCCCTATCTGAAGGAGGGGCTCGACGTCGTCGCGGCCGACCTCTCGGAGGGCATGCTCGTCGAAGGAAAGCGGAGGCATCCCGAGATCGATTTCGTCCGGGCGGACGTCACGGATCTCCCCTTCGAGGACGCCGAATTCGATACCGTCACGATGTCCTTCGGGCTCCGCAACGTGGCCGATTATCCGAAGGCGTTGCGTGAACTGCACCGCGTCACGAAATCCGGCGGAACGCTGGTGATCTGCGAGTTCTCGACTCCCACGTGGACGCCGTTCCGCTTGGTCTACCAGGAATACCTCATGCGTGCGCTGCCCCTCGTGGCAGGCCTGTTCTCGTCGAATCCCGAGTCCTACACGTACCTCGCGGAGACCATCAGCGCATGGCCCGACCAGGAACCGCTCGCTCGAGTGATCGCCGAGGCCGGGTGGGAGCACGTCCAGTACCGCAATCTGACCGGAGGCATCGTGGCCCTTCATCGGGGGTCCAAGGCCTAGTCGTATGAAGATCATCGTTGTCGGCGCGGGCCCAGCCGGGGCCACCGCCGCGTACTGGCTCGGGCGCGGTGGGTACGAGGTCACCGTCCTCGAGAAGACACGCTTCCCGCGGGAAAAAGTGTGCGGGGACGGTCTGACCCCCCAGGCTGTGCGGGAGATGGACCTCATGGGTCTGCCTCACGGCCTCGAGCAGGGTTACCACCGGCAGAAGGGTCTCCGCTTGCGGGCGGCGGGCAGGAGCCTCGAGGTTCCGTTCGAATCCCAGGGTGATGTCCCCGGCTATGGGCTGGTGCGTACCCGGTACGGATTCGACGAGGAGCTCGCCGACCACGCCCGGTCGGCCGGCGCAGTGGTACTGGAAGGCCATGCGGCCCAGGAAGTCATCCGTGCGGGCGATCTCACGTCGTGGCCTTCCGGCCTGTCCCGAAACCTGGCCGGGGATCCGGAACGCATCGTCGGAATCCGCGCGCAACTGCACGATGAGCGGGGGCGCCGCACCGGTGAAACCCGTGATTTCCATGCTGATCTCGTTCTGGCGGCAGACGGTAATTCAACCCGAACCGCGGTCTCGGCCGGCCTTGCCAAGCGGGACGACCGCCCCATGGGCGTGGCCGTCCGAGCCTATTACGAATCGCCTCTCGGTGATCTGGACTGGATGGAGGGCTGGCTCGAGCTGGAAGGGGACCGCCCCGAATCCGGCGACCGGCCCGAGCTGTTGCCGGGATACGGGTGGATCTTCGGCGTGGGGGACGGCACCGCCAACGTCGGCCTCGGAATCCTCAACACGTCGGAGCAATTCGGAAAGCTCGATTACCGACGCGTCCTCTCCGAATGGACCGCGGGTATGCCCCCGGAATGGAACCTCGATGCGGAGCATCGCCGGGGCAGAGTTCTCGGCGCGGCCCTGCCCATGGCATTCAACCGGACCCCGCACTATGTTCCCGGTCTGATGCTGCTGGGTGATGCCGGAGGCATGGTCTCTCCGTTCAACGGTGAAGGCATCGCCAATGCCATGCACTCGGCGCGGGTCGCAGCCGACGTCGTCGACGACGCCGCACGAGCCAACGGGCCGGCCCAGAGAGAACTCGTTCTCGACCGCTACCCGGACATCATTCGAGCGACGTGGGGATCCCACTTCACCCTGGGTCGCGCGTGCGCGCAACTGATCGGACACCCGGCGCTCATGAGGGCATCCGTGTCCCTCGGAATGAGGGTCCCTGCGATGATGAAGGTCATCGTGGATGTCATGGCCGACCAGGTGCCGCAGGAGCCTCGGAACGCGATCGACAAGGCGGTGCACATCATCGAATCCCTGACGCCCGCGACCTCCACCCGGTGACCACCATCCGAAGCCAACGGCCTATGGCCCCGAGAGAAACGGTTAGTGTTAAGCCTGTGACTGATACACCCCCCGGACAGCATGACGACCAGCCGGAGAGCGCTTTCGCCCAGGCTCTCGCGGGTTCCGAGGACACGCACCTGCCGTCCGGATTCGAGCTCATCGCCCGTGACGAAGAGCTCGGTCCGAAGATCCTCCGCAGTCTCGGTGAGGTTGAGGAACGCCTGGACCGCGCCGTGCACTACACGGATGCCCTGGCCGACGTCGCCGCCCGACACCTGCTCGAGGCCGGCGGCAAGAGGGTCCGGCCTCTCCTGACGCTCCTGGCCGCCGAGATTTCGGGCGGTATCAACGACGACACGATCGAGGCAGCGGTCGTCACGGAGCTGACGCACTTGGCCACGCTCTACCACGATGACGTGATGGACGACGCCTCCAAGCGCCGCGGGGCGGATGCAGCCCACACGATCTGGGGCAACTCGGTCGCGATTCTCACGGGAGACCTGATTTTCTCCCGAGCGTCCCTCATGGTCTCCGACCTGGGGGCACGTGCCCTGGCCGTGCAAGCCAAGACCTTCGAACGACTCGTGCTCGGCCAGCTGTACGAAACGGCCGGTGCCAACCCGGACGAGGACCAACTGGCCCATTACATCAAGGTCATCGAAGGCAAGACAGGCTCCTTGATCGCGGCCGCGTGCGAGTACGGCTCGCACCTGGCCGGTGCCGAGGAGCAGACCGTCCAGACGCTGATCCGATACGGAGAGCTGGTGGGTGTCGCCTTCCAATTGGCCGACGACGTCATCGACGTCACCGGATCGCGCCAGACCTCGGGCAAGACTCCCGGGACGGACCTGCGCGAAGGAGTGCCCACGTTGCCGTCGATTCTGGTGCGGAAGGCCGCCGAGGACGGCGACGAGGAGGCCCGCCGCATCGTGGACCTCATCGAGGCGGATCTCAGCTCGGACGAGGCGCTGGCCCATGCAGTCGAGGCACTGGGCGCTCACCCCGCCACGAACACGGCGTGGGACATCGCCTACCGGTGGGCCGACGACGCCATCAAGACCCTCGAACCGTTGCCGGAAACAACCGTCAAACAGGCCCTCAAATCATTCGCGGAAGCCGTGGTGCACCGGGACTCCTGACGGGGCCCGGGCTGACACCGAAAAGAATCCCGGCGACACCGATTCGAATCGGTGTCACCGGGATTCTTTCGTACTCGCGGGGCGCGGATCTGCGCGGGAAACCGCGGGTCCGGACCCTCGGGGCCCGGACCCGATCTGGTTCTACAGTCCGAAGAAGCGGCTGAAGAAGCCTTTCTTCTTGGTCTCCTCGCCCTTCTGCGTCTCGGCCTCGCGCTCAGGGGCCTCCGCCCGAGCGGGTTCGGCCTGCTCGGCGCGTTCGTCGGCCGCCTCCGTTGAGGCGGTCGAACCCGATGCGGCGCTCGCCGGGGCGGACTCGGCGGACTCTCCCGCGCGTGCCGCGTCGTTCTCGGCCTGTTCGGCCCGGAGCCGCTCCAGGGCGGACCGGCGGTCCTCGTCCTCTGCCTCCTGCTCGCGGGTGCGGGTGGAGTCCGGCTCCTCGATCACCGGGTGCGCATCCGTCACCGCGTCGTCGGAGGCCGGTGCCGCAGCAGCCGCGGCCGGGGCCGCCTGTTCGGAGGTCGCGGCCTCGTCGTCCTCGACCACGTGCGTCGAGACCAACCCGGGTTCGGCATCCTGGCGCGGTTCCTGGTCGAAGGGCTGGCCTTCGGCCGTCGGCTGGGTCCGCTCGACTCCCTCGGTGTCCTCGAGCGCGGGTGCCGCCTGCGGCTCGTCCTCGGACGCCAGCGCCGCCTCGGTCGCGGCGACCCGCTGGGCTTCGGCCTCTTCGCGGGAGAGACGCTGCTGTTCGGACTCGCGCTGCGCGATGGCCAGCGACCTGCGTGCCTCTTCCCGGAGCGCCTGACGGTGCTTGTCTGCGTCCTTGGCGGCCTGCGCCAACTCACGCTTGCTGACCACCGGCTCGGCCTGTTCGATGCCGGAGATGCTGTGGTCGTCGAACCACAGTCGCAGTGCGCCGTCTGCCGCGGTGATCACCGCACAGGCTTCCGTGTCCCAGGAAATGTGGGCGCCGCGCAAACGGGCGTAGGAATCCACGGCTCGCTGATGATGGACCGCGGTGTTGGTCTGCAGCGCCTGGGCCATGATCCTGCCCATGCGGTTGACCGTGGGCTCCGGGAGCTCCAACTGGGGGCCGTCGACCAGGAGCCACGCACGCACTCCTCCGCCGGCCGCGGCGGGATAATGCGCGAATACGCCCGTGACGGCCTTGGACGCCAGCGTGAGCCTTCGTGCCAGCCCTTCCGAGAGCACCAGCTCGTCGGTGGTCAGCTCCTGGACGCCCAGGTGCTCGCCGGCCTCGCGCGCCTGCACTGCTGCCGTCACGACGACGTCGGGGAAATGCCCCAGCTCCTGCCAGGACCAGATCCACGAGCCGCGCTGGTCCGATTCGGTGCCGAGCAGATAGGGATCGAGCGACACCGAGGGATCGGAATCCAGCGTGAAAGACGGTGCAGAGAAGTCCACCGTCCACTCGGAATCGCCGCTGATCTCGGCGAGACGAGCCTGGTATTCGGTGGAGATGAAGATCGATTCGTCAATCAAGTCCTGCAGAGTTTTCGTCATGAAAACAGGCTAGCAAGTAAACGCCCGTGCAGAGGACTCCTCAGTTGTCACCGACTGTGTAGGCTCGAGGCAGGAAAGGTCGCCGATCCAGCGGCGACGTTGCACGTGATCAGCCGAAGGAACATCCCATGCCAAGTACGGCTCCCAGCAACCCGACGGAGGAACTGCCCGAGGAGGAGCGGCAACAGCGTGCCGGAGAGGCGGTCAACCGCTTGGGGCACTGGTTGCTCTCGTCGACCACCACGGACCCGGGTTGGGACCAGCTCATCGCAGACATCAAGCCTTCGCGGCGCGAACCGGGCTCATTCCTGGCCCGAATCACCGAACTTCGCGGAGAGCGAGAAGTGACGGGGTCCACGGGCTTGATCGACGACGATTCGAGCGCCCTTCCGCTCCTGCGGGAACATCGCCGGGCCACCTACACCCGGGCTCACGGAGCATGGCTGTCGATCAGCCTCATCATTCAGGCCGAGGGGTGGCCGGTTCCCGAGTACCAGGTCGGTATCGACACCAATCACGACGACGAACCAGAATCCTGGGGGCAAGAGTCCCCTCTGGCTGCGGAGGACCTGGTCGGGGAGTGGGAGACATTCCCCCGCGACCGGATCCACCTGCCGGAGTGGATGCTCGAGCGAACCCAGGGTTACCAACCCGAGAAGCAGGTCACGCCGTCTCCCGACGAAGAACGGCACGCACACCCCATCGCCCCGTCCCAGTTCGACGACGCGTACGAGGACTCCGACACCACACCGGAATCCCTGAACCCACAGGTGGAACAAGCGCTGTCCCACTTCGCCCACAAGCCCACGGAGCAGACGATCGCGAACGTGCTGAGATGTCTCATGGGCGGCGAGGTCCTGTTGGACATCACCGGTTCCACGTTGGTCCCCGGTCCACGCGGGGAACGTGTGGGGCCGGGCTCACAGGTCAGGGTCCAGGCTGTCCTCGGAAACGACGGCCGGCGGTCACTGGCCGTGTACCTGCGTGAGGAAACCGCTCGCAATGTCGTCTCCGCCTCCGGTCGCTCCGCCCAGGAGCTGATGCTCAACCGCGAGTCGGGAGTCTCCGTCCTCCAGAACTTCGTGGCGGACGAAACCCTGTCGGACATCATCGTCGAACCGAACTCGCCCGATTCCTGCCGCATCGAAGGGCCGCAGGCCGAGTGGGCCATGAACACGCCCAGGAACGACGCGGCGAAGAACGCTCTCCTCGCCAAGAGCATGCAGCGCCTGATCGGTTCCTTCATGGGACCGGGGTCGGTGTTGCTGCTCGGCATGAGGGAGAGCGAACAGGGGTTGAGGCCCGTCTTCGCCCAGCCCGAGGGCGACGGGGAACCACAGACGTTCCTCCTCTTCACGTCGGCTCCCGAGGTTGCGGCCCTGGACCCGCAGTTGCAGGTGCGATCCGTCCCCGCACTGGATGCGATGCGTCTCGCGGTGGAGTCCGGGGCGACTCACGTCAAGATCAACGCCCTGGGCCCGAGTGCACTCCTCCCGATGGACCAGGTCAGAGAGATCCTCGAGATCGCGGCGCTCCAGGAGAAGGTCCGGACCAGGGCCTCCTGACTTCGCAGCATCAGGCTGCTGAACGGGCCGGACAGCCGACCCGACACACGAAGAGGGGGCTTCCCACCGTTGGTGGGAAGCCCCCTCTTCGTGTGGTCCCGCAGCCTGGGGCCGCGGAAGGACTCACAACATCAGGCGCCGGGGACGTCGTCGCCAGCGTTCTGCTGGACGGTCTTCTCGATGCGCTCGCCGACTTCCTGGTCGATGTTCTTCCAGTACTGGATCGCGTTGGAGAGCACCGGCTCGACGCAGTCGCCGAGCATGCCGGCAACGGTTTCGATCAAGCGCTCGCGGGCACCCTCGTCGTAGACCTCACGGACCAGGGTATGAGCCTGACCGAAGTCATCATCCTCCGAGTGCAGGGTGTACGCGGCGCGGACCAGTTCGCCGTCGGCCTCCCAACCATTCTCCACCGGGCCCTGTTCGTCCTGGTAGGCGCGTCCGTACGAGTTCGGCGCGTAGACCGGAGCATCACCGCTGTGGTGGTACTCCATCTGGCCTTCCTTGTCGTAGGAGTTGGTGCGGACCAGGGGAGCGTTGACCGGCAACTGGTTGAAGTTCGTGCCGATACGGTTGCGCTGGGCGTCCGGGTAGGAGAACACGCGGCCGAGCAGCATCTTGTCGGGGGATACGCCCGTTCCCGGAACCGTGTTCGAGGGGCTGAACGCAGCCTGCTCGATCTCCGCGAAGTGGTTGCGCGGATTCCGGGTCAGGGTGAACCGGCCCACCGGGATGCGCGGGTAGTCCTTCTGCGACCAGATCTTGGTCAGGTCGAAGGGATTGAAGCGGTAGGTCTTCGCATCCTCGTACGGCATGACCTGGACCTCGAGGCGCCATGACGGGAAGTCGCCCCGGTCGATCGCCTCGAACAGGTCGCGGCGGTGGTAGTCACCATCGGAACCGGCCAGCTGCTCGGCTTCCTCGTTGGTCATGTTCTCCACGCCCTGCTCGGTGAGGAAGTGGTACTTGACCCAGAACCGCTCGCCATCCTCGTTGACCCACATGTAGGTGTGGGAGGAGTAGCCGTTCATGTGGCGCCAATTGCGCGGCAGGCCGCGGTCGCCCATGAGGTACGCGACCTGGTGGGCAGACTCGGGCGACAGGCTCCAGAAATCCCACTGCATGTTGGCATCGCGCAGACCGGAATCGGGGGTCCGCTTCTGGGAGTGGATGAAGTCCGGGAACTTCATGGGATCGCGCACGAAGAACACGGGGGTGTTGTTGCCCACCATGTCGAAGTTGCCGTCCTCGGTGTAGAACTTCAGGGCGAAGCCGCGGACGTCCCGCCACGTATCCGGCGAACCGAGCTCACCGGCAACGGTCGAGAAGCGAGCCAGCATCGGGGTCTTGGTGCCCTTCTGGAGGAACTTGGCCTTGGTGTACTTGCTGACATCCTCGGTGACCTCGAACTCGCCGAACGCGCCCGAGCCCTTGGCGTGCGGGCTGCGCTCGGGGACGCGCTCCCGGTCGAAGCGTGCGAGCTTCTCGACCAGGGCGACGTCGTGCAGCATCAGCGGGCCGTTGGGGCCGACGGACAGGGAATTGGCGTCCGACTCCCTGGGTGCGCCCGACTCGGTGGTCGAGGGCTTCGTAGGATCAGTGGTGCTCTGGTTCGAGACGAACTCAGTCATCGATGATCTCCTTCTTCTTGTGTGTGTTGATGGTGTGATGGCCGGACTCAGTGAGCCGTGAGCCCGGACGATGTGGGGGCCGCGTGTGCGGCGTGGGGATCCGGTGAACCCGTGCCCTCATCGGGGGAGCGGCACGACTGGCAGATTCCCCGGTAGACGACGTCCGCGGCGATGATCGACATGTCGTGGGTCTCCGAAGGGGTGAGACAGGGGGCTTCACCGATGGCACAATCGACGTCTTCGATACGACCGCACACGACGCACAAGGCGTGGTGATGATTGTCCGATGCGCGCGTCTCGTAGAGGGCGGGTGTGTTCGGCGGCTGGAACTTGCGGAGCAACTCGATGTCGGTCAGGTCCGCAAGGACCACGTAGACGGACTGGACTGTTATATTCGGCAGTTCGTCCCGTACGTAGGTGACGATATTTTCGGCCGGCGAATGCTGGTGCCGATGCACGGCAGTCAGGACCGCGATACGCTGCTTGGTCACCCTCCGTCCGCGAGAGCGCAGTTCATCGGACCATTGGGCACGCAGATCATCGAGGGACGGTCCCTCGAGGGCGTGGCCGGGGTGCTGATGAACTGATGTCATGCACACCACTGTACCGTTATTCTGAGTCGCTCACAATAAGACGGACCTGTGGAAACTCCCAGGGCTACGTCAGGACTGGTCAAGCGGCGGTTGTCAGAATAGTACGGCCGGCGCTCCGGGGCGCGGTCGTTTCGGGGCGAGAAGTGCTTTACAGTTGAACCATCTCGAGTCCCGAGCGGCGATCGTTGCCCGGGACTCAGCGCGCCAGAACCCACGGCCACGCAAGGAGATGCGCGGAACAATGCACAATCATTTCAACGGACTGAAGACGGTCCTGCTCATGGGCGGGATGTTCGGCATCCTGCTCGCGGTCGGCGCCGTTCTCTCTGCGGGCAGCGGCCGCAGCATCTTCATCTGGGTCTTCGCGATCGGCGGGCTTGTCGCAACGGCCGTCAGCTACTGGAACAGCGACAAGATCGCCATCGCCTCGATGCAGGCGCGGCCGGTGTCCCGTGATGAGGCGCCCGGTATGTACCGGATCGTCGAGGAGCTCTCGTCCAAGGCCAACCAGCCCATGCCACGTCTCTTCATCGCTCCGACCATGTCGCCCAATGCCTTCGCCACGGGGCGCAATCCTCAGCATGCGGCCGTCTGCTGCACCGAGGGGATTCTTCAGTTGCTCAACGAGAGGGAACTGCGAGGCGTTCTGGGGCACGAACTGATGCACGTGTACAACCGAGACATCCTCACCTCGTCGATCTCTTCCGCGATCGCGGGCGTCATCACCTCGGTCGCGCAGATCATGGTGTTCTTCGGCGGTGCGCTCGGGGGCCGGGAGCGTGGTGGCAATCCCATCGCCGCGATCCTGATGGCGCTGCTCGCACCCCTGGCCGCGACCGTGATTCAGTTGGCCGTGAGCCGTACGCGGGAATACGACGCCGATGAGGACGGAGCCCGCCTGACCGATGATCCGTTGGCGCTGGCGTCGGCCCTTCGCAAGCTGCAGCAGGGGACTCAGCAGGCCCCGATGGATCCCGAGAATCAGCGGACCGTCAACACGGCCCACATGATGATCGCCAACCCGTTCCGCATGGCCCAGATGCAGAATCTGTTCTCCACGCATCCGCCGATGGACAAGAGGATCGCCCGCTTGGAGAACATGGCTGGCTATGGCGGCAACTCGCCGCGGTACAACTGACGCCACAGCCGACCAGGGCGATTGATCGGCCGAATGAACGAGTCCCCGTGTTCCGCGGAACACGGGGACTCGTTCATTCGGCCGGGACTTTCGCCGGGTCCGCGGCGCGGATCGGAGGAAGTCAGCGGTAGTTCACGAACTGCAGATCGACGTCCAGGTCAGATCCCTTGAGCAGGGTGATGACGTCCTGGAGGTCGTCCCTGGACTTCGACGAGACGCGCAATTCGTCGCCCTGGATGGTTGCTTTGACGCCTTTCGGGCCCTCGTCACGAATCAGCTTCGTGATCTTCTTGGCCTGGTCCTGAGCAATGCCCTCCTTGATGGAGGACTCGATCCTGTATTCCTTGCCGGAGGCGTACGGTTCGCCGGCGTCCAAGGACTTGAGGGAGATGCCTCTTTTGACGAGCTTGGACTCGAAGACGTCCAAGGCAGCCTTGGCTCGCTCTTCCGAGTTGGCCTTGACGAGGATCTTCTCGCCCGAGAAGTCGATCGAGGCTCCCACCCCTCGGAAGTCGTAGCGCTGCGAGATCTCCTTGGCGGCCTGGTTGAGGGCATTGGACACTTCTTGCTTGTCGACCTTGCTGACGACGTCGAACGAGGACTCGCTGGCCATGGTGGACTCCTTGTCATTGAGGAACGTGAAACCGGTCCCCAGTTTATGGCACGTCGGCGGCCTCGGTGCCCGATGTTCCATGGAGTGGGCGAGGTGCAGATGGACCAGAGCGTGTTTCCGCGGCCCCCAAGTTGGGGGTGCAGAGGGTGAGAGGTCCCGCGACTGCCGCCTCGGTGGGTGACGCCGCGGGTGGGTCTCGGTTCTGCCGCACTGTGAGACAACGTGGCACGAATCGTTATCGAATCGTCACCCGATTCCTGTGGTCCTCACAGGTCCGCATCCCACACTTGAATCATGAACACCTCATCGAGATTCAATGGGAGTCCTCGCGGCTCGTTGGCCGGTGCGAGAAAACGGCTCGCCGCCGATGCGGCCACGCACCGCGTCGTCTCGGAACGGTCGGTCGTGATCTCGCACAGCCGCCGGGCCTGGTCATCCAGCGAGCCCCAGTCCTTGATGGCGACGCCACGTGGCAGGCTCGTCGAGCCGGACCTTGTCCGGCGCCTGGACGGAGTCCGTGAAGACTTGGAAGCGTCTCTGTCTCGCGGTGAAATCACGCAGGAGCAGCTTGAGAAATTCCTCGATCGCATGGAGGGCCGGCTCCTGGAGGAACAGGGCTCGGGTCCCAACTCCTAGCCCCGCTTCGCCCCTGCGTCGCGGCGGGTGCCTTTGATCACAATGGAGATCTGGGCCCGCCCTCGGTTTGTGCATCCCGCGAGTCTTTGGGTACTGTTGAACCCGCTCCCGTTGCCGGGGGCATGGATCCTTCCGGGCCGAAACGGTTCGGTGGAACACTCGGCAGATTACCCGAGCGGCCAAAGGGGGCTGACTGTAAATCAGCTGGCACTGCCTACGGGGGTTCGAATCCCTCATCTGCCACCGCAGCACAAGCCGCGAACTCTCCGAAGAGTTCGCGGCTTGTTCGTTTTAAGACGTCGTCGGCCGGACGTCCGTCCCGGACCCGGCACCTGATCACTGGTTCGCGCTGCGAATCGTACCCAGGAATGCGGCGGCCCGATCCTGCACCTGCAGAAAAGTCCCGGCGGGTGAGCCGTGGGTGAACGTCCTGGGCTGCTGGAATCTCGAAATGTAGTGTCGGGGCCATGCCGACTATTGAATTGACGCAAGACAACCTCAACGACACGATTTCGAACAACGACATCGTCCTGGTGGATTTCTGGGCCGAATGGTGCGGGCCGTGCAAGCAGTTCGCTCCGGTCTTCGAATCCGCATCGGAAAAGTACGAGGACGTCGTCTTCGGAAAGGTGGACACCGAGGACCAGCAGCAGCTTGCTGCCGCCGCGGGAATCACCTCGATCCCTACTCTGATGGCCTTCCGCGAGCAGACGCTCGTCTTCGCCCAGCCCGGCGCCCTGAACGGGTCGCAGCTGGAACAAGTGATTGAGGCCGTTCAGGGCCTCGACATGGACGACGTGCGCCGCCAGATGGCCGAGGCCGAGAAGGAAGCCGCCGAACAGCAGGGCCAGCAGGAGGCCGACCCCGGCCAGGCCTGATCCTTCCGGGGCGGTAGGCCCCGGGTCACAGACTTTTCATCACCCGGCGAGCGACCGAGGGGCGACCCTTGGTCCTCGCCGGGGTTCTTTAACGGTGGACAGACCCAGCAGACGGACCACACGCTGCCGATTTCCTGCCCAGGGTCTGAGCAATTCGAGCATGCGGGTGTCGTCGCCTCGACGTCCCTCCAGGGCGTAACAGACCCCGTGGGCCAGGTGGTAGTCGCCCACACTGATCGCGTCGGGCAGCCCGTGCGACCTCTGCATTGCTTCGGCGATGGTCCACGCTCCGATCCCCGGAACGGCGGAGAGTTGGCGGGCGACGTCGCCCGGCCCGGCGGACTCAGCGAACCGCAGCAGCGACGGGGCCCGTTCGGCGAGGGAACGAACCGCGCGTACTCGATGCGCGTCCACACCCGCACGGCGCCACTCCCAGGACGGGACGGACAGCCACTCCTGCGGCGTCGGGAACGCGACCATGCCTTCCGGTGGGTGCGGTACGCCGTGAGGGGCAGGCGCCGGATCGGAGCCGATCCGTCGCACCATCCGCTGCCAGGCACCGATGGCCTCGCTGCCGGTGACCCGTTGCTCGAAGATCGCAGTGACCGTCTGTTTGAAAATCCAGCCCGTCGAGCACAGACGCAGCCCGGGGTGCAATCGGTAGGCCGCCCTGGCATGGTGCGGGAGCAGGCCGAACTCGGGGGAGGAGGCGAAAACGGACCAGTCGTCCTCGAGACCGACGAGACGGCCTGCCGACGCCAAGAAGACGTCGACTTCGTCCCGATCCTGGCCCCAGGCCACGACGTCGATCGGAGCCCCCGCCAGGAGGCCGGACGTGGCCGACTGATCGAGAACCGCAGCGATCCCGTGCCCTTCGTGTTCCGGCACGCGCGCGGTCAGAAAGACTCGGGTCCGGTGAGGCGAAGTCTGCACGGAAATCGTCGGATCGTGGGAACCGCGACGAAGAACCGACACGCTGCGTGCCAGGTCCACCGGTGCCTCGAAAGTCAGCCGGCGTTCGGCGCAGTATACGGTGGACATGCGCTCCATCATCGCACGAGCAGACAGGGACCGGGCAGTTCTTCGCCCGAGCCATGCCTTGCTCGACGAACCGACATATCCCGATGTCGCCGCAACCACGCCCCGACGACAATCCGCAGGCCACCCACATGAGCGATACCTCAGCGACACGAACCACCCACGGGCAGATCACCCCCACCTCTCCAGTGCGGTCGCATCTCTCGCGCCGAATTCCACGAGCGGTCGCGTGCGTGCTCGGCCTTGCGGCGGCGACCGTCTACACGGCGATCTCGCTCGTGCAATGGGGGCTGATGGAGACGCCGTCGTGGGACCTGGCGATCTTCACCCAAGCCCTCAAGCAGTACGCCGGCCTCGCCCCGCCCGTGGTCAATATCAAGGGGTACGGCTTCAATCTCCTGGGCGACCATTTCCATCCCATCCTGGTGCTGCTGGCACCGCTCTACGCTCTCTTGCCTTCCGGGCTGACCCTGATGGTCGTCCAGGACCTCTTGCTGGCACTCGCCGTCGGCGTCTTCGCGTGGTACGGGACCCGGTACCTCGGTGTCGTGCGCGGTGCGTGCCTGGCTCTGGGATTCGCCGCGAGCTTCGGGGTCCTGGAAGCGATCCGGGTGCAATTCCACGAGGTCGCCTTTGCTGTGCCGCTCATGGCCCTGGCCCTGTGCTCGGTCGCGACCGGACGGTTGCGTGCCGCACTCTTGTGGGCGGCACCGCTGGTCTTCGTCAAGGAAGACCTGGGCGTCACCGCCGCCATGGTGGGGGTCCTGGTCGTCGCCCGTTATATCCGCGACGGCGGTCTGG
This sequence comes from Rothia koreensis, assembly GCF_052232265.1. Classification (NCBI taxonomy): domain Bacteria; kingdom Bacillati; phylum Actinomycetota; class Actinomycetes; order Micrococcales; family Micrococcaceae; genus Rothia; species Rothia koreensis. The sequence continues at coordinate 1,218,274 of NZ_CP197643.1, forward strand.
GGATACGGTCGGGCCGGATGACGTACCGCAGGGCCATCGGCTCGCCGCTCGTTGTCCAGGGCATCGGGCTCATCGTCTGGGGACTTTCTTGGAGCGCGGCCGCCGTCTTCCTGATCCTTCCGGCCCTGAATCCCCGCGGACACTTCGACTACGGCGGATCGGTGGACGTGTGGGGTGCGCTCGCCGACCCGTTGCAGGCCCTGGGGTTGATGTTGTACCCCTGGGCCAAATCGCAGACGCTGCTCCTGCTGGCGGTGACCGGTGCCCTGGTATTCCTCAGGTCCCCGGTGGTGTGGGTCGGCGTCCCGACCCTGGTGTGGCGATTTCTGTCCGACAACCCCGGGTACTGGGAACCGACCTGGCACTACAACCTCGTGCTGATGCCGGTGATCTTCGCGGCGGTGTTCGACGCCGCGCTGCGCGTTCGACCGATCCGGGCGACAAGTGTCGCGAGGGCCGTGGAGCGCATGACGGCGGCGGGCCCTGTGCTTACGGCCGGGATCGCGGTTGTCCTGGTCGCGGGGTCGACCGCGAGTCCGCTGCTTTCGCCCGACCAGTCGCGGTCACCGGGCAGCATTGCGGCCAAACAAGAGGCCCTCCGCAGGATCCCCCAGGGCGCGAGCGTCGCGAGCGACCTCTCGGTGCTGACCTACCTGGTTCCTGACCATGACGTCCGGTGGATCGGGCACCGGTCGGACCCGGCCCCCGACTACCTCGTGCTCGACCGCACGACCGGAACGTGGAATGGGGCAGACGCGGAAGAACTCGGGGCGACCGCGGCGTCGATGTACGGCGGTCGTTACGCTGCGGTCCAGGACGATCACGGCGTCGTCGTCCTGGAGCGGGGGAGGTGAGCGATGCGTCACCATGGAGCGGAAAATCCCCGTGGATGCGGTAAGCTGGCGAATACTACCGGGATTCCCCGTTTTGTGCCGAGTCAGTCCCGAACCTTTTGAGGGACCCGGCCGTTGCATGACGTGTATTAGCTCGCCGCCGTGCCCACCCGAGACAACCGATCCTTGAGATCGACAGAGGTGCGCCCAGAGAAGAAACACCATTTCCTGAATGCCTCAGGAAGTGTTTGCGGGCAGATTCAAGGGGACAGAACCGGCCGCCGCCCATGAGGGACGGTGCGTGAAACCCCAACTCCATAAGGACCAATTGGTGACTCAACCCAACCAGACCCTGCCCGAAAACGCTTCCGCCGCCGCGACCGACGTCGCCGAGCCCGAGGACAACACCGTTCGCTTCACCGATCTCGGCCTCGACGGCCGCGTTCTGGGGGCTCTCGAGAAAGTCGGATACGAGAAGCCCTCACCGATCCAGGCCGAGACCATCCCGTTGCTGCTCGAAGGGCGCGACGTCGTCGGCCTCGCGCAGACCGGTACCGGGAAGACCGCTGCCTTCGCTGTGCCGGCCCTGTCCCATCTCGCCGAGCTTTCCGACGTCAATGGAACCAACCGCGACACCCAGGTGCTCGTCCTGGCCCCGACGCGCGAACTCGCCCTCCAGGTGGGCGAGGCCTTCTCGTCCTACGCGAGCGAAATGCCCGACTTCACCGTCCTGCCGGTCTACGGCGGTTCGCCCTACGGCCCGCAGCTGGCTGGGCTCCGTCGCGGCGCGCAGGTCGTCGTCGGCACTCCGGGCCGCGTGATCGACCACCTCAAGCGCGGCTCGCTGGACTTGTCCAACATCAAGCACCTCGTTCTCGACGAGGCCGACGAGATGCTTCGGATGGGCTTTGCCGAAGATGTCGAGCAGATCCTGGCCAAGACGCCCGAGGAAAAGCAGGTCGCCCTGTTCTCGGCAACCATGCCCAAGTCGATCCGCAAGCTCGCGGAACAGTACCTTCACGATCCGGTCGAGGTTCGCGTCGAGTCCAAGACGACGACGGCGGCCAACATCCGCCAGCGCTACATGCAGGTCATGCACTCCCACAAGCTGGACGCCATGACTCGCGTCCTCGAGGTCGAGGAGTACGACGGCGTCATCGCCTTCGTGCGGACCAAGAAGGAGACGGAGGAAGTCGCCGAGAAGCTTCGCGCTCGGGGTTTCCAGGCCGCGGCCATCAACGGTGACATTCCCCAGAACCTGCGTGAGCGCACCGTTCAGTCTCTCCGCGACGGTCGTGTGGACATCCTCGTGGCGACCGATGTCGCCGCCCGAGGTCTCGACGTCGAGCGCATCAGCCTCGTGGTCAACTTCGACATCCCGCACGACACCGAGTCCTACGTCCACCGGATCGGCCGTACGGGCCGCGCCGGTCGTGAGGGCGAGGCCATTCTGTTCATGACGCCGCGCGAGAAGTACCTGTTGCGTCAGATCGAGAAGGCCACGCGCCAGAAGGTCGAGCTCATGCACATGCCGAGCGCGGACGACGTCAACGCGACGCGTCTCCAGCGCTTCGCCCAGCAGATCACCGACACGATCGAGTCGGAGGATCTGACGGTCTTCAAGGACCTGGTCCAGAAGTACGAGAGCGAACACGATGTTCCTGCGCAGGACATCGCCGCCGCGATCGCCGTCATCGCCCAGAACGGTCGTTCCTTCCTCGTCGAGGAGCTGCCGACCAAGGCGGCCCCGCGCGGGCGCGAGGACCGTGGGGGTCGTCCTGAGAAGTCCGGTCGGAAGCGCAGCGACGAAGGCCTGACCACGTACAAGATTCAGGTCGGTCACGAACAGCGCGTGTCCCCGGGATCCATCGTCGGCGCCCTCACGAACGAAGGCGGTCTCGACGGGTCGCAGGTCGGGAACATCGATATCCGGGGCGGTTTCTCCCTGGTCGACCTCCCGAAGGACCTGAACCTCGGCGATCTGAGCGATATCCGCATCAACGGCAATCCGCTGGACATCCAGCCCGACCGTGGCGGCAACCGTGGTGGCGGTCAGCGCGGCGGACATCGTTCGGGCGGGTACCGTGGCGGACGCGGCGGCAACCGTGGGGACCGCGGCGGTCGCGACGACCGTGGCGGCTACCGCGGGGACCGTGGTGCGCGCAAAGGCGGCTTCCGGAAGTTCTAGACTTCCTTGTGAGTAACGGCACCCTGTACGGATTTGTCGGACTATCCGCTCGTCTGTATAGTTTTATGTCGTTGCCCCGATAGCTCAGTGGTAGAGCGCCATCTTGGTAAGATGGAGGTCCCGGGATCGATTCCCGGTCGGGGCTCTCATGTTGAGGGCCTGCGTCGAGCTCATGCTCGGCGTGGGCGCTTTCATGCCTGGCGGTGTAGCTCAGCTGGTTAGAGCGCACGACTCATAATCGTGAGGTCGACGGATCGAGCCCGTCCACCGCTACCAACAACGAACCCCGTTCCGCGAGGCGACCAGCCGCGCAGGGACGGGGTTCTTCTGTGTTCGGGCGGTCCGCGACGAGGCACGGCAGCCCCGAGGGCGGGCAATGGGCCGGGCGGTAAAGTGTTGGCGGAAGACTCATGCACCGTGACCAGACCACATGCGGGTTCGGCGCACACGTGGTGCATCACGCCATGAACGACACAACATGAGGAGCAGCATGTCCGACACGAAGGGCATCGCCGAGGACCTCCAGGGGCGCGTCTACTCCAACGCCCCGGTCTACTCGGTGTCCCGCGAAAAGATCCGCGAATTCGCCCGAGCCGTCAAGGCCCAGTCCGCGGCACACTACGACGTCGCCGCGGCCCGCGAACTGGGCTACGCCGACGTGGTCGCTCCACCGACCTTCGCCATCATCGTGAGCCAAGCCGCCGACGCCGAGCTCATTCAGGATCCGACGGCCGGGATCGATTTTTCGCGCGTGGTTCACGCCGACCAGCGTTTTACGCACCATCGGCCCATTGTGGCCGGTGACGAGCTCTCGGCAACAGTGCACGTCGATTCCGTGCGAACGATGGGTGGTGGGGCGATGGTCACCACTCGAGAAGAGATCGTGGACCAGGAAGGAAACCCCGTGACCACGGCCCTTTCGTCCCTGCTGGTACGAGGCGAGGAATAGTATGCAGACACCGAACGCAGCATCAGTCGAAAAAGGCCAGTCCGTCGGCCGCCGGGAAATCCAGGTCAGCCGGGCCGATCTGGTTGCCTACGCGGGAGCCAGCGGCGACTTCAACCCGATCCACTGGAACGAGCGTTTCGCGCGGGCCGTCGGACTGCCGGGAGTCATCGCCCACGGCATGTTCACCATGGGTACGGCCGTCCAGCTCGTGACGGACTGGGTGGGGGATCCCGGGCGGATCCTGGACTACCAGACCCGATTCACCAAGCCCGTGCCGGTTCCGGACGCGCAGGCGGATGCGAGCCCGGCATCCGGTGGAACCACCATCACCGTCGAAGGAAAAATCGGTGCGGTCGACGAGGAGAAGGGAACCGCGCGCGTGGATCTCACGGTCTCGGCCCCCGACGAAGACGGCAAGGAGCAGAAAGTCCTGGTCAAGGCCCAGGCGCTCGTTCTCCTGTAGGACCCGAGCCGATGGCCGGGACATCTTGACTGGCCTCCCTGGGCTCGTCTGGAATTGAGTACCGACACATCGACGTGCCGGCCCCACATCGCGGAGTGGCCGAACGGCCATTTTCGCCCGTCGGGGACGGCACGTTCGTTGTCTGACCGGCCATGGTCCGGAAGCATCCACTCGCAGGCACACCAGAGGGAAAGAAGCTCGCCTATCTCATCGCACCAGATCACCACCAAGTCCTGGTTCTATTCCGTCCTGGGTATCTACCTGGTCAGCGGGCTCTCCATCTCCGCCTGGCTCGTTCGAGTGCCCGCGATCGCCCAGGAGCTGAACCTGTCCGCCGGGCCCCTGGGTCTCCTACTGCTGACCCAGACGGTCGGTGCCTTCTTGTCCGTTTCCGCCTCCGGCATGGTCGTGATGAAGCTCGGTGCGCAGAAGACTCTGTGGCTCACCTTCGCCCTGATGATGGTCGGCGGCCTCGGACTCGCGGTCGGGGTCTCGTTCCTGCACTCGGTCCTCGTGGCCGGAATCGGCCTGGGGCTCTTCGGCCTCGGCCAGGCCACCTATTCGGTCGGTGCGAACGTGCAGGGCGCGGCCGTTGAGCGTGCCCTGAAGAAGCAGCGTATGCCCCTGATGCACGGGTGCTTCTCGATCGGCACGGTCATCGGATCGATCGTCGGAACCGCGATGACAGCGGTGGGAGTCTCGGTGTTCTGGCACATGCTGAGCGTCTACATCGTGGCGATCATCCTGGTCGTCCTTTCCCTGCGCAACACCAGGCACGAGGGCGAGGACATCCACCCCGGCACCACGGGTCTCATGGCCATCGTCTCCTCGGACGAGGGACAGGGCACCTTCACGATCCGTCATGCCTGGTCCGAGAAGAGGACAGTCCTCCTGGGCATTTTCGTGCTCGGAATGGCCCTGGCGGAAGGTTCCGCCAACGACTGGGTGGCCCTCGCCCTCACCGATGGGTACGGCGCGAGCGCCTCCGTCGGCGCCGTGGGGTACGGGCTGTTCGTGGCGGCCATGACCACCGGTCGGCTCCTGGGCACCGGATTGCTCAACATGTACGGGCGCGTCGCCGTCATGCGGGTGGCCTGCATCCTTGCCGTGATCGGCCTCGGGACCTTCGTCGTCTCACCATGGATCGGGCTCGGAATGGTCGCGATCTTCGTGTGGGGTACCGGCGCGGCCCTCGGATTCCCGGTCGGTATGTCGGCAGCCGCAGACGATCCCTTCCGGGCCTCCGCGAGGGTCTCGGTGGTCTCGACCGTGGGCTACGGCGCGTTCCTCGGTGGGCCGCCCCTGCTCGGCGTTCTGGGGGAGGCCCTGGGGGTCCGGAACGGCCTCGCCGTGGTGCTTGTGCTCGTGGTCGTGTCCCTGTGCCTCGTCCCTCAGCTCACGTCGCCCGACCGGCGCAACCGTCCCGAGCCCAAGGACGAGCCCGCGCGATGGGTCAACGAGGGCGAGGACCTGGCAGACGAGGACACCACCGAGAGGCCCATGTCCATGGACGATGCCCTGCGCGCCAGAAAGCGGCACGGGGACCAGAACGGCGACGAGTCCTGACGTACTTCCTCACGTCACCGCTGGTCCGTTGCGGGTCGAGCGCTGGTTAGACTGGACCACGTGACTGAAACCCTTTTGAGTGAATTGACGACCCTCGGTGTGGGCGGACCCGCCGGATCCTACGTGCGTGCCGATGACGAAGAGAGCATCATCGACGCCGTCCGGGAAGCGGATGCGAGCGGCAAACCGTTGCTGGTGCTGGGTGGCGGATCCAATCTCGTCATTGCGGACCGCGGTTTCGACGGCACGGTCGTGCACGTCGCCTCCCGCGGATTCGACGTTCTCTCGGAGGACAACGGCCAGGTCAGGCTCTGGGCCGCCGCGGGCGAACCATGGGACGATCTGGTCCGCAACAGCCTCGACCAGGGACTCAGCGGTCTGGAGACACTGTCGGGAATTCCGGGGATCACGGGCGCGACGCCGGTACAGAACGTCGGTGCGTACGGGACCGAGATCTCCCAGCACTTCGGGGCGGCCCACGTCTACGACCGCCGCACCGGAACTCGTTGCCGATTCACCGGGGACGACCTCGCCTTCGCGTACCGCACGTCGATGCTCAAGCGCGAGATCCATGACGGCTCACCCCGGTACGTGGTTCTCGCTGTCGAGTTCGTGCTCGAGAGAGCCCAGAACTCCCAGCCGATTCGATACGCCGAGCTCGCGCGCCGCCTGGGCGTCGAGGTCGGGGACCGCGCCCCGGCATCCACGGTTCGTGAAACGGTCCTGGAATTGCGTGCCGGCAAGGGCATGGTTCTGGACCCCGCGGATCGCGACACCTTCAGCACCGGTTCTTTCTTCACGAATCCGATCATTCCGGCGGATACGCAGCTTCCCGTGCCCGACGACGCCCCACGCTACCCCGTCCTGGATCCCGCGGGCAGGGTCGACGAATCCAAGACCAAGCTCTCGGCCGCGTGGCTCATTCAGCACGCGGGTTTCGACAAGGGTTTCGGTCTGGAAGGCGAGTCCGCCCGCATCGCCGGCGGGCGTGCGTCCCTCTCGACGAAACACACGCTTGCCATCAGCAACAGGGGAGCGGCAACCGCGGAGGACGTGCTTGCCGTCGCCCGGGCTGTCAGGGACGGTGTGGTCGAGACCTTCGGCGTCCGGCTCGAGGCCGAACCCGTGATCGTGGGTGCGGAAATCTAGTAGCCTGCGACCTTTCCTGGTCAACTGTTCGCCGAGACTCGGGGAAATCACAGGTGGATCGGTCAGGCTGGGGTTTGAGCCCGGGGTTTGGTCACAGATCGACGGATTCTGGGACGGAAGCCAGTATGCTGGTCGTAGAAGTACAGGTCCCGCGGATCGTTCCTCCCTCAAGGAGTGGTCCAGGGTCCCGCACATCGGATTCCACTCAGGAGCAGGGGGTGCCCGTGGGAATCGAAAAGGAAATCGAACAAGGCCAACGCGAAGGCCGTTTGCACCATGCGCTGACACGGTTTCGTGCCTTCACCGGACGCCATCCGGTGCTTCGCCTGGTGCACAAGGTGTTGGTGTCCTTCCTCGGAGGCGTGATCGTTCTCGCCGGCGTCGTCATGCTCGTGACGCCGGGGCCGGGGTGGTTGGCGATCTTCCTGGGTCTGGGCATTCTCGCCACCGAGTACCCGATTGTGCACCGTTTCAACCAATGGGCGAAGTCCAAAGTGGTGGGCGTCTGGCATCGTTTCTCGGCGTGGCGCGCGGAACGCTCGGTGCGTCGTGCACGAGCCCAGGAACAACGGTCTCGGGACCGCATCGCGAAGAAACAGAGCAGAGAGCTCCTGGAGGCCCAGTTCCGGCGCAGCCACAATTGCGCTCCGCACCGCCCGCTGGCGTCTCCCCGTCTGGTCATGCCTCGATCCGCGGGTCGAGCCCGCCGCATCGGCCGTATGCCGAGGGTCTAGGGGGAACAAAGCAGGTCCGGGTGGGCCCCAGTCACCCGGCTTGCGGTCAGGACCGAGAGCTCACTGCTCGGAGCTCAGCGGTGTCTCCTCGTCGATGACGCGACGAACCAGGGCCTCGGCCTCGTTCTGATTGAGGCCGATGTTCTTCAGTTCCGCGAGGAACTTGTGGGTCAGTCTCAGAGCCTTGTCTTCCACACTGGAACCCGCCCGAACGAAGCTCCCGGCGCGTCCCTTCGTCTCAACGACCCCCGCCGCCTCCAGCTCCTTGTACGCCTTGGCCACCGTGTTGTTGGCCAGATGGAGCGACGCCGCAAGTTTCCGCACCGGAGGCAAACGCGTGCCCGACTCCAGCTCTCCCGTGTGCCGGGCCTCGACCACGCGGCGTCGAAGTTGGGCATACGGTGGTACCCCGGAATCGAGACGCACGGAGAAGAACTCGCGAGCCGCGCCGTCGTCGGTCCAATCGATGGTCCTGGGCGCTTCCTGACCGGCCCTGGGTTCCTGATCCTTCACGGTGGTCTCCTAGAGGGTCCCGGTAGCGATGGCGAGCATGCGGCGGACGGGTTCGGCCGCGCCCCACAACAGCTGGTCACCGACGGTGAAGGCCGAGATGTACTCCGGCCCCATGGCAAGCTTGCGGATGCGTCCGACCGGGATGGAGAGCGTCCCGGACGCCGCGACCGGAGTCAGGGCGTCCATCGTCGCTTCCTTGGTGTTGGGGATGACCCGCGACCATTCATTGTCCCGATCGATGATGTTTTCGATCTCTTCGACCGGCAGATCGTCGGTCAGCTTGATGGTCAGCGCCTGTGAATGGGACCGCATGGCGGCGATGCGGACGCACAAGCCGTCCATGATGACCCTGTCCTCGTCGGACAGCCCCAGAATCTTGTTGGTTTCGGCGTCGGCCTTCCACTCTTCGCGGGACTGCCCATTGCCCAGGTCGGCATCGATCCAGGGGATGAGAGAACCGGCCAGGGGCACGCCGAACTGTTCCGTGTCCATGCCGCCCGAGCGCTGGATGTCCAGGGCCTTGCGATCGATATCGAGGATCGCGGAGGCCGGGTCGTCGAGTTCCGCGGCCACGGACGCCGAGATGTCGCGGAATCCCTTGAGGACTTCGCGCATGTGCCGGGCACCGCCACCGGATGCGGCCTGATAGGTCATGGCCGTGGTCCAATCCACGAGACCTTCCCGGAAGAGCCCACCCAGGCCCATGAGAAGACAGGAGACCGTGCAGTTTCCCCCGACGAAGTCCTTGATGCCGCGATCGAGACCCTGATCGATGACGTCGCGGTTCACGGGGTCGAGAACGATGACGGAGTCATCGTTCATGCGCAGCGTCGACGCGGCATCGATCCACAGCCCGTCCCAGCCTCGTTCGCGCAAGCGAGGATGGACCGATTTCGTGTAGTCGCCACCCTGCGTGGTCACGATGATCGGGAGCTTGGCCAGCTCATCGATGTCGTAGGCGTCCTTGAGCGTACCCGTGTCCGAGACGCCCGAGAAGCTCGGGGCAGCGCCGCCCGCGTTCGACGTCGAAAAGAACACCGGGTCGATTTGCTGGAAGTCCTTTTCTTCCTCCATGCGCTTCATGAGCACGGAACCCACCATGCCGCGCCAACCGACAAAACCTACAGAATCTCCGGACCGAAATGCCATGATGCTCAGTGTACCGACAGACCGAGGACTTGGGCCTCCGGTCGTGACACATGTCAATCTGCATCGTCACGCCCGGTCGGGCCTGTCTCGTTACCTGGTGAATTCGAGGAATCTGTAGGCGATGTGTGCCGGATGAAGGACGCCGTCGGCATCGGCGAGGCGGCCCCTTTCCTCGACGCCGGAGCCGAGCTCGGTCATGGCCCATTCGGAATCGAGTTCGGGGGCGCACCGGTCCCCGGGAACCGTGACGTCGAGTTCCGTGACCACGGCCCGGGTCAGTCGGCCGTCGATCACGCCCGGAAGGTCGGCGAGCCCCAGAGCCTGCTCGTAGACCCGCGAACCGCCGATGATCCACAGGTCGTTTCCGCTTCTCGGCGCTTCATTCGCCACGGAGAGGGCCTTGGTGATCGAGTCGGTCCAGATGGCGCCGTCATGATGAGCGTGTCCATCGACCGTGTCGGCCGCCGTCGGGATCGAGCCTGTCAGGACGATGTTGGTCCTGCCCGGCAGCGGGCGGAATCGTTCGGGAAAGGACTCCCAGGTGCTGCGGCCCATGATGACGGGACAACCCGACGTCGTGCTCTTGAAGAAGGCGAGGTCGGCGGGAACGAACCACGGCATGGCGCCGCCGAGGCCGATGACGCCGCCGCGGGCCTGTGCCCAGATGGCGGAAAGACGTGGCGGCTCCGTGCCGGCGGGAACTGACGTCATACCGCGATGGGAGCCTTGATCGGCGGGTGGGGATCGTAACCGTGGACGGAGAGGTCGTCGAGTTCATAGAGGTCGATCGAGCTGCGATGGCCCACTTCGAGAGTGGGATACGGCCGCGGCTGCCGGGAAAGTTGTAATTCCACTTGTTCCCGGTGGTTGTCGTAGATGTGGCAGTCGCCGCCGGTCCACACGAAGTCCCCCGGAACCATGCCGACCTGGTCGGCGACCAAGTGGGTCAGAAGTGCGTAGGAGGCGATGTTGAACGGGACGCCGAGGAACATGTCGGCCGAGCGCTGGTACAGCTGGCAGGACAGCCGGTCCGGTCCACTCTCCACGGGCTCGACGTAGAACTGGAACAGCGCGTGGCACGGGGGAAGGGCCATCTCATCCACTTCGGCAGGATTCCAGGCGCTGACCACGTGGCGGCGGGAGTACGGGTTCGTGCGCAAGGATTCGATGACCTTGCCGATCTGGTCGATGGATTCCCCGTTCGGGGCCGGCCATGACCGCCACTGAGCGCCGTAGACCGGACCGAGGTCCCCGTTCTCGTCGGCCCACTCGTCCCAGATGTGCACGTTGCGGTCCTGAAGCCAGCGGATATTGGTCGAGCCCCGGAGAAACCACAACAGCTCCACGGCCACTGCTTTGAAACGGACCGTCTTGGTGGTCAGGAGAGGGAAGGTCGTCGAGAGATCGTAGCGAATCTGGCGGCCGAAGACCGACGTCGTGCCGGTTCCGGTCCTGTCTCCTCGGTGATTGCCGTGGTCCAGGATGTCTCTCAGAAGGTCTTCGTACGGAGTCGGTACGAGCTGCGGGCTAGTCGTCAAAGGGATCAATCTTCTCCAGGGATACGACACGGTCACGGTGCTTGAGGCTGATGTTCAGCACCAGCATCTGTCCCGGTGTCAGGTACGGGTCCTTGGTCGGTAGAGATTTACGCAGGTCCTTCGGCAAATGATGGCCGATGACCTTGAGGATGGTGGGCAGCACCGGCCGGTGCGTGCACAAGACCGTCGAGTGGTTCGACTCGAAGAGAGATTCCATCAATTTCGCGGCCTTGGCCGGCTTGCGCTTGTGCTCGGCTTCGGTCAGTCGGTTCTTTTCCTTGATGCCGAGACCGTTGGCCTTCGCGTAGCCCGCGACGGTCTGCATGCATCGCAGCCAGGGACTGGAGACGATCTTGCCGGGCTTCCAGGCATCGAGCAACCTCCAGACGGCGTGTGCCTGGCGTTTGCCGGTCGCGGCCAGAGGGCGGTCGCTTTCGGCTCGTGACCACGTGGAACGCGGCTTGGCCTTGGCGTGCCGGACCACGATGAGCTGTCGCGTCCTCAGGTCGCCGGCCTCGTGCAGCTCAAGAAGACGGTCGAGGGGCAAACGGTCCGAGGAATTCGTCAGCCGTTCCCTGGCGACGTCGGGGCGGACCCACTCGAGCCGGTCGACCTCACCGGCGTCCTCTTTCGCCGTGGTCCCCGGGGAGATCTCGGAGGCCCAGTAGTGGACTTCCTTCTTTCCTCGGGAGACCTTGTACTTCGTCCTGGCCAGGGGCGGCCCGAGAAGAATCTTGAGGCCGACTTCCTCACGAACCTCGCGCACGGCCGTCTCGGCGATGGACTCGCCGTCGTCCTGCTTGCCCTTGGGCCACGACCAGTCGTCGTACTTGGGGCGGTGGATGACAAGGACTTCGAGGCCCGCGCTCGACTCGCGCCAGCATATGGCGCCCGCGGCGACCACCGCCGGGGAGTTCTTGGAATCGTCTGACATCGAGTGTGAATCCTTCGGTGAAGTGCTGTGATGATGCGTGGGCGAGATCGGTCGACGACCCCGGTCACTGACCCGGGTACATGCCTCGTTGGGAGCGCGATTCCAACAACCTGGACTGGACGTCACGCAGGGGAGTCCCGTCCGCCGCGCGCGAGAATCGTGTCCAGGTTCCGTCCGATTCCAGGTGCCAGTTGGCCGTCTTCTCCGACATGTACATCCCGATCATGTCCAGAAGGTACCGGATATGCACCGGGTCCTTGATCCGCACCAGGGCCTCGACCCGTCGATCCAGGTTACGGTGCATCATGTCGGCCGACCCAATGTAGGCGACCGGTTTGCCTCCGTTCTCGAAAGTGAAGACCCGCGAGTGCTCGAGGAACCGGCCCAGGACCGACCTGACACGGATGTTCTCCGAAAGCCCAGGAACGCCGGGTCGGAGCGCGCAAATGCCTCGGACCACGATGTTGACCTCGACGCCGGCCTGCGAGGCCCTGTACAAGGAATCGATGATGGCTTCGTCCACCATCGAATTGCACTTGATCTGGATCCTGGCGTTCAGACCGGCGCGCTTGTGCGAGATCTCGCGGTTGATGCGGTCGATCAGCCCGGAGCGCAACGACCTTGGAGCGACCAGCAACGACTTGTAGGCCGTCTTGGGCGCGTACCCCGAGAGCTGGTTGAACAGGCGCGAGACGTCCTCTGCGACCTGGGGGTCGCAGGTCAGCAGCCCCAAATCCTCGTAGAAGCGGGCCGTCGACGGGTGGTAGTTGCCGGTGCCGATGTGGCAGTAGCGGCGCAGGCCGTCCGATTCCTTGCGCACAACCAGGGACAACTTGCAGTGGGTCTTGAGCCCCACGATCCCGTAGACGACGTGCACCCCGGCTTCCTCAAGTTTGCGGGCCCACGAGATATTCGCCTGTTCGTCGAACCGAGCCTTGATTTCGACGACGGCCAGAACCTGCTTGCCGGCCTCCGCGGCCTCGATGAGCGCATCGACGATGGGGGAGTCTCCCGACGTCCGATACAACGTCTGCTTGATGGCCATGACCTGGGGATCCGACGCCGCCTGTTCCAGAAAGGCCTGGACACTCGTCGCGAAGGAATCGTAAGGATGCTGCAGGAGCACGTCGTGCTCCCGCGTCGCGGAGAACACGTCGGCCGCCGTCGCGGTCTCGGCGGCGTTGAGGAAACGGCTCGTGTGCGCGATGTGCTTGGGATAATGCAATGACGGCCGATTGACCTTGACGATGCCGGTCATGCCGCGCAGATCCAAGGGCGCGGGCAGACGGTAGACCTCGGCGTCGTCGACCCTCAATTCGGAGACCAGGAGGTCGAGGATGGCCGGATTGATGGTGTCCTCGACCTCGAGTCGCACGGGCGGTCCGAAACGACGCCGCAACAACTCTTTCTCCAGAGCCTGCAGGAGGTTCTCGGCGTCGTCCTCTTCGACCTCGAGGTCCTCATTGCGCGTCACGCGGAAGACATGGTGCTCCACGACCTCCATGCCCGGGAAGAGCTCGTCCAAATGCTCGGCGATGATGGCTTCCAGGGGAATGAACCGTGCCGACCGAGACGGGGAATTCGCATGGCGGGAACCATCGACCGAAATCATCCGGTCCAGCTGGTCCGGGACCTTGATGCGGGCGAACAATTCCTTGCCGGTCTGGGGGTTGCGGACGATGACCGCGAGGTTCAGGGACAGACCGGAGATGTACGGGAAGGGGTGGGCCGGGTCCACGGCCAGCGGGGTCAGGATCGGGAAGACCCGTTCCCGGAACTGGCCCGAAAGCCTTTCCTGCGCCTGGGCTTCGAGATCGTCCCAGCCGACCACGTGCAATCCGGCTTTCTCCAGTTCCGGCAGGACCTGGTCGTGGAAGACTTCGGCATGGTGCTGTTGCAGGCGGTGAGCCGATTCGCTGATCAGCTCCATCTGTTCGTCCGGGGTCAGGCCGGAGGCCGACGGGACTGCGATGCCCGTGGCAATCCTGCGTTTGAGCCCGGCGACTCGCACCATGAAGAACTCATCGAGGTTGGATGCCACGATCGACAGGAAATTCAGGCGCTCGAGCAGGTACAAGGACGGGTCCTCGGCCAGTTCGAGGACTCGGGTGTTGAAATCCAGCCACGAGGACTCGCGGTCCGCAAACCGTTCCGGGCCGAAGTCCCCCTGGAGCAGCGGTGTCGAGAACTGCTCCGGAGCGTCGATGCGATCTCCGCGAGTTTCTGCGCGCTCGATCTTGGCGATGTTTGTGGCCTGGCCGGGGTGGGTCAGATTGTTCTGCCCAGTCTCCGTGACCGCCTCGGGCTCGGCATGGACCGTGTCCTCATCGGTTACCGCGGACGACGGCGCGTACATCTTGTCCACATCCCACGGACGGAATCCGAGGGACTCGTACAGCCCGACCGCGGCCGTGTTGTCCGCATCCACGTAGAGGACGATCGCGTCCAGGGGTTCCTCGGCGGAGTCGTCCTCACCGAAGCGGGCCAAGTAGTCCATGCCGATGACGGTCAGAGCCCGACCCAGCCCGGTTCCCTGTGCGTCCGGTGAGACGCCGACGGCGTAGACCTCCCCCTCCCGGGAGCCCTGGTCGGTGTCCTCGATCTTGGTCCAGTGGAAACCGAGCAGCGCCGGATTGCCGCTGGAGTCCTGTTCCGTCTCGGCCAGGAAGAAGCCTTCCGGCCTGAACCAGGAGTCGTTCTGCCGGGCGCGGAGGTCCTCGATGCCCAACTGACCCTGCTCCGGGTGGTCGGCGAAGGCCCGGGAATTGAGATCCACCCAGGCCTCTGCGTCCGAGTCCTGGAAGGTCCGGACGTGGACGGGCGGTTCGGGGGCGTGCTTCTCGGTGAGTTCCCGGATGCTCTGGCGGGCCTTGGCGGTGAGGTCCAACCGCATTTTCCACAGTTCGCGCACCGGGACATAGCCGAAGCTGTCGGCCAGAGACATCGCGGCCAACGGGGCCGAATACTCCCGCGAGCGACCGGCCACGCCCGAACCGTGAACCCACACCCGGTAGTCGTTGACCTGTTCTCCCAGGCCGCTATCGCCCAGAAGCATCTCGGCGACGGCACGCCCCAAACCGGAGCCCCGGTGCTTCGGGTCCACCATGCCCTCGACGGTTCCGGTGGACTCCGCGTCCTCGGGTGCGGTCGCGACCGCCGCGGCAACGAGGGCCTCGCCCTCGAACGCCGTGATGACCAGGGGTGCTGCGGATGCGCCGTCGCTCTGCTCGGCCGCCCGCCTGAGTTGGACCAAGGTTTGCTCGGACAAGGGCTGGGCGCCGTCGGCCGAATGTGCGCGCTGGGCCAGATTCTCGATCTGACCGACCAGGTTCGAGTCCGGACGTGTGCTGTCCAAGGAGTATCGAGAAGCCGCATTTCCGAGCGCTGAAGTCACCGCGTACCTGCCCATTCCGGTTAGCCTGCTGGTCGGCGGTGCCGTGGCACCGCCGTGTCTTTCTCCACTCTACAAGCCGGCACCAGGGCCGGCCCCGCGAAGCGTGCTGCCCAGGGAGAAATGTGGACGAACATTTTCTGACTGGCATCGGCTGATTCCGCAGACGGTCACTCCTGCGGCGTCGGCCGTGCCTCGGTGAAGCTGTATCCCACGTTGCGCACCGTCGTGATCAGCTGGTCGTGGTCAGGGCCCAATTTCGCGCGCAGCCGACGGATATGGACGTCCACGGTTCTCGTTCCCCCGTAATAGTCGTATCCCCAGACCTCGGAGAGCAGCTGCGCCCGGGTGAACACGCGGCGAGGATTCTGCACCATGAACTTGAGGAGCTCGAACTCTTTGTAGGTGAGGTTGAGCGTGTGCTGACCGGCGCGTGCGGAGTAGGTGGCTTCGTCCACGATGACGTCCCCGCACCTGATGACGTCTTCCTGAGCGGCCGGCCCCTGGGGACCCGCCGCCGCGAGCCTGATGCGTGCCTCGACCTCGGCCGGACCCGCCGAGTCCAGCAGGATGTCGTTCACCAGCCAGTGGGGTGAGACGGCGGCCAGGCCTCCTTCGGCAAGAATCATGACCGTGGGAGTCTCCAGGTCGCTTCCGCCGAGCATTTGGACGGTATTCCGGGCGTTCACCAGGGCCCCGGTGCCGTCGACGAGAAGCAGTTCCGGGGAGCGGGAGGCGATTTCGGCGGGCGAGGCGGCCAGAGGGCGGACCTCCGCCTCGTGCGGCAACAGGGCCAGGGCGGGAACGACGTCGGCGGGCGAGCTCGCGGCGTCGCTGAGCATGAGCATCTTGACCATTGGCGTCGTCCCTTCCGGAGGTTTCACTCGTTCCGGACGCGCGGATCCGGGAGCTTTCTGATCGTTCCCGGTGCCGTTCGTGCGAAACGGGCCGGGACACGGGGAGGCTCCGTTGCCATGTGATCGCCAGTATAAGGCCAGATTGCCGAGCGGGCGGCATGCTACATGTCGTTGCCGCGTCCCACCCCACGGATAGACTGGGCGCAAACGACGGGCAAACGCCCTGGCGGGGGCTCAAGCTCCGTCCCACTCATGAACGACCCTGGAGGATCTGTGGCTCCCAGCGACGTGCCGACCGGAACCCACGCATTGCGGACCGTGGGGACGGAAGGAAGGCAACGCTATTGGCTCGTGGCGTTGTCGAGTCTGATTGCCCTCGTCGTTTCCTTGGTCGGGGCGGTTCTCTCGCCCGTGGTCTCCCTGGTGGCAACGGTTCTGCTGGTCGCTCTCATCGCGTGGGGGTGGCCCGCTGCTTCCGGTATCGCCGAATTGCGAGGAATCAAGAACGTTCTTGCGCACAGCGTGATCTTCGCGCTCTGCGGCTGGGCAGGTTGCGCACTGGTCTATCTTGCGCCGACGGGCAAGCTGCTGACCCTGTTGCCCGCGGTCGTGGCCGTCGGCGTCGTCGTGGTGTTTCTGGCCGAATTGGTTCGGGGAGAGGGCGCCGCCGCCCGGCTCGAATCCACGATCAGCGGAGCCGTGGGCGTCTTCACTGCAGTGAGCGCCTCGGGATGGGTGGGGATGGCGTTGATCCACCATCGCACCGAGACGGGGGCCAGCGTTTGGGGCGCCGGCGCGATTCTTGCCCTGTGCATCGGCATCGTGGGAGCGCGAATGATCGCTGCGGGACCCGAGGGCGGATTGCGGCGCGGGGCCATGACACTCGGCGTCACACCGGTCGCATTCTTGGGGGTCCTCGGGTATGCGGGCACGCTCGTCATCGATCGCGTGATAGCTTGGTTGCCATGATCATTGCACTCGAAATCCTGTTCCTCACGTTGTTGGGGCTGGCATCGTTGTCCATCCTGGGCTGCGCCGCGCTCGTGGTCGGTGGGCTCTTCCGAGGCCAGAAGTAAAGCACTCAGCGTAGTCAACGGCCCGGGCGTGGATGCTCGGGCTTTTGGCGTTTAAGATGGGTGCATGGCTATTGAAATCCCCACGGATCTGACCCCTGAACTTGTGCCCTTCGCGTGGCTGCTCGGCCACTGGGAAGGCGTCGGAGTCCTCGGCTACGCCGACGAAGAAGAGAGGCAGTTCGGGCAGATCGTCGACTTCTCCCACAACGGCCTGCCATACCTCGAGTACCGCGCCGAGTCCTACCTGTTGGACGACCAGGGCAACCGGACCCGCCAGATCAGCGTGGAGACCGGTTTCTGGCAATTGGACCGCAAACAGGGCGATGAGGACGCCGGCCCCGGGTTGTTGCCCGGCGCGGAGAAGCCGCTCCTCCAAACCGCCGCAGATGTCGAGAAGATGCGGAATGACGACGAAGCCTTCGACATCCTCGCAACGATCAATCATCCGGGTGGGGTGAGCGAGCTGTACGTCGGCGTCATCGACGGCCCCCGGATCCAGATGGCCACGGACGCTGTGATGCGCGGCGCCAACGCGAAGGAATACACTGCCGCTTCGCGTATGTACGGCCTGGTGAACGGGGAACTCATGTGGGCCTGGGACATGGCGGCAGCCGGTCAGCAGATGAGCTCGCACGCATCGGCGCGTTTGCGCAAGGTTGACGTGGCCGCATGACCTGGTCCTCACCTCTGCTCTCATTGGACGGTGCCGTCGAAGCCGGCGGCCAGGACAGCGGCGTCGCCGCGCACTATGGGGATCCCATCCGCGAGCAACGCGGTCTCGCCCGGGCAACGGCCGAACGGCCCGTCGCCGTCGATCTGTCCAACCGCGGCGTCGTCTCCGTGTCCGGGGAAGACCGCGCCAGCTGGCTGACCACGTTGTCATCTCAGGTCATCGACGGTCTGCCGGCGGGGGCGAGCACCGAGACGACGTTGCTGTCCGCCCAAGGACGCATCGAGTACCAGCCGCACGTCGTCGTGTCCGAGGACATGGTGTGGCTCATCGTCGAAGCGGGCCAGAACGAGGGCCTCGCCGAATTTCTCGAGTCGATGCGTTTCATGCTCAGGGTCGAGGTCAGGGACGAGACGGCCGACGTCGCCGTCATCGGATCCACGGTCGACCTCCGCGGACGCGCAGGCGTCCCCGCGGAAGCCGTGGCATGGCAGGATCCCTGGCCCCAGATCGGCGTCGGGGGCACGACCTACGCCGGCACGAGCCCGCATCCCGGCGAGGGCTGGCAGTACTGGGAGATTCTCGTCCGGAAATCGGATCTCGCATCGCTCCGTCCCGAGTGGGCAGGAACCATGGCGCTGGAAGCGTTGCGGATCGAGGCCTGGCGGCCCCGGTACGCCACCGAGGTCGACGCTCGAACGATCCCGCACGAACTCGACCTGATGCGGACGGCCGTGCACATGTCGAAGGGGTGCTACAAGGGGCAGGAGACCATCGCTCGGGTGCACAATCTGGGGCACCCGCCGCGGCGGCTCGTGTTCCTCGACCTGGACGGTTCCGAGCACACGCTCCCCGAGCCAGGCTCCGAGGTCTTCGCCGTCGGAGGGAAAAGGGCCGTGGGTCGAATCACGAGCGCCGCGTTGCACCACGAGGCGGGTCCCATCGCCCTGGCGGTGATCAAGAGGATGGTGGATCCGGAGGCTCAGCTGGTGGTCCGTGACGACACCTCGCACGTGGCAGCGGAGGACGCCGGAGACGACTCGCCAGAGCCTGCCGTCGTCGAGTACGCGGCCGCGCAAACCGTGATCGTCAGCCCGGATGCGGGACAGGCCGTGGGGCGGCGCAACAGGGACGACTTCCTGAAACCCTGAGAACCGGTCGTCCCGGCGGGGGCTTTCGGCCGGAGCCGGACGCCGCGCCGTCCGGAGCGGTCGGGGTCACCGCCCGAAGAGCACCTTGGCTTCGTCCCACCGTGCCTGGGGGACCGTCTTGAGCCCACTCAACGCTTCCTCGAAGTCCACGCGGGTGATGTCGGTGCTGTCCAGGCCGACCATCTTGCCCCATTGGCGGTCGTGCACCAGGTCGACCACGGCCATGCCCATGCGCGTGGCGAGCACTCGGTCGAAACCGGTCGGTGCACCGCCCCTCTGAATGTGACCCAGGGTCGTGTTCCTGGCCTCGATGCCAGTCATCCGCTCGATCTCGTGGGTTACGTATTCGCCGATTCCGCCGAGGCGAGGCCGGCCGTCCTGCTCGAGGCCCTTCTCGTGGACGACCTCGTCGAGCCCCTCGGGAATGAATCCTTCAGCCACGACCACCAGGGGAGAGCGCCCGCGTTCGTGGACCTCGCGAACCCAGTCCGCGACCTGGGTCATGGGGACTTTCTGTTCGGGAATCAACACGGCGTGAGCTCCCGCGGACATGCCGGAGTGCAACGCGATCCACCCCACGTGCCGGCCCATGACCTCCGCAACCATGCAGCGGTGGTGGGATTCGCCCGTGGTCCGCAACCGGTCCATGGCGTCGGTCGCGATGGAAACGGCTGTATCGAAACCGAAGGTGTAGTCGGTCGCGTTGAGGTCGTTGTCGATCGTCTTGGGCACGCCGACCACGGGGAGGCCCGCATCGGAGAGCCTCTTGGCCCCTGCAAGCGTTCCCTCGCCGCCGATCGCGACGATCGCGTCGATCGCGTGGCGCTCGAGCATCACCGAGATGTTCTCCGGACCGCCCTGCGGCCCATCGAAAGGGTTGGTGCGTGACGTCCCCAAGATGGTTCCGCCCGTACGGGCCAACCCGCGAACCCGCGTTCGGGGCAGATCCATGATGTCGCCCTCGACGACCCCACGCCATCCGTCGCGGAAACCGACGAACTCGTCATCGTAGGTCTTGACCCCATTGAGCACCGCACCACGAATCACCGCGTTGAGCCCGGGGCAATCGCCGCCACTGGTCAGAAGTCCGATTCTCATGGGGTGTCTCCCTCGCTACGAGTCGAAGTATTCAACGCCTCTCAGTGTAGCGAATAGTTGGGAACTTGTGGATGTCCACATCGAGCGAAAGCGGCAGGTCTGCCCCGGAGTCCCGAGGGGCTTCCGGCTCACCTCTTCGGGTCAGTGTGGGTTTGTGTTGGTTTCTGTTCTGGTTCCGCAAACGTCGGCCCCGGGCCACGGAACGGCCCGGGGCCGCGGATTGTCAGCGCGACGCGGTCGCCAGCAATTTCTGGATTCTTTCCACACCCGCGCGGAGGTCGTCATCCGCCAGCGCATAGGAGAGTCGGAGGTATCCGGAAGGGCCGAAGGCTTCGCCCGGAACTACCGCAACTTCGGCTTCGTCCAGGATCACGTCCGCGAGGTCCGCGGACGAGGAGATCGTGCGTCCGGCGATGTTCGACCCGAGCAGGCCGGTGACGTCCGGGTAGGCGTAGAAGGCGCCCTGGGGAGTGGGGCAGGTGATTCCGTCGATCGCGTTGAGCCCCTCGACAATGGCCCTGCGCCGCCGATCGAAAGCGGCCCTCATCTCGTCGACGGCGTCCATCGGTTGGGTCACGGCCGCCAGGGCCGCCCTCTGTGCGATGTTGTTGACGTTCGACGAAAGGTGCGACTGCAGGTTCGACGCGGCCTTGACGACGTCCGCGGGGCCGATCAGCCATCCGACGCGCCATCCGGTCATCGCGTAGGTCTTCGCGACACCGTTCAGGATGATGACGTTTTCCCGAAGCTCGGGGGCAGCGGTGGCGATCGAGGTGAAGGGGGTGCCGTCGTAGGTCAGGTGCTCGTAGATCTCGTCGGCGATCACGAAGATCCCCTTGTCAGCCGCCCAGCGTCCGATGGCCGCGGTCTCCTCCGGGCTGTACACGGCGCCCGTGGGGTTCGACGGCGAGACGAAAATCAGCGCCTTCGTCCGGTCCGTGCAGGCCGCCTCCAATTGATCGACGGTGACCTTGTAGCCTTGCTCGGACCCCGCAAATACTTCCACCGGGTTGCCTCCCGCCAGACGGATGGCCTCGGGGTAGGTCGTCCAATAGGGGGCCGGAAGAAGGACGTCGTCGCCCTCGTCGATGACCGTCGCAAAGGCCTCGTAGACGGCCTGCTTGCCGCCATTGGTCACGATGACCTGCGAAGGATCCACGGAGTATCCGGAATCCCGCAGTGTTTTCTCGGCAATGGCCTGGCGCAGTTCGGGGAGGCCGGCAGCCGGCGAGTACCGGAAATTGGCCGGGTCGTCCAGCGCCTCGCGGGCCGCTTCCACAATGGGGGCCGGGGTCGCGAAATCGGGCTCTCCCGCACCGAAACCGATCACGGGGCGCCCTTCGGCCTTGAGTGCCTTGGCTTTGGAATCCACGGCCAAGGTGGCGGACGGGGCAATGGCGGCGATGCGTGCCGAGATGCGCTCCTGGGACGGCATGGTGCTCACTTTCGTTGAGAACGGTTCCGGAATCGCGGCCCGTCGGGGTGTGCCCGCGGGTGCTGCTCCAATCCTATGCGCAGCCCGGTGCCGAGGACATGCGCAGAACATGCTTGTGGAAACATTGCTCAAGACCGGGCCGGCGGAATCCACGGAACCCGTCTCCGTCCCCAGCGAATTGCGGGCACTCGACAAAGTCGCTAAAGTTGAACTCCGGTGCTCGCCACCGAGGATCGCTCATGCCCGAGGGCACCAGCGCGGACCTGAAGAGCTGAGGGCGGTATCCCGTCGAAGGGCAGTGGCGCAATTGGTAGCGCAGCGGTCTCCAAAACCGCAGGTTGCAGGTTCGAGTCCTGTCTGCCCTGCATTTTCATCCCCTCACGAAGACCCATTCGTGGCATATAGTCGACAACGTTGTACAACGTCCAAGCCATAACGTCAGAAAGGGGCGGTACCGAATGGCTAAAGCTGCTGCTGCGGGAGCCGCCGATCAAGAGTCCAGTACCGAGAAGCGAGGCTTCTTCGGGAGGATCGTCCTCTTCCTCAAACAGGTCATCGGCGAGCTGAAAAAAGTCGTCAGCCCGACTCGTCGGGAACTCCTCAATTACGTGATCATTGTCCTGGTTTTCGTCGCGTTCATGCTGTTGCTGATCTTCGGCCTCGACTACCTGTTCGGGCAGGGAGCCTTCTGGCTCTTCGGTGACGGCGGCTTCGGTCAGAAGCCGCAAGGCCCCCAGGGCTAAACTGAGAATTCAGACGAATCCGCCTCGCGGCCGTGCCAATGGGTTGCGGGGATGCGAAGACCCCCAAGAAAGCAGGAAACGCAGTGTCCGAGCAGGAACTCGATAACTCCGCCGAGGAGAACCAGGTCGATCAGACCTCTCCCGAGCAGGCAGAGCAGGCCGACGCCGCGGAGCAGTCCAGCCAGTCCGGCTTCGAACAGACGGAGTCCGCGTTGGTCTCCTCCGCTCAGGATGATTCTGAGAACGCGGAGGACGCATCCGGCGACTTCGACGACACCGTCGAAAAGGTCTCGGAAGCGGCCGAAGAGGACGCGGACGTCGACCCGATGCAGGAATTCCGTTCGAAGCTTCGTCGCCAGGAAGGCGACTGGTACGTGATCCACACGTACGCCGGTTACGAGAACCGCGTCAGGACCAACCTGCAGACCCGTGCCCAGTCGATGAACATGGAGGACGATCTCTTCGAGATCCAGGTCCCCATGGAAGAAGTCCTGGAGATCAAGAACGGGCAACGCAAGACCGTGCGCCGCGTGAGGATCCCGGGCTACGTGCTGGTCCGCATGAACCTGACGGACGAGTCCTGGGGCGTCGTGCGCCACACGCCCGGCGTGACCGGATTCGTGGGCCAGGATGCTTACAACCCGGTGCCGCTTCGGCTCGATGAGGTTGTCGACATGCTCGCCCCGGTTTTCGAGGCGGAGCAGGCCGAAGCGGCCAAGGACGCCGGCGAACCGGTCCCGGCCGAGGTTGCTCCTCAGGTCAACGTCGGCTTCGAGGTGGGCGAGTCGGTCATCGTCAAGGAAGGCCCCTTCGAGACCCTCCCGGCGACCATCTCCGAGATCAAGCCCGAAGCGCAGCAGCTCGTGGTTCTCGTTTCGCTCTTCGAGCGCGAGACCCCCGTGAGCCTGGGCTTCAATCAGGTCACCAAGATCTGATCATTTTCTTCTCGCACGCAATGCGCGGTCCCGCCCAGAAAGCGGTGACCGCGCATTCGTTCGTGATGCAGTGATATTGCTCCCCCTGAGTGGAGAAAACCATTCGTGCGGGACTACACTGAGATTTTGCGTGTGCTCGTGCGCTTTGGCGTGCTCACGCGCGGTCGCCGCGCCACGGTGACCACCCGCCGTCGTACGCTCCTGTGCGTCGGTCAGCCCCAGAAGAAAAGGACCTCAATTGGCTCCCAAGAAAAAGGCCGCAGGCCTCATCAAGCTGCAGATCCAGGCAGGTGCCGCCAACCCGGCGCCCCCGGTTGGTCCCGCGCTCGGTCAGCACGGCGTCAACATCATGGAATTCTGCAAGGCGTACAACGCCGCCACGGAATCCATGCGCGGCAATGTCGTGCCCGTCGAGATCACGGTCTACGAGGACCGCTCGTTCACCTTCATCACCAAGACTCCTCCGGCCGCCGAGCTCATCAAGAAGGCCGCCGGCGTCGCCAAGGGCTCCGGAGTTCCCCACACCAACAAGGTCGGCAAGATCAGCGTGGACCAGGTCCGTGAGATCGCCGAAACCAAGATGCCCGACCTCAACGCCAACGACATGGACGCGGCTTCGAAGATCGTTGCCGGTACCGCTCGTTCGATGGGCATCACCGTCGAGTAGTCCCGCGGGATTTCCGACGTTCATTCAATAAATCATTCAGCCCGCTCTCGCAGCGGGGGTCCGCCACATGAGCGGGCCAGTGGCAGGGCCGGCGCGGTCCGACAGACCACAACTGCACAAGGAGAAACAAGCAGATGGCAAAGCGCAGCAAAGCGTACCAGGCAGCCGCAGAGAAGATCGATCAGGACAAGCTCTACGGCATCGGTGAGGCAATCCGCCTCGCTCAGGAGATCAACTCCTCCAAGGCCGACACCACCGTGGAGGTCGCATTGCGCCTCTCGGTCGACCCCCGCAAGGCCGACCAGATGGTTCGCGGCACCGTGAACCTCCCGAACGGCACGGGCAAGACCGCCCGCGTCGTCGTGTTCGCCCAGGGTGACAAGGCTGCCGCGGCCGAGGAAGCCGGCGCCGACTACGTCGGTTCGGACGAGCTCATCGGCAAGGTCGCCGACGGCTGGGTCGATTTCGACGCCGCCGTGGCCACTCCGGACATGATGGGCAAGGTCGGTCGCCTGGGCAAGGTCCTGGGTCCCCGCAACCTCATGCCGAACCCGAAGACCGGCACGGTGACCATGGATGTTGTGAAGGCCGTGGGTGACATCAAGGGCGGCAAGATCGACTTCCGCGTTGATCGCAACTCCAACCTCCACTTCATCATCGGCAAGTCCTCCTTCGACGCCGCCCAGCTCGAGGAGAACTTCCAGGCAGCGATCGAGGAGACCGCGCGCCTGAAGCCCTCCGCCTCGAAGGGACGTTACGTCTCCAGGATCACCGTGGCCACGACCTTCGGCCCCGGCATCCCGGTCGACCCGTCAGTGGCCGAGAAGTAGGAGTCCGGATTCGATCGGAACGGTCACGAAGACCTTGACGATCGTGCCGACCACGAGGCCCCGCACCGTCCTTGGCGACGGTGCGGGGCCTTTGTGTGTGCTCAGGGGAGTGAAGCCCGCGCGAGGCGCGTGCACCAACGGCGAAGGAGCGAAACCGCTGTGAGTCTGGTCTTCGAGGCAGTCAGCAAATCGTTCGGTGGCGAGTCGGTCCTGCGAGAGCTCGACCTCACCGTCGGTACTGGTCAGCTCATGACGGTGCTCGGTCCGTCAGGTGGGGGCAAGACCACCATGCTCAGGATTGCGGCGGGGCTCGAATCGCCGACGTCGGGCGTCGTCCACTTGGACGGGAAACCGGTGCGACTGGGCGATTCGTCGGTCGCGTTTCAGGACACCCCGCTCTATCCCCACCTCTCGGTCCTGGACAACGTCCTGTTCCCGCTCCGACTCAAGGCAGCCCGGGGAAAGAACTCGCGGTACAGGACCGACCGGGAGCGCCGCGCCGCGGCGTCGGACGCCCTCGAGATGATGCACATCCCGGACTTGGGGCCGCGGCGGATCAATCAGTTGTCCGGCGGCCAGCGGCAACGCGTCGGTATTGCCCGCGCGCTCGTGCGCGACGTCGGCCTGTACCTGTTCGACGAGCCGCTCGCGCATTTGGACCAGGCGTTGGCCCGCGACATTCGTGAGGACCTGCGTGCCGTGCAGCGAGAGAAGGGGCTGACCATGGTGTACGTGACGCACCAGGTGGAAGAAGCCTTCGCTCTCGGGGACACCGTCACGATCCTCAATGACGGCCGCCTCGAACAGATCGGCCCGCCCCAGGAGCTCTGGCAGAGGCCTGCGACGCAATTCGTCGCCGGATTCCTCGGCGGACATTCCATGAATTTCGTGCCCGGCGAGGACGGGATCGTGCGAGGTTTCCGGCCGGAGAACTGTCTCGTCCAGGACTTTGCCGGGGTGCGGACCGACCGGGGCAATGAGTCCGTTCTGCGCTTCAACGGCACGGTCGTGGGGTCGTCATTCCTGGGGGAGCAGACGCTCGTCGTCGTCGACGCCGGGTCCGGAATGCGGCCCCTTCGGGCGTTGCTGCCCTCGGTGCGTTTCGGTGAGCCGGTCGACCCGCCCGCCATCGGGGAGAAGGCCTGCGTGCTCGTCGACGGGGTGAATGTGCACGAATTCGACGCGGCAACCGGGCAACGGGTTCTTGTTGCTGATGCCCGCGGAGGAGCCAGTGCAAAACCCCAGTGATGTGCGTCCCATCGAGCTCCTCCGGGTGGCTCCGTCGCCGGACGTGTGGTTTACTGGAACTACCAAAGACCGCCGGTCGTAGGTTTTGCACGCCCCCGGGCGTGTTTATCCGCCATAAGAGTTCCCGCAAGGAACGGCCAGTGCAGGTGAACGTGACACAATCGGACTCCGTGCATTCTCATGCGCGTTGAGATTTCGCTGTGCCCCGCCATCTGCGCGGGGCATTTTTTGTGGGCTCATGGGCGCCCGGCAATCAGACCGGAAGGAGTACCATGGCGACACCGGAAAAGGCGGCCGCTGTATCGGAGCTGAGGGAGCTTTTCTCCAACTCGGACGCTGCTGTTTTGACTGAGTATCGTGGTCTCACCGTGAGCAAGCTCGGAGAGCTTCGTCGCTCGCTCGGTGAGAACGCTGAATATGCCGTGGTGAAGAACACGCTGACCGCCATCGCGGCCAGGGAAGCCGGCGTCGAGGGCCTGAACTTCGACGACCTCAACGGCCCCACCGCAATCGCCTTCATCACCGGGGAACCGGTTGAGGCGACCAAGAGCCTGCGTGACTTCGCCAAGCAGAATCCCCAGCTGGTCATCAAGAGTGGTTACTTTGAGGGTAAGACTCTCGGTGAAGCTGACATCCAGAAGCTTGCGGATCTTGAATCTCGCGAGGTGCTGCTCGCCAAGGTTGCGGGTGCGGCAAAGGGCTCCCTCTCCAAGGCCGCCGCACTGTTCCAGGCACCGCTTTCCAAGACTGCTCGTACCGCAGAGGCTCTGCGCACGAAGGTCGAGGAGCAGGGTGGAGAATCCGCTGCCTGAGACGTCCTCGGACGTCACCAACGGGAACCCGTTGGCCCTGCGCCTCAGCCTGGGGAGCAGGAGAATCCAAGATCCGTTGCAGGAAACCTCTGCAACCAGACATAAGAAGGAGCCAAACACATGGCCAAGCTGACCACTGAAGAACTCATCGAGGCTTTCAAGGAACTGTCCCTGATCGAGCTGTCCGACTTCGTCAAGGCCTTCGAGGAGACCTTCGACGTCACCGCTGCTGCCCCCGCCGCCGTTGCCGCTGCACCGGCCGCCGGTGGCGATGCAGGTGCTGCCGAGGCTGAAGAGCAGACCGAATTCGACGTCGTGCTCGAGTCGGCCGGCGACAAGAAGATCGGCGTCATCAAGGAAGTTCGTGCCCTGACCTCCCTCGGCCTCAAGGAAGCCAAGGACCTGGTCGACGGCGCTCCGAAGCCGGTTCTCGAGGGTGCTTCCAAGGAAGACGCCGAGAAGGCCAAGGAGCAGCTCGAGGGCGCTGGCGCTACCATCTCCCTCAAGTAATTCCTTCCGGAATTCTTTGGTCGAAGGCTCTCCCACCCGTGCGGTGGGGGAGCCTTCTCCCGTTTAAGGCCCTCGAGTCAAAACCCTTGGCATGAGCTGCGGTCGGGCTCAGACCCTCTCACGCAGTTCGGGATACAGGAGGAGCGCGGATCAGTCGAGGGGCAGGCAGTCGATGCGCTGCCCGTCTGTGGCCCCCTCCGGTGGTATGACGGCCAGAACATCCGCGGCCGCGAGGCCCGAGAGCATGTGGGACCGGGTTCCCGCGCAGGGGCGAGCGACGTCGTCGTCCAGAACGCAAGGGGCAAGGGTCGTGACCGCCTTGCGCGAAGGAGGCACGTCCCGGCCCAGCACCGCGGTCCGAAGGCGGGGCATGGTCCGACCCAGGAACCCCGCCAGGGCCACGGGCGCCAGCCCGTAGAGGGATGTGTGCGCCGCGAGAGGATTCCCGGGAAGGCCCAGAACAAGACGGTCGCCCGGCAGGCGTCCGACGATCGTCGGGTGTCCGGGGCGGACGGCGATCGACGTCGCGACGAGCTCCGTGCACATATCCTCGAGGATCTGCCGCACGACGTCCTGGCTCGAGGACCCTGAACCTCCCGTGAGAATCACCAGGTCCCCGCTGGCCCAGGAGATCCACTCGCGGATGACGTCGTGGTCGTCGTGCAGCCTCGTGCGTTCGCTGATATCCGCGCCCCAGCCGCGCAGCAGGTGCGGGAACTGGGCGGAGAAGGCATCACGGACCTCCCCGGGGTGCGGAACGCCCGAGTCGATCACTTCGTTGCCTGTGAAGGCCATGCTGACGGACATGGGCCGCCGGGCGGAGACGACGTCGATGCCGCAGGCCGCGAGCAGAGCAACGTGTCTGGGGCCGAGAACGGTGCCCGCGGCGACGAGTTCGGCACCGCGTTCCATTTCCTCGCCGCGTCGCCTCATGTCGCGGCCTGGGTTGTAGGGATGGTCCGGGAGGCTCCGGACCGTCGTCCCGCGGGTTTCGGCGTGCTCGATACGGACCACACCCTCGGTTCCTTGGGGCAGAACCGAACCGGTCAGGACCGGCCAGGCTTCCCCGACGCCGATGCTGCCGGATCGACGATGGATATTGCGTTCCCCCGAGGACCGCACCGGATCCGAGACCAGGCGCCACGGACCCGGTCCGGCCACGGCGTATCCGTCCATGGCAGAGGACTCGAAGTGGGGAACCGGTATGGGGCTCACGATCGGTGCGGACGTCGTCGTGCCGAGAGCGTCCTCGAGCCGCAGATTCTCCGGACGATCCAGGCTCCGGCCGATCTCTCCCGCCAGCTCGTACAGATCCTCGCGGACCGTGGTCCAGTCCCGCCTCACGTTCGACTCCCTGAGAAGCGTCCGGCGGTCCCGTCGACGAAGCCCAGCGATACGGCGTCGTCCCACGTGTCGATGTCCTTGCTCGAGCCGGTCGGAAGCTCGACGTCCACGGGGGAGAGGCGTTTGAGCCGGGACATCACGGACTGAGATTCCGCGGGTTCCGTGAAGGCTTCCAGGGCGCGGTCGAGACGCAGAACCGACATGAGCGGTTGCCACCTTCCGTCCTCCACCCCGATGAACGCGGTCTCCTCGGAGCCGTGGGCGAGGACGGCGCGGCGAAGTTCGGCCAGGCCAGGGCCGGGGTGAGGCATGTCAGCGGCCACCACGAAGACCCAGGCGCGTCGGGCGGCGTCGGGGCCGCTGTCCCGCACATCCGTGCCGTCCATGAAGGACAGGCCGGCGCGGATCGCCGCGGCCGGACCCGAGTAGGGCGGATCCTCCCGAACGAGTCCCGCGTCCGTCGGTAGTGGGATATTCTCCGGGCCGACGACGACGCATTCGGCGGCGCCCACCTCGGCGAACCGGTCCAGGTCGGTGAGCACGGCGTCCACCAGGGTCAGGCCGTCTCTGGACAGGAGGGGTTTGTCAGGAGTCGGGCCGGGGGCCGACGCGTGGAGCCGGGAGGATCGGCCACCCGCGAGGACGATCGCTCGGAACCGGATCGGAAGGAACGGGGCCATCGGTCAGCCTCCGGCGAAGGGCGGCATGATATCGATGCGCTCGACGTTCGCGAGAGGAGCCGACGGTTCGGCTCTGCGCCCATCGGCCAGGAACGTGCATCGTCCGAAGACCTCCGCCAGCGTCAGGCCTGCGGCTCGGTGCTCGGTGTGCTCTCGTCCCAGCGTCTCGACCAGATCCGCGAGGGTCACGAGACCGTTCGCCCCGGCGTCGACGGTTTCGGTCGACTGGCCGCGGGCCGCCCGCGCAGCGGCGAAGTAGTGGATGTCGACCAATTCTCAGCCTCCGATGGCGCTCATGCTGCGATCGGGCTGAACAAATTCGGGCGTACCCAGACCGACCTTGGTCTGCCCGTGGGCCTTGGGCTTGGTCCACATCGCGGCCTGCCAGATTTCGGCTATCCGCTCGTCCGTCGACCCGTCCCTGAGCGCCTCCATCAAGTCGGTTTCCTCGTGGGAGAACAGGCAACTGCGGATCTTGCCGTCGGCCGTGATCCTGGTCCGGCTGCAGGCTTCGCAGAAAGGCTCGGTGACCGAGGCTATGACGCCGACCTGGCCGAGGACCGGTGCCGGATTCCCGGCGACGGCCGTGCCCAAGGGGTAGACGTCCCACAGCTCGGCGGGCGCCGATCCCCGGGGCTCGGCCTGGGGCACCAGGTCGAAGTCCTCGGAAATGCGATCCCTGACTTCCCCGGCCGTCACCATGCCGCTGCGCGTCCATTCGTGGTCGGCGTCGAGCGGCATCTGTTCGATGAACCGGAGCTGGAAGTCGTGGCGCAGAGACCAATCGAGCAACTCGCCGGCCTGGTCGTCATTGACCCCGCGCATCAGGACCGCGTTGATCTTGATGGGATGAATTCCCGCGTCGGCTGCGGCCTCGAGGCCACGAAGCACGTGAGGGAGCCGGTCCCTGCGCGTGATCTTCGCGAAGGTTTCGGGGCACACCGTATCGAGGGACACGTTGATCCTGTTGAGCCCTGCCTCGACGAGACGATCGATCTTCTTTTCCAGCCCGATACCATTGGTGGTGATCGACATCGGCAAAGTGGGGTGGAGTTCGCGCAAGTCGCCGAGGATCGTTGCCAGATCGGCGCGAACCAGCGGCTCGCCGCCGGTGAATCTGACCTCGCGGACTCCCAGGAGCCTGACGCCGATGTCAGCGATGCGGACCGCTTCGGAGGCACTCAGGAGCTCGTTCTTGCCGAGCCAGTCCAGCCCTTCGGCCGGCATGCAGTAGGTGCACCGCAGGTTGCACTTGTCGATGAGTGAAAGTCGGAGATCGTTGGCTACGCGACCCCATTGGTCTTCCAAGAGTCCCAATGCTGCCTCCTCGGATGTATTGCTCCACTACCCACGGTACTCGGGTTCACGGCTTCCTTGGAACCGAGCCGGCATTCACCCTCGGTGTTGACCAGGCGGAACAGAAAGAAGAGTGGGGAGCCGGGCTGTCCCGTATTCGATAGGAAGGTGATGTACATTTCCATGGGGAGCCATGTCACACGGCAATTCACTCGAGAGGAAGCACCTATGAGCAACGCACAGCAGCCCACGTCCGGGAACCGGGTGCGACGCGGCCGTCGCACGAGGCTTGGTGCCGGCCTTTCGGTGGCCGCAGCCGGTGCCCTGTTGCTCGCGGGCTGCGGCGGGTCCTCCGGGGATTCGGGATCGGATAACTCGGAGAAGGTGACGGTGTTCGCGGCCGCCTCGCTGAACAAGGCGGGTGACGAGCTGGCCTCCAAGTACAAGGAAGACCACCCGGAGACCGACATCAAGTGGAACTACGCAGGATCCTCCAAATTGGTCCAACAGATCGATCAGGGCGCCTCGGCCGACATGTTCATCTCCGCTGACCAGCAGAACATGGACAAGGCCCTGGCTCTGGACGCCTTCAAGGACTCCCAGGACACCTCCGTGATCGCAACCAATACGTTGCAACTCGTGACCGCACCCGGCAACCCTGGTGACATCCACTCGATCCAGGACGCCTCGGGCAAGCCGGTCGCCGTCTGCGCGCCCGAGGTTCCGTGCGGGACCCTCGCTCAGCAGGCACTGGACGCCGCGAGCGTCGAACTCGACGACGCGAGCCAAGAAGCCAACGTGTCCGCCGTCTCGACCAAGATCAGTCAGGGCGAGGTCGATGCCGGATTCGTGTACTCGACCGACGCGTTGAACATGAAGAAGAACAGCGAAGACGTCGAAGCCATCGACCTCAAGGGCATCGAGAAGAACAAGTACCCGGCAGCCATCACCGATTCTGGCTCGAAGAACGACGGTGCCAAGGACTTCTACAAGTGGCTCGAGAGCGACGACGCCAAGAAGATCCTCAAGAAGTACGGCTTTGGCTCGGGGCAGTAATTCCAACTACGCGTTCCCCGCGTGGCTGTACGTCCCCGCGGGGATCGCGTTGCTCCTGGTCCTCGGGCCTCTTCTCGGCCTCGTCGTCAAGATTCCCTGGTCCGAGGCCGGAAGTCTCCTGTCCGAACCGTCGGCGGTTCAGGCCCTCGAGCTGTCCCTGACCACGTCCTGCATCTCCACGGTGTGCTGCATTCTGGTGGGTATTCCGCTGTCCCTCATGCTGACCAGGTCGGGGAAGGCGCGTGCCTCCGGGTCGGGGAGGGCCGGCTCCGGTGGGCTGGCTTCCGCGTTCAGCGGCCCCATGGCCTTCATCGTCTATGCCCCGCTCGTGCTGTCTCCGGTGGTCTCGGGCCTGGCTCTGATGTTTTTCTGGGGGCGCAACGGGTTGCTCGGCAAACTGTTGGCCGAAGGCAACGTGACGATCGCGTTCACCTCGTGGGCGGTCATCCTCGCCCAGGTCTTCGTCTCGATGCCCTTCTTCGTCTCCACGGCCGTCACCGCCCTCACCGCGATTCCCCGAAGGTACGAGGAGATCGCCGCGACGGAAGGAGCAACGCGCAACGAGGTGGCCCGCAAGGTCCTGTTGCCGCAAGCCCTTCCCGGCCTGCTGACCGCGGGGCTCCTGAGCTTCGCACGGGCCCTGGGCGAGTTCGGGGCGACCATCACGTTCGCGGGGAATATCGAAGGAACAACCCGCACCATTCCGTTGAACATCGAAATCGGGCTCAGCTCCAACGACGTCGACGCCGCGCTCGGAAGCTGCATCATGCT
This sequence comes from Rothia koreensis, assembly GCF_052232265.1. NCBI lineage: Bacteria > Bacillati > Actinomycetota > Actinomycetes > Micrococcales > Micrococcaceae > Rothia > Rothia koreensis. The sequence continues at coordinate 1,250,860 of NZ_CP197643.1, forward strand.
CCTGGCCCTGTACGTTCTGGTCGTAGGACTTTTGCTGATGGCCCGTTTCCTGTCCTCGCTCCGAAAGGCGGACACATCCCATGCATGACGCGGAACTCTTCGCTCCTGCGGAATACCGTGAACACCTCGTCAGCCTGGCCCGCGACCTGGGAGCCGGGCCCAGGGCCGAACGGGTCGAATTGGGCGCCGCCGTGGGGCGTGTGCTGGCCGAGGACGTCGTCGCCCCGGCAGACTCGCCGCGTTTCGACAATTCGCAGATGGACGGGTATGCGCTCAACGCGGACGCGGTGGGCCGCGAGGACAGGTTCTTCGGCGTCGGGCCCGTGGTTCCTGCCGGGACCGATCCGGCGAAGGAATACCCTCTGGGACTCGACCGGGCGGATACCGTCTGCCCGATCATGACCGGGGCCAAGCTGCCCGAGGGAACCTGCGCCGTCGTCCCCGTGGAAAAATGCGATCCGCCCGAATTCGCCGCCCTCGGTGCCCAGGTGCGTGTCCCTCGGCCTCCGGAGGGGCAGTTCGTCCGTCCCGCGGCGTCGGACCTGCGGCGCGGCGAGACCCTGGTATCCGAGGGGCGAACCGTGACCCCTCAGACCGTGGGGGCTCTGGCCAGCCAGAACGTACGCTCTGTCGAGGTCTGGGCCAGACCGCGCGTGCTGATCTGCACCGGAGGAGAGGAAATCTCCCAGTCCGAAGACCTGGACCAGGCGCAGCTTCCGGACGCCAACGGCCCGATGCTTGAGGCGCTCGCCGGACACCACGGACTCGAGGTCGTCGAGAGGATCGTGACGGGAGACGACCCGCACGACCTGAGAAACAGGCTCGACGACGCCATGACGCGATGGCGCCCGGACCTCGTGGTGACCTCCGGCGGAATCAGCCACGGCGCCTTCGAAGTGGTGCGACAAGTTCTGGAGGGCCGACCCCGGGCATGGTTCGGGCATGTGGCACAGCAACCAGGCGGGCCCCAGGGTTGCGCGGCGCTCGCGGGCGTGCCCGTGGTCGCCCTGCCGGGAAATCCGGTCAGCACCTTGGTCTCATTCCGCCTGTTCGTGGCGCCCCTGGTGGCGCAGGTCTGGGGCGCCGCCGCGGAACCAACGGTCCTGGCAGCACGCTTGTCCGCCGATGTCGAAGGCGTTCCCGCCAAGACCCAGTTCCGCAGGGGGCGACTCGCGGTGGGAGAGGACGCGACCGTATCGGTCGAGGTTGTCGGTGGGGCTGGCTCTCACCTGCTGGCACAATCGGTGGGAGCCGACTGCCTGATCGAGGTACCACCGGCGAGTCACCTGTCCGGAGGAGACGTGGTCAGCGTCCACCCACTGGCACCGCACCCGCATCACGAGGAGCAAACATGACGAACACCGAGCAAGGCCTGACGCACGTCCGGGAGGACGGGTCCGCGCACATGGTGGACGTGACCGGGAAGGACGACACCAGCAGGGAAGCCGTGGCGATCGGCGTCCTTCGGACCAGGCCCGACGTCGTCGAGCTCATGTACGCGGCCGACCTGCCGAAAGGCGATGCCCTGCCCGTGGCCCGCATCGCCGGCATCATGGGGGCGAAGAAGACCCCGGAGCTGATTCCCTTGTGCCACCCGCTGCCGTTGGGCAAGATCACGGTGGATTTCGAGCGTCTCGACGACGGCGTGCGCATCGAGGCCAAGGTCAGGACGCGGGGAGCAACCGGCGTCGAGATGGAAGCGCTCACCGCGGTCAGCACCGCCGCGCTCGCCCTGTACGACATGATCAAAGCCGTCGACAAGCACGCCGTGATCGGCGATATCCGTGTTCTCGCGAAGTCCGGCGGCAAGTCCGGTTCGTGGACCGTTGAGGAGGAAGGATGACGAAACGCACGGCGTTGGTGTTGGTTGCTTCGACTCGGGCCGCGCAGGGGGTCTATGAGGACCGCTCGGGGGAAATCCTGGTCGACTGGCTTCGATCCGAGGGATTTGAGGTTCCCGACGCCGTCGTGGTCGAGGATGCTCGCTTCGGGCAGACGTTCGGAGACGTCGTCCGGGAATCGGAGGAACGACCGCGGCTCATCCTCACCTCCGGAGGGACGGGGCTCAACGCGGACGATCGGACGGTCGAGACGGTGACCGAGTTCCTGGATTACGACGTCCCCGGGATCATGCACGCGCTGTGGCAGAAGGGCCTGGAATCGACCCCGACGGCCGTGCTCTCCAGGGGAGTCGCCGGAGTCATCGGCGAGAGCCTGGTCGTCACGCTTCCCGGGTCTCCCGGCGGAATCAAGGACGGCATCGCGGTGCTCGGCGGCCTGTACGAGCACGCCCTGGACCAGTTGGAGGGCCGACGTGGGCACTGACAATCCGCAGGATCCCGCCTACGTGGCGGAACAGACCGGCGTCGTCGTGCGCGCGGACGTGATCGGAGAACCGCTCGAGGACCTGGCCCGCGAGGCCCGCGACGCAACGATGACGCGTGCGATGGGTGCGCTCGTGGTCTTCGACGGGGTCGTCCGGGACCACGACCAGGGGCGCGGCGTCCAGGGCCTGACCTATACCGCGCATCCGCAGGTCGTGCACGTCATGCACGACGTCGCCGGCCGCGTCTCTGCCCGGCACCCGGACGTCCGATTGTGGGCCGTGCACCGCATCGGCCCGCTCGAGATCGGGGAATCTGCCCTGACCGTGGTCGCCGCGGCGGCCCACCGAGGTCCGGCGTTCCGGGCCTGTGAGGACATGGCCGACACGATCAAGGCCGAGGTCCCGATCTGGAAGGAACAGGTGCTCGACGACGGCACGGTCGACTGGGTCGGGCTGCATTAGGCGACCCCGGGAGGCAACCGCGGGTACGGTCCTTACCTTTCCGGGACGGTCGGCGTCTCTTTGGTCAGCGGGTCGGCGACGTCTTCCAGCCCCTTGTTCTCGGCGTCGATACCCAGGAACCAGGCAACCAGACCGCCGGCCATCATGATCGCCGAGCCCATGAGATAACCCCAGACCAGAGGACCGCGCGCCTCGCCGGTGCCGATCAGGACGCCGTAGATTGCCGGGGCGAGTGCGCCGGCGATCTGCGCGATCGAGAAGAAGTAGCTGATCGCCTGGCCCCTGACCTCGATGGGGAAGATCTCGGACACGGTCAGGTAGGCGGCCGAAGCACCCGCGCTCGCGAAGAAGAACGCGACGCACCAGAAGATCGTGTGGGTCACCGGTCCCAGCACGTTGATCGAGAAGAGGACAGCAGAAACGGCGAGGATCACGGCGGAAATCCCATAGGTCGCGAAAATCATCTTCCGTCGGCCGATCGTGTCGAAGAGCCGTCCCAGGAGGATCGGTCCCAGCAGCGAGCCCAGGGCGAACGGGATCATGTACTTGCCGGCCGAGGAATGGCTCACCCCGTAGAACGTCTCGAGCACGATCGCGTAGGTGAAGAAGATCGCGTTGTACAGGAACGACTGGGTGACCATGAGCGTGATGCCCAAAACCGTCCGTTGGGGATAGAGCTTGAGGAACACGTGGGCGAGCTGTCTGAACGGCAGTTTCTCCTCGGGTTTGATGGTCAGGGCCTTGGAATCGTCCACGGCGGGGATCTCGTGGCCCTTGTCCTGCACGTCCTTCTCAATGCCTTCGACCACTGATTCGGCCCTGTCGCCCTGGCCGTGGGTCAGCATCCAGCGGGGAGATTCCGGGATGTGGCGGCGAATCATGATGAGGATCAGCCCGAGCACGGGTCCGATGAAGAACCCGATGCGCCAACCCCAATCGATGGGGAAGATGGCCGGATCAAGCAGGAAGATGGTGGCGATCGCGCCGATCATGACGCCGCCCCAGTACGTGCCGTTGACGATCAGATCCACGCGTCCCCGGTATTTGGAGGGAATCAGCTCGTCGATGGTCGCGTTGATCGCGCTGTACTCGCCGCCGATGCCCGCACCCGCCACGAACCGCCAGATGTAGAGGAACCAGACGGAGTTGGACAGGCCCGCGATGCCGGAGCCGACGAGGTACACGGCCAGAGTCAGGATGAACAGCTTCTTCCGGCCGATGCGGTCCGTCAGGGCACCGAAGACCAGAGAACCGACGACCTGGCCCACGAGGTAGACCGTCGCGGCGCGCGTGATCTGCTCCGTGGACATGTCGAGCGTCTCCGCGAAACCGTTGGCGGCAACGATCTGGACTTCGAGGCCGTCGAGGATCCAGGCCGTTCCCAGGCCGACGATGATCATCGTGTGGAATCTGCTCCACGGCAGCCGGTCCAGGCGGGCCGGAATCAGGCTGGTTACTGTCTTCATAGTGACCAACATAACGTCACTATGTGTCCTGGGCCAGGTTCCGCGGGCGGCGGGTCGGTGCGGCGGGCCGGTGTAGCGGATCGGTGCGGGGGGCGGAGGTGCGAGCCTCGAGGTGGCAATTTTGTGTGCCGCAACTCGCGAGGTGGCGGTTTCGTGCAGGGGCGCGCCACGAGGTGGCAGATTCGTGCGTCGGGCCTTCGCCGAGGTGGCGCATTTGTGCGCGGCATCCGGCGAGGTGGCAATGCCGTGCAAGATTTCCGGCGAGGTGGCGAATTCGTGCGCGAATTGGCCCGTTTAACGCACGCCACTGCCACCTCGCGCTCGGATCCGCACGCCATTGCCACCTCGCGAGCTGCTGCGCATGAAATTGCCACTTCGTCCCGGAACCCGCACAGAATTGCCGCCTCGGCCTCCCGACCGCCTGACACTGCCAGGATGCCGGCGGACCACCCGCCGAACGACGCCGCCACCCCAGCCGCCGAACGATGCATAGACCCACCCCACCCGCCGAGCGACGCCGCGGCCGCCACACTCACTCACCCCGCCATCCGCCGAACGACGCCGCGGCCGCCACACCCGCCCCGCCGTACGCCGCCACACTCACTCACCCCGCCACCCGCCGAACGCCGCCACGCCCGCCAGCGCGTTCGCATCCGGGTCGCTCGTGTCCGTGGGATGTGGCACACTTAAGTCCAATTGCCGCATACGCACTGCGGGAGAGCCTCGGCTGGTCCGAGCGCCGAAGGAGCAAACCCTCCCCGGGAAACTCTCAGGCCAATGAACCGTAGTGCGAGGCAACTCTGGAAAGGGGTCCCATGACCCCGCCGAAGGGGCAAGGTCGGGCGAGCACCGGCCGAAAACTCTCAGGTCGAGGCACAGAGCGGGGAGGACAGTTCAGCACACCCTCGGAGAGATGATGTCCTTCCCCGAACGCCACCTCGGACCCCGCGCCGAAGAGATCACTTCGATGCTCGACGTACTCGGATACGACTCGCTGGATTCTCTGGCCGACGCCGCCGTGCCGGGGTCCATTCGCCGTGGCACACCGCTCGAGCTGCCGGGGCTGCCGGAGGCCCTCAGCGAGCACGAAGCCACCGCACGCATCAGGTCCTTGGCCGACCGCAACCAGGTCAAGGTCCAGATGATCGGCCAGGGCTACTCCGAGACCATCACGCCGGCCGTGTTGCGGCGGAATATCCTCGAAAACCCGGGGTGGTACACCTCCTACACCCCGTACCAGCCGGAGATTTCGCAGGGCCGGCTCGAAACCCTGCTCAACTTCCAGAACGCCGTCATGGACCTGACCGGCATGGACATCGCGAACGCGTCGATGCTGGACGAGGCCACCTCGGCGGCCGAGGCGGTCGTGATGATGCGTCGCGCCAATCGGAAGGTCAAGAACGGCAAGGTCGCGGTCGACTCCCGCCTCCTTCCTCAGACGCTCCGGATTATCGAGGGTCGTACGTCCACCTTGGGCATCGACGTCGTCGTCGCGGATCTGTCGCACGGTCTGCCCGACGAAGACCTGTTCGGGGTGCTCGCCGCGCAGATCGGTTCGGAGGGCCAGGTCATCGACAACACCGATCTCGTCGAGGCGGCGCATGCCCGCAACGCATTGGTTGCGATCGCGACCGATCCGTTGGCACTGGCCCTGCTGGTCTCGCCCGGGACCCAGGGGGCCGATATCGCCATCGGCAGCACCCAGCGGTTCGGCGTTCCGCTATTCTTCGGCGGCCCCCACGCAGCATTCATTGCGGTTCGGCGCGGCCTCGAGCGGTCTCTTCCCGGACGGCTGGTCGGGGTCAGCACGGATTCCTCGGGCCGGCCGGCGTACCGTTTGTCCTTGCAGACGCGCGAGCAACACATTCGTCGCGAGAAGGCGACGTCGAACATCTGCACCGCCCAGGCGCTCTTGGCCGTGGTCGCGGGCGCGTATGCGGTCTACCACGGGCCGGAAGGCCTGCGGAGAATCGCCGAGGAGATCCACGACAAGGCCGCGTATCTGGCCGCCGGTCTGGCGGCGGGCGGCATCGAACTGGCCCACACCGCGTTCTTCGACACCGTGACCGCGGTGGTTCCGGGACGTGCCGACGACGTCGTCGCAGCGGCTCTGGACAAGGGCATCAACCTGCGTCGAATCGACGACGATCGCGTCGGGGTGAGCGTGGGGGAGCCGCACACCTTCGACCAGCTCGACGACGTCCTGGCCGCTTTCGGCGCCGGACGTTCGGACTCGCCGCAGGACTTCGATCTTCCCGCTTCCCTTCTCCGCCAGGACGAGTACCTGAGCCACCCCGTGTTCCACAGCCACCGCAGCGAGACGTCGATGATGCGTTACCTGCGGGAGCTCGCGGACAAGGACCTCGCCCTGGACCGCACGATGATCCCGTTGGGCTCGTGCACGATGAAGCTCAACGCCGCCTCCGAGATGGAGCCGATCTCGTGGCCGGAATTCGCCAACATCCATCCGCTGGCCCCAAGAGACCAGGCTCAGGGCTGGCTCGAGCTGATCGATGATCTCCAGCGCTGGCTCACGGCAATCACCGGATACGATGCGGTCTCCCTCCAACCGAATGCCGGATCCCAAGGCGAATACGCGGGACTTCAGGCGATCCGTGACTACCACCGCGACCGTGGGGAAGGGGACCGGGACATCGTCCTGATTCCCGCCTCGGCCCACGGGACCAATGCCGCGTCCGCCGTCATGGTGGGCCTCCAGGTTGTCTCGGTCGCGACCGCCGAGGACGGCTCGATCCTGCTCGACGATCTGAAGGACAAGATCGACAAGTACGGTCAGAGGCTCGCAGGCATCATGATCACCTACCCGTCCACGCACGGAGTCTACGAGGAGACCGTGACCGAAGTGTGTCGGTTGGTCCACGAAGCCGGTGGACAGGTGTACCTGGACGGCGCCAACTTGAACGCCCTCGTGGGCCTCGCATCGCCGGGAGAGTTCGGCGGCGACGTGTCCCACCTCAACCTGCACAAGACCTTCTGCATTCCGCACGGCGGAGGCGGCCCCGGCGTCGGTCCGGTCGCCGTGGCCCCGCAGCTTGCGCCCTACCTCCCGGGCGACGCCGCGGAGATCGACGCCGAATCGGGAGCGGACTCCAAGCGGGTCGAAGCCGTGTCCCAGGCCTTCTTCGGCTCGGCGGGCGTGTTGCCGATCTCCTGGATGTACATCGCGATGACCGGGGGAGAGGGCCTGCGCAGCACCGCACAGGTCGCGGTGCTCAACGCGAATTATTTGGCCAAGAAGCTCAACGACTTCTTCCCGGTGCTGTACACGGGACCCTCGGGCCTGGTGGCCCACGAATGCATCCTGGACCTGCGGCCGATGACCCAATCGTCCGGGATCACCGCGGAGGACGTGTGCAAGCGCCTCATCGACTTCGGGTTCCACGCTCCCACTCTGGCTTTCCCCGTGGCGGGGACGCTCATGGTCGAACCGACGGAGTCGGAGGACCTGGAAGAACTCGACCGGTTCATCGAGGCCATGGCGCAGATCCATGAAGAGATGACGGACGTGGCCGAGGGGCGGGCGAAGGCGGAGACCTCGGTTCTTCGCATGGCTCCCCACACGGCCGAAGTGTTGACTGCGGACGAGTGGGACCGGGAATACTCGCGAGCGTCGGCTGGTTATCCCGTCGCTCGGTTGCGGCGCGCCAAGTACTGGGTTCCCGTCGGTCGCATCGACGGTGCTGCGGGCGACCGAAATTTCGTCTGCGAGTGCCCGCCGATCGAGGCCTTCGACATCGAAGTCGACGAGTCCGCGGCCGAGTGACCCTCACGAAGGAGAGAGTGAGTTCATGACTATCCAGAATCAGGATTACATTCCGGAGACCGAAGGCCCTCGCCGGACCGCGCTGTACGAGGTGCACGAATCGTTGGGGGCCTCCTTCACCGACTTCGGCGGCTGGGAAATGCCGCTCAAGTACGACAACGATGTCGCCGAGCACAAGGCGGTTCGCGAGGCCGCGGGTCTGTTCGACCTGTCCCATATGGGTGAGATCCGCATCGCGGGTCCCGAGGCCTCAGCGCTTCTGGACCACGCCCTGGTCTCCTCGTTCGGGAAGCTCGCGGTCGGACGCGCCAAGTACTCCGTGATGGCCAACGACCGGGGCGGGCTCGTCGATGACCTCATCACGTACCGAGTGGCCGACGAGGAGTATCTCGTGGTTCCGAATGCGGCCAACGCCGACGCCGTTCTGCGCGAGTTCACGGTCAGGGGCACGGATTTCGAGGCAAACGTTCACGAGGAAACAGCGGCAACGTCGCTCATTGCTCTTCAGGGACCGGTCGCCGCGTCGGTGATCGCCGAAGTCCTCGACGACCTCCGGCTCGCTGACGGCGGAACCGATCTGGCCGGGCTCAAGTACTACGCCGCCGCTCCGGCCGTCCTGGGAGGCATCGAGGTCCTCCTGGCCCGGACGGGGTACACGGGCGAGGACGGCTTCGAGCTGTACGTGCCCAATGAGTCAGCTCCAGCACTCTGGGCGCTGTTGGCCGAGGCCGGCAGGGACCGCGGCGTCGTGCCGGCGGGTCTCGCGGCACGTGACTCGCTCCGCCTCGAGGCCGGGATGCCCCTGTATGGTCACGAACTTGGGCCGGAGCTCTCGCCCTACACGTCCGGACTGGGAAAGATGGTCGACGCGGCGCTGCGGAACAAGGAGGAGTTCGTCGGAAGGGACGCCCTGGAGAAGGCCCAGTCGGCGGCTCAGGACGAGGGGCACCGCATCCTGGTCGGCCTGAAAGGACTGTCCAAGCGCCCCGCACGCGCTGGGTCGGTCCTCGTCGACGGCGAGGGAGAGGACCATCGGGAGATAGGAACCGTCACCTCGGGCATTCCGTCGCCGACGCTGGGGCACCCCATCGCGATGGCCTTCGTCGACTCCCGGAACGCCGAGACGGGAACCACGATCGCGGTCGACATTCGCGGACGGACCCAGGACTTCGAGGTCGTTGACCTCCCGTTCTACCGCCGGTCCGAATAGACGCATGACCAACGTCGCGAGCAACGGAGCCGTACCAACCTGGGGAGGTGTGGAAAGCCATGATGAGCACCACAGACATCAGCATTTTCGATTTGTTCAGCATCGGGGTGGGACCGTCGAGCTCCCACACCGTCGGCCCGATGAGGGCGGCCAACCGGTTCGTCACGGAGTTGATCGCGGGAGGTCGCCTGAACGACGTCGCCGGCATCAAGGTCGACCTGTACGGTTCGCTCGCCGCGACGGGTGCGGGGCACGGAACCATGTCGGCGACCATCAAAGGGCTGGCGGGCTGGGTCCCCGAGACCATTGATGTCCGCGAGTCCGAACAGATGGTCGCCGACAACCAGGCCACGGGAAAGCTCGCGCTGGCCGGTTTCGGCCCGGACTGCGTCAGGTCCGAAGCGACTCGGGATGACCTGGTCGAGGGTCCGGAGGTCGCCATCAGCGAGAAGGAGATGGTCCTCCGCCCGCTGACGGTCCTCGAACGCCACACCAACGGTATACGCTTCACCGCGACCGATACCGACGGCCTCATGCTCGACGAACGGACGTATTTCTCCGTGGGCGGCGGATTCGTGATCGAAGAAGGCGAGGAAGCCGCCGGGGGAGACAGCCTGACGGATGTGCCCTACCCGTTCGACTCGGCCGAGGAGCTGGTCAGCCAGGCCAACGAGGCCCGGATCTCGATCGCGGAACTCAAAATGGCCAATGAGATGACGGCGAGATCCCGGGACGAGGTCGAGGCCGGGATCCTCCACATCTACACGGTGATGCGGGAATGCATCGGTTCGTCGCTGTCCCGCATCGGTTACCTGCCCGGTGAGCTCAAGGTCCGGTGCCGTGCCCAACGGTGGCACAGGGAGCTTCTGGAAGAGGATCCGAACAAGGACCCGCAGTACTCCATCGACTGGGTCAACCTCATCGCGCTCGCGGTCAACGAGGAGAACGCCTTCGGCGGCCGGGTCGTGACGGCGCCCACCAACGGCGCGGCCGGCATCGTGCCCGCCGTGCTGCACTACGCCGTGCACTACATTCCCGAGATCCGTCACGGCGGCCGCAAGGCCAAGGAGCGTGCCGTCATCGACTTCTTCCTGGCGGCGTCCGCGGTCGGATCCTTGTACAAGAAACGCGCGTCGATCTCGGGGGCCGAGGTCGGTTGCCAGGGTGAGGTCGGCTCGGCGTCGTCGATCGCGGTCGGCGGTCTGGCCCAGGTCCTCGGCGGCAATGTCGAGCAGGTCGAGAACGCGGCGGAGATCGCAATGGAGCACAATCTCGGGCTGACCTGCGACCCGGTGGGCGGTCTGGTCCAGATTCCCTGCATCGAGCGCAACGCGATGGCTGCGGCCAAGGCGGTGAACGCCGCCAAGATGGCGATGCGCGGCGACGGTGAGCACCGCGTGTCTCTCGACCAGGTCATCGAGACCATGCGTCAGACCGGCGTCGATATGTCCAACAGATACAAGGAGACCTCGCTGGGCGGCCTGGCGGTCAACGTCGTCGAATGCTGATCTTCGTTCGCCGGAGGCGCCCACTGGACAGACCCCCGGAAAGCATGTAGTGTAAAAATTTGCGCTTTCCCTAAATTTTTGTGCCTTCATATAGCGGTGGGTACAACTGATGGATCCAGCTCACGCTTCCAGGCAACCACGACCACCGACACGCAGAGACAGCTCGCCTCCGAGCGCGTCTCGTGCGCCTTGAGATCGCCCGCCGGAATGCGTGAACCCCGTGGATCCGGGCAAGCCTTCGTGTACAGACAGGTCTGTGGAAGGATCCAATCTTGGTCGCCTCGAGCACCTCCAATTATGATGCCGCTCACGCGGAGGGAAACCCGCACGACGGTTCCGCCTCACGCATTTCATTCGCAAAGATTCACGAACCACTCAGTGTTCCCAACCTGCTGGCCCTGCAGACGGAGAGCTTTGACCGCCTGGTCGGCAACGAGCGCTGGATCGAGCGCCTTGCCGAGGCGGACGAGAAGGGCGACAACTCCGTCTCCCGCGTCTCCGGCCTGACCGAGATCTTCGAAGAGATCTCGCCGATCGAGGACTTCCAGGGCACGATGTCCCTGTCCTTCTCGGAGCCGGAATTCGCCGATCCGAAGTACTCCATGGAGGAGTGCAAGGACCGCGACGCAACCTACTCGGCGCCGCTGTACGTCAAGGCCGAGTTCATGAACAACGAAACCGGCGAGATCAAGCAGCAGACCGTGTTCATGGGCGATTTCCCGCTAATGACCGAGTCCGGAACCTTCGTGATCAACGGTTCCGAGCGCGTCGTCGTCTCGCAGCTGGTTCGTTCTCCCGGCGCATACTTCGAGAAGGCCGTCGACCGCACCTCGGACAAGGACATCTTCTCCGCCCGCATCATCCCCTCGCGCGGTGCATGGTTCGAGCTCGAGATCGACAAGCGCGATCAGGTCGGCGTCCGTCTGGACCGCAAGCGCAAGCAGTCCGTGACCGTTCTCCTCAAGGCCCTCGGCTGGACCGACGCGAAGATTCTCGAAGAATTCGGCGAGTACGACTCGATCCGTGCGACCCTCGAGAAGGACACGGTCGAGACCCGTGACGAAGCGCTGATCGATATCTACAAGAAGCTTCGCCCGGGTGAGCCGCCGACGGTCGATGCGGCCCAGTCGCTGCTCGACAACATGTACTTCACCCCGAAGCGCTACGACCTGGCCAAGGTCGGTCGGTACAAGATCAACCGCAAGCTCGGTGTGGACAAGCCCATCGAGGACAACGACTCGTCGGTCCTGACCCAGGACGACATCGTCGCGATGATCCGTTACCTCGTGACCCTGCACGCCGGCGGCAAGTCCATCAAGGGCAAGCGCGACGGCGTCGAGCAGGACATCCTGGTCGACACGGACGACATCGACCACTTCGGCAACCGCCGCATCCGTGCGGTCGGCGAGCTGATCGAGAACCAGATCCGCACGGGCCTGTCCCGTATGGAGCGCGTGGTCCGGGAACGCATGACGACCCAGGACGTCGAGGCCATCACGCCCCAGACCCTGATCAACATCCGACCCGTCGTCGCCTCCATCAAGGAGTTCTTCGGCACCTCGCAGCTCTCGCAGTTCATGGACCAGAACAACCCGCTGGCCGGGCTGACGCACAAGCGTCGTCTCAACGCCCTCGGCCCCGGCGGTCTGTCCCGTGACCGCGCGGGCATGGAGGTTCGCGACGTGCACCCGTCCCACTACGGACGCATGTGCCCGATCGAATCCCCCGAAGGTCCGAACATCGGTCTGATCGGCTCCCTCGCGACCTTCGCGCGCATCAACCCGTTCGGCTTCATCGAGACCCCGTACCGCGAGGTCTCGAACGGCAAGGTGACCGAGAAGGTCGTCTACCTCACCGCGGACGACGAGAAGGGCAAGACCATTGCCCAGGCCAACGCCCCGTTGACCGAGGACCAGACCTTCGTCGAGGACTACGTCCTCTGCCGCGCCGCCGATGGCTCGGGCGAGGCCGAGGCCAAGCCGGCCGGCGACGTCGAGTACATGGACGTCTCCCCGCGCCAGATGGTCTCGGTCGGTACGTCGCTGATTCCGTACCTGGAGCACGACGACGCGAACCGCGCCCTCATGGGTGCCAACATGCAGCGTCAGGCAGTGCCGCTGCTCGAGTCCGAGTCCCCGGTCGTGGGCACCGGCATGGAAGGCTACGCCGCGATGGACTCCGGCGACTCCGTGCTGGCACAGAAGGCCGGTGTGGTCCGCGAGGTCTCGGCCGACATGGTCGTCATCGCGAACGACGACGGCACCACGACGTCGTACCCGATCGCGAAGTTCCTGCGCTCCAACCCCGGCAACTGCTACAACCACCGCGTTGTGGTCTCCGAGGGCGACCGCGTGGGTGCACGCGGCCTGATCGCGGACGGTCCGTCGACCGACCAGGGCGAATTGGCACTCGGCAAGAACCTGCTCGTGGCCTACATGTCCTGGGAGGGCCTCAACTACGAGGACGCGATCATCCTCTCGCAGCGCATGGTCTCCGACGACGTCCTGACCTCGATCCACATCGAGGAGCACGAGATCGACGCCCGTGACACCAAGCTCGGTGCCGAGGAGATCACTCGTGACATCCCCAACGTCTCCGAAGAGGTCCTCTCGGCCCTCGACGAGCGCGGCATCATCCACATCGGTGCCGAGGTCGAGGCCGGTGACATCCTGGTCGGGAAGGTCACGCCGAAGGGCGAGACCGAGCTGACCCCGGAGGAGCGCCTGCTGCGCGCCATCTTCGGTGAGAAGTCCCGCGAGGTCCGCGACACGTCGCTCAAGGTCCCGCACGGCGAGTCCGGCACCGTCATCGGCGTCCGCGTGTTCGATCGGGACGAGGACGACGAGGACATGCCTCCCGGCGTCAACCAGCTGGTCCGCGTCTACGTGGCCCAGAAGCGCAAGATCACCGACGGCGACAAGCTCGCCGGCCGTCACGGCAACAAGGGCGTGATCTCCAAGATCCTGCCCGTCGAGGACATGCCGTTCATGGCCGACGGAACCCCCGTCGACGTGATCCTGAACCCGCTGGGCGTTCCCGGCCGTATGAACATCGGCCAGGTCCTGGAGGTGCACACCGGCTGGCTCGCCAAGCAGGGGTGGAAGATCGAGGGCAACCCCGAGTGGCTCGACAACCTTCCGAACTTCCCGAAGGAATCGGGCCCGACCAAGGTTGCGACCCCGGTGTTCGACGGTGCGGACGAGCAGGAGATCTTCGATCTGCTGGACCACACGAACCTCAACCGCGACGGCGAGCGTCTGATCGACAGCACGGGCAAGGCCCTGTTGTTCGACGGTCGTACCGGCGAGCCCTTCCCGGAACCGATTTCGGTCGGTTACCAGTACATCCTCAAGCTGCACCACCTGGTGGACGACAAGATCCACGCGCGTTCGACCGGGCCGTACTCGATGATTACCCAGCAGCCGCTGGGCGGTAAGGCCCAGTTCGGCGGTCAGCGTTTCGGTGAGATGGAGGTGTGGGCACTCGAGGCCTACGGCGCCGCCTACACCCTGCAGGAAATCCTGACCATCAAGTCCGACGACGTCCACGGACGCGTCAAGGTCTACGAGGCCATCGTGAAGGGCGACAACATCCCCGAACCGGGTGTTCCCGAGTCCTTCAAGGTGCTCATCAAGGAAATGCAGTCTCTGTGCCTGAACGTCGAGGTCCTCTCGACCGAAGGCAATGCGATCGAAATGCGCGACTCGGAGGACGAAGGATTCCGGGCTGCCGATGAATTGGGTATTGACCTCTCCCACAACGAGCCCAGCTCGGTCGAGGAAGTCTAGACCTCACTCATCCACCCCAGATCCTTCACGAGTTTTTGAGAGAAAAGGACCCCATGTCCAACGAATCTTCACTTGGCCTGATGCGGATTGGCCTGGCCACCGCGGAAGACATCCGAAACTGGTCGTACGGTGAGGTCAAAAAGCCGGAGACCATCAACTACCGAACCCTGAAGCCGGAGAAGGAAGGCCTGTTCGACGAGCGGATCTTCGGACCCACTCGCGACTGGGAATGCTACTGCGGCAAGTACAAGCGCGTGCGCTTCAAGGGAATCATCTGCGAACGCTGCGGCGTCGAGGTCACGCGTGCCAAGGTGCGCCGTGAGCGCATGGGCCACATCGAGCTCGCCGCTCCAGTGACCCACATCTGGTACTTCAAGGGTGTTCCCTCCCGTCTGGGATACCTGCTCGATCTGGCGCCGAAGGATCTCGAGAAGATCATCTACTTCGCCGCCTACATGATCACGTGGGTCGACGAGGAAGGCCGTCACGACGACCTGCCGAACCTGCAGGCCGCGCACGACAAGGACAAGAAGGCCCTCGAATCCGAGCGCGACACCGACATTGCGGCGATCGCCAAGGAGACCGAGGAAGAGCTGGCCCGCATCGAGGCGGAAGGCGGCAAGGCCGCCGAGAAGCGCAAGCTGCGCGACTCCTCGGAGCGTCAGATGGCCCAGGTGCGCAAGCGCGTCGACGCCGAGATCGCCCACATGGACCAGGTCTTCGAGCGCTTCAAGAACCTCAAGGTCAGCGACCTCGAGGGCGACGAGGCGCTGTACCGCTCCATGGTCGACAAGTACGGCATGTACTTCGAGGGTTCGATGGGTGCCGAGTCCATCAAGAACCGTCTCGAGAACTTCGACATGGCGGCCGAGGCCGAGGCCCTGCGCGAGGTCATCCAGAACGGCAAGGGACAGCGGAAGACCCGTGCGCTCAAGCGCCTCAAGGTCATCAACGCGTTCCTGACGACCAACAACTCGCCGCTGGGCATGGTCCTGGACGCGGTCCCCGTGATCCCGCCGGAGCTGCGCCCGATGGTTCAGCTGGATGGTGGCCGCTTCGCGACGTCGGATCTCAACGATCTCTACCGCCGCGTGATCAACCGCAACAACCGCCTGAAGCGTCTTCTGGATCTCGGTGCCCCCGAGATCATCGTGAACAACGAGAAGCGCATGCTCCAGGAGGCCGTCGACTCGCTGTTCGACAACGGCCGCCGCGGACGTCCGGTCACCGGACCGGGCAACCGTCCGCTCAAGTCGCTGTCCGACATGCTCAAGGGCAAGCAGGGTCGTTTCCGTCAGAACCTGCTCGGAAAGCGCGTCGACTACTCGGGTCGTTCCGTGATCGTTGTCGGACCCCAGCTGAAGATGCACCAGTGCGGTCTGCCCAAGCAGATGGCCCTGGAGCTGTTCAAGCCGTTCGTGATGAAGCGCCTGGTCGACCTGAACCACGCGCAGAACATCAAGTCGGCCAAGCGCATGGTCGAACGGTTCCGCCCCCAGGTGTGGGATGTTCTCGAGGAGATCATTACCGAGCACCCCGTGTTGCTGAACCGTGCACCAACCCTGCACCGTCTGGGCATTCAGGCGTTCGAGCCGCAGCTCGTCGAGGGCAAGGCCATCCAGCTCCACCCGCTCGTTTGCTCGGCGTTCAACGCCGACTTCGACGGTGACCAGATGGCCGTGCACCTGCCGCTGAGCCCCGAGGCCCAGGCCGAGGCACGCGTCCTGATGCTGTCCTCGAACAACATCCTGAAGCCCTCCGACGGCCGCCCCGTGGCGGTTCCCTCGCAGGACATGATCATCGGCCTGCACCACCTGACTACGGTCCGCGAAGGCGAGAAGGGCGAGGGCCACGCGTTCTCGTCCCTGGCCGAGGCCCTCATGGCCATGGAGCGCAAGGAGATCCACCTCAACTCGCGCGTCAAGATCGTGCTCACGGACTTCGTGCCCTACGAGGGCTGGGAAGCTCCCGAGGGCTGGGAGCAGGGCCAGCCGGTCCTGGTCGAGTGCACGGTCGGGCAGGTCCTGTTCAACGAGACCCTCCCGGCCGACTACCCGTGGTTCACCGGCATCGCCGACAAGAAGGGCCTCGGCCAGCTCGTCAACGATCTGGCGGAGAACTACCCGATGGTCGACGTCGCCCGGACCCTGGACAACCTCAAGGACACCGGTTTCTACTGGGCCTCCCGCTCGGGCGTGACCGTGGCCGTCTCCGATATCGCGACGCCTCCGGCGAAGCGCGAGATCATGGCCGGCTACGAGAAGCAGGCGGACGAGATCCAGGGCCAGTACGAGTTGGGCCTGATCGACGACGACGAGCGTCGTTCGGAACTCATCGACATCTGGACCAAGGCGACCGACGAGGTCGCCGAGGCCATGCGCGAGAACCTGACCGATCTGAACACGATCAACCGCATGGTTTCCTCGGGCGCCCGAGGAAACTGGATGCAGGTGCGCCAGATCGCGGGTATCCGTGGTCTCGTGGCCAACACGCGTGGCGAGATCATGCCCCGCCCGATCAAGTCCTCCTACCGCGAGGGCCTGTCGGTTCTGGAGTACTTCATCGCTACCCACGGTGCCCGTAAGGGCCTCGCGGATACCGCGTTGCGTACCGCAAACTCCGGTTACCTGACGCGTCGTCTGGTCGACGTCTCGCAGGATGTCATCGTTCGCGAGCTGGACTGCCAGACTCGCCGCGGCCTGAACCTGCCGCTCGTCCAGATCGACGAGGATACCGGTTCGGTCATGCTGCACGAGGACGTCGAGAACTCGATCCACGGTCGTATCCTCGCGGTCGATGCCAAGGACGAGAACGACAACGTGCTGGCCAGCGCGGGCGACGACGTCTCCGACGCCGTGATCCGCAAGCTGTACCAGGCCGGCGTCCAGAACGTGCGCGTGCGCTCCGTGCTGACCTGCGAGTCCGCCGTGGGTGTGTGCGCGAAGTGCTACGGCCGGTCGATGGCCTCCGGCAACCTGGTGGACATCGGCGAAGCCGTGGGCATTATCGCCGCCCAGTCCATTGGTGAGCCCGGTACCCAGCTGACCATGCGTACCTTCCACACCGGTGGTGTGGCCTCCTCGGAGGACATCACGCAGGGTCTGCCGCGTATTCAGGAGCTCTTCGAGGCGCGTACCCCGAAGGGTGTCGCCCCGATCTCAGAGATCGCCGGACGCGTGTCCATCGAGGACACGGACAAGGCCCTCAAGATCATCGTCACCCCGGACAACAAGGACGACGAGGCGATCGCTTACCAGATCCTTCGCCGTGCCCGTCTGCTCGTGGACGAGGGCGACCGCGTCGAGGTCGGCCAGCAGCTGGTCTCGGGCGCCGTGGACCCGAAGGAAGTCCTTCGTATCCGCGGACCGCGCGAGGCGCAGAAGCACCTGGTGGACGAGGTCCAGGGCGTGTACCGCTCGCAGGGTGTGGGCATCCACGACAAGCACGTGGAAGTCATCATCCGCCAGATGACGCGTCGGATCACCGTCATCGAGTCCGGTGACACCGCGTTGCTGCCGGGTGAGCTCGTCGAGACCGTGGCCTTCCAGCAGGCCAACAAGACGGCGATGATCAACCAGCAGCGTCCCGCCGCGGGCCGTCCGGAGCTCATGGGCATTACCAAGGCTTCGCTGGCCACCGACTCGTGGCTCTCCGCGGCCTCCTTCCAGGAGACCACTCGCGTCCTGACCCAGGCCGCGATGGAGGGCAAGTCGGATCCGCTGGTCGGGCTCAAGGAGAATGTCATCATCGGCAAGCTCATCCCGGCCGGTACCGGCCTCGATCGCTACAACACGATCGACGTCGAGCCGACCGAGGAAGCACGCGAGAAGCTGTACGCCAATTCGACAGGGTTCGGCGACTTCAGCTACGCGGCGGAGAACGACGCCTCCGTGGCCGCCGAATTCCAGGCCATCCCGCTGGATGACTACGACTTCGGCAGCAACTGATTCGACCGCAGAATCGAAGCGGGCGTTGAGGCACTGAGCCCTCGCGTCCGATGACAACGGCCGGTTCCCTCCCTACGGAGGGGACCGGCCGTTGTCGTTCGCATGGCGTACATCGAGTCACATCACGAACGGGCTGCCGGTAGATTGGCGACGGGGCGAGTCAGGCATCACAGTTGCCCCGGAAGGAGATCGACATGGCGGTCGAAGACCACGCAGAGAAGAACCTGGATGAAGAGAACTTCACCGCGCCGACGGTGACCGGCCCCGACGCCGCGGCCGACCGTCAGGCAGACATCAACAGGGAAGTCCGGCAGCACCAGGAGCAGTACCGGGCGTCCGGTGCCCGCGAGAGCCAACCGCGGCTCGACTACGCCCCATATCGCAGTTCGGTGCTGCGGCACCCGACCAAGGACCCGCACCACACGGACCCGGAACTGATCGAGCTGACCTCTCCGGCGTTCGGCCACCGCGATGTCCACGACCTGGAATCGGATCTGACGGTTCAGGGCGGGGGAGAACCGATCGGGGAGCGCATCAAGATCCGCGGTCGTGTCATGGACCCCGCGGGCCGTCCCGTCAGGAACCAGCTCGTTGAGATCTGGCAGGCCAATGCGGCCGGACGCTACATCCACAAACGAGATCAGCACCCGGCACCGTTGGACCCCAACTTCACCGGCGTCGGCCGCTGCCTGACCGGTGATGACGGTTCCTACGAATCCACGACCATCAAGCCCGGTCCGTACCCCTGGAAGAACCACCGCAACGCGTGGCGCCCTGCCCACGTGCATTTCTCCTTGTTCGGGACGGATTTCACGCAGCGGATGATCACCCAGATGTACTTCCCGGGTGACCCGCTCTTTGCCCTCGACCCGATTTACCAATCGATCGTCGACCCCAAGGCCCGGGAGAGACTGGTCGCCTCGTACGACCACGACGTGTCCGAGCACGAGTGGTTGCTCGGCTACACCTGGGACATCGTGCTGGGCGGGAGCAACCGCACCTGGATGGAACCGGAGGATGAGAACTGATGGCACGCGAAGAACTACGAACCCCCGTCAGCCGTGGTCGGACCGTCGAGAATCCGCCCGCCGACCTGACCCCGACGCCGGGACAGACGATCGGCCCCTTCTTCGGCTACGCGAACGCGCACGAGGAGGTGGGCCTGCCCTATCGGGGAGGGCCCGAGCTCGTGAGCCGCGCCCACCCGGAGGCGTCACGACTTCACGGGCAGGTGTATGACGGCGCAGGTGATGTCATCCCGGACGCGATGCTCGAAATCTGGCAGGCGGATCCGCAGGGTCGGATACCCGAGAAAACCGGTTCACTGAACCGGGACGGGTACACCTTCACCGGATGGGGCCGCCAGGCCGTCGACCGGTTGGGCACCTACAGCTTCACGACCCTCGAACCGGGCGCACCGGGACAGGGCCACGCGCCGTACTTCCTGATGGTGATCTTCGCGCGCGGACTGCTCAACAGGCTCTTCACCCGCGTCTACCTGCCCGACGACGAGCAGGCTCTGGCGGGCGATCCCTTGCTGGCCTCGCTCCCTGTGGAGCGCCGCCGGACCTTGATCGCGACACGCCTCGACGACGGCTCCCTGCACCACGACATCCGCCTCCAGGGCGACCGGGAGACGGTCTTCTTGGCCTACCCCGGGATCGAGAGCTAGTCATGGTTTTCACCGATCTCCTGGTCCCCGGCGGTCAGCGGGCCGAGCCCGTGATCGGCGACGCCGCCGTGGTGCGCGCGCTTGTCCGAGCCGAATCGGCCTGGGTTCTGGCCCAGGCCGACCTGGGGTGCGCGGATGCACCGACCGCGGTGCGGGTGGCTTCGGTCCTCGACACCGTGGGGGACGAAATCCTTGCGGAGATTGCCTCGGAGGCCGAGGGCGGAGGCAACCCCGTGATCGGTCTGGTCCGGCGCCTCAAAGCTGAGGTCTCGGACCCTGACGGCGGGCAGGACGCCGCCCGGGAGCTCGTGCACCGGGGGCTGACGAGCCAGGACGTCATGGACACCGCGCTCATGCTGCTGGTTCGTGATTCGCTCTGGGCCGTTCACGAGGCTCTCGGGTCCGCGGCGGACGAGCTCGAGGGGCTCGCCTCATCGCACGCCGAGACCCCCATGGCCGCGAGGACTCTCGGTCAGCACGCCCTCCCCACGACCTTCGGGGCTCGGGCGGGACGCTGGCTGGATGCCGTGGCGGCGGCCCATGCCGCGACGGACCCGGATCGTTTGTGGCTCCCGGTGTCAGGGGGAGGGGCCGCCGGGACGAACGCGGCCGTGCTCGATCTCGCGGGGAGCTCGAACGACGACGGGCTCAGCATGCCAGTTCCCGATCGGCTGGGGCTCATGTGGGCCCAGCGGTTGGGGCTCAATGCCCCGGCCTCCGAACAGGTCTGGCACACGCGGCGTCGGCCTCTGATCGACGCCGTTGAGCCGCTCGCGAGGGCGGCCACCGCGTGCGGCAAGATCGCCGGCGACGTCGTGATCTCATCCCGCAACGAGATCGCCGAACTCGCAGAGCCGGCGGCGAAGGGGCGAGGGGGATCCTCGTCGATGCCGCACAAGCGCAATCCGAGCATGTCGATCCTTGTCCGTCGCTCGGCGGTCGCCTGTGCTCGGGCCATCGGCGAACTGCTCGAGTCCGAGGCCCTCGCGGTCGAGGAACGATCGGACCTGGCCTGGCACCTGGAGTGGGAACCGATTCGTACTGCCGCCCGGCACAGCATCATCGCGTCCACGATGACGGCCGAAATGCTCGCGGGCCTCGAGGTGGATGCCCAAGCCATGAGGTCCCATCTCGGCCAGGATCCCGCCGAAACGGCCGGCTCCCCGGGGACGGGAAACAGTGCAGACCAGGCCCGAGCGGCCGCACGCCGTTGGAAGAACGCGAAGGAGAAGAAATGACCGTACCGGACCTGACTCCCGTCGCACTCGGGGACAACCTCACGGGCTCGCAGCCCGAGGACCACGCCCGCCAGGACAAGCCGCCTCTGATTCTCGGACCCTCGTTGGGCACCGCCGTGACTCCGCTGTGGGCGCCGGCCGCGGCTCACCTGAAGGATCGTTTCGAGCTGATCGGATGGGAGCTTCCCGGGCACGGTCGCGGAAGCGTGGTCGCGGACGAATTCGATGTCGAGGATCTCGCGGAGGGCGTGCACCGCCTGGCCGATCGTCTTCGCCAGGAGCGCGGCACCCCGGACAAGAAGTACTTCTACGCGGGTGTCTCGGTCGGGGGCGCCGTGGGGCTTGCCCTGTCCCTCGCTCATCCCGACGCCGTACAGGCCGTGGCCGCGATCTGCACGGGTGCCAAAATCGGGGAGCGCGCCGGGTGGATCGAACGGGCCGAACTGGTCGAAACCTCCGGGACACCCACGCAGGTCATCGGATCCGCGGAGAAATGGTTCGCGCCCGGTTTCCTGGAACGGCAGCGCATCGTTGCAACCGAGCTCCTCCACAGCCTCCAGGAAGCCGATCGGAACGACTACGGCCTGGTGTGCCGGGCCCTGTCACGATGTGATCTGCGTGATCGTCTGGGCGAGATTTCGGTCCCGGTGCTGACCCTGGCTGGTGCGCACGATGTGGCAACGCCCCCGGAAAGTCTCCAGCAGGTGGCCGACGGCGTCGCACAGTCCGCGTCCGTGGTCTTCGACGACGCCGCCCATCTCCTCCCCGCGGAACGTCCCGAAGATACCGCCCGGGAGATCGCCGCGTTCTTCCTTCCCGACGACGGCCGGTCCGGTGGGTCGTCCGACGTTCGGTCGGAGAATGCGGCCTCGGGGACGGAATGGCCGGCCCTTCCCGACCCCGTTGCACCTCGGTCCAGGGTCAAGGAAGAAGGCATGACAGTGCGCCGGGAGGTCCTCTCGGACGAGCACGTGGACCGTGCCGAATCCCGGACCACGGAGTTCACCGCACCGTTCCAGGACCTCATTTCCCGATACGCCTGGGGAGAGATCTGGACCCGCCCCGGGCTGGACCGGAAGACGCGCAGCGCGATCACCCTGACGGCCATGATCGCCCTCGGTCACTGGCAGGAATTCGACATGCACATCAAGGCCGCGCGCAGGAACGGCGTCGGGATTCCCGAGATCCAGGAGATCATTCTCCAATCCGCGATCTACTGCGGTGTCCCTGCCGCCAATACCGCCTTCTCCCGGGCCCAGTCGGTCCTGGACGATCTGGGCGACCTCTGAATTCAGAGTCACGACAACAACCCCTCCGGAAGGAACCCATGAACGAGTTGCATCCCGCGTACGTCTACGACGCGGTCCGGACGCCCTTCGGCAAATACGGCGGCGGGCTCTCCGGCACGCGCCCCGATGACTTGGCGGCCTTCGTGGTTCGTCGCATCGTCGAACGCGCCCCTGGTCTCGCCGGCGAGTCGGTCGATGAAGTCTTCCTCGGAAACGCCAACGGCGCGGGGGAGGAAAACCGCAATGTGGCACGCATGGCGACCCTCCTCGCGGGCCTGCCGGAATCGGTGCCCGGGACCACGATCAACAGGTTGTGCGGATCCTCGCTCGATGCCGCAATCCAGGCGAGCCGGGCCATCAGCCTGGGCGAGGCCGACGTCGTCGTCACGGGCGGCGTGGAGTCCATGTCCCGGGCACCGTGGGTTCTGCCGAAGACCAGCAAGCCTTTCCCCGCGGGGGACCTGAACCTGGCGTCCACGACCCTGGGCTGGCGGCTGGTGAACCCGGAGATGAAGGATCGTTGGACGGTTTCTCTCGGCGAGGCCACCGAGCGCTTGGCCGAGAAGTACGGTGTGCGACGCGAGGCCATGGACGAGTTCAGCGCCCGCTCGCATCGGTTGGCAGCCGAGGCCTGGTCCTCCGGTTTCTACGACGACCTGGTCGAACAGGTCCCCGGGACGGACCTGGAGCGCGACGAGTCGATGCGGCCGGACAGCACGCCAGAGACTCTTGCAGGCCTGCGCACGGTGTTCCGCAAGGACAACGGTCAGGTCACCGCGGGCAACTCGTCGCCCTTGAACGACGGCGCCTCCGCGGCCCTGCTCGGCAGCGAGAAGGCCGCAGAGGCGGTTGGCCTGGATCCGCTGGCGCGTCTTGCCGGCCGGGGCGTGGCCGCCAACGAGCCACAATATTTCGGTTATGCTCCCGTCGAGGCAGCGAATCGTGCCCTGGAACGGGCCGGGATCACCTGGGACGACGTCGGCACCGTCGAACTCAACGAGGCTTTCGCCGCGCAGTCCCTCGCGTGCATCGACGCATGGGGCATCGATCCGGAGATCGTCAATCCGCACGGTGGCGCTATCGCGATCGGGCACCCGCTCGGAGCCTCGGGAACGAGGATCCTCGGCACCCTGGCCCGCTCCATGAAGGCCTCAGGCACCAGATGGGGCGTGGCCGCGATCTGCATCGGCGTCGGTCAGGGCCTGGCCGTGGTGCTCGAGAACGAAGAAGGAAGGTGAGAGGCCAGTGGTGAACTTCGTGACGAGCGCGGAAGAGGCCGTTCGAGGGATTACGGACGATTCGACGGTCATGATCGGCGGATTCGGGGTCGCCGGCCAACCGGTGGAGCTGATCGACGCCCTGATCGACCAAGGGGCGACCGGACTCACGGTGGTCAACAACAACGCGGGAAACGGCGACGTCGGATTGGCGCGCCTGATCGCCCTGGGTCGGGTCAGGAAGATCATCTGCTCCTTCCCGCGGCAGTCGGATTCGTGGCATTTCGACGAGAAGTACCGGGCGGGGGAGATCGAGCTCGAAGTCGTGCCGCAGGGAAATCTGGCGGAGCGGATCCGCGCCGCCGGAGCGGGGATCGGGGCCTTCTTCACCCCGACCGGATACGGCACGGAGCTGGCCGAGGGCAAGGAAACCAGGGAGATCGACGGAGTCCACTACGTCCTCGAGTACCCTCTTCGGGCGGACTTCGCGTTGACCAAGGCCTGGACGAGCGACGACGTCGGCAACCTGACCTACAGGAAGACGGCGCGGAATTTCGGCCCGATCATGGCGGCCGCTTCGAGCCATTCGATCGTTCAGGTCTCCCGCAGGGTCTCCGCCGGAGACATGGACCCGGAGGCCGTGGCGACCCCCGGAATCTATGTGGACACGGTCGTGAACATTCCAGAAGCATCGACGAAAGGCCAGGACTCATGAGCGCGCTCAGCACGACTCCTCGCACCAGTGACAATGCCCTGGACCGTGAGGCAATGGCCCGATTGGTTGCCGAAGACATCCCCGCGGGGGCCTTCGTGAATCTCGGCATCGGTCAACCGACCAAAGTCTCGAACTACCTGGATCCCGAGCACGGTGTAACTCTTCACACCGAGAACGGGATGCTCGGTATGGGTCCCCAGGCCCACGACGAGGACATCGATCCCGATCTCATCAATGCCGGAAAGATCCCGGTCAAGGAGACGCCAGGAACCTCGTATTTCCACCACGCCGATTCGTTCGCGATGATGCGGGGAGGACACCTGGACATCTGTGTTCTCGGTGCATTCCAAGTCGCCCAGAACGGGGACCTCGCGAACTGGTCCACGGGGGCACCGGGAGCCATCCCTGCGGTCGGCGGGGCGATGGACCTGGCCATCGGCGCGAAGCAGACGTTCGTGATGATGAACCTGCGGTCGAAGGACGGCACCCCGAAATTGGTCCGTGAGTGCGACTTCCCGTTGACCGGGGTCGGATGCGTGTCCCGTGTCTACACGGATGCGGCGGTGTTCGAATTGGCCGACGGCGTCGTCCACGTCCGGGAGACCTTCGGCATCGACGCGCAGGACCTCGCCCGTGAGCTCGACGTGGACTTGCAGGGTCCGCTGGACACCGCGGCCACGGGCAACACCTCCGGTGCCCGGACCACGACGGGCGCCCGATGAGCGAAGCCTATGTCCAGTCCCTGGCGCGCGGCATTTCCGTGCTGCGGGCCTTCGACGCCGACCACGCCAGCATGTCCCTGTCCGAGGTGGCCCAAAAAACCGGGCTGACCAGGGCCACGGCCCGCAGATTCCTCCACACTCTCGTGGAACTCGGATACGTCCACGCGGACGGCAAGGTCTTTCGGCTGAGCCCGACGGTCCTGGGCATCGGGTATTCGTATTTGTCCAGCCTGTCCCTGCCGGATCTTGCGTATCCGCACCTGAGGGAACTCTCCGGGCGGGTGGGGGAGTCCACCTCGATGTCGGTCCTCGAGGGCGACGACATCATCTACGTCGCTCGGGTCCATGCCCGGCGCATCATGCACGTGGCGATCAGCGTCGGGACCAGTTTTCCCGCCCACGCGACGTCGATGGGCCGGGTCCTGCTCGCGGGGTTGGACGAAGAACGGCTCGAGGCGTACCTCGAGCGGCAGGAACCCGAAGAGCTGACGGGGCACACGGTCACCGACATCGACGAGCTGCGTGCGCGCATCCTGCGGGTCCGGGAACGCGGGTGGGAGATTGTGGACCAGGAACTCGAAATGGGTTTGCGATCGGTAGCCGCCCCGGTGACGGACGCCAAGGGCCGCCACATTGCCGCCGTCAACGTCTCGATGCGGGTCGGCACGGAGAATGCCCGAGCCGACAAGATCAAGGAGAAGATCCTGCCGAGGCTCAGGGAGACGGCCCTCCGCATCGGCCACGCCTATCGGTCCGGGGCCGGGCTGAGTCTGCCCTCCTGACGCGGAGGGACCAGTCGTCGCGTGCCTCACAGTCATTCGCCAACGGGCCGATTCTGGGGTATCGTTGATGTCGAAGTACTCAGTCTCAGTGCGAGTGTGCTGTGCGCGAAGGCTTGTGACCCCGTTCGACGGACCGCTGAAGGTCTGTTGGCGCAGGTCGGGAAGACCGCCACGGTATGCGACAGAGGCGGGCTTCGGAATCAATGGCAGGTATGGATACGGTCCTCTGGCACACTTTTTATTTTTTTGTGCCAAAATGCCATCGGTTAACCGTGCCCATTTCTCGAAAACGCTAGACCGGTTTATCAGTGCTCTCAGCGCGGTCGCACCGCACGAGGCATACATTTCAAGGCCCTCCTTGGTGAGGGCCAAGATCAAACGGAGAACTCAACAGTGCCTACAATTCAGCAGCTGGTCCGGAAGGGCCGGACTCCCAAGGTCGTGAAGACCAAGGCGCCCGCTCTCAAGGGCAGCCCCATGAAGCGCGGTGTCTGCACCCGCGTCTACACCACTACCCCCAAGAAGCCGAACTCTGCTCTGCGCAAGGTTGCTCGCGTCAAGCTCAACGGCGGCGTCGAGGTCACGGCATACATCCCCGGTGAGGGCCACAACCTGCAGGAGCACTCCATCGTGCTCGTCCGCGGCGGTCGTGTGAAGGACCTCCCCGGTGTTCGTTACCGGATCGTTCGCGGCGCTCTCGACACCCAGGGTGTCAAGGGCCGCGGCCAGGCACGTTCCCGCTACGGCGTGAAGAAGGAGAAGAAGTAATGCCTCGTAAGGGCCCCGCTCCCAAGCGTCCGCTCGTCGTCGACCCCGTCTACGGGTCGCCCCTTGTGACTCAGCTGATCAACAAGGTTCTGCAGGACGGCAAGAAGTCCACCGCCGAGCGCATTGTCTACGGCGCGCTCGACGGCGTCGCCCAGAAGACTGGCACCGACGCAGTGACCACCCTCAAGAAGGCGATGGACAACATCAAGCCTTCGCTCGAGGTTCGTTCCCGCCGCGTCGGCGGCGCCACCTACCAGGTGCCGGTCGAGGTCCGTTCCGGACGCGCGACCGCTCTCGCCCTCCGCTGGCTCGTGGGCTTCTCGAAGCTCCGCCGCGAGAAGACCATGACCGAGCGCCTGATGAACGAGATCCTGGATGCCTCCAACGGTCTCGGTGCCGCTGTGAAGCGTCGCGAGGACACCCACAAGATGGCCGAGTCCAACAAGGCCTTCGCCCACTACCGCTGGTAATTTCTTCCTGTGGGCCCGCCGCTGTCCGGCGGGCCCGATGGTCGATCCACCTGAAAGGGAAACATCGTGGCACTTGACGTGCTTACCGACCTGAACAAGGTCCGCAACATCGGCATCATGGCCCACATCGATGCCGGCAAGACCACCACTACCGAACGCATCCTGTACTACACCGGCATCAACCACAAGCTCGGTGAGACCCACGACGGTGCATCCACGATGGACTGGATGGCCCAGGAACAGGAACGCGGCATCACCATCACCTCCGCGGCGACGACGTGCTTCTGGAAAGACACCCAGATCAACATCATCGACACCCCGGGCCACGTCGACTTCACCGTTGAGGTGGAGCGTTCCCTGCGCGTGCTCGATGGCGCCGTTGCCGTCTTCGACGGCAAGGAGGGCGTTGAGCCGCAGTCCGAGACTGTCTGGCGTCAGGCCGACAAGTACGAGGTGCCCCGCATCTGCTTCGTCAACAAGATGGACAAGCTGGGCGCGGACTTCTACTTCACCGTCGACACCATCGTGAAGCGTCTGGGTGCGACCCCGCTCGTCATGCAGTTGCCGATCGGTGCCGAGAGCGACTTCGTCGGCGTCATCGACCTTCTCGAGATGAAGGCCTACGTCTGGCCCGGCGACGCCAAGGGCGATGTTTCCTTGGGTGCGACCTACGAGATCCGCGAAATCCCGGAGGAGCTTCAGGAACGTGCCGCGGAGTACCGTGACAAGCTCGTCGAGCAGGTCGCGGAGTCCTCCGAGGAACTCATGGAGAAGTACTTCGAGGGCGAAGAGATCACGATCGACGAGCTCAAGGCCGGTGTGCGTGCTCTGACCGTCGCCAACGAGGCCTACCCGGTCTTCTGTGGTTCGGCGTTCAAGAACCGTGGCGTGCAGCCCATGCTCGATGCTGTCATCGACTACCTGCCGTCCCCCCTGAACGTGCCCCCGATGGTCGGTCACGACCCGAGGAACGAAGAAACCGAGCTGGTCCGCCGGCCGGCGAAAGACGAACCCTTCTCGGCTCTGGCCTTCAAGGTGGCCGCACACCCGTTCTACGGGCAGCTGACCTACATTCGCGTGTACTCCGGTATCGCAACCTCGGGCCAGCAGGTTCAGAACTCGACCAAGGGTCGTCGCGAACGTATCGGCAAGCTCTTCCAGATGCACTCCAACAAGGAGAATCCGGTGGAGGAGATCCAGGCCGGTCACATCTACGCCGCGATCGGTCTCAAGGAGACCACGACCGGCGACACGCTGTGCGACCAGGCCAACCAGATCGTTCTCGAGTCGATGACCTTCCCGAAGCCCGTGATCTACGTGGCCATCGAGCCCAAGACCAAGGGCGACCAGGAGAAGCTGTCGACCGCGATCCAGAAGCTCTCGGCCGAGGACCCGACCTTCACAGTCTCCCTCAACGAGGAAACCGGTCAGACCGAGATCGGCGGCATGGGCGAGCTCCACCTCGACGTGCTGGTCGACCGCATGAAGCGCGAATTCCGCGTCGAAGCGAACGTCGGCAAGCCGCAGGTTGCCTACCGCGAGACGATCAAGAAGGCCGTCGAGAAGGTCGACTTCACCCACAAGAAGCAGACCGGTGGTTCCGGTCAGTTCGCGAAGGTGCAGGTCGATTTCGAGCCGATCGCTCTCGATTCCGAAGAGCTCTACGAGTTCGAGGACAAGATCACCGGTGGCCGCGTGCCCCGCGAATACATTCCTTCGGTGGATGCCGGCATCCAGGGTGCGATGCAGCTCGGTATCCTCGCGGGATACCCAGTGGTTGGCGTGAAGGCCACCCTGGTGGACGGCGCCTACCACGACGTCGACTCCTCCGAGATGGCCTTCAAGATTGCCGGTTCGATGGTGTTCAAGGAAGGCGCTCGTCGCGCCAACCCGGTGCTGCTCGAGCCGCTGATGGCAGTCGAGGTCCGTACTCCCGAGGAGTACATGGGCGATGTCATCGGCGACTTGAACTCGCGCCGTGGACAGATCCAGGCCATGGAAGACGTCGCCGGCGTCAAGCTGGTGACAGCCCTGGTTCCGCTGTCCGAGATGTTCGGCTACATCGGTGACCTGCGTTCGAGGACGCAGGGACGTGCGGTGTACTCGATGACTTTCGACAGCTATTCAGAGGTCCCGAAGGCAGTTGCCGACGAGATCATCCAGAAGAGCCGCGGGGAGTAGATCTCCGCACGGCGGCTCTTCCGGGCCGCCTTCCCATCCAAATAATCAAAGCCTAGAAACTTGCGCTGGTTTTCGTGCGGGATGAATTTTCCGTTATTGTTGATCAGGAATCCGTCTTCAACCACGGACTGCGCAGAAAGCCAGCGCAAGTTTCCATCAAACGTTCTAGGAGGAACATAGTGGCTAAGGCAAAGTTCGAGCGCTCCAAGCCGCACGTCAACATTGGTACCATCGGTCACGTCGACCACGGTAAGACCACTCTGACTGCTGCGATCTCCAGTGTTCTCGCGAAGAAGTTCCCGGACCTGAACGAGCAGCAGGACTTCGGTATGATCGACGCCGCTCCCGAGGAGCGCCAGCGCGGCATTACCATCAACATTGCTCACATCGAGTACCAGACCGACAAGCGTCACTACGCTCACGTCGACGCCCCGGGTCACGCTGACTACGTCAAGAACATGATCACCGGTGCCGCTCAGATGGACGGTGCGATCCTCGTGGTCGCCGCAACCGACGGCCCGATGGCCCAGACCCGTGAGCACGTTCTGCTCGCGCGCCAGGTCGGCGTCCCCACCCTCATCGTTGCGCTGAACAAGGCCGACATGGTTGAGGACGAAGAGCTTCTCGACCTCGTCGAGATGGAGGTCCGCGAACTGCTGTCCTCGCAGGAGTTCGACGGTGACGAGGCTCCCGTCGTGCGCGTCTCCGCTCTCAAGGCGCTCGAGGGCGACGAGCAGTGGGTCAAGTCGATCGAGGACCTCATGGAGGCAGTCGACGACTACATCCCGGACCCGGTTCGCGACAAGGACAAGCCGTTCCTCATGCCGATCGAGGACGTCTTCACGATTACCGGCCGCGGCACCGTCGTGACCGGCCGTGCGGAGCGCGGTACCCTGGCCCTCAACTCGGACGTCGAGATCATCGGCATCCGTCCGGTCCAGAAGACCACCGTGACCGGTATCGAGATGTTCCACAAGCAGCTCGACGAGGCCTGGGCCGGCGAGAACTGTGGCTTGCTCCTGCGTGGTCTCAAGCGTGACGACGTCGAGCGTGGTCAGGTTGTTGCTGCTCCGGGTTCGATTACCCCGCACACCAACTTCGAGGCGAACGTCTACATCCTCTCCAAGGACGAGGGCGGCCGTCACAACCCGTTCTACTCGAACTACCGTCCGCAGTTCTACTTCCGCACCACGGACGTTACCGGCGTCATCACGCTGCCCGAGGGCACCGAGATGGTCATGCCCGGTGACAACACCGAGATGAGCGTTGAGCTGATCCAGCCCATCGCTATGGAAGACGGACTCGGCTTCGCCATCCGTGAGGGTGGCCGCACCGTTGGTTCGGGTCGCGTTACCAAGATCACCAAGTAACATTTCTTTGTGATCCCGACGGCCGGCGCATGACACCGCGCTGACTACCGTCCGAAAGGGCCCCGGCTTTTGCCGGGGCCCTTTCTTTTGCTTTTCTATCCTTTTTCTCGGTCACCTCGGAAAATGGTGAAAACCTTGCCTCGGAAACCGGTTGGATTCTGCCGCAGAGATATGCGTGACGGCCAGAAAATAGCGTCCCCATGCGGATTCGGCGCCGGCGGGAGAGGGGTTCCGCCCGGAAATTTTCGGATGAAGAATTCGAGAAATGTATAAAATAAGAGCGACTCGTTTCTTACGAGGTTCACCTATTACTCGCACTTCAAAGGGTGGAACTATGTCGTTCAACATAACTCGCAGAACTCTTCTCAAGGCTTCGGCCATCGCCGCGGCCGCCGCACCTGCCGTCGCCGTTTCCGGACAGCCGGCCGTGGCCACCGGAGGCTCCAACCGGATCGCCATCATCGGCTCCGGATACGGGGGAGCGGTCGCCGCGCGGAAGTTGGCGCAGGCGGGCAAGCAGGTCGATCTCATCGAGATGGGCACGGACTGGGAAAAGATGAGCCCCATCAAGGGCCGGATTTTCACGACGATGACCTCGCCGTCCGCCCGTTCCATGTGGTTCAAGACCCGCACCGACATGCCTTTCAGCTATCTGGGCGGAATGGACCTGGTCAACCGGCGCATTGACCGGGGCGCAGGTGCACTGGACATCGAATACTTCGCCAACATGAAGGTCTACGTGGGGCGGGGCATCGGCGGCGGCTCCCTGGTCACCGGCGGCATGGCCGTGACTCCGCGTCGTTCCTTCTTCGAGAAGGTTCTGCCGCAGGTCGATGCGGAGGAAATGTACAACGTGTACTTCCCGCGTGCGAACAGCGGCCTGCGGGTCAACGATCCCGCGATGGACGTGGTCATGAACTCGCCCTGGTACCAGTTCGCCAGGGTCAGTGCCGACCAGGCCAAGCGGGCCGGCATCGGCCATGTCATGGTCCCGAACGTGTACGACTTCGACTACATGCGCAAGGAAGTCTATGGCCAGGTGCCGCGATCGGCACTCGACAAGCAGGTCATCTTCGGCAACGACTACGGCAAGAATTCCCTGCCCAAGACGATCCTGAAGGAAGCTCTGGCCACGGGTCGGGTCAACGTGATTCCGATGACCGAGGTGCGATCCATCGAGCGCGCTCCGGAAGGGGCCTTCCGGCTCCAGACCAAGACCATCGACTTCAACGGGAATCTCATTGAGAACCGGACCCGGGAATACGACCGTGTGGTCCTGGCCGCTGGGTCGATCGGCACCACCCGACTGCTTCTCTCCGCTCAGGGGGAGGGCACCATCAACGGGTTGCCGGATGCCATTGGCCGAGGTTGGGGCCCGAACGGCAATACCATGCTCGCGCGCAGACTCAGGACTCGGTCCGGGTGGCGCCAATCCACGATCCCGGTCATGGGCCTGTCCAACTGGGACGACTCCACGGACTCGGTGTTCGCCGAGATCGCTCCGTTCCCGGCAGGCATCGACCTCAGGACTGGCGTCTACCTGGCCCTCACGAACAATCCGCACACGGGAACTTTCACCTGGAACCGCGGCAGCCAGAAGATGTTCTTGGACTGGGGGCCGAGCCACGCGGAGCCTTCGGTGCGTGCGGCCCAGAAGTTCTTCGATCGGATCAACCGGGCGAACCCGGGGACCGGATACCGCTCCGATTTGTTCGAGAAGCACAAGACGTTCTCGGACTACTTCACGTACCACCCGCTGGGCGGAGCGGTGCTGGGGGAGGCCACCGACCTGCAGGGCGAGGTCAAGGGCGTGCCCGGTTTGTTCGTCATGGACGGTTCGTTGATTCCCGCCAAGATCGGGGTCAATCCCTTCGTGACGATCACTGCCCTCGCCGAGCGGAACATGGACCGTCTCGTCGACGCGCAAAGGTTCTAGTCGACATGGGGAATATGGCAGAACCCCGCCATACGCGGCTCAGGCGGCGGACCCTCGTGGGGTCGGCCGCTTGGGCCGTGCCCGTGCTCGTCACGGCGAATGCCGTACCCGCGGTCGCGAGCAGCATGAAGACCGACCTGGCCATCGACGTCGTGGATCCCCCGTACGATCTGGATCATTGGCGGCCGAAGGACGAGGTTCCCGTCTACAGGGGGCCCAAGGGACACAGGGTCGCTGCGCGAGGCTCGCTGCCTCCATCGATCCGTATCACGAACGTCGGTCGGCTGACCGCCGTCGACCCGAGCGGCAGCGTCGAGATCATCATCCGAGACTACGGAAATGACAGGGCGTCCTCGGCGCCGGGCCGGCTCAAGGCAGGAACCACCAACCCGAGCGTGATGTGGACCGACACCACGAACCAATCCGGCGCCAAGTACAAGTACACGTGCCGCGGGGAGCTCCGACCGGGGCAGAGTATCGACATACCGCTGAGATACTTCGTCAACCCTCCTTTCCTGCACGCCGAGTTCAATGTGCTGGTAGCCGCCTGGGTCGAGGACCAACAGGAAGGCGACTACGACGACAACAGCCTCAGAATCGGACATGTACCGTGGATCAGCGTGTTCTGACTGCTTCGCTATGACGTCCGACGCGGACGGTCCGAGGCACGGCGGCCCCTGACCGAGAACAGGCAGGGGCCGCCGTGCCGCCACCGGAGTGTCTTTCGCCACTTCGCCGGTCCGGGCTTGCGCCTTCTCGCGAGCCTCTGGCAGGATAGACAACGTTGTTCAAGCGCTTGTCGGCGTTGACCTGCCCGAATCCCAGGGATGCGGGGCAGTTCCGTCCAAGCCCAAAATGACCCGGTCCGAACGACTCTGGAATGTCGTGCGCGAACACTTCGCGACACGCCCGAGTGCGGGGGTCGGTGCTTCAACGGATTGAGGAACCCGGGAATGCCGGATTCAGTTCGTGTGAGGCGGCGCCAGGAATCGAACGCCGGAATGGCTGGAGCGAGACGATCGCAACGCCGTTCGCATCGCCCGGTTTCTGCCAGAAGACGCCATACAGAGGAGTCCCCAGAGACTCCTACACAGGGAAGTACTTGAAGAAAGAGAGTCCGACAGATGGCGGGACAGAAAATCCGCATCCGGCTGAAGTCGTATGACCACGAGGTCATCGACTCCTCGGCTCGGAAGATTGTTGAGACGGTGACGCGTGCTGGTGCGACGGTTGTCGGCCCCGTGCCGCTGCCCACCGAGAAGAACGTGTACTGCGTAATCCGCTCGCCGCACAAGTACAAGGACAGCCGCGAGCACTTCGAGATGCGTACGCACAAGCGGCTGATCGACATCGTCGACCCCACGCCCAAGGCCGTTGACTCGCTCATGCGCCTGGACCTGCCGGCAGACGTGAACATCGAAATCAAGCTGTAAAGAGGATCGCATCCCAATGACTACCACATTCGAGCGCCAGGTGAAGGGCCTGCTGGGCACCAAGCTTGGCATGACCCAGGTCTGGGACGAGAACGGCAAGTTCGTGCCGGTTACCGTCGTCAAGGCCGATTCCAACGTTGTCACCCAGCTGCGCGACCAGGCCACCGATGGCTACAACGCCATCCAGATCGGTTTCGGTGCGATTGACCCGCGCAAGGTCACCAAGCCCCTCGCCGGACACTTCGAGAAGGCCGGGACCACTCCGCGCCGTCATCTCGTCGAGGTTCGCACCGCGGACGCTTCCGAGTACTCCCTCGGCCAGGAGCTGACCGTTGAGCTCTTCGAGACCGGCCAGCACGTCGACGTCGTGGGCAAGACCAAGGGCAAGGGCTTTGCCGGTGTCATGAAGCGTCACGGCTTCAAGGGCGTCGGTGCCTCGCACGGTCAGCACAAGAACCACCGCAAGCCGGGTTCCATCGGCGGTGCCTCCTACCCCGCACGCGTGTTCAAGGGAATGCGCATGGCCGGGCGTATGGGCAACAACCGCCACACCACCCAGAACCTCACGATTCAGGGTGTCGACACCGAGAACAATGTTCTGCTGATCAAGGGCGCCATCCCCGGCCCCAAGGGCGGAGTCGTTCTGGTTCGCACTGCTGTGAAGGGAGCCTAACTCCAATGGCTACTGAAACCGTAAAGGTTGAGCTGCCGGCCGATGTCTTCGGCGTCGAGCCCAATGAGGCTCTGATGCACCAGGTCGTCATCGCGCAGTTGGCCGCCGCCCGCCAGGGCACCCACAAGGCGAAGAACCGCGGCGAGGTCTCCGGTTCGGGACGCAAGCCGTTCAAGCAGAAGGGCACCGGCCGCGCCCGTCAGGGTTCGGTCCGCATGCCGCAGCACACTGGCGGCGGCATCGTGCACGGTCCCGTGCCGCGCAACTACTCGCAGCGCACGCCCAAAAAGATGAAGGCCGCCGCCCTGCGCAGCGCCCTGTCCGATCGTGCGACGCACGGCCGCATCCACGTGGTCAGCTCGCTCGTCGAGGAGATCTCGACGAAGGCCGCCAAGGCAGCCTTGAGGGATCTGACCTCTCGCAAGAACGTGCTGGTTGTTATCGACCGCAAGGAAGACAACGTTGCCCTGTCCGTTCGCAACCTTGAGTTCGCCCACGTCCTGTACGCGGACCAGCTCAACACGTACGACGTGTTGCGCGCCGACGACGTGGTCTTCACCAAGGATGCCTACGACGTGTTTGTGGCAATCGCCAGCAAGGCTGGAAAGAACCAGGAGGACGCCAAGTGAGCGCCACCATCAAGGATCCCCGTGACGTCATCATCGCGCCTGTCGTCTCGGAGAAGAGCTACGAGCTGATCGACGAGGGCAAGTACACCTTCGAGGTCGACACTCGCTCGAACAAGCTGGAAATCAAGGACGCCGTGGAGCGCATCTTCGGCGTCAAGGTTTCCACCGTGAACACCATCAACCGTGCCGGCAAGCGGAAGCGTACGCGCTTCGGCTGGGGGTCTCGCAAGAGCACCAAGCGTGCCATCGTGACCCTGAGTGAAGGCAGCATCGATATCTTCGGCGGTCCGCAGGCCTAGCGCCGCGGAGACCACTTTAACGAGGAACTGAATTATGGCTATCCGTAAATACAGGCCGACAACGCCGGGCCGCCGCGGCTCGAGCGTTGCCGACTTTGCAGAAATCACGCGATCGACTCCCGAGAAGTCGCTGCTGCGCCCGCTGAACAAAAACGGCGGACGCAACAACAGCGGTCGCATCACCACCCGTCACAAGGGCGGCGGACACAAGCGGGCCTACCGTTTGATCGATTTCCGCCGTCACGACAAGGACGGCGTCGATGCCCGCGTTGCGCACATCGAGTACGATCCCAACCGCACGGCGCGTATCGCGCTGCTGCACTACGTTGATGGCGCCAAGCGCTACATCATCGCCCCCAACCGCCTGAAGCAGGGCGACGTTGTCGAGTCCGGCCCGAACGCGGATATCAAGCCCGGCAACAACCTGCCGCTGCGCAACATCCCGGTCGGTACCGTGATCCACGCCGTCGAGCTCCGCCCCGGTGGCGGCGCGAAGCTCGCCCGCTCGGCCGGTGCCTCGGTGCAGCTCGTCGCCAGGGAAGGCAAGTACGGACAGCTCCGTCTGCCCTCCGGCGAGATCCGCAACGTGGACGTTCGTTGCCGCGCGACCATCGGTCAGGTCGGCAACGCCGAGCAGATCAACATCAACTGGGGCAAGGCCGGTCGTAACCGCTGGAAGGGCGTTCGCCCGACCGTTCGCGGTGTTGTCATGAACCCTGTCGATCACCCGCACGGTGGTGGTGAGGGCAAGACGTCCGGTGGTCGTCACCCCGTCAACCCGAACGGCAAGCCCGAGGGACGCACCCGTCGCCCCAACAAGGAAAGCGACAAACTCATTGTGCGTCGTCGTCGTACTGGCAAGAACAAGCGCTAAGGAGCCTGAAACATGCCTCGTAGTTTGAAGAAGGGCCCTTTCGTTGACCAGCACCTCTTCCTGAAGGTTGCCGCTCAGAACGATAAGGGTTCCAAGAACGTCATCAAGACGTGGTCCCGCCGCTCGATGATCGTCCCCGACATGCTCGGACACACGATCGCCGTGCACGACGGACGCAAGCACGTTCCCGTGTTCATCACCGAGTCGATGGTCGGGCACAAGCTCGGCGAATTCGCTCCCACGCGGAGTTTCCGCGGCCATGTGAAGGACGACCGCAAGGGTAAGCGTCGCTGATTCGGTTTCGACCGATCCAGCAGCGTGTAACTCTTCGACATTAGACGAAAGAGAGATAGGCAATGGAAGCCAAGGCATCTGCGCGCTTCGTACGCGTGACGCCTATGAAGGCCCGGCGCGTCGTCGACCTGGTTCGTGGCAAGCAGGCGAATGAGGCACTGGCGATTCTGAAGTTTGCTCCGCAGCAGGCTTCGGACCCGGTTTTCAAGGTCGTCGAGTCGGCTGTGGCCAACGCCCGCCAGCTCGCGGAACGTGACAGCGTCGCGTTCAAGGAAGAGGAACTCTTCATCAGTGAAGCGTTCGTCGACGAAGGCCCGACCATGAAGCGGTTCCAGCCGCGAGCCCAGGGTCGCGCA
Organism: Rothia koreensis; assembly: GCF_052232265.1. Lineage (NCBI taxonomy): Bacteria > Bacillati > Actinomycetota > Actinomycetes > Micrococcales > Micrococcaceae > Rothia > Rothia koreensis. The sequence continues at coordinate 1,288,269 of NZ_CP197643.1, forward strand.
TACCGCATCAACAAGCGAACCAGCCACATCACCGTGGTTCTCGCTACCCCGGACAATGAGGAGGACCGCTAAGTGGGACAGAAAATCAACCCGCACGGATTCCGACTGGGGATCACTACGGACCACAAGTCGCACTGGTTCGCTGACTCCAACAAGGAAGGCCAGCGCTACAAGGACTTCATCCGCGAGGACGTGAAGATCCGTGAGCTCATGTCGAACGGCATGGAGCGCGCAGGCATCGCCAACGTCGAGATCGAGCGCACCCGCGATCGCGTCCGTGTGGACATCCACACTGCGCGTCCGGGCATCGTGATCGGCCGCCGCGGAGCCGAGGCCGACCGCATTCGCGGCGAGCTCGAGAAGCTCACCGGAAAGCAGATTCAGCTGAACATCCTCGAGGTCAACAACCCCGAGATCAACGCTCAGCTGGTTGCCCAGGGAGTTGCCGAGCAGCTCGCTTCGCGCGTCGCCTTCCGCCGCGCGATGAAGAAGGCCATCCAGTCCGCTCAGCGGGCCGGGGCCAAGGGCATCCGCATCCAGTGCTCCGGACGACTCGGCGGCGCCGAGATGTCCCGCTCGGAGTTCTACCGAGAGGGCCGCGTTCCCCTGCACACCCTCCGCGCCAACATCGACTACGGCTTCTTCGAGGCCAAGACCACCTTCGGTCGCATCGGTGTCAAGGTGTGGATCTACAAGGGTGATCTGACCGATAAAGAACTTGCTGCTCAGCAGGCCGCACAGGGCAACCGCCGTGGCAACGACCGCCGTGGAGGCGGCGAGCGTCGTCGTCGCAACGCCGGTGGAAACGCCGGTCGCCGCGGTGGGCGCAACGAGCAGCAGAACAGCGCTTCGGAGGCCCCCGCCGCTGAAGCCAAGACTGCAGAAAACGGTGAGGCATAAATGCTGATTCCCCGTCGCGTAAAGTACCGCAAGCAGCACCACCCGAAGCGCACCGGCGTCGCCAAGGGCGGCACCACCGTGTCGTTCGGTGACTGGGGCGTTCAGGCGCTGGCACCCGCGTATGTGACCAACCGTCAGATCGAGGCTGCCCGTATTGCCATGACCCGCTACATCAAGCGTGGCGGCAAGGTCTGGATCAACATCTTCCCGGACCGCCCGCTGACCAAGAAGCCTGCCGAAACCCGTATGGGTTCCGGTAAGGGTTCGCCGGAGTGGTGGGTTGCCAACGTCAAGCCGGGCCGTGTCGTGTTCGAACTGGCCGGCGTGAGCGACGAAGTCGCGAAAGAGGCCCTGCGCCTGGCAATCCACAAGCTCCCCATGAAGGCACGCATCGTGCGTCGCGAAGGTGGTGAATAGAAATGGCAGTAGGATCCAAGGATCTCTCCATCGACCAGCTCGCCGAACTGGACAACGGGGCTCTCACCGAGAAGCTGCGTTCGTCCAAGGAGGAGCTGTTCAACCTCCGTTTCCAGAAGGCCACCGGGCAGCTCCAGAATGCGGGCCGCTTCAAGGCTGTCAAGCGCGATATCGCGCGCATCTACACGGTGTTGCGCGAACGCGAGCTGGGCATCCGACCCGAGGCCGAGGGCAATGCCCAGGCTTCTGACAAGAAGGCCGACAAGAAGGCTGCAAAGGCAGCGAAGAAGGCCGATACGGCTAGCGCTACCGAAGGTGATGCCAAGTGAGTGAACAGAAGACGGAAGAGCGCAATCTCCGCAAGACCCGTCGTGGATACGTCGTCTCGGACAAGATGGACAAGACCATCGTCGTCGAGGTCGAGGACCACGTGACCCACGGTCTCTACGGCAAGGTCATGCGCCGCAGCCACAAGGTCAAGGTGCACGACGAGCAGAACACCGCCGGAATCGGCGACCTCGTTCGGATCATGGAGACCCGCCCGATGTCAGCCAACAAGCGTTGGCGCATCGTGGACATCGTCGAGCGCGCCAAGTAAGGCTCGCTGGGCGACCCGCTCCTGAGAACCCCCTCCCGCTTCGTGCGGGAGGGGGTTTTTGCGTTTAAGAAGACCAAGTGGGTTCTTCGGACCGGGGCACGACGGCGATTGCGCCGTCCTGCTCAACCGCATCGCAACGTCTGCCCAAGCCAGGTACGCAATGACAAGAGGCGCGAAATCGCAGTAAACTTAGGGGTGCCATATCGGGGGATAAGGGGACAGTTAATAATGGATCAACGCGTGCGCCGGCGTGATGGCAATCCACGGACGTGGTTGAGGACGATCATTGGCCTCGTGGCCGCCGCGGCCATCCTGTGTGGCCTCACCGGATGCGACGTCTTGGCTTCCGGAGGGTCCACCGAGAACGCCTCGGAGCGCGTGGTCAAGGACATCGACGACGCCGAGGTGCGCGTCCCAGACAACCCGAGTCGCGTCGTCGCGCTCTCGGAGCCCACCCTGGACGCCGCACTTGCGCTCGGAGTGACCCCCGGGGGCACCGTCTCCGGCCGAGGACAGAATTCCGTTCCGGGCTACCTCGCGGACAAGGCCAAGGACATTCCCTTGGTCGGAGGCATTGGGGACCTGGATTACGAGAAAATCTCCAGCCTCGAGCCCGACCTGATCATCGTGGATGGGACGAGCGTCAACAACAGGCCCGACGTTCTGGAGATCCTCCGGCAGATCGCCCCCTTGGTTTTCTGCGGGTACGCAGGCGGTCCGTGGGAGCTGAATTTCGACACCACGGCCCGCGCGCTCAACCTGGAGGCGAAGGGCGAAGAGGTCAAGTCGGCTTTTCGTGACGAGGTCAGCAAAGGCAGAGCCCAACTCGCGCCCACGTACGGGGACAAGACCTTTTCGATCGTGCGGTGGCAGGGGAGCGGACCTTCCCTGATCCTCAAGGAGCTTCCCGCGGGGCAGGTTTTGGAGGGGCTCGGTCTGAAGCGGCCGCAATCCCAGGACCGAGAAGGGAGAGGGCATTCGGACCCGGTCTCCTTGGAGAACCTTTCGACCATCGACGCGGACTACATGTTCTTCGGAACGCTCGGTGGCGCAAGCCAGGCGAACCCGCATTCGGACTCTACGTCCGATCGAGAGGGTGCGGCTCAGGCGCTTGAGACGGCCGAGGAGACGTCGGGCTTCACGGATCTGTCCGCCTACAAGAACCACCACATCATCACCGTCGATGGGTCCCGTTGGACCTCGACCGGTGGCCCCTTGCTGCTGAACGGCATCGTCGACGACATCCTGGCCGAGCTCGCCTGAGCGACGCCATCCGCCGGGGCCCACAGTCTCCGGCGCCCTTCCTTCCAGTGACCGAAGAAACTCCATAACCCATGATGAACATCGGAATCTCTCGTACCAGCGCGCGATCTCGCACCCACATCAGACGGCTCCTCTCGCTCCTCCTCGCCGCGGTTCTCGCCCTGGCCGCGTGCCTGGTTCTGCCCAGCGCCTCGGCCGACGACGCATCGAACAGGCAAACCGTCACAACCAACGAGAAGACCGCCGAAGTCTCCGGGCCCCTCACGGTCGACGTCGCCGGGAAGATCCATGTCGAGGGCCGGGATTGGAAGAATTCCCTCGCCGGGGGAGCGCGGATCGCCGTGAAATACGACAAAGGCACCGTGGCCGTGAACGGCGAGAGCGTGGTCACCCAATTCGAGGCCAGGACCGACGAGACCTTCTCCGCAGAGCTTCCCGTCCCCACCCAAGCAAACTCGGACAAGCCGTGGTTGCCCGGAACCAAGCACACGATTCATTTCCTGAGCGGAAGCCTCAAAGAGGGGGACCTGCCTCGCAATGCGGTTCTGAAGGTGTCAGTGGCTGGACAAGCTGAGTCGCCCGCACAGACGCCGTCGTGGGTTTCGGCGACGTCGACGGTGAACTCGGGTTCGCCCGCGACCATCGACGTCGCACCGTTCACCACCGGGAAAAACACCACCCTCCACCTGATCGGCAAGGGATGGAAGACGGCGGACGGGAGGTCCGGCTCCATCGTCTCGATCAAGGTCAACTACCAGGCGCCGACCGGGAAAATCGAGCAATACGCCAGGGAAGACCAAGTCATCAGCGACCACTTGGCTTCCCTCGGGAAATCCAAGGACCCGACATCCTGGGTCCTTCTCGTCCCGAAGGGCACGGCCACGCAGGACCCCGAGCACGGCTTGTACACGATCGACCAGACCGGATCCTTCGACATCACGGTCAAGGCGCCCGAAGAGCTGCGCCATGGCAAGCCGGGGCAATACGTGACCATCACGGCGCAGTCGGGGCGGAACCTGACCGGGGACGTGCAGCGTCGGGCAGTCACCGATCCGATACCGGTCGATGGAGAGGCAGCACAACCCATTCAGGACATTTCGGAGGTCCGCTGCAGTACTCAGGCGCCCCAACCGACCGCACGGGTGGAGAACCAGTTCATGCAGCGGGGCGACAAGCTTCACTTGGTCGGCGAAGGGTGGTGCAACCCTGGGGGGGGGGGGGGGGGGGCAGGACCGGCGCCCCGAAGGTTGCGGTGAAGCTCGACGAAGGCGAAATCTCCCATCCGGACACGGCGCTCCACTCCAACAGGAGCATCTGGGCACTCGTCGACCCTGATCCGGCCACGGGTGTTCTCGATGCCTGGATCGAGTTGCCGGACGGTACCACCACAACCTCCGTGCCCGAGTTCCCCGAGGGCGCCCACAGCCTGCGCCTCCTTTCGGGCTCCCTTCGCCATGGTGATCTTTCCATGACCTTCGGCGGTCGCGGCACCCTGGACTTCACCGTGGGCGAGTACCGCCCCAATGGAATGGCACCGGCCCTGGGCCTCGATGAGCTCACGGAGGATTCGCGTCACGATGTCCGGGTCAATCGCGACGGCCCGCGGATCACGGTGGAGGTTCCCGGAGCACGACCTGGGCAATGGGTCAGGGCAACGCCCTACGCCGAGGCTGCGCCTCGCAACCAGTGGGGAAGCGGATGGGTGCGCCTGGACGACCACCGTTCGTTGAGCTACGACCTGCCCGATGACGCGGCGGCAGGAGACTACCGGCTCGTTGTCCAGAACGGGGAGCGCGAGGACTTCGGGACGTTGCTGGGTTGGGGTCAGCTGACGATTCCCGAGAACGCACGCGGTCCGCGCGCGGAGGTCGGCCCTGCCCACGGCCGCGGCGCCCAGGGAACGTCCGCGCGCCGGTCTGCGGCGCATGCGGCACCGGCGTCGGGCCTCACCACCGGATCGGGCCAGACCAGCGCTGCCCGTGCGGTTCCCGGGAGCCCGGCGGCCGTGCGGGAGATGACGAGTCTGGGCCGGGTCCGGAGCCGGGCCCCGCACCGTGCCCGCGTTCTCCGCGCTCCGGGCGTACCTGTCTATCCCTGGGTGCGCGCGGCCCGCCACCCAGTCCATCGAGTGGTGGCTTCGCTCCGGGACGCGGAGAAGGACGCCCACCACCACGCACGTCCCCTAGCCTCGCCGTCCGCCCGGAGTCAGGCTCTGGATTCGGAGTCCGACTCTCAGGGGACGAATGCGGGACGGGAGGAAGCAAAGGTCACCCTGAAGATCCTGACCTGGAACAACGTGTTGCTCGCGCTCGCGGGCGCCTTGCTCCTGGCCATGGTCCTGTACCTGACCCACAAGCCGCACCAGGCGGCGTCGCAGGCCTCCGAGGCTTCGGCGACCCGAGAGGCAGAGGCTTCGGACGGCTAAGGAAGGAACCGAAAGCATTATGAACACCTTGTACTTCCGGCGACCCCTCATGGCACTGATAGCCGCGGTGGTGGCGCTTCTGGTGGGATTCAGTGGCGTCTCCGCGCTCCCACCGGGCGGCGCCAAGGGAAGCACGCACGGAACTTCCTCGTCCGTTTCGCCGGGCAACCTCAGGGCAGGCGACACTCTTCATTTCACCCTGAGTGGCTTCCCTCGGAACGAGCAGGTCTACATCAAGATCGACAACGGAGACGCATGCCCCAAGGACGCTGCTCAGGGTGCCTGCGTGGTGCACCAGCAGAAATCGGATGGGAACGGACACGCGGAGGGTTCGTTCGTCCTGCCCAAGGATCTGAAGGACGGCAAGCACACCCTCCGCTTCCTGGCCACGGAGGTCATCCCGGGCAAGGGAAGCCAGGGCTTCACCAACATCAGTCCCGAGTTCACCACCGCGGGCGTCAACCAGAACTCCTCGGGCGGCCAGCGGTACAACGTCACGTCCGAGGACATCCTCTCCGGAGGGACGCGACAGGATTCCGGCTCCGGTGAAGCCTCGGCGAATCGAGGCAACGGCGGAGGAACGGCCGGGAACGGCCAGCAGTCGAATGGCGGACAGCCCGGAGGACAAGCTGGGGGATCCGGCGAGAGCAGCCAGGGCGACGACGCGGTCGAGTACGTCGACGCCGACGGCAACCCGATTTCCAAGGAGGAATACGACCGGCTGATGGCAGGTTCCTCGGGTGCGGGAGAGGAGTCCGGCTCGGAAGACCAAGCCGCGGAGCACAAGGATGCGGAGAGCGGAAAGAACGACGGCTCCAAGGGCACGAAGAAGCGCAAGGCCACCGCGAGTCCAGGGGCCAAGGCCAAGAACTCCGGGGACCATGCCGAGAACGCTTCGGCCGAAAGCGCGAAGGACTCCGCCGGATTCCCCTGGGTCGGCACCATCGCGTTCGTCGTCATGGCCTTGACCGCCGCGACCGTCTGGTATGTCAGGCGCCGGCGCTCAGGTTCTCAGGAATCCTAGGCGGTGATGCGAGGTGATCACCCCTCCCATCGCGCCGCCGTCGAGATCGAGCCCATGACGGCGTCGGTCGTGCGGAGGCGGTCGCCGGCCCGAGTCGCGTGGTGCGGACTGTTCGCCGCCTGTGCCGCGGCGGCCGTTCTGGCGTCTCTGCGCTTCGGTTCCAACGGGCTGGCAGGTTCCGACGTCGTCGAGGTCTTCCGCGGCGCGGGCTCGGCAACGGCTCGAACCATCGTGATGGAACAACGGATACCCCGCACCCTTCTGGGCCTGCTCTGCGGTGCGGCGCTCGGAGTCGCCGGATCCCTCATGCAGTCGCTGACGCGCAACCCTCTGGCGGAACCAGGGCTGATGGGCGTCAACGCGGGTGCCTCCGTCGCCGTCGTGCTCTCCGTGGTGCTCTTCGGCCCGCAGAACATCCACGTCTACATGTTGGCGGCGCTCGGAGGAGCGGCCGTGGCCGGCGCCGGGGTCTTCGTCCTGGGTCGTGGGGAAACGGGGTCAATCGTCCGGCTGGCGCTCGCGGGTGTCGCTCTCTCCGCGGCCCTGGCCGCGGCCAACCAGGCGTTGGTCCTGTCCAACCGGGACGCCTTCGATGAGTTCCGGCTCTGGGTTGCCGGCTCCCTCGAAGGGCGGGATGTCACGGTCGTGGAGTCGATCGGCCCCATGGTCGCGGTGGGTTTGGTCTTGGCCGTGGCCGTTGCCCCTTCGATCAATGCGTTGGCTCTCGGGGAGGAGTCCGGTGTCGCCCTCGGCGTGCGGCTCGCCAGGACTCAGACGATCACTCTTGTCTCCGTGGCTCTGCTGACGGGTGCGGCCACCGCGGCGATGGGGCCGGTGGCCTTTGTGGGACTTGCCGTCCCGTTCGTGGTCCGCCGGGCGGTGGGAAATGACGTCCGCTGGGTCAATGCTGGGTCCCTGCTCCTGGGCCCCGCGTGGTTGCTGGCCGCTGATGTTCTGGCCCGAGTCGTCATCGCCCCTGAGGAAACGCAGGTGGGAATCATCGCGACCCTGGCCGGGGGGCCGCTGTTCATGGCGATGATGTCCGGTCGGCAGGTGAGGTCGCTGTGAGAGCCGCAAGGAACCGCTCTGGCGGCGGCAGAGGGCTGTTCCGCAAGGACATGTCGGGCCGATTCGTTGTCTCGATCAGGCGGGTCATCCACGCGGACTTCCCGGTCCGCCAGCTGGTCGTGCACCTTGTTCTGGCTCTGCTTCTGGCGGCGGTCGCGGGCTGGGCCATGACACAGGGCGAACGAAACCTTGGCCCCTCCGGCGTCTACGAGGCGCTCATGGGCAGGGGAGACCGTCTCGACGTCTACTTCGTGAACCAAGTCCGGCTGCCCCGGGTGGCCGCGGCGATCGCGGTGGGTGCCGCGCTGGGTCTTTCCGGTGCGACGTTCCAGATTCTGTCCGGGAACCCCCTGGGCAGCCCCGATGTCATCGGCTTCACTCATGGCGCGGCCACGGGGGCGTTGCTGCAGATTCTCGTATTCGACGCCGGCCCGTTCGGCGTCGCGGCAGGAGCGATCCTCGGCGGATTCGGCACGGGCCTCATCATCTACCTGTTGACCCGGCACACCGGTCTGCGAGGATACCGCCTCGTTCTGATCGGAATAGGCACCGGTGCGACCTTGGGGGCAATCAACTCACTCCTGGTGGTTCGGGCGTCGTTGACGCAGGCGCAGACGGCGGCCTCCTGGCTCGCCGGGTCCCTGAACACCATGAATTGGAGCAAGACGCTCTTGATCGCGGCCGGGCTCCTGATCCTGTCGCCGGTCCTGATGAAGGCTTCCGGTCCGCTGGCGATGCTCCGGTTCGGGGACCAGCTCGCCGTCGGAAGGGGAGTGCGAGTCAACGCGTGGCGAGTCACGGGCATGTTCGTGGGAGTTCTCCTGGTCGGTCTGGCCACGGCGATAACCGGTCCGCTGGCGTTTGTGGCCCTGGCAGCCCCGCACATCGGCAGGAGCCTCACCGCGTCGCGTGGCGCGGGACTCACGACCGCGGCACTGATGGGCGCGGTCATCGTTCTTTGCTCGGATGTCGCGGGCCAGCACCTTCTGCCCGTTTCGCTCAATGCGGGCGTGGTAACCGGCGCTCTGGGCGGGCTGTATCTGGTGTATCTGATCATCGTGGAACGGAGACGAGCGTGAGCAGCATGAACGCACGGGCGAGCAGATTGCGCGCAGAGGGGATGACCGTGGGCTACGGCCACGACGCCGTGCTCTCGAAACTCGACTTCCAGGTTCCCGACGGCGAGCTGACGGTGATCCTGGGGCCGAACGCTTGTGGGAAGTCGACCCTGCTCAAATCGTTGTCACGGGTGCTGACCCCATCGGCGGGGAAGATCTTCCTGGACGACGTCGCCATGGAAAAGAGCCGCACCAAGGACATCGCCCGGGTTCTGGCCATGTTGCCGCAGATTCCGGAGGCTCCCTCGGGGGTGAGCGTCGCCGACGTCGTCGCTCGCGGGCGCTACCCGCATCAGTCTCTATTGCGCGCGTGGACCGACGACGACGAACGCGCGTGTGTCGACGCGATGACCGCGGCGAATGTACTACCGCTCAGGGAACGGTCGATGGAGGAGCTCTCCGGCGGCCAACGCCAGAGGGTCTGGATCGCGATGACTCTGGCTCAGGACACGCCCCTGATCCTCCTCGACGAACCCACCACGTATCTGGACATCACTCATCAGATCGAGGTGCTCAATCTGACTCGCCGGCTCCACGGGGCCGGCCGCACGATCGTCATGGTTCTCCACGACCTCAACCTCGCGTTCAGATATGCCACGCGGGTCGTGATGATGCGGGACGGGCGGATCATCTCCCATGGCAGCCCCCACGAGATCGTGGACGCTGACCTGATCGCCCGGGTGTTCGACCTCGAGGCCTTGGTGGTGGCCGATCCGGTGACTGGTGCACCCATGGTCGTCCCCGCGGAAAGTACTTTGTAACCGATATTAAGGTTACCTTAAATGCGAGAGTAGGCTACCTTAAGCATGTACCAAGGGTCGGCGTTATCACGGTCTGGTTCGACCGCGCGAGTGCGGGTCGCGACCGGACACCGTTACGGCCTCTGGGCACCATTCGCATTCAGAAAACTATGAGGATCACTATGTTTTCCTACAACAACTTCCGCCCTCGGGGCTTCAAGGTATGGGCGACTGTCTCCGCGGCAACGGCCCTGACTTTCGCAGGAACGTTGACCGCGGCTCAGGCCGACGGGGCAATGTCTCCGGCGGCTCCGGCTCACGGTTCTGCTTCGGCAACGTGCGAATACCGCAGTTTTGACGTCCGTGCCGAGCAGACCCAAGGTCTGCCAGGGCAGTACCAGCTGGCGTATTCGAAAAAGAACGACGCGCTCTGGGCAACCGGTACCGTCCTTGGCGGAGCAAGCACCACGGCCACTCTCGCCAAGATTGATCCGCAGACCATGAAGGTCGAGAAGACCGTTGCTCTGGACACCGTGCCCTACGTTCCGAAGCACGCGACCGAGCCCGCCGGCGTCCAACTCAAGGGAGCCTTCGGGATCGATGTTGACGATGTGAACAACACCGTATGGGTGACCAATACCGTCGCGAATGAGGTCACGGTATACGACCAGGCCACCCTGAAGGAGGTCTTCTCCACCTCCAAGCTCTCGCAGGACGAGCGTGCGAAGATCGACTTCGCCCATCCGCGCGAAGTTCGTGTTGCCGACGGCAAGGCATTCGTGGGCGTTCGTGGTTCCGTGCTGGTCTTCGACACGAAGACTTACGCATTCCTGCAGAAGATCACCGTGGCCGATGTTGAGGACAAGACCACCGCCGTGATGAATATGTGGGTGGACGAGTCGGAAGGGAGGGCCTACTTCCCGGTGCGTATGAGGGATGAGGTCAAGATCTATGACCTGAAAGATCTCTCGCAGCCGCTTCAGGTGGTCAAGCTCCACAAGCAGGACCCGGGGGCCAATCTCTACGCATCCGACGTCGTGGTGGATCACTCCCTCAATGAAATATACGTTTCGTCCCAGGGCGACAAGGGGAAGAACTCCGGTGTGGGCGTCTATGACAAGACCACCGGCGAGTTCAAGGCGTGGATCGATCTTGGTGGAAGGGCACTGTCTCTGGATGCGGATGAGGACAACGACGTCGTGTACCTCACCGATTTCGATGGCAAGTCTCCGGACAAGGGCGTCTACGTGATCGACGGCCGTACCCACACGGTTGCGGCCTCCGTCGCCAAGAATTCCTCGGATGCTCCCTTCGGCGTCAACGATGTTGTTGTGACACCCAAGGGCGTGTTCGCCGTGGACAAGGGCGGGGCATACAAGAACGCGGAGGTTCCCTTCACGATCGATTACCGCACCGGAAAATTCACCACCGCGTCGACGTCCGTCAAGGGCGTGCAGAACAAAGCCCCTGAGGGTGCACCCGCCGACTGGCAGCCCGCCGAGCCGACCCCGATCAACGCTGACACTCTCGTCAAATTGACCGCGTCGCCGACTGGAACCGTCAAGGGCCAGACGAAGCCTGTGACGGGCTCCGAAGCGAACGTCAAGACGGTCGAGTCGAGGCAGGACGCAGAGGCCAAGGTCACGGGCGCCACCGTGGTCTCCGAGGGTCAGGCCATCAAGGTGTCGGGGACGGGGTGGAAATACCCGAAGGGGGCTGAAGGGTCCACGATCGCCGTCAAGTACGACCGCGGCAAGGTCTCCATCAACGGCGATGCAGTGATTGGCACCGTCGAGGCAGACGCCGAAGGCAATTGGTCTATCGAGCTGCCTTACCCGACCGCCGACAACTCCACCGTCAAGGACGCTTCCTGGGGCCCGGGAACCTCGCACACGCTCTCCTTCCTCTCGGGCTCCATCAAGGAGGGTGATACGTCCCGTGGCGCGAACCTCGATATCACCATCGCCCAGCCGACCTGTGGCGCACCGGAAACGATGCACGTGACCCCAACGAACAGGGACTTCCAGGGATACGGAACACTGGTCGATTCGAAGGTCGGTGAAATGGCTGCTCCTGCCGACCCGGTGAAGCCGGAGCCGACTTCGAACCCGAGCCCGAGTGAGCCGGTCAAGCAGGAGCCGATGCCGGCTCCGAGCCCGAGTGAGCCGGTCAAGCAGGAGCCGATGCCGGCTCCGGCGTCCTCGACCGACGGAGATTCGAAGGGTTCTGGCGCAGGAAACACCGAGCAGGACCCCGGGAAGAGGGCTTCCGAGGCCGGTGGCCAGGCCCAGGGCCAGCCGGGCGCTGGGCAGCAGGGCGCCGGGCAGCAGGGTCCCCAGGCCGGTGGCCAGGGGCAGACCCAGGGTCAGCAGGGCTCCACCACGAAGTCCACCGGGGCGGCCCCCGGTGAGACCGGAGATGGTGCCAGCACGAAGGAAGGCGGATCGTCCGCCGCCACGGGAGATCCTGCAAGCGCCGGCGATGACGGCCAGAAGGCTTCGGAGAACAACGCTCCCGAGAATTCTGGCGATCACGGTAACGCCGGTGCCGCCGCAAGCGGCAACACCATGAACAACAACGGCGGGGCGTCGGGCACCTCCGGCTCCCAGAGCCAGAGCGGGACGAACGGGTCGGGAACGGCTTCCCAAACCTCGACCCCTTCGAACAACTCCGCGCCTGCCGCGCAGTCCAGCCTGGCCCACACCGGTGCCGGGAAGCTGATGTGGGTTGCCGGATTGGGTGCCGCGGCACTGGCCACCGGTGTTGCGGTGGTGGCGCTCCGACGCAAGAAGGCCCACTGATCGGGTGACGCGCTGAGCGCACCCGACGCATCCCTCTGGGCGTCCTGAGAATCGGGGCCGAGGCGGTTCGTGCTGTTCCGCCTCGGCCCCGGTCATCGTTTCGAATGAGGCAGGGGTGACGAACGTCAAGTCCTTCCCGGCGTCTCGGCTCGTCTGGCCCTGTCCGGGTGGAGTTCGCTTGTGATAGCCTTGAATACTTGTGTGGGCCCACTCGGCCTACGCTCAACCACGGGTTTTTCGTGCCAGTGCATAATGCCGCTGTCAACGGGCGCATTCGCCCGCCATCGAAGCGGGACCAGATGTTCCTGGCATGGACGGCCCCAGGCGCAACCGCCAACTTCCGTTCCTCGAGATACGGCAGACCGGTGCGTCAACCATCCCGAACACAGTGTTCCGCAAGGCCCACGTCGCGTCAGTCGGGCAACCGGCGGCGTCGTGAGAACCAGCGAGACGACAGGAGTACTCAGTGATTCAGCAAGAGTCACGGCTCAAGGTCGCCGACAACACGGGAGCCAAGGAAATCCTTGCTATCCGTATTCTCGGTGGATCAGGCCGTCGCTATGCAGGTATTGGTGACATCATCGTCGCCACCGTCAAGGACGCAATTCCTGGCGGAAACGTCAAGAAGGGTGACGTCGTCAAGGCAGTCATCGTTCGTACCAAGAAGGAGACCCGTCGTTCAGACGGTTCCTACATCAAGTTCGATGAGAACTCGGCGGTGATCCTCAAGAACACCGACGGCGACCCCCGCGGTACCCGTATCTTCGGGCCGATCGGGCGCGAGCTGCGCGAGAAGCGGTTCATGAAGATCATTTCGCTTGCTCCGGAGGTGCTCTAACTTATGGCCAAGATCAAGAGCGGTGACCTCGTGCAGGTCATTTCTGGTTCCGAGAAGGGCAAGCAGGGCAAGGTCCTGAAGGTGTTCCCCGCAACCAACCGCGTGCTCGTCGAGGGCGTCAAGGTTGTCACCAAGCACACCAAGGCCAACCCCAACACCGGTGAAGGTGGCGGCATTCAGAAGGTCGAGGCCGCGATCCACGTTTCGAACGTCGCGATCGTCGACCCCGAGACCAAGAAGCCCAGCCGCGTTGGCTACCGCGAAGAGACCGTAGAGCGTGACGGACGCAATCGCACCGTTCGCGTGCGCGTGTCCAAGAGCTCGGGTAAGGACCTCTAATGACCGAAACCAAGATCACCCCAAGCCTCAAGACCAAGTTCAAGGACGAGGTTGTCCCCGCACTGCAGGAGCAGTTCAACTACGGCAACCCCATGCAGTCGCCGAAACTCGTCAAGGTCGTCGTCAACATGGGTGTCGGAGAAGCAGCACGCGACTCCAAGCTCATCGATTCGGCCGTCCAGGACCTGACCCTGATTACGGGTCAGAAGCCGCAGGTGACCCGCGCCAAGAAGTCGATCGCCCAGTTCAAGCTGCGCGAAGGCCAGCCCATCGGCTGCCACGCGACTCTTCGCGGCGACCGTATGTGGGAGTTCCTCGACCGTCTGATCTCCCTGGCCCTCCCGCGAATCCGCGACTTCCGCGGCCTCTCGGACCGCCAGTTCGACGGCAACGGCAACTACACCTTCGGTCTGACCGAGCAGTCCATGTTCCACGAAATCGATCAGGATTCGATCGATCGCGTGCGCGGTATGGACATCACCGTGGTCACCACCGCCAAGACAGACGACGAGGGTCGCGCGCTGCTCCGCCAGCTCGGCTTCCCGTTCAAGACCAACTAACTGCTACGTTTCAGGTCCGCCTCCGGAACTCCGGAGAGCGGAAACCGTAACGGGGAAGGGCAAGTGCCCACATGACCATGACAGATCCTGTCGCAGACATGCTGACGCGTCTGCGCAACGCAAACTCGGCACACCACGATTCCGTGTCCATGCCGTACTCCAAGCTCAAGGCCCGGATCGCTGACATCCTCAAGGCCGAGGGCTACATCAAGGACTGGCACGAGGAAGAGGCCCGGGTCGGCAAGACCCTGGCCCTCGAACTCAAGTTCGGTCCCAGCCGCGAGTCCTCCATCGTCGGAGTTCGTCGCATTTCCAAGCCGGGCCTGCGCGTCTACGCAAAGTCCACCAACCTGCCCCAGGTTTTCGGTGGACTCGGCATCGCCATCCTGTCCACCTCTTCGGGGCTGCTGACCAACAAGCAGGCCTCCAAGAAGGGCGTGGGCGGCGAAGTCCTGGCGTACGTCTGGTAGTCGGTCACAAGAGAAAGGAAGAGAATAATGTCACGTATTGGACGTCTCCCCATCTCGGTGCCGGCTGGTGTTGAGGTCAAGATCGACGGCTCCCTCGTGAGCGTCAAGGGTCCCAAGGGAGAACTCTCCCAGGAGATCGCCTCGCCGATCACCGTCTCCCTCGATGGAGACACCCTCACTGTCAACCGTCCCGACGACGAGCGCGAATCCCGTTCGCTGCACGGCCTGAGCCGGACGCTGATCAACAACATGATCGTCGGCGTCTCCGAGGGCTACACCAAGAAGCTCGAGATCGTCGGCACCGGTTACCGCGTGCTGGCCAAAGGCACCGACCTGGAATTCGCTCTGGGCTACAGCCACCCCGTCTTCGTGAAGGCTCCGGAAGGAATCACCTTCACCGTGGAGGGCAACAACAAGCTCACCGTTTCCGGTATCCACAAGCAGCAGGTCGGCCAGGTGGCCTCCAACATCCGTAGCCTCCGCGCGCCCGACCCCTACAAGGGCAAGGGTGTTCGCTACGAGGGCGAGCAGATCCGCCGCAAGGTCGGAAAGGCTGGTAAGTAAACATGGCTAACAAGACGAAGTTCGCCGCTCGCAAGCGTCGCCACGTGCGCGTTCGCAAGCACGTCTCGGGCAGCGCCGCGCGTCCCCGTCTCTCGGTGTTCCGGTCGACCAAGCACATGTTCGTGCAGGTCATCGACGATACCCAGGGCAACACGCTGGCTTCGGCCTCCACTCTGGAAGCCGAACTGCGCTCCGCAACCGATATGGACAAGACCGCAAAGGCCAAGCGCGTGGGCGAACTGATCGCCGAGCGTGCCAAGGCAGCCGGTATCGAGTCCGTCGTATTCGATCGTGGCGGCAACAAGTACCACGGCCGTGTGGCCGCTGTTGCTGAAGGCGCCCGGGAAGGTGGGCTGGCACTGTGAGCGAGCAGACCGCAAACGAAAAGGAAAATCAGGTGGCAGAGAACAACGCTGCAACCGAGAACTCCGAGAATGACAACTCCTCGAAGCGCGACGACCGTCGCGGCGGCAACCGCGGTGAGCGCGGCGGCCGTGGTCGCAATGACCGCAATGATCGGGGTGGCCGCGGTGGACGCGGTGGCCGCGATGAGGAGAAGGACAAGTACATCGAGCGCGTGGTGACCATCAACCGCGTGTCGAAGGTCGTCAAGGGCGGCCGTCGCTTCAGCTTCACCGCTCTCGTCGTCGTCGGCGACGGCAGCGGCCTGGTGGGCGTCGGCTACGGCAAGGCCAAGGAAGTTCCCTCGGCCATCGCCAAGGGCGTCGAGGAAGCGAAGAAGAACTTCTTCCGCGTTCCCCGCGTCGAGGACCGCACCATCCCGCACCGCGTGCAGGGTGAGGCGGCGGCCGGCGTCGTCATGCTCCGTCCCGCAACCGCTGGTACCGGTGTTATCGCCGGTGGTCCGGTGCGTGCGGTACTCGAGTGCGCCGGCATCCACGATGTGCTGTCCAAGTCCCTCGGTTCCGCGAACCAGATCAACATCGTGCACGCGGCCATCGAGGCCCTGCGTCAGCTGGAAGAACCCGCTGCTGTTGCGGCCCGCCGTGGCCTGCCCAACGACGAGGTCATCCCCAGCTACCTTCGGCGCGATGAGAAGGCAGGTGCGTAATGTCCGGTAAGCGTATTCAGCCCAGCGATTCCCAGCTGGAGATCACGCAGATGAAGTCCTATGTCGGCCAGAAGCAGAACATGCGCGATACTCTGCGCTCACTGGGGCTCAAGCGTCCGGGCAACAAGGTTGTCCGCACCGCCGACCCGGTGACCTGCGGTATGGTCAACACCGTCGCTCACCTCGTGAAGGTTGAGGAGGTCAAGTAAACATGGCAGATACCAACGAAGAGCGCCAGGCCATCAAGCTCCATGATCTGCGTCCGGCCCAGGGATCGCACAAGGCCAAGACCCGTGTGGGTCGCGGTGAAGCATCCAAGGGCAAGACCGCTGGTCGTGGTACCAAGGGCACCAAGGCTCGTTACCAGGTCCCGGCAGGTTTCGAGGGCGGGCAGCTTCCGCTGCACATGCGCCTTCCGAAGCTGCGCGGCTTCAAGAACCCGTTCCGTGTCGAGTACCAGGTCGTGAACCTGGCTCGCATCGCGGAGCTCTACCCCGAGGGCGGCGACATCACCGTCGAGTCCCTCGTGGAGAAGGGCGCGGTTCGCAAGAACCAGCCCGTCAAGGTTCTGGGCGAGGGCGAACTGACCGTCAAGGTCAACGTCACCGCCGACAAGTTCTCCGCTTCCGCTGCGGAGAAGATCCAGGCCGCCGGTGGCACCGCCACCGCGACAGGCAAGTAGAACTGCGATCGAGCTGATGCTCGAAGCCAGTATGTAGAGGCGAGGTCCCTCCCCGGACGCCCCGGGGAGGGGCCTCGCCTTGTCTGCACCCGAACGTGGTTCAACGGGGTGACAGACGCAATCGACCCCCTGCGACGCATTGCCGTTAGACTTACGGGGGACATAGGGGACTGATGTCTGCTCCACCTGGAGCATCGACACCAGTCCCAATGAACGAATTCTTACAGGAGGCCAAGTGCTCGGCGCTTTCGGACGGGCGTTCAAAACCCCCGACCTACGACGCAAGCTGCTGTTCACGCTCGCGGTCATTGTGATTTACCGCGCCGGTACTTTCGTGCCAGCGCCGGGCGTTGACTACGGGAACGTGCAACAGTGCATCGCCATGGGAGGCACCACCGGCGGCATCTACGACATGGTGAATCTCTTCAGCGGTGGCGCACTCCTCCAGCTGTCGATCTTCGCCCTGGGTGTGATGCCCTACATCACGGCGTCGATCATCGTGCAGCTCCTGCGCGTGGTCATCCCCAGATTCCAGGAGCTCCACGAAGAGGGCGGCCAAGGGCAGCAGAAACTGACCCAGTACACGCGCTATCTGACCATGGGGCTCGCTCTGCTCAACGCGACGACGATCATCTCCTTGGCTCGCTCCGGCGCGCTGCTGGGGAACTGCCCTCTGCCGGTCATTCCCGACGACTCGATCATCATGATCCTCGTGATCATCGTGACCCTGACCGCCGGAACGGGCCTCATCATGTGGCTCGGTGAGCAGATCACCGAGAAGGGCGTCGGCAACGGCATGTCCTTGCTGATTTTCACCTCGATCGCAGCATCCTTCCCGTCGGCCCTCGGACAGATCTTCAAGACCCAGGGCTGGGGAGTCTTCGCCGCCATCCTCGGAATCGGCTTGCTGGTGATCATTGCCGTCGTCTACGTGGAGCAGTCCCAGCGCCGAATCCCGGTGCAGTACGCGAAGCGCATGGTCGGCCGCAGGACGATCGGCGGTACGACCACGTACATTCCGCTCAAGGTCAACATGGCCGGCGTGATCCCCGTGATCTTCTCATCGTCGCTGCTCATGTTGCCTGGGCTCGTCGGCCAGTTCGCGACCCCCAAGGACGGTACGCCGCCACCCGAATGGGTCAACTGGATCAACTCGAACCTCGTCAAGGGCGACCATCCGCTCTACATGATCCTGTACTTCCTGCTGATCGTCGGATTCGCGTACTTCTACGTGTCCATCACGTTCAACCCGCAGGAAGTCTCGGACAACATGAAGAAGTACGGCGGCTTCATTCCCGGCATCCGTGCGGGCAGGCCGACCGAACGGTACCTTGGTTATGTTCTGAATCGCATCACGCTTCCGGGCTCCCTGTACCTCGGGATCGTTGCGCTCATCCCGCTGATCGCATTGGTGATGTTCAACGCGAACCAGAACTTCCCGTTCGGCGGCACTTCGTTGCTGATCGTGGTCGGCGTCGGTCTGGACACCATCAAGCAGATCGATGCCCAGTTGCAACAACGACACTATGAAGGACTTCTGCGATGAATCGTCTGCTCATCGTCGGGCCGCCAGGCGCCGGCAAGGGAACCCAGGCCGCCAGGATCTCGGAGGAGTTGTCCGTCCCGGCCATCTCCACCGGGGACATCTTCCGGGCCAATATCAAGGAAGAGACTGCCCTGGGCCGCGAGGCCAAGCAGTACATGGACGCCGGCAACCTGGTTCCGGACTCGGTCACCAACCGTATGGTGCGTGACCGTCTCGGTCAGGAGGACGCCCAACAGGGTTTCCTGCTGGACGGATACCCCCGAAACACCGCGCAGGTCGAGGAGCTCGATTCGATCCTCGAGGACCTCGGCCAGAAGATCGACGGGGTGCTCCTCCTGACGGCCGACACCGAGGAGCTCGTCCAGCGTCTGCTCGGACGTGCGGAACAGCAGGGTCGCAGCGACGACACGGAAGAAGTCATCCGGCACCGCCTGGACGTCTACGCCGAGGAAACGGAACCCATTGTGGGACTGTACGAAGCCCGGGGCATCGTGACCCGGGTGGACGGCCTCGGAAGCATCGATGACGTGACCGACCGACTGCTGGCCGCAGTCCGGTAGTTTCGACTGCGCGCTCACGAAGTGCCGGCTGCGGGCCCCTGACCCTCCTGGTCAGGGGCCCGCACGTCTTTCTGGCCGTCCGTTGCGCTGTCGAGCTCAACCTGGCGGTCACAGCCAAACCATCCCTACTCCCGGAAAGCCGCACCCATGTTCGGTCGACGAAAAATCCAGTACAAGACCAACCAAGAATTGCGCGCGATGGTGCGCGCCGGCGTCGTCACCTCCCAGGCCCTCGACGCCGCCGTGGAGGCCACGGCCCCCGGCGTCACGACCGCTGAACTGGATCGCACCTTCCGCGACGTTCTGGACCGGAACGGCGCGACCTCCAATTTTCTGGGGTACTACGGCTTCCCGGCGACCATCTGCGCCTCGCCGAACGACGTCGTGGTGCACGGCATCCCCAACGATCGGCCGCTCGAGGACGGTGACATTGTCTCCATCGACGGGGGAGCGATCGTCGATGGATGGCACGGTGACTCCGCGCGTACGGTCCTCGTCGGCGAGACAAGCCGCCAGGACGCAGAGCTGTCCGAGATGACGCGGGCAGCCATGTGGCGGGGAATCGCGGCCGCGGCCACAGCCCAGCGCGTCGGAGAGATCGGAGCGGCCATCGAGTCCTTCGTTCGCAAGGAAGCCGGTGGAACCTACGGAATCGTCGAAGAGTACGTGGGCCACGGCATCGGAACCGAAATGCACATGGCGCCGGACGTTCCCAATTACCGGACTCGTGATTCAGGTCCCAGGATCAAGCCTGGAATGGCTCTGGCCATCGAACCTATGCTTGTGACAGGATCGACGCAGACCGAGGTCCTCGACGACGACTGGACGGTCAAAACCGTTGACGGCTCGCATGCCAGCCAATGGGAACACTCGGTCGCCTTCCACAGGGACGGCATCTGGGTCCTCACCGCAGAAGACGGCGGCGCGAATGAGCTGGCCGCGCTGGGGGTCACCGTGGCCCCGATTCCCGACTGATCATCGCATCACACACCGCACACAGGAAAAGGGGCACCTTCGTGTCATCCGAGACTTCTACCCCGGTAGAGATCACCGCCAAACCCGAACCGGGAAAGATCCTGCTCAAGGCACCCCGTCGGAGCAAGCCGCCGCGCCATATCGCCGACATGGATCTCGCCGGGCGCAAGGAGTTCCTCAAGGAACTGGGCCACCAGCCGTTCCGTGCCTCCCAGCTCTCCAAACACTACTTCGAGCGTCTGGTGGACGATCCTCAGGAAATGACGGATCTCCCGGCGAGCTCGCGGGAGCAGATTGTCGCGGATGCGATGCCCAACCTGCTCACGACCGTCAACACTCTCGAGGCCGACGGCGGGGACACCCTCAAGATGGTGCACCGCCTCTTCGACGGCGCCCTGGTCGAGTCCGTGATCATGCGCTATTCGAACAGGGTGACGATGTGCATCTCCTCCCAGGCGGGGTGCGGCATGAACTGTCCCTTCTGTGCGACCGGTCAGGCCGGCCTGACGCGCAACCTTTCGACCGCCGAAATCGTCGAGCAGGTGGTTGCGGGGGCTCGCATGGTCAAGAAGATGAGCGGACTGGACGGTGCCGAGGACGGTCCGGAGGAAACCAAACCGCTGCGCATCTCCAACATCGTGTTCATGGGCATGGGGGAGGCCCTGGCGAACTACAAGTCCTCTCTGGGCGCAGTGCATCGATTGATCGACCCGTCCCCCGAGGGAATGGGGATTTCGGCTCGGAACATCACAATGTCCACGGTTGGTCTCGTCCCCGGGATGTACAAGTTCACCCAGGAGAACATCCCCGTGACCCTCGCATTGTCCCTCCATGCTCCGGATGACGAGTTGCGTGACGAGCTCATTCCCATCAACAACCGGTGGAAGGTCGATGAGGCGCTGGACTCGGCCTATGACTACTACCGCAAGACCGGGCGTCGGGTCTCGATCGAGTACGCACTGATCAGAGACATCAACGATCAGGGCTGGAGAGCGGACCTGCTCGGAAAGAAACTCGCCCGGCGCGGCCGTGGGTGGGTCCACGTCAACCCGATCCCACTCAACCCGACGCCCGGATCCAAGTGGACGGCGTCGCGCCCCGGCGTCGAACAGAACTTCGTCGAGCGTCTTCGCGCCCACGGCATCCCGACCACCGTTCGTGACACCCGTGGTTCGGACATCGATGGTGCCTGCGGGCAGCTCGCTGCCGCGAGCTGACGGACTCGCCGTCTGGCGAGGAACGTCACAGCCCTTCGCGGGGTAGCTCGGAGTTAACATACCGCCAGGTATGGCGTACACTTGTGTGTTGGTTGTGTCTGCCGTGTGCGCGCACTGCGCGCCGAGGCGGCAGAAAGAATCATTCAATTGCTCCTCGCCCACTGCGTGGGGCACCGACGTTAGCGGAGGATATGGCCAAGAAAGACGGCGTAATCGAGATAGAGGGCTCTGTGCTGGAGGCTCTGCCCAACGCGATGTTCCGCGTTGAGCTGGACAACGGCCACAAGGTTCTCGCACACATCTCCGGAAAGATGCGTCAGCACTACATCAGGATCCTTCCCGAGGACCGTGTTGTTGTTGAACTCTCTCCGTACGATCTCTCGCGTGGTCGCATCGTCTACCGCTACAAGTAGATCTCATGCCCGCCTCGAGCGGAGTGTGAAGGGCACCGCCCCTCAAGGGTGGTGCCTGTCTGCGTGGACGGGATTCGACGACGCGTGGAATCCCGTAACAACTACAAGTTGCAACAACGCAAAGGAAAGCGATGAAGGTTCAGCCGAGCGTGAAGCCCATCTGCGATAGCTGCAAAGTGATCCGCCGCCACGGCGTGGTCATGGTTATCTGCAGTAACCCGCGCCACAAGCAGCGTCAGGGCTAATAGCTTTCGACGCAGCCGGTCACCGCCGGCACCCAGGAAAAGGCACCGCTCCCCATCAGTGGGATACCTCCGGATACAGAGGCCGGAGACCGGGGAAACCCGGGCAGTGATGCTGTAAACCTCTGGATCAACTACAAGGAGAACCGCCACTATGGCTCGTCTCGCAGGAGTGGATCTTCCCCGCGAAAAGCGCGTGGAAATTGCTCTCACGTACATTTACGGCGTGGGTAGGACCCGCGCACTCGAGGCCCTGACCAGCACCGGCGTCAGCCCGGATATCCGCGTCAAGGACCTCTCCGACGCCCAGCTCGTTCAGCTGCGTGACTACATCGAGGAAAACCTCAAGGTCGAGGGCGACCTCCGCCGCGAGGTAGCCGCCGACATTCGGCGCAAGGTCGAGATCGGCAGCTACCAGGGACTCCGCCACCGCCGCGGCCTTCCCGTGCACGGACAGCGCACCAAGACCAACGCGCGTACCCGCAAGGGTCCGAAGCGCACGGTTGCCGGCAAGAAGAAGTAATCACACTTTCGCGTAGGAGAAGTTTTTAATGCCCCCAAAGACTCGTGCTGCGGCCGCTCGTAAGCCTCGCCGCAAGGACAAGAAGAATATTGTTGCCGGTCAGGCGCACATCAAGTCCACGTTCAACAACACCATCGTTTCGATCACCGACCCCTCGGGTGCCGTGATTTCCTGGTCCTCGGCCGGTGAAATGGGCTTCAAGGGTTCGCGCAAGTCGACCCCGTACGCCGCCCAGATGGCTGCCGAGTCCGCTGCAAAGCGCGCTCAGGAGCACGGCGTCCGCAAGGTTGACGTGTTCGTGAAGGGTCCGGGCTCGGGCCGCGAAACCGCTATCCGTTCGCTCCAGGCCACTGGCCTCGAGGTCGGGTCCATCTCCGATGTGACCCCGAGCGCGCACAACGGTTGCCGCCCCCCGAAGCGTCGCCGCGTCTGATTCAGGCGCAGCCGTCCGCCAGGCTGGTGTATCCCGTGTTTGGGAAACGCAGGCCTGGGTCTCATGGCTCTCGTCATGAGGCATCCGGGTGCCGCAACCGCGGCCCCTTATCCCTTGTTTTCCCCAACCTGTGTTGCGTCATATAGCGGATGCTCGCTGAAAGGAAACATCAGTGCTCATTGCACAGCGCCCCACCCTGAGTGAAGAAGTTGTAGCGGACAACCGCTCGCGCTTCACGATCTCGCCCCTCGAACCCGGATTCGGCTACACGCTGGGCAACTCCCTGCGTCGCACGCTCCTGTCCTCGATCCCCGGTGCCGCCGTGACCAGCATCCGCATTGACGGCGTGCTGCACGAATTCTCGACGGTGGACGGTGTCAAGGAAGATGTCACCGAGATCATCCTGAACATCAAGCAGCTGTCGGTCTCCTCCGAGAACGACGAGCCGGTCATCGCCTACCTGCGCAAGCAGGGCCCGGGCGAGCTGACCGCTGCAGACATCGAGGTTCCGGCCGGCGTGGAGATCCACAACCCGGAGCTGCACCTCGCAACCCTGAACGCTCAGGGCAGCTTCAACGCGGAGCTCACGATCGAGCGCGGTCGTGGTTACGTTTCGGCATCGCAGAACAAGGCCGGAACCGGTGAGTCCGAGGTCGGCAGGATCCCCGTCGACTCGATCTACTCCCCGGTCCTCAAGGTCACCTTCCGTGTGGCCGCGACCCGTGTCGAGCAGCGCACCGACTTCGACAGCCTCGTGCTTGACGTCGAGACCAAGGAAGCCATCGCCCCGCGCGATGCCGTCGCCTCTGCAGGAAGCACCCTGGTCGAGCTGTTCGGTCTTGCTCGTGAACTGAACACCGAGGCCGAAGGCATCGAGGTCGGACCGTCCCCCGCGGACGAGTCCATGGCCGCCGACATGGCACTGCCCATCGAGGACCTCGACATGTCCGTGCGTTCGTACAACTGCTTGAAGCGTGAGGGCATCCACACCGTGGGTGAACTCGTGACGCGTTCCGAGGCAGATCTGATGGACATCCGGAATTTCGGTGCCAAGTCCATCGACGAGGTCAAGGACAAGCTGGCTGAGCTGGGGATGTCCCTGAAGGATTCGCCCGCGGGCTTCGACCTGGCGGCCCGCGCGGCCGAGGCCGAAGAAGTCGACGAGGAAGACTCCTTCTGACCCCTCGGGCGGTGACCAGCCGACCACAGCCAACATCAAATCTTTGGTCCCCGCGAGGTGAGTTCGCGGGAACCATGACCAATGGAGAGAAACTGATATGCCTACTCCCACCAAGGGGCCGCGCCTCGGCGGCAGCCCCACGCACCAGCGCCTGATTCTGGCGAACATGTCCCAGCAGCTCTTCGAGCACAAGCGCATCACCACCACGGTGACCAAGGCCAAGCGTCTTCGCCCCGTGGCCGAGCGTCTGATCACCTTCGCCAAGCGTGGGGATCTGGCCGCCCGCCGTCGTGTGATGCGTTCCCTGACCGACAAGTCGGTTGTGCACGAACTGTTCACGACCATTGCTCCGGCCATGGCGGATCGCCCCGGTGGCTACACCCGGATCACCAAGATCGGTGCTCGCCAGGGTGACAACGCTCCGATGGCCGTCATCGAGCTCGTCATGGAGCCCGTTGCGTCCAAGTCCGTTGTGGACGAAGCCACGCAGGCGGCCAACGCTGCCGCGACCGCAAACCAGTCCGGCGCCGCTGAGTCCGCTCAGGCTCCGGCTGAGACTGCGGCCGCAGAGCCCGTCGCCGAAGAGGCAGCCGCCCCGGCCGCCGATTCCGACCTCCCTGCAGGTGCCCACGCTCCGCTCGAGTCCGGAGAAGCCCCCGAAGGGTTCGAGGTCAAGGGCAACCGCGATTCCATGAAGTACCACGTTCCCGGTTCGCGCTGGTACACCAGCACCCGCGCCGAGATCTGGTTCGACAACGCTGAGTCCGCCGTGGCCGCCGGTTACGCGCCGGCAGGCGGCGCCGCAGCCCAGAAGGTCTCCGAGTAGGGACCGCTATCGCGTGCACTGCACGCGGCCCTCATGGCCCCGTCCACCCGTGGTGGACGGGGCCATTTCTTCGATGGTGTGAAACCCCAGCATGAAGGAAGAACGATGACCCCTACGGAGAACGACGGCGGGCCTCCCGAGATCCGAGCCGCCACTCGCCTCAACGAGGCTCCGGAGCCCGGCCGGAGTCTTGGAGCCGGGTCGCCCCTGGGCGCCGACGAGCGACCTGCGACGCAGCACGCCGCCGGCGACAATGGTCCATTGATCCGTCGTATTCGTATGGACCTTGCCTACGACGGTTCGGTCTTTTCGGGATGGGCCAAGCAGCCCTCGCTCGTGACGGTCGAGGGCTCCTTGGAAGAAGCGGCCCGCCTGGTCCTGCGTCATGATGTGAGATTCACGGTCGCGGGACGCACCGACGCCGGTGTGCATGCAGATCACCAGGTCGTGCATTTCGACGTGCCCGACTTCGTATGGGAGGGGCTGGCCGCGAGACGGGCCAAGAGCGGCGACGGCCAGTCCGATACGCCCGAGCAGGCCCTGGTGCGCAAGATGAACGGTGCCCTGGGTCGGGTCCTGTCCGCGGTCGCGGCTCCGCTGCGTCCGGGAGCGCGAGGAGCTGCGTCGGGCGCCGTCGTCGTTCGTTCGGCCAGAGCTGTGCCGTCGGATTTCGACGCCCGCTTTTCGGCGCTGTCGCGCTCATACACCTATCGGATCGCGGATGGCCTGGAGAGACAGAGCCCTCTGAACAGGACGACGTCGTATTGGTGCCGTCAGCCGCTGGAGATCGATGTGCTGAATGCGGCAGGGGAGCGCCTGCTCGGTCTCCACGATTTTCTGTCCTTCTGCAAGCCCCGTCCTGGAGCCACGACGATCCGGGACCTGCACTCGGTGCGGTTCGAGCGCAATGACCAAGGGCTCATCGAGGCGAGAATCAGCGCCGACGCCTTCTGCCACAACATGGTCCGGTCGATCGTGGGGTCTTGCGTTCTCGTGGCTCAGGGAGCGCGCGACTTCGACTGGCTCGATTCCAGGATCGAGACGCCCGCCCGCGATTCCAGCGTCCGCTTGGCGCCCCCGGAAGGCCTGGTCCTCGAATCCATCAGCTATCCGGCCGACCCGAACGAGTGGGGCCCGCGGGCCCGAATGACTCGTTCCCGGCGCCCGGAACGTTGAGCTACCGACCATGATGCGTGGTCTCCGTGCGACTGATGTGGGCGAAATCGCCATGGTGTGGCTCCTGGCTGTGGATTAAGCGCAGATACTCCGGTATAGTTACTAGCTGTTGTGCGTGTCCCACCTCGGTTCATGCGTTGTGTCTTGTCCGCCCAGTTGCAGGGCAGAGGGATGAGCCCAACGGCGAGACTTCGGGACGGAACGGATGTTGTCTGGCCCTCACCCAGACCCCTTCGAGCGCACCTGATCTGGCGTGACACCCAACTAGCGCCAATGAAGTAATTCCGACACGAAGGCAAAATAACGTGCGTACGTACACTCCGAAGCCCGGCGACATCGATCGCCAGTGGCATGTCATCGACGCCACCGACGTTGTCCTGGGTCGCCTTGCCAGCCAGACCGCAACACTGCTGCGCGGCAAGCACAAGCCGACCTTTGCTCCCAACATGGACACCGGTGACTTCGTCATCATCATCAATGCCGAGAAGGTTGCCCTGACGGGCGCCAAGCTCGAGAAGAAGCGCGCCTACCGCCACACCGGTTACCCGGGTGGCCTGCGTTCCGTCTCCTACACCGAGTTGCTGGAAAAGAACCCGGTCAAGGCCGTCGAGAAGGCCGTCAAGGGCATGCTTCCCAAGAACAAGCTCGCGGCCGAGCAAATCAAGAAGCTCAAGGTCTACGCCGGTGCCGAGCACCCGCACGCTGCCCAGCAGCCCAAGACCTACGAGTTCGAGCAGATCGCCCAGTAATCGGGCCTACGAAGACAACTACAAGGAGAAATCGTGGCTCAGGATACTGAAGACCAGATCACCACCGAGGGCGTGGAGGCGACCAGCTACACCTCAGAGTCCTCCGCCCCCGTCGTCGAGAGCGCTCCGACCGAAAGGCCGGCCCTGACCGTTTCGGGCGCTGCCGTCGGTCGTCGCAAGCAGGCCGTCGCCCGCGTTCGCGTCGTCCCCGGATCGGGACAGTGGACCGTCAACGGCCGCCCGCTGGACGTCTACTTCCCGAACAAGCTGCACCAGCAGGAAGTCAACGACCCGTTCAAGCTCCTCGAGCTCGAGGGTGCCTACGACGTCATCGCCCGCGTTCACGGTGGTGGCCCCTCCGGCCAGGCCGGTGCGACGCGTCTCGGCGTTGCTCGTGCACTGAACGAGATCGACCTCGAGAACAACCGTCCGGCCCTGAAGAAGGCCGGCTTCCTGACTCGTGACGCCCGCGTCATCGAGCGCAAGAAGGCAGGTCTCAAGAAGGCCCGCAAGGCTTCGCAGTTCTCCAAGCGCTAAAGCTTCCGGAGTACTCCTCAACCCCTCGTCGTCCTCTGGGCGGCGAGGGGTTTTGCGTGTTCAGGGACCTCCGAAGCTGTCGGTCCCGGCGTCGGTTCGGCCTCCGGTGCGCGGTCTGTGCCGCGGGACCGCATAAAATGGGCGTGTCCGCACTGGGGAAAGGAAAGAGGTTCAATGTCGAACACTCATCGAAGCAAGGCGTCCAAGTCTTCCGGCACGGAAGCGACGAGCCACGCTACTGAACCGCAGGTTTCCGAAGCGAGTCGGCGCGCAGCCGAACAGGTCACGGTCCGGGGCACCCGAGACCGAGCGAGCGGTGAGGAAGCCACGCCGGCGGTGGCCGAGGCCCTGAAAAAGCAGGAGAGGCGAGTCTCCGTCACGGAGGACTACGCCGCCGAGCTGGACGAGATCGCCTCGCTGCAGCATCGGCTCAAGAAGGAGCACTCGACGTCGGAAGTATGGAAGATCGGCTATCCGTACGAAGAGAAGCTCAAGCGCAAGGAGTACGAGAAGGCCAAGCGCGCCCTTCAGATCGAGTTGCTGAAACTCCAATTGTGGGTCAAGGAGACCGGGCAGAAGATCCTTCTCATCTTCGAGGGCCGTGACGCCGCCGGAAAAGGTGGCTCCATCAAGCGGTTCACGGAGCATCTGAACCCGCGTGGGTCGCGCGTGGTGGCTCTGGAGAAGCCGACTGAGATCGAACAGACCCAGTGGTACTTCCAGCGATACGTCCAGCACCTTCCTTCCGGCGGCGAAATCGTGCTGATGGACCGTTCTTGGTACAACCGGGCCGGTGTCGAACGTGTGATGGGGTACTGCACCCCTCAGCAGTACTACGAGTTCATGAGGCAGGCCCCGGAGCTGGAGCGGATGCTGGTCAACTCCGGAATCAAACTCATCAAATTCTGGTTCTCGGTCACCCGCGCCGAGCAGGTGGCCCGCTTCGAGGCGCGACGGACCGATCCCGTGCGCCAGTGGAAACTTTCCCCGACGGACCTGGCGTCCCTGGACAAGTGGGACGACTACACCGAGGCCAAGGAAGCCATGTTCTTCTACACGAACACCGGCGATGCCCCGTGGACGATCGTGAAATCCAATGACAAGAAGAGGGCCCGGCTCGAGGCGATGCGGTACGTGCTGTCCCAATTCGAATACCCGAACAAGGATCACGAGGTGGTTGGGTCTCCCGACCCACTGATCGTTGGCCCCGCCTCGGACGTCTTCGAAGCGGAAGAGGGCAACAACCGCGATGGGTTTCCGGTAGTCAAATCGGAGGATAGCGGTTCACATGCGTAGAATGTCTTGCGATGTCTAGATTATTTGGAACCGACGGTGTGCGTGCGCGCGCCAACAGCGAGCAGATGAGCGCCCGCTCGTCGCTCGAGTTGGCCCAGGCCGCCGCCGTCGTACTCGGATTCGACCAGGTTCCCGGTGGGGAACGACCCAAGGCAGTCATCGCCCATGATTCCCGCGTCAGCGGTGAGTTCATCGGGGCGGCCATCATGGCGGGACTGGCGTCCTCGGGGGTCGACGTCTACGACGCCGGGATGCTTCCGACACCCGCGGCGGCCTACCTGGTGGCGGATCTGGAGGCCGACTTCGGCGTCATGATCTCCGCCTCGCACAACCCCTTCTACGACAACGGGATCAAGTTCCTGGCGCGGGGCGGGAAGAAGCTTCCCGACGCCGTGGAGGACAGGATCGAGACCCTCTTCCGGTCGCAGGATTTCCGGTTCCCGGACGGCGGCCAGGTCGGCAAGATCTCTCGATTCTCCGACGCCGAGGACAGGTACGTCACGCACCTGCTGTCGACGTTGCCCGGTCGCCTCTCCCTGGATGGGCTGAACATTGTGGTCGACTGCGCGAACGGTGCTGCCTCCGGATGCTCTCCGGACGCCTTCCGCATCGCCGGCGCGCGGGTTCACGTCGTCGCTGCCGAACCCAATGGTACGAACATCAACGACGGCGTCGGATCCACTCACTTGGAAGGACTCCAAGCCAAGGTCAAGGAGCTGGGCGCGGACCTCGGGATCGCTCACGATGGCGACGCCGACCGCTGCCTGGCCGTGGACGAACGCGGTGAGGTCGTGGACGGGGACACCATCATGTCAGTTCTCGCGCTGGCTCGCAGGGACGCGGGCAAGCTCAAGGACAACACACTGGTGGCGACCGTGATGACAAACCTCGGCATGGAGAAGTACCTGGAATCCGAGGGCGTGAAGATGGTGCGCACCAAGGTGGGGGACCGCTACGTCCTGGAAGCCATGAACGACAACGGCTACACCCTGGGCGGCGAACAGTCTGGTCACGTCATCATGAGCGACTATGCCACCACGGGTGACGGCATCCTCACCGGGCTCCACCTGGCGGCCGAGGTGAGCCGCACGGGCCTCTCCCTGTCGACGCTGTCCCACAGGTTCGAGCGTGCACCTCAGACCATGATCAACGTCCCCAACGTCGACAAAACCGCGACCGGCACCTGCGAGCCCGTCCAGAACGCCATCAAGGCCGTGGAAGAGGAGCTCGGCAAGGACGGTCGCGTTCTTCTGCGCCCGTCCGGTACCGAGCCCCTGGTTCGAGTCATGGTCGAGGGCCCCGACCAGGAGACCGTGGACCGTCACGCGGCACGATTGGCCGACGTCGTGGCCAAGGAACTGGCGCTGGTGACTGCCCCGTAACGGACTCGCCCCGGCGACTGTCCATGACTAAGGCCCCGCACCGACGAATCGGTGCGGGGCCTTCTTGGTTCCTGACTGTGAAATGCGCCGCGGCTACAAATATTCTTCGACGACGGCGTCCGGCGGAGGCTAGTTCTTGTTGGCCTCAGGGTCGACGTAGGAGGACGCGCCGGTGACGTTCTTGTTGGAGATCAGTGCGTCGCGAATCTCGGTCAGCAGGGCGACCTCCGGCTCGGTTTCGTCCTCCTCCTCGAGTCCGAGCTTGCGGGCACGACGGGCGTTCATGGCGTTGATGGGCATGACGATGCAGAAGTACAGGGCCGCCGCGACCAGCAAGAAGTTGACGAGGGCCGTGAGGAATACCCCGATCTTGATCTGGCCGAAGACCAGGAAATCGTCGAATTTGGGCGAGCCAACGAGCATGGAAATGGCCGGCATGATGACCGACTCGACGAGGGCGTTGACGACGGTGCTGAACGCCCCGCCGATAATGACACCGACTGCCAAGTCGATGACATTGCCGCGCATGATGAAATCTTTGAAACCTTTGAGCATGCGGACAATCCTAGCCAAGACTTGGGCAAATGCGCATCGGGAAATGCAGAATTCTGTGTCGGTCCGTCACACACGGCCCCGTCGAGAACCGACAGCAAGGGAATCGGGCGGGTCGATCAGTTTTTTCGCAACAGGACGCGTCGCGTCGAATGGTCCGCATCCTTCGAAAGAATCAATTTGGCCCTGCCTCGTGTCGGGCGCACGTTGTGCAGGAGATTTGGCTCGTTGATCCGACGCCAAATATCGAGTGCGGTGCTGCGTGCTTCGTCGTCGGAGAGGTTCGCGTACTTGCGGAAGTAGGAGTCAGGATCCGTGAAGGCCGATCCGCGCAGCTTGAGGAACCGGTCCACATACCACTGCTCGATATCGCTGGTTCGCGCATCAACGTAGATCGAGAAATCGAAGAAGTCACTCAAGGCGAGTGCGGCCTTGTCATCGGGGCGCAATTGCGCCGGCGCCAAAACATTGAGCCCTTCGACGATGAGGACGTCAGGTCGGGTGACCACCGTTTCGTCGTCCTGGAGAATGTCGTACGTCAGATGGGAATACTTGGGGGCCGTGACCACGGGGGCCCCGGACTTGATCTCGGAGACGAAGCGGAGGAGTGCTCGACGATCATAGGACTCCGGGAACCCTTTCCGTTGCATGAGTCCCCGGGCCTCGAGCTCCGCATTGGGATAGAGAAATCCGTCCGTAGTGACGAGCTGAACATTCGGCGTCGTTGGCCAGCGACTCATGAGGGCACGGAGGAGACGGGCCGTGGTGGACTTGCCCGCTGCCACCGAGCCGGCGACGCCGATTACGAACGGCGTCCGCTGATGGTGCTCGTGAAGGAAGTCATTCGTTTTCTGGTTCAGGTCCCCGACCGAATTCACATACAGGTTCAACAACCTGGACAGGGGGAGGTAGACCTGACGGACTTCCTCGACGTCGAGGGTCTCGCCGAGGCCACGGAGTCTTTCGATCTCGGTCGATGAGAGTGGTACATCGATTTCGTCCGAGAGTCGCGACCAGGTCTCCCGGTCCAGCGACACGAACGGAGAAGTGCGTGATACTGCCGTCGCTTGGCTCATTGAAAAAAGTGTACGGCGATTCACGCGCCATGTCCGAATTCATTGCGAGGAGATATCCGGTCCACAGGTGTACTTCGCCAGGTGTGCAAGCGGTTATGCTACTCCCAAGCCGGAAAACGTATAGCCCATTCGAAAGCCGGTGAGTCCGCAGCCGCTGTCTCGGCTTCGGAGCGCGGTATCCGTGCGGAACCGGTGGCGCTTCGGAACCCCAGGCCGCATGCCCGTCGAATCTGGAGTCATCGTGTCAACCGCATCCACTGAAGCCACCGAAAAGAAGAAGGTCGGGGCGCGCGTTCGCGTGCAGAAATTCGGAACCTTCCTCTCCTCCATGATCATGCCGAATATCGGTGCCTTCATCGCGTGGGGGCTGCTGACGGCATTGTTCCTCTGGTCGGACGATCCGGGCGGGGGGCAGGGGCCGTTCGCCAACGAGCACATCAACGCCGTCCTGAACCCGACGGTCACGTACCTGTTGCCGATTCTGATCGCTTACACCGGCGGCAAGCTGATCCACGACGTCCGGGGCGGCGTCGTAGGCGCGGTGGCCACCATGGGCGTGATCATCGCGACCTCGAGCCCGGTCTTCATCGGCGACAACCCCGGGTCGCCGATGTTCCTCGGGGCCATGATCATGGGGCCACTCTCCGCGTGGGTCGTCAAGAAGTTCGACCAAATCATGGAGGGGCACATCAAACCCGGGTTCGAGATGTTGGTCAACAACTTCTCCTCGGGAATCATCGGTGCGGCACTGGCCATTGCCTCGATGTTCTGGCTCGCTCCGATCATGCATCTTCTGATGAATGCCGCCGGTGTGGCCGTCCAGTGGCTCATTGACCTTCGTCTCCTGCCTTTGGCGTCGATCCTGATCGAGCCTGCCAAGGTGTTGTTCCTCAACAACGCGATCAACCACGGGATCCTGACCCCGCTGGGCACGGATCAGGCGCTTCAACAGGGCAAATCGATCCTGTTCCTCCTGGAATCAAACCCGGGCCCCGGCTTGGGCGTTCTCTTGGCCTACATCATTTTCGGCCGTGGCAGCGCACGGGCATCGGCACCGGCCGCTGCACTGATCCACGCCTTGGGCGGCATCCACGAGATCTACTTCCCGTACGTTCTGATGAAGCCCCAGCTCCTCCTGGCCACGATCTTCGGAGGAATGTCCGGGGTCTTCGTGGAGCTGCTGTTCGACGCGGGGCTGCGCTCGCCGGCCGCACCCGGGTCATTGATCTTCCTGTACGTGAATGCGCCCCCGAACGCGATGCTCGGGGTCACCTTCGGGTGGATCACCGCGACCATCGTCTCTCTGGTGATTGCCTCCGTGATTCTCAAGGCGTCGAAGCAGGGCGAGGACGACCTGGCCCAAGCGACGGCCGACATGGAACGCATGAAGGGCAAGAAGTCCTCCGTCGCCGGAGCCCTCGGGGGCGACCAGGCCAAGAACTCGAGGATCGAATCGATTGTCTTCGCGTGCGACGCCGGGATGGGGTCCTCCGCGATGGGCGCTTCGGTTCTGCGCAACAAGATCAAGCACGCGGGGTTCGGCAGCGACGTCACGGTGGTCAACAAGGCCATCAACTCGCTCACGGACGACTACGACCTGTTGGTCAGCCACGAGGACTTGGCCGACCGCGCCGCGGCCCCTACTCCCTCCGCAACGCACGTGGCCGTTGACAACTTCATGAGTTCGCCGCGTTACGACGACATCGTCGACCTGATCAGCCAGCAGCGAGGAGGCGACAACGGGCAGACCGCGGCTGCATCTGCCGAAACCTCCGCAGCATCCGCTCAGGGGAGCGAGGACCAGGAGATACTGGCCACCTCCTCGATCATCCTGGGCGGGACCGCGGACGGCAGGGACGACGCCATCGACGAGGCCGGCAAGCTCCTCGTGAGCACCGGGAAGGTCGATGCCTCCTATATCGACTCGATGCACGAACGCGAAGGATCAGTCTCGACGTTCATGGGCAATGGCCTCGCCATTCCCCACGGAACCAACGACGCGAAGTCGGCCATTCATTCTTCGGCGATGTCCTTCGTGCGCTATGACGAAGGGATCGACTGGAACGGCAAGACCGCACGCTTCGTCATCGGCATTGCGGGTGCGGGGGGAGAGCACCTCTCCCTGCTCCAGAAAGTCGCCAAGATCTTCTCGAACAAGGAATCCGTGGCCCAGCTCGAGGCCGCCAGCACTCCGGAGGAGATCCTCGAGATCTTCGGAAAGGTCAACGCATGAAAGCACTCCATTTCGGGGCCGGGAACATCGGCCGCGGTTTCGTCGGCGTACTGCTCCACGAGGCCGGCTACGACCTCGTGTTCGCCGACGTCGCACAACCCCTGATCGACTCCCTCAACACCGAGGAGTCGTACACGGTGCACGAGGTGGGCAACCAAGCGCGCGATATTCGTGTCACAGGGTTTTCCGGCGTCAACTCCGCTGCGGACCCCGAGGCGCTCACGGAGCACATCCGAACCGCGGACATCGTGACCACGGCCGTGGGGCCCACGGTGCTTCGGCTCATCGCGCCCGCGATCGCCGAAGGTCTCAGGGCGCGTGCCGCCTCCGGCGCAGGCAAAGTCGCCGTCATGGCCTGTGAGAATGCCATCAACGCGACCGATGGCCTGGCCGAAGCGGTACGGGCCGTATATCCGGAAGCCGACGAAGCAGCGATCTTTGCGAACACCGCGGTGGACCGCATCGTGCCGAACCAGGAACCCGGACAGGGTCTCGATGTGACCGTGGAGACATACCACGAGTGGGCCGTCACCTCAGCTCCATTCGGCGGGACAACACCGGACATTCCCGGAGTCACGTGGGTCGACGACCTGGCTCCGTACATCACGCGCAAACTGTTCACCGTCAATACCGGCCACGCCGCGACGGCGTACTTCGGATTCGGGGCGGGAATATCCAAGATCTCCGATGCACTCGAGAATCCGGGTGTGCGCGCAAAGGTCGAGTCGGTTCTGGCCGAAACGAAACAATTGCTGGTTGAGAAATTCGGGTTCGCACCCGAGGTCCAGCAACAGTACGTGGAGAAGATCCTGACGAGGTTTACCAACCCGCACCTCCCGGACACCGTGGATCGTGTGGGACGCGCACCGTTGCGCAAGATCTCGCGCCAAGAGCGTTTCGTCGGGCCGGCCGCCGAACTTGCCGAGAACGGGCATCCGGTTGAAGCGCTCGTTACGGCGATCGGTGCGGCCTTGGCTTTCGACGTACCCGAGGACGCCGAGTCGGCCGAGATGCGCAGGCGTTTGGCCGAGGCGCGAGGCGACCGTTCCGCGACCAATGTGTTGGTGACGGAATGGACGGGGATTGATGCGGCTCACCCGCTGTACGAACCTCTGTCCGAGGCTTTCTCCCGGGCCTGAATCGACCCGTGGACCAGTTCGACGCGGTCCCGTTCCCACCAGGGGAGCGGGGCCGCGTTCCGTGTCACTACCGAGCGGACGGCATCATGCTCTGGCGTGGGATAACATGAGCACATGTGTGGAATCGTTGGATACGTAGGCGAGCCCGGCTCGTCCGAACGTCAGTACTATGCACTCGACGTCGTTCTCGAAGGGCTTCGTCGACTCGAGTATCGCGGTTATGACTCGGCCGGCGTCGCCGTGGTCGCCGATCACCGCATCGGCAATCGCAAGAAGGCGGGCAAGGTGGCCGCCCTGGATGCCGAACTCGAGGCGAATCCGTTGCCGAACGCCGTGCTCGGCATCGGTCATACCCGGTGGGCCACCCACGGCGGACCCACCGACGCGAACGCCCATCCGCACGTCGTCGACCACGGTCGTCTGGCTGTCGTGCACAACGGCATCATCGAGAACTTCTCCGAGCTGCGGTCCGAACTCGGCGGCAAGGGATACGACTTCGTGTCGGAAACCGACACCGAAGTCGCCGCGACCCTCCTCGCGGACTACTACAACAACGACGCCGACCACGATCTGTCCGTGGCGATGCGCATGACCTGCCAGCGCCTGGAAGGCGCCTTCACCCTCTTGGCCGTCCACGAGGAGCACGAGGACCGGATCGTCGCGGCGCGACGCAACTCGCCCTTGGTCATTGGTCTCGGGGAGAACGAGAATTTCCTGGGATCCGAC
Source organism: Rothia koreensis (assembly GCF_052232265.1). NCBI lineage: Bacteria > Bacillati > Actinomycetota > Actinomycetes > Micrococcales > Micrococcaceae > Rothia > Rothia koreensis. The sequence goes on from NZ_CP197643.1 coordinate 1,323,929, forward strand.
GTCTCGGGCTTCATCGACTACACCAAACAGGCCGTCGAGATGGGCAACGACCAGATGGTGACCATCACGGCCCAGGACTTCGAAATCACCGACTTCGAGGGGAACCCCGCCGAGGGGAAGCCGTTCGAGGTCAAATGGGATGCCACCCAGGCCGAGAAGGGCGGGTTCTCGTCCTTCATGGACAAGGAGATCCACGATCAGCCGGCAGCCGTGCGGGACACGCTGCTCGGCCGCTTGGATGAGAAGGGGCGTCTGACGCTGGATGAACTGCACATCGACGAGTCGGTGCTGCGTTCCGTCGACAAGATCGTCGTCATCGCCTGCGGCACCGCGGCCTATGCCGGGCACGTCGCCCGTTACGCCATCGAGCACTGGTGCCGGATCCCCACCGAGGTCGAGCTGGCTCACGAGTTCCGCTACCGCGATCCGATCGTGACCGAAAAGACCTTGGTCGTGGCGCTTTCCCAGTCCGGCGAGACCATGGACACGCTCATGGCCATCCGGCACGCCCGCGAACAGGGCGCCAAGGTCATCGCCATCTGCAACACCAACGGTTCGTCGATTCCCCGCGAATCGGACGCATCGCTGTACACCCACGCGGGTCCCGAGATTGCCGTGGCCTCCACCAAGGCGTTCCTCGCCCAGATCACCGCCGCCTACCTGCTCGGCCTCTACCTCGCCCAGTTGCGCGGCAACATGTACTCGGACGAGGTCATCGAGATTCTCGACGAGCTGCAGAAGATGCCTGAGAAGGTCCAGGAAGTCATCGACAACGAGAAACAGGTCCAGGACCTGGGCACGCAGATGTCCGATGCATCCTCGGTGCTCTTCCTCGGTCGCCATGTCGGTTTCCCGGTTGCCCTCGAGGGGGCGCTCAAGCTCAAAGAAATTGCCTACATCCATGCGGAGGGTTTCGCGGCCGGGGAGCTCAAGCACGGTCCGATCGCCCTGATCGAGGAGGGCCAGCCCGTCTTCGTGATCGTTCCGTCCCCGCGGGGCCGCGATTCCCTGCATGCGAAGGTCGTCTCCAACATCCAGGAAATCCGCGCTCGTGGGGCAATCACGATCGTCATTGCGGAGGAGGGCGACGAGGACGTCAAGCAGTACGCCAACCACATCATCTATGTGCCGCAGGCGCCGAGCCTGATGCAGCCGCTGCTGGCCACCGTGCCGCTTCAGGTCTTCGCGTGCGCTCTCGCCGGTGCGAAGGGCTACGACGTCGACCAGCCGCGTAACCTGGCCAAATCGGTCACCGTGGAATAAGTGGTCCCTGGAGAACGCCCGTTGCAGTCATGCGGCGGGCGTTCTCTTGTATCCCGGGTATCCGAACCAGAAGAACAGGAGTTCCGCGTTGATCATGGGAACCGGAGTCGACGTCGTGGACATCGACCGATTCGCCGAAATCATTCAGCGCACACCCCGGTTGCGCGATCGGCTCTTCACTCGGGAGGAACACGACCTTCCGGCCCGTTCCCTGGCCGGTCGTTTCGCGGTCAGGGAAGCGGTGGCCAAGGCCTTGCACGCCCCTCCCGGGATGATCTGGAGGCATTGCTGGGTCCGCAAGGATCGGTACGGTGCCCCGAGGCTCGTGGTTACGGGCACGATTCGGGAAACCGCCGAACACCTCGGCATCAACAGGTGGCATGTCAGCATTACCCACGATGGCGGGGTAGCCATGGCGAGTGTGATTGCGGAACGCTTGAATGAAGAAGAACTGCTTCTTGCGCAACGACTCGAGGAGACGACGTGGGGCTGAGGACGTACACCGCCGAACACATCACGCAGACCGAGAAACCGCATCTGGACGCGGGAGTTCCCCTCATGGACCGGGCCTCCCACGGGCTCGGAGAGACTGCGTCACGGCTGTTGGCCGAACGCACGGGCACATCCTTCGGGAAGCACGCGCTGTTGCTGGTCGGCAAGGGCAACAACGGTGGTGACACTCTGTATGCGGGGGCGTACCTGCGATCGGAGGGCATGAAGGTCACCGCCGTCCTCCTGGCCGACGGTTGTCACGATGAGGGGCTGGAATCCTTCACTCGGTCTGGGGGACACGTGCTCCGGGTATCGGACATGTCCGAATCGGATGCTGTGCGCAGCGTCGTCGACGAATCGGATCGGGCGGATCTGATTATCGACGGAATTCTCGGTACCGGCGGTCGCGGCGGCCTGAGGAGCCCCGCGCGCGACGTCGTCGCAGCAGTCGGTGCGCGGCACGGCACGTCGGAAGCAAGGAATCGCGACCGGAAACCCCTGGTCATCGCGTGTGATGTTCCTTCGGGGCTGGACGCGACCACCGGCCAGGTTCACGGTCCGGTGCTCCCCGCGGATGTCACGGTGACTTTCATCGGCGCGAAGACCGGGCTCGTCGCCACCCCGCGGCGTAGTCTCGTCGGCCGCATCGTCGTCCTGGACCTCGGAATCGGCGAGGACCTCCCCGCAGCCGACGCCGAGGTCATGCAGAATTCGGATTTCCCCAGCGTGTGGCCGATGCCGCGTGAAGGGGACCAGAAGTATTCCCGGGGCGTCCTGGGCACCGTGGTCGGCAGCGACGATTTTCCCGGCGCGGGACTCATGTGCCTCAGGGCTGCGATCAACGCCGGCGTCGGAATGGTCCGGTATACCGGAGGCGACTTCCTTGCCGGAACCGTCGCGGTGGCCTGTCCGGAAGCCGTGCGGACCGAGGCGGTCGGCGTCGACAGGGTTCAGGCCTGGGCCATCGGATCCGGAGCCACGGGGTCGGTTCGAGAACACGATATCCGGGCCGCGCTGGACTCCGGGCTTCCTTTGGTCGCCGACGCCGCCGCCATCGATATCCTCGCCCGCGACGCCGCCGACGACTCCCGGTCCGGCCCACACGTTGTCATGACGCCCCACGCGGGCGAACTCGAGCAGGCACTCGAATGGTTCTCTCGACTCAACTCCAAGGGCGCCGAACCGTTGAGACAAGCCGCGGAGGATGCGGGATGGCCTCGCGAGGAATTCCCCGAGGAGGGGTATCCGTCTCGCGAGACCATAGAATCCAGCCCGCTGGTGTGGGCCCGTGCAGCACAGACAGTCCTCGGCGGGACGATTCTGCTCAAAGGCCCGACCACGGTTGTGGCGGGTCCGGGGCGCACGTGGGTGCATTCCGGAAACAGCTTCTGGCTTGCGACAGCCGGTTCGGGTGATACTCTGACCGGCATCCTCGGAGCCGGCATCGCCGCGTACGCGGCACGCGTCGAGAACGGCCAGGCGGACCCCGCCGACCATGACGCCTGGGCGCGTGTCACCGCTGCCGGTCTGCTGGTTCAGCGTGCGATGAGCCGGGTCGCTCCCGGACCGGTGCCGCCGACCGTGGCCGCGGAACGGATTCCTCAGGCATTGGGCAACCTGGCCGGACGCTGACCCAGCCGGTCAGTGCGCTCCCACGGCGGTGAACACGGCTCGAACGGTTTTGCACAGCACGATGATGTCACCGATGACGGACCAGTTTTCCACGTAGTACAAGTCCAGCCGGGTTGACTCCTCCCAGGAAAGGTCGGAGCGGCCCGAAACCTGCCACAGGCCGGTAATGCCGGGTTTGACCAGAAGGCGGCGGTGGACATCCTCCTCGTACCGACGAACCTCATCGTCCAGGGGCGGGCGCGGGCCGACGAGAGACATGTTGCCCGTCAGCACGTTCCACAGCTGGGGCAACTCGTCGAGCGAATAGCGACGCATGAATCGCCCGACACGGGTTACTCGCGGGTCGTCCGCGATCTTGAACAGAACTCCCTGGCCCTCGTTCCGGTCCATGAGTTGGGCCTTGAGCTCCTCCGCATTGGGGACCATCGAGCGGAATTTGTACATCGAGAACGTGGAGCCGTGGTGCCCCACGCGCTTCTGGGCGAAAAACACCGGCCCCTGCGGGGAATCCAGCTTGACCACGAGGGTCAGCACTGCCAGCAGGGGTGAGAGCAGCAGCAGCCCGAGCGCACTTCCGACGATGTCGAGCAGGCGTTTGACGAATGCGGCGGGACCCCGCATGCGGGGCGTCGACACGTGAATCAAGGGAAGGCCATTGAGCGGTTGCGTATGGAAACGCGGTCCCGCAATGTCCGTGAGCGCGGGGGCCATCATGAGGCCGACATGCTCGTCGGCGAGCAACCACCCCAGCTTGCGCATGTTCCGCGGCCAGATGAGATGCCCGGTCGACATGGCGACGACGTCGATCGCGTGCTCCCGCACCACGCGCAAGATTTCCTCGGGGTCCGTGCTGTGCCCCAGCAGAGGGACGTCGCGGTGAGCGGCAAGTTTCTGCGCATCGGGCAGACCTGCGAAATAGATGCCCGCGGGAACGTAACCGTAATTGCGGGCGCCGTCCATGGTCTCGACCAGGTGCGCCGTGGACTTGGCATCGCCGATGATCAGGGCTCGGATCAGGGCCCGCCCCAGAGTGCGGCGTCGAACGATCCACGTCCGGAACATGAGCCGCTGCATCAACAGCAAGAGGATGCCCAGGGGAGCGGCGATCAACACGTACCCACGTGCCAGCTGGGCGCCGACGGCGTAGGCAAGAATCGCGATTGCCGCGAAGACCGCCAACGAGGACGTGACGACTTTCCGGTATTCGTCATTGCCGGCTCCGAGGATGCGCGAAGTGCGTGCGCCCCCGAGCCACAGTGTGACCCACCAGATGACTCCGAGGCCCGAGGAAATGATGCCGTACGCGATCGGATCGTTGCCCCTGATGGGCAGCGTTTCATCGAGGTCCGTGCCGAACCGAAGTGTCTGGGCGACGAACACGGCGATCGCGATCGCGTCCGTAACGGACAAAACCTGGACGGCCTTGGTGTTCCACGTCATTCGGTGAGCCCGAGGCGACGCCGTCGACGCCTCGGCCACCGAGCCGGCCGCCGAATCAGAATCCCCCGAAGCGATGGCCACCGGCACTTTTTTTGGGCGCGCCTGAGCCCCTCATTGTCGTCATTGTCAGCGGATCCCCCTACCGCAACATGTCGAAAGGCAACAGATCGCCGTGTTCGTGCGAGACGGCGAAAAATTACCGAAGAGTATGCATCGCTACTATAGCCCGACGTCGTTCGAGGGGAGGGGTCCGTCCACTATGTAGTTGGTTACTTTCGAGTAATGATGCGGGACCACATTGTCGTCCATCGGGACGCAGACTTCGAGCGCCCCCTGCGCTTCGGAGACAAACAGTCCCGGATCGTTGCAATCCGCGATGCCGATGGTCGGTATTCCGGCCGAAGCGGCGGCTCCGGCCCAACCGTGGTCCGCCACCACGAAATCAGGGCGCGAATCTCGGGCGGACAGCTGCTCCAGCACCAGGCGCATCGGGTGGGGGAAGTGAGTATGCGCCAGCGAGCCGTACTGCTGGAACATGACGACGTCGTTGATCTGGCGGATGTCGCCCCCGTCGAACGCCATGCCCTCCTCGATACCGATCACGGAGGCGCCGCCTTGGCGGGCGGCGTCGGCCATGTGCTGGTAGATCGGGAACAGGCCCGCAGGATGACCTGTGGCGAACAGGATGGCATCTCCGGCCTCCACGGCCTGGCGGAAGCGCTCGCGGTAGCGGTTCAGGGCGCGAAGGCACAGGTCTGTCCCGATGGTGTCCTGGCCTTCGACGTGACTTCGGTCGGCGACGATGCCGCACCGCGTGACCATCAGGTCGAAGACCTCGTCCCAGCTCCACTCCCGCGTGAGATCGACTCCGAATTCGAGGTGTTCGTTGCCGTCGAGAAAGCCGGTGATGTGAGCGAGGTTGACCTCTCGAGCGGTAGCGACCTCGCCCGTGATGCGAGTCGTCTCGAGGTGCTCGGCCAGGGCGGTCAGGTCTTCGGCGGTCATGCTTCTCCTTCGCGGACGGTGTGACGTAACGGTGTGTACGGTGCTGATCAGTGGCGGCGCAGGTCCTGATACAGGCCTGCGGTTCGTCGAGCGGCGTCGTCCCACGTCAGCGTGCGCGCGTGGGCCAATCCGGAGGCGGACAGCCGCTGCAACAGGTCGGGCGATCGCGCGGCACGGACGAGTTCCCGGGCCCACGCCTCGGGAGTCCGGTACCCGACGAGGATTCCGGCTCGTCCGTCGTCCACGGCGACTCGCAATCCGCTGACGTCCGAGGCGAGGACCGGAGCGCCCGAGGCCTGGGCCTCGAGGGCAACCAGGCCGAAAGTTTCCGAGGAGGAAGGGCACGCGACCACGTCGCACCGACGGAAGGCCTCCGCGAGCTGTTCCCGGTCGCTGGCCGGCACGAAGAGGCAACGGTCCAGGATCCCGCGTTCGCGTGCCAGGGCGCGAAGGGAGGACATGTAGTCCTCCGGCGCTGTTCCCCGGATTTCCAGGCGGATCGATGGAACGTGTTCCGCCGCGAGGGCGACGGCCTCGATCAGGATTTCAGGGCCCTTGAGGGGTTGGGGGCGGCCGGCGAACAGCACGGTGAATGGGCCCGTGGTCACGGCCCCGCGGCGTCTTTCTTCCGACGTGGGCCGGAATATCGCCGTATCGACACCCGGCGGGATGACTCGCAGTCGTTCGGGGGCGGCGTCGTAGAGGTCACGCATTTGCTCCGCCTCGTACCGCGTGTTGACGACCACCGCATCGGCGAGGGCAGTAAGACGCTGTTCGGCCGACGCGCGTTCCTCCAGTTCGGGGTTTTCACCGCCACGCGAGTGCAGGTTCTTGACGCGTGCGGTCGTGTGGAAGGTCAGCACGAGTGGTGCGCTGGTGCCCAACTCCTCGCGGTAGACCGTGGCGGCCTCACCGGAGAGCCAATAGTGGGCGTGAACGATACCGGGGGACAAGGAATTCTCCCGTGCGTACCGTGCGCATGCCCGACCGAAGTCTCCGGTCAGGACGGGCAGGTCCTCCTTGGCCGCGCCCAGAGCCTTGGGCAGGTACAACGTGTGCACGACGACGCCGGGTTCGGGCCGGGCCGTCGCGATCTGCTCCATCGATGGGTCGGGATGCGGATCGTTGGTGACCTCCGCGGGATCGGTCGCGAGGGTGAAGGCCTCGACTCGAAAGCCCTGGGCCGCGAGCGCCCGGGAGAGACACGCGATGTAGACGTTCATGCCCCCCGCGTTGCCGTCGCCCGGCTGGGCCAGGGGAGAGGTATGCATGCTGAAAAGGTGTACTGACTCTTGCTCGCTCGCGCCCGAAATGCCCACGCTCTCAACAGTACGTCACCCGACCGCTCGCTCGCCGGGCCGGGCAGGCGGTCGCTCGACCTCGTCCGGAGTTCACATCATCGGGCGGAGGGCCGCAAGGTGAGAGAATGACCCCATGCCATCCGCAGAACTGAACAGTGGCCCGACCGCGGGCACGTCCGCCGTCCCCGGACCGGGGCAGTCCATCGATTTTCCTGCCGAGCAGGCGCTGCCCGAGCGTGCGGCCCTGATTGATCTGGCGGCGATCGCGTCCAACGTGGCGCGCATCAAGGAACTCGCGGGCACGGCGAAGCTCATCGCGATCATCAAAGCGGACGCCTACGGCCACGGGGCTCTGCCCGTAGCGCGGACCGTCCTGGAGGCCGGGGCCGATGCCCTCGGGCTGGTGCATGTTCGGGAAGCCCTCGAATTGCGAGCCGAAGGGGTATCCGGGCGGATGCTTGCCTGGCTCCACACGCGGGCCACGAATTTCGAGGCGGCCATCGAGCAGGACATCGAGCTGGGCGCGTCCGGGTGGGACCTTGAGGCCGCCGCGGAGGCGGCGTCCTCCGTCGGTGCGCCGGCCAAGGTCCACCTCAAGATCGATACGGGCCTCGGTCGCAACGGCTGCACCATGGAGGAATGGCCGGGGCTGGTCGGGCGGGCCGCACAACTCGAGGCCGACGGCCTGGTCAGGGTCACCGGTATCTTTTCGCATTTGGCCGTCGCCGACGAGCCGGATCGTGCCGAGACCCGGGAGCAGCTCGACAAATTCGACGACGCCGTGCACCAGGCCCGCGCCGCGGGGCTGGCTCCCGACCTGCTGCACGTCGCCAACAGCCCGGGCATCCTGACCGCGGATCGTTATGCCAGGGGCGGGACCAACCGCATGACGGCCGACGCCGTTCGCGTCGGCGTCGCACTCTACGGGCTGTCGCCGATTCCCGGGACTCCGCCTGAGGAATTCGGGCTCACACCGGCCATGACACTGCAGACCTTCGTCAGCTCCGTCAAAGAGGTTCCCGCCGGGCAAGGGGTTTCCTACGGGTTGCGGTACTCGACGTCTCGACCCACGACCTTGGCCCTGATACCCCTTGGATACGGGGACGGCGTGCCGCGGGTCGCCACCGGTGGACCAGTGAGGATCTATCCCTCGGGCGCGGAAGCGGCCACCTACCCGGAGGTTGGTCGGATCGCGATGGACCAGCTCGTCGTCGACCTGGGCCGACCCGGTCTCTCCGACCCGTCCCTGGGGTACCTGCACGCGCCCGTCGTCCTCTTCGGATCCGGCGACAACCCTTCCGTCAATGACTGGGCCGACGCCGCCGGGACCATCAATTACGAGATCGTGACGAGAATCTCCCCGCGGGTCGACCGCATCTATCTGCGAGAGGACAACGCGTGAGCCACACGAACGACCAGTCACCATCCACACGGCCCCAGAAGGCCGAACTCGATGTGCAGCTCGGCAGCCCCGAGGCGACGGCCCGGGTTGCGCACGCGCTCGCGGGGAATCTCCGGTCCGGTGACCTGGTGGTGCTGACCGGGGAGTTGGGAGCGGGAAAGACGACGTTCACCCGGGCTCTCGGCGACGGACTGGGTGTTCGTGGTGCGGTGATCTCCCCGACGTTCGTCCTTTCCCGGATTCACCCGAACGATTCGGAAGGTGCCCGCCCCGGTGGGCCGGACCTGGTGCACGTGGACGCCTACAGGCTGTCCAGCCCGGAGGAGGTCGACGACCTCGATCTCGAGTACACCATGGACCGCTCCGTGACGGTCGTCGAATGGGGCCGGGATCTGGTGGAACACCTGAGTGATTCCCGGGTCGAGATCACGCTGATCCGCTCGCAGGGATCGGATGCGCCGCTGGTCGAGGGCGAGGAGGAGGACCGTGATCCCCGACGTGCCGTCATCTCCTTCATGGGCGACCGGTGGGGCGAGCCGGAAATCGAACAGCTCGTCCACAAAATCCGGGCAGCGGCCGAAGAATAGTTCCTCGCATTAGACTTGGGGCGTGCTCATTCTCGGTTGCGATACATCTTCCATAGCCAGCGGCGCCCTGGTTCGGGTCCCGGTCGTCGATGGCGCCCCGGACGCCGGTCACCTCGAAGTCCTCGGCAGCTTCCGGACCCAAGACACCCGATCGCACGCGGAAGCCATGGCTCCGGGCCTCCGGGACCTCCTGGAGACCTCCGGAATCCGTGGGCAGGATCTGGACCTGATTCTCACTGGGGTGGGTCCCGGACCATTCACGGGACTGCGCGCGGGCATCATGACGGCCAGAGCCATGGGGTGGGCCTGGAAAGTCCCCGTGCGCGGTGTCGTCAGCCTGGACGCCGTGGCCGAGGGCAGTCTTCACGACGCCGCTTCCGCCGGGCACACCGTCTTCGGCGTCGCGACCGACGCGCGGCGTCGCGAGGTTTACAGCGCCGTCTATCACCTGGCCGACGACGCGACCGGCGCCACGGGGTATACGAGGGCTCACGGACCCGTCGTCGGACCTGCCGGGGACTTGGAGCCCCAGATCCCCATGGCCGGTCGCGGTGCCGAGCTCTACGCCGACGTCCTCACCCCCGTGTCCGGACACGACCAGGACGAACCCTTGGCGGAACTTCTGGTCGCCTCCGCGCTGCGCACGGGACTGGACGCGACCCTGGAATCGACATCGCCCCTCTACCTGAGGGAATCCGATGCCCGTGTGCCCGCCGACAGGAAGAAGGCCACCAGATGACCCGGCCCAGCATCGGCCCGCGGCCCACTCCTTCCGTCTCTGATGCCGAAGTCCCGGTCGAGTCCGAGACGCTTCCGGCCGGATACTCCGCTCGCACCGCCGAACTGGACGATCTCGAGGCCGTTCACGAACTCGAATCAGCGCTGTTCCCCGAGGACGCGTGGCCCATCGACATGTTCCTCGCGGAGATCTCCCACCCCGCGCGTCGCTACACCGTGGTCGAAGCAGGCGGAGAGCTCATCGCCTACTCGGGAATGATGGCCGTTGCGGACACGGGGGACGTGCAAACCATTGCCGTTCGACCCGGCCACGAAGGGCGTGGGATCGGCCGATGGCTCATGAACAGAATGCATGAGCAGGCACGGGCCATGGGAGCCGAGACCATGATGCTGGAGGTCCGCGCCGACAACCCCAGGGCCCAAGGGCTGTACACGGTCCTGGGCTACGAACCGATACACGAACGCCGGGGCTACTATCAGGGCGGCGTGGACGCCGTCATCATGAGCCTCGATCTGAGAGCCGGCGCAGACCGCACGGAGGGATCCAACCGTTGACCACCACATCCGCACCGCGCGAACCGATCGTCCTCGGGATCGAGTCATCGTGCGACGAAACAGGTATCGGGATCGTGGCGGGCCGACGACTCCTGACGAACACTGTCTCCACGTCAATGGACGAGCACGCGCGATTCGGAGGCGTGATCCCGGAAATCGCGTCCCGCGCTCACCTGGAGGCCATGATCCCGGCACTGGACGCGGCCCTCGATGAAGCGGGTGTCGGCATGGACGAGGTGGACGCCATCGCCGTGACCAGCGGGCCCGGATTGTCCGGCGCCCTGATGGTAGGAGTCAGCGCCGCCAAGGCGCTCGCGGTCGCCACCGGCAAGCCCCTCTACGCCGTCAACCATCTCGTCGCCCACGTCGGAGTAGGTCTCCTCGAGGACAGCGCGAGTGCTGCCGAAGACACCGAGAGCGAGGCCTCCCTGCTCTCGGGGCTCGGGGCCCTTCTGGTCTCGGGCGGGCACACGGAGATACTCAAGGTCTCGGATATTTCAGGCGATGTGACGCTGCTGGGATCCACGCTCGACGACGCCGCGGGCGAAGCCTATGACAAGGTCGCCCGAGTCCTGGGGCTGTCCTATCCCGGCGGACCCGCGATCGATCGAGCCGCCGCATCGGGGGACCCCCGGGCCTTCACCTTTCCACGAGGGCTGACGGCCGCCAAGTACATGGGAACGGTCCAGGACCCCGGGGGTCACCGTTACGACTTCTCCTTCTCCGGCCTGAAAACCGCCGTCGCCCGCGTCGTCGAGGGCCTCGAGGCACATGACGAGCCCGTGCCCGTCGCGGACATCGCGGCTTCGTTCCAAGAGGCCGTGGCCGACGTCGTCACGTCCAAAGCCATGCTCGCTTGCACCGAAAACGGCATCGATACCTTGTTGCTCGGTGGTGGGGTCGCCGCGAATTCGAGGCTGAGGCAGCTCGTCTCCGAGCGGTGTTCGGAGCACGGAATCCGGCTTGTCGTACCGAAGCTTTCTCTGTGCACCGACAACGGCGCGATGGTCGCGGCGTTGGGAGCACGACTCGTGCAGTCGGGTGTGGCACCCAGCGGACTCGACTTCACCGCGGATCCGTCGCTGCCAGTCACCACGGTGTCCATCGGGTCCTGACCGGGAGAAGAGCGCCCGGAACAGGATCTGCGATCCGATCCGGCCCGGTCGGACAGATTGATCGGGCTAGGAATCCCGGTATCCGTACCGCGTCAGATCGACCGTGTCACGGACCACTGCCCTGAGATCGTGGTCGTTCTCCTCGAAGACACGGCGCTGGCGCTCGTACCCCGGTCCGCGTTCGATCATCCGGTGCACACCGGCCAGCTCCGCGGCGCAGTCGAGGTCCTGGGCAATGGGCTCGAGCCTGGTCACGAGGTCGGTGCAATGCTCACGGAGGGGCAGGACCGTTCCGGCGGCGTCGGCGATCACGGTGGCGTCCAGTCCGTACCGTGAAGCCCTCCACTTGTTCTCCTCCGAGAGCCACCGGGGCATGAGCTCCACGTGACCGCCGTCCTCCACGGTGCGGGAGACTTCCTCGACGATGCACTGGGTCAGGGCAGTCATCGCCCCGATTTCCTCCGTGGTCGCCAGCCCGTCGCAAATTCTCATCTCGACTGTTCCGTACCGGGCCACGGGACGGACGTCCCACCGGTTCTCCGATTCCTCGGCAATAATTCCTGCACCGATCGACCGGTCGATGTAGTCCTCGTACTCGGACCATTTCTCGAACGGGTACGGAATTCCGCAGGTCGGGATCTGCTGGAAAACCATGGCCCTCTGCGAGGCATAGCCGGTATCCACGCCCATCCAGTACGGAGAGCTGGCCGACAGCGCCAGGAGATGGGGATAGTAGTTGACGAGCTGGTTCACCGCGGGGAGAGCTTTGTCGCGGGAGTCGATGCCCACGTGCACGTGGGTTCCGTAGACCAACATCTGCCTGCCCCAGTACTGGGTGCGCTCGAGGACCTTCTGGTACCGGTCCTTCTCCGAAACCGGCTGCTCGCTCCATTGGGCATACGGATGCGTCCCCGCCGAGTAGAGGTCGACTCCCAGGGGATCCGCTTCCGCGCGGAGTGCATCGGCCAGCCGAGTGAGCTGGTCCATCGCATCGGCGACCGTGGGGCACACGCCCGTGACCGCCTCGACGGTATTGGACAGGTACTCCCGCGTGATCTGCGGCGCGAGGCCCTCGGGATCAATGAATTCCGGGTGGGAGGACTCCAGGGCCCGGATGAGCTCGGCGGCTGCCGGAAGGAGATCGCCCGATTCCCTGTCGGCGAGGGCAATTTCCCATTCGACGCCGAGGCTCGACTGACCGGAGCTGGAAAAAGTGATCATGGTGGTCCTCCCGTGTCGGGGTCAATTCATCTTAGCGGGGAGGGCGGCGAACGGTGCAGCGTATATCGCCCGGACGACACGCGGCTTCACGCGGAATCCAAGGCCTGCCCCGGCGCGGTGTCACGGGTGCGCGCGGCGAACCACGAAGGCCGCTCGGTGCTCCGAGTCGGGGGACTCCCACCGAGTGAGGATGAGCGTCGCGTGGTGATTGCCGGCCGGCTTCTTCTTTTTCGAAGAGTTCCCGGCGAGCAACTGACGTCGCAACGTTTCCGGGACGACGTCGACCCCTCGCTTCTTGATGGTCAGACCCGTGATTCCGTTCTCCCGGACCCAGGTTCTGAGCGCTTTCGTGCCCATCGGCAGAATTTCGTCGACGACCCAGCAGGTGGCTCCGGCCAGGTCTTCGCACCGGTCAGAAGCAAAATAGGCGATCCGGGGGTCGAGGAGGTGACCTCCGACCTGGGACACCAGCTGGTCAACGAGGCCGGCCCGAATGACCGCGCCGTCGGGCTCGTAGAGGAAATCAGCCGGGGGACCGACGGGAGGAGCCTCCCCGGCGTCCTGCCCGAATCCGGAATCCGACGTGTACTGGGCCAGGACGTCCGGTTCCAGCGGATCCGCGCCGAGCAGGGTCGCGGAACGCTTGACACCAGGGCGGGCGAGCGCGTTGAACCACAGAACGACCTCGACGACGTCGCCCCCACAACTGACCCACTCGGCCTCGGCATTCTCGGGAATCTCGGACCGATCCATCCCGGGGCCCATTTTGACGCCCATGGGCATTCCCGTCTCGGCCCAGCGACGTATCACGGAGAAGGGAGGCGCGAAGGCCTCCGGATCGAACAGGCGGGAAACCTGGCCGTCCGTGGTGTCCCGACGCGCGGGATCGAGCCACAGCGAACGGATCGCCGTGCCGTCCTGGGTGCGGAGCGACGCGGGATCGAGCTCGGTCACGTCACCCACGCGAACCTCCGACTCATGGTGGACGGAAAGGTTGTGCCGGGCCATCGACGCGGTATCGGGATCGATGTCGTAGGACATCACCGGGAGACCTTCGCTGAGAAAGGCTGCCGAGTCCGCCCCGATGCCGCAGCCCAGGTCGGCGACCGGCCCGGCGTCGGCGTCCCGAAACCTTCGGGCGTGCCACAGCGAGACGGCACGGCGCGTGGCCTGTTCCAACCCGGAACGGGTGAACAGCATGCGCTGGGCGTCCTCCCCGAACTTGGACCGGGCCTGCACCCGGAGTTTGGCCTGGGTCAGCATGTCGGAGGTCTGCTCCGGAGTGAAGCCTCGTTTGCGGAGGGAGCTCGAGAGGGCCAGTGCGTCGCTTTCGCGGTATTCCATCCGGTCCAGGGCGGAGAGCTGATCGGGGGTGAATGAATGCGTCACGCGACCACTGTATCGGCCGTCAGCGCCACCCCGGTCGGCGTCATCCTTACCGCTGAGGGCGAAACCTGGCACTCGTCTTGACCCTCTGCTAACCCTCCGAATAGAGTCATGTTTAGCACTCTGGCAGTCAGGGTGCTAAATGGGCCTGGCGCTCAATCGGCACCGCGACGACGGTTGGCACGCCCTTCACGGCTCACGCCAAGAATTGATCCATCCAAGGAAGAAGGTCACTCATGTCCGTCTCCATCAAGCCTCTCGAGGACCGTATCGTCGTTCAGCCCATGGAGGCTGAGCAGACCACCGCATCCGGCCTGGTCATCCCGGACACCGCCAAGGAAAAGCCCCAGGAGGGCAAGGTCGTGGCGGTTGGCCCCGGTCGTGTCGATGACAAGGGCAACCGCGTCCCCGTCGACGTCCAGGAAGGCGACGTCGTCATCTACTCCAAGTACGGCGGAACCGAGGTCAAGTACTCGGGCGAAGAATTCCTCGTGCTCTCGGCACGTGACGTGCTGGCCGTCGTCGAGAAGTAAGACTTCGGCGAACCCGCACTTTTCTAGACCTGTGTAAGGAGTCATGTAGTTCATGGCAAAACAGTTGGAATTCGACGACGCAGCCCGCAAGGCCCTCATGGCCGGCGTGGACAAGCTCGCCAACACGGTCAAGGTGACTCTCGGACCCCGCGGTCGCAACGTCGTTCTGGACAAGCAGTGGGGCGCTCCCACGATCACCAACGACGGCGTCACGATCGCCCGCGAAGTCGAGCTTGACGATCCGTACGAGAACCTCGGCGCGCAGCTGGCCAAGGAAGTCGCCACCAAGACCAACGACGTGGCAGGTGACGGCACGACGACTGCTACCGTTCTCGCTCAGGCCTTCGTCAACGAGGGCCTGCGCAACGTGGCCGCCGGTGCGGCACCGAGCGAAATCCGCGCGGGCATCGAGGCGGCCGTCAAGGCCGTGTCCGAGCGTCTGCTCGAGAACGCCCGCGAGGTCGAGGGCGCCGAGGTCGCGCACGTTGCTGCTATTTCGGCCCAGTCCGAGCAGATCGGCGAGCTCCTTGCGGAAGCATTCGAGAAGGTCGGCAAGGACGGCGTCATCACCATCGAGGACGGCTCCTCGACCGAGATCGAGCTGTCCGTGACCGAAGGCATGCAGTTCGACAAGGGCTACCTGTCGCCGTCGTTCGTGACCGATGCCGAACGGCAGGAAGCTGTCCTCGAGGACTCGGCCATCCTGATCTATCAGGGCAAGATTTCGGCCATCGCCGACCTCATGCCCCTGTTGGAAAAGGTTGTTCAGGCGAAGAAGCCGCTGACCATCATCGCCGAGGACGTCGACGGCGAGGCCCTGTCCACCCTGGTGGTCAACAAGCTCCGCGGAAACCTGAACGTGGTGGCCCTCAAGGCACCCGGCTTCGGCGACCGTCGCAAGGCCATCATGCAGGACCTGGCGGTCCTGACGGGCGGAGAGGTCATCACGAGCGAGCTGGGAATCACCCTGGATTCCGTGACCCTCGAGCAGCTCGGGCAGGCCCGCCGCGTCACGGTGACCAAGGACAACACGACCATCGTGGACGGCAACGGCTCCGCCGATGACGTCGCCGAGCGCGTGGCACAGATCCGCTCCGAGATCGAGCGCGTGGATTCCGAATGGGATCGCGAAAAGCTCAAGGAGCGCCTGGCCAAGCTGTCCGGCGGCGTATCCGTGATCAAGGTCGGAGCTGCGACCGAGGTCGAGGCCAAGGAGCGCAAGCACCGTATCGAGGACGCCGTGTCCTCGACCCGGGCCGCGCTCGAAGAAGGCATCGTCGCCGGTGGCGGATCTGCCCTGGTCCACGCGGCCAAGGCGCTCGATTCGGACCTGGGGCTCCAGACCGAGGGCGCGCGGACGGCGGTCGACATCGTTCGACGCTCCCTCGTGCAGCCCTTGCGCTGGATTGCCGACAATGCCGGGGAGGACGGCTACGTGGTCGCGTCTCGCGTCCAGAGCCTCGACGCCGGCCAGGGGTACAACGCCGTGACCGGAGAGTACGAGGACCTGATCAAGGCCGGCGTCATCGACCCGGTCAAGGTCACTCGTTCCGCGCTCGAGAACGCGGCGTCCATCGCTTCGATGGTCCTGACCACGGAAACTCTGGTTGTCGACAAGCCGGAGGAAGAGGAAGAGGCCTGATTTCGGGTCCTCACCCCAACGCCCCCGTGCTCTCTGTGAGAGCGCGGGGGCGTTCCTGTGTGTGAGGGGTCATGCCACGATTTAGTTGCAATGCAATGTATCGTCTCTTCTGGCCATCTCGCGATGGCGAAATGCTCGGGTTCGTCGCCGCGTGGCGCGTGCCGCGCGGCGCGTGACGCGGGTCGTTGGCCGACGCTGGAGTCCACCCTGAGGGCGGACGTTCCGGCGTCGGACGGTGGCACGTGACACGTTCTCGGGTCTCCTCGAGGGACCCGAGTGGCGAGCCTGAGCACGGGTACAAAATTTTGCGCGCCAGACGAATAGGATGAAAACTCGTGTCTGCCCGCGGGTCGCTCGTATCCGCTCCACGGACGTCCGTGACCGAGCGCTGGGCTACGGGCCGACCCGCAAACCGATACCGATCGCTGGCATCGCACGAATCAACAAGAACACCGCCTCTGCCGAGGCCGACACAGGATCTTGAATGACTGAATCGAACGGGACGACAGGACAGGTCCCGCCCCCGGAAGGCGGCCAGGCCCCAGAGGCCGCACCTCGCAGAAAGAGGGCTTTCCGCCCCGAAATCCAGGGACTGCGCGCCTTTGCCGTGCTCCTGGTGGCGATCTACCACATCTGGTTCGGCCGGGTGTCCGGCGGCGTCGACGTCTTCCTGATGATTTCCGCGTTTCTGATGACCCTGTCCTTCACGGGCAAGATCGAGCGCGGAGTCCGCATCGGCTGGACGGAACTGACCAAGTACTGGTTCCACGTCTTCAAGCGCATCATGCCGCTTGTCGCGATCATCGTGGCGGGTTCCCTGGTGCTGACCCGGCTGTTCATGTCTCCGGATCGATGGCTGTCGATCATGCACGAAGCATTCTCCGTGACGTTCTATTACGAGAACTGGTTCTCGATCGTGAACGCCGTGGACTACTACGCGTCGGACTCGGGTGCAGCCTCGCCACTGAGGCATTTCTGGTCCCTGTCCATCCAGGGCCAGATCTTCATCATGTGGCCTCTGCTCTTCGCGCTCGGCAGCCTTCTGGTCCGCAAGATGGGGACCAAGGTCCGGCCGGTTCTGGCGACCATCTTCGCCGTCGTCTTTGTGACCTCATTCGCTTTCTCGGTCTACTACACGTACTCGAACCAGACCGCGGCCTACTTCAACACCTTCGCCAGGCTCTGGGAATTCGCGATGGGTTCTTTGGCGGCCATCGTGCTTCCCTGGATCCGTGTTCGCACCGGCGTGGCCGCGATCCTGAACTGGGTCGGCCTGCTGGCCATTCTGACCTGCGGCGCCCTCCTGGACGTCGAGGGCCAATTCCCTGGCTTCATCGCCCTGTGGCCCACACTGGCTGCGAGCTTCATCATCATTTGCGGGCAGTCCACCACCAAGTGGGGAGCCGATCGCCTGCTCAAGTGGAAGCCGCTGGTCTGGCTCGGCTCCAACTCCTACGGCCTGTACCTCGTCCACTGGCCGCTGCTGGTGTTCTATCTGACCATCACGGGACGGGAGAAGGCCGGGTTCTTCTCCGGCGTCGTGCTCCTGGCGCTCTCCATCGGCCTGGCGTACGTGCTGACGAAGTTGGTCGATACCCCCATCCGCAAGTGGAAGTGGGCCGAAACCAAGCGGTGGCGTGCTGGTGTGGTGATTCTCGGGTGCATCGCTCTCGGGGTCGGATCCGTTCTGGCGTGGCAGGCGCGCATCGCCTACGTGACCCACAAGATCGAGGCCAACGCCGACAAGAACAACCCGGGCGCCGAGATCCTTGATCCGGATTACACCTACAAGGGCGACGACAATCCTGGGCTGCTTCCGACCGCACTGACCCGGAGCAACGACTTCGCCGAGGTCAACGGTCTGGGGCAACAGTGCGACAAGGACAAGGACTTCAAGAAGGACATGCACGGCCTCTCCGGGGGAGAGTGCTACCGGGTGGTCAAGCAGGACCATCCGAGCAAGCACGTCGTCGCGGTGGGCAACAGTCACACGGAACAGTGGATGACCGCTCTGAAGCAGAAGGCCCAGGACGACAACTGGGACCTGACCTTCGTGCGACACCCCGGCTGCTTCTTCACGAGCACGCAGGACAACTGGTTCTCGGGTGCGTGCCAGGAATGGCTCCCGCAGGCGGAGGACGCCATCCAGGACTGGCACCCGGACAACCTGGTCATCCAGTCCACCTTCTCCAGCTATGACGGCGCCGCCGAAGGCATCCGCGAGGGCACCGAGGACCAAGTGCGCAAGTGGACGAGCGAAGGCGTCGGCGTCATCGGCATCAGGGACAACGCACGCTTTGCGCAGTCCCACACGGAATGCGAGAACAAGAACAGCTTCGAGGACTGCACCTTCCCGCACGCGACGGCCGGGACCGAGGACCCGACGTCCGCGTGGCGCACGGAGATCCCCGGTTACGGGTCGTTGGACATGGACGATCTGGTGTGCCCCGACGGGGCCTGCCCGCCCGCGGTGGGCAATATTTACACCTACATCGACGACAACCATCTGACGGCCACCTACGTGCGCAGCATGCAGAAGTTCTTCGACCAGAGGTACGACGACGCTGCGCAGGTTTCCGAGGATGCGATGGCGCAGGCGGGCGGGCAACCCTCCTGACCTGAGTACGACTATTTGCGGCCGCGCCGGAAGCCTCGCGGGCTTCGGGTGCGGCCGCAACTACGGAATTTCCGGACCGGCGAGTACAATTCACCTGTCCAGCGCCTCCCTTCCGGGGAGGAGCATCAGTCGTGCAAATCCTTGCGGGTTTGCAATCGCACCGAACTGAGGAAAAACCGTGCCCTCGCCCAGGCAAGTCAAGGGGTCCACCGCGCCGTGGCACCGACGTACCCCGCGCCAACAGAACACAACGCTCCGCAAGCGCGGGTTCCGCCCCGAGATTCAGGGATTGCGGGCCTTCGCCGTCGTGCTGGTCGCCGTCTACCACGTCTGGTTCGGGCGGGTGTCCGGCGGCGTGGACGTTTTTCTGCTCATTTCCGCGTTCCTCATGACCACGTCCTTCGTGGGCCGCATTCAGAGGGGCGCCGCACTGGGGTGGCACGAGGTGACCCGGTACTGGGTGCATGTCTTCAAACGCATCGTCCCGTTGGCCGTGGTGACCGTTGTTCTGACCCTGCTCGGGTCGAGACTCTTCCTTGGGGCCGATCGGTGGGTCCCGGCCATCCGGGAGGCCTTCGCCGTCCTCTTCTATGGCGAGAACTGGTACTCGATCAGGCACGCGGTGGATTACTACGCCTCGGACTCCGAGGCGGCCTCGCCCTTCCGCCATTTCTGGTCCCTCTCGATCCAGGGCCAGATCTTCCTGGTCTGGCCGTTGCTGTTCTGCCTGACGAGCCTCATGGTTCGTCGCCTGCAGGCTCGGGCCCGCAGGATCCTGGCCCTGATGTTCGTAGTTATTTTGTTGGGCTCACTGGCTTATGCGGTGCACCAGACCGCCGTCGACCAGAGCGGTGCCTACTTCAATACCTGGGCTCGGCTGTGGGAGTTCGCGTTGGGTTCCCTGCTGGCGATCGTCTGCACGCGCATCACCATCCGTGGCCCACTCGCCGCTGTCCTGTCCTGGACAGGCATGGCCGCCATCCTGCTCTGCGGCGCGCTCCTGGACGTGCAGGGCAAGTTCCCCGGAATCGTCGCCCTGTGGCCGACCGTGGCCGCGTGCCTCGTCATCGCGTGCACGCCGTCGGGCACGCGCTGGGAGCCGAAAGAATTCTCACCTGGAAGCCGTTGGTGGTCCTGGGGTCGGCGTCCTACGCCCTCTATCTGGTGCACTGGCCTCTATTGGTCTTCTACCTGGCCGTCACGGGGCAGGAAAAGGCCGGATTCTTCGCGGGAACGGGGTTGCTCACGATGGCGACGGCGATTGCGCTGGTCCTGACCCGAGTTGTCGAACGACCACTGCGTCGCTGGTCATGGGCGGACGCGCGGCGCCGGCGAGGCCTGCTCGTCATTGCAGCGAGCATGCTCCTGGCCGTGGGGCCGGCCTGCGTGTGGGATGCCCGCATCGCCTCCGAAGCGCGGGTCGCCCAGACCGAAGCCGCGAACAACAATCCTGGGGCACGGGCTCTCCTTCCGGGATTCAGGTACGAAGGGGCCGACGACGCCGCCATCCTCCCGACGCCGGCCCGGCGTCCCGACGACTGGTCGTGGCAGGTGGTCCGTGGGACGCCATGCCGCGACGTCGATCCGCCGTCAGCGCTGAAAGGACTCGAGGCCGACCAATGCCTCACGTACCACCGCCCCGATCGACCGAGCCGGCACGTCGTCGCGGTGGGCAACAGCCACATGGAGATGCTGCTCCCGGCGATCGTCGATGCCGCCCGGCGCAACGGGTGGGCCCTGACCTTCGTGCGTGCACCGGGGTGCGAATTCACGAGCGTGGCCCTGAACAACAGGATTTCCGCACCATGCGGGCAGTGGATGAGGCGCGCCGAAGCGTACATCGGCGCTCACAAGCCCGATGTTCTGCTGATGCTGGCCACACACTCGACCGTCGGTGGGGAAGGCGAGGTCGTCCGGCCGGAGACACAACGGCAGGTTGAGCGGTGGACTCGGCGGGGCATCGACGTCGTGGGCGTGCGGGACGTGCCGCGTTTTGCGGAGAAGCATGCCGACTGCGAGGCCCGCAACGGGATCGCCGGCTGCGCGTTCCCGAGCCCCATGGGGCAGACCAATCCGACCGCGGAATGGGCGCAACAGATCCGCGGGTTCGCGCCGCTGGATCTGCTCGACCTGGTCTGCCCTGACCGCAGCTGCCCGGCGCAGATCGGCAACGTCTACACATACCTGGACAACAACCACCTGACGGCGACGTACGTGGACTCGATGAAGCACATGGTGGGGGACAGGCTCGATACCGCGATGCGGACCGCGAGCTCCCGGTGACCTTCGCGCAGCCGGCCGCATGGTCTCCGTCACCTGGGCGGGCACGGGGGAGCGTTCGGGTTGCCGAACGTCCTATGATGAGAGGCAACAGCTCGGGGCGCCGAGAGGCTCGTACCGAGACGCGCGACGTGAAAGGTCCCATTCTCTTGACCCAGCCCACAGCCCTGTCCGATGACCCCTTCGGCCTGACCGGTCTGACCTACGACGACGTCCTCCTGCTTCCCGGGAACACGAGCGTCAACCCCTCGGACGCGGACACGACGACGCGGCTGTCCAGGAGGATCAGCCTCAAGTCCCCGATCATCTCCGCCGCGATGGACACCGTGACCGATTCCCGGATGGCCATCGCCATGGCCCGGCTCGGCGGTATGGGCGTGATTCATCGCAACCTTTCGATCCATGACCAGGCGGAGCACGTGGACCGCGTCAAGCGGAGCGAATCCGGCATGATCACCAACCCCGTGACCATCTCGCCGGACGCAACTCTGCGTGAGCTCGATGATCTGTGCGGCCACTACAAGGTCTCGGGGCTGCCCGTCGTGGACAGCGACGACAAGCTCGTGGGCATCATCACCAACCGGGACACTCGGTACCTTTCCGAGCAGGAGATCGAATCGCGATCCGTCGCCGAAATCATGACGAAGATGCCCTTGGTCACCGGCCACGAAGGCATGACCAAGGACGAGGCCTTCGGTCTGTTGGCCTCCCACAAGATCGAGAAGCTGCCGCTCGTCGACGACCAGGGACGACTGACCGGTCTCATCACCGTCAAGGACTTCACCAAGACCGAGCAGTACCCCAACGCGACCAAGGACGAGGAGGACCGGCTGCGGGTCGGTGCCGCAGTGGGATTCTTCGGTGACGGTTTCGAACGGGCCATGACCCTGGTCGACGCCGGTGTGGACGCGTTGTTCATCGACACCGCCAACGGACATTCGCAGGGCGTGCTGGACATGATCGCCAGGTTGAAGAAGGAGCCGTCCGCCGCGCACGTCGACGTCATCGGCGGCCAGGCGGCCACGCGCGAAGGGGCGCAGGCCATCGTCGATGCCGGCGCGGATGCCGTGAAGGTCGGAGTGGGCCCCGGGTCGATCTGCACGACCCGCATCATCGCCGGCGTCGGCGTCCCGCAGATCACCGCGATCAACGAATCGGCCAAGGCCACGATCCCCGCCGGTGTTCCTCTCATCGCCGACGGAGGCCTCCAGCACTCCGGAGAGATCGGCAAGGCCATGGTCGCGGGCGCCGACTCCGTGATGCTCGGATCCATGTTGGCCGGTTGCGATGAATCCCCGGGCGACCTCATCTTCGTCAACGGGAAACAGTTCAAGGCCTACCGCGGGATGGGGTCACTCGGAGCCATGCAGACCCGTGGCAAGAAGGCCTCTTTCTCCAAGGACCGCTACTTCCAGGCGGACGTCAAGAGCGAGGACAAGCTCATCCCTGAGGGCATCGAAGGCCAGGTCGCCTACCGGGGACCCCTGTCCGCGGTGCTGCACCAGCTCGAGGGCGGTCTGCGCCAGACCATGTTCTACGTGGGCTCGATGACCATCGAAGAGCTCAAGAACAAGGGCAAATTCGTGCGAGTGACGCCGGCCGGTCTCAAGGAATCGCATCCTCACGACATCATGATGACCGTCGAGGCCCCCAACTACCGCCGCTGACTCGGCCACGCCCGTGCAGGGGCGTACGGAAGGAAGATCTTGACCAACGACATCGAAATCGGGCGCTCCAAACGTGCCCGCCGGACGTACTCGCTCGACGACGTCGCCCTCGTGCCCGCCCGGCGCACGAGGGACCCGCGGGACGTCAACACCGAATGGCAGATCGATGCCTTCAAATTCGCGACACCCGTTCTGGGTGCGCCCATGGACTCGGTCATGTCGCCCGAGACCGCTATCACCCTGGGCAAACTGGGAGGCGTCGGCGTTCTCAATCTCGAAGGTCTCTGGACCAGGTACGAGGATCCCGAACCGTACCTCGACGAAATATCCTTGTTGGCCCGTGACGACATGTCGCATGTGACCCGTCGCATGCAGGAGATCTACGCGGAACCCATCAAGGAGGGGCTGATCACCGAGCGGCTGGCCCAGATTCGGGACGCCGGCGTGGTGGTTGCGGGATCCCTGACCCCGCAACGGACCCAGGAGTACTACAAGACGGTGGTCAATGCCGGCACGGATCTTTTCGTGATCCGTGGGACCACGGTCTCCGCCGAGCACGTGTCCCAGAATCAGGAACCGCTGGATCTGAAGAAGTTCATTTACGAGCTCGACGTTCCGGTCATCGTCGGGGGAGCCGCCGGTTACACGCCCGCTCTCCACTTGATGCGGACGGGCGCCGCGGGTGTTCTCGTGGGCTTCGGCGGGGGCGCGACCACCACGACCCGCAGGGCACTGGGCATCCACGCGGCCATGGCCTCAGCTATCTCCGACGTCGCCGCCGCGCGCAGCGACTACCTGGACGAATCGGGCGGACGGTATGTGCACGTCATCGCCGACGGCGGCCTCGGCCAGTCCGGCGACATGATCAAGGCCATGGCCATGGGCGCCGACGCCGTCATGATCGGGGCGCCCCTGGCCCGAGCGAAGGAAGCACCCGGACGCGGCTACCACTGGGGACCTGAGGCACACCACCACGAGTTCCCCCGGGGAACCCGGACTCCCATGAACCAGGTCGGCTCGCTCGAAGAGGTTCTTTACGGCCCGTCGCACCACGTGGACGGAACATCGAACCTCATGGGCGCCGTGAGGCGTGCCATGGCGACCACCGGTTATTCGACGCTCAAGGAATTCCAACGGTCCGAGGTTGTCCTGACGGGACGCCCCCAATACTGAACGACCCATGGACCGGGCGCCGCGACGAGGTTGCCCGGTCCCTGGATGACTTGGGGAAATCCCAGGCAGGACAGATAGGCTGGACGCCGTGCTCAAACTAGCTCTTACCCCACGATGGCTGGGTGCGCTTCTGCTCGCCCTGCTGATGTCAACGGGGTTCATGCTGTTGAGCAAATGGCAATTGGGATCCGCGGATTCGGGACAGATCAATGCCGATCCGGGCAAGGAAGTGGTCAAGCCGCTCCGCGACGTGGCCGACCCGCAGGATCCGGTGCTCCAGTCCGAGGCCGATTCGATGGTCCAGGCCAGCGGCCACTACGTCGAGAACTCGAGCCGATTGGTCGAGGGACGCGTCAACGACGGAACCAAGGGGTATTGGGTCGTCAGCCAGTTCCGGCTGGACTTCGATGCCGCATCCGAGGGCCAGGACTACTCCGTTCCGGTCGCGCGAGGGTTCACCACGGACAATGACACCCAGGCGCTCAGTCCCGAACCGTCCGGCGACGTGACGGTGATCGGCCGTCTGGTGGCCAACGAAGCCCCGGTGACCTCGAAGGACACCAAGACCAAGGGTGCACTGGGATCTGCCGCGACCGCCCAGTTGACCAACATATGGGACACACCGTTGTACGCAGGGACCGTGGCCGCGGTCTCCGAATCACCGGCCGGCGAGACGTCCCCCGTCGATGCCGACGGACACGTGGACAAGGACGCCGGGCTGGCCGAGCCTCACGACAAGCTCAGCCGGATCCACACCGAGCAGGTCGTGGACCATTCCGTGGACTGGCTCAACATTTTCTACGCGATCGAGTGGGTGGTCTTCGCTCTCTTCGCGATCTATCTGTGGTGGCGCATGCTGGCCGACTCGCACGAACGCATGATTCACCCGGAGAAGTACTACGAGATCCTTCCTGCCGGGGAAGGCAACATGTTCTACGAGGAGTCCACGGGCAGGTACTTCTACTACGACGCCGATGATCGGCAGTACTACTACTTCGACGAGCCCGTCGCCGAGGAAACCGATGAGCCCGACGGCGGGCACGCGTCCGCCGATGCCTCGGTCGGGACCGCACACGAGAATCAACGAGGTGACCAAGGTGGCCGATAAGCCAACGCCCAAGAACCAGCCCCAACCCGTGGAGCGCACGGACGGCAAGAGGGTCCCGCTGCCCGCGGACGCCACACCGCAGAAGGCGGGCAATGTCCGGGCGACCCGCAGGAAGTTCGGCGGGACCCAGGCACAGATCCGAGGAGCTCTCGCGATCTACAAGTACTGTGCCTGGATCTCCGGAACGTTCCTGCTGCTGCTGGTCGTCGAAATGGTGACCAGGTACATCTTCGGGTACGACCTGATGGCCGGCGCCACCAACGCATCGACGGGAGAGAGCGTTGCCCTGGGGTGGTTGAACAGGGACACGGGCAACCTCACCGGGGGCCTGAACATCTCGACCGGCGTCCTGATCATTCACGGTTGGTTCTACGTGATTTACTTGCTTGCGTGCTTCCGTCTCTGGCTGCTCATGAGGTGGCCGCTCCCGCAGCTGATCGTGATGGCGCTGGGCGGCGTCGTCCCGTTCCTGTCCTTCATCGTCGAGCGTCGCATCCATCGGGAGACGGTCGCCCAGGTGGCCGCGAACCCGAAGTCCGCAAAAAGATACTGATCGCGCAGGCAAACCGTGCCAGCACCAGCGGTGCATGCCCAACCGGCCCGGCTTCGACCGACATCGTGTTCTAAACTGAAAATATCGGGCCCCGAATCAGGGGCAATTTCTCCGCACCCGACAACATCGAAAGTATGGCAGTGACCCAATCCGATTCCTCGGCGACATCCGAGTTGGAAGATCGCCCCGTTCTGGTCGTCGACTACGGGGCGCAATACGCCCAGCTCATCGCACGCCGTGTGCGTGACGCCAACATCTATTCGGAGATCGTGCCCCACACGATGCCGACCGAGCAGATCCTTGCCAAGAACCCCGCAGCCATTGTGCTCTCCGGAGGCCCGTCCAGCGTGTACGCCGAAGGAGCCCCGGCCGGAGACCGTCGGCTCTACGAGTCCGGTGTTCCGGTGTTCGGCATCTGTTACGGCTTCCAGGTGATGGCGCAGACTCTCGGCGGCAACGTGGCCCACACCGGTCTGCGCGAATACGGCGCAACGGATGCGACCCTGACCGGCAATGGCGTCTCCTTCCTGGCAGGCACGCCGGTGGCGCAGAACGTGTGGATGAGCCACGGCGACTCCGTGACCGAGGCGCCGAGTGGTTTCGAGGTCCTGGCGAGCACCGAAGGGGCCCCCGTGGCCGCATTCGTCAACGAGGAGAAGAAGCTCGGAGGCGTGCAGTGGCATCCCGAGGTCAAGCACTCCGATTTCGGTCAGCAGATCCTCGAGAACTTCCTGTTCAACGTCGCAGGTCTCAAGCCGACCTGGACCACAGGCAACGTGATCGACGAGCAGGTCGAGAAGATCCGTGAACAGGTCGGTGACGCCAAGGTGATTTGCGCGCTGTCCGGCGGCGTCGACAGCTCGGTCGCGGCAGCACTCGTGCACAAGGCCGTCGGCGACCAGCTGACCTGTTTCTTCATCGATCACGGTCTTCTGCGCGACGGCGAGCGTGAGCAGGTCGAGCAGGATTACGCCGAAACCATGGGCATCAAGGTCGTGACCATCGACGAATCGGACCGGTTCGTCTCTGCTCTGGAAGGTTTGACGGACCCCGAGGACAAGCGCAAGGCCATCGGCCGTGAGTTCATCCGCTCCTTCGAGGACGCCCAGCGCAAGCTCGTGGCCGAACTCGGAGGAAACGGGGAGGACATCAAGTTCCTGGTCCAGGGAACGCTGTACCCCGACGTCGTCGAATCCGGCGGAGGCGAGGGCGCCGCCAATATCAAGTCCCACCACAACGTGGGTGGCCTTCCCGAAGACCTGGCATTCGACTTGGTCGAACCCTTGCGCACGCTGTTCAAGGACGAGGTTCGTGCCATCGGCCGAAAGCTCGGAGTCCCGGAGAAGATCGTGGCACGCCAGCCGTTCCCCGGTCCCGGGCTTGGGATTCGTGTGATCGGTGAGGTGACCCGTGAGAATCTGAGTGTTCTGCGTGCGGCAGACGCCATCGCTCGCGCCGAACTGACCAAGGCCGGGCTGGACAACGAAGTCTGGCAGATGCCGGTGGTGCTCTTGTCGCAGGTGCGCTCGGTGGGTGTTCAGGGCGATGGTCGAACCTACGGGCATCCGATCGTTCTCCGGCCAGTCTCCTCGGAAGACGCGATGACAGCCGATTGGTCCAGGCTTCCCTACGATCTCCTGGCCAAGATCTCCAACAGGATCACCAACGAGGTCCAGGAGGTCAACCGGGTGGTTCTGGACGTGACCTCCAAGCCTCCCGGAACGATCGAATGGGAATAACTTTCTGAGACCGTCTCGGTCTCGGACGCACGTGTGGCCCGCCCCGGAAACCGGGGCCGGGCCACACGTGTCTGAGCACAACGACATCGGGTTCTGCAACGCAATCCGCTCGGTGTGCTTCTACTATAGAGAGGGCGCGCGGTTTCCGCGCGGCAACCACGTGCGAAGATGACGCCGACCACACCGGAAGCAGAGACAACGTGACGAAGCCACACTCCGCCGACCAGAACGATCAGGACAACTCGGGGGCCGAGGACCGCCGCACCTCGTCCGTGCCCTGGGCGAGCCCGCAAGGGTCTGAGGCTGCTGACAAGAGCCGTGAATCGTCGGACCAGGACGCCTCGCGCACGCCGTCCCAGGAATTCCAGGTCGAGCAGGTAGGCGACGACGCATCCGAGGCCACACGGCCTGAGTCCGTGGCATCGCTCGGCGGCGTCACGGTCACGGCGGCGACCGACTCGGAGGCCAGTGGGGAAGACGCGGCCGCGGAGGCGGACCACCTCGAACCGAGCACGTCGGGCACGGAGACCACCGATGGGCCACCGGTTGAGGAGGAGTCGGACGGCGAAGATTCGCCCGTGGGGGACCCTGGAACTCGAGACGAGCACGGTCACTCCGGTGCGAAGGCGAATCCCACCCCGGACGCGTCCACGGACGATGCCTCCGCCGATCGGGACGAACTGCGTCTCGGTCGGTGGCTGAAACAAGTCGATGTGTACACCGGACCGGATGCGCTCCTGGACTTCAACCCGGTCGACAATGTGCATATCGACCTGTCGAATTCCAATCCCTCGGGTTACGCTCAGCTGTTGTCCGGGCGCAGAACCCGCTTGTCCACGATTCTTCGCGACCGAGCTGAGTTCTCGAACGGGATCCGGTCCGCGCACGCTATTCGAGGAAAGGTCTTCGAGCTCGACGCAGACCATGGTCTCGACGCCGGCTTCCTCGCGGCCGGAACGGCGTCCTGGTTCGCGACCAAGAATCCTTCAGGGACACCGGACGGCGCACGTGGTGAGCGGCGGCATATAGCACCCATCCTTCTGGCCCTCGTGACGATCAACCCTCACCCGGACGGCGACGATTTCGAATTGCGCATCAACGGGCCGGCTCGCCTCAACCCGGCGATGGCCCGCCAACTGCGCAGAGAATTCGGCATCGATCTGTTCGAGCAAGGTGTGCACCGAACGGCCACCTCGGGCTCACGGCTGACCCCGGATGCGGTCCTGGAGGCCATGCGCTCGGCGTGCATGAAGGTTCCCGGCATGCACATCGAGTCCCGGACCGTGATCTCGACCTTCGCGGATCTCGCGGACACCGTGGGGGAGCTGCCGAGCACCGCGACCTCCGGACTGCTTCGCGAGCTCTCGGACCTGAATCGGATTCGGCTCGACGAGTCCTATGAAAAACGGGAGTTCACGTCGTCGCCGGCTCCGGCGAACCAGGTGGATCCGGCGGAAGAGACGCTGGTCTACGACGCCGATGACACCGTCTCCGAATTGGTTCAGAGGGCCAGGGCCGGCGAGTCGATGACGGTCACCTCGCCAGCAGGAACCCAGCACCTGCGGGCGGCTCTCAACGTCGCCGCGGGTCTCGTCTCCGAAGGAAAATCCGTACTCTTCCTCGCCGAACGCAGGGAGACGCTTCAGAATGTGCGGCGCAGACTCTCGGAACTCGGGCTTTCGGACCTCACCCTCGACCTCGGAGAAGACCCCGAACCGGAGGAACTGCACCGAAAATTCGTTGAGACCATCGTGAGCCACGAGCGTGCCGTCGAGCCGCGGCTGTCCGGTCTGCACGATGAAATCCGCAGCACGCGGCGCCAACTGATCGAGCACATCGACTCCTTGCACTGGCGCGATGAACGCTGGGGTGTGACGCCGTTGCAGGCGATGCAGACCCTTGCCGAGCTGACCTCGCAGGACGAGGCGCCGTCGACCCGGGTGCGGTTCAAGCGTGGCGTCATGGACGCGACGGTTGATCGTGCCGAGACGGTCGCGCAGCTGGAGAGGGCCGCAGAGCTCAGGGCCTTCAACCCGTCGACGCGCAAGGCCCCTTGGTTCGGGGCGACCTTGGTCAACACCGAAGAGACCAAACAAGCACGTGCACTGGTGCGCAGCCTCCTGGAGACCACTCGAACCCTGCGCAAGGAGATCACCGAAGGCTTCGAGAGCATCGGCCTCCGCCCCGAGAGGACCCTGGCCGGGTGGAAGAAGCAACTGGATCTGCTCGAAGGAATCCGAGTTTCCCTCTCCCGGTTCAAAGGTGACATCTTCGATCGGCCCGTGACCGACTTGATCGCGGCGACCGGTGCGTCGACCTGGCGGCGTGAACGCGGCATCGATATGTCGGCGATTCAGCGTTCGCGGCTCCGCCGGGCAGCCAAGGAGTACATCGTTCCGCAGGTGCACATTTCCGATCTGCACCAGGCCCTGATCGAGGTCCAGGCGCAGCGGGAGCAGTGGCAGACATGGGCCGTGGACGAGCGAACGGTCAGCTTGCCCGGAAACCTCGAGACCATCGGGCGGTCCTACGCCCAGGTGGCCGACGGACTGTCCGACGTGTCGATCGTCATGGAAGAGAGCCCGGTCCGGAAGGACTACTTCACGCTGCTTCTTCCGGATCTGGTCGAAACCCTGGAGGCCATGGCGAACGACCGCATCCTTCTGGACACCCTGCCCGAGCGGGAGCAACTGCTGCACATCCTGCGTGGCAAGGGTCTGGAGGAATTGCTGTCCGATTTGGAGGAGCGGCACGTCGCTTCGGACCGGGTTGCCGCAGAATTGGACCTGGCGTGGTGGCAATCTGCCTTCGAGATCATGCTCGAACGCCCGGAGGTCAACCTGGTCAGGGGCAAGACTTTGACCGAGGTGGAATCCTCGTTCCGTCGGGCCGACGTGGCGCACATTGCTTCCGGGCCCGCCAGGGTCCGTTACGACGCGGCCCGCGGGTGGAACCGTCGCGTCTCTCTCAAACCTCTTCAAGCCAAGGAATTCCGGCGGATGCTCAAGGGCGCGCCGTGCGCTCTCGGCGAGTACTTGGATCAGGCGCCCGACATGGTGGCCGGACTGCTCCCTGTGTGGTTGTCCAGCCCCTTCGGCGTCGGCCGCACCCTGCCCCAGTCGGCCCACGTTGATGCCGTCATTGTCCTCGACGCCGAGTCGACACCGCTGGGGGCTTGCCTTGCTGCCTTGTCCCGCACGCGCCAGGTGATTGCGTTCGGAGACGACCACGCCGGCTACCCGCAGCCGTTCATCGTGTCTCCAACCACCGGAAACGAACAGCCGCCGTCGGAGGAGCCCGTGGAATCTGCCATGCAGGTTCTCGGCGAGATGCTTCCGGGCCTCACCCTCGACCGTGTGCATGAGTGCCGGGACCAGTCCCTGGTCTCGTACCTCAACAACCATTTCTACGGCGGTGCCCTGTCGACCATGCCGTACGGTGAGGAAGCAGTCAGCAGGATCCGGTCGTTGGACGTCGACTACCTCACTCGGAAAAAACCCGACGACCGGGTGGGGGCGCCCGTTATCGAGTCGCCCAAGGCGGAAGTTCTCGCCGTGGCCGAGATGGTCTTCGAGCACGCGGCTCAGAACCCGCGACAGTCCCTGGCCGTTCTGACCGCCGGAACGCGCCACGCGGCACGCATTGCCGAGGCCGTCCGACGAGGTCTCGAATCCCGGCCTGATCTGCGGGAATTCTTCGAGCCCGGCCAAGAGCCCTTCCGAGTTCTGGATCTCGCTCGGTCTCAGGGGCTGCGCCGCGACAGGGTCATTTTCAGTCTGGGCGTTGCCGCCGAAGCCGGTTCGCGCTCCTCGCACTTCGGGCAGCTGGCTGACCGGCACGGACGTCAACGCTTCGTGAAAGCAATGACGACTGCCCGTTTCCACACTCGAGTCGTGACCTCCCTGAGCCTGGAGCAGCTTCAGGCCGCGGACCTGACAACGGGAGTCAAGGATCTGGCACGTTTCCTGGCCTCCTTCGAGGCCTCACGGGACCGCGAGAATTCGGGACAGGCGGCCATTCTTCCTCCGGAGCACGCGGGCAGCGAGTTCTTGTCCGTGTACGACGCCGCAGAGGATGAACGCAAGGCCGATTGGCTTCTCGCCGATCTCGTGCGGCGGCTGAGAGGCGCGGGGGCCGAAGTGTCCGTGACTCCGGGCAAAGAAGTCGACGCCGTGGCCACGGCACATGCCGAGTCGATGTCGGCCGGGGCCGTCATCAGCCCGAGAGCACGAACCTCCGGGGATCCCGAGACTCGTGACTCCTCCGCGATGCGTCTCCCCGTGGCGCTCTCCAGCGACGGGACGGAAGCCTATGCGGCACTCTCGGTGCGCGAGCGGTCCCGTTTGAAGCCCGAGCGTCTGGAAAGAACGGGGTGGAACCACGTGTCCCTGTGGGCCGTGGACGTCTTCACCGATCCACAGTCCGTCGCGGACCGGATCCTCGGATATTTGGGCCTCGAACCTCAGGACCGCGGGTGACCCCCGATCCGAACCCGGAACCCAGGAAGCAGAGGCGCTACCGCCATCGGGGACCGCGGAGGGCCACGGGCGGCAGCACGGTGAGCCAAGGGGAACCCGAGCGGCTGGCGGGTCTTGGGGACTCACCCGAGACCCCTGGAACGGACGGCCGCGATTCGCGGCGTGGCCGAAGCCGGGGCGCGAGCGAGCCCACGGAGCAGACCTCCCCGAATCGGGGCGACGACGCCCGCGGACGCTGGTTGCGCGAACAACGACCCCCGCACTGGGACTGACCGTGATGTGACGGTTCGGTGCCCCGCCACGGATTCACTGGGTCGCCACGTCCGGACTCCCGGGCGTCGTCGCCGCGACGACGATTTCCTCGTGCACACTGGCAAATTGCTCGGCAACATCGGGCCGGACGGCGAAGAATGCGAGATTTCCCCCGGGTGCGGCATCCGGCGCCCGGTTCGAGAAGCCCGCGTCCGCGTCCGGCGTGCTGTCCGGGGGCATGATCAGAAAGCCTTGCGCCCGCAACCGCTCGTGTTCGTCCCCATGGGCGAACAGATCAACGGGGGTCAGCCTCCCGAGGTGCCGCAACGAGGCTGCGTCCCGGACAGGCAGGGCAACCGCCACGGTTCCCTCGGGAAGATCGCGTGTCAGATCCGTGGGGACCGTCATCGACCCCGTGACCTGATGGCCTCGGTCCACGGCGACCGCGAGTCTGGCCCCGACGACGGATTCGAGTGGGGGAGCGCTCTCACGCAATGATTCGACTCCCTCGCCGCGAACCGCAACCACCTCGACGTCGTCGGAGGAAAGATCATGGCCCGCCGGGAGCCGACGTTTCGCGATCAGGATCTGGGCCTCAGGATTCGACGGATGGGTCGGCAGGAACCAGCTGCCAAGGGTCGCCGCGATCAACAGGACAGTGCCGAGCAGGCGGGCCCGTCGGCTGAGATGCGAGCGAATTCTGACGCCGATCGGAACGGTCGGACGCACGCGGCGGAACGGTGGGCGGAACCGGAACAAGAGCATGGACCGAAACTGTCACGACAGAATGACAATCGGCGTGCGCGCGGCCCGGGAAAACAGGGCACTGTGCGTTCCACGGTCCATCCGGGCCGGACAGTCGTCACTGTGGACGGACGAGC
Organism: Rothia koreensis; assembly: GCF_052232265.1. Classification (NCBI taxonomy): domain Bacteria; kingdom Bacillati; phylum Actinomycetota; class Actinomycetes; order Micrococcales; family Micrococcaceae; genus Rothia; species Rothia koreensis. Next base: position 1,356,989 of record NZ_CP197643.1, read on the forward strand.
ACCCTGGACACGCTGGACCTGCGAGAGGTTCAGGAGTCGCTGCCTGCCGACGAGCCGGATGACGTCGAGCTGCCTGCCGACGAGCTGGACGCCGACGAGCTGGATCCTGAGGCCTCCGACGAAGAAGTCGTCGATGTCGAGCCGCCCGAGGTCCCGGAACCGGAGGACTTGGAATCGGTGCTGTAAAACCCGCTGCCCTTGAAACTCACGCCCACGGTGTTGAATTTCTTGCGCAAGGACTCGGTCCGGCATTCGGGGCATTCCTTGAGCGCGTCGTCCGTGAAGGCCTGTCGAATATCGAATGCGTGCTGACAGTTCTTGCACACATACGCGTATACGGGCATGAGCATTCTCCTCTGGGTTCGTGGGATGCGGCGGAACTATATTACGGCCAGTTCCCGATGCGAGTGAATCCGCGTTCCGTGCACACCAGGTCCAGCCGCGCGTCATGCGGCTCCGTCGGAACCGACCCCGCCTCCAGCAATTCGTCCGCGAAACACACACCCACATTCGACGTGGACCGCGGACCGCTCGACACGGCCGCGAGGGCGGCGTCGTAGAACCCGCCCCCGTAGCCCAGGCGAAACCCTGAGAGGTCGATCGCGAGAGCCGGTATCAGCCGAAGATCGGCACGCACGAAAGCCTCGGGACCGTACCTCTCTCCGACCGGCTCCCTGATACCGAAGCGGCTCTCGACGACGTCGACGGCCGGGGTCCACGCGGCCCACTCCAGAAGGCGTCCGGGCCTCGTCACCGGCACGAGGATCCTCCGCCCGGAAGCGTGGACTTCCTCGAGGGCGGGCTCGATCGGTGGTTCCCCGGCGGTCGGAAGGTATGCGCACACCGTCGCCCCGGACGGCGAGAACCGCACGATGTGCTCCGCCAGCAACCGACGAAACGCCTCCGATGCGCTCTCCTCCCCGGGTGCGGAAGTCTGCCTGTTGTGGGCACGGGCATCCAACAAACGGGCTCTCAGATCGCTCTTGGAGCGGGTGACACCCGAATCCTGCATGAGTGCTCCTCCTCGCACGGGTTGGGCAGGGGCTCAGATATTCAGGGTAATGGTTTCCAGCACGACGACGACGTGCCCGGCGCCCTGGACCCACACGTGAGAAACAGTGGCGCGTTCTTCACAGCAACGACTTATCCTGCACTACAAACCTGCTGTGACAAACCCAAGGTTTTTCGCAGGTCCTCAGCTATTCTGAGAGGTATGACCGCAAATGATTCACAGAAACCAGTCACCAAGGCTGTGATCCCGGCCGCAGGACTGGGCACTCGGTTCCTGCCGGCCACCAAGGCCAGCCCCAAGGAGATGCTTCCGGTCGTTGACCGCCCGGCCATCCAGTACGTGGTGCAGGAAGCCGTTTCCGCTGGCCTCGATGACATTCTCATGATCACGGGCCGTTCCAAGCGCGCATTGGAGGATCATTTCGACCGGATCCCCGACCTCGAGGCGTCACTCGAGGCGTCGGGCAAGAAGGAACTTCTCGCGTCGGTTCAGCACGCCACCGCGTTGGGGGAGTTGCACTACCTGCGCCAGGGCGATCCGAAGGGCCTGGGGCACGCGGTACTTCGTGCGAAAACCCACGTCGGCGATTCGCCGTTCGCCGTGCTCCTGGGCGATGACCTCATTGATGAGAACGAGGATCTCCTCGAGCGGATGATCGAAGCCCAGCAGAAGACCGGCGGCAGCGTCGTCGCTCTCATGGAGGTGCCCCAGGACCAGATCAGCGCCTACGGATGCGCCGCGGTCCAGGCGGTCGAGGGCGAGGACTACGTCAAGGTCACCGGCATGGTGGAAAAGCCCAAGCCGGAAGAAGCCCCGTCCAACCTGGCGATCATCGGCCGGTACGTGTTGCATCCCCGAGTCTTCGATGTCCTCGAGGAGACGCCTCCCGGACGCGGTGACGAGATCCAGCTGACGGACGCCCTCGAGACCCTGGGACAGAGTGAGGGAGAAGGCGAAGGCGTGTACGGCGTGGTGTTCAAAGGACGCCGCTTCGACACCGGAGACAAGCTGTCCTACCTCAAGGCCAACGTCATTCTCGCCGCGGAGCGCGAGGACCTGGGCCCCGGCCTGCGCCCCTGGCTGAAGGAATTCGTCGCGTCACTTCCGGACGAATAACCCTCTGACCGAACCACAGATTGAATCCGGAATGCGGGGTCTCGAACGAGGCCCCGCATTCTCCGTGAGATCCGGGTTTGCTGAGCCCCGGACTCAGGATTTGTATCGAATGAATACGGCGAAATATCAGGTGACACGCCCGGTCGCAGTGGGTTGGACCACGCTTCGACGCCTGTAAACTACAACCGTGTTGTTGTCATGGGTTTCGACGTCCAGTCTTCTGTTGATCGTCGCTTTCGTCCTCGTCGCGTGGTCGGTGCGCAGTTTCGAACGCCGCCGTCGACCCGCCGTGATGGCGCAGGTCGTGGCCCCGGATATCATGGACAACACAGAGCCCGCCTTCCCCCGGGACAACGTGCTACTGCGTCAAAGGAATGACATGAACAGTACCCAGTCCCCGAAGAATTCCTCGGCGGCAGCCCCCCACGCCGTGCCGCCGGAGTCCTCCGTGGTCTACGAGGAGGAGACGCGCAGCGAAGGTGTCCGTGTGCCTCGCCCGAAGAAGTCCACCGCCGCAACTGAGCGGCCGGCCACTTCGGCACCGCGCATTCGTGTCGGGCGCACAGCCACCGCCGTGGTCGGCCTCCTGGCCATTCTGGTCGGCATCGTCACGGCCATCGCCGCACCCTTCACGGCCATCGCCTGGCCCGTGCCTGTTTTTCTGCTTCTGGTCGGGGTAGGTGCCTTCGGTGGCCTGCGTTATCTGGCGCTCGCCGACAGAGGCCTCCTGGGCTCCGCGCGCCCCGGCAGATCGACGTCCCCCGCGACGGAAGGCCGGAATGCTGAATCGTCGCGGTCTCGCGGCGAAACACTTTCATCGGAGGCGCCGTTGACGACTGCGGGCAGTGACCCCAGCTCGGCCGACGTCGCGGCTCTGTCCCCTGAGTCCGCCCCGGCACGCGGCCAGGAAAACCAGAGGCCCGCCGAATCGGAGGCTCGTCCGGAGCCGACGGCGAGGTCCGCAGAACAGGACGAGTCGACCGAACGCGCTGGCCAAGCCCCCGACGTCGGTGGCGAGGGCCTGGTCGTCAGGCGGCCACGCAATTTCCTCGACGACGGGGGAGCGCAGACCGGTTCCGCGGCATCCCGCGAGCCCGAGGTGCAGGCACCGTCCGACTCGGCGTCGCCCATTGCCACGGTCGACGAGGTGCCGTTCGTGGACGACAACGGCAGGGAAGGCATGGACATCGAGTACCTGCGTGAGCAGGCTCGACGTGTGGCGGCGGGCAAGCCGGTGGCCTTCACACCGGTCGTCAGCGAATGGTCACCCGTCGAGGTACCGAAGCCTACGTACGTCGATGCCCCGGAGGTTCGGCGCGAGACACCGGATCCGATCGAGGTCCCGGAGGAGCCGAAGTCCTCTTCCTCGACGTTGGAAGAGGCAGCGCGCAAGGGGGACAGCGTACTGAATCTCGACGACGTCCTGTCTCGTCGTCGCGCCTGAACCGTCACGCCGAAACGTGCAGAGCCCGTCGCGAAACCGGCGGGCTTTGTGGTATCCATGAGAGGCTCCACCATTCCTGAACCACGGGGCTTCGTCTCAGGACAGCCCAGATCGGAGAGTACTGACACGCCATGAGCACTACACAGCAGGAAATCGAGCGGAAATACGAGGCGGTCACGGCCGACGCCGTGAGTCCGGACCTGACCGGACTCACGAGGCTCGTCGCGGATACCGAAGCAGAGACCCAGAACCTGGACGCGACCTACTTCGATACCGCTGCGTGGGCCCTGGCTCGTCACCGCGTCGTCGTCAGGCGTCGCCTTGGCGGCCACGACGAAGGCTGGCATATCAAGTTCGCCCTGGGCGACGGCCGTCAGGAAGTGCACTTCGATCTGCTCAAGGACGCCGAGTCCATGCCCGCCGCCGTGAAGAACATGCTGTCCGGGGTGACCTTGGGTGCATCCCTGGAGCCCGTGGCGAAGCTCTCGACGCGCCGGCTCCGTACCCTTCTTCGTGACGGTGACGGGCGCGCCGTCGCAGAGCTGTGCGACGATACGGTGCGCGCGTACGATCACGCGACCGGGGCGGAACGATCGTGGCAGGAGTGGGAGGTCGAGCTCCTCGTGGACGACCTCGGCCGGAAGAAGCAGGAGAAGATCTTCGGCGACGTCGAAAACGTCCTGGAAGCAGCCGGTGCGGGTCCCTCGACGTCGGTCGCCAAGATTTCTCGTGCGCTGGGACAGGACCGGGCTTTCGACGAGGCCGCAGGAATTGAGGCGCCGGAACGTCGACAAGACGGCGACGAGGGACCGAAACTGGGCTCCGCACAACGGCTGATCGCCCGCCTCATCGGTGAGTACCTGGACGACGTGCCGACCCTGGATCTGGGCGTGCGCGCCGGGGTCCCCGACGCCGTGCACCAGCTGCGGATCCGGCTCAGGGGGATCCGGAGCCTCCTGAGGGGCCTGCGAGGCGTGATCGACGACGACGCGGAGAGGCGTCTCTCCGCAGGCCTGCGGTCAGCCGGGGAGAACCTGGGCCCTGCTCGCGACCTCGAAGTGGCTCGGGGGATCCTCGAAGGGCTGTACCAGTGGGACGGCCTGACCGCCGGAACCAGACAGGAAATCCTCGAGGTGTTGAGCGAGGACGAGGACGCCGCTCTGCGCACGGCACGAAACCGTCTGTCCTCGCCCGAGCATCTCGACCTGATGAAGGACCTCCGTGCGTTCGTTCTTCAACCCCGTCTCGACGAGGTCGCTTCGGAGTGGTCGCAGAAGAAGGTCAGCAAAGCGATCCTGGGGAACCTGGAATCGCGTCTGCACCGGCGTCGCTCCCGTGTGATGGACCTGGACGAGCCGACCATCGACGAGGCCCTGGAACACGTCCACGATGTCCGGAAAGCGGCCAAGTCACTGCGATACGCGGTCGAAGCGCTCGATGCGGAATCGGCTCTGCCGAAGAAGCGCGCGGACAAGGCGAAGAAGTCGGCCAAGAGGGCCAGGTCGTTGCAGTCGAAGCTCGGGCGGTGCCTCGATCTGCACGCCGCCCACGAGTGGCTTTCGCGGGCGGGGCGGGTTTTCCAGCGCCGGGAGCTCGACAGGTACGGCGTGGGGCTCTTGGAAGGAGAAACCATGCTGCGGCTGAGGGAGACGCTGTCCCAGGGGATGGACCGCATCGAAAAGACGGATTGAAGCTCGTGAATGCGGCCGGTGGGCCGGAGGCGGTTTAAATCGAATGGGCCCCGGGGGACAACCCGGGGCCCATTCTTTGCATCACACACAGGAAGAAGGTCTTCACTCACTGGAGGCGCCGACCGCTGTGAGTCTGCTGTTCAGCAGACCGTCCCAGGTTTGCCTCCCGGCTATTTGGTAATAAAAACATTACCTAATGGTCTGCGGGTGCGCTACCCCAAAATTAGGTTTGCCTGTGTTTTCTTGATGACGTGCTGTGCCTAAGCAGCTTGCCGCCTGCTGTCGTGGGGATGTGCGTGCCGTGGAACGCACATGAACGTGAGCAAGCTCATATGTGTCGACGGTTTCGGGTCTCGGCGGACAGCAGTTTGTCGGGTGCCCACGACGAAGGGTTGGCTCAGTGGGTGGCCCATCGCACGCCAGGGGCCGGGCGATGTTCGGTAGGCTGGTTCTCATGCGAGCGTGGATCGAAAACCTTGATCTGGGAACAGCGATCCTCTTTTTCTGGGGTGTCGGAGTCCTCAGGACCAGCCTCGTCTATGGGGTGGGTCGTCTCGTTGCAACCGGCGGCCGCCATGTGCAACGGCTCGCGCCCGCTTTCGAAACACCCGTCTACAAACACGCCGAGGCTTTCGTCAATCGGTGGGGGATTCTTGCGGTGCCCGCCTGCTTCCTGACGGTCGGATTTCAGACCGCCGTCATCGGGGTCACGGGGTTCACCCGCATGCCGCTCGTCCGGTGGATACCCGCAATGCTCGTGGGAACCCTGATCTGGGGTGCCATCTACGGCACGGTGGGCATGGCCGTGGTCTGGGCCTGGCTCCAGAGGCCGTGGCTCGCGGCGATCGCGATCGGCGTCGTACTTCTGGCCGTTCTGACGCTCAAGTTCTGGCCCCGTCGGGCGAGGCTCGAGGCGCGGGAAGCCCAGGATTCCTGATGGGTCCGGTGCCGGACCTGGGGCAAGAAAAAACCCTGCCCCGCGGCATGCGGGACAGGGTTTCGACTCTTGTGGAGTGGAGCTAAGGGGAATCGAACCCCTGACCTTTTCATTGCGAACGAAACGCTCTACCAACTGAGCTATAGCCCCAAGCAACCCCTCTACCGTACTCCGCCGCTGCCGTCGGCACAACTCGGGACGAGACGGGATCCGCCCCGCGCCGCTGGTAGGTTGTCAGCATGACAGACACCCCCTCAGGAGGATCCACCGAGCCCGACGACGCCGCACCGGCCGATGCGTCCCCGGAGCGGGACGAAGTCCTCGGCCCGCCGCGGGACGGACTGACGGTCGGTTTCGTGCCCGGGATCATGCCCGACAAATGGTTCTCCAGGTGGGACGAACGATTCGGGACCACCACACCCCTGACCCGGATGGCCCTCGATGAAGGTTCCGGGGTGGAAGCCCTTCGATCGTCCGCCGCACACATGGCCTTGCTCCGGCCCGACGACGAGCGCGGCCGCCCCGACGCCACGGAATTCCACGCGGTTCGCCTCTTCGAAGAGAAGCCAGTGGTGGTTCTTCCCGTGGACCATGTGCTGACCTTGCTGGACGAGGTCCCTGTCGAAGAGCTCGCCGAGGAGTTCATGTTGCAGGACCCCACGTCGATCCCCGAATGGGCGGACGCAAGCAGCACCTATCGGGCGCACCACCCGAGGAAACTGCCGAGCATGAGGGACACCTCTGACGGCATCGAATTGGTGGCCGCGGGGATCGGGCTGATGATCGTGCCGATGTCCGTGGCGAGGCATCACCACCGGAAGGATCTGACCTACCGCGTGGTCGAAGACATGCCGTCGCGGCCGGTTGACCTCGTGTGGCTCCGTGACGACGTCTCGGACCGGGCACCGGCGGACGAGGAGATCCTCCAAGAGTTCGTGGGTATCGCCCGAGGCCGCAAGGCGTCCAGTTCCCGGGGCTCCTCGGGCACGGCGGAGAACGCGCACCGGGAATCACGGAGAAAGAAAGAACGCCCGGCACCGGTTCGAAGAAAACCGGGCCGGGCGCCGTCGGGCCGAACTAGTTCGACGAAGAATCGTTCTGGGAAGAGGTCTCGGACGTCGTCGCGGGGGAAGAAGCGGTAGGCCCGTTGGACCTCGCGGAGATGATCGGCATGGTCTGAGTTCCGTGAACCACCGATTGGTTCTGCAACGGAATGTGCAGGCCCTCTCTGTCCAGGGCCGACTTGACGTAGACGCGAAGCACGCGGGCCACGTCCCATTGCTGCAAGGGTGCGGTGCGCATCGCGATGCGCATGGTGAGGTATTCGCCGGTCATCTCCTCGACGCCCCACACCTCGGGCTTGCCCCGAACGGAGTGACCGACTTCGGTCTCGTTCTTGACCTTCTTGGCGGCCTTGAGCAAGAGGCTCGTCACGTGGTCGATGTCGCAACTGTAGGGGACGGGGACGTCCACGATGGTCCGTGCCCAACCCTGCGACTTGTTGCCGACACGAAGGATCTCGCCGTTGCGGACGTGCCACAGGGTGCCTTCGACGTCGCGCACCTGAGTCACGCGCAAGCCCACCGATTCGACGGTGCCGCTGGCTTCACCCAGGTCGACGACGTCGCCGATGCCGAGCTGGTCCTCGGCGACGATCGAGACGCCCGCCAAGTAGTCCTTGACGAGCGATTGTGCACCGAAGGAGAGCGCAACACCGGCGATCCCGGCGCTGGCAATGACCGGGGCGATGTTGAACCCGAGTTCCGAGATGATCATGAGGACAGCGATGGTCCAGATGACGATGGTTGCGACCGAACGCAGCACCGAACCCACCGTCTTGGCCCTCTGGGCCTGACGCTGACGGGCGGTGACCGCGTCCTCGACCCACTCTTGGGGGCCATTGCTGTTCTTCTTGGAAACGACCCGCGCCTTCGTCCCCTTCGCGATGCTGTCCGTGACCTTGTGAATCACGGTCCTCGCCAGGAGATTGACCAGGACGGAGATCAGGAAGATCAGGACGATGCGAAGTGGGTGGTCGAGCCAGAAGTCCAAACTCGAGACGTCCGTGAGGAGGTTGCCGGAGTCTGCGGCGGAAAGATTCATGACCAAAATTTTAGGAGACCACCGTGTGACGGTGCCAAATATCGGCTCAAGAGATCCTGGACGCGTGCCCTTCGCGGGACAACTAGGATTGTGTCCATGGCTCTCGACATGGACACGCGACCCGCCGCTTATGCGGTCATCATCGAACAGGGCAAGATCCTGCTGACCCATTGGACGGGAGAGACGCACCCCGAGAGAGCCGGGTGGACCCTGCCCGGCGGCGGCTTGGAAATCGGTGAGACGGCCGAGGAGGCTGTGATCCGGGAAGTCTACGAAGAGAGCGGCTACGCAGTACGCCTCGACGGAATCCTCGGGGTCGACAGCAAGTATTACGACGACGGGCGCGACCGTCCTTTCCACAGCCTTCGGATTCTCTACCGGGCGTACATCACCGGTGGCTCTGCGGAGGTGATCGACGTCGGTGGCTCGACCGACGACGTCGCCTGGGTCCCCTTGGAGGATCTGCCCCAGATTCGGAAAGTATCCTTGGTCGAGGTCGCGGCCGAACACTACGGTCTGGCCCACTGAAGCGGGCCGCGAGCCCCCGCCCCCAAGAATTCCGCGAGGAGATTGAAGTGAAGCGTTGGATCCTGCCGATCCTTGCCATGATGGCCGCACTCGTGACTGTCCTGAGCGCGTGTTCCGGCGGCGGGGAAGCGACCCCCGATCCTTCGGCGTCCGACTTCCGGACGATTCGCATTGGGAAGGGGACGACGCACGAGTCGGAGGTCATTGCCAACCTGTACGCCGGGGTGTTGCAGAAATCCGGGTACAGCACGGAGGTCGTGGATTCTCCCGACGATCGACTCGACGTGGTGAACCAGATGGCCAAGGGGGACGAGAACTCCGTCGATCTCGTCCCGGACTACTCCGGGAACCTGCTGTTGTCCCTGACCGACGGCGGTCGCAAGAACCCGAAGGCCACGGCGTCGCCCTCCTCCGACCAGAGCGACGCGAGCGATCCTCGGGTCAGCAAGTCTCCGACCCCTACACCCAGCCCGAGCGCGGCCTTCAACGTGCACGGGATGTCGAGCAGCGACATTTCGTCCACGCTGCCGAAAGTGCTTCCCGACGGAGTGACCACCCTCAACGCATCCTCCGCGGAGAACAAGGACGCGTTGGTGGTCAACCAGATCACCGCGGCGAAGTACAAACTCTCGACGATCAACGATCTGGCGGAGCACTGCCAGGACCTCAAATTCGGTGTACCGAACGGTTTCGAGGACAAGTCGTACGGCAACAAGGGGCTCAACGAGCTCTATGGGTGCGCGCCCAATAATTTCAAGCACGAGGACGATCAGGAGAAGCTCTCCAACGACCTCGACGACGGCAGCATCGACGTCGCGGACCTGTACACGGCATCGGCGGTGGTCAAGGACAACAATTACGTGGTTCTGGAGGATCCGAAAGCGAATTTCATCGCCCAGGAGGTGGTTCCCGTGGTTCGTTCCGGGGAGTTGCCGGATTCGGCGAAGTCGGCGGTCAATGACCTCTCGGCCAAGCTGGGGACGGGGGATCTGGTGTTCCTCAATCGGCTCACGACCGGGGACAAGCCCATTTCTTCCAAGGACGCCGCCGACTTCTGGCTCAAGGAGAACGGCTTCTGACGAGTCGGGCCATGTCGAAACATGCGTGCACAGCGCTGTGCGGCGGCCCCGGTTCGGATAATCTGAAACCTTCGCGAAGGCTAACGTGACACACATCAGTACACGTTCGGACGAAGGGTACGCTGAATCGCATGGCACAATTCCGGCAATCGACGAAACTGAACAACGTCCTGTACGACATTCGAGGACCGGTACTCGAGGAAGCCCAGAGGATGGAGGCGCAGGGTCATCGAATCCTTCGCCTGAACATCGGCAACCCGGCACCGTTCGGTTTCGAAGCGCCGGACGCGGTCATGATGGACATGATCCGGCACCTGCCCGAGGCGCAGGGGTATTCCGATTCGCGAGGCATCTATTCCGCGCGGACCGCCGTGGTGCAGTACTACCAGACTCGGGGGATCCGGAACCTCGATACCGACGACGTCTACATCGGCAACGGCGTCTCGGAAATGATCACGTTGTCCCTTCAGGCCCTGTGCAACCGGGGTGACGAGATCTTGGTTCCGACACCGGATTATCCCTTGTGGACGGCGTCGGTTGCCCTGTCCGGCGGAACCCCGGTGCACTACCAGTGTTCCGAGGAGGACGGCTGGAACCCGGATATCGAGGACATCGCCGCGAAGATCACGCCCAATACCAAGGGCATCGTGATCATCAACCCCAACAATCCGACCGGGGCCGTGTACTCCAAGGAAACCCTGCAGCAGATCGTGGATCTCGCGAGGGAGCACGATCTGATCCTTTTCTCGGACGAAATCTACGAGAAGATCACGTACGACGACGCGGAGATGGTCAATACCGCGACCCTCACCGGTGAGGACGTGCTGTGCCTGACCTTCTCGGGGCTGTCCAAGGCATACCGTGTGGCGGGCTACCGGGCCGGGTGGTTGGCGATCACCGGCCCGATGTGGAAGGCCGAGGACTATGTCGAAGGCATCAAGCTCCTGGCCAACATGCGCATGTGCGCCAACGTGCCTGCGCAGCACGCCATCCAGACGGCCTTGGGCGGGTACCAGTCGATCAACGACCTGATCCTGCCTGGTGGCAGGCTCCGCGAGCAGAGGGACATTGCCTATCAGAAGCTCAACCAGATTGACGGTGTGAGTTGTGAACAGGCCAAGGGCGCGTTGTACCTGTTCCCCAAGTTGGACGCGGAGAAGTTCGGGATCGTCGACGACGAACAGTTCGCGCTGGACCTGTTGAAGGAACAGAAAATCTTGGTCAGCCACGGAACGGCCTTCAACTGGAAGGCCCCCGACCATTTCCGTCTCGTGACCCTTCCGGACGTCAAGACTCTCGATACGGCCCTGGACCGGATCGGGGAGTTCCTGAGCGGCTACCACCAGAGCTGACGGACCGCGGGTCCGTCAGGTGAGGGCCCCGAAGGTCGATTCGGAGCCCTCACCCGTCACTCGCTGTTATCTCCGTTGGACTGGGCGCGGCGTTCTTTCGCCGCGTCCAGTCTCTTTTTCGCTCCGTCCAGCCATTCCTCGCAGCGTTGGGCCAGAGCTTCCCCTCGTTCCCACAGGGCCAGTGAGTCCTCGAGACTTGAGGCACCGGATTCGAGCTTGGAAACGATTCCCATGAGTTCCTCGCGTGCCTGTTCGTAGCTGAGATTCTCGACGGGGGTGAAGTCTTCGTTCGGCATGGATTGTCCTTCCGGCGGTAGCGGATGTGCGAATACGGTGTGTGGTTGGTCTGGGGGATCTAATCGGGCTTGTCGCGCGGATCGTCGCGTTTGATACTGGTGACCGAGGCGTCGAAACCGCCGGAGGCCACGCGAACAGTGACCGTGGAATCCGGGGTGAGGGATTGTGCATCGTGCACCACGGACCCGTCCGAGTGCTGCACGACGGCGTACCCCCTGTCGAGGGTCTTCTGCGGCGAGAGCGATCTGACGCGAGAGCGCAAATGCGCGATGGAATCCACGTGACGGTCCACGGCGACACGCACCGCTCGCAACGCTCGTTCTCTGGCGGTGTCCGTTTCTTCCTCGCGAGCCATGAGCATGGTTTCCGGATTGGCCAGGACCGGTCGGGACCGGTACTGGTGCAACCCATTCGACTCCCGTTCGATGAAGATGCGCAGAGCACGCTCGGTGGTGGCTCGTGCCTGATTGATGCGCAGGCGTTCTTCCTCCACATCGGGGACGACGGTCTTTCCGGCGTCGGTGGGGGTGGATGCCCTCCAATCGGCGACGTGATCCAGCAAGGGCTGGTCGGCCTCGTGCCCGATCGCGGAGACCACGGGAGTCCCGGCACGGAAAACCGCTCGGAGCATGTCCTCCTCGCTGAAGGGGAGGAGGTCTTCGAGCGCGCCTCCGCCTCGCGCGATGACGATGACATCGACCGCGGGGTCCGCGTCCAGTTCTTGAAGGGCCGCGGTGACCTGGGCCAGGGCCGTCGCACCCTGCACGGCGACCTCCCTGACTTCGAACTGGGCGGCGGGCCAGCGCAACCGTGCGTTTCGGATGACGTCTTTCTCCGCGTCCGAGTCCCGCCCCGTGATGAGACCGATGCGGTGGGGAAGCACCGGTAATGGCTTCTTGGCGCCCGGGTCGAACAGGCCTTCGGCTTGGAGTTTGCGACGGAGACGTTCGATGCGCTCCAGCATGTCTCCCAGGCCGACCTGGCGAATTCCGCTGCCGACCATGGACAATCGCCCTGTTTTCTTCCAGAAGTCGGGCTTGAGACGCACGACCACGCGCATACCGTGTTCCAGATCGCCATCGAACCGGGCGACCTCCGACTGGAACAGGCTCACCGGGACGGAGACTTCCTCGTGCAGATCCCGAAGGGTCACGTATGTGACTCGGGCCCGTTTCTTGAGTTCGATGATCTGGCCTTCGACCCAACTGGGATCGCACCGTGAGATGTACTGACTCATTTTGGTCGAGAGCACATGCAACGGCCAAGGGTTGTCCGGGGTGGTGTCCCGGGCGAGTTGCGGCAAGGGTGCCTTCTGGCCGTCCCCGTCGGCTTCTGAGGACGACGTCGCGGGATCGAATTCGTCAGGGGATCGCGGGTTGCTCATGGTCAATGTTTACCAGGGTCGACCGACAGAATAAGGACCTTCGGCATTCTGTGGATGAGAATACAGCGGTGTTTTCGGTGAACGATTACGGTGGTCCCATGCCTCGTTCCGTTCCCTCGACCCTTCGCTGGGTGTTCTCTGTCATCGCTGCGGTGCTTGCAGTCTGCCTGGCGACTCTCACGCTGTTGTTGGCGTGGTTCCAGCAGTCCGTGGGAGACGAGTCCCATTTCGTGTCGAGTGCCGATGACGTGATCCAGGAAGAGTCATTCCGCTCGGACCTGGCGGATGCCGCGACCCAGCAGATCATGGATTCGGATTCCGTGCAGCAGTATTTGGGCGACGGATCGACGATCGGGGGCCTGCCGGGCCTCCAGAGCTGGGCCAAGGACCGTGCTTCCGGTTTGATGCACTCGACCGTGAAGGGCGTGGTCGACTCCGAGGACTTCCGGTCGACATGGAAGCAGACGGCCAAGGAAACCCACGCGAGCAACTTCGGTGACGACCCGTCCTCGACCCTTGTGGTGGACGCGAGTCCGATCTACCAGTCGGTCAACGACAAGGTGGAGAACGCGGTCCACATCGACCTGGGACTGGGAGATGATACGGCTCGGATCGAGCTGGAGAAGGCGCCTTCCTCGGGTGAGGAGGGCCCCATGGCCCACTTCCTGCATAACGCCCAGTCCCTGGCCGCCGTCGCCCCCACCTTCGGGGCGGTAGCGGTGGTGGCGACTCTCGTTTCGGCACTCGCTGCTCCCCGCGGCAAGTCACTGTTCGTCGCTCTGGTTGCTGCGGCCGCCGGTCTGGTCACCTGGGTGAGCATGACCGTCTTGGCGGCCCGCTTCCATGCCCAGCTCGACACCGTGGAGGGTACAGGCGGGCTCATCGCGCAGCACATGGGTGATGCATTGACGTCCAACGTCCAGGCATGGGCCCTGACGAGTCTGGGAGTGGGATTGGGGATCGCGCTGATCCTGGTGATCATCCACGTGATGAATGCGTCCCGCCACGCGAACCATTCGCACACCTTCTAGGAGGCCGACCGGTCCTCCGGCTCGGGGGCGGCCTCATGGAATTCCGGCGCGCTCAGAGGCTTGGGTGCCGTTTCCACGGGAGAGGCTTCGAGACGTTCGTCCGAAGCGGCGGTCGGATCCAACTCATTGATCTTCCGCGCCGTGACGAAGACCCGTGATTCGAGGGAACCCAACATCGAGTTGTAGGACTCGACGCTGCGGGTCAGCGCCCTCCCCATGCTCTTCAGGTGTCCGCCAACGCTCGAGAGCCGTTCGTACAGCTGACGCGAGTGGGCCAAGAGTTCCCGGGCATTCTGCGAGACCGCTTCCTGCCTCCACGAGAGGGCCACCGCCTTGAGCGAGGCCAGCAAAGACACCGGCGACACCAGAGCGACCCCACGCGATGAGGCATAGTCCAGCAAGTTCGAATCGGAACGGAGCGCAGCGGACAGCGCCGATTCCATGGGAAGGAAGCACAGCACGATCTCGGGGGACGTCTCACGTGCTTCCCAATACCGCTTCGAAGACAAGGCATCCACGTGGGAACGCACCGCTTTGGCATGTTTGGCCTCCCAGGCGGCCTTTTCGGATTCTTCCTCTGCTTCCTGGGACTCCAAATACGAGTCCAACGGGGCCTTGGAATCCAGGACCAATTCCTTGCCCCCGGGCAACGAAACCACCATGTCCGGACGCAGGCGATGCGTTTCCCCGGACTCGTCCCGAACTTCGGAGACCACCTGCTCGGAATAGGAGACGTGGCGTTCCATGCCTGCCGCTTCGACGACGCGCCGCAGCTGCGCCTCTCCCCACGAGCCGCGAGCGGTCGTGGAGCGGAGCGCGCTGGAGAGATGGTGCGTTGATTCCCGCAGTTCCTCCTGACCGCGGCGGGAGACCTCCAAAGCTTCTCTCACGGAACCGAATTGATCGGCGCGCTCGCGTTCCATCTGCCGGACCTGTTGTTCGACCGTGGCCAGCTGGTTCTTGACGGGTGCGAGAGCGCGCAGGACATCCTGGTCCGTGCGGGCGCGGTTCTCCAGGCTTTCCACGCGTTGGGCCAACTGCTCCCTGCCCTCCTGGGCCGCCGACAGATCGCTGCGCAGACGAGAGTTCTCTTCAGTGAGGTCCGCATCCGACGTGCGAGAGCGTGCACCGAGCACGAATCCGACAATGCCCCCGATCACGAGGGCCAGCAGAGCTGAAAGTGCAAGAGGCAATCCGGTCATGATTCCACTGTGCCAGGACGGACTGACAACTTAGGACAAGCGATGGGTGCCGGAGCCTCTCGTCGCGGCCTGTTGCTGGTCCTTCTTCACAGCCAACCGCTGTCCTGGGCCTGACGCACGGCCTCGAACCTGTTGTTGGCATTCGTTTTCCGGATCACGGAGGACAGGTGGTTGCGGACCGTCCCGTTCGACAAGCTCAAAGAGGAGGCAATGCCCTTGACGCTCGATCCGTCCTGAGCTGCTCGACAGACCTCGATTTCCCGATCGGTCAGGGGGTTCTCGGGGCTGAAGAGAGACTCCTGCGCCAGCGACGGATCGATGACCCGCAATCCGGAGTCCACTCGCCGGACCGCCTCGGCAAGTTGGGCAGGGGGAGTGTCCTTGACGACGAAACCCCGGACTCCCGCGGACAGGGCCCGCTTCAGATAGCCCGGTCGCCCGAACGTGGTCACAATGATGACCTCGCAATCCAGGCCGGCGTCCCGCACCAGCTCGGCCGCCTCGATGCCAGTTCCTCCCGGCATCTCGATGTCCAGGAGGGCGACGTCGACCGAAGAGCTCCGGACGGCGTCGAGCACCTGGTCGCCCCGGCCGACTTGGGAGACCACCTCGATATCGGGTTCGGAATCCAACAGGACCGCCAGGGCTCCGCGGACGAGGTCCTGGTCGTCCGCAATGAGGACTCGGATGGTGCTCATGGTTCCTCCAAGGGGGAGCGATCGCCGTTCATGGTGACGAGGACCCGGGTCCCCGGGTGCTCGCCGTCGAGCAGGTCTTCGCGGGGCACCACGTTTTCGACGACGAGTATCCCGCCCGCCTGTTCGACCCGCTCGCGCAGGCCGTTCAGCCCATTGCCGAAGTCCGAACCGATGCCTCGGCCGTCGTCCGTGACCTGTATTTTTTCGGGTGTGAGCATGACGGAGCAACGCGAGGCGCCCGAGTGCCGGACCACGTTGGTCACCGCCTCCCTCACGGCCCACGAGAACATGGACGCGTTGACCCCCGAAACCTCTCGGGCCGATGGCGACGACGGGAGATCCGCCGTGATGCCGGCGGTCGGGAGCGCCTTGCCGGCGGCGTCGATCTCGCCCGCAAAGTCGGGCTGGCGCAGGCGTGTGACCGTGGACCGAACGTCCGCCAGTGCCGTCCTGGACAACCGAGCGATCTCCAGGACCTCTTGTCTGGCGCCCTCGGGATCGGATTCCATGGTCCGCGCCGCGACCTCGGACTTCAGGTTGATCACCGTCAACGAATGACCGAGCAGATCGTGGACGTCGCGGGCGACGCTCTCGCGCTCGGTCGAGACCGCAAGATCCTGGCGGAGACGGTTCTCGACGTCTTCCCGTCGCGCAGCGATGGCGACGACCAGAACGATGATCGGGCCCAACACGGTTCCGCTCAGCACGTAGGGAAAGGCCCCGGAATCGGCGGCCAGAAGGACGGCGACGTTCGTGGCGACCACCAGCGCGGAGGTGAGAAGGATCCCGGCGCGAGACGGCAGCAAGAACAAGAACGCGGCGACGAAGAACGTGGTCAGGTTGACCACGCTGAGTCCGATGAGGAGAGACAGCGCGGCAACGATGATTGCCATGAGTGCGATCCAGCACCAATACAGTCTGTACCGGCGTCTTACCAGAAGTTCGGAGTAGCCGAAGCCTCCGGCGTAGATGACGCAGAACAAGCCGATCAAGGTCAATCCCGCACCGAGTCCGAGCGGGGTGCGCTGAACGTAGAAGAGCGGAATGACCGCAAAGACCACAAAGATCAGCCAGACCCCGGCCTGCACCGCACGGATCGCCTGGAACCGGGGCCTCTCAGGTTTCACTTGCGTTCCTTCTGTCGACGGCTCAGGACGGCACACGCCCCGGAGAAGACGAGTGTCCACGCGATGACGTTGACCACGGCATACCACAACGGATCGGTCACGGTGCCGGTCCCGTCGCTGATGGCCTGGATGCCATCAGTCAGAGGATAACGTGCCAGGCTCGAGGCTCCGTAGAGCGGGGTGAAGCGTGACAGGCCCATGAGGAACTCGGGCAGGGGCGAGAACGCGTTACCGATGAAGGACAGGATGACCAACGCCGTACTGGAGATCGAGACCGCGGATTCCGACCGGAAGAGCAAACCGAACATCATTCCGTAGAAGCCGAAGGGGAGTGCGACCACCACGGCGAGCACGGCGCACGTGATCCACTCGCCGGCAGGCATATCGGCTTGGGTGAACAGCCCGGCAATGTTCACGGCGAGCACGGGGAGCAGGGCGCGGACCAGGATGATGACGCCCTTCGACGCGAGCATCGCGGGTGTGGGAAGTGGCGTCAGGGCCAACTGGCGTCCCCACCCCGTGGATTGTTCGACGACGACGTTGCCGGTCGTCGCGCAGGCCGCCACGACGCCGCCGTAGACCGCCATCCCGATCATCACGTAGGCGGCGGTATTGCCATCGTTCAAGGGCGCCTCGGCATAATCCTGCATCGCCCCGAAGAGCAGGTAGAAGACCACGGGGAGGATCACGGAGAAGACGACGCCGGAACGGTCGGCGAGGGTCCTGCGGAGATCGATGAGTGTGAAAGCTGCGATATTCATGGTTGTCCTCCCGGTCAGTGGGTGCGCTCGGATCCGGCGAAGGAGTCTTCGGGGCGATCCGTGGTGAGGGCGAGAAATGCGTCTTCGAGGGAGCCTGCGGAAATGGTGAGGCCGGTGGCTCCCGTTCGTGTGAGCAGATAGCGGGCGAGTTCGTCCGATTGGTCGGTGGTCATCGTGGTGCGGTCCCCGTCGACCGAGACGGAGCGGACACCCGGCAGGGACGAGGCCTCGACGTCGTCGGGGAGCACGGCCGAAACCTGGCTCGGGGCGGCGTGGGCTCGCACGTCGTCGGTCGGGCCGTCGACGACGATGCGACCATTGCCGACCATGATGATCCGCTGGGCGAAGTTCTGTGCTTCTTCGATGTAATGGGTCGCGAACACGATGGTCCGCCCGCTGCTGGCCTGGGTCTTCATGGATTCCCAGAACTTGTGGCGGGCGTTGGCATCCATGCCGCTGGTCGGTTCGTCCAGAATCAGCAGGTCAGGGGAGGAGAGGATCGCCAAGGCGAAGCGGATGCGCTGTTGTTCGCCTCCTGAACATTTGACGACCTTCCTGTCCGCCAGATGCGTCAAATCCGCCTGGTCCAGCACCGTGTCCGGGGGCAGCGGGTTCCGGTGCGTGGCCGCGATCATTCGAATCGTGTCCCGTACGGTGAGGTTGGGCAGTAGGCCGCCGGTCTGCAGCACCGCACCGATCCTTCCGTGGGCGATGGCCTGGTGCGGTGTTCCGCCGAAGGTCCTGACCGTCCCTGACGAGGGTTTGGTCAGCCCCAGAACCATGTCGATGAGGGTCGACTTCCCGGCCCCGTTGGGGCCCAGGAGCCCGATGATTTCCCCGGATCCGACCTCGACGTCGACGCCGTCCAAGGCGTTGAACATCCGCCCGGATCCGTCCTTGAAACTCTTGATGAGGCCTTGGGCCTCGATGACCGTGTTGTTCATGGTTCAAGATTCGCCGCTTCCGGTCGAGGGCACGCATACGGGATGTCACCGTTTGTCCATGACGTTTGTCAGGGGTACCGGAGGCGGGCAGGATGAGGACATGAGCGAGAACATGGATGACCAGTCAGCACGCCAGCAGGATCCCGGCTACCGTTCGGTCGAGGTACAGCGGCTCGGCACGACCCGTTACCGTGCGACCAACGCAACCGGCGACGCCGTCGAATTCGGGCAGGGCGAGGGGCTGATGAGCCCGGTCGAGTTGTTGCTGGCCGCGATCGGCGGGTGCTCGGCGATCGACGTCGACGTCGTGACGTCGCGCAGGTCCGAACCGGAAGAGTTCCGGGTTGTCGCGAGCGGGATCAAGGACAAGGACGAGAGCGGCGGAAGCCGGATGCGCGATATCGAGCTCTCCTTCTCCGTGAAGTTTCCCGAGGGCGAGGTCGGCGACAAAGCCGCGTCCATGGTTCCCCGCCTGGTCGAGCTGGCCCGGACCAAGGACTGCACCGTGTCCCGGACTGTGGAGCACGAGACGGACGTCAGCATGCGGATCGAGGACTGAGCACACCTTGAGTTTTGGGCATTTCTCGCGTCCGTTGGGGGAGTGAATGCCCTTTGGCGCGAGGCACGCGTGGACCGGTCGTTTCGTGGGCTTCGAAGGTCGCCATGACCTCGGCCGACGTGGCGGGTAGGATAGGGCACCGTGGCTTTAACTATCGGAATCGTGGGGCTGCCCAACGTGGGCAAGTCGACCCTCTTCAATGCACTGACCCGCAGCACCGTCGTCGCGGCGAACTACCCGTTCGCGACCATCGAGCCGAACGTGGGTGTGGTGAATCTGCCGGATCCGCGGCTCGAGCGTCTCGCCGAGATCTTCTCCTCCGAACGGATCCTTCCGGCGACGGTCTCCTTCGTGGATATCGCTGGAATTGTGAAGGGCGCCTCGGAAGGTGAGGGCCTGGGCAACCAGTTCCTCGCGAACATCCGTGAGGCGCACGCGATCGCGCAGGTCGTGCGGGCCTTCGACGATCCCGACGTCGTCCACGTGGACGGGAAGATCGACCCCGCCTCGGACATGGAGACGATCAACACCGAGCTGATTCTGGCCGACCTGCAGACTTTGGAGAACGCGATCCCGCGCCTCGAGAAGCAGGTCAAGATCAAGAAGGGCGACGCCGCCCAGCTCGAGGCGTACCAGCAGGCCCAGAAGATCCTGGAAGACGGGGAGACCATCTTCCGGGGCGCCGCGGGCGCGAAGCTCGACACCTCCTTCTTGCGCGAG
This sequence comes from Rothia koreensis, assembly GCF_052232265.1. Classification (NCBI taxonomy): domain Bacteria; kingdom Bacillati; phylum Actinomycetota; class Actinomycetes; order Micrococcales; family Micrococcaceae; genus Rothia; species Rothia koreensis. The sequence continues at coordinate 1,376,974 of NZ_CP197643.1, forward strand.
CTCAACCTGCTCACCGCCAAGCCGTTCATCTACGTCTTCAACTGCGACGACGGCGTCCTCCAGTCCGAGGAGCGTCAGCAGGAACTCCGTGAGCTGGTGGCCCCGGCCGAAGCCGTGTTCCTGGACGCGAAGCTCGAGGCCGACATCGTCGAACTGGACGAGGACGAAGCGCGCGAGATGCTGGAAATGTCCGGACAGGACGAGTCCGGGCTGGACAAGCTGGCTCGTACCGGATTCCACACCCTGGGGCTGCAGACCTACCTGACGGCCGGCCCCAAGGAGGCCCGCGCCTGGACGATCAACAAGGGCGACACAGCCCCGCAGGCCGCCGGCGTGATCCACACCGATTTCGAACGCGGCTTCATCAAGGCCGAAATCGTCTCCTACAACGACCTGGATGCCCTGGGCTCGATGGCCGAAGCCAAGTCCGCCGGCAAGGTCCGGATGGAAGGCAAGGACTACGTCATGCAGGACGGGGACGTGGTGGAGTTTCGGTTTAACGTCTAGGCGCGTTCCGCTTCAACGTCTCACCCGGTCTTGGCCTGGGCCGCCGCGGTCCCACGGATGCCCCGTCACGCGTGGGCGCGTGAGACTCCCACCCCTCCGAGGAAGACCTCGGCCACGTTCTCGGCGTGACGATCGGCATCGGTATCGGGGTGCGCATCCAGGTAGTCGAGCATGCTGTCGACCATCCCCTGATAGGTCACGGCAAGGATGTGCGGGTCGAGGTCGCCCCGGAAGTCGCCATTGGATTGGCCTTGACGGAAGATCTCCTCCTGAGAGGCATGCATGTCCTCGAGGTAGCTCGGGCCCAGCGCTGGTTCGCCCACGGCGGTGCGGAGGTTGAGCGCGATCTCCTTGATCGCTCGTCGCTCGGCTTCGTGGGTGACTCTGAGCTCAGTGGTCGCGTGGATCGCCGACCGGATCACCGTCGGGGCCGGCGCGTCAAGGTCAAGCATCTTCCCGGCCGCGCTGGTGAGGGACGCCAGGGCGTAGTGCGTCGTCGTCTCGAACAGCTGGTCGAGATCGGTGAAGTAGTGCCACAGGAGACCCTTGGATGCGCCTGCGACGCGGGCGATCTCGCTGGCAGTCGTCGCTTGAAAGCCTCGGTCTGCAAGAACGCGGATGGTTGCGTCCATCAGCTGCTCGCGGCGCTCGTCTGCGCTGAGCCGCCTCCGCCCGGTCATGCTTCGCTCCAAGTGGCTCGATCGCGCCAGACGAGCGCGGCGATGACCGCCATGAGCGCGGCGATACCGAACATCTCGATTCTCATCCACAACGGAACGAAGCCGGGGATGAGTGCCTCGATGACATTCACGATCGCCAGCACGGCAGCGATGACCCCGACCGCACCGTAGGCGTGGGCGTTCCCACGGACTGCCGCACGGGTGCGCAGCGGGAGAAGCACCGCGAAGACAGCCACGATCATGGCGTGCCACCAGGCTTCATCGGTCGCCTGTGCGGGTGCGAGGAACGTGAGGGCCACGAGCACCAGGATGGCGACAACGACAGCGGCGACGTAGACGGCTACAAGACGCGCGATCCATGGTGATACACGAGGATATGAGTTGCTGACCATGGGGTCAATATTATTGACCATAGGGTCAATAGGTCAAGTGGTCGCCACTGTGATGGTCCAAGGCATGGGCATGTGGTGGAGCTCCGGTTTAACGTCTAGCGTTATTGACGGCTCTCGTTACATGCCTCCCTGTGTGCTGAGATCGGTTGGCAGGCAGCCCGCCGAGCTCACCTGTTTCGCCCGGAGAGAGGGGACCCGAAGATGTCGAACTCATCGACTGCCACGCAGGCTGCTCTGATCGGGCCGATCCATCCAGGCGAGGTCCTCATGGCGGACTTCATCGAGGGGTTCGGCATCACCCAGAACAAGCTCGCCATCTCGATCGGGGTGCCACCGCGGCGGATCAACGAGATCGCGCACGGCAAGCGAGGCATCACGGCTGATACGGCCAATCGCCTGGCGCGACACTCCGGAACGTCCGCTGTCAGACGGTTCGGCATACATGGCTTCGGGCTGAAGGGCCGCCACCTGTGATGGGAAAACGGCCCCGGTTTTCCATGGGTGACCTGCTGAGTCGCGGGATGCTGATGAGCCGAAACGCCTACAGGCCACTGATTCATTGTTTGATGTGTTTGACGGTTGGGATGGGGTCCTTAAACTAAAAGTGCCCCGGCGTAAGCCGGGGCATTCAATGGAAGGAGGTAAAATGACGGTTGTAGTCGGACTCTCAGTCACACTCCTAGTTCTGAGGAGCGCAAGAGGAATCGTCGGACTCATCCGAGACCTCCGCGTACCCAAGGGCCAAGGACCTAGGGGGCCGAGTCACCACTCGGCGTCCTGGTCCTTTCAATCGTGAAGGAGCCAACCATGAAAAATAAGGTCACCGATATAGCGTTCGGCATGGTGATCACTGCACTCTCCTACGCAACGCACCAACCCGTGTGGCTGACAGCGACGATGGCGGGATTGACTGTCGTCTTGGCCGGCGTCGTAGCGGCGCGGGCGGTGATCCGTCGTGAGCGATGAGCCTGCGCTTGAGGTCGTGTCCACGGCTCGCCAGGAACGGGACGACGCCGACCACAGGTTCCGTGTCTCCATGGCTACCGCCGTTGATCGGGGTATCCCGTTGTCGCGTATCGCTCTTGTAGCCGGGATGAGCCGTCAGGGCGTGTGGGCCGCCGTGCAGAAGCTCAAGGGCTAGTTACTTCCGTTGGTGGGGTGCCGGGGTCGGTGCGGAGAGTCCGCCTTCTCGATGTCGTCTCGGCCGGTCTCATCCGCGTCGATCCTTGCCCTGGACGGGCTGTGTTCTCGAGAACGCAGCACATTGCTGGCTCTTCGCAGTTGAGGGGGTAGGTGGCTGAGCGCGTCGGTCGCCGGATGAGGGTCGAGGCCTTCCGATGATGGAAGTTCTCACACTGACCATCTGCCGGAAGACCTCGACGTGCACCACGCTACCTTCGCGACCCCTGATCTGACCGTGTTCTGCCATCTCGACGAGCTCGGCCTCGTGGCCACCGGTCAGCTTTTTGAGCCGGATCGCGCGGTGATCGAGTGCCGCGTCGCCGAGCCGGATCCGTGGTGCCGGGGATGCGGTAGCCAGGCGCTCTCGCGCGGGACGGACACGCGGCGTCTCGCCCACGAGCCGTTCGGTCATCGCCCGACGACGCTGCTGGTCCGGGTCCGCCGCTACAAGTGCTCGGGATGCGGACGGTCCTGGCGTGAGGACCTCACGGCAGCGGCGCCCGAGCGAGCCAAGCTGTCCCGTAGCGGGATGCGGTGGGCGTTGGAAGCGCTCGTGATCGACCACCTCACCGTCGCCCGCGTCGCCGCCGGACTCGGTGTCGGTTGGCACACGGCGAACAACGCGGTCCTCGCTGAAGGGCGTCGAGTGCTGATCGACGATCCCGCCCGGTTCGACGGCGTCGCCGTGATCGGCGTCGACGAGCACGTCTGGCGCCACACGAGAGTCGGCGACAAGTACGTCACCGTCATCATCGACCTCACCCCGAACCGCGACAAGACCGGCCCCGCCCGTCTGCTGGACATGATCGAGGGTCGCTCGAAAGCCGTGTTCAAGACCTGGCTCGCCGCACGCCCGCAGGACTGGCGCGATGGTGTCGAGGTCGTCGCGATGGACGGGTTCACCGGCTTCAAGACCGCCGTCAGCGAGGAGCTCCCGGACGCGCAGGCGGTGATGGACCCGTTCCACGTCGTCCGCCTCGCCGGCGACGCCCTCGACACCTGCCGTCGTCGCGTCCAGCAGTGCCTGCACGGCCGGCGGGGCCGCAAAAACGATCCGCTCTACAAGGCCCGCCGCATCCTCCACACCGGCGCGCAGCTGCTCACTGACCGGCAGCAGACCCGTCTCGAGGCACTGTTCGCGGTCTCCGAGCACGTCGAGGTCGAGGCGACCTGGGGCATCTACCAGCGCGTGATCGCTGCCTACCGCGAACCCGATCGGAAGACGGCGAAGAAGCTGATGACAGCCGTCATCGATTCCGTCTCCAGCGGCGTCCCCGCCGCGCTCGTGGAGGTCCGCAAGCTCGGCCGCACGCTCAAGCAGCGCGCCGCCGACATCCTCGCGTTCTTCGACCGGCCCGGCACGTCCAACGGGCCAACAGAGGCGATCAACGGGCGCCTGGAACACCTCCGCGGCTCCGCCCTCGGATTCCGGAACCTCACGAACTACATAGCCCGATCGCTGCTCGACACCGGCGGCTTCAGGAACCACCTACACCCTCAAATGCGATGAGCCAGTTTCCCGCCTCCGTAGGCGAAGCACTTCGATCCAGCGACACCAGGTGTTTCGCATGAAGTATGGACAGTTGTTATTCCCGTCCTCTGTATGGCCGTCCAATACGCGTGTATTAGCGCTAATAATACGATCGTATTGTCGATGTTGGGGGTTCCCCATGTTTCGGATCCTTTAAATTCTGCGTCTGTTGGCCCCGTTGCTCGGCGTCATCATGCTGATCAGCTACCGTCACCGGGCCTCAGAACCTGCGATGTGGGGGATTGCTGGCGCTCTGGCAGGAGCTGTCGCTTCATTCGTGGGATTCTTCAGCCCTCGGTTGAGATTGTTGGGTGAGGGCGAGGTCTCAGGGATCTGAATTGTCGAGCGCTTGGAGATATGGTCATGGATCCGTACCAGGCCGCCCGTCCTTGGAGTGATCCTCTTTCTGGGTGGACCAGCGGGAGGACCTGCAGGGACCAACGGCCGGAACCATCACGCTGCCGCAACGAATGTGCTGGGCGCCCTTCCGAATCTTGGTCCCGTCAGCCGCGCCCGCCAAACTCCATCGCAGATGAACTCCGTCTGACCCTGAATCATCAACGGGCGCCCGAGAAGCGCCCCCTGTCCTGCGACAAGGTTGCCTTGAGGTCGACGGCTGCCTGATCGGCAAGGATCTCCTGCTCTCCTGCGGCGAGGCCCTCGAGGGCAATGCGGACTACGTCGGCGGGGTCGTTCTTGGGTACATCGACGTCGGCCATCATGTCGGTGTCGGTGCTGGCGAGGAAGAGCGAGCTGACTTGAATACCGTCGCCGGAGAGTTCGGCCCGCAGCCCATTGCTCAGTGCCCACACGGCGGCCTTGGATGCCCCGTAGCTATTGGAGTGCTCGTATCCCAGCCAGGCCATGACCGAAGAAACATTGAGGAGCGCGCCGCGGCCGCTGACCTTGAGGACCGGGGCGAAGGCCCGCACCATGTGGAGGGTGCCGAAGTAATTCGTTTCCATTTCCTGTCGGATGTCGGCGAGGTTGCCGTCGACAAGTCGGGCAAAAGTTGAGACTCCGGCATTGTTGATCACAAGGTTCGCGTCTGACGCGATGCTGGCGGCCTCCGCGACCTGATCGGGATCCGTGATGTCGAGGGGGAGTGGGGTTGCCTCGGGAACGTCGAGGGATGCGGGGTTGCGCGCGCCGGCGAAAACCGTCGCGCCGCGTTCGACGAGTTGGCGGGCGAACTCCCGGCCGAGTCCGCGGTTGGCTCCAGTGACGACTGCGACCGAGCTCGAAAGGTCCAGCATGATGTACTCCGTTTCTTCTTGTCTGGTCAACGCTGCAGTCACTACGCTAAAACCTGACGCCAGCGTCAGGTTCAATATCAGAAACTGTGAGGTACACCATGCTTTCGATCGGTGCCGTGGCCTCTGCGGCGAACGTGACGCCGCGAGTGGTGCGCTATTACGAGCAACAGGGCTTGCTCTCCTCCGAGCGCACCAGCGGCGGGCAGCGCCGCTACCCCGAGGCGACGGTCGAACGGGTCCGTTTCCTTCATCAGCTCATCCAAGCGGGCCTGAGCAGCGCCTCGATCCGGGAGCTGCTCCCGTGCGTCGATAGCCGGGTCGCCACGGCGTCGACCCTCCGCACCTTGGAGGCCGAACGTGACCGACTCCGCGCACGCGCGGCCGAGCTCGAGGCCATGGGCAACCGCCTCGACGATCTGATTGGTGCCGCTCGAGCCACCATGGACGAGGTGGCGAGCTAGGTTTTGCCGGTCATGACGCTTGGGCTGCAGTCCCGGTGCGCGGCGAACAAATCGCGATACCGAGTGAGACAGAAGGAGAAGGTCCGTGACCTGATTGCCGCGTGCGCAGTGGATCTCCTGTGGCTCGAGAGCTCTGCGCAATAGTTCGACCATCAACGAGGAGGGTCACTGACTTGCCCGTCAGCAATCCTCTCCCGCAGCTGATCGGTGATACTGCGAGGTCTGCGGCCCAGCAGGCGCGTGAGCGTGGGGTCCGAATTCGCAAAATGCCCGCTCCTGGTGGCCTGGAACATGGACAGGGTGAAGCGCGCGACCTCTTCGGGAATGCCGTTGTTCATTGCATCTCTCACCCACGTCTCGTCGTCGACGACGACGCGCTCGATCTTGCGACCCGTGATCTCGGATGCGGACGCGGCGAAGTCCGCCAGGGTGACCGGCTCGGGCAGCGTCAGGTCAACCGGGCCATCCAACGGTGTGTCGGCCGTGAGGATCGCGGCGGCCGCCTCCGCGGCATCGCGCCGGTCGACCCAGGAGAAAGGACCGTCCGCGGGCATAGCGATGACCCCTGTTTCCTGCCACGCACCGAGCAACTGTGATGGGTCGCCGTAGAAGCCGTTGCGCAACGCAGTCCATGCGACTCCGGACTCCGCAAGATGCTGTTCAGTGGCCGCATGGATCCTGAGCGGCGGGTAGGGCGTATCGAAAGCTGTCCCATGGGCGCTCGTGTACAAGATGCGATGAGCCCCCGCGTCGACGGCGGCATCGATTGCTCTGTCATGCTGTGCGACGACGTCGGAAGATTGGTCGCTGGACGACACGAGGAGGACTTGATCCGCGTCGGCGAACGAGCGCCGCAGGGCCTCGGGGTCGTCGTAGCTCGCCTGCCGTACGCGGACTCCTCGATCTGCCAGGTGCTGAGCGCGTGCAGGGTCACGGACGCTGACGCCGATGTGGTGTGGTGGCACCCGCTTGAGGAGCTGGTCGACCGTGGCCCCGTTGAGGGCGCCTGTGGCTCCGGTGACGATGATCATGGGAAAGTCCTTTCAGGGGGGGTACGAGAACGTGCTCGTGGTTCACGCCCGGTGCCAGGGAAGAGTGAAGTTTACTCATTGAGTCAACTTTGCGTTGACCCCAGCCTGCACTAAGTTGACTACCTGAATCAAGTTAATCGTCGGCTGACAAGGAGGTTGCCTCGTGCCCGACTTGCGAAGTGCGTCCGCTCTCCGTTCGGATGCCCGTCGAAACGTCGATCGGATACTGCAAGCGGCGGTGCGGGTGTTCCGAGAACAGGGGTTCTCGGCATCGCTCGACGAAATCGCCGCGGCCGCCGGGGTGAGCAAGGCGACGATCTTCAATCGGCTCGGTGGGAGAGTCGGGCTCATCGATGCCGTCATCGACGACGTCGTCGCGACCGAGTTGAAGGCTGTCATCGAGGATGCGAAGTCCGTCGTCGGCGTCCGAGATCGGATCCGGGGCTACATCGTTGCGCTCCGTGACCTGCAGTATGAACGTCCGGCCGTCAACGATGTCCTTCTGCAGGAATATCGCGAGTCGGAACCCTTGCTCGACCTATGCCATGCGGGGACAGACTTCCACGAAAGCCTTGTCGCACAAGGGCGTGCCGCAGGCATCCTGGCCCATGACCTCACGGCCGAAGACTTTCAAGCACTCGCCCGAGACAATGCCCTGGCGCTCAAGCACGGTGGCCGGCCGCCCCGCGCCGACTATGATCGACGAACTGGTTTCGTGCTCGACGGGATCTGTCCATCGCGGAGTACATCCGCCTGACCTTGCGTTCAGTCGAGATCCGCTGTCAGACAGTCCGCGGATTTCCTCGGCCGAAATTCCACAGGCAGCGTCACCGGTCCGGAGCTCCGTGTGAGAATGGCCAGACGCACGGAAGGAGTGACATGGGTGACAACAAGGAACTCTTCTACCGGTGGATCCAGCAACTCTGGAGCGGGCCGGCCGACCGCGAGGCGCTGCGCGAAGCCGCCGGGGAGCTCGTGACGGACGACTTCATCGGACACTGGCCCGGCCGAGAGGTCCACGGACCCGATGGGCTGGCCGACATCCTCGCCGAGACCAAGGGCATGTTCTCCGATCTGACCTTCGAGATCGAGGTGCCTCCGCTGGTCGATGGCGATATGGTCGCCGGGCGTTGGGCCGGTACGGGAACCATGACCGACGGGACCGTCTACGGCTTCTTCGGCAATGACATCCTCCGCGTCGACCATGGCAAATTCCGTGAATACTGGGTCGCCTCGGCGGAACGATAAATCCACTGCCCGAGGGTGCGTCCGCAGAGCGGCGGCACGCCCAGAGCGACGGCGTCCGCGGAGACCGGCGTCGATCGTTGCCGACCGACGTCGACCGTGGCGTCAGCCCCCGATGCCGACCAGGGAGGCCAGCCAGGGCAGGAGGGCGACGATCAGCGCGCCTCCGATCACGTCGAAGATTACTCCCGTGCGAATCATGCGTCCGATCGGTACGGTCCCTGACCCGTAGACGATCGCGTTCTGCGGCGTCGATATCGGGAGCATGAAACCGAAGGACGCACCGAACGTGGCTGCGAGGGCCGGAACCACGGGGTCGACGCCGGCGGCCACGGCCAAGGGGACCACGATCGGCACGGTGACGGCGGCAGCGGCCGTATTGCTGGTGGTCTCCGAAATCAGGATCGCCAGAACCACGGCGGCCGCGGTGATGACGAGGCCGCTCGAGACGCCCAGGGATGAATACAGGCCGTGACCGATCGTCTTGGCCAAGCCTGAATCTCCCATCATGGCTCCGAAGATCATCCCGGAACCAAACAAGAGGATGGTTCCCCAATCGATCTTGGCCGCGTCGGACCACTCCAGGGTGCCTTTGAGTTTCTTCGTGTCCGTCGGGAGAAGGAAGAGCAGAGCAGCGCCGATCACGGCGACAATGCCCTCGTCCAAACGATCGTCCACGGCCTTGTACACGGTCGAATCCACACCGACGAACAGGCTCAGAATCGCGGGGAACACCCACAGGACGACCGTGACGGAAAAGGCGATCACCGTGTTGATTTCCGCCCGGGACATCCTGCCCTGGGCCCGTTTCCGGTCGGCGATGAATTCCGCCACGCCCTCGATCCGGCGCGTCTCCGGGCGGTTGACCAGGAAAAGAATCACCATCAGGACCAGGAGCATGCAAAGGCAGATCGGAGCCGCCGCGGCAACCCACTGCCCGAAGGAGATCTCGGTCCCGGTGGTGGACTCGATGAGGCCGCGGCCGATCAGGTTCGGCGGCGCGCCGACGGGGGTCAGGAGGCCGCCGATCGAGGCGCCGTAAGCCAGCATCAGCATCAGGGCAGCACCCACGCGCAAACGCATCGGGTCGAAGTCCTGCTTGACCACGCCCTTGTCCTGCATCAATTGGGCGATCACGGTCAGGATTCCCAGGGCTGTGGGCAGAAGCATTGCGACTGTCGCGGTATTCGAGACGAAGGCGGAAAGAACACAGGTGATCACGCCGAAGGCCAGGATGATACGCACCGTGGACTTTCCGACCCCGGGAACCCCCAGAACCAGATAGGCGATGCGCTGGGCGACGCCGTGTTTGAGCATGGCCTGAGCGAGGATGAACGCACCGATGAACGTGAAGATCGTGGAGGACCCGAACGGTGCCAGGGCATCCGATGCAGGGGCAACACCCACGAGGACCATCATCGCGACGCCCAGAAGGGCCGTGACCGGGATCGGTATCGATTCGCACAGCCAGAGCAGAATCACGCCGATCAGAACGGACGCGACCTTCTGCTGCGTCCCGTCCATGCCCTGGGGCAGGAACCACATGGCCAGAAAGCCGATCGGCGCCAGGAAGAAGCCCGATACGCGCCGAATCTTCTCGACCCGTTCCTCGAGAGGGGAGAGGCGTTGCTGGTCGAGGCCGCGATACGTACCGCCTCCGAGTAGCGCCTTGGAGACATCCGTCTTGGGGCCTGGCGATGTGACCGCCCCGGTTGCCTGAGCCAATGTGACCTCCTTGTGTGAACGATGGATCCAGCATGGTCTGCGTCACACATCAAGTCCAAGACCTATTATTGGTTACTGGCATAGACAAAACCTATGAGCGGGGAATGATGGACATCAGGCAATTGACCTACTTCTTGGGGATCGTGGATCACGACGGGTTCAGCCGAGCGGCCGAAGCCCTGCACGTGGCTCAGCCGTCCCTGTCCCAATCCATCCGGTCACTCGAGAGGAGTCTCGGAACCGAGCTGTTTCGCCGGACGGGCCGCGGCGTCGAGCTCACGGCCGTCGGCAAACAGCTCATCGGCCCCGCGCGGCAGGTCCTCCGGGACCTCGACGCCGCCCGGGCCACGGTGAGCGCTATCCAGTCCCTCCGGCAGGGCACGGTCGACATGATCGCGATGCCGAGCCCGGGCGTCGAGCCGCTGACCTCATTGATCACCGAATTTCATGAGCATCATCCGGGTGTGACCGTCAATGTTGACGCCGCCTTCACCCCTGAAGACGTGATCCATGCCGTGCACTCGGGGTCGGCCGAGATCGGGCTTCTGGGGTCTGCAGGGAAGCCCAGGAGTGCGGATCTGCAGGTGTGGCAGCTCGATACCCAGCCGCTCGTCCTCATCTCGCCTCCAGGAACACCCGCACCGACCCCGGATATCCAACGATCGGCGCTGGAGGGAATGGACTACGTGATTTCGCAGCGAGGGTCCATGATGCGCCAGCTGATCGACGACCTTTTGGTCAGCGGAATCGAGGTCAACGTCGTCGCCGAGGTGGCGCACAGGACCTCGCTGCTGCCCATGGTCAGGGCCGGACTCGGTCACACCGTCATGCCGAACTCGTGGCGCTCGATCGCAGAAAGCAGCGGATGCACGGTGCGTCGCATCGAACCCAGCGCATATCTCGACATCTTTGCAGTCTGTCGTTCTTCGGGCCTGACACCTGGGGCCGAAGCGCTGATGGCCATGATCCGAGAGCGGTACAAGATCCTCACATCATAGGGAAAACCTATACCTTTGCGTGAAAATTCGTCTTGGACGAATGGGGTATCGGGGAGTTGTCTGGTTACGGACACAGAGACAACACGCCGATTCAGGAGTAACCGCATGGCTGCCGCAACCAAGACCTTCGACATCGCTTCGATCCCGGCCGACGGTGTCGGTCACGAGGTGGTGGCCGCCGGACGCGAGGTTCTCGAGGCTATCGCGACAAATTCCGGCGGACAGTTCGGGTTCGAATGGAGAGATTTCGACTGGGGCAGCGAATACTACGCCCGCACCGGACGCATGATGCCCGAGGACGGGCTCGAGCAACTCAAGGACCTCGACGCCATCTTCTTCGGAGCGGTCGGCTGGCCCACGGTCCCGGATCACGTGAGCCTCTGGGGGCTTCGCATCGCGATCTGCCAGGGCTTCGACCAATGGGCCAATATCCGGCCCGTTTCCATGTTGCCGAACGTGCAGTCCCCGATCGTCGGTGCCCACGAGAGAGACCTTGACTGGATCGTGGTCAGAGAAAATTCCGAGGGCGAGTACTCGGGCTTCGGCGGACGAAACTTCTCCGGCCGTGAGGGGCTCGGAGAGGTCTCCACGCAATCCGCGGTCTTCACCGAGGTGGGGTGCGAAAGAATCTTCCGATTCGCCTTCGACCTGGCACGAACACGGCCCGGCAAGAAAGTCTCCAAGGTGACCAAATCGAATGCGCAGCAGTACGGCATGGTCCTCTGGGACGAGGTCTTCGACCGCGTCGCCCAGGATTATCCCGATATCGAGACGGAGTCCGTGCTCGTGGACGCGATGGCCGCCAAGTTCGTGCTGCGCCCTGAAGACCTCGACGTCGTCGTCGCCTCGAACCTGCACGCGGACATTCTCTCCGATCTCGGTTCGGCGATGTCGGGTTCGCTCGGCCTGGCCGCCAGCGCGAACCTCAACCCGGACCGTCGATTCCCTTCGATGTTCGAGCCCGTTCACGGCTCCGCACCGGACATCGCCGGGCAGGGCATTGCCAACCCCGTCGGCCAATTCGGCTCGGCCGCGCTCATGCTGGAGCACTTCGGTCTCGACGTCGAAGCGAAGAGCCTTCAGGTCGCGATCGACAGGACGTGCGAACAGGGCATCCTGACCCGGGACGTCGGCGGCACGGCCAGCACCCACGACGTGACCCAGGCCGTCATCGACAACCTGGGCTGAATCATGCCCAGGGTTCTGATCGCTTGCGACAAGTTCAAGGGCTCGGCGACGTCGCAACAGATCGCCGACGCTCTGGGCCGTGGTCTCAGGCGCGTGGCCGGTATCGAAGTCTCCGCCATTGCCGTCGCCGACGGCGGAGACGGGACCCTCGATGCTTGCGACCGTCTGGGGTACGAACGGATCACACGCACCGTGGCCGGTCCCGATGGAACTCCCGTGTCGGCGCAGCTTTCGTTGGACAGGTCCCGCCATCGGGCCGTCATCGAGGTCGCGGCCGCTGCCGGGCTTGCACTGGTCTCTCGCGACGGAAGGATCCGTCCCGACGCCGAAGCCGAGCGTGCCACGACCACCGGCGTGGGAGAACTGATCCTCTCAGCCCTCGACGAAGGAGCTCGAGAGGTCATTCTCGGCCTCGGCGGCAGTGCGACGACGGACGCGGGTGCCGGAATGCTCATGGCCCTCGGCGTGCACCTGGTGGATGCATCGGGGAAGCGTGTCACGGACCTGCGGAGGCTCGACGATGTGCGGCGCATCGATCTCTCGACGATGGACCCGCGCCTGGCCGAGACCAGGTTCATCGCCGCATCAGACGTGACGAATCCGTTGACCGGGCCGCAGGGTGCGGCCGCGGTCTACGGCCCGCAGAAAGGGCTGCACCACGACCGTATCGGCGACGTCGATCGCGCGCTCGGGAGCTTCGCGACCGTCACCGAAGACACTCTGGGGTGCTACGGGGCCTCACAGGCTCCAGGGGCTGGAGCCGCCGGTGGTCTCGGCTTCGCGGCCGGTACCTACCTGGGCGCCGAGATCGTTTCAGGCGCAGACCTGCTGCTCGACCTCGCGGGATTCGACGAGCTCGCGGCATCGGCCGATGTGGTCATCACAGGGGAGGGGAGGCTCGACGACCAGACCCTGAGCGGAAAGGCGCCCGCCGTCGTCGCCCGCAGGGCACGGGACCTGGGCAGGGCCGTGGTGGTCGTGTGCGGAACCTGCGAGGCAACCGATGCTTCCCGGCTGCGTGAGTCCTACACCTCGATCCATGCCCTGACCGATGTGAATTCCGATGTGTCTGCCTGCATCCGGGATCCCCTTCCGCTCGTGACGGAGATCGGCGCAAGGATCGGGGCTCGGCCCGGCCTCGGGGGCGAGAAGAACGTTGTCAGCGCCTACCTGTACAGTGGTCCGCATGACGGAGATACTCAGCCCCAGCCAGCTCGTCCGTGCCCGCGAATCCGGGCGTCTGGTGGGAGGAATTCTCCAGACACTCCGGGACAGGGTCCGGCCCGGAACGAATCTCCTCGACATTGATGGCTGGACGCGAGACATGATTGTCGACGCCGGGGCCGAGTCCTGCTACGTGGATTACGCACCGTCCTTCGGCAGCGGCCCCTTCGGCCACTACATCTGCACCTCGGTCAACGATGCGGTGCTCCACGGGCTCCCTCACGATCAACGACTCGCCGAGGGCGACCTGCTGACCCTTGATCTGGCCGTCAGCCTCAACGGAATCGCCGCGGATGCGGCGATCAGCTTCGTCGTCGGCGGCAATCCGGCACCCGAGGACGAGCGCATGATCGCCACCACCGAGCGGGCGCTCGCGGCCGGGATCGCCGCCGCCTCTCCCAAGGCGCGCATCGGAGACATCTCCCACGCCATGGGCGCCGTCCTCAAGGAGGCCGGATACCCGATCAACATGGAATTCGGTGGGCATGGGATCGGCACCACGATGCACCAGGACCCGCACGTCGCCAACGACGGTCGACCCGGCCGCGGTCAGAAACTGCGGCCTGGGCTTCTCCTCGCCCTGGAGCCGTGGGTCATGGTGGATACGGACCAGTTGGCCGGAGACCCGGACGGATGGACACTTCGCAGCGCCACCGGGTGCCGAACCGCTCACTCCGAACACACGGTCGCCATCACGGACCGGGGAGCGGAGATCCTGACCCTTCCCACCACGACCCAGGACTGATGCTGGGCCCGGCTGTCGTCGGCTAGTTGCCGAAGGACTCCAACAGCGCGAGTGCCGCCTCCTTGCCCAGCTGATGCGCGGCCAACGGGCTGTCTCCGGTCAACAGGTTGCGATCGCGCGCGGTGGCACCCGTCATGTCGTCGTTGGTGATCGTGAGACCGGCCTCCGAGAGCCTCTTCCCGAGCCGCCAGGGCATTTCACCGGGCAGGTATCCGATATCGACGTTCGCGCCGAAGTCCAGAGAATCCGGGAAAGCGGCAATCTCGTAGCCGGCGAACGGGTTGCTCTGCCGATCGATTCCGGCCGCGAGCAGGGCAGCGGGCCCGTGGCAGAGCGTGACGACGAGGCGGTCGTTCCGAAGGAAGAAATCGAGGACATCCCGAACCTCGGTGCTGTCCGGGATCCCGTTCATGGCACCGTGGCCACCGGGAACGAACACGGCGGCGTAGTCATCCAGGCCGTCCGCGATCACCGTTCCGAGCTTCTTCGGAGACTTGAACTTCTCCTTGGTCGCCTCCCACGCCGAGGCGACGGCGTCGTCCTCCCCGGGATATGCCCACCACTCGAATTTGCCGGGGCCGCCGCTGGTCGTCGCGACGTCGATGTCGTAGCCGGCCTCCGCCATGTGATGGATCGGCAGGAGCGTCTCGACCGGGTGATTTCCGGTGGAGAAGAACGTCCCGTTCCGCATGTGCATGTACCGCTCATCGGTTGCGATCACGAGCACCCTCCATCGACCGCCGGTGTACTTCTCCTCCGTCGCGAGGCCGTCGAAGTCGGTCTTGGGGGCCGTGTACTGGGAGAGGGAGTAAGGGGACGGGAAGAACGCGTTGTCTTCTGCCCGGTCCGGTGTCGGCTGGCGATCTTGGTTGTTCTCGGTCATGCTGAGGTTCCTTTCGCCAGGTCGAGGGCTGTGAGCCATTCGATCAGCAATCGTGTCTCGGTGCTCCCCAGCGTATCGGGTTGTGAGGCGGCAATTTCAATGGCCGAAGCGATCGGGTTCCGCTCCGGCCCCGCGGTATTCGTGATCGCGGCGAGAACCCCTTCGCGCACGGCCGCCGAGAGCCGCGGGTCCGCTTCGGCCAGGATGATCTGCCGGAGGGTCACGCCAATGTTCGTCGACAGAATGTGCGCGGCCGCCTGCTCAGATGGAACGGCCAACCGATTCTGGTCGGCCGCCCGCGCCGTGAGCTCGCGGAGAATGCGCGCCGCCTTGTCCTGGGGCGCGGGCGAGTGTCCGGGACTCACTGTTCCGTACATCAGCGTGTAGAAGCCCGGATTCGCCAGCCCGAATTCCACGTGTGCGTCCCAGCCTTCGCGAATGTCCTGGATCGGGTCGCCGGACGACTCCATGGACGACTTCTTGCCCAGGTAGAGATCGAAACCGTAGTCGATGACGGCGTCGATGAGCCCCTGCTTCGATCCGAAGAAGTGGTACAGCGTCGGCATCTTGACGCCGGCAGCATCGCACACGGCGCGCAGTGAGAACTCCTCGCCGGGTGATGCGGCGACGAGGGCCCCCGCCGCGAGGATCAATCGATCCCTGGTGCCTCTTTCCGTCATGTCAGCCATGCTGTTATGGTAACGAATGTAGCAACGTTATAAGAACATGTAACACAGGTATGGAGGTGCGCGATGAGCGAGCACACATTGTCAGGGAAGAACGTCCTCATTGCCGGCGGGGCCAAGAACTTGGGCGGTCTCATCGCTCGACAGGCTGCCGAGGCCGGGGCCAACGTGGCCGTCCACTTCAACTCGGACGAGACCCGCTCCGATGCGGAACAGACCGTGGAGGCCGTCAGGGCCTCCGGGGGCCGTGCCGAGATGTTCCAAGCGGATCTGACCGTTCCGGCGAACGTGACCCGACTCTTCGACGACGCCGAAAAGGCCCTGGGCACCATCGACGTCGCGGTTAACACCGTCGGCAAGGTTCTGCGCAAGCCGATGGCGGAGACCACCGAAGAAGAATACGATTCGATGTTCGATATCAACTCCAAGTCGGCCTACTTCTTCATCAAGGAAGCGGGACAGCACTTGGCCGATGGGGGCAAGATCGTCACGATCGTCACGGCGCTTCTCGCCGCCTTCACCGACGGGTACTCGACCTACGCCGGCGGCAAGTCTCCCGTTGAGCACTTCACGCGTGCGGCCGCGAAGGAATTGTCGGAGCGCGGTATTTCGGTGACGGCTGTGGCGCCGGGGCCCATGGATACGCCGTTCTTCTACGGTCAGGAAACTCCGGAGCGCGTCGAGTTCCACAAGTCCCAGGCCATGGGCAACCAGTTGACGCAGATCGAGGACATCGCCCCGATCGTGCGGTTCCTGGCCACGGACGGCTGGTGGATCACGGGTCAGACGATCTTCGCCAACGGCGGGTACACGACCCGGTAGTGACTCCGGACGGGACCTTTCCCCGTCTCAGTTGCGGACCGAGGCCTCGGGTCGGCGCGATGTCACGTGTCGGCCCGAGGCCTCGCCTGCGTGGGACCGGTGGGGGCCGAGGACTCCCAGACGGCGCGCCATTTCTCTGCCAGAGAGCCCACGGTTTCGTGGGCGTTGAGACCGCTCGGGTTGGGGAGAACCCACAGCTCGACGTCGTCGGGCCAACCTGGCGGCGCGACGCCTGCCTCCTGGCGGCCCATGACGGCCTTGGGCATCGAGAACGCCTGACGGTACGCGGTGATACCCACGACCGCGACGGCCCGTGGCCCGATGGTGCTCACCCGCGTGACGAGTTCGGCACCGCCGTCGATCAGTTCCTCGGCGGACAGCTCGTCGGCACGGGCCGAAGGACGAGGAACGACGTTGGTGATTCCGATCCCTCGGTCCACCATCATCCGCTCGTCCTCCCGTGAGAGCCCTCGCGACGCATCGACGCGCCTGGGAAGAATCCCCGCCTCCTCGAGGGAGGGCCAGAAACGATTTCCTGGTCGGGCGAAGGGAGCATTCACGGCAGCGGTCCATGGGCTGGGGTTGATGCCGACGATGAGCAACCGGATCCATCCGGAGTTCTGTTCGTCCCGGGGCCAGGGGAGGACGTCCTCGCGCCCGAGACCGGATTCGATCGCGTCCCGGAGCTCCTCCTTCGATGGCCGTCGGCCGTCCAGGGGCGATGCGGCCCGCCACGGTTCCCAGGCGTTCGACGACGGCCGTTCGCGGTTGGCCAAGCGATCAGGGAGGTTGGGGCTCATGGCCCCACTGTACGCGGGGTTCGCAGCTGCGACGCGGACTCTCCGGTTGCGCGGGATGACCGGCAGCCATTGAGGAGTGGCGGCTCCGGTGCTAGACCGAATACATGCGTGCATACGGAGTAACCCAGTACGGAGGGCCCGACGCCCTCCACCCCATCGATGTTCCCCAAGAAGACCTCGGGCCGGGAGAAATACGGGTCGCAGTGACGGCCTTCGCCGTGAGCCCGACCGATACGAGCGTCCGCGCCGGGCAGCGTTCGAAGGACGATCGGGCCGAAGACCCCGGAGATGTTCCCGGTATGGATGTCGCGGGAACCGTCGTCGAGCTCGGCCCGGACACCGACACCGATCTCGAACCGGGAGACCGCGTCGTCGGCATCGTCCAACCGCGAGGGCAGCACGGCGCCTATCGGGAAGAGATCGTTCTGCCACAGGGATCGGTGGTCCGAGCGCCGTCGAACGCTTCGGACGCAGCGGCCTCGACCCTGCCCATGAACGCCCTGACCGCACGGCGTGCACTGGACCTCCTGGGTCTCGAACCCGGCCAAACCCTGGCGGTGACCGGAGCGGCCGGAACCTTGGGCGGGTACATCATCCAGCTCGCCAAAGCCGACGGGCTCGAAGTCGTCGCCGACGCGGCGGAGAAGGACGAGGACCTCGTGCGGACCCTCGGCGCAGACCACCTCGTTCGGCGCGGCGACGATGTTGCGGATCGCATCCGCGAACTCTTCCCCTCCGGCGTGGACGGCCTGGCGGACGCCTCGATCCAGTCGGAGCAGGTCCTCCCGGCGGTCAAAGACGGCGGAGCCGTGGCCACCTTCCGCGGCTACAAGGGCGACGGCGCCCGGGAGATCAATGTGCACCCGGTCATGGTCTGGGACGTGGCGGAGGACCGAGAGATGCTGTCGACCCTGCGTGACCAGGCGGAGAACGGAACTCTCACCCTGCGCGTCGCCGAAACCCTTCCGGCGGCCGAAGCGGCGGAGGCACACCGCCGGCTCGAGGCCGGGGGAGTGCGCGGCCGGATCGTGCTGGACATGACCGCCTGATTCGTCCGGTCATCGGGGGAGGCGGCGACGTCGGCCGCGGCACGCCGAGCGGAGTGGACGTGTCACCTCCGGACCTCGAGGTCACTTGGGACGATACAGTCAACCCATGATGACCCGGAGACTGCATATCAAATGGCTGATGTGGGGCGTTGGCCTGGCCGCATACATGCTGGCCCTGATCAACAGGAGCTCGTTCTCGGCCCTCGGGCCCGCGGCCCAGGACCATTTTGGGGCCGAAGCAACGGTTCTGTCCTCATTTCTGGTGCTTCAGCTCGTCGTGTACGCGTTGTGCCAGATCCCTGTGGGCGTGTGCCTGGACCGCTTAGGCACCTCGTGGGTCATCGCTTCGGGCATGTTCCTCATGGCCGTGGGCCAACTCGTCCTGGCCGCGACCAGCCTGATTCCCGTCGCCATTGCCGCCCGTATTCTCCTCGGTGCGGGGGACGCGTGCATCTTCACGTCCGTGGTTCGCCTGGTCGCCGAGTGGTTCACACGGAAGCAGACGCCCCTGGTCAACCAGATCACGGGTCTCGCCGGGCAGGTCGGTCAGCTCGTGGCCGTGGCACCGCTGGCCGCCGTGATCGGCGCTTTCGGGTGGTTCTCGGGGTTCGCGAGCCTGACGGCCATCGGCGTCGTCATCCTTCTCCTGGTCGCGCTCACCATGCGGGACGGCCCCGGGGCCGGAACCATCCTCGAGCGTCTGACCGGCAGGAAAACCGACATCCAGACGGCCGGAACCACGCTCCCGGCCGATACCGGTCCGATCATTCTCACGGAGGTCCTGCCGGTGGTCGGGCCGGGATCAAGCGGTATCCGACCGGCCGTGGTCTCCCTGACGAAACGGCCGGGCGTTCGTCTGGCCTTCTGGGTCCATTTCTCGACCATGTTCGCGCCGGACAGTTTCCTGCTCCTGTGGGGCACCCCGTTCCTGACGGGCGGCTTGGGGTACTCCGACGCCGCGGCCCACACGATCCTCAACATCGCCATCGTGGCTTCCATGGTCGGCGCGCTGCTCTTCGGACCGATTCTCTCCAAGTATTCCGAACACCGTGTGATGCTCGCCCTCGGTGGCGTGCTCGTCATGTTCGCGTCCTGGCTGGTCCTGCTCATCTGGCCCGGTACGGCACCCTTCGGGGTCACCGCCGTGTACGGCGTCATCATGAGCGTCGGGATCCCGCTGTCCATGGTCGCTTTCGACATCGTGCGAACCCACGCACCGAAGCGCCAGCGCGGCGTCGCCACCGGGCTGGTCAACATGGGCGGCTTCAGCGCGGCGCTGATCACCGTGTTGGGCATCGGCCTGGTCCTGGACCTGATGCACGCCGGAACCCCGGACACCTATTCCCTCGAGGGGTTCAAGGCGGCCATGTCCGTGCAGATCCCGTTGTGGGTCCTCGGTGGAACGATGATCCTGATCGAGACCCCGAAGGCCCGTCGGTACCTCCGGGAGCGCGCTCGCTGAGGCAGAGACCCCCTACAGTTCGGCCTGGGCCCCCATGACCGTGGTCCGTTCCGGAGGAAGATGAAGGGCCTGCGTCCGATTTGCCGAGAATTTCTCGAGAAACCGGAACAGGGTCTTCTGCGGCCGCGGCATGCAACTGTCCTGCCCGGGTTCGATGCGGAATACCGAGAGCATGTACATCGCCTCGGACGGATCGAAGCCGAGTTCGGGGTATTCCATGGTCGCCAGTCGAAGCGCCTGGGGGACGTCCTGGGAATCGTTGAATCCGACCTTGCACAGGATTCGCACGATGCCGTTGCCCGGTTCGCCCAGGTGGGTGACCGTGATCCGCTGGTCGGCACGAACATGCGGGACGCCGATGTTCTTCATCGTGATGACGACGCAGTTCTCGTGCAACACGTGATTGGACTCGAGATTTGTCCGGAGCGCCAGGGGAACCGTGGCGGGATTTCCGTGCGGGTACACGGCCAGCCCGGCAACGCGCTGGACGGAGGACTGCGCGAGCTGCTCGGTGAAGGCTTCGATGGGCCCTTCCATCGCGGCCCTCCGGCCCCACATGATGCGTGACCCGCGCTTCCACGTCATCATGACGACGACGAAGCACGCCGCGATGAGCAACGGCAACCAGCCGCCGGAGAAAACCTTGACCGCATTCGCGCCGAACAGCAGAATCTCGAGGCCGCCGACGAAGACCGCCAGCGCCGCGACCTTGGCGAACGGCCATTTCCACACGGCCTGAGCCAGCAGCAGGAACAAGGAGAGTTCGAGCAGCAGGGTCCCTGTCACGGAGAGTCCGTACGCCGCCGCCAGATTTCCGGAGGAACGGAAGACCAGCACGAGCGTGAGGACGCCCAGGAACAACAAGATATTCACGGTGGGCATGTAGATCTGGCCTCCTTGCTCACGGGACGTCTGCACCACGCGCAAGCGGGGAAGCAGGGATGAGCGCGTGGCCTGGCGAGACACCGAGAAAGCACCGGAAATGACCGCCTGGGAAGCGATGATGGTCGCGCAGGCGGCCAGAGCCACGAGAGGGATTCTAGCCCACTGCGGGGCCAGGTTGAAGAACGGGTTGGTGATGGTCGAGGGATTGTCGAGGATCATCGCTCCCTGACCGAGGTAGTTCACGGCCAGGGCGGGGAGCACCAGATACAGCCAACCCAGCATGATGGGCCGCCGGCCGAAGTGGCCCATGTCCGCATAGAGGGCTTCCACGCCGGTCACGGCCAGGACCACCGCTCCCAGAGCGACGAACGCGATGAAGGGCCTGTCCAGGGCGAAGGCGATCGCGTAGGTCGGCGAGAGCGCTCGGAGTACCGAAGGATTCTCGACGATCTTGGGCACGCCCAGAACCAGCAGGACGAGGAACCACACGACCATGACCGGGCCGAAGGCCTTGCCGATCTTGCCGGTGCCCCATCGTTGGGCAACGAAGAGGCCGGTGAGGATCAGTGCGGAAAGCGGAACGATGTACTCGGCGAATCCCGGATCCACGACTTCGATCCCCTCGATCGCGCTCATCACGGAGATGGCGGGCGTGATCAGGGAGTCGCCGTAGAAGAGGGAAGCCCCGATGATGGCGAGGACGACGGCGGCGCCTGCGCGGTGCGACGTCTTGCCGAGTTTGTGTCGGATCAGGGCCGCAAGGGAAAGGATGCCGCCCTCGCCGTGGTTGTCCGCGCGCATGATGAAACCGATGTACGCCAGGGTCACGATGAGCAGCAGGGACCAGATGACCATCGAAATCACGCCCAGGACGTCCTCCGACGTCGCACGGACCGCACCACCGTGAATGCTGAAGACCGTCTGCATCGAGTAGAGGGGGCTGGTCCCGATGTCGCCGAAGACGACGCCCATCGCGGCGACCACGAGAGCGGCGGGCGCCTTGGACCGAGGTCGAGGCGCGTCGAGAGGGAGGGCCATGGTCCGGTTCGTGGCGGCGGCCTCCGGGTGGGGGTCATTGCCCGGGTGCTGGCCATCCTCCGGAAGTGGTTCGTCCTCCGGTGAAGAATCGCTATTTGACGAGGGAAAATGGTTCGAATGAGAACCACATGTCGTATTCACGAAGGATGATTGTGCCACCACCGTGAACGGGCGGCAATGCAGTGATCGACTGTCCGAGTGTGATTTGGGTCAAACTTGTTTCGAATGTGTCGGGCGCCGACCAGCGACAGCAGACCCGGGCAGTACCTGGTTGCGCGTGCCGCCGCCTCGCCGGCCGCGTCCGGGCCCAAGCGTCGCCGTGCCCCAGGCGAGACGGCGTTGCCCACGAAGCCCCATTCCCACGCGAATTCGCCCGGGCCGGCTCGAGTCGGTCGGGCAACAAGATAGGGTAAGAAACCTTCCTCAGATCTTCGCAGTCGACCAGCAGGCAGGCACCACATGACTCCCTCACGCGCCGGGGACGGCCTTCGACTCGTTCCCATGCGACCACGCGATCCTTCCGAGCCGAATCGGGCCGCGAGCACCTTGGAACTCTTCTTCGACCTGGTGTTCGTGGTGGCGGTCAGCACGGCCGCACAGAATCTGCACCACCTGATGAGCGAAGGGGACGTGGTCAACGGCCTGGTCCACTATCTGATGGTCTTCTTCGCGATCTGGTGGGCCTGGATGAATTTCACCTGGTTCGCGACCTCCTTCGACACGGACGACTGGCTGTACAGAGTGGTCACCTTCGTCCAGATGGCCGGAGTGCTGGTTCTGGCCGCCGGGCTGGAGCCTGCCTTCGCCGAGAGCGAGTACACCATCCTGGTCGGTGGGTACGTGGTGATGCGCGTTGCGATGGTTTTCCAGTGGGTCCGTGCGTCTCGTCGCGGGGATGTCGCCTCCCGGGCCGCGCGCTGGTACGCGGCGGGCATCCTCGTGGTCCAGGTGCTGTGGGTCGCCTGGCTGACCATCGATGCGCAGGTGCCGCAGATGGTGGTCTTTGTGATCCTGATGCTCGCGGAGATTTCCGTGCCGGTCGTGGCCGAGACCCGAGGCCGGACCACGTGGCACCCGCACCACATCACCGAACGATACGGATGTTTCACGCTCATTCTGCTCGGGGAATCCTTGGCGGGCTCGGCCAACGCGATCATCGAAGGATTGCACGACACCGAGCACCTGGGCGAGATGATCGCCATGGGAGTTCTGGCCTTCGTGGTGACCGCCGGGTTGTGGTGGGTGTACTTCTGGCCGCCCCACCACCGCGCCATCTCGTCCTTCGCCGAATCGCTACGATATGGCTACTGGCATTACTTCGTCTTCGCAGCCGCGGGGGCGTTTTCGGTCGGCATCGAACTCGAGATCGACGCGCTGTCCGATGCATCGCACATAGCCCCAGTGGCGGCGTCCTACGCCGTGGCGGTCCCGGTCGCGGTACTCCTGGTCGGCATCTGGTGGATCGCGATCAGGAAACACGCGGATCGGCTGGTCAACGCCGCTCTGCCTCTGGGAGCCGTCCTGGTGCTTCTGGACCCGGTGCTTCCACTGCCGGTTGCGGTGACGGCGCTGGTGATCGCTGCGGTCGTCGTCGTCCTGGTGATTCGTGCGCCTCTTCCCGAGCCGCAGGACGCCCGGGACGGCACGGACCCGATTCAGGAAACTCCTGCCGGCGACTCGAGCTGAACCGCGGCCAGCAGCCGCTGGGCGAGTCGCTCGTTGTCCCGGAACACGTGGGCGTCGGTCCCGGGCCGAGTGAAGGCTTCCTCGACCGAGCCCGCGACCGATGGTCCCACCATGAGGAGATCGTCCTGGGGTGCGCCGGAGGCGTCGAGGGCGCGGTTGGTCGCATCGATCAGGAACTTTGCCGCCGCTCCGCCGCTGTTCTCGAGCCTGAGCTCGCCCCGGTCGATGAGATCCCGCAGGAGTTCGTCCTTTGCGCGCTCTGCGCTGATCCTGGCCAATCGCGCGTCGAACAGGCTCGGGGCCGAGACGGTCTCCGGGCAGGAACCCGCCGTCGTCTCGAAGCGTCCGTGGCGCAGCCCGACCTCCGTGTCGGGTCCCAGGAACCTGACCAGTCCGGCCCGGTGGAGGGCAAGCAGGTTCTCGAGCCTCTGCGGCGGGGGACCGGAGGCGATATAGGAGAACAGACCGTGGAACCCGGCGTCGAAATTCTGGATCCTGTCCTCGGCCGAGAAAGCGCCTTGGCTCACGAGTTCACGGACCACGTAGTACGCACCGACGAGGGCATGGAAGCGTGCAGAATCCTGGGACCACGCCGGGTCGGCGGCACGATCGATGTCCTGGCGTACATGCTGGGCGACCGTGTTCTCGACGTCGGTGAGGCTACCGAACTCCATCCCCCGCAGCGGGCGGTCTATCGTGCCGAGATCGTAATGATCCCGCGGGTCGGGCGTGCGATCCCGGGCCCATTCGTCGGTTGCCGCACGGGCAGCGGCAGCATCCTCCGTGCGGCCCTCGAGGAACACAGCGCACCACTCGTCGCCCTTGTCACGCACGTCCTCGATGCCGAAGCCGACGCGCTCCGAGTGCCGATACGCGAGTTCGGAATAGTGGGCAACGAACAACTCCATGTCGACCAGCGGCATGATGTCGTCCTGAACGCTCAGCGCCGCCTCGGCACCGGCGTCTCGCTCCCCGGCCAACGACGCCGCATTGTCTCGCGTCATGTAGCGGGTCGGACCCACACGCATCCCTTCGGGAAGATAGCCGAGCTTGGAGCGGTAGGGAACGCCGCGCCGGGAGCCGACCCACAGGACCGGCTCCCGGCCTGAGGGGACGTACCGCGTCTCCTTGCCCTTCCCGCGGAAGACCCCGCCCCGGTCCTCGGTCAGCATCATCATCGCGTCCACGAAGGCCAGTCCGAACCCGCGTACGAGCACGTCCTGGCCGGGAAGCAAGGAGGACAGATCGACGTCGGCGGTGTATCCGGGAGCGATGTAGGTCAGCCCGTGCCGCTCGGCCGCGGATTTCATGGCCGTGGTGTCCGGATCGTCCATGATTTCGATGAACCCCTGGGCCAGGACCACCACGTCCGCGATGATTTCGTCCTCGCCCGCAGAACCGTCGAGAACGACCCTTCGTCGCCCCTGTGAGGGAACGATTCGGGACGCGGTCGAGCGGTGCACGTGGACGCGCACGTTCTCGGGCATGTGTGCAATGGCGCGGTCGAAGGCCCAGGCCAAATAGGCGGCCTGAACCTGCCGCGGGGCGAAACTGGTCGGGGTCAGACGGTCGGCGTCGGGGCCGAGCCCCCGCCGCTCCAGCTCTTCGCGGCCTTCGCCTGCGACCCAGGTTGCGAGGTCGGGCCCGGTCACGGGGGCGGCGGACAGCGAGGCATCGGAATCCGGAAAGATGGTGACGTCTCGCGCGACGGAGTTCATCCACAGCGTCGGGGACTGCTCGTGTCGCCAAATCCGGCCGCCGCCGACCCGGTACGGGTCGATCACATGGATGTCCAGGGGACCGCCGCGTGAGGAATCCTGACGCAGGGAGGCCGCCAGGGACAGAAGGATTCCTGTGGTCTTCGGGCCGCCTCCCACGAAGACGATCGTGGAGCCCACGTCAGTTCGCCCGCTCGCCACCGGACAGCGCCGCGACTGCGGCGTCGGGCATGGGAGCATCGAGCAGGATCCCCTCGACACCGGCGACGTCCGTGGCCTCAGCAGCAGACTCGACTCCCACCAGCTCATTCGCCTCGTCCACCAAGGCGGACAGGACCGAGGCCGTGGCCTCGCCACGAGCGGTTCTGCCTTCCTCGGTCAACGCCACGGACAGCAGCACCGTCGGCCGGGCAGGACCGGTCGCGACCGCGTCGAGAAGACGTCGACCGGTCTCGGCATCCGTGGACGCATCGGCATCCAGGACGGCGACGTCGGCGAACCGCGCCGCGGCCCGCGCGGAGGCGTCGTCGGAGACCCGGACGAGGACCGGCAACTCGCCGCGCGGCGGCCGAGGCGTGATTGAGGGCCCCTTGACGGTGAATTCGCCGCCGACGGAATCGGTGCCCGTGAAGTCCACGTAGTGCACCTTGTCCCGATCGATGAAGCGGCCCGTGGCTTCGTCCCGGATGACGGCATCGGGTTCCCAGGAGGCCCACAGGCGGTGGACGACGTCGTCGACGTCGCCGGCTTCGTCCCAGACCGCATCCGGACCGGCCGCCGAACGCCTGCCGACGGCCGACGCGGCGGAGGCATCGGTCTGGACCGAGGGGGAGTACCCGGCCCGACCCGTCGAGGCGAAGTCCAGCGTGGCCGTGGCCGTCGAGACGTGAAAGGGCTCGTTGTGGGTGACCGGGACCTCCGGAACCAGTTCGATGTGTTCCGATTGCGGGGCGAGCCACGCCGAGACCGTCAGGGCATCCGCGCCCGAGACGAAGTCATCCCGGAGCACCAGCCACCGGACCGGGAGCTCTCCACCGGCCGTCGAGTCCGCCTGCCGGATGACAGAGGTGAGTGCATTGAATTCCGTGGTCGCCTGCGGGGCAATGGCCACGGCAAGAGGCAAGTTCATGATGTTCTTCCTACTTTCCCACTGGCTGATCTGAGGCTTCCCGCGCGGCCGCCCACTGGCCCGCCGGCGTGGGCCCGGGGAGGCCCATGCTGTCGCGGAGAGTGTCCCCGGGGTACTCGTCCCGATAGACGCCGCGGGCCTGAAGCGCCGGGACCACGGTGTCGACGAATTCATCGAGCCCACCGGGGGTCAGGTGCGGAATCAGGATGAACCCGTCGGCGGCGCGCTCCTGGATGTATTCGTCCATGCTCCCGGCGATTTCGTCGGCAGTGCCCACGAACCCGTGGCGTGTGGAGACCTCGACGACGAGGTCGCGGATCGACAGGTTCTTGTCCCTCGCCAGCCGCCGCCATTCCTCGATCAGGGGGCGCGGGTCCTTGACGTGCTGGACCCTTCCCTGCGAGAGATTCCCCGAACCGTCGTCGGGCTCGATGTCCGGCAGGGGTCCGTTCGGATCGTAGGCGCTCAGGTCCCTGCCCCATTGCCTCTCGAGGAACGCGATCGCACCGGGCCCGGAGACCTGCTGGTAAGCGACCGACCGCGACCGTTCGACGGCGGCCTCGTGGGTGTCACCGATGATGAAGGTGACCCCGGGGTAGACCTTCAGGTCGTCCTCGGACCGCCCGAATCGGGCGAGACGCTCGGTGATGTCGGCGTAGAACGCCTTGCCGTCCTCGAGCGCCGAGTGACGGGTGAAGATGGCGTCGGCATTGGCGCACGCGAAGTCGCGGCCCTCCGGCGAGTCACCGGCCTGGAAGAGAACCGGGTGGGTCTGCGGGCTCGAGGGGACCGGGAAGTTTCCGGAGATCGAGAAGAAATCGGAGGAGAAATCGAAGGGCCCCGCGTCGGAATCCCACATGCTGCGGGCCGCATGGATGAAGTCCACGGCCCTGCGGTATCTGTCCGCACGATCCAGATACCCGCCCCGACGGAAGTTTTCACCGGTGAACGCGTCATTCGTGGTCACCACGTTCCAGCCGGACCGCCCCGCGGAGACGTGGTCCAGAGTCGCCAGCTTGCGTGCCAGGTCGTAGGGCTCGTTGAAAGTCGCGCTGAGAGTCCCCACCAGGCCGAGACGGCGGGTCACGGCGGACAGGGCCGAGAGGACCATGACGGTCTCCGGACGGCCCACGGTGTCCAGGTCGAAGACCTCGCCCTTGTGCTCGCGCAGACGAAGGCCCTCCGCCAGGAACACGAAGTCGAACAGGCCGCGTTCTGCCGCCCGGCTGAAGTGCTCGAAACTGGAAAAGTCTATGTTGGAGCCCGACTGGGGATCCGACCACACGGTGGTGTTGTTGACACCGGGGAAATGTGCCGCAAGGTGCACTTGACGCTGGCTCATCCTGCTCCTCATTCGAAACGTTGGGGGTGAATCTCATTAGGAATTCGGCGAGGGGAGTGGATCTCGTCGTTCCCGACGGTCTGTCTGACTGGAATTTCAGCGTAGGAGCCTTTGGCCGATGCGGGTAAGCACCCTTCACAGTGCGAAACATGACCCCAAGCGTCTCGCGGGGGAAAGCTGTAGATTCGGGAATAACAGAGGTCGCTGCACGCGTTCCCTCAAGCAGAATTCCCACGATCCGATGGAGGAAAAGTGCCAGTACCGAATGACACCAGTGCGAAGTTCGCCGCCTATGCGCATCCGGGACGACTCGTGAGCACGGAGTGGGTCGCGGAGCACGCCAAGGACCCGGACGTTGTGCTCGTCGAGAGCGATGAGGACGTGCTCCTCTACGAGACGGGGCACATCCCTGGCGCGGTCAAGGTCGATTGGCATACGGAGCTCAACGACCCGGTGACGCGTGACTACGTGGATGGAGAGGCCTTCGCGCGGCTCATGTCGGACAAGGGCATCGGCCGGGACTCGACCATCGTGGTCTACGGTGACAAGTCGAACTGGTGGGCGGCCTACGCGCTGTGGGTCTTCACTCTGTTCGGGCACGAGGACGTTCGCCTCATGGACGGCGGACGGGCCAAGTGGATCGAGGAAGGGCGCGACATCACGACCGAGGTTCCTTCGCCGGCTCCCGGTGAGTACCCGGTCGTCGCCCGCGACGACGCGCGCATTCGCGCCTACCTGCCCCAGGTTCGCGAGAGCATCGGAACGGTGCCCATGATCGACGTCCGCAGCGACGACGAATACACGGGTCGCCGGACCCACATGCCGAACTACCCCGAGGAGGGGGCGTTGCGGGGAGGCCACATTCCTACCGCTCGCTCCGTGCCCTGGGCCCGGGCGGCCAACGAAGACGGAACTTTCAAGTCCGCCGACGAACTGCGAACCATCTATCAGCAGGAACTGGGACTCGAACCGAATCAGGACATCATCGCCTACTGCCGCATCGGTGAACGATCGAGCCACACGTGGTTCGTGCTCGAGCACCTGCTCGGCTTCGACAATGTCCGCAATTACGACGGGTCCTGGACGGAATGGGGCAATGCCGTGCGCGTGCCCATCGTTCAGGGCGACGAACCAGGAGAGGCCCCCGCAGCATCATGACCGAGACCGCAACCGAACTCCCCGCAGCGCTCCAGGAGATTGTGGACGAATTCGCGGAACTGCCGCCGCAGGACCGTCTGCAACTCCTCCTGGAATTCAGCAATGGCTTGCCGGAACTGCCGTCCAGGTTTCAGGACCACCCCGAACTTCTGGAGCCGGTTCCCGAATGTCAGTCTCCGATCTTCCTGATCACCGAGGTCGAGGAGGATGACACCGTGCGGTTGTACTTCTCCGCCCCACCCGAGGCGCCGACGACCCGTGGTTTCGCCGGGATCCTCCAGGAGGGGCTCGACGGCGCGTCGGCCGACGTCGTCGCGGGAGTCCCGTCCGACCTGCCGTTGAGGCTCTCCCTCACACAGGCCGTGAGCCCTTTGAGGTTGAATGGGATGAGCGGCATGCTGTCCCGCATCCAGCGCCAGGTAGCCGAGAAGACGAACTAGGCACCATCCATCACCGAGCACAACGACGTCACGAGACAGAGGAATACACATGGCTGAAATCACCTTCAAGGGCAACCCCACGCAGACCTCGGGCGAACTGCCCGAAACCGGGACGACGCCGCCGGCATTCACCTTGGCAGGGACGGACCTCGGCGAGGTCACCGAGAACGATTTCGAGGGGCAGACCATCGTCCTGAACATCTTCCCCTCGGTGGACACCGGGGTCTGTGCGGCCAGCGTCCGCAAGTTCAACGAGGAGGCCGCAGGCCTCGAGAACGTGTCCGTGGTGTGCGTGTCGAACGATCTGCCGTTCGCCCTCGGACGCTTCTGCGGCGCAGAGGGCATCGACAACGTCGTCACGGCGTCGGGTTTCCGCTCGACTTTCGGAGACGACTACGGCGTGCGCATCACCGACGGCCCGATGGAGGGGCTCCTGGCCCGCTCGGTCGTCGTCATCAGCCCGCGGGGCGAAGTCGTGCACACCCAGCTGGTCCCCGAGATCGGTGAGGAACCGGACTACGACTCGGCCATGGCCGCCGCGCGCAGCTAGGCGCCCACCGAACCGGCTTCCGAAGGGCCCGCACCGACGCGCAGCCGTCGTGGCGGGCTCCTCGTTTGCCCAGGCAGCCGCCGAAGTGCGGGGATCGGAGGGCTGGCATTCGTCCCGGACACCGCCGCAACGCACGGATCCGGTGGTAACCTAGGTTGACTTTGGCGTTCGACCCTCGGGGGTATTCGTGTCCAATAGTGACGACAAGCTGGAATCCTTCACATCAGAAGGCCTCAAGCGCGGCCTCCGCAATCGTCATATGCAGATGATCGCGATTGGCGGCGCTATCGGGACCGGTCTCTTCCTCGCCTCCGGCGGCACGATCGCCAGCGCGGGTCCGGGCGGTGCGTTGGCCGCCTACGCCGTGATCGGAGTCATGGTGCTGCTGCTCATGCAGTCACTCGGCGAAATGGCCGCCCACCTTCCCATCGCGGGATCCTTCCAGAGCTACGCGACGCGTTTCGTGAGTCCTTCCTTCGGCTTCGCCATGGGGTGGAACTACTGGTTCAACTGGGCGATCACGGTTGCGGCGGAACTGGTGGCTGCGGGCCTCATCATGTCCTTCTGGCTTCCGGACGTCCCCGGCTGGGTCTGGGCCGGCGTCTTCCTGATCCTTCTCACGACCTTGAACGCCATGTCCTCTCGAGCGTACGGCGAAGGAGAATTCTGGTTGGCTGCGATCAAGGTCGCGGCCGTCATCGTCTTCCTGGCGGCCGGCGTCCTGATGATTTTCGGGATCCTCGGCGGCGATTCTCCGGGCTTCTCGAACTGGACCGAGAAGGAAGCGCCCTTCAACGGTGGTTTCCTGTCGATCATCTCCGTCTTCATGATTGCCGGGTTCTCTTTCCAAGGGACCGAGATGATCGGTGTCGCGGCCGGTGAGGCCGAGAACCCCCGGCGGGACGTCCCCAAGGCCCTGCGCTCGGTCTTCTGGCGCATCATGCTCTTCTACGTCGGCGCGATCATCGTGATCGGTTTCCTGATTCCCTACACCGACCCGAACCTGTTGCGGAGCAACGAATCCGATATCGCGTACTCGCCCTTCACTCTCGTCTTCGAGCGGGCCGGCATCGCCTTCGCGGCCTCGCTCATGAACGCCGTGATCCTCACGGCGATCCTTTCCGCAGGAAACTCCGGACTGTACGCCTCCGCCCGCATGCTGCTGTCGCTGGCGCTGGAGGGCAAGGCTCCGAAGATCTTCCGCAAGGTCAACAAGCGCGGCGTCCCCATGCCTGCTCTGCTCGCGACAGCCTCGGTGGGGCTGGCAGGGTTCATTACGGCCGTCATCGGTGAGGGCGCGGCCTACACGTGGCTGGTCAATATCTCCGGCCTCTCGGGGTTCATCGTGTGGGTCGGGATTGCGGTGTGTCATTACAAATTCAGACGCGCCTACGTCGCCCAGGGCTATGACCTGAAGGATCTTCCGTACAAGGCGCCCCTGTTCCCGCTGGGGCCCATCGTTGCCTTCGTGCTCTGCATCGTGGTGATCCTGGGGCAGAATTACGAGGCCGTGTTCAACGGTGAGCTGTTCCATGTCCTGAGTTCCTACATCGGTCTGCCGGTGTTCCTCCTGGTGTGGCTCGTGCACAAGCTCGTGACCCGTTCGAAGCCGGTGAATCTGATGGACGCCGATGTGCAGTCCCTGCAGCCTCAGAAGAGCAAGGCCTGATCCACCCGACGCCCTGTGGCGGCGCGCGGGCGCGACGGGGCCGGCCGTCGCAAGCGCAACCGGGAGCTCCGACGCGGCGTGACGACGCAGCGGGATGACCTCCGTGGAGACTCCCGGTACCACCCGTGGAGGGTGCACTGGCTCTTGTCGATGGGAATTTCCTGTTGCTAACCTTGGAGTAAGCACAAGGCGGTGCGCCGCAGAGCACGTATACTGCGGCGCCCCGCCTTTTTTGCCTCACTCCTGGATCGACCGGTGGAGCCCGTTGGTCGGAAGAGTGGCGGGTCCTCGGCACCGTCCGGAAGTGAATTCAGTCCGACGTGCTGTCAGGAGGACACGATTGACTACTGAAAGTTCATCTTCTCCGTCGCCCGAGGGGACGGGGTCGCACTCTCCGGACACGGGCCAGTTGCGCTCCGCAGCGATGAGCCAGGAACCTCGCCGCACCGCGCGGCTCAGGGTCATTTCCGCATCGTTGCTCGTGGCTCTCGGCGGGCTCCTCTACGGATACGACACCGGCGTCATTTCCGGAACCCTGGCCCAGATCGCCGACGACTACGGCGTCAGCGAACACGGTGTCACGGCCGAGTTCATCACCTCATTCATTCTTGCCGGTGCCGTGGTCGGAGCCCTGGGGGCGAGCTTCTTCGCCCGTCGTTTCGGGCGTCGGGTGACCATCATGGCGGTGGCCTCGGTCTTCGTGGCCGGCGTCGTTTTCTGCGCCATCTCACCGAACCCCTACGTCATGATGGCCAGCCGCTTCTTTCTCGGCCTCGCCGTCGGCGGGTCGACCCAAACGATCCCGACGTATATTTCCGAGCTGGCGCCCAAGAACAAACGCGGCAGCTACGTGACCTTCTTCAACATTGCGATCGGCGTCGGTATCCTCTCCGCGGCCCTCGTCAACTTCTTTCTCCGCGACGTCGAATGGCACTGGAAGATCGTTGTGGCCGCGATCCCCGCGATCGTGCTGGTGCTTGGCATGATTCCGCTGCCAAAGAGTCCGCGGTGGCTCGTCAGCAAGGGAGAAGTCGATACGGCGACCGAGGTACTCGAATGGGTCCGTCCGAGCGAGAAGTCGGCGAAGAAGGAAATCCGCGAGATCGAGAAGACCCGCCGGGAGGAGCAGCGGCAGGCCGCCAAGAGTGAATGGTCGGCCATGCTGAGCGAGAAGTGGATGCGCCCGGCGATCATCGCCGGCGTCGCCGTGGCCGTCTTCACCCAGATCACCGGGTTGGAAATGATGATCTACTACACCCCGACGCTTCTCACGCACGTGGGTCTGCCGTCCGATATCGGGCTCAGCATCAACGTGATGGTCGGTCTCGTGTACGTGGTCATGACGGCCATCGGTAGGTTCATCGTCGACCGGATGGGCCGCAGGACCCTCATGTTGTGGACCCTGCCCTTCGCCGCCCTGTGGATTGCCCTCTTCGGCCTGACCCTGTTCATGGGAGGCGACCACCCGAACATCCCGCTGATGCTGATCTTCCTCATGCTGTTCATGGTGTTCCAGGCGGGCGGCATCCAGGTGGTCGGCTGGCTCATGGGTTCCGAGCTGTATCCATTGAAAATTCGCACCTCGGCCACGAGCCTTCACGCCATGGCGCTCTGGGGATCGAATCTGGTGGTCACCTCCACCGCCCTGACCTTGGTCAACTTCCTGTCGCCGGGAGGGGCAATGATGGTGTACGCGGCGCTCAACGTGATCGCGTGGATCGTGATCTACTACCGGGTTCCCGAAACCCGGGGGCGTAGCCTCGAGGACATCGAATCGAGCCTCCACGAGGGAGATTTCCTGCCGCTGGAGCGCAAGAGGCTCGCGCGCGAGGGCGCCGAACTGCACTAATCGGCGTACCCCAGCGCCTGATCGCTTGCGGGAAGAGCCCGGAACTGGATTGACTCTCGTCGATGCGGTTTCGGGCTCTTTTGCGGATCGTGACGTGGATTTCAAAGTCTGACAATTGCCCGAGGACTGCCGACTCCTTCCGACTCAAATGCGCAAATATGCGGCAGTGTGACGTAGATGGACATTCTGGCAAAGCGGGTATCCGGCACGTGGCTGGGGGATGAACGCGAGTGAATATCGCGGCGAATCCGTTGCCCCAACCTGGGATCTTCCCTAGCCGTCCGGCGAATCATTGACCGTGGGTGCGCATGTGGATAGATTGAACGCATAAGCCGAAGTCATTTGATTTCGAATGTGGATTGGTAATTTCGTCCAACCAACAAAAGAAGGTAGTGACCATGACCAATAACCAGAACATTGAGTCCCTGCGCAACAGCACGGTGTACGGAAACAATGGCGAGAAGATCGGCAAGGTCGGCGAGATCTATCTCGACGACCAGACCAATGAGCCCACGTTTGCAACCGTCAATACGGGCCTGTTCGGTTCCAAGGAAACCTTTGTTCCGCTGAACCAGGCAGAAGCCTCCGACAAGGGACTGACGGTCCCCTTCGACAAAGAATTCGTCAAGGATGCCCCGAACATCGATGACGATGGCTCCCTGAGCCCCGACGAGGAGCAGCGCATCTACGAGTACTACTCGCTCGATGGCAATGCCTCCGGACGCGGCGACGCATCGGGCCGTGGTGACGAGGACGGCTCCCGCGACGACCAGTCCGCAGACGCACGCGCTGGTCAGAGCGGCGACCAGGGAAACGCTGCCGGAACCGCAGCGGCAGGCACCGCGGCGGCCGGTACGGCTGCTGCGGGGACCGCCGCCGCTGGCACTTCGGCCGCTGGCGGGGCAGACGACCGCGACTCGGCCCAGGCGGGCACGGGACGTCACAGCAGCGGTCAGCCCGAGGCCGCGGACACCCGCGACGGCGTCGCAGACCGGCCCGAAACCGCGGAGAGGTCCGAAGCCGCGGGACAGGCCGGAACCGGCCGCCACGGCGCATCGGACAACGACGTCGTCGCCCACGAGGAGCGTCTGGCCGCGACCGACCAGACCGAGCGCCGTGAAACCGGCCAGGTTCGCTTGCGCAAGCACGTGACCACGGATACGGAAACGGTGGAGGTCCCGGTTCGCCGCGAGGAGGTGCAGGTCGAGCGCACCAAGATCGACCCTGACTCGCCCGAGGCGCACCAGCCGGTCGATGGCAAAGAATTCGGTCAGGACGAAGAAGTTTCGGTCACCGCCTACGAGGAGCGGCCGGTCGTCGACACCGAGACGGTGGCGACCGAGCGCGTTCACGTCGGCAAGCAGTCCCATGAGGAGACCGAGACCGTTTCCGGCGAGGTCCGCAAGGAAGAAATCGAGGTGGACGAGGAAGGCAACCGCCGCGACCAGCGGTAAGGGAGCCGGGATACGTCCCCAACGACAAGTGCCCCGGGGCTCGTGAGGTCGAGCCCCGGGGCACGTGCCGTCCGGCGGACGGCGCGTTGAGGACCTTGCGGTGACAGAATGAACGAGGGCCCCGAATGCCACGGCATTCGGGGCCCTCGGTGTTGTTCGGTCCGTTACTTCGTGAGCCGGGCCAGAATCCCGTTGAGGGTTTCGGACGGGCGCATGGCCGAGTCGGCCTTGGCGTCCTGAGGCCAGTAGTAGCCTCCCAACTCGACGGGGGAGCCCTGGACGTCCAGCAGCTCCTGCGCGATCTTGTCCTCATTGGACTTCAGGCTCTCGGAGATTTCGGAGAAAAGCTCCGCGAGATCCGTGTCCCGAGTCTGTGCGGCCAATTCCTCGGCCCAGTAGGTGGCCAAGTAGAAGTGGCTGCCGCGGTTGTCGATTTCCCCGACCTTGCGCGAGGGGGACTTGTTCTCCTCGAGGAAGGTGCCGGTCGCGGCGTCGAGGGTGTCCGCGAGGATCTGTGCACGATCGTTGCCGGTCGTGCTGGCCAGGTGCTCGAAGGACGCGGCCAGTGCGAGGAACTCACCGAGCGAATCCCACCGCAGGTGGTTCTCTTCAACAAGCTGCTGCACGTGCTTGGGAGCCGAACCGCCCGCACCCGTCTCGAACAGTCCGCCGCCATTGATGAGCGGCACGATGGACAGCATCTTGGCTGAGGTCCCGAGCTCGAGGATGGGGAACAAATCGGTCAGGTAGTCGCGGAGCACGTTGCCGGTCACGGAGATCGTGTCGAGGCCCTGACGGATTCTGTCGATCGAGAACTTGGTGGCATCGATCGGGGAGAGGACGCGGAGGTCCAAGCCCTCCGTGTCCTCGTCCTTGAGGTACTCCTCGACCTTTGCAATGAGGTTCCTGTCGTGGGCGCGTTCCTCATCGAGCCAGAACACGGCGGGCGTGTCCGCATCGCGCGAGCGACGGACGGCCAGCTTGACCCAGTCACGCACCGCGACGTCCTTGGTCTGGCATGCGCGCCAGATGTCGCCGGTCTCGACCTCGTGGGAGATCAGAACCTCTCCTGCGGAGTTCAGAACCTCGACGACGCCCTTGCCCTCGATCTCGAAGGTCTTGTCGTGGGAACCGTATTCCTCGGCCTTCTGGGCCATCAGGCCGACGTTGGGGACCGACCCCATGGTCGTCGGATCGAAGGCTCCGTTGTCGCGGCAGTCCTCGATCACGGCCTGGTACACGCCCGCGTACGAGGAGTCCGGGAGCACCGCGAGGGTGTCGTGTTCGTCGTCGTCGGCGCCCCACATGTGGCCGGAGGTGCGGATCATGGCTGGCATGGACGCGTCCACGATCACGTCCGAGGGAACGTGCAGATTGGTGATGCCCTTGCGGGAGTCGACCATCGCCAGAGACGGGCCTTCCTCGAGTCCGCGCTCGATTCCCTCCTTGACGCCTCGGGCGGTCTCCTCGTCGAGGAGATCCAATCCGTTCAGAATCGAGGCCAGACCATTGTTGGGGGAGAGGCCGGCGGCGGCGAGCTTGTCGCCGTAGGTCTCGAAGACGTCCGAGAAGTACGCCTTGACCGCGTGACCGAAAAGGATCGGATCGGAGACCTTCATCATCGTCGCTTTGAGGTGAACCGAGAAGAGGACATCCTCCTCGCGTGCACGCGCAACCTGGGCGGCCAGGAACTCATCCAGAGCGGCCGCGCGCATCACCGTGCCGTCGACGATCTCGTCCTTGAGGACCTTCAAACCGTCCTTGAGGACCTTCTGCGTTCCGTCCTCGCCGGTGAAGCGGATCGTCAGGGTGTCGTCCGAGGGCATGATCACGGACTGTTCGTTGGACTTGAAGTCGTCGGCACCCATGGTCGCGACGTTGGTCTTGGAGTCCTTCGACCAGGCGCCCATGGTGTGCGGGTTCTTCCTGGCGTAGTTCTTGACCGACTGCGGGGCACGGCGGTCCGAGTTGCCCTCACGCAGCACGGGGTTGACGGCAGATCCCTTGACCTTGTCGTAGCGAGCCCGGGCATCGGCGTCCGCATCGGACTTGACCTCGTCGGGGTAGTCCGGCAGGTCGTAGCCGTCAGCCTGAAGTTCCTTGATGGCGGCCTTGAGCTGGGGCACGGAAGCCGAGATGTTCGGCAACTTGATGATGTTGGCCTCGGGGGTCTTGGCAAGCTCTCCCAATTCGGCCAGGGCATCATTGACTCGCTGGTCCTCGGGCAGGACATCGTTGAACTGGGCGAGGATGCGGCCGGCGAGCGAGATGTCCCGGGTCTCGATATCAACGCCAGCGCTGTTCGCGTACGCCTCCACGATGGGCTTGAATGAGTAGGTCGCCAGCAGCGGCGCTTCGTCGGTGTGGGTGTAGATGATCTTCGACATGAGTTTTCGGCGTACTCCCTGCTTGATTTCGAGGGTTATTTCCACGGGCCAATATACCGGACCCGCCGGTTCGAGCCTCATCGATGAACCGGTTGATGACGCCTCGCGCCATGGCCGTCGAGCTCGTGGCCGAAGTGCGGTACCGCGGGATACAGGTGCAGAAGACCTCCACGACCGAACGAGTTCCGATGAAACGCGGCGTCGTCCGGCCCCTCGTGGGGCAACAAGGTGGGGGTCATGCCACGAATCACCGTTTCAGCAGTTGTCGTGACGGACCAGCAGGGGCGGGTCCTGACCGTTCGCAAGCGCGGAACCCACAGCTTCATGTTCCCCGGAGGCAAACCCGAGCCGCACGAATCGGCGCTCGACGCCGCCGTTCGGGAAGTCCGTGAGGAGCTCGGTGTGGACATCCCGCGGCCGGGG
The DNA here is from genome assembly GCF_052232265.1 of Rothia koreensis. Taxonomy (NCBI): domain Bacteria; kingdom Bacillati; phylum Actinomycetota; class Actinomycetes; order Micrococcales; family Micrococcaceae; genus Rothia; species Rothia koreensis. The sequence continues at coordinate 1,414,569 of NZ_CP197643.1, forward strand.
CTCGAGTATTTGGGCAGGTGGGAGACCCAGGCGGCCAATGAAGCAGGGCCTGAGCTGGTGGGCGAGGTCTTCCTGTGGAACCACGCCGGGGCAGACGACGATCTGGCCGGCATTTCTCCTCGGGCGGAGATCGAAGAACTGCGATGGAGCCGCCCGGAAGAGTCTCTTCAGGACAGTGACATTGCACCGCTGACCCGTGAGCGCGTTTTCCCTCTTCTGATCGAGCGGTCCGAGCGGAGTGCGTGAGCGCGTTCGAAGCACGGGGTGAGGAAGACAGTCATGGGAGCGCCCGGCGGGAGGGGACCCTCCCCGCGTCGCGGGTTTCGCGGACACCTGACACGGAGCGCCGGCTGCGGAGAACTCTCCACGGCCGGCGCGTTATTGTCCGCTCAGGTCACGGGCTTGTGGTCACGAGGGTGACTACTTCCTCGTGCGACGATCGAGGTAGTAGGAGATCAGCCCCTTGGTCGAGGAGTCCTCCTGGTCGAGGGCTGCGGTGTCGCCGCCTACCGCGGGGGCCAGGTCCTTGGCCAACTGTTTGCCGAGTTCCACGCCCCACTGGTCGAAGGAGTCGATGCCCCAGATCGTGCCCTGCACAAAGGTGATGTGCTCGTAGAGGGCGATCAGCTGGCCCAGGACCGACGGTGTCAGTTCGGGTGCCATGATCGACGTCGTCGGCCGGTTTCCGGAGAAAACTCGGGCCGGGACAACGGCCTCGTCGGTTCCTTCCGCCCGGACCTCGTCAGCAGTCTTGCCGAAGGCCAAGGCCTTGGTCTGGGCGAAGAAGTTTGCCAGGAAGAGCTCGTGTACGTCCGTATCGCCGTCCTTGACGGGATGGCTGGGATTCGCGAAGGCGATGAAGTCGGCCGGTATCACCCGGGTGCCCTGGTGAATCAGCTGATAGAAGGCGTGCTGGCCGTTCGTGCCCGGTTCGCCCCAGAAGATTTCACCGGTCTGGGTCGTCACGGGGGTGCCGTCCCACCGAACCGACTTGCCGTTGGACTCCATGGTCAGCTGTTGCAGGTAGGCAGGGAAGCGGTGAAGGTGCTGATCGTAGGGGAGCACGGCGTGCGACGACGCGTCGAAGAAATTGACGTACCAGACGTTGAGGAGCCCCATGAGGATCGGGAGGTTCTTCTCCGCGGGCGCCGTCCGGAAGTGCTCGTCCATCGCTTGGAATCCACCGAGGAATTCTTCGAATGCGTCCGGGCCCAGGACGATCGCCAGAGACGTTCCGATCGCGGAGTCCACGGAATAGCGGCCTCCTACCCAGTTCCAGAAACCGAAGGCGTTCTCCGGATCGATCCCGAAGGCCTCCACCTTGTCGAGGGCCGTGGAGACGGCAACGAAGTGTTTGGCGACCGCCTCATTGTCCGAGCCTTCGTGGGCTCCGGACTCCTTGAGCCGATCGAGCAGCCACGTCCTGCAGACGCGAGCATTCGTGAGCGTCTCCAGCGTGCCGAAGGTCTTCGAGGCGACGATGAAAAGAGTGGTCTCGGGGTCCAGATCGGCGACGGTCTCGGCCGCGTCCGTGGGATCGATGTTCGAAATGAACCGGGCGGTCAAGCCGTCCTGGGCGAAAGTCTTCAGCGCCTCGTACGCCATGACCGGGCCGAGGTCGGATCCGCCGATACCGATATTGACCACGGTCTCGATGGGGCGGCCGGTGATTCCCGTCCACTCTCCGGATCGAACTCGATCCGCGAAGTCGTAGACCTTGGCGAGGACCTCGTGGACGTCCTCGTCGATGTCCTGACCATCAACTCTCAGGCTCGGTTCGCTTCCCTCCGGGCGCCGCAGGGCGGTGTGAAGGACGGCCCGGTCCTCGGTGACGTTGATGTGCTCACCAGCGAACATGCTGTCGCGTCGACCTTCGACGTCGGCCGCATTGGCCAGCTGCAGGAGCAGCTCGCGTGTGCGCGGGGTCAGAAGGTTCTTCGAAAGGTCGGCGACGAGGTCTCCCGCCTGAACGGTGAACTCCTCGGCCCGGTCCGGGTCCTCGTTGAACCAGGTCCTCAGGTCGGGCGCCAGCTCGGCCTTGTGCTGCTCAAGCTCCTTCCACGGGTCGGTGGAGGTGATGTCGGGAATCTGTGGTGCACTCATGCCCCCTATTGTCCTATGGCGGGCCCGGATATTCCACAGGTACGTCGTTGTCGGACAGGGAGTCGAGGCGCTGGAGCGGGGTCGTCCTGCCGCCGGAAAGTTGACACTCTTGTCGAACTGCCGGGTATTCTATTGGTAAGTGTGCTTGCATTATGCAAGCGTCACCCATCGATCATTTGTGGCATATGTCACTGAGTTGTTCCGGTGGGGCGAAAACTCACTTGCACGCATTACTTGATGAGGTACGCAAAGAGGATTGTATGGCTAACTTTTTGACCAGAAAACCTGACATACGGGTCGGGGGAGTGCCCGACCGCCTGCGTGAGAAGATGAAGCGCGGCGCGATCGACAAGCGAGTTTTCATCCCAGCAGCCATCGTGATGGCTCTTTTTATTGGCATCACTATGCTTTTTCCCCACCAGGCCAATGAGGTCTTCGGGGCGCTCCAGACGGACGTCATCGGATACTTCGGCTGGTATTACACCGCCATTGTGGCCATTTTCGTGGTTTTTGCCCTGTATCTGGGGTTCAGTCGGCTGGGCGACATCAAATTGGGTCCGGACGATTCCACGCCGGATTATTCCTTCATGACCTGGCTGGCATTCCTGTTCGCGGCCGGTATGGGTATCGGACTGGTGTTCTACGGCGCCTCCGAGCCGATTGCCCACTACGCGTCGCCTCCGCCCGAGGTCGGCGGGTCGAAGGAGCAGCTGGCACAGCAGGGCATGTCCTGGAGCTTCCTCCACTGGGGTCTGCACCCGTGGGCCATTTACGTGATCGTCGGAATGGCCATCGCCTATTCCGCCCACCGGAAGAAGCTCCCGCTCTCCATCCGCTTCTCGCTCAAGCCGTTGCTCGGTGACCGGATCAGCGGAGTCTGGGGGGACATCATCGACATCGTCGCCCTGGTGGGCGTGCTCTTCGGCGTGGCGACGTCGATGGGTCTCGGCGTCATGCAGATCGCCTCCGGCCTGGGATTCCTCAACATCGATGCCACCGGCAATCTGGGATACACGATGATCATCGTCGTGCTGTCCGCGGTGACGCTGTTCTCCGTGGTCACCGGCCTGGAGAAGGGCATGAAGTGGTTGTCCAACGGCAACCTGGTGCTGGCGGCCATCATCGCCCTGTTCGTGCTCGTCATGGGTCCGACGATCTTCCTGCTCCGCGAGTTCGTCCAGGCCATCGGCCACTACCTGCAGCACGTCATCGAGATGACGGCCTCGACCTTCGCCTTCGACGGTTCCGAAGGGCAGGAGTTCGCGGGAACCTGGACCACCTTCTACTGGGGCTGGTGGATTTCCTGGTCGGCCTTCGTGGGCATGTTCATCGCCCGAGTGTCCCGCGGACGCACGGTGCGTGAATTCGTCCTGGCGGTTCTCCTGATCCCCGCTGCGATGTCCTTCTTCTGGTTCTCCGTGATGGGCGGCACCGCGCTGCACACCGAGCTCTTCGGCAAGGGTGGACTCGTCGACCTGGAGAGCGAAGGCGTCCTGTTCACGATGCTGCAGGACCTGCCGGCCTCCGGGGTGCTGATTTTCGGATCGGTCATCCTGATCATCGTGTTCTTCGTGACCTCAGCCGACTCCGGCGCATTGGTCCTGGGTATGATCTCGTCTTCAGGATCGCCGAACCCCAAGACCTGGGTTCGGGTCTTCTGGGTCCTGATCGCGGGTGGAACCGCGACCGCCCTGCTCTGGGCCGGCGGCGAGAACTCGTTGAATGCGATTCAGACGATCTCGATTCTCACGGCGTTGCCGTTCTCGATCGTCATCGTGTTCATGTGCATCTCGCTGTTCAAGTCCTTGCAGGCCGAACACCGGTTGTTCATCCGGGCCCAACGTCGCCAAGTTCGCAATGAGCTGGCGGACGAGATCTCGGAGAACGTGAACAGTCAGGTCGAAGCCAGCTTCTCCCAGCTCGAGGAGCAGTGGAATGACCGGATGGAGGCCGAGGCCGCCGAAGCCGCGGAGAACGCGGTGGAGGCCCGAACGGGAATGACCACCAAGGTCGCCGGCAAGAAGAAGAAATCCGGAAAGCTGCCGTGGAGGTCGTTCGACGACTGATCGCGGCGCTCGCCGTCCGCTCGTTCCATCGATCACCTGATGGGAAGGCCCGTCCCCGAGGCAAGGGGGCGGGCCTTTCGTGTGTCCAGTGGGATCGCCGGGTTGAGACGTCGCACGGGCGGCGATCCGGTCGCGCATGAACACGAACCTCGTTGAACCTTGGGGGTCGCATGGAATCGCTTCGACACGCCGGGAAATTCCTCGCCCGCCCCGATGTCGCGCGGTATGGCGCCTGTCTCGTGGCCCGATCACACCCGGGAAACCGCGTGGTTACAAATGCGCAACAGTTGTGGTCTACACTTCTTTCATACGTGTCATGCATCACAACTTTCGCCTAGTCAGCGTGAGGCTGGCTCTCTTCGCCAGGGGTGCATCGACCGCGTTTGTCACACTGATCAATCACTCCTAGGAGGAGAAATGCGATTTTCGCGCATTTCCACATTCGCGAGCGTGGCGGCGATCTCCGTTCTCGCTCTCTCCGGCTGCGGGGGGCGGCACCGCGGGCGGCGGAGAAACAGATTCTTCCGCGATCATCACCGCTGACAGCGTCGAACCCCAGAACCCCCTGGTCCCGACCAACACATCCGAAAACGGCGGCGGCGTCGTCGTCGGCAGCATCTTCAGCGGTCTGATCGCCTACGACGAGGACGGCAAGCCGCAGAACGACCTGGCGGACTCGATCGACTCCGACGACAACCAGAACTGGACCATCAAGATCAAGAAGGACAAGAAGTTCACCAACGGCGAGCCGGTCACCGCCCAGAGCTTCGTCGACTCGTGGAACTACGGTGCGGCCGTCAAGAACGCACAATCCGGCGCGAACTTCTTCAGCCCGATCGAGGGATACGACGACGTGTCCAAGGAAGGCTCCGAAGAGGACAAGATGTCCGGACTCCAGGTCGTGGACGACAACACCTTCACCGTCAAGCTGAAGTCCCCGCAGTCCGACTTCAACCTCCGGCTCGGATATTCGGCGTATGTGCCGATGCCCGAATCCGCTTTCAAGGACATGAAGGCCTTTGGCGAGAACCCGGTGGGGTATGGCCCGTACAAGATGGCCAAGGAAGGTGCCTGGCAGCACAACACCCAGATCGACCTGGTCAAGAACGACGACTACGACGGCCCGCAAAAGGCCAAGAACGGTGGCGTCACCTTCAAGCTCTACCAGAACCCGGACACCGCCTATCAGGACCTTCTGGCCAACAACCTCGACGTCCTGCAGCAGATCCCGACCTCGGCCCTGGGCAATTACAAGGACGATCTGGGCGACCGCAGCCTGGACGAACCGTATGCAGGCAACCAGACCATTGCGATTCCGTACTACCTCAAGAACTGGAGCGGCGAAGCCGGCAAGCTGCGTCGTCAGGCCCTGTCGATGGCCATCGATCGTGATGAGGTCATCAAGGTGATCCTGAACGGTACCCGGAAGCCGGCAACCGACATGACGGCACCCGTGCTGGAAGGCTACAAGGGCGACGTCAAGAACTCGGAGAACACCAAGTTCGACAAGGACAAGGCCAAAGAGCTCTGGGAGCAGGCCGAGAAGATCCAGCCCTATGACACGTCCGAGAAGTTCACCGTCGCCTACAACGCCGACGCCGGCGGCCACAAGAAGTGGGTCGACGCCGTGACCAACCAGATCAAGAACAACCTGGGCATCGAGGCCGAAGGCAAGTCCTACTCGACCTTCAAGGAGGTCCGCACCGATGCGACCTCCGGCAAGCTGACCGGCGCGGTCCGTTCCGGCTGGCTGGGCGACTACCCGTCGCTCTACAACTTCATGGAGCCCACCTACACGAAGGGCGCCAACTCGAACGACTCCAAGTACGACAACCCGGAGTTCGAGAAGAAGTTGGACGAAGGCCTCCAGGCGAAGGACAAGAACGCGGCGAACAAGGCCTTCCAGGAAGCGGATTCGATGCTCCTCGAGGACCTTCCCGCGATTCCGTTGTGGTACCAGCAAGCCAACATGGGGTGGTCGGAGAGCGTTTCGAACGTCAAGGCGTCCTGGAACGGCACTCCGATGTACTTCGACGTGGAGAAGTCCTCGTGACCCTGCCGGAAACGGCCTGACAAAACAGCAGATGGAGGGCCGCCCGGCGGCCCTCCATCTCCTCTTCCCCTCAGAGGCAGATATCTATGACAACCAATGCAACCACCGGACGGCCACGTGCCGTCGTGACAGAGCAGGGGACGATCTGACCCATGCTGTGGTACCTCTTCAAACGAATCCTCCAACTCATTCCCGTATTCCTGGGGGCCACCCTCCTGGTGTACTTCCTCGTCTTCATGCTTCCCGGAGACCCCCTCGCGGCTCTCTGCGGCGAGAAGGGCTGCACGCCCGGCGTCGCGGCGGCGCTGACCGAGAAATACCATCTCGACGATCCGTTCCTGGTCCAGTACGTGAACTACCTGGGCGGCCTCTTCACCGGTGACCTGGGAGTCAACTTCTCCGGTCGAGAAATCGGATCGATCCTCGAAAACGCCTTCCCCGTGACCGCGCGACTGGCCATCGAGGCCCTCGTCTTCGAGGGAATTTTCGGTGTGATCTTCGGCCTCTACGCCGGGCTCAAAAAGGGCAAGCTCTTCGACTCGACCGTTCTGGTCATTTCCCTCATCGTCATCGCCATCCCGATCTTCGTTCTGGCCTTCATGCTCCAGTTCTTCGTGGGCGTGCGGCTCGGCCTCGCGAAACCCACGGTCTCCGGAACGGCCGGATGGGGAGAACTGATTCTGCCCGCAGTGGTGCTCGGCCTGGTGTCCTTCGCGTACGTCCTGCGCCTGACCAGAACGTCGGTCGCGGAGAACGCGAACGCGGACTACGTGCGTACCGCGACGGCCAAGGGCCTGACGCGCGGACGAGTGATCCGCGTGCACATTCTCCGCAATTCCATGATCCCGGTCGCGACGTTCCTCGGCGCGGACCTCGGGGCGCTGATGGGCGGCGCCGTGGTCACGGAAGGCATCTTCAACGTGCCCGGAATCGGCTCACAGCTCTACAAGGCCCTGACCCTGGGCGATGCGCCGACCGTGGTCTCCATCGTGTCGATCATGGTCCTGATCTTCTGCGTGGCCAACCTCCTGGTTGATTTGCTCTACGCCTGGCTCGATCCGAGGATCCGCTATGCATAAATACGAAAACACTGACACCACGCCCTCCCCGAACGAGGGCATCACGGAACCGACGCGCGAGCGGCTCCAGCCCGAGGCCGCCGAACACGCCGTCGCGGGAAACCAGAAGGACCTCCCCGGTTCCGCGCTCGCCGTCGAACACTACATCGCCGATATCGACGAGACCCCCGTAGCCGCGACGGATTCGACCGTTGCGGACGAAGCGCCTCTCAGCCTCTGGCGGGATGCCTGGCGGCAGTTGAGGACCAAACCGACGTTCATCATCTCGGTGATACTGATCGTCCTGGCGGTCGCCATCGCGTTCTTCCCGCAATTGTTCTGGAGCGAGGATCCCTCGAGCGCCGAGTGCCTTCTTCAGAACTCCAACGGCAAGGCGTCCTCGGGCCACATCATGGGGTTCACGGCCCAAGGGTGCGACGTGTTCTCGCGCGTCATCGCCGGAACCAGGGCTTCGCTGACCGTGGGGCTCTTCGCGACGCTCGGCGTCGTCGTCATCGGTGGAATCATCGGCGCGATCGCCGGGTATTTCGGTGGCTGGGTCGACGCCGTCCTGGCCCGCCTGGGCGACATCTTCTTCGCCCTGCCCCTCATCCTCGGCGCGCTGGTCATCATGCAGCTCCCGGCATTCCGGGAGAACCGCGGTGTGTGGACGCTCGTCGCCATCCTGGTGCTGCTGGGGTGGCCCCAGGTCGCACGCATCATGCGTGGCGCCGTGGTCGAGGTCCGCAACGCGGACTACGTGACGAGCGCCCGATCCCTGGGGGTCTCCTCCTTCAACGTTCTGCTGAGGCACATCATCCCCAACGCGATGGCCCCGGTCATCGTGATCGCGACCATCTCCCTGGGCACGTTCATCGTCGCGGAGTCGACGCTGTCCTACCTGGGCATCGGTCTGCCCCCGGACGTCATGAGCTGGGGAAATGACATCTCCGACGGCAAGGACGCCTTCCGTTCCAACCCGATGCCCGTGTTCTGGCCAGGCCTGGCCCTGTCCCTGACGGTTCTGAGCTTCATCATGCTGGGCGATGCCCTGCGCGATGCACTCGACCCCAAGTCCCGGAAGAAGTGACCCATGACCGAACAAACATCACACCCGCTCCTGGACATCAAGAACCTCGGAATCACGTTTTCCACCAGCACGGGCGACGTCGAGGCCGTCAAGGAATCGAGCTTCTCGGTGATGCCTGGTGAAACCGTGGCGATCGTCGGGGAATCCGGTTCGGGCAAATCGACCTCGGCCCTGGCCGCCATCGGGCTTCTGCCCAGCAACGGCAGGATCTCCGGCGGGCAGATTTTCTTCGACGGCAAGGACATCACCCACATCGACGAATCCGAGAAGGTCAAACTGCGCGGCAACCAGATCGGCATGGTTCCGCAGGATCCCATGTCCAACCTGAACCCCGTGTGGAAGATCGGATTCCAGGTCAAGGAGACCCTGAAGGCCAACGGTCTTCCGTCGTCGGACAAGGACGTCAGCCGCGTCCTCGAACAGGCCGGACTTCCGGACGCCGACCGTCGCGCACGCCAGTACCCGCACGAATTCTCCGGCGGGATGCGGCAGCGTGCCCTGATCGCGATCGGGCTGTCCTGCCAGCCGCGCCTGCTCATCGCCGACGAGCCGACGTCCGCGCTGGACGTGACGGTGCAACGGACGATTCTCGACCACCTGGAGGGGATGACCCAGGATCTGGGGACGGCGGTTCTGCTGATCACGCACGATCTCGGGCTGGCCGCGGAGCGCGCACGCAAGGTCGTGGTCATGTACAAGGGCCGGGTCGTCGAGGCGGGACCGGCACTGGACCTGTTGCGGAACCCTCAGCATCCGTACACCAAGAAGCTCGTGGATTCGGCGCCGTCGCTGGCCTCCCGCCGCATCCAGGTGGCCAGGGAGACGGGGCAGGAGACCGACGAACTGCTCGCCGAGCGGCCGAAGACAGAGATCCAGGCGTCGCTGCAACACGATTTCGTCCAGATCGAAAACTTGTCGAAGGTGTTCAAACTCAGAGGAGCCTGGGGCAAGTCCGAACAGTTCACCGCGGTCGACGACGTCTCGTTCACGATCCCGCGCGGGACGACGACGGCCGTGGTCGGCGAATCCGGTTCCGGCAAGTCCACCATCGCGCGAATGCTCTTGGGTCTCGAATCGATCACTCGGGGCCGCATTTCCTTCGACGGCAGGGATATCGCCGGGCTCAAGGGCCGGGAGATGTTCACGTTCAGGCGACGCGTACAACCGATTTTCCAAGACCCCTATGGCTCGCTGGATCCGATGTACAACATCTTCCGGACGATCGAAGAGCCCATGCGTGTCCACAAAGTCGGTTCCAAGGCGGAGCGCGAGAAGAAGGTCAAGAGCCTGCTCGACCAGGTGCAGCTCCCGCAATCGATGATGGCTCGCTACCCCAATGAACTCTCGGGGGGACAGCGTCAGCGTGTTGCGATCGCGCGTGCCCTGGCGTTGAACCCTGACTTGGTGGTTTGCGACGAAGCCGTCTCGGCCCTGGACGTCCTCGTGCAGGCGCAGATCCTGAACCTTCTGGCCGAGCTCCAATCCGAACTGGGCCTTACCTACCTGTTCATCACCCACGATCTGGCGGTGGTCCGCCAGATCGCGGATCGGGTGTGCGTCATGGAGAAGGGCAAGATGGTCGAGACCGGGTCCACCGATGCGGTGTTCGAGGACCCACAGACCGAATACACCCAGAAGCTGTTGGCGGCCATCCCGGGTGCGGGGCTCATGATCCCGCCCGAAGCCGCCTGACACCAGGTCCGCACCCGAGTCCGAGGCCCGGGCACCCGCCACCACAGGCCGGGGCCCGGGCCTCGGCGTTTGACGATGCGGCTATGATGGACATTGGCCCAAGAGGTCGCGCTAGATCGCGCCTGAAAATTATGCCGACGCTGTGGCATCCCATGACGTCACCCCAGCCACTGACCAGCAAAGCGAGCCTTATCGTATGACTGAAACTTCCAGCACCGCTACGCGCACCGACATCCGCAATGTCGCGATCGTGGCCCACGTTGACCACGGCAAGACCACCATCGTGGACGCCATGCTCAAGCAGACCCACGCATTCTCTGACCACGCGGATGTCGAAGATCGCGTGATGGACTCCGGTGATCTGGAACGCGAGAAGGGCATCACGATTCTCGCGAAGAACACCACCGTGGAGTACTCGGGCGAGCATTCGAAGGGCGAGACGGTCACAATCAACGTGATCGACACCCCGGGCCACGCCGACTTCGGTGGCGAGGTTGAGCGCGGGCTGTCGATGGTCGACGGCGTCGTGCTCCTCGTCGACGCGTCGGAGGGTCCGTTGCCGCAGACGCGCTTCGTGCTCCGCAAGGCACTCGCGGCGAAGCTTCCGGTCATCCTGGTCGTGAACAAGGTCGACCGTCCGGACGCCCGCATCGAGGAAGTCGTCTCCGAGACCATGGACCTGCTCCTGGGCTTGGCCTCCGATCTTGCGGACGAGGTCCCCGACCTGGATCTCGACGCCGTCCTCGACGTCCCCGTGGTCTACGCTTCCGGCAAGGCCGGCCGTGCCTCGACCGATCAGCCCGCCGATGGCGAGATTCCGGACAATGAGGACCTCGAACCCCTGTTCAAGACGATCATGGAACACGTCCCGGCTCCGACGTACAACCCTGACGGCGTCCTGCAGGCCCACGTGACCAACCTGGACTCCTCGCCCTTCCTCGGGCGTCTGGCTCTGCTGCGCGTTTTCAACGGAACCCTCAGGAAGGGACAGACCGTTGCCTGGGCGCGTCAGGACGGCCAGCTCAAGAACGTCCGCATCTCGGAGCTGCTCAAGACCAAGGCCCTCGACCGTGTGCCGGCCGAAGAAGCAGGTCCCGGCGACATCGTCGCGGTTGCCGGCATCGAGGACATCACCATCGGTGAGACCCTGACCGACGCCGAGAACCCGGATCCGCTGCCTCTGATCACGGTGGACGAGCCCGCCATCTCGATGACCATCGGAATCAACACCTCGCCGATGGCGGGTCGGGTGAAAGGCGCCAAGGTCACCGCGCGCCAGGTCAAGGACCGCCTCGACAAGGAGCTCATCGGCAACGTGTCGATTCGCATCCTCCCGACGCAGCGTCCCGACGCCTGGGAAGTCCAGGGCCGTGGCGAGCTCGCACTGGCCATCCTGGTCGAGCAGATGCGTCGTGAAGGCTTCGAACTGACCGCGGGCAAGCCGCAGGTCGTCACCAAGATCGTCGACGGCAAGGTCCACGAGCCCATCGAATACATGACGATCGATGTTCCGGACGAATACATGGGCGCAGTCACCCAGCTCATGGCGGCCCGCAAGGGGCGCATGGAAACCATGACCAACAACGGCACCGGCTGGGTCCGCATGGAATTCCGAGTTCCGGCGCGCGGCCTGATCGGTTTCCGTACGCAGTTCCTGACCGAAACCCGGGGCGCGGGCATCTCGAACTCGTACGCGGACGGTTTCGAACCGTGGGCGGGCGACATCGAGTACCGCACGAACGGCTCGTTGATCGCGGACCGCGCGGGCGTGGTGACCCCCTACGCGATGATGAACCTGCAGGAACGCGGCACGTTCTTCGTCGAGCCGACCTCCGAGGTGTACGAAGGCATGATCGTGGGCGAGAACTCACGCGCCGACGACATGGAAGTCAACATCACGAAGGAGAAGAAGCTGACCAACATGCGTTCGGCCAGCGCGGAGAGCTTCGAGAACCTGACCCCTCCGCGGAAGCTCACGCTGGAGGAATGCCTCGAATTCGCTCGCGAGGACGAATGCGTCGAGATCACGCCCGAGGCGATCCGCATCCGCAAGGTCATCCTCGACGCCCACGAGCGTGTGCGCGCGTTCCGAGCACGCAACCGCGCCAACTAGATCGAGGTACCGGACAGCACGCCTTCACCGATGACAACTCCCTCAACGCACGGTTCCCACCCCGAGCCGTTCTACCCCGAACAGGCCGAGTACACCGCGCCGGACGCACTGGCCTCGCTCCTGCCCGAGTCCCTGGACCCGCGGCATGCGACGATGCTTTTCATCCACGCGCACCCGGATGACGAATCCACGTCGACGGGCGCGACGATGAGCCACTACGCCCGGGCAGGGGCCGCGGTGGACTTGCTCACGATGTCGCGCGGCGAGATGGGGGAGGTCATCGGTGAACGGCATGCCGACCTGGACGTCCGAAAGCGTTCGGACGATGATTCCGGGGACGCCCTGGGGGCCCTCCGCGAAACCGAGTTGGAAGCGGCCTGCCGCGAACTCGGTGTTCGCCACCACTGGTTCGCCGAACGGCGTCGCAGCCCCGGATACTTCCGGGATTCAGGTATGTCCTGGGGGAAGCACGGGAGGGCGACGTCGGCCGCGAACGCGGCGTCCGACTGCCTGACGCGGGCGCCGTTGAGGGAATCCGCGGCAGCCATTGCCCGGGTGATCGAAAAGGTCCGGCCCGACGTCGTCGTGAGTTACGACGTCGACGGCGGGTACGGTCACCCCGACCACCGGCGGACCCATGAGGCGACCATGAAGGCCCTCGGGATGCTCTCCCGCAAGGCGCAACCGTTGCTGGTCTGGGGCGTCGAGGGAGAAGCCGACCCGGACGACGACCGCCGGCAAGCGGTCGTCGAAGGCGATGCGGCCACCAAGAAAACCGCGATGGCCGCCCACGAGACCCAGGTCGAAGTGGGCGACGGCATGACCTTCCACTACTCGAACAACGTCGAGCAGAACATCAGTGCGGCCGAGTCCTACCGGCTCCTCGCCGAATCGATCGACGTGTCCCAGGAAGATCCCGAGGATCTGGCCGCAGGGCCGGTCAATTCGGTGATCGCGGGTGCCGGTGTGGGACTGGTGGTCGGATTCATCGGCACCATGTTCCACGCCTCGATCAGCTACTTCTCCGGCTGGTACCTGCCCTGGGGCCTCGGCCTGGCGTTGTTGCTGGTCCTGAGCGGGACCCTCTGGATCTCCCACTACACCCGTCGGACGTGGGCCACGGTCCTGCCCGGACTCTTCGCTTTCATCGAGATCGGGTTCTTCGTCTACGCCCGCTCCGACTCGTTGCTGGTGATTCCTAATCCGAAGGTCCCCATCGGGCAGATCGGGATCGCCTGGATACTGGGGATCCTGGTCATGACCATGATCGGGCAGTGGATTTCCAACAGGACGATCCTGAAGTCGCGAAATGCTTAATCTTCGTCAAGACTTCATGGAGCTTAACCGCCGGGCTCCCGGTCAGTGATACCCCATACAGTGGAGTCAACCGGGTAGGACGTCGCGTCGAGCCCGACTAGACTGATGGTTCAACAGACGTGCCGCGGAGCAACGAACCGAACCGCGACGACCGGCGAACCCGGTACCGATGAGAGGTTTGAATGACATACGTAATCGCCCAGCCCTGCGTCGACGTGAAAGATCGCGCCTGCGTCGAGGAATGCCCCGTGGACTGCATCTACGAAGGCGAGCGGTCACTGTACATCCACCCGGACGAATGCGTGGACTGCGGTGCCTGCGAACCCGTGTGCCCGGTCGAGGCGATCTACTACGAGGATGACGTCCCCGAAGAGTGGGAAACCTACACCTCGGTCAATGCGGATTTCTTCGATGACCTGGGATCCCCGGGCGGAGCCGCCCGAACCGGCGCCCTCGACTACGATCACCAGTACATCGCGGACCTTCCGCCCCAGAACCAGGAGTAGGACCGCGACCCATGCCCGATTTCGGCCTCAGCCTGCCTGATTACCCGTGGAACGCTCTGGCGCCGTATCGCGAACGTGCTGCCGCGCACCCGGACGGAACCGTGGATCTGTCGATCGGTACGCCGGTCGATCCGACGCCCGAGGTCGTCCGCCGCGCCCTGGCGGATGCCGCCGACGCCCCCGGGTACCCGACCACGCAGGGCACCGCGGAAGTTCGCCAGGCCATTGCCGAGTGGTACCGGCGTCGCCGTGGTGCGGACGGTGTGGACGAGTCCTCGGTCATGCCCACGGTCGGGTCCAAGGAGTTGGTCGCGTGGTTGCCGTTCCTGCTCGGGCTGGGGGAGGGCGACGTCGTCGTCCGTCCTGTTGTTGCCTACCCGACGTACGACATCGGCGCGACGCTGGCTGGTGCCCGGGTCGTCGCGGCGGACGACCTGTCTGCCCTCGACGCCGAGACCCGGTCCCGGGTCAAGCTCGTGTGGATCAACTCTCCGGGCAACCCGACCGGCAGCGTGCGGGACGCGGAATCGCTGAGTCGGCTCGTGGCAGAGGCACGTGACCTCGGCGCCGTGGTCGCTTCCGACGAATGCTATGCGGAACTCGGATGGGGAGACTGGGACGAAGCCCGGGGTGGCCGTGCCGTGCCGTCCGTCCTGGACACCACGGTCTCGGGCGGCGACCTGACGGGCCTGCTCTCGGTGTACTCCCTGTCCAAGCAGTCCAACCTCGCCGGCTACCGTGCCGCCTTCGTCGCCGGCGACCCGGGGATCATCGCGAACCTCATCAACTCGCGCAAGCACGCGGGCATGATCGTTCCGAGGCCGGTCCAGGACGCGATGACCGTGGCTTTGGGTGATGACGCGCATGTCCGGGAGCAGAAGGACCGGTACCGGCGACGTCGCGAGGCTTTGAAGCCCGCGGTCGAGGACTACGGCATGAGGATCGAGGACTCCGAGGCGGGCCTGTACCTGTGGGGGACCATGGGCGAGGACACCTGGACCAGCGTCGGCCGTTTCGCGGATCTGGGGATCGTGGTCGGGCCGGGTGTCTTCTACGGCGACCACGGGCAGGGACGCATCCGCATTTCCCTCACGGCGACGGACGAGCGGATCGACGCCGCCGTGCGGAGGCTGGCCCGCGGCTGATTCGCCGACGCCGGCATCGACTGCCGGTCCGAGGAATCCGGTGCGCACGGAGACGTTTCGGTGTACCACGGAAAGGCCTCGGACCCGCACGTCAAGCGCCGCGAAATGTCTCTGCATATCATCGGGATGATTCGTGACGGTGTGTCGGCAAAGGGTAGGCTATGCAGAGGAAATCTGTGTCCCCGCCCACGCCCGTGGCCTTCACCGTTGCGGAAGGGGCGGCGATTTTGTGTCGGCCCCAGGAAACCCCTCGAGCCCCAACGGATCGACGGAGGACACACGCAAACGGGAGGAAATATGACCGATAAAGCGACCTTCACTTTTGATGGTACGAGCGTCGACTGCCCCGCCGTCGAACCGACCGACGGGTTCGGAGCTTTCGATATCGCCAAGCTCCGTTCCGAAACCGGCGGATACGTCACCTACGATCCCGGGTTCATGAACACCGCGAACGTCCAGTCGGCCGTCACCTACATCGACGGTGAGGCCGGGATCCTGCGGTACCGCGGGTATCCGATCGAGGACCTCGCGAAGAAGGCGAGCTTCGTCGAGGTTGCCTACCTGCTGATCTACGGCGAATTGCCGACGCAGCAGCAGCTGGATGACTTCGACCACATGATCCGCACGCACACCATGGTCCACGAGGACCTGAAGATCTTCTTCTCCGGTTTCCCGCGCACCGCGCACCCGATGCCGGTCCTGGCTTCTGCCGTATCGGCGTTGTCGACCTTCTACAGCGATTCCCTGGACCCGCACGACGAGCACGAGGTCGAGGTCTCCACGATCCGCCTGCTGTCCAAGGTCCCGACCCTTGCGGCCTACGCCTTCAAGAAGTCCAAGGGCGAGCCGATGCTCTACCCGCAGAACGACCTCAACTACGCCGAGAACTTCCTGCGGTTGTGCTTCGGGGTTCCGGCCGAGGACTACGAGGTGGACCCGGAGATCGCCGAGGCGCTCAATCTCCTCCTGATCCTCCACGCCGACCACGAGCAGAACTGCTCGACCTCCACGGTGCGCCTGGTGGGCTCGTCGGATGCCAACATGTTCGCTTCCGTCTCCGCGGGCATCAATGCCCTGTACGGTCCCAAGCACGGAGGGGCCAACGAGGCCGTCCTGAACATGCTGCGCAGCATCCAGTCCGAGGGCATCAGCCCCGAAGACTTCATGGAGAAGGTCAAGAACAAGGAAGAGGGCGTCCGCCTGATGGGCTTCGGCCACCGGGTGTACAAGAATTACGACCCGCGCGCCCGCATCGTGAAGGCCACCGCCGACAAGATCCTCCGCAAGATGGGTGGCGACGACGAGCTGCTCGATATCGCCATGCGCCTCGAGGACAAGGCCCTGGCGGACGACTACTTCGTGGAGCGCAAGCTCTACCCGAACGTCGACTTCTACACGGGTCTGATCTACAAGGCCATGGGTTTCCCGGAGCAGATGTTCACGGTTCTCTTCGCCATTGGTCGCCTGCCGGGCTGGATCGCACAGTGGCGAGAAATGATGCTGGACCCCTCGACCAAGATCGGTCGACCGCGTCAGGTCTACACGGGCGAAACGGAGCGCCGTTACCCCGGAGTGGAGTAATCCACGACGCCGTGACGCACATCCGATGATCTCGGGCCGTCGCGTGCGCGTCGGGTCGCAGAATGACCCGGTCCGCACACGGCGGCCCGCGGTGCGTTAAACGGGGATTCGTGCTGCGTCGCGCCGCGGGGCGTGAGGCCGGGGAGCGGGGCCGCGAGACCGAGGAGCGCTAGGCCGCGAGCCTTGTTGGGTGGCGGTTGCCCGCGGGGTGGGTCCCTGTTGGGTGGCGGTTGCCTGCGGGGTGGGGCCCTGTTGGGTGGCGGTTGCCTGCGGGGCGGGGCCCGGTTGGGCGGCGGTTGCCTGCGGGGCGGGGCCCTGTTAGGTGGCGGTTGCCCGATGGTGAGGCGTTTTCCGCCGGTAGGTGGGGGTTCAACCCCCTCAAAAGGTGGGGAACCGCCACCGATTCGGGTAACTGCCCCCCCCCCCCCCAACGGCTCGCGGTAGCCCGGGTTTCAACCCCCTCGAACGGTGGGGAACCGCCACCGAATCGGGTAACTGCCGCCGAACGGCTCGCGGCAGCCCTGGTTTCAACCCCCTCAAACGGTGGGAAAACTCCACCGAATCGGGTAACTGCCACCCAACCGGTCGCGGCAGCCCGGGATTCAGCCCTTCGAACGGTGGGGAAGCGCCACCCTATCGGGTAACTGCCACCGAACGGCTCGCCGAGGCGGGGTCCGCCCGCTGGAGCGCTGAGCGGATTGGCAGTCATGAACGAGTCCGTCCAAGTTCCAGCGGGTGCTAGCTCGCGCATGGGTGGCGGTTGCCCGATGGTGAGGCGTTTTCCGTCGGTAGGTGGGGGTTCAACCCCTCGAACGGTGGGGAACCGCCACCGATTCGGGTAACTGCCGCCGAACGGCTCACGACAGCCTGGGTTTCAACCCCTCGAACGGTGGGGAAGCGCCACCGAATCGGGTAACTGCCACCCAACGGCTCGCGGCAGACCGGGGTTCAGCCCTTCGAACGGTGGGGAAGTGCCACCGAATCGGGTAACCGCCACCGAACAGCGCCGCCGAGGCGGGATCCACCCCCCCCCGGAGTGGCGAGCGGATCGGCCGCCATGAACGAGTCCTTCCGGGGTCCGGTGGATGCTAGCTCGCGTACCCGTTCGGGTTGTTCTCCTGCCAGCGCCAATGATCGGCGCACATCGTGTCGATATCGCGGGTTGCGGACCACCCGAGATCGGCCAGTGCGGAGGAGGGGTCGGCGTAGGACACGGCGACGTCGCCGGGGCGGCGATCCACGATCTCGTACGGGATCTCCTTGCCGGACGCCTTTTCGAACGCGTCACGGACCTCGAGAACCGAGTAACCATTGCCGGTTCCGAGGTTCCAGGTGTGCAACCCGCCCCGGTCCGAGATCGCGTCCAGGGCTTTGATGTGGCCTTCGGCCAAGTCGACAACGTGGATGTAGTCCCGCACGCCGGTCCCGTCCGGGGTCGGGTAATCGTTGCCGAAGACCTTCAGCTTGTCCCGGCGTCCCACGGCGACCTGCGCGATGAACGGCAACAGGTTGTTGGGGACGCCCGTCGGGTCCTCTCCGATTCGTCCCGAAGCGTGCGCGCCCACGGGGTTGAAGTACCGCAGGAGAGCTACGTTCCATGCATCGTCCGCGTTGGCCAGATCAATCAGCATGTCCTCGATGTGCTCCTTGGTCCGGCCGTAGCAGGACTGAGCATCCATGGGGAGCTTCTCGGTGAGCGGCATCTCTTCGGGGGCGCCGTACACGGTCGCCGACGAAGAGAACACGATCGAACGACAACCGACCGACTCCATGGCCTGAAGCAGGTTGATCGTGCCCGCAACGTTCGTGTTGTAGTACCACAGCGGTTTCTCGGCCGATTCACCGACGGCCTTGAGGCCCGCGAAATGGATGACGGCCTCGGGCCGGGTCGAAGCGAAGAGCTCATGCATCGCCGCGGCGTCGAGCAGATCGACTTCGTGGAATTCGATCGCCTTGCCTCCGGCCAATTCACTGACGCGTTCCAAGGACGTACGGGACGAGTTGGCCAGGTTGTCCATGACCACGACCTCGTGCCCCGCTTCCAGCAAGGCGAGGACCGTGTGGCTGCCGATGTATCCGGCACCGCCGGTCACCATGATCTTCATGTTTGATTCCTCAAAGTTGTGATTCAGTTGGCGTGCAGGATCGAGTTGAGCTCCACCGTGCCGGTGGCCCGCGGAATGGCCTCAACGGTTCCGGTCTGGGAATTCCGGCGGTAGAGCAGATTCGACGTTCCGGACAAATCGGCGGCCTTGACCACCGTAGATTCCTGATCGGTGACCACGGTGACCCGCGTTCCGGTCGTCAGGTACAGGCCGGCCTCGACGACGCAGTCGTCGCCCAGCGAGATGCCCACTCCGGCGTTCGCCCCCAGGAGCACGCGCTCTCCGAGACGAACGCGTTCCTTTCCACCACCGGACAGCGTGCCCATGATGGAGGCACCGCCGCCGACGTCGGTATGGTCGCCCACGACGACGCCCTGGCTGATGCGTCCCTCGACCATGGCGTGTCCCAGGGTTCCCGCGTTGTAGTTCACGAAGCCTTCGTGCATCACGGTCGTGCCATCGGCGAGGTGAGCGCCCAGCCGGACGCGGTCGGCGTCACCGATGCGGACGCCGCTCGGGACCACGTAATCGACCATGCGGGGGAACTTGTCCACGGAGTGGACGGTCACGTGTCCGCGGGAACGCAGTGCCAGCCGGGCCCGACCGAGGTCCGAGGCCAGGACGGGTCCGAAGTTCGTCCAGGCCACGTTCACGAGCTTGCCGAAGATGCCCTCTAGGTTGATCGAGTTGGGCTGCACGAGACGGTGGGACAGCGCATGCAGCCGCAGGTAGGCATCGGCCGCGTCGGAGGGGTTCTCCTGCAAGGCCGACGTGGTTTCCACGACGCGCAACTCCACGTTGCGGGCGGCGTCGGAGCCCTGAGCGGTCTCCAGATCCTCCCGCACTGAGGTGTCGGCGGTTTCGGACAGGGAGGGGGTCGGATACCAGACATCCAGGACCTGTCCTTCGTCGGGACCTGAGGCCACGATGGTGGCCAGGCCCAATCCGGCTGCGTATTCGGCGCTCGTACTTGAAGTCATAATGACCAGTCTACGAAAACCGCGCCCTACATCCGTAGATCGGGAATCATTCATATCGAAACGTAAGACGACGCTAAGGTGAGTGCATGACTCCCGACAGCGCACCGCAACAAGGAACCGTTCCCGAGTTGGACCTGACGAAGGACGTCGCCGAACTGACGGCCGATCTTTTGGACGTGTATTCGGTCTCCGACAGCGAGGGGCCGATGACCGACGCCATCGAAAGGGCGTTGAAGGGCTACGCGCACCTCACGGTCCACCGACACGGCGACACCCTCGTGGCCCGGACGGATCTGGGACGACCCGAACGTGTGGTCCTGGCCGGTCACGTGGATACCGTCCCGTTGCCGAGAACCGCTGGCGCGCGAGGCACCGTGCCGTCCGAGTGGGACCAGATCGACGGCCGCAAGGTTCTCTTCGGACGCGGTGCCACCGACATGAAGGGCGGCGTCGCGGTCCAGCTCGCTCTGGCCGCCCGGCTGACCGAGCCGTCCCGGGACATCACCTACGTCTTCTACGATCACGAAGAGGTCTCCAGCGATGCCTCGGGCCTGGGCAAACTCCTCGAGGTTGCGCCGGACCTCGTGACCGACGCCGACTTCGCCGTCCTCCTGGAACCGACCGACGGACGGATCGAGGGCGGCTGCAACGGAACCATGAGGTTCTGGGTGCACGCGACAGGAACCGCGGCGCACTCGGGACGCGCCTGGATGGGGGAGAACGCTATCCACAAGGTGGGAGACCTGTTGCGCATTCTGGAGCAGTACCAGCCGGAGAGCGTGGTCGTGGAGGGGCTCGAGTTCCGAGAGGGACTCAACGCCGTGCAGATCGACGGGGGAGTCGCGGGCAACGTGATTCCCGATTCGTGCAACGTCCACATCAACTACCGATTCGCCCCGGACAAGACCCTGGAAGAGGCGACCGAGCGGATGCGCAGGATCTTCGACGGGTACGAGCTGGACATTGTGGATGCCTCGCCCGCGGCCCGGCCCGGGCTGGACGCCCCGTTGGCGAAGGACCTGGTTTCCTCGGTCGGCGTCGACCCTCACCCGAAGTATGGGTGGACCGACGTCGCCCGATTCTCCGCACTCGGAATTCCCGCGGTGAACTTCGGTCCGGGCGACGCGCTGCTGGCCCACTCCGACGACGAACACGTCTTCGCCTCCGAGGTTCACCCATGCCTGGACGCCCTCGAACGGTGGCTGACGGCCTGAAGGGTCCGTCCACGCGGCACCCGGGCAAGAATTGACGATGCCGCCCGTCCCTGGTCTGGGGAGGGGCGGCATCGTGCCGGTTGTGCGAACAGGATCAGACCTTGGCCCTGACCCCGACCCGATGGCTCAGATAACGCGACAGCCACTGGGCCAGAGTGGTCAGCAGGGCATTGATCACGATGAAGAGCAGGGCCGCCACGATGAGGGCCTGAAGCATCGAATGGGCCGCTCCCAGCCGTTTGGCCGCATCCAGCAATTCGCCGTAGGTGATGATGTAGCCCAGGGCGGTGTCCTTCAGAATCACCACGAACTGACTGAGTAGGGCCGGCATCATGGCCACGAGGGCCTGCGGCAGTTGGATCATTCGCAGCACCTGCCCGGAAGACAGTCCCAAGGACAGGCCTGCGTCACTCTGCCCCTTGGGCAACTGGTGGACTCCCGAGCGAACCAATTCCGCGATGACCGATCCGTTGTACAGGGTCAGTCC
This sequence comes from Rothia koreensis, assembly GCF_052232265.1. Lineage (NCBI taxonomy): Bacteria > Bacillati > Actinomycetota > Actinomycetes > Micrococcales > Micrococcaceae > Rothia > Rothia koreensis. The sequence goes on from NZ_CP197643.1 coordinate 1,436,079, forward strand.
CAGGACCACCGCGAAGAATGGCAGATGATTCGGGTTGATCAGGGAAGTATGCCCCAACCAGAGCCAGAAGAAGATCATCATGATCAGAACCGGCACGGCCCGCAGAAACTCCACGACCACGGTGCAGACCCAACGGATCGGGCCGATCAGGGAGAGCCGGCCCATGCCGAAGACAAGCCCGAAGACCACCGATGTCACGATTGCAAGGAACGCGGCCTTGAGCGTGCCCCAGAGGCCGGGCAGGAACAGATGGGCCCAGGCGTCGCCGGTGAACAGGAATGCCCAGCGGTCCCAGGTCAGCTGGTCCTGCCGCTCCAATCGGATCAGGACGAGCAGAATGATTCCAGCGATTACCAGCGCGCCGATGATGTTGAAGACCCGGGTCAGGCGTTTGGCCCTGGGGCCCTGCGCGTCGAAGAGTGCGTTCTGAGTGCTCATCGCTTCACCGCCCATTTCCTCGACGCCCACGTGGTGATCAGGCCCACGGGAATCACGATGATCACGAAGCCGAGGGCGAAGGTCATGAAGATCGCGAAGATCACGTCGGAGTCGAATTCGATCATTTTCTTCATCATCACGGAGGCCTCGGCGACCGACGCGGCGGCCGCGACCGTGGTGTTCTTGGTCAGAGCGATCAAGGCGTTGCCCAGTGGTGTGATGGCCCCTCGAATGGCCTGCGGAAAGATGATCAGGCGAGCCGTGGGGAGGAACCCCAGGCCGATCGAGCGGGCGGCCTCGGCCTGCCCCAGGGGAACGGTGTTCACTCCCGACCTGATCGCCTCGCAGACGAAGGCCGCGTGGTAGATCGACAGCATGGCCACAGCGAAATTGAAGAAATTCTGCTTGAAGTCCGTGGAGAGCGTGATGTGCATCTGCGTCCACAGGGCCAGAACGGCCATGACCATCAGAATGGTCAGTGGCGTATTGCGCACGATGTGGACGTAGGCTCCGCCGAGCAAACGCAGACTGGGCACCGGAGAAATCCGCATGAGCGCGACGACTGCTCCGATCAGGAACGCGAAGACGGCCGCCCAGAATGTCAGCTGGATGTTGACCCAGAACGCTCCGACGACGTCGTAGTCGGCGAAGAGACGGGAGAACTGGTCGAAGTAGCTCATGCACACCCCTCCGTGGGTTTCGGCGGATTGGACTTCGCGTCGAATTCATAGCCGGACCCCTCGGTATTCTTCGACACGAACTTCTCCCAGGACCCGTCATCGACCATCGAGGTGATGGCCTTCGAGATTTCCGGGCACCGGGTGGTGCCCTTCGGCAGTCCCACGCCGTATTTCTCCTCGGTGAAGGTCTGGCCCGTGAGCTTGAACTTGCCCTTGTTGGTGCCGGTCGAGGCCAGACCTGCCAGGATGATGTCGTCGGTCGTCAGAGCGTCGATGCGGCCTGCTTCCAACGCGCCGATGCACTCGGCGTAGCTGTTGAGCTCCACGAGGTTGGCGTTCTCGGCGTATTTTTCCTTGATCTTGGCGGCGGACGTCGACCCCTGGACCGAGCACAGGTTCTTGCCGTTGAGATCGTCCGGCCCGTGGATGTCCGCGTTCGACTTCTGAACCAGCAGGTCCTGTCCGGCCACGAAGTACGGGCCGGCGAAGTCGACGGACTTCTTGCGTTTGTCGGTGATCGAATAGGTGGCCACGATCATGTCGACCTGATGGTTGGAGAGCATATTCTCACGATTGGCCGAGGGCGACTGGACCCATTCGATCTGGTCCGGGGAATAACCGAGTTTCCCCGCGAGGTAGGTGGCGACGTCGACGTCGAACCCGGAGTATCCGGTCCCGTCCTGATAGCCCAGACCCGGCTGGTCGAACTTGATTCCGATGCGGATGCGGTGGTCTGACCCTCCGACGCCGCACGAAGCCAAGGACAGGCAACCGATGATTGCCAGGGCCAGTGCCCTGAGCACGACCCGCTTGCGATGGCGCACGATTCCTCCTTTCACGGTGGCGACCGGTGGTCAGTGATTGAGGATCTTGCCCAGGAAGTCCTTGGCACGATCCGATTGCGGATTGGTGAAGAATTCCTCAGGGGCGTTCTCCTCGACGACGGCGCCATCGGCCAGGAAGACCACTCGGTCCGCCGCTTCGCGCGCGAATCCCATCTCGTGGGTCACCACGATCATGGTCATGCCCTCCTTCGCCAGGGAGGCCATGGTGTCCAGTACCTCGGTGATCATCTCCGGGTCGAGGGCGGAGGTCGGTTCGTCGAAGAGCATGACGCGGGGCCGCATGGCCAGGGACCGGGCAATCGCCACGCGCTGCTGTTGCCCGCCCGAGAGCTGGGCGGGCAGCTTGTCGGCCTGGCTGACCACTCCGACCTTTTTCAGCAGAGCCTCCGCCAGTTCCCTGGCCTCCCGTTTGGACTTGCCGCGGACCTTGATGGGGCCCATGGTCACGTTCTCCAGAACGGATTTGTGGGCGAACAGATTGAAGGACTGGAAGACCATGCCGACCTCCGAACGAAGCTCGGCCAATGCCTTGCCCTCGGCAGGAATCTCCGCGCCGTCGATCTGAACGGAACCCGAGTCGATGGTCTCCAACCGATTGATGGTCCGACAGAGGGTCGACTTTCCCGAGCCGGACGGGCCGAGGAGTACGACGACCTCACCCGGTTTGACCGTCAGATTGATGTCGCGGAGGATGTGGTGGTCACCGAACCACTTGTTGACGCCCGAGAGTCGGACCTCGGCGCCGGCCTGTGAAATGGCTGCGGTGCCACCCTCTGGAGCTGCAGTGCTCATCGAATACCTCATGCTGATTGACTGGAAGGTGATGAGAATCATTTATACCAGTGTTGTGTCTCACGTGAGGTCGCCCGAAGGCAGCCTTCGGGGGAGGTGCCGAACGCCCGGCGCGGACCCGACTCGGGCAGATCGTCCATCGAGGAAGTTCCCGAACTCATGGTCCAGAATGGAGGCATGAACTTTATCCTGGTGGGATTGACTTTCGTCATTCTGGCGGCCGTGCTCATCTCGTGCGCCGTCCTGGGCGCGGACCGACTCTCCGGATCCGAATACGTTTCCCGAGACGGCATCGATTGCCCCGGTCCCGAACGGGGCCCGTTGGAGCACGGTCGCACGACCCCCGACGTCGACCGCCCGACCGGTCGCCACGGCACCAGGTGACGCCCGTACGCCGGTTCGCCGCCGACGGCGTCGAACGGATCCGACAACGTATTCTCGGGTCCCCGATCTTCCTCTGGGTCTTGGGCGTCTACGCCGCAACCCGGATTTGGGGCTGGGTCGTCTTCAGCCTGGTCGGACGCCAGCAACAGTCCAGCCCCTGGGGGTCCGGGCCGATGAGCTACCTGCAGTTCATCGCCATCTGGGACGGGGACTGGTACCGGCACATCGCACAGGCGGGGTACCCGAGCACGCTTCCGGTGGACCTGTCCGGAAGCGTGGACCAGAACCCCTGGGCCTTCTATCCCTTGTTCCCGATGACGGTGTCAGGCCTCATGAGGGTCACGGGACTTTCCTGGCCTGCCGCCGGGGGACTGGTGTCCATCGCCTGCGGAGCCGTTGCCTCAATCCTCCTGTACGGCTTCTTCACCTCGGCCCGGGCCGTCGCCTCTCGGTCCGAGGATGCCGGAGGGGAACAGTATGTTTCTCCGCGTCGCATCCTCCACGGCCTCGGGCTGAAGCAGCCCGGACGCGGCATCGATCGGTTCGCCCTGTGGTCCACGGCGCTGGTCCTGCTCAATCCGATCGCGCCGATCCTCCAGGTTCCTTACGCGGAGTCCATGAACTTCATGTTCCTCGCCGGATTCCTGCTGGCCCTGGTGCGAGGAAATCTGGTCATTTGTTCGCTGGTGCTGATCCCGACCTGCTTGTCCCGACCGGTCGGGGTGCCCGTGGCGGCCGCGCTGGGGTTCTGGTGGCTGACCCGTTTCGTCCTGGCCTACCGCGAGCGTTCCTCGACGGAAGGGTTCGCTCGCTTCGCCGCCTCGTTCCGAAGAACCGCACGATACCTCGGCGTCGCCCTGTTCGCCTGCGTCTGCGCGCTGGCCTGGCCAGGTATCGCCTGGATCGCCACGGGGCGATACGACGCCTACACCTCCACCGAGACGGCGTGGCGCGGTGAGCACCTGCTGCCCGTGCAGCCCTGGATCGACCAGTCGCTGAACTACTTCGGCGCTCCCGGCCCCCTCATTCTCCTGATCCTGGTCCTCGGGTTCCTGTGGGTCATGCACAGCCGCGTGGTGCTGACGACGTTGCCGCGCAATATCCGGTATTGGTGCTACGCATACGTCACATATCTGCTGATTTTTCTCTTCCCGCAGTCCTCGACCTTCCGCCTGCTCCTTCCGGTTTTCCCCCTGGCCGCGCCGCTGGTGGCGCTCTCCGAATCGCGTGCATACCGGGCAACACTGCTCATCGGGGCGGCCCTGGGGCAGCTGATCTGGGTCGGATGGCTGTGGCACTGGAAGGAACTTCCCAGCGGAGGCGACTACCCGCCGTGAGCCCGGCGGAGCCCGTAACCATCGGTTGTTAAGGTGATCGAGCTATCATTGATCAACCGAGGTTCGAACCTCCTCGGCGAACAGCGTCTATCCGACAAGGAGAAACAATGGCCGCGATGAAGCCGAGGACCGGCGAGGGACCCATGGAAGTCGCCAAGGAAGGCCGGTCCCTCATCATGCGGATTCCCCTCGAGGGCGGTGGCCGCCTGGTTCTCGAGATCACGAAGGACGAGGCCCAGGACCTCAAGGAATGTCTCGACCCCATCACGCAATAGGGAGGGGAGCGGAGCACCCGCCCAACGGTCGAGCGAACGCACACGGACCTCAATCACAATGACCGGCTCCGGCCCATCGGGGGCTGGTAATGTGCTGGTGTGTTTGGAATCAACGGGGCCGAGTTCGTCGTCTTGGCCATTATCGTTTTCGTGGTGATAGGCCCTGAGCGCATGCCCGAGTACGCGCGGCAGCTCAAGGACCTCATCAAGTCATTGCGACGCACGGCCGCGGGTGCCAAGGATGATCTCAAGGAAACCTTGGGGCCGGAACTGTCGGACATCAACTGGAGGGCCTACGACCCCAGACAGTACGATCCGCGCCGGATCGTCCGCGAGGCGCTCCTGGAAGACGACGAGGAACAGCAGGAAGAACAGAACAAGGCCTCTGCGCCGCCTGCTTCCAACACGACGCGATTGAGCCCGGGTCAACTTGCTCCCTACGACACGGAAGCCACCTGACCCATCGACGGACTGCGGCTTCCTGGCCAGACCGGACGGTGTCCTCCGTCCGGTCTTTTTTCTGTCCTCGTGGTTCTTCTGTCCTCGTGGTTCGCCGCACGAGCCGTGACCGGGTCAGCTCAGGTCCAAGGGGAGCCTTCGCCCGGAGAGCCCTCGCTTCTGCTTTCTGATTCCGTCTGCGACGTCGGAGAGAGCCCGGGCCGAGGGAGAGTCCGGGGCGGACCACACCACAGGAACGCCCGTGTCTCCGCCTTCCCGCAGGGCCGAGTCCAACGGGACCGAGCCGAGGAGGGGCGTCTCGGTGTCGAGTGCCTGGCCCAGGCGTTCTGAGAGCATTGCTCCGCCGCCGGAGCCGAACATCTCCATGCGTGTCCCGTCCGGCATGACCATGGCGGCCATGTTTTCCACGACCCCGACGACCTTCTGTCCGGTCTGCAACGACATCGTCCCGGCCCTTTCCGCGACGTTGACCGCCGCGGGCTGGGGCGTGGTCACCACCACGAGGCCGGCGTTCGGGACCAATTGGGACATCGAGATCGCGATGTCGCCGGTTCCCGGCGGAAGATCCAGGAGCAGGACATCCAAGTCTCCGAAGTGGACGTCGGTCAGGAACTGCTCGAGCGCACGGTGCAGCATGGGTCCACGCCATGCGATAGGCCGGTTGTCGTCGAGAAACATCCCGATCGAAATGACCCGGATCGATCCGGGAACGTCGTCCCGTCCCGCCGCAACCCGTCGCGAGGCCGGAACTTCCACGACCGGAGGAAGGATCATGTCCTCGAGCTTGGTCGGCGGCTGGGTGATGTTCAGGAGCCCTGGTATCGAGAAGCCGTGCACATCGGCGTCGACGATCCCCACGGACAATCCCTCGGAGGCCATGGATGCGGCGATATTCGCCGTGACGGTCGACTTGCCGACGCCGCCCTTGCCGGAGACGATCGCATAGACCTGGGTCAGATTGGCCGGGTCGGCGAAGGGGTTGGTCTTCGTGTGGCCGAGCTGGTCACGGAGGCGGTTGCGTGCCTCGGCGTCCATGTAGCCGAGGTCGATCTCGACCGACTCGACGCCGTCGACCGATCGGACGGCTTCCCGGACGTCGTCCTGAATAGTGTTCTTGAGCGGGCAGCCTTCAATGGTCAGCCGAATACCGATCCGGGCCGTGGTCCCATCCAACTCGGCGTCGGTCACCATTCCCAACTCCGTGATGGGCCGCCGCAACTCGGGGTCGATCACGGTGGACAGCGCCGCGCGCAATGCGTCATTCATGAGTCTCCCGCGGGGTGCGCGTATTCCGTGCACTGTGATCGGTCGTGGAACTCGCATGACTTCCGCCGGCGCCGTCCGCGGTCACGATGTCCAGGACCGAGGTCCGGGGTTCGGGACTGCGGTGCCTGTCCGAGTCCTTCGATGACGAATGCGCGGCATCGCTGTCGGCCCCGCCACCGTTCGTTTCCTGGGCGCGAGAATCCTGCACGAGTTCCTCGATGAGGTCCCGAATCTCGGAACGAACGAAGTCGCGGGTCGCGACTTCCCGGAGCGCGATCCTCAGCGCCGCGATTTCCCGGGTCAGGTATTCGGTGTCCGCCAGGTTCTGCTGGGTCCGTTGCCGATCCTCCTCGGCGACCACGCGGTCACGGTCGTCCTGGCGGTTCTGGGCGAGCAGGAGGAGAGGAGCCGCGTAGGACGCCTGCAAGGACAGCATGAGGGTTAGCAGCGTGAAGTTCAGTGCGCGGGGGTCGAACTGCCACGACTCGGGCAGCAGCGTATTCCACCCGAGCCACACGGCCACGAACACCGTCATCCACACGAGGAATTGGGGCGTGCCCATCCACCGTGCGAAGGACTCGGTCATGACGCCGAAGGCCTCGGGGTTCGGCTGGTACCTCTGGTACCACTTGGGCTTGCTCGCGAGCGGCGTGTCCAGACCGGCACGGTGGGTATCGCGGGTGCGGCGATTTCTGGTCGTCTCACTCAAATTTGCGTCCCACCTTTCGGACGGGGGTGCCGTCGTCGTTGGTGCGCCAATCCTCGGGGAGGAGCGCGTCGAGAACGTCGTCAATGGTCACGGCGCCGACGAGGCGATCGTGTTCATTGGTCACGGGAATGATGGTCAGGTCGTAGGTCGCCAGGACCCGGGAGACATCCTCCAGGGAGGCGACGTCAGGGATCGGTTCGATGCTCCGATCGATGATGTTTCCCACGGGTTCCGGTGGTGCGAGACGCAGGAGCTCCTGCATGTGCACCATGCCGATGTACCGACCGGTCGGAGCCTCGAGGGGCGGGCGGCAGACGAAGACCGCGGCGGCGACCGCCGGGGGAATTTCCTCCTGCCTGATGTGGGCCAGGGCCTCGGCGACGGTCGCTTCCGGGGGAAGGATGATCGGCACCGGCGTCATCAACGATCCAGCGGTTCCTTCCTCGTACTCGAGAAGCCGCCGGACGTCTTCGGCGTCGTCGGGTTCCATCCGCTCCAGGAGCGCCTCGCGCTGGTTGTCGGTGAACATGTTGAGCAGGTCGGCGGCGTCGTCCGGTTCCATCTCCTCGAGGATGTCCGCCGCACGGCGAATGTCCAGGCTGGAGAGGATACGCACCTGGTCCTCCTCGGGAAGCTCCTGGAGGACGTCCGCGAGCCGCTCGTCCCGGAGTTCCTCCGCAACCTCGAGCATGCGTTTGTCGTTGAGGTCGTGGAGGGCGTCCGCCAGGTCGGCGGGCTGGGTGTCCTCGTGGGTCGCCAGGAAGTGCGAGGCGCCCTGAGGATCCATCGCGGTCCCGTAGACCACGTCCTCCCAGTCCACGACCAAGGCCTCATTCTTGCGTCGCACGAAACGGCCCGTGGTACCGGCCCGACGAACGAACAGCTCGGTGATCTTCCAATCGCCGTTCTTGGTCTGCTCCATGGCGCAGTCCTCGATGGTTGCTTCGCCCGAATTGTCCTTGAAGTGGACCTTGCGGTCGAAGAGTTCACCGATGACCAGGGCTTCTGCCCCGCGCTGCTCGAAACGGCGGAGATTCACCAGCCCGGTCACGATCACCTGGGTCGCGTCCATGCTGTTGACGCGCGTCATCGGCACGAAGACGGGCTTCTTGCCCAGGACCTCGACGACGATGCCCACCACGAGCGGTTGCAGGTGTTTGCGCTTGGCGTCCCTGTTGAGCACGACGACGTCCCGCAGGCGCCCCAACCGGTCGCCCACGGGATCGAAGACATCAAGACCCAGGAGCCTTGCGATGAAGATTCTGCTCGGAACGTTGCTCACTGCAACAGCGTACTCATATATCCCGGCCAGTATCATCCCGCCGGTTCACCTGTGGCGATACCCACGAGAATGGTTGGCGGTCAAGCCCGGAGTCAGGGAAAATGGTCAGTATGGCTAATTCCGGAAAGTCCAGACTCGCCGCCTTGCGGACCGAACAACTTGCGGGGTCCGTGACCGTGGGCAAGTTCTCCAAGTACCAGGACGCCCAGGGCGCGGTCGACCTTCTGGCCGAACGCGGCTTTCCGGTCCAGAACCTCGCGATCGTCGGATCGGACCTCCGCCAGGTCGAACACGTCGTGGGGACTCTCTCCTATGCGAGGGTCGCGGCCTCAGGGGCGCTCCAAGGTCTGTTCTACGGCGTGGTTCTGGGCGCCTTGCTCATGGCCTTCGGACGGGAATCGCCCCTCTCCGCCTTCCTGACGTCCATCCCGCTCGGCGTCGCGTTCTGGATGATCCTTTCGATCGTCGGATATTCGCGGCGCGGCGGGCAACGCAGCTTCACCGCTGTAGGCCAATTGGTCGCCGGAAGCTACGATCTGGTGTGCGCGCCCCAGGAGGCGGGCGAAGCGCGTCGTCTGTTGGGCGGTCATCGATCGGCGCCGACCTTCCGTCCCGCCGCGAACGAGCAGCCGGGATTTCCGGGAGGACCGCAAGGCTCGGGAGATCGTCCGGTCAACCAGCCTGGCTCGCCCGGGCCTGACGGGCCGTGGGGTCAGGCGGCCCCGGGACAGCGGCCGAACCATACTCAGACCCCGCCACCGCAGGCCGCGGAAGGCTCCTCGCAGAACAACCCGACCGGGAACGACGGCGCCGCCGAGACCCCGGACCGGTCACAGGCCCGGGATTTCAAGGATCTTCCCGACGGACGCCCCCGCTTCGGCATCCGCTCCGACGAGGCCGGAACCCAGAGGGACGATGCGGCTGGCGCCGGCGGTACCGAGCGTCGGGACGAGCCACCGGCGGGGGATTCCGCTCCCGACCACGGTCGACGGCCCGACTCCTCGGGCTTCTGAGAACCCGACGCGGCAGCGGCGAACGCAAAGCGCCGCACTCTTGACCACACCTGCGCCCCCGGTCCACGTGGGCCGGGGGCGCAGGTGCATGCCGTACACGGTCTACCGGGACAACTCGGCGATCCAGGACTCGATGTCCTCCGTCGTCCGCGGGAACCCTGCGCTCATGTTCTCGGGGCCGTCCTCGGTGATGAGAACATCGTCCTCCAGCCGGATTCCGATGCCGCGGTACTCCTCGGGCACGGCCAGGTCGTCTTCCTTGAAGTAGAGTCCCGGCTCGATCGTGAAGACCATGCCCGGCTCGATGATCCCGTCCAGGTAAAGATCCCGTTTGGCCTGTGCACAGTCGTGAACGTCCAATCCCAGGTGGTGGCTCGTACCATGCGGCATCCACCGGCGATGTTGGCCCCCGTTGTCCGAGATGGCTTCCTCGACCGAGCACGGGAGCAGCCCCCACTCGTCCAAGGACTCGGCCAGAGACTTCATCGCGGCCGCGTGCACATCGCGGAACCGATTGCCGGGAACGGCGACCTCGAAGGCGGCGTCGGAGGCTTTCAGCACGGCGTCGTAGATCTTCTTCTGAACGGCGGTGAACGTGCCGTCGACCGGCATGGTCCGGGTGATGTCCGCCGTGTAGAGCGTGTCGTCCTCGACGCCGGCATCCACCAGAATCAGTTTGCCGTCCTCCACGGTTCCGTTGTTGCGGATCCAGTGGAGCACGGTGGCATTGTTGCCGCAGGCCGCGATCGTTTCGTAGCCGACGTCGTTGCCTTCGGCCCGGGCGGCGGCGAAGAACGCGCCCTCGACGATCCGTTCACCGCGGTGATGCTCGCGGGCCTGGGGGAAAGCCCGAACGATATTCTCGAAGCCGGTTTTGGTCGAGGCAATCGAGCGACGAAGGTTCGCGATCTCTTCCTCGTCCTTGACGAGACGCAACTCGGACAGGGCCTCGGTCAGTTGGCCGTCGAGCGAATCCGATTCCTCGAGATCCACGCTCGTGTTCAAGCGGGAGGTATCGACGAGGGCGTCGACGTTCAGATCCACCTCGCGCAACAGACGCACACGCACGCCGCCCAGCGCCTGGGGGCCGGCGTTCTTGGTGATGGCCACCTCGACGTCGGACAGGTCCTGGCACCGGATTCCGTACTCGGACTCGATCTCCTGCAGCGTGGGTCGGGGGCCGACCCAGAACTCGCCGTACCGGGGGTCGGCGTAGAACTGCTCCGAGTCGCGCCCGGCCAGCGGACGGAAGTACAGGGTCGCCTCGTGGTTCGAACCGTCCGCGGCCGGTTCGTCCAGCGGCTCCAGGATCAGCACGGCATCCGGCTCGTGGTCGACGCCGAGACCGGTCATGTGGGCGAAGCCCGAGTGGGGGCGGAAACGGTAGTCCGTATCGTTGGACCGCGTCTTCAGCGGTCCGGCCGGAATCACCAGACGCTCACCGGGGAATTTCGCCGACAACGCCGCACGACGCCGGGCCGCGTGATCGGCCACCGAAGCACGCTCGGGGAGCGGCTTGTTCGAGGGCGCCCATTGGGTGCCCATGAAATCCTTGAACGCGCTCGATCGCGGCGGCTGCGAGCGGTTGCCGACCCGTTCCTCAAGAGGCTGCTGGTCGGCGGATTCCTGGGTTTCCGGGGAATTGTTCGAAGTCATGACTCCACAATATCGCCCGAGTTCGGACGCCGCCTCCCGGGCACCGAGTAGATTGGTTCCCGTGTGCATTGATCTCCATACCCACTCGAACGTCTCCGACGGAACGGAGCCTCCGGCCGTCGTCGTTCGCAGAGCTGCCGAGGCGGGCCTGACCTCCGTGGCCCTGACGGACCACGATTCGACCGCGGGGTGGGAAGAAGCCGCACGGGAGGCATCCTCCCTCGGCATCGACTTCGTCCCGGGGACAGAAGTCACCTGCGCCTCGGAAGACGGCATCTCGGTGCACCTCCTGAGTTACTTGCACGACCCCGAGGCCCCGGAACTGCGCGCCGAAATCGACAGGTCGAGAGCGGCGCGCCTGACTCGGGCGCGACGCATGGTCGACCGGCTCGGCGAAGACTTTCCCATCACCTGGCCGGACGTCGAGGCCCAGGTCAACGCCGATGCGACGGTCGGCCGCCCGCATATTGCCGACGCCCTGGTCGCGGCCGGAGCATGCCGGGACCGGACCGAGGCCTTCGCCACGATCCTCACCACGGGAAGCAAGTACTACGTCCCGCACTACGCGCCGAATCCGGCGCTCGCGGTATCGCTCGTGAGGCGGGCCGGGGGAGTACCGGTGTTCGCCCACCCGCTCGCGAGCAAGCGTGGGCGGACCGTGGGGCTGGAGGTCTTCGAGGACATGGTCGACGCCGGTCTGGCCGGAGTGGAGGTATACCACCGGGACAACGGGCCCGAAGACCGGCAGTGGCTCCTGGAGTTCGCTCGAGCGCACGGGCTGATCGTCACCGGGTCCAGCGACTACCACGGCGCGGGAAAGCCGAATCGTTTGGGAGAGAACACGACCGAGCCGCAGGCTCTGGAGGCCATCAGGGCCCAGGCGCGATCTCCTCGCCAGATGTCTGAGGGCTGACTGTCTCTTGGGAAACCCCTGAGGGCACGTTGCGACATCCGGCTTGGTCAAAGATGCGGGCAGGACACGGGCCCCCGGTGTCACAGTCGCGGATTTCTCGCCCGTCGCCCTTCGGAGGTGCATCGGGGGAGATGCCGAAGTCCTCGTTGCTCCGGACACACAGAGAATGGCAGCGAACGTCCGGAAAACGAGCACGCAAGTCGGTATTCTTCGTCAGGATTCCGATCAACAGCCTTGCGGGGCACGGCCGATGACGCTGACCGGAGGCTCAGGCCGTTTCAAGACGTCCGAAGACCGTCCGTCCGCGGGTACCTGGCTACGGAGTGCGTCCAGTCGTCGCCACAATGCGGTCGATCTGCGAAGCATTGGCGGTGACATCCACGGGAGGCCCCCACAGCTCCGGTACCGGAGCATTTGGGATGAACTCGGTGACGTGATCGAGACAGGCTTGCAACGTCTCACTGGGCAAGCTGATGGAACGGCCCAGCGATTGAGCGATGTCCCAGCTATGGACGACCATTTCGGTGAGGGCAATCCTGCCCCAGAGGTCATTGGACAGCTCGAGTTCACCAGCGCTCGTGCTGCCTTGCCATGCCGTCGGATCATCCCACGCTGCCCCCAGGGCCTGCACGTGCTTGATTGCCTCGGCCACGAGTGTGCTCGGGGTGTCGTTCGTCATGTCGGGATCTGCCTCGTCATTCCCGCTTTCAACGCGGTGTTCACCCACTGCCCGAAACCCTTGTGATACCGAGCTGACATGCTCGATCAGGTCGGCCAGTGTGAAGTCCGTGCACGGTGTCTCGCTGGTCAGGTCGTCGTCGGTCACCGCGGTCAGCAAGTCGGACATCAGGCAGCAGGCCGGTTTGAGGTCGAGCAACGGATGCTCCTCTCACTGGAATCTGTTGGGTCAATCCATGGGCTGGTAGGTCTGGATCCTGCAGATCTTTCCGTCCCTGAACCCGAACACCTCGGCGGAAACGAACTCCACGGGTTCACCGTCCCCCGGGACGAAGCGGCCACGGTTGATCGCCACGACGACGTCGTCCTGCTCCACGAATCGCTCGATCGTGAGCTCTGGTGTGCCCGAACCCAGGTCGTTGCGCATGTGCTCCGCAAAGCCTTCTCTACCCTCGACGACCTGGCTCCCGTTGAATTCCCACACGAGGTCGTCGGTGACGCAGGAAAGAATTTGGGACAAGTTTCCGGCCACGAATCCGTTTGTGTAGGACTGGATGACCAGCTGTTGTTGACTTGGCATGTCGAAGCTCCTTTCGCGGACTTCGAAATGTCGTTCTCACCGGTGGAGAACAGACATCGGCGCACCTGCCGATACAGTTGCCAATATCGCTCGGCCAGGAGCCGCTCTCGGGCTCCAACCGTGGGAAGAACGACCGGTGTGACGCCGGGTATATCGACATTTCAATTTTTGTTGCCGAGTAACAATCATTACGATAGACCCGCTGTCAAGCCTCGGGCCTCGCATGGTCTCAGGCACGTTGGAAATTTCTTGATAACCGCTCGTCAGGTTTCTCGAGAATTGTCATTCGGAGACCAGAAGTCGCACATTGTTGCTACGCCGTGAGCGACTCCCGTGCCGATAGCAACGGTGATTGGGAGGATGGGATTCCTACCATGACCGTGGAAGAATTCGCCGAGCCCGATGCTCGATCCATGGATTTCCGGATTCCGGACGCCGCACGGGCCTGCAGGGCCTGAGCGCACGAGTGCTGTACAAAGTCGATCCAGTCAGACTCGGTCAGTCCTCGATCACGCGAGCGTGCGGAAGCCGGTTGCGCATGATCTCGATCGCCTGATCGTTGGAATCAATGCACACGAAACGTCGTTCCAGAGCGTGGGCCACGGCCCCCAGGCTGCCCGATCCGGCGAAGAAATCGAGGCACCAGTCCCCAGGTCGGGAGGAGGCCGCCACCATTCTGCGCAACAGGCCCATGGGCTTCTGCGTGGGGTACCCCGTCTTCTCCTTGCCCGTCGGCGAGACGATCGTGTGCCACCACACGTCGGTCGGCAATTTGCCCCGGGCAGCCTTTTCCGGCGTGACCAGTCCCGGAGCCATATACGGTTCCCGGTCCACCTCGGCCGAATCGAAGTGGTAGTTTTTCGGGTCCTTGACGTAGACCAGGATGTTGTCGTGCTTCGCGGGCCAGCGCCTCCTCGCCCGGGCGCCGTAGTCGTAGGCCCAAATGATTTCGTTCAGAAAGCAGTCGCGGCCGAAAACCATGTCGCACATGACCTTGGCATAGTGGACCTCCCGATAGTCCAAGTGGAGATACAACGTCCCGGACTCCGTCATCAGGTCACGGGCCAGTTCCAGGCGGGGGAGCAGGAAGGACCAGTAGTCCTCGAAGGCGTCGTCGTACCGCGACAAGGATTCGAGGACACTCTTGTATCCGCGGCCCTTGAAGCCACGCCGATCCGCGTCCTCCGGATCCACGCGGTGGCTCCGGAGGTTGCGCCTGACCTGGGCGCGCCCGGTGTTGAAGGGCGGGTCCACATAGATCATCGAGAAGGCCTCGGCCGGCAGATCCGCGAGGACGTCCCGGTTGTCTCCCCGGATCACCAAATCCTGGTCGTTCAGCTCGATTCCCACGGGAGCCGGGGCTACTCGGCCGACGAGGCTTGCGAGCCCGAGGCGCCACCCGTGCGACGCCGACGCCGGCGTCGCCGGGGAGCATCCCCGCCACGGCCACCGGATTCGGCGGATCCGCCGTCGGACCGCTGGGGTCCGGAACCGTTGCCCTCGCGAGGACCCTGTGAAGGCTTCTCCGAGCGACGACGCCCACCGCGGCCACCGTTCCTGGACCGCGAGCCCGAAGGCCGGCCGGAAGGGCGAGCCTTCCCGCGGCTCTCGCCGCCGGAACGGGAACGACGGTCATCGCAGTCGATGTCCTCGACCTCTTCGGCCTCCAAACCGGCGTGGGTGCGCTTGTTGCGGGGCAGCTTTCCCTTGGTCCCCTCGGGAATGTCCAGGTCGGTGAACAGATGCTTCGACGAGGAGTAGGTCTCGACCGGCTCAGGGACGCCCAGGTCCAGGGCTCGGTTGATCAGGGACCACCGGGGAACGTCGTCCCAATCGACCAGGGTGATCGCAGTGCCCTTGTTGCCCGCGCGCCCGGTCCGCCCAATGCGGTGCAGGTAGATCTTCTCGTCCTCCGGGCACTGGAAATTGACCACGTGCGTGACGTCCTCGACGTCGATCCCGCGGGCGGCGACGTCGGTCGCCACGAGAACATCGACCTTTTCGTTCCGGAACGCACGCAGAGCCTGCTCGCGGGCGCCCTGTCCGAGGTCGCCGTGGATTGCTCCCGCGGCGAATCCGCGCTTGACGAGCTCGTCGGAGAGGCGGGCGGCGGCGCGCTTGGTCTTCGTGAAGATGATGGTTCGCCCGCGGCCGTTGGCCTGCAGCGCCCGAGCGATCAGCTCGTCCTTGTCCATGGGGTGCGCGCGGTAAATGACCTGGCGAATGTCCTTCTTGGTCGCGCCTTCGTCATCCGGGGTCGAAGCGCGGATGTGCATCGGGTGGGACATGTAGCGGCGGGCCATGGAGATGACCGGTCCGGGCATGGTCGCGGAGAACAGCATGGTCTGACGGACCTCGGGCACCGAGGCGAGAAGCCGTTCGACGTCCGGCAGGAACCCCAGGTCGAGCATTTCGTCGGCCTCGTCCAGGACCACCGCCCCGACCTGCTGGAGGTTGAGGTACTTCTGCCGGTGGAGGTCGATGAGGCGACCGGGTGTCCCGACCACGACCTCGACGCCTTTCTCGAGCTCCGCGATCTGCGGCTCATAGGCGCGTCCGCCGTAGATCGTGGCGACCCGGGCATTGCGCTTCCGCGCCGCCACGGAGATGTCATTGCCGACCTGAACGGCCAATTCCCTCGTGGGAACCACGATGAGGGCTTGGGGCGCGCCGGGGGACTTGAGGGAGGCCCAGGCGGCGTCGTCGCGACCGACGACGCGCTGGAGCACCGGCAATCCGAAGCCGAGGGTCTTGCCGGTACCCGTCTTGGCCTGGCCGATGATGTCCTGTCCCGACAGGGCAACGGGCAAGGTCATGGACTGGATGGGGAAGGGGTGGGTGATCCCCTTCTCGGCCAGGGCTTCGCAGATGTCCTCGCGGACTCCGAAATCTGCGAAGGTCTTGTCTTCTTCGGGGCGAACCTCCGGGGCTTCGGCGGCATCGGTCTCCAGGCCGCGCTGCACGGTGTCGGGGGTTTCTTCGAGAACTGTGGTTTCCGGATCGTTGTCTTGGTTCACGGGGATGAGCTCCACTCGGTCGATGGTGTGACCGCAGGGCGGACGGTTGGGAACCGTCGCGCGGAGGCTGGTTGCGCACGTCTCGCGGCGCTCAACCTCAGCGGTCGAAGGATCGGTAGGAAGCCGATCGCAACAATCATCGGGTGAGGCGCGCTTCCTCGAAATCCGAGGTGGCGCCCCGTGGCGGACGTCAATTCAACAGGAAACGACCGGGCATCCAGGGTTCAGTCTATCCCGCTGGACGAAACGAAGGGAGGACCTGGCCCGATTCGGGCGGGTCCTCCCTTCCGTCAGCGGATTGCGGGCAGGTTGCTCAGCTGTCGCTGAACGGGCCGAAGCCGATGTGGCGGCGCGTTTCGGCGCCGATTTCGACGTAGCCGATCGAGGCGCCGGGGACGAGGGTGATGTTGCCCTTCGAATCGGCAAGTTCCAGCAGGCTCTGGTTGGCCAGGGCCTCGGAGACCTGCTTCTGGACGGACTCGGGCGTCTGGTCGGATTCGACGACGACCTCCCGGGCGACGTCCTTGATACCGATCTTGATTTCCATGCGTATTCCTCCTGCGATGATGGCGGGAACGGGACTCGAGCCCCAGCCTACTCAACCCTCGAGCGAGCTGGTGCGCACCTCGCCCCGATTTCGCTGAGCGCGGTAGTCACTCCCACGGCTTGTCGACGTTCTCCAGGCCCCGCCAGACGAGTTTGAACAACAGAAATTGCTGACGCAATTGCTTGTCCGGGCACTCCGTGGTGGAGACGATGCGGGCCGCAGATATGGCCAGGCCGACAAGGGCCTGGGCCAGGAAGTCACAGTCCTCGTCGTCGAGGTCGCTGTTTTCGCTCAGTGTGCGACCCAGGCGTTGCGAAACCCGTGCCACGAGACCGTCGAGCTTCCGAGCGACGGACTCGTTGGCCCGCGCGTCCGATTCGAACAGAATCCGGTACACATCGTGATCATTGATGACGACGTCGATGAAGTTCGCGATCATGGCCTTGGTTCGGGTCTTGTTCCCGATGTCGCGGAGCAGGGGAGTGATGACCTGGTTCTCGAAGAGCTCGATCGCCGACTCGAGGACAGCACAGTACAGCTCGTGCTTCCCCGAGAAGTGCTGGTAGAGAACGGGCTTGGACACGCGCGCCGATTCGGCGATGTCTTCCATCGTGGTGGTGTGGAAGCCGTATGCGGCAAAGTGCTCTCGGGCCACGGAGAGCAACTGACGACGTCGTTGGGGCCCCGGCATCCGGGTACCGAACTCATATCGTGGCGACAGTTCTGACGAGCCAGACATGGGAGGGGCAGTCCTTTCATGGCGATTCGGCCGCATTGTCCAGGACCACGGGTGGTGGCGGCACCATCGGACCATGAGCGTCCCGTGACCACGCCGTCCGGGTCCAGGACACTACTATAAGACTTGTTTGCCCTTGTCAGGACGCTTTCTGTTGCTCCGCGACGTCGTGTCCCGCGGGCGTCGTGTCCGCTTCGGGGGAATCCTCTGCGGCCGGCTCCGGGACGGTGATGTCGTACAGAGCCTCGATCGCGTCCATGAACTCCTGCTCACGGCCTTCCGCGGCCAGTTTCCGAGCCTTGACCATGGGTGTGTGCAGCAAAGAATGCATCATGCGGCGCATCGCGAATTCGAGCTGATCCGCCTGGGCGCCGCAACCGTACTGGTGCCTGACCTTGTCCATTTCGGTGTCCAGAACCGCCATGGTGTGACGCCTCAGGGCGACGATGGCATCGTCCACGTTCTGCTGGTTCCTGTGTGCCCTGAACTCCCGCGTGGCCTTCTCGACGATCGCGCGGGCCGCGGAGACCGATTCGTTGGCCTCCTCCGGGGCCGCGAGCCTCACGGATTCGAGGGTGATGAGTTCGACACCGTCCAGGTCAGCGATGGAAGGATCGAAATCTCTGGTCAGAGCCATGTCGACGACGATGTGGTTGCCTTCCGGGAACGTCTCCGAAGAAAAGGGGGTCGATCCGCCGCTGCAACCGATGATGACGTCGGAGGCGGTCATGGCCTGAGTCAATTCCGCATCTGTCACGGGTGTTCCGCCGCGCTTCGCGGTGAACTCCTCGGCGCGACCGGATGCGGAGTACACCCAGACGTTGTGACAACCTCGTGCGCTGAGTGCGGCCATGGTGGCACCCGCGTAGGCGCCCGTGCCGAAGACCAGCGTGTGGGCCTCCTTCCACGGGGTGGTGGCAACCTCTTCGGCGAGGTCGAGGGCGACGGAGACGATGGACCTGCCGCGCTCGCCGAGTGCAGTCTCGGTCCCGACCGTGCGTGCGGTCCTGGCTGCGGCCTCGAACAGACGAATGAGTTCGCCCGACGCCGTGCCTTCTTCGCGAGCGTTCATGAGGGCCCGACGCACCTGCCCGGTGATTTCTCGTTCGCCGACCACGGCAGACTCGAGCCCCGTGACCACGGTGAACAGGTGGGATGCGGCGTCTTCGTCCCGGAGGATCTCGAAGGATCCGCGGACGAAGGATTCGTCGAGATCGGCGGCATCGGAGATGGTGACAACCATGGCGTCCACGGCCCGGTCGACGTCGCCGTCGGTCGCGAGTGCCTCACCGTAGAGTTCGAGCCGGTTGCAGGTCGAGAGGGTCACGAGGCCCTTGAGCGGCCCCTCGTTCACGAGGGCAGGACCGAGCGCCCCGACGCCCGTCGTCAACGTGGCGACGGTATTCAGGTCAACATTCTTGTGCGATGAAACCAGCGAAAACAAAACCACGACTCACTCATAATAACCACGTCCCGAGAGACCGCGAAACACGCTCGGAGTGACTCTCGCGACCCCGATCCCGTGATGACAACCTGTCCACAAAAACGGTCCGACAAGTTGGCACAATGGAATCATTATGACGACTCCGAACCACGCGCCCCGGCCGATGTTGACCGAGGCGCAGCTTTCCCGCCTGCCCTCCGATCACCCCCTGCGCACGGCGGGCACGGACCGCTCGCCCATGATCCGGGCCATGCTCGGGGACAGGCCGGAACACCCGCCGGTCTGGTTCATGCGGCAGGCCGGTCGTTCCCTCCCCGAGTACCGGGCGGCCAGGGAAGGCACCAACATGCTCGAGTCGTGTCTGACACCCGACCTCGCGTCGGAAATCACACTGCAACCCGTTCGCCGGCACCACGTGGACGCCGCGATCTTCTTTTCCGACATCGTCGTCCCACTCAAGGTGGCCGGCCTCGACGTCGACATCCTGCCGGGCAAGGGCCCGGTCATGGGCGCGCCCTTCAACAGCATGGAGCGAATCGCCGAGTTGCCCGAGGTTCCGGACTCGGCTTTCGATCCCATTCGCGAGGCGGTCGCACTGACCGTCGAACAGCTCGGCGGCACGCCCCTGATCGGATTCGCCGGAGCGCCGTTCACCGTGGCCGCCTACATGGCCGAGGGCGGCTCGAGCCGGGACCACCTGGGCCCCCGCACCATGATGTACCGCGACCCCGAAGCCTGGGACGCACTCGCCGGATGGGTTTCCAGAGTCTCGGCCCAGTTCCTTTCCGCACAGATCGAAGCGGGAGCCAGTGCCGTGCAGCTCTTCGACTCGTGGGCCGGCTCCGTTCCCGAGCGTGACTACAGGGAGCACGTGATGAAGTACTCGGCCGGGGTCCTCTCCGCAGTCGAACCTTATGGTGTGCCACGGATCCACTTCGGCACGGGCACGGGTGAGCTCCTCGTGGCGATGAAGGAGGCAGGAGCCGACGTCGTCGGCGTGGACTACCGCATTGACCTGGACCAGGCCTCGGAGAGAGTGGGCCGCGATACACCGCTGCAGGGAAATATTGACCCGGCCCTGCTGGACGCGGGGTGGGGTGTTCTGCAGAAGCACACCATGGACGTACTCTCGAAGGGTAAGGCCGCCGCTGCCCACATCGTGAATCTCGGGCACGGCGTCCCGCCGGGAACGGACCCCGCCGTACTGACCCGGCTCGTCGAATTCATACACGAAAGCTAGCGTCGATGGCATCCCAACCTCAGAAAGTCACCCCGGATCAGGCCAACACCCTCAAGAGCCCTGAGGCGCCGGGCGATTCCTCCCCGGCCCATGCCCCGGACGCGGTTCGTTCGCGCAAGGCCCGGACCGCGCTCGTGGTCGGCGGAGGCGTCTCCGGCCTGCTGGCTGCCCGCGAACTCGCCGATCGCGGCCTGCGCGTGGTGCTCACGGAATCCCGGGACCACTTCGGAGGAGCCGTGGGAGCGCACCAGGTAGGCGGCATGGTTCTCGACTCGGGGGCCGAATCGTACGCGACGCGCAATGCATCGGTTGCAGAACTCATCGATGATCTCGGCCTGGGAGAGGCACGGACTACGCCCTCGCGAGCAGGATCATGGCTGTACTTGCCCAGCGGACCGATCCCCATGCCTTCCTCGGGGATCCTGGGAATTCCCGCGAATCCGGGCGACTCAGAATTGCGCCCCGCGCTCACCGCCGCCGGTCAGCGCAGAGCGGCCATGGACCGGTACTTGCCGTCGTCGGTCGGGGCCCACCAGAAGACCCTCGGCGGTCTGGTCAAGGCGCGGATGGGGCAGCACGTCGTCGACGGACTCGTCGCGCCCGTGACCATGGGCATCCATTCGACCCACCCGAACGAGCTCGACGTCGACGCCGTGGCGCCCGGACTCAGAGAGGGGATCCGTACCTACGGTTCCCTGGGTGCCTCCGCGGCGGTACTCAGAGCGAACTCGCCCGCCGGATCCCAGGTGGCCGGCCTCGTGGGCGGGATGAACCAGCTCTCCGAAGCCCTGGTCAATGACCTGACCCGTCGCGGGGTGCGCCTCCTGGCAGGATGCGACGTGATCGCGGTGGACCGTGACGAGGTCACGCAGAACTGGATCGCGATCCGGCGTCAGGAGGGCTCAGCGGGAAAACGGGCGGCGCTGACCGCCGACGTCCTGGTCCTGGCCACGGACGGACCCACGACCGTTCGCCTGCTGGGGCCCCACCTGGACAGCGACCTGTTGCCCGAAGTGCGCCGCGGGCCGGAGATCGCGCTCGTGACACTCGTTGTGGATGCACCCGCGCTCGACTCCGCGCCGCGAGGCACCGGGGTTCTTGTCAGCGACCGTGTCAGGACCGTCCGGGCCAAGGCCCTGACGCACATGACGGCCAAGTGGCAGTGGATCGCCGACCGCGTGGGGGAGCACCGGCACATTCTGCGGCTCTCGTACGGTCGCGGGCCGACGTCGGAGGGGCAGTCCATCACGGAACTGACCCTCTCGGACGAACAGCTCATGAGCCTTGCGCTCCACGATGCTTCCCGGATCATGGGCACCAGCCTGAGCCGCAAATACCTGCAGGGGGCCGACGTCGTCCGGTGGAAGACGGCGATGCCGCAGGTTTCGATCGGTCACGCCCAGAAGGTCAAGGCATTCCGCCAGAACCTCACGAAACTCAGCCGGGTCGCTTCCGTCGGGGCCTGGCTCTCCGGTACCGGTCTGGCCTCGTTGGTCCCGGACACGCGCACGACGATCGCCGATCTCGATCTCGGGTGAGCAACGGTCGGTCGACCGGCGACCCTCGTGGGGCCGATCCCGGTCGGAATCTTGTAAGCCACAGACGCATGAAGCGCCTTGCGACCAAGGCGCCCGCAGTGAAAGGACAGGTCAGTTGATGACTGAACAGAATTCTGGCAACTCGCAGGCAGGCGCGGACCGCGCGGCCTCTGGGGACGATCGCCTCTACTACGCGCTCTACACCGTCTTCGCGCGTCGGAACGATGCCCAGACGGCCCCGTCGGAGGGGGCTGCCGAGGAACTCAGGAAGACCGTGGAGTCGATCGAGTCGGACGGCGTCGTCGTACGCGGAATGTACGACGTCTCCGGGATGCGCGACCACGCGGACATCATGGTCTGGACCCACGCGGACAACCCCGAGGACCTGCAGGCCGCGGTCAGGGACCTGCGCAGGACGGAGGCCCTGAAGGGAACCGAGATCGTGTGGTCGACGATGGGTGTCCACCGCGACGCCGAGTTCACCAGGAACCACGCACCGGCCTTCGCGCGGGGGAAGGACCCCGAAGCCTGGGTCTGCGTCTACCCGTTCGTTCGTTCATGGGACTGGTACTACATGGACGAGAAGCACCGGGCCGAGATGCTCAAGAACCACGGCATGAAGGGGCGCGACTACCCGCAGGTTCTGGCCAACACGATCGCGACCTTCGCACTCAACGACTACGAGTGGGTCCTGGCCCTGGAAGCCCCGGAACTCGTCGATCTGGTCGACCTCATGCGCCACTTCCGCAACACCGAGGCGCGACTGCACGTGCGCGAAGAGACCCCGTTCTACACCGGCCGAAGGATCGGGGCCGAGGACGTGCTGGAGGTGCTCCGATGAGCCTGACCCGCACCGACCCGATTCCCAACCGGAGGGATCCCGACAACACGGCCAGCAACGGGCCGGCGTCACTCGCGGACACCGACGGCTTCGCCTCCGAGGAGACCATCGACCGGACGCGCTCGCAGGCGCCGGAGAACTACGACGCCGTGATCCTTTCGTCCTTCGGCGGGCCGGAAGGCCAGGATGACGTGATCCCGTTCCTGCGCAATGTCACGGCCGGGCGCGGGATCCCGGACGAGCGCCTCGAAGAAGTCGCTACCCATTACCGCGCCAACGGCGGGGTCAGCCCGATCAACGAACAGAACCGTCAGCTGCTCCAGGCCCTTCGTGATGAGCTGGCCGAGAACGGGCCGAACGTGCCTGTCCTGTGGGCGAACCGCAATTGGGAACCGTACGTCGCCGACGTCGTGCAGGAAGCCTACGACAAGGGGTATCGCAAGCTCCTCGTCCTGGCCACCAGCGCTTATCCCGGCTATTCGAGCTGCCGGCAGTACCGCGAGGACTACGGCATCGCGCTCGAGAAGCTCGGCCTGGGGGACGACCTCCGGATCGACAAGCTCCGACAGCACTATGACGCGCCGGGCTTCATCGAGTCCTTCGCCGAAGGCCTCACGCAGGGCATCCAAGAGGTCAAGGCGAGGATCGGCGCGAGCGACAAGCACGCCGCCGGAAACGGAAGAGTGCGTATCGTGTTCTGCACCCACTCGGTTCCGACGACCGCGGCCAACGAGGCCGGCCCGCGCGGAGTGGAGTACGAAGGAGGCTCGGCCTACGTCGAGAAGCACCTCGAGGCCGCCCGTTCCGTGCTGCGCCTCGTCGAGGAAGCGGACGCGGACCTGCTCTCGGATTGCGACTGGGAACTGGCGTACCAATCCCGGTCCGGCTCGCCCTCGACTCCGTGGCTCGAACCGGACATCAATGATGCCCTGGAGGCGCTGGAAGGTTCCGTGGACGGTGTGGTCATGGTTCCCCTGGGTTTCGTCTCCGACCACATGGAGGTCAAGTGGGACCTGGACACCGAGGCCATGGAGACTTGCGAGAACCTCGGCTTCGAGGCCGTCCGGACGCCGACGCCGGGCACGCACCCAGCGTACGTGCGGTCACTGCGCGACCTCATCGCTGAGCGATTCGTCGAGACGGCCCCCAGCACGGACCCCCGAGAACTCGATGCCCTGCGGGTCAGCGCATGCGGGGGCAAGGGATGGTTCGATCGGTGCGATTCCAACTGTTGCCTTCCGGCTCGGCTCAAGAACCCCAAGCCCGTCATCGCCGACCACCCGGTCGCGGCGACCGCGGATTCCGAGGCCGTATGACGCGGATCCTGGTGGGAACGCGCGGTTCCGCGCTGGCCACGACCCAGTCCCAGTACGTGGCGGACATGTTGGTCGAGGCCGGACAGGACGCGCAGCTCAAGACGGTGACCACGACGGGGGACATCACCTCGGGGCCGCTCGCCCAACTCGGCGGGACGGGGGTCTTCGCGGCGGCGCTCCGGCAGGAACTGCTGGGCGGTGCCGTGGATGTGGCGGTCCACTCGCTCAAGGATCTGCCGACCAAGGACCTGTTCGAGGGCAAATTGTCGCTCGTCTACCCGCCCAGGGGCGATCCTCGTGACGTGCTCGTTGCTCGGGACGGCTTGCGCCTGGACGATCTGCCGGAAGGATCGAGCATCGGAACCGGGTCCCCCCGGAGGGCCGCACAGATCCGTGTGCTGCGCCCGGACTGCTCGGTCACCGACATCCGCGGCAACGTGGGAACCCGGTTGTCCCGAGTGGCCGGTCTCGAGCACTACGCCACGAACGACAAGGGCGTGGGTCGAGGAACCCACGGCGACCTCGACGCCGTGGTTCTCGCGGCATCAGGGCTGCAGAGACTGGGTCTCGAGGACGTCGTCACGGAGTACCTGGATCCCACGAAGGTTCTGCCTGCCCCGGGGCAGGGGTGCCTGGCCATCGAGTACCGAACCTGGGACACGGGAGAGGACCTGATGACGGCTCTTGCCCAGATCGATGATGCGCAGGCGCGGCTCACCGTGGAAGCCGAGCGTGCCCTGCTGCTGCGGCTCGAAGCGGGCTGCGCGGCGCCCATTGGGGCCTATGCCCAGGTGGCCGGAGAGTCGCTGACGCTCGACGTCGTCGTCGCCGACCCCCGAGGTACGGAAACCCTCCGGGAAACGAGGTCCGCGCCGGTTCGGGACGAGGACGCCGCGAAGGCCCTCGGAACCGAGACCGCCGAGGCTCTCCTGGATCGCGGTGCGGCCGAGTTCACGGAGTTGACGCTCGAGTGACCGGACAGGTCGACGCCGCGGACCGGGAGGTTGCGGCCGCGCCGCGTGTCCTGGTGACGCGCACTCCGGCGCGGTCGGCCGAGCTGGTCGAAGGCCTGACGAGCCAAGGATTCGCTCCGGTACTGAGCCCCCTGTCCGAAGCCCAAGCGGTCTCAGGACGTGCCGGGTCGGACGCGGTCGGCCTTCTGTCCGGAGGACCCTACGACGTCGTGACCTTCACCAGCGCCAACGGCGTATGGGCCGCCGACGTTCTGGCGCGCGAGCACTCGGCGCGCTCGCTGGGAGAACTCTTCGGGCACGCCCGCGTCTGGTGCGTGGGCGAGGCCACCAGGGCGGCCGCGACGAACTTGGGGCTGACCGTTCAGAATCCGCCGCGAGAGAACAGTGCGGCGGGAATGCTGGAGGAATGGACGAGAGTTATGGGGGAGGGGCCGGGACAATCCGTGTTGTGCGTGCACGGCGAGCCGGCCCGCACGGAACTGGTGGACGGGTTGCGCGATCGCGGACACCGGGTCCGGGAAGCCACCGTCTACGAACAGGTACCGTTTCCCGCGTCGCGCCCGCTCATCGAGACGGAGACCGAACGAGCATCTCCGGCGCCCGTGCTCGGGCGGGAGGCGACGTCGACCTGCCTCCGGGCGGAGGGCGTGGACGCGATCGACGCCGTGGTGGCGACCTCGCCCCGACTGATCCAAACCCTCGCGGAGCTGGGGCCCGTCCGGGTTCCGGTGATCTGCATCGGTCGCACCACGGAGCGCGCGGCCCGGGAACTGGGCCTGGAAGCCATCCGATCCCCAGGGACATCGGCCGCGCACCTGACGGACACGGTGTCCCGGGTCCTCGGGTACGACGAACACCGAACGACACACACGAGTTGAGCAGGAAAGAAGTGATGACCGTGAGCGATACGACCGCCTCAGGAAAACTGGATCTCGTCCGGAGGCCGCGTCGGCTTCGGACGAACCCGGCCATGAGGGACATCATCGCCGAAACGCGGCTGCACGCAGAAGACCTGATCCAGGTGCTGTTCGTCCGTGACGGCATCGACCAGCCGACGGAGATCGTGTCGATGCCGGGCCAGTACCAGCACACCATCGAATCCCTGGTGGAAGCGGTGCGCAGCGCCGTCGATGCCGGCGTGAAGTGCGTGGATCTGTTCGGAGTTCCTCGGGACGAGGACAAGGACTCCGAAGGGTCGGCCGCGTGGGATCCCGAGGGAATCCTCAACCGCGGCATCGCGGCCGTGCGGCGGGAATTCGGGGTCCAGGTGGTCATCATGGCCGATACGTGCCTCGACGAGTTCACCGACCACGGCCACTGCGGACCGCTGACCATCGATGGCACGGGCGAGACCGTGGTGGACAACGACCGCAGCGTGCACCTCTACGAGCGCATGGCCGTCTCCCAGGCCCGAGCCGGAGCGCACGTGGTCAGCCCGTCCGGAATGATGGACGGACAGATCGCAGGCATCCGACAGGCCCTCGACGAGCAGGGCTTCCAGGACGTCTCGATCATGGCCTACTCCGCCAAGTACGCCTCCGCGTTCTTCGGTCCGTTCCGCGACGCCGTCGGCTCGTCCTTGCAGGGCGACCGGAAGACCTACCAGCAGGACCCGGCCAATCGGCGCGAATCCGTCCTCGAGACCCAGCTGGACCTCGAGGAAGGAGCGGACATGGTCATGGTCAAGCCGGCGATGGCCTACCTCGACGTCGTGCGCGAAGTGGCCGACCTGTCGACCGTGCCCGTGGCGGTCTACCAGGTCTCGGGCGAGTACGCGATGATCGAAGCGGCCGCGGCCAACGGTTGGGTCGAGCGTGAGCGAATCGTGCTCGAGGCCCTGACCGGGATGCGCCGCGCCGGGGCAGACCTCATCTTCACCTATTACGCGACCGAGGTTGCCCACTGGCTGAGCCAGGGCAAGCGATAGGGTCCGCGACAGAACACCATCACACTGAGCAGGAGGACATCTTGACCGTATCCGAGGAACTCTTCGAACGCTCCCAGAGGGTCATCCCGGGCGGGGTGAACTCGCCGGTCCGCGCGTTCAATTCCGTCGGCGGAACGCCGCCGTTCATCGTCGACGCCGAGGGGCCCTACGTCAAGGACGCCGACGGCAACCAGTACGTGGACCTCGTCGGTTCCTGGGGACCCGCCCTTCTGGGGCACCGGCACGAGGCAGTCATCGAAGCGGTGCACACGGCCGTGGACCACGGTCTGTCCTTCGGGGCCTCGACCGTGGGAGAGACGGAACTGGCCGAGACCGTGGTCGACCGCATCAACCGGTCGGCCACGAACGGGCCCGCGATCGATCAGGTCCGGCTGGTGTCCACGGGAACCGAGGCGACCATGACGTCGATCCGGTTGGCCCGCGGGTACACCGGCCGCGACAAGATCATCAAGTTCGCCGGTTGCTACCACGGCCACGTGGACGCCTTGCTCTCCGAGGCGGGTTCCGGCGTCGCGACCCTCTCGCTGCCCGGATCGGCCGGCGTGACCCAGGCGACGACGGCGGAGACCATTGTGGTCCCGTACAACGACCTGGACGCGGTCCGAACCGCCTTCGAGAAGTATCCCGGAGAGATTGCCGCGGTGATCACGGAGGCCGCCCCGTGCAACATGGGGGTCGTGACCCCGGGACCGGGGTTCAACGCCGGTCTGCGCGAGCTGACCCGGGAATTCGGCGCCCTCATGATCTTCGACGAGGTCCTCACCGGTTTCCGCGCCTCTTCGGCCGGATACTGGGGCCTCACCTCGGCCGAAGAGGGAGGCTGGGCCCCTGACATCTACACCTTCGGCAAGGTCATCGGCGGTGGGATGCCCATCGCCGCTCTGGGCGGACGTCGGGAGATCATGGAGTACCTGGCCCCCAATGGCCCCGTCTACCAGGCGGGAACGCTCTCGGGGAATCCCCTGTCCGTTGCAGCGGGCATCGCGACGCTGCGCAACGCAACGGGCCAGGTGTACTCGGCGATCGATCGTGCCTCGTCACACCTCAGGCAGGAGGTCGGGGCAGCTCTGGACGCCGAAGGGGTGCAGCACTCGATCCAGACGGCGGGAAACATTTTCTCCGTGGCCTTCGGCACGGGCGAGAACGGCGTGAGGAACTACGAAGACGTCAAGGCGTCCGAGTCCTACCGCTACACCGCGTTCTTCCATTCGATGCTGGATTCGGGGGTATACATGGCGCCCTCGCCCTTCGAGGCCTGGTTCCTCTCGGCCGCTCACGACGACGCCGCGATGGACCGCATCGTCTCCGCACTTCCGGCGGCGGCCCGCGCCGCGGCGTCGTCGGAGAGGCCGCGCTAGGAACGCTCTGAGTCCGGCTGGACGGGCCAGTCGCCGTTGACCTTCGAGATCTTGCCGATTCTGTCGAAGTAGGCCTGGAGGTCCGCGGCCTGTTCCTTGGCCCAACCGATCTGGAGATCGTGAAGTTCCCCGGCTGGCATGTCCAGCTGGGGATACTTGCGGGTCATCGCCCCGGCCAACCTCTCGGTGGCCAAGCAATCCGCCGCCGAGGTGTGGGCGTTCTCCAGCTCGACCCCATATTCCTGCGTGAGATTGCTCAGGGTCCGTTTGCCCTTGTGGTACTTGTCAACCTTCTTGTTGAACACGAGAGGGTCCAGGACCGGGTACGGGGCGAGGTCGGGCATCTCGCAACGGCGGAGTTCGCGGGCGAGCACGGTGAAGTCGTAGACGGCGTTGAACGCGAAGATCGGAACGCCGTCGGAGAACAGGCCGCCGATGGCCGAGGCCAGTTCGTAGACCACCTGCTTGAGAGGAGCACCGTGTTCCTGAGCGTGTTCGGTCGTGATGCCGTGGACCGCGGCGGCCTCCTCCGGGATGGGGACGCCGGGATCGGCGAGCCATTCGCCGTGCCGGAGGACCTCGCCGTCGGGGGCAATGAGGATCAGCGACGCCGTGACGATGCGCGCCGTCCTCGGATTCGGGCCCGTGGTCTCCAGGTCGAAAGTGGCACGTGGGCACTGCGTCCATGGCCGCGATCCGGCCGGTGCGTCGCTCGTCATGATCACCACCGTACCCGGACTCGCTCCCGACTCGCGCGTCACTTATCTGCGTTCCGATCAGGGCCTCGGCCCCGAACGGCCTTAACTTGTCGGTCCGCCGTGGTGTGATGGTCACATGAGCCTGAACGAACCGGCCATGAGCCACCATCGGTCTCGCCGTCCCGCCGCGAACCTGATTCTGGGCGCCCCGGGAACGGGCAAGACCACCGCCCTGATCGATCGCGCGCTGGAACATGTTTCCGAGGGACAAGGAACCGGATCCCCGGCCGAACAGATCCTTCTCCTGGCACCCACACGAACGCTGGCGGATTCCCTGCGGGAAAAGTTCTCCCAGAAACTTTCGGCCACGGTGTCCTCGCCGCCGGCGCGTGCTTGGCACTCCTATGCGTTCGATCTGTTGCGGCGTGGCCACGCGGAAGGGCTTCTGGAAGGAGTCGACTTCGAACCGAGGCTGCTGGCCGGTCCGGAGCAGGACGTGCTGATCGGCGAGATG
The DNA here is from genome assembly GCF_052232265.1 of Rothia koreensis. Classification (NCBI taxonomy): domain Bacteria; kingdom Bacillati; phylum Actinomycetota; class Actinomycetes; order Micrococcales; family Micrococcaceae; genus Rothia; species Rothia koreensis. The sequence continues at coordinate 1,465,557 of NZ_CP197643.1, forward strand.
CTTCGGGCCCACGCGGAGGGATTGGGCGCCCGTCCCGGATGGCCACAGGACCTGATCGAGGCCATGGGCACGCGAGGGTTCCGCAGGGAGATTCGCGAATTCCTCGATCGCTGTGCGGAATTCGATCTGACCCCGGCGAGGGTGCGTGAATTGGGCGAGGTGCTGAACCACCCCGAGTGGATCGCGGCTTCGGAATTCCGCGTGGAGTACGAGCAGCTCAGGCGCCTGAGAATGCCTCAGGCCTATGATCCTTCGGCCCTGATCCATCGGGCCGCGGAGTTCCTGGAGGAGAACCACGAATTTCTGGCCAAGGAGCACGAGCGCCTCAGCCTGGTTCTCGTGGACGACCTGCAGGAGGCCACACCCGCGGTGATGCGGTTGCTCGAATCTCTCGTGCCGGCCGGTGCCGCGAATCCGCCGGAACTCGTGATGACGGCCTGCACGGACACCGTGGTCCAAGGGTTCAGGGGAGCGCGTCCGGAGGTGCTGTCCGATCTGTCCCGGAGGCTGGGGGCGTACCCCGAGATCCACACGCGGCGGCTCGAACACCAGCACCGGATGCCGGCGCTGCTGGCCGACGCATTCCGCCGAATTGCGGAGCGAATCCCGGTGGTGGCCAGAGCCCGGCACGATCGGTCTCCGGTTCCCACTCCTGAAGTGACGGCTGGTGCGGATACGGGGCAGCTTGCCATCCGGCTGACCGCCTCGGCCCAGCACGAGCTCCGGCTGATTTCCCAGGGAATCCTCGAGGAACACATTCGGGGCGGAAGGCCGCTGGACGACATGGCCGTGGTCGTCCGGGACGGTGCCTCCTTGTCGAGGATCAAACGTCATCTGGAATCCGATGGCATCCCTGTGTCCATTCCGGTGGCCGAGGCCCCATTGCGCGAAGAGCCTGCCGTTCGCCCGTTTCTCGATGCCCTGTGGCTTGCGGCGGGCGAGGACGCCGCGGCGGATCTGCCCAGAGTCCTGTCCCTCCTGTCCTCGCGCCTGGGCGGTGCCAGCCCCTCGACGATTCGGAGGATCCGACAGTCGCTGCGCGCCGCCGAATTGCGGTCCGGAGGGACCCGGTCCAGCGACGAACTTCTTCTGGCTGTGCTGAACACATCCCCGGACGGCACAGACATGCCACCGGTACGACGAAGCTCTCGGGGCCCGACCTTCGAGGAGCGCGCTCACATGCCGCTGGACAGGTTGAGAAGAGTCCTCGCCGCGGGCAGACGAGCCATGGGGGCCGCGGACGCGACGGCGGAAACCGTCCTGTGGGCACTCTGGGAGGCCAGCGACCTGGCTCAGGAATGGCGTCGGCTCTCACGGGGATCGGGCCCGGCCGCGCAGAGGGCCGACCGTGACCTGGACGCCGTTCTTGCACTTTTCGAGGCGGCCGAGCGCTACGTCGACCAGCAACCGGGCGCAGGAGCCAGAGAATTCCTGGAATACATCGACAGCCAGGATCTGCCGATGGACACGTTGGCGCCGCGGTCAGCGGGCGGGGCATCGGTGGCCCTGGTGACCCCGGCCTCCTCGGCAGGTCACGAGTGGGGATGGGTTCACGTCGCCTCCGTCCAGCAGGGCACCTGGCCCAATACCACCCTGCGTGGGGGTCTTCTGAACACACCGGAACTATCCGATATCGCCCTCCTGGGCGTCGAACAAGCGGCGCGCGTGACGCGGCGAAATCGGCTCAGGGAGACTCGGTACGACGAACTGCGGATGTTCGCCACGGCCGTCAGCCGTTCGTCCTCAGACCTCGTGGTCAGTGCGGTGTCCAACGACGAGGACGAACCGAGCGAATTCCTCGACATCCTCGACCCCGACGCCATGTCCCGGGCCGAGGTCGAACCGGTGCGCCGGCCGATGACCCTGAGAGGCCTGATCGCGGAACTCCGGATGTGGGCCCAGTCTGCCGAACACCCAGAGTTGGCCGAGAGGGCGGCCCATCAGTTGGCGAAGATCGCTCGTGAACCCTCGGAGCCACGTCCGGAGCCCCACGGGCACCGGTCCGATGACTCTTCCACGGACGGGGCACAGGGGTCGAGCGAAAGGGGCGGGATCCCAGGAGCGCACCCGAGGGACTGGTGGGGTTTGGCTCCGCTGTCCGATGACCGGGCGCCCTTGAACGCTGAGGACCCGGTTCCGTTGTCACCCTCGAAGCTCGAAACGATCAAGAGGTCCCCCGTGGACTGGTTCGTCAGTTCCGCGGGCGGCGAGCCCGCGAGCGACCTGTCTCGGTCGGTGGGAAACCTCATCCACGAGCTCGCCCAAGACATGCCGGAAGCGGCCGGACACGAACTCGAGCAGGCGCTGGAGGAGAGATTCGGCGACCTCGGTCTGCCCGATACGTGGGAGACCCGCGTCCTCTACGAGCGCGCGGTGACCATGATCCGGAAATTCGCGGAGTATGCCGTGGATTCCCGGTTCTCCCTCCACAGGAAGCTGGTCGGGGTCGAAGGCGGATTCACCGTCCTCGTGCCGGGGCCGGCTCGGGACGCACTGCTCTCCGGGCGGGTCGACCGGCTCGAAATCGACGAACTCGGCAGATACGTCGTCATCGATCTCAAAACCGGCAAGACCGCGCCGACCGCGGCGGAGGTCCTGGAACACCCGCAACTGGCCGCTTACCAGGTCGCTCTGGAGGCCGGCGCGGGACGGGAGATGTTCGACGAGGACGGTCGGGAACGGCCGCGAGAGCAGCCCCTGGTCTTCGACGGCGCAGGACTGACCGAACTGTCCGGAGGGGCCGCACTCGTCCACCTGGGCACCTCGACCAAGGGGTACAAGCTCCAGTCCCAAGATGCCCTGGACAAGGGTGACTCCTGGGCCGTGGAGCTGATTCGAACCTGCGTCGAGCTGGTGGCCCACGAGAGATTCCAGGCTCGGCACAACGAGTCCTCGGGAGGCTTCGGTCTCACATGCCGCTTGCCCGCAATTTGTCCGCTGTGCTCATCAGGGAGGCAGGTCACGCAACCGTGAACGAATCCGTATTCACCCACTCGGCAAGGTACTCCCCGGAGGACATCGCGACGGCGCTCGGACATCCGTTGCCGACTAGGGAACAGTCGTCCATCATCAGCGCGGACGCAGCACCGCGCCTCGTGATCGCCGGTGCCGGGTCGGGCAAGACCGCGACCACGGTCGACCGCGTGGTCTGGCTCGTGGTCAACGGGTACGCCAGACCGGACGAGATCCTCGGGGTCACCTTCACCAAGAAGGCCGCAGCAGAATTGCGGCATCGCATGACGCAAAGGCTCGCCGTGCTCCGGGAGCAGGGCCTGTACCAGCCCGAAACGGAGAGCGACGAACCCATCCTCGATCCGACCGTCAGCACCTACCACGCGTACGCCAAGTCACTGGTCTCGGAATACGGCTTGCGGATGGGGATAGAGAAGGACGCGACACAACTCGGCCAAGCCCAGTGTTACCAATTGGTCGCACAGATTGTGGAGGCCTGGGACGGCGAACTTCCCGACAAGGTCCCGGCGGCCTCGACGCTGGTCGCGAGTGTCTTGCAATTGTCAGGGGAATGCTCAGAACACCTGCGCTCGTCGGCCGAGGTGGTGACCTATTGCCAGGAAGCACTGGTGACCCTGAGAAACCTCCCGAACAACCACCCCAAGCAGCTCAAGAAGGAGGAGAAACTGCGTGGAACCCTCGTCGAGAAAATAGAGCAAAAGCTTCTGGTCGCTCGCCTTGTCGAGAGATACCAGCGGGTGAAACGGGCCATGCAGGTCATGGACTTCGGTGACCTGCTGGCGCACGCGGCGACGATGGCACAGGGTGTCGAGTGCATGAGCGCGGAGCAGCGTCAGCTCTATCGCGTCGTCCTTCTGGACGAGTTCCAAGACACGTCCCACGCCCAAATGGTCCTCTTCTCGAGTCTCTTCGGGAACGGTCACTCCGTCATGGCCGTCGGGGACCCCAAACAGTCGATCTATGGGTTTCGAGGTGCTTCGGAAGGGCAACTCTTCGACTTCTACCGGTACTTCCCGTCGGCGCACGAGGAAGCCGACTATCTGACGACGGCGTGGAGGAACGGGACGCGTATCCTCGAAGCGGCCAACACCATCGCGCAACCGTTGTCGACCAGGGGCGAATGGGTGCGGGCCGAATCCATGGTCGACGTGCCGGATCTTGCGCCGAGACCCGATGCGCCGGATGGACGGGTTCTCTGCGGTGTCTGGGACAGCGACCACCGGGAAGCCGAAGCCATTGTCGGAACCATCGCCGAGCACAGAACAGATGCCCAACGGGAAGGTCGCCCCATACCGAGTGCGGCCGTCCTGTGCCGCGCCCGACGCCACATGGAAACCGTTCGGGCAGAATGCGAACGTCAGGCGGTCCCGTATCAACTCGTCGGGCTCGGGGGTCTTCTCGAGACCCCAGAAGTCACCGACATGGTGGCCGTGCTTCGCGTCCTTTCGGACCCGTCGCGATCGGATTCTCTGATGAGAATCATGGCCGGTGCCCGGTGGCGTATCGGTCCCCGGGACCTCATGGCGTTGAACGACTGGGCCCGATTCCTGGCACGCCGTCGTCGGACTGCGGTGCTCTCGGGGATGGCAGAAGACCTGACGACACCCGAAGGCCAAGGACCGGGTGAGGACCTCCCGAGCGGGGAACCGACGAGCGGGGAACCGACGGGCGAGGACGGATCCGACGCGCGATTCCACGATGCCAAGCAGCGCCTCGATGCCCTCCTCCGAGGCGGCGGGGACCAGAGTGAGGGATCGAGCCTGGTGGAAGCCCTCGAGACTCTTCCCGAACCCGGATGGACGTCGGCCGCCGGCCGCTCACTCAGCGCGGAGGCCCGCAACCGCCTCGAACGGCTCAACCAGGAGCTCGAAGAACTTCGGGGGTACCTGGGGGAGGACCTGATGAGCCTCATGTACCACATCGAGCGAGTGACCATGCTGGACATCGAGCTCGCCTCCAAACCCGGCCGCGACGTCCACCAGGCGAGGGAGAACGTGGACGCCTTCTACCAGGCTGCTGCCGACTATTGTTCGAGCGCACCTCGGCTGGCCGCGAGTCTCGAGGCCGGCGCGAGCGTGGGCTCCGATGCGGAGGACGACGCCGCTTTCTCCGAGCTCAAGGAACACCGTTACACCGTGACATCCTCGGCCACGGGCGTTACCGCCTTCCTCGCGTGGCTCGATGCGGCCGTCGCCGAAGAGTCCGGCCTGCCCATGCCCGTCCAGCCCTCCGACTCGTCGACTGTTCAGATCCTCACCGCGCATGCCGCCAAGGGGCTGGAGTGGGACGAGGTTTACGTCCAAGGGCTCACGGAAGGCGGTTTCCCCTCGAGCACCGTGGACTCGTGGTTTTCCAGCGTGGGCGCTCTGCCCTGGTCGTTGCGGGGCGACGCGAGGTACTTGCCCCAGGTCGAGCTGGATTGTGGCTCGACGCAAGAGCTGGAAGAGTCCGGCGCAGTATTCCGCGAACACAACCTGGCGCGCACGATCGCGGAGGAGCGCCGTCTGGCTTACGTCGCCACGACCAGGGCACGCGATGTTCTCTTCTTGTCCTCGAGCCGTTGGAGCGGAACCAAATCCACGCCGAATACCGTCTCGAGGTTCTTGGACGAGGTGATGGAGATCCCGGGACCCGACCCGCTGACCCCGGAGACGATCCACGAAGCGAAGATGCCGGAAGAAGGCGCATCGAATCCCCAGAGGGAGCTGATTCGCGCCGCCCTGTGGCCGTTCGACCCGTTGGCCCGACCCGTCGTCACAGAGTGGGAGTCGGAGGAAGAACTCAACGCCCTCGCCTCCGTACCTGGCGCCGGACAGGGCGGGATGGATGATGAGCCCGCCGTCTCGAGGAGGCCGGACGTGGAACGGGCGGCCTCCCTGGTCCTGGCTCACCTGGAGACACCGGGCGACGCCGAACCGGCGACGTCGGGACCAAGTTCCGGGCGATCCTCGGGCGCGGACCGGGCGGGTCTCCCCGACACCCAGAACTGGGCCGAGGAAACCGATCTGCTTCTTGCCCTGCACCGGGCCGCCGGAGAGCGGGATTCCGAACCCGAGATCCCCGCTCACGTCAGTGCGTCGCTGGTGGTCGACCTCGCCCAGGACCCGAACAGGGTCATCGAGCAGATGCGACGACCGATGCCTCGCCGGCCCGAGACATCGGCTCGCGCGGGTACCCGCTTTCACGAATGGGTCGAGCACCATTACGGAACGACCGGCATGCTCGACTTCGGGGAGGACCCCACGGCAGGGGAGGAGGATACCGACGCCGACTTGGCGGCGCTTCAGGAACTCTTCCGTCAGAGTCCCTGGTACGACCGGCAGCCATGGGCGGTCGAGTACCCGATCGAGACACCCGTCGCAGGGTTCACCGTGCGCGGACGAATCGACGCCGTCTTCCGCACCTCGGATCCCGAGGGAGGCACACGCTGGGAACTCGTTGATTGGAAGACCGGTCGAGTGCCGCGCGGAGAGGACCTGTCGCACAAGGCCGTCCAGCTGGCGGTGTACACCTTGGGTTTCGCTCGACTGCACGGAGTCGATCCTTCGGAAATCTCCGCCTCGTTCTACTACGTGGCGCACGGCGAAACCGTGACCCCGCCGTCGATAGCGGACGAATCCGAACTGTCAGAACTGCTGGCCCGGGTCAGGGCAGGGACGTCCCCGCAGAAGTAAGGGGGATGCTACTCCCGATGGATCGTGGGCATCGGCCCGGTCGGGTCCTCACTGGGTGTGGCACGTGAGGAACCGTGACCCGAAGCCGTCCCGCCGGCGTCCGGCGTGTCCCGTGGGGCGTCTGTTGAGGAACCGGACGGGGTGGATCCGGTCGATCTCTCCGGTTCCTCGGTCCGGCCGGCGGAGGACGTCGAATCCGAGGACCCGGAGGTCGTGCCAGGGGCCGTGGGGCTCAGCGCACCGGACTCACGAAGATCGGACTCCAAGGCCCGAAGCATCGACACCGCTTCGTCCACGGACTCCCGGTCATCCTGTTCGAGACTGCGCACCAGCCACTGGGCCAGCGCAAATTCTGCGTGGAGATAGGCCCTGCGGAGGAGGAACTGATCGGGAGCGTGGGGCAACTGGACGGAATAGACCTCAATAATGGCGTCCGTGAACTCCTGATCGGGGCAGCTCATGAGCCAGGAGAAGTCGATCGCCGGATCGCCCACGTGGAGGTCGTGCCACCCACGCACGGCGGTCAGGAGCGTTCCGTCCAGGACCAGATTGTCCTCGGTGAGGTCCCCATGGACGGCGGTGGGCCGGAACTGCCACATCGATTCGTCCTCGAGCCACGCTTCCCACCGGCGCAACAGCGCGGACGGGATCTTGCCGGTGCTCGCGGCCCGGTCGAGTTCCGAAAGCATCCTGCGGCGGCACTGTTCATTGGAATAGATCGGGAGGTCCGCTTCCTGGACCATCTCCGCCGGGAGCGTATGAATCGTGGCGATCATCTTCCCCACCTGCGTCGCCAACGGCTCGCGCTCGGGGGAGACGACGTGCGAGCGGCGGGCGAGCTCCTCGATGTCGAGGACCTCCCCAGGTACCTCGGGATACACGAACGTCTTGAGACCACGACTGTCGGCCGAACCCACCACGGTGGGCAGTTGGAACGGCAACCGTGCCCGCAGCCCGGGGGAAAAGGAGTGAAGAATGACATGCTCGGATTCGAGCCGGACACTCGCCTCGTGGTTGTGCGGCGCACGAACAATCCACCGCTGCCGTGCGGAGTCGACCACGAGCGCCGAACCGTAGTCCGGGTTGTCGTCCTCGTACGGGTACGCGGCCACGGGGAAGAGGCCCGGCACTCCTGCCGAGGCCATAGCGGCTAACGTTAACGGTGTTAATTTCACTCGTTCAGGGTACTAGAGACACATGAAAGCAGGCTGATCACGTGAACCCCCGTTTTGTCACACAGCCCACACCCCCGCTGGGGCCGGATTTGCTGGGGACATACCCGATTCGGCGCATCGATGACGCCCAGGACAGGGGCGAGCTCGTAGATTCAGCTCTGAGCGATCCCGCGACACAAGTTCTGGTCCTTGACCAGGGCAAAGTCCGCACCCGGCAGGCCGAGGGCGGTACTCGAATCGCGTGGACCACCACCGACGACGCCGACATCGTGGCGTACCTGGGCACCTCCGCGGACCAGTCTCCGATCCTCCTGGGCCGAGCTCCCCGCACCAGGCCCGAAGACCTCCAAGCAGGAGATCCATGGCCCGAGGACGCCGACCCGAACGCGGCCGTGGAGGACGCTACGGACTGGTTGGGACTCCGGGATGCGGCCCCGGTGCTCCCGCGGGAAGAGAGCACGTGGTTGAGCGTCGGCATCGCGCTCATGAATTGGCATCAGAGCTCCTCGTTCTGCCCGTCCTGCGGATCTCCTACCCACCCCGAGGCCGCCGGGTGGGCGCGCGTCTGCGATGCCGAGGGGCGGGAACTGTTTCCCCGGACCGACCCGGCCGTGATCTCGGCCGTGGTTCACACCGATGACGACGGCGTCGACCGCCTTCTCTTCGGGCACTCGGTGGCCTGGCCGGAAGACAGGTACTCCACGTTCGCGGGCTTCGTCGAGGCCGGAGAGTCCCTCGAAGCCGCCGTTGCGCGGGAGATCCGCGAAGAGGCCGGCGTCGAGATCGGCGAGGCGACGTACATGGGATCCCAACCGTGGCCCTTCCCGAGGTCCCTCATGGTCGGTTTCATCGCCCGTGCGGAGAGTCTGGATTCGGCGGAACCCGACGGGCGGGAAATCTCGAGCGTTCGATGGTTCACCCGGGACGAGTTGGAAGCCGCCGTCGTGAGCGGCGAACTGCGGCTGCCCGACCGGGTCTCGATTGCCCATCACCTCATCGCCGATTGGTACGGTGGACCTTTGCCTCAGCCGCCGGAGAGGTCGGAAGATTCCGGGACGGCGGGGCAGGGACCCACCACTGATTCCGAGGGGGCGACTCAGCGCTGAAAACCGCGACCGAACTGTTGCTGCCGGGAGAGCCTCCGAGCCCCGATCAGATCCTCGAGGGGCTGGATCCGGAGCAGCGTGAAGTAGCCACGAGCCTGCAGGGACCCGTGTGTGTTCTGGCCGGTGCGGGTACCGGCAAGACCCGTGCGATCACACATCGCATCGCGTACGGCATCGCGTCGGGCGCCTACGTCGGTCAGCGGGTTCTCGCCCTGACCTTCACCTCCCGGGCGGCGAACGAAATGCGGAACCGGCTGCGTTCACTGGGCGCCCAAGGGGTTCAGACGCGAACCTTCCACGCGGCGGCCCTGAGGCAGCTCCAGTACTTCTGGCCGCAAGCCGTGGGCGGAACGCCGCCGCAGCTGGTCTCGGGCAAGGCGCAGCTGATCACTGAGGCCGCGTCGCGCCTCAGATTCACGACGGACCGAGCCATCGTTCGCGACCTGGCCGCTGAAATCGAGTGGGCCAAGGTGTCGATGCTGACCCCTGACACGGTCGAGGAGCACCTGGTCGACCGGGAACTGCCGACCGGTTTCACGCCGGTCGGCATGGCACGCATCATGCGTGGGTACGAGGATCTGAAGACCGAGCGGAACGCCATCGACTTCGAGGACGTCCTCCTGGCGACCGTGGCGATCCTCGAAGAAGACCCTGCCGTCGCCGCGGCCGTGCGCCAGCAATACAGGCATTTCGTCGTCGACGAGTACCAGGACGTCTCGCCCCTGCAACAAAGGCTGCTCGACAGTTGGTTGGGAGGCCGTGACGAGCTGTGCGTCGTCGGCGACGCCTCGCAGACCATCTATTCCTTCACCGGGGCCACGTCGAAACATCTCCTCGACTTCCCGCAACGTCACCCCGATGCCACCGTGATCAAACTCGTTCGGGACTACCGGTCCACGCCGCAGGTCGTGAACCTGGCGAATCGCTTGCTCACCTCGAGGAAGCCCGCGCGCGATGCGACGCCGGGAGCCTGGGCGCCGCCCCTCGACCTGCAGGCCCAGCGCCCGAGCGGCCCCGAGGCGGACTGGTTCGAGTATGCGGACGACGAACAAGAGGCGGCGGGGATCGCGGAGGACATCGCGGACCTGATCTCGAAGGACGGCGTGGACCCGGCGGAGATCGCCGTCCTGTTCCGGACCAACGGGCAGTCGCAGGCCATTGAACAGGCGCTGACCGATGCCGGCATCGGGTACCAATTGCGGGGTACGGAAAAATTCTTCAACCGGCCCGAGGTCAAACAGGCCATCCTCCAGATCCGTTCGTCGGCGCGCGCCGCGGGGGACGAGCCGGCGCCCCAGTTGGTCAGGGATTGCCTGGCCTCGCTCGGATACAAGGACAAGCCTCCGGCGAGCACCGGTTCCGTGCGGTCGAAATGGGAATCGCTGGCCGCCCTGGTGTCGCTGGCGGACCGGCTCGCGGCGGCCCACGACGAGAAGAGCGGCTCGGGAGAATCTGCCTTCACCATGTCCATGCTGGTCGAGGACCTCACGCGGCGAATCGCTCATCAGGATGCACCGGTCATGAACGGAGTGACCCTCGCGTCGTTGCACTCTGCCAAAGGCCTGGAGTGGGATGCGGTCTTCCTGTGCGGACTCAGCGAGGGGCTCATGCCGATCAGTTTCGCCGAAACCGGGGACGAGATCGACGAGGAACGTCGCCTGCTCTACGTGGGCATCACCCGTGCCCGTGAACGGCTCTCACTGTCATGGTCACTGTCCCGCACCCCCGGGGGCCGGGCACATCGGAAGCGCTCACGCTTTCTCGACGGTATCGCCCCACGGATGTACGGATAGATCCGGGTCGCCCGCGACCGGCGTCGCCAGGCCCACCGCATCCGACTCCGGACCGCCCGACTCGAGGGCACCGGAACCCGGAGTGCCCGAACCCAGGGCGCATACGCAATCCGGCCACGCGGGGCCCGTCCACGGGTCCGTACCCGGTCGTTGGCCTGTGGCCACCGCGCCGATGAGCGCCACGATGCCAATGGGCGTGAGCCCCGGCCGGGCGGCGTCGTGTTCGGCCCGGGCGCGTTCCAGACAGTCGGGACACCGGCGGCGTTCCCACGTCGTCGCATGTCGGGCACCAATCATCCCTGCGTGGTCACGAAAGAGCTGGAGACAAGGCACATCGGGGACCACCGGTAGGTCCCACGAGGTGTCCTGGTCCGGCCAGCAGGTCTCGACGACGACGTCGGGCCTGACCACCAGCTCGGTCACCGGAGATGATGCACCGGGCCTACCGTCGTCGTCATGGTGAGGCCAGCGGAGGTAGGCGTCCTCAGGGCGAAAGCCTCCACGGGCCAGGACCTCCGGAACCTGCTGGGACAACGCCCACATCAGGCACGTGGAGCGGAGGCGACCTCGATGGAGAGGACGGTAGCTTGCCGAGAGGAGGTCGAGTTCGTCCACGGGAGAACGGTCCACAATCCAAGGAAGAATTCCCGTGAGCCGAGTGTAGACCAGCACGGCGTCGGCCACTCCGCCGGGCAACCCGACGAACAGCGGAACGGGCTGGGCGAGCCGATCCCGGCGCGTGGGGCGCCACGAAACATCGCCGGATGCTCCTGCCGGAGGGTCGTGGGTCGGGCAGTGGTGGACGGTCATACCACTACTTTGCCGGGTTCGGACGGTCCTGCGGGCCGTTCTCCACAGGCTCCCGATCGATCGGTGGGGGAAGCCCGGAACCGGGACTTCGCGTGATGATCCGGACGCGTAAACTGTCGTTGATGTCAGGACTTCCTTCACGCGAGCGGCTTGCCGCGGACCGAGCACAACCAGAGGTGGAGATCAGGCGTTCCGCGAGGCGGCGCAAGACGATCTCGGCACGGTGGGAAGGGGACATGGTCGTTCTGCTCGCCCCGGCAGGGATGACGACGTCCGTGGCCCGTGATTATCTTCGCCGGTTGCTCCCGAAGCTGCTGGCCGAACGCTCCGCACGTCGCGAAGACCCCAGGCGCACGGACACGTACCTGGAGGAGAGGGCCGCGCACGTGGCCCGGTCCTACTTGGACGACAGGATCAAACCCGTCTCCATCGGGTGGGTCACGAATCAGAACACTCGTTGGGGATCGACCACTCCGGCCACCGGAAAGGTCAGGATCTCGCACCACCTCTGGTCGGCACCGGAATACGTGGTCGACTACGTGATCCATCACGAGCTCTGCCACCTGGTCGAGGCATCGCACAATGCACGCTTCAGAAAACTCGAAGCCCTCTTCCCGCACGCGGGTCAGGCCAAGGCCTTCCTCGAGGGGATGGTGTTCGAGAGGAACCGGCTCGAGGACACGAACGCCGACCCCGCCTGAGCGGGGCCGGCGTTGCGGGGAAAGGTCGCGACGCCGCGCGGCCCTTCCTTCTGTCTAGTCGTTTCGCGGCTGATCGTCCGAGCCGTCGCCATCCTGCGGGCCGGAATCGTTGCCGTCCTCGGGCTCGCCCGGCTGGTCGTCGTAGCCGCCCGAGAGCAACTTCTCCAAAGCGGCGTCCATCTCTTCGTCGCTGGCGTGCAAAAGGTCCCTGGCCGAACCGAAGTTCTCCGGGTGATCCAGATCCTCATCGGTGGGCAGGTTCTCCGGCGCTTCCCACAAGGCATCGCGTTTCTCGACGCCGTGTTCTTCCTCGTAGCCCTTCCAGAACTGGGAAGCCTCGCGCAGACGCCGAGGGCGCAGCTCAAGACCGATCAGAGACCCGAAGGCCTTCTCCGCAGGGCCCCCGCCGGCACGACGACGCCGCAGCGTCTCGGTCAAGGCGGCGGAGCTCGGGAGGTTCTTGGTCGCCTCGGTGCTGACGTGATCGACCCATCCCTCGACCAGGGCCAACAGGGTCTCCAAGCGGCGAAGCGTGACCTCCTGGTCATCCGTCAGCGTCGGTTTGAAAATGTCCCCCGACAACGCATCCTGCAGAGACTCCGGGTTCATGGGATCCATGTCCCGGGTTGCCTCCTCGATGCGGTCCATGTCGACGTGGATTCCGCGGGAGTACCGCGTGATGAGGTCCAGAATGTTCTCCCGCAACCACGGATTGGCGTGGAACAGCCGGATGTGGGCGGCTTCGCGCACGACCAGGAAGAGCATGACTTCCTGAGCCGGGAGGTCGAGTCCGTCACCGAAGTCCGCGATGTTGGACGGGAGCAACGCCGATCGCCCGGGAGACAGGGGAAGGCCTATATCGGTCGAGGACACGACTTCTTTCGACAATTCCCCAACGGCCTGCCCGAGTTGCATGGCGAACATCATGCCGCTCATCCCACCAATCACGGACGCGCCTTGGCCAAGCATGGATTTCATCTCGTCAGGCATCTGCTGCGTCAGCGCCTCGCTCATGGCTTCGGTGACCGAATTCGCCACGGGCTCGGAAATTTCGCGGAACGTGTCGAAGCAGTTCTCGATCCATTCGCTGCGCGACCACGCTTCGTCGGCCAGAGCCGCACGGTCGAAATCGATGACGGGATCCAGCCAGAGCTGCGCGAGTTGGGCGGCGTCCTTCACGGCGGACTTCTGGGTGCTGGTCACCGAGGGGTCCTTCTCGGCCGAGGCGAGACGGCGTGCGTGCTCGCGGGCCTGCCCCCAATTTGCCGAGCCGTCGGAGTTCATCCCCGACATCATGGACTGGATCTGCGCGAACATCCCGGACATCATCGCGGGGTCCACCGGCATGGCCATTCCCTGGAGATCCTCCGGGTTGATGCCTTGACCAGAGGAGAGCTTCCGGAACAACTCCTCGAAGGGGTTGTCCTCGTTGTCGTCGTTGTTGCCGTTGTTGTACGGATTGTTCGTACTCATGACACCTCGTGGTCGTCGGTTGCCGTGAGGCCGTAAGCCCACGGCGTGTCTTCTCGGTCCCCATTAAACGGCACCGACCTCGAACGCGTCAGTCCTGGGCCCCGATTTTCAGCTCATGGCACAGCGACTCCGTGATTTGGGGCAACCGTTCTGGCGATACCGGGCCGAGCATACAGGTCGGTGCGTTAACATGGCGAGGCCGTTAGTCCTACCGATGCGAGAGAGCCCCGGATGCCCCACCTGAAGACCAGATCCCTGCGATCCAGGAAGATCCGCCGTCCGCAGCTCGGAACGGTCGCAGGCGTGGCGACTCTGGGGCTGGTTGCGGCAGGCGCCCTGATTCCGCCGGACTTCGTGACCGAGGGCGCAGGACCGACGTTCAACACCATCGGCGAATACAATGGCAAGCAGTTGCTGTCCATCTCGGGGCACCCCACGTACCCGACCGACGGCAATCTCGACATGACGACGGTCTATGTTGCCGGCGGCCCGAACGGCGCCACCAGCGCCCTCAACGTGCTCAGTGCCTGGTTCAACAAGGATGCGACGGCCCTTCCTGCGGCCGCACTCTATGAGCCGACCATGACCCAGCAACAGGTCAGTTCCCAGAACACGGCCGACATGACGAATTCGCAGAACTCGGCGCAGGCCGCCGCGGCCAAATATCTCGATCTGGACTATTCGACGACGCTCACGGTTCAGGGCTCCACCCAGGACGGCGCCGCGAAACTCTCCAAGGGTGACGTGCTGAAATCCGTCAACGGGGAGCCGCTGGAGTCGTACGATCAGCTCAAGCAGGCGCTCGCTGACGGCAAGGGAGCCCCTGTGGACCTCGGCTATTCGCACGGCAAGGACGGTGAGGAGGAGACAGTCACGGTGACCCCGAAGAAGGACGACTCCTCGGGGGAGTACCGACTGGGACTGTATCTGAAGTCCGACTACGACTTCCCCTTCCACGTGGACTACGGCCTGGACTCCGTGGGCGGTCCGAGCGCCGGCATGATGTTCACGTTGGGGATCATCGACGAAATGACGGACGGAAAGATGACCGGTGGGAAACACTTTGCCGGTACGGGCACGATTGATGCCCAGGGGAAAGTGGGACCGATCGGAGGGATTCGGCAGAAGATGATCGGCGCGAAGAACGACGGCGCCAGCATTTTCCTGGCGCCTTCGGAGAATTGCGACGAAGTCAAGGGCCACATTCCTGACGGGCTCTCCGTCGTCAGCGTCTCGTCCATCGACGACGCCGCCCAGGCCGTCGAGAAGGTGGGGCAGGGTGAGGACCCGTCGTCCTTGCCCCAGTGCACCGGCTGAATCACGACGACGTCGGCCCGCACCGTTCCATGACGGAATTCCCCAGGTCACAAGTGGAGTTGCGCACACAAAAAAGGCAAAATGTTAATTCACGGTTTTCCGATCGGTGAGATCGGGTCGACCGTGTTGTGAGATCGGCATTCGCCCTTTCGCTCATCCACCGCACCGCTAGTTGAGGATTCCCGTGACGACAGGATCATCGGCCCCACGTACACCTCGCAACAAGTCCGGCGCCTCGGGCCGGAAGAAGCGCCCGCTTCTGACGACGTTCATCATCGTCGTGGCCCTGGTCATCGCGTTCGTCTACATGTCGCAGGTCTACACGGAAGTCCTGTGGTACAGGCAACTCGGGTACATCGGGGTGTTTGTCCGGGAGAACATCATCAAGATCGCCGTCTTCGCGGTCGGCGCCGTCGTCATGGGCCTTGCCCTGTGGCTGAGCCTGAGATTCGCCTGGACCCGGCGCCCGTCCGAGAGGTTGCAAGCGCAGCCGAAGCAGGGTGACGAGGGATCCGAGGCAGGTTCCGAGAGGGAGGACCTGCAATCCGTGTTCAACCAGAACATGGAAAGGTACCAGCAGGCCCTCGAACCGATGCGACGGATCCTGATGGTCGCGATCCCCGTGGTCCTGGGGCTGTTCGGCGGGCTCACGATGCTGGCCCAGTGGGATACCGTCGCGCTGTTCTTCATGCAGGAGCCCTTCGGGGAGAAGGACCCGCAGTTCGGCTTCGACATGTCCTTCTTCATGTTCACCTTGCCGTTCCTCCGCATGGTTGCCGGTTACCTCATTACGGTGCTGGTGCTGTCGGCCGTGGGCTCGCTGGTGACCCACTACCTGTACGGCGGAATCGTGGTGCACGAGAAAGGCATTGCCACCACCAAGGCCCTCAAGGTCCAGATGGGAATCATCGCGGCGGTTCTTCTTCTCGTGCTGGCCGCCAACTTCTGGTTGGCGAGGTATTCGACGTTGCTGTCCAACAAGGGATCCTGGACCGGTGCCTTGTTCACGGACGTCAACGCCGTGATGCCGACGAATGCCATCTTGGCCATCGCGGCCCTGATCGTGGCACTTCTCTTCGCTTACTCGGCCTTCGCCGGCCGGTGGCGGTTGCCCCTGATCGGAACGGCCATGCTCTTGGTCGTTTCGTTGGTTGCGGGTGGTCTCTATCCGTGGGTCGTCCAGCGTTTCCAGGTGACTCCGACCGAACAGTCGATGGAGAACGAGTACATCCAGCGGAACATCGATATGACGCGCAGCGCGTACGGGCTGAGCGACCTGAAGACGCAGGACTATGATGCGACCGTGGACACGGGCAAGGGCGCCCTGGACGGCGACACCCCGACCGTGTCCAATATTCGTCTGCTGGACCCGAATGTCGTGTCCAACTCGTTCGCTCAGTTGCAGCAGTTCAGGCCCTACTACCAGTTCGGCAAGAGCCTCGCGGTCGACCGCTACAACGTGGACGGCCAGAACGAGGACACGGTGATTTCCGCCCGTGAGCTCAACCCGGACCAGAACCAGGGTTGGTACAACCAGCACGTGGTCTACACGCACGGGTACGGCGTCGTGGCCGCCTACGGCAACCAAGTCGAGGCGGACGGAAAGCCGAAGTTCATGCAGGAGGGCATCGCAGCCAAGGGGGTCATCTCGGACGACTACGAACCGCGTATCTACTTCGGACAGTCCTCGCCCGACTACTCGATCGTGGGCGGCTCTGACGAGGACCCCAAGCTCGAGCTGGACCGGCCTCAGTCGGCCGATGACGAAGGCTCCGGCGATGCCAAGTACACGTACTCGGGCGACGGCGGGCCGAAGCTGGGGAACTGGTTCAACCGCCTGGCGTATGCCATCAAGTACCAGTCCTCGGACCTGCTGCTCTCCGATGCGGTTCGGCCCGACTCGCAGATTCTCTACAACCGCGATCCCGGTGATCGCGTCAAGAAGGTTGCTCCCTATTTGACCGTGGACGGAAACCCCTACCCGGCGATCGTGGACAACAAGGTGGTCTGGATGGTGGACGCCTACACGACGTCGAAGGGGTACCCGTACTCGACGCCGACCTCCCTGGGCGACGCGACACAGGATTCCCAGACCGAGGCGGGCGGCAGCAAGGCTCTGCCCAATGACAAGGTCAACTACATCCGCAACTCGGTCAAGGCGACGGTCAACGCGTACGACGGTTCGGTGGACCTGTACGCCTGGGACGATCAGGATCCCGTGCTGAAGTCCTGGCAGAAGGTCTTCCCGACGACCGTCAGGTCCTACAAGGACATGAGCGCGGATCTGATCGATCACGTCAGGTATCCCGAGGACCTGTTCAAGGTCCAGCGTGAGCTGCTGAACAAGTACCACGTGGACGACGCGAACAGCTTCTACGCGAACGACGACGTGTGGCAGACCCCGAAGGACCCGACCCAGGATGAGGCCCAGGACCTGCCGCCGTACTACATGTCCTTGCAGATGCCGGGAGACCAGAGGACCAGGTTCTCGTTGACGAGCTCCTTCATCCCGCAGCAGTCGGATTCCAACACGCGCAACGTCATGTACGGGTTCGTCTCGGCCAATGGTGACGCCGGTACCGGGAAGGACGGGGAAAAGGACCCCAACTATGGCAAGATCGACCTTCTGGAGCTGCCGAGGAACTCGGTGGTCCCCGGGCCTGGCCAGGCGCAGAACCTCTTCGACTCGGACACGGATGTCTCGACGGAGCTCAACCTGCTCCGCCAGGGCGCCTCGCGTGTGGTCAACGGAAACCTCCTGACGCTGCCCGTCGGTGGAGGAATCCTGTACGTCCAACCGGTGTACGTCCAGTCCAGCGGAGATGCGTCCTACCCGACTCTCCGCCGCGTCCTGGTCGGTTTCGGTGAGAAGGTTGGTTTCGCTCCGACCCTGGATGAAGCGCTCAACAAGTTGTTCGGTGGCGAGTCCGGCGCCCAGACGGCGCAGGACGCCGGTGTGGACAGTACCGAGGCTGACGCCGGAGAAGGCGGT
Source organism: Rothia koreensis (assembly GCF_052232265.1). Taxonomy (NCBI): domain Bacteria; kingdom Bacillati; phylum Actinomycetota; class Actinomycetes; order Micrococcales; family Micrococcaceae; genus Rothia; species Rothia koreensis. Next base: position 1,483,571 of record NZ_CP197643.1, read on the forward strand.
TCCGAGGGAGGCAGCTCGAGCGGCGGAGAGTCCCCGGATCTGAAGAAGTCTCTGGACGAGGCCAACAAGGCCATGCAGGATTCTTCGGAGGCCATGAAGAACGGCGACTGGGCCGCCTACGGGAAGGCCCAGGACCGTCTGAACAAGGCGCTCGACGACGCGCTCAAGGCCGATGGAGCCCAAGGGGAGAACAGCAAATAGCCGTTGGGTGAACCCCGAGCCTCTTGGAGGAGGCCCGGGGTTCACGGCCCCCGAAGGGTGAGCTCACGCACAGTAGGCCCCTGTGGTTTGCGGCGGTGGCTGGGCGTGCGTATAGTAGAACAGGTCGCCGCGGGGTGGAGCAGTTCGGTAGCTCGCCGGGCTCATAACCCGGAGGTCGCAAGTTCAAATCTTGCCCCCGCAACGAAATGAAGGCCACGTCAGCTTCGGCTGACGTGGCCTTCTTGCTTTAACACCGTGGTTGATCCAGCGGGCTTGGGCGAATAGCCGGGACCGCTCGGCCGAGCAGAACACCAGCGCCGACGAATGGACGCCGTCGGCGCTCGGGCCCCGCCTGACAGGCCGTCTGAGCGTGCAATGACCCCAGGCGGGACGCGACGTGCTCCGTCGGGCCGGGGAACTAGTCCTCGACGTGGCGGCTGTGGTTGAGGGCGTCGAGGAAGACGTGTGCCACGTGCTCGTCCGCCAGGCTGTAATAGATCGAGCGTCCGGATCGGCGCCCCTTGACCAGGTGGGCCTCGCGGAGGCTCCGGAGATGCTGGGACATCAGGGGCTGGGAGATGTCCAACAGGTCCACGAGTTCGCCGACGGTCTTCTCACCTTCGCTCAGGAGGTGAATCGTGGCCGCCCTGGCGGGGGAGGACAGTGCGGAGAACAACCCGCAGACAGGTTGGTAGGCGTCCAGCTCTACGGCGGCGTCGGTATTCACGTGTTCCTCCTGCACGGGCATGGGGCGAGTGGCTGGCACGGCGTCGGGAGCGCTCGGCTCCCGACGCACACGGTCCAGAATAAGCGGGCGGTGGCTGGGTCAGTTGCCCTTGTTCTTCAGCGCCGCGAGCCGCGCCTCGACCTCGGACTGTTGCGACAAGTCGTCCAAGGATTCGAACTGGGCATCCAAGGAGGAAGAGGCCAGTTCCTCCTGGCCACGCACTCGAGCTTCCTCGCGGCGAACCTTGTCCTCGAAACGGCTGACTTCACTCGTGGAGTCCATCATGTCGAAGGCGCGCAGGGAATCGTTGACCTGGCTCTGGGCTTGTGCCGACTTCTGACGCGCGTTGAGCTCGTCCCGCTTTCTCGACAGTTCGTCGAGCTTGGATCGCATCTTGTTCAGACCGTCCTTGAGCTTTTCGACCGTCTCCGTTTGAGCGGCGATGTGCGGTTCGGCGCCCTTCGCTTCCTTCTCGGAAGTCATCTGGCGTTGCAACGCAACCTTGGCCAGATTGTCGAATTTGTCCGCACCCGCCGTATCGCCGTCGGCACGGTAGCGGTCGGCGGTCGAGGACGCGGCCGCGGCCTTCTGGCCCCACTCCTTGGCTTCCTTGACGTCTTCGGCGTGGTCCTCTTCCAGCATGCGCAGGTTGCCGATGGTCTGGGCGACCGCCTGTTCGGCCTCGACGATGTTGTTCTTGTAGTCGCGCACCATCTGGTCGAGCATCTTCTGAGGATCCTCGGCAGAGTCGATCAGCGCATTGATGTTGGCCTTCACCAGTTGGGCCACGCGACCGAAGATTGATTGCTTGGTCATTGCTTTCCTCTTTTCTGGGTGTGGAGGCGAAAGGACGCCTCGCGTTCCGTGGGTCGTTGGTCTGGTACTGGGACAGTGGTGAGGCTGCGGACTGGACGGTTTCGAGGAAGGGGTATTACAGGCCCTGGCCGGTGAAACCTCCTCCGAATCCGGGGCCGCCCATCCCTGGGCCGCCCATCCCTGGGCCGCCGATCCCTGGGCCGCCGATTCCGCCGGTTCTGCCGGGCCTTCCGTACCCGGACCCGAACAAGATGCCGCCCAGAGCGGCCGATCCGTTCCAGTGCTCCGGGCCGTGCCCGCGGCGAGCGAAGTCGTCGACGTCGCCGGAAGCCATCCGCTGGGCGTCCTCCGCCAATCGGATGGCTTGGTTCGCCCGGTTCAGAGCGCCCGAAGGATCCGACAGGCGCAAGCTCTCCGCCTCTTCGAGATTTCTCTCGGCCTCGCCCAACCGCGTTCTGGCCTCCGCCTGGATTCCACCACGGCGGGCCCTGACATAGTCCGAGGCCGAGGTCAGGCGTGCTTGTGCGGACACCATGGTGTGGGCCAGTGTCTCCCTGGCCGCTCGGTCGCGTTCGTTCTGGTTCCGCACGCTCTCCAGACCCCGATCGAGCTCTTTCCTCGATTCGGCCAAGCGGCTGGAGAGCGTCAGCGGATCGATCGGTCCCTGGGTGCGCTGTTTCTCGATATCGGCGACAACGGTCTCTACGTTCGCGGCCGGGCCCGTCAGGTCGGCGAAGGTCCCTCGTTCCATGAGAGAACGAGCCTCTGCGAGATCCGAGGTCGCTCGGTCGACTGCCTTGCGCAGGGCCGAATCCGCGTGGTCGAGGTCCCTTCGGGCGTGGTCAATGGATTCCACCAGTGTTCGTGCCTGGCCAACGGCCTCTTCGCCCGATCGTATGCTGACCACCGCTTCCGAGGTATTTCCTTCATTCAGCAAGTCCTGTGCCCGCGTTGCGGCATGCTCGGCAAAGTCCAGACGATCGGTGGCCTGAGGGGGGATTGTCGGCGACGGACGCAGTCGCCTCGGGGGAGTACGCGGTCATCAATTCGGCGTGACGGCTTTCCGCGTCGGGAATTTTGTCCCGCCAGGTCCGAATCTCTCGATGCAGGGATTCGAGCGCATCGGGAGCATTGCGCTCGAGCTGCCTCAAGTCGGCGAAATTCTGTTCATGCTTCTTGAGGGATTCTTGGGCGTCCTCGCAACCGTGGACGATCTCTTCGAGCCAGGCACGCTGGTCCTCTTCGGAATCGGGTATTTCGTCGTCAAGTTGCTTCTGGAGCTGGAAACTCCGGCGCATGTGCCCTTTGGCCTGTTCGACGGCCGTCTGGAAGGGACGGATCTGATCCTCACCGAATTGGGCCTCGGCGAAGGCAATCTCCTGCTCGCTCCGGGCGATGACATCGTCTGTTTCCACGAGCAGACTGCCGGCCCGTGACCTCAAGCGAGCGATCTCTTCCGTCTGACGGGGAGCCGCGGTCCCATACCGGGATTGCACGGAATCGTACCGTTCGCGCTGCGTCTTCTTCCGGTTCCTCGATGAGAGGAACCACCATGCCGCAGCCCCGATGATCACCAGAGCAAAGACGACACCGGCTCCAGCTCCGAACGCGCTGCCGACGCCAGCGGCCGCAGGTTTCCCCGCCACCGTGGTCGCATCGACACCCCAGCCTTCTGGCGGCAGTGCCACGAGGGTGGATGCGGCCGTGAGGAACGGATGGATGGCCGGATTCATGGGGAACCTCGCTGGGTCGGTCCTGTCGGTTCTTGGGAACCAGTCTAGGTGAAGGCCCGCCCGGGCAGACTGAGTATCCACAGTTTCTTCGCCCAGAGCGTGCTGGCAATCGCCCTCCTTCGCGTTTCAGGGAACATCCAGAATTCGCACAAGTTGGCCTCAGTCCGATGGGCCATAGTCGAGGAAGATCTTCACTTCCCGCACCAGAGAGTGCAGCGCGGCCGGTTCGCGCTCCGATCGTTGAGATGAAAGGCATGACATGTCCCAGAACCCCGATGAGTACGGCGAGAACCCTGGCCGGAGGGCCGACGGCGGTGCCGACCACCAGCCTTCCGCGCAGGACGGGAGCCAGGGAGAATTCTCGGACACCGGGCGCGGGATGGGGGAGAACACGTCCACTCGTCCGATCCCGGGCTCCGGGGCCTGGACGACGGGGAACCAGCACGAACCCGGCCACGAGTCGAGGCAACGGAACCAGGGCGGGCCCCAGTTCGATGGCGCAGGCCAACCGGGAGGCGAGGACTCGGGGTACCAGTACGGCTCGAGCCCGTACGGCCAGTTCTACGCGGGTGGTGCCTATCCCGATCAGAACTATTACGCCGAGAACGCGGGAGAAGGGCGCGGGGCTCGTCGTTTCGGGACCGGGACGCTGATCGGCGGCATGGTCCTGGCCGCACTGGTCGGCGGCGGAACCGCAGTCGGGGCCGGTGCCCTGCTCGACCACCAATCTGCATCTGGATCGAATTCCTCCTCGTCGAAGACGACCATCGTCAACAACCAGGACTCCGTCAACGCCGTCTCGGCCTCGGCCCAGAAGGCGTCACCCTCCGTCGCGACCATCTCTGTTTCCGGAAGCTCCCAGAGTGGATCGGGCTCCGGCGTCGTTCTGGACGACCAGGGCCACATCCTGACCAACACCCACGTGGTGACCCTGGACGGGACCACGAGCAACGCATCGATCCAGGTCAAGCTGTCCAACGGAACGGTCAAGAAAGCGACGGTCACGGGTACGGACCCAACGTCCGATCTGGCCGTCATCAAGATCGATCCGCAGGGGACCGACCTGACTCCGGCCTCGATGGCCGACTCGAGCAAACTCAACGTCGGGGACATTGCCGTGGCCATCGGCGCCCCGCTCGGTCTCGACGGCACGGTGACGGACGGAATCGTCTCGAACCTGTCGCGCACGATCTCCGTCGCCTCATCGGCCGCGCCCAACGAATCGGATGCGAATCAGGACGATTCCGGGGGCAGCTCCTCGCCGTTCCGATTCCAGTTCCCCGACAAGGACGGAGGAACCAAGAAGAGCCAGTCCGACAAGACCATTGCCCTGAACGTTATGCAGACCGACGCTGCGATCAACCCCGGCAACTCGGGTGGGCCCCTGGTCAACTCGAAGGGCGAGGTGATCGGCATCAACGTCGCCATTGCCTCCGCGGGACAATCCAGCGGGAGCAGCTCCGAACAAGGCGCATCGGGCAACATCGGCGTGGGATTCTCGGTTCCGATCAACTACGCCAATAGGGTGGGCCAGGAGATCATCGATCACGGCCAGGCCTCCCACGGCTACCTTGGAGCCAGCGTGTCATCCAGCCCCGCGTCGGAAGGAAATACCTCCGAAAGCTCCTTCACCAACGGAGCCGTGATCAAGAACGTGGTCTCGGGGTCGCCGGCAGACAAGGCGGGGCTGAAGGCGGGCGACGTCGTCAACAAATTGGACGGCCACGCTGTCTCGGATGCCGAATCCTTGACGGCGGCGGTGCGCGAGGCCTCCGCGGGCAAGAAGGTGGATATCAGCTACTCGCGCAATGGGCAGTCCACGGACGGCGAGGTGACCCTGGGGGACGCCGCCGAGTCCGGCCAATAGGACCCGGACGAGACCCGGACGAGACCCGGGCGGAGCCGCGGCTACAGAACGCCGCCGTATCCGTTCTGACGCCACGCCTCGTAGACCGCGATCGAAGCGGAGTTTGCCAGGTTCAGGGAACGTCGTCCGGGGAGCATCGGAATGCGAACGAGCTCATCGATACGGGGGCTGTCCTGAACCTCGTCGGGCAGCCCCACCGATTCGGGACCGAACATCAAGGTGTCGCCTTCCGCATAGCGGACATCGGCGAAGTTCTTGGTGCCTCGCGTGCTGAAGGCGATCATGCGTGACCCGTCCAGCGCGCCCCACGCGGCATCCAGGTCAGGGTGAACCGTCATGGCCGCCAAATCGTGGTAGTCGAGGCCGGCCCGCCGCAGGTGTGCGTCCGAGAAGTTGAATCCGAGAGGCTCGACCAGGTGGAGGTGGGCCCCCGTGACCGCCGCGAGGCGAATGGCATTCCCGGTGTTGCCTGGTATTTCGGGGGTGTAGAAGAGGATATTGAACACGTCGACCAAGTCTAGCCGTGCCCCCTGGAGCTCTGCGGCCCGAACCCGAGGCGGGGTCCCTAGAATGGGGGCGGGCGGCGGTTCGGTAACCGCTGTGAACACCTTCCAGGCCACGACCGAAGGAGCAACCGCAGTGCAGGGCATCTATCTCGACAACGCGGCCACGGCACCCGTCAACGAAGATGCGTTGCAGGGCATGGTCGAACAGATGCGAATCGGTGGCAATGCTTCGTCCTTGCACGCCGCCGGGCGGCGCGCTCGCATGGCCGTGGAAACCGGGCGGGAACGAATCGCCCGGTCGGTCGGAGCGGACCCGGCGGAGGTCATTTTCACCTCCGGAGGCACGGAAGCAGACAACCTCGCGGTCAAGGGCATGTACTGGAAGAGGCGCGAGAACCGTCCCGATCGCAACCGCATCTTCTTGAGCACCGTGGAACACCACGCCGTCAAGGACGCGGTGCTCTGGCTCGAGGCTCATCAGGGCGCACGCGTCGAATGGCTCGAGGTGGACTCCGAGGGACGAGTGGACCCACAGGATCTCGAACAACGGCTGAGCTGCGGAGCCGATGACGTGGCGTTCGTGACCGTCATGACGGCGAACAATGAGGTCGGTACCATCCAACCGGTCGCAGAGCTTGCCTCTGCGTGTGCCCGTGCGGAGGTCCCCTTCCACACCGATGCGGTCCAAGCCTTCGGGGCCGTGCCGGTGGACTTCTCGGCCCTCGGGTGCGCCAGCATGGCCATCTCGGGCCACAAGATCGGCGCACCCATGGGCATCGGCGCTCTGGTCGCGCGCCGTGATACCCCGTTGGCTCCGGTCATCCACGGGGGCGGGCAGGAGCGTGATGTGCGTTCCGGAACGATCGACTCGCCCGCGATCGTCGGGTTCGGTATCGCCGCGGAACAGGCCCATGATCGGCTGGACGAAGAATCAGACCGGATCCGGAGACTTCGCGATCGTCTGGTCGAAGGGGTTCAGTCACGAATACCCGAAGCGGTTCTGCGCGGTCCCACCGATTTGTCTCCGGGGAGCCGACTTCCCGGCAATGCGCACTTCACTTTCCCGGGGTGCGAGGGCGATTCCTTGCTCTTCCTGCTGGACATGAACGGCGTTCTCTCCTCCACGGGTTCGGCGTGCAACGCCGGGGTCCCTCGTCCCTCCGAGGTCCTGCTGGCCATGGGGGTCGACGAAGTGACGGCTCGTGGCGCCCAGAGATTCACGGTCGGGGCGGCCACCACGGAGGCCGACGTCGACGCCCTCCTGAATGCCCTGCCGACAGCCTACGAGCAAGCCTCCAAGGCCGGCATGGCCGACCATGCCCCGGTCGGCCCCTGGAGCTGAGACGGAACCAGGCCGCCGCACGGAGAAGCCGCACACCTTCTCACGTGATCGAAGGAATAGCACGCGGAACGAGAACGTTGTACCGTGGCGAAGCTTGTGACCGGACTGAGGCAGGAAGAGAGCGCATGAGGGTATTGGCAGCAATGAGCGGAGGAGTCGACTCCGCAGTTGCGGCGGCGCGGGCCGTCGATGCGGGACACGACGTCGTCGGCGTCCATCTCGCCCTGTCCCGCATGCCAGGAACGCTTCGCACCGGATCCCGCGGATGTTGCACGATCGAAGACTCGATGGACGCCCGCCGCGTGTGCGACAAGCTGGGCATCCCATTCTATGTCTGGGACTTCTCCGATCGGTTCAAGGAAGACGTCGTCGACAATTTCATCGACGAGTACGCGCAGGGCAGGACGCCCAATCCCTGCATGCGCTGCAACGAGAAGATCAAGTTCTCCGCCCTCCTGGAAAAGGCCGTGGCTCTCGGGTTCGACGCCGTGTGCACGGGTCACTACGCGAAATTGGTCGAGGATCCGGACGGAAACGTGGAACTCCATCGCGCCGCGGACTGGGCGAAGGACCAGTCCTACGTGTTGGGTGTGCTGACGCACGAGCAGCTCAAGCACTCGATGTTCCCCCTGGCCGAGACGCCCACCAAGGCCGAAGTCAGGGCCGAAGCGGAGGAACGCGGTTTCTCGATCGCGAAAAAGCCTGATTCGCATGACATCTGCTTCATCCCCGACGGCGACACCCGTGGGTGGCTCGAAGAGCGCATCGACCTGGAAGAAGGCGAGATCAAGGACACCTCCGGCGAGGTCCTTGGAACCCACCGGGGTGCCCGGGCCTTCACCGTGGGTCAGCGCAAGGGGCTGTCGATCGGACGGCCCGCATCTGACGGCAAGCCGCGATTCGTCCTCGAAATCCGACCGAAGACCAATGAGGTCGTCGTCGGGTCCAAGGAAATGCTGGCCGTCGACGAGATCCGCGGAATCCGGGAAACCTGGGCCGGCCTTCCGGTGCCCGAGGCGCAGCGGTTCGACGCCGGGACGGACCAGCCCGGCGCGACGTCGGAATCCTTCGACATCCTCGCCCAGGTCAGGGCGCATGCCGATCCCGTTCCCGCCGTGGCACACCTGGAAATCGGGGACGTCGATGGTGAGCCCTCCAGGGAGCTGGTCGTCAGGCTCGAAGAACCCTTGCGCGGGGTAGCGCCCGGGCAGACGGTCGTGATCTACCAGGGGACTCGCGTTCTGGGGCAGGCGACGATCAACCGTGCCTACTCGCTCTCCCGGCCCGACATCGCGGGACACTAGGCGGGCAGTTCCGGTCCTGGTCCGCCGACCGCACGGCCGGTATGCGGTCGGCCCCTGACCATCCGTAGACTGTCTGACTATGACGCAGAACTCTGAGCCCAGCGAACCCTTCGACGCCCGCGCCAGTTCTTTGAACGACGTCGACCCGGCCGTTTTCGAAGAATTGTTGAGGATGCGCGGCACCATCGACAATATTGACGCGGCGTTGGTCCACATGCTCGCGGAGCGATTCCAGGCGACCCAACGGGTTGGGTTGCTCAAGGCCCAGTACCAATTGCCACCAGGTGATCCCCATCGGGAAGCGGCCCAGATCGATCGGCTGAGACGGCTTGCCGAAAGCGCTCGGCTCGATCCGGAGTTCGCGGAAAAATTCCTCAATTTCATCATCAGTGAGGTCATTCGGCACCACGAGCGCATTGCCGAGGACCACAACCGTGATCGCGAGGCCACGGGTGGCAACGAGTGAACGCGATGCCCGGACGGACTGATCCGACGCCGTCTGCGCGTCGAATCGTCGCTTCCTCGCGAGGCCGCCTCGCGGGAACCGATTTTCATGAGGCCGTGGTCGCGGCACGGGGTGAACTGGGCTCTCCGCACCGGGCGCCGTTTCCGGAGCTGTCAGAGCGGGGATTCGCGGCAACTCGCACGGCTCGTACCGTGTCATGCCTTGCGGAACTGTTCGCGGACGGGCAGCCCTTCGGCTGGCGTCTGACCTCGCGCCCGAGCCACGAGTCCGTGGCCGCGTCCTCCCGATTCCGGAGCGATATCAACGTACTCGCCGACGTGATCGGCGGGGAAGGCAGCGGCCACCAGGGGTCGACCGTAGTATCGCTCACCGGGCCGGTGAGCCTGGCCGCGGATCTCGGTCTGAGCAACGGCGAAGCGGTTCTCAGCGACCACGGGGCCCGGCGGGAACTTGCCGAGTCCTTGACCGAAGGAGTCGCCGCACTGTCCGAGGCGCTGAGGACCGCCGTCGAGGACGAATCGCTGGTGATCAGGTGGCTCGAGCCGCACCTGGAACGCGCGCTGGCCGGACGGATCCCCACGTCGAGCGGATACCGCACCCTGCGCGCCGTACCGCGGGCCGAGGCCGACAGGTTTCTTTCCGACCTCGCCGCGGCATGCGACAGGCTCGGAATCGACGCGGTGCTCGACGTCGACGGTCCCCTCCCGGACCCGGAATTCGGGCAACACTTTCACGGCGTGGCCGCGAGGCCACTCGGCCGGGGCAGCGCCGAATGGGAAGGCATCGCCGGCGTGGTGGACCGGGGACAGGAAGCGTGGCTCGGCATCACCGACGTCGGGGACGAGGACCGCACGGTCGATACCGTCCGATCCTTCTGGCGAACGTGGCGGGATCTCGGGTTGGGGGCGAAGGAGCTGTCTGCCGTCACCATCGAGGAAGCCGACGATCTCGCGGGCCTGTCTCCCCTCAGGGGAACCGAAGTCCACCGCCGGAGCGCGACGGTTACCGAAGGATTGCTCGACCTGTCACGTGAATGAGACCACGTGCCCCGACCGCGGATCGGCCCGGTGCGGCCGCGCGGCTGTCGGAGCGTCGGCCTGTTTCGTCGCGTAATGTTGAAGAGAACAGCATGTCGACCCCAACCTTGTGTGTTGCACCCGACGCGGGCAGCCTCAGGAGATCGTGAGAGGAGCGCGAGTGAAGGCGCGAATTCTGGTAGTGGACGATGACGAAGCCCTGTCCGAGATGGTCGGCATCGTTCTGACCAACGAGGGTTACGAACCCACCTTCTGCGACGCCGGAGACCGCGCCGTCAGCGCTTTCGAGAGCTACGATCCGGACCTCATTCTGCTGGATCTGATGTTGCCGGGGATGAGCGGCATCCAGGTGTGCGAACGCATCCGTGAAACCTCCGATGTTCCGGTCATCATGCTGACCGCCAAATCCGATACGGAAGACGTCGTCCGCGGGCTCGAGGCCGGTGCCGACGACTACATCGCCAAACCGTTCAAGCCGGCAGAGCTTCTGGCCCGCATCCGGACCCGTTTGCGGACGGGGGAAACCCGATCCAGCGAACGCATCGATATCGGTGACCTGAGCATCGACCTCGCGGGCCGCGCCGTCACGCGCGGTGAGGACACGGTGCGTTTGACGCCGCTCGAATACGACCTCCTGGTCAACCTCGCCCAGGAACCGGGACAGGTGCTCTCGCGTGACCTTCTCCTGGACCGGATCTGGGGTTACGATTCCGACGCCGACCGCAGACTCGTGAACGTGCACGTTCAGAGGCTTCGGGCAAAGATTGAAAAGGACCCCGAGAAGCCGGATCTCATTCAGACCGTCCGCGGGGTGGGGTACAAGGCGAACGCCAGCCAGGTGCGTCGATAAGAGGACATGGCAAAGCACACACCACGCAGCGCAGGACGGCGCCTACTGGGCGCTGTTCCGGCGTTCTTCCGAGGAATTCGCAGACGGCGGCGGGAGTCTCTCCAGTTCTCCGCCGTGATCGTCGCGACCTCTCTTGCTCTGGTGGCGTTCATCTTTGCCGGCAACTTCCTTTCGACCCAGATCGCCAACAGCCTGTTCAAAGAACGCCAGGAACAGGCTCTGGAGGAGTCGTCGAGCGGTTTCTCCGACGTCCAGAAAATCTTTGACAACGCGGTGGCCTCGGACCAGAACGAGGTCCAGTCGCTCATGCGCGAGACGCTCACGATCCTGGAGAACCACGGTGCTGACGCGAAACGTCAATGGATACTCATCCCCGTCGACTACCACCAGGGCCAGGGATATGTCGGGCCGCTGAGCCAGAACGACTGGATGACGTCGTCGTCCGTGCCCCAGGACCTGCAGAAACAGGTTGCGGCGCAGAATGGTGTCTTCTGGCAGTCGTCCAAGGTCCAGGCGAACGGAGACGGGGCGGAAATCCCGGTCCTCTTCGTGGGGACCAAGGTGCACCTGAACCAGGGCAATGACTACGCGCTCTACCTCGTCTACGATCTGTCGTCCTCCCAGAAGACTCTGGACTACATCCAGCTGGTGATCGTGGCGGGGTTCGCGATTCTTCTGATCTTCGTTGCGACGATCGTCTGGTGGGTGACGCGCTCCGTGATCCGGCCCATTTCCCAGACCGCGCGCTCGGCGGAGCGTCTGTCCCGTGGGGACCTCAACGAACGCGTCGCGGTGAGAGGCGAGAACGAGGCCGCGGTGCTGGGAAATTCCTTCAACCACATGGCCGACAGCCTCCAGGACCAGATCATTCAGCTCGAGACTCTGTCCAAGATGCAGCAAAGATTCGTCTCGGACGTCTCTCACGAGCTGCGCACCCCTCTGACCACGGTCAAGATGGCTGCGGAACTGCTGTACGGGGGTCGGGAGGAGATGGACCCCTCCTTCCAAAGATCCACGGAATTGCTGTACCACCAGGTCGATCGCTTCGAGTCGTTGCTGTCCGACCTGTTGGAGATTTCCCGTTTCGACGCAGGCTCGGCCACCTTGGACTCGAGCACCGTGGACCTAGCGGATCTGGTCGAGGACACCGTGGAGTCCGTCCGGCCCCACCTGGACAAACAGAGATTGGACGTGCGGCTCCACGGGACCGAGGAACGGTGCTCCGTGGAGATGGACCCGCGGCGCATCGAGCGCGTCGTGAGAAATTTGCTCGTCAACGCAATCGAGCACTCGGAGGGGCGGCAGATCGACGTCTACATCGCCTCCAACGAGCTCGACGCCGCCGTGGCTGTTCGGGACCACGGCGTGGGCATGACTCCCGAGCAGACCCGGGAAGTGTTCAACAGGTTCTGGCGCGCGGATCCCTCCCGCAAGAGGACTTTGGGAGGAACCGGCCTGGGCCTGTCCATCGCCGCGGAGGACACACGACTCCACCAAGGGCGGCTGGAAGCGTGGGGACAGCTCGAGCACGGCGCGTGCTTCCGGCTCACCCTGCCCAAACGAGGAGGGCGTCCGGCCGGTGACTCGCCGCTGGGTCTCCCGCCGGAAGGCGTGCCTGACACGCCCGCTTCACTTCCCGAGGTCGAGGACCGCGGCGCGGAGGTTCAGGACTCCGAAGGCTCGCAGGAGGACACCGAATGAAGAGCGGAAACAGACCTCAGGCTCCCCGGCGGCGTCGGTCGTCGGCCGTACGCGCCGTCGCGTGCGCGACCGCCGTCGGACTGCTGGTCGTCGGGTGCGGACGCATCCCAACGAGCGGCCCGGTCTACCACTACAACGAACCCGACTCCCAGGCCTCGTCCACGGCCCCCGCGTTCAACCCTTCGGGACCGGAGAAGGGTGCCTCACCGAACGAGATTCTCAGCGGCTTCCTCCAAGCCGGAACCGGGGTCGAGAACGACTACTCCGTGGCCCGCGAGTATCTCACCACGGAGCTTGCCGGGACATGGAAGCCCGAGGACCGGACGCTCGTGCGAAGCAATGACGTCTCGATCGACGCCAAGGACGGCAACCAGCCGGCCACGGCGGAGGTCAACGTGTCGACGTCGATCGACGGGAGGGGCATCGCGACGTCGTACAGGAACCCCGACAAACAGAAGATCACCGCGAAGTTCCAGCAGGTCAACGGGCAGTGGCGCATTTCGGAGATTCCGAACGGAACCATTGTCTCGCGGCAGGAATTCGAGCAGCTGTTCCGCTCGTTCACGCTGTACTTCTACGATCCGACGTTCAGCTACGCCGTGCCGGACATCCGCTGGTTCGCCAATCGTTCGACAGCGGCGACGTCGGTTGTGCGCGTTCTGCTCCAGGGCCCGGCGCCGTACCTGGAAGGCTCAGTCGTCTCGGCGATACCGGCGGGGACGAACCTGATGAGGCAATCGGTTCCGGTCAGCAACTCCTCGGCCGAGGTGGGCCTGTCCGGTGAAGGGGTCACCGACGCGAACCAGCTGACGCTCGAAAGGATGAACACCCAACTCGAGCAGACGCTGAAGAGCACGAGCTCGGTCGACAGCGTGCGATTGTCGGTCGACGACAAAGCCGTGGAAACGGGGAAGGTGGCCGACTACCGGCCCGCCTCCGTCAACCCCCAGGTTCCCAGCCCCCAAGTCGGGGTCCTGGACGGGCAACTCGTGACGTACGCCGATGGGCAGTCCCGCAAGGTCTCGGGACTGGGGTCCAACGACGTCGAGCCCAGCATGCCGACCATGGACACGGACCGCCGGCTGTACGCGTACACGAATTCGGACCGCAACCACCTTGGCGTCCGGTCGACCAACGGCAAGTCCATGGACGCCGATATGGACGAAAACATCACTGCCCCGAGCATCGATGCCAACAAGTGGGTGTGGGCCGGTGGCTCCGAAGGCTCCGTGTACGCATGGAACACGCGCGGCGACAGCCAGGACCCGCAGACCGTCGGTGCCGACTGGCTCAAGGGCCAGCACATCCAGTCCTTCAAGGTCTCCCGCGATGCTTCCAGAGCCCTGATCGTCACGGGCGAGGGCAACGATTCACGCGTGTGGATCAGCGGCATCAAACGGGACGACCAGGGTGCTCCCGAAAGTCTGGGGGAGCCGTTGCGCGTGGGGACGACTCATAACGCCACTCAGGCCGCATGGATCTCCGACACCGAGGTCGTGACGGCAAATACGCAGGACGGCAGCGTGCAGACCGTGTCTCTCTCGGGGGACACCCACGACGTCAACGGCCTGTCGGACATCGAGCACATCACCGGTGGCAACGGGCGAGAATCCGTCTACGCGCAGACCGGCGGGGACACATACATTCTGACGGGAACATCCTGGACGCGCGTGGACACCAAGGTCCGCGACCTGTCCTACGCGGAGTGAACGGGTCGTCCACAATGGGCCGATCTCTGACCACAGCACCACGTAGTAGGCCATAATGGCGGCAATCCATCGATGGATCGGGGGTGCGGGATGGGAACGTGGCGCGACAGACGGACCTACGACGCCGCCGCCTCGGCGGTCGCCGGCACGCTGGCGGACGCCGTCGAGGTGGTCATTCCGCAGCCCTGCGCCGTGTGCGCGAGCGGCCGGGGCCCCGTCTGCCGCGTGTGCAGGGCGCTCGTGCACCGATGGTCGGCTTACCCCGTCAACGTGGCTCCGGTGCTTCCGCACTGGCCGTCCGACCGGGTCTGTATCGCCTCTGGTCCCTACCGCCACGAATTTGCCCAACTGATTCTGGCCTTCAAGAACGGAGGCCGGCTGGACACCACGCCGGTTCTGGGGCGTGCGCTGGGCCGGGGTCTGGCTGCCTTGCTTCGGGACGTCGAGGGACAAGAAATGCAGCCCTCACGGTCTCGGGGCGGGCACGCGCCCGTGATCATTCCGGTGCCCTCCTCGGCACGAGCCTTCCGACGGCGCGGATTTGTGCCCAGTGAGGTCCTGGCCCGCCGAGCGACGGCCCCGAGGTCGGGCCTCGGGGCGGTACCGCGCAACGCACGCCTGCAGGTGGCTCCGGTCCTGATGGCTCGGCGTCGTCCGATGCGCTCTGTCCTCGACTCACGAGTTCGCCGGGCAGTGGGCCAGAAGGGACTGAACGCACGTCAGCGCTCGGCCAGAGCGGCGTCGTCCATGACGATCGGCATGCCCGGCCTGGCGGGGGTGATGGGCTTGCGCCCGAACTTGGACAATCTGCCGTGCGTCCTTGTCGACGACGTGGCGACGACCGGGTCGACATTGCGGGAATCGGTGCGAGCGGTCGAAGACGCCGGTGGCCGAGTGGTCGGAGCCGTCGTGCTCGCGAGTGTTCGCCTCCCTGGGAAGAATTGCTCGGTGTTCAGCGAGTCACTTCCTACGGATGGGTGACGAAAGATCGTCGGTCGATTAACGTTGAGTCAAGGAGACGGTCAGATCCTCTCCCCGTGAGGCTCGAGGACCCCCGAGCACGGCTCGCAGGCCGGCGAGACCTCACCTCGCCCAACCACGGGAGGCCATCGTGGAACTCAACGTATACGGACGCAACGTCAAGGTTCCGGATCGTTTTCGGGAGTATGCAGAGGAAAAGGTCGAGAAGTTCGAGAAGCTCAACGAGCGTGTGGACGTCATTGACATCAAGGTCAGCAAAGTGGGGAACGGTCCCCAAGCCATGACGGTTGAGATCACGGTCCAGGGAAAGGGGCCGGTCCTTCGCGCCGAAGCCCAGGGCTCGGACAAGTTCGCTGTTTTCGAGGACGCCTACTCGAAGTTGTTGGAGAGGCTTCGCAGGGCCCGAGACCGCAGGAAGATCCACCGCGGCCACCACCGTCCGGTCTCCGTTTCCGAGGCCACGGGGTCCATTCCCGTGATCGACGGGTCGTCCGGGGGAGAGGTCCCGATCGAGGAAATTGTCCTCGAGAAGAACTCGGACACCGGAGAGAGCGATGCGTTCGATGCGGAGTACCCGCTGACTGACGATGTTCCGCCGGTTGAAATCCGTCGCAAGACATTTCCCACAGAAAAAATCACCGTTGACCAGGCGGTGGACAGGATGGAGCTCGTGGGGCACGACTTCTACCTGTTCGTCGACGCCGAATTGGACCAGCCTGCCGCCGTGTACCGTCGCAAGGGGTGGACGTACGGAGTGATCGTCCTGGGCGACGACGCCCCTCCCGAAGGCCTCAATGAGACGCGACTCTACAAGTCGGTTCCCGAGGGATAATTCCTTATCTCATCACCGGAGACGCTTCGCCCGGGCCCACGGCCCGGGCGATTCGTCTGCGGTCCACAAATTTGTTCTCTTCTGAGGCAAAACCCAGCCGGCATGTTTACACTTGCGTAGACTGGGCTGTCGAGGTCGATCCTCCGGTTGCCCTCGGGCGAGCCGCGGATGCGGCCGCCGAACTCGGAATCTCATCAGCTACTAGGAGTAAGTGCACGTGGCATCCTTCTTGGAAAAGGTTCTCCGCACAGGGGACAAAAGACTGCTCAAGAAATTGAGAGTCTATGCCGATGCCATCAACTCGTTGGAAGAGGATTTCAAGGAGTACACGGACGCGGAGTTGCGCGCGGAAACGGACTCCTTCAAGAAGCGTATCGAAGACGGCGAATCTCTCGACGTTCTGCTTCCCGAAGCCTTCGCGGTGGTCCGCGAGGCGGCGAGCAGGACGCTGGGACAGCGTCACTACGATGTTCAGCTGATGGGTGGCGCCGCGTTGCACCTGGGCAATATCGCCGAGATGAAGACCGGTGAGGGCAAGACGCTCGTGGCCACCGCCCCCGCATATCTGAACGCCCTGACCGGCAAGGGCGTCCACGTCGTGACGGTCAACGACTACCTTGCCGAATACCAGGCCAATCTGATGGGCCGTGTCTACCGGTTCCTGGGCTTGGAAACGGGCGTCATCCTGGCCCAGCAGACCCCCGAGGTCCGCCGCAAACAGTATGAGGCGGACATTACGTACGGCACGAACAACGAATTCGGTTTCGACTACCTCCGCGACAACATGGCCTGGACCGTGGACGAACGCGTCCAGCGGGGCCACAGTTTCGCCATCGTCGATGAGGTCGATTCGATTCTGATCGACGAAGCACGTACTCCGTTGATCATCTCCGGTCCGTCCTCGGGAGAGGCCAACCGTTGGTACAACGAGTTTGCCCGCGTGGCCAAGACACTCGTGAAGGACCAGGACTATGAGGTCGACGAAAAGAAGAAGACCGTCGGCGTGCTCGAGAGCGGCATCGAGAAGGTCGAGGACCACTTGGGAATCGACAACCTCTACGAATCCGAGAACACGCCCCTGATCGGCTTCCTGAACAACGCCATCAAGGCCAAGGAACTGTTCATCAACAACAAGGATTACGTCGTCCTCAAGGGCGAAGTCCTGATCGTGGATGAGCACACCGGGCGTATTCTTCCCGGCCGCCGGTACAACGAAGGCGTACACCAGTCGATCGAGGCCAAGGAACAGGTCGAGGTCAAGGCCGAGAACCAGACTCTGGCAACCGTGACTCTTCAGAACTACTTCCGCCTCTACGACAAGCTCTCCGGCATGACCGGTACGGCCGAGACCGAGGCAGCGGAATTCGTCAATACCTACGAGCTCGGCATCGCCGTGATCGATCCCAACAAGCCGCTGATCCGCAAGGACCAGCCTGACCTCGTGTACAAGAACGAGGTCGCGAAGTTTGCGGCTGTGGTCAAGGACATTGCCAAGCGCCATGAAAAGGGCCAACCGGTTCTGGTCGGTACCACGAGCGTCGAGAAATCCGAGTACTTGTCCAAACTGCTGGTCAAGGAAGGCGTTCCGCACGATGTTCTGAACGCCAAGAACCACGCGAGAGAAGCTGCCATCGTCGCCCAGGCGGGCCGCAAGGGCGCCGTGACCGTGGCGACGAACATGGCCGGACGTGGTACGGACATCATGCTCGGCGGCAACGCCGAGTTCGACGCCGTCGACCGGATGACGGAGCTTGGGTACGACTCCCAGGAGCGACCCGAGGAATACGAGGCCAAGTGGCCTGAGGTCCTGGCCGAGTGCGAACAGGCGGCCAAGCAGGAGCACGATGAGGTCACCGAGCTCGGCGGCCTGTACGTGCTGGGAACCGAAAGGCACGAATCGCGCCGCATCGACAATCAGTTGCGTGGGCGTTCGGGCCGTCAGGGAGATCCCGGCGAATCGCGCTTCTACCTGTCCTTGGCGGACGACCTCATGCGTCTGTTCAACGGTGCGGCCGCGGCGCGTCTCATGGCCGGCGCACCGGATGACACCGCTCTGGAGCATCGTATTGTCACCCGAGTGATTGCATCGGCCCAGAACCAGGTTGAGGCCAGAAACGCCGAGCAGCGCAAGAACATCCTCAAGTACGACGATGTTCTGAACCGTCAGCGCGAGGCCATCTACTCGGATCGCGCCAAGATCCTTGAGGGCGATGACATCCGGGAACAGATCCAGAAGTTCATCGAAGAGGTCCTCACCTCGGCGATCGAGGACAAGACGAAACAGGGGCATGCCGAGGACTGGGACCTCGAACGCCTGTGGGAGTCCTTGGAGACCATCTACCCCGTGTGCATTTCGATCAAGGAGCTCGAGGACTCGGTCGGCGGGCGTTCGAAGATCACCCAGGAGAAACTCATCCAGGAGATCCTCTCCGATGCGAAGGTCATCTACGAGACCCGTGAGGAAGAGGTCGGCTCCGACGCGATGCGCAACATTGAGCGCCGGGTCGTCCTGTCCGTGATCGGTCGTCAGTGGCCCGAACATCTCTACGAGATGGATTATCTCAAGGAAGGCATTGGTCTGCGGGCCATGGCCCAGCGCGATCCGTTGATCGAATACCAGCGCGAGGGCTACGCCATGTTCCAGTCGATGATGGATGCGATCCGTGAGGAAACGGTTGCGTACCTGTTCAACCTGGACCTGACCAAGCAGCGCACCCAGATGTCCTCTCAGGCTCTGACCATTCCGCAGCAGCCCAAGTTCCTCCGTGTCTCGGCACCCAGCGAGGACGGCGGGGAGGAATCACACGTCGAGGCCAACCCGGAGGAGAGCGGCGCGGGCACGAATTCGTCCGGGAAGGATTCGAAGGGCGAGTCTTCGAAGGCCGGAGCGTCCTCCTCGGAGACCGATGCTCCCGCATCGGAAGCACCGCGTAGCGGCGGCGCCAAGAAGAAGGGCCGCAAAAAGCGCAAATAGGCAGCTGGCTCGAGTCGATTCCATCGTTCGTCGGGCCGACCATGAGGGCCGGGACCTGTATTATTCGGGTCCCGGCCCTTATGCGTCCTACCCGATTTCCGCTTGAATGATCTGTCACTGGCCTTTGGGCTTGTGGATGCGCAGGGCCAAGGCTCGGCTTCTTTCCCCATTGTCCACGACCACGCTGGCCTCGTATTCGTCATTCCCCACCGGAATGGCCCGAACTCTCCGCGGCCTCAGGTTCTCCGGATCGAATCGTCTGCCCCCGAACGGAGGCTCGGAGACGACAGGATGCTCGGCGGTCTCCAGGTGAGCTCGTCTCTCGATGCGGTCAAGAACGTCCGGGTGGACCCACCGACTCAATTGGCTCGAGGACCGTTTGCCTGAGACCACCTCGATGATGGCGACTCCCATGGCGCCAGCAATCGCGTGAACTCGGCGCAATTCTTCACGGTAGTCCGTGGTGCGGTTGCGCCACTTGTAGAACGGTGGCGGACCCTCAGGATGTGCACGAGGCGTACCTCGCAGACTTTCGATGGACAGGACGGTGCCCCTTTTGGTGATTCGCCGTCGTCCATGGTGTTCCGGTCGTGAACTCATCGGAGATCCTTTCGTGATGACAGGAGATGGATGAGGCCCACCCTGCGGGCGAACGCTCAAGGCGTCCCGATCCGTTCGGGACAGCCGCGCAAGAGGTATCTGAGGACGCGTCCGGGCTCACCACACGTATGGTGAGCCCGGGGCGGCCGTTGGTCATGGCGGCACAGTACAGTTCGGGGAGCAGGAGTATCCGTGTGCCGAGACTCAAGACCGGAAGCGTGTAGCGGCACCAGCGGGACGTCGTAGCGCGCGAAGCATCTTTCGCCATGCATGGTGGGACAGGGTTTGGTTCGACATGGCGCCGTGGAGGGCTCGTGGCCATCATGGAAGTCCTTTGATGCCGTTTGGTGCGAGTAGATGCCTTTTATATTTACCGCCCGTCTCGCCCCTCGTAAAGACCTGTGGATAACCAGTAGGCCCGAAAAATCAGAGTGTCACGCAATACAGAATGCGCAACAATGGGCGGTGATTCGCTGCTCGTGGCATACCGGGCAGGGTCGTTCGCTCGGGCGGGTCGGCGTTCAGACCTGGTCGGGGTCCTGCGACCCCGTGGCCGCAGCCGACCGGCGGTAGGCCTCGGCGATGTACTCCTCCAGAACTGCACGCTCGACGCGCCATTGTCCGCGGCCTCCTACCTGGATGGCCGGCAGCTCGCCCGAACGGACCATGGCACGTGTTTGGGACACCGAGACGTTCAGGATCTCGGCGACGTCGACCAGCGTGAGAAAGCGTTGCGCGACCATGAGCGAAATCCCTTCGATGAGAAGTCCTGTGGTTCCGAGTCCATTGCTGAGGTCGTGTATATCTCGGGCCGTGCCGTCCGGCAAGTTGCTGGTTGCGGTCGCGGGGCGGCCCGGCGGCCGGACTCCGGACGGGCGAGGACAGGCGCGGTGCTGGGGACCTAAGATGGAGGCTGACCGCCAGATTTCTATCCCGAGGACGACATGACGCTCGCAGAACCTCTGCTCAAGACCGGCGAATTCGGCCCGGGGGATTCGGAATGGCTCCACCTCTTGGTGGGTGACTGGCAGATGATCGCGGATCTGGCGCAGGGGGACCTGGTCCTCTGGTTCCCGGAAGAGTTCCTGTCGAGCGAGAGGAGCGGGCGGGGGCAAGGCGGCCCGGCCCCGGATGCGGGGTTCTCCGGTATGGCGCACGTCCGGCCATCGACGACGCAGACCGTGTTCCATCGGGACATGGTCGGGTTGCGGATGAGCACGCAGGTGGAGGCGGCCGCTCGCGCGTGTTGGTTCGACCAGGCCACACAGTTTTTGGACCGCGTCGACTGGAATGCGGAGTCGACCATGAGGGTCGTGCTCTACCCGCTGGTCCGCAACGGTCGCACCGTGGCTCTGCTCTCTCTGCACCACGGTGAGCAGTCGGGACGCATGCAAGGTCGGCTCGACACGGTGTTCCGGGAAACCGCACGCGAAATACTCAGCATGGTCGCTCGAGGCGCGTGGCCGGACTTCAGCTCATCCAATGAAGCATCCCGGGGGAACCCTCGAGTCAGCGATGGGGTCATCCGGTTGGACGCGGAGGGTCGAGTCACCTTCGCGTCCCCCAACGCGGTGTCGGTCTATCGGCGGCTCGGGTTTGCCGACGCTCTCACGGGAAATTTGTTGGCCGAGCTCACGAGGGATCTGCTTCCTGCGGCCGAAAAAGCGGACGAGACCCTGCCCCTGGTTCTGACGGGTCGCATGCCCTGGAGGGGCGAGGTCAGTACAACAAAGGTCAGCATCACGTTCAGGGCGGTCCCTCTCAGGCGTCAGACTCGTCGAGGCGAAGAGCGATTCGGTGCTCTTCTCCTGTGTCGTGACGTGACCGAACTGCGCCGTCGGGAACTCGAGCTCATGACCAAGGACGCGACGATCCGCGAAATCCACCACAGGGTCAAGAACAACCTGCAAACCGTCTCGGCGCTCCTGCGGCTTCAGGCACGCCGTATGTCCTCACCCGAGGGGAAGCAAGGGCTTGAACAGGCGATGCGCCGTGTGGCCACGATTGCCATGGTGCACGAGGCGCTGTCCCAGGGACTGACTCAGAACGTCGATTTCGACGATCTGATCAATCGGCAGTTCCACCTCGCGGCGGAGGTCGCGTCGCCCGGACAGGCAGTCTCGACGGAGATGACGGGGGAGTTCGGGCACCTCCCCAGTGAATTGGCCACTCCTTTGGCGCTGATCATCAACGAAGTCGTCGCGAACGCGGTCGAGCACGGGTTGGACGGAGAATCCGGAACCGTCACCTTGGACGGCCAGAGGGCCGAGACGGGCGATGGGCAGGAACTCGTGGTCACGGTGGGGGACAACGGCGTCGGCATGGGCGTCAGCTACATCGAGGAGTCAGGGGTCTCCGCGTATCGTCCTCCGTCCGACGGCGAGGGACTGGGCATGCAGATTGTTCGCACTCTGGTGGCCAGCGAGTTGAAGGGCTCCATTGTCTGGCGCCCGCGTGCCGGCGGCGGAACAGAGGTCGTCATCACGGCCCACATCCCCGAGGGCTCGGTCGACAGAACATAGCGCGGGGACGGGCCCGAGCTGTCACGCTTGTCCACGCGAGAACGCCCCCGGCAGAAAGGATCTGCCGGGGGCGTTGACTCCCTGAGGAGCGCTGAGGATCTGTTGCAGAGCCTAGGAAGCGCGGCGGGCGCGAGCTGCGCGGCGCTTCAGCGCGCGTCGCTCGTCCTCGCTCATTCCTCCCCAGACTCCTGAGTCCTGGCCGGTTTCCATGGCCCACTGCAAGCAGGTGTCCATGACGGTGCAGCTGCGGCAGACGGCTTTTGCCTCTTCGATCTGCAGGAGGGCCGGACCGGTGTTCCCGACCGGGAAGAAAAGCTCAGGGTCCTTTTCGAGACAGGCTGCGCGACTGCGCCAATCCATCGATGCACGCTCCTTGTTTCACATGTGATGCCTCGCCCTGAGCGGCCAGTGCGGACCCCAAGGCGAGTGATACAAATAAAGAGCCCCCAAGATCAGGGGGCTTGTCCGAGAACTGTTTAAAGGTTCGCACGTAAACTTCTCGTGAACAAGGGAAACCGTCGACAGGTTGACCCCATACGTGATGTTTTATCTCACACGCGACAGTGCTTGACACGGAAAGTTTGTCCGGCGCAATAGATGGGATCCGGTCCCGAAATCTGTGCGGCAGGAGAGGCCGGATGGCCTCGTTAGAATGAGGTTATGACTGACACCCCCTCGGACGGTACCCGGCACGAAACCGGGCCCGAATCACCGGCTTCGCGACGCCCGCCCCTGCCCGTTGTCGTCCTGGCGGGACTCGTCGCGATCGAGGGGCTGGGGCTGGTTGTTGCCGGCCTGGTGCAGACGGTCGAGGTCTTCTTCCAGGACCACGCGATGCCTTTCGGGGCCATCGTGATCATGTCGCTTCTCTACATCGGATATGGCCTGTGGCTCCTCGGAGCTGCGCGGAGTATCACGAAGGGAAGTTTGTGGCCGCGGGCCCTGATTCTGCTCACGCAGGTCTTCCTGATCGTGATCTTGTTGCAAATGATCTCCGCGTGGGGCCTCTTCCTGGCTCTGCTTCCGGTGGCCTACGGCGCGCTCGTGGGGATTCTCCTGTTCAGCTCTCCGGTCCAGAATCATCTGTTGCGGGCCAACGACCTCCCCGAGAGACGCTGACCGGTACGAATGCCTGGGCGCGGGGCCTCCCCTCCGAACAGCGGGAATCCTGAACCTTGTCCAGGATCCGCGTTCGACCAGGAGTCCTTCCGTCTGGTCGAGAGCCAGCCTGTGCGGCGGAACCGGTTCCGACCGGAAGCTCGCGCAGCCATGACTGAGAGGACCCACGAAGATCGCGGAATGTGCACTGCGGATCGTCTCGGTCCAGGGCGAGGCGACGATGGCGGACGAGTCCATCGGAAAAGTCATGATGCACGCGTCGTGAGAAGCAATGATGTCCGCAAGGATGTGGCGAGGCGCCACCGTCCACGCGGGAACATTCCTCACGACGGCCACGCAGGCATCCGCCCTGCTGATCGTCTTCGCGTCCGGCCCCGTCGGCTTCGCGTGCCGGTGGTTTTCCGGGGGAACGAAAACTCTGAACTGAAGATGTGGATTGAACGCCTCCAGCGCGTCGATCATTCTTTGCTCACCACCGGACGTCGAGTGGACCAAGGCGGTACCTTCCCCTTGGTGCACCCGGGTGCGGCATTCCTCGCCGAGTGGGGATGAGACCCCGAGCAGGATTTCTGTGCCACGGGGAAATTCGGACGTCGCAGTGGGATCAACGGGCCGATCGTGAAGCGACCGTGAGGGCTGGGCGCGGTCCCGCCCTGCGTCGTCGAACGGAACCCAGGACAGGTCCGAGTCGACCCTCCTGAATCGGGGCAGCTGACACGTGTCCTCTGGTGGAGTGAGGCGTGAACGACGGCGGTGGGCCGCGGTGCGGTCGGCATCGTCTTGGGCAATGATCCTGCTGACGGCCGCGGCAAGATGGGTCAACAAGGATTCGGGCGGAGTATTGAGCCCCACGGGGCGCGATTTTCACACACCCGTCCGTCCGCGATCGACAATTCGGCAAGGATTTCCAGGCTCTCACGCGGATGCGCCGCCCTGTACTCGTTGGTCTCGGCACGGTGGGCAAAAACATGGGACGAGCAGTACGGTCTCAGCTCCGGTGGCACCCTCTTTGCACCGAGCAGGACCACATTGCACGGTGCGTCCCCGGCGGTGAGCAGGTTCAGTATCTCAACGCCCAGGTCGTGTCCGCGTGACAGGAAAGCCTCGAAGAGCCGGTCCACTCCCTGGACGATCACGAGCGCATCGGGCCGACTGCCACCTGAAATGACGGGTGCCAGACGACGCAGGACTTCGAGTACGAAGAGAGGGTCGTCCAGACCCGCAATGCCTCGGAGGTCCGAACCTGCGTGACGAGCACTCACGCACGCAAGCCGAGTCGCCTCGTCCGCGGCAAGCACGTACACCACGGATGAGGCGTGGGAGGCGGACAGGACCAGCCGTGCAACAAATGCTCGCTGCTGGGGGACCGTGCCTACCACCTCGAGGACTCCGTGGTCGCGCGCTCGCCAGAACAGTGGACCCTGCCATGCCCGTGCCGGCGCCTCTCCGAGGCCGAGGAACAGCCCCGATGGGTGCCGGCCCGGATCGGCGCCGGTCGGCGGGGGAAGAAGGGGCTGGGAACAGTCGACCTGCGTGGATCGGGGCGGGACGGCGAAACGCAAGGCAACTCGCCCCGGGGCGATGAGGTCCCCGAAGCGAACAACGTCGTCGCCTATCGACGACTCTGGGGGAGACCCTCCCACGACCGGGTCGCCCGAGGGGAAAGTCAAGTGACCCTCGACGATGTGCGGTGCGCCAGGAGGAAGGGCCGGCAAACGGTCCACGAACCACGCGCGGAACCCGAGGACGACGCCGTCCACCTTGACGAGACCGGCTCCGGGCCCTTCGGAGCTCAACGACGCCGCCTGGGGCGTGCCGATCACGCTGATGGAATCCGCGTCCGAGGCCACGCGAAAACAGACATTCACGGACACATTCGCCCGAATGTCGGCGGAGATGGCTCCCTGGGGCCTCTGGGTCGACATGATGAGGTGGAAACCAAGCGAACGACCCGTCGTCGCAATGTGGAGGAGCCGGTCCATGGCCCGGGGAAAAGAGTCCACGAGGACTCGGAATTCGTCCACGACCACGGCGATCTCGGGGAGCACCTCGTCCCGGCCAGGTTTCGTCGCACAGTGCTCGAGATATTCGACCCAATTGCGGGCGCCCACCGTGGCGAAGAGGGCTTCCCTGCGGCGCAGCTCGGCGCGCAAAAAGGCCAAGTCCCTCAAGACAGCTGTTTCATCCAGATCGGTCAGGGTCGCGTGAACATGCTGCAGTCGGCACAAGGGGCCGAAACTCGCCCCGCCCTTGAAATCGATGAGCACGAATCCCAGTCGTTCGGGAGGATAGCGCAAGGCCATACCCAGCACGAGGCTCCGCAGGAACTCCGATTTGCCCGACCCGGTCGCCCCCGCGACCACGCAGTGGGGCCCGACCTCGTTGAGATCGACCACGACGGGAGCACCCGAAACTGGCGCGCGGCCGAGGTCGGCGAGAAGAGCGCGGTCGTAGCGTGTCCTGTTCCACCGCTCCGGGGCCGTTTCCACGGCCAGATCCTCACGCGATGACATGAGGCAGCCGGTATCTCCACCAACCGACCCATTCGAACGGTGTCCCTGAGCGAGTCGTTCGAGGACCTTCGAATCCGGGACGTCCGGGGCAAGGCACTCGACAGCGGACCCGTTCGCGAGGCCCGGACACCGTCCGCCCGCATTGCCATGAGGTACCAGCCGGAGTCCCCGTTGCGTCGGCACGATCACCATGCCTCGCCAGCCCGGGCCGACGGGGACCGGGTCCCTGTCCGCACCGACATAAACCTTCCAGACGGCGGGCCTCGGCCCTTCCTCGGCGGCACGAACCCCGCGACGCACGCACGTCATCTGGAGGACGGGGCTCGTGCGTGCCGAGTCTGCCGGAAGCCGGGACGCAGAGCCGGCCCCACCGACGCAAGAACTCGGTGCAGATCCGGCAGTCCCCGGCGCACCCGACCCATTCGAGCACAAGATGCTCGGCGAGGGCGTGCCCGATGAGCACAGGCAGACCGTCGGTACGCACGCCATCGCTCATGACCAGGACATGTGGAAGAGACAAGCTGGTCACCAGCGGCATGTCCTTGACCTGAGGCCCGGTCTGAGGGGAATTCGGCGAGATGTGCAGGTGACGGGTCCCTCGACCCCAACGAATCCAGAGCTCGTCGCCCGATAACGGGGACGACGCCGTATCTGTCATTCCATTCGACCGGGCCGGCAACGTTCCTTCGATACGGGCCACCGCATCGGCGAGCCTGAGCCCCACCGGAGGTATCGCCTGCGCGAGAACATCCAGCTCCCTGACTCGTGCGTCATGCAAACGACGACGGTTCCGTGCCGCTCCACCGCCTCTCGTGAGCCAATGGGCCCCACTGACCAGGGCGCTCATGGCGCCGAAGAGCAGCATGAACCACATGCCCCACAGCCACGCGGCCACGGCGCCGAAGGCAATCGGCATCAGGCTCGTCGCGAGCATCACCGCCCACCCCTGGGAAGGAGCGAACAAGCGGACCTCATGGGCCGGGATGGGGCTGCGCGAAGCGGCGTGGGTGGGGTGCCCCTGAGCGTCCTCGATGACCAGCGACGATCCGTGGAGACCGAGACGGTGCCCGGGCAGAAGCCGGATGCCACTGAGCCGGCCCACGGGTCGAAGGGTCACGCTCTCTCCACTGACGGAGAGGAACGCCGCACATGGCGGCAGGTGAGGGTTCTCCAACCGGATGTCGACGTCGTCGCGGCCGACGGCGTGGACCCCTCGACCGATGCGCGACCTGAAACCTGCCCCGAATCCCTCCGCGCACGCGATGGACAGTCTGGCCATGTGATCGACGTCCTCGGTGAGCGGACGCGCCCGGACCACGGCTCCGTCGACCAATGGAGCCGTTCCGAGGCTCGTCCCGTCCAGGGGCAGGTCGCCGATGTACCACGAAGCGTTCCTGTCGAGGCGCTCGCTGAGGATTTCCCCGACGAGTGCTCCCGGGGACCCCGTGCGGCCGGAGATCCTGACGGGCCAGCTGAGGGAGGCCTCAGGATCGAACACGGCGAGAGTCAGTTCCATACGGTGATTGAACGCCGAGGCGGCATGAACGGGGGATGAAATCCTGGCAAGGGCGCGAGAATGTGCATTCTCACCCCGCAATCCCCGAGAATTCGGGACTGTGGATGAATCGGTTCGTTACCGCACGTCGGAGACCGGATGAAAATCATGCTGACCATCCGCTGGGGATCGAGGCAAGTTCCCTCGCCGTGTTGTAGCTTGGTAGGTCGGGACTCCCGGTGAAGAGGTGTGGCGGACCGGCAGATGAATGGCCGTCGCGTGCTTTCTACTAGGATCACAGTCGAGAGGTCCGTGCCCGCACCCCGGTCGGGAACGGACAGGTCAGTCGGGGCCTCCCTCGGGCACCGGCTCAAGAGCAACAGGAGTTTTGCGTGAACGCAGATCTAGTGGTCGTAGGATCTGGTCTTTTCGGATTGACCATCGCCGAGCAAGCGGCGACCGAGTTGGGACTCAAGGTTGCCCTGCTTGACCGTCGCTCGCACATCGGCGGAAACGCCTACAGCGAGAAGGAAGAGAAGACGGGAATCGAGGTCCACCGGTACGGTGCGCACCTATTCCACACGTCCAACGAGCGGGTCTGGGAATACGTCAACCGGTTCACTCAGTTCACCAACTACGTCCACCGCGTCTACACGCGCCACAACGACGAAGTCTTCCCCATGCCGATCAACCTGGGGACCATCAACCAGTTCTTCCGTTCGGCCTACAGCCCGCAGGAAGCTCGCGACCTGATCAAGGAACAGGCCGGAGAACTCGCCGGAACGGACCCGGAGAACCTCAACGACAAGGGCATCCAGCTCATCGGCCGGCCCCTCTACGAGGCGTTCATCAAGCATTACACCGGCAAGCAGTGGCAGACGGACCCCAAGGACCTTCCGGCCTCGATCATCAATCGCTTGCCCGTCCGGTATACCTACGACAACCGCTACTTCAGTGACACTCACGAAGGACTGCCGGTCGACGGATACACCGCCTGGCTCGAGCGCATGGCCGACCACCCCAATATCGACGTGCGCCTCGACACCGATTTCTTCGACGACAGCCACGAATTCTCGCGGTCCAAGGTCCTGGGTCAGGTGCCCGTGGTCTACACCGGCCCCGTGGACCGGTACTTCGACTTCGCCGAGGGCGACTTGTCGTGGAGGACCATCGACCTGGAGGAAGAAGTTCTGCCGATCGAGGACTTCCAGGGATGCTCCGTAATGAACTACCCGGACGAGGGAGTTCCCTTCACCCGCATCCACGAATTCCGTCACTTCCACCCCGAGCGCGACTACACCAAGGACGCGACGGTCATCATGCGGGAGTTCTCCCGCTTCGCCGACAAGGGCGACGAGCCGTACTACCCGATCAACACCGATCTGGACCGCCAGAAGCTCCTGAAGTACCGGGACCTGGCTCGCGGTGAGAAATCCGTCCTCTTCGGCGGACGCCTCGGCACCTACAAGTACCTGGACATGCACATGGCCATCGGCTCGGCACTGTCCATGTTCGACAACAAGATCAAGCCGCACTTCCAAGGCGGGGCCAAGCTCGAAAGCGGGGGAGTCGACGCATGAGCAATCATCTGACGGAATCCAAGCCCGAAAACCTCAAGACCCTGCAGCGTGTCATCTTCCCGCCGGCTGAGCAGATGGACACCGTTCCGCTGTACGTCGACTCCGGTCAAGCGGCGGGCGTGCAGCTGTCGACCATGAACGGTGCCCTTGGAACCGATGACTCGCTTCCCACGGGAAAGAAGAAGTCCTCGGACCAGGACAGCTCGGGGTCCTCAGCGGCTTCTTCGGAAGCCCACGCGGAAGATTTCATCGACCGCAGATCGACCCTGATTCGCGCAGGCTCTCGACTGTCCTTCGCGACCTACTTCAACGCCTTTCCCGCGTCCTACTGGAAGCGGTGGACGAGCATCGATGACATCCGGCTGTCCGTCCACACTCAGGGCGAAGGCACGGTCATCATCTACAAGTCCAACGCTCGCGGATCGCTCCAGCGGGTGGACTCGCGCCGGGTGACGGGAAAGACCCATTCGACCTTCGACCTGCCGCTCAAGCCCTTCGGCGACGGCGGCTGGTACTGGTTCGACCTCATTGCGGGCAATGACACGCTCACGCTGGAAAAGGCGGACTGGGAGGGATACACGGACTCCACGTCGGCACCGGGCCGGATCACCCTCGAGATCACCACGCTGAACAAGCCTGACTTCTGCCTCAACAACCTCCGGTCTCTGGCCCAGTCTCCCGAGGCCATGGACGCGATCGAAGAGCTGCTCATCGTTGACCAGGGCAACAAGAAGGTCCAGGACGAGGAGGACTTCGAAGAGGTCGCGGCGAGCCTCAAGGGCAAGCTGCGGATCATCAACCAGTCCAATTTGGGCGGTTCGGGCGGGTTCTCCCGCGGAATGTACGAGTCCGTCCAGAACGGCAGCGACTATGCGCTGCTGTTGGACGACGACGTCGTGGTCGAGCCCGAGTCGATCATTCGGTTGCTGACTTTTGCCGACCTGTGCCGGAAGCCGACCATCGTCGGTGGGCACATGTTCGACCTGTACAACCGCACGGTGCTCCACACCTTCGGCGAGATCGTCAACACCTACCGGTTCCAGCCCGATCTGCCGCACGAGGACCAGACGCTCGGCCACGACTTCATGAAGTCGAACCTGCGCAACACGCCGTGGCTGCACCGCCGAGTTGACGTGGACTACAACGGGTGGTGGATGGACCTCATCCCCACCAAGGTCATCAAGGAGCTCGGGCTCGCACTGCCCGTCTTCATCAAGTGGGACGACGCCGAATACGGGCTGCGCGCCAAGAGGGCCGGCTACCACACGGTGTCGTTGCCGGGTGCAGCAGTGTGGCACGTGTCCTGGATCGACAAGGACGACCTGGTCGGATGGCAGGCCTACTTCCATATCCGGAACCGCATCATTGCGGCACTTCTCCACTCGCCGTACGAGCGTGGCGGCCGGCTGCTGCGGGAGTCGTCCTACGCCGACGTCAAGCATCTGATCTCGATGCAGTACTTCACCGAGCACGGTCGCATCATGGCCTTGCGCGATGTTCTGGCCGGTCCGGACCGATTGCACGAAATCCAGCCCCAGCGGCTCCCCGAGATCCGGTCACTGACGAAGCAGTACTCGGATGCCCAGTTCAAGGAGGACATCGAGGAGTTCCCCGAACCCCACATGAACAAGCCTCCGCGCAATGGGCGGGGCTTCAAGGCACCGTCGTACAAGACGCTCGTTCCCTGGGCGCTCAAGACGGTGACCAAACAGCTGGTCAAGCCCGTGGACGAAGAAACTCACGAGCATCCGCAGGCACACATTGCTCACCAGGACAACCGTTGGTGGCGTATGTCCCAATACGATTCGGCCCTGGTCTCCAACGCGGAGGGCACTGCGGTCTCGTGGTACCGTCGCCAGCCGGAGCAGTTGCGCACCAAGCTTTTCGAAGCCACGCGGCTGCACGCCGACATCTTGCGGAACTGGCCTTCCCTGAGGAAGCAGTATCGTGAGGCGGCATCCCGCATCACATCACTCGAAGCCTGGAAACAAACCTTCGATCAGCATACGGATTCCGAACTCAAACGATGACCACAGAAATCGCCAACAGAGACTTCCGGAGGCCCGGTCGTGGCCGAGGCCTCCTGGACGTCCCCAAGCACACCTTCCTCCTGCGGCTCCTGGTCGACAAGGAACTCCAGGTTCGATATCGGGGCTCGATCCTCGGCATCCTCTGGTCCTACGTCAAGCCGGGCGTGCAGTTCATCGTCTTCTATCTGGCCCTCGGCGTGTTCCTGGACCTCAACAAGGGGATCGAGAACTATGCGGTCTACCTGTTCTCCGGAATCGTGCTCATCAACTACTTCGGTGAGGCCTTCGGAAACGGTGCCCGCTGTTTCGTGGGCAACGGTGACCTGATCAAGAAGATCTATCTGCCGCGAGAACTGTTCTCGGTCTCGACCATCGGGGTGGGCCTGATCCACTTCGTTCCCCAGCTTCTGGTTCTGTTGATCGCCGACTTCGTGGTCGGCTGGCACCCGAACCTGATGCAGCTCGCGTGCGCCGTCGTCGGAATGTGCATTCTCACCGCCTTTGCGTACGGGCTGGGGCTCATCTTCGGCGTGGCCAACGTGTTCTTCCGGGACTCGGAGAACCTGGTGGACCTCCTCGTGATGGTTCTGACCTGGGTGTCTCCGATTATGTACGGCTGGGAACGTGTGGCCGAGAAGGCCCCGGAGTGGCTCCTGCACCTGTACCTCGCGAACCCGATCACGGTGTCCGTGGAGCTGTTCCACTACGCCTTCTGGTTCCCGTCTCTCGAGCACGAGTGGCATGTGCCGCCGCACCTGCTGACCACGTGGACGCCACTTGCCGTTGTCATCGCCCTCGTCACCGTCGTTGTCGGCGACTTGCTCTTCCGCAAGTTCGAGGGCAACTTCGCCCAGGAGCTCTGATTCATCGTGTCTTGGCTCGACAATGATCCCGAACTCTCGAAGCCGATGCCGCCGTACGTTCCCTCCACGGAACCGGTGGTCATCAAGATCGACAACCTGGTCAAGCGCTTCGTCCTGCGGCACACGAGGTCGATGAAGGAAGCCTTCGTCTGGCTCCTCAAGGGCCGCAAGGGCGATCTGTCGGAGAAATTCAACGCCCTGGACGGGGTCTCCCTGGACATCCACGAGGGGGAGAGGGTCGCCCTGCTCGGGCTCAACGGCTCGGGCAAGTCGACCCTGCTCAAGTTGATCTCGGGGGTCATGCACGGCGACCAGGGTGAGATCCTCGCCCGCGGTCGGATCGCCGGCCTGATCGAGGTCGGCGCCGGTTTCCACCCGGATCTGACCGGACGCGACAACGTCTACCTCAATGGCGCGATCCTGGGTATGACCAAGAGCGAGATCGACGAGAATTTCGACTCGATCGTGGAGTTCTCCGAGATCGAGCAGTTCATCGACACCGAGGTGAAGTTCTACTCCTCGGGTATGTACCTGCGACTGGCCTTTGCCGTGGCGGTGCACACCGACCCCGAGATCTTCCTGGTCGACGAAATTCTGGCCGTGGGCGACGAACCCTTCCAGAAGAAGTGCATCAAGAAGATCAAGGAACTCTCCCAACGCGGCAAGACGCTGATCGTGGTGAGCCACGACCTGGACATGGTCAAGCGTTTGTGCGAACGCGGCGTGGTGCTCGAGAACGGAAAGATCGTGGAGGACGGCGACATCCGTGACGCCGTCAGCCACTTGCGTCCCGACGGGTAGAGCACGAATCGCAACGACCCGTGGTGTGGCCCACTGTCATGTCGACAGTGGGCCACTTCTCATTCTGGTGCCAGGCAGGAGTAAAGTATTGGCAATGACGAATGTGCCGGGCCCCGCTGAGATGGTTGTGTACGTGATCGCCGATCCCGGCCTGCCCACCGGGCGAGTCTCGGCGATCCAGGATTCCCTGGAGAGCCGCCTCCAGACCCTTTCCTCTCTGAAGGTCCGGGTCGAGTCTCAGAGCGAGCTCATCAGGATTCGTCCCGACAACACCCTGGAAACCCGGGTCGTGGAACATCTGTCGGAGGGGCGGGTCGACGTCGTCATCCTCCTGACGGAGATCCCGAGGTACCTCGACAAGCGTCCACTCATTGCCGAGGCCTACCCGGAAGAGCGCGTGGCCGTGATTTCCTGCCCCACGCTGGGGGCGTGGGCCACCAAATCCAAGCTGATGAGGGTCGTGACGGACTGCGCGTACCGACTCATGAGCGACGAGCATGTTGCCGAAACATACGTCGATGACGGCTGGGGCAAATGGATCGTCCGCGACGACCGGGCGAGCCAGATCATGCTCGCTGATCCCCGCACGGGCCTGCCACGGACGGTCATGGGTGTGATCATGGCGAACGAACCGTGGCGTACCGTGCCCAAACTGTCCAGAGCACTCGCGGCCGCCTCGGCCACGGGGGCCTTCGGCATTTTCTACAACTCGATCTGGCAGATGTCGGAGGCGCTCAGCACAGGTCGTCTCTTCGTGATCTCGGCGCTGGCCGTCATCTCGATGGTCGGTTGGTTGCTCATCAGCAACCGACTGTGGGAGCGACCCAAATACGACAGGCTCTCGGTCATCGTGCTGCTGTACAACCTGTCGACCGTCACGACCCTCGTCTTCTGCGTGGTCACCCTGTACATAGCCCTCTGGGTCTTTATTTTCGTGGCGGGGGTGATCGTCATCGACCCACGGTTCATGGCGACGGTGATCGGTGGCGACGTCGACCTGGTCAACTATTCGGCGATCGCGTGGCTCAGCGCCTCGATGGGCGTGGTGGCGGGCGCGCTGGGCTCCGGATTCGACGATCAGATGGACTTGCGGCACATCACCATGGGAGCCCGGGAGCGGCAGCGGGCATACACGCAACAGGAGCCGCCCGCGGGACCCACCGTGTCCTAACCGAGATTGCGGTAGCGCATGGCGCGCTCGGCCTCGCGCTTGTCCTGTGCCTCGCGCAATGCGTGCCGCTTGTCGTACTCGCGCTTGCCCTTGGCCAGCGCGATCTCGATCTTCGCCTTCCCGCCACGGAAGTACAGCTGCAGGGGCACGATCGTGTAACCGGTCTCCCGGGACTTCTGGTCCAGCTTGTTGAGCTCCTGGCGGTGCAGGAGCAGTTTGCGGCGGCGTCGGGCCTCGTGGTTGGTCCACGATCCGCGGCCGTACTCGGCGATATGGATGTTCTCGACCCAGAGTTCGCCGCGGGTCAGCTGGCAGAAGCCGTCGGCAATCGAGGCCCCGCCATCACGGAGGGACTTCACCTCCGTGCCCATGAGGGCGATTCCGGCTTCGTAGGTTTCGATGATGTGGTAATCGTGTCGGGCCTTGCGGTTGGTCGCGATGACCTTGCGCCCGTCGTCGTTCTTTGTGGCCATGAGTCTAGTTCTGGTTCTTCTGCCCGTTGGGGCATCGGTGAATGGTCTATGAATGATCCGTCTGGCGCCCACTGGCGCGCCAACGGATTCCGGCATCGATGAATTCCTCGATGGATCCGTCGAAGACCGCGCTGGGGTTGCCCTCTTCGTGATTGGTCCGCAGGTCCTTGACCATCTGGTAAGGGTTCAGCACGTAGGAACGCATTTGGTCGCCCCACGAGGCCTTGACGTCGCCCGCGAGCTCCTTCTTCTTCGCGTTCTCTTCCTCCTGGCGCTGGAGAAGCAGGCGAGACTGAAGCACGCGCAGGGCCGCGGCCCTGTTCTGGATCTGCGACTTCTCGTTCTGCATCGACACGACGATGCCGGTCGGAATGTGGGTCATGCGCACCGCCGAGTCCGTGGTGTTCACGGACTGTCCACCAGGGCCGGAGGAGCGGAACACATCCACTTTGATTTCGTTCTCGGGGATATCGATGCTGTCCGTCTGCTCGATCAGGGGGATGACTTCGACCGCGGCGAACGAGGTCTGGCGACGTCCCTGATTGTCGAAGGGGGAGATGCGCACGAGCCTGTGCGTCCCCGCCTCCACGGACAGCCGACCGAAGGAGTACGGTGCCTTGACCTCGAAGGTCGCGGATTTGAGGCCGGCTTCCTCGGCGTACGAGGTATCGAGGACCTTGGTGGCGTAACCGTGCTTCTCCGCCCAGCGCAAGTACATCCGCATCAGCATCTCGGAGAAATCGGCGGCGTCGACGCCGCCCGCTCCCGCTCGAATCGTCACCACGGCTTCCCTGGGATCGTATTCTCCGGACAGCAGGGTCACGATCTCCAGGTCTGCCAGGGCCTTCCGCACGGAACCGAGTTCTGACTCCGCCTCCGCGAGGAGGTCGGCGTCCTCTTCCTCCTGGGCCAGCTCGACCATCGTTTCGAGGTCGTCGATCCGGCCGGACAGCTTCTCCAGGCGATCCAGTTCGGATTGCCGGTGGGAGAGCTCGGAGGTCACCTTCTGAGCGGCCTCGGGATCATCCCAGAGGCTCGGAGCGGCCGCGGCCTCGGAGAGGTCCGCGATGGTTGCGCGCAGACCGTCGACGTCGCTGACCTGCTCGATCTGGGCATAGGTGGCGCGGAGATCCTTGAGCGCTGCGGAGAAATCGGTGGAAGCCATATTCATCAAGTCTAGTCGATCCGGAGGCTCCCGGTCTCCGCACGGCTGGGGTCGACGGTTCGAGGCTTGGCGGCGTGGGGTTTTCAAGGGCTCGCGGACGGAGTATAGTGAAGAGGCCCGGAGGGGGCGGGGGCCGGCAGGCAACCCAGTCATCCGATGGGATGTTTGAAAAATGCATATGGGGATGATCGGTTTCGACGATGCCAGTTGCGGCAGGTGAAGCGGGCCGAGAATGCAGGGTCATCTCGTAAACGTTCTCTGCAAAACAATAAGTGCCAAATCTGAAAAGCGCACTGACTTCGCTCTCGCTGCGTAAGCAGCCAGAGCAGTCTGCTAGCCCGGGTTCGCTTTCGACCCGGTTCCTAGTATCAGTTTAGAAAGCCACTGCTCCAGTCCCTCTCCGTAGGGGGCTGGTGAACATTTTGTACGGATAGGTTCGGCGGCAACCCGTTCGTGGGAGTGCCGGAGCCGAGAACACCGTGACACGAACTGCGCCCGGAGAAACCCTGGCAAAGCTGCATCGGACCGGGGTTCGATTCCCCGCATCTCCACTCGCTCAATGCCCGGCTCCCCTTCGGGGGAGCCGGGCATTGTTGTACCCCGGGCCACGGGCCGGTGTGATTGAATAATAAATAGTTGACATATGGAAAGACGGGCGTCGAGCCAACGGAAACGAGGAGAAGTCACCGTGACCAACAACCCCTCATCTGAGAACCACGAACCGGAGTCCGGAGGCAGCAGCTCAGCCCCGCGGTTCGGCCAGAACGACCCCCAGGAATCCACGGGCGGTTCCATCCCGTGGCGCGGTTCGGAAAACCGCGAGCAACCCCAGTACGGCACCTACGGAGATGATGGTTCGCCGTCTGGGCGCAATCAGCCCTCGTACGGTCAGTACGGCGAGTCCGGACAGGCCCAGCCGCAGTATGGCCAGCAGAGTCAGCCCGGCTACGGCCAGCAGGGTGGCTACCAGCCCATTCAGGACAACGGCTACGGTCAGCAGGCCGGTGGCTCATACTACGGCCAGCAGGGCGAGAACGGCTACTACAACCAGCCCCAGTACCAGTCGGGCAATTACGCCCAACCGAATTACCAGCAGTATCCGGCTCGTGCCGGAGACCGGCCGAACGGCTGGGGAATGGGCCTGGCTGCCCTGATCTGCGGTATTGCCAGCGTGGTCCTGTGCTGGCTGGTCCTCCCCGGCCTCGCCGGGATCGTGGCGATCGTCCTCGGCATCGTCGCTATCGGGAAACTGGCCAAGACCCCGGGAGCGGGGAAGGCCATGCCGATCATCGGCATCGTCCTGGGCGCGATCGGCGTGATCCTGTCCGTGCTTCTGGGCGTGATCTTCGCGATCGGCTTCTCGGTCGCCAACGAGGCGGCCGAACACTGCGGCGGCTACTCCGCGGCCAACAGTGCAGGCTTCGAAGAATGCGTGAATTCCTACATGGAATCGGATTACTGATTTTCCGAGCATCCTCTTCTCGGATATGCAACGAGGCCCCGTCACCACTCGGTGACGGGGCCTCGTTGCATATGCGGGGACGGAACGGTGCGAACGGACCGTTTCAGGAAAGAGTCAGACCTCGTCCTCGGCGGCTTCGTCGGAGGAGGCCGGTTCCGGTCCCTCGGCGGCCAGTTTTTCCAGGACGCGATGGTGCAGATGCCCGTTCGTTGCGACGGCGTTTCCTCCATGAGGACCGTCCGTGCCGTCCAGCGACGTGAACCGGCCCCCGGCCTCGGTCACGATCGGAACCAGCGCGGCCATGTCGTGGAGACTCAGATCCGGCTCGCAGGCTATGTCCACGGCGCCCTCGGCCACGAGGCAATAGGACCAGAAGTCCCCGAAGGCGCGGACTCTCCAGACGTCATCGGCCAGGTCCAGGAATTGCTGGCGTCGGCCGAGATCCTTCCACCCGGAGAGGGACGAGAAGGACAGGGACGCGTCGCGCATCGAGGTGACCTCGGAGACGCCGATTCGGCGTGCCTTGGCAATCGAACGGCCGGTGAAGGCGCCGCTGCCTTCGGCGGCCCACCAACGACGTTGCAGCGCCGGGGCCGAAACCAGGCCGACGACCGGCTTTCCCTCATCCATCAGGGCAATCAAAGTGGCCCACACGGGGACACCGCGAACGAAGTTCTTCGTTCCGTCGATGGGGTCCACGACCCACTGGCGGGGTGAGGAACCGGTCGAACCGAATTCTTCGCCCACGACGGCGTCCCGCGTGCGTGCCCGGGACAGGTGGGAGCGGATCAGTTCCTCGGCCTCACGGTCCGCATCCGTCACCGGGGTCAGATCCGGCTTGGTTTCGACCGTGAAGTCCTGAGCCTGAAATTTCCCGAGCGTGTAGCGATCGACCGCATCGGCCATGACGTGCGCCAGGCGCATGTCATCGTTGTAGGGGCTCATTGAATTCATAAATTCCAGGCTATCCCATGCGTGGGACACCACCCTGTCAGGTCGTCGTGCCGAGCTCCTTCATCTGGTCCAGCCCGTCCTCCGCCGCGACGCCCAAGAGGCGTCGAAGCGATTCGAGTCGCTGCGCGCCGTACGGCCCTGCGTGCCCCGAATCCACGAGCCGCTGAATGCCGCACCCCGCGGCGTCGGCCGCGTGCGTACACCCCTTGGGACAGTCGGCATATCCGGGGGCCAGATCCTCGAAGGCCTCGACGATGGACTCCTTGGGAACATGCGCCAGACCGAAGGATCTGACGCCGGGCGTGTCCACGACCCAGGTGCCGACGCTGCCCCACGAAGGAGATATGGCAAGGGCGGACGATGAGGTGTGGCGCCCGCGCCCAGTGACCTCGTTGACCCCGCCGGTCGACCGGGATGTTCCGGCCAGAGCGTTGACCAGCGTCGACTTGCCGACCCCCGAATGCCCCAAGAACACGCTGACGTGACCGTCGAGGAGCGACCGCATGGTCTCGACCGTCGTCGGGTCGAGCGGCAGGCTCTCGTGCCGGCCCGCCGGAGCCGCGGCTTCCTCAGGACGTTCGGGCGAGCTCGAAAGGATCCTCAACGAGGTTTCGGCGTAGTAGTCGCGCAGGGGAGCGGCGTCGCCCAGGTCCGTCTTGGTCACGCACAGCACGGGTTCAAGGCCTGCGTCGTAGGCCGCGACGATGCTGCGGTCGATGAACCCCGTCCGAGGCGTCGGGTTGGCCGCTGCGACCACGATGACGAGCTGTCCCGCGTTGGCGACAACGACCCGCTCGACCGGGTCGGTGTCGTCGGCGCTGCGACGGAGGACCGTGGCGCGGTCTTCGATCCTGACGAGTCTGGCCAGGGAGCCTTCCGCGCCCGAGGTATCGCCCACGAGCCCGACCAGATCGCCCACGACCACAGGGACGCGGCGCAAATCCTTGGCACGGACCGCTGTGACTTCGGTTCCTGGCCCCTCGGAGCCGAGGTCGACGGTGTACCGGCCACGGTCCACAGTCACGACACGACCTATCACGGCGTCCTCGTGGGCCGGCCTGTCCTTGGTCCGCGGCCGAGAGCCCCGCTTGTTGGCACGGATCCGTACATCCGATTCGTCCCAATGGCCCGACGAACGACGACGCATCACACGTCCCCTCCGCGGAGCATGGCCTCCCACATTCCGGTGAAGCCGGGCAGGGTCTTGGAGGTTGTTTCGACGTTCTGGACCACGACGTCGGGGACGACGAGGCCGATGACCGCTCCCGCCGTGGCCATGCGGTGGTCCTCGTAGGTTCTGAACACATCTCCGTGACGTACGGGTGAGGTGATCCGCAAACCATCGGTGGTTTCTTCCGCCTCGCCGCCGAGTCGATTGATTTCGGTGACCAGCGCCTTGAGCCGGTCCGTTTCGTGACCTCGCAGGTGGCCGATGCCCCTCAGCCGCGAGGGGCCCGAGGCCACCGCGGCGATGGCCGCGACCGT
Organism: Rothia koreensis; assembly: GCF_052232265.1. NCBI lineage: Bacteria > Bacillati > Actinomycetota > Actinomycetes > Micrococcales > Micrococcaceae > Rothia > Rothia koreensis. The sequence goes on from NZ_CP197643.1 coordinate 1,522,850, forward strand.
CGGCGCGAGCTCTCCGCACTCGGAGAGGTCGAGGTCGACGCCGCGGACGCGACCCTCCCGAGCGCCGCCTTCCGGGCCGATCACGGCCAGGTCCGAGCCGACGGTGCGGACCCGGGCGCCGAATTCAGGGAGGATCCGACGCCATTGGTCGCCACCCTGGGTGGTCTTCGAGGGCCAGTCCGGGATCACGACGCTGTTGCCCGTGACCACGGCGGCGGCAAGGAACGGGCCCGCGTTGGACAGGTCCGGTTCGACGGCGACGTCGTGGGCGTGCGGCACGCCAGGAAGCACGGTCCAGGCGGTGGGTGCCTCGGCGCGCACGTCGATGCCGTATTCGGCGAGCGTCTGAGCTGTCATCTCCACATGGGGGAGGGACGGGACCTCGTCGCCGACATGCTCGAGGCGCAGCCCGCCGGGCAGGAAACAACCCGTCAGCAGGGCCGCGGAAAGGAACTGGCTCGAGGCGCTCGCGTCGATCCGGACCGTCCTCGGTGACGCGGAGGAGTCCTCTGGGCCATGGTCGGCCGGGCGCGGACGAACGGCAAAGGGCAGGGTCCCGGTCCCCGCGTCGTCGACCTCGCACCCCAATTGGCGGAGGGCGTCGATGACCGGGGCCATCGGGCGACGCCGCGCGCCCTCGTCCCCGTCGAAGGCCGCCGGAACGTTCAGGGCCGCGGCCAGCAGGGGTACGAATCTCATGACGGTTCCGGCGAGACCGGTATCGATGTGGAGGATCTCATCACCGCGCGTGCCGGTTCCAACCGGGATCGGCGTGACCCGGACCGTCCCGCCGTCCCTGGAGAACTTCGCTCCGAGGCTCTCCAGGGCGGTCATCATCAGCGCGGAGTCCCTCGAGTCGAGAGCCCCCCGAAGAGTGCTGGGACCATCCGCGGCGGCGGCAAGAAGAAGATACCGGTTCGTCAGCGATTTGGAACCGGGCACGCGGACTCGTGCATTCCAGGAAGTGGTCGGGAGGACCTGGGGAGCGGGCCAATCGCCGGTCGCGGGAAGGGTCAAGAATCTACCTCGGTGTCGATGTCTGCGTCAGGGTACATGGCTTACTTTAAGCACCATCGGGGGCCCGTGCGAAGACGGGCCCCCGATGGAATCACGGACAATTACTGCGTCCGAGCACGGCGTGCATCAGTTTCCGAAGACGTCGTCGGACTTCTTCTTCAGATCGTCACCGAATTTGTTGGACTTCTTCTTGACGTCCTCGCTGAGCTTGCCGGCGCGCCATGCGAGAGACGGGTTGCCCTCGGTATCGACCGAGGTCAGTGCGACCGCTCCCACCAGGGACGCGTTCTTGACGCCGTCGGCAATGCGTGCTTCCTGCTGCTCCTTCGTGTCGGCTTCGGCGCTCACGAAATCGATGTAGGCGTTGATCGTGCCGGCGGCCAGCAACAGCGTGGAGGACAGACGCGGGAAGCGGCCCAGGGCGAAGAGTGCACCCGCACCGACCTGGGTGGCGGCGATGGCCTGACCGACGAGGCGTTCCTGGCCGCGCAACGGAGCGAGCTGCGGGGAGGCCTTCGCCGCGGCATCGATCGCCGGCTTCAGGTGCTGGGTCGATTCGGGGGAGCGAAGGCGGTTGACGCCGTTGTAGATGAAAGAAGCTGCCAGGACGGGACGGGCGAGCTTGCGAACAATGGTCATGTTTCCTCCTCAACGTGGGCTGGCGCGCCCCGGCACCGGTGGGATGCCGCACGCCAACCCGTGGGTTCTCCATCATCCTATGTGATGGGGTCAACGAACGTACAAGCTGCCGTGGCGTTTCTTCTCCTGCGAACATCGGCCGAATGTGTCGGAATACAACGCGGTCCGGAGCCGTTGCAATCCACGACAAGCTCATGGAACCGATCTGAGGGAGGGGTGTCAGGTGGTCGCCACCGTCGAGACGCCGTCGAATCCGACGCGTCGAGCATCTGAACCGCCAAACCTTCTAGACTGGGGTGAATTCATCAGTAGGCCCAAGCGGAAGGAATCCGTGGACTCAGTCGATCTGTCCCGTGAATCGGACGAGGAGCGCAAGGCTCGTTTCGAACGGGAAGCAATGCAGTACATCGATCAGCTCTACGCCGCCGCCTTGCGCATGGCTCGCAATCAGGCGGATGCGCAGGATTTGGTCCAGGAAGCGTACACGAAGGCTTTCTCCGCCTTTCACCAGTACAAGCCCGGGACCAATCTCAAGGCGTGGCTGTATCGGATCCTGACGAACACGTACATCAACCTCTATCGCAAGAGGCAGCGTGAACCGCATCAGGCGAACACCGACTCGGTCGAGGACTGGCAGCTCGTCCAGGCTTCGGCTCACACCTCGTCGGGGCTGAAGTCGGCAGAGTCCGAGGCCCTCGAACACCTGCCTGATTCGGACGTCAAGAGCGCATTGCAGTCCCTGCCCGAGGACTTCAGGATGGCCGTCTACTATTCCGACGTCGAAGGGTTCGCGTACAAGGAGATCGCGGAGATCCTCGACATTCCCATCGGGACCGTGATGTCCAGATTGCACCGGGGCCGGCGACTGCTGCGCGAGCAGTTGGCGGAATATGCCTCCGGATTGGGTTTCAGCACCGAGGGGGGCCGGAAGGCGTCCTCGGGGACCCGGAAGAACAAGAATTCGAGCGGCGCCCAGGGCGCCGAACAGCGGTGAGAACGCCCATCGTGAGGAAGGAAAGGATTATGACAGACTGCCAGGAAAGCGGCGGGTGCCGCGACGAACAGATCCAACGGATCTACGAATACCTCGACGGCGCTCTTTCCGCGGAAGACATCGAAGACATCTGCACCCATCTGAACGAGTGCGAGACCTGTGCGAGGGAATACGACCTCGAGTGCGTGATCCGTTCCGCGGTCAAGCGGTCGTGTTGCGAACCCGCCCCGGACGAGCTCAAGCAGTCGATCCTGCACAGGATCGACTCTCTCCGGGACAGCACCGAGTCCACCGAACATGACCACTCCGGTCTGGGCACGCAGAAGCCGTCCGACCCCACGGATCGCCCGATGGCCTCGTGACAGGGGAACGGACCGGCCCATAACGGGCCCCTCCGGGACTCTCCGGTTCGACCAGGGCAGCAAAGGTGCGGGCCCGTATACAGCGAAGGGCTGAGATGCATTCATGCATCTCAGCCCTTCGCTTTCAACCGGACCGCTCGTCACGAGGTGATCAGCGGCTCCGCGGCTGGCCGGGATCCTGAGGTCAGTGACTCAGGAGTTGGGGCGCTTGCCGTGGTTGGCTGAATTCTTGCAGCGATCCTTGCGCTTGCGTCCACGCTTGCTCATATGAGCCTCCTTCCGCGCATCGTCGCCCGATGGGGCGACGTGCGGCCATGGTGCTGGTCAACCCAGTGCGAATCGTCTCCGTGCGCAGGCACGGACACGGGGCATTGGGCACTGTGTTCAATTGTGCCAGATCCTACGAGCCGGGTGCACATTCTCACCCGGGGTCCGGCTGTGACGTGCGCTCAGTGCTGTTCGGGCAGCTGCAACCAGGAGTACCAGCCGCGGTGCAGAACCAGCCACGCCATCAAGCCGTACCCGGCCTGCCCCGGGCGGCCGTCATTCGCCGCCAGGTCCTGGCGCCATTGCTCGTGGTGCTGCAGGGGGTTGAACGTGTCGACGTAGACATGACGACGGCGCGTGGTCACATCCGCGTAGGCCGCGGAAAGATCGGCGATGCGTCGGTTGCGCTCGGAATCGAGGGTCGGCGGGGGACCGACGACCAGGACCTTGATGTTGTTCTGGGAGGCCAGATCCACCATATTGGCGAGGTTGAGGCGACTGCGTGCGCTGGTCAGGCCCGTGTCGATGTCGAAGGTCGAAGGGGCGACGACGAGACGATTGTCCGCGCCGCTGGCAAACCGCCGGCTTGCCTCCTCGAACCAGCGCTCGTTCAGCGTCTCGCTTCCCTCACCGGGAGCCGCCAGGTTGTACGAGACCACCGGTGCCACATTCTGTGGTGTGCGCGCCATGACACGACCGAACCACCCGAGGGCGCGCGGGTCACCAATACCTGCCAGCAAGTCGTCTCCGACCGCCACGATCCGAATGTTTCGTTGCTCCACGAGAATCTTTCTGTTGTTTCCGGCGTCAGACCGATGGGAACCCGTCGAGGGGGAGTCCAACGATCGCATCTAACGTAACGATAAACGTTCTTTGGGGTCTCCGCATGTCCGAGCCCCCGCTCCCACCATGGAACCACGGCGAGAGCAGGGGCTCGACGGCGACATGCCGGTTACTGCTCGACGGCCTGCTGCACGAGATGCTCGAGTTCGGCCTGGTGGCGTTTGCCGGTACCGGTTGCGGGCGACGCGGAGGCCGCACGGGACACCAGACGGATGTCGCGGTCCAGCAGAGGAAGCAGCGACGTCGTCAGGTACGGCCACTGGCCCTGGTTGGCGGGCTCGTCCTGTGCCCACAGAACCTCTGCCTCCGGGTAACGGGACAACTGCTCCTTGATTTCCTCGAGCGGGAGCGGATAAAGCTGTTCGACCCGGACGATGGCCGTCCGGTTCGCGTTCTTCTTCTCCCGCCGCGCGGCCAGATCGTAGTACAGGCGGCCCGAGGCCAGGATGACGCGGTTGACGTCCGCATCGTTGAGTCCCGCCTGGTCCGGAATGACCGTCTGGAAATCGCCTTCCGTGAAGTCCTCGACGCTCGACGTCGCGGCCTTCAGCCTCAGCAGCTGCTTCGGCGTCATGATCACCAGCGGCCGGTGCGGCCTGCTGTACACGTGGCGGCGCAGCAGGTGGAAGTGGTTGGCCGGGGTCGAGGGGACGGCGATCGTCATGTTGTTCTCGGCGCACATCTGCAGGAAACGCTCCATGCGTGCCGACGAATGGTCCGGGCCCATGCCTTCGTAACCGTGCGGAAGCATGAGCACGAGCGAGGAACGCTGCGCCCACTTCTGCTCGGCCGATGAGATGAACTCGTCGATGACGGTCTGTGCGCCGTTGAAGAAGTCGCCGAACTGGGCTTCCCAGATGACCAGCGAGTCGGGTCGCTCGACCGAGTATCCGTACTCGAAGCCCATGGCTCCGTACTCCGAGAGCAGGGAGTTGTAGATCATGAACTTCGCCTGGTCCTCGGAGAGGTTCCGCAGCGGGACCCACTCGTCATTGGACTGGGTGTCATGCAGGACCGAGTGCCTCTGGACGAAGGTTCCGCGCTGGACGTCCTGTCCGGACATGCGAACCTGGATGCCCTCCATGAGCAAGGACCCGAACGCGAGCAGCTCGCCGAAGCCCCAGTCGATGTTTCCGGCGGAGGACATCTCGAAGCGCTTCTTGACCAGTTGTCCCAGCTTCTTGTGAACCTGGAAGCCCTCCGGCATCTCGTTGTGGACCTCGCCCACGCGGGCGACGACGTCCTTCGAGACCGCGGTGGTCTCGGGGGAGTAGACGGAGTCCTCGATCTGCTGGGCCGCGGGGCGTTCGATGTTCGACACCGCGGCGGCGTCCCCGGTGACGAGGGGCGCGGACGAGGTCTGTGCCTCGTGGGTCTCGGTGAAGACCCGCTCGAGACGTTCCTGGTAGTCCTGGAGCGCCCGGTCCGCTTCGTCCTGGGTGATGTCACCGCGACCGACGAGGGATTCCGTGTACAGCTTGCGGGTCGAGCGCTTGGCCTCGATCAGCTGGTACATCATCGGCTGCGTCATCGACGGGTCGTCGGCCTCGTTGTGGCCGCGACGGCGGTAGCACACGAGGTCGATCACGACATCCTTGTTGAACCGCTGACGGTATTCGAAGGCCAGCTGACCCACCCGGACCACGGCCTCGGGGTCGTCCGCGTTCACGTGGAAGACCGGGGCCTGGATCATGCGGGCGACGTCGGTCGAGTATGTCGAGGAGCGGCCCTCGCCCGGCGTCGTGGTGAAACCGACCTGGTTGTTGACCACGATGTGCACGGTGCCGCCGACCTTGTAGCCGCGCAGCTGCGACATCTGCATGGTCTCGGCCACGATGCCCTGGCCGGCGAATGCGGCATCGCCGTGGACCAGGATCGGCAGCACGCCGTAGGAGTTCTCCGAGTCGCCGCCCTCGTCCAGGAGATCCTGCTTGGCACGCACGATGCCTTCGAGCACCGGATTCACGGCTTCGAGGTGGGACGGGTTCGCGGCGAGGTAGACCTGTGTTTCGTTGCCGCCGTCGGAGGTGAACACGCCCTCCGTGCCGAGGTGGTACTTGACGTCCCCGGAACCGCCGACAAGGCGGGGATCCTGCTCGCCCTCGAACTCCCGGAAGACCTGGGCGTAGGACTTGCCGGCGATGTTGGTCAGCACGTTCAGGCGACCGCGGTGGGCCATGCCGATGCCGACTCCGGCGAGCCCGTCGTCCGCGGCCCCCGAGATGATCGAGTCGAGCAACGGGATCAGGGACTCGCCGCCCTCGAGGGAGAAGCGCTTCTGGCCGATGTACTTGGTCTGCAGGAAAGTCTCGAAGGCTTCCGCCGCATTGAGCTTGCCCAGGATGCGCAGCTGTTCATCGCGACTGGGCTTGGTGTACCCGTGCTCGAGTTGTTGCTGGAACCACTGGCGTTCGCTCGGCGATTCGATGTGCATGTACTCGACGGCCAGCGTGCGGCAGTAGGCGTCGCGCAGGAGCTCGAGGATGTTGCGCAGGGAGAGCTTGGGCGCGTCACCGAAGCCGCCCGTGGGCCATTCGCGGTCGAGGTCCCACAGCGTCAGGCCGTAGGTCGCGATGTTGAGGTCCGGATGCTTGCGCATCACGTATTCCAACGGGTTGACCTCGGCGATCAGGTGGCCACGGACCCGGTAGGCGTGGATCAGCTGCTGGATCCGGGCAACCTTGTTGACCTCTTCTTCCGGGTTGACCTGGTTGTCCACGGCCCAACGCACCGGTTCGAACGGGATGCGCAGGACCTCGAAGATTTCGTCGTAGAACCCGTGCTCGCCGAGCAAGTACTGGTCAATGAGCTTCAGGAACTCGCCGGAGCCCGCACCCTGGATCACGCGGTGATCGTAGGTCGAGGTCAGGGTCAGGATCTTCGAGACGCCTTCCCTGGCCAGGGTCTTGGGGGAGGTTCCGCGGCGCTCGGCCGGGTAATCCAGGGCGCCGACGCCGATGATGCACGCCTGGCCGGCGGAGAGGCGGGGCACCGAGTGGACGGTACCGATTCCGCCCGGGTTGGTCAGTGAAGCGGTGGTTCCCTTGAAGTCCTCGACCGAGAGCTTGTTGTCCCTGGCCCGCTTGACCATGTCCTCGTAGGCGTTCCAGAACTCGGCGAAGTTGAGGTTCTCCGCCTTCTTGATGTTCGGAACCACGAGATTGCGGGAACCGTCCGGCTTGGGCATGTCGATGGCCAAGCCGAAATTGATGTGCGCGGGGTGGATGGCCGCGGCCTTGCCCTTGTCATTCTGGCCGTACACGACGTTCTGCGACGGGAAGGCCTTGAGCGCCTTGACCACCGCATAACCGATGATGTGGGTGAAGGAGACCTTGCCGCCTCGGGAGCGACGGAGATAATCGTTGATCAGCGTGCGGTTGTCGATCAGGACCTTGGCGGGCACGGCGCGGACCGTGGTTGCGGTCGGAACCGAGAGGGACTCCTCCATGTTCGTGACCACGGCCTTGCCCGGGCCCCGGAGGGTCTCGACGCGGTCCTCTTCGGTCTCGACGTCGTTCTTCCCGCCCTCCGGCAACTGGGCCGGGATCGGACGCTTGGTGGTGGGGGACTCCTTGGCGTCCGCACCCGCCTGCTGGGGTGCGTCGGTTTCCTTCTTGGCGCCCGCCTTGGGGGTCTCGGCGCTCTGCGCGGGCTGCGAGGACTTCTGCTCCGGCTGGGAGGACGCGGCCTGCTTCGCGGCCGCGGGCTTGCTCGGCGCGGCCTGGGGCTTGGCAGCCTGAGACTTGTCCGCCTGGGGTTGTGCGGGAGCCTGCTGTGCGGGCTTCTCAGTCTTCGTCTCGGTACCCGCCGAGGATCCGTTGTCCTGCTCCTGCATGGATTCGAAGATGGGCCACCACTTCTTGTCCACCGAGTTCTTGTCCTGCTGGTACTTTTCGAAGAGCTCGTCCACGAGCCATTCGTTACCCGCAAATTCCTCAGGGATCTGGTGATGTGGCTGATCTGGCACTAGCTTCACGCCTCTTCCATTAGCTGTTTATGCCGGCAGGGCTGAACTGCTCAGCCTTCCGTATCCTCTTGTGGATCCTACCGAATTCCGGATGCCGCCGAAGCGCGGTGGTTCTCGGGGCGAGCAGGCCCCGGGGAGCCGCCGAAGATCTCGCGACAGTGCGAGATGGCGCAACCTCTCGGGTCGAGTCTATTAGGGTTCGCTCGACGTTATCCACCCGAATACGGGCTGTGTCACGACCGAGATCGGGACATCACGGAACCATGTGTCGGCCGACACGGAATGGGCCAGGTTCTCCACAGGGCGGACGACTCTGTATCGGAAACCGCCGGGCCTGGGTAGCATGGGGCAAGTGCGATTTTTGAATACCCCCACGACCGACCTGACGTACAACGATGTCTTTCTCGTTCCCTCGCGCTCCGAGGTCTCGTCCCGCTTCGATGCCGATCTCGGGACACAGGACGGGACCGGCACCACGGTCCCCCTCGTGGCCGCGAACATGACCGCCGTCTCCGGCGCCAGAATGATGGAAACTCTGGCCCGCCGCGGCGGTCTGGCCATCCTGCCCCAGGACGTTCCCGCCGACGCGGCGCAACGCATCATTGAGGAAGTCAAGGGTGCCGACCCTCTGCTCGAGTCGGCCGTGATCGTCTCACCGGACACATCGATCGATCATGCGCTGCGTCGTCTGGGCGACCGGCGCTTCGACGAGGCCGTCGTCGTCGACGAGGACGGTCGCCCCGTCGGCATCCTCCGGCGGGACGAGAGCCAGAACGAGGACCCGGCCGCCTCGGTGGCGTCGGTCATGCACCCGATTCCCCTTCTTCTCGATGCGTCCGATCTGGCTCCCGGCGCCGCATGGGGAAGCGCGGAGCGCAACGCGGCGCTGCGACAAGTATTCGCCGAATGCGAAGAGCTGGGCATCGAGTTGGCCGTCGTCGTGCGCGAGGGTCTCTACGCCGGTGTCATGTCGACCTCCGGTGCAGTTCGTGCCGCCACCTACCGGCCCGCCCTCGATGCCCGGGGCTCCCTGATCGTCGGCGCGGCCGTCGGGATCAACGGCGACGTCGCGACCAAAGCCGAAGGTCTCCTCCGGGCGGGCGCGGACGTGCTGGTGGTCGACACTGCCCACGGGCACCAGCAGAAGATGTTCGATGCCCTCGCCGCGGTGAAGTCTCTCGACCCCGAGGTGCCGATTGTGGCCGGAAACGTGGTCTCCGCGGACGGAACGCGGGACCTCATCGAGGCCGGAGCGGACATCGTCAAGGTCGGTGTGGGACCGGGGGCCATGTGCACGACCCGGATGATGACGGCCGTGGGGCGTCCGCAGTTCAGCGCGGTTCTCGAATGTGCGACCGCAGCGCGCGAGATGGGCAAACATGTGTGGGCCGACGGCGGGGTCAAGCATCCGCGCGACGTCGCCCTCGCGCTGGCCGCCGGCGCGAGCCAGGTCATGGTCGGCTCATGGCTCGCGGGAACCTTCGAGTCGCCGGGCGAACTGCACCGGGACGACGACGGCCGCCTCTACAAGGAGAGCTTCGGCATGGCCTCGACCAGGGCCGTCAAGCACCGGACCCGGGAGGAAGATCCGTTCACTCGTGCCCGGAAGGCCATGTTCGAGGAAGGGATCTCCAACTCGACGATGTACATCGATGCCGCGAGCCCCAGCGCAGAGGACATCGTCGACAAGATCACGGCGGGTCTGCGATCCTCCATGACCTACGCGGGGGCATCGGACCTGCAAGAGTTCCACGACCGCGCCGTCGTCGGAGTCCAGGCGGCATCCGGGTACGACGAAGGGCGTGCGCGCTCCCAGTCCTGGCTGGTCTGATCTTCGGGCGGCGCCCGAGACACCCGTCTCGGGCGCATCCCGGGCGACTCCAAGTGTCCCCGGAATGTTCGCTCGGATCGAAAACCCCGGACTCCCAGGTTCTTCCCATACCTTCGCGGGTTTCGTCGCGCTAGACTGAAACCCTTATGGACGACCCTTTCAGTTGCTCTTGCTCCGGGCCGCCTTCAGCGCGCCACCATCACCGCGGGATGGTGAATTGATTCCGTGGAATGGTTACTCATCCTCGCCGGTATCCTCCTGATCCTGGGAACCGGGTTCTTCGTCGCGGTCGAGTTCTCTCTCGTGGCGCTGGACCAGCCGACCGTCGTGCGGCACATCCAGGACGGCGACCGGCGAGCCGAACCACTGCTCCGTTGCCTCAAATCCTTGTCGACCCAGTTGTCGAGTTGCCAGCTGGGCATCACGATCACGACTCTGCTGACCGGCTACACGCTCGACGTCGGCATCCAGGGCCTCCTGCGCGAGACGGTCGATGGGTGGGGAATCCCCACCGGCATCGCCTCCGCCGTGACGCTGGTGGTCTCGATGCTCGTGGCGACCCTGCTCTCGATGGCGTTGGGCGAGTTGATCCCCAAGAACCTGTCGATCGCCGAGTCCTACAAGATCGGACGAGCGCTCGCGAGGTACCAGCTCGCCTTCACCGCCGTCATGAAGCCCTTCGTGGTGGTCATGAACGGGACGGCCAACAAGATCCTGCACCTCATGGGCCTGGAAGCGAAGGAAGAACTCTCCGGCGCACGGTCGCCCGAGGAGCTGTCCTCAATGGTCCGGCGATCCGCTGACCTGGGCACCCTGGATGCCGGAACCGCCAACTTCGTGGCGCGGACCCTGAACTTCTCCGAACACACCGCCTCGGACGTCATGACGGCGCGCCGGCAGGTCGTGATGCTCCCGACCACGGCCACGGTCAACGAGATCATCGACGAAGCCCGTCGGACGGGGCACTCCCGTTTTCCCCTGTACGAAGAGGACCAGGACGACGTCAAGGGCGTCGTCCACATCAAGCGCGCGGTGGGCGTTCCCAATGAGCGGAGGGACACGGTCCAGGCCGGGGCGCTCAAGGACGACGTCCTGCGCGTTCCCGAGACGATTCACCTCGACGCGTTGCTGCGCCAGCTGAGGGAATCGGCCCTGCAGGTCGCCGTCGTCCTGGACGAGTACGGCGGTACCGCGGGGATCACGACGCTCGAGGACCTCGTCGAAGAGATCGTCGGCGAGGTCGCGGACGAGCACGACAGGGCAGTTCCCGGAGTGCTCGAGACCGCCGACGGCCGCTGGCATTTCCCCGGCCTCCTGCGCCCCGACGAGGTGACCGAGAAGGTGACCCCGTTGGACGTTGATGACGATCCGGCCTTCGAGACGATGGGCGGATTCATGATGGACCGGCTCGGACGGATCCCCGAGGTGGGTGACACCGTGCCGATCGAGACCGGAATCCTCGAGGTCGAGCGGATGGACCACCGACGCGTCGACAGGATCCTGTTCACGCCGTCCGCCCACGACGCCGACGAGACCATCAAGGAAGATCTCGGGCCGCGTCGGGCCGTGGACGGCGCAGACCGCTTGCCCGCAACGAACGGGGGCTCACGATGAACGACTGGGTTTCTCTGGCTCTGCTCGTGGTCCTGCTCGCAGGCAACGCATTCTTCGTCGGCGGCGAATTCGCCATCATGTCCGCCCGGCGGTCGCAGATCGAGCCGCTGGCCGAGAACGGCAACAAGCGTGCACAGACCGCGCTGAGAGCGATGGAGCACGTGTCCCTCATGCTGGCGTGCTGCCAGCTCGGTATTACGGTCTGTTCCCTGCTGATCCTGAACGTGGCCGAACCGGCGGTCCACCACCTCGTGGCCCTGCCTCTGACGCACCTCGGGGTCCCGACCTCGGCGGCGGACGGTATCGGGTTCCTTCTGGCGCTCCTGGTGGTCACGTTCCTGCACGTGATCTTCGGCGAGATGGTTCCGAAGAATATCTCGGTATCGGTGGCCGACAAGGCCGCGTTGTTCCTTGCCCCTCCGCTGGTGATGATCTCGCACGCGGTCAAGCCGGTCATCGTTTTCCTGAACTGGCTGGCCAACGGCGCACTCAGACTCATGAAGATCGAGCCCAAGGACGAGGTCTCCTCGACCTTCACGCTCGAGGAGTTGCAGACCATCGTCGAAGAGTCCACCGCCGAGGGCCTCGTCACCGACGCCGACGGGATGCTCTCGGGCGCCCTGGAATTCTCGGAGAAGAGCGTCGGAGACGTCATGGTTCCGGTGGACCGGCTGGTGACCCTGCCGTCCGACTGCTCCCCGCACGACTTGGAGAAGGCCGTGGGCCGAACCGGGTTCTCGCGGTTCGTGCTCCGGTCCGAGGACGGCAGCTACTTGGGTTACCTGCACGTCAAGGACGTCCTCTCGATCCCGGACGAAAGGTACCGACGGCCCACTCCGCTGACCCGCGTCCGATCACTCATCAACCTCCGCCCGGACACGACCGTCGAAGCCGCGCTCGGGTCGATGCAGCGCACCCACGGGCACGTGGCCCGAGTCATCGCGCGTGGGGGAGACACCATCGGGGTGCTGTTCCTGGAAGACGTCCTGGAAGAGCTGATCGGAGAGATCAAGGACTCGACGCAGGCCATGGATCACCGACGGACGGGCACGCCGTACCGGGAGGAGACCCAGCCCGTCACGGTTTCGGAGGCACCTCGGCCCCGCCGCGGGCGAGGCCGGGGGACCGGGGACAACGGGTCCACCGCCGCTGCGACCAAGAGGCCGCGACCACCGAAGAACACATAAGTCCGCGCTAAATTGTGAACGATTCGCATCTGAGTAGACTTCTTGCAGATGCGATTCGTTCGCTTAACGAACTTCTAGATCAAGGAGACATACATGCGCGGAACGGGCTGGATGAAGACGGTTGCGGTCGCGGCGGCTTGCGGGATCGCACTGAGCGGATGCTCGAGCGCGAACTCGGACACGAAGAAGGACGACGACAAACTCACCGTGGTGACGTCCACGAACGTCTACTCCGACATCGTCAAGTCGGTCGCGGGTGACGACGTCGACGTCAAACCCGTGATCGACTCGACCAGCCAGGACCCGCACTCCTACGAAGCAACCTCGCAGGACCGCCTGAAGGTCAAGGACGCGGACCTGATCGTCGAGAACGGCGGCGGATACGACGCCTTCATGGACGACATCAGCAAGGATTCGAAGGCGACGAAGATCGACGCGGTCAAGCTGTCCGGCCTGCCCGGTGCGGAGGACGCCGCCGAGCACCATCACCACGACCACGACGAGGACTCGGCCTCCGAGGAACACCACGACCACGATCACGGGTCCTTCAACGAACATGTCTGGTACAACCCCGAGGTCATGGCCAAGGTCAGCCACAAGGTCGCCGAGGAGCTGGGCAGCCTCGACAAGGACCACAAGGATGACTACACCCAGCGCGGAGACCACTTGGCCGACGAGATCGACAAGGTCAAGGACCGGGCCGCAGGGCTCAATGGAGAAGACCGCGAGTACCTGGCCACCGAACCCGTCCCCGGATATCTCTTGGGGGATGCCGGGCTGAAGGATGCCACCTCGAACGACTTCTACGAAGCCATCGAGGGAGACACGGATGCTCCGGCGTCGGTCATCAAGTCCATGAAGGACCAGCTGGCCTCCGGCAACATTGCGATGCTGGGCTTCAACTCGCAGACCGAGTCCTCTCAGACCAAGGACATCAAGACCTACGCCGAGGAACAGGACGTTCCGACCGTCTCCTTCACCGAGACCTTGCCCGATGGCGAGAACTACGTCGACTGGATGAACAAGAACCTCGACAACGTGTCCAAGGCTCTGGAGAAGAAGAACTAGGACAACCATTCACGACGCACGGTGACGCCGTCCCGGACCGGGGCGGCGTCACCGTGTGCCGTTCCCCACCCCGACTCGTCAAGGAGTATTCACCGTGTCCGAACACCGCACGCCGAGCGTCGAGCTCGAGGCGGCCGCCCTGTCCTTCGGGGACCGGACGCTGTGGAAGGATCTGACCCTGGAGATCGACCAGGGGGAGTACTTCGCCGTGCTCGGGCCCAACGGCTCCGGCAAGTCGACATTCCTCAAAACACTTCTCGGGCTGCTGCCTCTCTCCGAGGGATCCGTCCGCGTGCTGGGAGACGGTGTCCGGCGGGGAAATCCCCGCATCGGATACGTGCCGCAACAACGTGCCTTCGGGCCGGACACTCCCCTCCGGGCCCGAGACCTGGTGGGACTGGGGCTGGATGGCCACCGTTGGGGCCCCGGGTTCCCGTCCCGACGCCGCAGGGCCCGCGTCGACGAACTGCTCGAGCGCGTCGGCGCGACCGAATACGCCGCGGTCCCGGTCGGCCTCCTCTCCGGTGGCGAACAACAACGACTGCGGGTGGCCCAGGCGCTGGCCTCCAGGCCCAGACTCCTGCTCTGTGACGAAGCCTTGCTGTCCCTCGACCTGCGACACCAGAGCGCGGTCAGCCAACTGATCGAGGAGTACCGTCGCGAGTCCGGGGCGACGGTCGTCTTCGTGACCCACGAGATCAACCCCATCATCGACGACGTCGACCGGGTGCTGTACCTGGCCAATGGGCGCTTCACGGTGGGAAGCGTCGAGGACGTCATGACCACCGAGACCCTGAGTCGGGTCTACGGGGCTCCGGTTCAGGTCTTGCGAGTCGACGGGCGCTACGTCGTCGTCGGGTCGCAAGCCGCGTCCGAAGCGCCGGGAAACGACTGCCATGCCCACGACGTCGGAGGGGAAGCCTGATGCCGATCGATACCATCGCCCCCAGCGCGCTCGCCGCAGGAGACTTCCTGGGGCGCATCTTCGTCTTCGACGACTACGGCGCACTGTTCTCCCTGCTCAGCCAGTCCATCGTGGCGGGCGCCGTGCTCGCCCTCATCGGTGGTTTCATCGGAACCTTCGTGATGATGCGCGAAGGGTCCTTTGCGGTGCACGGCATCGCGGAGCTCTCCTTCGCGGGAGCCGCGCTGTTCCTTTTCGTCGGTTTGGACGTGATCACCGGTTCACTCGTCGGATCGATCGCGGCGGCGGCCATCATCGGAATCCTGGGAGCGAGAGCGAGCCACAACAGCTCGTTCATCGGGGTGCTGATGCCGTTCGGACTGGGCCTCGGGATCCTGTTCCTGTCCCTGTACCAAGGACGGTCCGCGAACAAGTTCTCGTTGCTCACCGGGCAGATCGTTTCCGTGGACGCGGCCCAGGTCTCCGAGATGGTGATCGGAGCAGTCGTCGTGATCGGCGGACTGCTCGCGGTTTGGAGGCCGCTGACCTTCGCGAGCCTCGACCCGGACGTCGCCACCGCCAAGGGTGTCCCGCTCCGGGGACTGTCCATGGTCTTCATGCTTCTGCTGGGCGTCTCGGTGGCCCTCTCGGTCCAGGTCGTCGGTTCCTTGCTGGTCCTGGCGCTGCTGATCACCCCGGCGGCCGCCGCGATCCAACTGACCGCGTCACCGGTCAAGGCGGTCGTACTGTCCGTCGTGTTCGCCGAATTGTCCACGGTGGGCGGGATCATGCTCGCGCTCGCGGGGTCACTGCCGATCAGTCCCTACGTGACCACGATTTCGTTCCTGATCTACATCGTGTGCCGGGTCATCGCCATGATGCGGCGTCGCCTGACCGGCTCGGGCAGGATCTCGGCTCAGGAGAATCAGGAGGAGCCGGCAACCTCGCGGGTGCACTGAGCGCACAAGCCCGTCAGCTCGATGGTGTGGGCGATCTGGGTGTAGCCGGATGCGGCTCCCACCTGTTCCGCCCAGCGCTCGACGACGTCGGCCTCGATGTCCTCGGCCGCGCCACAGCGCCTGCACAGCAAGTGGTGATGGTGATCGTCGGCCGAGCACTTGCGGTACAGGGCCTGGCCGTCGTCGCCCTGCACCACGTCCACGTCTCCGGTGTCCTCGAGGGACTGGAGAATTCGATAGACCGTCGCCAAGGAGACCCGTCCGCCCCGGTCGGCGACGATGCGGTGGAAGTCCTGCGCCGAATGGAAGTCTTCCAGGGTGTCGAGGGCCTCCACCACGGTCCTGCGCTGACGCGTATTCCGGTGCTCCTGGCTGGAGCGCGCGTCGGTGGACCTCTCCCGTCCCTCGTGCGCGGGTCGTTGCGCCGCCATGCTAGTCCCTCTTTCTGCCGGTTCCTGGAGCGGGCTCGTCCCAGCCCGGTCGGTTGCGGTTCACCGCCGCATCCCATTGTGCACATTCTAGGTGCGACGAGGTCGTCCATCGCGCAGGGCGTAACGGCTCCGACAAGCCCCTTCGCCGTGATGGCGCTGGCGAGATAGTCTGGGTGTCATGCGACTCACCAAGTTCACGCATTCGTGCGTACGCCTGGACAAGGACGGTTCCGTCCTGGTCCTCGACCCGGGCAATTTTTCGACCGCCGAGGAACTCAGGGAGGCGCTGGACGGCGTCGACCACATCCTCGTGACCCACGAGCACCCGGACCACTACGACGCCGACGTCGTCAACGAATTTCTCGACCACCATCCGGACGTCCAGGTCCATGCTCCCGGTTCGATCGCCGGCGACATCAAGAGTGCCGTATCGGCCCCCGATCGCGTGCACGAGGTGCGCGGCGAAGAATCCTTCGACCTTGCCCCGTTCTCGGTCCGGACCTTCGGCGGTCAGCACGCTCTGATCCACCCACTGGTTCCGATCGTCGAGAACATCGGTTTCATGATCGACGAAACCCTGTACCACCCGGGGGACAGCCTCATCGTTCCCGACGGCGTCCACGTGCGGAACCTCCTGGTGCCGATTCACGCTCCGTGGAACAAACTGCACGAAGTGGTGGATTTCGTGATCTCCGTCGGCGCCGACCATGCCTATCCCATCCACGACGGTCTCCTCGCGGAGGAGGGCCTCGCGATGCTGACCAACCATCTGAAGACTTTCGGCGGAAAGTACGGAACAACGTACGCGCGCCTGGACCCGTACGAGTCAGTCGACCTGGAGGAGACACCGTGAGCACCGTATTCACCAAAATCATTGAAGGCGATCTGCCCGGCCGTTTTGTCTGGAAGGACGACAAGGCCGTGGGCTTCCTTTCCATCGCGCCGTTGTCCATGGGTCATGTGCTCGTGGTGCCTCGCGATGAAATCGACCACTGGGTCGACCTTCCCCAAGACCTTGCCCTGCATCTGATGGCCGTGTGCCGGACCATTGGTCAGGCGATCAACGAGGTCTACGACCCGGTTCGCGTCGGACTCATGATTCAGGGCTTCGAGGTTCCCCACGCACATCTGCACGTCTGGCCGACCAACTCGATCGAAGAGTTCAGCTTCGATCAGGTGGACAACGATCCCGACCAGGACGCCATGGACGAGGCCGCCGCATCGATTCGTGACGCGCTCACCCGTGCGGGGCATTCCGAGGCAGAGGTCGGCTGACGGCCCAAGCCGGAGTCGACACCGAAGGGAGCGGTCGCAAGCGCCCGTCGGGCTGGCCCGACACCGTATTGACCAGCTGGTCGGATGGTCCGGGGGCTCCGATGTCACGACGATGGAACCATGAACGCATGTGCCGATGACATGAGCGAAGAATCCGCCTCCGCGACCGACCCGCGGTGGGGGGATGGAGCTGACCTCCAGGGCACGGTCCCGAGAACCCGGGGTGGTTCCTGGTTGCGCCGCTGGGGTCGCGCGAGCGTGTATCTGCTGGGCAGTTTTCCCGTGTCCCTTGTTTCCTTGATCGTGGTCGTCACGCTGCTGAGTGCGGGGGTCGGGTTGCTGCCGGTGTTCCTGCTCGGCGTGTTCCTGCTGTGGGGCGCGATCTATTACGGTCGAGGGGTCAGCTGGATCGAGAGGAGCCAGGTCGCGTGGCTCCGGGGCCGGCCACTGCGACGGCCCATCCCGCCGCGTCCCGGCCAGGGTCTGATCGACAGGTTCAAGGCCGACGCCGGCCACGGGCAGTCGTGGATGAATATTGCGTGGATACTGGTGGACTTCGTGGTCTCCACGGTGGTCTTCTGGGTGGTCTTCGCCTGGTGGTGCGTGGTCTTGGCCGGAATCGCCGGTCCGATCACCTTGATGATCCGGTCCGGGTCGGACAATCCGCTGAACTACGGGTCCCTGGCCGACCTGCTCTCCTGGTCGCAGACGGGAATTCCGTTCGTGTCCGATCACCCGTACCTGACCGAAGCGTTCGGTTACATGCTCCTGGCTCTCGTGTTCCTGGTGACCCTGCCGTGGCTGACCCTCGGGCTGGCCAGAATCCGCTCCGAACTGTCCTCGGCCATGTTGTGCTTGCCGGAATCCGCGCGTCACCGGGTCGCCGCGTTGCAAGGGTCCCGTGCCGCTGCCCGGCGGGCCGAAGGAGATGCCCTCCGTCGCCTCGAACGCGACATCCACGATGGACCGCAACAGCGACTGGTTCGACTCGGCATGGATATTTCCAGGGCCCAGCGTTTCGTGTCCACGGATCCGGAGAAGGCCGACCGCATTCTCCGGGAGGCCGGCGCACAGAACCAGGAAACACTCCAGGAGCTTCGTCAGTTGTCTCGAGGCATCGCGCCGGCCCTGCTGGTGGACCGGGGCCTCCGTGCCGCGGTCAGCGAATCCGTGGTCCGTTCCGGGGTTCCCGTGGCCCTCCGGTGGGATGCGGACGAAAACCTCCCGTCCCACGTGGAGATGCCCGCCTACTTCCTGATCTCCGAGGCTCTGGTGAACGTCAACAAGCACTCCGGTGCCTCGGAAGCCCTCGTGGCGGTTCGCCGGGAGGCCGACCGCCTCGTCGTCGAAGTGCGCGACGACGGCGTCGGGGGCGCCTCCGTGGCCAAGGGCCACGGCCTGGCCGGCCTGGAGGACCGTCTGCGCGGCGTCGACGGCGAGCTCAACATCGAATCCCCGGCCGGGGAAGGAACCCTCATCAGGGGAGTCATACCGTGCGAATAGTGATTGCCGACGACTCGGCGCTCTTGCGGCAAGGGCTCCGGCTCATTCTCGAGGACGACGGGCACGAGGTCATCGCCGATGTCGAGGACGGTCCCTCGATGAAGCGGGCCGCGCTCGAGCTGGACCCTGACCTGACGGTGTGCGACATCCGTATGCCGCCCTCCCACACGGACGAAGGGCTGCGCGCCAGCGTGGAGGTGCGCCGTGAACGCCCGAATGCCCCGATCCTGCTGCTGAGCCAGTACGTGGTTCTCGCCTACGCCGAGGACTTGGTCGCTTCGGGCACGGGATCCATCGGCTACGTGCTGAAGGATCGCGTCTCGGACATCGATGCCTTTCTGGACTCGTGCCGCCGGGTTGCCGACGGCGGGACGGTGCTCGATCCGCACGTGGTCCAGCAGCTCCTGCTCCGGGACAAGCACGGGGGCGACGCGCCGCTCGCCTCGCTGACGGCCCGTGAGACCGAGGTCCTCGGACTCATGGCCGAAGGGCACACCAACGCCGGGATCGCCGAGGCTCTCTTCATCGGCGAGGGCGGGGTCGAGAAACACTGCCAGAGAATATTCGCGAAGCTCGGGCTGACCGAGGCCGACGACGTCCACCGGCGGGTCACCGCGGTCCTGCGGTACCTCAAACGAGGCGGGGCCACCTGATGACCGGCCCCGGGCAACGACCGTGACGGCGTCTCAGGCGTGGGCGATCTGCTCGATCGCCTGCTTCTGCGCTTTTCGGATCCTCTGCGCGGAGACGGGCCGGGCCGTGCCGAGCTCCTGGGCGAAGTAGCTGACCCGGAGTTCCTCGATCATCCATCCGACATCCGCGAGCGGTGGGGGAACGACTCCGTCGACCGAATACTTCTCCGCAGCGGCGTCGTAGTCGTCCTCCAGGGCCTGGACTTCGAGCATCGACGTCGTGTCCTTGGAGAGGCGCTCGCCCATCTTCTCGATCCTCCGGCTCATCCCGTCGAGGTAGCGGGGCACGTGAACGAGCCGGTCGTACCCTGTGGCGGCCACGAACCCGGGATAGACCAGGCTCTCGAGTTGGGCCTTCATGTCGTTGACGTTGTTGATCACCGCCAACGACGCCGAGGTCTTGAGTTGTTTGCGCACCTGAGTGGCCGTCTTGAGGATGCGTGCGACGAGACTCGTGACCGCGAAGACCGTATCGATCAGTTCGGCGCGGACCTCATGGAACAGTGCCTCGAACTCGGTTCGGGTCTTCGGCGCGGTTGCGGGCGTGAGCTTGTCCAAGGCGGCGACCGTACAGTCCGCGATCAGCGATTCGACCGATCCGTGGGGATTCTGCGTGAAGACGATTTTCTCATCATTCTTCAGGTGGTCGGAGACGTACTTCTGCGGGGACGGCACGCGCAGCGAGAGCAACCGGATCGTGGCTTGTCTCTGGGACCGGTCCCGTTCGTCTTCGGAGGCCATGACCCGCACGGCGACGCTCCGGCCCTCGTCCACGAGACCGGGGTAGCCTTCGACCCGTTGCCCAGCAATGGTGCGGGTAATCCTGGGTGGAACATCCGTTTCCGGCCAGTCGTTCAAACCGGACACCTCCACGACTCCCGAGCCTTCGGCGGATCCCGATCCGGCTCGGTCGTTCCGCGAGGCCACGGCGGCTTCTGCCGACGTCCCGGAACCGGGTCCGCCCTTCGCGATGTCGGATGCGCCCTCGCCGGACCCCTGGCCCTGGGAGGCCACCCGGGCCAGTGCGTCCGGCGACGCACCCAGCGATGCGGCCAGCGCGGATCGGATCTGCGGGCGCAGATCCTCCTGGAGCGCCGTCAGGTCCTTCCCTTCGCCGAGAAGCTTGTTCCCGGCATCGCGCACCTGGAACGTCATGCGCAAGTGGTCGGGGACTGCATCCCAATTCCAGGACCCCGGAGGTATCACGTACCCCTTGAGGCGCCGGAGAACCAGCTCGAGGGAAGGCAGAAGCTCGTCGTGCAACGGCTCGAAGTCGGCGTCGAGAGCCTGGACGGCCTGTCTGGCGACGTCGGGCGCGGGTACGAAATTCTTCCGAGAAGCCTTGGGCAACGACTTGATCAGTGCGGTCACGAGTTCGTGGCGGAGCCCCGGAATCATCCACTCGAACGGCTCGGGCTGGATCTGGTTCAGGAAGACGATAGGAACCTGCACGAATACCCCGTCGGCCTCCGGCCTGGTTCCTGGGGCCGCCGGTGCGAACTCGTACGTGAGGTCCAGTCGCAACTGCGAATCCGAGGTCGGAAGGACCCAGGTCCTCGGGAACTGGGATTCGTCGTAATCCCGGGCTTCCTCGTCGATGAGGTTCTCGGGATCCAGGTCGAGCAGATGCTCGTTCTGTGGCCGAGTCTTCTTCCACCACCGATCGAAGTGGCGTTCCGAGACCACGTCCGCGGGGATGCGGGCGTCGTAGAAGTCGAAGATGACGTCGTCGTCCACCCGCAGATCACGACGCCGCAATCGGGCTTCGAGCTGGTCGATCTCGGCCAGCCGTTTCTGATTGCGGTGGAAGAACCGGTGCCTGGTCCGCCAGTCGCCCTCCACCAGGGCCTTGCGGATGAACAGCTCGCGGGACAGGACGGGGTCGATGCGCCAGTAGTTGACGGGCCGATCGGTCACGACCGGAACCCCGAAGAGCGTGGCCTTGTCGTAGGCCATGACCGAACCTCGCTTGGCCGACCAGTACGGTTCGGAGTACGTGTGCTTGAGCAGCGACCCGGCGGCTTCCTCGATCCAGCGCGGATCCACCGAGGCATTGACGCGGGCCCACAACTTGGACGTCTCGACGAGTTCGGCGGACACGATCCAGTCCGGATTCTTCTTGAACAAGGACGATCCGGGGAAGATGGAGAAGCGTGTTCCCCGCGCGCCCTGGTATTCGTGCCTGCGTTGGTCCTTCAATCCGATGTGGCTCAACAGGCCGGCCAAGAGGGACCGGTGGACGGCCTCCTCGGTTTCACCCACTCGAATGGTCCGACCGCGGGACACCTTGACCCCGGCCCGCGAGCCCAGGTTCCGCAACTGCTCGTAGAGGTCCTGCCACTCCCGAACCCGCAGGTAGTTGATGTACTCCCGCCGACACATCTTGCGGAACTGGGACGAAGAGAGCTCCGTCTGTTTCTCCTGGAGGTACTGCCACAACAACAGGTATCCGGAGAAATCGGAGGTCTCGTCCTTGAACCGTGCATGTCGTTCATCGGCTTGGGCCCGCTGTTCGGTCGGTCGCTCGCGCGGGTCCTGGATCGTCAGCGCGGCGGCCAGCACCATGACTTCCTTGGCAACGCCCAGTTCCTGAGCTGCAACGATCATGCGTCCGAGCCTCGGGTCCACGGGGAACGCCGAGAGCTTGCGCCCGACGGCGGTCAGGGGAGAGTCAGTCCTGGAACCGCGGGACCGTCCCTTCTTCTTGGTCCTCTCGGCCCGTTCCGCGTCCCGATCGGAGGAATCCTTGAGGGCGCCGAGCTCCCTCAGCACGTTGACGCCGTCGGAGATCGAACGCTTCGCCGGAGGCTGGACGAAGGGGAACCGTTCCATGTCTCCGGGGGAGCGGACGACGCCGATCGACATCGTGTGCAGGATGACCGACGCCAAGTTCGTGCGCAGTATCTCGGGGTCGGTGAACTCGGCCCGGGAGAGGAAATCCTCTTCCGAATAGAGCCGGATCGCGATGCCGTCCGACACGCGACCGCAACGGCCCGAGCGCTGATTCGCGCTGGCCTGCGAAATCCTCTCGATGGGCAACCGCTGGACCTTGGTCCGCACGGAGTAGCGAGAGATCCTGGCGGTCCCCGGATCGATCACGTACTTGATCCCCGGAACCGTCAACGAGGTCTCCGCGACGTTGGTGGCCAGCACGATCCGGGGCTTGCCGGACGGGCGGAAAACCTTGTGCTGCTCGGACATCGAGAGCCGTGCGAACAGCGGCAGGATCTCCGTCCCGGCCAGCGACCGGTGCTTCTTCGCGAGGTCCTCGAGGGCATCGGCCGCGTCCCGGATCTCGCGCTCGCCGGAGAAGAAGATCAGGATGTCCCCTGGATCCTCATTCTTGAGTTCCAGCACGGCATCGCAGATGGCGTCCAGGGGGTCCCTGTCCTCGGCGTCGAGATCATCGGAGTCGTCGTCGGACTGGGCCGAGCCCTCGAGCGGCCGGTAGCGGATCTCCACCGGATAGGTGCGACCCGAGACCTCGACGACCGGGGCCGCGTCCTCCGGCATCGGCTCGTCCTCCGTGTGCTCGGCAACGGGGTCGAAGCTCGGGGCGAAATGGCGAGCGAAACGGTCCGGGTCGATGGTCGCGGACGTGATGATGACCTTGAGATCGGGCCGCTGCGGCAGGATTCTCTTCAGATACCCCAGGATGAAGTCGATGTTCAGGGACCGCTCGTGCGCCTCGTCAATGATGATGGCGGAATACTTCTTCAGAAGGGGATCGTGAGGGATCTCCGCCAACAGAATGCCGTCGGTCATGAGCTTGATCGAGGTCTGTTCGCTGACTTCGGCGGTGAAACGGACCTGGTAACCGACCGTTTGCCCCAGATCCTCGCCCAATTCCTCGGCGATCCGTTCCGCCACGGATCTGGCCGCGAGCCGGCGGGGCTGGGTGTGCCCGACCATGCCGCCGGCGTCCAGGCCCAGATCGAGGCACATCTTCGGGATCTGCGTGGTCTTGCCGGAACCGGTCTCGCCGGCGATCACCACGACCTGATGGTCCCGAATGGCATTCATGATGTCTTCCCTGCGGGCCGAAACGGGCAGGGACTCGGGGTACGTGATGTGGCGGCGAACGGGGTCGGAATGCACGGGCTGGTCAGACATATCGCTCCCAGTTTACCGGGCGGAGCCCGAGGTGCGGTCGGCCCGGTCCGCACGAATATTCGGTCGGCCGGCGCTTGTGGGGCACCCCGAAAACTTCAGGACAGGTTGGCGGCGCTCCGTTCCTCGACCCAACGGACGATTCTGCGCAATCGCTCGTCGTCGTGGAAAATTCGTGCGTCCGAGTGCTCGGCGTCCGGGACGACCTCGAGCGACGTCGGCACTCCGCGGGCACGCAGGGCGCGGTGCGGAGTGCCGGACTGGATCCAGGGAACGCAGGAATCGTCGGCCCCGTGGACGTAGAACACCGGACGGTGACGCGGAGCCAGTTTCTGGTCCTTCGCGTAGTCGACGGGGTGCGCCCACGTCCACGCCTGCTCCGCCGCGCCGGAATCCGGGGCCGGATATCCGGACCCGAGCAGCCTGGCTTCGGCGCCGTCGTCGTCGGGATGATCCTTCGGGAAACCGCAGGCGATCCTGTCGTCGAATATGGTGCGCAGGTCGCTGACCCCGTAGAAGCTCACGGCGCCGGCGACGTCGCTCGAGGCGACATCGGCATCTGGGCCCTCGAGATAGGCGTTTCCGGAATCGGGAGTCGCCGCGAGCAGCTGGGCGAGATGGCCGCCGGCCGAGGCCCCGGAGAACATGATGCGCTGCGGATCGACGCCGAATTGTTCGGCGTGGGTGCGAAAGTAGCGCACCGCGGACTTGGCGTCGTGCAGCTGCGCGGGAAACAGCGCCCGATGGGACAGCCGGTAGTTGACCGACGCCACGAAATATCCGCTCGCCTGCAGGCGCTCGCGCCCCCTGTGCTGCCCGTTGACCGAGAAGAGCATCGAAGATTTGTCCCCGAACCGCCACGCGCCTCCGTGGAAATGAATCACCAGGGGCGCGGGCCCGGGGAGCGGAACAGTGGGGGAGTGAAGATCGAAGGAGCGGTCCTCTTCCTGCGCGGAAGTGTAGAAGCCGCTCATCATGGGTTCGTCTCCGCTCGGTCCGGCTCGGTACGAAACGACCCCGTTCCCGCTCGGGCGGGACGGGGTCTTGACCGTGCCCTCGATAGGATTCGAACCTACGACTTCTTGCTCCGGAGGCAAGCGCTCTATCCACTGAGCTACGAGGGCAACGCAGAACAGCATACCAGGAAATGGACCTGGTGGAGACCAGGCCGAGAACAACGGTCCGACCCGCACGGATATCTCAGCCTGCTCCCAGACTGCGGGAGTAGTACATAGACTGCTCGATACATAGACTCACTATCTGAGGATCGGTTTGGCCAGCTCACGGCCGCACCGAGGCCCACACCGGACTGAGGAGCGTCTGCTGTGCATCTGCAACCCCGTGAACAAGACAAGCTGATGACGGTCGTGGCCGCCGACCTCGCTCGACGGCGCCAGGCGCGGGGCCTGCGCCTCAATTACCCGGAGGCTGTGGCAATCATCACGTATGAATTGCTCGAAGGAGCTCGTGACGGACGCAGCGTCGCCGATCTGATGAGTTGGGGAACCACGATCCTGAGCGTGGACGACGTCCAGGACGGGGTGCCGGAGATGATCCCCGATGTTCAGGTCGAGGCCACTTTCCCGGACGGGACCAAGCTCGTCACTGTCCACGAGCCCATACGCCCCGCGGGCGAATCGCGGTTCGTGCCGGGAGAGTACCGATTGGCCGAGGAACCGATCGAATGCACGACGGATCGGGAGACCATCAGCCTGGAGGTGCTCAACCGCGGTGATCGACCGGTTCAGGTCGGTTCGCACTTCCACTTCGCCGAGGTCAACCGATCGCTTGCGTTCGACCGTCAGGCGGCCCGTGGGTTCCGTCTCGATATTCCCGCAGGCACGGCGGTCAGGTTCGAACCGGGGGACCGGAAATCGGTCTCCCTCGTGTCCATCGGTGGCGACCGCACCGTCTTCGGCTTCCGTGACCTCGTGGACGGCCCGTTGGATGCCGGCCGACCCACCCATCTCAAGGACGACTCCATGCCTGCGAGGCATGAGTCGGCGGCCGGCGATGCCCCCGCCCCCTTGCCCGCCAGGGATGAGGACGATTACTCGAACCAAACCCGGCCGGACGCCTGAACGGAAGCGAGACCGCATGAGTTTCCATATGAACCGTGACCAGTACTCCAACCTGTACGGCCCCACGGCCGGCGACGCCGTGCGTCTGGCGGATACCGACCTGTACGCCGAGGTCGAACGTGACCTGACGACGCCGGGAGAAGAGGCCGTGTTCGGTGGCGGGAAGGTGATCCGGGACGGAATGGGACAGAACGGACAGCTCGTCCGAGACGTCGGAGTCCCTGATCTGGTGATCACCAACGTGATCATCATCGATTCGACGGGTATCTACAAGGCTGACGTGAGCGTGCGGGACGGCCACATCGCTGGAATCGGCAAAGCCGGGAACCCACACACCATGAACGGTGTCGACATCGTGATCGGTGTGGCCACGGACGTCGTCTCTGGTGAGGGAAAGATCCTGACGGCCGGGGGAATCGATGCCCATATCCACTTCATCAGTCCCGATCAGATCGAGACCGCACTGGTGTCCGGGATCACCACGATGATCGGTGGAGGAACCGGGCCCAGCGAATCGTCCAAGGCGACCACGATCACTCCGGGCGAGTGGAACATCCACAACATGCTGCGATCCTTCGAGGCGTTCCCGATGAATTTCGGCCTCCTGGGCAAGGGGCACGGTTCGTCGGTCTCGCCGTTGAGCGAGCAAATCCGGGCCGGCGCGATCGGTCTGAAAGTGCATGAGGACTGGGGCGCGACGCCGTCGTCGATCAACACGTCGCTTCAGGTCGCGGACGAATACGACGTCCAGGTGGCGATCCATACGGACACCCTGAACGAAGCCGGGTTCGTCGAGGACACCAAGGCCGCGATCGACGGTCGGGTGATCCATACCTTCCACACGGAAGGCGCAGGCGGGGGACACGCCCCGGACATCATTGAGCTCGCGGCCGAGTCCAACATCCTGCCTGCCTCGACGAACCCAACCCTGCCGTACACGCGGAATACGGCCGAGGAGCATCTGGACATGCTCATGGTCTGTCACCACTTGCGGGCCGATATCCCGGAAGACGTCGCCTTCGCCGACTCGCGCATCCGCAAGGAAACCATCGCGGCCGAAGACGTGCTGCACGACATGGGCATATTTTCGATGACGTCATCCGACTCGCAAGCGATGGGGCGGGTCGGAGAGGTCGTGATCCGGACCTGGCAGGTAGCCCATTCCATGAAGAGGCAGCGCGGCAAATTGCCGGAGGACGAAGGCACGGCCGGAGACAACTTCCGAATCAAGAGGTTCGTGTCGAAATACACGATCAACCCCGCGATCGCTCACGGGATCTCAGATTCCGTGGGGTCGGTCGAGGTAGGAAAATTCGCTGATCTCGTGTTGTGGGAGCCGAAGTTCTTCGGGGTCAGGCCAGACCTCATCATCAAGGGCGGCCAGATGGTCCACGGCCCGATGGGAGACCCGAACGCTTCGATACCGACCCCTCAGCCCCGCAACTACCGCAAGGCCTTCGGCGCATACGGAATGGCGACGGCTTCCTCGTCCATCACCTTCGTGTCCCAAGCAGCGGAAAGGTCCCAGGTTCCCCGTCTGCTGGGGCTCAACAAAACGATCCGTACATGCCACGGCATCAGGAACCTGACCAAGAGTGATCTTCGGTTCAACGACAAGACCCCCAGGTTGTCCGTGGACCCGGAGACCTACGAAGTCAGGGTCAATGGGGACGTGATTTCGTGTGACCCGGCACGTGAACTGCCGATGACCCAGCGTTACTACCTGTTCTGACCACACCCCTCGCACAAGGAGGAAATCAATGATCGTGACCCGAATACTGGGGAACGCGCAACAGGACGACATCGCGGCCCGCCTCCGGGAGAGACATGTGGAAAAGGTGTCGTTGGCCGGCGAAGACCTCGTCAAGCGGATACAGCGTTTGAGCACGGACCACGGCACCGAGTTCGGGCTCCGGCTGCCGCCCCGATCTCCCGACCTGAAGGATGGAGATGTGCTGGCGCTTCCCGAGCGCAGCGACGAATCGGCGATCGTCGTCTCGGTCCTTCCGACCGATGTGCTGGTGATCAGGCCGAGGTCGGTCCTTGAGATGGGGAGAATCGCTCACAGTCTCGGGAACCGGCACCTCCAGGCGCAGTTCTTCGCGGACGACAGCGAGTACGAGGCGCAAGTCATGGTCGTGCAATACGACCATACTGTGGAGAGCTATCTCCGCGCCGAGGAAGTCGACTTCGTGCGGCAGTCGCGCATCATGCCCGAGCCGTTCCGCCATGCAGAACACACCCACTGATCCCTCCGAGCCGGAGATGCTGAGCCGGCTGATGGGGCTGTTGCAGTTGACCGATTCCGCTCTCCCCACCGGAGCGTTCAGCCACTCGCTGGGCTTCGAGACCTATATGGCGCGCGGCGAAGTGGACGGCGAGGACACCTTTCGGCAGTGGCTTCGGATGTTCGTCGAACAACAACTGACGTTCACGGATGCGACGGCCGTGCGTTTGGCGTACAGGGCCTCGGAGGACGGTGACCTCGTGGATCTCGACGAGCTGGTGACAGCTCAGTCGTTGCCCCGACAGATCCGGGACGGCGGGGTGACCATGGGGCGGAGGCTGCTCGCGATTGGGGCCGAAACCCACGGGGGGCGGTGGACCGAAGCGTACGGGCGGGCGGTCGACGACGGGCGATGCCAGGGGCATCAGGCCGTCTCCCTCGCGGTCCTGGCCCGAGACCTCGGAGTACCCGTCGATCAGGCAGTGACGGCCCACGTTTTTGCCTCCGTCGTCTCCCTCACGCAGAACGCTGTGCGAGGCATCCCGCTGGGCCAGAACGCGGGTCAACGCATCATCGCGGCCCTGCAACCGGACGTCTTGGGGGCGGTCGAAACCTCACGGAGCCTGGACATCAGAGACCTGGGTGCGGTCTCACCCGGTCTGGAAATAGCCCAGATGGTTCATGAGCGCCAGAGAGCGCGACTGTTCATGAGCTGAGATCACAGGACAAGAAGGAGAATCATGACGCAACCGATCATCATCGGTATTGGCGGCCCCGTCGGGGCCGGAAAGACACAACTCATTGAGCGCATCTCGCGGGCTGTCAGCGAGCAGATCCCGATGGCAGCGATCACGAATGACATCTACACGATTGAGGACGCGAAAATCCTCGCGAGGAATTCGGTGCTCCCCGAGGACCACATCATCGGGTTGGAAACCGGGGGATGCCCGCATACGGCCGTGCGCGAGGACACCTCGATGAACGAAGCCGCGATCGAGGAGATGCGCAAACGGCACCAGGACCTTCAGATCATCTTCGTCGAGTCCGGAGGAGACAACCTCTCGGCAACCTTCAGCCCCGAACTCGTGGACTTCTCGATCTACGTCATCGACGTCGCCCAGGGGGAGAAGATTCCTCGAAAAGCCGGACAGGGCATGATCAAATCGGATCTGTTCATCATCAACAAGACGGACCTCGCCCCCCACGTCGGAGCCGACCTGTCCGTGATGGAGGCCGACTCACGGGTCTTCCGAAAGGACAAGCCCTTTGCCATGACCAATCTGGTCACCGACGACGGTCTCGGGGACGTCCTGAACTGGTTGCGCAACGACGTACTCATGGTGGATCTCGCCTAGATGACAGGCATCGCCCACGGCTCACGGTTGCTCGCCGGACCGACAAGCCCGGACGACCGATACGCTGGCAGGCTGCGACTCGGCATCGACGTGCGCGGCGGTCGATCCTACGTATCGGAGCAGTACCACGAGAGGGCGCTGCGAGTGCTCAAACCTCTTCGACTCGACGATTCGGGGCAGGTGGTCTGCACGATGGTCAACCCCGGGGGTGCCTACTTCGGCGCGGAGACCTATGACATCGACGTGACCGTCACCCCGGGTGCGGCCCTGCTGCTCACCACCCAGTCCGCGACCAAGGTCTACCGGACCCCCCAGGGACCCGCCCACCAGAACATGCGGGTCGTGCTCGGGCGCGGCGCGAGTCTCGAATCGGTACCCGACCAATTGATCGTGTACAGGGACGGCGAGTACGTCCAGGACACCGTGATCGACATGCATCCGGAGGCATCCTTGCTGACCGCCGAGATCATCACCCCGGGGTGGTCTCCGACGGGAGCGGAGTTCGCCTATTCGGAACTCAGGATGCGGACAGAGATCAGGGTCCATTCCGAGGAGCGTCCGAGGCGATTGGCCGTGGACCAGTTGCGGATCAAGCCAGGAGAGGGCTCGGAGATCTCCGGGGTGGGGTTCATGGAAGGGCACAGTCATACGGGCCAACTTCTGTTGGCGGATCAAGGCCTGGACGAGCACTTCTACGAGGCCTTGTGCGACATCATGGACGCCTCCCGGACTCTCTCGGGGCTGACCCGCGTGGGCATCGAGCGGCGGGACGGGCTCAAGTGCTGGGCCCTGCGCAGCCTGGCACACAGGACGGAAGACATCCAGGAACTCCACCTGGCTGCAGCGAACGAGGCCCGGAAGCGATTGCGCGGTCAGCAACCGATGAACCTGCGCAAGTACTGAAAAAGTTTCCGGCGACCAGCGAAGGACTATTCCCATGACACAAGCGTTCACCACGAATTTCTTCACCCATTACGTCCGGCGTCGGGAGCAACTGCCGCTGAGGACGAGGGTCGTCTTCACCGTGGGTGCGGTCGTCCTTCTGCACCTGGCTGCCCTGGGACTGCTCCTGACCGCGGTGGCCCCTGGAGCCCAGCCGCTGGCCCTCGGAGTGGTGCTGACGGCCTACGTCGCCGGTATGAAGCACAGTTACGACTGGGACCACATCGCTGCGATCGACAATTCGACGCGGAAATTCGTGTCCGAAGGCAGGAACCCGGCCAGCGTCGGCTTCGCATTCAGCCTGGGCCACTCCATGGTTGTGACCCTGGCCGGGGTCATGGTCATTGCCGGAGCACAATTCGTGCACGGGGCCTTTGAGGAAGGCAGCACGGCAAATCTGGTGCTCGGACTGATCGGGGCGGGAGTCTCGGGCTTGTATCTGCTGATCCTGGGCCTGTTCAACAGCGGTATAGCCTGGCGGCTGACCCGCAGGATCCGGACAGGAGATGTCGTCCCGGAAGGCCTGCCGGCTCAGGGGGCAGACGAGACCTGGGGCTTGATCTCGCGTTTGCTCAGGAAGCCCTTGTCCAAGGTCCGGCGACCCAGAGACATCTTCGTCATCGGCTTCCTGTTCGGCCTGGGATTCGACACTGCCACGACGATCGGGCTGCTCCTCCTGACTGCCAGTGCCTCGCTGGCCGGCGTTCCGGCCCTGGCCCTCCTGGGACTTCCCCTCGCATTCACGGCCGCGATGACGCTCTGCGACACGATCAATGGTCTCGGGATGATGCGTTTGTACTCTTCGGCTATCGCGGACGGAATGACCAGGATCCGATTCAACGCGAGCGTGACCGCGGTGTCCTCGGTCGCAGCGCTCGGGATCTCCGTGCTGACTCTCGGCGGGTTCGTCCACGATCTCTTTGATCTCGACGACCCGATGACAACCTGGATGGCTGACGTGGATCTCGGTGACGCCGGTCTGGTGCTCGTGGGCTGTTTCGTGGTCCTCTGGGTCGGATTCGTCGCGGCCCACCGTCGCCAGGCAAACCGTCTGGAGGCTATGGAGCCGGCCACGGATCGCCGATGAAAGTCCTGCAAGGAATCCTTGGCTCCGCCGGGGTGTTCGGGCGAGGCGACGTCACGAAACCGGCGGCCGCGGCATTCCTTGTAGACTGACCGGGTGACTCCCGAAGAACTCTCCGAAGCAATTTCCGCGTGCCTGCACGAGGCCATCGACGCCGGCCAGCTCGTGCTGTCCGAAGGCCAGACGCTCCCCGAGATGAGGGTCGAACGACCCAAGAATCGGGCGCACGGCGACTGGAGCACCAATATCGCCCTGCAACTCGGCAAGAAGGTCGGCAAGAATCCGCGCGACGTCGCGCAGATCCTCGCGGAACGGATCGCTTCCGTGGACGGTGTCTCGGGCGTGGACATTGCGGGCCCGGGCTTCCTGAATGTGGTTCTCGACGCCGCCGCGGCCGGCGTCCTGGCCAAGAACATTCTCGCGGCGGGACCAGCGTACGGGCGTTCCTCGAAACTCGAGGGAACGCACATCAATCTGGAGTTCGTCTCGGCCAACCCCACGGGCCCGATCCACCTGGGCGGCACCCGGTGGGCCGCCGTCGGTGATTCGCTGGCGCGCATCCTGGAGGCGAACGGGGCCGACGTGACCCGCGAATACTACTTCAACGACCACGGGACCCAGATCGATCGTTTCTCGAACTCGCTCCTGGCGAAGGCGCGCCAGGAACCGGCACCCGAGGACGGCTACGGCGGCCAGTACATCGAGGACATCGCCCAGCGCGTCCTGCGCGAGGTGCCCGACGCCCTGGACGCGGACGACCCGCAAGAAATTTTCCGGTCCTACGGGGTCGACATGATGTTTGCGGACATCAAGAAGTCCCTGCACGAGTTCGGCGTCGACTTCGACGTCTACTTCCACGAGAACTCGCTGTTCGAATCGGGGCAGGTCGAGAAGATCCTGGAGCAGCTCAAGGGCAGCGACAAGCTCTACCACGCCGATGGCGCGTGGTGGCTGCGCTCGACCGACTACGGGGACGACAAGGACCGGGTGGTCATCAAATCCGACGGCAACGCCGCGTACATCGCCGGCGACATCGCCTACATCGCCGACAAGAGAGCGCGCGGCGCACACCTGGCGATCTACATGCTCGGGGCCGACCACCACGGATACATCGCACGGCTCAAGGCCGCGGCGGCCGCCATCGGGGACGACCCGGACGCCGTCGAGGTCATGATCGGCCAAATGGTCAACCTGGTCAGGGACGGCGAGGCCGTGCGCATGTCCAAGCGTGCGGGAACCGTGGTGACCCTGGAAGATCTGGTCGACGCCGTCGGCACGGACGCCGCACGGTATTCCCTGACCCGGTTCTCGGTCGACTCGAACATCGACATCGATCTCGACCTGCTGACCCGTCGTTCGAACGAGAACCCGGTGTTCTACGTCCAGTACGCTCACGCCCGGACGTGCGCCGTGGCCCGGAACGCGGCCGACGCCGGCGTCGTGCGTTCGGACGAGACCTTCGACGCGGCGCTGCTGAACACCCCGGCGGACGAGGAGCTCCTGGCGGAGCTCGGTCAGTTCCCGAGCGTGATCGCCGAATCGGCCGAATTCCGCGAACCCCACCGAGTCGCCCGCTACCTCGAACGCCTGGCCGGGGCCTACCACCGCTGGTACGACGCCTGCCGGGTGACCCCGAAGGGCACCGAGGACATCACCGACACGCACCGTACGCGGCTTGCGCTGAACGACGCCGTGACCCAGGTTCTGGCCAACGGCCTCCATCTGCTGGGTGTGACCGCACCGGAGAGGATGTAAATGGCGAACTCACCATCTGCCGCCGTGCCCGAGTGGCTGCGGCTGCCCTCCGACCCGGCCGCCCTCGACCGCCACATCTGGACCCCGTCCTTCGAACGGTCGACCGGAGGAGAACTGACCATCGACGGGCACACCGTCTCCGATCTGGTCGATGAATTCGGGACTCCCGGATACATCTGGTCCGAGGACACCTTCAGAAGCCGCGCCCGCGAATACCGGCAGGCCTTCGAAGAGGCCTTCGGCGACCACGGGGCGGAAGTCTCCGTCTACTACGCGGGCAAATCCTTTCTGTGCGCCGCGGTGGTCCGGTGGGCCCAGGAGGAGGGCCTCAACCTGGACACCGCGTCGGGCGGCGAGCTCGGCCTCGGTCTGGCCGCGGGCATGCCCGGCCAGCGCATCGCCCTGCACGGCAACAACAAGTCGGGGTCGGAAATCCGGCGCGCCCTGGAGAACGGCGTCGGCAGGATCGTCGCGGATTCCGTGCCGGAACTGGTCCAGATCGACCGCATTGCGCGGGACATGGACACAACGGCGCCGGTCATGATTCGAATCACCCCGGGTGTCCACGCAGAGACGCACGACTTCATCGCGACGGCCCACGAGGACCAGAAATTCGGTCTCTCGCTGGCCGACGGGACCGCCGCGCTGGCCGAGGCCGACGTCGATCCCGCGCTCCGGTCGGAAACGGCCGTTTCCTCGTCAGATTCGGTGGCGATGCTGGCGGCCCTGGTCGCGGAGGCGCTGGGCGGGATCGACCTGCGCGGTTTCCATTGCCACATCGGGTCCCAGATTTTCGAGGCCGATGGGTTCGCCCTGGCGGCCGAACGGCTCCTCGCGTTCATCGCCGAGGTCACCGGACGCATCGAGCGGGAGATCCCCGAACTCGACCTGGGCGGCGGATACGGCATCGGATACATTCCCGGGGACGCGCCTCGTCCGGCCCGGGACATTGCCAAAGACCTCGCGGACAGCGTGGCGAAGTCCTGCTCGGCGCTGGGGCTTCGGATTCCGCACCTGTCGATCGAGCCGGGACGTGCTCTGAGCGGGCCCGCGGGAACGACGCTGTACACCGTCGGCACGATCAAGGATGTCGCGATCGACGCCGAGTCCGGCCGCACCCAGGTCAGGCGTTACGTCGCGGTGGACGGCGGCATGTCGGACAATGCTCGTCCGGTTCTCTACGACGCCGACTACAGCGTGGTCCTTGCCAACCGGGAACCGCTGGGCGAACAGGTCCTGTCCCGTGTCGTGGGCAAACACTGCGAATCCGGAGACATTCTGGTCCGCTACTGCTATCTTCCCGCGGATCTGCGTAGCGGCGACATCCTGGCGGTCGCCGCGACGGGGGCATACTGCTGGTCCCTGTCGAGCAACTACAACTACCTGCCGCGGCCCGGAGTGGTCGCGACGTCGTCCGGGCAGACACCGCGCACCATCGTGCGCGGCGAGACCGAGGACGATCTTTTCGCCAGGGACGCCGCCCTCTGAGGACGCATCCCGACGCAATAGGAGAGACTATGACCGAATCGACGATCAAGGTGGCACTCCTGGGTGCCGGAACCGTGGGCTCGCAGGTAGCGAAGGCCCTCACGGAGGATTCCGAGGAACTGTCCCGACGCATCGGTGCCGTTCCGGAGCTGATCGGCATCGCCGTCCGCTCGCTCGACGCCGAGCGGGACTACCAGGCGGACCCGGGCCTCTACACCACGGATGCGGAGACCCTCATCGATGGGGCCGACGTCGTCATCGAACTCACCGGTGGCATGGAGCCCGCCCGGACCCGCATCCTTCGGGCCCTGGAGCAGGGCAAGCACGTGGTCTCGGGCAACAAGGCCCTTCTGGCCGCGCACGGTGCGGAACTCCACCGGGCAGCGGCGGAGAACGGCGCCCAGCTTTCGTACGAGGCCGCGGTGGCCGGCGCGATTCCGATTCTGCGTCCGTTGAGGGACTCTCTCGCGGGGGACCGGGTCACCCGAGTCCTCGGCATCATGAACGGGACCACCAACTTCATGCTGGACGCGATGGATTCCACGGGCGCCCAGTTCGACGACGCCCTGACGGAGGCGCAGAATCTCGGCTACGCGGAGGCGGACCCGACCGCCGACGTCGACGGTCTCGACGCCGCGGCCAAGGCCGCGATCGTCGCATCACTGGCCTTCCACTCCGAGTTCACGATCGACGACGTGCACTGCCAGGGCATCAGGGACATCACGGCCGACGACGTCGCCGCCGCGGCCGAGGACGGCTACGTGATCAAGCTGCTCTCGGTGTGCGAACTCGACGGGGACGGGGTCAACATTCGCGTCAATCCCACGCTCATCCCTCGGTCCCATCCACTGGCCAGCGTCCGGGACGCGTACAACGCGGTCTTCGTGGAATCCCGCGATGCCGGAGAGCTCATGTTCTACGGTCCGGGCGCCGGAGGAGCGCCCACGGCCTCGGCGGTGCTGGGCGATTTCGTCTCGCTGGCCCGCCGATCGGTCCTCGGCGGTCCGGGTGTGCCGGACTCGTCCTATGCCGGGCTGAAGGCGACGTCACTGTCCAACGTCGTCTCCCGGTACACCGTCGGTCTGCGGGTGAGGGACAAGCTGGGGGTGCTGGCCGCCATCGCGAACGTGTTCGCCGAACACGGCGTCTCGATCCAGACCATGCACCAGACCAAACATCGGGAAAAGGAGGACGTCGAAGGCGATCACGCCACGATCCGCATCGTGACCCACAAGACCAGCGACGAGAGCCTCCGCTCCACGATCGACGAGTTGTCCTCCCTGTCCACGGTCTACGACGTCACCTCGGTGATCCAGGTCGAGGGCTGAACACACTGTCCACCAGTCCGACCGGGCACCGACCCGGTTTCGTTCAACACAGAAAAGGAAATCCATGGCACACGTCTGGCGAGGGGTCGTCCACGAGTACCGCGATCGGCTCCCCGTGACCGACGAGACCGAGGTCGTGACGCTCGGCGAAGGCGGAACCCCCCTGATCCGCGCGCCCAAGCTCTCGGAACACACCGGCAACGAGGTCTACATCAAGTTCGAGGGGATGAACCCGACCGGGTCGTTCAAGGACCGCGGCATGACGATGGCCATCACCGCCGCCAAGGAACAAGGGGCCGAAGCCGTGGTCTGTGCCTCGACGGGCAATACCTCGGCCTCCGCCGCCGCATACGCGACCCAGGCGGGTCTCAAGTGCGGCGTCCTGGTGCCGGACGGAAAGATCGCGATGGGCAAACTGTCGCAGGCGATCGCGCACGGAGCCGAGCTGCTCCAGGTCGAGGGCAACTTCGACAACTGCCTCGAGGTCGCCCGCAAACTCGCGGAGAGCTACCCGGTGTTCTTGGTCAATTCCGTGAATCCCGCCCGCATCGAGGGGCAGAAGACGGGCTCCTTCGAGGTCGTGGACGTGCTGGGCGATGCACCGGACTACCACTTGCTGCCCGTGGGCAATGCCGGGAACATCACGGCCTACTGGAAGGGGTACAAGGAGTACGCGGCTCCGTACGTCAACGACGCCGGCGAGACGATCGCGCCCGTCGCCACGAAGACGCCGGCCATGTGGGGTTTCCAGGCCGAGGGCGCGGCCCCCATCGTGCTGGGCCATCCCGTCAGCGAGCCCGAGACGATCGCCACCGCGATCCGCATCGGCAACCCGGCGTCGTGGGACAAGGCGGAAACCGCACGGGAGGAGTCCGGCGGGCTCATCGAGTCCGTGACGGACGATGAAATCCTCGAGGCACATCGGTGGCTCTCCTCGCGGGAAGGCGTGTTCGTGGAACCCGCCTCCGCGGCGGGGGTCGCAGGTTTGCTCAAGAAGCACCATGCGGGCCAGGCGCCGACCGGGGCGACGATTGTCATCACGGTGACCGGGCACGGCCTCAAGGACCCCCAGTGGGCGCTTCGTGGTGCGGATGGCGATGACATCGAGCCCACGAAGGTTCCTTTCGACGTCGTGTCCGTGGCCGACGCACTCGGCCTGGAGTAAGGAACCGATCATGGATATCAGCTCATCACCCCTGGTCGACGGCGAATCCGCGGCTTCCTACGGGACGGACCTCATTCCCGTCGGAACGGCGGTCCGGGTGCGTGTCCCGGGATCTACCGGCAACGTCGGGCCCGGGTACGACAGTCTCGGGCTTGCGCTGGGCAGGTACGACGAGCTGACCGTGGAGAGAACCGACGAGCCGCTGGTCCTCGACGTACGGGGCGAGGGCAGCGGATCGGTTCCCCGGACCGAGGAACACCTGGTGATTCGGGCCATGCGCACGGCCTGGCGGGCCATCGGGATGCATGCCCTGCCGGGGCTTCGGGTCGAAGCCGTCAACGGCATCCCCCATTCCCGGGGGATGGGGTCTTCCGCGTCGGCGATCGTCGCGGGCGTCGTTGCGGCCAACGCGATGGTTCCCCAAGACCTTCGATTGTCCGAGAATGCGATGCTCCAGATCTGTTCCCAGATGGAGGGGCACCCCGACAACGTCGCGCCCTCACTCTTCGGCGGCCTGGTGATCTCCTATTCCGGAGCCGATGGTTTCCATTCGGTCTCCGTTCCCGTTCACGACGACGTCGTGCCCGTCGTCGCCGTGCCGGACTATGAGGTCCCGACGCGAATTGCGCGCGGTCTGATCCCGGAATCGGTTCCGCACCGCGAAGCGGCGGTCAATTCCGGCAGGGCCGCGCTCTTGGTCCATGCGATGAAGGATGAGCCCTCCGAGCTGTTTGCCGGGACGGAGGACTCTCTTCATCAGCAGTACCGCGCCAGCGCCATGGGGCCGAGCGCCGCCCTGGTCGCCCACCTGCGGGGCAGGGGGCTGGCAGCTATCGTTTCCGGTGCGGGACCCACGGTCCTGGTGCTCGCAGCTAATGTCTCCGAAGCCGAACGCGCGGCGGAGGCGATGGACGACTTCTACGACACGCCGGCCAACGTCCTCGATGATCGAATCGTGAATTGGGATGTCGAAAGGCTGACCGTGGACGGCAACGGTGTTATAGTTGACCACATTGAGCCCGGAACGCTTCGTTGAAGAACCGGTGCTCGCCGACCGGATGGTCGATCTCCGGGATCGATGTTTTCCTCCGATCGGGACATGAAAATCCGCTGTTCTGGCGGATCGACGCGTCAGTCTCTTGTTCCTGAGCCGTGGTCGTCGCGGAATGACAGCGTGCTCTGCCGTGGGCCGAGTTCGCATGATCAAGCCGCGAGGATCGTTGCACCTCGTCTCGAATTTCTTCGAGTCGACGAGGACTCAGACCGCGTCATTGATTTCCGCACTCTCTGGTGCGGGGATTTCGTACGTATCGCGTTATTTTCTGGCGGCGCGTACTGACCATTAATATTCGGATTCCGCTTCACATGCGGAACCCACGTCGAGGGGGAAGGATCCTTCGTGACCGTATCGACCGACCTATCGGGTGCGGACCAGCCAACCAACGGTTCGGCTGAACAGACTCGCAGCAGCGAGTCCCCAGAATCTCAGAATACGCAGGGCGCCGCTTCTGCCCAGTCCTCCGAGCAGGGCAAGGGCAACGGAGGACTGAGCGCTCTCAAACTGGCCCAATTGCAGGCCCTCGCCTCACAGCTCGGCATCGTCGGAGCCCGCCGGATGCGCAAATCCGCGCTCGTCGACGCGATTTCCGCACACCAGCGGGGATCAGCGGTCGCCGATCGCGAGGAGAAGTCGTCCCAGAAGAAGGGCTCGGACCAGAAGGCTTCGGGCCAGGCCCAGGTCGAGGCGGGCTCCGACGACAAGAAGTCCACGGAGAGCGATTCCGCGTCGGACAAGAACCAGTCGGAACGCTCCTCACGCGGCCGGTCCCGCAGGGGTGCCTCCGGCGGGGACGCGAAGAACGACGCCGCAGGGACCGGGAGCACCGGCCAGGCCGCCGAGACCGGCGACCAGCAGCAGAGTGAGGCCCAGCAGGGCGAGTCCACGAAGGGCGACTCACAGAAGGGCAATCACAAGGAAGACCGCGAGCAGGACCAGAACCGCGGCAAACGCAACGACCAGCGCGGTCAGAACCAGGGCGGCTCCCAGGACCAGGACGGTCAGAACGACCGTCGCAATGACTCCAAGGGAGACGACAAGGGTAACAACGACCGCAACCGCCGCAACAAGAACAACCGTTCCAAGGACAACAACAACTCCGAGGACGGCGGCAAGAACGACGGCGGCAGGAACAACAACAACGACAAGAACGACGGCGGCAAGAACAACAACGACCGTCGGAACAACCGCAACAAGGGCGGCAACAACGGTCCGGAGGACGACGACAACCGCAAGGGCCGGAATCGTCGGAACCGGAACCGGAACGACCGTCGCGACCGTCGGCGCGGCCGCAACAACGGTCCGGAGGTCGACGACACCGAGGTGACCGAGGACGACGTCCTGCTGCCGGTCGCCGGAATCCTGGACGTCCTGGACAACTACGCGTTCGTGCGGACCTCGGGGTACCTGCCCGGTCCGAACGACGTCTACGTTTCGCTCGCCCAGGTCAAGAAGAACCACCTGCGCAAGGGCGATGCCGTCGTCGGTGCGATTCGTGCGCCGCGCGAGGGCGAGAACCAGAACAACTCGCGCCAGAAGTTCAATGCTCTGGTCCAGCTGACCAGCGTCAATGGCAAGAAGCCGGAAGAGTTGAACGAGCGCGTCGAATTCAACAAGCTGACGCCGCTGTACCCCAACGAGCGTCTGCGCCTCGAGACCGAGCAGAAGAAGATCGGTCCTCGCGTGGTCGACCTCGTTGCCCCGATCGGCAAGGGCCAGCGCGGCCTCATCGTTTCCCCGCCCAAGGCGGGCAAGACGCTGATGCTGCAGTCCATCGCGAACGCGATCACCACCAACAATCCTGAGGTCCATCTCATGATGGTTCTGGTGGACGAGCGTCCCGAGGAAGTCACCGACATGCAGCGCACGGTCAATGGCGAGGTCATCGCTTCGACGTTCGATCGTCCCGCAGACGATCACACGACCGTCGCAGAGCTGGCGATCGAGCGAGCCAAGCGTCTCGTGGAGATGGGGCACGATGTCGTCGTCCTCCTCGACTCGATGACCCGCCTCGGCCGGGCCTACAACCTGGCGGCACCGGCCTCCGGCCGGATCCTCAGCGGTGGTGTTGACTCCGCCGCGCTCTACCCGCCCAAGCGTTTCTTCG
Source organism: Rothia koreensis (assembly GCF_052232265.1). Lineage (NCBI taxonomy): Bacteria > Bacillati > Actinomycetota > Actinomycetes > Micrococcales > Micrococcaceae > Rothia > Rothia koreensis. The sequence continues at coordinate 1,563,102 of NZ_CP197643.1, forward strand.
GCGCCGCGCGGAACATCGAAGAGGGCGGCTCGCTGACCATTCTCGCGTCGGCCCTGGTCGAGACCGGATCCAAGATGGACGAGGTCATCTTCGAGGAGTTCAAGGGAACCGGCAACATGGAGCTGCGCCTGTCCCGTCAGCTCGCGGACAAGCGGATCTTCCCGGCCGTGGACGTCAACGAATCCGGCACCCGCCGCGAAGAGAATCTGCTCTCGCAGGACGAGATCAAGATCATGTGGCGTCTGCGTCGCGTTCTGGCGGGCCTGGATCAGCAGCAGGCCCTGGAGGTGCTGACGAGCAAGTTGCGCGACACCCCGACGAACGTGCAGTTCCTGCTCCAGGTGCAGAAGACCACGTTGGGCTCCAAGTCCGACGACTAGCACCCCACGACCGGCGCCCGGATCCACTGTTGGTGGGACCGGGCGCCGGTTTTTCGCGCTCCGTCCGTGCGGCCCGGAGCGAGTGAGACAATGGAGGCCGCACCAGACTTTCGATCACCGAGGACCTCATGCTCGATTCCATCCAATCCTTGTTCGATGAGCACCAGGAGTTGCAGCAGCAGCTCGCCGACCCGGCGGTTCATGCCGACCAGGGACGGGCTCGTAAGCTCGGGCGTCGGTATTCCGAGCTCAACGGCATCGTCGAGGCATATCGAAGGGTCGAGTCCCTCAAGGGAGACCTCGAGGCCGCACGCGAGATGGCCGAGGAAGAACCGGAATTCGCCGATGAGATTCCGACCCTCGAGGAGTCGCTCGAAGAGGCCGAACAGCGCCTGCACCGGCTGCTCATCCCTCGGGATCCCGACGACGGCCGGAACGTGATCCTCGAGGTCAAGGCCGGCGAGGGCGGTGACGAATCGGCCCTGTTCGCGGGCGACCTGTTGCGCATGTACGCTCGCTACGCCGACCGCAAGGGGTGGAAGACCGAGATCCTGTCGTCGACCGATTCGGACCTGGGCGGATACAAGGATGTCCAGATGGCCGTGAAGACCTCCTCGACCGACCCGGCCGAGGGCGTGTGGGCGCACCTGAAGTACGAAGGCGGCGTGCACCGCGTGCAACGCGTCCCGGTCACCGAATCCCAGGGGCGGATTCATACCTCGGCCGCGGGCGTTCTCGTTTTCCCCGAGGTGGATGAGCCCGAGGAGATCGACATCAGCCAGAACGATCTCAAGATCGACGTGTACCGGTCCTCGGGGCCCGGCGGTCAGTCCGTCAACACGACCGATTCGGCGGTGCGCATCACGCACTTGCCGACCGGAATCGTGGTGGCCATGCAGAACGAGAAGTCGCAGCTGCAGAACCGCGAAGCCGCCATGCGCGTGCTGCGCGCCCGGCTCCTGGCGCACCAGCAGGAGCATATCGACGCCGAGGCCGCCGAGCACCGAAAGTCCCAGGTCAAGACCATGGACCGTTCCGAGCGGATCCGCACCTACAACTTCCCCGAGAACCGGATCGCCGACCACCGGACCGGGTACAAGGCGTACAACCTGGACACCGTGATGAGCGGTGACCTAGAGGCCGTGATCCAGTCGGCGATCCAGATGGACGAGGAACACCGCCTCGCCGCCCTGGGCCAGGACGCCGAGTAGGCCGTGTCGGAACACTCCTCGGACGCCGAACCCGGAGTGGCTTTCTCGGGACGTGACCTCGACGACCTGCCGCTTGCCGAGGCCCTGCGCGAGGCGGCGCGGCGGCTGAAGACCGTGGGTATCGAATCCGCCAGAGCCGACGCGGAACTGCTGGTCGCCCACCTCGTGGCCACCGACCGCGGTGGGGAGGTCTCGCGGGGAGAGGTCATGGCAGGAGCGGCGGCAGGAACCTTGGACACGCCGAAGGGCTTCGACCAGATCGTCGCCGCCCGGGCCTCACGTGTTCCCCTCCAGCACCTGACCGGGCGGGCCTATTTTCGGAATCTCACGCTGCACGTGGGCCCCGGCGTCTTCATCCCCCGTCCCGAAACGGAAGTTCTGATCGACCACGTCAACGCGCACCTGCGTCGACGTGCTCATGAGGCCGAAGCGGCAGGCCGGGACCGACTCGTGGCCGTGGACCTGGCCACCGGGTCCGGAGCCCTCGCCCTCTCGATGTCCCAGGAGAACCCGGGGTGCGAGGTCTACGGCGTGGAGCTGTCCCGCAGCGCGGCGGAATGGGCGACCAGAAACACGGAACTGACGGGCCTGCCGGTATCGATACTGGTCCAGGACGCGACCCGGGCGCTCCCGGGGTGGGAAGGGCGCGTCGACGTCGTCGTGTCCAATCCGCCCTACATCCCGACCACGGCCGTGCCCAAGGACCCCGAGGTCGCCGATCACGACCCGTCCATGGCACTCTACGGCGGGTCCGAAGACGGCCTCGCGATACCGAAGGACATTGCCCAGCGGGCATCCGAACTCGTCCGCCCCGGTGGCCTGTTCGTGATGGAGCACGCCGAGGTCCAGGCCGAGGCAGCAGCGCGCATGTTCTCGAAGCTCGGATTCCACGACGTCGAGACCATCCACGATCTGACCGGGCGGCCACGAGCAACCAAGGGTTACTCTGGTGTCTGAGGATTCCGTCGACCACGGACCGCAACAACCGAAGCAACGAAAGCCGCATCGAACGTGACAGCAACCGTATACACCGTCGCCACCGACGACGAGCGCGAGCAGGCCATCGCCGCCATCGAGAAAGCCGTTCTGGACGGACGGACCGCAGTGATACCCACGGACACGGTCTACGGGATTGCGGCCGACGCCTTCTCGCGCGGGGGCGTGCAGCAGCTTCTCAACGCCAAGGGCAGGTCACGGAGGATGCCGCCTCCCGTGCTGATTGCCGATTCGAGTGTTCTGCCCGGGCTCGCTGATGACCTGAGCGCGGATGCCCACGCCCTGGCCGAGGCGTTCTGGCCCGGAGCCCTCACCCTCATCGTGTTTTCCCAGCCCTCGCTGAATTGGGATCTGGGGGAGACCCAGGGGACCGTGGGGTTGAGGGTTCCGGACGACGAGCTTGCTCGGGAGATCCTCAGACGGACAGGACCGCTGGCGGTATCGAGCGCGAACAGAACCGGGCAGCCGGCGGCAACGACCGGTGACGAGGCCGTTGAACAACTGGGCGAGCGGGTCGAGGCCATCGTCGACGCCGGACCACGGCCGGAGGGCCGCGGAGCCGAAGCCCGCAGCTCCGATGCTGCCCCGTCCACGATCATCGACGTCACGGGCCAGCGCCCGGTCGTGGTGCGGCTCGGCGCCCTGTCCATGGAACGCATCAGGTCCGTGGCACCAACGGCCGTGACCCAGGACGAACTCGATCGGGAGAAGTCCGCAGAGGCGGAAACCGAGCACAGCCCCGCGGACCCGGACGACGCCGGGGGCGAGGACGCCTCCGAAACGCGGGACCCGATCAACGGGCCCGGAGACGGCCCCCGGGCCGCGGACGCCGCGGACGGCTCCGTCGAGGCCGGGCTGTTCGCCGCCGGGACCACGGCGGCGACCCCGTCGCGCACGGAACCGGTCGATCAACTCAGACGCAAGGTCACGGACGGAGCCGGGAGCCCCGGCCGCCCGCGGCCCGCTGCGACGCGTCCTCTCGGGGTCGAGGAAGCACGTCATCTGCTCTTCCCCGACCAGGAGCGAGGCGAGGACTGAGCCCCCCCCGAGGGCTCAGAATCTCAGCGGGTCGACCCCGTAGCGGTGTGCGCCTCCCTGAGGACCGAACCGATGCGACGCTCCGGCAGGAGGCCGTTCTCGACGGCCCAGGTATCGTCCTGGGGCTGACCGAACCACATCAACTCCGCGCGCCGCACGGCGCCCTGAAGACGCTCGTTCATCGCGGAGGACAGCAGGTGCCCGAAGGACACCCCCCAGCGGAGGGCGAATACGGGAATCCTGCGGGGTTCGCGACGTCCGGCATCCCGGATCACGGAGGCAGTCGTGGCACCCTCCCACGGCTGAAGAACGATCGGGGGAAGATCCCCGTCGAACGAGCCGACGGAGACCACGAATTCGGCGAGTGCGTGCACCGAGGTCACCGGCGTCGGACGATCGCCCCTGCCCGCAACCATGGCGAGGGGCGAGGACGCGACACGCGCGAGGTTCGACGTGGTCTTCCGGCCGGAGCCCTGGACCGACGTGGCACGCAGAATGCACAGTTCGGCGGCATGATTCGGCTCGACCCTGGCCGGGGCGTTGCTGGGAGCGGGCGGGAAATCCGACGCAGCGGAGCCCGGTGCGGCCCCGGCCTGGGCGGTGGCATTGATGAAGTCCCGAAGTCGGAGCACGCAGTCCTCACCCAAAGCCTTGGAGAAGGAATACTCGGAGAAGGGCGACGTCGCGTCGGTGGCGTCCAGCTTCGGGCGGGAGCCCTGAACGGCCGAGGAGCTCAGGTGGATCACGCGCCGGACGCCGGTGCGCTGGGCGGCCACGGCGACGATGGTGGGCAGCAAGGCATTCGCTCCGACCAGGGACGGAAGATCGTTCTGGTCCGGTGCCGAGAGACCCGCGGCGTTGACCACGACCTCCGCACCCGCGAAAGAATCGGCCAGGTAGTCGACCACGGATTCGAGGCGGCGTGCCTCGGCGATGACCTGGCCGGACGATTCCGACGACGTGGCCAGCCGCGGCGCCGAGACCGGAGCCGCGCCGATGCCCTCCTGCTGGAGTCTGGTCATGATCGCAGAACCCGCGAAACCCGTGGCCCCCAGAACCCTCCAGGTGCTCTGACTCATGCTTCCTCGCTTTCATCCGCGCGACAGCCCGACGATAGACCGAGTTTGCATCGGGTGCCGGGGTAAACTGTCACGTGCCGTTCCATGGGTGCAATCTTCGCACCTTCTGGACACCACCTTACTGACCGAATCGCCCTAACTTCACCTGACGGGCCTGCGGGCCGCAGGAAGGAAGACCAGCTCGTGCCGTCCGATCGACGAGCACGAGGGGAGAGGAAAGAGTGCAGCCGAACAGCGATGCCGGGCCGGGAGACACCCCGAGCCCACGAGTGGTTGCCGTAGTGGTGACCTACAACCGTCTCCGTCTGCTGAGAACCACTCTCTCGGGCATCGCCGGGGGCCGCGTGGTTCCCGATCAGGTCGTGCTCGTCGACAATGCGTCGACCGACGGCACACCGGAATTCCTCGACGAGTTGGACTACAGCCTGCCGATCGATGTGGTCAGCCTGAGAGACAACCTCGGGGGCGCCGGCGGATTCACGGTGGGCATTGACCGCGCGCTCGCCGTGCACGACGCCGACCTGGTGTGGGTCATGGACGACGACACCGAGCCGCTGGCCGAGACCCTCGCGGAATCCGTGGCCGCCTGGTCCTCCTACGCGGAAGCGCCCGAGGAGCGGCCCGCGTTCGTGGCGAGCAACGTGGTATGGACGGACGGCCGGGAACACCCCATGAACTCCATGATCCAACGCATCGGGGCCACCCACGAACAGAAGGCGCGGGCTGCTGCGGTCGGCGGGACGACGATTCGCTCGGGATCCTTTGTCTCACTCCTCATGGATGCGGCAGCCATGCGGAGAATCGGCTTGCCCTGGGCGGACTACTTCATTTGGAACGACGATTTCGAGTATTCGACCAGGCTCGCGAGGTTCCGCGACGCCGTGTCGCTGCCGGCCTCCGTGGTCGTGCATCACACCAAGACGTTCGGTACGACGGACGCGGACCCCGGGCCCCGGTTCTACAACGACGTCCGGAACAAGCTGTGGGTCTTCACTCGAAGCCAGTCCCTGGCTCCGTGGGAAAAGATTCTGTACGCGGGCGCCACGGGGCGGCTGTGGCTGCGCACCTTCCGCAACAGCGAGGACAGAACGGCGGTACTGCGGTACCTGTCCCAGGGTGTTCGCGATGCCCTGCGCGCGCCCCGGAGCAACGAGGAAGTTCTCGGGGGAAACTACGACCTGACCATCCACGCGGCGCCCCATGGTTCCTCGGATGCGGACCCGGTGCACGGCGTCGAGCCGACCGGAAAAAATAAGCCTGAACTTGAACATGAGGGTTTTTCCCTTCTCATGCCGGTCTACCACGGTGATACCCCGGACGGGTTGCGCCGGGCCATTGCCTCCAACGTCCATGAGCAGACCCAGCCCCCGGCCGAGGTGGTGCTGGTCGTCGATGGGCCGGTCGGCCCCGATCTCGAGGAGGCCGTTCGGGAATCCGTCCGGGGCATCGAGCAGAAGGGGATTGCAGTCTCCGTGAGGAGGCTGGGCCGCAACGGCGGGTTGGCCAACGCCCTCAATGTGGGGTTGAAGCTTTGTTCCTATCCCGTGGTGGCGCGGGCCGACGCGGACGACGAGTCCTTGCCGGAACGCTTCGAAACGTTGGTCCCTTCCGTGAGGGATGGGCGATTCCACGCCGTGGGATCGGCGATGTTCGAAATGGATGAATCATTCTCCGAAATTCAATCTGTACGTGAAGTCGAGACTGGGTCGGAGCAGATTCGCCGCATTGCTGCGCTGCGCAACCCGTTGTGTCATCCCACGGTGGTTTTCGATTCCGAAGCGGTGAGTGCCGTGGGGGGATACGAACCAATCCCTGGGGCCGAGGACTACGGGCTGTGGGCCAGGATGCTCGAGGCCGGGTACGCGGTCGGGAACGTCGCCGAGCCGCTCGTGAAGTACAGGGCCGGTCATGCCTCCTGGGATCGCCGGGGAGGCTGGGGCGCCGCGCGGCGGGAACTGGTTCTCCAGAGGCATCTGCGTGCCTCCGGTTTCATCGGCCCCGTCCGGTGGGCGCGTAATGTGGTGGTGCGCGGCGGGTACCGCCTCGTTCCGAGATCGGTGAGGATCGGCGCATACCGCGCGCTCATTGGTTCCCGGGGCTCGCGCGACACCGAAGGCGCCGACGGTCCGTCCCATGGCCCGACCCGGGAGTCGCGGACGTCCCGCGGTGCCCATGACCCGCGACAGGAAGGAAGCCACCTCGAATGAGCGGTTCCGAACAGTATGGTGACCGGTCGAGCACCGGTTACGAACGTCCACGGTTCTGGATCTGGACCCAGATCTTTCTGGACGCCCTGGCGTGGGTCGTGGCGGTTCTGCTGAGTCTTTTCCTTCGGTACGAGATGGACTACAAGCTGGTCCACGTGCCGGGACTGGTGCTGGTGTGCGTCGTCGCCGTGGCAGCCCAACTCATGGTCGGCAGCCTCTTCGCGCTGTACCGAGGTCGGTACAGCTTCGGCAGCTTCGACGAGGCCAAGGCGCTCATGCTCGTGACGGTCATCGTCACCTCGCTGGTCCAGATCGTGTTGCTGATTTTCGGTGTGTCGTTGCACATGCCCCGGTCGATCCCGCTCATCGCCTTCCCGTTCGCGCTGTTGTTCATGGCCGCGGTGCGCTATCTGAAGCGCATGTACGTCGAGTCCAAGTCGAAGCCCAGCGCGCATGCGCCGCACGCGGTCGTGTACGGTGCGGGGTTCCTGGCCAACACCCTCATCACCCAGATGGTGCAGGACAAGGATTCGCCGTACCTCCCGGTTGCCCTGATCGACGACGACCCCGCGAAGAAGCATCTGCGCATCAACTCTGTTCCGGTGTCCGGCAATATCACGAACCTGCGACAGGTCATGAGGCGCTCCAACGCGAGTGTGCTCATCATCGCCATGGCCAACGTGAAGTCTTCGCTCATGACGCGGGTCAATGAGGAACTCGAGGGCATGGACGTGCGGATCCTGACGGCGCCCCCTCTGCGAGATGTCTTCGGGAACACCACGGGCAGCACCCTCGACCTGCGCGATATCAGGCTCGAGGACATCGTGGGTCAGCGCGCCGTCGACATCAACGTCGAAGGCATTGCCAAGTACCTCACCGACAAGCGGGTCCTGGTGACCGGGGCGGGCGGCTCCATCGGGTCGGAGTTGTGTCGCCAGATCGCGCACTTCTCGCCCGCGGAATTGATCATGCTGGACCGCGACGAGTCGGCGCTCCAGGCGACGCAGATTTCCATGACGGGTCGAGGGCTCCTGGACGGTCAGGACACGGTGCTGGCCGATATCAGGGACCAGGAGGCCCTCTCCGGGATCTTCGCTCTCAGGAGGCCGCAGGTGGTGTTCCATGCCGCGGCCCTCAAGCACGTGTCCTTGCTCGAGCAGTACCCGAACGAGGCCTGGCAGACCAATGTCGAGGGCTCCCGCAACGTGCTCCAGGCGGCGGCGTCGGTCGACGTCGAGGTCTTCGTCAACGTCTCCACGGACAAGGCCGCCGACCCCACCACGGTCCTGGGGCATTCCAAACGCATGGCCGAACAGATGACCGCGTGGATGGGCAATCACACCGACGGCCGGTACGCCTCGGTGCGCTTCGGCAATGTCTTCGGGTCCCGAGGGTCGATGCTGCCCCTGTTTACCGAGCAAATACGCCGTGGCGGCCCGATCACCGTCACCGACAAGGACGCCACCCGATACTTCATGACCATCCCCGAGGCCTGCCAGCTGGTGATTCAGGCGGGCGCCATCGGAGCTCCGGGCGAGGTCCTGATTCTGGACATGGGCCAGCCCGTGCGCATCTACGACGTCGCCCGGCATCTCATCCAGATGAGCGGCAGGAACGACATCGAGATCGTGTTCACGGGACTGCGCCAGGGGGAGAAGTTGCACGAGGACCTCGTCGGCGCCGGAGAGGTCGGTACGCACCGCGGGCACCCGCAGATTTCTCACACCCAGTCCGTCCAGCTCGATCCCGAGAGCCTGGACCGCCACGAATGGAAGGTTCGCGGAAACATTCCGACGACGCAGGAGATACCCGTCGTCCCGCCGCCTGAGAAGGGCACGACCTCGAATCCTTCCGACCTGCCGGACGTCGATGCTGACGGCGAGAGGGGAGAGACGGCGTGATCGAGACGACGTCGCCCGGACTGACCCAATTCCTTGTTCCAGGACTCGTGGCCCTGGTGCTCGGGCTCGCCCTGCCACTGGCCATTCTGCCGTTTCTGCGCTGGCTCGGGATCGTGGACGTTCCTGGCCACAGGTCCTCCCACACGGTTCCGACCGTCCGAGGCATGGGGCTGGCAACCGCGCTCGCCGCGCTGCTCTCGCTGGGCGTCAGCGCGGTCATGGCGCTCGTCGACGTCGATCGTTCCGTCATGACCACCGTGGTCGTCGGAATGATCTGTTCCGCGGCCCTCGGCTGGATCGAGGACTACCGAGGGCTGCCGGTACGGTCCAGGGCGGGTCTCCAGCTGCTCATCGGGCTTGCCATCACCTCGGCCCTGACCTTCGTCCTGGGGACGCCCGCCTGGTGGATTCCGGTGGGAATGCTCGCGATCGCCGGTTACATCAACGTCGCCAACTTCATGGACGGGCTCAACGGAATTTCGGGGCTCCACGGCTTCGTGGTCGGCGCGGCCTACGCCTACGCGGGGTGGGCTACCAATCTGACGTGGCTCGTGGTGTGCGGTATCGCGATCGCGGGCGCCTTCCTGGCCTTTCTCCCCTGGAACCTGCTGGGAAAGCGGGTGTTCCTGGGGGACATGGGCTCGTACTTTCTCGGCGGGGCAATCGCGTGCTGCGCGGTCGGCGCGTTTCTGTCCAACATCTATGTCGAGTACATCCTTTCCCCGCTCATCATCTACCTGGCAGACACCGGATTCACCCTGGTCAAAAGGATCTATCGGGGAGAGGCCTGGTACCAGCCACATCGGCAGCACGTGTACCAGCAGCTGGCGGATTTGGGTTTCGGGCACATCGGTTCGGCCCTGACCGTGACGGCGGCGACCGTCGCGGTCACCATCATCACCGTGCTGGCCCTGCCCTTCGAGGTCGACGGGCTCATGTGGATGGGGTTGCTCGTGGTCTGCATCGTGGTCCTGTACCTCGCGCTGCCCATCATCATCGGTCGAATCCTGGGCCGCCGGCGATGAAGCCCCTCCCGTGGCTTCGGCATGACAGGCAGACGGACACCCCGGGGCGAGCCCTGAGCGAGGCCGCCCTGGGCAACGTCTGCCTTGCCGCTGTAACGTTCGTCACGATCGCGGCACTTTGTGACGCCCCCCGCGCGGCGCCGGCTGCGGCATTCGGCACAGGGATTGTTGTTCTCGCCTCGGCCGTCGCGTGGCTGCTGAGCGTGGTGGTAGCGCGCCTCGAACAGGACCCCGCGCTGTACCTGCTGATCGGCTACGTCCTCAAGGCCATGGTCGGCGGCGTATTTCTGTTGCTGATTCCGTTCCCGCACGGATGGTCCGGGGGATGGGCTCTGTCCGGCGCGATCATCGGCGTCGTCGTGGTCCTGGGCACTCAACTATGGGTCATCCGCCGACTCCGGATACCATATTTCTCAACGGTCGAATCGTTGCCCGAACGGCACGACGAGGCCTCGGACCACGATGAGGACGGCAGGAATCTATGACCTCGGACCGACAGAACGGTGCTGCGCGCAGCGGCGACCAGCCGGATCGGAAGGACCTGCGCAGCGCAGGCGACCTGGTCCAGCAGGGCGGGCTGTCCGGAGCGGTCATGATTCTCGTTTACCTCGTGATCGGTACGGCCTTCTGGAGTTTGGTAGGCTTTTTGCTGGATCGCTTGCTGGGAACGCACTGGATAGTGTGGCTCGGCGCTGGCATAGGGGCCTCCGCCGGCTTGTACCTGGTGTACCTCCATATGCGGCCGCAGGACGGCGACGAATAGTCGCTAACAGACCTCCCTCAAGCAACTGACCGAATACTTGATCGAGGCCTTGAGCAAGCTCTGGCTTCGAGGACGCTAACCTTCCTGAGAAAGGACACGCCTTGCTGGAAACCGGGCACGTCGTCGCGGAATATCAGGCCCCCACGATCGAGGACATGCATCTGCCTGATCTGTTCCACATCGGCAGCTTCGGCTTCGGCAAGCAGATGCTCCTGATGCTGTTGGCGGTTGCCGTGGTGGCCGTTTTCTTCATGGTCGCCGGCCGGCGCCGCTCGATGGTTCCCGGGAAAATGCAGTTCGCCGGTGAAATGGGCTACGGCTTCGTCAGAAACTCGTTGGCGAAGGACATCATCGGCGTCCATCACTTCAAGCCGTTCGTTCCGCTCCTGTTCGCGTCCTTCTTCTTCATCCTGGTCAACAACCTCTGGGGATCCATCCCGTTCCTGCAGTTGCCCACGTTCTCCCACGCGGGCAGCGCCTACTTCATGGCCGGATTCGCCTACCTCTGCTGGATTGCCGCGGGCATCAAGAACAAGGGCCTCGGCGGCTTCCTCAAGGCCATGACAATGCCCTCGGGAGTTCCCCCGGCCTTCTACGTCATCCTGATTCCGATCGAGTTCCTCTCGAACCTGATCATTCGACCGATCACCCACTCCCTGCGTCTCTTCGCCACGATGTTCGCCGGGCACATGGCCATCATGGTGGCCGCGAGCCTCACTGCCTTCCTGATCCAGGAAGTCGGCGGTTTCGGGATTGTGGCTTCGCTGTTCTCCGGCGTCTTCGGAATCTTCCTGTTCTTCCTGGAGCTGCTCATTCAGGCCATCCAGGCTTACGTTTTCACGCTTCTGTTCGCGGTCTACCTCCAGGGAGCCGTGGCCGAAGCACACTAGAATTCCGGGGAAACCTGGATCTGGGTCCCGCCCTGACATGAGCGGACCCACCGCCATAGACATGCCCTCGCGGCACACAGAGCCCGGCATCGGGCATCACGAAAGGAAAAAGCCAATGGAAATCACAGGTTCGCTCAGCGCCATCGGTTACGGTCTCGCAGCCATCGGCGGCGGTGTCGGCGTCGGCCTCATCTTCGCGGCCTACATGACCTCCGTTGCACGCCAGCCCGAGTCCCAGCGCGTCCTGCAGCCCATGCTGTTCCTGGGCTTCGCCGTGGTCGAGGCTCTCGCGATTCTTGGTCTGGTTCTGGCATTCATCCAGTAGCCCCAACCGGTTGCTCAATCCAAGACAGAACTAGAGAACAGGAATCTCCTTTATGTCACTCTTGATGGCAGCGGAAGAGGGTGCAAGCCCTCTTCGCCCTGACTGGTGGGAAGTTCTCATCACCGGCCTCGGGTTCCTGATCCTTCTGTACATCGTCGTCAAGTTCATCGCCCCGACCTTCGAGAAGATCTACCAGGATCGCAAGGAGGCAATCGAGGGTGGATTGGCCAAGGCCGAAAAGGCCCAGGCCGAGGCTGCGGCTGCTCGTGAGGAGTACAACCAGCAGCTGGAGTCCGCTCGACTCGAAGCGCAGAAGATCCGCGAGGACGCTCGTGCGGAAGGCGAACAGATCGTCGCCGAACACAAGGAGCGTGCCGCTACCGAGGCGGCGAGGATCACCGAGAATGCGCAGAAGACCATCCAGGCCGAACGTTCGGCCGCGTTGGTTTCCCTGCGCACCGAGGTGGGCACCCTGGCCACCGAACTCGCCAGCAAGATCGTTGGGGAGTCGTTGAACGACGACGAACGCTCCAACCGCGTGGTGGACCGCTTCCTGGCCGACCTCGAGTCGTCCCAGCAACGAAGTGCAGGTGCGACCAAGTAATGGCAGGCGTATCGACTGAATCACTCACGAAGCTGAGCCGGCTGTTCGAGCAGCGTTTCTCCACCGAGGCCAATGCCTCGATGAGCGAGGAGCTCTTCTCGGTCGCCGATCTGGTGGACAACAACGGCGCACTGCGCCGCGGTCTGACCGACCCCTCGCGAGAGCAGGAAGTGCGCGGCAAGATCGCCTCTTCCGTTCTGGAGGGCAAGGTTTACCCCGCCGTGCGTGAATCCGTGGCGCGCGCGGCGGAGGCTCGTTGGTCTGCCGAGCGGGAACTCGGCGATGCCCTGGAACACCTCGGGGTGCTCGCGGCGGCCTTCGCCGCGGAGAACCGGGCCGGCAAGGATGCACTCTCCGAAGTGATCGACGACGTCCTGGGCTTCTCCAAGGCGGTTCAGGCATCTCCGGAGATCCAGACGGCATTGACCGACCAGCGTGCGGACGCATCGGCGAAGAAGCAGTTGGCTGCGCGAATCAGTCCCGCCAGGACCGAGGAAGGCCGTCTGCTGATCGACCAGATCGTGGAGCACCCGCGTGGGGTTCTTCCGGCCGACCTCGCCGAGAAGTTCGCGGGAATCCTGGTGTCGCTTTCGCAGCGTTTCATTGCGAAGGTCACCACCAGTGTTCCCCTCGACGACCAGAGGCTCGATCGCCTCGAGAAGGCCATCTCCGGCGTTTACCAGCGGGACATGACCCTCGACGTCACGGTGGACCCGGACGTCGTCGGCGGTCTCAAGGTTCAGGTCGGGGACGAAGTCATCGACGGAACCATGTCCACCCGCATCGCGAATTTGGACCAGACACTGTCTGCCTCGTGACGACCGCCCGCAGCGATTCAGTCTGATACACAGTTGGATCACTCGTGAGGCCGTCCGGAATTCACGGTGCGATCCACCCCCATACACGTACACTCGGTTCCAACAGCACGTGGGACCACCAATCAAGGAGAGCAGGGACACAAGATGGCCGATTTGACCATCAATGCCGATGATGTCCGCAGCGCGCTCGACGAGTTCGCGGCATCGTACGAACCCGGCGACGCACAGCGAGTGGAAGTCGGACGCGTCAGCAGCGCAGCTGATGGCATCGCCCGTGTCGAGGGCCTTCCCTCGGTCATGGCGAACGAGCTTCTTCGCTTCGAGGACGGAACGCTGGGCCTGGCCCAGAGCCTCGATACTCGCGACATCGGAGCGATCGTACTCGGCGATTTCGCCGGCATTGAAGAAGGACAGGAAGTTCATCGAACCGGGGAAGTCCTTTCGGTTCCCGTGGGCGATGCATTCTTGGGCCGCGTCGTCGACCCGTTGGGCCAGCCGATCGACGATCTGGGACCCGTCGAGTCGGAAGGTCGCCGTGCCCTGGAGCTCCAGGCTCCGGGCGTGACCCAGCGCAAGTCGGTTCATGAGCCCCTGCAGACCGGTACCAAGGCCATCGACGCCATGATCCCGATCGGTCGGGGACAGCGTCAGCTGATCATCGGTGACCGCCAGACCGGCAAGACCGCCCTCGGCGTGGACGCCATCCTGAACCAGAAGGACAACTGGGAATCGGGAGACGTCAACAAGCAGGTGCGTTGCATCTACGTCGCCGTCGGCCAGAAGGCGTCGACCATCGCCTCGGTTCGCCAGACCCTGGAAGAGAACGGCGCCCTCGAGTACACCACGATCGTTGCCTCCCCGGCATCCGACGCCGCTGGTTTCAAGTATCTGGCTCCCTACGCCGGTTCCGCGATCGGTCAGCACTGGATGTACGGCGGAAAGCACGTGCTCATCGTCTTCGATGACCTCTCCAAGCAGGCCGAGGCCTACCGCGCGGTGTCCCTCCTCCTGCGTCGTCCTCCGGGACGCGAGGCCTACCCGGGTGACGTCTTCTACCTGCACTCCCGTTTGTTGGAGCGTTGCGCGAAGCTCTCGGACGAGCTCGGTGCGGGGTCGATGACCGGTTTGCCGATCATCGAGACCAAGGCGAACGACGTCTCGGCCTTCATCCCGACCAACGTCATTTCGATTACCGACGGTCAGATCTTCCTTCAGTCGGACCTCTTCAACTCGAACCAGCGCCCGGCGGTCGACGTCGGCGTCTCGGTCTCGCGTGTGGGCGGTTCGGCACAGATCAAGGCGATGAAGAAGGTTTCCGGCACGCTCAAGCTGGACCTCGCTCAGTACCGGTCGATGCAGGCATTCGCGATGTTCGCCTCCGACCTGGACGAGGTGTCCCGCCGGCAGCTCGTCCGGGGCGCACGCCTCATGGAGTTGCTCCGTCAGCCCCAGTACACCCCGTACCCCGTCGAGGAGCAGGTCGTCTCGATCTGGGCCGGAACCAAGGGCCATCTCGATGACCTCGAGGTGTCGCAGGTGCTGGACTTCGAGGAGCGCTTCATCGACCACCTGCGTCGGCAGACCAACGTGCTGGACAGCATTCGGGATACCGGAAAGCTCGAGGACGACACCGTCTCCGCGCTGCAGACTGCGGTCGAGAGCGTCAAGCGCGACTTCACGGCGGGCCAGAACAACGCCTCGGGTTCGGTGCAGGCCGGGAACGAGGAGGCCACTCCCGTGAACGATGCGGACGTTGATCAGGAACAGATCGTCAAGCGATAAGACCTGAGGGTGCGCGGTTCCGGAAGGGGCCGCGCACCGTCCGGGCTGAAAGGAAGCTCTATGGGAGCCCAGATCAGGGTTTACCGTCGGAAGATTGCTTCGACGTCGTCCATGAAGAAGATCTTCAAGGCGATGGAGATGATCGCGACTTCCCGCATCAACCGTGCCCGCAGGCGTTCGAACGAGACCGGTCCCTACGCGAACGCCCTGACCAGGGCCGTCAGCGCAGTGGCCACCCAGACGTCGATCACGCACCCGCTCATCAGCGACGGTTCGGAATCACGTCGGTCGGCCGTTCTGGTCATGACGAGTGACATGGGCAAGGCCGGGTCCTACTCCGTCAACGCGATCAAGAAGGCCGAAGGCCTGATTGAGCGGTTGCGCCAGGACGGTCGTGAGGTCGAGCTCTACATCGTCGGGCGCAAGGCCCAGCAGTACTACGATTTCCGCAACCGTACCTACGAGAAGGTGTGGACGGGGGACACGGACAATCCCCACGTCGAGACGGCTCGGGAGATCGGAGAGGTCCTCCTGGACCGTTACTCGACTCCGTACGAGGAAGGCGGCGTGGACGACCTCCACATCGTCTACACCCAGTTCCAGTCGATGGTCTCCCAAGAGCCCAAGATTCTCCGGTTGCTGCCCCTGACCGTCGTGGACGCGAAGGAGATGGGCGAGGAGATCGTACCGGGCGAGGACGTCAGCGACGACGAATTCGACAACGCCGCATCCTTCGAGTTCGAACCGAGCGCGGAGGAAGTCCTCGACCAGTTGTTGCCCAGGTACATCGAAACGCGGATCTTCTCCTGCCTGCTGCAGGCGGCCGCGAGCGAATTGGCTTCCCGCCAGCGCGCGATGAAGTCCGCGGGCGACAACGCCGACGATCTCGTCAAGCAGTACACGCGCCTGATGAACAACGCCCGCCAGGCGGAGGTCACCCAGGAGCTCAGCGAGATCGTTGCGGGTGCCGATTCCTTGGCCGCCTCCTGACCATCCCATCCACAGACACCACGTACAGAACGTGCGCACAGAGATTTCTGCGAAGAGGTAAGTGAAAGAATGACAGCCACCATGAACGAATCGACCAACGCGTCGGTCCAGGGCGGCGTCGGACGCGTAGCTCGAGTGATCGGCCCCGTGGTCGACGTCGAGTTCCCGGCCGGCCAGGTCCCCGACATCTACAACGCTCTGACCACCGAGCTGACCATCGGCGGCCAGACCAAGAAGATCACCTTCGAGGTTGCGCAGCACCTCGGTGACAACCTGGTCCGCGCGATTTCCCTGCAGCAGACCGACGGACTGGTCCGTGGCACCCCGGTCCAGGACACCGGGGCCGCCATCTCCGTTCCCGTCGGTGACGGCGTCAAGGGGCACATCTTCAACGTTCTGGGCAATTCGCTCGACGTCGACGACGACCAGATCGAGGCCAGCGAATTCTGGCCCATCCACCGCAAAGCACCGAACTTCGCGCAGCTCGAGGGCTCGACCCAGATGCTGGAGACCGGCATCAAGGTCATCGACCTGCTGACCCCCTACATCCAGGGCGGCAAGATCGGTCTGTTCGGTGGCGCCGGCGTGGGCAAGACCGTGCTGATCCAGGAAATGATCACCCGTGTTGCCCGCAACTTCGGTGGTACGTCGGTCTTCGCCGGTGTCGGCGAACGTACTCGTGAGGGCAACGACCTCTGGGTCGAGATGGACGAGGCCGGTGTTCTCAAGGACACCGCCCTGGTCTTCGGCCAGATGGACGAGCCCCCGGGAACGCGTCTGCGCGTCGCGCTGAGCGGCCTGACCATGGCCGAGTACTTCCGCGACGTCAAGAACCAGGACGTGCTGCTGTTCATCGACAACATCTTCCGCTTCACCCAGGCGGGCTCCGAGGTTTCGACCCTTCTCGGTCGCATGCCCTCGGCGGTGGGCTACCAGCCGACCCTGGCCGACGAGATGGGCGTGCTCCAGGAGCGCATCACCTCGACCCGCGGCCACTCGATTACCTCGATGCAGGCGATCTACGTTCCCGCGGACGACTACACCGACCCGGCACCGGCCACGACGTTCGCTCACTTGGACGCGACCACCGAGCTGTCCCGTGACATTGCCTCGCGCGGTCTGTACCCGGCCGTGGATCCGCTGACCTCGACGTCGCGAATCCTCGACCCCCAGTACATCGGCCAGGACCACTACGACACCGCCGTGCGCGTGAAGTCGATCCTGCAGGAGAACAAGGACCTGCAGGACATCATCGCGATCCTCGGTGTCGACGAGCTGTCCGAGGAGCAGAAGGTCGTTGTCTCGCGCGCACGCCGCATCGAGCAGTTCCTGTCCCAGAACACTTACACCGCGAAGCAGTTCACCGGTGTCGAGGGCTCGACCGTCAACATCAAGGACACGATCGAGGGCTTCACCGCGATTTGCGACGGCGAACTGGACCACGTCCCCGAGCAGGCGTTCTACAACGTCGGTGGCCTGGACGACGTCGAGCGCCAGTGGGCCGAGCTCAAGGAACAGGGCGGTAACTGATCATGGCATCCGTTCTGAAGGTAGAAGTGGTTTCCCGCGAGGCCGTCGTGTGGAAGGGCGAAGCCAAGTATGTGCGCGCCCGCACCGCCGCCGGTGACATCGGCGTGATGGCGGGCCATGCGCCGACCCTCGCCCTCCTAGCGGAGGACGGGGAACTCGTGATCGACCCCGTTGACGGTGAGCGGAAGACGGCTCGTCTGCAGGAAGGATTCCTCACGGTGTCCAACGACAGCGTCGTGATCGCTGCGACCAGCAGCTCCGACCTGTAGCAGCCCGCGACGCAGAAGTCGTTCGGAACGGACCAAGGGCCCGGCACTGACCACAGTGCCGGGCCCTTGGTGTACACCGCCGGTGATTCAGAACAGGCGGCCCTCGGAATCGTCGACGCCGCGCATCGCGTCGTAATCGAGAGTCACGCAGGCGATGCCGCGGTCCTCCGCGAGTGTCCGGGCCTGGGGCTTGATGAGCTGGGCCGCAAACATTCCGCGCACCGGGGACAGGACGGGGTCGCGGTTGAGCAGTTCGAGGTACCGAGTCAACTGCTCGACGCCGTCAATGTCCCCGCGCCTCTTCAACTCGATGGCCACGGTGTGCCCGGTGGCGTCGCGCGCGAGGATGTCCACGGGACCGATGGCCGTGGGATACTCCCTGCGGATCAGGCTGTACCCGTCGCCCAGCGTCTCGATCTGGTCCGCGAGCAGTCTTTGGAGGTCCGCCTCGACGCCGTCCTTGATGAGCCCGGGATCCACCCCGAGCTGGTGGTCGGACTCGTGGTGTTTGGCAAAGATCCGAACCACGAGCCGGTCATCCGACTTGGCGGCCTGGACGATCCACCGCTCGACGGCGTCGTCGTCGAAGTCCTGGTCCTCGCGGGTCTCGATCCGGGTGGTCGCCGGTGGGGACATCCAATTCAGCGGCTTGTAGGAACCACCGTCCGAGTGGACCAGCACGGATCCGTCGGCCTTGACCATGAGAAGACGCGTGGCCAGAGGGAGATGGGCCTTGAGTCGACCTTCGTAATCTACGGAACAATCAGCTATTACTAGACGCACCCGGCTCACTCTACCGGGACGGCCGAACGGGCGCAGTTTCGCCTGTGCCACAATGATGACATGGCACGATCTCGGAGAAACCCCCGGCGCACCCAGTCGGGGCACGGCAAGGCCGGTCCGAGCAAATGGCAGAGATTCTCCGGGTCCTCGGGAGGGGACATCTCACGTGCCCTGGACCCGGCGCCCCGCATCGAGAGGGATGAGCTCGGCGAATGGTACGTGCGTTACGTCCCGGCGTCGGGAGCGAGGAAGCCGTACACCTGCCCTGGCTGTGGCCGGGGCATCCCCGTAGGGACCGCGCATTACGTCGTGTGGAAGAACGACCATCTCTTTGGGGACCAACGAGCGATCGAGGACCGTCGGCACTGGCACGCCCGGTGCTGGGAGATTCGCTGACTCGCAACGCCGCCTCGGCACGACGACGCACCCCTCGATCTTCACGGGACGTTCGGGGAAGCGTGCGCCCGTAGAATCGAGAGCATGGCGACTTCACAACCTGCTCAGGCCGATACCCGCACCGACGGCCCCATCGAGATCGGGCCGACGACGGTCCTGCCCGCCCGACGGGAGAACATCGAGTTCACGACGGACGACGGCAAGACCTTGGTCGGTGAGCTGGCCCTTCCGGACCGCGCTGACCCTGCCGCGATTCTGCTGTGCCTTCACCCTCTGCCCACGCACGGAGGCTTCATGGACTCCCACGTGTACAAGAAGGCCTCCTACCGGCTGCCCGCCCTGGCGCACCTCGGCGTGCTCCGCTTCAACACGCGCGGAACGAGTTCGCCGAGGGGGACCAGCGACGGTTCATTCGAGGACGGTGTGGGGGAGCAGGCCGACGTCCTGGCAGCGATGCGGTTCCTCCGCGATCGCGGGTTGTCGAACATCTGGCTCGTGGGGTGGTCCTTCGGAACCGAGCTCGTGCTCCGATACGGATCGAGGGAACCCGTGGTGTCGCAGGTCAGCGGCGGCATTCTGCTCTCGCCGCCTTTGCACCGTGCGACCGAGGAGGACCTGGGTGCGTGGGCCGAGAGCGGCCTTCCCCTGACCGTGCTGGTCCCCGAGAAGGACGACTATCTGCAGCCCGACGCGGCCCGCGAACGCTTTGCCACGATCCCTCAGGCCGAGGTCAAGGGAATCGACGGGGCCAAGCACCTGTGGGTCGGTGAAAAATACGTCCGTCGCGCTCACGACGAGATCGTCTCGAGGGTTGCCGGTCGGCCCGTACGTCTCAAGACCAGTTGGGAAGGCGATGTCGGTACCGAAACGAACGACTGACCAGGCCTGTTGCTACCTGCGGTCCTGGCGGGGGATGAACACCTCGCGGATCAGAAGCATGGCGGAAGCCGCCACCGGAATCGCGATGATGGCACCGAGAACGCCCCACAGCGCTCCGCCTCCCGCGACCGCGATGACCGCGACGGAGCCGGGGACCGCCACGGCTTTGCTCATGATTCGGGGCGAAATGAAATAGGCCTCGATCTGGAGGTATGCGAAATAGCAGATGGCATAGACGGCGGCCGACTGCCACCCGTTCAACAGGGCGATGAACGTGACGAGGATTCCGGCCACGACCCCGCCCACCAGGGGCACGAAGGCGAGCAGCAACACCACAAATGCGCACAGCAGGGGAAAATTGACGCCGACGAGGGACATGACGATGAGGGCAAAGGTCGCGTTGAGCAGGGCGACAACGGCCTGCCCCATGACGTAGTTGCCCACGGACTGGGTGATCTTTTCCGTGAGTTCGGCGACGCGGCGACGTCGGGACCGGGGCGCCAGGCGGATGCCCCAGGCCTTGATCGTCGGCAATGAGGTCACGAAGTACAGGGCCAGGAACATGACGATGAGTGTTCCCGTGATGACCTGCGCGACGGCTGACCCGGCGTTGATCAGATTATTGAGGAAGTTGCCGATCAGGCTCGAATCGCTGAATGCCGTGTCGAAGAATTTGCCGGCCTCGTTCTCGACCTTGTCCCTGATACCGAATTGGTCGTCCAATTCCCCCATGAAATTCGAGGACAGGAAATCGTCGAAGGTCTGGGGAAAGCCATTGATGAATCCCAGGGCCTGCCGGGCAATGCTCGGAATCACGACCGTCGCCATGAGCACCACGATGCCGGCGAACCCCAGGAGCACGATCGCGACGCCGCCGATGCGCGGCAGACCCCTGGACTCGAACCACCGGACGATCGGGTCCAGGCCGAGGGCGATGAACATTGCGCCCGTGATCCATCCGCCGAGGGCACCGACGTTGGCCGCGAGGTAGTAGACCAGTAGCGCCAGGCCGACTCCCACGGTGACCAGGAAGCCGAATTGGACGGGATTGCGGACCGGCATGGTCTCATCCATCGCTGTGGAGGCAGTCGTCGCGTGCCCGGGGTCGGCCTGGTCCGGACCGGTCCTCGGGGCGTCGTCGAACTCCTCGGACGCTGAATCCTCCGTCCCGGACGGGGCCCCCAGGGGCGCCTCGTTGCTTGCCCCCTGGCCGCTCGGTCCATGCTGAGGTACATCGACGTCGGGCAGGCCGAACCGCGGCCGTGGCTTGGCCCCGGGGAAGGAAGGAGCGCCGCCCTTCTTTCCCAGCAGAGAACGCAACCGGCTCACTGCGCCCCGGCCCTGGGCCTTGTCCGGCCGTTTGCTGCCTGGCATGCAGCTCCTCTCTCCGACGACGGTCCTCCAGGACCGAGATTACCCGGACGGCGTACGTGGTTGGGACCGCTTCCGCGTGTTTGAGATGATTGTGCCAATATCGTGAGTCTCTCAGGGACATCCCACGGCGAAAGGATTGATGACATGACTTCAGGACCGTTCGGCTCGACCGACGCGCAGCCGCAGCCGGAGGAGAACATTCCGGATTCGGTGCGATCGGCTCCCGACCTGTCGCAGATGAGCGGTTCGGCCCAGCCGGAGGGCGCCCCGAGCCAGACCGGCGGAGGGACGACGTACCGTCGCGCGGTCACCACGACCGAAGAGTTCCAGGAAGTCGCGCAGCTGTCCGGGCGGGGCCCCGTTGTTTTCGCCCTGTACAGCGGCAAGGACCAGCAGGCCGTCGACTCGGTCGCCCAGCTCGAGCAACTCGTGAACCAGGCAGGCGGTCGTATTCTGCTGGCGGCCGTGGACATCGACCAGGCCCCCGAGATAGCGCAGGCCTTCCAGATCCAGGGAACACTTGGGGTCGTCGCCATGCTCGGCGGTCGGCCCGCGCCGATGTACAACTCTCCGGTGCCCGCCGAGCAGATCCAGGAGCTGTTGGGCCAGGTTCTGCAACTGGCCCAGCAGTCCCAGCTCACGGGAACCTTCGAACCCGTCGCCGCCGGGGGAACAACCGAGCCGGCCCCCTTGCCGCCCGAACACCAGAAGGCCCAGGCCGCTATCGAGCAGGGCGATTACGAGGCCGCGGCCGATGCCTACAAAGAAGCCTTGCGGGACAAGCCCGCCGATCGGGAAGCCAAGATCGGGCTGGCGCGCGTCGGCCTCCTGCAGCGTGTACAGGACCAGGACCTGGATCAGGCCCGAGAAGCAGCGGCCTCCCGTCCGGACGACGTCGAGGCCCAATTGGCCGTTGCAGACCTCGACGTCTCCGGTGGCCATGTCGAGGACGCCTTCAACCGGTTGATTCGCCTGATCCAGCGGTCCGATGCGCAGACCAAGGACACGGTGCGCGAGCGACTGCTCGAACTGTTCGAGGTCGTCGGTGCGGAGGACGAGCGAGTGGTCAAGGCGCGGGGAGCCCTGATGCGGGCTCTGTTCTGACCGACTGCGGCAACGGAGCCACCGGACTCCTCCTCGCGAGGCGGCAGCATGGTGCAGGATGAGGCGTGAATTCTGCACGAGACTGCCGCCTCGCTCCGTGTCGATCGACATGGCAGGATCCACACGGCGATGCACGTCGGCCTGCGAAGCTCACGGATTCAACCCGTGGGCTGATGACGCCGGGGTGCGCACGTGATGTGATATTTCCATGGACAGAGACACGAATCACCTCAGCACCACGGGGCAGCAACCGGCCTCCGACGCCGGTGGCCCGCCTCCCTTTGATACGACGTCGCCGGATCGCCAAGGGACCGACGCGGCTTCGGCCCCATCCGTGCGAGAAGCGATCCGCATCGACAGCCTGTCGCGGGCCTTCGGCGACCGCGAAGTCGTCCACGGCATCGATCTGACGATCCCGTCAGGATCGATGTACGGCCTCGTCGGCCGCAACGGAGCGGGCAAGACGACAACCCTTTCCATGGCGACGGGCCTGCTGCGGCCCACCAGTGGCACCGTAAGCATCCGCGGAATCGATGTCTGGCAGAGGCCCCGCGAGGCCAAGAGCCTGGTGGGCGTCCTCCCGGACGGAGTGCATCTTTTCGATCGGCTGACCGGGCGGCAACTCATTACCTACGCCGGCTTGCTGCACGGCCTCGACAAGGAAACGGTCTCCGAACGGTCCGAGGACCTGTTGAAAGCGATGGACCTGACGGACTCCGCAAACACGACCGTGACCGATTATTCGGCCGGAATGCGCAAGAAGATTGCGTTGGCTTCCGCGATGGTCCACGCTCCCAAGGTCCTCGTGCTGGACGAACCCTTCGAATCCGTGGACCCGGTCTCGGCCTCCAATATTCGGGACATCTTGGCAGGATTCGTGAGGAACGGCGGGACCGTCGTCGTCTCGAGCCACGTCATGGACCTGGTCCAGCGCATGTGCGACCACGTGGCCATCATGAACCAGGGGTCGATTCTCGCAGCCGGAACGGTCGACGAGGTCCGGGGCGAGTCGAGCCTCGAGGACGTGTTCGTGGACCTGGTGGGCGGTCGCGTCGAGTCGGAAGGGATTTCATGGTTGGGAACCTCCTGAGCCTGAAGTGGGCGCACTTCGTGGCCTCGCTCAAACGCAGTGGCTGGGCGCTCGCCGGAACGATCATCGGAGCGGTGTACGCAATGCTCGGCCTGTTCGCCGTGTTCGCGGTCTTCATGGCCCAACGCGGTGGCGAGCCCGAGACCGTGCAGGGCCTCGCGGTGATCCTCGGGGCGCTGGTGACGGCTCTGTGGTGCATCGTCCCGGTCGTCATTTCCGGCCAGGACTCGACCCTGGACCCGGACATTCTGGCGCCGTTCCCTCTCAAACCGGGGGAGATCCTCGGGGGCCAGCTGGCGGGGTCCGTGATCAGTATCTTCGGGATGATGACGCTGATCGGATCGTTCTTCCCGGTGCTGGGGTGGGCATCCCCCTTGCCAGCACTGGTGTCGGTGTTCTCCGGATTCCTGGGATTCCTGATCCTCATGATCTGCTCCCGCCTGATGAGCGCGCTCGGCATGGCCATACGCCAGAAACGCTTCTTGGCGGAAGGCATTGGAGCCGTGTTCTTCCTGGCGCTGCTGTGCGCCGGACCCATCGCAGGGTCCTTGACGGAGAGCCTGTTCTCGCCCTCGTGGGTCCACGCCGTCGCTTCGGTTCTGGGATGGACCCCGCTGGGTGTCGCTTGGGCGCTTCCCGGCGACGTGGCACAGGGCCAGTTGCTCGTCCTCGTGCTCCGACTGGTCGTGACGGCCGTGTGCCTGGTCGGGGGCCTTCTGCTGTGGCGGGCGGTCATTGCGCACCAGATCAGCCATGTGGGCGCCGGCGGGGCATCGTCGAAGAGCAGGAGCAAGTCCGGATCCGCGCTCGGACTGTTCTCGAGATTCCCCGCATCACCGGTGGGCGCCGTGGCGGCGCGAACCGCCACCTACTACTTCAAGGACCCTCGTCTGAACCTGAACCTGCTGGTCGCCCCTGGTTTCCTGGTGGTGTTCTGGTTCGTGGGGACCGCGAACGGCGGAGCATCCCTGACCATGGTGGGGCCGCTGGTCGGGTGGATGCTCGCCTGGCAGAGCTCCTACTCCGTCTCCTACGACAACACCGCTTTTGCGCTGCACATGACGGCACCGGTCACGGGGCTCCAGGATCGTTGGGGGCGCACCCTCGGCATGGTCGCGATCTTCGTGCCGCTCGTCGTCGTGGTATCCGCGGTGGCGATGCTCCTTCAGGGCACCCCGGGAGGTATTCCCACCAATCTCGGCGCCTCGATGTGTATGCTCCTGGCCGGTTTGGGCGTGGGCGCCTGCGTCTCGGTTCGCTACGCCCTGCCGGTCGCCGCCCCGGGGGAGAGCCCCTGGAAATCGCGGAAGAACAATTCCGGGATGGCCAACATGCTCATCCAATTCGTCACGAGCTTGCTCATCGTGGGACTGGCGCTCCCGGTCTGGATCCTTCTGGGCGTGGGGGCTCTCACGGGGAACCCCGTCTTCGGCTGGATGGCGCTCGTGGTCGGCTGTCTGTATGGGGGAGCCATGCTCTGGGTCGGCGTTCGCCTCGGGGGAGCCTGGTACGACAAGAGGGCCCCCGAGCTCTACCAGGACCTGGCCAGAATCCGGTAGACACTCATGGAGCGGTTCTGTGCCCCGGACGAGCGACGACAATTTCGGTTCAGCGCGTCCGGGGCACGAGCGTAGAATGGTCGCATGATGTTTGACCGAGCCCTCGAAGTCCTTGACACGTCCGAGCCGCTGGACGATACCGGTTACGGGACGACCCCCGGCGGCACCGCGACCATCGAACGCGAAGAGACGCGTCAAGTCGCCGAGCCCGGAGACCACGAACGGTTCGCGCACTATGTGCGCAAGGAGAAAATCATGGAGTCGGCGCTCTCCGGCGATCCCGTGATCGCGCTCTGCGGCAAGGTGTGGACGCCGGGCCGGGACCCCGAGAGGTTCCCGGTGTGCCCCGAGTGCAAGGAAATCTACGAATCCATGCGCGGCGGCGACGACAACAACGACAACGACGAGTAACCGCTCTCGATCGTGAGTGCCCGACGGCGCGTCATCCCCCGTGACGTGTCCAGCCGGGTGGACGAGTGACGACGCCGCGACAGGACGACGTCGTCACCGGATGCAGTGCGTCCATTCCGCGCAGAACCCGTGACGATCAGGAGTGACCAGACACCAGTGCCCGACGACCTCTCCCAGCCATCGCTTTTCGGCGGATCAGCCGCCGACCTTCCCCCGGCCTATCCAGATCGCGCGGCGTGGGGCACGGCTCCGAAACTGCGTGCCTGGCAGGCCGAAGCGCTGGAGAAGTACTTCGCTGACGAGCCCCGAGACTTCATGACGGTGGCAACACCCGGCGCGGGAAAGACGACCTTCGCACTGCGCGTGGCCAAGCAATTGCTGGACCGGGGGACGGTGTCCCGCGTGACCGTCGTGGCACCGACCGATCACCTGAAGTCCCAATGGGCCGACGCGGCGGCCCGTGTGGGCATCGCGATCGACCCGAACTTCAAGAATTCCGACGGGCACCACGCGCAGGGATACCTCGGCGTCGCCCTGACGTACGCCCAGGTCGCGAACAAGCCCCTGTTGCACAGGGCGCGGACCGAGAACGCCAGGACCCTGGTGATCCTCGACGAGATACACCACGCCGGTGACTCGCTGACCTGGGGCGACGGCCTCCAAGAAGCCTTTGAGCCCGCGCATCGTCGGCTTGCCCTCACGGGCACGCCCTTCCGATCGGACTCCTCGAGAATCCCGTTCGTGAGTTACGAACGGGACCAGGAGGGTTTGCTGCGCTCGCAGTCGGACTATTCCTACGGCTACGGTCCAGCCCTGCAGGACCACGTGGTCCGACCGGTGATCTTCATGGCGTACTCCGGCACGATGCACTGGCGCACGAGCGACGGCGACGAGATGGCGGCCGACCTCGGGGAGGGGTTCACCAAGGACATCACGGCGCAAGCTTGGAGAACCGCGCTCGATCCTCGGGGTGAATGGATCCCGTCGGTGCTGGCCGCGGCCGACCGCAGGCTTTCGGAAGTTCGGCGCACGGTTCCGGACGCCGGTGGTCTGGTCATCGCCTCGAATCACGAGGATGCCCGGGCGTATGCCGAACGGTTGGCCAAGATCACGGGCTCCCAGCCCACGCTGGTTCTCTCCGACGACAAGACCGCTTCGGACCGGATCGACCAGTTCTCCGCCTCCGAGGACCGGTGGATGGTCGCCGTCCGCATGGTGTCCGAGGGTGTTGACGTTCCCCGGCTCGCGGTGGGCGTCTACGCGACCTCGACATCGACCCCATTGTTCTTCGCCCAGGCCATTGGGCGTTTCGTCCGCGCCCGGAAACGTGGCGAAACCGCTTCGGTGTTCCTGCCCTCGGTCCCGATTCTCATGTACCTGGCGCAGGAGATGGAGGCCGAACGGGACCACGCCCTGGACCTGAAAGACAGTCCGGACGAGGAAGAGATCATCGCGGCCGACGAGGGACTCGACGACCACCTCATTGATGAGGCCAATCAGGAGGAGAACGCGAGTTCGCGGTTGGCCTCGGGCAAGTTCGAGGCCATCGGATCCCAGGCGTCCTTCCACGGGGTGCTCTACGACGGGGAGGACTACCACGGGTACGAGGTCGGTTCGGACGACCAAGACTTTCTCGGAATTCCCGGTCTGCTCGACGCCGACCAGGTGGGAACCCTGCTCAAGCAGCGTCACCAGCAGTCACGGGGGAAAGCACCTGAACCCGCGGCCGCGTCCGTTCCCGATCATCGGCAGCTGAAGGATCTGCGCCAGAAACTCGCGAAGAATGTCTCGGCGTGGGCGGCCCGGACGGGGGAGCCGCACGGGTCCGTGCACAATGCCCTTCGGCGCGAGTGCGGCGGCCCCCCGGTGGCCCAGGCGACCGCCGAACAGATTCAGGCCCGCATCGACAAATTGCAGAACTGGTTCATCGGCCGACGCTAGCGGACTCGATGACCTCCACTCCGGCGTCTTCCATTTCTTCGACCGCCTCCTCCGCGGAGTCGTCGTGGATGCTGGCGGTCAGGTCGAGGAGCACGCGGGTGTCGTAGCCGGCGTCGATCGCGTCGAGCGCGGTCGCGCGCACGCAGTAATCCGTCGCAATGCCCACGACGTCGACGTCGGTCACCTCCTGCTCCTGCAACCAGTCGTCGAGCGAAACCTTGAGGGTGCCCTCGGCCGTTTCACCGGGCTCGTGTTCTCCCGGCATGACGGACTCCTCGGGCGCCAGAAGACCTTCGAAACCTGAGTAGGCGGCCTCGTGCTCACCCTTCCGGAAGTATGCGGAGACATAATCCGTTTCGAGATCCGGGTGCAGGGCGGCACCCTGGGTCTCCGCCACGCAGTGCACGGGCCAGGAATCCTGGAAATCGGGGGTGTCGCTGAAATGGTCGCCCGGGTCCACGTGCCAGTCCTGGGCCGTGACGATCACTTCGTAGGCCGCCTGGTGGGTCTGCAGGTAGCCGGAGATCAGGGAAGCGACCTCGGAGCCTCGCGGAGTCGCGAGGGGGCCGCCTTCGCAGAAGTCGTTCTGGACGTCGACGATGAGCAACGCTCTGGTCATGCTGGACCTTTCTGAAGGATTCAGGATCAGTGGTCGGTACGAAGAATTGATGTCAGTGATCGAGGAATTCGGTCGGTACCGCGGGCTCCCCCTCGGAGAGCCGTCGGATGGCCCGCGGGAGTTCCCGAGTCGACTCGTGGTGCCGTGCAACCGCCGAACGCAGTCCTTCGGGCCCCGTGGACCCCGGGAGGATGTCGCCGTCGATCACGAGCGGTTGCATCAGCTGCCGGAAGTCGGGCCCGCCCACCAGGTCCGGTGACAGAGCGACCGATTCCGCGATGGCGGTGCCGTCGCGGTCCAGCCGTCGAGCGGCGTGCTTGCGGCCGCCCGTCGAGCCCTTGCCCCGGGACCGTTTGGCCACGGAAACCAAACGGCCGTCCGCGTCCTCCCGGGCGACCATCTTGTAGACCATAGACGATGTGGGGGCTCCCGACCCGGTCACGAGGCGGGTGCCCACCCCGTAGGAGTCCACCGGCGCCGCGGCCAGGCCGGCGATCGCGTACTCGTCCAGGTCGGATGTGACGGTGATCTTCGTGTCCCGGTTGCCGAGGTCGTCGAGGAGCTGCCGCACGGCGACGGCCTGGGCCGCCAAGTCTCCCGAATCGAGCCGGACGGCGCCCAGCTCGGGCCCGGCGAGATCGACGGCGCGCCGGACGGCCTGCTCGACGTCGTACGTGTCGACCAGAAGGGTCGTGCCGCGCCCCAGGGAATCCAGTTGCGCGCGGAACGCGGATTCTTCGTCGTCGAAGAGGAGCGTGAACGCGTGTGCCGACGTGCCGATCGTCTCGACGGCGTAGCGACGGCCCGCTTCCAGATTGGAGGTTCCCGAGAATCCCGCGACGACGGAAGCCCGCGCAGCAGCGACCGCGGCCCGTTCGTGCGCCCGCCGTGAACCCATTTCCAGGCACGGGCGGCCGTTGGCGGCCCCGGTCATGCGCGAAGCCGCCGAGGCGACGGCGGAGTCGTAGTTCAGGATCGACAGCAGCAAGGTCTCCAGGACACAGGCCTCGGCGAAAGGAGCCTCGACCTGGAGAACCGGCGAATGGGGGAAGAAGGCCTCGCCTTCCGCGTAACCACGAATCGACCCGGAGAAACGGAAATTGGCCAGGTACTCGAGGGTCGGACCGTCCACCACGTGGTGGTCCTGGAGGAAACTCAGCTGGGCGTCGTCGAAGACGAAATTGTCCAGTTCCTCGAGGAAGCGTCCGGTCCCCGCGAGCACCCCGTACCGTCGACCGGCCGGCAGGCGACGCGTGAACGTCTCGAAGACGCAACGCCGTTCGTGCACGCCGGCGCGAATGGCGGCCTGCAGCATCGTGAGTTCGTAGTGGTCCGTCAGGAGCGCGGGGGAGTCTGATGTCACCCCCCAAGCCTACCCAGGGCTCCCGACGGAACCAATGGGGAAGGCGTGACCGCGGCGAAACGTCTAGGATTGAGCATTATGGTCAGTCAGTCTGCACAGAATCTGCCCGTGGCCAGTGAGTCCGCCCCGGGAACGTCCCCGGAGACCACGCCATCGGCGGATGTCGGCCTCTTGGACCGGCCCGCCGAAGACAACCCCTGGCGCGTGATCGTGTGGAACGATCCCGTCAACCTCATGAGTTACGTGACCTATGTCTTTCGTGCGCATTTTCATTACTCTCAGGACAAAGCGAGGACCCTCATGATGGCCGTCCACCAGGAGGGTCGCGCCACGGTGTTCACCGGCGGCCGGGAAGACGCGGAACGGCACACGAGTGCTATGCACGGGTACGGTCTGTGGGCGACATTCGAACGGGACGGAGGCTGAGACCATGGCCAAGGAATTCAGGAGCGGGCGCAAGGGCATCACCGGCGGCCTCGAAGGGCCGGAACGCGAGCTGCTCATCAAACTGTTCCAGGACGTCATCACGACCCTGGAGCCCGATACCCCGGAGGACGAGGACCCGCTGGCCTCCTTGGTGGGCATCTCCGAGGATTCGTCGGTCCCGGAGGACCCCGCCCTGGCCCGGTTGCTTCCGCAGGCCAGCGACGACGACGAGGAAGCCGCCGAATTCCGGCGGCTCACCGAGCGTTCCGTCAGGGAAGCAAAAATCGGTCACCTGAGGATGGCCGCGATGGACTGCGAGTCTCCCAAACTTCTTCTTGACCACGAGCACTCCATGGCCTTCGCCTCGGCGCTCAACGACGTCCGGTTGGTCCTGGCCACCCGGCTGGGCATCGAATCCGAGGAGGATGCACAACGCGTTGCCTCCTACACCGATTGGTCCCAGGCGCAGGACGTCGAATCCTATATGTCCCTGGTCTACCAATTCGTCTCCTGGTTGCAGGACTCACTCGTCGAAGCCATGCTTTCCGACCTCGAGTGATCGGGCATGACGGTGCAATCAGTCCTCCGATCAGCGGATATGCTGTGGTCGGACCGGAGTGAGTTTTCCCGCAATGCCGATCCGATGACCCCGTCGGGCCCCGGTCGAGACCAATAGCCGCTACCCTCGAAAGCACCATGAACAGCCACTTGACTGCCGACGATTCGCAGAAGCTCACCGCGTGGGGCAGTACCGCCCCTTCGGCCCCCACGCCGGGCGCGCCGATCGGCGTCTTCGATTCCGGGGTCGGTGGGCTCACGGTGGCCCGGGCGATCATGGATCAGTTGCCGCACGAGAAGGTCATCTACGTCGGCGACACCGCAAACGGTCCCTACGGACCCCTGCCGATCGCCCAGGTTCGCGCCAACGCCCTCAGAATCATGGACGATCTGGTGGATTCGGGCGTCAAAGCCCTGGTCATAGCCTGCAATACCGCCTCGGCAGCGGTGTTGCGCGACGCGAGGGAAAGATACACGAGGAAGTACGGCATCCCCGTCGTCGAGGTGATCCAGCCCGCGGTTCGTCGTGCGGTCGCCGCGACCCGCAACGGCAAGATCGGGGTCCTGGGGACTGCGGCCACCATTTCATCCAGAGCCTACGAGGACTCTTTCGCCGCGGCCCCACATCTGACGGTTCGGTCGGAGGCCTGCCCCGAATTCGTCGATTTCGTGGAACGCGGCGTCACGACGGGCCCGGAGCTGCTCGAGACCGTGGAAAGACACCTCGTCCCCGTTCAGGACGCCGGGGCGGACACCGTGATCCTCGGATGCACCCATTACCCCCTCCTGACCGGCGTGATCTCCTACGTCCTGGGCCACGGGGTGACCCTGGTGACCTCCTCGGAGGAGACGGCCAAGGACCTGTTCCGCGCCCTGACCAACGAAGGGTTGCTCCGAACCGACGGCGCAGCGCCGGAGCACGAGTTCGTGGCCACGGGAGACCCCGAGGCATTCCAGCAGATCGCCCAGCGGTTCTTGGGCCCCGCCGTGACGGGAGTCAGACACACGCGCAGCATCGCGGAATCCTTTCCGACGGCGTCCCTCGCCGTCGTGACACCCGAGCAGCAGATGCAGGCCAGCGTGACCCTGCCCGCCGAACAGCGCGTCCACTCGGCCGCTGACCCGAGCCCGTCACGGAGCAACCCCGATCCGCACGGAGACCCCGACACGCCGAGAGGAACCTCATGGAACTGAAAGTCATCGGGTGCACCGGCTCGTTCGCCGGGCCGCAGTCCCCGGCGTCCTGCTACCTGGTCTCATCCACTGATTCCGCGGGACGGACCTGGCGGGTCCTGCTCGACATGGGAAGCGGCTCGCTGGGGGAGATCCAGAAGCACATCGAGCTCACGGCGATCGACGCCGTGTTCGTGAGTCACCTGCACCCCGATCACTGTGTCGACCTTGCCGGACTGTACATTGCGGCCCGGTGGGACCCTCGTGGCTGGTCCACCGGACCCATCGACGTCTGGTGCCCCAAGGGAACGGACTCCTACCTGGCCCGGACGCACAGCATGCCTCCTGAAGCGACCCTCGGCGACCAGTTCACCTTCCACGAATGGGCGGACGAGGAAATCGTCGAGGTCGGCCCGCTGTCCGTCCAGCCCTTCCGAGTCGTGCACCCCATCGAGGACCCCTTCGCCCTGCGCGTGACCGAACACGGCGAGCGTGGCGACGTCGTCCTGACGTATTCGGGAGACTCGGATGCCTGCGAGGGACTGACCCGGGCCGCGGAAGGCTCCGACCTCTTTCTCTGCGAAGCCGCCTACATGGAAGGACGCGATGACGGACTCCGGGGCATCCACCTGACGGGGGCCAGAGCCGGACAGACGGCCCAGGAGGCCGGAACCCGGCGACTCCTCCTGACCCACTTGCCCATCTGGAACGACAAAGCCACGGTGCTCGCCGAGGCCCGTGATCACTTCGATGGTCCGGCCGACGTCGTCGCTCCGCTGGCCGAATACACACTCGGCCGGTCCTGACCCGCGGAGTGACTCAGCGGGCCTGTCACCGTGGGTCTTTCCCGCCGGGCGGCGGTATGGTGAAGACATGACTTCTCAGACCTCCCCGAACAGCGCCACGACGAGAGCCGACGGGCGAGCCGTCGACGAACTCCGGCCCATTTCCATTACCCGTGGCTGGTCCCGCAACGCGGAAGGCTCCGCGCTCATCGAGTTCGGCAATACCCGAGTCCTGTGCACCGCTTCGCTGACCGAGGGAGTGCCCCGCTGGCTCAAGGGCGAGGGCAAGGGATGGGTCACCGCCGAATACGCGATGCTTCCCCGGGCGACCAACACGCGCTCCGCCCGCGAATCCGTCAAGGGAAAAATCGGTGGACGCACCCACGAGATCTCACGCCTGATCGGACGGTCCCTGCGGGCCGTGATCGATACCGAGGCCCTCGGCGAGAACACGGTGGTTCTCGACTGCGACGTGCTCCAGGCCGACGGCGGAACGCGCACGGCCGCCATCACTGGGGCGTATGTTGCGCTCGCAGAGGCCGTCGCGTGGGCACAACGCGAGGGGATCGTGGATCGGAAGAAGAGCCCGTTGACCGATTCCGTGTCGGCCGTCTCGGTCGGGATCATCGACGGTACCCCCATGCTGGATCTTCCTTACGTCGAGGACGTCCGAGCCGAGACGGACATGAATGTGGTGGTCACCGGATCGGGTTCCTTCGTCGAGGTCCAGGGAACGGCCGAAGGTACCCCCTTCGACCGTGACGAGCTCAACCTCCTGCTGGACCTCGCGTTGGCGGGCACCTCGGAACTGGCCACGATCCAGCAACAAACCCTCGAGGAGTCGGCATGAGCCCCGAGGGACAGCCTGAACCGGTGCTCGTCCTGGCGAGCCACAATGCCGGGAAACTGGTCGAACTGCGTGAAATACTCCGCGGCCGAGTCCGCGGCCTGGACGTTGACACCCAGGTGGTGGACGCCGGCGCCGTCGGCGCGCCCGACGTCGTCGAGACGGGCGTGACGTTCGCGGAGAATTCTCTCCTCAAGGCGCGCGCGGTGGCAGCGGCCACGGGTCTCGTGGCCGTCGCCGATGACTCCGGCCTGTGCGTCGACGTCATGAACGGTGCACCGGGGATCTTCTCGGCACGCTGGTCGGGCCGGCACGGAGACGACGACGCCAACATCGAGTTGCTCCTTGCCCAATTGGGTGACATTCCCGAGGAACACAGGACGGCCCACTTCGAGTGCGCGGCGGGGCTGGCCGGTCCCGGCGGCGTCGAGGTCGTCGAATACGGGCGCATGCCCGGGCGACTCCTGAGGAGCGTCACCGGAACCAACGGTTTCGGCTACGACCCGATCTTTGCACCCGACGAACTGACGGGTGAGGACGCCGGCCTTTCGGCGGCCCAGATCTCCGCCGAACTGAAGAATGCGATCAGTCATCGGGCGAGGGCCTTCGCGGCGCTCGTCCCGCATATCGACGCTGCGCTCTCATCGGATCTCGCACAGAGGTAGTCATTCGTGTCCCGCATGTCCAGATTCGCCCAGATGCGATACTTCCCCCTCATCAAGGCCGTATTGGACCAGGCAGGTGCTCCCGTCGGGCCCGATGAATGGGACGTGCACTCGAACGGATCCGCGCACATCGTGGTCAACGCTGGCCACCGGCTCAGCGTGAGAGTGGCCAAGAACCTGACGGCCGGCGAGGCCATGGAGACCAGGACCCGATTGCTGCGGGCACTTCCCGACGACCTTCCATTCGCCGTTCCTCGCCCGCTGACCCGGGTGATCTCACGCGCCGGGTACACGGCCGTGGGCCTCAGCTGGATTCCCGGCGAAGCCAGGGACATCGGGCCGGCGCCGGCCCGTCAACTCGGACGAGCCCTGAGGGCCATCGGACGCATGGACCCGGTGCCCCTCGAACCCTATTTGGAGCCGGTCCACCACCACTGGGGCGGGGACGACTGGGAGAAGACGCTGAGAGAGCAGGTCGTGCCGCGGTTGCTCCCCGGCAATCGGCACGTGGCGGAGCGCCTGATCGAGGAAGTCCTGGAGATGGAACCGGTCACGCCGCGAATCATTCACTCGGACTTCTCCGGGCACAACATCCTCTGGAACAAGGACAAATTGACCGGCGTCATCGACTGGGACCATGCGGCTCTTGGGGACCCGTCCTGGGACATTGCCGCCGCGGCGAACTGGTACGGCTGGGATGTGCTGACGAAATGCGTCGGCAAGGAGTGGGCGGAACGGGCACGAACCGTCTACCACCTCATGCCCCTCCAATCCGTCGGCTACGCCATCGTGAACGGGGGCGGGGGAGCGATTACGCGTCAGTCCCTGGAGAGAGCCGATGCGTGGTTCGAGGAGCACCGGGGCGAGCTCCCCGCGTGACCCTGCGGCGTCGGACCGGGCGCTCACGATCTCAGGGTCGCGGCAAAAGGTCATCCCAGGTACGCACGGCGGATGTCCACCGCTCGACGCCGGCATCCACGGCACGCGGCACGACCGAACCGAGACTGGGGGAACCTGCCTGGCCCAGGGAACGCAGGCCGTGCCCTCGGTCCACCGAACGAGCGGCCTCCCTGAGCACCCGCGTGAGGCACCCCGCGACGGTTCCTGATTCGACGGGCGCCTCAGCCTCCATCGCGGACCGGACGGCGTGGACCAGGACCGAAACACATTCGGTTCGGCTGGGGTCTTCCGCCGAAGGGTTCCGAGCCAGACTCTTCACGGCGGCCGTGGTCTCCGGAGCCTCGGCGAACAGGGCGCCGAAGCCTCGGTCGGAGCTCCCCGTCGCCGCATATTGCTGCCGGAGCCCGCGCGGGGCCGGGGCACGTTCGGCGTCGTCGTCGGGCAGGACAGCGGCAACGTCGGCCAGGGCTCGTCCGATTCTCGACGTCGGCGCGGTGGTCTGTGCGGCGTCCTCGGATGAATCAGCGGCGGACGAAGCGAGACACGTCCTCACGAGAAAGACCCAGGCAACCCCGCAGGCAAGGGCCTCGGGCGACCCGTGGGTCAGGCTCGTGACATTGGCGACCAACTGTCCCAGGTGCGGAGTCGAATCCTGCGGGTACAGCGCCAATGGAGTGAGCCGGGGAATGAACGCCGGCGAGACGGCATCCGGAAAATCGTGACGTGCGGGATATTGCATGTCAGCCCGCCCCAGGGCCTGTGCCGTCGTCGGGTCGAGATGGGCCAATTCCACATCGCACCCCCAAAGGTCCTGACCGGCCGTCGTCTCCCAATCAGCCCGGGGCGGGAGGGGAGCCGATGGCTCCACCGTGAGTCCAATGACACGTGCCCATCGAAAGTTCTGCAGCCAGATCGACGCCGTTTCGTCGGCGGACTGGCCCCTGCATGCCCACTCGACGATGTCGCTCATGCCCTCCACGGTCGCGATCGTGCCCACCGCCAGGGCGGGGCCGGTACCGGTCGCGGCTTCCAGTACTCGGTGGACCATGACCCGGTACTCGGTGCTGGCGGGCGACGGCAGGGCCGGAAGGCTGGTTGTTTCGGGCATGGGGATTATTCTAGTCGGCGCCTGCGGGCCGTCCCTCGGGCTGTCTTAACTTGTCGGTCGGGCGGGATAGGTTGAGCGTATGAGAATCCTTCATACCTCGGACCTTCACCTGGGCAGGTCCTTCCACGGTCGCTCTCTGTTCCGGGAACAAGAGGCGTGGGCGCGCGAACTGGTCGCCGTGTGCGAGGCGCAGGAGGTCGGCGCCGTCATCATGGCGGGGGACATCTACGACCAGGCCTCACCCAGGACCGATGTCATCGACCAGTTCTCGCGGCTTCTGACCCGCCTTCGGGATCTCGACGTCGAGGTCGTGCTGACCAGCGGAAACCACGATTCCGCGGCTCGTCTGGGTTTTGCGTCGAACCTTCTCGAGACTGCCGGCGTTCACTTCAGGACGCGTATTGAGGACATCGATCGCCCCGTGCGCCTGGCCGACGGCACGCTGGTTTACGGGATCCCCTATCTGGATCCGCGCTCGTCAGCGGCCGTTCTGGGAACCGGCCCGACGCATCACGAGGTGCTGTCCGCCGCCGTCGAGCGGGCACGCGACGACAGGCTGCGTCAGCCACACCACACCGCCGTGATCGTGGCCCACTGTTTCGCGAGCGGGGCGGAGGGCACGGATTCCGAACGGATCCTCGATACCGGCAACCTCGGCGTCGTCTCCGCGGACATCTTCGATGGGTTCGACTACGCCGCGCTGGGTCACCTGCACGGGAGACAGGCCATACGGGACACGGTCCGGTACAGCGGTTCCCCCTTGCCGTTCTCCTTCTCGGAGGCCAACCACCGGAAGGGATATTGGCTGCTGGATACCTCGGCGGAGACATTGCAGATCGAGGCGGGAGAATGGACCAAGGCGGTCGACTTGGCGTGCATCTCCGGGGAGCTCGAAGATCTCTTGTCCTCGGAGGATGTCGCCTGGGCCGAAAACTGCCTGTGCCAGGTCACCCTGACCGACCGACGCCGGCCGGCCCACCCGATGGAGCGATTGCGCGACCGATTTCCCGAAACCCTCGAACTCAAGTTCTCGGGCCTCGAGGCGACCGAACGGGACACGTACGCCTCACGAATGGCCAGAGCCCAGTCTCCGGTGGAAGCGTGCGCGGCCTTCTACGAACAGGTCAGGGGCCGAGAACTCGATACGAGGGAACACGAAGAAATCACCTCGGCGGTTGCCGAAGCGGAAAGGCTTCGGGCCGCAGGTGACATGGACTCACCGAGCGGGGAAGAGGGGCACGCATGAGGCTGCATCACTTGGAACTGTGCGCGTTCGGACCGTTCCCGTCGAAGGAACGCGTCGACTTCGACGCCTTGAACGAGGCCGGGCTCTTCCTGCTCAGCGGCCCGACCGGGGCCGGCAAGTCGACCGTCTTCGACGCCATATGCTTTGCCCTCTACGGCTCGACCACGCGCCCGGAGAACACGAAGAGCCTCTACTCCGATTTCGCGAAGCCCGGGACCGAACCGTACGTGGACCTCGAGCTGACCGTGGGAGGCCACCGCTACCGAATCCGTCGAACCCCCGAATGGGCCCGCCCCTCCACCAGGGCCAAGAGCGGCTGGGTCACGGAACATCCCCAGGTAGCTCTGTATCGCTGCCTCGCGGAGGACGCCGTCGCAGCCTCCGAGACGGACTGGGAAGTCCTGTCGGTACGCAACGACGAGGCCGGCAGGATCGTCGCGGAAGCATTCGGCCTGACCAGGGAGCAGTTTGCGCAGGTCATGATGCTTCCCCAGGGGCAATTCGCCCGCTTCCTCTCGGCATCATCGGATGAGCGCGAGAAACTCCTGAGACGCCTCTTCCCCGTGGACCTCTACGCCGATGTCCGGGATGTCCTGAAGCAACGCTCCGATGCCGCAGCTCAGCGATTCCGCGACTTGTCGGCCGAAGTCCGGCGGGGCCATGAGGAGGTTGCGGCGCTGCTCGAACGCCTCTCGTTGGCCGAAGGGTCCCAACCCGACCAGGCCGATGGCACGGTGTTCGTCGACATGCAATCCGCGGTGGATCGCCTGGAGCGTGCCCGGTCACAGGCCGCGACGGCCCGTGAGCACGCGGCCGAGCAATCCAGCACAGCCGGTCGACACGCTGATGCTGTGGAAAGAGGAATCGGGGAATGGCGGGAACACGATCGGCTCGTGGCGCGCAGAACCGCCGTGCAGGACGCCGAACAACGGACTGCCAGGGACAAGCACACGGCCGAACGCGCCGCCGCAGCGACTCCGGTCCATGAAGCGCTGGAGCGGCTTCGACAGACACGGCAGCAAGTGGCCGACAAGAAGAAGCAGCTCGCGGACCTTCTGGCTCGTGCTCGCACGCTGACCGAGGAGCCGGTTGCAGCGGTGGCGGAATCGGAATCAGAGCGCGACGTCGAGCGTGCCTACTGGTCGTCGGCCGATCAGGCCGAGGGCGAAGAATACGACGCGCTGCTCGAGCGGCGTCGTGAAACCGTGGGGGAACTGCTGCGCAGGATCCGGGACGCCGAGGAACTCGAGACGGCATTGCTGGAGCCGGTTCGAAGGAAAACCGACGCCGAAACGCAACTTCTTCGCGTGGTCGAACGAGAGAAAGAGCTCGGGCGGACACGCGAGAGAATGGTTCGCGAGCGCGACGAACTCTCCGAGGCGATCTCCGACCTGCCGGAAGCTGCCGCGGCCGAGGCAGAGACCTCCCGGGTGCTCGAGCTGACACGCCGTGCGCAGGGAACCCGAGAGGACCTGGGGAAGGCAACGCAGGAGGCCGAGCGGGCGGAATCACGCCGCAAGGAGGCTTCCGGCCACTACGACGACCTGATGAGCAGGAGATTCCGGCAGGCCGTCATAGTTCTTGCCGACGATCTCGAAGCCGAGCAACCGTGCCCCGTGTGCGGGTCCACCGAGCACCCCGACCCCGCCCGTGCCGAAACACCGGGTCGTGACCACATGGTCTCTGAGGAGGACCTCGAACGATCCGCCCGAGAGAGGGACAGAAGCGACGCGCTCGCGAAGGAAACGTTCGCTCGGTGTGCCGAACTCAGACGCGCGCTCGAGGAGCTGGAGTCCCAAGGTGCGCGACCTCGTCTCTCTGAGGCCGAAGACGCCGCGCGCGAGGCTCGAGAACGGCACCGAAAAGTTCACGATCAGAAACAACGGTGTACGGACATCGAAGGCCGCCTGGACGGCTTGTGGCAGGAAATTCGCGACGCCGAATCACGGTCCCAAGAACTCAGAGTGGAGATCAGTGGGCTCGACTCCACGATCCAGGAGCTTCGGGACCGGCGGGCCAACCTCTCGTTCGCCCTCGACGATGTGCCGGGCCGAGAAGAGCTGGGCAGGATCACGGCGCGAATCGACAAACTTCGTGAGCACCGTTCCGCGGCCGACCGCCTGCGAGGCCACGTGCAGGGTCTGAGAGAAAACGAGCGTGCCGCGGAAGCGGACCTCAACCGAGAGGTGGCCGAGAGCGTCTTCGACGATGCAGTCGAGGCAGAACGGCACTGGCTTCCCCCGCAAGAGCTCGCGGCAATGCGCGAGAGGCTGCGGGTTTTCGAGGAGGAGCGGGCTCGCATCGACGAGGCCTGGAAAGCCGCGTGGCACGAGGCCATGCTGGAACGCATCGATGCAGGAGAATCCAGGCCGGATCCCGAGGATGCGGAACGGACCCGGAGGGCCGCCGAGGAAGCCAGAAAGATCTATGAGGAGGAGTTGGCCAGGGAAACAACGTTCCGTGAGGGCCTGTCCACGGTGGAACGGATCCGGTCCGGCGACCGGAATCTGCAAGCGGAGGTCCACCAGGCCTCGGATACCGCGCAGATGCTCAAGGACTTGGCGGATGTGGCCTCGGGCCTCGGTGGGGAAAATCTGCAGAGGATGTCCTTGACCACTTTCGTGCTCGCCGCGCAGCTCGAAGACATCGCCGAGGCCGCGACCGTCAGGCTGAAGAACATGACCAATGGCCGGTACAGCCTGAGACATTCCGACGCCACGGCGGGAAGGAACAAGAAGTCGGGCCTGGGGTTGGAGATATTCGACTCCTGGACCTCCGAAACCCGGTCGACGTCGTCGTTGTCCGGGGGAGAGACGTTCATGGCGTCATTGTGCCTGGCCCTGGGCCTGGCGGACGTGGTCCAAGCCCGTGCCGGAGGCATTGAAGTCGATACACTCTTTGTCGACGAAGGTTTTGGATCCCTCGACGAGGACACTCTCGAGGACGTCATGGACGCCATCGACGGCTTGCGCGAGAATGGCCGGGTCATTGGTCTCGTCAGCCACGTCGCCGACATGAAAACCAGAATCCCTGAGCACGTGAGAATCACCAGGTCCCCGAGCGGGTCCTCATTGGAGTCGAAGTCAACATGAGTATGCCGCCAGTGACCGGGCCGCAGCCCCAGCTTCCCGAGCGTGACGAGCGCCGGTCTGCGAACGATCGCTTCAGCGACGACGGCCAGGAGAGCGGCAACAAGCGGCCCACCGAGAGCACCATGGACCGGTTGCGGATCCTCACCGGGCTGGCCGGGCTGGGATACTTGGCGATTTCGGTCATTGCACGATTGCCGGTAGCCATGCTTCCGCTCGGAACCCTCATCATGATCGTTTCGTGGACGGACGAGATCCTGCTCGGGGGATTCGCTGCGGGCGCCATGGCGCTGAGCATGGCGGTCATCGTGCCCATCTACGGTGCCATAGCCGAGAAAATCGGCCAGCGGCTCGTCCTCATGTTCTGCGTTCTTTCGAACATCGCGGCCATATTGTGGCTCATCAGCGAATCCGTGGAGCTGCAGAAGCCGTCGGGCGGAAGCGTGACCGGTTTGCTCTCGGCGTGCATCGTGACTGGAGCAACCTCGGCTCCCGTGGCGGCCCTGGCGCGGATCCGTTGGGCCGACGAATCACACCGCCTCGCCGACCGGTCGCTCCTGAGCTCTTCCCTGGCGTTCGAGTCGGTGGCCGACGTCGTCGCGATCGCGCTGGGAGCCGCGGTGACGGGCGTGGCCTCCCTGCTCTGGCACGCGCACTCGACCCTGCTGCTGGTCGGTGCCATCAACCTCGTTTCGGTGTCGGCCTTCGCCCTGACCAGGCTGAGGCACAGTGCGGCACCGCTGCCCAAGCCCGAACCGCCGAGCCCGGAAAAACAGCGGGACAACGCGGCGCGGCGCAAACTGATGTGGTTTCCCGTGGTCGGAATGGGAACGCTCGGCCTGCTTCTGGGCTCGATGCAGTCGTCCCTCGTGAGCCTGAGCCAGAATTTTGATTCGGTCGAAGGCGTGGGGCTGCTCTACGCGGTGCTCGGTCTCAGCTCCCTGGTCGCGGCGATCACGGCGAATCTTCTGCAGGTCCGGACCTCGACGTGGGGTGCTTGGCTGTTCTGGGCCTGCGCTCTGACGCTGGTGTCCCTGCCCGCTTCGATGCCAGGATCCATCCCGACCATGGCCCTGGCGCTCGTCTTCTTGGGATTCGTGGTGGGCATTGCCCTCATTGTGACCGACTCCGTCGCGACCGCGGTCACGCCCAACGGCACCCTCGACGTCGTCATGGCCTCGACTTTCGCCGCGCTCCTCAGCGGGACCGCCCTCGGGCTGGTCTGGGGTGCCGTCCTCGGGGATTCCCAGGGATACAACACCGCGCTGTTGTTGCCGGTGCTCAGCGCGACTGCATACCTCATCCTGGGTCATACGTACGGCTACCTCTGGCGCCGATACTTCGAGTCCAGCATTCTCGGCGGCAAGCACAGTGCTCAGCCCTGATGCCGCCGCCGAGATGCCGGACGCGTGATCACTCTCCGCGGTCGATCCACTCCTGCCGATGCGGGGCCTCCGCCCCGATCGTGGTCGAATCGCCGTGACCCGTCAGCACCACGGTGTCCTTCGGCAACACGAGCAACCGATCGGTGATCGACGCGATGATGGTCGGAAAATCGCTGTACGACCGACCGGTGGCCCCGGGGCCGCCCTGGAACAGGGTATCGCCCGAGAACACAACGGGAGACGCCCCGTTCCATTCGAGGTCTTGCGAATAAAAGCAGACCGACCCCGGTGAATGCCCCGGAGTATGAATCACGGTGAGCGTGGCGTCCCCCACAGGGATCTGGAACCCATCGGTCAGCCTGTGGAATGACGGAGCAGGTTCGCTATGAGTCAACTTCCACAGCGGTTGTTCGTCAGGGTGCAGGAAAATCGGGGCGCCGAAGCGGCCTGCCGCCTCCACCGCGAGGCCCGCGTGGTCGTCGTGCGCGTGAGTCAGGAGAATCTTCTCCACGGTCCGCGATCCCACGGCGTCGGCCACCGCGTCGAGATCGTGTGCCGGATCGATGACGACACAACCCTGGTCGTCCCCGACGACCCAGACGTTGTTGTCCACATCCCACGTACCGCCGTCGAGACTGAACGTCCCGCTCGTCTCGCGATGTTCGATGGTGCTCTGTGCCATGGTTACGCCTCCGCCACTTCAACGACCGAGCGCAGGACCTTGCCCTGCGTCATCTTCTCGAAGGCCGGTTCGATGTCTCCGAGTCCGATCTTCTCGGACACGAACGCATCAAGGTCCAACCGTCCGAGGAGGTACTGGTCAACGAGCATGGGGAAATCACGGGACGGAAGGGTGTCGCCGTACCACGCGGACTTGATCGAACCTCCCCGCGAGAACACCTCGTCCAACGGCATCTGCAGGGTAGTACCCGGGTCGGGAACACCGACGAGTACCACGCGGCCGGCGAGATCGCGGGCCTGGAAGGCCTGTTCGAAGGTCTTCGCGATTCCGACCGCATCGATGACCAGGTCGGCTCCATAGCCCCCGGTCAGCTCCCGAATGGCCTCGACCGCATCCCGCGA
Organism: Rothia koreensis; assembly: GCF_052232265.1. Lineage (NCBI taxonomy): Bacteria > Bacillati > Actinomycetota > Actinomycetes > Micrococcales > Micrococcaceae > Rothia > Rothia koreensis. Next base: position 1,605,694 of record NZ_CP197643.1, read on the forward strand.
CGAGGAATTGACCGTGTGCGTGGCTCCCAGCGACTGGGCTGTGGCGAGCTTGTCGTCGTCGATGTCGACGGCGATGATCTTCGTGGCCCCCGCCAGGGCAGCGCCCGCAACGGCGGCGGTGCCGACGCCTCCGCACCCGATGACAGCGACCGACTCCCCGCGCGCGACTTGGCCCGTGTTGATGGCGGCGCCGATTCCGGCGGTGATGCCGCACCCGAGGAGTCCCACGGCGGCATACTGGTCGGTGTCCAGGTCTCCCTCGATCTTGGTGCACTGACCGGCGGCCACCAAGGTCTTTTCCGCAAAAGCGCCGATACCGAGGGCTGCCTCGAGCTCGGTGCCGTCCTCGAGGGTCATCTTCTGCTCGGCATTGTGAGTGTCGAAGCAGTATTGCGGTTGGCCCTTCTTGCACGCCCGGCATTCGCCGCAGACGGCGCGCCAATTGAGGATCACGTGGTCACCGGGCTCGACGTCGGACACGCCGTCGCCCACCGCCTCGACCACGCCGGAGGCCTCGTGGCCCAACAGATAAGGAAAGTTGTCTCCGACTCCGCCACGCTTGTAATGGAGGTCGGTTTGGCAGACGCCGCACGTCAGAATCTTGACGAGCGCTTCGCCGGGGCCGGGATCGGGAACGTTGATGGTCGTGACTTCGACCGGCGCGTCCTTCTCCCGCGAGATGACGGCCTTGACCTTCTGCATGAGAGCCTCCTTGGAGATCAATGTGTGGTCTGGGCGGCGTCGAAGGACGTCCTTCGGAACCGCTTCGACATCAGTCAATCACAACGGATCGGGGACACGCCGCGTCGATCTCTTCTCGGCTTAATCCTCGTCAAGGTGGGCGGTGACCGCGCGTGCGAACGCGCCGGAGGTGAGAGCGTTGACGTGTGTGCGACCGGGGAGCTCACGGTAGACGGCGTCCGGGCCGAGGTATTCGACCAGGTCGGGGGAGTCCTGGGCCACGTTGTCCTCGCTGCCGGTGACGACCAGCGTGGGCTGAGTCGGAGCATGTTCTGCGGACGGTCCGAATTCGGGGATGGACAGCCGGCCGGCGCACGTCAGGAGGCCGCCTCGATCGAGCTCCGAGGAATCGACGAACTCGAGGACCTCTCGCGCGGCGGGAGACATGGTGGGATCGTTCCGGAGCGAACCTGTGCGTACACCGTGGGCGAATTCGGACAATTCATCGTGAGCCGGCAGGCCTCCCAGAACCAGTCGCCGAATCAATCGGTCCTCCTGGCAGGCGAGATCCCAGGCGAGCCGTGCTCCCAGCGAGTAACCGAACAGGTCGACGACGCCGTGGTCAGAGTCCAGGGAAGCGTTCGCCTCGTGGCCGAGGGACCGGCGAATCGCCTCCGACATCGCATCCAGGACGTCGAGGGAGGTCAGGGCGTGGTCCGAGGAGTCTTCGAGACCGAGGACGCCTTCGGTGACCGATCTCTGTCCGTAGTGGGCGCGAATGCGAGCTGCGGCCGAGGCGTCGTCGTGCCAGGGAAGGTGGAGGAATACGAGGGTTCTCTGGGGCCCGAGACGCCGGAGCCAGCCGGTGGCCAACCAACACTGCGTGACCGTGGTCGCGAAACCGTGGACGAGGACCAGAGGCACCGAACCCGCGCCCTCGGCGTGTTCGCCGGAGACGCGGGTCCATCGAAGATCGGGCACGGGATCAGCCCTGGTCGGAGTAGTCCAGGCGATCGTTCTGGAGCCTCAGTCTGCGCCCTTCGTCCACGAACTTCTGGCGGGATTCCACCAGCTTGTGCGCCTGCCGCGTGTCGCGGGGAGGAAGCTGAAGGTGTTCCTCGGCGCGGATTCCGGCCTCGAGTTCACGGGCCCGTTCCAATTCGGAGTCCAGCACGGCGCCGAAGAGGAGGACGTTGTTCATGATCCAGATGAACAGCAGCATCACGATCACGCCGCCGATGGTCCCGTAGGTCGCGTTGTAGCTTCCGAAATTCGATACGTAGAAGCCGAAGGCCGCGCCCGCGATGGCCATAGCGACGAGTGAGAATGCGGCACCCGGGCTCAACCACTGGAGCTTCGGCTGCTTGACGTTCGGGGTCGCGTAGTAGAGGAGGGCGATGAAGGCCACGGCAAGGATCAGCATGACGATCCACCTGGCCCAGCTCCAGACCGCCACGGTCGTGTCGCCGAGGCCGATCCAGTCGCCCGCGGCGTGAAGAATGTTCCCGGACAGAAGGAGAACCAGCATCATGATCACCACGATCACGACCATGAAAAAGGTGACGACCAGATTGATCGGCCGCAATTTCCAGATCGGCCGTCCCTCGACGACGCCGTAGATCTTGTTCAGGGCACGGCCGAATCCGCCGACGTAGCCGGACGCGGTCCAAAGGGCACCGACGACACCGGTGATCAGGGCGATCACGCCGGCTCCCGTGGAGCTGGTCAGTTGCGTGATGGGTTCCTTGATCAGTGCCATCAGTTCTTCAGGCGCATAAGGCCGGATGAAGTCGAGAATCGCTGTCGTGGTGGTGTCTCCCTCGCCGAACACGCCGAGCAGTGAGACGACGGCCAGCAGACCCGGGAACAGGGACAGCACCGCGAAATACGTCAGCGAGGCGGCGAGGTCGGTCCCGCCATCGGCGGTGAACGAATTCACTGACCTCTTGAACACGTATCCCCACCCGGGTTTGCTGATCTGGGACAAATTCTTCGCTTTGTCCCGATGAGCCGCTTTCGGGGCGTGTTCCGATTTGTGAATTGTCTGTTCCGAAAGATCCATGAATAACGATCCTGTGGTTTCTAGGGGCACGACCTCATCGCGCGGTGCAGTGTGCAGGCAAGGGATATTGCCTTTCTACAACGTACCCGAAAACAGGCCGAACCCCGGCTGGTTGGGGAGAATGTTGCTCAGTTCTTGTGGGATGGCCTCGGCTGGCGGGTACCCGGGCCGAGAACGCATCGTGCCCGCCGTCAACGGGTGACGGCGGGCACGATGCGTATCGGTGGCGGACGGGTCCGTCAGTTCCGGATTCCAAGAACCTTCGCCGTGTGGGCCATGATTTCGTCCGCGAGATCGGGTTCGTCATTGAGCCTGTGACCGTACGCCGGGACGAGCTCCTTGATGCGGGGCGACCACGCGTCGAACCGATCAGGGAAGCACTTCTTGACGAGGTTCAGCATGATCGGGACCGCCGTCGACGCACCGGGAGATGCCCCCAGCAGTGCCGCGATCGAGCCGTCGCCCTTGGTGATGAGTTCCGTGCCGAACTGCAGGACGCCGCCCTTCTTGGTATCCTTGCGCATGACCTGGACGCGTTGTCCGGCCTCGATGAGGTCCCATTCGCCTCCGGCGGCCTCGGGGTAGTACTCCCGCAGGGCGTCGATTTTCGCCTGACGGGTTTTGGTCAGCTCGGTCAGCAGGTACTTGACCAGGCCGAGATTGTCCAGGCCGGCGCGTGCCATCGGGTAGATGTTGTCGGGCTTGACGGACTTGAAGAGGTCCAGCAAGGACCCCTGCTTCAGGAAGTTCGTCTTGAAACCCGCGTAGGGGCCGAACAACAAGGAGCGTTTGCCGTCGACCCACCGCGTATCGAGGTGAGGCACGGACATCGGCGGCGCACCTACGGAAGCCTGGCCGTAGACCTTGGCGTTGTGTCGCGAGGCCGTCTCTTCGTGGGAGTTGCGCAGGAACAGACCCGAGACGGGGAATCCGCCGAATCCCTTGCCCTCCGGTATGCCGGACTTCTGCAGCAGGGGCAGCGCACCGCCACCGGCACCGAGGAACACGAACTTCGCGCGTACCAGGAGATCATCCTCGGCGTTGAGCCGGTTCGTCACGCGAAGGCTCCAGGAGCCATCGGATTCCTGACGGAGGTCCTGGACCTCGTGGCCGAACCGAACGTCGGCCCCTTGTTCCTCGAGGTGATGGGTGAACTGGAGGGCCAGGTTGCCGAAGTCGACGTCAGTACCCTCGCGCGAGTAATTTGCCGCGACCGTCTCCTTCGGATCGCGACCCTCCATGGTCAAGGGGGCCCACTCTGCGATCTTTTCCGGATCCTGGGAGAACTCCATTTTCTCGAAGAGCTTCTGGGCGCTCAGGGACTGGTAGCGAGTTTTCAGGTATTCGCTGTGGTCCTTTCCGAATACCAACGACATGTGCGGTACCGAATTGATGAAGGAAGGATTCGCAATCTTTCCCTCCTCGACCAGGGTTGACCAGAACTGACGGCTGGTCTGGAACTGCTCGTTGATGTTGAGCGCCTTGGCCGGGTTCACGGTGCCGTCCGACCCCATCGGAGCGTAATTGAGCTCACACAGCGCGGAGTGGCCCGTACCGGCATTGTTCCACGCGTTGGAACTCTCAGCGCCGACTCGATCCAGGCGCTCGAACAGGGTGATGTCCCAATTCGGTTCGAGCTCCTTGAGCAGAACGCCAAGGGTCGCGCTCATGATTCCGCCGCCCACGAGGACGACGTCGGTCGTGTGAGTCTGAGTCACTGTGGATATCTCCTGTGCTGGTTTCCGCGTCGGCGCGCGGTTTGGTTCCCGCCGAGGTACGTCGGGGCGGGCCGCGTCCTGACCGGTTGCAAAGGACGCATTCACTTCTCAGGTTAGCCCTTCCGAATCGCGCCGGTCGAACGGGCGCGTAGCATCCTTCAATGATGCGGGCCGAGGCGGATCATTTCTCCTCGTGTACTTCGATTTTGGAGAAATCGGCCACGCCCGTGGCGGTGAGCGGATACGAGACGACCCGCGAGTTGAGGGCCACCGCAGAGATGGGGAATGCCAACGGGATTGCGGGCATCGCTTCTGCCACGGACTTGTTGATCTTCTTGTACAGCTCGTTCCGTTCCCCGCCGTCGGACATCGAGGAAGCCTTCTGCACCTGGTCGAACAGGTCCGGATCGGAGAACCCGAACTGGGGGTTCTCCTGGCGGAACAGGGGCGACAGGAAGTCGTCGGGATCCCTGTACGCACCCATGTAGCCGGTCAGGGCGAAGGCCCGGTCCGAATTGGCCTGATTGATCTTGCTCAGGTAGTCGTCCGTCCACCGAATCGGGACGGGTTTGATGTTGAAACCGACCGAGGTGAGATCTCCCGCGATCTGGGCGAAAACCGCCTCCGGGCTCTGGACGTAGGCCAGGGACACGTCGGTCGGATAGTAGAACTGGAGTTCCTTGCCGTCGTACTCCGACTCTTCGAGGAGCTTCTTGGCGAGGCTCTGGTCCTGCCGATACGCGGATTGCGTGTCGGAGCCGCTGACCTTGAACAATTCCGGGACGAAGTCGTTGGCGACCTTCGTTCCATCGGGATAGTACTTGTCAGCGATGGGGGAGCGCGTGATCGCGTGGGCCGCCGCACGCCGGACTTTGATGTCTGACAAGGGGCCGGCTTGCTGATTCATGCTCACGTAGGCCACCGAGTACGGGTCGCGCTGCTGGATCTGGTATCCGCGGCGCGCGAGATTCACGAAGTCGTCGATGCCGATCTGGTCGTAGGCGTCAACGCCGCCCTCGAGGATCTCGTAGTACCGCTTCTGGGTACTGGTCACCGTCACGAACGTCAGTTTCCCGAGGTGCGCGGCCTCGCCCCAGTAATCAGGGAAGCGGGTCAGGGTCGCGGTCCGCCCGTCCCAGTCCTTCAGTTCGAACGGACCCGTACCGACCGGGTGGGAAATGTATTCGCCGTGGTCCTTGAAGGCCCGGGGAGATCCAATGCCGAAGGCAGGTTGCGTCAGGGCCTTGATCACGGACGGGTACGGCGTGGAAATGGCCAGTCGGACGGTGTGGTCGTCGACGGCGGTGCATGACCGATAGATCGACTCCCTGGACGAGCCATCGGCCTTGGTCGACCGAAAGATGGTTTGGTACGCGGTCTGATTCACCTGTTCGGTCTGGGTGTTCTCGGACCACCGGCGGAAGTTCTCGCACACGACGTCGGCCGTGAGATCCGTACCGTCGTGGAACGAGACGTTCTTCCGCAACGTGAACGTGTAGGTGAGGCCGTCGTCGGAGACCGACCAATCCGTGGCCAGTCCCGGGACCGGCTTGCCCGTGTCCTGATCGGCTTTGACCAGAGGCTCGAGAATTTGGGCCGCGATGCGCGAGGTCTCGAGGTTTGAGGTCAGCGACGGATCCAAGGTCGGTGCGGCGGCCGCGTTGCCGAAAACGAATGACGGTCCGGCCGGACTGGCCGAGCCGCTGGACGACGGAGACGGCCCCGACGAGTTGCCGCAACCGGCCAGGGCCACGGCAGCGACTCCCAGAGAACCGGTCAGGAATCCGCGCCGGGTGGTTCTCACGTCTCACTCCTCATGAAGGGTGCCATCTTGGAATCGCCCCCGGGATGCGGGGACGTACGGCCGGCCGAACCGGGCGCACGGGGCCGACGCCCACCAAGGGGCCGGCTGTCGGTGCGCGAGGCGGGACTTGAACCCGCACGCCTCCCCGGCACAGGAACCTAAATCCTGCGTGTCTGCCTATTCCACCACTCGCGCATGCCGCTCACTTCGGCGAGTCCACAGTCTACATGAGGGTGCGAAGCGGTTCGGCGCGGTGGGGCCGCGGGCACGGGGCCGGCGGAACGGCGTCGACCGTCAGGCGTCGATGCCGAGATCTCGCCGCAACTTGGCCACATGCCCCTTGGCCCTGACGTTGTATTGGGCGAGCTGGATCGTGCCGGAGCCGTCGATCACGAACGTCGATCGAATCAGGCCGACCGAGACCTTTCCGTAATTCTTCTTCTCGCCCCAGGCCCCGTAGGCTTCGGCGACCTCGTGGGAGGGATCCGAGAGCAACGGGAAAGTCAGGGACTGGTTGTCCACGAATTTCTGCAGCGCCCCCGGTTTGTCGGGCGAGATTCCCAGGACCCGGTATCCCAGAGACTCCAACGAGTCGAGATTGTCCCGGAAATCGCAGGCCTCGGTGGTGCACCCGGGGGTCGATGCCTTGGGGTAGAAGTAGACAATGACCGTTGAGCCGGCGTAGTCGGCGAGTGAGACCTGCTTGCCCAGGGCGTCCTCGAGGGTGAAGTCCGGGGCAGGGTCTCCCGGCGACAGTCGAGTGGAATCGGTCATGCAAGAACCTCCGGTCGTGACGGCCATGGCGCTCCAGCGTTGTCGGTGCTGGGACACCACGTGGCCTGATTGTTTGTGCTGTTGGCCATTGTACGAGCGTAATATCGGCCGTTGGCTCAGTGCCCGGGTTCCGCGTGGTGCTTATAATTTCAGCCATGCCTCACTTCCAGGAATGGTCCATCAGTCGCCTGATGTCCACCGCAGCAAGGATGCTGGAACACAATTGGAACCGACAGCTGCAGTCTCTCGGACTCACGCACGCCGGTGTCATGGCCCTCGACGTCATTTACCGAGAGGGCAGCCTCACCCAGGCCCAGGTGGCCCACAAGGTCGGCGTCCAAGCGCAGACCATGGGCAAGACCCTGACGCGCCTCGAAGTGCACGGGCATATCGCACGGCAGCGCAGCACCCAGGACCGTCGTAGTTACTTGATGGTCATCACCGACAAAGGGAAGCGCGCCCTGGCCGAGGCCACCGAAGTCGAGGAAGAACTCGCGGGCACGGGGGTGCTGGAACACGGTGAGCTCCGGGAAGCACTCGAGCAGGTCATCAGAGACCTGTCGAACACGGACACGATGCCGCTCAAGATCGTCCGGGACACCATGGAGAGCCTCCCGCAAGAGGCTCGATGGGTTGCTGAGGGCGTCGCATCCCAGCGCCCGGCGGGGGAGCCGACTGACGGAGCCCCCGAGAGCGCGGAGGACTGACGACGTCGGGCCGGCGGTCGGCCCGTCTGTCCCATCCGGTGTCTCGTGGGCACGCGCGCTGCGTCCAGGCCACCGGACCAGGCCCCGACGACGGCTCGTTCATCCCGAATCTCTGGCCACGTGCATGAATCCTGCCGCAGGGGTTGAGAGCGAGCAGCGCCCGTGGGAAAGACCTGAAGCACACGAAAAAACCCGGTTCGTTGCCGAACCGGGTTATCCATCGTGCGCCCCCCGGGACTCGAACCCGGAACCCATTGATTAAGAGTCAATTGCTCTGCCATTGAGCTAGAGGCGCATGCCCCAGAAGGGGCGAGAAGTGAAGACTTCCGTGCGCCCCCCGGGACTCGAACCCGGAACCCATTGATTAAGAGTCAATTGCTCTGCCATTGAGCTAGAGGCGCATACCTTTTGGCGGCTGGAAACCAGTGTCCCAGCGCGTCGGCAACGAAAAGAAACTATACGCAGAGCCCAGGACCCGTGCAAGTCGAATCGCCCGCTGTGATCAAGCGAACGTCAGACCGAAACCAGCTCGCGGACGTAGCTCAGGAAATCTTCAGAATCTGCTTCCTGCTCGAGCACTTCGGCGCCGTAGGCGGTCTCGATTTCGACTAGGGGCAAGACCTTGAGGTCGAACGCGGTCCGTGACGTGGTCTCGAGGCGCAACCGACCCTGCCCCGAGCTCGAGGCATCGATCAGGTTGGTGTTGTCGATCGCGTTGGGGAGCCCCAAGGACGCGAGGGCCGCCGGGTCGAACGGGGCCACGATGATCTCCGAAGGGTACCGGCGGTAGCCCACGATGAAGTGGCGTTGGGTCACCCCATGATGCTCCCCGTCCGAGGGCTGGCTCGCGTAGGTCGCACATCCGGTTGCGTAGACCAGGTTGTATGCACCGTAGTTCATGACCTGGCTGTCGAAGACGGTGTGCAGACGTTCTGCCAGGGTCGGCGAGGTTTCCGGTTCGGAGGACATATTTCAAAGTCTATCCAGGTCAGGCTCGTAATCGAATGGGTGTCGAACAACTTGTTGATCGATTGCAACGAGAGGACATCATGTAACCGGAGCAGAGGTCGCTCGGGTTGACCGTCGTGGGCGTGTGGCGCAGATTTCATATTCTGATACATTTTTGACCCCCTCAGGCGGGGACGTCGATCATGAATCCATGGCACATCACGAAGCTCTGGTTCTTACCGGCGTACGCGTCTCGCTCATTATTGCGGGTCGCGCGGCTGGGCTGGCCTAGAACCAGATATTTCGTACCGCGCAGACCCCTCACCGAGACTCAGGTTGAGGGGTTTTTTCGTGTCAGGTCGGATTCCACCGGATCAGGACTGGCTCATGGCGGACCCACAGGACCCGCCGCACCGCAGAACACAGCAGGAACAAAAGGACGATCACATGAGCAACGAAAAGTCGGCGACGCCGGCCACGGTTGCCGCCTCGACTTCCGGGTCGCAGAGCAGCGCCCCAAGAATTACTGGGTCCGAAGCGGTCATTCGTACTTTGGAGAAGCTCGGAGTCACCGATGTCTTCGGCCTTCCCGGCGGCGCCATCCTGCCGACCTACGATCCACTCCTTGATTCGGAGAGCATCAACCACATTCTCGTGCGCCACGAGCAGGGTGCGGGCCATGCGGCCGAGGGGTATGCCCTGGTGACCGGCAAGGTCGGCGTGTGCATCGCGACGAGCGGGCCTGGAGCCACGAACCTCATTACTGCGCTGGCCGACGCGAATATGGACTCCGTACCGATGGTGGCCATCACCGGGCAGGTGGGGTCCAAGGTCTTGGGAACGGACGCGTTCCAAGAGGCTGACATCGTCGGCATGACCATGCCGGTGACCAAGCACTCCTTCATGGCGACCTCTCCCGAGGACATCCCCCGAATCATCGCGGAGGCGTTCCACATCGCCGCGACCGGTCGGCCCGGACCCGTTCTCGTGGATATCACCAAGGACGCCCAGCAGGGGCTCATGACCTTCGAATGGCCCGTGGACATGCAGCTGCGTGGGTACCGGCCGGTGGTCCGCGGGCACAACAAACAAGTCAAGGAGGCCGCCAAGCTGTTGGCCGCGGCCGAACAGCCGGTTCTGTACGTCGGGGGCGGCACGCTCCGTGCCCACGCGAGCGAAGAATTGGCGGGGCTGGTTCGCACGACCGACGCCCCAGTGGTCACGACTTTGACGGCCAGGGGCGCATTCCCCGATTCCGATCCCCATCATTTGGGCATGCCGGGTATGCACGGGTCCGTTCCCGCGGTCACCTCGATGCAGAAGGCGGATCTGATCGTCGCCCTGGGCGCGCGATTCGACGACCGAGTCACCGGACACGTCGAATCGTTCGCTCCCCACGCGAAGGTCGTCCACGTGGACGTCGACCCGGCAGAGATCTCGAAGATCCGGGTTGCCGACGTGCCGATCGTGGGGGATCTCAAGGCAGTGATCCCCGAGCTCATCGATGCGGTGAGTGAACTGCAACGAGAGAACGGACCCGCGGATCTGAGCGGTTGGTGGGCCATCCTGAACCGGATCAAGGACGAGTATCCGCTGGGTTACGTCCCGACCGAGGACGGCCTCGGCTCGCCCCAGCACGTGATTCAGCGCATCGGAGAGCTGACGGGGCCCGAGGCGGTCTACGTTTCCGGCGTCGGACAGCACCAGATGTGGTCCGCCCAATTCATCGGGTACGAGCGCCCGCACCAGTGGCTCAACTCTGCTGGGCTCGGAACGATGGGTTACTGCGTTCCGGCCGCGATGGGCGCGAAGGTCGGCAACCCGGACAGGGTCGTCTGGGCGATCGACGGCGATGGTTGCTTCCAGATGACGAATCAGGAGTTGGCCACGTGCGTCCTGAATGACATCCCGATCAAGGTGGCCGTGATCAACAACTCCTCGCTGGGCATGGTCCGGCAGTGGCAGACGCTGTTCTACGACGGCCGGTACTCGAACACCCACCTGGATACGGGTCACGATTCCCGCCGAATTCCCGATTTCGTCAAGTTGGCGGAAGCCTACGGTTGCGCGGCCTTGCGTTGCACGAATGACGACGAGATCGACGAAACCATTCGGAAGGCCCTGGAGATCAACGATCGACCGGTTCTCATCGACTTCACCGTGAGCCCCGATGCCATGGTGTGGCCGATGGTTCCGGCCGGCGTCTCCAACGATGCGATCCAGATTGCCAAAGACACGTCACCCGATTGGGACGGAGAGGAATAACCATGTCTCGTCACACGCTGTCCGTCCTGGTCGAGGACACACCCGGCGTTCTCGCGAGAGTCTCGGGTCTGTTCGCACGTCGCCAATTCAATATTGACTCCCTGGCCGTGGGCGCCACCGAGGTTCCGGGCATATCCCGGATCACCGTGGTGGTCGACGCGGAAGGGGGCCTGCTCGAGCAGGTCACCAAGCAACTCAACAAGTTGATCCATGTTCTGAAAATCGTTGAACTGCCATCGGAAACCTCGGTGCAGCGCGACCACATCATGGTCAAGGTCCGTGCGGATGCGGCGACTCGCATCCAGGTCACCCAGGCCGCGGACCTGTTCCGGGCATCGATCGTCGACGTCTCCACAGAGTCCGTCGTCATCGAGGCCACGGGAGCCCCGGAGAAGCTCCGGGCCTTCCTGGAAATTCTGGAGCCCTTCGGCATACGCGAGATCGTGCGTGCCGGGACCCTTGGCATCGGGCGCGGTGTGCGCTCGATGAGCGAGAGGGCTCTGCGCCATCAGTAATCCACTTCGCACGTGAAGCCATTTCGTGCGAGGCGTTCACAAACCTGTCATGCGCCGGCAGAATCCGGGGCATCGTGGGCCGGGAAGCTAGGCTTTTTATAGCAGTGGCCCGGGCCACCACGACCATAGTCCGCGGGCAAATGCCCGTGGGGAAGATAGAGGAGTTCTCAATCCCATGGCTGAAATCTTTTACGACGACGACGCAAACCTCGCGGCGATCCAGGACAGCTCCGTCGCGATCATCGGTTATGGATCCCAGGGTCACGCGCACGCGCTGAACCTCCGGGATTCCGGCATCGACGTTCGTATTGGCCTCGCCGAGGGCTCGTCCTCGCGCGCCAAGGCCGAAGCTGAGGGCCTGCGTGTCCTGACGGTCGCGGAAGCCGTCGAAGAAGCAGACGTCATCATGATCCTGACCCCGGACCAGGTCCAGGCCGCGATCTACAAGGAATCGATCGAGCCGAACCTCGAGCCGGGGAACACCTTGTTCTTCGCCCACGGGTTCAACATTCGTTTCGACTACATCCAACCCATCGAGGGCGTGTCCGTGGCCATGGTCGCCCCCAAGGGTCCCGGCCACACCGTGCGTCGTGAGTTCGAGGCCGGACGCGGTGTCCCCGCACTGGTCGCCGTCGAGGTCGATGCCTCGGGCAAGACCTTCGAGCTCGCTCTGGCCTACGCCAAGGGCCTCGGCGCAACCCGCGCCGGCGTCATCAAGACCACCTTCACCGAGGAAACCGAATCCGATCTCTTCGGCGAGCAGACCGTTCTGTGCGGTGGCGTTTCCCAGCTGATCCAGTACGGCTTCGAGACGCTGACGGAGGCCGGCTACCAGCCGGAAATCGCCTACTTCGAGGTGTGCCACGAGCTCAAGCTCATCGTTGACCTGATCAACGAGGGCGGGATCACCAAGCAGCGCTGGTCCTGCTCCGACACCGCCGAATACGGCGACTACGTGTCCGGGCCCCGCGTGGTGACCCCCGAGGTCAAGGACCACATGAAGGCGGTTCTCTCGGACATCCAGGACGGCACCTTCGCCAAGAGGTTCATGGACGACCAGGCCAATGGCGGCAAGGAATTCCAGGAGCTCCGTGAGAAGGGCGCATCCCACCCGATCGAGAAGACCGGCCAGGAATTGCGCAAGCTCTTCTCCTGGAAGTCCTCCGACGCCGACTACACCGACGGCTCGGCGGCTCGCTGAGAATCAGAACCCGATGACGGTTCGGCAACGGCCGGTCATCCGAACCCCCGGATGGCCGGCCGTTGCACTTGTGAAGTCTTTCCCCATCAGGCATCCAACCATTACCTAGGAATTCGACTGTGACTCAAACGCCCGTTGTCCTCCTCGCGGAGGAACTTTCGCCCGCCACCATCGACGCCCTCGGAGAGGGATTTGAGATCCGCACGACGGACGGATCCGACCGCCAGGCCCTCCTCCGGGACATTGCGGACGTCGACGCGATCATGATTCGCTCCGCGACCAAGCTGGATGCGGAAGCCTTCGCGGCCGCTCGCCGCCTCAAGGTCGTCGCCCGAGCCGGTGTCGGTTTGGACAACGTCGATATTCCCGCTGCCACGGCCGCGGGCGTGATGGTGGTCAACGCCCCCACGTCCAACATCATTTCCGCGGCGGAGCTGACCGTCGGCCACATTCTGGGGCTGTCCCGGAACATCGCCGCCGCCGACGCTTCCATGAGGGAGGGACAGTGGAAGCGCTCCCAGTACACCGGAATCGAACTCTTCGAGAAGAAGGTCGGCATCATCGGCCTGGGCCGGATCGGTGGACTCGTTGCCGAGAGGCTCCGGGCGTTCGGGACCGAGATCCTCGCCTACGATCCGTTCGTGACGAGCGCGCGGGCGGCCTCGCTCGGCGCCCAGATGGTCGAACTGGAGACTCTGTTCCGGGAGTCCGACATCATCACGATCCACATGCCGAAGACCGCAGAGACGACCGGAATGGTCGACGCCGCAGCCTTCGAGCTCATGAAACCTTCCGCCTTCGTGGTCAACGTGGCCCGCGGCGGCCTGGTCGATGAGGAGGACCTGGCGGAGGCGCTCAAGACGGGCAAGATCGGTGGAGCCGCCATCGACGTCTACGTCTCGGAACCGCCGCAGGGCGTCGAATTCGTGGGCATGGACAACGTGGTCACCACGCCCCACCTGGGTGCGTCGACTGCGGAAGCCCAGGAGAAGGCGGGGATCTCCGTGGCCAAGTCGGTCAAACTGGCCCTCGAAGGGGAACTGGTCCCCGACGCGGTCAACGTGGCCGGCGGCCCCATCGACGCCGACGTCCGACCCGGCATCGCGCTCGCCGAGAAACTCGGCCGAGTACTCACCGCGTTGACCCACGATTCACCGCTGACCAGCGTGGAGGTCAAGGTGGCTGGGGAGATCGCTTCCAAGGACGTCTCGTCGCTGAAACTCGCGGCCCTCAAGGGCGTTTTCACGGACGTCGTTTCCGAGAAGGTCTCCTACGTCAACGCCCCCATGATCGCCGAGCAGCGCGAGATCGAGACCACCCTGGTCACGACGTCCGAGGTGGAGGGTTTCCGCAATGAGACGACCCTCTCGGCCATTCTGGCCGACGGCACGCGCATTGCAGTCTCGGGGACGGTCACCGGCCCCAAGCTCGTGGAGAAGCTCACGGGTGTCAACGGCTTCGATTTCGAGGTCGGCCTGACGGATCACATGATGATCCTCGACTACCGCGACCGGCCGGGCGTCATCGCTTCGATGGGAACCCTGCTGGGAACCGCAAGCATCAACATCGCCGGCATGCAGGTCTCCCGCGGGGAAGGGCAGGACAAGGACCAGCGGGCCCTGTCCGTCCTGGCCCTCGATTCGCCGGCTTCCCCCGAAATGGTGGCATCGATCAAGTCGACCATCGAGGCCGATCGTACCGCGTTCGTCTCGCTCGTCGACTAGATACCGACGACCGACCACGACGCCGCCCGGCCCGACACTCGAGGTGGGCGGCGTCGTGACGGTTCAGTACCGCACTATCCACAGGCCGGCGTCCGGGGCAGGAGGACGCCGGCATCTGCCTTAGAGTAGGAGCCATGACTTCCACTTCAGCCGAGCCCTTCTACATCACCACGGCTATCGTTTACCCGAACGGTGATCCGCATATTGGCCATGCCTACGAGCACATCGCCACGGACGTCATGGCGCGGTTCAAGCGCCTGGACGGATACGACGTGCGGTTCATGACCGGAACCGACGAGCACGGTCAGAAGATGCAGACCTCGGCCGAGAAGCAGGGGGTGACCGCCAAGGAGCTGGCGGACAAGAACTCCGCTCGCATCAAGGCGATGGACGACCTCCTGGGTGTCAGCTACGACCGTTTCATTCGGACCACGGATCCGGACCATGTGGCTTCCTGTCAGGAGATGTGGCGGCGGATGGAAGCCAACGGGGACATCTACCTGGACAAGTACGAAGGCTGGTACTCGGTCCGTGACGAAGCGTTCTACGGCGAGGACGAGACCGAGGTCAGGGAAGACGGAGTCCGTTACGCGATCCCCACGGACACCGAGGTCGAGTGGACCGAGGAGGAGTCGTACTTCTTCCGGCTCTCCAAGTACCAGGACCGGCTGCTCGAGCTCTATTCCTCCGAGGGATTCGCCTACCCCGAATACCGTCGCAACGAAGTCGCTTCCTTCGTGCGGTCCGGGCTGAGGGACCTGTCCATTTCGCGGACGACGTTCGACTGGGGCATCCCCGTTCCGGGCGACGAAAAGCACATCATGTACGTGTGGGTCGATGCTCTGACCAACTACCTCACGGGACTGGGCTTCCCCGACACCGAGGGGGAGTTGTTCCAGAAGTACTGGCCGGCGAATTTCCACGTGATCGGCAAGGACATCACCCGGTTCCACACGATCTACTGGCCGGCTTTCCTCTGGTCCGCGGGGCTGGAACTTCCCCGCGAGGTCTTCGCTCACGGATTCCTGCTGGTGGACGGCGCGAAAATGTCCAAGTCCGTCGGAAACGTGCTCGACCCTGCGCAGTTGGTGGAGAGTTTCGGCGTGGATCCCCTGCGGTTCTTCCTGCTTCGCGAAGTGACCTTCGGCCAGGACGGTTCCTACAGTGCTGCCGCGATCGTTTCTCGCATCAACTCGGACCTGTCGAACGACCTGGGGAATTTGGCGCAACGATCCCTGTCCATGGTTGCCAAGAACTGCGGATCCGCCGTTCCTGAGCCGGGGGAGTTCACGGCCGAGGACCGCGAGGTGCTGGACGCAGCGGATGCTCTGTACGCTCCGGTGCGCGAGGACTTCGACCGCCTGGACTACCACCGCGCCCTGGAGCGCGTGTGGAAGGTCATTGCCCAGGTCAACCGGTACTTCACGGCGCAGGAGCCCTGGAAGTTGCGGAAGACGGATCCCGCGCGCATGGCGACGGTCCTCTACGTGACCCTGGAATCCCTGCGCATTGTGGCCACTCTCGTCCAGCCCGTCATGCCTGATTCAATGGGTCGACTGTTGGACCAGCTCGGCCAGCCAGAGGGGGAGGCCCGTGCCTTTGCGGCCCTGGACCATCGGATCGTTTCAGGCACGGCCTTACCGGCGCCCGAAGGCATCTTCCCCAGGTATGAGGCGGCCACAGAATAAAGGTATCCGCCTTGTATCCAGATAAACAAAGTTGGAACCTTGTTATGCGTTTCATCGAGTTCCACCCTTGTATCGAACCGTAGCGGCTGGCAGGATCGACACATGTTCGTTCTGACCGTGGACCAAGTGGGTTCGAGGGAGGCCGCGGATGCCGTGCCTCATCTCGAGCGAGCCCGCGGCGTCGAGGAGGCCGTCCTCCGCTTCGACAGGACGGCCGGGGACGAGGCCCAAGCAGTCTTCGATGCGGCGGATCCTGCGATTGAGTGTCTGCTTGCCCTCGCCTCGAGCGGCGAGTGGCACTGCGGTCTCGGCCAGGGGACTATCGAGGCTCATCGCATTTGAGGGTGTAGGTGGTTCCTGAAGCCGCCGGTGTCGAGCAGCGATCGGGCTATGTAGTTCGTGAGGTTCCGGAATCCGAGGGCGGAGCCGCGGAGGTGTTCCAGGCGCCCGTTGATCGCCTCTGTTGGCCCGTTGGACGTGCCGGGCCGGTCGAAGAACGCGAGGATGTCGGCGGCGCGCTGCTTGAGCGTGCGGCCGAGCTTGCGGACCTCCACGAGCGCGGCGGGGACGCCGCTGGAGACGGAATCGATGACGGCTGTCATCAGCTTCTTCGCCGTCTTCCGATCGGGTTCGCGGTAGGCAGCGATCACGCGCTGGTAGATGCCCCAGGTCGCCTCGACCTCGACGTGCTCGGAGACCGCGAACAGTGCCTCGAGACGGGTCTGCTGCCGGTCAGTGAGCAGCTGCGCGCCGGTGTGGAGGATGCGGCGGGCCTTGTAGAGCGGATCGTTTTTGCGGCCCCGCCGGCCGTGCAGGCACTGCTGGACGCGACGACGGCAGGTGTCGAGGGCGTCGCCGGCGAGGCGGACGACGTGGAACGGGTCCATCACCGCCTGCGCGTCCGGGAGCTCCTCGCTGACGGCGGTCTTGAAGCCGGTGAACCCGTCCATCGCGACGACCTCGACACCATCGCGCCAGTCCTGCGGGCGTGCGGCGAGCCAGGTCTTGAACACGGCTTTCGAGCGACCCTCGATCATGTCCAGCAGACGGGCGGGGCCGGTCTTGTCGCGGTTCGGGGTGAGGTCGATGATGACGGTGACGTACTTGTCGCCGACTCTCGTGTGGCGCCAGACGTGCTCGTCGACGCCGATCACGGCGACGCCGTCGAACCGGGCGGGATCGTCGATCAGCACTCGACGCCCTTCAGCGAGGACCGCGTTGTTCGCCGTGTGCCAACCGACACCGAGTCCGGCGGCGACGCGGGCGACGGTGAGGTGGTCGATCACGAGCGCTTCCAACGCCCACCGCATCCCGCTACGGGACAGCTTGGCTCGCTCGGGCGCCGCTGCCGTGAGGTCCTCACGCCAGGACCGTCCGCATCCCGAGCACTTGTAGCGGCGGACCCGGACCAGCAGCGTCGTCGGGCGATGACCGAACGGCTCGTGGGCGAGACGCCGCGTGTCCGTCCCGCGCGAGAGCGCCTGGCTACCGCATCCCCGGCACCACGGATCCGGCTCGGCGACGCGGCACTCGATCACCGCGCGATCCGGCTCAAAAAGCTGACCGGTGGCCACGAGGCCGAGCTCGTCGAGATGGCAGAACACGGTCAGATCAGGGGTCGCGAAGGTAGCGTGGTGCACGTCGAGGTCTTCCGGCAGATGGTCAGTGTGAGAACTTCCATCATCGGAAGGCCTCGACCCTCATCCGGCGACCGACGCGCTCAGCCACCTACCCCCTCAACTGCGAAGAGCCACTATCGAACCGCCCTGGCCGAAGACCGCCCGGGAGGGGAGGGGCTCGGCCTACATCAATGCGCGGGCTGCCGTCGAGGATGCCAAGCGTCCCGGTGCACATCACGTCGGATTCACCGCAGACTCGGATCTGGGCGCCGGAGTCCGGTCCGGATTGCGGGCAATCGTGACGATGTGGAGCAAGAGAGGGGCAAAAGCCCGAGAGGCCTACGACCTCGCCGTGACCGGAATGACCCAGGCCGACATGGCGCGTCGCCTCGGGATCAGTCAGCAAGCGGTGTCCGGCAGGTTGTCCGCGAGCATGTACCGGGAGACAGAGGATCTCCGCCGCGAGATGATTCGCTGGGCCCAGCACCTGGACTCGACGGACGGTCTCGCGAGGACAGCGGGGTCATCATGACTCTGATCGCCCTCTCGATCATGATCCTGGCGGCCGTGCTCGGCGCCATCGTGTGCTTCCGCGTCCCCGCGGTCAGTGTTCGAACACGCCGCACCTGGGCCCTGGTGTTCCTGATTCTGCTGGTCGCGGCCGCAAGCGCCGCCACGGCCAGTGCCCTTCAGGGGGAGGGCATCGGGGTCGAACCGTGGGCCGCCGTGGTTGCCATCGTCTCCGGGGTTGCGGCTGCCGCGCTGACCGGGTCGCCCGTGACCGCCGCTGTGCTTCAGTTCTCCCAACGGAGCGGAAAGCTCTACCGATCGGGCAGGCGCCGCGAACCATCGGAGGCGCCCGCAGATCCCGAGCGCGATTCCGACCTGCACGGCGGATTGTGGATCGGGGTCCTGGAGAGGGTCGGTGTGGCCGTCACCCTGATCGCGGGGTGGCCGACAGGGCTCACGGTGCTCGCCGCGATCAAGGCCCTGGGCCGGTTTGCCGAGCTCAAGCAGCCCGGCCGTCGAACGGTTCATCCTCGGAACCTTCGGCTCATTCCTCTGGGCGGCCGCCTGGGCCGGGGTCGCGATGCTCCTGACTCGAGGGCTGTGATCTTGTTCGAACCGAGGAATGTTGGCCCGGAACCCCGACCGGGCCCGGGCCATGGCTCACATACTGAGATCGCATCCTACTATGTGGGCGTGACGGGCTCCAAGGGGCTACCTTGTCTCTATGAGCGACACCACGGATACCCGCACCCTTGACCTGGCCGTCATCCCCGGAGACGGCATCGGCCCCGAAGTCACGGAACAGGCGTTGGCCGTCCTCACGAAGGCCGCGGGCCGTGCGGGCCTGCGTGTCTCGCCGACTCACTATGAACTCGGTGCCGAGGCCTGGCTTCGCACGGGGGAGACGCTGACGGACGAGAAGCTCGCCTCGCTCCGTGAGCACCAGGCCATCCTCTTCGGCGCAGTCGGGGCCGATCCGCGATCGACTCAGGTTCCTTCGGGGCTCATCGAACGCGAAATCCTGTTGCGACTGCGATTTGCCTTCGACCACTTCATCAACCTGAGGCCGTCACGGCTGTATCCCGGTGCCGTGTCCCCGTTGTCCGCGCCGGGCGACATCGACTTCGTCGTCGTCCGTGAGGGTACGGAAGGGCCGTATGTCGGCAACGGGGGAACGGTCCGCGAGGGCACGGAGCACGAAATCGCGACCGAGGTCTCCGTCAATACGGCCCATGGCGTCGACCGGTTGATCCGCTACGCCTTCGACCTGGCGGCCTCGAGGGACAGGAAGCACTTGACCCTCGTTCACAAACACAATGTGTTGGTCCACGCCGGTGGCCTCTACCGCCGCACCTTTGACCGGATCGCCCAGGAATATCCGCAGGTTTCCACGGACTACATTCACGTCGATGCCGCGACGATCTACATGACCACGGATCCGGCCCGGTTCGACGTGATCGTGACGGACAATCTGTTCGGGGACATCCTCACCGACCAGGCCGGCGCGATTTCAGGCGGCATCGGCTACGCCGCCTGCGGCAACATCAACGCGGAATTCACGGCGCCGTCCATGTTCGAACCCGTGCACGGATCGGCGCCGGACATTGCCGGACGGGGAATCGCGGATCCCCGTGCCGCGATCCTGGCCGGAGCTTTGTTGCTTCGTCACCTGGGCCACGAAGACGCAGCGAGTACCATCGAGTCAGCAGTCGAGGACGATATGCGGGACCACGGCGCCGAGCAGCGATCGACCGCAGACATCGGTCGAGCTGTTCTCGCCGGGATCTGAGCCTCTCCTCTCTTCCCCGATAGTCCGGGCGCCGCCGCAAGGACGCGGCGGTCGCGCGGTACAAGACACACACGCACATGCTGGAAACGGAGCCCACGTTGAGCACTTCGACCTTCACCACCACCGAGAACCAGGAACCGACCACACCGGAAAGGCTGGCCGAGATTCTGGCGGCTCCCGGGTTCGGTGAATTCATGACGGACCACGTGGCCAAGGTCGAGTGGAGCGGCGAGAGCCCGGACGGCGGCGAATGGCGGGATGCCCGGATCGAGCCGTACGGCCCCCTGAGCCTCGATCCCGCGACGTCGGTCCTGCACTACGGCCAGGAAGTCTTCGAGGGGCTCAAGGCGTACCGTCACCAGGACGGCTCCGTCTGGTTGTTCCGGCCCGAGGCGAATGCCCAGCGTTTCCAGAAATCGGCGAGGCGACTGGCCCTCCCGGAGCTTCCGGTCGACCTCTTCGTCGACGCCGTCCGGAACCTCGTGGAGAAGGACTCGCGGTGGATCCCGGAGGGAGAGGGGACTTCGTTGTATCTCAGGCCCTTCATGATCGCGACGGAAAAATTCCTCGGCGTTCGGCCGACGCACGAGGCGCTGTTCGAGGTCATCGCCTCACCCGCGGCCAACTACTTCGGAACTCCCGAGCCCGTCGACATCTGGTGGGCCCGAGACTACGCCCGAGCTGGCGAAGGCGGCACGGGCGCAGCCAAGTGCGGCGGCAACTACGCGGCCAGCCTTCTGCCTCAGACAGAGGCGGAGGAGAAGGGGTGCAAGCAGGTCATCTTCACCGACCCCCACCGGGACAACGCCGTCGAGGAGCTCGGGGGCATGAACGTCTTCTTCGTGTTCAGCGACGGAACACTGGTGACCCCGGAATTGACCGGAACCATTCTGGAAGGAATCACTCGCACCTCGATCATCCAGCTCGCCGAGGAACAAGGACACCGGGTCGTCGAGCGAAAGATCACAGTCGACGAGTGGCGTGACGGCGTGGAGAGCGGCGAGATCGCGGAAGTCTTCGCGTGCGGCACGGCCGCCGTCGTCGCGCCCATGGGGCGTCTGCTCTGGGAGGACGGCGAGATTCCGGCGGCGAAGAACACCAACGGTGAAGTGACCGAACTGTTGCGGACGCAACTGACCGGGATTCAGACCGGACGGGTCGAGGACCGTTTCGGGTGGTTGACCCGCGTCGTCTGATCCGACCCGTGTTCGTCCTCGCGGCTCTCTTCCGAGGGCCGAACGTCACACCTGTGGATTGCTGAGCTGTGTCTGCGGTATAGGCGCTAACCTGGATTCATGCGCATTGCACGATTTACAGCCGAGGACCAACTGTTCTACGGACGCGTCGACGGCGAGGACGGTCAGGAGACCGTGACCGTACTCGCGGGCGACCCGTTCTACACAGGGATCAACCCCACAGAAAAGACCTTCCCGATGGCCGACGTCCGTCTGGTCGCGCCCATCATTCCCCGTTCCAAGGTCATTGGTGTGGCCAGAAACTGGAACGAGCACGCGAGCGAGCTCGGGAACGAAGCACCCACCTCGCCGCAATTCTTCCTCAAACCGAATACCTCCGTGGTCGGTCCCGGGGATCCCGTGACCCTGCCGGATACCAGTGAGGAAGTTTCCTACGAAGCCGAACTGGCCGTGGTCATCGGGCGCATGTGCAAGTCGGTTCCGGTCGAACGTGTTCCCGAAGTGATCTTCGGATACACCTGCGGCAACGATCTGACGGCGCGTGATCTCCAGGCCACCGACCTCCAATGGACTCGCGCCAAGGGATTCGACGGTTCGTGCCCGCTCGGGCCGTGGATCGAAACGGATCTGGACACAGAGAACCTCAGCGTCAGGTCGTGGGTTGATGGTGAATTGAAGCAGGACGGCTCCACGAGCGACATGATCTTCGGCGTCGCCGATCTGGTGTCCAGGATCTCCGATGCCTTCACCCTGCTGCCCGGTGACGTCATCCTCACGGGCACACCGGCGGGCGTCGGCCTCGTCGAGGACGGGCAGGAAGTCGAAATTGAGGTCGGCGGTATCGGCGCACTCGTCAACCGGATGCGGCGGGCCTGACCACACGACGGCGGGGCCACGCCCCGGAAACCTCTGAGAACGAAAGCGATGAGTATCCAAGAATCATGACAACCGAAGCCATTAAGCCGACGGTGAGCGAAGACCGTCCCGTACGCGTACGCTTCTGCCCCTCACCGACCGGCACACCCCACGTGGGCATGGTCCGGACCGCGTTGTTCAATTGGGCTTATGCCCGTCACACGGGCGGGCGGCTCATCTTCCGCATCGAAGACACGGACGCGCAGCGGGACTCCGAAGAATCCTTCAACCAGGTCATTGAGTCGCTGCGGTGGCTGGGCATCGAATGGGACGAGGGGGTCGGCGTCGGAGGACCTCACGAGCCCTATCGGCAGTCCGAGAGGGGCGAGATCTACCAGGACGTCATCGGCCGCTTGAAGGACGCGGGCTATGTCTACGAGGACTTCTCGACTCCCCAGGAAGTCGAAGAGCGCCATCGTGCCAAGGGCGAGGACCCGAAGCTGGGCTACGACAACTTCGACCGTGATCTCACCGAGGAGCAGAAGGCAGGCTTCCGTGCTGAGGGGCGTGAACCGGTCCTGCGTCTGCGCATGCCGGACGAGGACATTACGTTCAACGATGTCGTTCGCGGGGAGATCACGTTCAAGGCCGGGTCCGTTCCGGACTATGTGGTGGTGCGGGCGAATGGCAACCCGTTGTACACGCTCGTCAACCCCGTGGACGACGCCCTGATGGGCATCACGCACGTGCTCCGGGGAGAGGACCTGTTGTCCTCGACGCCGCGTCAGATCGCCCTGTACAGGGCTCTGGTGGGCGTGGGGATCGCCGAATTCATCCCGGAATTCGGGCACCTGCCGTACGTCATGGGCCAGGGGAACAAGAAGCTCTCCAAGCGGGACCCGGAATCGAATCTCTTCCTCCTGCGGGACGAGGGATTCATCAAAGAAGGTCTGCTCAACTATCTTTCCCTCTTGGGTTGGTCGCTTTCCGCGGACGAAGACATCTTTACCGTGGATCAATTGGTCGAGAATTTCGATGTTCACGATGTCCTCGCCAACCCCGCTCGGTTCGATGTGAAGAAGGCCGAAGCGATCAATGGTCAGCACATTCGCATGCTCGATGCGGCTGATTTCGAAGAGCGTTTGTTGCCCTATCTGAGAGACGCCGGAATCGTTGACGAGGAACTCAGCGACAGGGAACGGCAGATCCTGCACGAGGCGGCCCCCCTGGTCCAGGAAAGGATGCAGCTTCTCGGTGAGGCGCCCGGGCTCCTCGGGTTCCTCTTCCGCGGCGACCAGGAGATCGTCATCGCGGATGATGCGCGGAAGCAGCTCAAGGAATCCGCTCCGGACGTCCTGCGCGCCGCTCACGAGGCGCTGTCGCAGCTCGAGACCTGGGAGAGCGCATCGATCGAGCAGTCGTTGCGTTCGGCCATCGTCGAGGGCCTGGAGATCAAGCCGCGCCTGGCCTTCGGCCCGGTTCGCATTGCCGTCTCGGGCGCGCGGATCTCGCCGCCCCTTTTCGAATCGCTCGAAATCCTCGGCAGGGAGTCCTCGTTGCGTCGGATCGACGCCCTGATCCGGGACCTGGCGGACCGGTCCTGAGGTTCCGGCCAGGCTGTCGCCGGTCGCGCGTCTCTCCGCCGGAGTAGGGGCGCGACCGGCTCGCCTGAGGGTGGCCGAGGCCACGTTGTGCGAGGTTGCGTGGGTCGGGTGGGGGCTGTAGAGTATTTACTCGTTGCGGAGATGAGGCCGGAAGGTCGAAACGCCGCAAACAGTGGGATATGGTGTAATTGGCAACACAGCGGTTTCTGGTACCGTCGTTCTAGGTTCGAGTCCTGGTATCCCAGCGAACATAGCTCTGATATAAAAATCACGTGTTATGATTCACATCGGTCGATTTGGAAACAAACTCCAGAGTGTGTAAGATAAATCGAGCGGTCATGAGGAAGACAGTAATTCCGAAATGACATTCTGGCCCCATCGTATAGCGGCCTAGTACTCCGCCCTCTCACGGCGGCAACACCGGTTCGAATCCGGTTGGGGTCACAGGTCAAAGAGCCCGGCACAACAGTGCCGGGCTCTTTTTATTGTCGGTCAGGGATTCACTCCAATCATTCTGGATTCATGGACGATGGACGCAGCGTAGGGCCGAGCGGGCGGCGTGACCGAGTCGCAGGAGCGAATATCCTGGGCGAACCGAATTGCCGCTCCGGACGGACCGAAGCCACTCCGCGCCCCGTCCGGCACGGCACAGACCCGCAAGCAGTGCCACCCAGACAGGCGGTGATGGTCCCGCAGGGACAGATCAGGGTCCCCCGGAGGGACAACCGGGCCGCAGGGATCACGGAGTCGCGCAGAATCATGGGGGAGTGAATTCTCCCGGCAGAGCGCGGATCTACTGAGGAGCCCTGAGCGCTTCGGTCAGCTGGCGGGCGGCCTGTGCGACGACGTCGGAATGCAGCCGACCGGGCTGGCGAGTCAGGCGCTCGATCGGTCCCGAGATGGAGACGGCCGCGATGACCTTGCCCGAAGGGTTGCGGACCGGGGCGGACACCGAGGCAATGCCGCGTTCGCGTTCACCGACCGACTGGGCCCAGCCGCGGCGTCGAACCGCGGAGAGAACCGTCGCGGAGAAGCGGGCCTGCCGAAGGCCTTCAAGGAGGCGATTGTGATCCTCCCAGGCGATGAGCACCTGAGCCGCCGAACCGGCTTTCATGGACAACTGGGTGCCCACGGGGATGGTGTCGCGCAGGCCGATGGGGCGCTCTGCTGATGCGACGCAAATGCGCCATTCTCCCTGGCGTCGATAGACCTGGGAAGATTCGCCCGTCAGATTCCTGAGCTGGTTGAGCACGGGGCCTGCCGCGGCAATCAGGCGGTCCTCGCCGGCGGCGGAGGCCAATTCGCCGAGTCGGGGCCCGAGAACGAACCGTCCCTGAACGTCTCGCGCGACCAGCCGATGATGGGCGAGGGCAACCGCCAGACGATGCGCCGTGGGCCGGGCGAGGCCCGTGGCCTCGACCAGCTGCGACAGGCTGGCCGGACCGGCCTCGAGGCAGTCCAGAATATGGGTGGCTTTGTCCAGAACCCCGACCCCGCTCGGGCGGGCCCGGACGGACATGGGGTTCGCGGTCCCCATGCCACCAAGAATCTCGTCGCTGCCCGACGCGGCCTCGACGGTGGCAGGAGTGGTCTCGGAAAGTTCGCTCATACCCACCATAGTGAGTTCTCAAATACTGGAATGCAAGTCCACGTTCTGGAAGACCTGCGTGTTCGTGGGCAGAATGAGTCTCGCAAGCACACAGGAATTCGGAGGACAACATGACGGATTCATCGGCCCGCCCCAGGACCCTGGCCGAGAAGGTTTGGGCCGACCATCGAGTCGTCGCGGGGCAGGATGGCAAACCCGATCTGATTTACATCGACCTGCACCTCGTTCACGAGGTCACCTCGCCCCAGGCATTCGAAGGGCTCCGCCTGGCCGGACGGCAGCTTCGCCGCCCGGACCTCACGATCGCGACGGAGGATCACAACACCCCGACGCAGGACATCTTTTCCCGCATTGCGGACGAGACCTCACGCCAGCAAATCGAGACCCTGCGCGCGAACGCCGAAGAATTCGGGGTCCGCATCCATTCGCTGGGTGATGAGGAGCAGGGGATCGTCCACGTGGTCGGCCCCCAGCTCGGTCTGACCCAGCCCGGGATGACCGTGGTCTGCGGCGATTCCCACACGTCCACCCACGGGGCTTTCGGTGCCCTGGCCTTCGGTATCGGCACGAGCGAGGTCGAGCACGTCATGGCCACCCAGACGCTCTCGCTGGCGCCGTTCAAGACCATGGCCATCACGGTCAACGGCCACCTCCGCCCCGGGGTCACGGCGAAGGACATCATTCTGGCCGTGATCGCCAAGATCGGCACCGGCGGGGGGCAAGGATACGTCCTCGAATACCGCGGAACCGCGATCGAAGAACTGTCGATGGAAGGGCGGATGACGATCTGCAACATGTCCATCGAGGCGGGTGCCAGGGCCGGCATGGTCGCTCCGGACCAGACAACGTTCGACTACGTCCGCGAACGGCCTCACGCGCCACAGGGTGAGGACTGGGACCGGGCCGTCGAGTACTGGCAGTCCCTGCGCACGGACGAGGGCGCAGTCTTCGACCGAGAAGTCACGATCGATGGCAACGAGCTCGAGCCGTTCGTGACGTGGGGGACGAACCCCGGCCAGGGCGTACCCCTGTCGGAATGCGTCCCCGATCCCGAGGACGCTGCCGACGAGGGATCCAAGGCGTCCGCGGCCAAGGCGTTGGAGTACATGGACCTGAAGGCCGGTACCCCGATGAAGGACATCGCGGTGGACACCGTGTTCCTGGGGTCGTGCACCAACTCCCGCATCGAGGATCTGAGGGCCGCGGCCGAGATTCTCAAAGGCCGGTCCAAGGCCGAGAATGTGCGCATGATGGTGGTCCCCGGATCTGCGCGCGTGCGTCTCCAGGCCGAGGAGGAGGGCCTGGACCAGGTCTTCAAGGAATTCGGCGCTGACTGGAGGTTTGCCGGCTGCTCGATGTGCCTGGGCATGAACCCGGACCAGCTCGCACCCGGCGAGCGGTGCGCGTCGACGTCCAACCGAAATTTCGAAGGCCGACAAGGCAAGGGCGGGCGCACGCATCTCGTGTCGCCCCTCGTGGCGGCCGCGACGGCCGTCAGAGGGACACTGAGCTCGCCCTCGGACCTGACCGACGCATAGGAGGAGAACCCGATGGAACCCATCACTACCCATACCGGCGTCGCCGCCCCGTTGCGCGCGTCGAACGTGGACACAGACCAGATCATCCCGGCCGTCTACCTCAAGCGCATCACCAAGACCGGTTTCGACGACGCCCTGTTTGCCGGGTGGCGCAAGGACCCCGAATTCGTGCTCAACCAGGAGCCCTATCGGAATGCCTCCGTGCTGGTCGCAGGGCCGGACTTCGGCACGGGATCTTCCCGTGAGCACGCCGTCTGGGCGCTCAAGGATTACGGCTTCCGGGTGGTGCTCTCGCCCCGATTCGCTGACATCTTCCGAGGCAACTCCGGCAAACAGGGGCTGGTGGCAGCCCAGGTGGATCAGCAGGACATCGAGTTGATCTGGAAGTCCATCGAGGAGAACCCGGGAATGGAGGTGACGGTCGATCTCGAAGGGAGAACCGTCACCTGTGGGTCGCTCGTGGTGCCGTTCCAGATCGATGAGTACACCCGGTGGCGGCTCATGGAAGGACTCGATGACATCTCCCTGACGCTTCAGCAGGAGAGCGACATCACGGAGTTCGAGCAGACGCGCCCCGAGTTCAAACCTCGTACGCTACCGGCGAAGTCCTGAGCGGGGTACGACAGAAACAGCGCTCGGTCCACGCTCACGCCGTGCGTATGACGGGTCGAGACCGCCGATCACGTGATCAACAGCCGGGGTCCGGTATCGTGTTCGCTGCACCATTGAGGCAGCAGGAATTTGACTGCCCGATGGTGCCGTAAAATAGTTCTAGAATGCGTGTCACTTGCGGACACGTAGGAATCACGGGGACCGCTGAGGTCCAAAGACACGAAGATTGGAACTTTATGATCGGCGCATTGCACATTGAAGGCGGCGAACCGCTCCGCGGAGAAGTGACGGTTCGCGGGGCCAAGAATCTTGTCCCCAAAGCCATGGTGGCCGCCTTGCTCGGTGCAACGCCGTCGGTGCTTCGCAGCGTTCCGGAGATCAAGGACGTCAACGTCGTGACGGATCTTCTGTCCCTCCACGGGGTCACGGTCGGCAAGGACCCGGAGAACGGCGATCTGAGCCTGGACCCCACGAACGTGTCCGTGGCCCGCCATGCGGACATCGATGCACATGCGGGGGATTCCCGTATCCCGATTCTGCTGTGCGGTCCGTTGCTTCACGCCATCGGCGAAGCCTTCATTCCTGATCTCGGCGGTTGCAAGATTGGCGATCGGCCGATCGATTACCATCTCGAAGTTCTCAGGAACTTCGGTGCAGAGGTCAACAAGCTTCCCTCGGGTATCCGCATGACGGCCCCGAAGGGGCTCAAGGGCGCCAAGATCGACCTGCCCTACCCCTCGGTCGGAGCAACGGAGCAGGTGCTCCTGACGGCAACCCGCGCCGAGGGCAACACCGAATTGCGTGGCGCGGCCACCGAACCCGAGATCATGGATCTCATCGCGATCCTGCAGAAGATGGGCGCCATCATCACGGTCCAGACCGACCGCGTCATCCATATCGAGGGTGTGCCCCATCTGAGCGGTTACAACCATCGTGCCCTGCCCGATCGCATCGAGGCGGCTTCCTGGGGGTCGGCAGCGCTGGCGACCGGGGGCGACATCTTCGTCCGGGGCGCCCACCAGTCGGACATGATGGCCTACCTCAACACCTTCCGGAAGATCGGTGGCGGTCTGGACATCACCGACGAAGGAATTCGCTTCTACCACCCGGGCGGCAAGCTGAACTCGCTCATCGTCGAGACCAATGTGCATCCCGGATTCATGACCGACTGGCAGCAGCCGCTCGTCGTGGCCCTGACCCAGGCGGACGGCGTCTCCATCGTCCACGAGACAGTGTACGAGAACCGGTTCGGCTTCACGGGTGCTCTGAACCGGATGGGAGCGTCCATCCAGCTGCACCGCGAATGCCTCGGATCCGTGCCCTGCCGTTTCGGCCAGCGCAACTTCCTGCATTCCGCGGTGATCTCCGGTCCGACGCCGCTGCACGGTTCCGACATCAACATTCCCGACCTCCGCGGCGGCTTCAGCCACCTGATCGCCGCCCTGGCTGCGGAGGGACAGTCGCACGTGACCGGCGTCGAACTGATCAACCGTGGGTACGAGCGATTCGTGGAGAAGCTCGAGGGTCTCGGGGCCCAGTTCGACCTCGAGACGATGGCGGCCAAGTAAGGATGTCGACGGACGAGCGCAAGTCACGGGGCACGTCGCGAAAGACCCGTCCGATCAGGACGACGACGCCGAGCAAGAGCGGCGACCGCCTCTTTCGCTGTGTCGCCTTCGGGGTCCGCCACGTCTTGGACCTCATGTTGTCCAAGACGTGGACCGGCACCGAGAAGCTTCGGCGCGACGAGGGCTACATCGTCGTGGCGAACCACGTGACGGAGATCGACCCCACGTCCGTGGCGTACCCCGTGTACATGACGGGCACGATTCCTCGGTTCCTGGCCAAGGAATCGCTGTTCCGCGTCCCCGTGCTCGGAACGGTGCTCAGCCGGACGGCGCAAATCCCCGTGTTCCGAGGGTCGATGGAAGCCAAGAAGTCCTTGGAGAGCGCACGCGCGGTGATCGACGCCGGCGGCGCGGTTCTCATCTACCCCGAGGGGACACTGACCAAGGACCCCGACCTGTGGCCCATGGCGGGGCGGACCGGTGCGGCCCGGCTGGCCATGGCCACCGGCGCTCCCGTGATTCCCATAGCCCACTGGGGTGACCAGGAATTCCTGGCACCGAAGGCGACGCGTCCGCGGCCGTTCCCGCGGAAGCACGTCCACGTTCTGGTCGGTGACCCGCTGGACCTGTCGGATCTGCGCGGTGAGGACCGCACGGATCACGTGAGCCAGCAGGCCCTGGCCGAAGCAACGGACCGTATGATGGACGCACTGACGTCGCTCGTCGAGCAATTGAGGGGCGAAAAGGCCCCGGACGGTCGGTGGGATCCTCGCCTGAAACAGCGGGTGCCCAGAACGCGAACGAACGAGGAATAACGCGGATCCGGCCCACGCCGGCCGTACCGCAACGGCAATCGACCGGAAGGAACATCGTGAGCGAGACCGTTCGAGCCCCAACAGTTCCCCCGACCGTCCCGACGCCGCGCAAGGTTGCGGTCCTCGGTGCGGGCAGCTGGGGGACCGCGTTCGCGAAGATTGCAGCCGACGCCGCGCGAGTCGATGCGGACAGCGACCCTGCCTGGAAGGTCGTGCTCTGGGGGCGTGACGAAGCCGCCATGAACCTCATGGCCGAAACCGGAACCAACGACCGGTATTTTCCCAACGTGCGTCTGCCCGGGAACCTCGAGTTCACCGCGAACCAACGCGAGGCCCTGACCGGCGCCGACGTCGTCGTTCTGGCACTGCCCGCCCAAGTTTTGCGCGACCAACTGGTGTCCGTCGCCGACGCCGTCCCCGAGGAGGCCGTGCTCGTGTCCCTGGCCAAGGGCCTCGAGCGCGGGACGGGGCTGCGCATGTCCGAAGTCATCGCAGAGGCACTGCCCGGAAGCGAGGGGCGGATCGCCGTGCTCTCCGGGCCGAACCTGGCCCGCGAGATCATCCAGGAGCAGCCGACCGCGTCGGTGGTGGCCGCGGTCTCGGAACCCTCTGCCGGTATGGTGAGCCGTGTCTGTGCGACGCCGTACTTTCGCCCTTATACGTCGGCAGACGTGGTCGGCGTCGAGATCGGGGGCCTGGTCAAGAACGTCATCGCCCTGTGCGTGGGAATCTGCGAGGGGCGTGACTACGGGGACAACTCCAAGGCCTCGATCATGACCCGCGGACTCGCTGAGACGACGCGGCTGGCGAGCGCGCTCGGGGGAAGACCTGAGACCCTGGCCGGGCTGGCAGGGATGGGCGACCTCGTGGCGACGTGTTCTTCTCCCTTGTCACGCAACCACACGGCGGGTCGACTCCTTGCCCTGGGACTCAGCGTGGAGGAAGTCTCCGCACGCATGACGCAGACCGCCGAGGGCATCAAATCAGCTCCTGTGGTCAGAGACCTGGCCCGGCGCCACGGCGTCGAAATGCCGATCGTCGAAGCCGTGACCTCCGTGTTGGCCGGCGAGATCACCGTGGACCAACTCCAGCCGATGCTGCTGGGTCGTCGACTCAAGGCCGAGACCCCGCACGGCGGCCCCGAAGGAACCAACGCTCCCGGCCAGTAGTATGGCCCGAAACTCCTGAGACCATCAGACCCCAAGACCTCGAGAGAGAGCCCATGACCACCAACGCAGACAACGGTCGCACCACCGTCGGGATCCTGTTCGGGGGAGTATCCTCCGAGCACTCGATCTCCCTCATCACCGCCAAGGGCGTCCTCGGGGTCCTCGACCACGAAAAGTATGAGCCCGTGCTCATCGGGATCACCCCGGCGGGAACATGGCATCTCAGCAGCGAGGAAGAACTCGGCCGCCTCATGGACGGCGTCGCTCTTCCGCGGTTCACCGGCGAAGGCCCCCAAGTTTCCCTCCCGATGGGTGACCCGAGCGAGGGGCTCAGCCTGAAGTACGACGATGCGAGTTTCGAGACCGGACCGCACCTCGACGTCGTCTTCCCCCTCCTGCACGGGCCGTTCGGGGAGGACGGAACGGTCCAGGGCCTGCTCGAACTCGCTGGTCTGCGCTACGTCGGTGCGGGCGTGACAGCATCCGCGGTGGGGATGGACAAGCACTTCATGAAGATCGCCTTCGAATCCGCCGGACTCGAGGTCGGTCCGTACACCGTGGTCACGGCCCGAGACTGGGCCAACGATCGGGCCGGCGCGATCGAACGCATCAAGAAACTGCAGCTTCCGGTGTTCGTGAAGCCGGCCCGGGCCGGCTCCTCGATGGGAATCACGAGGATCGAGGACTGGGCGGACCTGGACGAAGCCATCCAGAGCGCCCAGAAGCTCGACCCGAAGCTCGTGGTCGAGGAGGGCATCAGCGGACGCGAAATCGAGTGCGCCGTGCTGGACGGATTCGGCCACGAAATGCCGCAGGCCTCCCACCCCGGCGAAATCGAGATGGTCGGAGACGAACACGTCTTCTACGATTTCGAGGCGAAATATGTGGAGACGGCCTCTTCCGAACTGCGTTGCCCGGCCGATCTCCCGCAGGACGTCCAGGACTCGATACGCGACAAGGCGGTGCAGGCGTTCCTGGCCCTTGACGGGGAAGGGCTGTCCCGGTGCGACTTCTTCTACACGGACGACGGCCGCGTGGTCATCAACGAAGTCAACACGATGCCGGGCTTCACGCCCATTTCCATGTACGGCATGATGTGGGCGGAATCCGGGATCGGGTACGGCGAGCTGGTGGACCGACTGATCCGGCTCGCTCTGGACAGGGAGCCCGGCCTCCGCTGATCTGGAGGATGGGGCCGGTTCGTGCAAGCCGGCCGGCCCTCAGCCGTCCTTCGAGAGGTCCAGGTCGTCGGACACCGAGGTGCACTGCTTGGTCTGGTCGATCCTGCCGACGGCCGACTGGAGATCCACCAGAAGGGTCGAGGAATTGACCTTGGCGGCGTCGAAAGTGACCTGGACGGCGGGGGACCGACCGAAGGACGTGGCCGTCCACGTCCCTTTGCCGTTGAGTGTCTCGCCCTGGTCCTGTCCCGTACCGCCCGACTGAGATCCCTTGCTCTGAGACGTGTCGTCGGTTCCGTCCTCCTGTTTGAGCGTCCAATCGACGTCGTTGACCCGAACGCAGGGGTCGGTGACCGGTTCCTTGACCCGCGCCCCGCACTTGAGAATGATCGAGGCCGGATCGCCCCAGGCGGCGGTGGCCTGGGCCGTGGTTTCCCGCTTGTCCTGCCCGGCAAGAGTGTCCGGCATGGCCACCATGGCACGGGCGCAGTCCGGGTCGGTCGCGTCCGGAGCGGCGTCCACGGTCACTGCCGAGGAGCAACCGCTGATCAGGAGCACTGAGGCAACCGCGCCGCAGAGTAACGTTCTGCGGGCCGGCCAGCCTTTCTGTACCTTTGCGGCGGGGCGTTCTACACTGGTCGATCGAGAGCGACCGAGACGATGGGGCATCACGTCCTCGAGGATACCCCAGCGTTCCTGGTCAATGCCCGGTGAACCATCCGGGGGAGACACACCACGAGCGGATCTGGACAGCCAGACGGGACCATCCGGAAAGGCCACTATCATTCGCAACAGCGACAGGTCGGACGAGAAGTGCCGAACGGGGCAGCGCGCCGTCTACTACGGCGCGACCTGCGCCGCCGTTATCGGTGTGGCAGGTCTCACCGCCGCGAACGCGGCGCAGGCGTTGGATGGTCCGGAAGACGGAGGCGCCACGCCGGCAGCCCCCACGGCCACTCCCAACCCCTCGGGCGGCACCAACGAGAAGCCGTCGGATGACGGATCACATCGTGAACCCCAACCGGGCCCCTCGCCTTCCTCCACGGAACCGGCCACCGAACCCACCGTGAACCCGACGCAGGATCCGTCCACGGAGCCGACGCAGAATCCGACCACCGATCCGTCCACGGAGCCGACGCAGGATCCTTCGCCGCCACCGACACAGGACCCCGCACCCTCGCACGAGCCGGCACCGGACCCGACCTCGGACTCCGGCACCGGCCAGTCTGACCAGCCCACTGGGGCTCCCACTGCCGATCCTTCACCGGCCCCCACGGCCCAGCCGGCGCCCGAACAGACCCAGGATGCCGTCCCGCCTCAAGCGCCGACCGGCAATGCCGGTCATGGACCTGCCGCAGGAGATCCGGGGACCCAAGGCTCTGGGAACCAGGGTTCCTGGAATCAGGGGGACCAGAACCAAGGGAACCAGGAACAAGTTCCTGATTCCCAGGCCGGGAGCGGACGGAACGGGTCCGCACAGGGTTCTCAGGGCGGAACGCGTTCCGAGAACGGATCCGAGACGTCGTCGTCGGACCAGA
Organism: Rothia koreensis; assembly: GCF_052232265.1. NCBI lineage: Bacteria > Bacillati > Actinomycetota > Actinomycetes > Micrococcales > Micrococcaceae > Rothia > Rothia koreensis. Next base: position 1,639,384 of record NZ_CP197643.1, read on the forward strand.
CGGGACGCGGGGGCAACACCACCGAAGGACAGGACGGGAGCTCATCCCAGTCCAACGACTCCGTGGGCGATGTCTCGGGCCTGTCGAGCTGGGTCAGCCACTACCTCAACAGCAAGGACTCCGACAAGGACTCGGCCGAGCCCGTGGATTCGGACACCAACGCCGGCGTCAACGACGTCGGTCAGCAGGCAGACGGCTCCGGCAAACAGCAGCAGGCGGGGAGCCAACGGAACCTGTCCGCTCTTCGTGGTCCGCTTCCGATCGCCATTTTCACGATCCTCGCCCTCGGTGGCGTCGGAACGGTCGTGGCCAGGGCGTCCAAGGCCCTTTCGCACTCGAAATCCGGGAAGTAGGAGTGGCCGGACCCTGGACGGTCGCTCAGGTGAGCGAGGAAGAGCTTCTCCGTCCCGTTCTCGAGATCTTCTCCGCGCACAATGAGCGCGCGGAAGCCGCACGGTCGGGAAGGCTCCTGCTCGGCCCGGGAGACGATTGCGCCGTCTATGACCTGACCCCCGGCCGGACCGTGGTCACGGTCGATACCCAGACGCAGGGGCAGGACTACCTCATGACCTACCCCTGCGGGTATACCGTCCGCGGGTGGGAACTCGGGTGGAAGTCCGCGGCGCAGAACCTGGCAGACGTCGCCGCGATGGGTGCCCTGCCCACGGGGCTCGTGATCAGCCTGACCTTGCCCCCGGAGACCCCGGTCGACTGGGTGACGGACATGGCGCGCGGCTATTGCGCGGCCATCCGGACCCTGGGGGCCGCGCACTGCACCGTGGGCGGCGGCGACGTCGGGTCCGGAACGGAACTCTCCGCGACCGTCGCCGCATTCGGCACGGTCCCGGAAGGCGGCCCGTTGGATGCCTCCCATGGTTCGGCCCGCGGTCCCGCCTCCGGCCCAGTGCTCCGATCAGGAGCCCGACCCGGTGACGTCCTGGTGCTTGCGGGAACGGTCGGACGCGCCGCCGCCGGACTGGAAATTCTCATGGACCGCCAGGGGGCCTTTCCGATGCCGGTCCCGGAGCACGCGGAGACAGGGCCCGCGTGGGCGGCGCCCGAGGACGACCCGTCGGCACTTGCGGCCTCGCAATTGCGCCCGCTGCCGCCTCTCCATCTCGGACCGGACCTTGCCGCGGCCGGGGCGACCGCGATGATCGACGTGTCCGACGGACTGCTCAAGGACGCCGAGCGGGTCGCGCGGGCATCAGGAGTTGCCATCGACGTCGATTCCTCCCTGTTGACCCCGCTCGTCGAACCCCTGCGGAGGGCCGCGACGTTCGTCGATGAGGACCCGCTGGAATGGGTACTCCACGGGGGAGAGGATCACGGGATCCTCGCTGCGCTGCCATCCACAGCTGACCTTCCTGCAGGTGCGATTGCGATAGGCTCGTGTGGAGAATCTACCGATCGGGCGCCACAAATCAGCGTGGACGGAAGGCCCCGAGACCAAAGGGGATGGGATCATTTTGCAGCAAAGGACCGGGTCTAGCGCCGTTTTCATGCGTCGTTGGCTGTCGGACGCGGCCGATGCTCTCGAGAGGCATCAGGAAGAGCTCAATGCCCTGAATGTCTTCCCCGTGGCGGACGCCGACACCGGCACGAACCTGGCGATCACCGTGCGGGCCGGCGCCCAGGCGGGCGAAATGGTCAACACCACGCTGGTGGGCGAATTGTTCGAAATCTGCGGCCGTCATTGCCTCGAAGAGGCCAAGGGAAATTCCGGCACACTGTTCGCCGTGATCCTTTCCGGCTTTGCGGACCCCTTGAGGGAAGAATCGAGACTTACCGCCTTCGGTCTGGCCAGAGCCTTGGAACACGCTCGGACGCGAGTCTCCGGTGCGCTGCACGATCCGGTTGAGGGAACGATTCTGTCCTTCATCGACGACATCACCCAGGCCGCGGGCGCCTGGGAGGATGCGGAGGACTCGAACAAGAACCTGTGCACGATGCTCGAGCATCTGGTGGGCGTGGGAAACAAGTCGGTGCGGCGGACCAACGCCCAATTGGAGATCTTGCGCGACACCGGATGGGTCGACGCCGGTGCATTGGGGATGCTTATCATTTTCGACGTCCTGGCCCACACGGTTCGGGGCGAGGACTATCCGGGTGGGGAAGCCCGGCCGTATGCCGAATTGCTGACTCCTCAGGATGCGGAGCCGCAGCGTGCGAAGGAGAGGTCCGCCGCGAGCTCGGCGGCCGGATCCTCGGAAGCCGACGACGACGGCGTCGAATTCATGTGCTCGATCGACCTGGATGCTCTCTCTGCGGCCCAGGTCAGACACGAACTGTCCGAGATCGGGGATTCCGTGATCATGTCCGCGGTGTCCCAGAACGAGGGCGAGAAGATCCGATGGAAAGTGCACGTGCATGTCCGCGAGGCGGCGGAAGCCATGGCCGTTCTGAGCCCTCACGGGAAGCCCCTGGGAATCACCACGGAGCCCCTGACCGCGGAGGACAAGTAGGTCATGGCCGGCGCGCCCGAGCGTCGTGAGGACCAGCCGCTTCGGACGGTTCTCCATCCCAAGACGGCAGACGCCGTGACACGCCATCTCGGCCTGGAAACGGTCGGCGAGGTGCTCGAGTACTTTCCTCGGAGGTATTTGCCGCGGGGCGAGCTGACCCGTTTCTCCGATCTCGTTCTGGGGCAAGAGGTCTCGATCATCTCTCGGATCCTCTCCGTGAGCACCCGCCGCCTGCACACCCGGCGCGGCTCGATCGCCGAGGTCACCGTGACCGACCAGCTCGCTCCGGAGGAGAACGTCGCCTCGACGGGCCAGGCCTCGTCGGGGCAGGGCAGCTTCGCGCCGCGGCTCGACGGCTTGGCCGGGGGCGGCCTCGCCACGCCGGATGTCGGACCCATCGGGGAAACCATGACGCTGTCCTTCTTCAACGCGTGGACGGCGTCCAAGGACTTGGCCGTGGGGGACCACGTCATGTTCTCGGGGAAGGTCAATGAATACAGGGGCCAATTGACCCTGACGAACCCTCATTACGCGGTTCTCGAGGACCCCGCCCCAGGGGACGCCTCGGAGGACGCCGACATGGCAACTGCACCCCTGCCCGTCTACCCGGCGACGGCAAAATTCACGACCGACCGCATCGCCACGGTCGTGGGGCGCGTACTGGACTCGATCGATCTGTCACTCCTGGATGACCCGGTACCTGACGACCTCCGGGCCAAACACCGCTTGATGTCCTTGCCCGACGCTCTCGAGGCCGTGCATCGGCCTCGGGACGAGGACGAGCCCCAGCAGGCCATGCGGTACTTCAGGTACCGGGAGGCGCTGGTTCTTCAGACCCTTTTGGCCAGGAGGTCCGCGGTGCTCGACGCCCAGAAGACGCTGTCCTTCCAACCTCGGGAGGAAGGACTGCGCGAGAGGTTCGACCAGATCCTGCCCTTCCGGCTCACGGACGGGCAGCGGCAGGTCGGCGACGAGATCGCCGGCGACATTGCGCTGGAGAAGCCGATGAATCGCCTGCTCCAGGGGGACGTGGGGTCGGGCAAGACGCTGGTGGCCCTGCGAGCGATGCTCCAGGTCGCCGACGCCGGGGGCCAGTCGGCCATGCTTGCCCCGACCGAAGTGCTGGCATCCCAGCACTACAGATCCGTTATCAAGACCCTGGGCCCGCTCGCCGAGGAGGTCGGCGTGGTCGTGCTGACTTCGTCGATGCCCACAGGAGCCAAGCGCCAGGCGTTGCTCGACATCGCCAGCGGCAGCGCGGGCATCGTGATCGGAACGCACGCGTTGCTGGGGGACGACGTCCTCTTCGCCGAGCTCGGGCTGGTGGTCGTGGACGAGCAGCACCGATTCGGCGTCCGGCAACGTCATTCGTTGACGGCTCGGGACGGCGGCCCCGTGCACCGACTCGTGATGACGGCCACTCCCATCCCTCGCTCCGTGGCCATGACGGTGTTCGGGGACCTGGCGGTCTCGGTCCTGAACGAGCTTCCGGCAGGAAGGCAGGACGTATCCACGCACGTCGTCTCGCTGGCGGAGCACCCGAAGTGGGAGACCCGTCTGTGGGAGAGAGCCCGAGAAGAGATCGACGCCGGGCACCAGGTCTTCGTGGTGGTCCCGACCATCGGAGAGGACGCTCCCGGACCCCGCCTCCCCGACGGCGACGGCCAGGAGACTCCGCTCCAGTCCGTGGAAGGCATGGTTCGCAAACTGTCTGCTCTGCCGGTTCTTTCGGGGATACGGCTGGGGTCGGTTCACGGACGCATGGATGGCGCGGAGAAGGCCGACGTGATGACCCGTATGGCCGCCGGCAGCGTGGACTTGTTGGTGGCCACCACGGTCATCGAGGTCGGCGTGGACGTGCCCAACGCGAGCCTCATGATCATCATGGACGCCGACCGACTCGGCATATCGACGCTGCACCAGTTGCGCGGTCGTATCGGCCGCGGAGAGCTCGAGGGAACGTGTCTGCTGGTCACCGAGCAGGACCACGACGGCCCGTCCATGCCGAGGCTGCAGGCCGTGGCGTCGACTCGCGACGGTTTCGAGCTTTCGACCTTGGACCTCGAGCAACGCAGGGAGGGCGATATTCTCGGAGACAACCAGTCCGGCCGACGTTCGACCCTCAAGAACCTTTCCGTGCTGCGCCACGTGAAGACGATCGAACAGGCCCGCGAGGATGCGTGGCGCCTCGTGGACAGGGAGCCGGACCTGTCCGGGCACCCATCACTGCTTCGAGCGGTGCAGGACGCCGGTGAGCAGTCGACGACCCAATATTTGTACCGAGGCTGAATCGCCGCGTCCGTGGTTGGACCGAATCGAGAGCGCGGAACCGTGGGCCGCGGAGCCACAACGGCCGCACAGAAATGAAGAAGGAGACCCGTGATGAGTCGAATCATTGCCGGCCGGGCCGGCGGAAGCCGCCTCGCCTCGGTCAAGGGCAAGAACACCCGGCCCACCACGGACAGGGTCAAGGAAGCGCTCTTCTCCCGGCTTGAGGGCTACGACGTCCTGAGCGGTGCGGACGTGCTGGACCTGTTCGCCGGGACGGGGGCACTGGGGCTGGAAGCGGCGAGCCGAGGAGCGAGGGCAGTGACGCTCGTGGATCGTGACCGGTCGGCGCTCGAGGCGTGCTCCAGGAACAAACGGGCCCTCGAAGCCTCAGGGACGGACGCCCGGATCGACGTCGTGAACTCCCCGGCGGAAAGCTACGTGAAGCGGAGCCAGGGGCCGTGGGACCTGGTATTCGTCGATCCGCCGTACTCGATGACCGATGCAGAGATCGCCCCACTCCTGGCAGCCGTGACGCCTGGCCTGCGCGACGGCGCCGTCCTCGTCGTGGAACGTTCCGCGCGCGACCCCGAGCCCACGTGGCCCGCCGGTCTCAGACGATTCGGGCACCGGAGCTACGGCGAGACCGCGTTGTGGTTCGCGGAGCCCGAGGACTGAGCGCCCGCTTCAGAGACCTGAGTCGGAGAGCCGTTGGGTTGCCTGGCGCAGGACCTCGGGCCGTTTGCAGAAAGCAAACCGCACCCAATCGGTGTAGAGGTGACGGTTCTCCGGCGTCGCGAAGGCCTGCAGGGGCACGACGGCGACGCCGGCGTTCGCGGTCAGTCTCTCCGAGATCTCGGTCCCGTCCCGTCCCCAGGAATCCGGAACGTTCTCCGTCGAGGCGACCGAGAAAAAGGTCCCCGCAGGGCTGACTGCATCGAATGAGGTGGCGCCCAAACCGTCGAGCAGTATCTTTCTCTGGTCCTCGTACTGTGCCCTCAACCGGTCGTAGAAGTCGGACTGACGCGCCCACCGCAGGGCCTCGGCCACCGCGGCCTGCAGCGGAGCCGCCGCGGAGTGCGACAAATAGCCCTTGGTCACCCGCAGCCCTCGGGTCAGCTCAGGGGGAGAAATCGCCCAACCGACCCGCCACCCGGTGATCGAGAACGTCTTGGACGCCGAGGACACCCTGATCGTTCTGTCCCGTCCCGCATCCGTAGTGGCCGGGTCGGTACTGGGAGCGTCGAAGGCGAGGTGTTCGTAGACCGAGTCCGTCAGGATGATGGCGTCGTGTTCCCGGGCGAGCTCGGCGATCTGGGACATCTCCGATGGATCGAGCACCGTCCCGGTCGGGTTGTGGGGGTCATTGACCACAATCATCCTGGTCCGATCGGAGAATGCTTCCCTCAACCGGACGGGGTCGGGACGGAACTCCGGGGGCGCCAGGGGTACCGTGACGATGCGGGCGCCGGTCAGCCCGGCAATCGCAGGATAGAGATCGTAGAACGGTTCGAACAGAATGACCTCGTCGCCGGGGGAGAGGAACGCCAACATCGACACGCTCAGCGCCTCGGTCGCGCCGGCCGTGACGGTGATTTCGGAGTCGGGGTCGGGGCGACGTCGCCCGTTCAATGCCTCGTGCTCGGCCAGCTCCCCGCGCAGATCCGGCGATCCCGCGATCGTCGCGTACTGGTTCTTTCCACCCGATACTGACTCGGCCAGAGCGCGTGAGAGAACCTCCGGCCCGTCGGTGTCCGGAAAACCCTGCCCCAGGTTGATTGCATCATGGGCGACGGCCAGAGCACTCATCTCTTCGAAAATCGTCGAGGAGAGCCTTCCCGACTCATTCAACAGCCCGGCTGTCTCTGCCAGGCGCTTCCACGGCGGCCCGGCCGGGGTCCGGGACTCCTGAAGGGTTGCCGATGAGGTCAGGGTATGAGTTGAATGATCGCGCATGGTTCCATCGTAGGTGGATCACACGTTTCCGCCGATCAGTACGTCATGACCCGCATCTGCAGGTCGTGGGCCTGTCATACGTGGCCCCGACTGTTATTTTGGGGACATGAGTCTTGCCGTTTGCCCGGGTTCCTTCGATCCTATTCACAACGGACACGTCGAAATCATCACGCGCGCCACCAAAATCTTTTCCGGCGGAGTGATCGTTGCTGTGTCCAACAACCCCGCCAAGAAATACCGATTCCAGTTGGAAGAGAGACTGGAAATGGTGACCGAGGTTTTTGGGTGGCTCGACGGCGTCGTCGTCCAACCCATGTCGGACGGCCTCCTCGCGGATTTCGTACGGTCCCAGGGAGCCACCGCGATCATCAAGGGACTCCGGGACTCCAAGGACTTCGAGTACGAAGCACCGATGGCAACGATGAACCGCAACATCAGCGGCGCCGAGACCGTATTCCTGGCCGCGGACCCCAAGAACGGCCACCTTTCCTCTTCCCTCATCAAGGAAGTTGCCTCTTTCGGCGGCGACATCCGAGGTTTCGTTCCCCGTTCGGTGGCCCGGCGGCTGGTTCCCTGACCGGACCGCCTGGTCGCACGACACGGTACGAATCGCGGCAAGCATGATGTTGCGCACAGCGACACATCGTACCGCTGGCGGGACTTGTGAGCTCACGCGGACCTGGGTAGGCTGGTCAGTCGGTCATGACGTCAGAATCAGGAGTTCATCATCAAGAATGACAATTCATCGTCCCTGAGGATCGAGGTCAGGGACCTGGCCCATCGTCCCGGGACCATGAATGCTCTCGAGAAGACGGTGGCCGCGCCCCAAGACTTCGGGAATGCTCTGATCGGAGCGCCCGAGGGTTCCGACATTGTGCTCGATCTCCGCCTCGAATCGGTTCATGATGGTATCTTGGTCAGTGGTGTTGCCTCCGTGGACGTACATGGGGAGTGCAGCCGTTGTCTGGATCCCATCGATTTTCCGGTTTCGGCTGACATTCAAGAGCTCTATGTTTTTGAACCTGCACCAGAAGGCCCGTCGGAAGACGAAGCAGACGAGCAGTACCGCGTCGAGGACGATTCCATCGATCTCGAGCCGGTTCTGCGGGATGCGGTCATTACGCAACTGCCGTTCCAGCCCGTGTGCCGTGAGGATTGTCAGGGACTGTGCTCCGAGTGCGGAGTGCGACTTGATGAGAATCCCGGTCATCACCACGAGATTCTGGATCCTCGCTGGTCGGCCCTTTCCGGGCTGTTCGGTGCGGAGGCCGCAAACGAGACAACCGAGACGAGAGAAGAGAGATAGCCGTGGCTGTTCCCAAGCGGAAAATGTCCCGCGCCAATACGCGAGCACGTCGCTCCCAGTGGAAGGCATCCGCGCCTCAGCTGGTCAAGACCGTTGAAAACGGCAAGGTGACCTACAGCCTTCCGCACCAGGCGAAGGTCGTCACCGACTCCGCCGGCACCCCGCTGTACCTCGAGTACAAGGGTCGCAAGGTGGCTGACGTCTAAGACGTCCCCATGACTACCGTGGACAACGGAGAGCTCCTGAAGCGTCTCGGCGTCGATATCGATGCCGAGACGCTTCAGCTGGCTCTGACCCACAGATCCTTCGCCTACGAGAACGGTCCGCTCCCTCACAACGAGCGGCTCGAATTCCTGGGCGATTCCGTGCTCGGCCTGGCCGTGACCACGGAGCTCTACACGCGCTTTCCCGACCTGTCGGAAGGCGAACTCGCCAAACGGCGTGCCGCCGTGGTGTCCGAGCGTTCCCTGGCTGCCATTGCCCGGTCCCTCGGCCTCGGGCCGCACATACGGCTCGGCCGCGGCGAATCGATGACCCACGGGGACGACAAGGACTCGATTCTCGCGGACACGATGGAGGCACTGTTCGGTGCCACCTATATCTCGTGCGGGGGAGACCGCGCCCGTGACCTGGTCCTCCGGCTCACCAGTGCCCTGCTCGACGACGACTTCGTCCTCGGAGCAGGTCGTGACTGGAAGACCGAGATCCAGGAGCTGGCTGCGGAGCTCGACCTGGGAGAGATCCAGTACGTGGTCACCGGTACCGGCCCGGACCACGCGCGTGTGTTCGAAGCCGATCTCCGCATCGGAGACAAGACCTACGGCGTCGGGACGGGATCGGCGAAGAAACACGCCGAACGGTCCGCCGCCGAAGCCGCGTACCGGTACCTGACCTCCCAGGAAGACGCCCCGACGACGCTGCTGATCGAGGATTCCTCGGACGGTGCCTGAACTTCCCGAAGTGGAGGTCGTGCGCTCCGGACTCGCCCGGCACATTCTCGGCGCGCGCATTGATGCCGTGGAAGTTCTCGAAACACGGTCTCTGCGGCGGGACCCCGGTACGGCCGCGGAATTCGCCGCCTTCCTGCGCGGCCAGAAGATCGTCGACGTCTGCCGTCGAGGAAAATACATGTGGTTGCGGCTGTCTGCCGGGCCAGAAGACGCGGCCCCGCAGTCGGGCCCGTGCGACCCGACGGCCTTGGTCGTTCACCTGGGCATGAGCGGCCAGGTCCTCCTCACCGAAGCAGGCGCGCCGGACCACCGACATCTGCGCCTCAGGCTGGCCCTGACCGGTCCGGACGGCGACCGCCTCGACATGCGGTTCGTGGACCAGAGAATTTTCGGTGGGATGTATCGCGACCCTGTGGTCGGCGTCGTCGACACGGAAGGGCAGGCCGTGCCTGCGGCGTCGAGGAGTGTTCTCGACCTGGCCGAAATCCCCGCTACCGTCTCCCACATCGGCCGTGATCCGTTGGACGCGCACTTCGACGAGGCATCCTTCCGGCGTCGTCTGAGCCGGACGAGCAGCGGAATCAAAAGAGTCCTCCTGGACCAGACCACGATCTCCGGGATAGGCAACATCTATGCCGACGAGGCCTTGTGGCGGGCCGGTCTGCACTACGCCACGCCGGCCCGGTCCCTCACGCAGCCCCAGGCGGAAGAATTGCTGGCGGCCTGTACGGAGGTCATGACGGCGGCCCTGGCCGAAGGCGGGACCAGCTTCGACGCGCTGTATGTCAACGTCAACGGCGAGTCCGGGTACTTCGAACGTGGGCTCAACGTGTACGGACGTTCGGGGGAGCCCTGCAAGCGGTGCGGGGCCTTGGTGGTCAGGGAACGATTCATGAACCGTTCGAGCTACTTGTGCCCTGTGTGCCAGCGAGGACGTTAGCCAAAACTAGTGTCCTTGGCGTTTTGCCTCAATCCCCAGCGCATCAACGTGTACAGACTGGTGCGTGACCCGAGAACCGGCGCTCGGTCTCCATCGTTACAGCCGCATGAAAGAACGTAGGGCCGGCAGAATCGAATCGGCGGACGGGTCGTGCCCTTGGTCCTCGACGACCCCGTGGTGGGCACCTGGCAGAGCGTCGCGCACCGCGCGAGCCGATTCGGTCAGCCACGGTTCGGTGGCGCTACCGCTCATCACCAGGACCGGGGTGTGGACTCCGCTGTAGCGCCGGAGACTGTCGGCGTTGCCAGTCGAAACTGCTGCCATCACCTGGGCGTCGAATGGAAGGCTCCGGGCGCTGGCGGCACCAGCCTGAAAGCCGGGATCGGCGCTCATCTGCTCGACGACCGCAGCGGGCATGCCGACCGGTTGGATCATGAACAGGGCGAGGGCAGCGATGTGCTCCCCTTCATCGACGAACTTGCTGACACGTTCCGGGTAGTCGGCCGGCACCGGTTCGCGGTCATCGGAGACGACACAGGGCGGTTCGTACAGCGCGAGGCGCGTGACGGGCAGCCCCGCCCGTGCGGCCTCGAGCGCCAGGATTGCGCCGGAGGAGAACCCGCACAGCGCCGCCTCGCCGCCGACGTCTTCGATGATGGCCGCGAGATCCTGGACCTCAGCATTCACACCCGCTGCGCCCATGTCGCTGCGACCACGGCCGCGCCGGTCGTAGCGGACCACGGTGCACTTCTCGCTCAAGGCGTCTTCCAGGCCTGGCGCAGACGGGCGCGAATCCTGGGAAGACATGGCTCCATCCACCAGCACCAGAGCAGGCCCCTTGCCGGCCACCGCCACAGCCAGCCTCGTCCCGTCTATCGATCGGACCATGTGCACGGTTACTCGCTCTCTATGTCGCGCGTGTAGGTGAGAACGACGACGCCGTTTGGCGTGACGGCGCTGCCGGACAGCTTGAGCCGGGCGAAGTGACCGCGCTCGTCGAACATGCGCTTGCCGGCGCCGAGGACGACCGGGAAGAGCAACAGGCGGTACTCGTCGACGAGTTCGTGCTCGACGAGCCCGCGCGCCAGAGCCGCGGAACCGAAGACCACGAGCTCGCCTTCCGTGCGGTCCTTGAGGTCCGCGACCGCGGAAGCCAGGTCGCCTGAGACCAACTGCGAGTTCTGCCACGCGAGATCGTCCAAGGACGACGAGACGACGTACTTCGGTATGCGGTTCATGGCCGCGACCGCTGGCTCGGCGTCGTCAGCGTCCGACCACGCGTTAGCGAGGATCTCGTAGGAGCGGCGGCCGAGCAGCATACCGCCGGCACCGACCGTCGCGTCCTGCATGAAAGCATTGATCGTGTCGTCGCTGGACGGCGGGACCCAGCCACCGTGCTCGAAGCCGCCGTCGCGATCCTCGTCGGGGGACAACGGTGACTGGATAACCCCATCGATGCTGATGAAATTCGCGATAACTACCCGGCCCATGATCAGCCTCCTCAGCTTGGGGTCCTCGGCAACGTTCCACTACGAGATCTCTGTTCGGTCGTCGGTCGTTCAGTTTCCGGTGAGGACAACCCGGTTGCCGTCGGCGATCGGGAGGCCCATCAGCCCGGACCACAACGCGGCGAGGCGGGACGGATCCGGCGACATCATCGAGATCATGCCGATGACCGGGAGGCCGGTGGCGGGAGGGTTGTCAGCCATGCGAGGTCCATCCTTGTTCGTTACAGCGGGCGGTAGCGGGTGAGCACCACGCCGGAGCGGAACGACTTCGTCTCCAGCAGCTCGAGCCGGGGAATGGCGTGGCCGTCGGGAAAGAGTCGCCGGCCGCGTCCCTGGACGGCCGGGTAAGTGAAGAGGCGGTACTCGTCGACCAGTCCGGACGGGACGAGTGCGTGGACGAGGCTGATGCTGCCCGTGCAGACAATGTCCTGCCCGCCGGTGTCCTTCAGGCAGCGCACCTCCTCGACCGGATCGCCGGTGAGCACCACCGAGCGCTCCCACTCCGGGTCGACCATCGTCGAGCTCACGACGTACTTCGTCACCCTGTCCAAGGTCTCGGTGACCCCGGTGTGGTCATCGGTCTGCTGCGGCCAGTAGCCCCGCATGTCCTCGAAGGTCTGGCGACCGAACAAGACGGCGTCGTTGGTGGCGTCCTGGCGGGCCATCTCCTCGACCAGGTCGTGCTGGTCGTTCTCGGCCTCGGGCGAGAACCAAGGCCCGAGCATCTCGATCGATCCGTCGAGGGTGACGTTCTGGGTGATAATCAGCTTGCGCTGGGTGGTCATGGCCGTCTCCGTCCGTCTCGGCCCCGGGGCTCGCAGTCGCGATGTTCACCCCGTGAACATAGACGCTATGATGGTTCCTGGGCGAGGTCAAGGATAGGAGGGGCGGATGCCGGTGTCCGAACCGCGGACCAGCTATCACCATGGCGATCTACGGGCGGCGCTCATCGCAACCAGCCTGGACCTCACTCGCGCAGGGGGCCCGGACGCACTGCGAGTACGTGAGGTCACTCGCCACATCGGGGTCTCCCCGAACGCCGCCTACCGGCACTTCGCGAACCACCGCGCGTTGCTCGCCGCCGTCGCCGCTGACATTCAGGACCGGATGGCGCAGAGCATGCGGGAGAAGATGACCACCCGAGCGCGGGACGCAGCCGGTCGCGCAGTGTCGGGTCTGCGAGGAGTCGGCCTGGGCTATGTGAGATTCGCTCTCGACGAGCCCGGATGGTTCCAGCTGGCATTTTTTGGCCCTGAAGGTGTCGCGAGGCCCGGCGGAGGGATTCCGCCGCCACTGGTGCTGCTGCACGAGGCGCTCGACGGCTTGGTGGAGGCCGGCGTGCTTGCTCCGGAGCGACGAGCCGGGGCGGAGTGGTCGTGTTGGTCGACCGTGCACGGGTTTGCCGAACTGGCCATCCACGGCCCGCTGCGCGACCAAGCACCTGAGGACGTCCGCAGTCTGGCCGAGCGCGCCGTCGACGACATCATCGTCGGCCTCATCGGCGCGCAATCTTCTGAGCGCTAGGAGCGCGAGGGCCTGAAGCTCTTCTCTTCGGCGTCGTACAGATATAGCCTTTTGGAGGCCCAAAGAAGTAGAGCTGAGACAGTCACGCGTCTGTAGTCTGACCGCCTCCGGCGTGCCCGTCCACTGTGATGGCGGACGAGCGCTCATGGCCGAACGGGAGCAGCGCTGGCCCCTTGCGTTGAACTGGGGAATCGCGGCGTGGGGGCTGCGTGTGCGGACGTTTTAGGTACCCCCGCAAGCGGTGCGGGGCCTTGGTGGCCAGGGAGCGATTCACGAATCGCTCGGGCTATTTGTGCCCTGTGTGCCAGCGGGGTGTTCACGAGCGGCGGGTATTGGCTGGTCCAGGTGGTTCGGTGGAGGTGCCGGGCTCAGATGCGTCTCTTCGCGCCAACGATCTTCTTGATCGTTGGCGTCAGGCGACCTGTTCATGTGAATCGCCGTCCAGTGAAGCGAGCCATCCTGCGATCAGCTCAATGTCCACCTTCCACACGGCACGAGTTTGGACCATGCAAGGTCTATTGGTCATGAGCAGATCGGCGTTCACGTTCGCGCCCGTGACCGGGTCGCCTGGGCGACGTCGACGGAGACAGACCCGCCGGGGGCGTAGAAAGAAGAGGGGACGCAGAACAGCCGTGATCGGCGACGGTTATTCAGGCGGCGCGGTGGTGCTCTCGCGGACGATGACGCGTCCCGAGACACGCACATGGGAGGCGTCCGCTGCTTCGTCGGCCCCCATCCTGCCCAGCAGCAACTGTGCAGCGATCATGCCCACCTCACGAACCGGTTGTTCGAAAGTCGTCAACGGTGGATCGGAGACCAGGAACCACTCCGGGTCTCCAAAGCACACCAGGGAGATGTCTTCGGGAATGCTCACTCCCATTTCCCGTGTTCGATGGAGCACTCCCAGAGCGATTTCACTGCCCGCGGCGAAGATCGCGGTGGGCCGCTCGCCGGCCGTCCACAGGTCATCGAAGGCCTGTGCTCCCCACGAGCGGGAGTGGGTCCCAAAGAGGACGCGTGTGGGGCCGGCAAATGCATCGGAAGAGTCATACGCGTCGCGGACCCCCAACATGCGGTCCTGAGTGGTGCTGAAGTTCTTGTCTCCGATGAGAACGGCAATTCGGCGATGCCCGAGGTTGAGCAGGTGTGAGATGAGTTCGCGTGCCCCGTAGGCCTCATCACTTTGGACAATATCGGCGCGAGCAGATTTCGTATGACGATTCATCTGTACTGCGGGGACACCGCGAATGTGGTCTTGCCATCGTCGCGCGGTTGGAACGATGACGAGCCCGTCGATTCTTTCCGACTCAAGACGTGCCAGAGCCTCTCGCTCCCGATCGACCGAATTTCCCGTTACGGCGAGCCTTATGCCGTACCCCTGTGCTTCGAACTGGTCCTGGAGGATGGCAGTGCACTTGGCATAGAAGGTGTTGAGCATGTCTGGAAGCACGACGCCGACCGTTCGACTGGATCTGCTGCGCAAAGCCCGAGCGGCATTGTTGGGTCGGTACCCGAGTCGTTGCGCAGTGGCCACGATCTGCTCGCGGACTTCAGGGCGAATGCTCGTGCTGCCATTGAGCGCCCTGGAGACTGTCGAGATCGCCACTCCGCATTCGCGGGCGATCTGCTTCATCGATGCAACCATTGTGCAAACGTTAGCGCAAAAAAAGTTCGTTGACACCCCTATCTCCTGAAACCAAACATTGAATATGGAAAAACGATTGCACTGTGTTGCATCGAAACCGCCCTCAACGTCGAAGGCAAATGAAGGAGGAACCCATGAAGGTTCGCAGGAGTCCGCACGGGGAAGCCCCACCAGGAAAGAAAGCGTGGTGGGCTGGGTTGCCCGCACAGGTAGTCCTCGCCATGATCCTGGGAGTCGCCGTCGGGATTCTGTTCCCGACGTTCGCGAAGAACATGAAAGTCCTCGGCGACATCTTCCTCGACTTGCTGAAGATGGGCATTGCCCCGCTCGTCTTCTTCACCATCGTGCAGGGAATCGCCAAGGCAGGGGACCTCAAACAGGCGAGTAGGATCGGCCTGTTCGCGCTCATCTACTTCGAGGTCATCTCGACAGTGGGTCTCGGAATCGGCCTCGGCTTCGCAAACATATTTCCCATCGGGCAGCATGCGAACGGGCTGGCTGATTCCGTTCCCGCCTCCGATGTTCCCGAGGCCGACGGCCCCCACGGATTCAGCGACTTCGTGGCGAGCATCGTTCCCGACAGCTTCGTCGGCGCCTTCACGACCGGCCAGCTCCTCTCAGTAGTCATCGTGGCGGTCTTCTTCGGCATCGCCGTCCTCACCCTTCCTACCAAGACCCAAACCACCCTCAACTCCGGAATCGACACCATCTCCGGGGTATTCTTCGCGCTCATCAACGTCATTATGAGGCTGGCTCCCATCGGCGCCTTTGGCTCGCTTGCCTACGCCATTGGGGCCTCGGGGACGGATCTTTTGGTCTCCCTGGCGGCCTTGGTCGGGCAGTATTGGCTGCTCAGCGCCGTGTTCTTCATCTTGATTTTCGGCGGCGTGCTCGCCATTGCGGGTGTCAGCCTCTGGAAAATCGTGCGCTACCTCCGCCTGGAAATCGGTCTGACGCTGAGCACGGGCTCATCCGAGGCGGCGCTGCCCGGGATCCTCGAGAAGCTGCCGCGGCTCGGCGTCGACAAGCAGGTTGTCGGGCTTGTCGTGCCGACCGGATTCGCATTCAACCTCGACGGCACATCGCTGTACATGTCCGTATGTACCCTCTTCCTGGCCCACGCCTACGGTGTGCCCATGGGCCTGACCGACCAGTTGGCTCTCGTCGCCATCATGATGGTCACCTCAAAAGGGGCAGCCACGGTCAATGGCGGTACCTTCGTCGTATTCGCAGCAACCGTCACTGCGACTGGCATGCTGCCGACCTCGGGGCTTCCGATCCTTTTCGGCATCTATCAGTTCATGTCACGCGCTACCGCCACCGTGAACACGTTCGGCAACGTCGTCGCGACGGTAGCGGTGGCGAGGGCAACGGGACAGATCGATCGTCAGCAGATGAACGCCGGACTCAACGCGAAACCTCACGTCGAAGCAGCTCGCTCCACCGGTTCGACCACCGCGGGGTGCGACCTGATTCCACAGAATGACTTCGAAACCAGGCAATCGCAGACTTCTGACTCGGCATCGGGAACCTGCCCCTGATCGTGCCCCACTAGCTCTCATATTTGGTATCCGACTCACAGAGGAAAACATGACAAGCGCATTCGACTCACAACTGTTCAAGAACGTCTTCGGGACCCCGGATATGCGGAAGATCTTCGGTGATACGGGATATCTCGAGCGTGTGGTCGCGACCGAGACGGCCCTGGCCCGGGCGCAGGCTCAGGTGGGGCTCATCCCCGTAGATGCTGCTGCCGCCATTACCGATCGAGCTGACGCATCGCAGATTGATCTCGAGCGTCTGCGGATAAGCACGGAGAACGTCGGGTATCCGATCCTCGACATCGTCGAACAGATCTCTGCGCAGGTCGGTGAGATGGGCGGGTTCGTGCACTGGGGAGCGACCACCCAGGACATCATGGACACCGCCACTGTGCTCCAGATCAAGGACGGGATCGACCTCATTTCGTACCAGCTCGATCAGGTGAGGGACGTGTTGCGCCGGCAGGCGGCAGAGCACGCGGAAACCGTGACGGCCGGTCGAACCCATCTGCAGCACGCTCTTCCCGTGACCTTCGGGTATCGCTGTGCCGTCTGGCTATCGGCCCTCGACCGCCATGCCGAGCGCTTGCAACAGGTCCGTCAGCGAGCACTCAAGGTTCAGTTCGGTGGAGCGGCCGGGACCCTGGCTTCTTTGGGAGACCGTGGCCTCGACGTTCGACAGGCATTGGCCAGCGAGTTGGGGTTGGGAGAACCGGAGATTACCTGGCACGTTGCCAGAGATGGGTTCGTCGAAGTGGTCGGATTGCTCGCTATGATCGGGGGGTCCTTGGGCAAAGCGGCCTATGACGTGACGATGATGGCTTCGAGCGAGTTCGCCGAAGTGGCAGAACCGTTTGTCGAAGGCCGTGGCGCGAGCTCGACCATGCCTCAGAAACGCAATCCCGTCTCCAGCGAGATCATGCTCGCTGCCGCAAAGCTCCTCCGTGATCGCCACAGCAGCATGCTTGATGCCATGCTCCAGGACTTCGAACGTGCCACGGGGCCATGGCATGTCGAATGGGTTGCTCTGCCCGAAGCCTTCCTCCTGGCAGGATCAGCCTTGAGCCAAGCGTTCGTTGCTTTCGACGGCCTTGTTGTCGACGCCGACCGAATGCGGAAGAACCTCGACGCGACTGGGGGTCTCATTGTTGCCGAGAGGGTAATGATGGAACTCGCCGAGCACGTGGGTCGCCAAGAGTCTCATCACATCGTCTACGCCGCGAGCCAACGAGCCATCGAAGAGGGAAAACGACTCGCGGAAGTTCTCGTCGATGAGCCCCGAGTGTCGGAGGTTTTTGATGCCCAGGAAGTCGACCAGCTGACGGACCCCGCCAGCTACCTTGGAACCGCACGGACGATGATTGACCGCGTCGTCACTCCGTCAGCTGACCACTCGTAAGGATTTATTGACGTTTTACGGCGATTTCGGATCCGTGGCCGCCTCCATACGGCCACGGATCCAGGCCATGAGGGCAGGATCGGCGCGCTCCGGAGCAATTGAGTATGCACCACACGGTTGTTCGGACCGGTACCTGTGGCATCATTCCGATAAGCCGATCTAGTACTGAAACGTCCAGCTTCAGTCACCCATTAATCTCCCGGACGTTCCGATGCGATACCGAACAACAATTCCCTTACGGGTGATCAGGGCGCGGACTAGCATTATCAGAAGATCTCGGACGAACAAGCGGAGAGAAAACGGCCCATGGCACTCAACGATCAGCCCGGCTATGTCATCAGGATGCGAGCGAAGTCCGGGAGGGGTGATCGCCTGTTCGAGCTCGCGACCGAGGGCACGTTCAAGTTCGGTGCCTCCGACCGGTTCATCACGTCGCGCGTGGATGTGCACCCGCACGCGGTGATTCCGGAGCTGCCCGGCGACTCGGCCTGACCCAGTCGTGGACCGGCGTGCCCTCTTTGGGCACCGCCGATCGTTCGGTGGGGGAATTCAGTCGAGATCCAAGTGGCTCAGCACGTCGGAAATCTTCGCGCGCTGGCTGGCCGAAAGTGGTTGCAGAGGATCGGGCAGACAGTTGTCGGGCGCCAGGCCCAGATGCTCGGCTATCGCCGCCACCACGCGCAGGCTCCCTCCGAATTCGGCGAACAGATCCCACAGTGGGGCCAGTCGCTCCGACTTGGCGACGGCGTCGGCCGGCCTGCCCTGCTGCACGGCGCGGGTGATGGCGAGCGCGGGTTCGGGCAGCGTCCCGGCGATGACCGAATACCAGGCGTCGCATCCCGCCGCGAGACCGGCCGCACCATACGCATCTCCCGAGACGCCAATGGTCACGTGCTCGGGTACGGCCGCTCGGATGGCTGCGACGTGAGCACGTGCGGCGTCCGGATCGGTGGGAACGCCCGGGATCTTGATCGAGCAGATCCCCGGCAGCTCGGCGATGCGGGCGTAGAGCTCATGGGTGAACGAGAAGTGCGTGGTCCCGGGATTGTCATAGACGATCACAGGAAGATCGGTGTGCTGGGTGACCGCACGATAGAGCTCGACGACGTCGTCGTGCGTCAGAGGCTGATAGGTCATGGGGGCCAGGAGCAGCCCCGAGGCGCCGGCGGCCTGCGCGGCCTCGGCGTTGGCCACAACGTGCGACGTCCGCAGCGCGCCGATGCCGACGACCACGGGTGTCTCCCCGGCGTGCTCGACAGCGATGCGTGCAACGTGGGCACGTTCTTCCGTGGTGAGGTAAGCGTACGAACCCGTCGAACCCAAGGCGGTGATCGAATCGACGCCCGTGGAGGACAAACGTTCCACAAGTCCGGCGAATGAACGATCGTCCACCGCATCATCCCGGAGCGGGGTCAGCGGAAAAGCGCTCAATCCGGTGAATCCAGTCATGACCACTTCCTGTTCCTGTTCATGCCCCTTGCGATCCGGTGGACCACATCGAGTGATTCCTCATCGCCCCCGAAGCGGCGTGCGGACGCCGTCTCAGACGAGCGGGCGCAACGACGCGGTGTTCTCGCTGCTGCGCGGGCGATAGTACCGACGCAGGCTCTCCATGCCCTCGTCGATCGAAACCTCGGGCTTCCAGTCGAGCAATTCGTGCGTCTCGCGCTGATCGAACCAGTGGGAGGTCGACAATTGCTCGGCCAGGAACCGAGTCATGGGAGGTTCGTCCGCACCCGGTCGCCGAGCCCAGATCTTCTCCACCACACTGCCTGCCAGCTTGGCCACGGACGCGGGGACCGTGCGTTGGGGCGGCTGGACTCCGGCGGCCTCGCACATCATCGTCATGAGTTCCCCGACGGTCCGCGGCTCACCGTTGCTGATGACCAGGGGTTTCCCGTGCACGGTCTCGAGGCGTTCGAAATCACGGAGCACGGCCTCGGCTGCATTGTCGACGTACGTCGAATCGATCAGTGCCGCCCCGGCGTCGAGCAGGGGAATCCCTCCGCGTGAGGCGCGTTCGATGACACGCTCAACGAGCTGGGTATCGCCGGGTCCCCAGACCAGATGCGGACGGACGACGCCCACCAGGAGGTCTTGCGAATCGTAGTCGAGGGCCAGCCGCTCCGCGTATGCCTTGGACCGGGCATAATTGCCGCGCGCATTGTCGGGATCGGCCGGTTGGTTTCCCTGCCCCATGAATGCGGAGCCCGCGTGGGACACGGACGGCGAGGAGACCTGGACGAACCGGCCGATGCCCTCCGCCCGGGCCCCCTCGAGCAGAATGCGGGTACCCGTCACGTTGGTCTCGACATATTCTTCCCAAGGGCCCGTGACGGAAACCTTCGCCGCCAAGTGCACGACGGCGTCGGCACCGTCGAGGGCGCGGGACACGTGATCGGGATGGGTGATGGATCCACGATGCTGCTCGAATCGTTCGAGCCCCTTGGGCTGCAGGGATTCCCTCACCGCGACGGCGTCCCTGCGCTGGAAGCACCGCACGGTGTACCCGGCCCGGATGAGCTTGAGGGCCACGCGCGACCCGAGGAGGCCGCTCGCACCCGTCACGACGACGGTCCGGTCCTTGGAGTTTTCCAAGGAGCTGTCTGGCAGAATCGCCCGCCGCCCGCTCGGATCGGGAGCCGTCCATGCTGCGGTCTTGCTCATGGTTTCCTGACCTTTCCGCCGGAGAGAACCGAATCCGCCCACGCTGCGAGGCGCGGCCTGTCGATCTTCGAATTGTGCCTGATGTCGGTCGGATGCTCGCGAACCTGCAGAATGGCCGCGACCCGGACCCCCGTGGCCGACTCGACGACCGAGCGCACGGCCCGAGCGAGCGCCTGGGGCGCGGGGCCGTCCTTGATCGCCCGAGAACCGTTCCGGGCCGGCGCCGACTCGCGTTCGACCACGACCACCGGGACCTGGGCCCCCCATGGTCCGACTCCGACGACGGCGGCCCGGCGAACCCCGGAAATCTTTTCGGCGGCCGTTTCCCCGGCCACCGGAGTGAGCAATCCGCTCTCTGTCGAGATGAGGTGCGACAGGCGTCCCTCGACCCAGAGACGGCCCGTCGCGTCGAAATGCCCGACGTCGCCCGTCCTGTGCCACCCGGGGATCGAGGCGGAAGTCCGCTCGGTCCACCAGAGGCGGTCATAATGATCCTTCGCGTGGGGTGCGGCGGCGATGATCTCACCGGTGATTCCCGGCGTGTGTGTCGGCTCGCCCGTGGCCGCACCGGCGTCGTCGAGCGGCACCACCTGGACGCGCGCGCCGTACACCGGGGTGCCGACGCACACCCCTGCTCCTGCGCCTTCGACGCCGTCCTGAGGGTCGGCATCGCGTTCCGCCTCGCGGATCTGATCCAGGTTCACATCGGTCAGGGGGAGGCATTCGGTCATGCCATAGGGGGTGTGCAGTTTGGCGTGGGGACAGATCTCCTCCATGCCCTCGAGGAGGGGGACCGTGATCGGCGCCCCGGCGGAGAGCAGCCGTTCCACGCCCTGCATCGCCGCCTGCTCGTCCTCGTTCATGTCCTCGCGTGTCTCCACGACATTCATGAGCGCCGCCGGGCTGGCGAAGACCACGGTCGCGGAAATGGCCCGGACGGCTTGGGCCAGGGCTTTCGCGGTCAGGGTCTTGGGCTGGGTCACGTCCATGTCGGGGGTGACCGATGTCGCCCCCAGAGCGGGCCCGAGCAGCGCGAAGGGTGCGAAACCGGCCACGAGGCCGGCCCCTTCTCCGAGACCGTAGGTGTTCTGGATCGCGTCACGCATCGACGAGAGCTGACGGTGCGTGTATGCGACTCCCTTGGCCGGGCCGGTCGATCCGGAGGTGTACAGGATCGCGGCGACGTTGTCGGGCTGAGGTGCGTTCCACGGCGTCGTCGGTTGGGCCGCGGAGACCTCGTGCGACTCGATGCCCGTTTCCGCGCCCAGGAGGCGCAGGGTCGACGAATGCGCGGTCCCCGCGAGAACCCGACGCCCGGGCCACCCCGCCGTCTTCGCGGCCAGCAGAGCCTGGGGGATGCCCACCAGGAACTCCGGCGACGCGCCACGGAGGGCTCTGGTGAGCCCCTTGATTCCGAGCCCGGTGTCGGCGACCACGATGACGGCCCCGATCTTGAGGCACGCATAGATCAGCGTGGTGAGCCGTGATCCCGGAGGAACCATGAGATTGACCCGCGTGCCTGCCTGGACACCCAGATCCCTGAGAACCTCCGCGGTACGGTCGACCTGTTCGGCCAGTTCGCGCCAGGACAGTTGGCGGCGGATCGTGGCCTGCCGAGTCCGGGACCGACGCTCCGAGTCGCCGGACCTGTCCTTGAGCCCGCGGCCGGCGGGACCCATATCGACGACGGCCAGCGAGTCGTCGTCGCGGCGTTCCTCCAGCTCGGAGACCATGGGCCTGTAATCCAGGGCCAGGGGAGAGGCCTTCCGGTCCTTCTCGCGGACGACCCGGTGACGTTCCACGACGTCGGGAGCCCCCAGATACGCCTCGTCCAACCAGGTGAACAGGACCGTGGAAATGTCCTCTTCCTCGGCGACCAGGTGCCCTGCCTTGTCGAACCGGTGGAGGGTGGCCTCCGGGTTGCGAGCGAGGATGTCGTCCAGATAGCGCTGTTTGAACACCGGATCGCCGGGCCCCCAGAGGACGAGGCAGGGGAGGTCGTCGTCGGCGACGGCTTGCGCAATACGTTGCATCGCGGCGTAGGAACGGTGTCCCTCGTCCACGGGAATGTCCGCGACGAAGTTCTGGATCCCTTCCCTGGCCGCGGGGCTCGTGTAGGGGGACCGGAAGGTCTTCCTGACCTCGGGATCCCAGGTTCCCTTGTGCAGGGAAAGTGTCACGTCGAGGAACGCCGTCGTGGACCGTGTGCCCTTGCCGTGCACGGCCGGGTGCAGAGCCAGACGCAGGGCTCCCGGGATCTCTTCGCCCTGCGCGTGGTGGAGAGCGGTGTTGGTGAAGATACGACCGCGGTGCAGGTCGGGGTGTTTCATTCCCCAACCCTGGGAGATCAGGCCACCCCAATCGTGGCTCAGCGTCACGACGCCTTCAGGGCCCGCGGCGTCGTCGAGGCCCAGGGCTCGCGTGAAGTCCCCGAGGTCCCGGACGCGGTCCTCGAGGCTGCGCTCGAGGCCCGTACGCTCGGAATACCCCATGTCGAGCTGGTCCACTGCGACCACTCGCCAGGGCTGGATTCCCGAGCTCGCACCGGCGGCGACGACGTCCCTCCACAGGTAGGACCATGTCGGATTGCCGTGCACGCAAAGAATCGTGCCCACGGGGTCGAGCCCCTGGCGTTCGAGTTCGGGCCCGTTGTCCAGGAAATGCCAGGTACGCAGCGACCCGGAATCCACGGGGGCGGTCGATTCGACGTCGATCACCCTGCTGGCGTCCCTGGCCACTCCAGGCCAACGCTTGAGCGGGATCGGCCCAGGTCGTGGTGTGGGGCGAGTTGTCCGGTTCGCGGTGGCCATGAATACCTCTTTACGTGCTGTGGTCCTGTTGCTACCAGTCGATTTCCATGAGGGCGGTGTTCAGACCCGACCCGACACCCATGCACAGGACGCGCTGCCCCGGTTTCAGGCGTTCTGCCTCGAGTGCGAGCGTCATGGGCAGCGCAGCCGCTGCAACATTTCCCCAATAAGGGAAGGTCACGGGAATCCTGTCACGCTCGATACCGACGGCGTCGATGATCGCGTTGGTGTGGGAGGTCGAAATCTGGTGCGTGACATAGGAATCCATGTCCGTCCAGTCCCAACCGTCCTCGTGAGCCTGGTCCCACGCGTCCGTGACGAGTTCGAGACCGTACTTCAGCAGGCCGGTGGCGTCCGTGCTCATTCCCTGGCCGGCTTCGCCGCCGATGCAGAGGTCCTTGTGCTCCGTCCCGGCGCGGGAGATCGAGCCGAGGATGCGGTGGCCTTCCGGGTGGCGATCCGATCGCCCGACGACGGCGGCAGCGGCCCCCGACCCCAGGGTCAGCGTCGCGAACTGTGCGAGGACGTCGTCACGGGTCGATGCGGACTGGTTGAGCATGTTCAAGGCCGTCTCGTGCCACGGCGAGGGGTCCTCCCCGCACACGATCAGCGCGTAGTCGATCGCACCGGCGTCGATCATGGAGGAGGCGACCGTCAGACCGTTGACGAACCCGAGGCACGCGTTGGTCATGTCGAAATTCAGCGCGTGACGGGGCAGGCCGATCTCGTGGTGCACCCCGACGGCGACGGCCGGCTCGAAGTTGTCGCGGGTCACCGACGTGTTGATGAACAGACCGATGTCCTCCGCGGAGATCCCGGCTTCCTCCAGGGCCGCACGCCCTGCTTGGGCCGCTCCGTGTTCGAAGGAGCTGTCTGCAGACCACGAGCGCCGCTCGCTGATGCCTGCCAGACGTTCCAGAAGACCCTTAGGCATCCTGAGGCGTTTGTACGTGTCAGCCAGCTGTTCGTCGAAGTATGAAGAAGGCAGTACCTCTTCGGCCTCCACCTTCGTCACTGAAAGTAGTGCGGAATTGCGATGGTGGATAGACGAGTTAGCGGTCAATTAAACGAGCCTTCATCCGTGAGTCTGTGGGTCTGTGTCGAGAACACCGAGGGCGGCACTCGAGGTACTACTCTACAACCAGGATTCTGCCTGTCCTGCGATTTCACCCTTGACAGAAAAGTTCCCGGGGTGGGATCGCGCACGGCCGTCCTGTCAGGGTGGTCCCTGCAGGTCGCGATACAGTGGGCCGTTGTGGCTCAGATGGCGAGACCACGCGGACCTCGGTCGCACCGACAGGAAAAGAGGCGATGTGCACCTCAAGACGTTGACGGTCAAGGGATTCAAGTCCTTTGCATCAGCCACTTCCTTCGAGTTCGAGCCCGGGGTCACCGCCGTCGTCGGGCCCAACGGCTCGGGCAAGTCGAACGTCGTCGACGCCCTCTCCTGGGTCATGGGAGAACAGGGCGCGAAGTCCTTGCGCGGCGGAAAGATGGAGGACGTGATCTTCGCGGGCACGTCCGGTCGTGCACCCCTGGGGCGCGCGCACGTATCGCTGACGATCGACAATTCCGACGGCGCCCTCCCGATCGAGTACTCCGAAGTCACGATCTCCAGGACACTGTTCCGCACGGGCGGGTCCGAGTACGCGATCAACGGCAATTCCTGCCGTCTGCTGGACATCCAGGAGCTGCTTTCCGACTCCGGGCTCGGGCGGGAAATGCACGTCATCGTGGGGCAGGGGCAACTGGACCGCATCCTGCATGCCACTCCGGAAGAACGGCGCGGTTTCATCGAAGAAGCCTCTGGCGTGCTCAAGCACCGGCGCCGCAAGGAGAAGACCCTCCGCAAACTGGCCTCCATGGAAACCAATGTGTCCCGCCTGGAAGACCTCACGGGAGAAATCGGTCGTCAGCTGACACCCCTGGGGCGGCAGGCCAAGGTCGCACGCCGGGCCCAGAGGATTCAGCACGACGTCCGAGACGCTCGGGCCAGGCTCTTTGCCGACGACTGGATCCAGGCCTCGACCGCGTTGGATTCGGACGCCGACGAACTCCAGAGGCTCCGCGACCAACTGGCGGAGCGCGAGCGGGCCCACGACGAGATCACCCGCGTCATCACCGAGCTCGAGGCCGAAGCATCGACGCTGAGCCCCCTAGTCACCCGGGCCCGCGACACCTGGTACTCGTTGTCCCAGACGCGCGAGAGGTTCGAGTCCCTGACCCAGCTGGCCCAGGAACGGCTCCGGACCCAGTCGACGCCGGTGGGCCGGGCACACCTGCGCGACCCGGAGAAACTGCAGGAAAACGCGGACCGCATTGCCCGGGACCTCGAGTCCACCGAGGCCTCCGTGGAAAGAGCCCGCGAAGACCACGAGTCCTCGGGCACGACCAGAGCGCAGAAGGAAGAGGCGGCGTCCGAGGCTGAAGAGCACCACGCCAACCTTCTCGCCGCAGCCGCCGAACGGCGCGAGAACATCGCCTCACTCCGCGGGGCCATGGCCACGGCCCGGTCCGAACACGAAACCCTCGTGGCCCGCCGCGAGGAACAGGAACGCGAAGTCGAGGCCGTCGACCGGCGACTCGAGGAATACCGCGGTCAGTTGGCCCAGCAGACCGAGGCGTCCGGACCGACCGAGGAGGACACCACGGCTGCCTCCGAGGCCTCCGAGGCCGCACATGCCCAGACCGAGACGACTCAGGCCGCCCTCGACCATGCTGCGTCCCGGTTGAACACCGTGAGACGAGACCACGACGCCGCCAGGGCACGAGTCGAAGCGCTCGAGGAATCCCTTCCCGCGGCCGACGCGACGGAGGCGATCATGGATCGCTTCCGCGACCACGTGTCCAGGGTCCGGGAGCGCCTGACCGTGGACCCGGAACACGCCGCCGCCGTCTCGACGGCGATGGGCACGGTCGCGGACGGCCTTGCTCTCTCCGAGGGCGCCGACTTCGAGGCGGTTCTGGAGGAAGCACGCACTTCGGACCTCGGCGTCGTCAGCCTCCTGCTCGAAGCGGAGAAGACACATACGGCGGCGGGCACCGACCCCGAGCCTTCTGACAGTGCCTTCGGCACATACCTCGAGGAACTCGCCTCGAACGGCACGGACGTCGTCTGGGCCCCTCGAACCATCACGGGCGGGGCCTCCGCGCGAGAGGTCCAGGCGCTCCTGAGCCGGTGCGCCGTGGTTCCCGACGCCGCATCGGCCGCCAGACTGCGCTCGCGTCTGCTTGCCGACGCCGACGCGCCCGAAGTCCCCGCGGCCTGGAAGATCGTGGCAGCCGACGGAACCGTCCTCGAGGAACACCAGGCTCGGGGCGGAAGCTCCGGCGGCACGTCCGGCCTGGAAATCAGCGCACGGATCGAGCTGGCCAGGGCCAGGGTCGAAGAGCTCGGTCAAGAATTCAGCGCCGCGGAGAAAGCGCACGAGCAGGCCTCCGAAGAACATCGCACGGCCCGCGAGAAGGCCCGCACCGCCCGCGAGGAGTTCGCACGGATCAGCCGGGAATCGACCGCGAGCGCCGCGGCACTTTCCCGGGCCAGAACGCTGGTGTCCTCGACCGAGGAAGAGGCCGAGCAGGCGCGGGGGCGTCTGGAGGAGCTGAAACGGCAGGAGCCCGACGCCGCCGACAAGCTCAAACAGGCGGTCGGTGCGGTCTCTGCCGCCCTGGAGCTCCAGGACCAGGACGGCGGCGAGGCGCTGGAACGAGCCGAGCGCATTCGCGACGAAGCGGTCGAGGAAGCAAAGGCGGCTCGCACACGAGAGACCGAAGCCTTGCTGAGCCTTCGTGGCGTCGAGGGAGAGATCGATCAACTGCGGCAGAGGCACGACGCCGCCTTGCGGACGGTGGCCTCGGAGCGGGCCGCCCACGCCGAGGTCGAACGGCAGGAAACGCGACGAAAGGCCCAGTACTCGGCCACCAGCAGGGTTTTGTCACTGATCGGCAAGGTCAGCGAGCGCATTGACGCATCCTCCGACCTGGCCAGGGTCGAACGAGAGAGCATGCAGACCAGGCGTGCCGGCGTCGAGACCCGACTGGCGGAGGCCCGCGAGAAGGAGAAGAAGCTCCGCGAAGAGCTGGACTCGACTCGGTCCAAGGCCCATTCGGGTGAGCTCGAACGGGCCACGAGGGAGGCAAAGCTCGAATCCCTGCGCGAGACGATTCTCGAGGAACTGAGCCTCACCGCCGAGACCCTGGTTGCCGACTACGGCCCGCACTTGCCCATCCCTGTCCTCGACGAATCGGGCGAAGTGGTCGGGGAGGAGCCCTTCGTCCGCGCAACGCAGGAGAAACGACTGGGCACGGCGCGCAAGGAATTGAAGTCGCTCGGCAAAGTCAATCCGCTGGCCCTCGAAGAATTCGCAGCCCTCGAGGAACGACACACCTACCTCGTCCAGCAACTCGAGGACCTCAAGGCCTCGAGGGCGGATTTGGAAGAACTCATCCGCGATCTCGATGACCACGTCCGAGACGTGTTCACCCAGGCGTTCCACGACACCCAGGAGCAGTTCGTCCAAGTATTCTCGACCCTGTTCCCGGGCGGCGAGGGCAAGCTCGTCCTCACGGACCCGAACGACATGCTGTCCACCGGAATCGAAGTCCACGCCAAACCCGCGGGCAAGAAGGTCAAGAGGCTGTCGTTGCTCTCGGGCGGCGAAAGGTCGCTGACCGCCATTGCCATGCTCGTGGCGATCTTCAAGGCCAGGCCTTCGCCCTTCTACGTCATGGACGAAGTCGAGGCGGCGCTCGACGACAGGAACCTGGGCCGGTTGCTGACGATTCTGCGCGAGCTGCAGACCAGCTCGCAGCTGATCATCATCACGCACCAGAAAAGAACCATGGAGATCGCGGACGCGCTCTACGGCGTCTCGATGCGGGGCGACGGCATCACCCAGGTCATCTCGCAGAAGCTCGCCGACCTGCGCTGAGCTGAATCCTCAGTCCGACGTCGGAAAAGAGGCCTTGGGAGTCAGCAGGAAAACGACCCCGGCGACCGCCAGGAGACCTCCCGAAATCAGGAACGCGACTCCGAAGCCCGTGACATCGACGACCGTGCCCAGCACGATCGGCGCCACGATCTGACCGACGTCGGCACACGCCTGGTAGGCCGACATCACGTTCCCACCCGACCGGCGGGAACCGACGACGTCGGTCAGGGTCGCCTGCATCGACGGCGTGTAGAGCCCCGTGCTGAGTCCGGCCAGGAGACAGAGGCCCCAGAACGCCCACGGTCCCGGTGAGTACCCGACGAGGCCGGTCAGCACCGCCGACAGGCCGAGACCCGCGACCAGCAACGGCTTGCGTCCCCACCTGTCGGACAGCCCTCCGAACACCATCTGCGACACCGCCGACCCGCCGGCAAAAATACCCAGTGCGATCCCCGCAATGCTCGAACCGGACCCGAAGCCTTGCTCCGGTGCGCCGACGGAAACCGCCAGCGCCGCAGCCAAGAGCGGAATCAACGCGACTCGGGCCCCGAGGTTCGCCCAACCGTGGACGAAACTCGTGAGCAGGAGCGAACGGTAGCTCCCGACGCCGAGGGCCTGCGAGAACTTCATCGGCAGAAGCACGGACCCCGTGCTCGTGATCGGCGGGGCGGGACGAAGCTTCCAGGCGGCGACAACAATCGCCAGGAGAAGGGCAACCGCGTAGACCACGAACGGCGCTCGCAACCCCCACGCGGCCGTGAGACTCCCGATCACCGGTCCCATGATGCTTCCCAGCATGAAGGAGGTCGCGTAGTAGCCAGAGACCTTGGCCCGGATCGTCGGCGGCGCCAGCCTGGCAATGAGACCCATGGCGGACACGGAGAACATGACCGAACCGACCCCACCCAGGCCGCGCAGGACGACCAGGAGACCGTAGTCCGGGGCGAAGGCCGTCGCCGCGGAGGACGCCGCGACAACGCCCAAGCCCGTCAGGTAGGTTCGGCGTTCGCCGATGCGCGACATGATGGGTCCGGCCACCGGAGCCCATGCGACTCGCATCAAGGCGAAGGCTGACATGACGGCCCCGGCCGCGGCCGCACCGACGCCGAAGGACGTCGCGAACTGCGGCAGGACGGGGGCGACGACGCCGTAACCGGCGGCGATCACGAATGCGGCCACCACCAGGACCCTGAGGTCAGCGGGTACGCGCTGACGCCCCGGGGTATCCTTGCTCGGCCGCGGGTTTCCCTCCGATGCGCGGTGGCCGTCGGGGGCATTGTTCTCAGGGGGTGGGGCACTCACCAGAGGCACCTTACTCGCGGCGCACATTTCGGGCGACAGATGAACCGTCCACAGGGCGCTGCTGGGAGCCGAACAGGTATGGCAAGCTGGAAATGTGAATGACACACTCATCCTGATTCTGTACATCCTGGCCGGCGTCGTGGTTCTCGGCGGCCTGGCCTTCGTGTTCCTCAAAGGCCCCAAGGCTCCCAAGGGCGGTTATCCCGAGACGCGGGACGAGGACGACACGGCTCCTCCCGTGGGAGAGAAGGCTGAACCGGGGTACGAAACTCCCGCTCCCGTGGCGGGACGGCTGCAGAGACTCCGCGCCCGTCTCGCCAGGTCCAATTCGATGCTCGGCAAGGGCCTCCTGGCATTGCTCTCGAGCGAGAAGATCGATCAGGACGTCTGGGACGAGATCGAGGAGACCCTGCTGATGGCGGACCTCGGGTCCGAGCCGTCGCAGCGTTTGGTCGATGCGCTCCAGACCCGTGTGCGCGTCGAGGGCACCGATGACCCGGTGCGCGTCAAAACGATGTTGCGTGAGGAACTGCTCAAAATCGTCGATCCGACCATGGACCGTGAGCTCGGCCTGGACGGGGAAGGCGAGAATCCCGGCGTCGTACTGGTCGTCGGGGTCAACGGCGTGGGAAAGACCACCACGGTCGGCAAGCTCGCGCGAGTAATGGTCGCAGAGGACAAAACGTTGCTGTTGGGCGCGGCCGATACCTTCCGCGCCGCCGCGGCGGATCAGCTCGAAACCTGGGGCGGACGGGTCGGCGTGGACACCATTCGTTCCGAACAGGAAGGCGCCGATCCGGCGTCGGTGGCCTATGAGTCTGCGGCCGAAGCGAAGAAGCGCGGGGTCGACACCCTGATGGTGGACACCGCGGGCCGCCTGCAGAACAAGGCGGGGCTGATGGACCAGCTCGGCAAGGTCAAGCGCGTCGTCGAGAAAGTGTCGCCGGTCACCGAGGTCCTCCTGGTCATCGACGCGACGACGGGCCAGAACGGCATGGTCCAGGCCAAGGTTTTCGCCGAGGTCGTGGACATCACCGGGATCGTGCTGACCAAGCTGGACGGCACGGCCAAGGGCGGCATCGTGGTCGCGATCCAGAACGAGCTCGGGGTGCCGGTCAAGCTCGTCGGGCTGGGAGAGGGGCCGGACGATCTGGCCCCCTTCGATCCCGAAGGCTTCGTGGACGCCCTCATCGACTGAACGAACGTGTCTCCTGCGCGCCACGTTCGGCGCGCACCCGGCCCGGCCGATCCGCATCTGTGCGGAATCGGCCGGGCCGTTCTCGTGTCCCGGGGCGGCCCGCGCTGTTACCTCCGGGAAACATGGGCGACAAGACGTAACACGGTGGCAATCCGATCGGAGGCCGGGCGAAACATCGCCGACGCAGACTGAACCCGTATTCCTCCGGGCACGACCCCGGAGAAAGCGCACCGTGAAAGGGAATCGGTCATGAACCAATTGTCCGCAACCGACGTATGGACCGTCGTCGCCGCCGCGCTCGTTCTGCTGATGACGCCGGGACTCGCCTTCTTCTACGGCGGCATGACCAGGGTGACCGCGGCCCTGAACATGATGATGATGAGCTTTGTGTCCATTGGCCTGGTGGGCGTTGTCTGGGTTCTGTGGGGATCCTCGATGTCGGCAGAACCCGGCTGGGTTCCCGGAATCGTCGGAAGCCCGTGGCGGGACTTCGGACTCGGTGAATCATCGGCCAGCGGTGACCTCTTGGCCGCCGGGTTCTCCGGGACCTTTGCGATCATTACCGTCGCCCTGGTCTCGGGCGCGATCGCGGACCGGACCAAATTCGGTTCCTGGTGCGTCTTCGTTCCCGTGTGGATCACCTTCGTCTATGCGCCCCTGGCCTTCATGGTGTGGACGGATGGCGGCCTCTTTGCCGCGGATGGCTGGATCGGCAAGGCCCTCGGCGAAACCATCGACTTCGCCGGAGGACTCGTGGTCCACGTCAACGCGGGCGTCGCCGGGCTCGTGCTGTGCCTGGTGCTCGGGGTGCGTCGCGGGTTCGGCAAGGATGCGGACCACAGGCCGCACAACTTGCCTTTCGTGATGCTGGGGGCCGCACTGCTGTGGTTCGGCTGGTTCGGTTTCAACGCCGGAGCGGCCGCCGATGCCGAGGAAGCGGGCCTGATCTGGATCAACACTCTGGTCTGCCCCGCCGCGGGCATGCTCGGCTGGCTTCTGGTGGAGCGGTTGAGGGACGGACACCCGACGTCGTTGGGATCTGCATCGGGCATCGTCGCGGGCCTGGTGGCCATTACGCCGGCCTGCGCGAACGTGGACCCCGGGTGGTCGATCGTGCTCGGCCTGGTCTCGGGTGCGGCATGCTGCCTTGCCGTCGGGCTCAAATACCGGTTCGGGTACGACGATTCCCTCGACGTCGTGGGCCTGCACCTCGTAGCCGGCGTGATCGGTACGGTGGCGCTGGGATTCATCGCGACGGACGACAACGGTCGTGCCGGCCTGTTCTACGGGGGCGGGGTGGGGTTGCTCGTCGCCCAAGTCGTTGCCACGATCCTGACGGCTGTCTTCACCGCGGTCGTGACCTTCGTCATCGCCATTGCCGTGAAGAAGACGATCGGATTCCGGGTCACGCCGGAGGTCGAGGAGCGAGGAATAGACGCGGTGTCCCACGCGGAGAGCGCCTACGCGTTCCTGTCCGGCGCGTCCGCCTATCCGGGGGACCGGGACCGGGCCGCCGTCGCAGAGCATCGCGTCTCCGACGGAGAGCAGGGAAAACACACGGCGTCGTAGGTCGCCGGCGGTGCGGTCGAGGACGAGTTCGCGCTGTGGAAAAGCTGCCGTCAGTGGGGAGTCGGCGGTGCTAGTCTTGGAGTCCGAGCGACCAACCGTGGCCGGCGGTGCTCCAGGCGCGTCCGGCCCGGAAAGCACAGTACCGATACGACTGCATCGAAAGTAGACCACGTCACGTGTTCAATTCTCTGTCCGACCGCCTAGCATCGACCTTCAAGAACCTGCGCGGCAAGGGCCGCCTGTCCGAGGCCGACGTCGACGCCACCGTCCGCGAGATCCGACGCGCCCTTCTGGATGCCGACGTCGCAGTTCCCGTGGTTCGCGAATTCACGGCATCGATCAAGGAACGCGCAACCGGCAGCGAGGTCTCCGAGGCCCTCAACCCGGCCCAGCAGGTCGTCAAGATCGTCAACGAGGAGCTGCAGGGCATCCTCGGTGGCGAGACCCGACGCATCAACATGGCCAAAACCGGGCCGACCATCATCATGCTGGCCGGTCTGCAGGGTTCGGGCAAGACGACCTTCGCGGGCAAGCTGGGCAAGTGGCTGGCCGCACAGGGACACAAGCCGATCCTCGTCGCTTCGGACCTGCAGCGCCCGAATGCCGTGACCCAGTTGCAGGTGGTGGGGGAGCGAGCCGGCGTCCCGGTCTTCGCCCCGCACCCCGGCACGACCAGCGAGTTCGACGATCCGACCGGGGACCCCGTCCAGGTTGCCCGAGACGGTGTTGCTACCGCACGTGCCAAGCTGCACGACGTCGTCATCGTCGACACCGCGGGTCGACTGGGCGTGGACCAGGAGCTCATGAAGCAGGCGCGCGACATCCGCGATGCCATCGTGCCGAACGAGGTCCTGTTCGTCATCGACGCCATGATCGGTCAGGACGCGGTCAACACGGCCCTTGCATTCAACGAGGGCGTGGACTTCACCGGCGTCGTCCTCTCCAAGCTGGACGGCGACGCCCGAGGAGGTGCCGCGCTCTCCGTGGCCTCCGTGACGGGCAAGCCCATCATGTTCGCCTCGACGGGCGAGAACGTCTCCGACATTGAGCAATTCCATCCGGACCGCATGGCCAGCCGCATCCTGGACATGGGCGATGTGCTGACCCTGATCGAACAGGCGGAGGCCAGCTGGGACAAAGCCGAAGCCGATCGGATGGCCAAGAAGTTCCAGGATCGTGAGGACTTCACCTTCGAGGACTTCCTGTCCCAGATGCAGCAGATCCGCAAAATGGGGTCGATGAAGAAGATGCTGATGATGATGCCCGGTGCGGCTCAGATGCGTCAGCAGCTCGAGAACTTCGACGACCGCGAGATCGACAGGGTCGAGGCGATCGTCCGCTCGATGACCCCTCACGAGCGGGTCGCTCCCAAGATCATCAACGGGTCCCGCCGTGCGCGCATTGCCAAGGGCTCGGGCGTCACGGTGTCTGAGGTCAACCAGCTCATGGAGC
Source organism: Rothia koreensis (assembly GCF_052232265.1). NCBI lineage: Bacteria > Bacillati > Actinomycetota > Actinomycetes > Micrococcales > Micrococcaceae > Rothia > Rothia koreensis. Next base: position 1,672,815 of record NZ_CP197643.1, read on the forward strand.
GGTTCGGTCAGGCGCAGAAGATGATGAAGAAGATGGCCTCCGGTCAGGGCGGTGGCATGCCCGGAATGCCCGGCGGAATGCCCGGGATGGGAAGCGCCGGCGGGGGAAAGAAGAACCGCAAGGGTGCCAAGGGCAAGAACGCCAAGAAGGTCCGGTCGGGCAACCCTGCCAAGCGCGAGGCGGAGCTCAAGGGTCAGGCGCAGAAGCCCAAACAGACGGACGGTTCGAGCTTCGGCAAGCAGCAGGACTTCGACATGGACTCGATGAACCTGCCGAAGGGCTTTGAGAAATTCCTCGGGGACAAGTAGACCTGGGTCCATGGCTAATACTTACTTGTCCGAAGAGGATTTCAGAGCTTTCGTCAATTCGTTGCCGCGACGCCGCATGGCCGCCGGAGCACTGATCACGGACGAGTCCGACCGGCTGCTGGTCGTCAAGCCGAACTACAAGGACGGCTGGGCTCTGCCGGGCGGGACGGTCGAAGCCGGCGAAGCGCCGCAGGACGGGTGCTTCCGGGAGGTCCTCGAAGAGGTCGGCCTGGACCTTCCGCGCGGTCGCATGCTCTTGGTCTTCCATGGCCTGAACATGGGGGACTGGGGAGACTCCGCCTATTTCATCTACGATGGCGGCACGATCCCGGCAGACACGAGGATCACGTTGCAGGAAGAGGAACTGACCGATTACGAATTCGTCGAGCTGAATCAGCTGGACGACTACCTCGGTTCCGGATTCTCCGACAGGCTCAGGCAAGCCCACGGGGTCAGGGGAACGGACGCGGTCGTCGAACTCAGCTCCGGCCAATGGAATTGATGTGCCCCGAAGACCCGGGAACCGGTCTCTGACGAGTACCGTGAAAGGAACCGACGCACGAAAGGACAGGCAGACAGTGACCGACGACCGTCGCACCCCCAGGACACCCGACCAGGGCGGTATCACCTGGCAGTGGGTCCCCGTGCGTTTGGACCTCCACCGACGGCTCACCGAGACCCCGGAGGGCGGAGTCGTCGTCACGAGCGCAGGAGCCGAAGCCGAACGGGAACGGATCCTCAAGCTCATCAGGGAGCAGTCGGTCCCGGCCCTGTACACGACGGGTGACCACAACCTGCGACTGATGGTTCCGGTGCACATTCAGGGAGAGGTCACCCACGTGGCCCGCGCGGACGCTTCGGGCGAACTGAGCCTGGGCGGAGAACTCGGCGAATTCATGGAAACCATCCTTGCGTTCCCCGGCCTCGAGTACGCCTCGTGGCAGACGGGCGACGGACTGAGCCACGCACCCAGCGCGGTCGCGATGTTCGAAGGGTCGGCGCGCTCGGTGCGCCACGCCCTCGGATCCGTGCGGCCGCAGGGGTGGTTCGAAATGACCCCTTCGGGCGACCGGTGGATCGTGGTGACCGGCGAGTTCTACGAAGACCTGCTGGCTTTGGTGGACGAGCTGCCTCGACGCGCCGTCGTCCTGGACACGGACGGCGAACATCGGGCCGCGACCTTCTGTCCTTCGGTGGGTGAGCCGGTGTCCCTCGCGTGGGGTCCGGTGCGCGGTGCGGTGGCAACGTATCCTTCGGACTCGCCCGCAGGTGCCCTCCAGTCCGAAATCGCGGGTCAGGAAGAGGCCGAAGTGCGCGAGGCGGCCCGCACCAGGGCGGTCGAGAATCTGACGGAGGCCTTCGGACTCGACGACGTGGGTGCCCGACGTCTCGAAAAGTATGCCGCCGACGACAACGGCCGGTACGCACCCGAATCCGTGTTGCAATTGCTCGGTCTGTCGGACTTGCCCGCGAAGGTCATCGACGGGCGCAAGTCCCTGTCGGATCAGCCCGGTTACGAGAAGTTCGACCCCTCGGCCGAATCCGAGGACGCACCGGATCCGGTGTCCGACCTCCACGCCTCCGTCCGTCTCTCGGAGACGGTCCGGCGCGGGGGATGGGCCCTGGCCACCGCGGCCGGAGTCGGGCTCGGGGCGTGGATCCTGCGCCGAAAGAGATAGGGGATTCTGTGTCCGCCTCAGCGCCGGGAGTCTCGCGTCTCCGTCGATGGCTGGACGACGACGAGCACCCGAATTGGAGGCGACCCGGTCCCAGCCGGCGCCAGATGCGCAACGACGTCGTGCTGGCCCTGGTGCTCGCGATCGCAGGACTCGCGAGTCTCGTGCTCATGTCGAGTTATGGTCTGGTTGCCGCCGGCGGCCCCGTGAGTCTGCCGGAATACGTCGTCGCGGCAGTCTCCCCGCTGACGCTGGTGGTTCGGCGCCGGTTTCCGCTGAGCACCCTGATCGCCTCCAGTGCGGTCTTCGTTCCCCTGTTCTACACCTCGTTCTCGGTCTCGTTGTCCGTGGTGTTCCAGGCCAGTTATTTCGCGGCCATTTACACCACGGTGGCCTGGGCGGCCCACCGGCGTGCCACCTGGATCACCCTCCTGGTCATCACGATCATCTTCACCTCGTGGCTGGGGATCACATGGGCCGCTTCCCCAGAAGTCCTGGAAGACCTCCAAAGCAACCTGGCCGAGTCCGCCGGTCCCATCAACCCCGTCGTCGCGTACGCGATCTATGCGACATTGCTCAACCTCGCGTACCTGTGCGGCGCGGCGGCCTTCGGTCGCGGCGCCTGGCGCGCGGCCTTGCGGCGGGACCGACTCGAGCACCAGGCCCGGACCATCCGCGACCAGGCCCAACGCCTCGCGCGGAACGCCGTGGTCGAAGAGAGATTGCGTCTGGCCCGGGACCTGCACGACTCGATCGGTCACCACTTCACCGGGGTCGGGCTCCAAGCGGGCGGCGCACGCCGAATTCTGGCCGCGAGCGACGACGGTACGGAGGTCCGGCTCAGCCCCGCCCAGGCCGGCCTGGTCAGAGAATCCATGGCGGCCATCGAAACCAGCACTCGAGAGGGGATCGGTGAACTCCAAACGGTCCTCAGGCTGCTGCGGGACCCGGATGAGGTCGAGACCGTGGCCGGGGGACCGAATGGGACGACGAAGTCCATCCAGGATCTTCCCGAACTCGTGGCCGGCTTCGAGCGCATGGGACTCAGCGCACGGTTGTCGGTTTCGGACCGGGACCGTGCCCACCTCGACAACCGCAGCGAATCCCTCTCCACGGTCTACCATCACGGCGTCTACCGGATGGTCGAAGAATCTCTGACCAACGTGCTCAAGCATTCGGACGCCAACGAAGCCCAGGTGCATCTGTCCGTGAACGAAGAGACCGAGGAACTCTTGGTCGATGTCGTCGAGCACGGCAAGCCGGTGTCGCACGTGGACCAGGGCGTGGTCCCCAGCACCGGGTCGGGGCTACGAGGGATGCAGGAACGCGCGTCGGTGCTCGGAGGGCGCGTCGAGAGCACATCGCTGTTTCCCTGGCCGGGGTGGAGAACCAAACTCGTGCTTCCCCTGCCCACCGACCAGCATTCACCTCGGGAGGACACCGTATGACTTCGCCACTGCGTGTATTCCTCGTCGATGACCAACACATGGTTCGCTCGGGGTTCTCCATGGTCCTCTCCGTGGAACCGGGGATCGACGTCGTCGGGGAAGCCTCGAATGCTGCGGAGGCGTTGGAGAAGCTGCGCCGCGAACCGGCCGACGTCGTCCTCATGGACATCCAGATGCCCGGCATGAGCGGACTGACCGCGACTCGCCACGTGGTGGACGAAGGGCTCGGGCAGGTCATCATGCTCACGACCTTCGACCGGTCGGATTACCTCTTCGGGGCCCTTGAAGCGGGCGCGAGCGGGTTCCTGCTCAAGACCGCCAGCGCGGAGGACCTCGTGACGGCGATCGAAGCGGTCGCCGACGGGCAGGCGCTCCTGAGCCCTGAAGTCACGTTGCCGTTGATTCGACGCATCGTGGACCAGAACACGACACACGCTGTGGACCATGAGGACAGCCAAGCGGCGCCCGAGGGCAGGACCAGCGACGGGCCTTCTCAGGTACTGCTGTCGAATGACGACGTCGCCGTGCTCGAGACCCTCTCGGAGCGAGAGAAGGAAGTCCTGGCCCTGATGGCCGAGGGAAGGACGAACGGCGAGATCGCGGAAGAGCTCTTCCTGGGGCTTGCGACGATCAAGACCCATGTCTCCCGCATTTTCGCGAAGACGTCGAGCCGGGACCGGGTTCAGGCCGTGATTTTCGCCTACCGGACGGGTATCGCCCGACCGGTCTGATCCCGCTCGTGGGGGCGTGACGCACGCGACGCGCAGAGCAGGGAGCGGCGCTGGTCATCGTTGCACGGCTCTGGCATACTTGGTGGGTACTCGATGTGCGTGGCCCCTCTCACCGCGCAGCATTTGGTCCGCAGGTTCCTCGCCGAAAACCCCGCCCCACGGGTGTATCCGAGCGAGAACCGACCTTGTATAGATACAGGAGAGTCCACACAAGTGGCTGTAAAGATTCGTCTGAAGCGTCTGGGCAAGATTCGCGATCCCCGTTACCGCATCGTCGTCGCCGATTCCCGCACCAAGCGGGATGGCCGTGCGATCGAGGAGATCGGCATCTACCAGCCGACCGAGAACCCTTCGCTGGTCGAGCTCAATTCCGAGCGCGCCCAGTACTGGCTGTCCGTCGGCGCCCAGCCGACCGAACAGGTCCTGGCACTGCTCAAGCTGACCGGTGACTGGGCCAAGTTCAAGGGCGAGGGCTCGACCGAATCGACCGTGAAGCCGGTCGAGGGCAAGCCCGAGTTCCAGGTCCCGGAGAAGGATTCCGTGGTCATCCCCGAGGCCATCACTCCCAAGAGCGAGGAGAAGGCCCCGGCCGCCGAATCTTCCGAGGAGAAGGCCGAAGAGGCCGAGACCTCCGAAGAGTCTGCTGAGTAATTATGCTTTCCGAAGCTGTGGAGCACCTCGTCCGTGGGATCGTCGATCATCCCGACGACGTCCAGGTTCGTTCGCGGTCAGGCCGTCGCGGCCAGACCCTCGAGGTCCGGGTCAACCCGGAAGACCTCGGTCGCGTCATCGGGCGTGGCGGTCGGACCGCGAAATCGGTACGGACCGTTATCGGTGCCCTGGCTGACGGCGAACAGGTGAGGGTCGATGTGATCGACACCGATCGTCGTCGATAGCAGGCGCGGCGGTATGATGCCGTGACAACAGGCCCGCTCCCACCTCGTGGTGGGAGCGGGCCTGTTATATTCCCGGTGTACGGTGCGGGTCCTTTCGGCCCGTCAGAAAGGAGTCCAGCCCGGTGCAGGTCCAGGTTGCAAGAATCGGCAAACCCCATGGGATCAAAGGGGAGGTCACGGTCCAGCTCTATACGGACGACCCCTCGACCCGGTTGGTGCAGGGTGCCACCCTTCGGATCGAACCTCCCACGCGATTGGCCCCCTCGGGGCAGGTGCGCATCAGGTCGGCCCGGTGGAACAAGAACATCCTGGTCCTGGGGCTGGAGGAAGCCGCCACACGCAACGATGCCGAAGCCTTGCGGAACCACACGCTCGTGATGGACACCGAAGAGGCGGAGGACACCGAAGGCTACTACGAGCACGAGCTCTTGGGCCTCGACGTCTACTCCGTACCGACCCCCGATGTCACCGAGCTGACGCATCGCATCGGCCGCGTGACCGGACTGACCACAGGCTCCACCCAGGATCTCCTGGCGGTTGAACTCGACAACGGTACCGAATCCCTGATTCCTTTCGTCGAGGAACTCGTACCGGACGTGGACCTGGACCAGGGCTTTGTGGTGGTCTGTCCGCCTCCCGGCCTCCTCGAGTTGAATGCCGAGACCGATTCCGACGTCGAGCCCGACGGCGATGCATCAGGCCGAGGGAACGCCGAATGAGACCGCGTTATGACGTCCTGTCGATCTTTCCCGAGTATCTGCAGCCCCTGGAGCTCTCGCTCATCGGCAAAGCCAGAAAATCAGGTCTTCTGAGCCTTACCGTGACCGATCTTCGCGACTTCACCACGGACCGGCACCGGACCGTGGACGACACCCCGTACGGGGGCGGCGCCGGCATGGTCATGAAGCCCGAACCATGGGCGCAGGCCCTCGAATCCGTTCTCGAGGCCCGTGGGGACGCGGACGTCGCGGACGAACCCCCTGCCGAAGGGGAGGAGCGGCACGACTCGCGTCCGCTGCTCGTGGTTCCGTCTCCCGCGGGCAGCGTCTTCACCCAGCGCACGGCCGAGGCATTCGCGCAGGAACGGCACATCGTCTTCGCCTGCGGTCGTTACGAGGGCATCGACGAGAGAGTTCTGGACTGGGCCGGGGAGAGGTTCAGGGTCATGCCCGTGAGCCTGGGAGATTATGTGCTCAACGGTGGGGAAGTCGCCGTCATGGCGATGGTCGAAGCTACCGCGCGGCTGCTGCCCGGCGTCATCGGCAATCCCGAGTCGTTGGTCGAGGAATCGCATTCCGACGGCCTGCTCGAGTACCCGGTCTACACCAAGCCGGCGGTCTGGCGTGACAGGGCGGTCCCGGATGTCCTCCTTTCCGGAAACCACGCGGTCATTGCGCGGGCGAGGAGGGACTGGCAGATCGAGCGGACGGCCCGGCGTCGCCCCGACCTGATCGAGGCCCTGGACGAGTCCGACCTGAACGCGAGAGACCGTAGCGTCCTCGACGCCGCACGGTCCGAAGGTGACGAGGGCAATATCGAATAGTTCGCGACGCCGCCGGATTCTGTGGAAGTTGCATCGGCGGTGTGGCAAAATAAGAAATCGCGCCGTGTTCGGGCACGCCCCTGCCGCAGGGGGAAGAGCGACCAAACGGACACAGGCACCGGGACACCAATCCTGTCCCGGCTGAAACACCACTTCGGAAGCATTCTCGGCGCACGCCGGGAGCCTCCGTCGCAGCAATCGGTCGGTGGCCTGCGGCATTGACCGAGGAGAAAAATCGTCATGCAGACTCTGGATTTCATCGACCAGAAGAACCTCCGCACGGACATCCCGGACTTCGGCCCGGGTGACACGCTGGACGTTCACGTCAACATCACCGAGGGCAACCGCTCCCGTGTTCAGGTCTTCCGCGGCTTCGTGGTCGGCCGTCAGGGTTCGGGCGTCCGCGAGACCTTCACGGTGCGCAAGATTTCCTTCGGTGTCGGCGTCGAGCGTACGTTCCCGCTGCATTCCCCGATCTTCGACAAGATCGAGGTTCGTGCCCGCGGTGACGTTCGTCGCGCCAAGCTGTACTACATGCGCGATCGCCACGGCAAGGCCGCTCGCATCCGCGAGAAGCGCGAATCCGCATAAGGTTCTTGACGAACTCTTCGCAGGCCGCTCCGGCGGCCTCGGACACCAAGCGCCGGCTCCCTCCGAGGAGCCGGCGCTTGGTCGTGGTGGCCCTTGCCATCGCGGTACTGATCGTGATTCTCGTGCGCAGCCTCGTACTGGAGATCTTCTACATACCCTCGGGCTCCATGGATCCGACCCTGCGCAGCCACGACCGTGTCGCCGTCTGGCGGCCGGGAGCCGATGATCCACATCGGGGCGACGTCGTCGTCTTCGACGGGAAAGGGTCGCTCGCCCCGTACGATTCCGGCGCCAACTGGTTGACTGAAACCGTGTCCGACCTCGGCTCGTGGCTCGGTCTGGGCACGCGGCAGGGTGTGTACGTCAAAAGGGTGATCGGGGTTGCTGGGGACCACGTCACGTGCTGCAGCGCTGACGGGCGGATCACGGTCAACGGAGAGCCGTTGGACGAGCCCTACGTTGCGCCGGGCGACAAACTCTCCGAAACCCCGTTCGACGTCGTCGTCCCCGAAGGCCGCATGTGGGTCATGGGGGACCATCGGTCGGATTCCGTGGATTCGAGATCCTTGATCGGGTCGCCTGGTGGCGGGCTGATCAGGACGAACAAAATTATCGGCAGGCCGGTGGCCGTGCTGTGGCCCCTGGACCGGATGACCAGAATTGACCGCTGAGGCGCTGATCGTCAGTAGACTGTTTCAGACCGAAGCACGTGAAAGAAGGACACTTCCATGACACCAGGCCAGCATTCGGCATCGGGCGACTCAGCAGACGGCACCGTGGATCCGGCGTCGTCGTCCTCGCGTGCCTCGCGGCGCAGGAAACCCCAGGAAGAACCTCAGGGCCTGTGGCCCAAGGTCAAGGAAGTTCTTCTGGTCATCGTCTACGCACTGATCATCGCGTTCCTGGTCAAAACCTTTCTGGTCAGAGGGTTCTATATTCCCTCGGGCTCGATGGAGAACACCTTGCAGCTCAATGACAGGATCTTCGTCAACGTCGCGGGCAACTATTTCAAGGACCCGGATCGCGGGGACATCGTGGTCTTCAAGGACTCCCAGCACTGGATTCCGGAGAACCAGAATCCTGCGAGCACCAACCCCGTGCGCGAAGCGCTGTCCTTCGTGGGCGTGCTTCCGGATTCCTCCCAGAATTACCTCATCAAACGCGTGATCGGTAAGGGCGGGGATCACGTGAGCTGCTGCTCGTCGGACGGCAAGGTACAGGTCAACGGCAAGTCCATTGACGAGTCCTCGTATCTGTATCCCGACGCGAAGCCTTCGGACTTTCCCTTCGACGTGACGGTCCCCGACGGCGAGTACTTTGTCATGGGGGACCACCGCAATGCTTCGGCCGACTCCCGGTACCACATTGCCGAAGGCAATGAATTCGTGAAGAACAAGGACATCGAGGGCAGGGCGTTCACAATCGCCTGGCCCATCAGCCGGTGGACGTGGCTCAGTACGCCGGATGACGTCTTCGGCGACATCCCGAGCCCCGAGGCCAGCCACAGCGGTCAGTGACGCCCGACGACGTGACACGCACGGCGAGCGACCTGACCATTGAACAAGGGCTCTTTGAGCGCGGATTCGCGGGCGTCATCGGTATGGACGAGGTCGGACGCGGGGCTTTGGCCGGTCCCGTCACCGTCGGGGCCAGCTGGGTTCCCGCATCGGCCACGCTCGAGGTCCCAGGGCTGACGGACAGCAAAGCCCTGACACCTGCCCGACGCGAGGCCATGGTTCCGGCCATTCTCGAGTGGGTCCACGTCGCCACCGGATCGGCCTCACCCATCGAGATCGATGCCCTCGGGATGACCCAGGCCCTGCGGCTGGCCGGCACGCGGGCCATCCACGCGCTGGCATTGAGGGTCGGTGAACCCCTCATCGAATCCTCGGCCGTCCTCCTCGATGGCAAGCACGATTGGCTGACCCATGTTCCGGATCTGCTGTCCCTGGCCGAACCCGACCCGGTGGACCGTTACCTGAACGCCGCGGATCGGTCGTGGGATCTGCCGGTCACGATGCAGATCAAGGGCGATGATCGGTGCGCGAGCATCGCCGCGGCCAGCGTGGTCGCCAAGGTCGAACGCGACGCCGAAATGATCGACTTGGCGTCGGATCATCCGGCGTACGGGTGGACCGGCAACAAGGGATACGGATCCACGACGCATCGGGAGGCTTTGGTCAGCCAGGGGCCGTGCCCCCTTCACCGACTCTCCTGGTCCCTCGGTGCTTCCCCTGACACGGTGGACCGCGCCTGGGCCTTGCGGGGCTGATCCCCGCGATGTGATGCTCCTCGAACGAGGCAACCGCCCCGGTGAGGCGTCTCGGTCCGGGGGCTTCCGTTCGGTTGATCCACTGCGCGACAGGCTATGGCCGTTTCCTGGCATCTGTCCACAGCCGTGCGGCGTACCGGGGTTCGGGCTGCGGACCGTGTCGACTCCAGATGCACTCTTGCATCAGGAGGTACACCATGAATTCACGAGCAGCGACCGGCAGGTGGGGAGAAGACCTGGCCGTCGCGGTCATGCACGTCCGTGGGTGGAGCATTCTGCATCGGAATTGGCGGCCGAAAACTGCCGCCCATGGGCTGCGGGGAGAGCTGGACATCATTGCGCGGGAGAACAACTCCTACGTGGCCTGCGAGGTCAAGACTCGGTCCACCGTGGACTTCGGGCATCCGCTGGAGGCCATCGATGAGAACAAGGCTCGTCGCCTATGCCTCTTGGCCAATGCGTGGGCCGTGGAGGAAGGGATCCCGCCTTCGTCGATGAGGATCGATGCCATCGCGGTGATCGGCGAGCCGAACACGTTTTCCTTCGAGCATCGCATCGGTGTCCTCTGATGGGTTTCGCACGCACGTACTCCGTCGCCCTGCTGGGCCTGAACGGGCACGTGGTCGAGGTGGAGGCGGACGTCGGAGGGACTCTGCCGTCCTTCGTGCTGCTGGGGCTCCCGGATGCCACGCTCAAGGAGTCGAGGGAGAGAATCCGTTCCGCCGCGAAGAACTCTGGGGCGCCGTTGACTCCCCGGAAGGCAACGGTCAGCCTGACGCCGGCAACGTTGCCGAAGACGGGATCCGGATTCGATCTGGCCATTCTCATTGCAGCCCTTCAGGCCTCGGGGCGGTGCGGTGCTTCCGGGGACTGCGTCTTTCTGAGCGAATTGGGCCTGGACGGTTCGTTGCGGCCGGTCTCGGGGGTTTTCCCCGCGGTGAGCGCCGTCGTCCGGGCGGGTCACCGGAAGGTTGTCCTGGCCTCTGAGAACCTGCCGGAGGCCGAATTGGTTCCTGGGGCAGAGGCACACGGGTTCGAAGCACTGTCCGAGGTCCTCGAGTGGTTGGGCGCCGATCCGATGCATTTGGTGAAACCTCCGGTGCGGCGCGAGGTGCCGGAAGACGAACCCGTCGTGCGCCCGAGGGCCGACCTGGCCGACGTCGTCGGACAGGCCGAGGGACGATGGGCCCTGGAGATTGCCGCGGCCGGCGGGCACCATCTGGCAATGATCGGGCCGCCGGGTTCCGGAAAGACCATGCTCGCCGAGCGATTGCCGGGAATTCTTCCGCCACTGGATGCGCAGGCGACCCACGAGGTCACCGCCGTCCACTCGGTCGGAAACCAGAATTCACGGGTCCGCAGGCTGATTACCGAACCCCCGTGGGAGGCGCCCCACCATACGGCCTCGGCGGCGGCGATCGTCGGGGGTGGCAGCGGAATCCCCCAGCCAGGGGCCGCTTCGCGCGCCCACCATGGCGTCCTGTTCCTCGACGAGGCCCCGGAGTTCAGGCGCGGTGTCCTCGATGCCCTGCGCCAACCTCTGGAATCCGGGTGGGTCATGATTGATCGTGCCCGGGCCTCCGCGCGTTACCCCGCACAATTCCAGTTGGTTCTGGCCGCGAATCCGTGCCCGTGTGGCCGGACGGGCGGCATGGGAAGCCGGTGCACCTGTTCTTCACGAGCCCGAAGGGCGTACTTGGCCAAATTGTCCGGCCCCTTGATGGATCGTGTCGATCTCAGGATCGCCGTCCCCAAATTGTCCGCGGCGGACCTCGCGACCCGTCAGCGTGCGGAGACCTCCGCCGAGGTCCTGTCTCGCGTGACCGAGGCGCGTCGAATAGCCCGTGAGCGTCTCGCCCCGTGGGGAATTTCCACGAATGCGCAACTGCGCGGCCCACATCTGAGGAATGAACTCAGGCTCCCGGATGCGGCGCTGACGTCGCTCACCCGGCTTCTCGACCGCGGTGAGACGACTCTCAGAGGCTGCGACAGGATCCAACGGGTCGCATGGACCCTCGCCGATCTGGACGGCTGCGGAACCCCCAGAGCGGAGCATGTCGATGCCGCCATCGGACTTCGCATGAACGCAGGAGCGTTCTCCTGACGTCGTTGACGACCCCTGCACACGTTACTGAGAGAGGAAAGCCCATGGCACACCGACCCCCACCAGCAACTCATGACGCCGCCGAAACCCGTCCCGACACAGCGGTGTCCCAGGATCGAGAGGTCAGGAATGCCAGGATCCAGCTGATGCACCTCCTCGAACCCCAGGATTGCGCCGGCATGGCCTTGGTCGAAGCCTTCGGGCCCACTCATGCGCTTCGTATCGTTCTGGAGCACCGGGACTTGGCACCGGAGGAGTACGCTGTCATCAGGGAGACGGGCACGGACGCCCTGCCGACATTGACAGGCAGAGGGTGGCAACGGACCAGAGCCAGGTGGGCCGCACGCACCCCACTGGATGATCCCGAGCGCATCGAGGAGCTCATGGCCGCCCGCGGCGCGTGGCTCGTGACCCCTGAGGACCCGGAGTGGCCCGTGGCGTTCGGTGACCTCGGTGCCCAGCAACCGCTGGCGCTCTGGGGCCGTGGCGACAGGACCGGACTGTCGAAACCCGCGGGGGAGAACGTTGCGATCGTCGGGTGCCGGGACTCGACGCCCTACGGAACCTCCGTGGCCGCTCGATTGGCGGGCGACTTGGCCGCGCAGGGCTACGGGGTGCTTTCGGGAGCGGCCTTCGGTATAGATGCGGCGGCGCACCGCGCCGCCCTGGACTCTTCGGTGCGTCGGCCGTCCACCGTGGCCTTTCTCGCTTGCGGCATTGATCGGTCCTATCCGAGAGCTCACGCGGAGCTGCTCCGCGAAATCTCCGAATCGGGCCTGGTCCTGACGGAAATCGCTCCCGGATGCAGCCCCATGAGACATCGGTTTCTGCAACGCAATCGGCTCATTGCCGCCCTGGCCTGCGTCGTGGTCGTCGTGGAGGCGAGATGGCGATCAGGGGCACTGAACACCGCCCACCACGCTATGGACATGGGGCACGAAGTCGCCGCTGTCCCGGGGTCCGTCTTCAGCGCCCAGTCGGCAGGATGCCACCGGCTGATTGCCGAGACACCCTCCCGAATCGTGACCTCGGCGAGGGACGTGACCGACCTACTGGACGTGCCCGCCCCGCCAGGGACTCCGGACGGAGCGGGGCAGTCCGATCACGGACATCGAACACCGTGCGAAGAGCGTGGGCCGCAGGAATCCAGGGACAGCTCGATGATGGGCCTGACACAAAGTCAACAGCTTGTACTCGATGCGCTTCCGGTGGGACACCACGTTCCGGCTGAGAAACTCTGTGCGGTCGCGGGTCTCGGGATCCGCGAGGTCATCCCGGCTCTCGCCCAATGGAAGCCTACGGGCTCGCGGAAATGCGCGAGAACCGCTGGAGGATGAGGCGACCGTGACGACTCGTGAACAACGCCAGCAGGCGGAATGCGGGGCCCGAGCAGATCGGTACAGTAGAGCAAGTCCCTTGGACACCGTCGAAGGATCACGGAGGAAAGAGAACATGACGTCCGCACCGCCGAAGGACCGGTCGGTCTGCATCCACGTGACGGCTCAACGCAAGGCCGACGAGATCGAAGCCGCTCTTGTCCGCAACGGTCTGAATGTTCACCACTGTCCAACGATCACGACCACTCCCGTGCTCGAGGACCAAGACCTCCTCGAGGTGACCAGGGAGATCATCCGGGTGCACCCGGACCTGCTGGTGGTGACCACCGGAGTAGGATTCCGCGGTTGGATGTCGGCCGCCGAATCGGCGGGGCTGAAGGAGGAGCTGACCAAAAGCCTGCGCGGCGCCATGATTGTTGCCAGGGGAGCCAAGGCCCGGGGCGCGGTGGTCGGCGAGGGCCTGGAAACAGCGTGGGTTTCCCCGGAAGAGACGGCCGCCGACGTCGCCGAGCACCTCCGGGGCCTGGACATGGCCGGTCGCTCCGTCGTCGTCCAGCATCATGGAATGGGCGTGGACGGCCTCGACGACGTCGTACGTTCGCTCGGCGGAACCGTGACTTCCGTGGTGACCTACAGGTACGCTCCGGCGACGAACACCACGGACATCGACCGTAGCATCAGGGAGTCCGTGACCGGCAGGCCCGTGGGAGTTCTGTTCACCTCGGCCGGGGGAGCCGAAGCATGGTTGGATCGAGCGTCGACCGCGGAGATCGATGCTCTGACGAGGCTGTCTGCGGTAGGCACCACTGGCCTTTTCGCGGTCGGCTCGGTCACGGCACAACCGCTCGTCGACGCCGGACTGACCCCCATCATCCCTCACCGATTCCGGCTCGGCACGCTGCTGAAGAAGGTCATCGAATGGTCCGAGGGTTTTCCGGGAGAGCACGTTCAAGGAGAAGAGTCGTGAGCACACGCGAGGACCGCACGGACCAGACAGAGCTGAATGAGGATTTTGCCGAGGCCCTCGGCGCCTTCGAGAACTATCTGCTGTACGAAAAAGCGCGCAGCCCAGAAACCGTGAGGGCCTACACCTCCGACCTGCACAGCCTCTTCAGCTCGGCCCAGGCCCGCGGAGCGGCAGGCGTCCGGGAGATTGAGCTCGACCGACTTCGCACCTGGCTGGCCGAAGGCTACGACCGTGACGAATCCCGGGGAACCATGGCGCGCAAGGCGTCGAGTATTCGGTCCTTCTTCTCCTGGGCCGAGGGGAGAGGGCTCGTCGCATCCAACCCGGCCGCCCGGCTCAAATCGCCACAAGGGCGAAGGAGCCTCCCGAAAGTCCTCTCGACCCAGGACATGGGGGAGATCCTTGGCGTCCTGGCCGCCGATCTTTCGGAACGACCTGGCGATGCCCAGGTTCTCCGAACCATCGCCGTGATCGAGCTGCTTTACAGCGCCGGGCTGAGAATTTCCGAGCTGTGTTCGGCGGACCTCAACAGCATCGATCAAGAACGACGAACCGTCAGCGTGGTCGGCAAAGGCAACAAGCAACGGACCGTGCCTCTGGGGATCCCCGCCATGCAGGCCGTTCAGGCCTGGATCACGCAGGGGAGGACCCAATGGGTCCGGGGAAACCAGACCGCACTGTTCCTGGGCCCCCGGGGTCAGAGGGCAGGGCAGAGGCAGATCCGGGAGGACCTCAACGCGATCCTGGCACGGGCAACCAGCACGGGTGCATCCGGGGCACACGTTTTCCGCCATACGGCGGCAACACATATGGTGGACGGCGGCGCGGACATCCGAGCGGTCCAGGAAATGCTGGGGCACTCCACGTTGGCAACCACGCAAATCTACACTCACGTCTCCGTCGACCGTCTGGCCCAGACCTACCGCCGCGCGCATCCTCGGGCCTAGCCAGGCTCGGTCGGACGACCCATGGAACGAACTGAGAATTCGCCGGGTATCGGTCCGTTCCTCTTTGTGCGGAGAGGCATCATCAGGCACAATGGTGACCGTTGAGAATCTCCTCACACGTGGAATCTCGGGGATAGATCGTAGGGGAAGACGCATCTGTCGATTGCAGGGAGCTACTGTGAGCAAGATATTGACGCAGGGGGTTTTGCACGTTCACGCGGCCCCACAAGCTTTGTGCCCTCACATCCGCTGGGCACTCGAATCCGTGGCTGGACAGTCAACGGATCTTCAATGGTGCGCTCAGACCGCAACCGTCGATGAAGTGCGAACCACTCTGGAATGGGAGGGACCCCAGGGCACTGGCGCCCTGATCGCTTCCGCGCTGGGTCGTTTGAAGAATATCCGGTTCGAGGTCTTCGAAGAAGCCAGTCCGGGTGCGGACGCCGGCCGGTGGGCGTACACCCCCGAATTGGGAATCTTCTATTCCATGATTGACGCCTCCGGAAACACCGTCATCACCGAGGACCGTGTCCGGTACGCCTACGAGGCCGCACGGGGAGACTCGAACGCACTGTTGCGGCAATTCTCCCTGGCCTTGGGAGAAGCCTGGGACACCGAGCTCGAGCCATTGCGGGCCTGCGCCACGGAACCCTCGAACATTCGTTACCTGCATCGGGTGGGGTGAGCCCGAAGGCCAGAAAGGCCCCTCGGGCATCGAATGGAGAGGGCCCCGACCAAGACTTCCCGCGCCGCAACGCTCAAGGGACGACAACGCCCGGACAGGAAACCCTGTCCGGGCGTTGTCGTCAGTGGGCGGGACACCGGTCGTCGAGGACCGGTCGCCACGGGAGCTGTCAGTCGACGGACCGGAAGGCCGCGACCGAGTTGTGACCACCGAACCCGAACGACGTCGAGAGAGCGACGATTTCGCCCGACGGCAGATCACGGGCCTCCGTGACGACGTCGAGGTCGATGTCCGGGTCCTTGTTCTCCAAGTTGATGGTGGCAGGAGCCGTGCGGTCCTTGAGTGCCATGACGGTCATGACGGCTTCCAAGGCCCCGGCGGCCCCCAGAAGGTGCCCGGTCATGGACTTGGTCGCCGAAACCGCGACCTGGTCAGTATGGGACCCGAGAGCGACCTTCAGAGCAGTTGCCTCCGCGGGGTCACCCACGGGTGTCGAGGTCGCGTGGGCATTGACGTGAACCACGGAGCTCGGGTCGATCTCACCGGCCTTCAGGGCTTCGTCGATGCTTCTGGCCGCGCCAGAACCCTCCGGATCGTTGGCCGTGATGTGGTAAGCATCCGAGGACACCCCCGTCCCGGCCAGTTCGGCATAAACGCGGGCACCGCGCGCCTTGGCGTGTTCCTCGGACTCGAGCACCAAAGCTGCCGCGCCCTCACCCATCACGAAGCCGTCGCGATCGACGTCGTAGGGCCTCGACGCACGCTCGGGATCGTCGTTGCGCTTGGAGAGTGCTTGCATCTTGGCGAAGGAGGCCATGGTCATCGGGTGGATCGCGGACTCTGTGCCGCCGGTGATCACGACGTCGGCCTTCCCGCTGCGAATGAGGTCGAGCGCCACGTGCAAGGACTCGGTGCTGGAAGCGCAGGCCGAGACCACGGTCTGGGCCGCCGCGCGGGCCTTGTGGTTGAGGGCGATGGCTGCCGTCGAACCGTTGGGCATGAGCATGGGGACCGTCATGGGCAGGATGCGACGAGGTCCGCGTTCACGCAACGTGTCCCAGCTGTCGAGGAGCGTCCACACGCCGCCGATGCCGGTTCCGAAGGAGACCGCCAGGCGTTCAGGGTCGAGCTCGTCGGCCTCTTCGGCGTCTCCCGCGCTGAAACCCGCGTCCTGCCACGCTTGGCGCGCGGAAATGACGGCGAATTGCCCCGAAGGGTCCAGGCGCTTGGTCTCGACCTTGGAAATGAACTCGGAATCCTCGACCGACTGGGCGACCCTGCCGGCGATGTACACGGGCAGATCGTACTGGGAAACCCAGTCGTCGGTGATCGCCTTGATACCGGAGACACCCTTGACGGCGTTCTCCCACGTCTCGGTTGCGGTGCCGCCGATCGGGCTGAATGCCCCGAGGCCGGTGACTACTACTTTCTGACTCATCTCACGTCTTTCTCGTCTCCGCCCGAGTGTACAGGCCGTGGTCCGCACCGGACGGCTTCTCCTCGGGCGGGTAAATACTTGGGGAGAAGCCAGGGCGCGGTGCCACGGAGCACCGCGCCCGAATCAGCACCTCTTAGGAGGCGTTCGCGATGAAGTCGACGGCCTCGCCCACGGTGGTCAGGTTCTTGACCTCTTCGTCCGGAATGGTCACACCGAACTTTTCCTCGGCGTTGACCACAATGGTCATCATCGAGATCGAATCGATGTCGAGGTCCTCGGTGAAGGACTTCTCGAGCTGAACGTCCGAGGTCTCGACGCCGGTCTCTTCGTTGACGATCTCGGCCAGTCCGGCGAGAATCTCGTTCTTGTCAGCCATGATGTGTACTCCTTTGATTCATGATCACGCGAGCTTTCCTGCCGCGTGGGATTCTGGCGGCTCCAGGGGAGCCGGGGTGTTCCCGCGTTCGCGGGCTTGATCCGGTATTCACTGTATCGTTTCGAGACCTGACGCGCCGGTAGATGTCCGCCCCCGACGTGCAGGGATTTGCGTCTCATTGCCCCGCGACGCCGCGGATCCCGGCGTCGGGTTCAGGGAAGGACCACAACCTGGGCGGCGTAGACCAGTCCGGCACCGAAACCGATCTGAAGGGCCAGCCGCCCGGAGAGCTCGGGATGCTCGTCCAGAAGTCGCCGCGCGGCCAGCGGAACGGACGCCGCCGAGGTATTGCCCGCGTCGGCGATGTCCCGACCGACCACGACATGGTCGGGCAGTTTCAGCGTCTTGACGAGTTGGTCGATGATGCGCATGTTCGCTTGGTGGGGTACGAACGCGCCCAAGTCCTCCGCGGAGACGCCGGCTTCGTCGAGCGCTTGTTGAGCGACCTTCGCCATTTCCCAGGCTGCCCAGCGAAATACCGTCGGGCCGTCCTGGTACAGGGTCGGCCACACCTGCTCGTCCTCTTGGACGGGATTGTTGATCCAGTCGCGGTTCCTCACCTCGAGCAACGAATGAGTCATGTTGATGGTTTCCCACTTCGACCCGTCCGATCCCCAGACCGTGGGCCCGATGCCGGCCTCCTCCGAGGGCCCGACGACGACCGCACCGGCCCCGTCGCCGAGCAGGAAGGAGATGGAGCGTTCGGAATTGTCGATGAAGTCGGAGAGCTTCTCGACCCCGACGACGAGCACATTCCTTGCCGCCCCGGCCCGGACGAGCGCATCGGCCTGTCCGACCCCGTAGCAATACCCGGCGCAGGCCGCCGAGATGTCGTAGGCCGCCGCGGGGGAGACGCCGATCTCGTGGGCCAATTTGGCGGCCAGGGAAGGGGTCGCATAGGGATGCGAGATCGTCGAAACGATCACGCCGTCGATCTCTTCCGGCGGTACGGCCGATCGCTGGAGCGCGTCCCGAGCCGCCGCGATGGCCAAATCCATGGCAGAGGTTTCGGAGTCCGCACGGTGGCGGGTGCTGATGCCGGTCCTCGTGCGGATCCACTCATCGGACGAGTCGATCCACTCGCAGACGTCGTCATTGGTCACGACCACGTCGGGTCGCGCCGTCCCGAGGCCCAGGATCTTCGAGAACTTCTGTACGGGTCTGGTATTGAGAGTCACCACGATGGTCTCTTTTCCTCGTTGGCCTGGACCCTATTCGGCGACGACGTCGTCCAGCTCGTCGGGTGAATTCAGCGCGGTCGCGGGCACGCCCTTCATCCCGCGCTTGGCCAGCCCGACCAGGGTGCCTGCCGGCGCGAGTTCCACCATGCTGCTCACGCCCTCGTCGACCATGGTCTGCATGCAGAGGTCCCATCGCACCGGACGCGTGACCTGGTCGACCAGGGACTGCAACGCCGCGGCGCCCGAGGTCACCGGCTTGCCGTCCCGGTTGGACAACAACGTGGTCACGGGCTCGTGGGCGTGGAGTTCGTGGGCGATTTCCTGGAGAGGACCGACAGCAGGGCGCATGTGGGAGGTGTGGAAGGCCCCCGCGACCTTCAGGGGGACCACGCGGGTCTTGGCCGGAGGGTTGTCCACGAGGGACTGGATCTTCTCCGAGGAGCCCGCGGCCACGATCTGACCGGGACCATTGGAATTGGCGGCCGTGAGACCTGTTTCTTCGATCGCGGAACGAACTTCCTCTTCCTTGCCGCCGAGGACGGCGGCCATACCGGAAGGCTCGGCCGCCGATGCTTCGGCCATGCCGTTCCCGCGGACCTTGATGAAACGCATCGCGTCCTCGGGCGACATGACGCCGGACAGCGCGGCGGCGGTCACTTCGCCGACCGAGTGCCCGGCCCAGAGCAGTGGGCGTTCCCCGATGCGTTCGACGAGCAGCTCGCCGACCACGATTCCTGCGGCGACGATCAACGGCTGCGCGACGGCGGTGTCCTTGATGGTTTCCTCATCGGCTTCCGTGCCGTAATGAATCAGATCGAGCCCGGCCGCGTGACCCAGGGTCGAGAGCCGCTCGGATACGCCGTCCAATTCCAGCCACGGGGTCAGGAACCCGGGTTTTTGTGAGCCCTGTCCGGGGCAAAGTATCGCTAACACGCTGTCCAGCATTCCAGAATCCTTCTTATCAGTCACGTCACGTCAAAAAAAAGCGCTGCGGTCGGACTCTGCGAGAGAGACCGACCGCAGCGCAGTGGTCGTTGATCAGGCGTCGCCGCCGGCGGTACCGCTGGTACCGGCATTGACGTCGAACAGGTCGTACTTGTCGATGGCCTTGGCGGGGATGTCGGCGTCGATCTCTCCGCGTTCCGCCAGCATCTCGAGGGCCCGCACCACCATGGAGTGGGCGTCGATGTGGAAGAACCGGCGTGCACCGGCACGCGTGTCGGAGAATCCGAACCCGTCGGCACCGAGCGTCGCGAACTCGTTCGGGAGGAACTGTCGGATCTGGTCGGGAACCTCGGACACGAAGTCGGAGGAAGCCACGATCGGTCCGACCGCTCCTTCCAGCTGCTGGGTCACGAAGGGAACGCGTGCGTCGTCCTTCGGGTTCAGCATCGACGCGCGTTCGGCCTCGAGGCCGTCACGGCGCAACTCGTTCCAGGAGGTCACCGACCACACGTCGGCGGAAACCTTCCAATCCTTGGCGAGGAGTTCCTGGGCTTCGAGTGCCCAGGGAACGGCCACACCGGAGGCGAGCAACTGGGTCCGCGGCCCGTCGACCTCGGCGGGCTTGAGCAGGTAGATGCCCCGGACAATGCCCTCGACGTCGACGTCGGCCGGTTCTGCGGGCTGCACGACCGGCTCGTTGTACACCGTCAGGTAGTACATGACGTTGTGGTCCTCGTCGCCCGTGCCGTACATGTGTTCCAGGCCGCGCTTGACGATGTGCGCGATCTCGTAGCCGTAGGCAGGATCGTAGTGACGCACGGCCGGGTTGGTCGCAGCGATAACGGGCGAGTGGCCGTCCATGTGCTGCAGGCCTTCGCCGGTCAGGGTGGTCCGCCCCGCCGTGGCGCCAATGATGAAACCACGGGAGAGCTGGTCGGCCGCTGCCCAGAAGGCGTCGCCTGTGCGCTGGAAACCGAACATCGAGTAGAAGATGTACACGGGCACCATCGGAATACCGTGTGTCGAGTAGGAGGAACCCACGGCGGTGAACGCCGCGGTCGCCCCGGACTCGTTGATGCCGACGTGCAGCAACTGCCCCTGGGCGGACTCCTTGTACGCGAGCATGAGCTCGCGGTCCACCGACAGGTAATTCTGTCCGTTCGGGTTGTAGATCTTCGACGTCGGGAAGAACGAGTCCATGCCGAAGGTGCGTGCCTCGTCGGGAATGATCGGCACCACGTGCTTGCCGAATTCCTTCTCCCGCATCAGGTCCTTGAGCAGGCGTACGAACGCCATCGTGGTCGCGGCCATCTGCTTGCCGGAACCCTTCTTGGCGACCGAGTAGGCCTTCTCGGACGGGAGCACGAGTTCGCGCTGGGATCCATCCCGATGGGGCACGAACCCGCCGAGTTCCTTGCGGCGCTCGAGCATGTACTCGATCTCGGGGGAGTCCTTGCCGGGGTGGTAGTAGGGAGCCCCGTAAAGATCCTTCTCGAGCTCTTCGTCGCTGATCGGGATGCGCAGGCGGTCGCGGAAGACCTTCAGGTCATCGAGGGTCAGCTTCTTCATCTGGTGCGTCGCGTTGCGCCCCTCGAAGTGGCTGCCGAGGCCATACCCCTTGACGCCCTGGGCCAGGATGACGGTCGGGCGACCCTTGGTCTCCATGGCCTGCTTGTAGGCGGCGTAGACCTTGCGGTAGTCGTGGGCTCCGCGCTTGAGGGCCCAAATGTCCTCGTCGGACATGTCCGAGACCATTTCCTTGGTCTCGGGGGAGCGGCCGAAGAAGTGCTCGCGGATGAACCCGCCCGATTCGGCCTTGTAGGTCTGGTAATCGCCATCGAGCGTCTCGTTCATGATGCGAACGAGCTCGCCGTTCTCGTCCTTCTCGAGGAGCTGGTCCCACTCGCGGCCCCACAGGACCTTGATGACGTGCCAGCCGGCACCGCGGAAGAACGCCTCGAGTTCCTGAACAATCTTTCCGTTGCCGCGAACCGGCCCGTCCAGGCGCTGGAGATTGCAGTTGACCACGAAGGTCAGGTTGTCGAGCTTGTCGTTGGCCGCCAGCTGGAGTGCGCCGCGCGATTCGGGCTCGTCCATCTCGCCGTCGCCGAGGAACGCCCAGACGTGCTGCTGGCTCGTGTCCTTGATCCCGCGGTTGTGCAGATATTTGTTGAACTGTGCCTGGTGGATCGCGTTCAGAGGGCCGAGACCCATGGACACGGTCGGGAACTGCCAGAAGTCTTCCTTCGACCGGGGGTGGGGATAGGAAGGAAGTCCGTTCTCACCCTTGGTCTTCTCCTGCCGGAAGCCGTCCAATTGTTCTTCGGTCAGACGACCCTCGAGGTAGGCGCGGGCGTAATTGCCCGGTGAGGAATGGCCCTGGAAGTAGACCTGGTCGCCACCGCCCGGGTGATCCTGGCCGCGGAAGAAGTGGTTCAGGCCGACCTCGTACAGAGTGGCCACACCGGCGTAGCTGGAAATGTGGCCGCCGACGCCGATTTCCGGGCGCTGGGCGCGATGCACCATCACGGCGGCATTCCAGCGGAGCAGCGCACGGTAGCGACGCTCGATTTCCTCGTCGCCCGGGAACTCCGGTTCCTGGTCCACGGGGATGGTGTTGACGTAGTCCGTGGTGGTCACGGTCGGGACCTGGATGCTCTTGGCACCTGCTCGCTGGAGGAGGCGTCGAATGATGAACTGTGCACGTTCCGTGCCCTGGGACTCGACCAAAGCATCGAATGCCTCGATCCATTCCGACGTCTCTTCGTGGTCCTGATCCGACAGGCCCAGGGTGAGGGCGCTGAGGATGTGGTCATTCGTCTCTGAGGGAGCCACGTTGAACCTCTCTTTGTCGATGTGAGGAGAAAGCTCACATCCCGGAAGGGATGATAACGGCAGGCACACTCGACCCACCTGGGCTTTGCTCCTATGGTGTCACACCTCGCCGAATGACAATGACTCCTGACCGGATTCCGGACCGGGCTCCCGGCGTCGTGGAGGCTCCGATCCGCATGGAATGAGGGTTTTTTGCGTCGGACAGTGTTCGGGATCACGCACGCCTACCGAGTACTTGATAGTGTGGGCAATCCAGTGTTGGCTTGGTGTCAACACCATTGCGGTGTACCCATCGCAATGCTCGGTGCGGAGGATGTCCGGACCGATCCGATATTCAGGAGGAAAATACGTGAGCGAGACCAAGACCGCCGGCGATCGCCCGGCTGTCCTGCTTGGTTTCAAGGATGGGGATCTCATCCAAGAGTTCGGCTATGACGACGACGTCGACTTCACCCTGAGGGACGATCTCGAGGACGTCACCGGTTCCGAACTCCTCGACGAAGAAGACCAGGAAGTCGTGGATGCCGTTCTCTTCTGGTGGAGGGAAGGCGAAGGTGATCTGGTGGACGCCCTCGTCGACTCACTGACCGCCCTGGACGAGGGCGGCGTGGTCTGGGTGATGACACCCAAGGCGGGGCGTGACGGACACGTGGCGCCAGCCGACATTCAGGAAGCTGCGCCGACCGCCGGCCTCAAGCTCACGACGAGTGCGCAGGTCAGTGAAGAATGGTCGGCCACGCGTCTGGTGACGACTCGTTTCTGACGCCGACATGGTGTGTCGAAAGACACTGTCTGGACGGGGCCTCTCAAGTTTGGGCCTCTGTTCAGCTCATGTACTGTAATCAATCAGATCGGGTGCTGGCCGCTGTGCAAGCGGCCCACTCGGTTGTCAAGGGTCTTTAGCTCAGCTGGTAGAGCGCCACGTTTACACCGTGGATGTCATCGGTTCGATCCCGGTAGGACCCACCACAGAATCGGCCGGACCCCACCTCAGGGGTTCGGCCGTTGCTCGTTCAACGCGCTGGTCGCGTCGCATGGGGGTTGGGCACTGGAATGGGGCGTTGCGTCGTCGTCATCTGGGGTCGATCTGTCCGCCAGAGGCGATACCCTCCAGATTTTTGGGAGTGCCCCTGCTCGTCGGACCGGTATTGCGCGTAATCTGGGCTCATGGCAGTTGATAGCACTTCTCCCCAAAATTCCGAGGCACAATCAGGCAAGGCGCAGATCGGTGTCACCGGCCTGGCGGTCATGGGCGCGAATCTGGCGCGCAATCTGGCGCGGAACGGGTACACGGTCGCATTGCACAATCGCACCATTGCGAAGACCGACGAACTGTTGGACAAGCATGGCGGCGACGGAGACTTCATCCGTACCGAGACCCTCCAGGACCTGGTCGACTCCCTGGAGCGCCCGCGGCGCATCCTGGTCATGGTCAAGGCCGGAGCGCCCGTGGATGCCGTGATCGAGAACCTGATCCCGTTGCTGGACACCGATGACATCATCATCGACGGCGGCAACTCCTACTTCAAGGACACGATCCGCCGCGAGAAGGAGTGCGCCGAGCACGGGCTCCACTTCGTCGGCGTCGGCGTCTCCGGTGGCGAGGAAGGTGCGCTCAACGGCCCCTCGATCATGCCGGGCGGATCCAAGCAGTCCTACAAGTCTCTCGGCCCGATGCTCGAAAAGATTTCGGCGAAAGCCGACGACGGCGCCCCGTGCTGCGCCTGGATCGATACCGACGGCGCCGGTCACTTCGTCAAGATGGTCCACAACGGCATCGAGTACGCGGACATGCAGGTGATCGGTGAAGCCTTTGATCTGCTTCGTTCCGTGGCCGGGATCGAGCCCCAGGACCAGGCCGAGGTCTTCCGGACGTGGAATACCACCGACCTGAACTCCTACCTGATCGAGATCACCAGCGAAGTCCTTTCCCAGACGGACGGCAAGACCGGAAAACCACTGGTCGATGTGATCGTGGACCAAGCCGGTCAGAAGGGAACGGGGCGCTGGACGGTCCAGTCCGCATTGGACCTCGGGTCCCCGGTTTCTGCGATTGCGGAGTCGGTCTTTGCCCGTGCGTTGTCCTCCTCGAATCCCGAGGCGCGAGAGGAGGCTCAGCAGAATCTTCCCGCGGGGCTGATCTCGACGACAGGCGTCGCACAGGGAGATCCCGAGTTCGTCGAGGACGTGCGCAGGGCCTTGTACGCGTCCAAGCTGGTCTCCTACGCCCAGGGCCTGGATATGCTCTCCGCCGCGGGCGAGGAATTCGGATGGAGCCTGGACCTGGACGTCATCGCGTCCCTGTGGCGCAATGGCTGCATCATCCGGGCGGAGCTTCTCGGCGAAATCATGGAGGCCTACAAGGGCGACAACGCGCCGGTCAACATGCTTCTCGCGCCGGGTTTCCAGAGCATCCTCCAAGACCTGGCCCCCTCGTGGCGCCGCGTGGTCAGCAAGGCGACCGCTTTGGGCGTTCCGGTGCCGGTCTTCTCATCGGCACTGTCCTACTACGACGGACTGCGCCGCGACCGTCTCCCGGCCGCACTGATCCAGGGGCAGCGCGACTTCTTCGGCGCCCACACGTACCAGCGCGTGGACGAGGACGGCACGTTCCACACTCTGTGGTCCGAGGACCGCTCCGAGGTCAACAGTGCTGGTGAAAAGGCCCCCGCTCCCGTGGACAGGGAAACCAAGTAACCCTACAGGTCAACGACGTCGCCCGCTCGCCTTCTTGACGGCGAGCGGGCGACGTCGTTGTGCCAGAGATTCTCAGTGGCTGAGGCGCCACGCCCCGCGCTCGGGCCACCGGATCAGGCGGTTCACCTGTACGACGCGTTGAACCCGGCCGTGGGGCAGGGGACCCATTTCAAGCCACGAGCCGGTATCAGACCCGTACCCTCAGATCCACATGGCCGGGTCGATGTACGTCACGGGGTCAACCAGGGGTTGCTTCTTCTCCGGGGTTCGCGGACGAGCCTCCGCGGGGATGCCCGTGACGATGGAGGAAGCGGGGGCATCGTGCACCACGACGGCGTTGGCCCCGACGGCCGAATCCTCACCGATCGTAATGGGGCCGAGAATCTTCGCACCCGCGCCGACCGTCACACGGTGCCCGAGCGTCGGATGCCTCTTGACCTTCTCCAGGGAACGCCCCCCGAGGGTCACTCCGTGGTACAGCATGACGTCGTCGCCGATTTCCGTGGTCTCTCCGATCACGATGCCCATACCGTGGTCGATGAAGAAGCGACGCCCAATGGTCGCACCCGGGTGAATCTCGACGCCGGTCAACCAGCGCGTCACCTGGGACAGAGACCTGGCCACGGTGCGCAATCCCTCCGTCTGCCACAAGCGGTGGGTGAGCCGGTGGACCCAGATGGCGTGCAGTCCGGAGTAGTTGAGGATGATCTCGAGGTCGCCCCGGGCGGCCGGATCGTGGGTGCGGGCTGTGGTCAGGTCTTCCCTGAGACGGCTGAGAAAACTCACGGTGTCGCTTTCATCGTGCGTGGGTGAAGTGGGGCAGGGTGCGGCTTTCCCGGTCGCCGGAGGGGGCGTCCGACGAGCAGGCTGTTCACTGTTGGTGCAACCTCGGAACGGTGGGCGCTATTCCCGGGTGTACGTGCGGTGGATCCCACGCACGTGTGCCCACACGATTTCTCGTGCGGGCACAAGCAGCGTTTCCGGGGCGGTGTGGCGTCAGCCGCGGATGTCCTCGTAGAGAACGGTCGAGATGTACCGTTCGGCGAAGTCGCAAACGACCGTCACGATCAGTTTGCCCTCGTTCTCGGACTTCTTCGCCTCCTCGAGAGCGGCCCACACGTTGGCTCCGGACGAGATGCCGCCGAGGATTCCTTCCTTGGCGCCCAGTTCACGGGCCACCCGGACGGCGTCGTCCAGGTTGACGTCGGTCACCGAGTCGTAGATCTCCTGGTCCAGCGTATCGGGAAGGAAATTCGCCCCGAGGCCCTGGATCTTGTGCGGGCCGGCCTTGCCTTCGGTCAGCAGCGGCGAGTCGGAGGGTTCCACGGCGACGATTCTGACGCCGGGCTTCTGCTCCTTGAGGTACTTTCCGGCTCCGGAGATGGTTCCGCCGGTTCCGATGCCGGCAACGAAGAGGTCGACGTCGCCGTCGGTGGCGTCCCAGATCTCGGGTCCGGTGGTGTCGTAGTGGACCTGGGGGTTCGCCTCGTTCTCGAACTGGCGGGCGAGAACGGCATTGTCGGAGGTCTCGACGATCTCGGCCGCCTTGTCGACGGCGCCACGCATGCCTTCGGCGCCCGGGGTCAGCACGATCTCCGCACCGTAGGCACGCAACATCACGCGACGTTCGGTCGACATGGTCTCCGGCATGGTCAGAACGACCTTGTAACCGCGTGCCGCGCCGACCATGGCCAGGGCGATACCGGTGTTGCCCGAAGTTCCCTCGACGATGGTCCCTCCCGGACGAAGCTGCCCGGACTTCTCGGCCGCGTCGACAATCGCCTTGCCGATACGGTCCTTGACGGAGTTGGCGGGATTGTAGAACTCGAGCTTGACGGCCACGTTGCCCGGAAGGTCCTTGTCCAGTTGGTTGAGCCTGACCAGAGGGGTCGCCCCAATGGCCTCGGTGACGTTGTCGAGGATTTTAGCCATGGTGTCGCCTTTCTAGAGCTGAGTAAACGGCGGAATCGGGCGTTCCAACCCGTTCTGCCACTACGGTAGTCCGCGAGAGCCTGGTCAGGTGTCCCTGAGCCACATCTTGTAATATTCCCGGGCCTTGCGGAGTTTGGGGTCGATGATCACTTGGCAGTACCCGTTGTAAGGGTTCCGCTGTTCGAAGTCCTGGTGAATGTCCTCGGCAGGGTAGAACGTTCCGAGGGGTTCAAGGGTCGTGACAATGGGCTTGTCGAACATGGCCTGGGCCCGTTCGATCTGTGCGTGGAAGAATTCTTTCTCTTCCTCGTTGCTGTAGAACAGCGCCGAACGGTACTGGGTGCCGACGTCGTACCCCTGACGGTTGAGGCTCGTCGGGTCGTGAGTCGTGAAGAACATGTCCATGATGACGTCTTCGGGGACCACGGTTTCGACGAAGCGGACTCGTATGGCCTCAGCATGCCCGGTCTCGCCGGTGCACACGGACTCGTACGTGGGCTCGAAGGTGTTGCCACCCGTATACCCGCAGACGGAGGATTCCATGCCGCGAGTTCGTTGGTAGACAGCATCCAGGCACCAGAAGCATCCGGCGGCTACGGTGAATTCTTTCATGGGCCCCATTGTGGTCCCGGCGGAGCGTCTTCGTCATGGTCTTTCGCTGTTGGGGGAGCCCTTCCAACCCGGGCCCTGCCGCGTCCGGCGGGTGCCTGGAGCGCCGCAACCCACGTCCTAGACTGGGTGCATGACTACTCCCAGCTTGAACGACGTCGTCCGTTCGGCCCACGAATTGTGGCCGGTTGCCCTGGCCGAACCGTGGGATGCGAGCGGCCTCGTCTGCGGCCGAGGGGATCAGCCGGTTCGGAGGATTCTGTTCGCGGTCGACGCCGTACAGGCTACGGCGCGCGAGGCGGTGGAATCGGAGTGCCAATTGCTTCTCACTCATCACCCTCTCCTGCTCAGGGGAGCGAAATTCCTGCCGACCTCGAACGACAAGGGCGCGGTGGTGCACACGCTCATCGAGAACGGCTGCGGTCTCTTGGCATCGCACACGAACGCGGACAGCATGATCGGTGGAGTATCGGATGCACTCATGGGTGCGTGCGGCATCACGGAATCCGTGCCCCTCGGGGATGCTGAGGCTTTTACAGGAATCGGCCGCGTCGGGGACCTCGCCGAAGAGATCACTCTGGAGGAGCTGGCACAGCGCCTGGCCACGGCTCTTGTGCCCACGGCGGGCGGTCTGCGAATCGCCGGGCCCAAGGAGGGAACCGTCAAGCGCGTGGCGGTGTGCGGAGGAGCCGGTGATTCTCTGTTCGATGATGTTCGGGCTTCCCGGGCCGACGTGTTCGTGACGGCCGATCTGCGCCATCATCCGGCGTCCGAGGCACGGGAGCGGGCGCTGCTCGACGGCGGCACGCCGTACTTGATCGATTGCTCCCACTTCGCGAGCGAGGAACTGTGGTTGGCGTCCGGTGCCAAGATGCTCAGAGACCATCTGGCTGCCCGTGGCTTCGAGGTCGAGACCCTTCTGAGCAGCCTGAATACTGACCCCTGGGACTTCCGGGTCTCCACGGGTGAGGCACCCGCATCGGCGTCGACCGCTCCGGAAGGCGACGGATACGCCCGCGACCTGTGAGAGTCTCCCACTCGCCCCGGACGAGCGGGTGGGAGACTCATTGCGCCTACTCGATGCGGATGCCGTACTCCATGAAGCAGTACTGAATCTGGCCGGACGGGGCCGTTTCTGGGTCTGCTGCCTCGGCGTCAGCTCCCGGTCGTGCAGAGTCGTCGGCCTGCATTCCTGTCATGGAGCCGACGTGGTCCGGTTTCTGCGGGATGAGGCGGACGGGCCGGTCATAAGCCGGGTTCTGTCGACGCGAGGTTGACCTCGCGCCGTGACGATCATCCATCTAGCCCCTTGGTTGCCCGAGGGGTCGAGCGGCCTACCCGAATGCCTGGGGCGAGCAGCCCTCGTCACGCATTCTGTCTGGCCTTGCTCCGAATGGGGTTTACCGAGCTTCCCGCGTCGCCGCGGGAACTGGTGGTCTCTTACACCACCGTTTCACCCTTGCCTGCCGAAGCAAGCGGTCTGTTTTCTGTGGCACTGGCCTGCGGGTTTCCCCGAGTGGACGTTATCCACCATCCTGCTCTGCGGAGCCCGGACTTTCCTCGGGGCGTCGAACACGCCACGCGATCGTCTCGACCGACCCGTCCGGGGATCAATCCTACACTGGTAAGGATGTTGATTCTGCTTCCTCCCTCCGAGTCCAAGACGGCGCCCAGTGTCGGGCCGAGCGTCGATCTGTCCGATATGAGCTTTCCGCAGCTCACCGAGGCCCGTGAAGCCATGCTTGACCGGTTGATCGAGGTGAGTTCGGGGGAGGATGCAGGTGACCTCCTGAAGACGGGCCCCAGCCTGGCGGCGGAAGTTGAGCGAAACACACGATTGCTCCGGGAGCCGACGGCGCCGGCGCTCGAGGTCTACACGGGGGTCTTGTTCGATGCTCTCGACCACCCGCACCTGAGCCCGAAGGCCCAAGAGCGCGCCCGGACCCGTGTCGTGATCATCTCCGCACTCTGGGGCGCCGTGACCCCCGCTGACTTCATCCCCGCGTACCGACTGTCCATGGGTGCCAAGGTTGCGCCCGCGGGTACGCTCGCTGCGTGGTGGAAGGCTGAGCTCGGTCCGGTCCTGGATGCGCATGGTTCCGGACAGGTGATCGTGGACTGCAGGTCCTCGAGCTATGCCGCGGCGTGGAAAGCCCCCGCCGAGAGAACCGTGGGGATCAGGGTCGAGCGCGAGCTCAACGGCAAGCGACAGGTGGTCTCCCACATGGCCAAACATTACCGGGGCGAGGTAGCTCGAATTCTCCTGGAGGCCGAAGTTGAGCCACAGTCCGTCGACGACGTCGTCGAAATCCTTAGACCTCATTGGCAGGTTGAACTTGAGTCGGACGGGACCAAAGGCCATTCGCTGACGCTCGTGGCCCCCTCCGACGGCTGATCATCCGACCGGATCAATCAAGCTGAACTTGAGGTCTACTCTTCGTCCGAATGTCCGAAGGGATCCTCGTCGACCCCGGGCATCCACGTCAGATCGGGCTTGCCCCAGCCTTCCTTCTTGATCGCCTTCCTCGCCTTTTTCGCCCAACGGGCGTTGAGCCGGTCGACGTAGAGCTTGCCGTCAAGGTGGTCGGTCTCGTGCTGCATGACGCGCGCGAACCATCCGGTGGCCTCGAATTCGATCGGGCGTCCGAATTCGTCCTGCGCGCTGACCTTGGCCCAATCCGCCCGCTTGAGCGGGTAGGCAAGTCCGGGCACCGACAGGCAGCCCTCAGCCTCATCCTCCTTGTCCGGCTCGACCTCGGAGATCTTTCCGAGGGTCAGCCGAGGGTTGACGAGGACCCCGCGGTTGGGCGCGTCGTCGTCGTTCTCGTGGACGAAGGTGAAAAGGCGCAACGGCACGCCGACCTGTGTCGCCGCAAGCCCGACGCCGTGGGCCGCGTCCATGGTCTCGTACATGTCTGCGATGAGACCTCGCAGTTCGTCGTCGAAGTCGGTGACGGGCCGCGTCGGGCTGTGCAGAACGGGGTCGCCGGTAATGACAATCGGGCGAACGGACATGTGGCCTCCTGGGCGGTTCGAGCGGAATACACGCACCACCGTATCGGGAATCTCCGGACATCGACTCACCGCGAACGAAGCGATTCGACGCAACGTGAACGCGTGCTACTAGGATGACGA
Source organism: Rothia koreensis (assembly GCF_052232265.1). NCBI lineage: Bacteria > Bacillati > Actinomycetota > Actinomycetes > Micrococcales > Micrococcaceae > Rothia > Rothia koreensis. The sequence continues at coordinate 1,703,528 of NZ_CP197643.1, forward strand.
AAGACAACAGTCGGTGACCAGCAGTGCGACTTCTACGGAGGATCGCTTGCTGCGGCCCTGTCACCGCCGGAAAATCTGGCGCGTGATGATTCTGAAGCAGGGCAGCCGTCGGACCCGGGTCAGCCCGGTGCCGACTTCGACGTCGGCGGAATGGCAATGGTGGTTATGTCCCGAAGGTTTGGGGTCGCCGAGGGGAACTCCCGCGACCCGGACGTCGCGCGAGCGGTTCGCGAAGCGCGCGACGAGCACGAGTTGCTCCAGAACCTCATGGAATGCGCCTCGAACGGCAACCAGAACTGTTTTGAGCAGCTCTACGATGCCCTGGTTCCTCGGATTTACGGCCTCGTTCAGCGGATTCTCCGCAACGTCGCGCACGCCGAGGAAGTGACCCAGGAAGTGTTTCTCGAAGTCTGGCAAAAGGCGCCCCAATACGATTCCACGCGAGGGGCAGTGGGATCCTGGGTTACCGTGATCGCCCACCGTCGTGCCGTCGACCGTGTCCGAGCTGCTCAGTCGGCATCGGAGCGGGACATGCGGATGGGGGCAGCCGAGTTCGAGGAAGCCTACGAGCACGTGGAGTCGACGGTTCAGCAAGGTCTCGACAACGCCTCGGTGCATGCGGCTTTGTCCAGGGTTCCTGAATCTCAGGTTGAGGTCGTAACCCTGGCATATTTTGGCGGGCTGTCACAGAGTCGGATTGCGCAGGCCCTGGGTGTCCCGCTGGGCACCGTCAAAACAAGGATGAGGCTTGGTCTCATGCGACTGCGGTCAGAGTTGGGAGGCGAGTATGAAATCGGATGAGAACGCCGTGGACGACGCAGCTGCGTACTCCCTCCATGCACTCGATCCCGAGGAGAACGAACGATTCGAGGCTCGGGCCGGCCGGGCCGAAAAAGATCTCGCCGCGGAATGGGCACTGGTAGGGGCCCGCTTGGGGAAGGCGGTCGCTCCCGAAGAGCCGCCTGCGCGCCTCAAAGAAAATCTCATGCGGCAGGTTGCCCAGACAGAACAGGTCGACCCCTCCGTCCCACCCGAACCTGCTGGGAGTTCGAAAGCGCCCGCATCCGGCGCCCGCAGCCGGGCCCGACGACGCTGGGGCATGGTGCCCGTGACCGTTGCCGCTGCTTGCGCGGTGCTGGCCGTTGTGGCCGGTGTGTGGGGGGTGGACCAGAAGCGCCAGGCGGATGAAACGCGGTCCGCACTTTCTGCGGCCGAGTCCGAATCCGGGTCGAAGACCGAGTCGCCATCGATTCTGGACCAGATCTCATCGGCGTCGGACGTCTCCCTGGCCAAGGGAAACATGGACGGGGCGAATATCTCCGTGATGTATTCCGCGTCCCACAACATGGCTGGGGTCTCGACGTCGGACATGCCGTCGTTGCCGGAGGGCAAGGTCTACATGCTCTGGCTCCTGGACAAGGACCACAACGTGGTCGGATCGGGGTCGATCTCGGGCGGCACGAACGGAGAGGGACAGAACGGGGGCGGTGACCTGACGACCATGACGGACCAGGACCTGAGCTCCGTTGCGGCCTTCGGGATCACGGTCGAGAACCGCGATGCCAAGGCGCCCACCGGCGATCCCTTCATGCTGGAATCGGACAGCTGACTCGGTTGCCGCCGTCCGATGCGGCAGAGCCTGGTGCTATCCGATAACCTGAACACTGTTCAAAATCACGCGACGGTCATCGGTGCCCCGGACATCCGGCGATCCGAGCAGACCGCGCACGACAATGGAGGAGACAGTGAATTCAGTACCCGGAGGGACCCGCCCGGCCGCGACCGTGCAATCGACGTCGGTAGCGCACTCGATCGCTTATATTGCGGTTTTCGCGGCATTGGTCGCCGTCCTGGGGTTGCCGGGAAATATCCCCTTGCCCGGGCTCGTGCCGATTACGGCGCAGACCCTCGGAGTCATGCTGGCCGGCGCGGTTCTCGGGGCGCGCAGGGGAGCCCTGTCGATGATCCTGTTCCTGGCCCTCGTTGCGATGGGCTTGCCTCTGCTCTCCGGGGGGCGCGGGGGACTGGGTGTGTTCGTGGGCCCGAGCGCGGGGTACATGATCGCCTGGGTCGTGGGAGCGGCGGTCGTCGGTCTCGTTGTTCGATCGGGGTCGGGGCGACCGACCCGGTTGAAAGCATTCGCCGGGTGCGTCCTCGGCGGAATGATCACTCTCTACGTCATCGGAATCCCTGTCCAAGCAGCGGTGACAGGGATGTCGCTCGGCCAGACGTTCACTGCCTCACTGCTCTTCCTGCCCGGAGACCTGATCAAGGCCGTCATCGCGAGCATCGTGACCATGGGGCTGTGGAAGGCCTACCCGAGAGCCTTCCACCAGTGACGCACCGGCCAGAACCTGTCCTCGCCGGCCGCGTCCGGCCGCTCCGAGACCGGGACCACGAACGGGTGCTGCGCGAAGCCCTCGCTGTTCGACGCGCAGGCGACATCCCGTTGATCGGAGACGAGCGTTGGAGCGAAGACCAGTGGCGCGGCGTCGTCGAGCACGCGACTGGTGCGATCGTCCCCGACGAGGCGGAATGGGCGGCATTGACGTCAGGAAGCACCGGGCGTCCACGGATCATCCTGAGAACCCAGCAATCGTGGGACATTTCCTATCCGTTCCTGGATGAGTGGGGCGAGCTGACCTCAGCGGACACCATGCTGATCGCGGCCCACCCGGTGTCGTCCATGGCCTCCTACGCCGCCTCCCACGCGGCTCATAGCGGAATCCCCTTCAATACGCCGGTGAAGCACCGCATGGGACCTGGAGATATCGCGAGCGCCACGATCCTCCACGGGACGCCGTGGCACCTGCGTGACCTCCTTGATCTGTTCGATGCCGGACACCCCAGCCCAATGCGGGTGGCGTTCGTGGGAGGAGACCGGTTGCCCCAGCAATTGCGCCACCGGGCAGAACACCGCGGCATCCGGGTGTTGGGGTACTTCGGGGCTGCCGAGCTGTCCATGGTAGCGATCGACGACGGCGACGGCCTGCGAGCTTTCCCGGGTGTGGACCTGCAGACCCGGGACGGCGTCCTCTGGGCGAGAACTGACCAGCGGGCAGTGGCCGTGCTCGGTACCGGCGGCGCCTATCGAGTCCGAGGAGCCTGGGCCACGGTCGGGGACCGTGCTGTCATAGCAGATGCCCGGCTGAGTCTCCGCGGCCGGAGCGACGACGCGATACAGACGGCTGGCGCCACCGTCCTCCCCAACGACATCGAGGAAGTCCTCGCGTCGGTCCATGGGGTGCACGCCGCAACCGTGATCGGCGTTCCGGACGAACGTGCCGGTCAACTCGTCGCCGCCGCCCTCGAAACCGACGGCGGGGACACCGCACAGGTTCTGGAACGCGTCAAGAGCATCGCCAGATCGCAACTGACCCCCGCACACATTCCGCGCCGGTGGAAGACGACAACCCGATTGCCACGTACCGGTTCCGGCAAGATACGCAGACCGACGCCCGAAGAATTCGAGGCACTCCGATGAGACTCCCCAGACTCGCCCCAGGAACACCATGCCCCACGCAGCGCTGACCGCGACCCGCCGAACCCCTATCACCGCCCGCTCGCGAGCCCTGGCCCACTACCGCGTCGAAGAACTCGCGGCCACGGTCCTTGCTGACCTGGCGACGGACTGGGGGCGGGCCCCCGACGGCGTCATGCTCGGCAACTGCACCGGTCCGGGCGGGAACCTGGGACGCAATGCGGCCCTTGCGGCAGGTTTCGGAGGAAGCTGCGTCGGGTGGGGGATAGACGTCCAATGCGGCTCGGGACTGGCGGCCGTGCAGCAGGCCGCCCACCAGGTCGCCGCAACCGGCACCACGATCTTTGCGGGCGGGGCCGAATCGGCCTCGACGGCGCCCACACGTTCCTACAACGGCGTGCCCTTCGACCGGGCCCCCTTCGCACCTCAGGGGTTTCCCGACCCGGACATGATCGAGGCGGCCGACGCTCTGGCCCGCATCACGAGGATCTCCCGGGAAAGGCAAGAAGGCTACGCCGTTCGGAGTCACCGACTCGCCCTGGCTTCGGAGCACCATCGATGGGCGGAAACGAGTCGGATGGTGGGGAACGATCGGGCCGCCCGAGTCGTCGACGACGGTCCGCGACGACTGACCTCAGAAAGACTGAGGAGGTTTTCACCCATCATCGACGTGGAGAACGCCACCGTGACACCGGGAACGACGGCACGCATCTCGGATGGGGCCGCGGGCGTCGTCGTCGCTCCCCTGGAATCGACGGACGGACCGCATTGGCGCATCATCGCGTCGACCCTGACCGGCGGCGACCCAGCGGTCCCGGGCCTCGCCCCGGTCGAGGCCACTCAGCAGGCCCTTGCCCATGCAGGGCTCGCGATGGACGACATGGACGTCATTGAGGTCGTCGAGGCGTTCGCCGCCCAGGTCATCGCCTTTCTCGAGCCCTTTCACCTCGCAACAGACGATGCCATCGACCCGCGCGTCAACGCACGCGGAGGGGCGATCGCCCTGGGCCACCCCTGGGGTGCCTCGGGCGCCATCGCCCTGGGCACTCTCATGAATCGGCTCTCGGAAGCAGGGCCGGGAGCCCGAGGGCTCACGACATGTGCCATTGGAGGGGGTATGGGCGCCACCATGATCTTGGAGTACAACGCATGAGCATCACCATCGACAACCTGACGGTCGAAGTTGACGACCCGGAGGGGCGGACCCTCCTGCTCGACTCGTTCACGGCCAACCTCGACGCGCCCCGCATCGCCATCATCGGGGAGAACGGTTCCGGGAAATCCACGCTGACCAAAGCCATCGCCGGGCTCGTGCAGCCGACCGCCGGAAAGGTCGCCGTCAACGGAATCGACACCGTGGGGCAGGCCAAGCGGCTGCGGCGCGCCGTAGGATTTGTGTTCGCAAACCCCGGGGCGCAGACCATCATGCCCACGGTGCGCGAAGACATCGCCCTGACGCTTCGCGGAAGAAAACTGTCCCGAGAGGAGATCTCGGCGAGAGTCGAAGAAGCCATCCGAGAACACGAGCTCGAAGATCTGGCGGACCGCCCGTGCCATGCGCTCTCGAGCGGCCAGATGCAGCGTCTGGCTTTGTGCTCCGTGCTGGTCGGCGAACCCGATCTGGTCATCGCTGACGAGCCAACCAGTCTGTTGGATGCACGGCATCGACGCATCATCGCGCGGCGATTGCTCGAACCGGCGGCCCCGCAGGTGCTCCTCGTGACGCATGACCTCGACTTGGCCAGACACTGTGATCAGGCAGTGCTGATCGCCGATGGCTCGCTTGCGGAACAGGGCGACCCGGCGCACGTGATTGATTGCTACGAACGGATTCTGGCGTGATCTCCCTCTACTCTCCGGGAAACAGCCCCGTTCACAGGATGCCCGTGGGCGGCAAGCTTGTGTCCTTCGCACTCGTCGCCCTCGGGCTCTCCTTTGCACCGGCGACGTGGTGGACGATCGGCGTGTGTCTGGTCATCGCGCCCGTTGCATACGCGCTTGCGGGGCTCGGAATGCGGTTGTTGTTCAAGGATCTGCGCGGACTCCTGCTGATCCTTGTTTTCCTGGCGGTGACCCAGGCGATATTCCTCGAACCGATCGACGCCGTCCGCAACACCGTGCGGGTCCTGGCGATTATTTTGCTGGCCCAGGTCGTCACCCGAACCACGCCGGTCCAGGGGATGATCGAAACCTGCGAACGAGTCCTGGGGCCATTTCGACGTTTTGGTGTGAACCCGGAACGCATTGGCCTCGCCATGGCTCTGACATTGACGTCCGTCAACCAGCTCGGAGCGATCGTCAAGGAGGTCAAGGACGCGCAGAAGGCCAGGGGAGTGCGGATCGCACCGTGGGCATGGGTCATGCCCGTCCTGGTGCTTACTCTGCAGCACGCAGACCAGGTCGGCGACGCCCTGGAAGCAAGGGGTTTGGGCGGGTCGGACGAGGACTGAAGCCCGGGTCACGGAAGAGGCGGCCCGGAAACAAAAAACGAGGTGCGAACCCTCACTGGATGACCAGCGGTGGGTACACACCTCGCTTATCTGGGGTGAGCGACGGGGTTTGAACCCGCGACCTCCTGGACCACAACCAGGCGCTCTGCCGACTGAGCTACGCCCACCAAGAATCGGTGCCCGATCAGCAATCGGACAACGAATTAGAGCTTACATGAGCCCCGCCAGGGGTGCCAATCCGAAGCAGTGAGACCTCAGTGAGAACTCTCACACCCGCGGGGCCGAGCTCAATCCTCCGCCCGGTCGGGAGAGAAGCGGCGCGAGATCTCGCGGGCGTCGTCGGAACTCGGTCCCGGTTGGGGAACGAAAATTGCTTCCCGGTAGTACTGGAGCTCGACGATCGAGTCCTTGATGTCTCCCAGGGCGCGATGGTTCCCCGTCTTGGCCGGCGCCTGGTAGTAAGCACGCGGGTACCAGCGGCGGGACAACTCCTTGATGGTCGATACATCAATCACCCGATAGTGCAGGTGCTCGATGACCTTGGGCATGTCCCGTGAGAGGAATGTCTTGTCGGTGCCGATGGAATTGCCGCCCAGCTGGGCCTTGCCGGCATCCGGGACGTGCTTGCGAATGTGTTCGAGCACCTGGTGTTCGGCTTCCTCCATGGTCAGCCCCTGATCGAGCTCCTCGAGCAGTCCCGACGTCGTGTGCATATCCCTCACGAAATCGTTCATCTGCTCCAATGCCTCCGGCTCGGGCCTGATGAGCACATCGAGACCCTCGTCCAGAATGGTGAGCTCGGCATCGGTGATCAGAACCGCGACTTCGATCAGAGCGTCCCGCTCCAGGTCGAGACCCGTCATCTCGCAGTCGATCCATACTATGCGTTCATTCGTTTTTGACACTCTCCCAACCTACCTCCCCGCTTCGATCGTGCCTAAGCGTCCGCGCCGTCAGTGCGGGACCTGTAAAATCGATCGAAGTCTTGCCCGAGTTCCGGCGGACTTCCGGCACGAGACCACAGCACAAAGGGGGAAGCTTGAGCCACAGCGCGATGCTTCGGAAACGGCGCAACCGGGAACCTCGGTTCGTGCAACGAAGCCCGCTCAGGACCGTCATCATGGGCACGATCGGTTCTCTTCTGCTGATGTTCGGGTCTTTCGGCATCGGGTGGCTCGCGCCCATCTCCTCCCTGCGGTTGCACCCGTGGATTATTTCGCTGAGGTACACGGATGGTGCCGTCGTCGTGTGCATCATCGTGACTTCGATCGGCGCGATGGCTCTTACCCGCGAGTGGATGCGTTTGAGCCAGAAGGTTGACTGGGCCAGCAAATCCGCGAAGAAGTGGGTCACGGCCGCGATCATTTCCTGGTCCGTCCCACTGATGGCGGCCATACCGCTGTTCAGTCGGGACGTCTATTCGTACTTCGCCCAAGGGCGCGTGTACCAGTCAGGACTCAACCCCTACGAGTCGGGCGTCTCCTCGGTCAACAACTTTCTCCAGAACGGCGCGGACCAGCTCTGGAGCCAGTCTCCACCGCCGTATGGCCCGGTCTTCCTCTGGATCGAGGGTGTGGTCGTCGGGATCGCCGGCGACTCGCCCGACGTCGGGTTCTACCTTTTTCGGTTCGTCGCGCTCCTCGGCGTGGGGCTGATTGCTTACTTCTTGCCCAAGCTCGCCACATTGCACGGTGTGAATCCCACACGGGCCTGCTGGCTGTGCCTGGCCAACCCCATGTTTCTGGTGCACTTCGTGGTCTCGGCGCACAACGATGCCCTGATGATCGGCCTCATGATGGCCGCTGTCTACGTGGCGGCCCGGTGGCGCACCACGGCGGGGGGACTCGGCGGGATTACGCTCACGACATTGGCCGTCGCGGTCAAGCCGATTGCCTTGCTCATCCTTCCGTTCGTCGGCCTGCTGTGGGCGGGCCGCGGGGCCTCCTGGCCCCGTCGCTTCCTTTTCTGGTTCCTGACCGCCGGGGTGGCCCTGCTCGAACTGTGGCTCATGGGGCTTGCGAACGGTTTCGGTTTCGACTGGGTCGGAGCGCTGACGACGACGGGCGGCGTCTGGATCTGGTACGCCCCCGTCGGACTGGCGGGTTTCCTGATGCGGTTGTGGGGCGATTCGCTGGGGCTGCCCGGTGGCGACTTGCAATCCCTGGTCCAGAAGGTTGGCCAGATGGCAGGTGTCCTGGGTGCCGCGGTGCTCGCATTCCTCGGCCGGGACGAAAAGCTGATCCGGCGGTTGACCATCGCACTGACCCTCGTCGTCATCCTGAACCCGATGATTCAGGCCTGGTATGTGGTCTGGTTGATCCCGTTCTTTGCCGCCACGGGGATCCGTTCGGACTGGCACGTGGACTTCTTCCTGCTGACCACGCTCTTCTTCATGATGTGGGCCGTATCCGACCAGTTGGATGTTTTCCCGTACTTGAGCCTCGACATCAACATGGGCCGACTCGTGGCGGCCGTGGTGGCACTGCTGTACGGGCTGTACATCATGTTCATCGACCCCTCCACGCGCCGTGTCTTCAGGCGGTCTCGACGGATCGGCACGATCGTGTAGCTTCCGGAAGTGGAGAGCCGAGGCCATCTCGCGGTAGTCTGTACGAGGTCGCGATGGCCAAGCCTCAGTAGCTCAGTGGATAGAGCAGGAGCCTTCTAATCTCTTGGTCGGGGGTTCGACTCCCTCCTGGGGCACCAATAGAAACCGCGGAAAATCAGCGAACAACCTGCTGCACATCTTGATACGCAAACGGTTTTCGGGACGATCTGCACACCGTTCTGCACACCATTGACCGAGAAGAGCCTCGCCGGGAACATCTTCGAGCGGGCCTTTCGTATGCCACCACACGGGCGTCTTGCCCATCTCCATCACCCGGCCTACGCTTGCACCGCGCCTTTGCCTCGCTGCGCGCTCTGTGATTCGGCCGCCAACGATCTGCCCCACAACAACCGGGCAAGGTGGTTGCCACCGGCCTCCGAGGGAGAACCGAACTAAGCCTTGTTCGGAGTTTCTTATAAAGCCCAATTCGCTGACCGCCCGCAAGCTTGCATACGAAGAAAATGAGACAAGCCTTCTGAGACTCGTGGAAGAGAACTGCGGGAATCCGGTCTTGGTGCAAGGGATCTTCTGGTCGGCCGGAGGGCTCATGCCGGAACGCCTGCTTGGTCCCTGAGACCTGTTCAGGCAGTTTCGTTTCTCGCCCGGCCGGTGGTCCCAGAAGCAGCTGAGCATGTGCGGTGATGGCCGTTCTACCCCTTGGGGTCGCTGTTTGCCTTGCCCATAACACGGACTATCTCGGCTTTGGCTGCCCCGCTTTCAGCCGGGATCAGGCGCCACACGATACCAGCCGTGGTCTCACCTTCCTCACGGGGAACGATCCACCCCAGGGTCACCAGGGAAGCGGTCAAAATATCTAACCCATCAGCCAACAGTTCGCCTTGTCCGTCGCAAATCTCACCGGTGGCCGCGCAGAATCGCCATCCCCGTCGGGCGCAAATTTGGCTGGCCCACTGACGTTCATGGTGGACGTACCTTGGTGGGATTGTCAGTAACGTTGCACTGATCGGTTGTGTCTCATAAACCATGGTGGCTCCTTTTGCCCCACCGGAAGCAGCAGCCTCACCACGTCCTGCCTCCTGTCGCGCACGATGTGGTTAAAAGGATCGGGCCGGGGAGTGTGTTGCGGGAATTCTCAAGCGCAACAACTCCGCCGACCCGATCTGCCAGCTAGGAGCAGGAGGACTCAGCTGGACCCGTTGCCGCTGTGGCGGCCGCCTTTTGCCTTGTCCTCTGTGGACTGGGCTTGGGCCCCCTCCTGACCGGCTTCGTGCGGATCGGCAGCATTCTTTTCGTCGAAGCTGCCCGAACTCTGCTCGCCGCCCTTGTGGGCTTACTCTTCGGTGTCGTTGCGGTTTCCGAACTGTCCGGGATTGTTCTTGTCAGCCATCGTGATACCTCTTTCGCTACGGATTGGGTTCCTTCTTCTTGCCACCGTGTGCTTCAACCCTTGTCGAAGACCGGTAGATTTCATGTGCCAGCGGATTCAGTCGAAGAACACACCTGAACCGGGTCTCTTGACTCACGTCACGTCCGCGTCCGAAATGAACTCGATCAGTTCTCCGGCGAGATCCTCGGTGCAGTTGCGAGCAACATCGGCTTGAGTGACCATTCCGACCAAGTCATGTCCGTCGATGGCTGGAAGCCGGCGTACCTTGTGCTCGCTCATGGTCCGGATGGCTTCTTCGATGCTGTCGTCTGCTCCGACGGTCACGAGCTTCGATTCACCGAGCTCTCCAGCAGTGACCTCGCTGGGGTTGCCTCCTTCGGCGGTGCATCGGACCGTGATATCACGGTCGGTCACCATTCCCTTGAGGCGATTGTCGTTGCCACAGATTGGCACGGCACCAACGCGCAGATCACGCAATAAACGTGCTGCATCGGTCAGGGTGTCCGATTCCCCGATGCACTGGGCATCAGGGGTCATGATGTCGCGTATTGCCACCATGATTGCCTCCTCTCCACCACCTCCCGGTCGTTGGGTGGTGAGGTCCCGTTCCTTGGGCGCTTCACCGCCTGGCCCGTGGGCTGTGCGAAGGTGAAACCATAAGCAACCGAGTCCGCTCGACCGGGACTACCTGTGAAGGTGAAACAGGATAGGACGGTCACGGTTGACGGAAGGGGCCGATGGCGGGCACAAACCATTGCATTTGCGGATATATGCCCGTCCATCGGCCTACCAGCTCATGGTGATTCAGCTGGTCTGGCTACCGCTGTTGCGGCCACCCTTTGCCGGCTCTTCGCAGTTGAGGGGGTAGGTGGCTGAGCGCGTCGGCCGCCGGATGAGGGTCGAGGCCTTCCGATGATGGAAGTTCTCACACTGCCCATCTGCCGGAAGACCTCGACGTGCACCACGCTACCTTCGCGACCCCTGATCTGACCGTGTTCTGCCATCTCGACGAGCTCGGCCTCGTGGCCACCGGTCAGCTTTTTGAGCCGGATCGCGCGGTGATCGAGTGCCGCGTCGCCGAGCCGGATCCGTGGTGCCGGGGATGCGGTAGCCAGGCGCTCTCGCGCGGGACGGACACGCGGCGTCTCGCCCACGAGCCGTTCGGTCATCGCCCGACGACGCTGCTGGTCCGGGTCCGCCGCTACAAGTGCTCGGGATGCGGACGGTCCTGGCGTGAGGACCTCACGGCAGCGGCGCCCGAGCGAGCCAAGCTGTCCCGTAGCGGGATGCGGTGGGCGTTGGAAGCGCTCGTGATCGACCACCTCACCGTCGCCCGCGTCGCCGCCGGACTCGGTGTCGGTTGGCACACGGCGAACAACGCGGTCCTCGCTGAAGGGCGTCGAGTGCTGATCGACGATCCCGCCCGGTTCGACGGCGTCGCCGTGATCGGCGTCGACGAGCACGTCTGGCGCCACACGAGAGTCGGCGACAAGTACGTCACCGTCATCATCGACCTCACCCCGAACCGCGACAAGACCGGCCCCGCCCGTCTGCTGGACATGATCGAGGGTCGCTCGAAAGCCGTGTTCAAGACCTGGCTCGCCGCACGCCCGCAGGACTGGCGCGATGGTGTCGAGGTCGTCGCGATGGACGGGTTCACCGGCTTCAAGACCGCCGTCAGCGAGGAGCTCCCGGACGCGCAGGCGGTGATGGACCCGTTCCACGTCGTCCGCCTCGCCGGCGACGCCCTCGACACCTGCCGTCGTCGCGTCCAGCAGTGCCTGCACGGCCGGCGGGGCCGCAAAAACGATCCGCTCTACAAGGCCCGCCGCATCCTCCACACCGGCGCGCAGCTGCTCACTGACCGGCAGCAGACCCGTCTCGAGGCACTGTTCGCGGTCTCCGAGCACGTCGAGGTCGAGGCGACCTGGGGCATCTACCAGCGCGTGATCGCCGCCTACCGCGAACCCGATCGGAAGACGGCGAAGAAGCTGATGACAGCCGTCATCGATTCCGTCTCCAGCGGCGTCCCCGCCGCGCTCGTGGAGGTCCGCAAGCTCGGCCGCACGCTCAAGCAGCGCGCCGCCGACATCCTCGCGTTCTTCGACCGGCCCGGCACGTCCAACGGGCCAACAGAGGCGATCAACGGGCGCCTGGAACACCTCCGCGGCTCCGCCCTCGGATTCCGGAACCTCACGAACTACATAGCCCGATCGCTGCTCGACACCGGCGGCTTCAGGAACCACCTACACCCTCAAATGCGATGAGCCGTTAATCCCGTTTTTCTGTGGATGGCATCGTCAGGTGATATTGAATGTTCCCCTGCAATTTCCTCGCCGGATGTCCGCCCAACGGGAATTCATCAATGACAGGGGGCCGCACGGGTCAGTTCCCGAAATCGGGCACCGGGACAACGATTCCTGTGATCACAACGACCGCGGCGCGAGATGGTTGCCGGCGATCATGCAACGAACCGAGCCTCCCGCCGACTCGATCGTGGATACATCTACCGATTCGATGGTGACGTACCGGGACATGCGATTCAGCTGATCGGGCGTGAGGGCCTTCTCCGCGGTCGTGGACATGATCATCGTCGGGCCGTCCGCTCCCACAACTTCGAGACAAATGCCCGCGAATTCATGGATCTGGGACTCCTGGAGGTCGATGATTTCTCTGCCCGTAGACCGCAGCGTTTCGAGGACTTCGGCCCTCTGCTGCTCATCTCTGATCATCTCCGCGCCGATGACCGCGACGTTCGTGCCGACCGACATCAACACGTTGGTGTGGTACACGGGAGAACCGAATGCATCCACGGCGTCGAAGACCAGGGCTCGAAAACCGAGGTCGTCGCAGAACTTGTCGAGAACGGGCAGTGATGCCCGGTGGGACCGGCATACATAGGCCATCCGGTGAACGTGGTCCAGAACCATGGCACCCGTGCCCTCGAGGTACATGCAGTCCGTTTCGGCGGAGCTGTAATCGATGATTCGCGTGACCACTCCCGACCGGTTGAGGTGGGACACGATGTCTTCTCTGCGCTCCGCCCGACGGTTGGGTGCGTGCATGGGGTAGATGACCACGGTTCCGTCGTCGTGCGTGCTGAACCAGTTGTTGGGGAACACGCTGTCGGGAGTCTCGACGGTTGCATCCTCGAAGACCGTCACGCCGAGTCCTACCCGATGCAGAGTGCGCTCCAGATTCGTGACCTCGTCGAAAGCGGCCTGGGCGACCTGATCCGGATCGCCGGAGGGTGTGCTCTGGAATCTGTTGTCCGTCTCCGTGAGCGGATTGGGCGTGAACTGATGAGGGCGTACCAGGATGACGCGTGAAGGGCTCTGCTTCGACTCGAGGTCGCCGTTGCGCTGTGCGCAGACCTTCGTGGGCTCCGGGCCGTGGGCGTGGGTGTTTCGGGTTGCTCCGCGAGTGATGGTGGGGGCCAATGGATCTCCTGTGCGCCGAATGATGGATCGCTTGCCTGGTGAAAACGCTACAAAACAGCACAATCTGTCCGAAATGGGCAAGATGATCACATATTGCTCACTCAATGCGCGAAGTGGCACCGGCCAATTGCCAAAGTGTCGAGTCGGCTGCGCAGGGGAATGACGTACACGACTCATCCACAAGGCCTGATTTCGCGGATCGGTCGAGGCGTGCATCCACAGCAGGCCGGGTTATCACCTCTCGCCCCTGCGCCCAGGGGACCGGCTGGGGCACTCTGTTGGTGACATGAGCGATCGCGGTCGACGCGACGCCGAGGATCGGAGGACAAGCAATGACAGATCACCTGACAATACGCGGCTTTGTCGCGACCATCCCGGACCTGAGAACACTGCCTGATGGCACACCGGTCTGCTCGTTCCGGGTGGCGTCTACGGCGCGGTGGTTCGACGGCCGGACGGGCGATTGGGCCGAAGGGCATACCAACTGGTTCACCGTGACCTCGTTCCGGACTCTGGCGACCAACGTCGCGGCCAGCGTCAAGGTCGGGCACCCTGTCCTTGTCCGCGGGAAGCTCAAGGTCAGGTATTGGACCACGGCCCAGCAGGAAAGACGCACGAGCGTAGATATCGAGGCCCAATCTGTCGGACCCGATCTGGCCTTCGGCACGGCCACGTATGCCCGGAGTTCGGGGAAGCGCGGCACACGGACGGAGATCAAGTCTCCGGCGAGTGCAGACCCCGAGAACTCGTGGGAGGCGGCGGCCGAGAGGCACGGCCTGTCCACCAACGACAACCCGAGGATTGCCCCGTCCGGTGACACGCTGGCGGAGGGCCAGGAATCTCTGGACGACATTGGTCTGACGGGCGAATCCGATGTCTCGGTTTGGCGTGCGAAGGCGCCGGCGTGGGAGGCAGCGAGGAATCGGCCTCCTCGGACCAATGAACCCAGACCGTTCCACCAACCGTGGCTCGGTCGAAGGGAGTGGGCCCGATCCAGGGCGGTCGGCGAAGATATAATTGCCGCCCACAGGCCCTTGAGCGCGCCGCGGGCCGGAGATTCTGCAGACAGTGACCCGAGGGGGATTCGTGGGTGGGGTTCGTGGCCGGTGGCAACGTGCGGTGATGAGGATTTCCGTCTCTGTGGGGGCGATGAGTTTCCTCGCCGGGTGCCACGCGCCGGTCTCCGAGCCTGCCAACAGCAACGCGGATGCCTCAGCCCACACCGCGAGGCAGGAAGCTGGGCATCAGGACACATCAGCCATCGAGAGCGCCGTCTCCGCGGCCGTCGCGGAAGGAGACGTCACGGAATCCCGTGTACGCGAGGCCCTGATCGGCATGGGTTGGGACGCAACGGGCATCGAGACGGGGCAGAACATCACACCGACGGGTCTGGACGTCGATAACGTCGATGCCGCCATCAGGGACCACCAGAACTGTCGCATGGTCGACGTGCGGCCGAATCGGACGGTGACCGTCGTGACAGTTCCCACTCTTGGTTCGGGGCGTTGCATGGTCGGACACGTCTACACGGAATAAGCAAAGATAGTAGCCTTGGCCATATGGCTGAATTTATTTACACGATGTCTAAAGCCCGCAAGAAGGTGGGCGACAAGGTCATCCTGGACGACGTCACCATGTCGTTCTACCCAGGCGCCAAGATCGGCGTCGTCGGCCCGAACGGTGCCGGTAAGTCCACCATCCTCAAGATCATGGCCGGCCTGGACGAGCCGTCCAACGGCGAAGCGCGCCTGAGCCCCGGCTATTCAGTGGGCATCCTGTTGCAGGAGCCGCCCCTGAACGAGGAGAAGACGGTGCTCGGCAACGTCGAGGAAGGCGTCGGCGAGATCAAGGAGAAGCTGGACCGCTACAACCAGATCTCCGAAGAGATGGCGAACCCGGATGCCGACTTCGACGCGCTCATGGAAGAAATGGGCAAGTTGCAGGGCGACATCGATGCGGCCAATGCCTGGGACCTGGACAGCCAGCTGGAACAGGCCATGGACGCCCTCCGCTGCCCGCCCGGTGACGCGGAAATCGCTACCCTCTCCGGTGGTGAGCGTCGCCGAGTTGCCCTCTGCAAGCTGTTGCTGCAGAAGCCCGATCTCCTGCTCCTCGACGAGCCGACCAACCACCTCGACGCCGAGTCGGTCCTCTGGCTCGAACAGCACCTTTCCAACTACGAGGGTGCCGTTCTGGCAGTGACCCACGACCGCTATTTCCTCGACCACGTCGCCGAATGGATCTGCGAGGTCGAGCGGGGCCGCCTCTACGGGTATGAAGGCAACTACTCGACCTACTTGGAGACCAAGCGCAAGCGCATGGAGGTCCAGGGCAGGAAAGACGCCAAGCTCGCCAAACGACTGGCAGACGAACTGGACTGGGTCCGTTCCAACTCCAAGGGCCGTCAGACCAAGTCGAAGGCTCGTTTGGCCCGGTACGAGGAAATGGCCGCCGAGGCG
Organism: Rothia koreensis; assembly: GCF_052232265.1. Taxonomy (NCBI): domain Bacteria; kingdom Bacillati; phylum Actinomycetota; class Actinomycetes; order Micrococcales; family Micrococcaceae; genus Rothia; species Rothia koreensis. The sequence goes on from NZ_CP197643.1 coordinate 1,719,314, forward strand.
GAGAAGACCAGGAAGCTGGACTTCGAGGAAATCCAGATCCCGCCGGGACCCCGACTGGGCAATCTCGTGATCGAGGCGGACAACCTCCAGAAGGGTTTCGGCGACAGAAGCCTGATCAAGGACCTGTCCTTCTCCTTGCCTCGCAACGGCATCGTGGGCGTGATCGGGCCGAACGGCGTCGGCAAGTCGACACTGTTCAAGACCATCGTGGGCATGGAACCGCTGGACGGCGGGGACCTCAAGATCGGTGAATCCGTCAAGATCTCCTACGTGGACCAGAACCGCGCCAACATCGATTCCGAGAAGTCGCTCTGGGAGGTCGTTTCCGACGGACTCGACTTCATCCAGGTCGGTCAGGTCGAAATGCCCTCACGAGCCTACGTGTCGGCCTTCGGTTTCAAGGGACCGGATCAGCAGAAGAAGGCCGGAGTGCTCTCCGGTGGTGAACGCAACCGTCTGAACCTGGCTCTGACCCTCAAGCAGGGCGGCAACCTGCTGCTCCTGGACGAGCCGACCAACGACCTCGACGTCGAAACCCTTGCGTCGCTCGAGAACGCGCTGCTCGACTTCCCGGGTTGTGCCGTGGTGGTCTCGCACGACCGCTGGTTCCTGGACCGCGTCGCGACCCACATTCTCGCTTGGGAAGGCACCGAGGAAGAGCCCGACAAGTGGTACTGGTTCGAGGGGAACTTCGAAGCATACGAAGAGAACAAGGTCGAGCGGATGGGCCCCGAAGCGGCCCGCCCGCATCGTCTCACCCACCGCCGGTTGACCCGCGACTGACCCGCAGGACACCACGACGACGGCCGCTCACCCGAGAGGGGGAGCGGCCGTCGTCGTGTGTGCTGATCGGGGGGACGCGCGATCCGGCCCGAGTCAGGTGCGGTCCGCGCCGGGCCGAACTCGGACCATTGCCTCCTGTATGGTCGTGGCGACCAGGGCCCCGTGCCGGTCGAAGATCCTTCCACAGGCCAGTCCCCGAGAGCTCGACGCATTGGGGGACGCCTGGGTGTAAAGGAGCCAATCGTCGGCGCGCGCGTCCCGATGCCACCAGATGGCGTGGTCCAAAGAAGCCATCGTCAGGTGGGGATCGATCCAGGCCATGCCGTGCCGCCGGAGAATCGGGTCCATCGGGGTGTAATCGGAGGCGTAAGCGATGGCGGCTCGGTGCACCACGGGATCATCCGGGAGCTTCCGATGGGTTCTGAACCACACCGCATTGACCGGCTCCCGGGACTCCGAGGGTTTGAGGTAAATGGGTTCCGTGACGTATCGGATCTCGAACGGCCTGCCGTGAACGACTCGCTGCGCCAGCGGATGGTCGACGTGACCCCAGAGCTGCTCGGGACTCGGGAGAGTATCCGGGTCGGGAACGTCGTCGGGCATCGGTTCGTGATGCTCGAGCCCTTCGGCGGGAGTCTGGAATGAAGCAATCGAGGAGAGGATGACCTGACCCTCCTGATACGCGTGGATCCGTCGTGCCGAGAAAGACCGACCGTCGCGCATTCTCTCGACGCCGAAGACGATCGGCTGGGTGACGTCCCCCGGACGAAGGAAACAGCCGTGCATCGAGTGGATCGGCCGGTCGTCGTCGACGGTGCGACTGGCCGCCATGGCGGACTGCGCGAAGACTTGGCCGCCGAAGACGCGCGGGGTTTCCGGAGCCAGCGTGTGTCCCACGAAGATGTCCTCCGTGGTTCGCAACGGAGTGCTCGGCTCGACGTCGAGCATCCTGACCAAGGAATCGGTGGGATCATCGTTCTCGGACGGAAACTGGGAATCCTGGAAAGTGCTCACTCCACGATCTTAGAGCTCGATCAACGACGTGTCACAAGGTGCAAAGCGGCGTCTCGGAATCCGGCGCGGGCAGGGGACGAGGACATAATGGAACAAACGCCCCCTATCGATCGTGGACTCATGACCGTTTCTCCATCTCCGACCGCCCTCCAGTTTGCCGACCTCGGGCAGGCCAAGGATCTCGCAACCCTGATATCCCGCGTCAGGTCGATCGACTCCGGCGCGGCCGTCCGGCTGCAAGCACGCGGCAACGTGTTGGGGGTGTGGGTCCCGGTCATGAGCGCCGAAACGCTCCTTGAACAGATCCCCACCGTCCTGGGCATGCGAGCGATCCACTTGGACGTTGCATCCGAGGCCGACGTGACCGTCGAGTCCGCGGCGCTCCTGGACCGACTGGCCAGGATCGAGAAGACCGACGGCGCTCTCGACATTCCGCCGGTCACGGTTCACGCAGCCTGGTCCGGGATCATTCCTCCGGCCTCCGGATGGAGCCACGTGGGAACCATGAGTTCTGGGGACGTCGACGCCGCGGCGCGCGAAGGCATGAGCGCCGTCGAACAAGCGCTCCCGGCCAACCCCGGTGGGGCCGTGGTCAGTACGGTGAGGGCACGGATCTGGGGGAGTACGACGTCGTTCGACATGGTCACTGGCGCGGCCTTCGGCGCCACGGTGCTCGGGTTCAACGACTCCGGCCAAGACTTCGACGTCTACCAGTCCGGGCCGTGGCACAGGCTGAGCGGGCCGACCGGTCACATTCTGTCCCGTCCGGGAAACACCCTCTGACTCCGTTGCGGAATCTGGGCGAGGAGCCTTGGGGAGCGTGTCCGGCTGATTAGCCCGGAGTGTTGGTCATGGCTCGGGCAGCCCGCTCGAAATAGTCCCACATCATTCCATCGAGGAGCGGCGGCAGGTGGAGGGTATCCATGGATTCCCTCATGTATTTCAGCCACGTCTCCCGCGCCCAGGAATCGATGGCGAAGGGTGCGTGGCGCATCCTGAGCCGGGGGTGTCCTCTGCGGTGACCATAGGTGCTCGGCCCGCCGAGGTACTGCTCCAGAAACATTTCGAGTCGTTCCCGAGCCGGTTCCAGATCATCCTCCGGGTACAGCGCGCGAAAATCAGGATCCGCAGCCACACGGTCGTAGAACTCCGTGGTGAGCTGGTGGAATGCCTCGTGGCCACCAATCTGGTCGTACAGGCTGGAAGCCGATGATGCCGGATTCGTCATAGGTTTCCCACTCTACTCCGAATCCGGCATCCCACAGATGCGTCGAGGGCGGAGGGTCAGGAGATCACGTCGGCCGCCTGAACCCTCAGAGCTCGTTCGATCGCGTCGCGGCCCTCCATGACCTGCCTCTTCAAGGAGTCCTTGCCCTCGCCGAGTTGCACGAGAAATTCTTCTGAAGCCTCGAGAACATCGCGGTCGACGATCTGGGGGAACAACCCACCGATGATCTGCTGCGAGATCTCGTGGGAAAGCTCGGTCCAGACCCGTTCGATCGACTCGAAGTACCGGGAGACGAAGGGCCGAATCAGGGAGTCCTTGGTGGTCATGGTGAAGCCGGTGATGGCCGCACGCTGGATCACATTGGGCAGTTCGTGGCTCTCCACGACCTGCTGCCACACCTTTTCCTTGGCCTCTGCCACGGGAATCGCCGCCCTGGCCTGGGCCGCGCGCTGAGCCCCGGTCGAGGTATTGTCCTTCTCCGCAGCGGCCTCGATGTCCTCCGAGCCTCGGCGCCCCGCGGCCACGAGGGAGGTCAGCAGTTTCCACGCGAGGTCCTTGTCGATGGACAACCCGGGCAGCGTGGTGTTTCCCGCCAGCAGGGCTTCGACGGTGTCGAGCTGTTCGTCGCTGGTCGCGTGGGCGGCGAAGGCCTGGACGAACTGGAGCTGCTGGTCCGACCCTTCCTCGGCACCCTGCGCGATGTCCCACAGGCCGGCCGCGGCCTTTTCTCGGGTTTCCTCCTGTGCATCCGGACGCACGTACATGCGCAACGTCGTCGCGAGGTTCCGAAGCTGGGTCAGGATCGTGGTGGAATCCGTTTCCGCGCCGATGTTGTCCAGAAGGAGGTCGACGAAGTGGCGCGCGGGGATCTGGCCGTCGCGTGTTCCGTTCCACGCGGCACCCCACACGACGGCGCGGGGCAACGAGTTCTCGAAGTCCCGCAGGTGCTTCCGGGCCGTGTCGAAGGAGGCATCGTCCAGACGGACCTTCGCGTAGGCGAGGTCATCGTCATTGAGGAGAATCAGTGCGGGCCGCTGTCGTCCCGCGGTATCGGGGACCTCGGTGTGCTCGCCGTCGACGTCGAACTCGACGCCGTGCACGCGAACCAGCTTGCCGTCCACGAAGTCGTAGAAGCCGGCGGTCATCCGGTGCGGGCGCAGCGTCGGGTATTCGTTGGGGGCCGTCTGGATGACGTCAAGACGGGTGATCATCCCGGAGTCATCGACCTCAACCGAGGGGGTGAGCGTGTTGACCCCCGCCGTCTCGAGCCATGCCTGGGACCACGACTTCAGTTCGCGACCCGAGGTAGTCTCCAACTCGGCCATCAGATCGGCGAGAGTCGCGTTGCCCCAGGAATGCTTCGTGAAGTAGGAGTTCATGGCCTTCATGAACTCTTCCTGTCCGACCCAGGCCACCAGCTGTCGGAGGACGGAGGCACCCTTGGCGTAGGTGATGCCGTCGAAATTGACCTGCACATCGTGCAGATCCTTGATGTCCGCGACGATCGGATGCGTGGAGGGAAGCTGGTCCTGACGGTAGGCCCACGTCTTTTCCATCGCCGAGAATGTGGTCCATGCGTGTTCGAACCGGGTGTTCTCGGCGGCACTGAGGTGGGACATGAACTCCGCGAAGGACTCGTTGAGCCACAGGTCGTTCCACCATTTCATGGTGACCAGATCGCCGAACCACATGTGCGCGAGTTCGTGGAGAACCGTGATCGCCCGGCGCTCGATCATTGCCTGGGTCGTCTTGGACCGGAAGATGTAGTCCTCGAGAATCGTCACGCAGCCGGCATTCTCCATCGCCCCGGCGTTGAACTCAGGCACGAAGAGCTGATCGTACTTGTCGAAGGGGTAAGGGACGCCGAACTGGCGCTCGTAGAAGTCGAAGCCCTGTTTGGTGAGTTCGAAGATTTCCTCGTGATCGAGATACTCCATGAGGGACCGGCGCGCGTAGATGTCCAGCGACACATTGCGTCCGTCGGAGGTGGTCAACGAGTCGGAGACCTTCGCATAGGGGCCCGCGACGAGTGCGGTGATGTAGGACGAGATCCGCGGCGTCGTACCAAAATGCCAGACGTCGGAATCCGCCCCTTCGTCGCGAACATCCACGGGCTGGTTGGAAATCACGTTCCACGTCTTGGGAGCCCTGACCGTGAACGTGTATTCGGCCTTGAGGTCCGGCTGCTCGAAAACGGCAAAAACCCGGCGGGAATCCGGAACCTCGAACTGGGAATACAAGTAGACCTCGCCGTCGACGGGGTCCACAAAGCGATGGAGGCCCTCACCGGTGTTGGTATAGGCGGCGTCGGCGACGACGGTCAGCGTATTGCTGCTCTCCAGAGCGGGCAGGGAGATTCGTACGCCGTCGGAAACCTCGGACGGGTCGAGTTCCTTGCCGTTGAGCGTCACCGAGTGAACACGCTCGGTGATGGCGTCGATAAAGGTCGAGGTGCCGGGTTCTGCGTTGAATTCGACCGTGGTGGTCGAAGGGAAGCTGGTCTCCGAAGCCGTCAGATCAAGATCCACCCGGTAGGAGTGCACTCTTGTCACGGTCTCCGCGCGTTGGGAAGCTTCCTGGCGCGTCAGATTGAGTCCCGGCATATGGGTCACCTTTCAGAGAGAATTCCGTCTGCCCCTCAGGTTATTACAGGAGCCGGTAGGCTTGAATTCGCCACACTATTCCAGCGCTTAATCTACGAGGACGGTGTACGACGTGCGCGTTCACATTGCCACTGACCATGCGGGGCTCGAGCTCAGCCGCTACCTGGTCGACTCCTTGACGGAACTCGGGTACGAGATGGTCGATCACGGGCCTGAGGCCTACGATCCGCAGGACGACTACCCGAGTTTCTGCATCAACGCCGCCCTGGCCGTCAGGAAAGATCGCGAGAATGGGGAGGACTCCCTGGGCGTCGTCCTCGGTGGATCGGGAAACGGGGAACAGATGGCGGCCAACAAGGTTCCCGGGATCCGTGCCGCATTGGCTTGGAACCACGAGACCGCCGCCCTCGCCCGCGAGCACAATAACGCCCACATTGTTGCGGTGGGTGGCCGCCAGCACACCAACGACGAAGCGTTGGAGATCATCAAGGTCTTTCTGACCGAAGGATTTCCAGGGGAGGAACGTCACGTCCGCCGCATTGGGCAGATGGAAGAGTTCGAGGCGACCGGACGCATCGAAGGCAAGCATCTCGAAACCGATGACTGAGACGGTCGGCCTGAACTCTGACAGGCCCACCCGAGGGCGGTCGTCCGGTGCCTGAGGGACATTCGATCCATCGTGTGGCGCGCAGGTTCCAGGACGCCTTCGTGGGACAGCGCCTGAGTGCGTCGAGTCCCCAGGGCCGGTTCGCGCAGGGCGCGGCGCTCGTGGACGGCGCACGGGCCGTGGAGGCATATGCGCATGGCAAGCATTTCTTCCTGGTCTTCGACAACGACCTGACGCTCAACGTCCATCTGGGGATGTACGGCGCCTGGACCTTTGGTGGTGATGCCACGTTTCGGGCGTCGTCCTCAATAGGCGCTCCGCGGAAAATGGGGGAGGAGGAGTCGTCCGATTCCGAGGAGGCCGAGCGTGAATACGTCGGCCCTCCGGCCCCGAGACCCACGACGCGCGTGCGCCTCGAATCCGACAATGGATGGGCGGACCTGATCGGGGCGACGACGTGCCGCATCCTCGAGCCCACGGGTGTGGCCGAGTTGCGGAAAAAGCTTGGCCCCGATCCCTTGGACCCGGACGCCGACCCCACGCCCTTCTACAGTGCGTGCCGGAAGACATCCAGACCGATCGGTGCGGTTCTGATGGACCAGCAGGCGATCGCCGGCATCGGGAACATCTACCGGGCCGAGTCGCTCTTCCGTGCCGGACTCGATCCGCATACGCCCGCCCACCGGGTATCCGATGAGACCACGGCCTTGTTGTGGCGGGACAATGTCCGTCTCATGAGTACCGGGGTGGAACTCGGTCGCATCGTGACAACGGCGCCCGAGCACCGTCTCGGCGTCTCGTCCCACCATGCGTGGCCCACCCATGCGAATTACGTCTATGGCCGTGTGGGCCACACGTGCCGGGTGTGCGGCAACGACGCGATCGTGATGGAAGACATGGGCGGCAGGAAATTGTATTGGTGCACGGTCTGCCAAACGTGAAGGCCGGCTTCGCCCGGGGTCGAGGTCTGGACGCATCTCCCGCCGTCGTGGCAATTCTGGGACGAAAACCGCCTCGATCGTGCACGGCAGTGCCACCTCGCGGAGCCTCGTCCCACGGAGGTGCCGGCTCGCGGGGCCCGGGCCGCGACGGGCAACAAAAAATCCGCCCCCGGACAAGACCGAGAGCGGATTTCTCTGGAGAGGGGATGACGGGAATCGAACCCGCGTAATCAGTTTGGAAGACTGAGGCTCTACCATTGAGCTACATCCCCGTGTGGACCTCGACAATATAACCGCACCTTTTGGCGGTTCGTCAAATCGATCCGGCACCGTGTCGCCGGAAAGATTCGCACATTTGGCCCATTCACGCATAAACTGGCATATGCCTTACGGGGCGTAGCGCAGTGGCTAGCGCGCCTGCTTTGGGAGCAGGAGATCGCAGGTTCGAGTCCTGTCGCCCCGACGTTGGAACACCGAACCGACCTGTTGCCGGCCGTGAGGCCTCGGCAGACGGTCGACCAGGTGTGACTCTGACGCCTGATAATCAGAGGTATTCGACACATCCGCCCGGCACACCGCAGGGCGGTTCCTGACCCCGAATCGTAGGAGATCAACGGAAGTGAAGACCGCCGTCGAGAAGCTGAATCCGACTCTGGCCAAGATCCAGGTCGACGTTCCCTTCGAGGAATTCAAGCCGTTTCTGAACAAGACGTACAAGGAACTGGCCGAGCAGATCCAGATGCCTGGCTTCCGAAAGGGCAAGATCCCCAACCAGCTCATCGAGCAGCGCGTTGGTTACGACTTCGTGGTGGAGAATGCACTCAATGAGGGGCTCAACGGTTTCTACCAGCAGGCCCTGACCGAGAACGAGCTCACCCCGCTGGCACAGCCCGAGGTCGATGTCCAGAAGAAGCCCGAGCAGAACGATCGCGAGGCCGACGTCTCCGTCGCCATCGAGGTCGTCGTGCGCCCCGAGGTTGAGCTGCCCGACTACGAGGGTCTCAAGGTTGAGGTGGACGCCGCAGAGGTCACCCCCGAGGACGAGCAGAAGGCACTCGATGAGTTGCGTGGCCGTTTCGGCACGCTGATCAATGTCGAGCGCCCCGCCGCTCAGGACGACTTCGTGACCCTCGACCTGAACGCCCTGATCGGTGAGGAAGAGGTCGACGCCGCGAACGACCTGTCCTACCAGGTGGGCGCCGGCACCATGCTGGATGGACTCGACGAGGCCATCACCGGCCTGTCCGCTGGTGAGGACGCCACCTTCGAAACCACTCTCGCCGGTGGTGAGCACTCGGGCGAGGCCGCGACCGTCAAGGTCAAGGTCACTGCCGTCAAGGAGCGTGAGCTGCCCGAGGTCGACGACGAGTTCGCCCAGCTGGCCTCGGAATTCGACACCATCGACGAGCTCAAGGAAGACCTGAAGAAGCAGGCCGCCCAGTCCAAGATTGCCGAGCAGGGCAACGCCGCTCGTGACAAGGTCCTGGACAAGCTCGTGGAGCTGGTCGAGGTGCCCGTTCCGGAGAAGGTCGTCGAGGACCAGATCGAGCAGCACTTCAACAACCCCAACGCCGAGGCGGACCACGACTCCGAGGAGCACCGCGCCGAGGTTCGCGAGAACACCGAGCGTGCCTTCCGCAACGAGGTCATCCTGGACGCCGTGGCGGACAAGGAAGAGGTCGGCGTCGAGCAGTCCGAGCTGATCGACTACATCATCTCGATGTCCTCGCAGTACGGCATGGACCCCAACCAGTTCGCCCAGATGCTGGATTCCTCCGGCCAGGCCGGAATGATGGTCGGCGAGGTGCGCCGCTCGAAGGCGCTGGCCGCCGTCCTGGAGAAGGCCGAGGTCGTTGACACCGAGGGCAACGCCGTCGACCTGTCCTCCTACATCAAGCCGCAGGGCGAAGGAGAAACGGTCGAGGCCGAGAAGGACGTCGAGGGTGCCGACGAGGCGTAATCGACGTTTTGCGGACACTGTCCGGAGCGGGTGAATCCGCACCGACAGTCTGACGACGTACAGGGGCGACCCACCGGTTTCGGTGGGTCGCCCTTTCGCGTCGGGACCGCGTGGAAGCGTGGGCGGTCGAGGTCGCACTGGCACGCCATCAGCGAACGAGGGGCGGTATCCCGGCCGTGAAGGCCGTTCGGATACTAGTGTCGATCCCAGACACCCAGAGGCCGGGTCGGGTCATGGAACCGACCCGGCGACTCCGAAGATCGAAAGAGGTCAGACGCACTATGGCTCACAACCTTCCGTACGATGCGGGCACCCGGCAGGGTACCGCGCAGCAACAGCCCGTCATGAGTCGCGAAACCGGCAATGGGCAGGACGACCACGTCTACAACCGGTTGCTCAAGGAACGCATCATCTGGTTGGGCTCCGAGGTCCGCGATGACAACGCCAATCTCATCTGCTCCCAGATGCTCCTGCTCTCGGCCGAAGACCCCAAGTCGGACATTTACCTGTACATCAACTCGCCCGGTGGCTCAATCACCGCGGGCATGGCCATTTACGACACGATGCAGTTGATCCCGAACGACGTCGTGACCATCGCGACCGGCATGGCCGCATCCATGGGCCAGTTCCTGTTGTCCTCCGGGACACCGGGCAAGCGGTACGCTACGCCGAACGCACGCATCCTGATGCACCAGCCGTCGGGTGGCATCGGGGGCACCGCCTCCGACATTCGCACCCAGGCCGAACTGATCCTGTCGATGAAGCGTCGCCTGTCCGAACTGACCGCGCAGCAGACCGGCAAGACCGTCGAGCAGATCCTGGAAGACAACGACCGCGACAACTGGTTCACCGCGGACGAAGGCCTGGAATACGGGTTCTTCGACCACATCGCCCAGAGCGCCGGTTCGGTTTCCGGTGGCGGCGGAACCCTCAAGGACGAGAAGTAGCACCGAGAGGGCCACAGCCCAACGGTCAACGCAGAGACTTTTCAGGAGAAAGAACACATGAACTTCAACGCACCGCAGGCCAAGGGTGACGCCGCAGCCGGCGTCCCCATGCCCTCCAACCGTTACGTCCTCCCCAGCTTCGAGGAGCGGACCCCCTACGGGTACAAGCGCCAGGACCCGTACGCGAAGCTGTTCGAGGACCGGATCATCTTCCTGGGCGTCCAGGTCGACGACGCCAGCGCCGACGACATCATGGCCCAGTTGCTGGTCCTCGAGGCCCAGGACCCGGACCGTGACATCACCATGTACATCAACTCGCCGGGCGGTTCATTCACCGCGATGACGGCGATCTACGACACCATGCAGTACATTCGTCCGGAGATCCAGACGGTGTGCCTGGGGCAGGCCGCCTCCGCGGCGTCGGTTCTCCTGGCGGCAGGAACACCGGGCAAGCGCCTTGCGCTCCCCAACGCGAGGGTCCTGATCCACCAGCCGGCCCTCGCCGGACAGCAGGGCGGCCAGGCATCGGATATCGAAATCCACGCCAACGAGGTCATGCGCATGCGCACGTGGCTCGAGGACACCCTCGCGCTGCACTCCGGCAAGGACTCGAAGACGGTCAACAAGGACATCGAGCGCGACAAGATCCTGACCGCCAAGGATGCCCACGAGTACGGTCTGATCGACCAGGTGCTCGACTCTCGCAAGATCAACAAGCCGCAGATCAATACCCAGGACTGAGGCAGGGCCGGCCGAGAGGTCGGTCGATGGTGATGACGGCCGGTTCAGGGTGACCTGAGCCGGCCGAAGTCATCTCCCACCACTCGGGGGAGGCAGGGGAGATGACATCCTCTGTCGGGTGCGGCCACAACGGCGGAGACCCCTCGGGCGCGCCTGACAAGGGGCGGTATCTTCGCTCCGAGGGGAGCCAACCTGTAGCCTAGGAAGTGCGAGCCAACCAGGTGCACGGAACCCGTCACGTGGCTTCCACGCAAGACCTTCAGATTTGAGGAGCCAGCATGTCGAGAATCGGTGAGAGTACCGACCTGCTCAAATGTTCTTTCTGCGGAAAGTCTCAGAAACAGGTGCGCAAGCTCATCGCGGGCCCCGGCGTGTACATCTGTGACGAGTGCATCGAGCTGTGCAATGAAATCATCGAGGAAGAGCTTGCGGAAGTCTCGGAAATCACCTCGATGGAGCTTCCTCGGCCCCGCGAGATCTTCGACTATCTCCAGGAATACGTGATCGGTCAGGAGCCCGCCAAGAAGGCACTGTCCGTGGCCGTGTACAACCATTACAAGAGAATCCAGGCCAAGGATTCCGGCCAGCCGCAGAGCGGGCAGTCATTGCTCGCCACGGGCGGGGAAGACGTCGACCTGGCCAAGTCCAATATTCTCCTGGTCGGTCCCACGGGGTCCGGCAAGACCTATCTCGCACAGACCCTCGCCAAGAAGCTCAACGTGCCCTTCGCGATGGCGGATGCCACGAGCCTGACCGAAGCCGGGTACGTCGGGGAAGACGTCGAGAACATCCTCCTCAAGCTCATCCAATCGGCCGATTACGACGTCAAGAAGGCCGAGACGGGCATCATCTACATCGACGAGATCGACAAGATCTCCCGCAAGTCCGAGAACCCCTCGATTACGCGGGACGTCTCCGGCGAGGGTGTTCAGCAGGCTCTGCTCAAAATTCTCGAGGGCACCGTGGCGGCCGTTCCGCCCCAGGGCGGGAGGAAGCACCCCCAGCAGGAGTTCTTGCAGATCGATACGACCAATGTTCTCTTCATCGTGGCGGGAGCCTTCGCCGGCCTCGAGGACATTGTGGGCTCCAGGGTCGGCAAAAAGGGCATCGGCTTCGGGGCGCCCATCGAAGAAGCATCCAAGGAAGCCGACATCCTCCAGAAGCTGCTGCCGGAGGATCTTCTGAAATTCGGGCTGATCCCCGAATTCATCGGTCGGCTTCCCGTGCTGACAAGCTTGTCCACCCTGGACGTGGACACCTTGGGTCGTGTGCTCACGGAACCACGCAACGCACTCGTCAAGCAGTACAAGCGCATGTTTGCCCTGGACGACGTCGAACTCGAGTTCGAGGACGACGCAATCCGGGCGATGGCCGAACTGGCCATGGAGAGAGGCACAGGTGCTCGAGGGCTGCGCGCGATCCTTGAGGACCTGTTGCAGTCCATCATGTTCGACATTCCGTCACGTGAGGACGTCGCCCAAGTGATCATCACGGGGGATGTGGTCCGTCACGGATCCGAGCCGGAGCTCGTCACCAAGGACATGCTGGATGAGCAAAAGAAGGACGCTTCCTGAGGTCCCTCCCGTTCACTGACAGGAGTGGTACTGGCCACCGCTGAAAGATCACGGTTCGGTCTCTGTGACGTGTTTTCGTCCCGTTTGGATCACGGTTTTATCAAGATTTTCCCCACAGTTTGAGGCCCGTGACGGCAGGTGCTTAGCTGGTTTCTGTCACGCACGGAACCACAGGGGAGAACACATGCATCGGACCGTTCGCAAGGCGGTTACCAGCTTCCTCGCTATCACCGGACTCTTCGCGATCACCGTCCTGACCGACTACGGCATGATTGCCCGGGACGAACAGTCCTTGGCCATGGTCGGTCTGGTCGTCGTCGCTGTGGCGGTTCGTGGTCTCATGTACCTCGACTCGGTGCGTCACGGCAGAGAACCGGAAATCCAGACCCGGGACACCGTGACGGGAAATCTGATCGTGGTGCTCAGCGCGGTCGCTTACGGATGGTTGCTCATGGGTATCCTCGTGGGTACCGGAGTCGTCAGCTCTGCCTACGAATCGGCGCTCAAGGAATTCTACGGTTGGCTCTCGCTCGCTCTGTTCGTGGTTGCCATCGTGGTCTACACCATCGACACCTTCAAGCTGAGGAAAGGCCGCGGCAACGAGGCCAAGGCCGACCCGGCCCCGGCCCCGACCGAGACGGCGCAGCCCCGTGAACTGATTCACCAGGGTCGGGCATAAACCCTCCCGGTCGCATGTTGCTATGGGCGGAACCCATTCATGTACGAGCAGCACGACAAGGAGCCGGAACATCATGACCCAGCACGCAGACTTTTGGTTCGACCCGATTTGCCCTTGGGCCTGGATGACGTCTCGGTGGATGACGGAGGTCGAGCGCCTTCGCGACGTCGAGGTGACGTGGCATCCCTTCAGCCTCTCGATCCTGAACGACGGCAAGGACCTCGACCCGGACTACCGGAAGCACCTCGAGGCCGCACAGGGCCCCGCCCGCGTTGCCATGGCCGTGCGCGAGGAGCACGGCCAGGAGAAGGTCAAGGCCTTCTACGATGCGGTAGGTACCGCGATCCATCCGGAGAAGACGGATGAGCCGGACGAAGCGCGTCGGTTTCACGAGGCCATCGTCAAGGCGCTGGACGAGACTGGACTTCCGGCCCAGCTCGCCGATCACGCGGACTCGGAAGCCTACGACGAGAAGTTGCGTGCCTCCAACAGGGAGGCCCTGGACCTCGTGGGCGACGACGTGGGAGTCCCGATCATCGCGATTGAGGGGACCGCGTTCTTCGGGCCCGTGATGTCACCGGCACCCAAGGGCGAGGACGCGACCAAGGTCTGGGACGGGGCCGTGGCGCTCGCCTCGTACCCGGGATTCTTCGAGCTCAAGCGGTCCCGGACCAGCGGACCGATCTTCGACTAGACGCGTTGGTCCTCGGGCGAGGACATTTCGCGGGATTGGCGCCGGGCCTTCTTGGCTCGGCGCCTTTCTTGTGAACTGGCCCAGGTGTAGTTGACCGCCTCGTCCGAGGTGTAGGAGAGCATCGCGAAAACCTGGCTCGCCATGAGCACGAAGACCGCGTAGACGTTGCTCGAGTCGGCGGTATCGGTGCCGATCTGGATCGCGACGACGATGAAGCTGATACCCAGGAACGCCAGATTGAACTGCCGGGCCATGTGGCGTCCGCGAATCACATTGATCGACAGAAGAACTTGGAACACGGCCAGAAGCGTCACGCCGAGGCTCATGAAAGTGAGCACGAAGTTCCACAGGTCGTTGCCGGTGTCGCTCACAAAATTTCTGGCAGAGACGGCCAGGTCATTGTCCAGCTGGTCGACGACCCCGGGGGTCATGAGCCGGTACACCGAGCGAGCGACTTGCAACAGGGCCACGAGTGTCACGAGCCCGCCGGCGAGCCAGACGTCCGGCGGGGCCTTCCTGGCCAGCTCGGACAGGTTGCGGTGCTTCCGGCTCGGGTCCTTCTGTTCCTCCGACAAGTGGTCTCCGGGCACGACGTCGTCCAAGTCCAGGATCGGCATGTCCCCGTCGGTGTTGATGCTGTCGCCGCCGCCATTGCGCGAGTTGTACCCGCCCATGAAGTCGTTCAGAACCTCGTGGGAGACCTCGGGGTTCCTGTACTCGAGGGTCGAGACGACGTAGTCGCGCTCCTGATCCGTGTCAGGATCCACCTTGTGCGTGACCTGGAACGTGAAGAGGGACAGGCCGACGGCGTGGTCGTACGTCGCGGCTGCCAGCCAGTCGACCTCGATGCCGCCGGGCAGCTTCCAGCCCTTGGGGGTCTTCCAGAAGCGCACGTGGTGGCGTTTGCTGGGATTGCCGTCCACTTCCTGCTGGTACGCGAAGTCCTGTTTCCTGCCGAACAGCATGAGGGGACTGACCGGCGCCTCCGGATAGGACGTCTTGCGGAGGGACGAGACGACGATGCGCCACGAACTCTTCAGCGTCACGTCCTCGGCCTTGGTCCAGCCGGCCTTCTTCATGGCTTCGTGGATGTCGTCCTCTTCGGCCTTGAGCGCCAGGTTGACCGGATCGCCGAGGAGCCCGTCCGCGGTCTGTGTGCGACCGAAGAAATAGTCCGGAACGTAGATGTTGGTCATGATCCGGTGCATGCGGGGCAACGTCAGGTAGGAGGCGAGGCCCCAGAAAATGAGGATGAACAGAACCGACCACCAGCTCAGATGCACGGCTTCCGTGAGGGAGACGACTGCGAGCCACAGTGAGGCCAACCCGGCAAACACGAAATAGATCTCGTCCGACAGTCCCTCGACCAGCCGCCGGCTGTCGGAGAACTGCTGTTTGATTCGGCTCTCGCCCGCTTTGTCGGTGTCGCCCTTGTAGACAGGGTAGTTGGGGTCGTCTGTCACGTTCGGGATCTTCTCCTCAGGCTCTGCGTCCCGGGCCTTGCTGGTCCAGGCCGCGTTCTCACCCGTTCGGCGGGCCGATGGTTCAGGGGGGGGGAGATGGGCCTCCGGCGGCCGGAGGCCCATCTGATGCCGACTACTCGCCGGGGACGAGCTCGACATTCGTGACGGTGATGTCCTCGTCCGATTCGGTCACATCGATCTTCCAGGCGTTGCCGGCGGCCTTGAGGTCGTCCAGACCAGCATGCAACCGGGGGACGCTCTCCGAAGGAACGGCAACGGTCGCCGAAGCGACTTCGGTGCGCTGCTTGACCTTGGCCTCGGACTTCGACTTGCGGAGCCCGGAGAGGGCGCGACCGACGACGTCGAGAACCTCGGCGTCTCCCGAAGCGGCGACCTCGGCCCAACCCTGGGTCGTCGGCCACTCGGAGCGATGGACCGATCCGTGACGCCACCAGGACCAGACCTCGTCGGTCGCGAAGGGCAGGAACGGTGCGAAGAGTCGGAGGAGTGCATCCAAGGTCGTGGCCAGGGCCGCGTGCACGGACGCCTGCTCGCTCTCCCCACGAGCGCCGTAGGCACGGTCCTTGACCAACTCGACGTAGTCGTCCGTGAATCTCCAGAAGAACGACTCCGTCAGCTGGAGCGCGCGAGCGTACTCATATTTTTCGAAGGCTTCCGTGGCCGCGGTGACGAGATCGCCCAGCTGGGCCAGCAGCGCCCGGTCGAGCCCGCTCGTGACGGTGGCCGCCGTTGCCCCGTGCCCGATGATCGAGGATTCGTCCACGCCTTGCATGAGGACGAATTTGGACGCATTGAGCAGCTTGATGGCGAGGCGCCGCCCGATCTTCATCTGGCCCTCGTCGTAGGCGGTGTCCGCGCCGAGGCGTGCCGAAGCGGCCCAATAGCGAACCGCGTCCGCCCCGTGCTTGCTCAGGACCTCGTCCGGAACCACGACGTTGCCCTTGGACTTGGACATCTTCTTGCGGTCGGGGTCGAGGATCCAGCCGGAGAGTGCCGTATTGGTCCACGGAATCGTCGAAGCGAGCGTTTCGGCGCGGACGACGGAACTGAACAACCATGTCCTGATGATGTCGTGGCCTTGCGGACGCAGGTCCATGGGGAAGGTCTTCTCGTGAAGGCTCGCATCCACGGCCCACCCCGTGGCAATCTGCGGGGTCAACGACGACGTGGCCCACGTGTCGAGGACGTCGGGATCCGCCGTGAACCCACCGGGCTGGTCACGCTGGGACTCGTCGTACCCTGTGGGGGCCTGTGCCGCCGGGTCCACCGGCAAGAGGTCCTCGCTGGGCAGCAAGGGCCTCTCATAGTCTGGTTCGCCGGCGTCGTCGACCGCGTACCACAGCGGGAAGGGCACACCGAAGAATCTCTGGCGGGAAATGAGCCAGTCGCCGTTGAGCCCCTCGACCCAGTTCTCGTAGCGGGATCGCATGAATTCGGGGTGCCATTGGATCTCGCGGCCGCGATTGACCAGGTCCTGCCGGCGGTCCGCGTCCCGGCCGCCGTTGCGGATGTACCACTGGCGTGACGTGACGATTTCGAGGGGCTTGTCGCCCTTCTCGTAGAACTTGACCGGGTGAGTGATCTTCTTGGGATCACCGTCCATTTCCTCGGTCTCGCGAAGCATCTCGACGACGGCTTTCTGTGCCGAGAACACGGTGGCCCCGGCCATGCGCTGGTAGCGTTCGCGGGCGTCGTCGGCGGTGATCCACTCTGGGGTTTCCCGAGCGAATCGACCGTCGCGCCCGATCAGTGCACGGGTGTCCAATTGGAGCTCCCGCCACCAGGTGACGTCCGTGGTGTCGCCGAACGTACAGATCATGGCAATGCCCGACCCCTTGTCGGGTTGCGCGAGCTCGTGAGCCTTGACCGGGACCTCGACCCCGAACAAGGGGGAAGTCACGGTTGTCCCGAAGAGCTCCTGGTAGCGCTCGTCATCGGGATGGGCCACCAGTGCCACGCACGAGGGCAACAATTCCGGCCGCGTGGTTTCGATCCAGACCTTGCCGCCGTCGTGGCGATGGAAGGACACGCGGTGGTAGGCGCCGTCGCGCTCCTTGTCCTCGAGCTCGGCCTGCGCGACGGCGGTCCGGAAGGTCACGTCCCACATCGTCGGGGCCTCGGCCATGTAGGCATTGCCCGCTTCGAGGTCCTTGAGGAAAGCCAGCTGGGAGACCTTGCGGGAGTGGTCGTCGATCGTGCGGTAGGTGCGGTCCCAATCGACCGAGAGACCGAGAGTCATGAACAGGTTCTCGAAGACCTTTTCGTCCTCGACCGCGAGCTCCTCGCAGAGCTCGATGAAGTTCTGGCGCGAGACCACGTCCCAATCGCGCTGGTTCTTCGCCGGCTTCTCGGGCGGTCGATAGCCCTCGACGTAGGGCTTGGACGGGTTGCACCGCACGCCGTAGTAGTTCTGCACGCGGCGTTCGGTCGGGAGGCCGTTGTCATCCCACCCCAAGGGGTAGAAGACGTTCTTGCCCTTCATTCTCTGGTAGCGCGCGACAACGTCGGTCTGGGTATAGGAGAACATGTGGCCGACGTGCAACGACCCCGAGGCCGTCGGGGGAGGCGTATCGATCGAGTAGACGGAGCCTCGCTCGGTGTTTTCGTCGAAGGCGTAGGTTCCGGAGGATCGCCAGAGCTGCGAGTACTTCTCCTCCAGACCTTCGAGTCCGGGCTTGTCGGGAACGGAAAGTGTGGTGGGCGTGTCTGTGCCCTGATCGAATTCAGCCATACTGCCCATTCTCTCATGCACCCGGCGAAACCCTCGATGCGGCGCATCACCCATGAAGCACCATCCGCACGGGACGTATTTTGTAATAATGTCCGGACAAATGGCCTCAAGCTGTTCGGCCGCCGGTGGCCTTTGTAGTCTGGTTCCATGACGCTACTCAGCACCCATGATTCAGCCACGAAGAAGCTCTCAGCGAAGGTCGCGGTCGTGACCGGCGCGAGTTCCGGAATCGGCCGGGAATCCGCACGCCAACTCGCAGACGAGGGGTGGACCGTCTACGCCGTCGCGCGTCGTGCCGAGCGACTCGAGGAGCTGGCCAAGGAGACCGGGGTCATTCCCCATTCACTGGACATTACGGACCGAGACGCGGTGGACGATCTCGCCGAGCGTGTCATCGAGGAACAGGGAACCATCGACGCACTGCTCAATATTTCCGGTGCCGCGATCGGCGTCGACTCGGTTGGGGACGGCGACCCCGCGGACTGGGAATCGATGTTCAGGCTCAACGTCATCGGGACCCTCCACGTGACGCAGGCCTTTCTCCCGGCTCTCCGGTCCAACGGGCACGGCACCGTCATGAACCTCACCTCCACGGCGGCAGAGGCCGGTTACGAAGGGGGCGGGGGATACAACGCCGCCAAATTCGGCGAACGGGGCATGACCCAGGCGCTGCGCCTCGAGGAGGCAGAGAACAACCTTCGTGTCATCGAGATCTGTCCCGGCATGGTCCGGACGGAAGAGTTCTCGGTCAAGAGGCTCGGCGGCACCCAGGACGCCGCGGACAGTGTGTACCGCGGTGTCGACGAACCGCTGACCGCTGAAGACGTCGCCCGGGTGGTTACGTTCTCGGTCACCCTCCCTCACCACATCAACCTGGACCAGATCACGATGAGACCCGTGGCGCAGGCATCCCAGTTCAAAGTGATCCGCCGGTCATAGGCGAGAGCGTGGACGCGAACACCTTCTCCGGGGTCAGCCTGATTGCGTGCGGCCACGGCACCCGGAATGCCCAGGGGCAGGAGACCATGGCTGCCCTGGTCGCGGCCATCGGACGTCGAATCGGGCGGCCGGTTCTGGGTGCGTCGGTCGACGTCCAGACCCCCGCGGTCGGCGACGTCGTCGCCGACTTGCCCACGGACCGTCCGGGGATCATCATGCCGCTGCTTCTTTCGACCGGATACCACACGAACATCGACCTGCGTGATGCGGCAGCACGATTCGGGGCCGGGGAGGCGAGCGGGACGGGCGTGCGAACGGATCGGATCCGGATCGCGGATCCGTTGGGTCCCTCCGAGCGACTTGCGCACCTCCAGGCCCGGCATCTCGATGAAGCCGGGTGGAAGCAGGGCGACGGCGTCGTGATGGCCGTCGTCGGCTCGTCCGTCGCCGCCGGAGGCGAAGACGCCCGGGCGCAGGCGAGGAATCTCGAACGCGTTCTCGGACAACGGGTGGACGTCGCCTTCGGGGCCGCGGCCGACCCCACGGTTCCGGTCGCGGTCGAGGCATGTCGCCGGCGAGGGGCCCCACGGGTCTTCGTCTCCTCATACATCCTCGCCCCGGGCACTTTCCAGGACCGCTTGGACCAGGCCGGGGCCGACGGCGTCACTCGGACGCTGCTCGACGTCGGCGACCCCGACTCCTTGGGCACCGTGGCGGGCATCGCCCTGGACCGGGCGATTCACTGCACTGTGTGACTCTGCGAGTCCTTGTGTTGATGCGTGTTGAGACGGGACTTTGGATAGAGCGGTAACGTTCCTAGAGTTCCATGCATGGTTGCACAGACACGGGAGAACCAAGAGGGCGGCGCCAGCGCCAAACCTCGTGCGAAAAAGCCGAACGCCCAGTGGAAGATCGACGGCACCGAGCCGATGAACCACAACGAGGAGTTCAAGCTCGAGGACAGCGGGCTCAACGTGCGCCGTCGCATCGAGGAGAAGTACGCCCACGAGGGCTTCGATGCGATCTCCGACGACGACCTTCACGGCCGTTTCCGCTGGTGGGGGCTCTACACGCAACGCATGCCGGGTATCGACGGCGGCCGCACGGCCAAGCTGGAGACCCGCGAGCTCGAAGACCGGTACTTCATGATGAGGATCCGGCTGGACGGCGGGCAGCTGAGCCTCGAACAGTTGCGCACGATCGCCGGAATCTCCGAAGAATTCGCCCGCGGAACCGCGGACGTGTCCGACCGGCAGAACATCCAGATGCACTGGATCTCGGTCGAGGACGTGCCCGAGATCTGGCGACGGCTGGAGAACGTCGGGCTCTCGACCACGGAGGCGTGCGGTGACGTCTCCCGAGTGATTCTGGGTTCGCCTCTGGCCGGTGTGGCCGAGGACGAAATCCTGGATCCGACGCCGGTGATCGAGACCATCAAGGAACGGTTCATCGGTGACCCTGACCTGGCGAATCTGCCGCGCAAGTTCAAGACCGCGGTGTCGGGTCACCCGAGTCAGGACGTCGTCCACGAGATCAACGACATCTCGCTCATCGGCGTCGAACATCCCGAACACGGTCCCGGGTTCGACCTGTGGGTCGGTGGAGGGCTCTCGACCAATCCGAAACTCGCCGTGCGGCTTGGGGCCTTCGTGAGCGAAGAACAAGCCCCCGACGTGTGGCACGGGGTCATCCGGATTTTCCGGGACTACGGCTACCGGCGCCTGCGCAATCGCGCAAGACTCAAGTTCCTGATGGCCGGTTGGGGGCCCGAAAAGTTTCGCGAGGTACTCGAGCAGGAGTACTTGGGATATGCCCTCGAGGACGGGCCCGAGCCGTCTGCCCCGAAGCACTCCGGCGATCACGTCGGAACGCACCGGCAGAAGGACGGCAAGTACTACGTCGGCCTGAGCCCGATGGTCGGTCGAGTCGGAGGGGGACTGCTGACTCGGCTCGCCGACCTGATGGAGAAATACGGTTCCGCGCGATTGCGCACGACGCCGTACCAGAAGCTCGTGGTTCTCGATCTGCCTGCAGAGTCGGTCGAGGACTTCGTCGCCGAAGCGGAGGAGCTGGGTCTGTCGGCGTCTCCATCGGTGTTCCGACGCGACACCATGGCGTGCACCGGCATCGAGTTCTGCAAGCTGGCCATCGTCGAAACGAAGAACACCGCCGAGCGTGTGGTCGGCGAGCTCGAGGAGCGATTGGCTGATGTTCGGGACCAGCTGCCGGAGCAGTTGAGCCTCTACGTCAACGGTTGCCCCAACTCCTGCGCCCGGATCCAGACGGCCGACATCGGCCTGAAGGGACAGATCATTCCCGACGGCGAGGGCGGCCAGACCTCCGGGTTCCAGGTGCATCTGGGTGGCGGACTCGCGAACTACCGCAACGATGCCGAGGGAGAACTCGGACGGACCGTGCGTGGCCTGAAGGTCGCCGCAGATGACGTCTCCGACTACGTGGAGCGTCTGATCCGGCGCTACATCGACACCCGGACGGAGGGCGAGACCTTCGCCCGGTGGGCCAAGAACGCGGAAGAGGAGGAACTGGTATGACCACCGACACCGAGAATGACCTTCGCACTCTGGCGGACCGGGCCGAGGATCGTCTGGATTGGAAAGCCAGTGCGGAAGAGGTGATCCGTTGGGTCGCCGAGAACTTCGAGACCTCCGATGTTGCCGTCGCCTGTTCCATGGCCGACGCCGTTCTGCCCGCCCTCGTCGCCAAACACCTTCCCGGCGTCGACGTGCTCTTTCTCGATACCGGGTACCACTTCCCGGAAACCATGGGTACCCGCGACCTGGTGCAGGAATCCCTCGACGTCAACATCGTGGATCTGAAGCCCGAGCTGACGGTTGAGGAACAAGACCGTGAGTACGGGAAGGACCTGTTCGCCTCCGACCCCGCAGCGTGCTGCCGGATGAGGAAAGTCGAACCGCTCAACAAGGCCCTTGCAGGCTACAAGCTGTGGTTCACCGGAGTACGGAGGGAAGAAGCACCCACACGCACCAATACACCATTGGTCACCTGGGACGACTCCCACGGCCTGGTCAAGGCCAACCCGATGGCGACCTGGTCCTTCGACGACCTGGTCGATTACGCGAATGAGAACGGCGTGCCGGTCAACATGTTGCTGACCAACGGATATCCGTCCATCGGATGCCAGCCCTGCACCCGGCCCGTTGCCGAAGGGGAGGACCCGCGCGCCGGTCGTTGGGCGGGTCTGTCCAAGACGGAATGCGGGATACACCTGTGAGCGCGACGAACGAAGGAACGAATCCGTCTATGACCACTGAGATTTCCCCTGGGAGGGGCGGCCCCGCCGTGGCACTCGCAGAGTCCGATGCCGATGTCCGTACTCTGACTGACCTGGACATCCTGGAATCGGAGTCGATCCACATCATCCGCGAGGTCGTAGCGGAGTTCGACCGTCCGGCCATGCTGTTCTCCGGCGGCAAGGACTCCGTGGTGATGGCGCACCTGGCGGCCAAGGCGTTCTTCCCGGGACGGGTTCCGTTCCCGTTGGTGCACATCGATACGGGACACAACTTCCCGGAGGTCCTGGAGTTCCGGGACCGCGCCGTCGAAAGGCTGGGAACCCAACTGGTCGTCGGCTCCGTGCAGGAGTACATCGATCGGGGAGAACTTGAGGAACGAGCGGACGGGACGCGCAATCCGTTGCAGACGGTCCCGCTTCTGGACACAATCGCGAGCAACCGTTTCGACGTCGTCTTCGGCGGAGGACGCCGGGACGAGGACAAGGCGCGTGCCAAGGAACGAGTGCTGAGCCTCCGGGACGACTTCGGGCAGTGGGATCCGCGCAGTCAGCGGCCCGAATTGTGGAACCTCTACAACGGCCGTCACACGCCGGGACAGCACGTCCGGGCATTTCCACTGTCCAACTGGACCGAGCTCGACGTCTGGCGCTACATCGAGCGCGAGAACATCGAGATACCGAGTCTCTACTATGCCCACGAGAGGGACACGTTCCTGCGGGACGGGATGATCCGCGCGGTCGGCACGGTGTCCGTGCCGGGCCCCGATGAGACAGTTGAGCGCCGGGTCGTGCGGTACCGCACGGTGGGGGACATGTCCTGCACGGGCGCCGTCGAGTCCTCGGCCGCGGACGCGTCCCAAGTGGTCCAGGAGGTTGCCGTGTCCACCCTGACCGAACGGGGCGCGACTCGTGCGGACGACCGCATTTCGGAAGCGGCCATGGAAGACCGCAAGAAAGACGGGTATTTCTAGATGACGATCACCGACACGCTCGCCGCCTCGACCGGGAGCACCAGGACCCTGTTCCGCTTCGCCACGGCCGGGTCGGTCGACGACGGCAAATCCACCCTGGTGGGAAGGCTTCTCTTCGACTCGAAGGCGATCCTGGCCGACCAGTTGGAAGCCGTTGCCAGGACATCCGCGGAACGAGGCTTCGGCGCCTCGGGCGAAGAGATCGACCTTGCCCTGCTGACCGACGGTCTGCGGGCGGAACGCGAACAAGGCATCACGATCGACGTCGCCTACCGGTACTTCGCGACCGACGCACGCAACTTCATTCTTGCCGATTGCCCCGGTCACGTGGAGTACACGAAGAACACGGTCACGGGCGCCTCGACCGCCGACGCCGTGGTGCTCCTGGTCGATGCGCGGAACGGGGTCCTTGAACAGACCCGACGGCACTTGGCGGTGACCAGGCTCCTGCGGGTCCCGCATGTCATCATCGCGGTGAACAAAATTGACCTCGTCGACTACTCGGAGTCCGTGTACGAGGAGATCTCCGCGGACATTGATCGTGTGGCGAGAGAGCTCGGGATCAACGGCGCACTGACGGTCCCTGTATCGGCTCTGAAGGGCGACAACGTGGTGACCGCATCCTCCAGAACCCCGTGGTACACCGGTCCGACGCTGCTCGAACTCCTGGAGGAGCTGCCCGACCGCGATCGCTCCCTCCAGGCGACTGAACCGTTCCGCATGCCCGTGCAGACCGTGATCCGGCCCCAGGGCTCCCTGGCTCCGGGTCTGGAGGAGGACGACTACCGCGATTTCCGGGGCTACGCGGGGCAAATCTCTGCCGGATCGATCCGGGTGGGGCAGAGTATCGCCGTCGCCGGAACCAGCAGAACCACCCGCGTGACCGGCCTGTGGAGCGGCACGGAACGCGTGGATGAGGCGCGATCGCCGCAGTCGGTCGTCCTGGAGATCGAGGACCAGTTGGACCTGGCCCGTGGGTCGATGCTTGCCGCCGCCGAGTCCGCACCCGCTGGGCACCGTGAATTCGGCGCCAGGATCGCGTGGCTGAACGACAAGCCGCTCACTCCCGGAGCCAAGGTTCTCATCAAACACGGGGCCGCCACGGTCAAGGCTCTGGTCGAGGAGGTGCACGCCCGGCTCGACCTGACCGATCTCACGGACGCTCCGGCCAACGCCCTCGAGCTGAACGACATCGGATCCGTGGCGATCAGAACGGCGACCCCGTTGCCCGTGGAGGACTACGAACACCATCGTCAAACCGGCGCCTTTCTGGTCATCGATCCGCTCTCGGGAGACACCTTGGGGGCAGGCATAGCGGCCCCCGGCGTCGTCGAAGCCGAGGATCCTCTGGAGGACTGGCTCGGGGACGAGGGCTGACGACCCCGGACTCATGACCTATCCACTCGGACTGCAGCTGCGAGGGTTGGATGTGCTCGTCGTCGGCGGCGGACCCGTCGCCACGCGGCGCATCGGCCCGCTCCTCGAGGACGGGGCACGCGTGACCGTCGTCGCACCGACCGTGAGCCAGGAGATCCGCGACTGGACCGGACGCGGCGAACTGCGCTGGCAGGCTCGGGACTTCATGCCTTCGGACCTGGACCAGGTGTGGCTCGTTCTGACCCACACCTCGGATCCGGCGACCCAGGACCTCGTGTCCGAGGAGGCGACACGCCGGAAAATCTTCTGTGTCAAGGGCGGAGACCCGGAGGCGGGGACGGCGTGGGTCCCCAGCGTCGCCGAGTCGCACGGCGTCACCGTGGGAGTCAACGCGAACAAGGACCCCCGCCGGGCCAAACGCATCGCGGCATGGCTGGAGGCGGCCCTCGAATCCGGGACGGCCCCCGTGGATCCCCAATCCGAGAGGGTCTCCGTCGACGACGCCCAGAAACCCGGAACCGTGGCCCTCGTCGGTGGCGGACCCGGCGCCGTCGAGCTCCTGACGGTCCGGGGAAGGTTCCTGCTCGCCATGGCCGACGTCGTCGTCGCCGACCGTCTCGGCCCGCGGGACGTGCTGCCGCGGCTCCGGGAAGACACGGTCATCATCGAGGTCGGCAAGAAAGCCGGCCATCACCCGGTGCCTCAGTCCGAGATCAACGAGATCCTGGTGCGCGAGGCCCGCACCGGCGCCCGGGTCGTCCGGCTGAAAGGTGGCGACCCCTTTGTCCTCGGTCGTGGGGGAGAAGAGGTCGAGTACTGCGCGTCCCACGGGATCGAAACCGAAGTCGTCCCGGGGGTGACGTCCGCGATCTCTGTCCCGGCGGCGGCGGGCATCCCGGTGACGCACAGGGGCGCCGCCACAGGGTTCACGGTCATCACCGGGCATCAGCAATTGGATGCCGCGCCATCCGGAACGGACCACACCCTGGTGCTGCTCATGGGCGTCACGCGGCTCGCAGAGACCGCCGAACGGCTGATGATGGCCGGGCGTCCTGAGTCGACACCGGCGGCCGTGATCGAGCGCGGCTGGACGCCCGAGCAGAGGACAACGTTCGGAACCCTGTCCGACATTGCCGCTCGCTGCGAAGCGCGCTCAGTGGCCGCGCCCGCGGTCATCGTGATCGGCGACGTCGTTCGCCTGGCACCTGATGATCCGTGACGTCAGCCGGTACATTCGGCTCAGGCCGCGTGTCGGGCCACGTGCAATCCCGAGGAAATCATCGGCAACTGCAAGGGCAACCGTCCCCAAGCGATCAGTTTCGGAAGCGGGGCCTTGTTGCGGTAGTCCCACGCCATCTGGAAATTGCCCGGCCATACACCGAGGTAGAGGGCAACCGCGGCCCGACCGCCCGTGCGTCGGGTGCGGCGGTTGAGCAAGAGCGCGGCCACCCCCAGCTCGGCCACGCCCGAACCGAGCGTCCAGGCCCTGGCCGACCCCGGAAGGGACGCCGGAATCAGAGCATCGAAATGCTCCGGACGGACAAAATGCAGAGCACCCATGGCGGCCAGCGCGGTTCCCTGGACGAGGGCGGACCGTGTGGCTGTCTTGCGCTGTTCGGGAGTCGTCATGCCCTCGATTCTAGGCCGTTGATCGGCCCCGATGTCACTTGGGGACTCACATCCGTTCCGCCGCGAACGCGCCCCGACGGCGTCTTTGAGGGCCTCGTGACGGACCGGAACAGCGGCGTCGAATTCGTCGGCGATAGGGGTTAGACAGGGATCGCCCAACTGCTTAGACTGATATGCAGTGCGACGACCCGGCCATCACCGGCGAGCAATCCGGAAGAACGGGCAGTACCTGTGATGTCCCATTCGGCGTTGCGGCGCGGGAGATCACGGAATAGATACAGCCTCACTAGACCCGGACGGGTAGGCCCGAGACAGCCGTCATGAAGCGGCCGTGGCCGCTGAGACACCCCCGCGGTGACCTTCTTTGGTCACCGCGGGTCGTCCCAGTTTTCACGGCAAGTGAGGTGGTACCGCGTCGTCATGGCGTCCTGACGCAAACGAATGTTCGATTTCGAGATCCAGGATGACCACGTGAGTACTCACTACCCCAAGGCCACCACCGACTCCGCCAACGCAGCATCCGGTGGCGTTCCGGCCTCGCCTTCTTTCCCGAAACTGGAAGAAGGAGTCCTCGACTACTGGAGCGAGGACGGGACTTTCCAGCGCAGTATCGAGCAGCGCGACAGCGCCGAAGGCACCCCGGACGAGTTCGTGTTCTACGACGGTCCTCCCTTTGCGAACGGCCTGCCCCACTACGGCCATCTCCTGACCGGTTACGTGAAGGATCTCGTCGCCCGGTACCAGACGCAACGCGGCAACAAGGTCGATCGCCGCTTCGGGTGGGATACGCACGGCCTGCCCGCCGAGCTCGAAGTCATGAAACAGCTCGGCATGTCCGAGAAGAAGCAGATCGAAGAAATGGGCATCGACAAGTTCAACGATGCCTGCCGGTCTGCCGTGCTCAAGTACACCGACGAGTGGCAAGAGTATGTGACCCGCCAGGCCCGCTGGGTCGACTTCGAGAACGATTACAAGACGCTCAACGTCGAGTACATGGAGTCGGTGATCTGGGCTTTCAAACGCCTTCACGACCAGGGCCTGACCTACCAGGGATTCCGCGTCCTTCCGTACTGCTGGAAGGACGAGACGCCGCTGTCCAACCACGAGCTCCGGATGGACGACGACGTCTACAAGGACCGTCAGGATCCCACAATCACGGCGACGTTCGTTCTCAAGGAAGGAGACACGCCGGCGAGCCGTGAACTCGACGGAGTCGCCGCCATCGGCTGGACCACGACCCCTTGGACGATCCCCGCCAACTTGGCGCTGGCGGTCGGACCGGAGATCGATTACGTGGCCCTGCCCGCCGGCCCCAACGGAACCTCGGCCAAGGCCGATCGCTTCCTGCTGGCCTCCGAGCGACTCGAGGATTACGCGACGGATCTCGGCTACGAGGACGCCGATTCGGCGCGGGAGGCCATCGAGGCCCATTACCTCGGCAAGGACCTCGAGGGCATCCGGTACGAGCCGCTGTTCGACGCGTTCACCGACACCGAGAAGTTCGGAACCGAGAACGCGTGGAAAATCCTCGTGGCCGATTACGTCACGACCACGGACGGCACCGGAATCGTCCACCAGGCCCCGGCCTACGGTGAGGACGACCAGGCGACGTGCGAGAAGTACGGAATCCCGGTGATCCTGACCGTCGACGAGGGCGCGCGGGTCCTGCCCCTTTTCAACGGGACGGAGCTCGAGGACGTCGTCGGAATGCAGGTCTTCGAATCGAACACCCCGATCGTGCGTCACCTGCGCGCCAAGGGACTGCTCGTGCGTGAGAGCTCGTACGTCCACTCGTACCCGCACTGCTGGCGGTGCCGGAACCCCCTGATCTACCGCGCGATCACGTCCTGGTACGTGTCCGTCACCCAGTTCAAGGACCGGATGGTCGAACTCAATGAGGAGATCAACTGGATCCCGGAGAACGTCAAGCACGGCCAGTTCGGCAAGTGGCTCGAGAACGCCCGTGACTGGTCGATTTCCCGCAACCGTTACTGGGGGTCGCCCATCCCCGTGTGGGTTTCGGATGATCCGAACTATCCCCGTACCGATGTGTACGGTTCGCTGGCCGAGCTGGAGGCCGACTTCGGCCGCCTGCCGCTGAACAAGGACGGCGAACCGGATCTCCACCGGCCGTACATCGACGAGCTGACTCGTCCGAACCCGGATGATCCCACGGGCGCGTCGACCATGCGCCGCGTCCCGGACGTCCTCGATGTGTGGTTCGACTCGGGATCGATGCCTTACGCCCAGGTCCACTATCCGTTCGAGAACAAGGACTGGTTCGAAGGCCATTACCCGGCCGACTTCATCGTCGAATACATCGGCCAGACGCGGGGATGGTTCTACACGCTGCACATCCTGGCCACGGCTCTGTTCGACCGTCCGGCGTTCACGAACGTGATCTCCCACGGCATCGTGCTCGGGTCGGACGGGCAGAAGATGTCCAAGTCGCTCCGAAACTACCCGGACGTGACCGAGGTGCTGGACAGGGACGGATCCGACGCGATGCGTTGGTTCCTGATGTCATCGCCGATCCTGCGGGGCGGCAACCTGATCGTGACCGAGCGCGGTATCCGCGAGGGAGTCCGGCAAGTCATGCTTCCCCTGTGGAACGCCTACCACTTCTTCGCGCTGTACTCGAACGCCGCCTTCGACGGTCGGGGCTACGATGCCCGTTTCCGGTACTCGTGCGAGAACGTGATGGACCGCTTCATCCTTGCCAAGACACGGCAACTCATCGAGGAGGTCACGGACGATTTCGACCGGTACGACGTCTGGGCGGCGTGCGAGCACTTGCGGGTCTACGCGGACGCGCTGACCAACTGGTACGTCCGTCGGTCCCGGGAACGTTTCTTCGACGAGGACATCGCGGCCTTCGACGTCCTCTACACGTGCCTCGAAACCGTCTGTCGTGTGGCGGCGCCCCTGCTTCCGATGGAGACCGAAGCCATCTGGCGCGGACTGACCGGCGGCAGGTCGGTGCACCTGACGGATTGGCCGCAGAAGGGTGTGCTGGCCCAGGAACACGATCTCATCGCGTTGATGGAAGCCACCCGTGCCATCTGCTCGGCGGGGTCCGCGTTGCGAAAGTCCGAGAACATCCGCGTGCGGCAGCCGCTGGCGTCCATGACCGTTGCCGTACCGCGCGGCAAGGAACTCGCGGGCACCTTCTCGAGCATCATCGCCTCCGAGCTCAACATCAAGAGCGTCGAGGTTCTCGATGCCGCGGAGGTCTCGGCGGAGTCCTACGGGATCTCACGGAGCCTCAAGGTCAATGCAAGGGCTGCTGGGCCGAGGCTCGGCAAGCAGGTGCAGGTCGCCATCAAGGCGTCCAAATCCGGTGACTGGGACATCGACGCGGACGGCACGGTCGTCGTCGGCGGCTCAACGCTCGACGAGCCTCTGCCCCTCCATGAAGGGGAGTACGAGCTCGAGACGGTCGTGTCCGAAGGTGAGAACACCGATCGGGCCGTGTCCGTGATCGACGGCGGGTTCATCGTCCTCGACACGAGGCTGACTCCGGCCCTTCGTGCCGAAGGCACCGCGAGAGACATGATCCGCGTGATCCAGCAGGCCCGGAAGGACGCGGGTCTGCAGGTCTCGGACAGGATCCGTACAGTGGTCCGGGACGCTGACGAGGTGCTCAATGCGCTCCGCGAGAACGAACGACTTGTGTCCGGGGAGACGCTGACCCAGGATCTGGTCCTCGAGACGTCGTCCGAATCTTCGGTGACCGTCGAGACGGTCCCGACCGAATCCGCAGAGAGTGATGCATGAGCGACCAGCCTTTCAAAGACGACGACGACTCGCAGGACGGCTCCGAGGAGCTGCCCGACGAACTCAGTCCGCTGACCCCCGAGGACATCGAGGACGCCGAGGAATCGGACCTGGACGAGGAACCGGACGGTCCGCACCCGGCGGCCGATGATTCGGGCGACCTCATGGACGCGGCGTTCTCGGTCGAGTCCATCTATGCCGAACTGAGGGGGCGTGCGCCGGAAACGCGGATGGCGCCACGGCTCGAGGCCATGCGTCTGGCCATGGATTTTCTGGGCGACCCGGCGCACAGCGCACCGGTCATCCAAATCACCGGAACCAACGGCAAGACGTCCACGGCACGTCTCGTCGAGCGGCTGCTCATGGCCCATGACCTCCGGCCCGGGCGGTACACCTCGCCTCACCTCGAGCGTGTCAACGAGCGCATCTGCGTGGACGGGGAGCCCGTCGACGACGCGACCTTCGTGCGCGTCTGGGACGAAATCCGCCCCTACCTGGAGATGGTCGATCGGCAGCTCGGCGAACAGGGCGAAGTCCCTCTGACCGAATTCGAGGCGATGACGGCCTTGGCCTTTGCGGTCTTCGCGGATGCGCCCGTGGACATCATGGTGCTCGAAGTAGGACTGGGCGGGGAATGGGACGCGACCAACGTCGCGGACGCCCAGGTGTCCGTGGTGACTCCGATCGACTTGGACCACACCGACATGCTGGGGGACACGGTGGAGGAGATTGCGGCAGAGAAGGCCGGAATCATCGCTCAGGGTGGCTTCCTGGTCTCGGCTGCACAACGCCCGTCGGTGGCCGAGGTGCTGCTGGACCGGGCCAGGCGCGAAGAGGCGGAGTTCCGCTTCGAGGGGGTCGAATTCGGGGTGACCGAACGGATCCCCGGCGTCGGCGGCCAGGTCATCACGATCCAGGGCCTGGCGGGTCGCTATTCCGAGGTCGCGCTTCCGCTCTTCGGGGAGCACCAGGCGGAGAACGCTTCCCTGGCGGTCGCCGCGGTCGAGGCGCTCCTCGGCGGGGGCGAGAAGGAGCTGTCCATCGACCTGATCCGTACCGCATTCGAAGAGGCGACGTCGCCCGGCCGGCTCGAAACCGTACGGACGGCACCGGTCGTCGTGCTCGACGCCGCTCACAACCCGCACGGGATGAGGGCATCGGCCGCTGCCGTCCGCGAGTCCTTCGACGTGCGCCAACTCAACATCGTCGTCGGGATTCTGCGTGACAAGGATGCCCTCGGGATCTTGGAGGTCATGAGGGAACAGTACGCCGAGTCGACCGAATTCGAGACGCGCTTGTACGTCACCGCGTCGACCTCTCCACGGGCGATTCCGGCTCAGGAGCTCGCCGACCTGGCCCTGACGGCCGGATTCGACGACGACGCTGTCGAGGTCCACGAACGCATCGACGACGCTTCGGTCGCGGCCATCTCCGATGCGGCTGCCCGCGAGGAGCTCGATGCCGCGGTCCTCATCACCGGGTCGATCACCGTGGTCGGCGAAGCACGTGTACTGCTCGGACAGTAGGAGACTGTGATGGCACGCCTGACCAAGGCACAACGCGAATGGCGCCCCGGACAGATCAAGAAGCCGGGATCGGTCAAGGTCATGTTCGCTTCGACGGTCCTTCTGCTCGAGGCTTTTGTGGTGTTCTTCGGGACTCTCGCGTATTTCGGACTTGAGCATCTTCACTCGGGAACCGGAACCAAGGTCTCCGTCATGATTGGCGGCCTGGTCCTGGCGGCAGCGTTCGTCTACAACTGCGCGGTGCTCCGGAAGCCTTGGGGCTACGCGATGGGGTGGATTCTCCAACTCCTCCTGGTGGGGACCGGCTTCCTGCTTCCGGCCATGTTCGTGATCGGTCTCTGCTTCATGGCGGCCTGGTGGTACTCGATGGTCACCGGCACCAGGATCGACCGCGAGAAGAAGGAGCGCTGGGAGGCCGAACAGGAGTGGGACCGCACGCACGGCCAGGGCTGAGGATGGAGTGGGCAGGCGGTGCCGCCGGAACCCCGGATCCGCGGCTGATCGAGACAGACCTCGAGTCGAGAGCGGTTTTCGGCTCGTGGTCCGGCAAGAGGGCCGACAGCACCCGCGACGTCGGCGCCGCCCTCGAGCTCCTCGAGGCACTTGGCGGATCCCAGCGAACTCCGACCGTGCTCGTCACGGGCTCCAAGGGGAAGGGCCAGGCCGCCGCGGTCGCCGCCGCATACTTGAGCGCAGCGGGATTCAGGACCGGCCTGGTGTCATCGCCCGGAACGGTATCCAACCTCGACCGGTTCGCCCTGGACGGCACGGTGATCGGAGCCGCGGAGTACAATCGCTGGTTGCACCGCGTCGAGCCTGCCGTCTCCGAGGTGGACGTTTCCCCGGGGAACTATCTTGCCCCAACGGGGATCTTCACGATCATGGGACACGCGATGCTCGAAGCCGCTGGCGCAGAGGTGATCGTGCACGAGGCAGGCATGGGTGGCGCCCACGACGAAATCTCTGTCCTGGACCGAATCGCCGTCGGGTTCACGAGTGTCTTTCCGGAGCACCTGGACGTCTTCGGGCCCACTCTGGCCCATGTCGCACGCGAGAAATTCGGCCTCATCCGGGACGGCGACCGCGTGTTCAGCGTTCCCCAGTCGCCCGTTCCATCCGAGATTCTTCGTCGGACGTGTGATCGTATGGACGCTTCGGTCCACCAGGTGCCACCCGGGGACTTCCTGTCCCAGAACCACGACCTGGGAAAGAGTTTGGCCGACGACGTCGCGCGACGACTGGATCGCGAGCCCTGGACCGGGGGCATCGAGCTGTGCCGGCCGGGACGTGCGGAGTTCTGCCGGACGGCGGAAGGCACCGAATTCTTTCTGGATGCGTGCATCGATCCTGTGGGAATGGCCGCTGCACTGAGCGGGGCCGAGTCCCGGTGGGGCGTCGTCGACACGGTGTACTGGTCGATTCCGGCGACCAAGGACATTTCGGGCATCGCGGATTTTCTCGACGGCCGGGGAATCGATCATCGGTTCGTGCCTCTGGATTCCCACCACCTCGACTATGAACTGCCCACCGACCTTCTGCAGAGGTTGCGCTTCGCTCCGCGGGAGACGCTGCTCGACGACATGAGGGATCGGTCCATGGTTGCGGGAACCGTTTCCTTCGGCTCCTCGGTGCTGAATGAGATCGGGGTCATGCCGACGCGCCTGTACGACCCGGATAGGATCGGTAGCGGAGAGATACCCCATATTTAGGAGTGCACAGATGTCCGAACGTTCGCTGGTCCTGGTCAAGCCCGATGGGACGGAGCGCAACCTGATCGGTGCCATCCTGGCCCGCATCGAGACCAAAGGCTACAAGATCACCGATCTTCGACTGGTGACACCGTCCCGCGAGGTCCTCGAACAGCATTACAAGGAACATCAGGGCAAGCCGTTCTACGAGCCCCTGCTCGAATTCATGATGTCCGGGCCCGTGGTCGCGGCCGTGGTCGAGGGCGATCGTGTCATCGAATCCGTGCGCACGCTGATGGGTCCCTCCGACCCGAC
The DNA here is from genome assembly GCF_052232265.1 of Rothia koreensis. Taxonomy (NCBI): domain Bacteria; kingdom Bacillati; phylum Actinomycetota; class Actinomycetes; order Micrococcales; family Micrococcaceae; genus Rothia; species Rothia koreensis. Next base: position 1,752,796 of record NZ_CP197643.1, read on the forward strand.
CGCCGCGGCCCCGGGGACCATCCGCGGTGACTTCGCCCGTGACTGGGGAGAAAAGGTCCAGAAGAATCTGGTCCACGGTTCGGACTCCACGGAATCCGCGGAGCGCGAGATCGGCATCTGGTTCGGCTAGACCGACTCCGGGCGCACAGCCCCCTACGGGGTTGGTGCACACAGAAGAAAGCCCCATCCGTCATTGACGGATGGGGCTTTCTTGGTCCGAGCTGGTTCATGCCACGGCGTCGTGCTCGCGCATCAGGAGAGCATCGAGAGGATGTTGGAGAAGAACCGGATGAAGATGATGCCGAACAGGACCAACAGGATCATGACGACCAGGAACCACGACCAGGCCGGCAGCGTCTCGGCCACGCGCGGCGACACCGGAATCACCCCGGTTCGGATGTTGCGCATCGTCACGTTGACCGCGAGGGCCGTCTGCACGATCCAGACCACCATGCAGTACAGGCACAGTGCATCGATCTGGAAGGTGGTCTGGTACCAGAGCCAGAAAGTGAACAAGGACCCCAGCACGACGCCGACCTCGATGCTCATCCAGTACCACCTGGCGAACCTGGCACCCGCGAAGATCGCCGCGCCAATAGTCAGAACGATCGCGTAGGCGACGATGCCGATGAACGGGTTCGGGAATCCGAAGAGCTCGGCCTGAGGCGTACGCATCACGGTGCCGCAATTCAGCAACGCGTTGATGTCACAGCTCGACTTGTGGCCGGCGTCGAGAAAAACCTGGAGCCTCTCGAAGACGAGGGCAGCGGAAGCGATGAAGCCGATGCCGCCCGTGACGATCAACAGCCACGCAAAGCTTCGTTCCTGCGGCTGATTGGTCGACGGAAGCGTGGTCCTGTCGCTGTGCCTCGGCGCGGGGTCGACGCTGGATGTGCTCACAAGTCAGTCCTCGGGGTCGGGTCGGCACAGAACGGGCTGTGCGCGTACTGCATTCATCCTAACGACGCCGGCTCAGAGGTCTGGGCCCGAATTTTCGAATTCGTCTCAAAACTTGCTGTCAATTCGATGAGCAGCAAGCCAGCGCCTAGCTGTGCGATACTGAGAACGGTGAGAGCCGCGCCGCACGCGACTCTTCATCCAATGTGACGCCGACAGGTGCCGTGCACCGCTTCGGGCAACGGAGCGAAGACCACCTTTCACAAGACTTCAGCGGGATGCGAAGCTCGGCGAATCCATTGGCCCGGGTGGTGCCCTTCGCCGGCATATTTCGCCGCCGGCTCGACGAGCCCCCTCGGGTAGGGAACGGACTTCCGGCCGTCGCGCACGTCGCGGCAGGACCGATTGAGAACGGCCGAATCCCGGGTGCGGCCCGGTAACGGCTCCATAGGAGTACTGACTGAATATGAATACGCAGAACGAAGGCACCGCCCCTCAGGGTGGGGCCGAAGAGAACGAACCCACAACACCCCCGACAACACCTCCAGAACCCCAGGGCGAAGAATCGAACACGCCGGAAACAGAAGCGGCCAAGGCTCCGGCGGAGGACGAATCGCCGGCGACCTCGGACTCGGACGAGTCTTCCACGAACCCCGTGACGGCGCCGCTCTCGGCGCCCTCTCTCTTGTTCCACGCTCCCGATTTTGACGAGATCAAGGCGGCCGCCAGCAAAAAGAACTCCGAGGATTCCGAAGACGAGGAACCGTCAGACGACGACGCTGTCGAGGACGGCGAAGTTGTTTCCCGGAGGCGGCGTCGTCGTCGCCGGGGTGGGGAAGACATTGAGCTGACCGGGGGGAGCGATGAGGATCCGCCCAATACGGTCACCAAGGTTCGAACCCCGCGGGTGACCGAGAGCGCCTCATCGAACAAGGTCGCCTCCGTCAAGGGGTCCACCCGTCTCGAGGCCAAGCGTCAGCGTCGCCGCGATTCCCGAGCGTCCGGACGCCGCCGCCACGTCATCACAGAGGCCGAGTTCCTCGCACGCCGCGAATCCGTGGACCGACAGATGATCGTCCGTCAGAAGGATGACAGGATCCAGATCGGCGTTCTCGAGGACGGCGTGCTTGCGGAGCATTTCGTGTCGAAGACGCAACAGGATTCCCTCATTGGCAACGTCTACCTGGGCAAGGTGCAGAATGTCCTGCCGTCCATGGAAGCCGCCTTCGTGGACATCGGCCGCGGTCGCAATGCCGTGCTCTATGCGGGTGAGGTGAACTGGGACGCTTCCGGTCTCGACGGCCAGCCTCGAAAGATCGAGAATGCGCTGAAGTCCGGCGATTCGGTCCTGGTCCAGGTGACCAAGGACCCCATCGGTCACAAAGGTGCACGACTGACCTCTCAGGTCTCCTTGCCGGGCCGGTTCCTCGTCTACGTTCCGGGCGGTTCGATGACGGGCATCTCCCGCAAACTTCCGGACACCGAGCGGGCCCGCCTGAAAAAGATCCTCAAGGACAAGCTGCCGGACGGGGCCGGCGTCATCGTGCGCACCGCCGCCGAGGGGGCGGCCGAGGAAGAACTCGCCCATGACATCAACCGGCTCCGCGCCCAGTGGGAGGACATCGAGTCGAAGTCCAAGGGCAAGAAGACCCTCGCCCCCGAGATGTTGTACCAGGAGCCCGACCTGACCATTAAGACCGTTCGGGACGTCTTCAACGAGGACTTCTCCGCAATGGTCGTCCAGGGAGACCAAGCCTGGGACAACATCGAGGCCTACGTCACCTACGTGGCGCCCGACCTGATCGACCGACTCAAGAAATGGGACGGCGACGAGGACCTGTTCGATCACTACCGGATCGAGGAAGGACTCGCCAAGGCTCTGGACCGAAAGGTATTCCTTCCGTCCGGGGGCTCGCTCGTGATCGACCGGACCGAAGCCATGACCGTCATCGACGTCAACACGGGCAAATTCACCGGTTCTGGCGGAAACCTGGAAGAAACCGTCACGAAGAACAATCTGGAGGCGGCCGAGGAAATCGTCCGCCAACTCAGATTGCGGGACATCGGCGGGATCATCGTTATCGACTTCATCGACATGGTCCTGGAATCCAACCGAGACCTGGTCCTGCGCCGGCTGATCGAATGCCTGGGCCGTGACCGGACCAAGCATCAGGTCGCCGAGGTGACTTCGCTCGGCCTGGTCCAGATGACCAGGAAGCGAATGGGCACCGGTTTGCTCGAGGTCTTCTCGGAGACCTGTGAGCACTGCGCGGGTCGTGGACTCATCGTCCATGACCAGCCGCTCAAGGGCCGTTCCGGGGGAGCCCCGGGTCCGGACAACCACGGCCGCGGTGACCGGAAGCGCAACAAGGACCGGAACAAGCAACGTCGTCAGGACGAACAGACCAAACAGGACGAAGCCAAAGCCGAGGCGACACGCCACGCACTCGCCAACATAGCCGCGGCGTCCTCGCACCAAGAGGATTCCGAGTCGCAGGCCAAGGAGGACGAAGCCCGCCGCACTCCGGAGTCCGGCGAGTCGAAGTCGGCCAAGAAGCGCAAGCGTCGCAAACGCAACAAGGGTCGTGGCGGAGCCGAGTCGGAATCCAACCAGAGGCCGGCCGGAGATGACACAGGGGCGGAGCCGACCAAGGGCGACCACGCCGCTGGCGTGGCCCAGGGGGAGCCCGACGCCGTCGTGACGATCCAGGGCGAGGTCGTGACCCTGCCGCACGGATCGCAGAAGCAGGAAAACCCCAACGGTGGGTCGGAGAAGCAGTCCGAGGAATCCCAGGGGGAGCAGGGGCCGTTCAGCCTCGACTCGCTCGCCGCGGCCTTCGAGCGGAAGCCCGGGGGAGAGCGGCCGGAAGATCGGGAAACGGCAGACACCGACAGGACGACGCCGGAAGATACCTCCGGGGACGAGGCCTCGGACGAGCGACCAGTTCGACAGGCACGCCGCTCACGCCGGGAGCCCCTCCGCAATCGATCGGGACGCGAAGGTGCCGAAGCTGCCAGGCGGGCCGCGTTGGAAGCGCTGCAGGACATGAAGCCGGGTCGAGGCGGCCGAAAGAAGCCCGCCCAAACAGGCCAGGCGTCCAGCAAGACCCAGGACGGCACATCCGAAGCCGCAACCTCGCAGAGGCCCGCCGCGGATTCATCGTCCGGAGAGTCGACCCCCTCTCGGAAGCCTCGCCGTCAGGCCTCGCGTCGGGCGACCACCGGACCGAGTGCGGAACCGCACACCGAGAAGCCGGTGACCGGCGTCGCAAACCCGGGACAGGGGGCATCCGGTGAGACCACCGAGCCCTCGAAGAGCGAGGCGCCGAAGGAGCCCGCACAGTCCGCACCCAAGAAACGCCGCAGCAGGCGTGCGGCCTCCAGTACGGGTGTGGGCGGGTCGATCCATACTGAGGAAACCGGTTCGGCCCAGGGCGGTTCTGTCTCCACGGCCTCGTACTCCGCTCCGGCATCGGATGCCTCGCCGGCGGAGGACGTCCCCATGCTGGGAGTCGGGGTCAAGGCGTCGGACATCAAACGGCCCGAGTGAGTGTGTGACGCGTGTCGCGCTGACACAGCGGCGACACGCGTCACCTCCGCTTGCCCGTCATCGTGCGGTATCGTAGGCTTGATAGCCGGTGCTCATTGCCACCTCATGACGGACGTCAGGGTCCGGGCCGTTCGACACGGGCTGAGTCGGGAGATGAGCATGAGAGCGCAACTACCGCGGGTCATCCCGTTGGAAGCGACACGGACGGCCCTCCCCCTCAATGAGGAGTCGCCTGAGCAGGCGCCCTCCCCAGAAACTTTGTACATATAACGTCGAGAGAAGTGAGTTCCCAAGTGGTGTACGCGATTGTCCGCGCTGGCGGCCGCCAAGAAAAGGTTTCCGTCGGAGACCTCGTGACCCTTGACCGCGTCGCCGGCGAGGCCGGCAGCACCATTGAGCTGCCCGTGCTGATGCTGGTCGACGGCGACAAGGTCACCGCCGACGCCAAGAATCTGGCGTCCGCAAAGGTCACTGCGGAGAAGGTCGAAGACCTCCGTGGTCCGAAGATCGTTATCCAGAAGTACAAGAACAAGACCGGTTACAAGAAGCGCCAGGGCTTCCGCGCTGATCTGACTCGCGTCAAGATCACCGGCATCGACGCCAAGTAACCGACAGCACGGTTTCCGTCAGAACATTTTTACCGAAGGCAGGCAGGTATGGCACACAAAAAAGGTGCAAGCTCAACCCGTAACGGTCGCGATTCGAATCCCCAGTTCCTGGGTGTGAAGCGTTTCGGCGGCCAGGCCGTCAACGCCGGCGAGATCATCGTTCGCCAGCGCGGCACCCACTTCCACCCGGGCGACAACGTCGGCCGCGGCGGTGACGACACGCTGTTCGCTCTGGCCGCCGGCCAGGTCGAATTCGGCCGTCGTCGTGGGCGCAAAGTCGTCAACATCCTGGCAGCGGCCGAGTAGTCGGACCGCAGAGCCAACGCTGGTCCGTGTGACCGTCGAAAGAAAGAGGGCATGTGCTCATGTGCAGCACAGGCCCTCTTTTTTCTTTTAAAGTCGATAGAATCGCCCAAAGGGCACGTGAAGTATTTCGAGGAGTCTGAGTGGCGAATTTCGTGGACCGAGTCGTCGTGCATGCCAGCGGCGGCTCAGGTGGCAATGGTTGTGTGTCCGTGCGCCGGGAGAAGTTCAAGCCCTTGGGAGGGCCTGACGGAGGCAATGGGGGCCACGGCGGCAACGTGGTCCTGCGCGTCGACGGCCAGTCCACGACCCTGCTGGAATACCATCACTCCCCGCACCGTACGGCCCCCAAAGGCGATATCGGCCGAGGAGCCCTTAACCACGGCCGCCACGGGGAAGACCTCATCCTCTCGGTCCCGCAGGGGACCGTCGTCAAAACCAAGGACGGTGACATCCTCGCGGATCTCGTGCGGGAGGGAGACGAGTTCATCGCCGCGCGGGGCGGAATCGGCGGGATGGGCAATGCCGCCTTGGCCTCGGTCAAGCGCAAGGCGCCCGGATTCGCGCTGCTCGGTATCGAGGGGGAAACCCGCGACATCGTCCTGGAGCTCAAGTCCATCGCCGACGTCGCCCTCGTCGGCTACCCCTCGGCCGGCAAGTCCTCGTTGATCGCAGCGATCAGCGCGGCCCGCCCGAAAATCGCGGACTACCCGTTCACGACCCTCGTACCCAACCTGGGCGTGGTGGAAGCCGGGAGCACCCGTTTCACCGTGGCCGACGTCCCGGGGCTGATCGAAGGCGCATCGGACGGCAAAGGGCTCGGACACCGTTTCCTGCGCCACGTCGAACGGTGTGCCGCAATCGTGCACGTGATCGACTGCGCGACCCTCGAACCCCGCCGTGACCCCGTCAGCGACTTCGAGACGATCAACGGCGAGCTCTCGCGGTACGAGGTCGACCCGTCGGCCGGGACGTCGACGCCGTTGGTCGAACGTCCTCACATCGCCGTGCTGAACAAGATCGATGTGCCCGAGGCCCGCGAACTCGCGGATTTCGTCCGCGAGGACTTGGAAGAGCGTGGCATGCGGGTCATCGAAGTCTCCACGGCCTCGCACGAGGGTCTCAAGGAACTGACATTCGCCATGGCCGAACTGGTCGAGGAGTCCAGGGCCAAGCAGGAAGAGGTCGCCGTCGAGGAACCCCAACCAGCGGTCGTCCGGCCTCGCGGACATCGCAGGAAGAAGGAAACCGAGTTCATCATCCGTCATGAAGAGCGGAATCTCGAGCCGTTGTTCCGCGTCCTGGGGGAGAAACCGGAGCGGTGGATTAAGCAAACCGATTTCTCGAATGATGAAGCCGTCGGGTACTTGGCGGATCGTCTGGCTAAGCTCGGTGTGGAAGACGAACTGTTCAAGCAGGGCGCCAAGCCCGGCGATGCCGTGGTCATTGGGAACGAGGCGGATGCCGTGATCTTCGACTGGGAGCCGACCATGCTCTCCGGTGCGGAGAATCTCACGAGTCCGCGCGGTACCGATGTCCGCCTCGAAGAACTGATCCGACCCACACGAGCAGAGAAGCGCGAAGACTACCAGCAGCGCAAGGATGCACGGGCGGCTGCCCGTGACGAGCTGGAAGCCGAGCGACTCGCGGGCAAGTGGACCGAATCGGTTGAAGAGAGGCGCGAGCGCAAAGCCCGGGAAGCGGCCGCAGAGACGAGCGAATCCCAAGGAGACGAATCAGACCATGAGTAAGGCCAGAGGGAAACTCAAACGGACCGAGGTGCAGCGTTCGGCCGAGAACCGGGGAAAGAACCGGATCAGCCCCATCGAGAGCCGAGCCGACATCCCGAAAGCGCGGCGCGTCGTCGTCAAAGTCGGGTCCTCCTCTCTGACCTCCATCGCCAATTCGCTCGATGAGCTTGCGGTCGCGACCATCACCGATGTGCTCGCCAAAGCCCACGAGCGAAACGTCGAGGTGGTGTTCGTGTCCTCGGGCGCCATCGCGGCGGGGCTTGCCCCATTGGGCCTGAGCCGACGCCCCAAGGACCTTGCGACGCAGCAGGCCGCCGCCTCCGTCGGGCAGTCCCTGATCATGACCCGATACACCGAGCTCTTCAGCCGGTACAACGTCACCATCTCCCAGGTCCTGGTGACGGCAGAGGACCTGATGCATCGCAGTCGCTATCACAACGCACACCGACAACTGGAGCGACTGCTGGACCTCAACGTCCTGCCGATCGTCAACGAGAACGACGCCGTCGCGACCCACGAACTCAAATTCGGTGACAACGACCGCATCGCCGCTCTGGTCGCCCACACGATCAAGGCCGATGCGCTTCTGCTGCTGTCCGACGTCGACGCGTTGTACACCAAGCACCCGGCCGAGGGTGGGGAACGGATTCCGGAGGTCACGGACCCCGAGAAGGATCTCGACGGCGTCGAGGTTGGGACCATCGGACGGGCCGGGGTCGGCTCCGGCGGCATGGTCACAAAGGTCGAGGCCGCCAAGATCGCGTCCTCCTCGGGAATTCCCGCCCTGGTCACGTCGACCGCGAACGCATCGGCCGCTCTGGAGGGCCAGGACGTGGGCACGTGGTTCAAGCCCACGGGCGGTCGGCGTTCCGTGCGGTTGGTCTGGTTGGCCCAACTGGCGAAGACCAAGGGCGCCCTGACACTGGACGCCGGCGCGGTCAAGGCCATTCGACGGCGGACGTCTCTTCTGGCCGCGGGCGTCACCAAGGTCGAAGGCATCTTCCGCCCCGGCGAACCGGTTGCGCTGAAGGAGCCGAGCGGCAAGACCATCGCGCACGGTATAGCCGCCTATTCCAGCGAGGAATGCGCCAAGACGGCGGGTCAGCATACCGACGACGTCGTGGACGACCTCGGCGAGGGCTTCGACGGGGTCCTGGTCCACGTGGACAATCTGGCCTTGTTGCGGCGTAAGTACTAGGGCGGCGCGGGAGCGTCTCCCGGGTCAACGGCCCGCTGCCGAACGGACAGATGTCCGTAGTGGTCCGCGCGGCTGAAACTGCGCGGCGCTCCCGCTACAGTGGGATTCATGAGCCAAAACGCACAGGCAAACCAGTCCGCCTTCTCCGTTCCGGAGGACATCCAGTCCGCCGTGACTGCCATGGCCGACGACGCCCGCACGGCGTCGCGCGCTCTCGCAACGGCCGATCGGAGTCGCAAGGATCGAGCCCTCCGGCGAATCGCCGAGGCCATTGATGCGCAACGCGAAGTCATTCTGCGCTCGAACGCCTCGGACGTCTCGCGCGGCAAGGACAAGGGATTGGCCGAGAACCTGGTGGACCGGCTGACCCTGACCGATGAACGCATCGACGGACTCATTGATGCCCTGCACAACTTGGCGTCCCAGGTGGACCCGATCGGCGAGATCCTGGACGGCCAGACGCTCCCGAACGGCCTCCGAGTCTCCCGCGTCAGGGTCCCGCTCGGCGTCGTCGGGGCGATCTACGAGGCACGCCCCAACGTCACGGTCGACATTGCCGGCCTTGCCCTGAAGTCCGGAAACGCCGCCATGTTGCGTGGGGGATCGGCCGCACTGGAGACCAACAAGACTTTGGTGGGCATCATCCGTGACGCCCTGGACAACGCCGGATTCCCCATGGATTGCGTGCAGACGGTCGATGAATTCGGCCGCGACGGGGCCAATGCGCTCATGCTCGCGCGGGGCAAGGTGGACGTACTGATTCCGCGCGGCGGCGGAAACCTGATCCAGTCGGTGGTGAACAACGCCAGGGTGCCCGTCATCGAAACCGGTGAGGGCAACGTCCACATTTACCTGGACAGCACCGCGACCGAGGAACAAGCCGTACCGCTGGTCGTCAATTCCAAGGTCCATCGCCCCTCGGCCTGCAATTCCGCCGAAACCCTGTTGATCCAGCGGGATGCTCCCGCGGCCGGCTCGGTGCTCCAGGGCCTGCTCGACGCCGGCGTTCGCCTCCACGTGGACGACGACGCAGCCGAATTGGCCGGCGGTCTTTCCGACCAGGTGGTTGCAGCGCAGTCAGACGATTGGGACTCCGAGAGCCTGGCCCTCGACATGTCGGTCCGAGTGGTGGACTCGATGGACGAGGCGCTGGACCACATCAGGACGTACTCGACCGGTCACACCGAACTGATCATCACCAACGACCTGGCAAAGGCCGACGCCTTCGTCTCGGAGGTGGATTCCGCAACCGTGATGGTCAATGCTTCGACGCGTTTCACCGACGGCGGCGAGCTCGGCCTGGGGGCCGAGGTTGGGATCTCCACGCAGAAGCTTCACGCCCGTGGGCCGATGGGCCTCGCACAGTTGACGTCCTCACAATGGGTCGTGCGAGGACAAGGCCACACGAGGGGCTAAACTGGTGGACGACTTCATCGCACCGGATACAATCGGCGGCGGCCACGCGCCAACCGTCGGAAGGGACCAAGGAATATGCTCAGCTCAGCCATTCTGGCCGCCGCTCCCGTAGCGGAAGAAAGCGCCGGTTACGATCTCGGCATCCCGCACTGGCTGGTGGCCGTGATCTTTTTCGTCGCTTTCCTGCTGATGATGATGGTGGTCGTCTCCTTCTCCGGCCGAGGCATTCGGCGCGACGGGCTCACCAACCCCTCGGAACTCTCTCCTGAGGAGCAGGACGCCATGACCCAGTACACCGAAAAGCATCACCGCTAGCCGGCGGTCCGAAGAGGGCGGGGCCCACGCGGGTGTTTCTCCGCGTGCGGCCCCGGTGCCGTATCCCATGAATCCCCAGCTCAAAGCCACAACCAAAGACGGGCTGACCGTTCCACCACGGCGTCCGGGCCGCACGCGCCTCGGAGTCATGGGCGGCACCTTCGACCCCATTCACCATGGCCACCTGGTGGCCGCGAGCGAGGTCGCATCCGTGTTCGACCTTGACGAAGTGGTCTTCGTCCCCACCGGCCAACCGTGGCAGAAGGCGGACAAACGGGTATCCGCGGCGGAGCACAGGTACCTCATGACCGTCGTCGCCACGGCGTCGAATCCGCGATTCACCGTCTCCCGGGTGGACATCGATCGGCCGGGGCCGACGTACACGATCGATACGCTGAGGGATCTCCGTCAGCTCAGGCCGAAGGCGGACTTGTTCTTCATCACCGGCGCCGACGCCATGGCGCAGGTCCTGTCCTGGAAGGACGCATCCGAGATGTGGGACCTGGCCTACTTTGTGGGGGTCACACGTCCCGGCCACGAGCTGGCCGCACCGTACCAGGGTGACGGAGTGGGCCTGCTCGAGGTCCCGGCCATGGCAATCTCGTCAACGGACGTGCGGCGTCGTTCGGCGGCCGGAAAACCGGTGTGGTACTTGGTTCCGGACGGGGTCGTGCAGTACATCAACAAGTACGACCTGTATGATCCGCACGAGGACGACGACGCGGACGACGGACGGAGGAATCCCGACCGTCTGCCCAAGGAACACGAAAACGGGCCGACCCCGGTAGACTCGGGAACAGCACGGTAGAGTGCGCGACGAGCGCATACGTCAAGGAGTTTCAGCTGAGTAGCAATATCCCCACCACGACCGATCTGTACGCGGATCCGGACAAGGTGTACGTTGCGGAGGACGGAACACGGGTTCCGCCGCCGCCGGAGCCCTATGGGCCGAGGCGTCTGGCCCGGTACCGTCGCGACCAGTTGTCCGAACTCCGGGGAGAGCCGCCGCTCCACGCCCAAGGCACGCCCGTGGTACCCGTCCAGGAGCCGGCACCGGACGTCCTGGAGATCCAGAAACGATTCCAGGCGCTGTCGGACACCCTGGAAGAACAGGGCGAGTTCATCGAGCTCGGCGAACGGGCGGAATTCGACGCTTTCATCGCCAACGACGCGTCGGCGGTGAAGTTCCAGGAAGAGGATGTCCTGAACGCCGTTCAGCGGCACATTCTGGGCGAGTCCGGAACCGTTGCGGACACCCCGGCCTTGTCCATCAATCCGGCGCATCTGTCCGGGTTCAGCAGCACGGACGTCAAACGGGACTACGACGAACACGTCCTGGGTCCGGTGACCATGGGTGTTCCCGTGGTGCTCGGGCCGGCCAGCACGGAGGCCTCGGACAACGTGCTTTCCGGTGAGTTGCCGGTCCAGGAGGCTCCGTCGACGTCGTCGCCCACCCAGTCGACGTCCCATGCAACGGCAGGCGAGGCCGCAGCCGTTGCTCCGGAGCCTTCCCCGACCACCGAGGCGACCCGGCCAGGGCCGGCCCCGACGAATCAGAATTCAGGGCCGGACCCCGAAACGGCGAACGCGAAGCCGGTGCGTGCAGTCGATGCGCACGGTTTGGACCTCTCCGGGATGGACCGGAAGGCGCCGAAGTCCGGCGGCCGGATCGCCCTGATCACACTTCTTCTTCTCCTTCTCGTGGCGGCCATTGTCCTGGGAATCATCTTCCTGCTCTGAGCCAGCCACACTATCCGTTCCGAAAGGACACCATGACCGCAACACAAGAATCGGTCGAAGCCATCAGGCTCGCGGCCCGGGCCGCGGAATCCAAGCAGGGGACTCAGCTGAATGCCTACGACGTCTCCGAGACCATGGGGCTCATCGACGGCTTCCTGGTCGTCTCGGCGTCGAATGAGCGCCTGGTCGACGCGATTGTCGACGAAATCGAGACGCAGCTGAGGGAACAGCTGGAACTGAAACCGTTGCGCCGCGAAGGCAAGTCGGGCGGCCGGTGGGTCCTCCTCGATTTTGCCGACATCGTGGTGCATGTGCAGCACCAGGAAGAACGAGAGTTCTACGCCCTGGACCGGCTCTGGGCGGAGGCCCCACGCATCCCGCTCGACGTCGAGGGTGAAGTCGACGAAGTGGACGAGCTTCCGGACGCCAGTGAACTGGCGCCCGAACCGAGGTCCTAGCAACGACGGGCCGCGGGGTGGGGCAGATCACCTTTTCTCGGTTTGCACCCCGCCCCGGCGTGCTCGTATAGTAAAGGAGTTGCCTCGAGGGGCAACGGAAAAAGCATTGATCTCAATGCTGGTATGGGGCTGTGGCGCAGCTGGTAGCGCATCTGCATGGCATGCAGAGGGTCAGGGGTTCGAGTCCCCTCAGCTCCACTCATGACAAGGTCCGGATCCTTGGCCATTTCGATGATGGCCGGGGGTCCGGATTTTTTTGTCGGTTCGGCATCGATCGGGCACCGTGGCCTAGAATTCGAACCATCGTGAGTAAGGAGAGTTTCGATGACCGTCGTCAAGATCAATAGGCTGTCCGTTCCCTCAGGTGCCAACGAGGAACTGGAACGCCGATTCGCCGCGCGCAAGCATTCGGTCGATTCCGCCCCGGGGTTCGAAGGATTCGAGTTGTTGCGACCTGCCGGGGAACAGACCGAATATTTCGTACTGACGCGGTGGGCCGACGAAGAAAGCTTCCGTGCTTGGGCCGCACAGCGGCAGCCGCGCGACCCTCAGTCGACGGTGTCCACGTCCGAGGGAATGCTCGAATTCGAGGTTGTCGACCTGGGATGACAGTCGCACGCCGCCGTCGGATTCGGCGTCCGGCGGCGGGGTCTGCTAAGCTATAACAGTTCTTTGGGGCTGTGGCGCAGCTGGTAGCGCATCTGCATGGCATGCAGAGGGTCAGGGGTTCGAGTCCCCTCAGCTCCACTGCATACGAAAAATTGCCTCGCCACACGGCGGGGCAATTTTTTGTGTTCGCCATCCTTCCGGCCCATCAGGCCGCAGACACGACACGCTTCAACCACTGCCTCCGGGCGACAACGGCGTCCTTCGACAGTGTTGCTTCAGGGGCCACCGAGTCGAAACCGTGGAATCCACCGGGCCACACGTGCAGTTCGCACGGCCCGCCGGCCTGCCATATGCGCGACGCGAATCGCACGTTCTCGTCACGGAAAGTCTCTGCCGAACCGACCTCGATGAAAGTCGGTGGTAACCCGGAAAGATCGACCGCTCGGGCGGGAGCCGCATAGGGGGAAACATCATCGCGGCCTCGCGAGCTCCCCAGCAATGCGGTCCATCCCGTCAGATTGTCGGCCCGATCCCAGACTCCTTGCCCCTCCATCTGCACCGCAGAGAGCGAGTCATTGCGATCGTCAAGCATCGGACACAAGAGCAACTGTCCGATGACCTCGGGGCCTCCGCGATCTCTCGCGAGGAGAGTCGTGGCCGCGGCCAGTCCACCTCCGGCACTCTTTCCCCCAACGATCAGACGATGCGGGTCGATGCCGAGTTCGGAACCATGGGCGTACACCCACGTCAATCCTGAGAAACAATCCTCCACGGGGCCAGGGTGCGGGGTTTCGGGCGCAAGGCGGTATTCCACGGACACTACTGCGGCGCCCACGGTGGACGCGAGGCGCACCATATCGGCCAGGCCCTTGCGTGCGTCCCCGGAGATCATGCCACCACCGTGCATGTAATAGAGCGCCGGCCGGGGCTCTTCCGCGCGTACAGGCCGGCAGACCACCAGCGATACGCCAGGGGCGCCGACGGGGCCCGGGATGACGAGATCGACGACGTCGTAGGTTCCGCCCAGGGTCAGGTCTTCGATATCCGAGTCGCGTACCGCCGCCCTGACTTCCGCGATGTTCTCCAGTGTCCTGTAGGTGGGGATATGAGGCCTCGCGATGTCGAGGGCTCGGGCCAGTTCCGGGTCGAACGGCGGGGGAGGACCCACTGCTTCTCCTGTCGAGCGTGATTCGCGCACTGTGCATCCTTTCCCGGCGCCCGACTGCGGGCCGACCGTTCATGGCTACATTACCGTCCGGAACCCAACCTTCTCCTCCGCTACTTCGGGCGCGACGCCCGGTCCTGGAGTCGAAGGCGCGGGAGATGAGAATGAGGCCAACACATAGAGTCGAGACACAAAACTAGAAACTACGGCGCCCCGAACATATGATGTACGCAGGCGGGTGGGCCCCGGGGTGCACCTTGATGACGATCCAGCTTCCGTTCCTGGGACCGGCCCACCCGCCGTCCACCGCACCGACAAGAGGCAAAGGACCACCATGCCCGTATTCCACTCTTCCCGGTCGCGCGAGGATGCTGCTGTCGACCGCATTCGCGCGCCACGTAAAAAACTCGCCCGCATCATGTCCCTGTTGGCGATTCCACTGCTTGGAACGTCATGCGCGTACGCAGGCAACGGCGCCTCGGACGCCAAGGAGAAACCGACGGTGCTGACCACGTTCACCGTTCTGGCCGATATGGCGCAGAGTGTCGCCGGCGACCACGTCACGGTCGAATCGATCACCAAACCGGGCGCGGAGATCCACGAATACGAACCGACTCCCGAGGACATCAAGAAAGCTGCAACGGCGGATCTGATCCTCGAGAACGGGATGAATCTCGAAGCCTGGTTCGAGAAATTTACCCAGGATTCGAAGGCGCCCAAGGTGACGGTATCCGACGGAGTGCAACCCATCGACATCGCGGAAGGTGAGGGCCGCGGTGCACCGAACCCGCACGCGTGGATGAGTCCGGTGGCTGGACAGACTTACGTCGACAACATCGAAAAGGCGCTGGCCGAACTGGCCCCCGAGCACAAGGACGACTTCCGAAAGAACGCGGAGGACTACAAGAAGAGACTGCAGGGAATTCACGGTCAGCTCACGGATCGTTTGCACCAGGTCCCCGAGGAGCAGCGCACCTTGGTGACGTGTGAAGGCGCCTTCTCCTATCTCGCCCAGGACGCAGGCCTCAAGGAAAAGTACCTGTGGGGTGTCAATTCCGATGCCGAGCCTTCGGCGCAACGCGTGTCAGCGATTTCCGATGATGTGAAGGCAAGCCGGACTCCCGCAGTGTTCTGCGAGTCCACGGTGTCCGACAAGACGATGCAACAAGTGGTCCGTTCCTCCGGCGCCGATTACGGAGGAACCTTGTACGTGGATTCCCTCTCGGAGTCCGGCGGTCCCGTGCCCACCTATGTGGATCTGTTGAAGTACGACACCGAAACCATTGCCAAAGCCTTGACCGGTGATGCAGCGCAATGAGAGTTCGGGCTCAGCAGGATTCACTGACACGGAACAACCGACAAGACAGCCACGAAGCGGCGCTGCTGATCGAGGGCCTCAGCGTGGACTACGGAAACCTTCGCGCTCTGAGCGACGTGAACCTGAGGCTCGATGCCGGCACGGTATGCGCGGTTCTCGGGATGAACGGCTCGGGCAAGTCCACCCTGTTCAAAGCCATCTCGGGGATGATCAGGCCTTCCGCCGGAACCGTGAGGATTGGGGGACAGAGCACGAGGCAGGCCCAGCGAGCCGGAATCCTCGGGTACATGCCGCAGGCGGAGTCGGTGGACTGGGACTTTCCGGTGTCCGTGCGCGACGTCGTCCTCATGGGGCGATACGGAGCGATGGGCCCCAGCCGAAGGCCGCGCCGGGAGGACAAGGACCTCACGGAACGTGCGATTCGGATCGTGGGCCTGACCGATCTGGCGGACCGGCAGATCGGAGAATTGTCCGGTGGCCAGAAGAAACGCGCGTTCTTGGCGCGGGCGCTTGCCCAGCAGGCAAAGGTGCTGCTGCTCGACGAACCCTTCGCGGGCGTGGATACGGTCTCGGCCACCACGATGATTCGCGTCCTGCGTGACCTCGCCTCGGAGGGTGTCGCGGTGCTCATCACCGTGCACGACATCGAAAACATCGACCGCCTCGCCGACAGCGCCGTCCTGCTGCGCGGTCGGGTGGTCTACCAGGGGACTCCCAAGAGCGTTGTGGAACCGGAGAACCTTGCCCTGGCGTTCGGAGGCGGACAATGAACCTGCTGGAACTGATCACGCAACCCTTCGAATACGGCTTCATGGTGCGGGCGATCGTGGCGACCCTTTTGGCGGCCGTCCTCTGTGCCGTCCTGTCCTGCTGGCTCGTGCTGACGGGCTGGTCGCTGTTGGGAGATGCTGTCTCGCATGCGGTGCTCCCGGGCGTCGTGCTGGCTTACGCGCTGGGCTGGCCCTTCGCGGTCGGGGCATCGATCTTCGGTGTGCTCGCCGTCGCCATGATCGGTGGAGTCAGGGCAACCAGTCGGGTCAAGGAGGACGCCGCCATCGGGATCGTGTTCACGACCTTGTTTGCCCTGGGACTCGTCCTGGTCTCGGTCACCCCGTCCCAGGTCGATCTGAACCACATCATCTTCGGAAATCTTCTGGGCGTTTCCCCTGAGGACCTGGTCCAAGTGGTCGGCCTGGTAGCTGTGTGTCTGGCGGTGCTGTTGTTCAAACGCAAGGACCTGACGCTGTTCGCCTTCGACCCGGGCCATGCGCGGACCATCGGCCTGAGCCCAAGACTTCTTGGCTCGATCCTCTTGGGCGTTCTCGCGCTGACCTGCGTCGTCGCCCTCCAGGCCGTCGGAGTGGTGCTGGTGGTCGCGATGCTCGTGATCCCCGGGGCCACCGCGCGGCTGTTGAGCCAGAGCATGTCCCGCATGCTGTGGATCGCGCCGTCGGTGTCTGTGATCGGGTCGCTGGTCGGTCTCTACCTGAGCTACTACCTGGACATTTCCTCGGGCGGCTCCGTGGTGCTGTGCCAGGGCTCGATCTTCGCGCTGGTGTATCTCGTCGCCCCGCGCGAGGGCCTGGTATGGCGAATGATTGCACGTCGAGATCCCAGGCAGCAGCCGCTCGAAGCGGACGCCCCGGAGAAGACCGCTGTCTAGGCCGATTCCGCGACGAAGACGGAGTCGGTGGCCTCGCGCCCGAGGGTGAGGCGGGCCCCGTCGTCGACCGAGATGTCCACCGTGCCCGAGTAGGGCGCACCCTCCGACGTGCTGATCTGTGTCCCGACCGCCAAGCCCTGGGCGGAAAAATACTGGAGCAGGCGAGGGTCGGCGTCGGAGATCCGGACGACGCGGACCGTGGCCCCCGGGCGGACGTCCGTCAGACGCGTGGCGTCGGGGGAGTCCACGATCCCGTCGGCCGATGGAATGGGATCTCCGTGCGGATCGCGGTCGGGATGTCCCAGGAGCTCCGCTATGCGCTCGACCATGAAGTCCGAGACGGAATGCTCCAGGACCTCGGCTTCGTCGTGCACCTGGTCCCACGTGTACCCCAGGGTCTCCACGAGGAAAGTCTCCAAGAGTCGGTGCCGCCGGACCATGGCCACGGCGTGGGCGCGGCCTTCGTCCGTCAGGGCCACGGCGCCATAGGGCGCATGCTTGAGCAGGCCCTGTGTGGTCAGCTTGCGCACGGCATCTGACACGGAAGACAGCCTGAGCCCCGTGGCCGCGGAGATGGCCGACGCGGTGACCGGCTCCTCCGACCACTCATTGAGCGACCAGATGGTCTTGAGATAGTTCTGCGTGCTTTCGGTCAATGAGGAGACGGACATGAGCACCATCGTACGGAATCGGCGATCTCGCCTCGACCCCGCGGGTACGAGAGTACTCCGTCACACCATCCCCTGGATCAGTTCCACAGGCCCATCACGAACATCCACCCGGAGCCGACCACGGTCCAAATGAGGATGTTGACCACCGAAGCAATGAACCCGACCTTGAACCACTCGGCCGTAGTCACATAGCCGGAGCCGTAGATGACCCCCGCAGGACCGGAGGCGTAGTGCGAGATTCCACCAATGAGATTTCCGATGAAGCCGAAGGCCAGCGCGGCGAACAGGGCTGGCGTGCCGGCTCCAATGGCTGCCCCGAGGAAGACGGAGTACATGGCAACGATCTGCGCCGTATTCGAGGCGAAGAAGTAGTGGACGTAGAAGTAGACCAGGGCCAGGATCCCGAAGGCAATCGGCCAGGGCATCCCGCCGACCAACGAGCTCACCGTGTTGCCGATCCAGTCGATGACGCCCAGCGTATTGAGGTGAGTGGCCATTCCGACCAGGACCGAGAAGAAGATGAGCGTGGACCAGGCACCGGAATTCTTGGCCATATCCTTCCACGTGAGCACCTTGGTGACCAGAAGGATGGCGACGCCGAGGAAGGCGGCCGCCGTCGCATTGATCCCCAGTGTGCCGCCGAGGACCCACAGGAGGAGAAGAACCACGAAGGTCGCGAGCATGATCCACTCGGCACGACTCATCGGACCGACCTCGCGCAGTTGCTGACGTGCCTGGGCGGGTGCCTCCGGCGTGCTCCGGAGAGAAGGCGGGTACACCTTGGACATGACCCAGGGCATGGTGGCCAGAGCCACGAGCCCGGGGACGATCGCGGCGAGCGCCCACGTTCCCCACGTAATGGTGACCTGTTGGTGGGAGGCAAAACTGACGGCCAGGGGGTTGCCGGCCATGGCGGTTACGAACATCGCTGACGTCACCGTGTTGACCTGGACCGAGGTCAGGGACAGGTAGGAGCCGAGGCGTCGTCGGGATTCGTCGCTCGTGGGCTCCGAATCGTTGACCGTCGCCAAGGACGTGACGATCGGGTAGACGACGCCGCCGGCCCGCGCGGTGTTCGAGGGGGTGGCCGGCGCGAGCACCAGGTCGGTGAGTGCCATCCCGTAGGAGAGTCCCAAGGACGAACGCCCCAGGACAGAGACGAAGAGCAGTGCGATGCGACGACCCAACCCCGTGATCAGGAAGCCATCGGCAATGAAGAACGCGGCCACGATGAGCCAGATGGTCGCATTTCCGAATCCCTGAAGGGCCTCTTTCTCCGGCGTCATGGTTCCGGTCATCATGGCCGCTGCCAACCCGACCAGCGCCATGGACGCCGTCGGCAGGGGTTGGAGGATCAGGCCCAGAATGGTTCCGACGAAGATGCCGGCCATGTGCATGCCGCGCGGATCGACCCCGTCCGGGACGGGGAGGAAATAGATCACAAGGGTCACGATCACGATCGCGGCGATTTTGATGGGCATGGTCCGGCGCGGACGCGCTGGGCGTGCCTGTGGTTCTTTCGTGCGGGCGGGTGCGCTGCTCACGGTGTTCCTCTGGCGTGTAGAAGATCTGTTGTGGCTGGTCAGGCGGCTGTTGGCCGTATCGTGACGACTCCCGATCCTAGAAGGTCGACCTGGGTTTGCAGCCTCGAATCCGCCGATCGGGACGGTTCCGTTCGCCACATTTGCCGGCTCGTCACGCGCCGTCCGGTGCACCCCGGTGTGACACACTGGACCCATGGCAGATTCCCGGCCTCCGGCCCGACGGTTCCTCCCGAAGAAGCGCCGAACGCCCTCCGTGGGTCGTGAAGCCGTCAATATCGCCTACCGCGTGGCCGACCGCATCCACGAGAGCCGCGAGAAGTCCGCGGTCAGGGCGGGCAACGAACCCGTCATCGTGCCGTTCGTCGGATACGGCAAGACCAGCTGGGTTCGGGTTCTGGGGAGAGCCGTCTACAAGACCATGATGTTCTCCGACATCATCGATTCCTTTGCGGGCGATCAGCGAGCGACGAGCCCGGCCCGGGGGTGGCGGTCCTTCACCTCCGTTCCGATTGCCAACGCCGAGATCGACGTCGTGATCGGCGACCAGCACTTTCAGGTTTCCGCGGACCACGGGGGAGTGATCGACGTCGAGCTCGCCATCGAGCTTGCCCCTGGGGTCCACACGGTCAGGATGAGCACAGCCGGATCCGACGTCGTCTCCTCGACGGTCTACGTGGTTCCCGATGACGAGAAGATCGGGATCATTTGCGACGTCGACGACACGATCATGGTGACTGCCCTTCCGCGCCCGCTCCTGGCTGCGTGGAACTCCTTCGTGCTGAGCGAGCACGCCAGGATGCCGACACCGGGAATGCCGGTCTTCCTCGAACGGTTGCACAGGGCCCACCCGCATGCACCGATCATGTACCTGTCCACCGGCGCCTGGAACGTGGCCCCCACGTTGCGCCGGTTCCTGTCCAGGAACGCCTACCCGGAAGGCACCTTGCTGCTCACGGACTGGGGGCCGACCAGGACGCGATGGTTCCGGTCGGGCGCGGCCCACAAGGTCGATTCGCTCAAGCGACTGGCCAGGGAGTTTCCGGACATGAAATGGATTCTGGTGGGCGACGACGGACAGCGGGACCCCGACATCTACAACGGCTTCGCCCTGCGCTACCCGGAGAACGTGGCCGCCATCGTGATCCGGAACCTCACCGTCGGGGAGTCCGTTCTGGCCTCTGGACGGGTCTGGGGCGACGACCGGGCGCGGGAGATCGCGGCGGGGTCCCTCTGGATGGAGGCCAATGACGGTGGCACGCTCTCGGACAAACTGAGGCACTCTGGGCTGCTCTAGTCGACGGGGTGCGACACGACCGATTCGGACTCCGGAAGAAATTTTTGGACGGATCGTCTGTGGACAATCTGTGGTCGGAGCGCCATGAGGAAAGCATCGTCCGCGTCATTCCGCGCCACGACTACAACGGTGTCATTTGCACAGGGTGGGGATAACTTCTCGGCGAAAAAACCTAATATGTTGTGGGGGCTTTTTCGGTGCGACACTAGATGTAGTATTGAGCGGAACCCTTCAACCGGACCCGCACCGTCATCCCACCCCCGGGAAACGGAGCTCGGAGCAGAGGTTGCCGCCACACTGCAAAAGGAGAATGCATGTCCATCACCGTTTACACCAAGCCCGCCTGCGTCCAGTGCAACGCGACCTACCGTGCCCTGGACAAGCGCGGCATCTCCTACGACGTCGTCGACGTGACCGAGGATGCCCAGGCCCTCGAGCACATCAAGGGCCTCGGATACATGCAGGCCCCGGTGGTGGAGACCGAGGATGACCACTGGTCGGGTTTCCGCCCGGACAAGATCGGGACCCTGGAAGCGGCTCTCGCTTCCTGATCCTCTCGTCCGGTGCCATCCGCGAGAGCGGATGGACCGGGCCGCGGCCGCGGGACACGAGGAACAACATCGACCCCGCGAGTGTTGAACACCTATAGGGTGGCGGTGCATCAGACCCCCACCCGCGGCCGGTCACGCATACCTCGACATCGCCAGATTATTTGGGGGGCGACCACTGTGGAAACCGTCCTTGAAGACCACCGCGACATACCGGCGTCGGCAAACGAGCCCGTGCTCGTCTACTTCTCCTCCGTCTCCGGGAACACGCACAAGTTCGTGGACAAGTTGGACGCCGAATCGATTCGGCTTCCGCTTCGCACCGGCGAGGACACGATCCTGATGGATCGGCCCTTCGTGCTGTGCATTCCGACCTACGGACGTCCTCGCTCCGGCGGGGCCGTGCCGCCTCAAGTCATGAAGTTCCTTCGGGAACCGAAGAACCGGGCTCTGATGCTCGGGGTCATCGGAGCCGGGAACACCAACTTCGGGGAACTGTTCTGCATCGCCGCGGACAAGATCGCGGCAAAGTGCGAGGTTCCCGTTCTGTACAAATTCGAGCTCATGGGCACCAGCGACGATGTTGCCCGCGTCAACGAAGGACTGAAAGCGTTTTGGACACAAAACTTCCAACTCTCGAAGTGAACGCCGAGCGCGGTCACGACGACCCGTCGATCCCCGAGAAGTACAAGGGGCTCGGCTACCACGAACTCAACGCGATGCTGAATCTCTACGACGCGAACGGGATGATCCAGTTCGACGCCGATCGGCAGGCCGCGCGCCAGTACTTCCTGCAGCACGTCAACAACAACACCGTGTTCTTCCACGACCTCGAGGAGAAGCTCAAGTACCTGGTGGAGCACCAGTACTACGAGCCGGAGGTCCTGGAGCAGTACTCGATGGATTTCATCCGGTCGCTCTCCAAGCTCGCATACTCCAAGAAGTTCCGCTTCCCGACCTTCCTGGGCGCCTTCAAGTTCTACACCTCGTACACGCTCAAGACGTTCGACGGGCAACGGTACCTCGAGCGCTTCGAGGACAGGGTGGTCATGGTGGCCCTCGCCCTGGCCAGGGGCGACGAGCGGGTGGCCACGAGCCTCGTGGAGGAGATCATCTCGGGTCGTTTCCAGCCGGCGACGCCGACCTTCCTCAACGCGGGCAAGAAGCAGCGCGGTGAACTCGTGTCCTGCTTCCTGCTGCGCATCGAGGACAACATGGAGTCGATCGGTCGTTCGATCAACTCTGCGCTGCAGCTCTCCAAGCGCGGGGGAGGCGTCGCCTTCGCCCTGACGAACCTGCGCGAATCGGGGGCCCCGATCAAGAAGATCGAGAACCAGTCCTCGGGCGTGATCCCCGTGATGAAGCTGCTGGAGGATTCCTTCTCCTACGCGAACCAGCTGGGTGCCCGCCAGGGTGCCGGGGCCGTGTACCTGCACGCCCACCACCCGGACATCTACCGCTTCCTGGACACCAAGCGCGAGAACGCGGACGAGAAAATTCGCATCAAGACCCTCTCGCTCGGCGTCGTCATCCCGGACATCACGTTCGAACTGGCCAAGCGCAATGAGGAGATGTACCTGTTCTCCCCGTACGACGTCGAGCGCGTCTACGGCATGCCGTTCTCGGACATCAGCGTCACCGAGAAGTACTACGAGATGGTCGACGATCCCAGGATCGAGAAGAAGAAGATCAACGCTCGCGAGTTCTTCCAGACTCTCGCCGAGATCCAGTTCGAGTCCGGGTACCCCTACGTCATGTTCGAGGACACGGTGAACCGGGCCAACCCGATCGACGGCAAGGTCATCATGTCCAACCTGTGCTCCGAGATCCTTCAGGTCTCCCAGCCGTCCGAGTACAACCCGGGACTGGACTACGAGAGCATCGGCAAGGACATCTCGTGCAACCTGGGCTCGCTCAACGTTGCCCAGACGATGGACTCCCCGGACTTCGGTCACACCATTGAGACGGCGATCCGTGGGCTCACCGCCGTGTCGGACATGTCAGACATCGAGTCGGTTCCCTCCATCGCGCGCGGCAACTCGATGTCGCACGCGATCGGGCTGGGCCAGATGAACTTGCACGGGTACCTGGCGCGGGAGCGAATCTTCTACGGCTCCGAAGAAGGCATCGACTTCACGAACATGTACTTCTACACGGTGCTCTACCACGCGTTGCGGGCCTCCAACAGGTTGGCGATCGAGCGCGGGGAAACCTTCGCGGGCTTCGAGAACTCGGAGTACGCCTCGGGCGAGTTCTTCGACAAGTACACGAAGCAGACGTGGGAGCCGGCCACGGAGCGGGTTCGGGAACTGTTCGCCGACGTTCACCTTCCGACGCAGTCGGATTGGGAGGATCTCCGGGCGAGCGTGATGGAACACGGTATCTACAACCAGAACCTCCAGGCCGTCCCGCCGACGGGCTCGATCTCGTACATCAACGGTTCGACCTCGTCGATCCACCCGATCGCTTCCAAAATCGAGATCCGCAAGGAAGGCAAGCTGGGTCGCGTCTACTACCCGGCCCCTTACTTGGACAATGACAACCTGGAGTACTTCCAGGACGCGTACGAGATCGGCTACGAGAAGATCATCGACACCTACGCCGCGGCCACGCAGCACGTGGACCAGGGCCTGTCCCTGACGTTGTTCTTCCCGGACACCGCGACGACGCGCGACATCAACAAGGCCCAGATCTATGCGTGGCGCAAGGGGATCAAGACGATCTACTACGTGCGCCTGCGGCAGCTCGCCCTCGAGGGAACCGAGGTCGAGGGCTGCGTGTCCTGCATGCTGTAAGGCCGAGGAGCGGCCGGCGGTCGACGTGCCGCCGGCCGCTCCGGGCGACGTCGTGCTCTGATCCGAGCGGACTCGCCGTATCTTCGATACACCCCCACATCCCACGCGACGAGGCGCCGCGAGCGCAAAAGGAGTCATGCCCGTCATGATGAGCGAAAAGGTCGAACTGGTCCACAACGTCGAGGCCATCAACTGGAACCGCATCCCCGACGAGAAGGACCTCGAGGTCTGGGACCGGTTGACCGGCAACTTCTGGTTGCCCGAGAAGGTCCCGCTGTCCAACGACGTCCAGTCCTGGGCGACGTTGAGCGACGAGGAAAAGCAGCTGACGATGAGGGTCTTCACCGGTCTGACCCTTCTCGACACGATTCAGGGGACCGCCGGTGCGGTCGCGCTTCTCCCGGATGCGCTGACACCGCATGAGGAGGCCGTCTACACGAACATCGCGTTCATGGAGTCGGTGCACGCGAAGTCCTACTCCTCGATCTTCTCGACCCTGTGCTCGACCAAGGAGATCGACGAAGTCTTCCGGTGGTCCCGTGAGAACGAGTACCTTCAGAAGAAGGCCAATATCATCATGGACTTCTACCAGGGCGACCACCCGCTGAAGAAGAAGGTCGCCTCGACCCTGCTGGAGTCCTTCTTGTTCTACTCAGGCTTCTACTTGCCGATGTACTGGTCCTCGCACGCCAAGCTGACCAATACCGCGGACCTGATCCGGCTCATCATCCGCGACGAGGCGGTGCACGGCTACTACATCGGGTACAAGTACCAGCGCGGCCTGGAGAACGAGACCGAGGAGAGCCGGCAGGAGCTCAAGGACTACACCTTCGAGCTGTTGTTCGAGCTGTACGAGAACGAGGTCGCCTACACGCACTCGCTCTACGACGGCGTCGGCCTCTCCGAGGACGTCAAGAAGTTCCTCCACTACAACGCGAACAAGGCCCTCATGAACTTGGGCTACGAAGCGATGTTCCCGTCGTCGGTGACCGATGTGTCCCCGGCCATCCTGTCGGCCCTGTCGCCGAATGCCGACGAGAACCACGACTTCTTCTCGGGTTCAGGTTCCTCCTACGTGATTGGCAAGGCCGTCAACACTGAGGACGAGGACTGGGACTTCTGAGCCGCTGATCTCACCACGCGCACTTCCGCGTGGCGATACGGGCCGGGCACGCAACCAGTCGCGTGCCCGGCCTTTGCGTTGGACGGGGTGCCGACGACGCCAGCGCAATGCAGGGAGCGCAGGTTTTTCAGGTTGCGCGCCGAAGTCGCCATGTTCCGGCGCTGCGTCGTATTCTCGAAGAGGCAGTCACATCGAGATGAGGAGTGCAGAGTGGCACACAGTGCGTCATCAGTGGAAGAAGCCCCAGCCGACAAGAACGCCGAGCAGGCCGCGGGAGAGCCCGCGGGCGACAAGGACCCATTCGGCCGTCCGGGGGCGCCCAAGCATCCTGCGGACCTTCAGCTCGAGCGCGTATACCGCCAGGTGGGGAACAAAGAGAATCACCACGTGATCGTGGTGGAACAAACCTTCACGAATGCACCGCACGAAATCTGGGCGGCCCTGACGGATCCCGAGAACCTCGCGGTGTGGTTCGAGCCGGTCACAGTCACCTCGAAGGAAGACCGCCGGTTCCGGACCGAGAAGACCGGGACCGAAGGCACTGTCCAGATCTTCGACGCTCCCAGGCTCCTGCAGCTCACGTGGACCAACGATGGTCAGGACAGCGAGTTGCAGATTTCGATCACCCAAACCGCGGCAGGGTCGTCGTTGACCCTTCGGCATCGTGTACCGGCCAATGAACACTGGGACACGTACGGGGCGGGCGCGACCGGCGTCGGCTGGGACGGTGCTTTCCTTGCCCTCCACGCCTTCCTGAGCGGCCGAGCCGCGACGGTCCGCCAGCGGATGGAAGAACTCGAAGGATCCGAACGAGGCAAACGATTCATCGACGCGACCGCGAAGGCCTGGGAGAAAGCCCAGATCGCCGCAGGGTCCGACGAGGACACTGCCCATGCTCAGGCCGAACGCACCGCCGCGTTCTACAAGGGCGAGGCAACCGCATGACCCCAGTTGCCCCAGGCACCGACTGACCACGTCGATCGCTGAACCGGCCACGAGCTACGACGCATCGAGTCACGGCACCGATCAGAGGCTGCCGCTCAACCGGCCATGCAAACGAGCGGACGCGGGGTCCAGGCCCACCACCTGGACCTCGTGTCCGTTCTTTTCGTATCGGTGGGTGATGGAGTCCACGGAGGCAACCGTTGAGGCGTCCCAGATGCGTGCGTCATTGAAGTCGAGGACCACCTCGTGCGGGTCCTCGGCATACCTGAACGAGTAGTAGAGGTCATTCGAGGACGCGAAGAACAGCGTTCCGTGAATCGTGTAGGTCGCCGTCGTCGGTACGTCGCCTTCCTCGTTGGTCACGGTTCTCTCGACGTGGACCACGTGCGCAACCCTCCGGGCGAAAGCGATCATTGCCGCGACGACTCCGACCCCGACGCCGAGAGCCAGATTGTGCGTCAGCACGGTCACCAGAACCGTGAGCACCATGATCAATGTTTCCGCCACCGGCATCCGACGGAGCAGGCGCGGACTGATCGAATGCCAGTCGAAGGTCGTGAAGGCGACGTAGATCATCACCGCGACCAAGGCCGCCATCGGAATGATCGCCAGGACGCCGTGGAGACTCATGATCAGGGCGAGCACGGAGAGGGCCGCGGCCACGGACGAGAGCCGAGTCCGGGCCCCCGCCTTCACGTTGATCATGGTTTGCCCGATCATGGCGCAACCGGCGGAACAGCCGAACAGCCCGGAAACCGTGTTCGCGATCCCCAGGGCCCAGGATTCTTTGGTCTTGGACGAATGGGAATCCGTCAGATCGTCTACCAGCTTCGCGGTCAGAAGCGACTCGATCAGGCCCACGATCGCCATGGCGACCGCAATCGGGGCGATCGTGACGAAGGTTTCCGCCGTCCACGGGACGTCGGGGATGCCGGGCACCGGCAGCGCGTCCGGCAGGGAGCCTTTCTGTCCGACCGTGGGCGCGGCGCCGCCGGCCAGCACCGCAACCCCGGTGACGACGACGATCGCAACCAGCGGCGCGGGAATCACCGTCGTGATTCGAGGAAGCACGAAAACGATGACCAGACCCAGGGCCACGAGGGGGTACACGAGCGATGGAACTCCCATGAGTTCCGGCAACTGGGAGCTGAAGATCAGGATCGCCAGGGCGTTGACGAATCCCTTCATGACCGACCGGGGAATGAACCGCATGAGCTTGGCGGCCCCGACGGCTGCCAACAGGATCTGGATGACCCCGGAGAGGACCACCGCGGCCAGATAGTACTGGAGACCGTGGCTCATGATGAGCGGCGCGGCGACAAGAGCCACCGACCCTGCGGCGGCGGAGACCATCGCGGGCCTGCCGCCGAGCACGGAGGTGACCAAAGCGATGATCACAGCACCGAAGAGCCCTGTGCGAGGATCCAGGCCGGTCACGATCGCGAAGGCCGTGGCCTCCGGGATCAGCGCCAGAGAGGTCACGACGCCGGCGAGCAGTTCGGTCACCCCCTGCCGCGGGTGACGGACGGCGCTCATCACGGTACTGGGGCGGGGCGACGAGGTGGAGGACGATGCCACGGGGAAAGCTCCTGACCTGGAGGTACGACGGATACCAGGGTATAGCAGCCCACGTTGTGCTCATGAATCAGAGTGCGGGCCGATCCAGGTATCCTCGGAGAGTCCGATTCCCAGAGCGGAGGCGCCATGCTGATCGAACGTCACCTCGGGTCCGTCGCGGAAGACTATGAATCGACGCTGTCCCGGCTGCGTCGAGTCGCGTCGGGGGATGAACAGCCCATCCTGAGGTTCTCGAGACCCGGTCCCATCATGGGATTCGGGCGGCGCGACGAACTCAACCCCGGATTCGACGCAGCCCGCCAGGCATGCGAGGTGCACGGTTTCGTCCCGTGGGTCCGAAAAGTCGGCGGACGTGCAGCTGCTTACCATTCGGACTGCATGATCGTGGACCACCTGGTCCGTACCCAAGACCCCACCAGCGGGACGATGGCCAGATACCGCAGCTTCGGCCGACTCTGGGCACGCATTCTCGACGGCCTGGGCATGCCGGCCGACGTCGGCGAGCTGCCGGGGGAGTACTGCGCGGGAGAATACAGCGTCCACGGAATCGCGCCGGGCGGTCAGAAGGTCAAAGTGGTCGGCACCGCGCAACGTGTCGTCTCAGGTGCGTGGTGGTTCTCGGCCGGCGTCGTCGTCTCCCGCCCGGAGCCCCTCCGAGCGGTCCTCAATGATGTCTACAGGGCGTTGCACATACCGATGGACCCGCGCACCGTGGGCTCCGTATCGATGGCCGTTCCGGAGGTTCGGTGGGATGATGTGGAGGACGCGGTACTGGAAGCCTACGAGGAATGGGACAAGCGATGTGTGGACGATATGTCATAGCCAGGGCCCAGGGAGATCTGCTCGGCGGCGTCGAACTGGACGAGTCGATCGCCGACTACAACGTCGCTCCGACCCGGACCGTACCGATTCTGGTCGATCACCAGGAGAACGACTCGTGGACGCGCCGGATCCACTCCGCCCGCTGGGGGCTCCTGCCCCGGTGGGCCAAGGACGAATCCTTTTCGTCGAGGGCATTCAACGCGCGCTCCGAAACCGTGGTCGAGAAGCCAACCTTCCGTCACGCCGTGAAAACCCAACGATGCGCTGTCCCGGCCAACGGATACTACGAATGGGCCAAGCACACCGAGGAGAGCGGGTCGGGTCGTGGCAAGACCCCCAAGACCCCGTACTTCGTCCACCCGCGCGATCCGCAGGTCAGCATCTACTTCGCCGGGCTCTACGAATGGTGGAAGATCCCCTCGGGAGAGGACGCAGGCCAATGGTTGCTGTCGACGACGATCCTGACCACCGCCTCACCCGATGACGAGGCCGCACGGAAGGACGAGACGCTCGGCGAACTCGCCCGACTTCACGATCGTTTGCCCATACCGCTGCGATTCACCGGGGACAACGACGACGAATTGACCTCGTGGCTCCGCGCCGAGCACAGCCCGGAGGAAGCCGTCGAGCGGGTTCGTGACAACGCCTACGACGTCGCGAGCCACTGGATCCTCACCGAAGTCGGCCGCGAGGTCGGCTCTGTGGCAAACAACGGGCCGGACCTGATCGAACCCGTCTCTCGGTTGATCTAGCCCGGCCCAGCGTCATCGCGGGAGCCCGCAGGGGACGATCAGAGCTCCGAATCGTCCTCCGGAATCCATCGTTTGAAGTCCAGGGTCAAGTACAGCGCCAGAGCAGGTGAATTGTCCTCCGCGATTCGCAGGGCGACCTCTTCGTGACCCAGACGGTAGAGCTCGTCGATCGCAATACGCAGCAACTGCTCGGCGAAGCCCTCACGCCGCCGGGACGCCGCGGTGAACAATTCGAAGATATAGGGCGCATCCGGAACGTCGTTGCCGACCCGAGAATCCAGGACGAGAGCCGCGGCGACCAGGCGCCCGGAACCATCGACCACCACGGGTGACGCAGACTCGATCAGAGCGCCGAAATCCCCGTTGAAAACCTTGTGAATGATTTCGAGGGCTTCCGCCTGGCTGCCGACGACGGACTGGTCGTCGTAGGAAGCGAAAAAGAGCTTGGCGAGGCCGTCCGCGTCTTCCTCGGTGACCGGTCGCGTGGTGACCTTCAGGGGGCGCGTGTTTGCCCACGTTTTTCCGATAAGTGTGATCGTGCCGCTCACGATAACCTCCCGCGTTCTGCCGTCCGGTCACGCCATGCAACCGGGAACTGTCACTTAACAGCCTAACCGTCAGAAGCCCAATGCGGGATTACTGAGGAAAATGCGCTTCAAAATTCAGCCGGCAGAAACGTCAGAATTGGGGGATGAGCTCATCGTGAAGGAACAGATACGGGTGATTCCGACAAAGCCCCGGATTCGACCAACACTTCGCCCAAACGGCCCAGGACTTCCTCGGTGTTGTGTCCCAAAGCGTCATGGTGCATGGAATTCGAGGTCCACGTCCGCAGATTCGGGACGCTCGCAGCAGTCTCCATCGCGTGGTCGAAATCCACGTACACGTCCGGCCGATAGGCGCTCGCGGCGACCGGAACCTCGTTGCGGGCCAACCGGTCCAGATCGTACAAATCTCCCCAGTCGTCCTTCGCGGCCAGCAGGCGGGCGGCGTCGGCCAAGGGCGTCAGGGCAGGGTCTTCCTCGAAATACCACGGGTGGATCATTTCGCCGGTGAAGAGCAGCGGATCGGCCTCTTCCGAGTAGTCCGGCCGCGTCGCGCGGATCCTGTCCGCTGCCCACTGACTCGAGACGCCGGGGCCATCGCAATAGATCGCTTCGTGCATGAGCGCGTACAACGGTTGCCCCGCGAAGGAGACGGCGCGGCCGACGTCGGTCAGGAAACGTTCCGACGGAAAGCCACCGCCTTCCACGAAGGCGGACTCGAGCAGATAGTGCAAACCATGCACCCTGGAGTTTCCGCCCAGATGATTGCCCAGCATTTGGAAACGGTGGGGCGTCAGTCGTTCGCCCGAGGACAGTCGGACCTCGTGGTCTCGGAGAAATGCAGCAATCTCCACCGCCCGCGACCTGTCCTCCGGGTACCAGTCGTAGTACTCGAGGTTGCGCTCGGACACGCGGTCGAACGTCGACCGGTACACATCGGTCGGCGAGCTGTGAATGGGCGCGAGGCCCGCGGTCATCCAGGAATGCAGCAGGGAGTCCGGCGCATAGGACAAATACGAGAGAGTGATGAATCCGCCGAAGCTCTGGCCCAGGCTCGCCCAGCGTTTCTCGGGCTCATCCGCCGTCAGCGTCGCCCGCACGCACTCCGCATCGGCGACGATCGAGTCAGCCCGGAAATGTTCGAGCCAGGCCACCTGCGCCGCTGCGTCTCCCCGGCGCGCGAGCGCATTCGCGGACAGGGGAGAGGACAGGCCGGTTCCCCGTTGGTCGGGCAACACCACCCGGTAGGCACGGGCCAGGTGTCGGACCCATCCGGAGTCGGTCAGGGGCCGGGGAGACGGCATGCCCGGTCCGCCTTGCAGATACACCAGAAAGGGCCGGTCGTCGGGTTCGCCCCATGACTCGGCGTCGTGCCGCGTCACCACGCGGGCGAATATCTCGATGGTTTCGGAAGCCGACGCCGACGGGGCGGCTTCCCCATCGTGACTCCACGGCCAGGCGTGGGCCAACGGCACCCGGAACCGGTGCTCGGTCAGCTCCAGCTCACCGATCCGATGGGTCGGGCCGGCGCGGTGGGGGACTGGGGTCGATCCGGGGAATGCCATGCGACCATTCTACGGTCACAGCCCCTCAGGGGCGTGGGGCGTCCTTCAGCGCACCGACGTGATCGACGCGAATCACAGGGGCGCCGACGTCGTCAGAGGACAACAGGTCCACGGTCGCCGTGATTCCGTAGTCGAAGTTGTCGGCAGGATCCGAAAAGGCCTGACGTACCCTCCAAACCTCGGGATCGGACCTGTCCATGGTCAGGTGGCGTGGCGCCCGGGCATCGGCATCGGTGTAGATGTCGTCGTACTCGTCGAAGTACTCGTCCAGTGCGTCGGCCCACCGGTCGGCGTCCCAGCCGTGCTCTCCGTCCAGCTCACCGAGGAGTTTCTCCTTCTCCTCCGCGAAGAGCTCGACCCGCCTGAACATCGCGTTCCGGACCATGATCGTGAAGGCACGCACATTGTCCGTGACCTTCGGTGCCTGCTCCGCCACCAACTCCTCGAGAGAGTCCTGGGTCGGTTCCGCGTCCTCCCCGGCCGTCATTTTCTCCCACTCGTCGATCAACGAGTTGTCCGTCTGCCGGATCAGCTCACCGAGCCACGCGACGAGGTCCTCCAGTTCCTCGGTCAGAGACGAGACCGGAACCGTCTGCCGAAGCGCCCGGTACGCATCGGACAGATACCTCAGCAGAATCCCTTCGGACCGAGCCAACTGGTAGTACTGCACGAAGTCCCCGAATCCCATCGCCCGCTCGTACATGTCACGGACGATCGATTTCGGTGCCAGATCGAATTCCGCAATCCACGGCGCACCCGAACGGTAGGTTTCGAACGCGTCCTCCAGCATTTCGGCCAATGGCTGCGGGTAGGTGATCTGATCCGCCGCGTTCATCCGCTCCGTGTAGTCGAGGCCCTCGGCCTTCATCGTCGCGATGGCCTCGCCACGGGCCTTCTTCTCTTGGGCATTCAGGACCTGGCGGGGTTTCTCCAGCGTGGACTCGATGACCGATACCGCGTCCAGCGCATAACCGGGGTCTTCCATGTCCAGCAAGGACAAAGCCGCCAATGCGAACGGCGACAACGGCTGGTTCAGGGCAAAATTCTCCTGCAACTGGACCGTCAGTCGGACAGTCCGGCCGTCCTCGTCCGGTTCGTCCAGCTTCTCCACGACGCCCGCCGCCAGCAGTTCCCGGTAAATACCCAGGGCCTTTCTCATCAACTGGCGCTGGCGCGGCCTGGGCTCGTGGTTTTCGGTCAACAGCTTCTTGGCCGCCGCAAAGGGGTCACCCGGCCGTTCCAGCAGGTTCAGGAGCATCGAATGCGACACCGTGAATGACGAGGTCAGCGGCTCGGGCACGGCCTGAACCAGCTGGTCGAAAGTCTTCCGCGACCACGCCACGAACCCCTGCGGCGGCTTCTTCTTCTTTCCGCGGGTCGCCTGCGCGACCTTCTTCTCGTCCCCATCGAATTTCTGCTGGGCTTTTTGTACGATCCGGGCGTTCTCGATGTCGTGTTCCGGGGCCTGGACGACCACGGTCCCCGCCGTGTCGTACCCGGCCCGCCCGGCGCGCCCGGCAACCTGATGGAACTCGCGAGCCTTGAGCCGGCGGGTGCGCTCGCCGTCGAATTTGGACAGCGCGGTGATCAGGACGGTGCGAATCGGTACGTTGATCCCGACGCCGAGAGTATCGGTTCCGCAGATGACCTTGAGCAGCCCGGTCTGGGCCAGCTGCTCGACGAGTCGACGGTATTTGGGAAGCATCCCGGCGTGATGGACGCCGACGCCGTGCCTGACCATCTTGTTCAGCACCTTGCCGAAGCCCGAGGAGAAGCGGAAACCCGCGATCGCGTCGGAGACCTGTTGCTTTTCATCTCTGGTCAGGAGATTCAGGCTCATGAGCGATTGGGCCTGGTCCATCGCCTGCAACTGGGAGAAGTGAACCACGTACACGGGAGCTTGGCCGGTTTTCACGAGTTCTTCGATGGCCTCGTGGACGGGTTCCTCGGAGTAGTAGTAGTGCAGCGGGATCGGCCGCTCGGAACTGGTCACGTAGGCCGTCTCCCGCCCGGTCAGCTCGGTCAGCTCGCGCTCGAAGCGAGTGACGTCGCCCAGGGTTGCGCTCATCAGGAGAAACTGCGCCTGGGGCAACTCGAGGAGCGGAACCTGCCATGCCCATCCCCGCTGGGGGTCGGAGTAGAAATGGAATTCGTCCATCACCACTTGGGTCACATCCGCACCCTCGCCTTCCCGGAGGACCACATTGGCCAGGATCTCCGCGGTGCAGCAGACAATCGGTGCCTGGGCATTGACCGAGGAATCCCCGGTGACCATTCCGACGTTCTCCGCCCCGAAGATCGCGCAGAGGTCGAAGAATTTCTCCGAAACCAGCGCCTTGATTGGTGCCGTGTAATAGGAACGCTGACCCTGGGCGAGTCCGGCGAAGTGAGCGGCCACCGCGACCGTCGATTTGCCGGAACCTGTGGGGGTGGCCAGGATGACGTTCGCCCCGGAGGCTATGCCCAGAACGGCTTCGTCCTGCGCAGGATACAGCTCCATGTCCCGTGATGAGATCCAGTCGGTGAAGCCGTCGTAGATCTCCTCCTGGTTGAGGGGATTGGAAGCGTAGTCCCCACGGAAGTAGTGGTGATCCGATTCCGCGAATTTGGGGTCCAGGGCTTCGAGAAGTTTCATCGTTGACCATCGTACCCGCGGACCATGACATGCCGGTCCCCGGATTCGCCGTTCGGGAAGAGCGCCGGGACATAATGAATACGGCTGTTCCCGGAACACAGGAGTCAATCATGAACCTGCCTTTCCCCTCGGACCTCGAGATCGCCCAGGACGCGAAGCTGGAGCCCATCGCGGCGGTCGCTGCGCGCGCCGGAATACCGGAGGAGAGGCTTGAGCCCTACGGCAAGCACGTGGCCAAGATCGAGTTGGAGGCGACCTCCGGCGGAACAGCAACGGGCAGCAAATATGTGGTCGTTACCGCGGTGACCCCCACGCCCCTCGGGGAGGGCAAAACGGCAACGAGCGTGTCTCTGGCCCAGGGGATGGCGGCCAGGGGACGCAATGCCATGCTTGCGCTCCGTCAGCCGTCCATGGGCCCCACGTTCGGCATCAAGGGCGGAGCCGCCGGGGGAGGCTATTCCCAAGTCGTTCCGATGGAGAAGCTGAACCTGCACTTGACCGGAGACTTCCACGCGGTCACCGCGGCCCACAACATGCTGGCCGCAATCCTGGACAACCACCTTCATTTCGGCAATGAGCTGGACATCGACGAGCGCTCCATCACGTGGCGCCGAGTGCTCGATGTCAACGACAGATCACTGCGCAACATCGTCGTCGGACTCGGGGAACGCACCGACGGGGTCACCAGGCAAACCGGCTTCGACATCACCTCGGCCAGCGAAGTCATGGTGATCCTCTCCCTGGCCACGAGCCTGAACGATTTGCACGAGCGCCTGGCCCGCATCGTCGTCGGCCTGACGAGGAGCGGAGAACCCGTCACGGCCCGCGACCTCAAGGCCGACGGCGCGATGTCAGTCATTCTGGCCGACGCGATCAAACCCAACCTGATGCAGACCCTCGAACACACGCCCGCGCTGATCCACGCCGGCCCGTTCGGAAACATCGCGACGGGCAACTCGTCGGTCGTCGCCGACTACGTCGGTCTGGAACACGCCGATTACGTCATCACCGAAGCCAGTTTCGGTGCGGATATGGGAGCCGAACGCTTCTTCAACGTCAAATGCCGTACCAGTGGGCTGCGGCCGGACGCCGCCGTTCTCGTGGTCACCGTCCGCGCCCTCAAATCGCACTCCGGCAGATACCGCATCGTCCCGGGACAGCCACTGCCCGAGGGAATGCTCTCCGAAAGCCCCGAGGACGTCGATGCAGGCGCGGCCAATCTTCGCAAGCACATCGACATCGTCCGGTCCTTCGGCGTATCTCCCGTCGTGGCCATCAACGCATTCCCGACGGACCACGAATCCGAGCACGAGGCAATCCGAACGATCGCCGCAGAAGAAGGAGTCGAAGTCGCGGTGCACAGGGGAGTCTCACAAGGAGGGGCCGGCGCGACCGACCTGGCCGACGCCGTCGTGCGAGCCTGTGACGAGCCAGGGCGTCTCACGTTCACCTATGGCCTCAACGATCCTCTGACCACCAAGATCGAGAAGGTCGCGACCGAGGTGTATGGCGCGGACGGAGTGGATCTCAGCCCAGCGGCCGCACAGCAACTCGAACGCTACGAACGGCTGGGGTTCGGACGGTTGCCGGTCGTGATCGCCAAGACGCATCTTTCACTGTCCTCGGACCCCGGGCTGAAAGGGGCCCCGACAGGGTGGCGGCTTCCGGTGCGCGAGGTCCGGCTCGCGGCCGGAGCCGGATACGTGTACGCCCTCTGCGGAACGATCAGGACCATGCCCGGGCTGTCCCGCCATCCCGCCGCCGAACGGATAGGGTTCGACGAATCAGGGAATATCCAGGGTCTTTTCTGACCCCACCGCCGGGGCCGGACGCGTGAAACAAATCTGCCCCGGAAAACCGGGAGACCGGCGTTCCGGGGCAGAGGAGCCTCTGGCAGGGCGCAGCTTCTACCAGCCTCGCTGGGCCCACTCATCCAGATGGGGCCGCTCGGCGCCCAGAGTGGTGGACTTGCCGTGGCCGGGAAGGATGACGGTGTCGTCGTCGTAGACGTCAAAGATTTTCGTGGTCACATCGTGCAGGAGGGACTCGAAGGCTTCCGGGGAACCGGTCTTGCCCACGCCACCCGGGAACAGAGAATCGCCCGTGAAAATGTAGGTCGGGCCCTCCTCCGGGGTATAAGCCAGCGCAATGGATCCGGGCGTGTGACCGGCCAGGCCGATCACGTCCAAGGAGAAGCCTTCCAAATCGGCCGTGTCGCCGTCCTCGAAGGTGATGTCCATGGGTACGTCGATGTCGGACTCATCGGCATCGCCGCACGCGGTGAGCGCCTCCGAACGGGACTTGATCTCGGGCAGCGCTCGCACATGGTCCCAATGAGAGTGGGTCGTCACGATCAGCTGAACGTTTCCGCAGCAGGCGCACTGGGCGTCGACATCGTGGGCACCCGCGGCCACGAGTCGTGAAATCGAATCGGGGTCGTCCGCCGCATCGATCAACAGCTGGGTGCCGGTCTGCTTGCACGTCACCAGGTAGACGTTATTGTCCATGTCGGAGACGCTGATATAACGGATGGTGACCTTACCCAGGTCGATCTTTTCGGTAGCGATTGCCATCATGCCTCCGAGTGTAGGTCTTCCGACCCGCTCGCGCGCAACCCGCGCGCGAGAGACGTTCACCCTGGGCCGATTTCTCCACCGCGAGCCGCAGATTCGTTAGAATAAATCTTCGAATGGGGAGTGTTCGCGCCAGTCGCACGACCTCCCGGTCCGGAGCAACCACGCAGACAGGCAGGTCATGACCATTCAGCACGTTGAGGGACACGAACCCGGTATGCCGCAGGACCTCACCAGGATTCTGGTCAAGGGCGCACGGGAAAACAATCTCAGGAATGTGGACCTGGATATTCCGCGCAATGCGATGATCGTGTTCACCGGGCTCTCCGGATCGGGAAAGTCCTCTCTGGCCTTCGACACGATCTTCGCCGAGGGGCAACGTCGGTACGTCGAATCGCTGTCCGCGTATGCGCGCATGTTCCTGGGCCAGGTCGACAAACCGGATGTGGACTTCATCGAGGGCCTCTCGCCGGCGGTGTCGATCGATCAGAAGTCCACGTCGAAGAATCCGCGGTCCACGGTCGGCACTATCACCGAAATCTACGATTACATGCGTCTGTTGTGGGCGCGGATCGGGCACCCCCACTGTCCCATCTGTGGGGAGCCGATCGAGAAGCAGACTCCTCAGGCCATCGTCGACCAGCTCATGTCCTCTCCCGAGCGGACTCGATTGCAGGTTCTGGCGCCTATGGTGCGTTCCAGAAAGGGAGAGTTCGCCGATCTGTTCGCCTCACTGACCCAGCAGGGCTATTCCCGTGCAGTGGTTGACGGTGAGCAGATCCAGCTTGCGGAGGCGCCCAAGCTCAAGAAGCAGTACAAACATTCCATTTCCGTGGTGGTCGATCGTCTGGTCATCAAGGACTCGATCCACCAGCGCCTGACCGACTCCATCGAGACTGCGCTGGGACTTGCGGACGGAAGGGTCGTGGTCGATTTCGTCGACGACGATTCGGACGCAGGCCAGCGCACATTCAGCGAGAACCTGGCCTGCCCCAACGAGCACCCGATCGAAACCACGGAGATCGAACCGCGCGCCTTCTCCTTCAACAGTCCGTTCGGCGCCTGCCCTGAATGCGACGGCATCGGGTCTCGTCTGGAGGTCGATGAAGACCTGGTCATTCCCGATCCGGACAAGACCTTGGGTGAAGGGGCCATCGCTCCCTGGTCACAGGGCAAGTCCACGACCGAGTACTGGCTGCGCCTTCTGGCGGGTCTCGGAAAGGAAGTGGACTTCGACCTCAACACCCCATGGAAGAACCTGAGCAAAAAGGCCCGTCAGGCGATCCTCAACGGAAAAGACTTCAAGGTCGAGGTGTCCTACCGCAACCGGTTCGGCCGCGAACGCAGGTACACCTCCGGCTTCGAAGGCGTGTACGCCTACATCAAGCGCAAGCATGAGGAGACCGAGTCCGATTGGGCGAAAGATCGCTATGAACAGTACATGCGTCAGGTTGCCTGCCCCGCGTGTGACGGGGCCCGTCTGAACCCGACCATGCTCGCCGTCACCGTCGGTGGGGCCTCGATTGCCGAGGTCACGGCAATGTCGATGACGGACACCCAAAAGTTCATGGCCGGTCTGGAACTGTCGGAGCGCGAGACGAAGATCGCCGACCAGGTTCTGAAAGAGATCAATGCGCGCCTGCAGTTCCTGCTCGACGTCGGGCTCGACTACCTGAACCTGGAGCGTGCTGCAGCCACGTTGTCCGGCGGCGAGGCGCAGCGTATTCGACTGGCGACGCAGATCGGTTCCGGACTCGTGGGTGTTCTCTACGTCCTCGACGAGCCCTCGATCGGCCTCCACCAGCGGGACAACCGTCGCCTGATCGAAACCCTGAGCAAACTCCGGGACCTGGGCAACACCCTCATCGTGGTCGAGCACGATGAGGACACCATCAAGGAATCGGACTGGATCGTGGACGTCGGGCCGGGTGCCGGCGAGCACGGCGGCGAAATCGTCCACTCGGGCACGTACGAGGATCTCTTGTCGAATCAGCGGTCGCTCACGGGTGCCTACCTCGATCGACGCCGCGAGATCTCTCTGCCCTCGAACCGTCGCCCGATCGACAAGAAACGCACGGTCAAGGTGGTCGGGGCCAAGGAGAACAACCTGACGGGAATCGACGTCGAATTCCCCTTGGGCGTCTTCACCGCCATCACCGGTGTGTCCGGCTCGGGCAAGTCAACCCTGGTCAACGACATTCTCTATACCGCTCTGGCCAACAAACTGAACGGTGCCAAGCAGGTGCCCGGGCGGCATCAGCGCGTCGAGGGATTGGACCATCTGGACAAGATCGTTCACGTGGACCAGAGCCCCATCGGGCGCATGCCGCGATCGAACGCAGCCACGTACACGGGGGTCTTCGACCACATCCGCAAGTTGTTTGCAGAAACCAACGAGGCCAAAGTTCGGGGTTACCTTCCGGGCCGATTCTCCTTCAACGTCAAGGGTGGCCGCTGCGAAGCGTGCCATGGGGACGGCACCTTGAAGATCGAGATGAACTTTCTGCCGGACGTTTTCGTGCCCTGCGAGGTCTGCCACGGTGCCAGGTACAACCGCGAAACCCTCGAGATCCGGTACAAGGGCAAGACCATCGCGGATGTCCTGGACATGCCGGTCGAGGAAGCCGCCGAGTTCTTCTCCGCGTTCACTCCCATTGCCCGGCACCTCAACACCCTCGTCGACGTCGGGCTGGGGTACATTCGCCTCGGCCAACCCGCCCCGACGCTGTCGGGTGGCGAAGCTCAGCGCGTCAAGTTGGCGACGGAACTCCAACGGCGGTCCAACGGCCGGACCATCTATGTTCTGGACGAGCCGACCACTGGCCTCCACTTCGAGGACATCAGCAAGTTGTTGAACGTGCTCCAGGGACTGGTCGACAAAGGAAACACGGTACTGACGATCGAGCACAACCTCGACGTCATCAAGTCGGCCGACTGGATCGTGGACATGGGACCCGAAGGCGGCAGCGGGGGCGGCCAGGTGGTGGCCCAAGGCACCCCCGAACAGGTCGCCCGTGTGGACGGAAGCCATACCGGGTATTTTCTTTCCGAGATTCTGGAGGACTGATGAGCACATCTCGTACCTCGGCTGTTCTGTTCGATCTGGACGGGACGTTGCTCGACCCCGCTGGTGCGATCACGGACGGGATATCCGATGCGATCGCGGCGCACGGGTTCGATCGCCCCGAGCCGGACACGCTCCGCAAGTTCGTGGGGCCGTCCACGGACGAGTCCTTGACCGCCTACACGGAGATTCCGCCCGAATTCCACCGGGACATATTGGCCACGTACCGCGGAGGCTACCTGGAGCGGGCACGGAAGTCTTCGATGTTGTACCCGGGGGTCATGGACTTGTTGCGGGATCTCGCGGAACTCCCCGTTGTCGTCGGCCTGGCGACCCAGAAGCCGCTTCCGACCACGGAAATTCTTCTGCGAGACTTCGGGCTGGTTGAGTATTTCGACGTCGTCTCGGGCTCGAGGGACGAGCTCAAGCCGGAGACCATGGATCTGCCCGCCGACAAGGCCGGGGTCATCGACCGGGCTTTTCGCCTGATTGAGGACCGAGCCGTCAGGGACCCCAGTCTCGGCGTCGTCGATCCCGAGAGGACCGTGATGGTCGGTGACCGGGAGTACGACGTCGCCGGCGCACTGGCCCACGGGATCGACTGCATCGGAGTGTCCTGGGGGTTCGCCTCGGGAACCGAACTCGCGGACGCGGGAGCCGTGAGCATCGTCGACGACATCATGGGGCTGCGTACCGTGATGGCGCGGCAGACCGGGCTGGAGGACCTCATCGGTCCGGCGTGACGGCCTCGGCCTCACCCGTCTCTCCAGAGCGGGATCGTGGTCCGGGAACGGGTACAGTGTTTTCGACGATTCTTTGTGAGGAGAGCAACCCGTGAAGCTGTACCACTTGGCGCAAACCACCGTCACCGGCCTGATGAAAATTGGTTTCCGTGCCCGGGTCACAGGACTCCACCATTTTCCCGAGTCCGGACCGGTGATCGTCGCGTCGAACCACAAGGCGTTCCTGGACAGCGTGATCATTTCCGCGCTCATGCCGCGCCGAGTGGCCTTTCTCGCGAAGGCGGAATACGTGAATTCGCCGGGCCTGAAGGGCCGCGCCATGAAGACCCTGTTCGAACTCATCGACATCATCCCGGTGAATCGATCAGACCAGACCGGACGCCTCAAGGCCCTGGACAAGGGACTGGAACGATTGGAGGACGGACAAGTCTTCGGGATCTACCCCGAAGGCACCCGGTCGAGGGATGGTTTCCTCTACCGGGGAAGAATCGGGGTCGCGTGGTTGGCTCACAAGACCGGCGCACCGGTCGTTCCCATCGGCCTCATCGGCACCGACAGACTCCAGCCCCCGGGGTCCAGGATGATCCGACCGGTTCGTTTCACCGTCCGTGTGGGCGAGCCGCTCTACTTCGACAAGCTGGGGGACCAGCAAACCGGGAAGCAGCGGCGCGAGACCACCGAAACCATCATGGACCGCATCGCGCAGCTTTCCGGCCAGCCCCGCAAGAACGAATACAACACCTCGCCGTCGTTGGACAAGGACGCGGGAAACGACGACTGAACGAAGGAGAAGGAGAAGATGGCGGACCCGGCAAGCTACAGGCCAGGATCGGGCGAGATTCCCACCCAACCGGGCGTGTACCGCTTTCGAGACGAATTCGGCCGGGTCATCTATGTCGGCAAGGCCAAGAACCTCAGAAATCGCCTGAACTCCTATTTCCAGAAACCACAGCAACTCGCACCGAAGACCTACGCCATGGTCCATACGGGGGCGAGCGTGGAGTGGACAGTCGTTGGTTCCGAAATGGAATCGCTCCAACTCGAGTACACGTGGATCAAGCAATACACGCCGCGTTTCAACATCATGTACCGGGACGACAAATCGTACCCGTACATGGCGGTCTCGATGGCGGACCGCTTTCCGCGAGCACAGGTCACACGCGGTGCCAAGAAAAAGGGGACGCGATACTTCGGCCCGTTCTCGCAGGCGTGGGCCATCCGTGAGACCCTCGATTCGCTCTTGAGGGTGTTCCCGGTCAGAACGTGCACCCGGTCTGTCTTCAAACGCGCTGAGCAAGCGGGAAGACCCTGCCTGCTCGGATACATCGACAAGTGCTCGGCTCCGTGCGTCGGTCGCATCAGCGAGGAGGACCACAAGGACCTTGCGGACCAACTGTGCCGGTTCATGGCAGGGGATTCCGAGAAGTACATCCGGAAGCTCACCTCCACGATGGAGACGGCCGCCGAGAACATGGAGTTCGAGCACGCTGCCCGACTGCGCGATGACATTGCGGCCCTTCGCAAGGCATTCGAGCGCAACGCCGTCGTACTCTCGGACTCCGTCGACGCGGACCTCTTCGCCTTTCACGAGGATGAGCTCGAAGCGGCCGCCCAAGTCTTCCACGTCCGAGGCGGCCGCATTCGTGGACAACGAGGGTGGATCGTCGAACGGGTCGAGGACCTCTCTGCACCCGAAATGGTCGAGCAACTGCTCCAGCAGGTCTACGGTGAGTCGGCGGTGACCATGGCCAGCGCACCGGTCGACGCCGAGCTCAACCTCAACGAGATCCCGCGGAACGTCCTGGTACCAGTCATGCCCGAGAACGCCGAGCAGCTCCAGGAATGGTTGTCGGGTCTTCGTGGCAGCAAAGTGACCATCTCGGTGCCTCAACGCGGCGAGCGCGTCCAGCTCATGGGAACCGTGGCGGACAACGCCAAGCAGGCATTGAGTCTGCACAAGTCGAGGCGCGCCGGTGACCTGACCACGCGCAGCGCGTCTCTCCAAGAGCTCCAGGAGGCTCTCGATCTCCCCGACGCACTGATGCGCATCGAGTGCTACGACATCTCTCACGTCCAAGGGACCAATGTCGTGGCTTCCATGGTGGTCTTCGAAGACGGACTGCCGCGCAAATCCGATTACCGGAAGTTCTCGATCCGCGGTGAGGCGGCTCGGGACGACACGGCGTCCATGTACGACGTGATCACCCGACGCTTCAAACGTCACCTGGCCGAGCAGCAGGAGCGGGAGAGCTCGCCCCAGGCTTCGGGAGAGGTCGACCAATCGGAGGCGACGGAACCTGCCAAATTCGCGTACCCACCGAACCTGGTGGTCGTCGACGGCGGGCCCCCGCAGGTCGCTGCCGCCCAGCAGGCGCTCGACGACCTGGGTGTCACCGACGTCCATGTGGTTGGCCTGGCCAAGCGGCTTGAGGAAATCTGGGTCCCGGATGACGACTTTCCGGTGATCTTGCCGCGTTCATCCCACGGACTGTTCCTGCTGCAGCGCCTTCGGGACGAAGCCCACCGATTCGCTATTACGTTCCACCGATCGAAACGGGGCAAGGCCATGCTCGCTTCTGCCCTCGACGGCGTCGAAGGACTGGGAAAGGCCAAGAGGGAAGCGCTCCTGAAGGAATTCGGCTCTCTGAAGGCCATTCGCGAGGCCTCCGCGGAGGACCTGACACGCGCCCAGGGGATCGGTCCTCGGCTTGCCGAAAAGATCCGGGCGCACTTGTCCACAGATGCCGAGCACTCCGAGGACTCCGGGCCCGTATCCGAGTAGGCTTGGGTTCAGGACGCATCGCCGAGTCTTGTCCTCGGTGAGGCGGACACGCCGACATCTCGACACTTTGCACCAGCGGGAGCCAGCCTGTGAGCCAAGACAATCCAACGATCGACCCCGAACGATTGACGCCTGAGAAGCCCGAGCAGACGGAAATGCTGGTCATCACCGGAATCTCCGGCGCAGGGCGCTCGACCGCCG
Source organism: Rothia koreensis (assembly GCF_052232265.1). Classification (NCBI taxonomy): domain Bacteria; kingdom Bacillati; phylum Actinomycetota; class Actinomycetes; order Micrococcales; family Micrococcaceae; genus Rothia; species Rothia koreensis. Next base: position 1,795,967 of record NZ_CP197643.1, read on the forward strand.
CGCATACTCTTGAGGATGCGGGCTGGTACGTCGTGGACAACATTCCACCGAACTTGTTGGGCCCACTGGTGGACCTGGTGGCCAGAGCCCCGCAGTCGATGCCGAAACTGGCCGTGATCATCGATATCCGTGGCAAAGCGCTGTTTGCTGACTTCAAGGAAGCGCTCGACGTACTGCAGAACGCCCCGGTCGAGTTCACGATGTTGTTCCTGGATGCGACGGACGAGACGATCATTGCCCGCTACGAGGCCCAACGGCGTCCGCACCCGCTCCAAGGGAACGGTCGCATCCTGGACGGCATCCGCGCGGAGAGAGATCTTCTGGCGGATCTCAAGGAGCGGGCCGACGTCGTCCTGGATACCACGAAGTACAACGTGCACGAACTCTCCACGGTCATTTCCCAGACGTACTCGGTGGACGGTCCTTCGATCGTGAACATCACGGTCATGAGTTTCGGGTTCAAGTATGGCGTCCCGGCTGATGCAAACTTCGTCGCGGACGTCCGATTCATCCCGAACCCTCATTGGATCGCCGAACTTCGGCCGCACACCGGCCAAGACGCACCGGTCAGAGACTTTGTGCTCGGCAATGACGGAGCCAATCAGTTCGTGGACTTGTACGTTGAATCCCTGAAGCCGGTGATCGATGGATACCGGACAGAGAACAAGCACTATGCGACCATCGCCGTCGGTTGCACGGGCGGAAAACACAGGTCCGTGGCGGTGACCGAGGAGATCACCAGGCGACTCGGACAGTTGGAGAACGTCACCGTCAACTTCCAGCATCGAGACCTTGGTCGTGAATAGAGGCAGACATGGTTTACTCTTCCCATCGGCTGGACCACCGGGTTCCGGGATCACGACATTCACCCAAAGTTGTGGCGTTGGGCGGCGGACACGGACTGTACGCGTCTCTCAGCGCGCTGAGGCTCGTGACCCCGCACATCACCGCCGTGGTCACGGTGGCGGACGACGGCGGGTCCTCGGGTCGGCTGCGAGACCAATTCAACGTTCTGCCCCCTGGCGATCTCAGGATGGCCCTTTCCGCGCTGTGTGATGATTCCGAATGGGGTCACCTGTGGCGGGAGGCCATCCAGCACCGGTTCTCTGCTCTTCCCGAAGCACCCCGTGAAATCGACGGTCACGCGATGGGCAATCTCCTTCTGGTCAGTCTCTGGCAACTCCTGGGGGACCCTGTTGCCGGTTTGGAATGGGCTTCCCGCCTGGTCGAGGCGCGGGGGCGCGTCCTTCCTATGGCACTGGACCCGCTCGTCATCTCCGGCGAGGCCGTGGCCGAGGACGGCTCGCGCGAGCGACTCATCGGTCAGGCAAAACTCGCCAAGGCCGAGAGGGTCGAGAACCTCGTTCTGGAACCGGTCGATGCCCGCGTGTGCGAGGCATCCGTACGGGCCATCATGGACGCGGACTGGGTCATTCTCGGCCCGGGCTCATGGTTCACCTCCGTGGTTCCTCATCTTTTGCTCCGGGAGAGTCGTGAGGCACTGTGCGAGACCAAAGCAAAAATCTGCGTGTCCATGAACTTGGGCCTCGAGGAGAAGGAAACCGCGGGCCTCGGTGCTATCGGGCACCTGGAAGCATTGGAAAAGTACGCTCCCGACCTGAGCATTGGGGCCGTAATCGGTGACCCGACGTCCATCCAGGAGCAACAGGCCTTCGAAGAGGCCGTTCGCCGACGCGAGGCCAAAATGGTGTGGAGCGACCTGCGGACCCGACGGGGCGAGAATCTGCACAACCCTCTGAGGCTCGCGGCTGCCTACCAAGAGGCCATGCGAGTGCCCGACAACTCTTTCGGCGTGGAACCTGACTCACCGAGCGTGTAATCTCGCGTAGGGACCGGCGGCCCCCGAGGCCCGGTCCGTACTCCACATACCATCAGTCCGGAGGAATACTGAATGGCCCTGACGGCTCTCGTAAAGGACGAATTGGCGAAACTCGAGGTACCCAAATCCTCGACTCGCCGGGCCGAGGTAGCAACCGTGCTCCGCTTTGCAGGTGGCCTGCACCTTGTATCGGGCCAGATCGTCATCGAGGCCGAACTGGATCATCGCGAGACCGCGCGGCGGGTCCAGACGGCCATCGAAGAGCTCTATGGCCATCATTGTGAACTCATCACCGTGTCCGGCGGTGCGCTCAAGCGCGGCGGCCACTACGTGCTCAGGGTCCAGCGTGGGGGAGAGGCATTGGCGCGGCAGACCGGCTTGCTCGATACCCGCGGTCGTCCGGTGCGAGGGCTTCCTCCCACGGTGGTCAACGGTTCGCTCGCCGAATCCGAAGCGGTGATGCGGGGCGCGTTCATGGCCCATGGTTCGCTCACCGAACCGGGCCGTTCCTCCGCCATGGAGTTCACGTGCCCCGGCCCGGAAGCGGCTCTCGCTCTCGTGGGTTCGGCACGCCGCCTCGACATTTTCGCCAAAGCCCGGGAGGTCCGCGGCGCGGATCGGGTGGTCGTTCGCGATGGCGAGACGATCGGGCAACTCCTGCGCCGTATGGGGGCCAGCGGTGTCCTGTCCCAGTGGCAGGACCGTCGAACACACCGGGAAGTCCGTGCCACCGCGAACCGGCTCGCCAACTTCGACGACGCCAACCTGCGGAGATCCGCACAGGCTGCGGTGGCCGCAGGCGCCAGGGTCGAGCGCGCGCTGGAGATCCTCGGTGACGATGTCCCCGAGCACCTTCACTACGCCGGCCGGCTGCGCCTCGCCCATCGCCACGCGAGCTTGGACGAACTGGGGCGGTTGGCCGATCCGCCGCTGACGAAGGACGCCATCGCGGGCCGCATTCGCCGTCTGCTGGCCATGGCGGACAAACAGGCCGCCGCCGAAGGCATCCCCGGGACAGACACAGCACCACAGGGCGCCTCTCGCTGAGGACCTCGACGTCATTGCTGTTTTTCGATGCGGAATGTCCTCGCGCGTCCATGAGCGGACCAACCCGTCGAGTGACTTCAGCTCTGAGCGCAAATTAGCCACACGATCCCACAGAACCACAGGCAGAACCCCGGGAAGCCCCGTCTTCCCGGGGTTTTCGCATGGCTGCACGGGGTGTACGAGGAGCGGAAACGGTCTTCCGTCCCAAAAAATCCCGCAGAAACACACCCAAACACACACAAAATCACCTAAACTGGGATCAGAACCGAACGGACGGTGTCGTCATCGATTCCCAAACCATCCGACGCCTCGCGTTCGGCAGGGTGCATTTCTCCGGAAAGCACTCCCAACGATAAGCACTCAAACTGAGGAGTTTGATCTCAAGTGACTGTACGTATTGGTATCAATGGTTTTGGTCGAATCGGCCGCAACTTCTTCCGGGCCGTTCGTGAGCAGGGCGAGAACATCGAGATCGTTGCGGTCAACGACTTGACCAGCCCCGAGACTTTGGCTCACCTCCTCAAGTACGACTCGATCCTCGGGCCCCTGAAGGCGGACGTCGAGGTTCAGGACGGCAGCATCCTGGTCGACGGCAAGAAGCTTCAGGTTCTCTCCGAGAAGAACCCTGCTGACCTTCCCTGGAAGGACCTCGACATCGACATCGTGCTCGAGTCGACCGGTCTGTTCACGGACGGCGCCAAGGCCAAGGCCCACCTCGACGCCGGCGCCAAGAAGGTCGTTATTTCGGCTCCGGGTTCGAACCTGGACGGTACGTTCGTGATGGGCGTGAACGATGACACGTACGACAACGACACGCACCACGTCGTGTCGAACGCATCCTGCACCACCAACTGCCTGGCACCGCTGGCGAAGGTCCTGGACCAAAAATTCGGAATCAAGGCCGGTCTGATGACCACGATCCACTCCTACACCGCGGACCAGCGTCTGCAGGATGCTCCCCACAAGGACCTGCGTCGTGCACGCGCCGCGGCGGTCAACATGATCCCGACCTCGACCGGTGCCGCCCGCACCGTGGGCAAGGTTTACGAGCCGGTTGCCGGCAAGCTGGACGGCATGGCGTTCCGCGTGCCGACCATCACCGGTTCGATCGTCGACCTCTCGCTGACCCTCGAGAAGGACGTGACCGCGGAAGAGATCAACGCCGCCGTCAAGGAAGCCGCCGAGGGCGACTACGAAGGCATCATCAAGTACACCGAGGACCCGATCGTCTCGACCGACATCGTCGGCGAAGAGATCTCCACGGTCTTCGACGCCGAATTGACCTCCGTGCTCAACGGCCAGGTCAAGGTCTTCGCCTGGTACGACAACGAGTGGGGCTTCACCTCCCGCACCGTGAAGTTCGTCAACAAGTTGGCTGCAGAGCTCTAAGATAGGGAACGGTTCGCTTTCCCTACAACGAGGTTTGGAGAAAAACACCATGGCACATGCTCTGGACGAGCTTTTGGCCGATGGTGTCGAGGGCAGGCACGTTCTGGTCCGTTCGGACCTGAACGTGCCTCTCGACGGCACAACGGTGACAGATGACGGTCGCATCAAGGCGTCCTTGCCGGTCCTGAAGAAGCTGGCCGACGCCGGGGCGAGGGTCGTCGTGATGGCGCACCTCGGCCGGCCCAAGGGCCAGGTCGATCCGCAATTTTCCCTCGCGCCCGTGGCTTCGAGGCTGTCCGAATTGGCGGACTTCCCGGTGACCACCGCGGAGGACACCGTCGGCAGCGACGCGCAAGCGAAGGCCTCCTCGCAGCAGAACGGCGAAGTGCTCGTTCTCGAGAACGTCCGCTACGACCCGAGGGAGACCAGTAAGGACGATTCCGAACGCGGTGCGTTCGCGGATGAACTGGTTGCCGTGGTCGGGGGCGACGCGGCCTACGTCGACGATGCCTTCGGCGCGGTGCATCGCAAGCACACCTCGGTCTACGACATTGCGACCCGCCTTCCGGCCTTCATGGGAGACCTGGTCAAGACCGAAGTAGATGTGCTGTCCAAGCTCATCGAGAACCCTGAGCGTCCCTTCGTGGTCGTGATGGGCGGATCGAAGGTCTCCGACAAACTCGCGGTGATCGACAACCTGATCGGCAAGGCTGACGCATTGCTCATCGGCGGCGGCATGGGGTACACCTTCACCGCAGCCCAGGGCTACAACGTCGGCAAGTCGTTGCTGGAGAAGGACCAGATCGACACCGTCAAGGAGTACCTGGAGCGAGGCAAAGCCGAAGGAACGGAGTTCGTGCTCGCCACGGACGTCGTCTGGGCATCGGCGTTCGCCGCGGACGCAGACCACGAGGTCCGTCCCGTGGAATCGCTCGAAGACGGGAAGATCGGGGCGGAAGGCCTGGGACTGGACATCGGCCCGGAAACGCAGAAGACCTTCGCGCGATACATTTCCGAAGCCCGGACAGTTTTCTGGAACGGCCCCGTCGGAGTCTTCGAAATGGAAGCTTTCGCGCAGGGTACGAAGACGGTTGCCCAGGCTCTCGCCGACACGGAAGCCATGACCGTCGTCGGCGGTGGCGACTCCGCCTCCGCCGTGCGCAACCTCGGATTCGACGACGACCAATTCGGGCACATCTCGACCGGTGGCGGAGCATCCCTCGAATATATCGAGGGCAAGGATCTGCCGGGTCTGGACGTTCTCGGAGCGTGATTGGTTTCGCGGCGGTTCGAACCACGGATGTGGTCGGCCCGCCGTCTTGCGTCGGAGGATGTGCGGATCCGACGGAAGTTTCGCCCGCACACCAGACATCAGCGACGATGCTCACCGAAAGGACATAGATTTTGACGACTCAGACCAACGGAGCCTTCGATCGAACCCCACTGATCGCCGGCAACTGGAAAATGAATATGGACCACGCGGAGGGCGTCGCGCTGGTGCAGAAGCTCGCGTGGACCCTCGACGACGCCAATTTCGACTACGACCGTGTCGAGGTGGCCGTGTTCCCGCCGTCCACCGACCTGCGATCAGTACAGACCTTGGTCAACGGGGACAAGCTCAAGCTCGAGTATGGCGCCCAGGACCTGTCGGACCAGGACTCGGGGGCATACACCGGTGACATCTCTGGCGCATTCCTGAAGAAGCTCGAGTGCACCTACGTTCTGGTCGGCCACTCCGAGCGCAGAACCATCCACCAGGAAGACGACGAGCTGTGCTCCAAAAAGGTTGATGCCGCATATCGGCACGGTCTGACCCCCATTCTGTGCGTCGGGGAAGGACTGGAGGAGCGCAAGGCCGGGAACCACGTCGGGTTCACCCTCGAACAGCTCCGCGGCTCGCTCAAGGGCCTGTCAGCGTCCAACGCCAAAACTCTGGTCGTGGCGTACGAACCAGTGTGGGCCATCGGTACCGGCGAGGTCGCGGGCCCGGAAGACGCCCAGGAAATGTCAGCTGCCATTCGGGCGGAGCTCGAAAACCTCTACGACGCCGAGACTGCATCCGCTGTCAGGATCCTCTACGGGGGTTCGGTCAAGGCGGCCAACGCGGCGGCAACTCTCGCTGAGAAGGATGTCGACGGCGTCCTCGTCGGGGGTGCGTCTCTCAAGGCCGAGGAATTCGCGAACATCGCACGCTTCGAGAAGCACGTGGTCTCCGAATAGGCAGTTGGCGGGGGACAGCCGCGTGCTCTGTTCCCTGTCCACCGGATGCACCAGTCAACGAGGCACCGTCTTGACCCATGGCGTATAGTCGGGTCGGAGGAACAGAGCCCGGCGTCTGCTGAGCAGGCCGGGCTGAGACACGAAGGCACCGAAAGGTCGAAGTGGAAATTGTACGTTGGGTCCTCTTGGGGATCATCGCGCTGACCAGCATCATGACGGTTTTCTTTGTCCTGCTCAACAAGGGCAAGGGCGGCGGACTGTCCGACATGTTCGGCGGGGGAATGAGCACCTCCCTGAATTCATCCGGCGTCGCTTCGAAGAACCTGATACGCCTGACCGTGACAACGGCTGTCATCTGGGTTCTCGCGATTATCGGCTACGCCCTCTTCCTGCGCTTCACGGCCGTCTGAGACGAGTTACGTTCAGGACGTTGCATCGCGGCGAACAGTCGCACCGTAGCGATCAGCTGCCCCGCGGCGATCAGCTGAGCTCAACGTCCTGAACACATCAAAGGAGCCCGGTTGCCATGCAATATGGCAACCGGGCTCCTTTGTGCGTCGTGTCGGACCATGCGCCACCGGAGAATTCTGGCCGCCGGTCGGCGCCGATCTGGCTCAGTCCAACGAGTCCCGCGAAACCAGGTACAACGTTTCTTCGGTTCCCCGGGCGCCGGACGCGGGTGTCTCCACCAAGGCGTCCGCGGATGGTTGCCCGTCGCGCTGGGACAATACGCGGCGGAAGGCATCCTGTTTGTCCTCTCCGGAAACCAGGAACCAGATCCTGTCCGAGGCATTGATCATGGGGAGGGTCATGCTCACGCGATCCGGTGGCGGCTTGGGGGAGTTCTCGACGCCGACGACGTCGGGCTCATCCAGGCGGATGTCCGGGCCTCCCGGGAACAGGGAAGCCAGATGTCCGTCCGGGCCCATCCCGAGCAAGGAGAGGGCAAACCGTGGCGCCCTGTGGCCGCGCTCGGAGAAGTCGGCGAGCTCGCGAGCGTACGCACGGGCCGCCTCGTGCTGCGTCGAGTACTGGTCCGAAGCACCGATGACGTGCAGGTTCGCCGCAGGCACGGGCCCGTTGTCGAAAAAGGCCTCGAAGACCTGATGCGCGTTGCGCTCGGCATCGCCCGTGGGCAGAAACCTCTCATCCGACCACCAGACGTGCACACACGACCAGTCGACGGTCTCAACCAGAGGGCTCTGACTCACCTTCTCCCAAATCGCGGTCCCGAGGGATCCTCCGGTGATGCTGATGTGGACGGGGTCGCCCTCCACCGTGCGGTCACCGAGCAGCAGCAACAGCCTCGCTGCGGCCGCTTGTGCGACGAAATCCTTCGTCGGATAGGGGATGACCGCGGTCCGGTTCTCAGGCATCGTACACCTCCGTGTAGTCGCTCGGGTCTCCTGCCGGGACGGGCGCACTGCCCTGCGTGAATCGCACCTCCGACCGGCTGAGGGCCTCGTTGAGGACCTCCCCGAAGACTTCGTCCGGATCCAGACGGCGAAGTTCTTCCGCCAGGCATTCCGCGAGAGATCGGACGGGCAGGGCGATCTGCTGATCCGCGCTTCCCGGGATGGAAAGCGTCGCGATATTTCGGCCGGGTCGGTAGATGGTGACTTCCCCGTCGTCCCGGCACAGCGTGACCCGGTAGAGGCCTCGAGGCTGCGGGCTCTCACGGATCTCGACCGTGGCCCCCAGCCGATAGCCGATCCATGTGCCCAGGAGCAGGACGGAAGGCGACTTTTCGGAGCCCTCCACGATGACCTTGTTGATGCGATGCTTCTGCGGCTCGTCCATGACCGCGGCCAGCTGAATGCGCCACAGGGTCAACCTGGTCCAGGCAAGATCCGTGTCCCCGGGGGTGTAGCGCTTCCGCAGTTCGTTCAGCGAATCCCAGGGGACCTCTGCCCTGGCCGAATCGGTGATTCGACGGTGGGCAATGCGGCCGATGGAATGGTCAGCCGGGCAGTCGGGAAGCGAATGGGGCCACCATGCGACGATCGGCGCATCGGGAAGCAGCAGTGCCGCAATCAGGGACTCCGAGGCGTGGGCCGATTCGCCCCAGCCGCGAAGGACGACGATCTCGCTGGCGCCGGCGTCGCCACCCATGCTGGCCTCGGCATCCAACCGATTCGCCGCCTTCGGATCGTGGGAGATGTGCACAATGATCCGGCACGGGTGCTCGTGGCTGGCCGCGATTGCGGCTTCGATGGCCCTCTCCGAGTGGCCCATGTCGGCCATGATCACGAGAGTGAGCACGCGTCCGAGTGTTCGGATGCCCGTCTCCTCGCGCATTTTGGCCAGTTCTTTGTCGACGTCCGAACTCGTCGTGTCCTTGAGTGTTCGAATCATTACGGCCTCCTCCAAGCACGTCCGTCACGAGCCAGTAGTCGATGCGCGGATTCCGGCCCCCATGACCCAGGAGCATACTCTTCGGGCGCGACCCCATGGTCTCCCCAGTACTTTTCGAACGGGTCGAGGATCTTCCACGACAGCTCGACCTCTTCGTGCCTGGGGAAGAGCGGAGGTTCGCCGAGCAGAACGTCCAGGATCAGGCGTTCGTAGGCTTCGGGGCTGGATTCGGTGAATGAGTGACCGTACCCGAAGTCCATGCTGACGTCCCGCAATTCCATCTGCGTTCCCGGAACCTTGGACGCAAAACGAATGGTCACGCCTTCGTCGGGCTGAATTCGGATCACGATGGCGTTCTGGCCGAACTCCTCATAGGAATTCTCGCGGAACAACAGGTTGGGGGAGCGCTTGAACACCACGGCGATCTCGGTGACCCTTCGGCCCAAACGCTTTCCGGCACGAAGATAGAACGGGACGCCGGCCCACCGTCGGTTGTTGATGTCCAATTTGATGGCGGCAAAGGTCTCGGTGCGGGAGTCCGACGGAATGTCCTGTTCCTCCTTGAACCCCTTGACCTCTTCTCCGCCCTGGAACCCACCGGCGTACTGTCCGAGGGACGAATAGCTCTCCAAGTCATCGGGCAAAGTGACGGCAGCCAGGACCTTGGCCTTTTCGTCGCGCAAGTACTCGGCGTCGAACCGGATAGGTTCTTCCATGGCGGTCAGCGCCAGCAGCTGCAGAAGGTGATTCTGAATCACGTCACGCGCGGCACCGACGCCTTCGTAATATCCGGCTCGAGAACCGATCCCGATGTCCTCGGCCATGGTGATCTGAACGTGGTCGACGTAGTTCGCATTCCAGAGGGGCTCGAACATTTCGTTGGCGAACCGCAGTGCAAGGATGTTCTGAACCGTTTCCTTGCCCAAGTAGTGGTCGATCCGGAACACGGAATCGGCGGGGAACACGCTCTCGACGATCTCATTGAGTTCACGTGCGGACTCGAGATCGTGACCGAAGGGCTTTTCAATGACTACGCGCCGCCAGCCCTCGGTCTGCTCCGGGGAGGCCAGACCGTTCTCGGCCAGCTGCGTGCAGACCGCTTCGAAGGCGTTCGGGGGAATGGACAAGTAGAAGGCGTGGTTCCCCAGCGTCCCTCGGGTCTTGTCCAGTTCCTCGAGCGTTGCCTTGAGACGGCCGAAGGCTTCCGCGTCGTCGAAAGCGCCCTGGACGAACCGGATGCCCGCGGTCAACTGGTTCCAGACATCTTTTCGGAAAGGCGTCCGCGCGTGGTTTTCCACGGCTTCCCGGACTTGGGCCCGGAAGTCGTCGTCCGACCAGTCGCGCCGGCCGAAACCGACGAGGGCGAACCGGGGTGGGAGAAGCCCACGGTTCATGAGGTCGTAAATGGCCGGCAGGAGCTTCTTGCGCGCGAGGTCACCAGTGACGCCGAAAAGTACCAGGGCCGAGGGACCGGCGACCCGCGTCAGTCGGCGATCCTGTGGATCGCGCAGGGGATTTGAATCTTGTGGAGCGGACACACCATTCCTTTGTTCGAAAAATGTGACGGGGTCGCGTCACCGGCCGGGAAGCGCCGTGGAGGACCCACGAGAGGTCCTCCACGGTGCCCGTGTTACTGGCGCAGGGCCGAGGACACGGTATCGAGCAGTTCTTCCCAGGAATCCTCGAATTTCTTGATTCCTTCGGTTTCCAGCTTCTCGACGACGTCGTTGTAGGAGACCCCCACCTTTTCCAGCGCGTTGATGTCGGCTTCCGCCTGATCGTAGGTTCCGGACACGGTGTCTCCGGTGATCTCCGCGTGATCGGCCGTGGCCTCGAGGGTCTTTTCCGGCATGGTGTTGACGGTGTTCTGGACCACGAGCCCGGTCACGTACATCGTGTCCGAGTACGCCGGGTCCTTCGTGCCGGTGGACGCCCACAAGGGGCGTTGCGGCTGGGCGCCAGCTTCTTCGAGACGCTTCCACCGTTCCGTCGAGAATGCTTCCTCGTACACCTGATAAGCGAGCCGCGCGTTGGCGAGACCGGCCTTGCCCTTGAGGCCGAGTGCCTCGTCCGTACCGATCGACTCCAACTGCTTGTCCACCTCGGCATCGACGCGCGACACGAAGAACGAGGCGACCGAGTGAATCTTGCTGAGGTCATGACCGTTCTCCAGAGCACGCTCGAGCCCCACCATGAAAGCGTTGATCACGGCCCGATAGCGTTCGAGGGAGAAGATCAGCGTCACGTTGACGCTGATTCCTGCGGCCAGCGTTGCTGCGATGGGTTCGAGGCCCGCTTCCGTCGCGGGAATCTTGATCATGACGTTCTCGCGACCGACGCTCTCGTGCAACCGCTGGGCCATCGCCACGGTGTCGTCCGCCTTGTGGGCCAGGCGGGGGTCGACCTCAATCGACACGCGCCCGTCGACTCCCTGGGTGGCGTCGTAGATGGTGGCAAAGACATCGCACGCATCACGGACGTCGTCGGTCGTCACGGTGAAGACCGCATCCTCGACGTCGGCTCCGGCCTGAGCGAGTTCCTTCATCTGTTCGTCGTAGGCGTCCCCCTGGGACAGCGCCTGAGCGAAGATCGTCGGGTTGGTGGTCACTCCAACGACGTTGCGATTCTCGATGAGCTCGTCCAGATTCCCCGAGCTGAGCCTTTCGCGGGACAGATCGTCCAGCCAGATGGAGACGCCGGCATCCGAAAGCTTCTGAGTTGGTGTTGACATGATGTTCTCCTCTTGACGATGAGTGGGGCCGATGCGATAAGGAAGCGGGGCAGCCCGAGACGATGGGCGGCCCCGCTTCGAAATCAGCCCTGTGAAGCGTTGATGGATTCCTTGGCAGCCTCGACGACCGCCTCCGGGGTGATCCCGAATTCCTTGTACAGCGTCTTGTAGTCGGCGGACGCCCCGAAGTGGTCGAGCCCGACGGCGCGACCCGTGCTTCCCAGCAGGTCGTTCCAGGACATCGGCAATCCGGCTTCGACGGCGACCCGAGCGGTGATCCCGGAGGGAACCACGGACTCCCGGTAGGAGGCGTCCTGGCGGTCGAACCATTCACGGCAGGGCATCGACACCACGCGAGCCGAGACTCCGTCCTGGCCGAGCGTCTTTCGTGCCTTGAGGGCCAACTCGACCTCGGAGCCTGTCGCAATCAGGATCACGTCAGGCTCTGCCTCGGTATCGGCCAGGACGTAACCGCCGCGAGCCGTGCCTTCGGCGGATGCGAACTTTTCGCCGTCGGCGTCCGGGTGGAGGTCCTCGCGGGCCAAGGTCGGCAGACCCTGGCGAGTCAGAGCGAGACCTGCGGGTCGATCCTTCTGCTCGAGAATCGTGCGCCATGCAACGGCCGTCTCGTTCGCGTCTCCTGGGCGGACGACGTCGAGGTTCGGGATCGCACGAAGCGTCGAGAGCTGCTCGACCGGCTGATGGGTCGGGCCGTCCTCACCCAGGCCGATCGAGTCGTGTGTCCAGACGTAAATCGACGGGATCCCCATCAGCGCCGAGAGGCGGATGGCAGGCCTCTGGTAGTCGCTGAAGATGAGGAAGGTCCCGCTGAATGCGCGAGTCGGGGACGAGAGCACGATGCCGTTGACGATGGCCGCTGCGGCGTGCTCGCGGATGCCGAAGTGCAAAACCCGTCCGTAGGGGTTCGCGGTGAACTTCTTGGTCGAACGAGCCGAAGGGTTGAACGAATCGGCCGATTCGATCGTGGTGTTGTTGGAACCGGCCAGATCGGCAGAACCGCCCCAGAGCTCGGGGAACGTCTCGGCGATCGCATTGATGACCTTGCCGCTGGCCGCGCGTGTGGCCAGTGCAGATCCTGCCTCGAAGACCGGGAAGGAGTCCTTGTAGTTCTCGGGCAGTTCGCCCTGGGAGAGCCGGGCGTACAAGGACGCCGCTTCGGGATTCTTGGCCTGCCACGCCTCGAACGACTTGGTCCATTCCTCACGTTCCCGGCGGCTCCGCTCCTGGACTTGCCGGGTGTGGGAAAGAATGTCCTCCTCGATCTGGAAGGACTTGTCGGGATCGAAGTCGAGAATCTCCTTGACGGCCTTGACCTCGTCGCCGCCCAGTGCCGAACCATGGATTCCGCCGGTGTTCTGCTTGTTCGGGGCGGGCCAACCGATGACGGTCTTGAGCGCGATCAGCGTCGGCTTGTCCGTGACCTTCTTGGCATCGCGGATCTGTGCGTAGAGTTCCTCGACGTCCTCCGAGTAGCCGGTTCCGCCGTTGGTCCAGTCGACCGAGCGAACGTCCCAGCCGTAGGCCGCGTAGCGCTTCTCGACATCCTCGGTGAACGCGACGTCGGTATCGTCCTCGATGGAGATCTGGTTCTGGTCGTAGAAGACGATCAGATTGCCCAGCTGCTGGTGTCCGGCGAGCGAGGATGCTTCGGACGTCACGCCTTCCTCCAGATCGCCGTCCGAGGCAATCGTGTAGATGGTGTGGTCGAAGGGGCTTTCGCCGGCGGGAGCCTCAGGATCGAACATGCCCCGCATCCGACGCTGCGCGTAGGCGAAGCCCACGGCCGAGGAGAGCCCCTGTCCCAGGGGGCCGGTCGTGATTTCGACGCCCTTCGTGTGCTTGTACTCCGGGTGTCCCGGCGTCAGCGAACCCCAGGTGCGCAAGGCTTCGAGATCCTTCATCTCGAGGCCGTATCCCGAGAGGAAGAGCTGGATGTAGAGGGTCAACGAGGTGTGGCCGGGGGACAGGATGAAGCGGTCCCGCCCCGCCCAGCGATCATCCGTCGGGTCGTGGCGCATGACCTTCTGGTGCAGCAAATAGGCGAGGGGTGCGAGACTCATGGCCGTTCCCGGGTGCCCGTTTCCGACCTTTTCCACGGCGTCGGCCGCCAGTACCCGCACCGTGTCCACCGCGCGCTGGTCCTCGGTCGTCCATTCGAGCTTTTCATTCAGGTTCGGCACCATTTGCCCCTTTCTCAGAAAACACAGGCGAGGCCGCGCCATCGGATGGCCACGCTTTCGCCATTTTCGATTCCAACCATAATTGACCTGAGCTCATGAGGTCAGGGGTGTGAGCCGACAGCGGAAGAAAGATTCGCATTCGGCGGAAGAGACCGAAATATCATGCGGCCCTCTAGGGCGGTAACCCCCTTCCGTTATATGATGAGAGATGCTTTCGAAACCGCGGACCACGACATTGCGCACCGCGGGACCTGGTCTCCATCCGGTCAGCGGAGTCAATCACGAAGGGTCGATGAGTGAAGCGCCAAAGTTCCAGCGACACGAGGCCGGCAGCGACGACGAACGTTGCCGCCGGGGCGGACCATGGGATCCCGAGCCCGTCGCTTCCGACGGGTCCTCCCGAGTCAGCGACCCACGACGCCGCCCATCACGGCGCCGCGACGAGCGCGGGAAAAGTGGGACTGCGTCGCAAGATCAAGGGATTCGTCCTCCTGACAAAGCCCGGCGTCATCGAACTCCTGCTGGTCACCACGGCCCCCACCATGATCTTCGCCGCGGGTGGCCTGCCGAATCTGTGGCTCATCCTCAACACCATGATCGGCGGCGCCATGGCGGCGGGCGGTGCCGGGGCATTCAACTGTTACATCGACCGCGATGCCGACCGTCTCATGAAGCGCACCGAGCGTCGCCCGCTTGTGACCGGTGAAATCACCGACCGCCAAGGACTCGTGTTCGCGTGGGCGTTGTCCGTCGTCTCCGTGGCGTACCTGACTCTCCTCGTCAACCCTCTGGCCGGCGCGCTCGGCCTCGGCGCGATCTTGCTCTACGTCGTGTTCTACTCGATGTTCCTGAAGCGCCGCACCACCCAGAACATTGTCTGGGGCGGGATCGCCGGTTGCATGCCGGTCTTCATTGCCTGGGCGGCCGTGGAGAACAGGCTGAGCTTCTCCTCGTTGGTTCTGTTCGTCATCATCTTCCTGTGGACGCCGCCGCATTACTGGCCGCTCTCGATGAAGTACGCCGAGGACTACCAGAGAGCGGGAATTCCCATGCTCGGTGCCATCGCCTCTGCGAAGGCCGTATCGGTACAGGTCGTGCTCTACGCGTGGGCCACCGTGATCTGCTCTCTGATGCTCGTTCCAGTCGGCGGGGCCGGCTGGGTGTACGGCCTGACGGCGTTGCTCTCCGGCGCGTGGTTCATTTGGAAGTGCCATCAGCTGCACCAGCGTGCTCTCGCCGAGGAAGCGACCTCGCGCACGGCCATGGTGGTGTTCCACGCTTCGATTACGTACCTGACGCTCGTCTTCGTGGCCCTGGCCGTGGACCCCTTTGTGGGAGGCCCGGTCCTGTAGCCCGAGTTCGTAACTCGAGCTGATCCGCGGAAGCCACCCCCCCCCGCGGGATTCATGGGCTCACGTGGCCCTCTCGGGTGCCGGCACGATGAGGTTCATGGATTCCAGGGCGAACGCATTGGATTCACCCCAGGAGAATAGTCACAGCCGGTCGCTCTGGTCCGGCATGGACCACGGGGGAGCAGGAGCGATCCATGTTCCGTATGTGATGTGGCCTGACGGCCGTTCCGACGAGTTGTGGCAGCTCACCAAGCAAGGCATGGTCGCCGGATGCCGGATAATGTTCGTCGAGGTGCCGACCGGGTCCGGCTCCGTCGCCAGCTCCGGTCAGACTATGCCGTTGGCCTCAGCGATCTCCACGCGACTTTCGGCGAGGTCGCGGAGTGCTGGGGTGCCCAGAACCACCATGCGTTCCAGCAGCGCGGTGACTGACCAGATGAGCAGGCCAGCACCGATGAGGTGGAACCAGACCAGGAACCCGGGCGAACCGGTGAAGTACTGCGTGTAGCCGATGGCACCCTGGAACAGCATCACGAGCACGATGATCCATGCATTCCGGGACACCGCGGGCGCCCAATTCTTGCGCTTGGCCAAGACGAGAGTCGCCATCACGAGAACCAGCAGGACCCAGACGGGGATGCTGTGCAGCCGGGTGACCACCTGGGGATCGAAGGCGTGTCGGGCGCTGTCCGTGTCGCCCGAGTGCGGTCCGGTTCCGGTGACCAGCGTTCCCATGTAGACGGCAACGATGGTGACGGCGGCGATCACGATGCCCAGGAACCTCTGGACGTTGTCCGCTTCCGGACGGTCGCTCAGCCGCTCGGACTCGATGACCTTCCTCATCGAGTACCGCCTGACCCTGGCGTAGAAGATGGCGGCAAGTGCCACCATGAATCCGGACAACATGAAGTGGACGCCGACCATCCAGGGATTGAGCCGCAACCACACGGAAAGCCCTCCGACGACCGCCTGGACAATGACACCCAGGCCGAGGACGAAGGCAATGCCGAACAAATCGGTGTATCGTCCGCGCAACCGCCAGACCGAGATGAAGGTCAGGAGGGCAATGATGCCGACCGCTCCGGTCAGGGTGCGGTTACCGAATTCGATGAACCCGTGAATGCCCATGGCCGGGACGTTGGTCCAGGAATCCGAGGTGCATCGCGGCCAGGTGGGGCAGCCGAGGCCGGATCCCGTGAGCCGAACCAGGCCACCCGTCAGGACCAGAAGGAAGTTCACCAAAATCGAAGCTATGCCGAGGGTCCGGACCCACCCGTTGACGTTCAGCGGAATGAACCGGTCGAGGAACGAGCCCCGACGAATGGCGGATGTGGTGGTCATGAGTGCACCTCGGCTGGAGAACGACGTCGAATACGCAATGCCTTACCCATTATTCGTGGTCAACCGCCTCGAAGCGAATGGAACGGACGTGGTCATGACCACTTGAACCAGCGCCTCGCGGCAAGACCCGCGATGACGATCCACGCGATCAGCACCAGATGCGGGCCCCACGCCACGTGGTGAGCGAGCATTCCCGCCCGCAGCGCTTCGCCCAGTGCGCCCGACGGAAGCAGCTCGATGAACCAGGAACCCCCACCAGGGAAATGGTGGGCAGGTATGAGAGATCCCCCGAGCGCAGCGAGGACGACCCACAGCGTGTTGACGACGGCGAGCGTTGCCTCGGCCCGGACCGTCCCCGCCACCAGCAGGCCCACCGCCGTGAACGCGGCGACTCCCAGGACGAGCGCCGGAAGGGACAGGAGGAATCCCGGGACATCAGGTTTCCACCCCAGGAACAGTCCGACGACGCCCATGACGACGTACTGAATGGCCACGACAGTCAGAACGGCAACGGCCTTTCCTGCAACGAGGCCGCCGCGTCCGAGCGGCGTCGTCGACAAAAACCTGAGAACTCCGTACCGGCGGTCGAACCCCGTGGCAATTCCCTGTCCGGAGAGAGCTGTGGACATCGCGCACAGGGCCAGAACCCCAGGCATAGCGACGTCGATCCGAGAACCTCCGAACTGCTCGGCCCATCCGTCCAGAAAACCGGTGAAAGCGAGTCCGAAGAGCGCCATCAGGGGGAAGAGGATCAAGAGCATGAGCTGCTCGCCGTTCTTGAGCATCGCCAGGGTCTCGTATTTGCCTTGTGCGAGGATTCGGCTCGATACGGAGGCGGGCTCCCGTGCTCCATCGGTCGGCCGGAATGTGTCCGAATCGACTGGTGCGCCGGTCTCGGTGCTGTGGCTCATCGAATGGTCCTCCCAGAAATGTCGAGGAACAGGTCTTCCAGGCTTCGGGGCTTCAGCTCCAGACTCGTGGGAAGTTCTCCGAGCTCTGCCCAGGTTCCGGTCAGGTGGGACAAATGCTCTGGGCGGATCGGACCGGAGATTTCGTAGGACCCGGCATGTTCTTCCCTCAGGGTGAGGCCTTCCGCCAGGGGTGCCGGGAAGACATCAAGCAACTGCATGCCACGCCGTGATACGGCGAATCGAAGGGTCTTCCGGTCCTGGCTGTTGTTGAGCAAGTCGTCGACCTGACCCTCGACGACATTGCGTCCTTCGTCGACGATGTAGACGTCGTCCGCGAGTCGTTGGGCGTCGTCCATGAGGTGAGTCGTGAGAACGATGCACGTGCCGGATTCCTTGACCTCGCGGACGAGGTCGAAGACGACGTGCCGGGACTGGGGATCAAGGCCGGCGGAGGGTTCGTCCAGGAACAGGACTTCCGGGTCGCCCACGAGGGCAGCGGCCAGTGCCACGCGCTGTCGCTGGCCGCCCGAGAGGCGCCGAATATTGGTGCGGTCGAACCCGTCGATGCCCAGCCGGGATACCAGGGCATCGACGTCGGCAGGTTTGCGATACATCGAGGCCACATGGCGCAGAAGAGGGATGGGGCGTATCGCCTGGGGCAGGCCCCCTTCTTGGAGCATGATGCCGACTCGGGCCCGCAGCGAGGGGCCAGCCCTCCAGGGGTCTTCGCCCAGCAGTCTCACCCGTCCCGCGGTGGGCTTGAGCAGCCCCTGAGCGCACGAGAGAGTCGTGGATTTCCCCGCGCCGTTGGCTCCGAGAAGGGCCGTGACTTTGCCGGGGGCCGCACGTAGACTGATCCCGTCGACGGCCCTCAACGTGGCCTGGCTCTCGGCGCCCGGCATCGCCCGGTTGCGTTTTCTGCGGGGTAGGGAGAAATCCTTGCGCAGATCGTCGATCAGCAACGCTGGTTCGAACTCTGACGGCGAGACCCGCTGCCGGTTGTCATCATGAAGTGGCACTGTCACAGTCTACGATGCAGCGCGGTCACCTGGGTGCATTGTGATGCAGGCCGCCGCTGGTCACGGGCAAGGTCGCCCTTACTGGATGCGCGGGAATAGATTAGGACATAATTTAGTTGTGTATTTCGTGAAGGAACAAGCCCAAGCCCAGGGCGCCTCTCAGCAGGGAGGTGCCGAAACCGAAGAAAGGACCCGGGATCGGGTCCTCCAGGGAGTGCTGGCACACGGTCCCGTGTCCGCGGCAGATCTGGGTCGACACCTCGGCCTGACGCCCGCGGCCATCCGCAGGCATCTCGAAGCGCTCGAGAAGGACCAGCTGATCGAAATCACGATGGTCCGCAAGCAGGGTGCCGGTGCCGGGCGTCCGGCCCGACGGTACGTCATCGCGCCGCAGGGGCACGCGAGGCTCGGCAACGACTATCTGGACATCGCCATCGACTCGCTCAAGACGTTGCGCGGTGCCATGGGGCACGATGCACTCGAAGAATTTGCTCACCGTCGCTTCAAGGACATGGAGGAACGCTATCGACCAATTGTCGACGCCGCCGGTCCGGACATCTCGGACCGCGCCAAAGCGCTCGGCGACGCCATGACTCGTGACGGCTTCGTGGCCAGCACCTCGGTCATGGCCATGGGCGAGGCTGCCAAGACGGTCGAGTTGCCCGAGCACTTGCTCTCCAGCATCCAGTTGTGCCAAGGCCACTGCCCGGTGCGTGACCTTGCCGAAGAATTTCCCGAGTTCTGTGATGAAGAGACCCGAGTCATCGCATCCCTTCTGGGTGTCGATGTCCGAAGGCTCTCCACCATGGCCGGGGGAGCCCACGTTTGCACCACACACATCCCGTTGGCTCGCGGGACACATCAAGCCACCGCTTCCTCCCGGGGAAGCGACACTCAGTAAGGAAAGGTCTCAATGACTGAACAAGTTGAGCGCAATGCCGACGGAAACGTCATTTCAGACGTTCTGGAGAAGAACCCGGAGCTGGAAGGCATCGGGACGTATCAGTACGGCTGGTATGACTCGGACGACGCCGGCCAATCGGCCAAGCGCGGTCTGAACGAGGACGTTGTCCGCGACATCTCCGCAAAAAAGAACGAACCGGAATGGATGTTGAACCTGCGGCTCAAGGC
Organism: Rothia koreensis; assembly: GCF_052232265.1. NCBI lineage: Bacteria > Bacillati > Actinomycetota > Actinomycetes > Micrococcales > Micrococcaceae > Rothia > Rothia koreensis. The sequence goes on from NZ_CP197643.1 coordinate 1,815,504, forward strand.
CCTGAAGTTCTTCGATCGCAAGCCGATGCCGACCTGGGGTGCCGACCTCAACGAGATCGACTTCGACAACATCAAGTACTTTGTCCGTTCCACGGAAAGCCAGGCCGAGACCTGGGAAGATCTGCCGGAAGACATCCGCAATACGTACGAGAAGCTCGGCATCCCCGAGGCCGAGAGGAACCGCCTGGTCGCCGGCGTGGCAGCTCAGTACGAGTCGGAGGTGGTCTACCACCAGATTCGTGAGGACCTCGAGCGCCAGGGCGTGATCTTCATGGACACGGATACCGCGCTGAAGGAACACCCCGAATTCTTCGAGGAGTACTTCGGTACGGTCATCCCGGTGGGTGACAACAAGTTCGCCGCGCTGAACACGGCGGTCTGGTCCGGAGGCTCGTTCGTGTACGTGCCCCCGGGAGTCCACGTGGAGATCCCGTTGCAGGCCTACTTCCGGATCAACACGGAGAACATGGGCCAGTTCGAGCGGACCCTCATCATCGCGGACGAGGATTCCTACGTTCACTACATCGAGGGCTGCACGGCACCGATCTACAAGTCGGATTCGTTGCACTCCGCCGTCGTCGAGATCGTGTGCAAGAAGAACGCACGAGTTCGCTACACGACCATCCAGAACTGGTCGAACAACGTGTACAACCTCGTGACCAAGCGTGCTATCGCACACGAGGGCGCGACCATGGAGTGGATCGACGGCAACATCGGTTCCAAGGTCACCCAGAAGTACCCGGCCGTCTACATGACAGGCGAACATGCCAAGGGCGAGACCCTCTCGATCGCTTTCGCGGGCGAGGGCCAGCACCAGGACACTGGTTCCAAGATGGTGCACATCGCGCCGAATACCTCGAGCTCGATTGTCTCCAAGTCCGTGGCCCGCGGTGGCGGGCGCGCGGCCTACCGAGGCCTCGTTCAGGTCAGAGAAGGCGCCAAGCATTCGAAGAACAATGTGGTCTGCGATGCCCTCCTCGTGGACACGATCTCCCGGTCGGACACGTATCCCTACATCGACATCCGCGAGGACGAAGTCACTCTGGGGCACGAGGCGACCGTCTCCCGGGTCTCCGAGGAGCAGTTGTTCTATCTCCAGCAGCGCGGTCTTCCCGAGGACGAGGCCATGGCGATGATCGTGCGCGGCTTCGTCGAGCCGATTGCGCGCGAGCTCCCCATGGAGTACGCCCTCGAGCTGAACCGTCTTATCGAACTCCAGATGGAAGGATCCGTAGGCTAAAAGATGACTGATCAGATCAAACAGGATCAGACGGAGACCCCCGAGAACGTCGGCGGAGTCCACGTTGGTGAGGCTCGCCCGGCAATCCCGGGAATGGACCAGGAGGGTGAGAAGCTATCCCCGGATCTGGCCACGGATGACACCATTGGGGCCAGAAAGTCCGCGAATGCGGGCGAGAACGGATCGCAGGTCATGCACTCCCGCGCCGAGCGGCCCTGGAGTTTCGACGTCGCCGACTTCTCCGTGCCGAACGGGCGCGAGGAAGAATGGCGTTTCACCCCGATCAAGAAGCTGGCCCCGCTGTTCGAGGACGTTGCGACTGAGGAGGTCGAGGGCGGCCCCGCCGTCGAAGTGAGTTTCGACGGACCGGAGTCGTGGTTGTCGGGCGAGCTGGCCTCGGGTCAGGCCCCCAGGGACACCGTGCTTCGCCCGGCCGACCGCGCCGCGGTCGTGGGATCGGCCAACGCGCCCCAGGCCACCTACGTGCGGATTCCCGAGAACGCGGAGCACGAAGCTCCCGTCGCGGTCCGGATCGAGGGCAAGTCGGCCTCAGCCAGGTCCAACAGTCATGTGGTCATCGAGGCGGGCGAGAACTCGCACAGCACCTTGGTCATCGAGCACACCGGGTCGGCGATCCACAACGGCAACGTCGAGATCATCGTCGGACAGGGAGCCACGCTCACCGTGATTTCCTTGCAGCGTTGGCAGGATGACACGCTCCACGTGGGTCAGCACGATGCCGAGGTCGGCAAGGACGCGCACTACAAGCACATCAGTGTGACGCTCGGCGGCGACGTCGTCCGCCTGAACTCGAACGTGAGGTTCAGCGACGAGGGCGGCAATGCGCAGCTGTTCGGACTGTACTTCGCCGACGCAGGCCAGCACCTCGAGCACCGCTCCTTCGTGGACCACAATGCTCCCCGCAACACGTCCAACGTGCTGTACAAGGGTGCATTGCAGGGGGAGAAGGCCCACACGGTGTGGGTTGGCGACGTCCTGATCCAGAAGGCCGCTGAAGGCACGGACAGCTACGAGAAGAATCAGAACCTGGTGCTGACCGACGGCGCCCGTGCGGATTCGGTGCCCAACCTCGAAATCGAGACCGGCATCATCGAGGGTGCGGGGCACGCCTCGACCACCGGCCAGCTCGACGACGAGCACCTCTGGTACCTCATGGCTCGCGGCATTCCCGAGAAGCAGGCCCGACGCCTGGTCGTGCGCGGCTTCCTCTACGAGATCATCCAGCAGATCGGCGATGCCGACCTCGAGGACTCCCTGATGGAAGCCCTGGAGGACGAGCTGGCGATCAGCAACAACTAAAGCCCGTCCGGCACTCGAAGAACTTCACAACTTTCAGAGGAGAACAATGTCCACTCTTGAGATCAAGGATCTGCACGTATCCGTCATCCTCGATGATGAGAACACCAAGCCGATCCTCAAGGGCGTCAACCTGACCATCAAGTCGGGCGAGATCCACGCGATCATGGGCCCGAACGGTTCCGGCAAGTCCACCCTGGCCTCGACCATCGCCGGTCACCCGAAGTACACGGTTGATTCCGGCGAGATCCTGCTCGACGGCGAGGACGTGACCGCGATGTCGGTCGACGAGCGTGCTCGTGCGGGTCTCTTCCTGGCCATGCAGTACCCGGTCGAGATCCCCGGGGTCACGATGTCCAACTTCCTGCGTTCCGCGAAGACGGCCGTGTCCGGTGAGGCCCCGGCCCTGCGCACCTGGACCAAGGACGTCAAGGGCGCGATGAACCAGCTGAAGATCGATCCCGACTTCGTCTCGCGCAACGTCAACGAGGGATTCTCCGGCGGCGAGAAGAAGCGTCACGAGATTCTTCAGCTCGAACTCCTGCAGCCGAAGTTCGGAATCCTCGACGAAACCGACTCCGGCCTGGACATCGACGCCCTGCAGGTGGTCTCCGAGGGCGTCAACCGCGCCCACGAGGCCAATGACCTCGGCGTCATGCTGATCACCCACTACACGCGCATTCTGCGCTACATCAAGCCCGATTTCGTCCACGTCTTCGTCGACGGACACGTCGCGGACCAGGGCGGTCCCGAACTGGCCGAACGTCTTGAAGAGGAGGGCTACGTCGGTTACCTCCAAGGAGCCAAGGCATGAGTGAAACCGCAACCGAAGCACCCGAGGGCCAGCCCGGTCGTCAGGAAATCGAGGACGCTCTCGCGAATGTGATCGACCCCGAGCTCGGCGTCAACATCGTCGACCTCGGCCTGTTGTACGGCACGCGCTGGGACGACGAGGGCGGTCTGATCATGGACATGACCCTGACGACGGCCGCATGCCCGCTCCAGGACGTCATCGAGGAACAGGTGGCTCAGAACCTCGAGCCGCTCGTGGACGAATGGCACGTCAACTGGGTTTGGATGCCGCCGTGGGGTCCCGAGCGCATCACGGAGGAAGGGCGCGACCAAATGCGTGCCCTCGGCTTCAACATCTGACGGACCTGTCCCAGGCAGAACGGAAGGCCCGGTTCCCGCACACCATCATGTGCGGGAACCGGGCCTCTGCCGTGATCAGGCCCCGATCGGGCCGTAGTCCTTCTTCCAGACGACCGCCGTGGACGGACGAGCAGTCGAGGTGCCTCCATCGGCCAGTGGGACGTCGTGGACTCCACCGTCGCCTCCTCATCCTCACCGGGGTGCTGCACATTGACCAGGACCCGTTTTTCTCGCACGACCGGTCCGCAGGTTTCGGCTCCCTTCGGCACCGTCAGGAATTGTTTGGTCAGTCCTCGCGTGGGTGCCTCCAACGAGACGGCAAACAGGCCGTCGTTGGACTTCAACGCATTGCCGTCAGTCGAAATCCACAGATTGCCGTGCTCGTCGAAGGCGACATTGTCCGGGCAGGAAATGGGGGAGACGGAGGACTTGTCGAAACCGCCGAAGTAGGTTTCGGCGTCGTCCGGATCGCCACAGACCAGCAGCAGGTTCCAGCCGAAGGAAGTGCCGGTGTGGTCATCAACCATCTCGAGGACCATGCCGTTCTTGTTCTCCTTGATGGGAGCGTATTCGGCCGTCGGGGCGTCATCCTTGCCCGGCCGGTTGGCGCCTCGATAGGAATTGTTGGTCAAGGCCGCGTACACCTTGCCGGTTTTCGGGCTGGGCTGGACGTCTTCCGGTCGGTCCATCTTGGTCGCTCCTGCCTGGTCCGCGGCAAAACGTGTGAACACCAGAACCTCTTCGCCGGTCATGCCTTCCACGTGGGAGGTGACGGCGCCGTCGGCGGTGCACGTCGCCAACTCGAGCCATTGGCCGGTGCCGTCGAACGCGCCGTCCTCGGGTAGCCTGCCCTCGGTGAAGTCCGCCGAATTCCCCTCGAAACGGGCGACGTACAGCGTGCCCTCGTCGAGGACCTTCATGTTCTGCTTCCTGGCCTCTTCCGAGGCGCCCTGTGCGATCTTCCGCGCACTGACGAACTTGTACAGGTACTCGAACCGTGTGTCGTCACCCGAGTAGGCGACCACGGAACCATCGTCCGTCACGTGAATGGCCGCGGCCTCGTGCTTGAAGCGGCCCAGGGCGGTGTGCTTGACCGGGGTCGACGTGGGATCCCAGGGATCCACCTCGATGATGTAGTTGAAGCGGTAAGGCTCCTGGGGTTCCTTGCGAATGTCGAACCGGTCGTCGAAGTTTTCCCAGCGCCGCGCGGTCACGGAGTCTTCCATGCCGTATCGCTTGTAACGACTCCTCGCCGTTTCGTCCCGAGCTTCCGCGCCACCGGCGAAGTACTGGTCTACGTTTTCTGGCTCTTCGCAGTTGAGGGGGTAGGTGGCTGAGCGCGTCGGTCGCCGGATGAGGGTCGAGGCCTTCCGATGATGGAAGTTCTCACACTGACCATCTGCCGGAAGACCTCGACGTGCACCACGCTACCTTCGCGACCCCTGATCTGACCGTGTTCTGCCATCTCGACGAGCTCGGCCTCGTGGCCACCGGTCAGCTTTTTGAGCCGGATCGCGCGGTGATCGAGTGCCGCGTCGCCGAGCCGGATCCGTGGTGCCGGGGATGCGGTAGCCAGGCGCTCTCGCGCGGGACGGACACGCGGCGTCTCGCCCACGAGCCGTTCGGTCATCGCCCGACGACGCTGCTGGTCCGGGTCCGCCGCTACAAGTGCTCGGGATGCGGACGGTCCTGGCGTGAGGACCTCACGGCAGCGGCGCCCGAGCGAGCCAAGCTGTCCCGTAGCGGGATGCGGTGGGCGTTGGAAGCGCTCGTGATCGACCACCTCACCGTCGCCCGCGTCGCCGCCGGACTCGGTGTCGGTTGGCACACGGCGAACAACGCGGTCCTCGCTGAAGGGCGTCGAGTGCTGATCGACGATCCCGCCCGGTTCGACGGCGTCGCCGTGATCGGCGTCGACGAGCACGTCTGGCGCCACACGAGAGTCGGCGACAAGTACGTCACCGTCATCATCGACCTCACCCCGAACCGCGACAAGACCGGCCCCGCCCGTCTGCTGGACATGATCGAGGGTCGCTCGAAAGCCGTGTTCAAGACCTGGCTCGCCGCACGCCCGCAGGACTGGCGCGATGGTGTCGAGGTCGTCGCGATGGACGGGTTCACCGGCTTCAAGACCGCCGTCAGCGAGGAGCTCCCGGACGCGCAGGCGGTGATGGACCCGTTCCACGTCGTCCGCCTCGCCGGCGACGCCCTCGACACCTGCCGTCGTCGCGTCCAGCAGTGCCTGCACGGCCGGCGGGGCCGCAAAAACGATCCGCTCTACAAGGCCCGCCGCATCCTCCACACCGGCGCGCAGCTGCTCACTGACCGGCAGCAGACCCGTCTCGAGGCACTGTTCGCGGTCTCCGAGCACGTCGAGGTCGAGGCGACCTGGGGCATCTACCAGCGCGTGATCGCTGCCTACCGCGAACCCGATCGGAAGACGGCGAAGAAGCTGATGACAGCCGTCATCGATTCCGTCTCCAGCGGCGTCCCCGCCGCGCTCGTGGAGGTCCGCAAGCTCGGCCGCACGCTCAAGCAGCGCGCCGCCGACATCCTCGCGTTCTTCGACCGGCCCGGCACGTCCAACGGGCCAACAGAGGCGATCAACGGGCGCCTGGAACACCTCCGCGGCTCCGCCCTCGGATTCCGGAACCTCACGAACTACATAGCCCGATCGCTGCTCGACACCGGCGGCTTCAGGAACCACCTACACCCTCAAATGCGATGAGCCCGTTTTCTTCGCCGGAAAGAATCGTTCCCCAAGGGGTGAGGCTGCCGGAGCAATTGATCAGGGTTCCCCGGACCTTGGTTCCGGAAGGATCCGACGAGGTCTTCACGAGATCCGATCCTGCAGCGGGACCGACGAGGGCGAATTCCGTGGTAGCCGTGATGCGCCGGTTGTATTTGCCCATGACCGGCCGCAGTCTCCCGTCCCGGTCGTTGCCCTGCACCTCGACGATGCTCAATCCGTGGGATTCCCATTCGGTCCGGACCTGTTGTTCTGTGGGGTTCTCGGGGTCGTATCCGGGAAACATCTGTTGCGGCGTCGTGTACTCGTGGTTGCTGACCAGGAGGAACCTGTTGCGTTGGCCCTCGAACGGCAACAGTTCGGCGAAATCGCAGTTGAATCCGAATTGGCCGGCGGCCGATTCGGGGGACTGGTGGTTGAGGTCCCAGTTCGGCGCACCGGGGACCACTGGGTCGCCCCAGCGAATCACGACGTCGCTCGTGTAACCTTGCGGGACTTTGAGTGCGTCTTCCGTGTTGGGGGCCACCGCCTCGAATCGCAGTCCTGGTGGTGTGGAGGACGACGCACCGGCGGACGCTCCTCCCGACGCGCCACCGGGCGCGCTTGCCTGGGCGTCCGGACCGCGCGCCGCCAGAACGCTGGCGCCGCCAACGGTTACGGCGGCCGCTCCGAATCCCTTGAGGACGGAACGTCGGTCGAATGTGCGTCTCACAACGTCGCGAAAGTATTCGTTGTCCGACGTGTTCGGGACCGGCTTGGCGCACGCGTTCCCACACTTGTAGACGCAGGTGCGATGAGAGCGACCGGACGTGAAGTCCAACAAGTTCAACAGAGTACGGCCTTGAGGGGACAAATTTCCTCCTGTGCGGGATCGTGTGATGCATGGGGTGGTCGAAGCCACGCCTAGAACCTAGGCGTGAGCCGTTACTCGGAGCCGGCCGCGCGGTGTAGGACACGGCAACTCAGGGTTAACGGCACGCGGGTCCGCGCGGAGTTCCTCGTCTCACGTCGGCGGAAGGGTTCGTGATGGCGCGCTGTCCCGTAGTATGGCAAGGATGTGCGTGCTCGTCGTGGCAAATGAGCCGGCGTTCGACGCAAACACTCCTCCTTCCCTGACTTTTCGAAAGGCCCGTTCACTCCATTGATTACCGTTTCCAACCTCGAATTGCGCGTCGGCGCCCGTCTCCTCATGGACGAGGTGAACTTCCGGGTGAACAAGGGCGACAAGATCGGCCTCGTCGGGCGCAACGGTGCCGGCAAGACCACCATGACCAAGGTCTTGGCCGGTCAGGCTCTGCCGGCGGACGGTGAGGTCTCGAGAAGCGGGAGCATCGGGTATCTGCCGCAGGACCCCAAGGTCGAGGACATGGAGCAGACGGCGCAGGACCGCATTTTCTCGGCGCGGGGCTTGGCCGGCGTCGTCGGACGGATGCGTCGGGCCCAGGACCAAATGGCTTCGGAGGACCCGAAGATCCAGGCCAAGGGGATGAAATCCTATGACCGGCTCGAGGCCGAGTTCATCTCCGGCGGCGGCTACGCGGCGGAGTCGGAAGCGGCAACCATCACGCACAACCTCAACCTGCCCGACCGGCTCCTCCAACAACCCCTGCGGACGCTCTCGGGCGGTCAACGGCGGCGCGTCGAGCTGGCCAGGATCCTCTTTTCGGATGCCGACACGATGCTCCTCGACGAACCGACGAACCACCTGGATGCCGACTCCGTCGAGTGGCTGCGCGAGTTCCTGAGGAACTACCAGGGCGGGCTTCTGGTCATCAGCCACGACGTCGAACTCATGGAGCTCGTGGTCAACAAGGTCCTCTACCTGGACGCCATGCGTTCCACCGTGGATGTCTACAACATGGACTGGAAGCACTATCAGCAGCAGCGCGAGCAGGACGAGCACCGGCGCAAGCGCGAACGGGCCAACGCCGAGAAGAAGGCCGGCGCGCTCATGGAGCAGGCAAACAAGATGCGGGCCAAGGCGACCAAGGCCGTCGCGGCACAGCAGATGATCAAGCGCGCCGAGCGCCTGATGCGTGAAGTCGAGCCGGAACAGGCCCATGACAAGGTCGCTGCCATCCGGTTCCCGGCACCGACGTCCTGCGGCAAAACGCCGCTGCGAGCGAGCGGTCTGTCGAAGTCCTACGGATCGTTGGAGATTTTCAATGACGTGGACCTGGCCATCGACCGTGGTACGCGAGTCGTGGTCCTGGGCCTCAACGGCGCCGGAAAGACCACGTTGTTGCGTATGCTTGCGGGCGTGACGGAGCCTGATTCGGGCCAGGTCGAGCCCGGCCACGGGCTCAAGCTCGGGTATTTCGCGCAGGAGCACGACACCTTGGATGCCGACCGGACCGTGTTGGAGAACATGAGAACCGCCGCTCCCGATCTTCAGGACACTCAGGTCAGGACCATTCTGGGGTCCTTCCTCTTCCAAGGCGACGACGTCAGCAAGCCTGCGGGGGTCCTTTCCGGCGGGGAGAAGACCCGTCTGGCCCTGGCAACCCTGGTCGCCTCGAGCGCGAATGTTCTGTTGCTGGACGAGCCCACCAACAACCTGGATCCGGCGAGCCGCGAGGAGATCCTCAACGCGCTGAAGACCTACGAGGGCGCGATCGTGATGGTCTCCCACGATGAGGGCGCCGTGGAAGCATTGTCCCCGGAAAGGGTCCTCATGCTTCCGGACGGAATCGAGGACCACTGGACCAAGGAGTACCAGGACCTGATCACCCTGGCGTAGGGCCTCGCCCGGAGTCTTCCGCGCGTGATGCGCGATCCCGCTCGAGGGCGTCCATGTAGGCGTCCTCGAGTTCTTCGTCGGTGACGTGCTTGCGCTGGCGCGGGGGCTTCGGTCGGACGATCGCCTTCATGTGGGAGGGCATGTCGTCCATCATCTCGATCTGACGCAGCACGATCGCCTCGTCGACGTCGCCGATATAGCGGCCCTGCTCGTCGTAGAACTGCCCGTAATACTGCTCGAGTTCCGCCGCAAGCTGCGCATCGAGACGATCATTGCGGACCTTCTGCCGCGCGCACCACCCGTAGGCCACGTAGACCAGGATCGCGAAAGCGTACCACTGCATGGAGTAGGACAGGTTCGGCCCCGCGTCCTGCTCGGGTTCGCCGAGGGCACTGGGAGACGTCGGGGGAGCCGGATCCTCCGAGGCCATGATCCCGTATCCGGACTCGGCCATTGGATAGGAGACGTCCTTCGCGAAGTCCTTCAGATTGATCGAGGCGATCTGCCCCTCGGGGGCACCCTTGCCGGTGTCGGCCTCGCCGGCCTGGAGCCGAGCCGTCAGCTGGATCTCGCCCTCGGGCGGGGCAGGAACGTCGGACTTGGGCGCCGCGTTCGAATCTCCGGATCCCACCCAGCCACGGTCGATGAGCACCGTCTGGCCGCTCGTGGTGGTGAAGGGGACCAGGACCTCGAAACCGACGCTGCCGTCATGCGGTCTGTTCCGGACCAGCTTCTGGTCCTCCGGGTGATAGCTGCCCTTCATGGACACCGGGGTCCACTGTTTGCTGGACGTGTAATCGGAAAAATACTTGCCGGCCTGATCGAAGGATTCGGGTTCGGCGTTGTAGTTCTGACTGATGCGGCTGTTTCGGTAGTCCAACGCTTCCTTGCGATCCATCTGCCATCCGGCCAAGTAGACGCAGATCAGCGAGAACAGAATGCACAGGATGAACGCGCCGATCCACTTGCCGGACAGAAGGAATTTGTACACGAAAGGTCTTTCTCGTATGGGCTCCGGACGAGCCCGGTCAGTCGTGCGTGTCCTCGAACGGCACGACGTCTTTCAGGAACCCGCGTGCCCTGAGGAAATCCGCCAGCCAATCCCGGTGTTCCTGGCACGCCAGCCATACTTTACGCCGTTCGGGTGTGTGGATCTTGGGATTGTTCCATTCGATGCGGAATGAGGCATCTCTCGTGCAACCCTTGCGCGAGCACATCGGGGTGTCGGGTGCCGCGGATGTTCCCATCAGGTCATCGAGATCCACTCAACGCTCCTTCTTCCTCGAATGATCATGGCGACTGCGGTCAGTGGTGGTGACCGTGGTGTCCGGTCCGAAACTCGCCCTCGATGATTTCGTCCTCATACATGGGGGCGTCCCGCGATCCGGCGTCCGAGTCGGCTGTCCGCGTGTCGTTCTCCGCATGGTCCTGATGCTCCGAATCCTGGGAGTCCTCATGGTCCGACGTCGCGGATGAGCCCTGTTCTTCGTCGTAGTCCTTGCCGGGGATCAGTTCGCGCGGAGTCGCCCCTGGGACGTAGGAAACGTCCTTGACCTCGGCTCGATCATTGCCGTTGGCCAGAACCACGGCCACCCAGGGCAGAACAGCGACGCCGACCACCGCAACCCACCGGATCCACCCGTCGAAGACGACGGCAATGATCAGACAGACAATGCGCAGGCCCATTTGCAGTGCATACCGCTTCATGCGGTGATCGATGCCTTCGCTCTGCGGAGCCTGAGCTTCGGTAATCGTGTGGAGATCCTCGGTCTCTTCCTGAGGGACGTGCTGATGGCCGCGTCGAGGCATGATGGGTCCCTCCTGAAACCGTCGATCGATGGGTCGTTGCAGTTGATTCCATTCTTCCACCCCGGTCAAGGTCGAGCGTGCCCGACCGAGGCATTTTCGGGCGGGCCAGGTGTTCTTGGGGCCCAAGGGGTCTCCGATAGGATGAACCACTGGGAAGACTAGGCCACGTCCAGCTGCTTGGCTGGATCGATCCGGAAGGACAGCATGACAGCAGAGAACACGACGGCGGGTTCCGGGGACGAATTCGTACCCAGGACCGTTCTGGTCACGGGCGGAAATCGGGGCATCGGACGCAGCATCGCAGAGGCATATCGTGAGCAAGGTCACCGGGTGTGTGTCACATACCGGTCCGGGGAGGCTCCGGAAGGATTTTTTGCGGTCCAAGCCGATGTGACGGACTCCGCGTCCGTTGACCAGGCCTTCACACAGATCGAGGCCGAGTACGGGCCGGTCGAGATTTTGGTGGCCAACGCAGGCGTCACCCGAGACACCCTTCTGCTGCGCATGAAGGAAGAGGACTTCACCGACGTCGTCGACACGAACCTCACGGGCGCCTACCGCGTGGTCCAGCGAGCCGCCAAAGGGTTCCTGCGCAAAAAGTTCGGGCGCGTGGTTCTCATCTCTTCGATCGTCGGCCTCTACGGCTCCCCGGGCCAGATCAACTACGCCGCGTCCAAGGCAGGCCTCGTCGGGATCGCTCGGTCGTTGAGTCGCGAACTGGGTTCCCGCAACATCACGGCCAACGTGGTGGCCCCGGGGTTCATCGACACGGACATGACGGCGGTTCTTCCCGAAGAAACTCAGGCGAAGTACTTGGACGCCATCCCCGCGCACCGCTTCGGCCGACCCGAGGAAGTTGCTCGGGCCGTTCGTTGGGTCACGAGCGACGAGGCCGCCTACATTACCGGTGCCGTGATCCCCGTCGACGGCGGCGTCGGGATGGGTCACTGACCCGAAAAGGTTCACGGCGCAGGTCGCGTCGGACAGCACGAGAAACCGCAACCGAACGCGTTGCGACGAGTCGAAAGGACATCATGGGCACGTTGGACAACAAGTCCGCCATCATTACGGGATCCTCCCGCGGGGTCGGAGCCGATACGGCGAAGATCCTCGCTGGTGAGGGCGCGGGCGTCGTCGTCAACTACCGACAGAAGGCTCCCCGAGCGAACAAGGTAGTCAAGGAGATCGAGGAAGCGGGCGGTCGGGCGGTGGCCGTCGGAGCCGATATCACCCAGCACGGCGACGTACAGAACCTGGTCGATGCCGCGGTCGAGGCCTTCGGCGGTCTCGACATCCTGGTGCTCAACGCGTCCGGCGGAATGGAGACGGATCTGGGGGAGGACTACGCACTCCGCCTGAACCGCGATGCGCAGCTCGACCTGATGCGTACGGCCGCCGAGGTCATGAAGTCTGGTTCTCGTATCGTCTACGTGACCTCGCATCAGGCCCACTTCATCAACGATGTCGAGACGATGCCCGAATACGAGGCCGTCGCGCGGTCCAAGAGGGCCGGCGAGGATGCCCTGACGGACGAAATCCCGGCCCTGAGCGAGAAGGGCATCGAGTTCGTGGTGGTCTCCGGGGACATGATTGAGGGCACCGTGACCGCGACCCTGTTGAACCGTGCACGCCCCGGAACCCTCGACGAACGACGCAGCGAGGCCGGCAAGCTCTACTCCGTGGAGGAGTTCGCCCAAGAGGTGGCCGCGATGGTGACCGCCGACGTCGACACCGGGCACGTGGAACTCGTGGGTGGCGCACGAGGATTCGTGGACTGAACGCTTCCCTCCCAAGGCGCGAAAGGGCGGGCAACCGGGCCTCAATGGCCCGTTGCCCGCCCTTTCGTTGTGCCGGGACTTCTCTTCTACAGGTCCACGAAGTGACGCACGGCATCGAGCCGCGGGATGTTGACTTGGGCGTCAGCCGTGCCGCGGAGGGCGTCCTTGGCGTTGAAGGCGACGCCGAGCCCAGCGGCGTCGAGCATCAAACGGTCATTGGCCCCATCGCCCACGGCGACAATATTCTTGGGTCCGACGCCGTACTCCTTGGCCCACTGTCGCAAAGATGTCTGCTTCACGTGCGCATCGACGACTTGCCCGGTGACCCGGCCGGTGAGCATCCCGTCCGCGACGTCGAGGCGGTTGGCGCGGGCATATTCGAGGTCGAGCTGACGGGCAATGGGTTCGAGTATCTGGATGAAACCGCCGGAAACCACACAGACCGGGAAGTCACGCGCGTGGAAAGCGTCGACCAGGTTCTTCGCTCCCGGTGTCAGAGTCAAAGCGCGGGAGACTTCGCCCAGAACGTCCTCGGGGTGTCCTTCGAGGGTCGACACGCGTTCCCGGAGTGACTCGGCGAAGTCCAACTCGCCTCGCATGGCCCGTTCCGTGACCTCCGCGACGTGTTGCCCGACCCCAGCCCGTTCGGCCAGCTCGTCGATCGCCTCCTGGCACAAGAGCGTCGAATCGGCGTCCAGTATCAGCATGAGCTTGTCGGCGCCGCGTAGGGCGGGATCGACCACGTTGATGTCGTAACCGCTCACGGCTTGGTCCAGGGGATCCGGCCGCAACGTGCGCCGCAACTCCGCGAAATCGTTCTTCCACGCGACGTCGATCAGTACCGCGGTGTAGGCAGGCCCCGCCGCCTGCGGAATCCGTGTGCCGTCGGCTTCGACCTGCTGCACCGAGGGCGAAGTCAGGGACAAGGCATTCAGAATCTTGGCGCCCGAACGCTCCACGAACGAGTACAGAGACCGATGGTCGTCTGTTTGGGGGGACGGTGCGAGGGCCACGACGCGGAAAGTTGTGCTCATGGTGTCCATCCTATGAACCCCTCGCGGCATAAGCCCAGGGCATCCGGTGACGCGCCGGTCGATGCGTCACAGCTGGCTCGAGGGCAGGTCCGTGGCTTAAGGTCGTGAGTATGAGTGCAGTTTTGGAGTTGGTCGACGTCTCCGTCGTCCGAGGCGGGCCGAACAACCGATTGATCGATGGGATCACCTGGACCGTCAATGAGGGCGAGCGCTGGGCCGTTCTCGGTCCGAACGGTGCCGGCAAGTCCACGTTGATGAGCGTCTGCGCCGCCCGACTGCACCCGACCACGGGGATGGTGGATATCCTCGACGAAATCCTGGGGGCCGTTGACGTCTTCGAACTTCGGCCTCGCATCGGTCTGACATCCGGTGCCATCTCCCAGCAGATTCCCCGGAACGAAACGGTGCGCGACGTCGTCGTGACGGCGGCCTACGGCGTCACCGGTCGGTGGCGTGAAGGCTACGATCAGATGGATCACGAACGGGCGTCCGAACTCTTGGGCCAGTGGGGTGTCGAACACCTGGCCGACCGCACGTTCGGCTCCTTGTCCGATGGTGAACGCAAACGCGTGCTGACCGCACGGGCCCTCATGACCGACCCGGAACTGATGATCCTGGACGAGCCCGGGGCCGGGATGGACATTGCTGGCCGCGAGGACCTGGTCTCCCGATTGACGGACTTGGCCAGGGACCCGCAGGCGCCCACAACTATTCTGGTCACTCACCACATCGAGGAGCTTCCCGAGGGCCTGACGCACATGCTGTTGCTCAATCACGGCCGCATCGTGGCCAAAGGGCCCATCGATGAGGTCCTGACCAGCGAGAATCTCTCCACCGCATACGAAATGCCCCTGGAGCTGACCAAGATCGGTGGCCGTTACACGGCCTTTGCCGCGCATTCATGACTCCTCTCGAAATAGGAATCATCCTGGTCGCAGGCCTGTGGGCGGGGGCCATCAACACCATCGTCGGGTCGGGCACACTGGTGACCTTCCCGGTCCTGGTGTCCATGGGAGTTCCGCCGGTCACGGCGACGATTTCCAACGCGATGGGCCTCATTGCCGGCAACTTCACCGGTGCTTGGGGCTATCGCAAGGAGTTGCAGGGTCTGGGCAGGACCCTGTGGAAACTCATTCCTTGTTCTCTCGTCGGTGGGATCATCGGCGCCTACCTGCTGCTTCACCTGCCGGAGTCGGTTTTCGAGGCCATCAGCCCCGTGCTCATCGGGGTCGCTCTGTTGTTCGTGATTTTCCAACCAAAGCTGCAGGCCGCGGTGCGCCGGCGCCAGGAACGTTCGGGCGTGCCCAATGACGACGACCAGAAGCAGCCGATCATCCTGTACGCCCTGGTGTTCTTCGCCGGAGTCTATGGAGGTTACTTCGTTGCGGCCCAGGGTGTCTTGCTGCTGGGGATCCTCGGCGTCTTCCTGATGGCCTCGCTGCAAGGCTCCAACGCGATCAAGACCGTCCTCGTCGCCGCGGTCAACCTCATCGCCGGCATCTCGTACCTGCTCTTCGCCTTCGATCGCATCGATTGGTGGGTCGTCCTTCTGATTGCCATCAGTTCGATGGTCGGGTCCCTGGTCGGCGCCAAGATCGGCCGGCGGATGAAGCCCGTGGCTCTTCGCATCGTGATCGTTGTTCTGGGCCTGGCCGCGATCGTCAAAATGGTGTTCTTCGACTGACGAAGAGCGCAAGTAATCTTGGATCCGTGATGAAGAATCCCCAGTACTCCCCGGCCGATCTGGCCCGCCGCCGGGAACATGTCAGCACGATTCCGAGCGTGGTCCGGGTTTCGGGCGAACAGCTCTCCGCGTCGGACGGGCGTTCCGAAGACCCGGTGCTCAGAGACCTTCGTTTCTATCGAGGTCTGACGGACGTGCGGATGCGCACCTCCCGCGAGTCCGAGTGGGGCGTCTACATCGCTGAGTCATCCAAGGTGGTGCGCCGGGCGCTCGACGCCGGCCATGAGCCGCTGTCCTTCCTGACGTCCGACAAGTGGGCGGCCGATCTCGAGGACGTGCTCCGCTGGCACCCTCACGCGCCCGCGTACGTTGCCGACGACGATGTTCTGGAGGAGCTGACCGGCTTCCACCTGCATCGGGGAGCTCTGGCCGTCATGCGGCGGCCTGAGCCGAAGCCGCTCGAGGAAATATTGGACGGTGCGAGGCGCATCGCGGTCCTGGAGGACATCGTTGACCACACCAACGTGGGCGCCGTGTTCCGTTCCGCCGCGGCGCTCGGCGTCGACGCGGTCCTCACCACTCCACGATGCGCGGATCCCCTGTATCGCCGTTCGATCCGGGTCTCGATGGGCACGGTGTTCCAGGTGCCGTGGACTCGGTTGGGGGACTGGCCGGCCGACCTCCAGGAGCTTCGAAGCCTCGGATTCACTACCGCGGCCCTGGCTCTGACCCCTGACTCGATCACGATCGGTGAGCTCGCACGGAAAAACCCCGAGAAACTGGCCCTGATTCTGGGCACGGAGGGGGACGGCCTGTCCCGGACCACGATTGACGGAGCGGATGAGACGGTCATGATCCCCATGGGCCACGGAGTCGACTCCTTGAACGTGGCGGCCGCCTCGGCGGTCGCGTTCTATGCGACCCAGTAGACCGACCGTTTTACCGGCGAGACGCGAGTTACACGGGCTTGGCTCGCGGATTCCTTCTGCCCGAGGGTTCTCCGTGGTAGCGTGGTTTGGTCGTCGGTCCTCGACGGCCGAGTCGTGGCGTCGCAATGACCGGCGTCCGACCTCATTCATCCCAAGACCCAGGGCCTGGCAAAATCCAGTCCACAGAAGAGGCACATTATGCAGACCGATATCCACCCGGACTACCATCCGGTTCTCTTCCGCGACCTCGCGTCCGGAAAGACCTTCCTGACCCGTTCGACCGCTACCAGCTCCAAGACGGAGACCTGGGAAGACGGCAACGAGTACCCGCTCATCGAGGTCGAGATCTCCTCCGAGTCCCACCCGTTCTACACGGGCAAGCAGCGCATCATGGACTCGGCCGGCCGTGTCGAGCGCTTCAACGCTCGCTTCAAGAACTTCGGCAAGACCAGCAAGTAAGGGTCTGCCACACCGAGAGGTGCCGGGAATCATAATTGATTCCCGGCACCTTTTGTATGCGCTCGGGCTAAAATTCAGAGAAGCCCGAGACAGTATGCCCTACGACCCCACGGAGTCAGCCCAAGTCGCTCTCGAACGACCTCATGGACCACGAGGAACAGCCCAGGCCGCGTCGCAGGAAGAAGCGCCGCAAAGGTTTGGTCGCCATGGGGATCGCCGGGTCGCTGCTGCTCGTCGCCGTGATCGCGGTCGGCGCCTACTTCGCCAACCTTGCCCACAACTTCGATGCGGGCACACAGAAGTTCAGCAATGCACTGCCCAACGACGACGATCGTCCGGCGGAAACCGGGGCCTACAACGTTCTGTTGCTCGGTAGCGACTCCCGCAAGGGCGAAAAGGACGAAGCCGATGTGTCCGGCGAACGGGCCGACACCATCATGCTCCTCCATGTTCCCGACGACGGGGGACAGGCCTACATCATCTCGATCATGAGGGACACCTGGGTCGATATCCCGGGTCACGGACAAGCCAAGATCAACGCTGCGTTGGATCTCGGAGGCGTGCCGCTCGAGGTCAGGACCATCGAGAACATGCTCGACACCCGCATCGACAATGTCGCGGGCATCAACTTCGAGGGCTTCAGGGATCTGACCAATGCGCTAGGAGGCGTGACGGTCGACGTCCCGGTCGGATTCACCAATGGTGACGGAGAGACCTTCGAACAAGGTCCTCAGAAGATGGATGGTGATCGAGCGCTCACCTTCGTGAGGGAGAGGTACAGCTTCACGGATGGCGACTACCAGCGTGTCAGGGACCAGCGAGCGTACATGCGCGGGGTGCTGAAGGAAATCGGCAGCCCCCAGACGCTCGCCAACCCGGCCAAGGTCAACGATCTGGTCAAGAAATTCTCGCCCTTCATGCAGGTCGATGATTCGTTGAGCTCGACGCGTGCCGCCAAAATCGCCATGAAAATGGGGCCCAATGGTCTTCGGAACATGAAAATGATGACCCTCCCCAACTCGGGAACCGGCTGGTCTCCCGACGGCCAATCGATCGTGAACCTCGACCAGGACTCTGTCGACAAGTTGGGCAAGGCCATGAAGGACGGCACCATGGAGGACTACTCCAAGAGCGTCGGTACCGACTGAATCAGTCGATTCATCGGCTCCGCAGGCGACGACGCCGCCCCGGTCTGCGGAGCCTCAGCCCCGCGGTGCTCAGCAGATACCCACCGAGCAGACCGGCACTTCCTGCGCCTGAACCGATGAGGAGAGACTGCCAGTGCCTGAACCGATCAGGCTGGTAGGAGATCACCTTGGCCGACCCATTGATCACGGCGGCCAGGACCGCGCCGGCCACGAGCCTGTTGCCCACGACCTCGACCCGGTCGATGAGTTCTTCGAGCTCGTCGGCGCGCAAATGCACGTCGAAGCCGCCGTTTTCGATCACGCCCATGATTTTCCGGAAGGAACTGGGCACCTCGACGCCGAACTCCACGGCTTCCCGGGTCAAGGAAGACAATCGTTTCGCCAGGGCATCGAGGGATATCCTGCTCGTCACGAAAGCGGACGCGTAGGGGGAGAGCACGGCGATGAAATCGAATTCAGGATCGATCAATTCGCCGAGTGACTCGGCCGTGGCGATCATGCGAATCAGAAGCGCCGCTTCCGGGGGAAGGCTGAGCTGATGGCGATGCAGCATCGCCATGACGTCCGCGAGCACCTTGCCGATGTTGAGATCATCGAGGCTCTGCCCCGAGTAGTGGCTCAGGAGCCGAGCCATCTCCGGCTCGACTTCCTGGGGCGTGACGTTCCGACCGTGCGAATTCGTCAACCGGACCACGGCCCTGCTGCACTGGCGCGCGTTCTCCGTCGTCAGCCCGATGAAGAGGGGGAGCATGTTGTCCCGGAACTCGTCGTCCAGCTCGCCGCACATGCCGAAATCGATGAGGTTGATCGTCCCGTCGGGCCGCACGAAAAGGTTCCCGGGATGAGGATCCGCGTGGAACAAGCCGAATTCGAAGACCATCCTGCACATCGCGCCCGTTGCATTCACCGCGAGCCGATGCCGATCGACCCCGTTGGCCTCCAACTGTTCGACATCGCTGATCTTGATACCGCTGACCCGCTCTTGGGTCAGCATGCTCGAGGTCGTGGCTTCCCAGAAGATCGTGGGGATGTGCAGTTCGGGGTCGTCGTCGAAGTAGGTTGCGAAACGGTCGCAGTAAGTGGCCTCGATCGTGTAGTCGAGTTCTTCCCGAAGCGTGCGGGCGAATTGTCGGCTCAGTTCGACGACGTCGTACTGCTTGGCGATCGGTACATAGCGGCTCAACAACGCAGCGATGTCCGAGATGATGTCGAGATCCTGCTGGACGTCCTCCAGGACCCCTGGCTTCCGGAACTTGATCACGACCTGTTCTCCCCGCAGAACACCCGCGTGGACCTGGCCTATTGACCCGGTGGCCAGTGGCTGCTCATCAATGGACGCGAATTGCTCGAGCATGGCCTCTTCCGGCTGCCCCGAGAGCGCATTGACCAGTTCAGCGAACGGTATCTGGGACGAATCGTCCTGAAGCTTGGCCAACTCACGCGTGTATGCCGGCGGCAGGAGATCCTGGCGCGTCGAGACCAACTGGCCGACCTTGATGAAGGTCGGGCCCAACTCTTCCAGGGCCATGCGCAGATGCTCGGGTTGGGTGTGGCGGGCCTGAGGATCCAACCTCCGGACGCGACGCAACGACCCAGCCAACGGACCGCCCAGCCCCTGGACGAGGAAGCCCAGCCCGTGTTTGACGAAGACCTCGCCGATCTGCATCAGCCGATCGGCACGGGTCCTTGCCCGTTCAAGCATGGAAAACCGTCAGTCCCTGGGGTCGCGGTGTGTCGCGTGGTATTGGTCCTGACCTACGGTTTCGTAACCGTCGTTCTCCTCGAAGGCGTATTCGTCGTCTTCGTATGCTTCTGTCCCGGGCTCGTCGACGTCGAATTCTTCGACCTCGTCTTCCGGGAAGCTCTCGGTGTCCTCGGCCAAGTACTCCTCGTCGTCCTCGAAGGATGCGGACCCATGGAGCGACGGATCTTCGTCCCTCTCGTCGGTCGAGGAGCCGACGTCGTCCACGTCCTGATCGGCCGGGTCCAACTCGTCATCGTCGACGTCGTCGTCCGGCTCGTCATAGGTGAAGTCCTCGTCCAGCCGTGCCGGTGTGCGCAAGCGACCGAAATAGAGCCCAGCCAGGCCGAGAACCGCTCCGACGATGATCGCCACGACCCCCAGGCCCGGTTTGAAGAAGACGCACACGATGCCCAAAACCAGGATCAGGGCACCAAGAATTCCGAGGCCGAGCAACGCGCGGGAATCATTGCCCAGCGAGCTCCCCGGACCGCGCATGGCGGTACTGCCGTGCGTGGAGGGATACGCCCGATACGGTTCCTCTCCGGGTCTCGGCGGACGCCGCAGATCCGGATCTTCTTCCGCATCCGACGGCACGAAGGCAGGATCCAGTTCGTAGTAATCCTGCTTCGGCTTGAGCTGGGGCAGGGAATTCGGCAGATCCAGGTACCAGGACCGAGGGAGGTCCTCCGCCCGAACGGCCTGGACGGTCAAGGACAGTTCGAAGGAACTGCCTCGGATCGTGCCCCATACGGCCGTGAGCTTGTTGTTCTCGAAGGCATACCGAACCACTGGGGCCAGTTGTTCGGACATCTGGGTGCTGAGACGGCCGACGATCCTGCGATCGTGCAGAACGTCCACGGTATCCACTTCGCTGCCATCGGCGAGCTTGTGCCGGTTGGCTTCGAGCGTCAGAATCACTCGTCCCTCACCGGAGACCGGCAGGACGTCGTGGAGGTATTCGGCGTGGTCGTTCTCGTTCAGGACTTTGACGCTCGGGCCCTGGGGGAGTAAGGCGGCCCGAGTGGGCGACGTGTTGATCGGGAACAGGAGTTCGGGACGGGACACGGAAAGAACGGCCTTGGTCTCGAGACGAACCTGCCCCTTGTCCCGACGGAGGGTGGCCCAGTAGCGGATCGGCGCCACCGGCACATATCCGGAGACGACGATGCGTGCCAGAGGCTTCCAGTATCGCTCCGAGTCCTCCTGGGTCATCCGTGCCACCTTGTGACCATTCACCCAGATCGCGACGCTGTCCGGGGAATGGGGGTTATCAGGTTCGGGCACCAGATGAGCCACCGAATCCACGACCTGCTCCCGGTCCAGGCGATAGTTCTCGAACAAACGCAGAATCTCGGCGTCGTAATAGTCCTCTGTGACAAGCTCCAGGGATCCACGATCATTGAGCGCGTATTCTGTCACGGCGAAACTCCTCCAACGTCCCTTGGTGCTCGAAGCAACTTGTACAAGAATCTCACAGTTTCCCGCCGTGGCACCGGTATTGGCCCTTGAGAAGCGCATGTCGTGTTGCTCTTGACACGAGACTTCCATATCGGAGTCGCTGTTGTGGGACTTGGGCTCACTCCCACGTCGATCGGATGCTGGCGGCCCGTCGGGCATCTTCGAGCCTCTCGGTCAGCTCCCGCCGGAGCGAACGAGGGGCATCGCCGTGTTCCGCGAGCCAGGTCTCTGCACCCGCCACGGCGTCGACGTCCTCATCCGGCCCCGGGAACAGGCCATTGATGATCCGCGTGGCCATACCGATCGAGTGCTTCTGCCACACATCCTCCAGGCGAGCGAAGTAATCCTCGGCCAGACCCGTGCGGAGCGACGACGGCCCGATGCGGAATCCGCTGGCGGAGGCCGAGAGGAGGTCATTGGAGAGATCGTCGTCGAAAATGCTGGACCAGGCGCGCCTCTTGTCCTCCGCGTGGGGCAGGGCAGCGCGGGATCTGGCTGCCCCGAGGGCAGCATGCTGGCTGGGCGTTGACCCCAGAGAGGATTCAATGTCTTCTCGGGTCAGGGCACCGTGGGCCGCGAGGGCTGTCCTGGCCGACCAGACCAGTTCGTCGCTCAGGCTCAGTCCGTTCCAGCGAGGCTGCTCAGGATTCTTCTCGGCAAAGTCCACCAGTTCCTGTGCGAACCGTTGCAGCCGAACATCATGCCTCGCCAGGATGAGTGCGTGACGGGCGAGGATACTCTGTCTGTCGCTCTCTTCCTCGCAGAGCGGCAATTGCTCGGCGACCGCTGTGGCGAAAGCGCTCAGCGGTTCGTGCCTCGCAGTGGGGGACATGTACACCAGGAGCGCCGTTTCGGCATGGAGGAGCATCGTATCGAGCAACGTTGCGGACTGTTCGGCGCCCAGCCCCTTCTCGACGTGGGCCGTGTAATCGCGCGGGTTGAGCGCTCCGCTCCTGACCATGCTCCATAGGGCGCTGCCGAGAACGGCACGATCGATGGGGGCGGCGAGCGTGTGTCCGTGGAGGAGAGCCGTTCGGAGCTCATCCTCACCGAACGAGGTCAGCGCGTACGTCTTGTCGTCCCGGTTGACCAGCACGATGCCCGACCCGGCTTCTACGGGCGGAACCTCATCCGTCGGCGTCGACATGCCCTCGGGCCCCGAGGGGATCTCGATGGACTGCTCGGCGGTTTCGCGCAGGACGCCGCCCTCGAGTCGGAAGGACGCAATGGTGAGCACGTGAGGGCGGCCGAGTGATTCCGAGACGGAATCGGGAAGCCGCTGTTCCAGGACGTGTGGTTGCGGGGCGTACGTCAGCGTGGTGACGCCGTCGGTCTCCAGCCACGCCCGCGACCATTCACGCAGATCCCGTCCGCACGATTCCTCGAGGACGTCCAGAAAGTCGGAGAACTCGGCCGTCCCGAACTCGTGGCGGGAGAAGTAGGTGCGGGCGGCGTCCACGAATCGGTCGAAACCGACGAATGCGACCAGTTGCTTGAGGACGGCCGCGCCTTTGGCGTAGGTGATTCCGTCGAAATTCTGTTTCGCCGCCTCGACGTCGGTAATGTCGGCAACCACGGGGTGAGTCGTCGAATAGAGGTCCTGGGTGTAGGCCCAACCCTTCCTGCGGTGCGCGAACGTGACCCAGGATTCCTCGAAACCGCAGGCTCGTTCGGCGGCGAGCGCCCCCATGAATTCGGCAAAGGACTCTTTGAGCCACAGGTCCGACCACCAGCGCATCGTCACGAGGTCGCCGAACCACATGTGCGACATCTCGTGCATGATCACGTTGGCACGTCCCTCGCGTTGGGCCAAGGTCAAACCTCCCGGGAAGAGGTACGCCTCGGTGAAGGTCACCAGCCCCGGGTTCTCCATGGCACCCAGGTTGTATTCGGGAACGAAGGCCTGGTCGTACTTTCCCCACGGATAGGGGTAGTCGAAGAGTTCCTGGAAGAAGTCGAGCCCCTTCGATACCAGGTCGAAGATCGCATCGGATTCCATGTGAACGGCCATCGATGCGCGGCAGTACAGGGACATCGTGGTCTGCTCAAAGCGATCGTTGTCGGGCCGGTGGAGCGCGCTGACCGTGTGGTACTGGCCCGCGAGGAGCGTGGTGATGTAGGTCGACATACGCAGGGTCGGAGCGAAGACTCGTTTGCTGACACCCGGTGTCGCCGGGTCCTCGTGGGTTGAGACGATCTCGGTATTCGACGCGACCGTCCAGTCCTCGGGCGCCGTGATCGAAAAGCGGAACACCGCCTTGAGGTCCGGTTGCTCGAAGGCAGGAAACACCCGTCGACAGTCACTCGGCTCATACTGCGTGTACAGGTAGGTGCGCCCGTCCTCGGGATCGATGAATCGGTGCAGGCCTTCCCCGGATCGGGAATAGAGGGAACGCCCACGAACGGTGAGGGTGTTCGTCGGCGCCAGCCCGGGAAGCCGGATCCTGCTGCCTTCCACGACGTCGGACACGCGCAGTCTGCGCCCGTTCAGCTCAACGGAGTCCACGCTGTGATGGATGTACTCGATGAACGTTTCCGCTTCCGTCGCTTCTTCCGTGTCGGCACGGAAGGTGACGGTCGTCGAGGTAGGAAAGGCCTGCATCGACGGGTCTGCGGCATGGGTGAGGTCGATGTCGACGTCGTACCTGTCGACCTCGAGGAGATCGGAACGGAAGCGGGCTTCTTCGGCAGTCAGATTGTCGTTGCGCACCATCAAAGTATAGGTGGCAAAAGTGTTCTGGGTCATTCGGCCAGGGACGAGGGACACGAAAGCGGGCCGCCTGCGCAGAGACGGCCCGCTCCGTGGTGAGTCAGGGAATCCGTCAGCGCTTCTTCCGCGCCGAACCCTTGTTCGATTTTCCTCGGTTCATCTTCTTGAGCGTCTTCTCATCGATCGGAGCATCCGAGGACGCCCTCAGCTTTCTGAAGTACTCTTCGGCATCGGCCTGGCGCACGGCCTCGATGCCGCTCGAGATCTCCGCACGCAGGTGGGCCTGCTTGTAACCGAAGGCTTCCACGAGCTGCAGCGAATACGGCTCGATCTTGTCCAACAACCTGTTGATGTACTCACCGAGAACACGGCCTCGTTGCGTCGAGACCAGGCCATAGGAGATGTACCAGCCGAGATTTTGCTCGATCAGGGTCAGGCCGAACAGGTCTCGCAGAGACGTCATGATCTCCGCGGTCTTGCCTTCCATCGTGCCGACCGCTTCGGTCATGGCTTCCCATTGCAACAGCTCGGCGTGCGAGCGCGCTGCGTCGATGAGTTTGACCTGCTGGGAGTTGAAGAGCTTGGTTGCGTCCTCCGGACGCATCTTCCTCGCCGGGCGCAGGGCATCGGCTGCTTCCGAGATCAGGGTGTGCACCCGGTCGCCCAGGAGGTCCCGCTGGATCTTGGGATCCTTGAGAGCTTGCGCCGATTTCTTGCTTCCTCCGGTGTCCTGGATGATCTGTGCGGCCCGGCGGAGCCCGGTCCTGTTGACCGCCAGATCCTCGGCCCGCGAGGACACATACTTCGTGATCGTCCCGAAATCGAGGCCCGCGAACTCCTTGGAATAGTCTCCGAGCAGACGCTTGGCCACCAGCTGCAAGAGAATATGGTTGTCGCCCTCGAACGTCGCATAGACGTCGAGATCCTGGTACAGGGACGTGAACCGGTTCTTGGTCAGGTATCCCGATCCGCCGCACGCCTCGCGGCACACTTGGAGGGTCTCCAGAGCATTCCACGTGGACATGGGCTTGAGGGCGGCCGCCAGGGTCTCGAGCTCGGCCCGGTTCTCCGGGGTATCCTCCCGGCCGGAGAACACACCGTCGAACGTTTCGAGCAGATCGTGGTGAGCGAAGGCTTGCGCGTACGTGCGAGCCAGCAACGGCAGGAGCCGACGCCGATGGAGCTGGTAGCTCATCAGCGTGGCCTCGCTGTCTCCGCCCGAAGAGAACTGGCGCCGTTCATAGGCGTACCTGATTGCGATGCTCAGCCCGATCTTGGCGGCATTGACTGACGATCCGTCCAAGGAAACACGCCCCTGCACCAGGGTGCCGAGGGTCGTGAAGAACCGCCGGCCGGGGGAGTCGATGGGAGAGGTGTAGGTCCCGTCCTCGGAGACCTGTCCGTACCGGTTCAAGAGATTGAACCGCGGAATCCGGACGTGGTCGAAAGCCAGGCGTCCGTTGTCGATTCCGTTGAGGCCGCCCTTGCGGCCATCATCCTCGGAGCTGACCCCGGGGAGGTTGTATCCTTCTTCGTCACGAATCGGTACGTAGAAGGCGTGCACGCCGTGATTCACGCCGCGAGTGATGAGTTGCGCAAAGACGACCGCTGCCACGCCGTCCTGGGCCGCATTGCCCAGATAGTCCTTCCACGCCGCCTTGAATGGAGTATGGATCACGAATTCGTCCGTGTCCGGGTCAAAGGTCGCGGTGGTCCCGACCGAGGCGACGTCGGAGCCGTGACCGATCTCCGTCATGGCAAAGGCTCCTGGCGTCTTCAACGACATGATGTCGGGCAACCACGCCCGATGGTGCTCTTCGGATCCCAGCTGATGAACCGCGGCACCGAACAGGCCCCACTGCACTCCGGCTTTGATCTGCAGCGAGGGGTCCGCGGCCACGAGCTCTTCGAATCCGGCAATGTTTCCGCCGGGGTTCTCCTGGCCACCCACATACTCGGGGTAGGCGCGGTGCACGGCTCCCTGGTCGACCAGAATCTTGAGCTGCTCCAGGACGCGTTTCCTCTGGTCCTGGTACGACGCAGTCTCGTCCTTGTGCAGGGCAGGGTCCTCGATCATGTCCCGAGTCGTCTGGCGGATCTCCTGCCACTTGCCCATGAGCTCATCGTGGATTGCCTCAACGTCGATCCGTTCCGTGCCGTGAGGATCCTGAACCGGACTGATCTCCTCGACCGGTCCTTGGGACGACGGCTCCGGGGAGCCCTTGTGCCGAGGCGCTGATTCGGTCTCCTGCGCCGTAGGCGCAACGTTGTCATTGAGCGGCATGGTTCCTCCTGTGGTCGAAATTCTGAAGTGTTTTGGTTCGTGTTGGTTCGATGGCCACGGCTCACGGCCCGTACTGGAGCGGCATGAGTATCCACTGGGTCAGCCGGGACACCACGACTTCCCGCGAGGGACCGTCTCCCTGTGCATTTGCGCGGCTCCACTTCTCCGTCACGGAGTTGACCATCCCGACGACGGCCCTGGCCCAGTAGTCCAGCATGAGCTCGTCGTCCATCGACGTCGCCTCAAAACTGTGGGGGACCGATCGCAGAGACGAGATGAGGAGCGCGGCAATGTGGTCGGCGAAGTGCCCCAACGACGCCGTCGGAGCGTCGTCGTTCGTGGTCCTCGACCATCCGAGTCCCGCTTGAGTGGTCACGAATTCGTGGATCGCCGGCGAGCGCTGGACCATCGTCAGGTACACATCGATCATTCGTTCGACGACGTCCTGCGGCGTCGAACCGCTCTTGGCCGCCTGAGCGATCTTCGGTTCGATGCCGGCCAGCAGAAACTCTCCCAGAGCCTGGCTCAGGCCGGCCTTGTCGGTGAAGTACCTGTAGAAGACGGATTTTGAGGTTCCGGAATGCTGTGCGATCTCTTCCATCGAAGCTTGCGGTCCGAGCTTGTGGATGGCCTTCCGAGCCTCGCGCAGGAGTTGACGGCGACGTACTCGGCGGTGCGAGTCCCATCGCGCAACTCGTCCGTCCCGGTTGCTTGCCGGAGACGGCGACCTTTCGCGGTCATCGATGTTCTGTTCGGTGTTCACGATACGCAGAGTATCAGGTACTCTTGTCTTTTGTAACCCCAATCACAAGGGCTGCACGTGTTCGGTCATGACCTGCGGTAAACAAGGGCAGGGGCCTCGAACGGCGGCACGCCCCAACAAAGATCCGGAGGATCCATGTCCCAGGCCTACGTACTCGGCGGCAACCGAATTCCATTCGCACGCTCCAATGGGGCCTATGCGTCCTCGAGCAATCTCGAGATGCTGACCACCGCCTTCGACGGACTGGCTGCCCGTTATGGGCTCGCCGGTCAGCCGTTGGGCGAAGTGGCCGCCGGGGCCGTGCTCAAGCACTCGAAGGATTTCAACCTGACGCGTGAGGCGGTGCTGGGCTCGGCCTTCGAGTCCTCGACACCCGCATACGACGTCCAGCAGGCCTGTGCGACCGGGCTCGAAACGGTCTGGGGGCTGAGCAACAAGATCAGACTCGGCCAGATGGACTCGGCCGTTGCCGGCGGCGTCGACTCCGCATCGGACGCACCGATCGTGGTCTCCGAGGGCCTTCGTCGCAGCCTTCTCGAGCTGGCCCGGGCCAAAACGCTCAAGCAGCGCCTGGCCGCGGTCTCGAAGCTGCGCCCCGCGGACATCAAGCCAGCGGCTCCGACCACCGGCGAACCCCGCACCGGGTTGTCGATGGGGGAGCACCAGGCCATCACCACAGCGGCCTGGGAAATCTCGCGGGAGGATCAGGACGAGTTAGCTTTGGCCAGCCACAAGAACCTCGCGGCGGCCTACGAGCGCGGATTCTTCGACGACCTGTTGACGGGATTCCGGGGACTGGGCAAGGACAACAACCTGCGCGCCGACTCGACACTCGAAAAACTGGGCGGGCTGAACCCTGTCTTCGGTCGGAACCTCCCCGAAGAAGCGACGATGACGGCTGGCAACTCGACGCCGCTGACCGACGGCGCATCTGCCGTCCTCCTGGGCAACCGAGAGTGGGCGGACGACCACCAGCTCACTCCGCTCGCCCGCGTGGTCGATGCACAGACCGCCGCGGTCGACTTCGTCCAGGGTGAAGAAGGTCTGTTGATGGCTCCGGCCTACGCCGTCCCCCGTTTGCTCGAGCGAAACAACCTCGAGTTGAAGGACTTCGACTACTACGAAATCCATGAGGCATTCGCATCGACGGTCCTCTGCCACCTCAAGGCCTGGGAGTCGGAAGAATTCGCTCGCGAGAAGCTGGGCCGACAGACCGCGGTCGGAAGCATCGATCGGAGCAAACTCAACGTCAACGGCTCCTCTCTGGCGGCCGGACACCCCTTCGCCGCCACGGGCGGACGGATTGTGGCCACGCTCGCCAAGCAATTGCACGAATCGGCTCAGGAAACGGGCAAGGCCCAGCGCGGTCTGATTTCGGTCTGTGCCGCGGGCGGACTCGGAGTGACGATGATTCTCGAAGCAGATCAGCCCACCCGGTAGAAGAGCGACCCGAACAGGGAGGATATTGCGACAAATGAAGGACTCATACGCACAGATCGTGAACTCGTCCGTCGGCAAGAAAGTCGCGGGGGCCCTCGGCCTTCCGCAGCCGGTTGAGCTCCGGCGCTATGCACCGGGCCAGGACCTGCTGAACGACCGGAAGGTCCTCGTGGTCGGCGGGCAGAGCGCCGACGGACTCGCCGAAACGCTGCTCGATTGGAACCTCGAGGTCCGGAGACATCCCGAGAGCCGGACACGCTACGGGGCGATCATCGCCGACTTCACCGATGCGGCGACGCCGGCCGATCTCCAGAACGGAGCGTTGGCTGTCGGGGCCGCGCTGAGGAGCTTGGGGGCATGCGGGCGAGTGATCGTGCTCGGCCGATCCACGGACCATGAGGACGACGAGTCGTCACCCGAGCTGGTGGCGACCCAGAAAGCGGTCGAGGGGTTCATGAGGTCCCTCGCCCACGAGATGCGCAAGGGGTCGACGTGCAACCTGCTGAAGCTCGCCCCCGAGCTCGGCCCGGAGCACGAGAGCGTCCAGGGGCCCTTGAAGTTCCTGCTGTCCGCTCGCTCGGCCTACATCAGCGGCCAACCCTTGTCGGTCGACCCTGCCAAGCCGCACACGGTGGAAGCCGACGCGCCGGTGGACGGCAAGGTGGCCCTGGTGACGGGCGCCGCCCGCGGAATTGGTGAAGCCATCGTGCGGCGCCTCCACGACGACGGTGCGGAGCTGATTCTGGTTGATGTCCCGGCGGCGGGCGAGGCGCTTTCGAAGGTTGCCAACAGCGTCAACGGCGTTGCCCTCCAGCTGGACATCACCCAGAAGGACGCAGGATCGAAGATCGCCGAGGCGGCCCGCAAGCACTTCGGGCACCTCGACATCGTGATCCACAATGCGGGCATCACCCGGGACAAGATGCTTGCAAATATGGACGAGAACAAGTGGGGGTCGGTCCTCGCGGTCAACCTGGCCTCGCAATTGGCGATGAACCGCCAGCTCTTGGACTCCGGAGCGCTCGGCCCGAATCCCAGGGTCGTTTCCTTGGCGTCGACGAGCGGTATCGCCGGCAACCGCGGACAGACCAATTATGGTGCGTCCAAGGCAGGAATCATCGGATTGGTCTCGGCCATGGCCGTCGACTTCGCGCAAGCGGGAGGAACGGTCAATGCGGTGGCCCCAGGTTTCATCGAGACCGAAATGACCAAGGCCATGCCGACCGTGACCAGAGAGGTCGCTCGGAGGCTCAATTCGCTGCAGCAAGGCGGCAAGCCGGAGGACGTCGCTCAGGCCGTGGGCTTCCTGGCCTCGAACGCCGCGGCCGGAATCAACGGTCAGACCTTGCGTGTCTGCGGTCAATCCATGGTGGGAGCGTAATGAAGATTCCTCGCATACCGATCAAGGACAGCAGGGGCCGCGGCGCCAAGGGCGGATTCGCCGATGCCGTTCGGGACAAGGCCGGACCTGCGGGCATGTACGTGAACATTCTGGGCAAGGAAGCAACCTCCCTCGTCGGCAGGCGCCGAACGGACCGCAAGGGCCCGAGCGACGCCGCCATTCCGAGCCCCGCCTCGTTGCCTCCTGTCGAGCGCCGCATTCGCATTGCCGCGACCCACGACGCCGCATTTCGGAGTGTCGTCGCAGCCAGGGAGGGGGAGTGCGCCCACGGTGGGTATCTGCACGCCGTGACGTTCCCGATTGCGATGGAACTGATGTCCAAGAAATCATTCCCGCTCCCTCTTCTGGGCCTGATTCATCTCGAGAACTCGGTGACCCAGCATCGGCCGGTCACGTTGGACACCACGGTCAAGGTCAGGGTCCGAGTCAAGGAATTCGGGAGTCACCGTCGGGGGACCACCGTGCGAATCCTGGCCGAGATCTGGGACAGCAGCGGCGAGCTCGCCTACACGGACGAGTCCCTCTATTTGTCGAAGCAGGCGTCTGGAGGAGCGGAGAAGTCGCATCGCGCGACAGCATCCGGAAATTCTGCTCGAGATCACAGGCCGGATCCCAGAGTCGGACTGACTCTGATCGGCCAGTGGCGGTTGCCCTCGACCACGGGTCGCGCCTATGCCAAGGTTTCGGGTGACGCGAACCCGATTCATCTGAGCAATGCCTCGGCGAAGCTGTTCGGCATGAAGGGCGCCATCGCACACGGCATGTATTGCGCGTCGCGGGCTCTGAGCCAGGTGACGTCCGATCCCTCGGCCCCCTGCGAGTGGACCGTGGAATTCGGCGCGCCCGTGCAGTTGCCCTCGACCGTCAGCATCTGGCGTGATCTGTCCTCCGAATCGTCCGGCACGCGCACGCTATTGCGCGGCGTCGGCCCCAAGAAGAGGAAGAATTTCGAGTTCTCGTGGCAGAGCGCAGGCACCTCCGGCTGACCGGAGGAAACAGGGTGTGACAACTGTCACCTTGCGTGGGCTATTCAGGATTTGCGCAGGCCTGAGGCATCAAGTAAGTTATTACTCGTTGCCCGGAAGCAAGCTTCCGAGATCACCTGCGCGGGTGGCGGAATAGGCAGACGCGCTAGCTTGAGGTGCTAGTCCTCGTATTAGAGGGTGGGGGTTCAAGTCCCCCCTCGCGCACCACGGAACCGGTTCGTCGTTCAACTCTCATGGTTGAGCGGCGAACCGGTTTTTTCGTTGTTCGAGCGTGTTCCGACGTCGCATGCTCCATCGACAGGTTCCCTCGTGCTGGCAGTGGGACCGGTGGCCGAGCTCGTGACCGGGTGCGATGTGACCAATCCACGCCCTTCCAAGGCGGTGTTTCCCCGAGGGGGAAAGTCGGATAGTTTAGATGCATGACTACCGATCCGCGCGTCGCGCTCAACTCGCTCATCCAGGCCTTCGAAGAACATCTGACTGCCCTGGCCGCCAAGCGCGGCGAGCAGGACACGGCCGTCGAGAATGCCTACTTGGGCATTGCGGACGCGTTCGAGGTCTACGAGGACGCCATCTACGTCGCCTACAACGAGGTCACACCCCTCGAAGTCTTCGTCGAGGACGAGGATGAGGACGACGAGGATGAGGACGAGTTCGATGAGGACTACGAGGACCTCGACGAGAACGAGGACGACGACCTCGACGAAGACCTGGACGATATCGAGGCGGAAGACCTCAAGTAGCGTTTTCGCACGTGGGAGCCGCCTGAACGGAATCGGCAAACTGGCTGTAACTTCACCCACAGCCGGCAATGACTGACACGGTAGCCACCGCCTTTTGGGTAAAGTCGAACCGTGGCATGGTTTCAAGCAATTATTCTCGGCCTTGTTCAAGGCCTGACAGAGTTCATCCCGATTTCGTCATCGGCGCACATCAGCATCGTGGGGCAACTCCTGCCGAATGATCAGGACCCAGGATCGGCCTTCACGGCGGTGACCCAACTGGGCACCGAATTGGCGGTCCTGCTGTTCTTCTGGCGTGACATCGTGCGCATCATCTCGAGATGGTTCGGTTCCCTGTTCGGAAGGGTGGACAAGTCCGATCCTGACGCCAGGATGGGCTGGTTCATCATCATCGGTTCGATCCCGATCGGAGTCCTGGGCCTGCTTCTGCAGGACTACATCGACACCGAATTCCGGAGCCTCTGGATCACGGCGACGATGCTCATCGTCTTCGGCGTGTTCCTCGCGATTGCGGATCGGATCGGTCGGGAACAACTGGAGACCAAGGATCTGACGGTCAAGCACGGCATCTTCTACGGCCTCGGTCAGGCACTGGCTCTGATCCCTGGGGTG
This sequence comes from Rothia koreensis, assembly GCF_052232265.1. Lineage (NCBI taxonomy): Bacteria > Bacillati > Actinomycetota > Actinomycetes > Micrococcales > Micrococcaceae > Rothia > Rothia koreensis. The sequence continues at coordinate 1,847,685 of NZ_CP197643.1, forward strand.
TCCCGCTCGGGCGGAACGATCATGACCGGCCTTTTCATGGGATACACCCGTGAAGCCGCTACCCGGTACTCCTTCCTCCTCGCTATTCCAGCCGTCTTTCTGTCCGGCCTCTACAAGTTGGCCACGTCGCTGACCGATGGCTTCGACGATTACTACTCCGTGGGTCCGACTCTTCTCGCCACCGTTATCGCCTTCGTCGTCGGCTACGTGATGATTGGGTGGTTGCTCAAGTTCATCTCGAACCACAGCTACAACATCTTCGTCTGGTACCGGATTGTCCTCGGCGCCGTCGTCTTCGCGCTGTTGGGCACGGGAGTGCTCTCCGCCTGATTCCGCCCCGCAACGCTGCACACGTCTTCACTGAAAGGTACATATGCGCGCCTGGTCCGCCCCCGAAATTCCAGCGCTCCACGACAGAGCCCCCGTACCGTCGATCTTCGACTCCCGCCTCAACGAAATCGTCGGACTTCCCCGGGACACCGACTCGGCAAGGCTCTATGTTTGCGGGATCACGCCTTACGACGCGACCCACATGGGTCACGCGGCCACGTACGTGGCTTTCGACCTTCTGAACCGTGCGTGGCGCGATGCGGGGTACCAGGTCACCTTCGTCCAGAACGTGACCGACGTCGACGACCCCTTGATTGAGCGGGCAAAACAAACCGGTGTCGACTGGAAAGCTTTGGCCGAGGACCAGACGGATTTGTTCAGGGCGGACATGGAAGCGCTGTCCGTGATTCCTCCGGAGCACTACATCGGAGCGACCGAGTCCGTCGACTGGATCGTCCCGTGGGTCGAACAAATGGTCGACGACGGCTTGGCCTATCGGGCGGAAGGGTACGTGGACGCTGAGGGGACCGAGCATCCTGCCGGGGATGTCTACTTCAGCGTTCGCAAGGCAGCAGACACGCACAATGACCCCGCTCGCTGGTATCTGGGGTACGTGTCCAATTATTCGGAGTCCGACATGGCCCCGTTGTTTGCCGAGCGCGGGGGAGACCCTGACCGTCCTGGCAAGCACGATCCTTTCGATGCCCTCTTGTGGAGAGCTCACCGCGAGGGGGAGCCCGAATGGGACGGCGGCCCTCTCGGACCCGGGAGGCCCGGCTGGCACATCGAGTGCACCGTGATCGCCGAGAAATACCTGGGTATGCCCTACACCGTGCAGGGCGGGGGCAACGATCTTCGCTTCCCGCACCACGAGATGGGTGCAGGGCATGCCTTCGCGATGACCGGCGAGCTCATGGCCGAACACTATGCTCACACGGGAATGGTCGGGCTCGACGGCGAGAAGATGAGCAAGTCCAAAGGCAACTTGGTGCTCGTTTCTTCCCTGCGTCAGCAGGGCGTCGACCCGGCGGCCATCAGGTTGGCGATCCTGTCCAACCATTATCGGGCCGACTGGTCGTGGAGCGAGGCCTTGCTGGCGGAGGCCACCGAGAAGCTCGCCCGGTGGAGGGAAGCGCTTCGACAGGAACCGACGGAACCCGAGCCGGACACGTCACCGAGCGATCGTTTGGTCTCCGATGTCCGTGACGCACTGGCGGACGACCTCGACGCGCCCTCCGCGGTCCGAGCCATTGACGGGTGGGCCTCGGCCGCCCTGTCCGGGGAACCGGCAGGCAGCAGGGACGACGTCGCCGCCCTCATCACCGCCCGCCTGGGCATTGCGGTGTGATGACTCATGACTTCGGCTGACGGGCTCTCCCTCGGGCGCATCGCGGGCATTCCCGTGCGGCTCTCGCGGTCATGGTTCCTTCTGACTCTTCTGATCGTTTTCGGCTACGGCAGTTTCCTCTCGTCCAGATTCCCGTGGCTGGGGCCGGGTGCCTACGGAGCTGCACTGGTTTTTGCCGTGTTGCTTGCGGTCTCAGTCCTGATCCACGAGCTGAGCCACGGTCTCACCGCGAAAGCGTTCGGGTGGTCGGTGGCCGGCATCAATCTGACCCTGATGGGAGGTCATACGACCTTCCCCTCGGGCCGCGCCAGCGCGGGCCGCTCGGCGCTGGTCTCGCTGGCTGGTCCGGTTTCGAACCTGGTTCTGGCCGCGATCGGGTGGGCGGTACTTGCCTGGGCCGACGTCGGGGGATGGCCGGCCCTGGTGCTGTACCTGTTGACGACGTCGAACGGTTTCGTCGGCATTTTCAATCTGCTGCCCGGCATCCCACTGGACGGAGGCTACGTTGTGGAAGCCCTCGTCTGGAAGGTCACGGGGTCACGGGATGCGGGGACGCGCGCAGCCGCCGTTCTGGGATTCGTTGCTTCGGCGGGCCTCCTGGTCTGGCTCGTGGCATCAGGCGCGTGGCACAGCCTGGGAATGATCGTCCTGACGGTCATGGTCGCCTTCATCATCCTGTCCGGCTCCCTTCAGGCGTACCGGAACATCGCCATGCGCAAGGCCGTCGGGACCCTCTCCGTGGCGGGACTGGCCAGGCCGACGGTTCCCGTCGACCGGATGCAGCCCCTGAGCGACTTCCCGTCCCTCCCGGATCCCAGGGCCGTTTTCGTCGTCACCGGAACGGACGGCAAGGGACTCGGTGTCGTGGATGGCCAGGCCATGATGGCCGCGGATGCGGCGGGAGACCTGTCTGCGACCGCGGAATCCCTCATGGTCTCCGTCGCGTGGGACAACCCGGTTCCGGGCAACCTGAAGGGACAGGCGCTCGTCTCCCAGATCGCCAGACTACCCGGGCGCATTTGGCCCGTAGCATCCTGGCAAGGACGCGGTTCGGTCCTGTTCGAGACCGACGTCATCGACGCCGTCAAACGCGGTCAGTCCGATCGGAACCACCCGTAGTCGCTGGCGGGGCGAGGTCGGCGACGATACCTCGTGAGACAATAGGCGACGATCCTCAAGCCCTACACCAGGAGATCCACTTCCATGGCCTCAGACACCTCGGCATCCCACGACGAAACGGCGACCGGCGCCCACAACCGGCGCGGTCCTTTCCGATCGGGAGACCGTGTCCAGTTGACGGACGAGCGCCGCCGAATGAATACGATCACGCTGGAAGAGGGCGGGGAATTCCACACCCACCGCGGTGTCCTGGTGCACGATGATCTCATCGGTCAGCCCGAGGGCACGGTGATCACCAATTCGGTGGGCGTCCAGTACCAGGCGCTGAGGCCCCTGCTGAAAGACTTTGTTCTCTCGATGCCTCGGGGCGCCGCGGTGGTGTACCCCAAGGACGCGGGCCAGATCATCACCATGGCCGACATCTTCCCTGGGGCCCGCGTCATCGAAGCCGGGGTCGGATCCGGTGCGCTCAGCATTTCGCTGCTCCGCGCGATCGGCGACACCGGTCACCTGCGGTCCTTCGAACGTCGCGAAGAATTCGCGGAGATCGCCCAGGGAAACGTTGAAACCATGTTCGGCGGACCCCACCCGGCCTGGAGCCTCACGCTGGGGGACCTCGCCGAGCAACTGGGGGAATATGAGGCCCCGGGCACGGTCGACCGAGCGGTCCTGGACATGTTGGCCCCCTGGGAATGCGTCTCGGCGGTGGCCACCGCGCTCGTTCCCGGCGGCGTCGTCATCTGCTACGTCGCCACGGTGACCCAGCTTTCCCGGGTGGCAGAGGCCTTGCGGGCTGACGGAAGGTTCACCGAACCGGAGTCCTTCGAGACCATGGTCCGTGGGTGGCACGTCGAAGGCCTTGCGGTTCGCCCCGATCACCGAATGGTTGCGCACACCGGCTTCCTCATCTCCGCACGGAGGCTCGCGGACGGATCGGGGCGGCTTGCTCCGAAACGACGTGCGTCGAAGACGGAATTCACCGAGGAGGACATGAACGCGTGGACTCCCATGGCATTGGGTGAGAGAAATGTTTCCGATCGAAAATTGCGGCGGGCTGCGCGAGATGCTCGCAAGCTTGCCGATCGCGCCGCGGACCAAGGCCACGATGCGGACCCGAGTGGAGACTAGCCTGCCCTCAGTGCCATGCTTGATGCATGGCCGAGTCTGACTCCACAGTGAACCAACGAGATTTCGAGATGACCCAGCGACAGGTGAACACGTTGCGCGACCAGCGCACGGAGCTGAACCGCCGCCTCAAGGACACCACGGACCGCAACGAGAAGCTCGTTCGTGCGCTGGAAAACGCCAGGGGAGACATCCAGCGCCTGAAGCAGGTCATCGCCCAGGATCTCGAGGCGCCCATGAACCAGGCCAAGGTGGTGAGCGTCAACCGCAGAAACCTCTCCGCGGCGTCGATGGCGGAAGACGCTCCTCCGCTGATCGCCACGCAGGAGAGTCTCGACGTCGTGATGGGCGGACGTCGCGTCCGGGTCCCGGTGAGCCCGGTTCTGGACATTGAGGACGTCCAGGTGGGTATGACCGTGCTGTTGACCGAAACCGTGGGCGCCTGCGCCTGTGTGGGTTTTCAGCAGACCGGCGACATCGCGACAGTCCGCGAACTCCTGGGACACGAACGGCTCGTCCTGGGGACGGGGTCGAATACGCAGGTCGTCGTTCTGCGTTCCGGCCAACTGGCCCACCAGGAGATCAGAGTCGGCGACGCCGTCGCCTACGACCCCTCCAGCGGAGTCGCCCTGAGTATGGTTCCCAAGACGGACGCCGAGGATCTGGTGCTGGAGGAAACTCCGGACGTGTCCTACGAGAATATCGGCGGTCTCTCGTCCCAGATCGAGCAGATTCGTGACGCCGTCGAATTGCCCTTCCTTCATCCGGACCTCTACCGCGAATATGATCTCAAGCCGCCCAAGGGCATTCTGCTGTACGGGCCGCCAGGAAACGGCAAGACCATGATCGCCAAGGCCGTGGCCAAGGCCCTGGCAGATCGCATGACCGGGCAGAAGCCTGACGGGACGCTCCGCGGATACTTCTTGAACATCAAGGGGCCGGAACTGCTGGACAAGTTCGTGGGCGAAACCGAACGGCAGATTCGCGCCATCTTCTCCCGCGCCAGGGACAAGGCCACGGCGGGCAATCCGGTGGTCATCTTCTTCGACGAAATGGAATCCCTGTTCCGCACGCGGGGCGCGGGGAAGTCCTCGGACGTGGAGACGACGATCGTTCCGCAACTCCTGGCCGAGATCGACGGAGTCGAGTCGTTGGACAACGTAATCGTGATCGGCGCGACGAACCGTGAGGACATGATCGATCCCGCCGTCCTGCGCCCCGGTCGCCTGGACGTCAAGGTCCGCGTGGACCGCCCGGACTACCAGGGCACGGCCGAAATTTTCGGCCTCTACGTTCATCCCGGACTCCCTCTCGAGGAGCAGGAGCTTGCCCGCCACGCGGGCGACAGGGACGCGACGGTCTCGCGTTTGATCCATGAAGTCGTGGCCGAGATCTTCTCGAGGGACGAGGACCGGCGCTACCTGGATGCCGTGCTTGCCGACGGGCGCCGTATCACCACATACTGGTCGGACTTCCTGTCCGGAGCGCTGATCCGGAACATCGTCGATCGTGCCAAGAAACTCGCGATCAAGGACTACCTGGACCACGGGCGCCGGGGCCTGAGCCTCGAGCATCTGAGGACCAGTGCCCGCGACGAATTCGAGCAGCAGCGTGACTCCGCATCCCGTGGAGACATTGAGGACTGGCTGAACTACATCGGATATTCGGTCCCGCTGACGGGCATCGAACCGCCTGAAAGCGGTACGCGCGCTCGGGAGGACGAGAGGGCGGCGTCGTGATTTTCGAGCGCATCATGGGCACCGAAACCGAATACGGCGTCGTGTGCCCGTCCAAGCCATCGGCTCACGAGACGGTCCTCTCGACTCTCGTGGTCGATAGCTATGAGGACGCCGCGGCGGAAGCCGGATGGGACTACGAATCGGAGAGCCCTCTGGAGGACGCCCGGGGCTACAGCATGGGCGCCGCAGAAGCCCACCCGAGCCAGCTCACCCACCAGGGACATGTGTTGACCAGCGAGGACGTCGCGCGGGAGCTCTACGAGGAATCCCCGGACATGCTCAGCCCAGCGTTCTGGGACAGGGCGGTCATGAACCGTGTCCTCCCCAACGGTGCCCGGTTGTACGTCGACCATGCGCATCCGGAGTATTCGGCTCCCGAGACCACCGACCCGTGGGCGGCGACCGCCTGGGATCTCGCGGGAGACCGCATCGCGGCAGCGGCTGCGGCGTCGGTGACGGACCGATACGGTTCGAGCTGGCCGGAACCGATCAACCTGTACAAGAACAACACCGACAACAAGTCCGTCTCCTACGGTGCCCACGAGAACTATCTCGTCCCGCGCAGCCAAGACTTCCAGAGTCTCGCCAGGGACTTCATCCCGTACCTGGCCACACGCCAGGTCATCGCTGGTGCGGGCCGTGCCGGTATCGGCGCGGACGGAGTGCGGCCCGGCTTCCAAATCAGTCAGCGTGCGGATTTCTTCGAACGGGAGATCGGTCTCGAGACAACGATTCGCCGGCCCATCGTCAATACCCGGGACGAGCCGCACGCGGATTCCGACAAGTACCGCCGTCTGCACGTCATCACCGGGGATTCCAACCTCGCGCACACCTCCGTCCTTCTGAAGCTCGCGAGTGCGGCCGCGGTGCTCACACTCATCGAACACGGTTGCGCACCTGACCTCCGACTCGCCCGGCCGGTTGAAGCAATGCGTATTGTCAGTCATGATCCCGACCTCCGGGCGACGCTCGAACTGCAGGACGGACGTCGCATGACCGCGGTCCAGATGCAGCGCTCCTACGCGGAAGCCGCTCAGGACCTCGCCGACCGCGAAGGGTGGGACTCGGAGTCGAGCCGCAAGACCTTCGGAATATGGTTCGAGGTGCTCGAAGGGTTGGAGAAGGACCCCCTCTCACTCGCCGACCGTTTGGATTGGGTCGCGAAATATTCTCTGATTCGCCAGTACGAGGCGCGCGGCATCGGCGTCGATCATCCGAAGATCCAGGCGCTCGACCTCCAGTATTCGGATCTGCGTCCGGAGAAGAGTCTCTACACCAAGCTGGAATCGCTCGGACGGATCAGAAGACTGATCGAACCGGAGCGGATCGACGCCGCCGTCTCGACGCCGCCGGAAAACACCCGCGCGTATCTGAGAGGAAAACTGATCGGCCGCTGGCCCCAGCAGGTCGTATCGGCCGGCTGGGAGGTCCTGTCCGTCAAGGACCCGAGCACGGACAGAACCCACCGATGGCTCATGGACGAGCCAACGAACTGCACCAGCGAGCAGGTTCAGCACGTGCTCGAATCGAGCAACAACGCGCATCAGGCGCTGAGCCGCATCGGTCTCCGAAGAATCCCCTGATCAGAAAGGACCACAGACATGGCACAATTTCGTGAATCCTCGCAAGACCGTCAGCAGAACCAGGCACGTGAGGAGGACCAGGAACTGATCGGCGCCCAGCAGCCGGTCGATCAGGGTCTCGTCAACGACACCGACGACATCCTCGACGAGATCGACAGCGTCCTGGAGGAGAACGCCGAGGACTACGTGCGCGGTTTCGTCCAGAAGGGCGGCCAGTAGGCCCCATGGAGCAACGAATCTTCGGTATCGAAACCGAATTCGGTATCCGGTACTCAATGACCGGAATGGGGCAGCTCGGCCCGGAGGAGGCTGCGCGCAAGCTGTTTCGTCCCGTCGTCGAGTGGGGGCGGTCCTCCAACGTGTTCCTGGAAAATGGCTCGCGTCTCTATCTTGATGTCGGGTCCCATCCGGAATATGCGACCGCTGAGTGTGCGGATCTGACTGATCTCGTCCGCCAGGACAAAGCAGGGGAGCGGCTCTTCGAAAAGCTCGCAGACCAGGCCGAGGAAGCCCTCAACCGGCAGGGGCTGGAGGGCAAGCTGTATCTGTTCAAGAACAACGCGGATTCGGCCGGCAACTCCTTCGGATCCCACGAGAACTATTTGCTCTCACGCAAGGCCGAATTCTCCAGGCTCGTGCGGTTCCTGGTTCCGTTCCTGGTGAGCCGACAGTTGGTTGTCGGTGCGGGCCGTGTCCATCCGTCGGGTCCTCCCCAGATCAACGGCGCGCCGGAAAGCGGACAACCTTCATACTCCTTCTCCCAGAGGGCGGACTATGTGTGGGAGGCGGCTTCCTCTGCCACCACGCGATCACGACCGCTCATCAACACGCGGGACGAACCGCATGCCGATGCTGCGCAGTATCGCCGCCTTCACGTGATCGTGGGGGACTCGAACATGTCGGAGACGACCACCTTGGCCCGAGCCGGGATGACCGACCTCATCCTGAGAATGATCGAGGACCGGCAGGGTCTGGACGATCTCGAGCTGGCGAACACCGGTCAAGCGCTCCGAACCTTGTCCCACGACCTGACCGGGCGGACCACCGTCGAGTTGAAGGATGGCCGGAAGATGTCCGGCCTCGACCTGCAGAGGCTGTATCTCGACGCTGCGGTTTCCTACACGGATCAGCAGGGGGCACCTCGCCCGGAGACCGAATACGTCCTGGACCTCTGGGGTCGCACCCTGGACGCGATCGAAACGCAGGACACCTCGGCGATTGATACCGAAATCGACTGGGCCATCAAGAAAAAGCTCCTGGACCGGACCGCAGAGAAGCTCGACGCCGACTATTCTCACCCACGCATCGCACAAGTGGATCTCGCCTACCACGACATCAAGCAGAACCGAGGAGTGTTCTACCTGTTGCAGGCCAAGGGGTTGGCCCGCCGCTGGGTCAGTGAGGAGTCCGTGAGCAGGGCGGAGACCGTACCTCCGGAGACCAGGGCTGCTCTTCGCGGGCGGTTCATCGCAGCGGCCCGTGCCGCGGGTCTGGATTACACGGTCGATTGGGTGCATTTCAAGATCAATCAGCAGATTGCGCTGTCTCACTCATGCCAGGATCCCTTCGCGACGGAGGACGCCGAGGTGGAAAAATCGATCCGTGCAATGCAGGACGCGACGCGCCGGGATCAACGGGCCATGCCGCCGTTGATCTGACCGGCCTCTTCGGCTGTGGCTCAGGTGTAATACAGTCATTCAGGGCGGTGGCACGTCACTCACGAGCTCTCACCGCTCACTCACGACGACGAGGAAACCAACAGTGCGCAAATCTCTCAAACTTTCTGCCGCCGCAATCGCTCTCACCCTCGCTCTGGCAGGGTGCGGCGGCAGCAACGATCTCGAATCCGTGGACTTCAAGGATCAGGGCAAAGGCAAGGCCCCCTCGGTGTCCTTCGACACCCCCCTGTCCGTCAAGGACGAAGACAGCCGTGTCCTGGACAAGGGCGACGGCGAGGACGTCAAGGAAGGCGACACGGTGCTCGTGGACGCGGCCGTCTTCAGCGGTGCGGACCAGAAGAGCCAGGGCGATACCTATTCCGGCTCTCCGATCACGATCACCGTCAACGACCAGCTCAAGGAAAAGCTTCCCAAGGTCTACGACATCCTGAAGGACACCAAGGTCGGAACCAGCTTCGCCTATGCCAAGAAACCCGAAGACAACTCATCCCAGGGTTCGTCGGGTGGTTCCGACGACAAGGATGCGAGCGCCGTGGAGATCTACACCGTCTCCAAGAAGCTCAAGAAGTCCGCCGAAGGTTCCGAGGTCCCACCCCAGGAGGGCCTCCCCAAGGTCACGATGAAGGACAGCGGCCCGGAGATCTCGATCCCCGAGGGCCAGGAAGAGCCGAAGAGCGTCACCGCCCAGAACCTCATCGACGGGAGCGGAGACGAGGTCAAGGACGGCGAGAAGGTCTACGTCAAATACTCGGGCGTGACCTGGTCCGACGGCAAGCAGTTCGATTCGAACTGGACCAAGGACCCCACTGGCTTCCCGCTGGACCAGGTCATCAAGGGGTGGGGCGAAGGTCTCAAGGGCAAGAAGGTCGGCGACCGAGTCCTCCTCGAAGTTCCCACCGACAAGGCCTACGGGAGCAAGGAACAGCTCGGTTCCGAGTCCCAGCAGCCGGCCGGTCCGTTGGTCTTCGTGATCGACATCCTGGGGACCTCCAAGGCGGATCCGCCGGAGGATTCCCAGGGCGGCTCCGGCATGCAACAGGGCGGCCAGCAGGGCGGTGCCCAACAAGGCGCGCAACAGGGCGCCCAGTAGCAGCGATTCACGATCCATTTCTGAAAGGAACCCCATGTCATTCGGACAGCGCAATCTCGACCGCACCAAACCCGAGATCGATTTTCCTGAAGGGCCTGTGCCCGTGTCGCTGCGCGTGACCGACCTGATCGAGGGATCAGGCCGGGCGGTGGAGCGCGGAGACCAGGTCACGTGCCATTACGTCGGAGTGACATTCGACGGCGGCGAAGAATTCGACGCGTCGTGGAACCGGGGAGAGCCGCTGGCGTTCCAGGCCGGCGTCGGACAGGTCATCCAGGGTTGGGACGAAGGTCTGATCGGAATGAAGGTTGGTGGGCGCCGCCGATTGGAGATTCCGTCCGAGCTCGCATACGGCAAGCGCGGCGCCGGGAACGTGATTGGCCCGGATCAGGCCCTCGTATTCGTGGTCGACCTCGTCGAGGCCCGCTCATCGTGAACTCGAAGTCAGCAGACCCGCAAAGTTAGGCCGATCCTGTGCCCGTCAAGGTTCCCGAGCGCTTGTTCGCGCTGTACGGTTTCATGCTCACCCACGAGCGGCCGGTTCCGAGGCAAAGGATCCGGGACAGCATCGACGCGTACCGGAGCATCGGTTCGGACTCGGCCTTCGAGCGAACCTTCGAGCGAGACAAGGCTGCCCTGCGACATCTGGGCATGAAGATTGCGGCCATCCAAGATTATGGCGAGACCCTGTATCGGATCGAGCGGGAGAATCTGTGGCTCGGTCGCGAGGAATTCACCCCGGCGGAAAGGCTGACGCTCGGAATTGCGGCACGCCTGTGGTCCGATCCCAATTATGCGAACGACGCCGAGCGGGCCGTCCGGCGGCTCGGCTACGGTGAACAGGATGCTGACGGCGCCGTTGCGCTGACGCACGTGACACCGCGCCTCAGCGGGGGCGGGGGACATCTCGAAACGATTCTCGGGGCGCTGGCGCACGGCTCCGAGGTTTCCTTCTCCTACAGGTCCGCCCATTCCCTGGACACATCACGACGCCGCTTTCGCCCGTGGGGTGTAGGTCAGCGATTCGACCATTGGTATGTCAGCGGGTGGGACGCCGATCGGCAGGCTCTGCGCAACTTCCGTCTGTCGCGAATGACGTCCATGTCGGTGCGCGAATCGAGCCTTCCCGGAGCGCCCGAGGACTTCTCGATGCAGTCCGTGTTGGAGGGCATTTCGGAATCGCCCGCGCCGGTGGTCGTCCTCCGTTGCACGGTCGGTGCAGCCCCCGTGATCTTGGACTGGTCGGAATCGGGTACGGGATTGCGGCTCCAGGAAGCTTTCCCGGAGACCGACTCCGTGACGCGAATCGTTGAAGCGGCTGTCGATGTTCCGGATGTCCTCGAATTCGTGCGTTGCCTGGCCGAGTTGGGCTCCGGAGTCGAGTTCAGCGTCCCCGAGGGGCAGGAGCTCGATGAGGACTCCGTTCGTCGCGAGGTAGATCGCACCATACAGAGGGCGGTCGACCTCCAGGGGCGCGTTTCCGCGGCCGTCACCGACCGGGATACCGAGATCATCGAGCCCAAGCGTGGCAGGAACAGAGAGTCCAACGACCGTCGATTCGTGCGGCTCGTGGATCTGGCGTCTTACGTGGGAAGCAACCCGGGGTGCGCAATCCGGGACATCTCTCGGCATCTACATGTCAGTGCGGCCCAGGTCAGGCAGGATATCGACGCCCTTGCCAACGCGAGCGACGAGATTCTCGGCGGAGCGTATCTTCGGGTCACGGCGTACGACGACGAAGTCTTCGTCGAACTTCCCGAGGAGCTCGGGCGTGCACTGAACTTGTCGCCGGACCAGACGATCCGACTATTGCTGGCAATCCAACTGCTGGGCCAGGTTTCCCCGGACCACGCGCGCACCGTTGAGGAGATCTCCCGAAAACTCGTCAGTGGCGCCAACGGCGCGGGCGTGTCCTCCGACCAGCTGTCGATTCGCTTGGAACCACAGATCGCGAAAACCGTGGATGCCCTGCGAGCAGCTGCCGATGGCGGACGGATGGTCGAGATCGATTACCGCTCGCGTGGCCAGACGGCCCCCAGCGAACGACGGGTGAGACCCCACGACGTCTATTCACGAGGAAATACCTGGTACCTCGAGGCGGAAAGTCCTGCTCATGCAGAGATCAGGACCTATCGGATTGAGGCGATTCGTGGTCTTCGGGTGGTCGAGGCCGCTGAGGACGACGTCGTCCCGGCGCAACGGGAGTCTCGCCCTGAGCCCGCTCGAACCCTCGTGTGGGTTGCCGCCGATGCCGAGCCTCTGGCGGAGGCGTTGGGGGGAGAGATCCTCGGTCACGCGGCCGTTCCGGGCTCGGCGGGCGACGTCGAAACGCCGCAATCCGGACTCGTGATCGAGATCGATGTCATCGACTGGTTCAGCCTGTACCGATTGATGCTCCATCATGCCGGGTCCATGGCATTGTGGAGGGCGCGGCCCTGGACAACGCAGTGGTACGAATCCGCGAAGGCGCGGGGGATCGATGTCGCCGGGTCCTGGTGACCAGTTCAACCCTGCCTGACGGTCAGGGGAGCGGTATCGATGTTTATAATGAACGTATGCCTTGGTGGTTTTGGATACTCTTGTGGACGGTCCTCGTCCTCGTATCCGCGGCGATTCTCGGGTGGTTGGCCTGGCGAACCGTACAGCGGTTCCTGGGTGCTCTCGAGGACGTCGGTTCACTCGGGGAAGATATGACCAACCGGTGGGAGACATCGGCCAGTTCAGTGGCTACGGGAATCCGTGAGGCACCCGTTCCCGGAATACTCGTCCCAATCCACCGAGCTCGTGAAGAGTATCTTCGCGAACGCTCGACGCGACATCAACGAAAAGCAGCCCAGCGCATCGCGCGGCGGGACCGTCTCGGTCAGCCCCAGAACTTCAGGGATCTGATGCGAGGCGACAAGAAAGGAAGAACCCATGCTCGGTAGGCTCTTTGACCACCCCGTCTATCTCCTGATTCTCCTGGTCATCATTCTCTTGCTCTTCGGCGCCCCGAAACTTCCCGGCATGGCGCGCAGCCTGGGCCAGTCGATGAAGATCTTCAAGTCCGAGGTCAAGGACATGAAGGATGACAAGGACGAGACCTCGGCCAAGAATCACGTCGTCAACGGTGAAGTCGTCGACAACGGAACCGGACGGGGCTCGCATTCCACCGAGTCCTCGACCGATGCTTCCGATGTCCGGGATCAGGGCACGACGAAGAATTAGCCGCTGATGCTCCGGCCGCAAGAACCTCCATCGCAGAGACGGTGAGGTGAGACAGCGGCCGGAGTTCTGCTGACTCGAGGACACGGACCGAAGCATGGCATCCAAATACAGTCGCAAGGGCAACCCCCAGGCGCAGATGGCGTTGCGCGAACACCTCCGGGAGTTTCGCAACCGAGTGATCAAGGCGGCCATAGCCACCGTGTTGGCAGCTGTAGCCGGGTTCTTCTTCTATTACCCGGTCATGCGCGCGATCACTGCGCCGATCGCTGATATTGCTCAGGACCACGGGCGACACGCCAGCATCAACTTCAACGGCGTTGCCTCGGCGTTCGACGTCATGGTCCAGGTTTCACTGGCCATCGGTCTGGTTCTGGCATCACCGGTCTGGCTCTACCAGCTGTGGGCGTACATCACGCCAGCTCTCCACAAGAAGGAAAAGCTGTACGCCGTCAGTTTCGTGTGTGTCTCGGTTCCGTTGTTCCTTCTGGGCATCTGGATCGCTTGGCTGTGCATGCCGACTGCTGTCAAGACCCTGACCGCGTTCACACCCGACGGCCAGTCCAACTTCATTGAGGCGAAGACCTACATCTCCTTCGTCGTCAAGCTGATCATCTCCTTCGGCATCTCCTTCGTTATTCCGGTCGCTCTGGTGGGCGTGAACATGATGGGGCTGATCCGGGGGCGCACCATCCTCAAGTCCTGGCGTTGGGTCGTGGTCGTCGTCGCTCTGCTCGCCGCGATGACGGCCCCGGGCACGGATGTGATGACGATGTTCTATTTGATGGCACCGCTGTTGATCCTGTTCTTCCTCGCCATCGCCATTTGCATGTTCAATGACAAGCGCCGGGACAAGAAGAACGCAAAACTCGTGGAGTCCTACGGCGCCGATTCCCACCAGGCCACGGACGAAGAGGGCCTGGAACAGATCGGTCGGTAGGAGAGTCTCAAGCCTGCACTCCGTAGCCGAGTGCGGCGTAGAGCTGAATCGGTACGTGCGCGTGCGCGCGTGCCGATAGGCTGGAGTCATGCCCAGTTACGCCGAGAAATACGAAGCGGCCAAGGCCCGCAGCGAGTACCTCAAGAGCTCTGTCGGGCTTTTCGAAAGCTCCCTCGACTTTCCGCTCGATGATTTCCAGCGGGAGGCATGCGAGGTATTGCAGGACGGCGACGGCGTCCTGGTCGCCGCGCCCACAGGCGCCGGCAAGACGGTCGTGGGCGAATTTGCGGTATTCCTGGCCCGACGTCAGGGCAAAAAAGCCTTCTACACCACGCCCATCAAGGCTCTGTCGAACCAGAAATTCCATGACCTCAGTCGGATTTACGGAGCCGAGAACGTCGGACTTCTCACGGGGGACATCTCCGTGAACTCGGAAGCCCCCATCATGGTCATGACCACGGAAGTTCTGCGCAACATGCTGTATGCGCAGTCTTCGACCCTTTCCTCGCTCGGTTTCGTGGTGATGGACGAGGTCCATTACCTGGCCGACCGGTTCCGCGGAGCCGTCTGGGAAGAGGTCATGATCCACCTGCCCGAATCCGTGGCCGTCGTATCACTGTCCGCCACCATCTCGAACGCCGAGGAATTCGGACAGTGGCTCGACACAGTGCGTGGGTCCACCCGAGTTGTCGTCTCGGAACATCGTCCCGTTCCGCTCTGGCAGCACGTCATGGCCGGACACCGCCTGTACGACCTGTTTGCGGACAACACGACCATTTCGAAGGCGGCGGACATCGTGCGCCGGGACGGCGCCGAGAAGATCAAGGTCAACACGGATCTGTTGAAGGCCACGTCCCGTCGGGGCCCGGGACCCCGCCGCGGGCCCCGACGCGGCAAAGGAAAGGGCCAAGGCCGCAGCGGTCCGCCGCCCATGCGGCGCGCCCCTCGGCCCGTCGTTCTGAGGTCTCTCGACGAGAACGGGCTGCTGCCCGCGATTTACTTCATCTTCTCCCGCGCAGCATGCGACGACGCCGTGCTGCAATGCATCGCCTCGGATATCCGATTGACCGACCAGCGCCAAGCCCAGATGATTCGTGCCTACATCGCCGAGGCCACGGCGTCGGTGGACCTGAAGGATCTCAGGGTCCTGGGCTTCGAAGACTGGCGCGAGGGCCTGTCCCGGGGGATTGCCGCCCACCATGCCGGAATGCTTCCGCTGTTCAAGGAAATCGTCGAACATCTATTCACTCTGGGGCTGGTCAAGGCGGTCTTCGCGACCGAAACCCTGTCCTTGGGCATCAACATGCCGGCCCGGAGTGTGGTGATTGAGAAACTCTCCAAATTCAATGGCGAGCAGCACGTCGATATCACTCCCGGTGAGTACACCCAGTTGACGGGGCGCGCCGGACGCCGGGGCATCGACGTCGAAGGTCACGCCGTGGTGCTCTGGAATGACGGGATGGATGCCAAGGCCATCGCCGGACTCGCTTCTCGACGCACGTACCCGCTCTACTCGAGCTTCAAACCGACCTACAACATGTCGGTGAACCTCCTGGACCAGTTCGGGGTCGACCGCGCGATGAGCATCCTGGAATCCTCTTTCGCCCAGTTCCAGGCAGACAAGTCGGTGGTCAGCCTCGCGTCCAAGGTGAGACGACAAGAGAAGGCCCTGTCCGGCTACGAAGAGTCCATGACCTGTCACTTGGGCGATTACGTCG
Organism: Rothia koreensis; assembly: GCF_052232265.1. NCBI lineage: Bacteria > Bacillati > Actinomycetota > Actinomycetes > Micrococcales > Micrococcaceae > Rothia > Rothia koreensis. Next base: position 1,863,560 of record NZ_CP197643.1, read on the forward strand.
AATATGCCAACTTGAAGTACAAGTTGAATCAGACCGAGAAGCGTCGCTCCAAGGAGCGGAAGCGCATGACTCGATCCGCCGCGGAGTCAACGATGCAGCTGCTGGTTCCCGGCGACGTCGTCGATATTCCCCGTGGGCGGAACTCGGGACCCGCGGTTGTGGTGGGGAAACCCCAGGGCGGATTCGAGACTCGAATCGGAGTCGTGACGATGTCTGCCCATCTTCGTGTGATCGGCCCGTCCGAATTCGACGGAAGCATTCAACCTATATCCAAGGTAAAGGTTCCCAAGCACTTCACCGGGCGGACGCCCCAGGACCGACGCGACATGTCAGCGCGGGTCAAGTCTGCACTCGACGAGGGGAAGCCCGGTCGAACCATCAAGCCGCCGAAATCTCCGGACTTCGAATCCCCGGAGGAAGACCAACGCGAAATCGACAGGCTGAGGCGGGCCGTCGAGTCCCACCCGTGCCACGGTTGTTCGGAACGGGAAGACCACGCTCGATGGTTCAACCGATGGGTCAAGTTGAAGAAGGAAACCGACTCTCTTCGGCATCAGATCGATTCGAGAACCAATACGATCGCCCAGCGATTCTCGAATATCCTCGATTTGCTCGCGGATTACGATTACGTCGGTCCGGACGATTCGGGGGAGCCCCAACTGCGTAGCGCGGGGGAGACTTTGCGGAAAATCTACGGCGAACGGGACCTCCTGACGTCGCTGGCGTTGCGTGACGGCTACTTCGAGGGACTGGACCCGGCGGCACTGTGCGCGGCGGCGTCATCCTTGGTCTATTCGGGGAAGCGTGACGAGACCGTCTTCCTCCGGAACTATCCGGCAGGCCTGCAGGACAGGGCGAACCAACTGCACGGCTTGTGGACGGACCTCGCGGGTCGTGAACGCCATCACCGACTGCCAGAGACTCCCGTTCCGGATGTCGGGCTCATGTGGTCCGTCTATCGCTGGGCCAGGGGAGACTCGTTGTCGAAGAGCCTGGAAGGTTCGGGCCTGGTCGCCGGGGATTTCGTGCGCGCGACCAAGCAAGTCATCGACGCCTTGGATCAGTTGGGGCACGCCGTGGACGATCCGATGTGGCGCACCGGATGCGAAGCGGCCACCAATCTCATCAAGCGCGGCGTCATTGTCCACGAATTGGAGACTCCCGCCGGCTCGGACGACGACGTCATCGGCCAGGAATGGGAAGAATCGGAAGAAATATGAGCATGATCACACACAACTACGGTGACGCGACGGTGATGTACAGGAACGGGTCGGTCTACAGCCTCGCCGACCCCTTTGCGACGGCCGTCCTGGTTCAAGGCGACCGCGTCGTTTGGGTCGGAGAAGAAGCAGGGGCCGACTCCCTGACGGATGACAAAGTGACCACGGTGGACCTGGACGGTCTCGTGCTTGTTCCCGGGTTCGTCGGCCGAGCGGACTCGACGCCGGGGGAGAGCGATCGATCGGCCATGATCGCGGCCGGATACACCGCATGCATCGTCGATGACACGCAGCGTTCCATCCAGTTGCATTCCTTTTCGGAGGAACCCGATCGTGAGCTTCCGGCCGAGGTTGTCGTCCGGCGTCAGTCTCAACCAGCCGACTCGTCGGGGAAGAGCGAGATGCTGATCGAGGCCAGTCTGTCGGATACCGGCTGGATTGACCTGGTTCGGGAGGAATTGCGGCTCGGCTCCGCTGTCGGGTTGCTGCCGGGCGGTCAGATGGTGGACGCGGAGAGCACCGTCAACCCGTGGGCCTGGGCGACCTTGGGCCTCCGGAGCGACGTCGACGAGGTCGGGCTGCCCACCCGTGCTACGTTCACGGCGCAGACTCGTGGCGTGAAGAGGCTGTTTCGCGCAGGAGGTCCCTTCGGCGGTCAGATCGTTCCTGACTCTCTGGCGGAATTCACCGGATGGCGGGCCGAGGCCCTCATGGTTCAAACGGCGGACTCCCGAATTGCCGCATGGAGCACGGACCCTCGTGCGCGGACCCCATTGCTCCCGGAACTCGTGGGGGAGAAATATCCGGTCTTCGAGCTGTCCCGGATTGGAAGAACCGAGTACCGGATGTGACGGACAAGCCGGAACAGCTCGTCAGGATATTGTGCACGAGTTGGGATAAAGTAGCGCCGGAACTGAATATCACGAAGTGACACGAGGGCGACCTCACTGACTTCAAGACCTCCGCAGGAGCATTCACAGTGGAACTCAAGACCCTGACAGTGATCCCCACGTACAACGAGCTCGAAGCTCTTCCCGTGGTGATCGAGCGCCTGCGTGCCGCACAGCCCGAGGTCCACGTCCTCGTGGTCGACGACAACAGCCCGGACGGAACCGGTGAGCTCGCCGATCGGCTCTCCCACGAGGACGAGAAAATTCATGTGCTCCACCGGAAAGGCAAGGGAGGCCTGGGGGCGGCCTACATCGCCGGATTCACGTGGGGCATGGAGCGAGACTACGACGTCCTCGTCGAGATGGATGCTGACTGTTCCCACCAGCCGGAACAACTGGGGCGTTTGCTCGAGGCCGTCGAGCGAGGCGCGGACCTCGCCATCGGCTCTCGGTACGTACCCGGGGGAAAGACCGTCAATTGGCCCTGGCACCGTCAGTTCCTCTCTCGCGGAGCCAATTTCTATGCTCAGACGATGTTGGGAACTGATGTTCGCGATATCACCGCTGGATACAGGGCATTTCGTCGCGGGACTCTGGAACGCCTCGATCTGGAAACGATCGACTCGGTAGGCTACTGCTTCCAGATCGATCTCGGGTGGCGAGCCGAGTTGGCGGGACTCACCATTACTGAGGTTCCGATCACGTTCGTTGAACGTGAGGTCGGGGATTCGAAGATGGACTCCGGAGTCATCCTGGAATCGATGACGAAAGTGGCCCGTTGGGGGCTCGGGGCTCGCGCCAAGACCCTGTGCAACAAGCTTCGCGCCGTGCGCGCCACGGCGTAGGCGGCGGACCGGGCGGAGAGACAAAGATCGGGGCGACACCCACTGGGTGTCGCCCCGATCTTTGTCGTCTGCTCGTACGGCGTTGCCAGAACTAGGGTCAGCTCTCCTGGTCGGCCGGAATTTCGTGACGTTCACGGTAGTAATCGATGCGCTTCTGCAAGGTCTCCTCAAGCTCTTCCATCGATCGACGCTCGAGCAACATGTCCCAGTGCGTACGCACGGGCTTCTCATTGCTCGTGTCCGGCTTGCTGCCGTCCATGAGCAGAGCCTCCTTGCCCGACTTCGCGGTCCAGGTTGCCGGGATCTCGGCCTCCGCAGCGAAGGTCACGAAAACCTGTTCGCCGTCGTCGGTCCGGTACTCGACCCGCTGGCGCGGAGCAGGCTGCACGCCCTGTTCGGACTCCATGGACTGGGAGCCCAAGCGCATACCTCGAAGGCTGCGGTCACTCATAGATCATTTCCTTCCCGAGTAGGAACGGGGTCACGGCATCATGTTCAGCGACACAACGCCCACGTTTATTCCTGACTATGGTCTCATTCTCCCGAGCGGAGGCTAAATCAACGCTCCGCAAGGGGAGAGGACCGGTGGCTACTGGCGCCCCGGAATGCCGTAGTCATCGCCGTCGTTCCCGGAATCCTCCGTGGTGGTGGGTGCACCGGAATCCGGGCCCGGCTGATCGTCCATCGCGGGCGAAACCGGCTCGTCCGGGTCGATGCTCGAGGGCGGCATCTCGAAGTCGTCAGGGTTGACGCTGGTCTGGTTGACGTCCGGGTTGAGGTCGTCCTCGGTGACCTTGAGATCCGGGGAGTCGACGATGGGGTCTTCCGAATCGTCGGATTCCGCGGACGTTGGTTCTTCCTCCGACGCCGGGGCAAAGGGATTCATCGGGTCGACACCCTGACCGTCTCCGAAGGCCTTGCCGATGCCTCGCAGCGCGTCGCCCAGCTCGGTCGGGACGAACCACAGCTTGTTGGAATCGCCCTCGGCCAGCTTCGGAAGTGTCTGCAGGTACTGGTAGCTGAGGAGTTTCTGCGACGGATTTGCCTTGTGAATGGCGGAAAACACCTTGTGAATGGCCTGCGCCTCGCCGTCGGCACGCAGGATGGCTGCTTTCGCGTCACCTTCGGCCGAGAGGATCGAGGCCTGGCGTTCGCCTTCGGCCGTCAGAATCGAGGACTGTTTGGCGCCCTCGGCGGTCAGGATGGCCGCACGACGATCACGCTCGGCGCGCATCTGCTTCTCCATGGAGTCCTGGATGGACACGGGCGGCTGGATTTCCTTGATGTCGACGCGAGAAACGCGAAGACCCCAACGACCCGTGGTGCTGTCCAGAACACCGCGCAACTCGGCGTTGATCTGGTCGCGCGAGGTCAGGGCCTGCTCGAGGTTCAACCCGCCGACGACGTTGCGCAGCGTTGCGCTCGTGAGCTCGTCCACGGCGTGGATGTAGTTCGTGATTTCGTAGGTTGCGGCCCGAGGGTCGGTGACCTGGAAGTACACCACGGTGTCGATGCCGACCACGAGGTTGTCCTCGGTGATAACCGACTGGGACGGGAAGGAAACCACCTGTTCGCGCAAATCGATGAGCGGCAGGACGCGGTCGATGAAGGGGACCACGAAGTGCAATCCCGGGTTGAGGGTCGAATAATATTTTCCAAGTCGCTCAACGATGCCGGCCTTGGCCTGGGGAATGATGCGCACCGCCTTGAACAGTGCGATCACGACCAGCAGGATCAGCAGCACGAGCACAATGATGAGTGGTGCCATGGGGATGTACCTTCCTTGGTGGTGCCTCGAGTCGGGAACGTTTCGCCGGTTATTCGGGCCTGTTTTCTCCGGTGGAAGCATCGACCACGGCGGTTGCCCCGTCAATGCTCTGAACGACCGCGGTCGACCCTGCGGGAAGGACCACGTCATGATTCGATGTCCGTGCTGTCCAGTGGTCACCCTCGAGTCGGACGAGCCCGGAGACCTGGGAGACGTCTTCGAGCACCTCGACGCGCTGACCGACCAAACGATCGACATTGCTCAGCGTCTGGGGCGTGTTCCGGTTCAGACGCCGCACAATAATCGGTCGGACCAGGAAGATCAGCAGGACCGACGCCACGGCGAAAACCAGAACCTGTATGGTCCAGCTGTCGGTGGCCAACGCAGTCAATGTCGCGGCGAAACTTCCGCCGGCCAGCATGAGACAGAAGAAATCCAGGGACAGCATTTCGACCACCGCGAGAACAATGGCGGCGATCAGCCACACCGCAAAAGGATTTTCCACGATCCAGGTCAGCACGAGCGACGTTCCTTCCATCGGTTGTACTCACCATGTTGCCTGCAAAACTGCTGGGGACCAAGGATCACCGCACCACATCAACCATCCCACTAACGCCGATAATCTACATTATGTAAAGTAATGCTTTCGGCCCGGCCCCCGATCGCTCCTGATCTCAGCGCTGGGATAGATTCGATACATGCCCTCCATCGAATCAGCTCATACCGCGAACCGCACCGACCAGCGCCAGACGACGTCGGCATCCGTGTGGCCCTATGTCGCGGCCGACCTCGTGCTCGTCATCCTCTTCGCTGCCATTGGCCGCAGTTCCCACGGCGAAAGTCTCGCGGGAACGGCCCTGACGGCATGGCCATTTCTCGTGGGCGCCATTGTTGGTTGGCTGTTGTCCAAGGCCTGGCGCGCCCCTGCAAGCCTGATCCCTTCGGGTGTGACCATCTGGCTTGCGACGGTCATCGTCGGCATGCTTCTGCGCGCTGCGACAGGAAGCGGGACACATTGGTCCTTCATCATCGTGGCAACCATCGCCAATGCGGTCTTTCTGCTGGGTTACCGCGTGCTGGCACGAGTCATAGCGAAGATCGCCCAGCGGCGGCCGTGAGTCCCGGCCTCGTCGACTCAGGGTATCACTCATTCACCTTAAAGTATAGATTTAATCTTTGAGGAACCTGATCCACGACGTCAGGACTTCCTCCGCACGTCCGGAATCCAGCGCATCCTGAGCCCGAGAGATTGCAGCATTGAGGCGATCGGTCAAGGGGCTCGATGCTTCCTTCTCGGCGGCGACAAGGCCAGCGGCCGCATTCAGCACGACCGTGTCGCGAATGGGGCCGCTCTCCCCCGCCATGACCCGCTGAATGACTTCGGCATTGAACTGCGCATCCTTGCCGGTGATGTCGGCCAAGGTGTTCGACGGGAGGTCGAGGTCGGCCACCTCGATCACGCTCTCTGTGATGTGACCGTCGTGGGCCTCCCACATCTGAGTCGGCCCGATCAGGCTCAACTCGTCGAGATTCAGCGGTCCCGTGAATACCAGTGCGTGGTCACCACGGCGGGCGAAGACATCCGCCATGAGGGGTGCGATGCGTGTGCTGGACACCCCGATCACGGATGAGGCGACGCGTGCCGGATTGGCCAGTGGTCCCAGATAATTGAAAACGGTGGGAACCCCGAGCGTCTTGCGAATGGGGCCGATGTACCGCATGGCCGGATGGTAGGTGTTGGCAAAAAGGAACGAGATGCCGACCTCGCCGACGGAGGCCTCGACCCTCGCCGCGGGTGCGTCGAGAGGCAGGCCCAGCCGTTCCAGGGCGTCCGCAGATCCTGTTGACGACGACGACGCCCGGTTGCCGTGCTTCACGACCTTGACGCCTGCCCCGGCAATGACGAGAGAAGCCATCGTCGAGATGTTGACCGTGTTGTGCTGATCACCACCGGTTCCCACGATATCCACCGCATCTCGTGGGCCGCCGTATGGCTCCGCCATATCCAGCATCTGCTCCGAAAGTCCGTGGAGCTCCTCCGCCGTCTCCCCCTTGGTGTGCAGTCCAACCAGGAAGGCGGCCACCTGGACGGGGTCGGCCAGGCCGGACATCATCTCTCGCATGGCCCACGCGGCCTCGTCATAACTCAGGTCTTCGTGCCGTTCGATCGCGTTGATCAGACTCTTCCACGTTGGCTGCGCGCCGGCGCTCTCGGTGTTGCTCATACGACAACCCTAGACGATGAAATACCCCTTCCTGTGGCCCCTACGCCGATGTCCTGTGCGGAAGCTGGATGAAGCCTGGGTCTTCGACTGTGGCGGCCGTCCCACCATTACGTGACTTTAAAGGCCAGAACCGAGACGAAGCCCTGCAAATCCGCGCCAGCGAGGCGATCCGCGGGGCTCAGGATGACACGCCGGAGCAACGCGCACCGGCTCCTGTTGGTTCGGCGGGAGTTTTACCGACATAATGTCTATGTGACAACTGCAACCCATACTCCCAGTAAGTCGGCACAACCGACGCTCAATCGCCCCAACATCGTGTCCGTCGGCACGGTGGTATGGCTCGCGAGTGAGCTGATGTTCTTTGCCGGACTGTTTGCCATGTACTTCACCCTGCGGGCCACGTCGCCCGACGTGTGGGCGGAGAACACTCACCACCTGAATATCCCGCTGGCCCTGACGAACACGATCGTGCTCGTCCTGAGCTCGGTCACCTGCCAGTTCGGCGTGTTCAAGGCCGAGCAGCTCAAGGCCCGTCGCACAGGATCGATCTTCCAGGTCGGCCAGTGGGGCATGGTTGAGTGGTTCCTCCTGACCTTCGTCATGGGCGCCTTCTTCGTCAGTGTCCAGGCCATGGAGTACGCGACCTTGGTCTCCGAAGGCGTTTCCATCGCGGCCAGCGCCTATGGTTCGGCGTTCTACATCACGACAGGCTTCCACGCATTGCACGTGACCGCCGGTTTGATCGCGTTCCTCTTCATCATTGGACGCGCGTACGTCGCCAAGCGATTCGGACACTACGAGGCAACCTCGGCGATCGTGGTTTCCTATTACTGGCACTTCGTCGATGTGGTCTGGATCGTGCTGTTCATCGTGGTCTACTTCGTGAAGTAGCTCCGCGGATCGCCCGCCCACACATCAATCACACACAGACAAAGGAACTCTTGACGTGAAGGCACTCTCCCAGAAGCGGCGTCACCCGCTGGCGGCCATTATTCTGTTGGCTGTCGCCCTCGTCCTGACTGGTGGCCTCTATGCAGTTGCCTCCGCCACCAATCAGGCCAAGGCCGACTCGGAACAGAACTACACTGCCGACGACATCGCCGCAGGACAGAAGCTGTTCCAGTCGAACTGCGCAACCTGCCACGGAACCAGCGGCGAGGGCACCGACAACGGCCCGTCGCTGGTCGGCGTCGGCGCCGCTGCGGTTGACTTCCAGGTCGGAACAGGACGTATGCCCATGCAGATGCAGGGCACTCAGGCTCAGATCAAGCCGGGTCAGTTCACTGACGATCAGACCAAGCAGCTGTCCTCCTACGTCGCTTCCCTCGGTGCCGGTCCCGGAGTTCCGGACAAGGAATCCCTGGACACCAGCAAGGGAGATGCCGCCAACGGCGCCAAGGTGTTCCTCGCGAACTGCGCAATGTGCCACAACGCGGCGGGCTCCGGCGGTGCGCTGACGCGCGGCAAGTTCGCTCCCACCCTCATGAATGTCTCCGAGGAGCACATCTACGAGGCCATGGAAACCGGTCCTCAGAACATGCCGGTGTTCAACGACGCCAACATCACCCCGGATGAAAAGCGTGACGTCATTACCTACCTGAAGGCTCAGGAGAGCAACAGCTCCCCCGGCGGTCTGGCGCTCGGCTCGCTCGGCCCCGTGTCGGAGGGCCTGTTCATCTGGACCATTGGTCTGGGTCTGGTCATCGGTTTCACCGTGTGGCTGACCTCGCGGTCCGCGTAAGCCCGACCGCGCATCACACACCTACCAGCAGCTCGTACCAAGGAAGTTAGAGGATCACATGGGCAACCATCGTGACGGAGCACCGGAGCGTTCCGGCGCCGTTGCTACCTCAGGAGACCAGAATCAGGAACAATTCCCGGATCCCGGTCTCCCTCACCACGAACCGCGTCTGACCGATCTGGACCCCAAGCGCGCCAAGCGCGCCGAACGCCAGGTCTCCTGGCTCTTCATCCTGTCTATCGTCGGAGCGTTCGTATTCTGGATCGGCTTCTTCGCCATCAAGGCGGACGGGGACATGTTCAACGTGAACAATCCGGATCCGACCAGCAACCTTCGGCTCCAGAACCTGTTGCTCGGCCTCGGCATTGCGTGCACGATGTTCGGTATCGGCATCGGAATCGTGCAGTGGGCTCGTACCCTGATGCCCGACCACGAAATGGTCGAGATGCGCCACGAGATCAGCTCGGAAGAATCCAGGGCTTCTGCTCAGGAGATCGTCGAGACGATCATCGACGAGTCCGGGATCAAGCGCCGTCCGTTGCTGCGCAACACGATGATCGGCGCGATCATTCTTGCGCCACTGACTTTCATCACGCTGTTCCGCGAGCTCGGCCCCATCGATCCCAAGGTTCTCTCGCACACATTGTGGGACAAGGGTGTCCGGCTGGTCCGTGACCCCTCCGGGACTCCCATCAAGGCCTCGGATGTCACCTTGGGCTCCGCTTACCACGTCTTGCCGGAAAACATCTTGGACATTTCCCATGAGGACGGATACCTCGAGGAGAAGGCCAAGGCAGTGGTTTTGCTGATGCGCATGGATCCCGAAGAGCTCCATGTGTCCGATGACCGCAAGGATTGGAACGTCGACGGGATCATCGCCTACTCCAAGGTGTGCACCCACGTCGGTTGTCCCATCGCCCTGTACGAGCAGCGCACGCACCACTTGTTGTGCCCGTGCCACCAGTCCACGTTCGACGCGGCCAACGAATGCGCTGTCGTGTTCGGCCCCGCCGCGCACGCTCTGCCCCAGTTGCCGATCACCGTCGATTCCGAGGGATACCTCGTGGCGCGCAGCGACTTCCACGAGCCGGTCGGCCCGGCCTACTGGGAGCGGGGCAAGCAGAAGCAAGAGATGGCGAGTGAGGCCTAAACATGTCTAATGCTGTAAACGAATACCAGGCCTCGACCACCCCGGGGCGCATCGCAAACTTTGTGGACACTCGCGTGGGCATGTCCGGCATTGTCCGCGAGTTCGGTCGGAAGATCTTCCCGGACCACTGGACGTTCATGTTCGGCGAGGTTGCTCTCTACAGCCTCGTGATCCTGATCCTGTCCGGGACGTACCTGACCTTCTTCTTCGACCCTTCGATGACGTCGAAGGTCTACGACGGAAGCTATGTCCCGATGAAGGGCGTCGAGATGTCGGCCGCCTACGCTTCCGCATTGCACATTTCATTCGACATACGTGGCGGCCTGTTCATGCGACAGGTTCATCACTGGGCCGCGCTGATGTTCGTGGTTGCCATTGCCGTGCACATGATGCGCGTGTTCTTCACCGGTGCGTTCCGTCGGCCTCGTGAGCTGAACTGGGTTGTCGGTGGCATGCTCTTCGTGTTGTCCATGGCGGCAGGCTTCACCGGGTACTCCCTCCCTGACGATGTGCTCTCCGGCAACGGTCTGCGCATCATCGACGGCGTCATGAAGGCCATCCCCCTCGTCGGCACTCACTTGTCCCTGTTCTTCTTCGGAGGCGAGTTCCCGGGTCACGCCGTCATCGGGCGCCTGTACACGTTGCACATCATGATCATCCCCGCGCTGATCCTGCTGACCGTGGCCACTCACCTGTTCATGGTGGTTGTTCACAAGCACACCCAGTACCCGGGCCCGGGCCGTACCGAGAAAAACGTGGTCGGGTTCCCCGTGGGGCCGGTGTACGCGGCCAAGGCCGGCGGGTTCTTCTTCGTGGTCTTCGGAATCATTGCTCTCATGGCTGGCACGGTGACGATCAACGCGATCTGGAACTACGGCCCCTACGATCCCTCCCCCGTTCAGGCTGGTACGCAGCCCGACTGGTACATCGGTTGGGTCGACGGCGCCCTGCGCCTCATGCCCGGTGCATGGCCCTGGCACTGGCAGGTCCAGGCCGGCGGAACCTGGGTCCTGGCAGTTCTGCTTCCGATGGTTCCGGCCGCAATCCTCCTGGGTCTGTTCTTCACCTGGCCCTGGCTCGAGCGCTGGGTCACCAAGGACAATCGCGAACACCACATCCTGGACCGTCCTCGCAACGCTCCTTTCCGGACGGGTGCGGGCGTCGCGGGCGTCACCTGGTACTCCATCATGATGATGGCTGCGAGCTCTGACCTCATTGCGACCCACTTCCATGTGGCGCTGAACGATGTGGCCTATGTGCTTCGGTTCTTCTTCTTCTTTGGACCGTTCATCGCCTTCGAGATCACTCGCAGAATCTGCCTCTCGCTGCAACGCAAGGACCGCGAACTGGTGCTTCATGGCATCGAAACAGGCCGAGTGGTCCAGTTGCCGCACGGTGAATTCATCGAGGTCCACGAACCGCTCAATGAGTACGACAGGTACCGCCTGGTGAACTTCAATTCGCCCGTGGTCTCCCCGGCTCAGCCGGACAAGAAGGGCAAGATCAGCGGTGGTGAGAAGGTTCGCGGCCGGTTGTCGCGCCTCTTCTTCGAAGACCGTGTTGCCCCGGTTTCGCCCGAGGAACTGGAAGCAGCGCACAAACACCACGAGCTGGAATCCGGTAGCCACTGAGCGTCGGACACAGTGCCTGAGAGAAGGCCCCGCCCCCTGCCAGGGGCGGGGCTTTCGTGCTTTCTGAGCCCTTGGGAGAACGACGTGAACTGCGTGCCTCAAGGCAGGACGGCGTCATTGACGGGTCCAGGTGCCCAAGCGATCTCCCAGCGGTACCCATCAGGGTCGGCAAAATATCCGCTGTACCCGCCCCACTCGCGATGGGCCGCCACAGACACGAAGGGCGCGCCGGCCTCGCGGGCAGCTCGCAGGACCCCATCAACCTCCTCTGCTGACCCAACATTGTGAGCGAGTGTGAGTGGCGCAAGCCCCGGCCCCGGAGCAATAGCTCCAACCTCCTCCTCGAACGCTTCCTGACGCCACAGGGACAAGATCAGATGCTCCCCGGCTCGCATCATCAGGACGTCGTCGGCCTCCAGATCAGGGGCCCATCCGAGACCGTCGACATAGAACCGTCGAGACGCGTCCAGATCCGAGGTGGCCAGTGTGATGAGTGATATTCGCTGCTCCATCGGTCCAGCCTACCCATGACGACACTCCGCTGACGGCGGGCTCGGTGGCAGGGATATCACCATGATTGCCAGGTCAGCCGACCATGATGACCCACCGTGCGAAGCACTGAGGGCCACCGCGTGTAGAGTCTGAGGCATGCAGAGTCCCGAATCAGACAAGTCAGGGGTTGTCGGATCAACCGCCAACCCCTTGAACATGTAGATATGCTGTCCGCCGCCTGAAGGCGCGCGCATACCCCTTCCAGGGCGTTGGCCGTGGTCCGAGAAGAGTCATCTTCAGTCATCTCATCTCGGAGTATTCAATGCCTTTCGCTCTCTACATGCTTGCCCTGGCCGTTTTCGTCATGGGCACCTCAGAATTCATGCTCGCGGGTATTCTGCCCGCCATCGCGGCCGATCTCGATGTGCCGATGGGCACCGCGGGACTACTCAGCTCCGCTTTTGCCCTGGGCATGATCGGCGGGGCGCCGCTCATGGCCGCCTTCAGTCGTAGTTGGCCACGTCGGGTCACACTGGCAGTGACCCTGCTGCTCTTCGCTGCCAGTCATTGCGTTGGGGCCATGACAACCGCGTTCTCGCTCCTCCTCATGTCCCGGGTGCTGAGCGCTGTCGCCAACGCGGGATTTCTCGCCGTAGCACTGAGCGCCTCAACCGCCGTGGTGCCAGAGCAGCAGAAGGGCCGTGCGCTGTCGGTGCTGCTCTCCGGAACGACGATAGCCACCGTCGCTGGAGTTCCCGCAGGAGCACTGCTCGGTTCGCTTGGGGGCTGGCGAATGACGTTCTGGGCGATTGTCGTCTTGTGCGCGCCGGCCCTCTACGGCGTAGTGCGTGGAGTACCAGGTGGTACCGAACAGGATCCTCCCCCGTCGGACTCCCCGAAGTTGCATACCGAACTCCGGCAGCTGACCGACATCCGGGTCATTCTTGCCATGACCCTTGCAGCTTTGGTCAACGCGGGAACCTTCGCGGTTTTCACCTACCTGGCGCCAGTGGTGACCGATCTGGCCGGGCTACCCGAAGCGTGGGTGTCCGTCACCCTGGTGCTTTTCGGCGTCGGGTCATTCATCGGCGTATCGATGTCCGGCCGTCTGTCGGACACTCGATCAGGTCTTGTCCTTTGTCTTGGAGGACCGCTGTTGCTGATGGGATGGACAGTTCTCGCGCTCGTCGCCGCCGATCCTGTTGCCCTCATGGGGATGGTCTTGATCCAAGGCGTACTGTCTTTCGGAGTAGGCAGCACACTCATTGCCCGCGTCCTGTATGTTGCCTCGGGCGCACCGACCATGGCCGGGGCGTACGCCACGACGGCGTTGAATATGGGAGCTGCTGCTGGTCCCGCGCTGGGGGCCTTGGCGCTGGGATCAAGCTTCGGGTTGCTCGGCCCGGTGTGGGTGGCCTGCGGGCTGACGACCGCTGCCCTGATCATCGTCCTGTCCGGGGGAAACCTGATCACGAAGAGCGCGGACGACTCAGAGTCCTAAACCCACGAGAACGTGCCGCTGATTGCGTGTACGCGTCGGCAACGCAGGGTCAATGTCGGGGTGGTTCCGGTTCTTCACAGCGGCGGTGGCCGCTGAACGTCAGGGGCCATATGCGCTCACGCCCGGACGGGCAGAATGAGGGCGCACCCCGTGTGGCACGGACCATGGCCTGTGATGGTACGCCGTTGCTTGCATCCACGGTTACTCGGATAGGAAAGAGCCCCGATCCTCGTACGGATCGGGGCTCTTTCCTATCTAATAAGTCGCAGTGCGGTGATCACCTTAGTGGGCGTGGTTACCGCGGCTGTACTCGTAAACCCAGCCGACCAGGCCGATGAGCGCCACCGGTGCGGCCAGCATGAGCATCCACCAACCGATGGCCATCGCGACGACGCCGATCGCGGCAGCAATAGCCAACAGCAACGGCCACCAGCTCCAGGGAGAGTAGAAGCCATAGTCGCCGGCGGCGTCGACGATCTCACCATCGAGGTTGTCCGACGGCTGGTTCGGGTGCTTCTTCGCGGTGAAGCTGAAGAAGAACCCGAGGAAAGCCGACATCAAAGCCGTCAGGAGCAGGGCCGGGAAGCCGACCCACTCGGTGAACCCCGTCATGAATCCGTACACGATCGTTACCGGAATCAAGAAGATGAACAAGATCCAGAACAGAATGGCATTTTCGCGCATCTACGTGCCTCCTACGAGTTGACCGTGGCGGCCTGGCGGGCTGCCGAGGCGACATCGTGGTTGGTGGACAGCTCCGGATGGTGCAGGTCCAGGGCCGGACGCTCGGAACGGATCCTGGGCAGGGCCGTGAAATTGTGGCGAGGCGGCGGGCACGACGTCGCCCACTCCAGCGAGCTGCCGAAGCCCCACGGATCGTCGACCTCGACCTTCTTGCCATTGCGGGTGGTGATGTAGACGTTCCAGAAGAACGGCAACATCGAGACCGCCAACAGCATCGCACCGATCGTGGAGAACTGGTTCATCCAGGTGAATCCGTCCTCGGGCATGTAGTCCGCGTAACGGCGAGGCATACCGTCCACACCCAGCCAGTGCTGGATCAGGAAGGTTGCGTGGAAGCCCGTGAACAACAACCAGAAGTGGATCTTGCCGAGACGCTCGTTGAGCATCTTGCCGGTGAATTTCGGCCACCAGAAGTAGAGACCGCCGAACATACAGAACACGACCGTACCGAACACCGTGTAGTGGAAGTGGGCCACCACGAAGTAGGAATCGGAGAGGTGGAAGTCCAACGGCGGGGTGGCGAGGATGATGCCGGTGACGCCGCCGAACAGGAAGGTCAGCAGGAAGCCGAAGATCCACAACAGGGGCGTTTCGAAGGTAATGGAGCCTTGCCACATGGTGCCGATCCAGTTGAAGAACTTCACACCCGTGGGCACGCCGATCATCATCGTCATGAAGGAGAAGAATGGGAGCATGACCGCACCCGTGACGTACATGTGGTGGGCCCACACGGTGACGGACAGCGCGGCAATCGCGATGGTCGCGTAGACCAAGCCCTTGTACCCGAAGATGGGCTTCCGAGAGAACACGGGGATGATTTCCGAAACAATGCCGAAGAATGGCAGCGCCAGGACGTACACCTCGGGGTGTCCGAAGAACCAGAAGAGGTGCTGCCAAAGCATCGCACCACCATTTTCAGCGTCGAAGATGTGGCCGCCGAGCCTGCGGTCCATACCGAGGGCGAACAGCGCCGCCGCGAGCGGCGGGAAGATCATGATCAGCAGAATGGCGGTAATCAGGGTCGTCCACGTGAAGACCGGCATACGCCACATCGTCATGCCCGGAGCACGCATGCACAGGATCGTGGTCAGGAAGTTGACGCCACCCATGATGGTGCCGAAGCCCTGGAGCGCGAGACCGAAGACCCAGAGGTCACCACCCACGCTGGGGCTGTATGTCGTGGAGTTCAACGGCGCGTAGGCGAACCAACCGAAGGATGCCGCGCCCTGCGGGGTGATGAAGCCGGAGATGGCGACCAGCGAGCCGAAGAGGAAGAACCAGAACGCCAGGGCGTTGAGCCGCGGGAAGGCGACGTCGGGGGCACCGATCTGCAGAGGCACGATGACGTTCGCGAAGCCGATGAACATGGGCGTGCCGAACATCAGCAGCATCAGGGTGCCGTGCATGGTGAACAGCTGGTTGAACTGTTCCTTGGTCTCCAGGATCTGCATTCCGGGCTCGAAAAGCTCAAGGCGCATCACGAGCGCCATGATTCCTGCGAGAAGGAAGAAGACGAAAGACGAAATCAGGTACATGTACCCGATGGTCTTGTGGTCGGTCGAAGTCAACCAGCTGACAACGATCCGACCCCGCGAGCGGGGTACGGTGCGTTGCGCAACCGTTGTTTCTTCAGCTGAATACTCGAGTGTTGACACCGGTACTCCCCTACTTCGATTCGTTCATGTTGGGATTGCGGTTGTACTCATCGCCCAGGCGGCCATTGTTGCCCTGGTCCTTGAGGTCCTGCATGTGCTGGTCGTATTCCGCCTGGGACACGACCTTCACGTTGAAGAGCATCTCGGAGTGGTACTCACCGCAGAGCTCGGCGCACTTGCCCTGATAGTCACCGGGGCCGCCGGTCTTGAAGTCCATGTAGTTGGTCTGACCCGGGATGGTGTCGATCTTCTGCAAGAATGCCGGCACCCAGAACGAGTGGTTCACATCGCGGGACTTGAGCTGGAGCTCAACCTGGGTGTTCTCGGGCAGGTAGAGGGTCGGCAATTTGTCTTCCTTGCCGGGTTGGCCGTCAAGACCTGCCTGCGTGCCCGAAGTGTAGGTGTCGCTGTCCAGGTAGTTGAAGTCCCACGCCCACTGCTTGCCGTAGACCTCGACTGTGACGCCGGGATCGTCCCAGCGGCTGTCGACGGAACGCTCTGCTTTGTCGGAGAAGGCGAAGAGGCTCACGATCAACACAATCGGGATGACCGTGTACATGATTTCGAGAGGAAGGTGGTAACCCAGCTGGCGCGGGTACCCGGTCTCGCCCTTGCGGCGGCGGTACGCGATGATGCACCAGAGCATGAGGCCCCAGGTAACAAGACCAACGGCCAGTGCAGCGACCCAGGAACCGATCCAAAGATCCATGATCGTGTCGACGTTGTCGGTCGTTCCGCGCTTGGTCGGCAAGAACCCGACCTTGGCAGTGTCCGAACAACCCGTCAACAGCAGCGTGGCGGCCGCGGTCGCGCCAATGGCTACGATGCCCTTGGTGCGGCTGCTACCGGTTCGTTTCTGCGAACTCACAGACTGCCCTTCCTCTAATATCCGTGCGTGTGATGAACACTCGCTCTCCCACCGCTGATGTGTGGTCGGGCCATAGCGTTCCTGTCTCGGTACGAGCTTACTCGCACCTGCGGATTCCCGCTGACAGTGTGTCACCACAGTACCCCGAAAACGGAGTGGGATTCAGCTTCGACATGGCCGCCATGAGCGTGTTGGAGCCCGCATTACCGACTTCTACAAGCCTATGGCCCGGCAGTTCCCCTGCCGGGAACTACCGGGCCATATTACGCATCGACCGGACGCGATCTATGTCACTCAGTTGAAGGAGTCACCGCATGCGCACGATCCCTGAGCATTCGGGTTGTCGATGGAGAACCCTTGCTTCTGGATAGTGTCCTCGAAATCGATCGTGGAGCCCTCGAGGTAAGGGGTGCTCATGCGATCAACGATCACCTCGACGCCGTTGAAATCGCGTACGGCGTCGCCGTCGAGCACGCGCTCGTCGAAGTACAGCTGGTAGATGAGACCCGAGCAACCACCGGGCTGGACGGCGACGCGCAGTCGAAGATCCGTGCGTCCTTCCTGCTCCAGAAGTGCGCGGACCTTCTCCGCCGCGCCATCGGTGAGATTCACACCGTGAGTCGGCATCTCGGTCTTCGTATCGGGTGCAACAGTCATATCGCGACCTGCCTTTCTGCTCGCCTCAAGCCTAGCCATTGCTCTTGGGCCAGTGTAACCCCGCAGACAGCGGATCTATTCCTCGGCAGAAGCCGAGGACGGTCGGGCCCGCGGTCAGGACGGATTCCCGCGCCAGACGTGGACCGGGACTACAGTTTTGCGTTCATTCGGGACAGGAAGAGCGCCTCGGACTCGATGGCGCGCTGGAAATCGGGGATGTAGAGAGACTCGTTGGCGCTGTGTGCCCGCGTGTCAGGATCCTCGATGCCCGTGATGAGAATCGCCGCATCGGGGAACGTCCGGGTCAGCGACGCGACGAACGGGATGGATCCTCCCATGCCCATCAACGCGGCGTCGGTGCCCCACGCATCCCGCATGGAATCCAGCACCGCACGGGCAGGTTCGCTGGTCACGTCCGATTCGAAGGGCTGGCCTGCCTCGCCGCCGTCGTATTCCACGGTCGACCCCCACGGAGCGTGCTCGGACAAGTGCTTTTCGAGGAGTCGATGCGCTTCGTGAGGATCCTGGCCAGGGGCCAGTCTGAGGCTGACGCGGGCGCGGGTACTGGCCGCCATCGTGTTCGAGGACTGATCCACCGAGGTGATGTCCATTCCGATCACGGATAGGGCAGGCTGGTT
The DNA here is from genome assembly GCF_052232265.1 of Rothia koreensis. Classification (NCBI taxonomy): domain Bacteria; kingdom Bacillati; phylum Actinomycetota; class Actinomycetes; order Micrococcales; family Micrococcaceae; genus Rothia; species Rothia koreensis. The sequence goes on from NZ_CP197643.1 coordinate 1,881,585, forward strand.
CCAGAGTCGGGACGAAATACTGCCTCGTCCCGTCAGCCGGAAGTCCTCCAGCGCACCGGCGTCCTCACGGAAATCCTTCTCGGCGTAGTCGAGGTCGGGTTCCTGCCCCCGGACCAGTCCTTCGATTGCGACGGCGCCGTCGTCGTCGTGCAAGGAGGCCAGGAGCCGGACCATCGCCGTGTTCGCGTCGACCAGAGGTCCACCGAACATTCCGGAATGCAGGGCATGGTTCAGGGTCCGCACCGTAATCGTTCCGGAGATGACACCGCGCAGGCTCGTGGTCAGGGCAGGGACTCCCGCCCGCCAGTTCGAGGAATCTGCCACTACGATGACATCCGCCTGCAGCTTGTCCCGATACATCTCGAGAAAGTTCACGAAACTCGGCGAGCCCGCTTCTTCCTCGCCCTCGATGAAAAGAGTGATGCCGATCCCGAGATCGTCGCCGAGCACGTCATCGACGGCTTGCACCGATGCCAGGTGGGTCATCAGACCGGCCTTGTCATCCGCGGCGCCCCGTCCGAAGAGCCGGTCCCCCTGTCGCGTCGCGACCCAGGGATCGGTGTTCCAGTCGGCGCCATCGCCCACGGGCTGGACGTCATGGTGTGCGTACAACAGGACCGTGGGGTATCCGGGCTTCGGGTGTTTTCTCGCGACGACGGCGGGCATGCCTTGGCCGCCCTCCGGCTTGGGAGCCGTCAGGATCTCGACGTCGTCGAAGCCGCCGTTGCGGGCCAATTCCGCGACGCGTTCGGCGCTCTCCCGAACGCGGGAGAGATCGTGGCTTTCCCAGGCGACCGACGGGATGGACACCAATCCCTCGAGAGTCGAGAGTGTGGCATCGAAATTCGTCTCCACGTGTGCCTTGACCTCGGTTGTGACCGAAGATTGAGGGTTGGCTGCCTCGCTCGTGCTCTTCTCAGCGTTTTTCTCCATATGCGCCACTGTATGCTCCGGGCTGGTCGGAAGATAACAGGGCGCGCCATCAAGTATCCTGGTCGAGTGTTCGGAAGCAAGAAGAAATCCTCAGCCGCAAGTGACGCGGCAGATCAGTCATCGGAGCCGATGAATTCTGCCGATCAGACGATGCCTCAGGGCAAGGGCCGCCCCACTCCCACGCGCCGAGAGCGCGAGGCGGCGCGCAAACGGCCTCTCGTCCCCGACGACCGCAAGGAGGCGAAGCAGAAGGAACGGGAAGCCGCCAGGGAAGCACGCCTTCGCCAGAACCAGGCGATGCAGACCGGCGATGACCGTTACCTTCCGGCTCGCGATCGCGGCCCGCAACGTCGCTACGTTCGCGACTACGTCGACGCCCGGTTCAACGTCGGCGACTACTTCATCATCATTCTGATCGTGATCTTCGTGCTGGGGCTCGTGATGCCCTTGCCGATCCAGCAGTACACGATTTACGTCATGTGGATCTTCATCGCGATCTGGATCCTCGATTTCTTCCTGTTGTGGCGAAAGCTCAAGAAACTCGTCGTGGCCAAGTTCGGTTCGGTCGAACCGGGATCCGCCATGTACGTGTTCAACAGGGTCATGATGATTCGCAAGTTGCGGATGCCGAAGCCCCAGGTCAAGCGCGGGGAATACCCCTCCTGATCGATCCTGGGCAATCCTTGTCGGCGCTGAGGGCGGCGGACCACGAAGAAGTGGTCCGCCGCCCTCAGTCGTGCACGGGTGCCCTCATCGTCAGTGTCCGCGGTGCTTCATCTGCTTCTTGAGACGCCGATTGATGGTGGCGGCCCAGAACGGCCCCTCGTAGAGAAAAGCCGTGTACCCCTGGACCAGAGTTGCGCCTTGTCGGAGGCGTTCTGCCACGTCGTCGCCAGAGGTGACACCCCCGACCGAAATGATCGTCATGTCCGGTCCCACACGTTCCCGCACCATCGCCAGGAGCTCCGATGACCGCGCCGCCACCGGTTTCCCGGACAGCCCACCGGCACCGCACGACTCGATCTCCTCGGTTGTTGACCGGAGACCAAGCCCTTCCCTCCGGATGGTGGTGTTCGTCGCAATGATTCCTTCGAGACCGAGCTCGACCGCCAGGTCAGCAATCGCGGCGATGTCCTCGTCCGACAGGTCGGGGGCGATCTTGACCAATACGGGCACATGCCGGCCCGCCGCCTTGTCCGCTTCCTCCGACACGGCGCTCAGCAGCGGCCGGAGAGCATCGATGTGCTGAAGATCGCGCAGGCCGGGCGTGTTCGGCGAGCTGACGTTGACCGCAAGGTAATCCGCCTGGGGCGCCAGGGTTCGAGTGCTGTGGAGATAGTCATCGATGGCTTCGTCGACCGGCACCACCTTGGTCTTGCCGATGTTGACGCCGACGATCGGTCGGGTGCCCCGTTCGTAGTCGTGCCACAGGTCCGCGTGGGCGGCGGCGAGACGAGGGCCGATCTGGTCGGCGCCGTCATTGTTGAATCCCATCCGGTTGATCACGGCTTTGTCCTTGATCAGGCGGTGGAGACGAGGACGAGGATTTCCGGGTTGGGGTCGGCCCGTCACGGTGCCCACCTCCACGTGGCCGAATCCCAGATCGGTCAGCGCGTTGATCCCTGTCGCTCCCTTGTCGAAGCCCGCCGCCAGCCCGAACGGCGAAGGGAAAGTCAGGCCCATGGCTTCCGTTCGCAGGGACGGATCGGGTGCGGTGATGCGACGGAGGATGCGAGACACGCCCGATGCCCGGCATGCCCTGATGGCAGCGAAACCGAGAGCATGTGCCTTCTCGGCGTCCATGCGGGTGAACACTGCTTTGAAAAAGGCTGGATAGAGTTTGGCCACGACGTCTCCTGAACGCACGACGGATGGTTGAACGTTAACTTATAGTTTAAGGATGCGGATTAAACTTATACTTTAGGTTTGGATACGGAATCGATGGCTCCCCCGTATCTGCGATCCCGTTGGGCATATTCTTCGACGGCGTCCCAGAGGACCAACCGATCGACATCCGGCCAGAGGATGTTCATGAACACCATCTCGGCATAGGCGCTCTGCCACAACAGGAAGTTGGAGAATCTCTGCTCTCCCGATGTCCTGAGGAACATGTCCACGTCCGGCAGGTCCGGTTCGTCCAGGTATCGGGCGAATGTCTTCTCGTTCACCTGGCCCGGTTTGATCTTTCCCGCCGCGGCATCGGCGGCGATCGTGGCTGCGGCGTCGGCGATCTCGGCCCGGCCCCCGTAGTTCACGCACATGACCAGGGTGCAGACCGAGTTGCCTGCCGTCTCGCGTTCGCAGACCTCGAGCTGACGGATGACGGATTTCCACAGTTTGGGGCGACGTCCTGCCCATCGGATGCGGACTCCCCACGATTTCAAAGTCTCGAGTTGGCGTTCCAGCACATCCCCGCAGAAGGTCATCAGGAAGTTGACCTCATCCAGGGAGCGCTTCCAATTCTCCGTGGAGAACGCATACGCGCTCACCACAGGTATTCCCATCTCGATCGCTCCGGCCACGACGTCCAGGAGGGCCCGCTCCCCTGCTTTGTGGCCCTCATTGCGCGGGAGCCCCCGTTCGTTGGCCCACCTGCCATTGCCGTCCATGACGACGGCCACGTGCCGTGGAACGAATTTCTGGGGTATAGACGGTGCGCTCTGGCCGGAAGGGTGCGGATAGGGGGTCTGAGCGGTCATGAGGTCCTTTCGAGCAGAGCAAAAGAGCGGAACTCGCGTTCCAGGTGCCACTGTACATAACGCCTCAGGAGGGCTCCGACCCGCTGACCCGCGGTGGGATCCCCGATGCCTTGGAGAACTTCCCAGGACCCTGTGGCGACGCCACGCAAGTACTGCATCATGTCCCCGCTCAGGGGCCGGTCCCCTGCTTGAGCACATTCGGTACAGACGATCCCTCCTCCGGCCATGGACCATGACACAAGACCGTCCCGAGTGCCGCAACGCACGCAGGCCTCCGTCTCGATGTACCAGCCCGCGATCCGCATGGACCGTGCGAGGTAGGAATTCAGCACGTCCTGTGCGGCGTGCGTTCGTCGTGCCAGGGCCGAGAGAGCGCCCGCGGTCAGGGCAAAGATTTCGGAGGCAGTCTCGCCGTCGCCCTGGGCCACGTACTCAGCCACCTCGGCGATCGCAGAGGCGTGGGTGTAGGCATCGTAGTCCGCAACGATCGGGGCGGCGTAGGCCTTGCGGGTCACGGCCTGGGTCACCGTATCCAGATTGCGCCCGTGGACCAGCGACACGTCGCTGATCATGAAGGGCTCGAGACGGGCTCCCAGTTTGGAACTGCTGCGGCGGACGCCCTTGGCCACGGCCCGAAGGAGTCCGTGGCCCGACGACAGGCAGACGACGATCCTGTCCGACTCTCCCAAAGGGTAGGTGCCGAGAACGATCACGGTCTCTCGGTACGTCCTGGAAGCAGCTGTTGTGGTCGGCACGGACCCATTGTCCCACGCCCTGAGGGCAGCAGGACGACGCCGTGGGCACGAGGTTCTCCTCCGACGTCGTCCTGCGGGCCCTGCAAGGACGGGATCTCTTACCTGAGGGCCCTGTTCACGGCCGAGATGAGTGCCTTCAGGCCGGCTCGAGTGGTGTTGGCATCGATACCGATGCCCCACAGGACCCTGTCACCGACGGCGGCCTCGACGTAGCTCGCGGCCTGGGCATTCTCGCCCGCCGACATCGCGTGCTCCGAATAGTCCATGACGCGAACGTCGACTCCCTCGTGGGCCAGGATCCGCGTGAGCGCGTCAATCGGGCCATTGCCCACCGCCGAACGCTCGACCTGTCGGTCGTTGACGTCCAGCTTGATGCGCAGCGTCGTGTCGCCGGTATCCGTGGCTTCTGTGGTCATCGAGGCGATGCGGAACTTGCCCCAGCGACGTTCACCATGGTCTTCCTCGGCGGGCAAGTACTCGTCCTTGAAGATATCCCACAGGGCGACGCTGGTGATTTCGCCGCCCTCGCTGTCGGTGCGATTCTGCACGACGCCCGAGAACTCGACCTGAGCCCGCTTGGGCATGTCCAGGCCCTTCTGCTGCTTGAGCAGGTATGCGACACCGCCCTTGCCCGACTGGGAGTTCACTCGGATCACGGCCTCGTAGTTCCGACCCAAGTCCATGGGATCGATGGGCAGGTACGGGACCGCCCATTCGGTCTCCTCGACCTTCTGGTCCTTGGTCTTCGCATCGGCCTCCATGGCCTCGAAGCCCTTCTTGATGGCGTCCTGGTGCGATCCCGAGAAGGCCGTGAAGACCAGGTCACCGCCGTACGGCGACCGCTCGTGGACCTTGATCTGGTTGCAGTATTCGACGGTCTGACGAATTTCCTCGATGTTCGAGAAGTCAATCTGCGGGTCGATGCCCTGCGTGAACAAATTCAGGCCCAGCGTGACCAAGTCGACGTTGCCGGTACGCTCGCCATTACCGAACAGGCAACCCTCGATCCGGTCCGCACCGGCCAAAAAGCCCAACTCGGCGGCGGCAATGCCCGTGCCCCGGTCGTTGTGAGGGTGGAGCGAGAGAATGACGTTGTCCCTGTTGTCCAGGTTCCGGTTCATCCACTCGATCGAATCGGCGTACACGTTCGGTGTCGCCATCTCCACGGTGGCAGGCAGGTTGATGATCACCTGGCGGTCGTCGCCGATACCCAGCTCATGGGTGACGGCGTTGGCAACACGTGCCGCGTACTCGACCTCGGTGCCCGTGTAGGACTCCGGCGAGTACTGGTACGTGATCGGAACCGGGGTGCTCAACTGTTCTTCGTACTTGGTGCACATGCGGGCACCGTTCAGCGCGATGTCCATGATACCGTCCTGCGACTCCTTGAACACCACGCGGCGCTGGAGCACCGACGTCGAGTTGTAGAAGTGCACGATGGCCGAGGGTGCTCCCTCGATGGCCTCGTAGGTCCTTTCGATCAAATGCTCACGGCACTGGGTCAGAACCTGGATCGTGACGTCGTCGGGGATGTAATGGTCCTCGATCAGGGTGCGCACGAAATTGAAGTCGGTCTGTGAGGCGGCCGGGAAACCCACCTCGATCTCCTTGTACCCCATAGCGACGAGCAGGTTGAACATCGTCAGCTTTCGGTCCGTGTCCATGGGATCGACCAGGGCCTGGTTCCCATCACGGAGATCGACGGCGCACCAGCGGGGCGCGTGCGTCATGACCTTGTCCGGCCAGGTGCGGTCAGGAAGGCTGACGGAAATTTCCTCGTGGTACGGGCGATATTTGTGGATCGGCATGCCCGAGGACTTCTGCGGGTGAATCAACATGAGTGACCTCTCGAAAATGTGTTCAGGGGTTGCGGCCGGCGCAACTGACCTCCGCAGCGAGGTGTCGGCCTTGTGGGATTACGAGGCCTCGCTGCGGCACATAAGGAGGAGGTTCATTGTTGTATGACTCACGAGAATCAAAGTATCACTCGCCTGGGACGCCACGCGCGACCGGCCCCGTGCCGTCCCACAATGTGGACGTCGCGGGGCCGGGTCGGTGTCGGCGGGGATCAGTAGGAGAACGTCTGCTGGCAGGTCTGCTGATCAGCGGTCTGCCCGTTGGCGCCGCCCACGATCGAGGAATCGTCCTTCTTGACGGTATCCCCGGACGTGAAGTCCTGGCCTACCGTCACGCCGATACCCGAGATCGCGGAGCTCTCAACCACCTGGTCCTGGGAGACTCCGAACTTGTTGGCGATCTCCTGGGCCTGATCCTGGTAGCCGGGGGCGTACTGGATGGTCGTGGACTCCGACGGTTGCCCCAGGTCCTGGTAGGTCACGTTGGAGTATCCCATCTCCTCGACCTTGCCGCTCAGGGACTTGGCCCGGCCCTCGGTACCCGAAGCATCCGTCATCGCAACCGGTGCGGAACGGTCGATGTCCTTTTTTTCCTCGTCTCCCCCGCCCTGGGAAGAGTCGTCGTTCTTGTCGGCCAGCGATCCGTCCTTCTGGAGCGTCTTGAACACCTGATCGGACTCGGCGGACAGCTGCAGCTTGTTCTCGTCATTGACGTACGGCTCGGTCGGCGCAGTCGCGAAGACGATGTCGGACAGATCCACGCCCGAGAGAATCTTTCCGATGTCGACGAAGGTCGCAGGATCCGTGAACCCGTTGTCCACGGTGACGTTCTGCGTGATGGCTTCCGCAATGCCGTACATCTTGCCGGGGTTCGACAGCGTTCCCTGCTCCTTGACCTTCCTCATGAGGGAAGCCAGGAAGCCCTGCTGGGCCTGGATGCGGCTGGTATCGGACCCGTCGCCGAAACCATGACGCGACCGCAAGAAGGACAGTGCCTGCTCGCCCTTGACATCGGAATGTCCCGCCGGAAGGTCCAATCCCGAGTACTCGTCCTTGACGGGTCGCGTCACGCACACGTTGACGCCTCCCACGACCGTGCTGAGCTGCTTGACCGCGTTGAAGTCAACGAGCATGAAGTGGTCGATATTGACGCCGGTGATCTTGTTGATCGTCGCCACGGTGCACCCCGGTCCCCCGTTGTTGAGGGACTCGTTGATCTGGGTGTCCTCGGACGGCGGGTACGTCTTTCCGTCGGAGCCCTTGCACTGCGGAATGTCCACCATGAGATCGCGAGGGAAGGACAGGACGTTGACCTTCTTGTGGTCTTCGCTGATCTGCATCAACATCATGACGTCGGACCTGGCGCCGCCTTCGGCGTCCGCTTGGTCTCCGTAGTCTCCGTTGTTGCCCGTACGGGTGTCCGAACCGATCACGAGGATGTCCAGAGGACCGTCCGAGAGCTCCTTGTCGCCATTCATCCCCGAGCCCAGATTCAACGCTTCGGTCGAGACGTTGGACCGCAAACGCATTGCGGCAAAGCCGCCAGCGCCCATGACGACGATCAACAAGCCTACGCAGCACAGCGAGAGCCAGAGGCCACGCTTCGACTTCTGCGCACGGTTCTTGTAGTGGCGACCGCGGGGATCGACGCGCGGCGTTCGCGCTTCATTCGATGTCTCGGGCGACTGGGGCACAAACATTCCTCTCGAAAAGGCCTCAAAATTCTTAAGACACTGTACGGGGCCGGGTCGTCAGATTCCCAACCCTTCCGCGCAGAGTTTTCTTCCTCTTCCGTGTGAATGTGCTAGAAGCCGAGCCGTCCCAGGGCCCTCGGATCACGTTGCCAATCCTTGGCCACCTTGACGTGGATGCTCAGATAGACTTTGGCGCCCAACAACGGCTCGATACCTTGCCGCGCCTTGGTTCCGATCTCGCGCAACCGCGACCCGCCTTTGCCGATGATGATCGCTTTCTGGGAATCCCGCTCCACGAAGAGGTTCACGTGGACATCCACCATGGGGTCGTCCTCGGGACGGCCCTCGCGGTCGTTCATTTCTTCCACGGTGACGGCCACGGAATGGGGCAACTCGTCGCGGACTCCCTCGAGTGCGGCCTCACGGACGAGTTCGCCGACCATCACGGCCTCGGGCTCATCGGTGAGGTCACCATCGGGGTAGAGCGGCGGAGAATCTGGCAGGTGGTGGCTCAGGACCTCGGACACGCCGTCGACCTGGTAGTCCTTGACCGCCGAGACCGGAATGATGTCGGCCCAGCCGCCCTGGCCGTCGTCGGCGGGCTGCGAGGACGAGACGGCGTCCATGGTCTGTTCGGCGCGAACGTCGACCGTTGTTCGCCCGCGACGACGGGACTGACGCTGGGCACGCTCTGCGCGGGCGCGTCTTTCGGCCGTCATGACCTCATTGCCGAGGGCCGTGACGGCGATGAGCTGTTCGGCAAGACGGTCGGAAGGGACCTTGTCGGCCTTCGTCACGATGGCGACGATCGGCTTGTTGCCTGCCGCCGCGAGTTGGGCGGCAATGTACCGATCGCCGGGACCGATCTTCTCGTCGGCAGGGATGCAGAAACCGATGACGTCCACCTCGGACAGCGTCTCGGCAACGAGGTCGTTCAGACGCTCGCCCAAGAGGGTGCGGGGACGGTGCAGTCCTGGCGTGTCGATCAGGATCAGTTGCGAGTGCTCCCGGTGCACGATGCCGCGAATCGTGTGACGGGTCGTCTGGGGTCGGTTCGATGTGATCGCGACCTTCTGACCTACCAGTGCATTGGTCAACGTGGATTTTCCCGCGTTCGGTCGACCCACCAGGACGGCGAATCCGGCGACGTAGTCCTCCGGTACGCTTGCAAATTCCATGTTCATTCCTCCGGGGTCTCCTGCCCGTCGCTGTCTTCCTCCGAGGGTTCCCGCCACGCGAGCACGGTGCCGACCCGGTTCCGCCGTCCTTCGAGTTTAACCGCTTTGAGCCGGATCCCGTAGATCGCGGCGGTCGATCCGACGATCGGGACTCGTCCCAGCGCCTTGGCCAGAAGGCCCCCGACGGAGTCGACGTCGTCGTCCTCGAGGTCGATATCGAACAGTTCGCCGAGGTCCCCGACGCTCATGCGGGCCGAGACACGGTACGCGTCGCCTTCGGGTGTCACCTCCGGTTCGACCGTGTCGTACTCGTCCACGATCTCCCCGACCAGCTCCTCGATCAGATCCTCGAGCGTGACCAACCCGGCCGTTCCGCCGTATTCGTCGACGACGACGGCCACGTGAGTGCCTTCCCTCTGCATTTGGGGAAGCAGCTCCGAAACCTTCTGGGACTCCGGGACGAATCGCGCCGGCCTGAGCAACACCTGAACGCTTGCCCCGGTCCGACGGTCCTGCCGGGGCAGGATGGCCTCCGCAACGTCCTTGAGGTACAGAAAGCCCCGGACGTCGTCGAAATCCTCGCCAAGAACCGGTATACGGGAGTAACCCGAACGGAGAAACAGATTGAGGGCGTTCTCCACGGTGTCGTCCAGGTCGAACGTCACGGTGTCCGTCCGAGGGACCATGACCGCGCGGATACGGGTGTCGTCCAGTTCGAAGATCGAATGCAGCATCGCCGCCTCGCTGTCCTCGATGACGTCCGTCCCGCTGGCCCGGTCGACGAATTCGCGCAATTCTTCTTCCGTGAAGAACCCCGCGTTCTCGTCCTCGGGCTGCGAGAATGCCGATCCGCCACGCATGAGCCATCGAGGCAGTGGGCCCAGAATTGCGGTAATCACCAGAAGGAACCCTGAAGTTCTCGCGGCAACGGTCAACGGATGCGATCGTCCGACGTGGCGGGGCGAAACCCCGATCAGCACGAATCCGAGCAACGTTGCAATCACGACGGCGATCAGCGCGGAGAGCCACACCATCGGGATGAATTGCAGGAACAGGATCGTCAGAATCACCGAGACCAGGGACTCGCAGAAAATGCGGGCGAACCTCAGGGCGTGCATGCAGGGTCGGGGATCCTCGAGAACCTTTTTCAGGCTCCGACGCGCGTCGGCCTGCGAGGCCTTTTCGGCATCGTGTCGAGGCAGGTAGGTGAAAGCTGATTCCGCGGCTGTCAGGACGAAAGCGACGCCCAGCAGCAGCAGTGTCGCCAAGGCGAGAAGTGCCGTGATCATGCCTGGTCAGTGCCTCGTTTCCACGGGTGCCGCGTGGCCCAGGAATTCTTCGAGGATCCCGCGCTGGAGAGCGAACATTTCTTTTTCCTCGTCACGGGTGCCGTGGTCGTAGCCCAGGCAGTGCAGGATACCGTGCACCGTGAGCAGGCACAGTTCGTCGGCCGTACTGTGGCCTGCGGCCTGTGCCTGGCGGGACGCGACCGTGGGGCACACCGCGATGTCGCCCAACGTGCCCTCGGCCGGTTGGTCCGGGGAACCGGGACGCATCTCGTCCATCGGGAAGGACATGACGTCCGTCGGTCCGGCCAGATCCATCCAACGGAGGTGGAGCTCTTCCATCTCTGCTTCCCCGACCAGGGCCACCGAAGCCTCGGTACGGGCAGACACGTGCAATGCGTCGAAGGCAAAAGCGACCAAGGCCCGCAATTGTGCAAGATCTGCCTCGGCGAAGGCGGTCTCCTCCGCCGGGGTCTCAGGTTCGGAGGCTTCTATCTCGACGAACGGCAACCTTTCCTCCGCGTCAGCCTGGTCGGCGTTCACTGCGCGTCTCCTTCCGGACGGTGATCCCGCTGCGAGTCCGTTCCGCGCCGCTCACGGCGGCCTCCCGACCGTCGGTGGGACACGGACTGCTGCTGATCCTCCCACTGCCCGTAAGCCGTCACGATGTCGCTCACGAGCTGGTGCCGAACGACGTCGACGGCCTCGAGCTGCGAGAAGTGGATGTCCTCGACGTCGTTCAGAATGTTGCGCACCTGCCGCAACCCCGACGCCGAACCGGTCGGCAAATCGACCTGGGTCACATCTCCGGTCACAACGATCTTGGAACCGAACCCCAGGCGCGTCAGGAACATCTTCATCTGCTCGGCCGTGGTGTTCTGGGCCTCGTCCAGGATCACGAACGCATCATTCAGGGTGCGACCACGCATGTACGCCAGGGGTGCCACCTCAATGGTTCCGGCCTCCATCAGGCGCGGGATGGATTCGGGTTCCATCATGTCGTGCAGCGCATCGTAGAGCGGCCGGAGGTAGGGGTCGATCTTCTCATTGAGACTGCCCGGCAGGAACCCGAGGTTCTCCCCCGCTTCCACGGCCGGACGGGTGAGGATGATGCGGTTGACTTCTTTCGACTGAAGGGCCTGCACGGCCTTGGCCATGGCCAAATACGTCTTGCCCGTGCCCGCAGGCCCGATGCCGAAGACGATGGTGTTCGAGTCGATGGCCTCGACGTACTTGGACTGGTTGAGGGTCTTCGGTCGGATCTTGCGTCCGCGAGAAGAAAGAATGTTCTGGGTCATGCTCGGAGAGGCCGCCGACATGTTCTTGATCAGCAAGTCCACCAGTCGTTTGACGACCTCAGCACTGATCACACCTTCCTGGGAAGACAGGACCTCCAATTCCTCGAAGAGCCGAATGACCAGGTCGACCTGCGCCGAGGGGCCGGTGACAACGACGTCGAGTTCCTTGGCCGCCACGGAGACCTCCGTGAAGGACTGCTCGATGATCAGCAACGACGAATCCTGCGGTCCGAGGACCTCCACCATCGACTCTCGGCTTCGGAACGTGTAACTCCTCGAAACGGACAGGGGGCGAGAAGAACCTGGTGTGGATGCTGTCATCAAATGCGGAATAACCTCTCCTTCAAAGGGTTGCGAACCCGCCGTGCTGGGGATCCGGTGATTGTTCCAGACTACCGGTCCCGAGTCAGGGTCACCACGAGTCTCCTCTGACAGCTGAGCGACGGGCTCGGAACACACCGAGGCCACCCGGATACCACCCGACACCGTAGACTGGACCCACGGACCCCGCGGCCCAGAGGCCGCGACCTGATCTGGAGGCCGAGGACATGATCTCACGCGCATGGCGCCCCGCCGCCGGGGTTGTCGCGGGCCTCTTCGTGCTCCCCAGTGTGCTGAGCGGTTGTGGTTTGCTCGATGCCGCGAACCAGGTGGGTGAGTCCGAAGAATCGGCGTCCCCGACCTCGGAGGCCTCGCCGTCGGCCCTCAAGGTTCCGCTGTACTGGATCGGCGCCACCGGCAAATCCTCGTTCCTCTACCGGGAATATCACGACTACAAGGCGGACGACGCCGCGTCGAGGGGCGACGTCGTGGCGACCGCGGTGTCCATGCTGACACGGGTCCAGCCTCGCGACCCCGACTACCACAACCCATGGAATCCCGCGAGCTCGGTCGGATCCTCCATGTCGAAGGACGGAACCCTGACGCTGGACCTGTCCTCCGACGCCTTCGACCACTCGATATCTGCCGACGAGGCCAACCTGGCCGTGCAGCAACTGGTGTACACCGCGACCGCCTCAGCCGCCGTGGGCGGAATCTCGGATGCCGGGCCCAGCACCAAGGTCATCGTGCTGGTCGACGGGCACCGCGGATACAAATTCGGAAATCAGACGCTGGGCCAGACCGTCGTCAGGGACGAAGCCGTCGCGGCCCCGCTGTGGATCATCGATCCGGAGCAGAATTCCGTATTCGGCACCACGACCACGGTCAAAATGGTGGCCACCAATGTGGCGTCCCGGGTCTACTGGGACATCCGCAAGAATGGTTCCGAAGTCGCGGCAGGATCGGAAGATCTCTCCGGCGACGACTCCGGGCTCCAGGAGATTCAGTTCAGCCGAAACCTGGCCGAGGGAGACTACACGATCCGGATCTACATCAAGACCGAGGACCTCAAGGACCCCGGGCTGGCCGTATCGGATCAGGAGGTCAGTCTCTACGACGACCACCAGTTCACGGTCAACAAGTAGACGGCTGTCACTGCCACAGGCCGGTCACGGCGTTGATCACCGCGATCGCCGCCGCCCCGGCCGTGGAGCTCCTCAGGACGTCGTGACCCAGAACTGCGGTTCGGGCACCGACGGATTCGAGGCTCCGAAGTTCTTCCGGACCGATCCCACCTTCCGGGCCGACGACGACGAACAAACGTCCGTCTCCTGAGAAGCCGCGCGAGACCTGCAGGTCGTCCAATACAGCGAGAAGACTCTGCCCGGCCTGCTCGTGGAGAACGATCATCGAGTCCTCGGGACCGACGGCCCGCGCCAACTGGGCGGTCGAGACCAGGTGGTCGACATCAGGTACCAGCGAACGCCGGGCCTGCTTCGCGGCGGCCTTCGTGGTCTTGGCCCATTTCGCGTGTGCCTTGGCGGCGCGGTCCTGTTTCCACCTCACGATGCTGCGGTCTGCCTGCCACGGGACAATGGCTCGGACGCCCAGCTCGGTCGCCATTTCCACGGCCATCAGATCCCGGTCGCCCTTGGCGAGGGCCTGTACGAGAATCACCGGACTCCGCGGGTCCCGTTCGGGTCCCTCCTCGACGGTGATCGCGAGTCCGTCCTGGAGGATCTCGCTCACGGTACCGACGATGCGCCGCCCCTCGCCGTCGACCAGGTCGAGGGCCTCGCCCGCCCCGAGTCGTTTGACCGTCTTGGCGTGATGGCCTTCGTCTCCCGTCAGCTCGAACCGGTCCCCCGGGGCCAAGGCCACGAGGGACTCGGGATCGATGTAGAAAACCGGATGCGTCACGGCGTGCCTCTAGTCCTGGAAGCGGTCGCGCAGGCGGGAGAAGAACCCCTGGCCGGTGTTCTGCAGAGTCTCGCCGACGGCGTCGTCCTCCCCACGCAACTCGGCCAGCCGCTTCAGAAGCTCGCGCTGTTCGTCGTTCAACTTCGACGGGGTCTCGACGTCGAAGTGCACCACGACGTTGCCGCGGCCGTTGCCGCGCAACTTGGTCACGCCCAGGTCGCGGAGCGTAGTGGTCTGGCCGGTCTGCGTACCGGGCTTGACCGTGACGTCCTGAGGGCCGTCGAAGGTCTCGAGGCTGATGGTCGTGCCGAGGGCGGCCGCGGTCATGGGCACCGTCATCGTGGCGTGGAGGTCGTCGCCCTCGCGGGTGAAGGTTTCGTCCGGGTTGACCCGCAGTTCGACGTAGAGGTCGCCATTCGGCCCGCCACCCGTTCCGGCCTCGCCTTGGCCTCCCAGACGGATGCGGGTGCCGGTCGCGACGCCCGCCGGAATCTTGAGGGTCAGGGGCTTGCGCTGGCGAACGCGTCCCTCGCCGTAGCACTCGGGGCAAGGATGCTTGATGACGGTTCCGAAACCGCGGCAGCTCGGGCATTCGGCGGTGGTGACCACGTTGCCCAGAATGGACTGGACCTGGCGCTGAATGTGCCCCTGGCCGTGGCAGACGTCGCAGGTCTCGGGCTCGGTCCCCTTCTCGGTTCCCTGGCCCTCGCACAGCGTGCACGTCACGGCGGTGTCCACCGTGACCTCCTTCTCGGTTCCGAACACGGCATCGCGGAGGCTGACCCGAACGTTGATCAGTGCGTCCTGACCCTGACGGACCCTGCTCTCCGGTCCCCGGGCGCCACCGGCGCCCTGGAAGAAGGTCTCGAAGATGTCCGAGAATCCGAATCCGCTGCCCGGGAATCCGCCGCCGAAGCCGGTATTGTTTCCGTTCTCGTTTCCGGTCGCGTCGTAGACGCGTCGCTTGTCCGGGTCGGAGAGAACGTCATGGGCGTGCGAGACCCGCTTGAATTCCTCAGCGGCCTCCGGCGAGGGGTTCACGTCCGGGTGGAGCGTTCTCGCCTTCTTGCGATACGCCTTTTTGATCTCTTCCGGGCTGGCGTCCCTGGAGACGCCGAGGGTCTGGTAGTGGTCGCTCACTGAACTTCCTTGATCTGCGGTGGGCACCGCGTGGGTTCCAATTCGTCAACGGCTGTGCGTGCCGATTTATTCGTGCAGGATGCGGGAGAGGTACCGCGCGACGGCCCTCACCGCGGACATTGTTCCCGGATAATCCATGCGAGTCGGTCCGACGACGCCCAATTTCGAGGCAAGTTGCGGCCCGTACCCGGTGGCCACCACCGACGCGTCCGACAATGGGCTTTCCGCGTTTTCCCTCCCGATCCTCACGGAGACGCCACGGGCGTCGTCGTCGATCTCGGAGAGCAACCGCAACATCACGACCTGTTCTTCCAGGACATCGAGGATCGGGGCGATGTTGCGATTGAAGTCCTCGGTGGATTCGGCCAGATAGGAGGTGCCTGCCATGAGCAGCCTTTCCTCCTGTTCGTTCCGACCCAGGATAGTCACCATTCCGGCCAGGATCGCGGCGGATTTCTGGTGCATCGGCTCACATCTGGTCACGGCCGGGACCAGTGCTTCCTCGAGTTCGCCGACGGGTTGGTCCAGGATGGCGTCGAGGAACTGCGCGCGCATGGTCTTGAGCGTTTCCTCAGTCAGGTCCTCCGGGACCTCGACCACACGCTGCCCGACTCCGCCACGAGTGGTGATCATCACGACGAGAACGAATTTCGGCGCCATGGTCACCAGCTCCAGGTGACGAACGCGGGCACCGGTCCTGGTCGGATACTGGACGAGAGCAACTTGGCGGGTCAGCTGCGACAACAGCCTGACCGTCTTCTCCATCATCTGGTCGACGTCGTCGGAGGAATCCAGGAAGCTCGAGATCGCACGACGTTCCGCCACGGACAGCGGTTTGACCGACGCGATCTGGTCGACGAATGCCCGGTATCCCTTGTCGGTGGGGATCCTCCCGGCACTCGCATGGGGCGCCATGATCATGCCCGCTTCTTCCAGGGCTGCCATGTCATTGCGAACGGTAGCGCTGGAGACGCCGAGCCGATGCCGATCGACTAATGCTTTGGAGCCGACGGGCTCCCGCGAATGGACGTAGTCCTCGACGATCGCGCTCAGGACGTCGAGCCGGCGCGGCTGATTCACGGTCTCTCTCCCTACTGGCTCGTCCTGGTCATGGTGGCGGAGGGCCATGTGCACTGGCACTCTCCGCGCTCGACTGCTAAGTCTACGCCGCGAAACCGCCGTCGGAAAACGCTTCCGGCGTGCTCAGCTCTCGGCGGAGCGACTATATTGGGTCGGTACCTATGTCCTCGATCCAGGACCGTCATCACACAAGGAGAAGCGCATGGACCGCTACGGATGGGGGCCCCAGGACCTCGGCAGCGCGGGGTTGAGCCACCGTCCCCCTGAGCCGCGGGATCTCGAGGTCAGGCAGGGAATGGTCATCGAAGAGGTCCAATCCGGCTGGGTGGGTGCGGCGGTGTCCCTGCAGTCCGTGGGCGGTCAGCGCGTCGTCGGCCTCGAGGACCGGCACGGCGCCGTACGGTCCTTTCCGCTCGGTGACGGGTTCCTGTATGAAGGCGAGCCGGTGCGTCTGGTGGTCCCGCGGCCGAAGAAGACGACGACGCCGGGGCGCACCCGGTCCGGTTCGGTGGCGGTGCCCGGGGCCAAAGCCCGTACGGCGCGGGCTTCCCGCATGCTGGTCGAGGGGCTCCACGACGCCGAGCTAATCGAGAAGGTCTGGGGAGACGATCTCAGGATCGAAGGCATCGTCGTCGAGCCCATGCACGGCCTGGACCACGTCGAAGAAATCATCGAAGAATTCGCGCCCTCCCCTCAAAGACGCCTCGGAATCCTGGCGGACCATCTGGTCGAGGGAAGCAAGGAGTCGCGGTTGGCCGACCAAGCCATGAAACTGGCCGGGGCCCAGGGGAATGTGCTGTTCGTGGGTCATCCCTACGTGGACGTGTGGGAATCGGTCAAGCCCAAGGCGGTGGGCCTGCGCGAGTGGCCGTCCGTGCCTCGCGGCGAAGACTGGAAGACCGGAATCCTGCGTCGCATCGGTTGGCCCCACGAGACACCTGCACAGCGGGCCAGAGCGTGGAAAAAGATCCTCGCGAGCGTGAACACCTACGCCGACCTCGATCCGGGGATCCTGGGGCCGGTCGAGCACATCATCGACTTCCTGACGGCGGCGCCCGAGCATTGAGGCGCCGAGGTCCCCTTGGCCCGGAAACGACTTCCGTGACATTGTTTGGGGGAATGCATCCCCTTTTGCGGCGACCAGCCGGTAATATTTGAGTGCGTGTCCCCGACACGCATGTATCTGCCCGAAAGACAAGGCGAGGTTTTGACGATCACTTCCACTGATAAGAAGCCACCGTTCGAGGGTGTGTCCGCGAACCCGGAGCCCCTGAGCGTCAAGGATGACCGCTCGATGGCCACGATGGCCCATTTCGGCGGGGTCATCGGGTGCATTCCGGCCGCCATCATCTACTCGACGTTGCGCACCCGCGGCCGTTTCACGGCCCAGGAAGCGCGCGAGGCACTGAACTTCACGTTGCTGCCGTCGGTGATCATCGTTGTCAGTGTCGGGCTGTCGGTCCTGCCCGGCATCGGCTGGATCTTCGGCCTGATCGCCGCGCTCGTCTGGGTCTACCTCGCCGTGTTCTCGCTCATTGCGGGCATCCGGGTCAACAGGGGGAACCCCTACCAGTACAAGTACAACACGCGCACCTTCGACTGGTTCTCGCACCGGAGGCGCTGACAGGCCGGTGCCCCGCCGGGGCACCGAGACCTTTCATGCAGTGAGCTCTCGGACCACGGCGTCGCCCAACAGACGGCCCTCGAGGGTGAGGCGAACGACGTCGTCATTGAGCGCCTGCGGGTCGATCAGACCCTGTTGCGCGAGCCAAGGCGTCCTGTCTCTGCCCTCAGCTCTCAACCGGTTCAGGGGCAGGCCGTCCCGAATCCTGGCAGCCAGCATGACGTCCTCCATGTAGCGCGTGTCCTCGTCGAGAATCTCTCGGGCCGCAGCCGGCGAGGACCGATCACGCAGACGTTGCGCGTACGGCACGGGATGCTTGACATTCCACCACCGGGTCCCGTTGACGTGGGAGTGTGCGCCCGGCCCGATACCCCACCAGTCCTGGTTGTGCCAGTACGCGAGGTTGTGGGCGGAACGTTTCTCCACGGACGCAGCCCAGTTCGAGACCTCGTACCAGCCGTAACCGGCCTCCTCGAACAGGCGGCTGGCCAACAGGTACATGTCGGCCTTCTGGTCGTCGTCGACCGGGGTGTGGACGCCGCGCGCTATCTGTGCTGCCAGCTTGGTCCCGGGCTCCACGATGAGTGAATAAGCGGAAATGTGATCCGGCCGGTAACTGATCGCCGCTTCGACCGACGTCTGCCATTCGTCGAGGGTCTCGCCCGGGGCACCGGAAATCAGATCCACGGAGACCTCGAGGCCGATCTCACGGGCCCAGCCGACGACCTTGGGCACGTTCGCCGGCTCGTGAGTCCGTTCCAGAACTTCGAGGACACGGGGAACGGCCGACTGCATCCCGAAGGAGACCCTGGTGAATCCCGCCTCCTTGAGCGCAACGAGATCCTCGCGCTCCACCGAGTCCGGGTTGGCTTCCGTGGTGACCTCGGCGCCCGATTCCAGTCCGAAGATTTCGATGGCCGTGCCCAGGATCCGCACCAGGTCGTCGGTGGGGATCCGTGTGGGCGTGCCTCCTCCGAAAAAGACCGAGTGCAGCGGCCGGGCTGGCAAGCCCGATTCCTTGAGCACCTTCTCGGCGAAGCGCAATTCCGCGAGGGCATCCCTCACATAGGTGAGGCGCCCGACGTCGTCGCCGAAGTCTTCCTTGGCGTACGTGTTGAAGTCGCAGTATCCGCAGCGCACGGAGCAGTAAGGCACATGGACGTACAGACTGAGGGACCGGCCGTCGGCTCCCTCCAGAACGGAGGCGGGCAACCGCCCGTCGCGGGGTGCGGGGTCTCCCGTGGGTTGGGCCGGGCTCACTTCTTCGCTTTGTCCTTGGTCTCCTCCGAGGAGCTCAGAGCGGCCACGAATGCTTCCTGCGGCACGTCGACCCGTCCGATCGTCTTCATTCGCTTCTTGCCCTCCTTCTGCTTCTCGAGGAGTTTGCGCTTGCGGGAGATGTCGCCGCCGTAGCACTTGGACAAGACGTCCTTGCGGATGGCCCGGATGTTCTCGCGTGCAATGATGCGCGATCCGATGGCCGCCTGGATCGGGACCTCAAATTGCTGCCGAGGAATGAGTTCCTTGAGCTTCGAGGCCATGGAGGTGCCGTAGGCGTACGCCTTGTCCCGGTGCGTGATCGCCGAGAAAGCGTCCACGCGTTCTCCCTGGAGGAGAATGTCGACTTTGACGAGGTCCGATTCCTGCTGCCCGTCGAGCTTCCAGTCCAGGGAGGCGTAGCCGCGAGTCTTGGACTTGAGCTGATCGAAGAAGTCGAACACGATCTCCGCCAACGGAAGCCGATACCGCAGTTCGACGCGTTCCTGCGAAAGATAGTCCATGCCGCCGATCTGACCGCGGCGGGACTGGCACAGTTCCATGATGGCTCCGACGAATTCGCTGGGGGCGATGATCGTGATGGCCACCATGGGTTCCGCGATGGTTTCGAGTTTGCCTTCGGGGAATTCGCTGGGGCTGGTGACCCGCATGGACGAACCGTCCTCCGCGACAACGTCGTAAATGACGTTCGGGGCGGTAGAGATGAGGTCGAGGTTGAATTCCCTCTCCAGCCGCTCGCGCACGATCTCCAGGTGGAGCAGGCCCAGAAAACCGCAACGGAACCCGAATCCGAGCGCACCGGAGGTCTCGGGCTCGTACATGAGGGCGGCATCGTTGAGCTTGAGCTTGTCCAAAGCATCACGCAGCACGGGATAATCGGACCCATCGATCGGGAACAGCCCCGAGAACACCATGGGTTTGGGGTCCTCGTAGCCACCGAGCGGCTCATCGGCCGGCTTCTTCCCGTCCGTGACGGTGTCCCCGACTCGGGACTGCCGGACGTCCTTCACACCCGTGATCAGATACCCGACCTCCCCCACACCGAGGCCGTCGGTGGCCTTCGGCTCGGGAGATATCACGCCGATCTCCAGAAGTTCGTGCTCGGCACCCGTGGACATCATGGCGATCCGTTGCCTCGGATTCAGCTTGCCGTCGACCACGCGGACGTAAGTCACCACACCGCGGTAGGAGTCGTACACGGAATCGAAGATCATCGCTCGGGCCGGTGCGTCCGCGTCGCCTTCGGGGGCAGGAATCTCCCGAACGATTCGGTCCAGGAGTTCCTCCACGCCTTCACCGGTCTTGCCCGAGACCCTCAGGACGTCCTCGGGCTCGCCGCCGATCAGGTTGGCGATTTCCTCGGCGTACTTGTCCGGCTGGGCCGCGGGCAGATCGATCTTGTTCAGCACGGGGATGATGACCAGATCACTCTCCATGGCCAGATACAGGTTGGCCAACGTCTGGGCCTCGATTCCCTGTGCAGCGTCCACGAGAAGGAGCGCGCCTTCGCACGCGTCGAGGGAACGGGATACCTCGTAGGTGAAGTCCACGTGGCCCGGCGTGTCGATCATGTTCAACGCGTAGGAGGTCCCGTCGACCTCCCAGGGCATGCGCACGGCCTGAGACTTGATGGTGATGCCGCGTTCGCGCTCGATGTCCATGCGGTCCAGGTACTGCGCCTTCATCTCCCGCGGGGTCAGGACACCGGTGGCTTGGAGCATCCTGTCGGCGAGGGTCGACTTGCCGTGGTCGATGTGGGCGATGATGCAGAAGTTGCGCAGAATCGCCGGATCGGTTGCGGCGGGCCGTGGGGCCTGACTCGCCTGAGGTGCCACGGATGTCTTCCTTTCCTGGATGGACGCACACGGGTGCAGATTGTATCCCAGTTTCCCATGTTTTCGCGCGGGGTGCGAAGTTCTCCCCTAAGCTTGGGGGCATGAATGTCGACGCGAACACGATCAGCCGTATTTTCAGGCTGACCAGGAAGGTCTTTCGTCAGGTCAGGAAGGCGCAGAACCCATCCGGACGTTCCGGTCACAGCGGCGGCCCGCGAGGTAACCGGCGTGGGGCCGCGCAGGGATACAACGGTGACTACACGGGTCGAGTCACCGCGACTTACTCCCCCAACCCGGATGGTCGGCCCGATCCAGGAGAGATTGTGTGGACGTGGGTCCCCTTCGAAGAGGATTACTCGAAAGGCAAGGACCGGCCCGTGCTGCTCGTCGGTCGCGACGGTGACGACCTCCTTGCCCTGATGCTGACGAGCAAAGACCACAACAACCCGGCCCACCATGATGACCGGTACATGGATATCGGAACCGGACCTTGGGACCGCCAGGGACGGCCCTCGGAGGTCAACGTGGACCGGGTCATCCGGGTCCAGGCCGAGAACGTCCGTCGCGAGGGCGCGACCCTCGACCGTCGGCGGTTCGACGACGTCGTCGGGCGCCTGAACTCCCGCCGGTAGCGTGCGTATCGAATACTGTGGGTGACGCCCGCGGGGTGGCATACGTCATCGCGTGTCCGCTCTGGCTCGGTCCGCGAGCCTCTGATAAACTCGACAGCTGTGTGTC
The DNA here is from genome assembly GCF_052232265.1 of Rothia koreensis. Lineage (NCBI taxonomy): Bacteria > Bacillati > Actinomycetota > Actinomycetes > Micrococcales > Micrococcaceae > Rothia > Rothia koreensis. The sequence continues at coordinate 1,903,220 of NZ_CP197643.1, forward strand.
CGATGGTCATCGGGCACTGCGGGCCGGATTGCCATAGGCATCCCCACGCCGCTCAGTCAAGATCCGGCTCGTTTGCCCTCACTGACCTATTAGACAAAACAGAAAGTTTTTAAGTGGCTAACATCAAGTCTCAGAAAAAGCGCGTCCTGACCAACGAGAAGGCACGCCTCCGCAACAACGCCTACAAGTCGGAGTTGCGGACTGCCGTTCGCAAGGTCAACACCGCTGTGCAGGCCGGCAACAAGGAAGAGGCCGACCAGGCCCTTCGTCTTGCCAGCAAGAAGTTCGACAAGGCTGTGAGCAAGGGTGTTCTGCACAAGAACAACGCTGCGAACAAGAAGTCGGGCCTCAGCAAGCGGGTCAACGCTCTGTCTTAGTCTGCAGCTAGAGAAGTGAGCCGAAGGGCCCCTCCGTTCTCGGAGGGGCCCTTCGTTGTCTCACGCGGCGTTCGTCGGTTTCTTCCGATCCGCCCCCTACCTGCGGGATCCGGCGGTGGAAAGATTCAGAACCGCACGTTCCAAGGCATAGACGGGATCCTGCGCCTCTCCTTTGACCTGGGCGTCTGCCGTGGCGAGACCGCGGATGACGTGGCTCAGTGACTCGGAACTGAACCTCCTCGCGTCCCGTTGGGCCTGTTCGACCTGCCACGGGGCCATGCCCAACGATTTCGCCAGAGAATTCGGGTTCTCCCGCCGCCCATGGACCTGGGCGATGTGTCTGACGCGCGCCGCGAGGGCCCCGACCAGCGGAACGGGGTCTACCCCGGAGTCCAGGGCCTGCCTCAGTGCCCGGAGCGCAAATCCGCTGTTGCCGCCGACCGCGGCATCCGCAACCTTGAACGCGGTGACCTCGACCCGTCCGCCATAGTACTTTTCGACAACCTGGTCGGTGATCGTGGCCGGGCCATCGGCGATCAACTGGTGGCAGGCGGCCGCAAGTTCGGAGACGTCGCTCCCGGCGGCAGCGATCAGCATGCGGGCGGCATCCGGTTCGATGCGCCTCTGCTCGACCCGGAATGTGTGGTGAACGAAGTCCGTCTTGTCCCGATCCGTTTTGAGAGGCTTGCACTCGATCACCGGGTGCCCTTGCTTCTTCAAGGAGTCGATGAGCCTCTTGCCTCGATTTCCGCCACCGTGGTGCAGGATCACGACCGATTCCGGATCCGAGGCTTCCACGTAGGGTACTGCCTCCGCCAGAAAATCGTCATTCATCTTTTCGACCTCGGAGACGACGACCACCCGTGCGTCTCCGAACAAGGACGGGCTGGTGGCCATCGCCAACGAGCCCGAAGAGTAGTCCTTGGCCGACATCTCGTGAACTTCGACGTCACCGCGCGATGCCCGGACCTCGGCCACGATGCGCCGTCGCGCTTGGGCGGCGAAATACTCCTCGGGGCCGTAGAGCAGGATCACGGGCCCGGGCTCGACGTCACGCCACGTGGGTCCCGTGGATTCACGATTGCTTCGGCGAGGTGGCACTGGCATCTCCGGAGGATAGGAACGGTGGAGCGAAACGGACCGATCGGTCACACATCTGAGGCGAGTCGGCGGCCCGGATCGTTTCCATACTATGGCTTCGGGCCGGGTCCAGACGAACAATGATGAGGGCGGAAACTGTGCTGAGCAGCGTGGCGATCGCGACGGGTGCGAGTCCCCCAAGGGCGGGGATGCGAGCCCCAGGCCACCGCGCCACGACCTCTGCGACGCTCTCAATCCAGCCAGCACCCCATCCCGCGCACATCGTCGTGGCGTCGGCCACTAGGGGCAACGGTGTGGCAAGTATCCCGACGATCGCGCAGACCGTGGCGACCGGAACCACGGGTGCGACCGCCACGTTGGCCGCAACCGAATACCCGCTCCAGAACCCACTGACCCACAGGAGAACCGGCGTGCACCACAGGGTCGCCACGATTGTCATGGCCACCACGTCCGCGACGATCTCGGGCAGGACCACGGACAGAATCCTCTGCGCCGAAGGCCCTTGGAGCAGGATTCCGGCGGTGGCCAGAGCCGAGAGAATGAACCCCACATTGCCCGCCATCGAGGCATCCGCGCACAGCAATGCGATGATGCTGAACCAGAGAGTCGCACTCGCCGTTCGTCCCCGCCCGAGAACCATCGCAGTTCCGCTCAAAAGTCCCATGGATGTGGCTCGCAGAACGGACGGTTCCGGTCCCACGAGTGCTGCGTAACCGCCGACGACGACGCCGCCCACCGCGAGCGTCACAGCACGCGGACAGCGTGTCCAGCGCAGTGATTGCACGCCGAGAAGGAACACGAGTGCCACGTTGGATCCGCTGACCGCCGTCAGATGGGTCAGGCCCGCTGTTCTGAGCGCTTCCTTGGCTCCCGCCGAGAGGGCGGAATCATCGCCGTAGGCCATCCCCGTGACGAGGGCTGCAGTATCCGGTGTCAGCAGGCGGGAGGTTCTTGCGGACATCGTGTCCCGCATTCTTGCTCTCCACCACTGATCCGGACGGGTCCGGGAGTCGTTTCCGGCGGGAGACGTGAGCTGTGCAGAGACAATCCGGAGGTCAGGAGGCCCTGCGTCGTGTCGGAGCGGTACGGCCGTGACCTGGTAGGTGCCCGGCTGAGGCCCACCCATCGCTTCCTGTACATGACCCGCCCCGAACCTCGCGGTATCTCTGTTCGCGTGCGGAGCCCCTTCTCCCCCGGATCTCGCGGATGTCGGCCACCACGTGGTTACCCTCACAGATCCGGAGGCCCTTTCGCCCCCTGATTCGATGGCGACCACGCGGGCGTTCACCCCTGGAGCGTGGTTGTACCGTACCGCCCTGGCGCGCCGGTCCGGCTCAACGACGAGGTCCAACCGGGCCGTAGTTGTTCCCTCGGCGGCGACTCGGAGCGCGCGGTGAAGGTCCGAAGCAGGCGGAAGCGCGAACCAGAGGACTGAACCTGCCGCCACGCACATCGTCGACATGGCGGCCAGGCATCCGGACAGGACCTGAGCGCGTGCCCACCCGCGGCTGGCTGTCAGGGCGGCGGCCCCGGCTCCGGCGGCTCCCAGGATCCAGAACATCACGACGACGGGAAACTGATGTCCCGATCCCGTCACGCCGACCCAGGCCGCCGTGCACCACGAGGCGGCCGCGGCAGGCAGCAACCGGAGGTCCAGCACTCCACCCGGCCTCATACCGTGACCAGGGGTTCCAGCGACGCCAAGAGTATCGGCCCTATCCCGGGCACGGCGTCCAAATCCGAGACGGATCGGAACGGCCCGGACTGATTTCGCCAGTCCACGATGCGCTGAGCCAGTTTCGGACCGACCTTGGGCAGCGTCTGGAGTTCCTCGACGCTGGCCCTGTTCAGGTTGACCTTGCCGTGCGACGTCGCGCCGGGAGCCCCGCTCGACGCAGACGCCCCCGGACCTGGCGCAGTACCCGTCCCCGAGGCCCGAACGGATTCGGCTTCGGCATGGGTCGGGACGCGAATTTGTTGCCCCCCCCCCCGAGAAACCGTCTCCGCGAGATTCATGGCGTCCAGGTCCGCGTCGCCGGACGGACCGCCCGCTGCCCGGAGGGCATCATCGACGAGAGCGCCCTCCGGCACGTGCACCAGCCCCGGCCGGTTCACGGCACCGATGACATGCACGACAACGTCGCCCTCCCCGTCGCGCTCCGCGCCCTCCCCAGCCCCTCCGGTCCGGCCTGCGTCCGAGCCATGGGACCGATCCGGTGCCGCGCCGGTCGCAGCGGTCGAGGCCCCGGGGTTCCAGGGCACTGGCGTGCCGGAAACCATGACCTTCGCGCCCTCGAAGGACGTGTCACGCGGGCTCACGACAAAGGAAACGAGGAGACCGAGGGCCGCCAGACACACCAGGCCGAGCACCGCTCGGGGCGACACGAACCACCGGACGCCGCCGGTATTCCTCGACGCGTCCAGGTCGGTGCCCGGTGCGTCCCGCGGCGAGGCCTCTTCCGCGACGCCGTCGGTTTCGCGTGCCCTGGCACGGGCCATCATCGCTTCGAGTCGCTCTCGTGCTTCGGGCCTTCCGACGCGACGGGCCGTGTGGACGCGGCGCCGACGGACCGAGCCACCGGGCCGGGATGTCCGGGAAGGGTCCACGTGTCCTTGCTGTTGCATGCCGGCATCGTAGGTACACGTTGGGCTCCCGGACGCAGGCGCTTGACGCCATTGTCCCGGAATTGTGGAGGGGCCCGATGGTTTGTTGCCGGCTCAGCGCTCTGTGGAGGACAATCCGGGCACCCAGCGGGACGGAACGCTGACGGCACAGACGGGACCGAGACCCGTGTGCACAGCCAAAACCGGTGGGATGTTCGAGCGAAGAATCTGAATCGACTCCCCGAACTCACTGCGCAGCCTCTCGACCAGCAGGTCGGCCAGGCTGCCACCATAGAAATCCTGCAGGGCGACGACGGCCCGGCCATCACCACGGCTCGACAGGTCGGCGTCCTTCGCCACCGCGGTCGAAGCATCCTCGATCACGAGCTCGATGAGTCTCTTGACCGCCGCTGTTTCCTGGCGGGGCCGCTCAAGGTACTTGAGCTTCCCGTCCGCGATGGTCGCGATCGGGCGAATGCTGAACATCTGCCCGACCATGGCGAGGCTCTTCGGGATTCGCCCGCTCCTGGCGAGGGCATCGAGTCGTGGAACGTAGAAGATGAGCCGGGCAGACTGCGCGGCCTCGATCGCGGCCCGTTCGACCTCGTCCGGCCCGCCGCCGGCCCGTGCGGCGTCCAGGGCCGCAGCCACGGCGAATCCTTGCCCCATGGCCGCGCTGCGTGAATCGACCACGCGCACGGGTACGGGCGCCTGACGAGCACTTCCACGAGCCGAGTCGACGGTCCCCGACAATTCCCCCGAGAGATGGATCGAGACGATGTGTTCGTGCCCGTCCGCGGCGAGCGCCTCGTACACGGAGGCGAAGGCACCCGGAGATGGTCGCGACGTCGTCATGCGCCGGCCCTCGGCCGTGGCGACCACCAGGCGTTCCTGGACGCCGGGGTCGTCATTGTTCGTGTAGATCTGGCTGTCGATCATCAGCGGCAGCGAGATCCGTGCGAACCCACCGTCCTCGGCCCAGCGCTCGGTCACGGACGGATCGAGCCCCGCCGCCGAGTCCGTCACCACGGCGACCCGGCGGCGAGGCTCGATTCCGGTATTCATCGTTTCAGCCTAGACCACGATGTTCACGAGTTTCGGCTCGCGCACGATGACCTTGCGAATCGGCGCTTCGCCGATGTGCTTCCGGACCGCGTCGTCCTCGAGAGCCAGGCGCTCGAGTTCTTCGGCGTCGATATTCTTGGAAACCTCGAGGCGGGCGCGAACCTTCCCCTTGATCTGGACCACGGCCGTGACCGTGTCCTCCACCAGGAGCATCGGGTCGACGGTCGGCCAACCGGCCGTCAGGACCGGGGTGTCGTGGCCCAGCTCGTGCCAGAGATCTTCCGCGGTGTACGGAGCGTAGAGCGAGAGCAGGACAGCCACGGCCTCGCTCGCTTCCCGGACTGCAGGATCGGAGGTGCCTGGTCCCGAATCGATCGCCTTGCGGGTCGCGTTGACCAGTTCCATGGTCTTGGCCACGACGACGTTGAACTTGTGCGCATCCACCGCCTGCTCGGCCTCGTGGATGGTCTTGTGGGTGACTCGGCGCAGTGCCTCGTCCCCGCCGTCCGCGGCAGTGTCCGGATCGGACGAAACGTCCTGTCCGAGCCGCCAGGCGCGGGCCAGGAACTTGCCGGCGCCTCCGGGAGAGACGTCTGCCCAGTCGACGTCGTCCTCGGGCGGGGACGCGAAGACCATGGTGGTGCGGACCGCGTCCACCCCGTACTCGTTGAGCTGCTGGCCGAGATCCACCCCGTTGCCGAGGGACTTGGACATGGCCTTGCCCTGGTTGAGCACCTGGCCCTGGTTCAGCAGGGCACGGAACGGTTCGTCGTAGTCCAGGTACCCCAGGTCGCGAATGACCTTGACGAAGAACCTGGAGTAGAGCAGGTGAAGGATCGCGTGCTCGACGCCGCCCACGTACTGGTCGACCGGCTCCCACCGGCGAAGTGCATCGGGGTCGAAGGCGCCTGTCTCGAGATTAGGCGACACGAAGCGGAGGAAGTACCAGGAAGAGTCCACGAAGGTGTCCATCGTGTCAGTGTCGCGCTGTGCGGGTCCCGAGCAGTTCGGGCATTCGACGTTGACCCAGTCCTTGGCCGCGGCCAGAGGCGACTGCCCCTTGGGCGCCAGGTCCTCGCCCTTGAGATCGGACGGAAGCCGCACCGGCAGTTGGTCTTCAGGGACCGGGACCTCACCGCACTGGGCGCAATGGATGATCGGGATGGGTGCGCCCCAGAATCGCTGGCGAGAGAGCAACCAGTCGCGGAGCCGGAAGATGGTCTGGCCCTCGCCGTGTCCCTTCTCCTCGAGCAGAGCGATGGCCCGGGATATGGCTTCTTCCTTGCCCAATCCGTTCAGGGGCCCCGAGTTGACCAGCGTCCCGGCGCCGGTCGTGGCCTCTCCCGTGTCCGCCGGGTCGCCTTCCCCTGTGTCCACCACGACCCGCACGGGCAGGTCGAAGGCTCGGGCGAAGTCCAGGTCGCGCTGATCGTGGGCGGGTACCGCCATGATGGCGCCCGTACCGTAGTCGGCGAGCACGTAGTCGGCGGCCCAGATCGGCAGTTCCTCGCCGGTCAGCGGGTTCACCGCGGTGCGGCCGAGGAAGACCCCGGTCTTGGGGCGATCGCTCGACTGACGCTCGATGTCGGAGAAGGCCTTGACCTCTTCCCTGTACGCATCCAGAGCCTCGGCCTGCTCCTCCGCGACCAAGTCCAGAGCGAGCTCGGAATCCGCAGCCACCACGAAGAACGTATTGCCGTACAGGGTGTCGGGACGGGTCGTGAAGACCGAGAGTTCGTCGGCGGGCTTACCGCCACCCGCGTTGATCGTGAAGCGAACCTGGGCGCCCTCGGAGCGGCCGATCCAGTTGCGCTGCATGGCCAGCACCCGATCCGGCCAGTGGCCCTCGAGCTGTTCCATGTCGTCCAGGAGCTGGTCGGCGTACTCGGTGATCCTGAAGTACCACTGGTTCAGGGACTTCTTCGTCACCTGCGTCCCGCAACGCTCGCAGGCCCCGTTGACCACCTGCTCGTTGGCGAGCACCGTCTGGTCCTTGGGGCACCAATTGACCGGCGAATCCTTCCGGTAGGCCAAGCCCTTGGAGTAGAACTGCTGGAACAACCATTGGGTCCACCGGTAGTACTCGGGGTCCGAGGTGTGCAGCCGTCGGGACCAATCCACCGCGATCCCGTACCGCTTGAACGACGCCGCCTGCGTCTCGATGTTCTTGTAGGTCCACTCCGCAGGGTGAGTGTTGTTCTTGATGGCCGCGTTCTCCGCGGGGAGGCCGAAGGAGTCCCATCCGATCGGGTGCAGGACGTCGTAACCCTTCTGCATCCAGAAGCGGCTGACCACGTCACCCATCGCGAAGGCCTCCGCGTGCCCCATGTGAAGATCTCCCGAAGGGTACGGGAACATGTCCAGGACGTATCGGCGTTCCTTGGAACCGTCGTCGAGCGGGGCGAAGACGTTCTCGCGCTCCCAGTAGTCCGCCCACGTGGCTTCCATCGAGGCGAAATCGTAGGACTTCTCCTCGGCGTCTCGTGAGGGATTCTCTCCAACCGTCTGCGGCACAGTGTTTCCTTTGCGCTTGTCTGTGGTGAAAGTCCGTGTTCCGGGCACGCTCCCGCCTGGACATCTCATCAGGGTTGCTCACAGTCTAACGTGTCGGCGCGTCCCCGCCCGATTCGCTTGTAAGGTGATGACCGGTTGCCCGTGCCTACGGCGGGCACCGTTTCCCTACCCCAGGAGCCCCAGCGTGCCACGTTCCCGGAGAATTCCTCAGACCCCGGCGCCCTCGCGTCCCACGACAGTCTTCGAGAAGACACCCGTCGGCGGGCTTTTTCCCCACGAGGCGGAATTCGCGAGCAACGGCGCCCGCGTGCGCTACTGGACCTACACGGGGCGTGATTCCCGGGACGAGGACGCCGTGATGTTGATGGTCCACGGATTCCGCGGAGACCACCACGGCCTCGCCCTGATCGCCGAGGCTCTGGCCTCGCGGTGGGACGTCGTGGTCCCGGACCTTCCCGGGTTCGGAAAATCCGAGCCCCTCACGACACGTGAACACGATGTCGCGGCCTACGCCGACGTCGTCTCCGACCTTGTGCAGCTGATCGGCAGTCGCCCGGTCGTGCTGGTCGGACATTCCTTCGGGTCCGTGGTTGCCGCCGCCGTCGCCGCCCAACGCCCAGCCCCCGTGGCGGGTCTGGCCCTGATCAATCCGATCTGCGAACCCGCGCTGGAATCCTCCGCACGGATCCCTTCCCTGGCCGCGGCCGCGTTCTACCGCGTGTGCGCTGCCCTCCCCGGCCGGTGGGGCAACGCGCTCGTCAGATCGTCCGTCGTGACCCGGATTTCCTCGCTGCTCATGATGAAGACCGAGGACCCGGAGTTGCGGCGCTTCATCAACGGCCAGCACGATGCCTATTTCGGCAGCTTCGCATCCCGCACCGTGGTGCTCGAGGCCTACAGGGCATCGATCCGGGACACCGTTCGGGACTCCGCCCCGCGAGTCGCCGTGCCGACCCTCCTGGTGGCTGCCGAAAAGGACGATCTCGGGTCCGTTCCCGGTCAGGAAAGTCTCGCCCACACGTTCCCGAACGCCCGGCTTGAGGTGATCCCTGACGTCGGCCATCTCATTCACTACGAGACGCCGCGCAGGGCGGCGGCGATGATCGACGGATTCGCCGACGAGCTGGAACTCGCCCAGAACGGCTCGTCCCCGACCACGCGGAGACCGGAGGCCGCACGATGACGCACCAGAATCCCGGCCGCGCAGGTTTGCGCCTGCTCGTGGACGCCCGCTACGTTCGCCCCGTCCACGACGGGATCAGCAGGTACACGGCGAGCCTTCTGCACAGCCTCGCTCGCTGCATCGAGTCGGGCGAGTATCCGGACCTCGCGGTCGCGATGCTCGTGAGTGACGACGCCCAACTCGGCCAGTTGCCGCCCCTTCCGAGCGTGCGCGGTTACTCGCCCACCGGCCCCCTGGAACCGCTCAGCGCGCTCGCCGTCAACCGGTTCCGGCCCGACGTCGTCTTCTCTCCGATGCAGTCGATGGGGTCGTGGGGCCGAAAGTACAAGCTGATCCTGACCCTGCACGACCTCATCTACTACGACCACCCGGAACCACCCGGTTTCCTTCCGGCGCCCGTGCGAATCGGCTGGCGCTTGTTCCACCGGTCCTACCTGCCCCAGCGGCTGCTCCTCAACCGGGCCGACGCCGTGGCGACCGTGAGCAGGACGACGGCATCACTCATCCGGGAGCACGACCTGACGACCCGCCCGGTCACAGTGATCCCCAACGCTCCGCCGAGAGGGATCGGCGTCACCCGGGAGCAGGCCCTCGACCGAGCGGCACACCGGCGCAAGAGCCTCGTCTACATGGGTTCCGCGATGCCGTACAAGGGAGTCGACCTGCTGATCCGCGGCATGGAGCGCCTCCCCGACTATGAGCTCCATCTGCTCTCGAGGTACGACCCGCGCCGGAAGGAAGAGCTCCGGGCGATCGTGCCCCAGGGGGCCTCGGTGATCTTCCACGACGGCGTCACGGACGAAGACTACCGGCGTCTCCTCGGGACCTGCACCGCCCTGGTGACGGCCAGTTCGGCGGAAGGCTACGGGCTGCCTCTCGCGGAGGCCGCGGCGGAAGGAACCGCCCGCATCGTCTCCGACATCCCGATTTTCCGCGAAATAGCCCCGAACGCGGCTCACATCGATTTCTCGCAACCCGGAGAATTCGCGGAGGCCGTTCGGAACCTCGAAGACCCGGACACCTACCGAGCGGCGGCTCTCGGCGCGCTCGACGACGCCGCACGATACAGCTGGGACGACTCGGCACGGGAACTCATCGGACTCGCCCAGTCGCTCTGAACGGCGTCAGAGCACATCCAATGCATCGCATCGGATCTGGACGGGCTCGTATTTTCTGGACGCGGAAAATGCCGCCCGGGTTCCACGAAGGAGCTCCGTGATCCGTGGGGCCAGTCCGTAGGACATGAAGATGATCGCGCGGTATTCGTCGTCCTCGTCGTCGCCGCTCGTCGGAACGGGATCGATCAGGCGCAGTGCGGGAGCCTCGCCCACATCCGACAGGTTCAGGGAACGGACGAATTCTTCGACGGCGACCCTCGGCCCCGTGATCGCCGCCGTCCTCACCGCGGGCGGAAGACCCAACTCCTGCCTCTCCGCCATTTCCCGGGCGGCAAAACCCGCGGGATCCCACCGGACGAGAGCCCCGAGTGCAGCCGAGTCCTCGGCCGTGCAGATCACCTGACCGCCCGAATCCCGGTCGGCCACGAGCGCGCTCGCGTTCATCCACCGCCGCAGAACCTGCTCGGAAACCCGCAGGGAATCGCGCGCGAGCATCCGGTCCCCGTCCAGCAAGAGCGCCGCCCGATAGCCGCCCTGGGCACGCGGTTCCGCACCGGACGTGGCCACGACCAGGGCGGGACGATCACTGACCGAGGCCTTGATGTTCTCGCCGCTCGAATTGACCACCGGAACCTGGGGGAAAGCACGTCCCAGTTCTTCGGCGGTGCGCAACGCCCCCACCGTGGTGAGCCGCCAGGAATCGTTGCCGCATTCCGAACAGGCCCATTGCGAAACCCCCCGATGGCACCAGCGGCACACCGCCTGGGACCGCGAATCCTTGTGAAGACTGAGGGGGCCCATGCAGTGGGGGCAGCGGGCCGAGGCGCGGCATCTCTGGCACGCGAGAGTCGGGGCGTATCCAGTGCGCGCGACTTGGACCAGTACCGGGCCCGATTGCAGCGCTTCCCGAGCCACCTGATACGCGAGATGCGGAATCCTGGCGATGGCGGCCATCGGGTCCCGTTCACGGGTGAAGCTGTCCGACGTGGCACGGATCAGCGGGGAATTCTTGCGGAGCGCCTCGCGGCTGGGGGCCACGGCTCGGGCCCACCGGGTGTGGACGAGCCGCTGCGCTTCCGGGGTCACGGCGTGACCCATGAATATCGCGGAACATTCCTGGAGCTGCGACCTGAGCAGCAGGACGTCGCGCGCATGGCAGTACGGTGCCTGCCGCTCGATGAGGTTCTCGTCTCCGTCGTCGAAGCAGGCGACGAGCCCAAGATTCGGGACCGGTGCGAAGGCCGCCGAGCGGGTTCCGATGACGACCCAGGCCTGCCCGGACAGTCCCTTCAAGAAGGATCCGTAGCGGGCGGCGAGGCCGGCGCTGTTGCTCAGACGCGCGATCCGGTCCGCGTCAAGATACCGGTTCATCGCCGCTTCGAGCAGGTCCAGGGCCGGATTGTCGGGGACGACGACGACCGCCCGCTTCCCGCCGGAAACCGTTGCGGCACACGCGCGGGCCATCAGGGTGGCCCAATCCTGCTCCGCCGACGGCGCGACGGAGACGACGCGTCTTACGATCGGCCCCGCTGGGTCGCTCTGGAGTCGGAGTGTCTCGGGCCCTCCCTCGTAGAGTTCCCAACCGTCCGACTGTTCTTCGCCCTCGGGAGACCATGAGGGATCCGGGATGGGGGTCGGCTCGGGGACGGATTGCTCCTGCGCCGGTGCCCCGTCCTCCTTCGGAGTCTCTGCGGCCCGGCCCAGGCCCAGGACGTCGCGCTCGTACTGTTTCTCGGCGCGTGCGGCGCGCGGCGGCACCGCCAACCTCAAGACGTCGGAATTGAGCCCGGCGTACCGCGCGGCGACCGCCTGGGCCAGGGACCAGATTTCCGGTGCCAGAGCGCGCACGGGTGAGACGACCCCGCGAAGAGGCTGCAGTTGGACGGGAGATTCGGTGCGGTCCACCCGTTCGACGAGCCAGGCAACGGTCTCTCGACCGTGAAAGGCAACGCGCACCCGCACCCCTGGGTGTGCGGATTCTCCCAGATGCGCGGGAACGGAGTAGTCGAAGAGACGATCCAGGTGAGGAACCCGGGTATCGATCGCGACCCGGGCCACGGGCTTGTCCTCCGCGACGGGCACCGCACCGAGCTGGTCGGCGTCCTTCTCACGCGGTTCCCATCCTTCCAGCCCCGGAAGGACGCCGTCGGGATGGTCGGTCATGACTACAGGGCGGCCCGCAGGGCCTCGGCCCGGTCGGTCCGCTCCCACGTGAATTCGGGCTCGTCACGACCGAAGTGGCCGTGGGCCGCGGTCTTGGCGTAGATCGGACGACGCAAATCCAGGTCGTTGATGATGGCCAGTGGCCGGAGGTCGAAGACCTCGTTGATGGCCTTCTCGATGCGAACCGGGTCCTCGTGGTGGGTACCGAAGGTTTCCACGTAGAGGCCGACGGGACGTGCGCGCCCGATCGCGTAGGCGACCTGGACTTCCGCGCGGTCCGCGAGACCGGCCGCGACCACGTTCTTGGCGATCCAGCGCATCGCGTAGGCGGCCGAACGGTCGACCTTGGACGGGTCCTTGCCGGAGAACGCCCCACCACCGTGTCGCGACATGCCGCCGTAGGTGTCCACAATGATCTTGCGTCCGGTCAATCCAGCGTCACCCACCGGTCCGCCCTGGACGAACTGGCCCGCGGGATTCACGATGAAGTCTGCGGACCGCGTGTCCAGGTCGAGATCCTCGAGCACCGGGTCGATCACGAACCGCTGGACCTCCTGCTGGAGGTCCTTGAGCGCGTATTTTTCGTCGTGCTGCGTCGAGAGAACCACGGTGTCCACCGAGACCGGCGTGTGGCCGTCGTATCCGAGTGTCACCTGGGTCTTGCCATCGGGTCGCAGACCCGGCAGGACACCGTCCTTGCGGATTTTGGTGAGTCGTTCCGACAGGCGATGCGCGATCCAGATGGGTGCCGGCATCAGGGCTTCGGTCTCATTCGTCGCGTAGCCGAACATGATGCCCTGGTCTCCCGCACCCTGGCGGTCCAGTTCGTCTTCGGCGACGCCGGTCCGTTGTTCCAGGGACGTGTACACGCCGGAGTTGATGTCGGGCGACTGCTCCCCGATCGATACAGACACTCCGCAGAAATCGCCGTCGAATCCTCGCGTCGAGTTGTCGTAACCGATGTCCAGGATGGTGTCACGCACGATCTTCGGGATTTCGACGTACGCCGTGGTGGTGACCTCGCCCGCGACCATGACCTGACCAGTGGTCACCATGGTTTCGACGGCGACGTTCGCCAACGGGTCACTGGCCAGCAATGCGTCCAGGATCGAGTCGGAAATCTGGTCGCAGATCTTGTCCGGATGGCCCTCGGTCACAGATTCTGAAGTGAACAGGCGAAGATGCTGATGGTCGTTGGAAGTCACTCGGCTACTCTACTCGTTCGATACTCTCGTTGGACGACTGCGGCGGAATGTTGAAGTGTGACGCGATACGTGTCATCAGGCGACGCGCGAGGTCCGCTTTGGTGCCTCTGACTTCGGATTCCTCACCGGGTTCGGCACCACGGGTCAGCAGTGTGGCCGCGGTCCGGTCCTTCCCGAACACGAGGTCCGTACCGACCTCGTTGACGACCAATACATCGCAACCCTTGGACTCGAGTTTCAGCCGCCCGAGTTCGGCCACGGACTGCTCCGGCGACCCGGTCTCGGCGGCGAACCCGACCAGGAACGCCTGGTGCTTCCCCTCGGATTTCTTCCTGACCAAGGTCTTGAGAATGTCCGGGTTGCGCACCAAATCGATCGTGGGTGCGTCCTGGGCCTCGGGATCCTTCTTGATCTTGGTTTCCGACAGATCACGGGGGCGGAAGTCTGCGACGGCGGCCGTCATGACCACGACATCAGCACGGTCCTCAATCGCGGCCCTTTCCGTGGCCTCAAGGAGCTCCAAGGCCGACGACACACGAGAAATCCGAAGCTTCTCCGTCTCGTCCGGGTCCGGAACCTCCGTGTGGGCGAGAATCAGGTGGACGTCCGCTCCGCGGTCCGCCGCGGCCAGTGCGATGGCGAGGCCCTGTTTCCCCGAGGAACGGTTTCCCAGGTAGCGCACCGGGTCCAGGGCTTCGCGCGTTCCGCCGGCCGTGACCACAATTTTCTTGCCCGTAAGGTCCGCCGGTTCCGTCTCGTTCTCACGGTGGTCCGCGTGGGCCGCCATGGCTCGACGATGGATTTCGGCGGGCTCGGGCAGACGCCCCGCCCCGCTGTCTCGGCCCGTGAGCCGGCCGACGGCTGGTTCGATCACGGTGTACCCGTAGTCGCGCAGCAGGCCGACATTCCTGACGGTCGCCGGGTTCTCCCACATCTGGGTATGCATCGCAGGAGCGAAGACCACGGGACAGCGCGCGGTCAGGATGGTCGCGGTCAGCAAATCATCCGCCCGGCCGGAGGCGACCCTGGCCATGAGGTCGGCGGTCGCTGGGGCGACGACGATCATGTCAGCCTCTTCGCCCTGGCGCACGTGATTGACCGACTCGACGTCCTCGAACACGGTGGTCCGCACGGGCGATCCGGACAGGGCCTCCCACGTGGGGGCGCCCACGAACTCGAGGGCGGACCGTGTGGGCATGGCCACGACGTCGTGACCGTCCTCGCTGAACAAACGCAGAAGCATCGCGGCCTTGTAGGCCGCGATGCCTCCACCAATTCCCAAAATTACTCGCACGGCCCCAGTCTAACGGTCAGGCGGGAACCACGCGGTCACCACGGGTGACGCTGTGGATTACTCGGCGTCGTCATCCGGCGTGGCGGACTCTTCCGATGCGTTCGAGCTGAACTCGACGAACGGGTCCGAGGCCTCGCCCTCGGTCGCGAAAATGTCCGAGCCGAAGAAATCGGCGACGGGCTCGTCGTCGTGGATCAACTGGCCGTTCTCGTTGTACCGGCCGCCTTCGACCTGGTGGGCCTCGAGGACATCCTCTTCGATCTCACGCATGGCGATCGACAGGGACTTCTCGTTCACCGCGGTGTCGACGAGCGGCCCGACGTGCTCAAAGAGCCCTTCCTGGAGCTGGGCATAGTACGCATTGATCTGACGGGCCCGGCGGGCGCCGAAGATGACCAGGCCGTACTTGGAATCGGTCTTCTCGAGGAGCGAATCCACCGAGGGATCGATGATGCCTTCGTGTTCGGAAAGTGCCAAGAAATTCTCCCGTGACGTTGATTGAATACCGCCGGCTCTGCAAGCCAGGCGTTCTTCCGGTGCTCACGCTCAATGGAGCCACCGGGCAAAACTAATACACCATGGTACAGCCGAGGACGGGCGAAAGCACGCTCCCGAGGAGGTCAATCGCCCTTTGTCCGACATCTCACCGTTCCTCGAGGGCCGCCCGATGCCTGCGACGCCGCCCCGCCCCCCCCTCTCACACCTCGGTGGGTTGCTGGACAATCCCCATGATGTCCACGAGTTCGCTCGCGGCCTGTTCGACGGTTTCGTTGATGACCGTCTGATCGAATTCCGGTTCTGCCCCCAGCTCTTCCTTCGCGGTGTCCAGGCGAACACGTTGCTCGGTGTCGGTTTCGGTGCCGCGAGTCTGCAGACGGCGCACCAGTTCTTCCCAGCTCGGCGGTGCCAGGAAAACCATCTGGGCCTCCGGCATGGCGTTCCGAACCTGACGTGCCCCCTGGATGTCGATCTCCAACAGGACGTGCCGGCCGGCAGCCAGGGCATCCTCGACCATCGTCTTCATGGTCCCGTACCGGTGATTGTTGTGAACCTTGGCCCACTCGAGCATCTGGCGGTTTTCCACCATGGAGTCGAACTCTTCGTCCGAGACGAAGTAGTAGTGGACGCCGTCCTGTTCACCCGGTCGAGGATCCCTGGTTGTTGCGGATACTGAGAGCCACACCTCGGGGTAGTGATCCCGGATGTATGCAGAGACCGTCCCCTTCCCCACGGCCGTCGGCCCGGCGAGTACGGTCAAATGCGGGGACTGGGTCTCTGTCACTGGATTACCCTTCGAGATGTTCGATGAGATTTCTGCGTTGGTGGGCTCCCAAGCCACGAAGACGCCTGCTGGGAGCGATCCTGAGTTCCCTCATGATCGCCGCTGCCCGGATCTCCCCGATGCTCGGGATGGACTTCAACATATCCTCGACACGGATGCGTTGCAAAGCCTCGTCCGCATCCGCTCGATCGAGAAACTCGCTCACGGTGATCTTTCGATTTTTAAGGGCCAATTTGGCATCGGCACGTGCCTGGCGAGACTGCTTGGCCTTTTCGCGGGCCGCGGCGCGTTCTTCGTCGGTCAGAGGGCGCAGAGCCATAGTTACTTCCTCTCCTAGTTCTACGAGGCAATAATCGAGGTCCCCCACTCAATCCTCGTGGATACAGCCCTTAAATTACCTCAGAGTAGCCTTCGAGACCAGTCAATCCATGGTCGAGGACAGAATGTTCCAGAATTCCGGACGTCACATTGTGGGAGATAGTCCGAGGCACCGTTGGGCCTTCCCGCGTGACGGGCCTGCCCCCGGTTGCACGGCGACCAAAGGCGATCATTTCTGCAAAAGATTTGGCAGACCCCGGGAACACATCAATGTGTATTGATAAGTTCCCGGGGTCTTGTACCGACCGGTAATCGGTGATTCTCAGCTCGAACTTCCGGCCTCCTGGCCCAGGGCCTGGATCAGCTCTTCGTTGCACCGTCGCGCGGCGGAGGACAAAGCGTCTGGATCCGGGCCGTGGCGCAGTACGCCACGTGAATTCGCGACCACGACCCTATCGCCCGCACCGTTGAATACCCGTGCGAGGTCGTCGGCCGTGGCC
Source organism: Rothia koreensis (assembly GCF_052232265.1). Taxonomy (NCBI): domain Bacteria; kingdom Bacillati; phylum Actinomycetota; class Actinomycetes; order Micrococcales; family Micrococcaceae; genus Rothia; species Rothia koreensis. The sequence continues at coordinate 1,919,944 of NZ_CP197643.1, forward strand.
CCCTGTGCTCCGTACCCGGGAGCCAGGATCAGGCCGTTGAAGTTCGCGAGGGAAATTCCCAGGGCATCCAGGGCCGGCCCGACGGTTGCACCGACGACCAGGCCGCAGGGGCCCGCATGGGTCCACTCATGTCGCCCGTTCTCCGCGGCCGCCTGGTCGACGACCGACTTCGCCACGGAGTCCTGTCCGCCCCGGTGCTGCACGCCGGCACCTTCCGGATTGGAGGTCAGCGCGAGGACGAAGGTCCCCCGACCGTGCTCCGCGGCGGCGTCCAGCGCGGGCGACAATGAACCGAACCCGAGATACGGGCTCAGGGTGACCGCGTCCCCCGCCAGGCCGGATCGCTCGGACAACCAGGCGTCAGCGTATGCGGCCATCGTCGACCCGATGTCCCCACGCTTGGCGTCGCACACGACTTGTGTCCCCGAGTCCTTGCCCCGGGCAATCACTTGCTCCAGGACACCGAGTCCAGCAGCGCCGTGCCGTTCGAACAAGGCGACCTGAGGTTTGACCGAGGCGACCTCTCCCCCGATCGCGTCCATGACCGTCAGGGCGAAGGTTTCGAGCCCTCCGACGTCGTCCGCCAGCCCCCAGGCGTCCAGGAGCCCCGGGTGCGGATCGATCCCGACGCACAGGGGACCCTTCTCCCGCATGGCCAGGTACAGGCGGTCTCCGGCAGGAGATGCCGTGCCCATCACTGCTGGGCCTCACGTTCGGCCGCGGCAGCCGCGGACAACGTCGCCTCGTGATCCTGCAGGCTCATCACGTCCCAGGAGTGACGGCGCTGTGCATCGATGGACTGGATCGTGGCGCCGAACTCGGAGATCGTGGTCATGAGCGGGCACCCGATGCTGGTCGCGGCCGCGCGGATCTCGTACCCGTCTCCGCGTGCCTCGCCGGCGCCGGACGGGGTGTTGAAGATCAGCGCGATCTCACCGTCGGTGATCATGTCGACGATGCTCCGCTCGCCCTCCTTCGCGTCACGAAGTTTGGGGACCACGGTGCACTGGATGCCGTTCCGCCTCATGACCTGCGCGGTTCCGCCGGTCGTGATGATTTCGAAGCCGAGCTCCTGAAGCATCTTGACGTACACGATGGCCGCGCGCTTGTCCCTGTCCGCGACGGTCACGAACACGCGACCTTCCGTGGGGAGCACGTTGCCGACCGATGCCTGTGCCTTCGCGAAGGCGGTGTCGAAGAACGCGTGCAGGCCCATGACCTCGCCGGTCGACCGCATCTCCGGGCCCAGGAGCGAGTCCACGGCCGCCCCCGAATGGGTCCGGAATCGGTTGAAGGGCAGAACGGCTTCCTTGACCGCAATAGCGGTCTCCTCGGGCAGCCTCGCGCCGTCCATGTGAGTCGGCAGGTGGCCGGAGGCCTTGAGGGACTCGATGGTCTCCCCCGTACCGATCAGGGCCGCCGCCTTGGCCAGCTGGACGCCGGTCGCCTTGGAGACGAACGGGACCGTCCGGGAGGCACGAGGGTTCGCTTCGATCACGTACAGAACGTTCGAGGCGACCGCGAACTGGATGTTGATGAGCCCCCGCACTCCGACGCCCTGCGCAATGCCCAGGGTCGCTTCACGGACACGTTCGAGCACGGAGGGACTGAGCGTCACGGGCGGCAAGGTGCAGGCCGAGTCGCCGGAGTGGATGCCGGCCTCCTCGATGTGCTCCATGATGCCGCCCATGTACAGCTCGTTCCCGTCGAACAGGGCGTCGACGTCGATCTCGATGGCGTCCTCGAGGAACTTGTCGATCAGCGCGGGCTGAGAGGGAGACACCTCGGTGGCGTTGGACAGATAACGGGCCAGGTTCTCTTCGTCGTAGACGATTTCCATGCCCCGACCGCCGAGGACGTACGACGGCCGGACCAGAACCGGGTAACCGATCTCGTCCGCGATCACCTTGGCGTCGGTGAAGGTCGAGGCCGTTCCGTTCTTCGGGGTCATGAGTCCCGCGTCCGCGAGGACCTGGGAGAACTCGCCGCGGTCCTCCGCCAGGTCGATGGCCTCCGGCGAAGTACCCAGAATCGGGACGCCGGCCTCCTTGAGCTCGCGCGCAAGTTTGAGCGGCGTCTGCCCGCCCAGTTGCACAAAAACGCCCAGCAATCCGCCGGTGCGGCGCTCCGAGTCGATGACCTCGAGGACGTCCTCCAGGGTCAGGGGCTCGAAGTACAGGCGAGTCGAGACGTCGTAGTCGGTCGAGACGGTCTCGGGGTTGCAGTTGACCATGACCGTCTCGTAACCGGCGTCGCGCAGAACCATCGAGGCGTGCACGCACGAGTAGTCGAACTCGATGCCCTGGCCGATCCTGTTCGGGCCGGACCCGAGAATCATGATCGACTTGCCCTCGTGCGGGGCCACCTCGTCCTCCTGGTCGTAGGAGGAGTAATGGTACGGGGTGAAGGCCTCGAACTCCGCGGCGCAGGTGTCCACCGTCTTGAACACGGGACGGACCCCGAGGGCGTGGCGGACGCCGCGGACCACGTCTTCGCGACTGTGGGTCAGCTCGGCAATCTGCTCATCCGAGAAACCGTGGCGCTTCGCGAGCTCCAGGGTCTCCTTGGTCAGGTTCGTGTCATTGCGGACCTCGTCCGCGACCTCGTTGATCAACTGGAGCTGATCCAGGAACCACGGGTCGATACCGGTGGCATCGTACATCTCGTCGATCGTGGCGCCGGCGGCCAGCGCGCGGCGCACCTGGTGCAGGCGCTCCGTGGTCGGCGTCTTGGTCGCCTCGACCAGCTCTCGCAGGGCCGAAGGCTCGAGGCGGTCGTGCGCGAAGGAGAACGTGCTGTTCTTCTGTTCCAGGGACCGCAAGGCCTTCTGGAGCGCTTCGGTGAAGTTCCTGCCGAGCGCCATGGCTTCGCCCACCGATTTCATGGTGGTGGTCAGCGTCGGGTCGGCCGCCGGGAACTTCTCGAACGCGAACCGCGGAACCTTGACGACCACGTAGTCGAGCGTCGGCTCGAAGGACGCCGGGGTCTTCCGCGTGATGTCGTTCGGGATCTCGTCCAGGGTGTAGCCGAGCGAGAGTTTGGTGGCGATCTTGGCGATCGGGAAGCCCGTCGCCTTGGAGGCCAGCGCCGAGGACCGGGACACGCGAGGATTCATCTCGATCACGACCACGCGTCCGGTCTTCGGGTCCACGGCGAACTGGATGTTGCAGCCGCCCGTGTCCACGCCGACCTCGCGGATCACGGCGATCGCGACGTCGCGCATCTTCTGGTACTCACGATCCGTCAGCGTGAGCGCGGGCGCAACCGTGATCGAATCGCCCGTGTGGACGCCCACCGGGTCGAAGTTCTCGATCGAACAGACGACCACCACGTTGTCGTTCTTGTCCCGCATCATCTCGAGCTCGTATTCCTTCCACCCGAGGATCGACTCCTCGAGCAGGACCTCGGAGGTCGGGCTGTACTGGATCCCGGCGCCGGCGATGCGGTGCAGGTCTTCCTCGTTGTAGGCCATTCCGGAGCCCAGGCCACCCATCGTGAACGAGGGCCGGACGACCATGGGGTAGCCCAGCTTCTCCGCGGCGGCCAAGGCCTCATCCATCGAGTGGACGATTTCCGACCGTGCCGACTCGGCACCGCAGCGTTCGACGACGCCCTTGAACGCCTCGCGGTCCTCACCGAGATTGATGGCCGCGATGTTGGCGCCGATGAGCTCGACGTTGTGCTTGGCGAGGGTTCCGCGGTCGTCCAGGGCGATCGCGGCGTTCAGCGCCGTCTGACCGCCCAGGGTCGGCAGGACGGCGTCGGGCCGCTCACGATCGATGATGCGTTCGATGGTGTCCGGCGTGATCGGCTCGATGTAGGTCGCATCCGCGAACTCGGGGTCGGTCATGATGGTTGCCGGATTCGAGTTCACCAGAATGACCCGGATGCCCTCTTCCTTGAGCACCCGCAGCGCCTGCGTCCCGGAGTAGTCGAATTCCGCGGCCTGGCCGATGACGATCGGGCCCGAACCGATGACCAGGACGCTCTTGAGATCTTGACGACGAGGCATAGAGTTACTTTCCTGCTTTCTGGCGTGCGGCCGAATCGGTTGAGGTCATGAGTTCGATGAAACGGTCGAACAGGTAGGCGGCGTCGTGCGGTCCGGCCGCGGCCTCCGGGTGGTACTGGACGGAGAACGCGGGGATGTCGAGGCAGCGAAGGCCTTCGACGACGTCGTCGTTCAACCCGACGTGCGAAACCTCGACCCGGCCGAATTCCGACTCGGGTGCGGTCACCGGTCCGTCCAACGGCGCGTCCACCGCGAATCCGTGATTCTGCGCGGTGATCTCGACCCGCCCCGTCGACCGGTCGAGCACCGGTTGGTTGATACCCCGGTGCCCGAAGGGCAGTTTGTAGGTGCCGAAGCCCAGGGCCCGGCCCAGCAGCTGGTTGCCGAAGCAGATCCCGAAGAACGGGATTCCCGCGCGCAGGATGCCGCGCAGAACCTCGACCTGATCCGTGGCCGTCTCCGGGTCCCCCGGCCCGTTCGAGAAGAACGCCCCGTCCGGACCGAGCTGCTTGATCTGCTCGAGCGTGGTGTTCGCGGGGACCACGTGCACGCGGATGCCTCGCTCGGCGAAACGTCGGGGCGTCATCGACTTGATGCCGAGGTCGACGGCGACCAACGTCCCGAGGACCTCGCCGTCCCACCCGTGGTCCGCCGGCTCAATGGTCAGGGTGTTCTCCGCCGTGACCTGGTCCGCCAGGCGCTGTCCCTGCATCGGGGAGGACTGACGGACCCGTTCCAGCAGGTCGGACTCCGGGGCCTCGGCCGCCTCACCTGTGAAGATGCCCGACCGCATCGCTCCGGCGCTGCGCAGGTGACGAGTCAGCGCCCGGGTGTCGATGCCCTGGATCCCGACAATGTTCTGCTCGGCAAGTTCTTCGTCCAAGGACTTCTCGGAACGCCAGTTCGAGGGCAGGCGGGCGGCATCGCGCACCACGTAACCGCTGACCCAGATGCGGCGCGACTCGGCGTCGTCGGCGTTGACGCCCGTATTGCCGATGTGCGGTGCGGTCTGGACGACGATCTGGCCCGCGTAGGAGGGGTCCGTGAGGGTTTCCTGGTATCCGGTCATGCCGGTAGAGAAAACGGCCTCACCCAGCGATTCGCCGACGGCCCCGTAGGACCGGCCGCGGAACACCGTGCCGTCCTCCAGGACCAGCAGCGCCCGTTCGGATGTTCTGTATGCGTTGGTCATGAATTCACTTCCTCTGTTCTTCGGCGGACGCGTCCGACGAATCGTGCTGGCCCGCTGGGGCCTGAGTGTCTGTGGAGGCGGGGAGCTCGTCTCCGGCCTAAGGCGCGATCTCGCGCAGCTTCTCGATCAGGGCGGGGGTGTCCGAACCGGTTCGCGTTCGGAGCCCGGTGTCGACCAGTCGACCGCCCAGTCGCCAGGAGACGACCGCAAGTCCGCCCTTCTCCACGAACTTCCCGGCCATCCCGGATTCGCGTCGGATCACCTCGATGCCTTCGCCGGGAATCCAGAGGTCCTGAGCTCCGTCCCTGGTCACGATCAAGCCGGTCGGATAAACCATGGCCTGTCCGTTGGCCTTCATGCCCAGGCCATGGACCGCGATCCGGTCGAGCCAGTCCCCCGCCGTGGTGGTGCACACGTACTGGACGTCGCACGCGAAATCGGCAGTCTCTCCGTCCAGCTCGCGCGGAACCTCGGGGATGTCCGGTATGTCCGATTGGCGTCGGGCGCGTGACCTCCACCCCACGACGATCAGCACGAGAACGAGACCCGCGAGGACCAGCGACGAGATGAGGGTCAGCAGATGATTGGTGGACATGAGTTCCTAGTCTGCCTGGGCTTCGAGCGCCCGAGGCGTGTTGATGTGACCGTCGAGCACGGTCGGATGGCCCTTGAAGAACGTGGCCTGGACCGCGCCCGGGATCTCCAGCGAACGGTACGGCGAATTGCGTCCCTTCGACTGGTGCTTCTCGGGTTCGACCACGCGATGGGCCGCCGGGTCCACCAGGACGATGTTTGCGGGTTCCCCCTCGGCCAGAGGTCGGCCCTGGTCATCGATGCGCGCGATCCGTGCGGGTTCCGTGGACATGATGCGGGCGACGTCGCCCCAACCGATCCGGCCCGTCTCGACGAGGGTCTGCTGGACGATGGACAGCGCGGTCTCCAGGCCGGTCATGCCCATCGCGGCGCACGCCCACTCGCATTCTTTGGCTTCCACCGGGTGCGGGGCGTGGTCGGTTCCGACGACGTCGATGGTTCCGTCGGCCACGGCGTCGCGCAGGGCCTCGACGTCCTCCCGGGTCCGCAACGGCGGATTGACCTTGTAGACGGGGTCGTAACTGCGGACGGACTCGTCGGTCAGGAGCAAGTGGTGGGGCGTGACCTCCGCGGTGACATCCACGCCTCGTTGCTTGGCCCAACGGATGATCTCCACGGAGCCCTGGGTCGAGACGTGACAGATGTGCACCCGCGAACCCACGTGCTGGGCCAGCAGCACGTCCCTGGCGATGATGGCCTCTTCGGCCACGGCCGGCCACCCTGCCAGTCCCAAATTCGCCGAGACGCTGCCCTCGTTCATCTGGGCGCCGTCGGTCAGCAGCGGTTCCTGGGCGTGCTGGGCGACGACGCCGTCGAAGGTCTTGACGTACTCGAGCGCGCGACGCATGAGCACGGCGTTGTGGACGCACTTGCCGTCGTCGGAGAACATGCGGACTGCGGCGCGGGAGTCGGCCATGGCCCCGATCTCGGAGAGCCTCTCTCCCTCGAGCCCCACGGTCACGGCCCCGATCGGATGGACGTCTGCCCATCCCGCCTGGCGTCCGAGCTCCCAGACCTGTTCGACGAGTCCGGCCGTGTCCGCGACCGGGTTGGAGTTGGCCATGGCGCACACGGCGGTGTACCCGCCGGCAGCAGCCGCACGGGTTCCGGTCTCCACGGTCTCGGCGTCCTCACGTCCGGGTTCCCTCAGATGCGTGTGGACGTCCACCAGGCCGGGCAGGGCAACGAGCCCCTGGGCCTCGACGACGTCCGCGCCGTCCGCCTCGATCCCCTGCCCGACGCGGGCAATGGTTCCGTCCGCCACAAGGATGTCTGCGGTGTCCTCTCCGAGCAGGCTTGCGCCGCGGATGAGATATTTCTGATTGCTCATGATGTCCTTTGGAGTGCCGGGATCCGGTCCTGCTCCTGCGGACCGGTCATCAGGTGGTAGAGAACGGACATGCGGACCGAGACCCCGTTGGTGACCTGGTCCAGGACCAGGGATCGCGGGGAATCCGCGGCGGCGGAGCTGATCTCGAGCCCACGGTTCATCGGGCCCGGGTGCAGGATGGCGGTTTCGGCGCCTCGTGAATCGAGGAGGGCGAGTCGCTCAGGGGTCAGGCCCCAGAGCCGCGCGTACTCCTCCGACGACGGGAAGAACGCCGCGTGCATCCTCTCCCGCTGGATGCGAAGCATCATGATCGCATCCAGCTCCTGGGCCATGGCCTCGTCCAGGCTGTATCGGACCTCCACGGGCCAGTCCTCGATGCCCACGGGCAGCAGAGTCGGGGGCGACACGAGGGTCACGTGGGCTCCGAGCAGGGACTGCAACCACACGTTGGACCTGGCCACCCGGGAATGCAGAACGTCTCCGACCAGGGCGACCCGCATGCCCCGAAGATCGGAGCCTTGGGTCGGCCGCCCGTCGAGGCGGGACCTGTGCTGGCGCAAGGTCATCGCGTCCAGCAGCGCCTGTGTGGGGTGTGCGTGCGTGCCGTCACCCGCGTTGATGACCGGGGACGAGATCCAGCCGCTCGATGCGAGCCGCGCCGGCGCGCCCGAGGCCGGGTGCCGGATCACGATCGCATCGGCGTTGATCGCCTCGAGGGTCTGCGCGGTGTCCTTGAGGGACTCGCCCTTCGATACCGAGGAGCCCTTCGCGGCGAAGTTGATGACGTCGGCGGACAACCGCTTCTCGGCGGTCTCGAACGAGATCCGGGTCCGTGTCGAGTCCTCGAAGAACAGATTGACCACGGTCCGACCGCGCAGGGCGGGAAGCTTCTTGACCTCCCGAGTTCCGACCTCGGCCATCGAATCCGCGGTGTCCAGGACCTGGACGGCTTCCTCGAGGCTCAAGTCCCTGGTGTCCAGGAGATGCTTCATGATTCGACCGTCCCTTCGGCGTCGTTGCCGGTGGTCTCTTGCTTTCCGGCGTCGACGGCGTCTGCCCCCGATGCGGCGGGGACCAGAAGAACGCAGTCGCCGAGATCGCGGTCGGCGTCGCCCGCGGCGAGGGCAACGGGCTCATCGGTTTCGCGGAGGAATACCTGAACGGATTCGTTCTGGGAGGTGGGGAGGTTCTTTCCGACGTGGTCGGCGCGAATCGGAAGCTGACGGTGTCCACGATCGGCCAGGACGGCCAAACGGACCACCTCGGGTCTTCCGAAGTCGCCGAGGGCATCGAGGGCGGCCCGAATGGTCCGGCCCGAGTAGAGGACGTCGTCGACGAGCACGACGTTCTTCCCGTCGATTCCGCCCGCGGGAATTCGCGTCGGTTGCGGCGTGCGGGACGTGTTGCGTCGAAGGTCGTCCCGATACATGGTGATGTCGAGCTGCCCGAGACACGATTCGGGGTCGAAATGCGCTTCGGTCGAGGCGATCTTCTGGGCAATGCGCTGGGCCAGAGGATAGCCCCTCCGCGGAATGCCCAACAGGACCAAGTCCTGGGTGCCCTTGTTGGCTTCGACGATCTCATGGGCAATACGGGTCAGAACCCGGTTGACATCCGCAGAATCCAGAATGACGCGCGCGTTCTCGGAAACCCTGTGATGAGGGCTGCCGTGACGGCGTGAGATTTCGGTCATCGCGTTTGCCTCCTTCCCCGCCTCACGGGACGGAATTTAAAGGTCAGCAAGATGTTCTCATCTGCGCCCAAAATTACCACAGGGCAGGTGCGGCCTTCGGCTTCGGGTCGAATTGTGTAGCGGCCGTGACGGCGCAGTCTCCCTCCCCCTCGAAGTGGCGCATTTTCCCCCGCGAAGTGGCGATTTTGTGCACTTTTTGGGCCATTTTCCGCTCAAAATTGCCACTTCGGCGGAGAGAACGCCGCCCGGGCGTACGAAGACGCCGCCGGATGTTCGTCCAGCGGCGTCGTCACGCTCTGATGTGTCCCGACCCGGAGGCCGTGTCGAGGGCACAACCCCCATCGGTTCGGGCCGAAGACTCAGTCCGTCAGCAAGGTCGGCTTGACCTTCTGCAGCCGGCCGAGGACCCCGTTGATGAATCGCGGTGAGTCGTCGGTCGAGTGGGTCCGTGCCATCCCCGTGGCTTCGGAGACGGCGACGGCGTCGGGGATGTCGTCGTTGTACAGCAACTCCCAGGCACCCAGCCGAAGGATCGCACGGTCGACGGCCGGCATGCGGTCCATCGTCCACCCCTTCGAATACGTTTCCACGTACTCGCGGATCTCCTCATCGCGCTCGACGACGCCCCGAACGATGCGCTCGGAGTAGTCCGTAATCAGCGCGGAGGTATGGAGACGGCGCCGGTGCAGGACCTCAAGCGTGTCCTGACCGCGCGACTCCGCCTCGAACAATACTTCCAGGGCGCGAACACGCGCCTTCGTTCTCGAGTTCACTCGTTGACGCGCCCCAGGTAGTCGCCGGAGCGGGTGTCGACCTTGACCTTGGTGCCCTGGTCCACGAACAGGGGAACCTGGATGGTCGCGCCGGTTTCCAGGGTCGCAGGCTTGCTGCCACCGGTCGACCGGTCGCCCTGGAGGCCCGGCTCAGTGTAGGTGATCTCGAGGACCACCGACGGCGGCAACTCGATGTACAGGGGCTCGCCCTCGTGGAGCGCCACGGTCACGGTCTGGTTCTCCAGCATGAAGTTCGCCGAATCCCCGACCACGCTTCCCGGGACGGTGATCTGGTCGTAGGTCTTGTTGTCCATGAAGACGTAGTCGGCACCGTCCTGGTAGAGGTACTGGTACTCCGAACGGTCCACCGTGGTGACATCGACCTTCGAACCGGCGTTGAACGTCTTGTCGACCACCTTGCCGCTGTTCACGTTGCGCAACTTGGTGCGCACGAAGGCACCGCCCTTGCCCGGCTTGACGTGCTGGAACTCGATGACGCCCCAGAGGTTTCCGTCCAGCTTGAGGATGGTCCCGTTCTTGATGTCGTTGGTCGTTGCCACGAACACTCCTTCTGGCATGTTTTCCGACGGCGCGCGTGCACCCTGAAAAATGAATCGCTAATTATTGTAACGCCCTGTCGAGAGGCGGTTCAGGAAGCAATCTCCTGATACGTCGCGAAGAGGATGGACTCGTCAGGGACCTCCATGATCCGCGGCGCCCCGATTCGGTCCAGCACCACGAACCTCAGGAGGTTTCCCCGTGCCTTCTTGTCCCGGTGCATTCCGTCCAACAGCTTCTTCCACTGGTCTCCGCGGTAGGTCGTGGGCAGCCCGACCTTCTCCAGGATCGAGCGCGTGCGGTCGACGACGTCGTAGGGAAGGTTCCCCGCCGCGCTGGAGAGCTCTGCGGCGAACATCATACCCACGGAAACCGCCGCCCCGTGGCGCCACTGGTACCGCTCGTTCAGCTCGATGGCGTGCCCCAACGTGTGACCGTAGTTGAGGAACTCGCGTCGACCCGACTCCTTGAGGTCCTCGGAGACGACCTCCGCCTTGACCCTGATCGACCGCTCGATCAGTTCCCGGATCAGTGCCGATTGGGAATCCTGGACCTTGTCCGGTCGGGCCTCGATCAGATCGAGGATCTCTGGGTCGGCGATGAACCCGCACTTGATGACTTCCGCGAGACCGGTGACGAGCTCGTTGACCGGCAGGGTCCGCAGGGTCCGAATGTCGCACAGGACGGCCGCGGGCGGGTGGAAGGACCCGACCAGGTTCTTGCCCTCCGCGGTGTTGATCCCGGTCTTGCCCCCGACGGCGGCGTCGACCATCCCCAGCAGCGTGGTCGGGATGTGCACCACGCGGACGCCACGCAGCCAGGTCGCGGCGACGAATCCGGCGACGTCCGTGACGGCCCCACCGCCCACAGAGATGATGGCGTCCGACCGGGTGAAGTCGTTCTGGCCGAGAACCTGCCAGCAGAAGGCGGCGACCTGAACATGTTTTCCCTCCTCCGCGTCGGGGATTTCGGCGCTGAAGGACTCGAGGCCCGCGGCCTTCAGGTCGTTCATCACCAATTCGCCGGTGGAACGCAGGGCGCGCGGGTGGATCACGAGCACCCGTTGGACTCTGGGTCCCAGGATCTCGGGCAGGCTGCCGAGCAGGTCGTGGCCCACGTGGACCTCGTAGTTCTCCGACGGCTGCTTGCCCGTCACGGCGATGCGCGTTGCCTCTGTTGGCTCGTCGGCCATGTGTTCCTCCTGGTACGACGCTCGGCGAACGATGGGCCGCGCGTGGGGTTTCCCGCCGGCCCGCATCGTTCAGGCGGAGCGTGTCGAGCGAATGATGTCGTGCAGTTCCTCGGCCATCGTGGAGATTTCTCGATCGCCGCGGGCGTCGAGAATCACGGTGGCCAGCTCTTCGTAGGTCTCGCGGCGTTCCCGGAAGATTTCGTTCCACCGTGCGATGGGGTCTGGTTGGAGCATGGGACGCGTGGTGTTTCCCTCGATCCGGGGTCTGACCGTGTCCACGTCCACCTGGACGTACACCACCGTATGCTTCCTGAGCAGTTCCTGCACACGCGGGGTCATCGGAGCGCCGCCCCCGACGGAGACCACGGCGTTCTGGTGTTCCGGCGAACGGAGAATGGCCTCGATCGTGTCCGCCTCGATATCCCGGAAGTACTTCTCACCGTACCGGGTGAACAATTCCGCGATCACCCCGTGGCGTTCCACGATCTGCTGGTCCGTGTCCACGAAGCCGTATCCGTGGAACTTGGACAGGTGCAGTGCCAGGAACGACTTCCCCGCCGCCATGGGACCGATCAGGACCACGGGGCCGGCAGGTTCGGAGGAGGGCTGCGGCTCCTGCCCCGCCTGGCTCATGCGTCCCAGCCTTCGGTATTCGGCGCGAAATCCAGCTCCTCGGGGATCGAGTCCAGGTAGCCCTCGACGTTGCGCCGGGTTTCCTCGATCGAGTCTCCCCCGAATTTCTCGGTGTAGGCGTCCGCGAGGACCAGGGCGACCATCGCTTCCGCAACCACGCCGGCGGCCGGCACCGCGCACACGTCGGAACGCTGTTGGTGCGCGGTGGTTGCCTCGCCGGAGGCCGTGTCCACGGTCTTCAGCGCGCGCGGGACGGTGGCGATCGGTTTCATTCCGGCGCGGACTCGCAGGGCGTCACCGATGCTCATGCCGCCCTCGATGCCGCCCGCGCGGTTCGTCGTGCGCCGGACCCGTCCCTGCTCGTCCTGGGTGATCTCGTCGTGCGCCTCCGTGCCGGGACGGGCTGCCGTCAGGAATCCGTCACCGACCTCGACGCCCTTGATCGCCTGGATGCCCATCAGGGCGCCGGCGAGTCTGGAATCCAGGCGACGGTCCCAGTGCACGTAGGATCCGAGCCCCGGGACCAGGCCGTACGCGAGGACCTCGACGACGCCGCCGAGCGTCTCGCCGTTCTTGTGGGCGGCGTCGACCTCCTCGACCATCGAGTCCGAGGTCGGCTTGTCGAAGCAGCGCAGCGGGTCGGCATCGAGGGATTCGACGTCCCGAGGCAACGGACGTTCGGCGTCTTCGGGGGCCGAGACCGATCCGATGGCGGTGGTATGGCTGACCATCCCGACCCCGAGAGCGGCCAGAATCTGCGCAGCAACCACGCCGAGGGCAACGCGTGTGGCGGTCTCCCTGGCGCTGGCCCTTTCCAGAACGGGCCGGGCTTCGGAGAAACCGTACTTCTGCATCCCGGTGAAGTCTGCGTGGCCGGGGCGGGGGCGAGTCAATGGTGCGTTTCGGGCCCGGCCCTCGATCAGTGAGGGGTCCACGGGGTCGGACGACATCACGTCGGTCCACTTGGGCCATTCGGTGTTGGCGATCTCGATCGCGACGGGCCCGCCCTGCGTGAGTCCGTGACGGACTCCGCCGAGGATCCGGACCTTGTCCTCCTCGAATTTCATCCGGGCACCGCGACCGTATCCGAGACGACGGCGGGCCAGTGCGCGGCGGATGTGTTCCGAGGTGAGCTCGACGCCGGCGGGAACCCCCTCGATGATTCCGACCAGGGCCTCTCCATGGGACTCTCCGGCGGTCAGCCAACGCAATGTCACGGTTCTACCTCATCTTTCGGTGATCATGTGTGGCGCGCGGCCCCGCAGTTCCGGGCGCAACGACGTGATGGTGTCCTTCATCGTCTCGGTTGGAGCAAGGCGTCGTCGTACACCGTCCGCGGAACGAAGGTGCGCGCCGGGAGGCCGAGGGCAGATGCCATGGCCGAGATGACGTCCTGCTGATGCGGCAGGTCCTCGACGAGGCTCTGTCCGACAAATAGTTTGATCTGGTCCACGGCCTGGTACAAGAGCATTTCACGACCCGAGACCGCGGTGCCCCCGCGGGCTTCCACGGCCGTGGACAGCTCCGACGGCCACGGATCGTAGGAGACGTCCAGCACGGCCGTTCCACCGAGGTCACCCGTGATGTTCGGGGCGTACTCGTCGAAGGCCCGGGCCGGAAGAGTCGAGACGACGTGGTCGAAATCCTTCAACCGTTCGGGGGCCCGGTCAAGGGGTTCGAAATCCAGATCCATGCCGATCCGGTCAGCGACGTCGGCCACGCGGTGTGCCCGCGACTCGTCACGGACGAATACCGTGCACCTGGCTGCGCCCAGGACGTGCAGGGCCGCGGCCGCGGCCGTTGCCGTGCCACCACCACCCACGATGGCGGCCCGGGGGTCGGGACCTGCGGACAGGCCGGTCAACGACAACGCGTTGACGATGCCGGCCACGTCCGTGTTGTGTCCGAGCACTCGCCCCTCTCCCCCGGCCTGGTCTTCCTGGGCCGGATCGCCCACGCGGGCGAGGGTGTTGATGACCCCTACCTTCTGCGCGAAACCCGTGAGCCGATCCGCGAACCGGATGGCCTCCGACTTCAGGGGCATCGTCACGGAGAAACCTCTCCATGACGGGTCCCGAAGTGCCGGAAGGACCGTGTCCGCCAACGCGGATTCCTCGACGTCCTCGGACCCGTACCGGATGCCGACGTCCAGGACCTGGTAGGCGGCGCGGTGCATGACCGGTGACAGGCTGTGCCCCACGGGGTGACCGAGAACGCCCGCCCAGGGACCCTGCGTTCCCTCCGTCAGACGCATTTGCCCTCATGTTCGGAGCACCACTGGTCGTACTCGTCCACGTTCTTCTGGTGTTCGTCGTAGGTCTTCGCGAACTTGGTTTCGCCCGTGTCCAGGTTCACCGTCACCCAGTAGTAGTAGTCGTTCTTCTCCGGGTGGGCAGCGGCCTTGATCGCGTTGGACGCCGGCGAGCCGATGGGCCCCTGGGGCAGACCCTTGTTCGCAAAGGTGTTGTACCCGTTGGAGGCGTCCTGCTTCTGTTCGTCGCTGATCTGGTAGGTCTTCTTGCCCAGTCCGTAGGCGACCGTGGCGTCGGACTGCAGGAAGCCCTGGGTCTCTCCGTCCGGGTTGTCGATGCGGTTCTCAATGGCACCGGCAACGCCCTTGTAATCCTTCGGCGTGCCCTCGAATTCGAGGATCGAGGCGACCGTGACCACGTGGAAGATGCGGTCGTCGCCCTTCACGCCGGCATTCTTCAGGTCCTTCTTGGTCTTGTCGACCATTTCCTGCACCACGTCCTTCGCGGAGGCGTCGGCGTCAAAGCGGTATTCGCCCGGGTGCAGGAAGCCTTCTAGGGACGTGAACTTGTCCGGGACGCCGAATTGCCCGGGGTCGTTGTCCAGGGCCTTGAATTCGTCCACGCTGATGCCCGTGCCCTTGGCCAGGGCGTCGAAGGTTTCGTCCTTGCGCTGGTTCTGGCTGATGGCGACGTAATGTTTCGCGCTGCCGGAGCCGATGAGGGAATTCATCGCGGATTCGGAACTCATGTGTTCCTGCAGTTCGAATGTTCCCGGCTGGATGAATTTGTTGGAGGCCTTGTCCTCCATGACATCCACGAATTTCTCGGAATTCGCGATGACGCCCTTCTGCTCGAGGCGCTGGCCCACGGATGCGTTCGAATCGCCTTGGCTGACCCTGATGCTGACGTTCTTGCCGTTGCCGTCCCCGTGATAGTCCTTGACCTCGAACAGACCCATGCGCGGTCCCAGGATCGACGCGGAGACCACGAAAGCGATGACGAAGACGATGGTCGCCGAAACCAGGACCTGACGACGCCGCGCGTAACGACGCCGTGCCTGCTCCGGGGTCAGGTGCTCCTGCTCGATGCGCAGGCCACGAACGCCCGCTCTTCGTTCGGCTTCAGTCGGGGAGAAAAGTCCGTGAAAGGACTCGTTGTCATCGCCCGAAGACTCCCCACGGCGTTGGCGTGATGAATCTTCGCTCACGGAAGTTCTCCATTCTTTTCGACGTCATCGGTCACCGAATCATTGTCAGCGGCGTGCGGTTCCGAGTTAATACAATAACCGGCCACCGCCCGATCGGCTTTGAGCGCGTCGAGCGCCTGCTGAAGAATATTAGCCGCTGCCACCTGATCGACCACGGACTTGAAGTCTCGTGAAGACACGCCCGCGTCGTGGAGGGACCTGTGAGCAGAGACTGTGGTGAGCCTCTCGTCCACGAGCCACACGGGAATGTCTGTAACGCCTTCGTCACGAAGTTCCGCGACCAGGGCGTTGGCGTACTCCTCCGCCATCTGCGTGGAAGCACTCGATCCGCCGCTCATGGTGCGGGGATGGCCCACGAAGATTTCCGTGACCTCGTGGACCGTAACCAGTTTGCGCAGGACTCGGCGATCCGAATTCGTGTTGGCGTTGCGCTTCAGGGTCTGGAGCGGCGTCGCGAGGATTCCGTCGGGGTCGCTCAGAGCCAGGCCGACGCGGGCATTGCCCACGTCGACCCCCATGCGTTTGCCTCGTTCGAACACGGTCTCTTTACTTGCCCGCCTGGGCTACCTGGCTCTTGACCTGGGTGAAGGCCTCGTCGATCTTCGAGGGGTCCTGTCCACCGCCCTGAGCGAGGTCGTCCTTGCCGCCGCCGCCACCGCCGAGGGCACCGGCCGCGGTCTTGACCAGGGCCCCGGCCTTGACGCCGAGGTCGCGCGCAGCCTGATTGGTGGCCACGACGACCACGGGCCGCCCGTTGTTGGTCCCGGCGACCATGACCGTGGCAGCTTCCTCGCCGAGGCGGTGCCGCAGGTCGGTGGCCAGGTTGCGGACGTCGTCGGCGGCGAGGTCTCCCGCGTTGTGGGCCAGCAGCCGCACTCCCCCGATGAGTTCGGCGGATTCGACGAGTCGCCCCGCTTCCGCCTGGAGCTTCTCCTTGCGCAGCTTCTCGAGCTCCTTCTCCGCCGACTTGAGCCGGTTGAGCGTCGAATTGATCTTCTCCGGCAGGTCGGCCGAGTTCTGGACCTTCATCAGGTCGCTCAGCTGGCTGACCAGGGTCCGTTCTGCCGCCAGGTGGTTGAAGGAATCCAGGCCGACCAGCGCCTCGACGCGGCGGTTGCCGGACCCGACGGACTGCTCGGAGATGAGCGAGAGCGAGCCGATTTCGGACGAGCTGCTCACGTGCGTTCCGCCGCAGAGTTCGCGGGAGAAGTCGCCGTTCATTTCGACGACGCGCACGACATCGCCGTACTTCTCGCCGAACAGCCCGATGGCTCCCATCGCCTTGGCCTCGTCGTAGGGCATTTCGCGGGTGATGACCTCGTAGTTGTCACGGATCGCGGTGTTGGACAGCCCCTCGACTTCCTCGCGGACGGTCTGCGAGAGCGAGTCGGTCCAGGCGAAGTCGAAGCGCAGGTAGCCCTCCTTGTTGAAGGAGCCGCGCTGCATGGCTTCGGGGCCGAGCACGCTGCGCAGGGCCGCGTGCACGATGTGCGTGCCCGAGTGGGCCTTCTCGGCGTCCTTGCGGCGCTGCACATCAACCTGGGCCTGGGCCTCGACGCCGGCGACGACCTCGCCCTCGGTCACCTCGCCCTTGTGGACGCTGAGCCCACGGACGGGCTGCTGGACGTCATGAACACGGATCGCATAGCCGTTTCCGGTGATCATGCCCGAGTCGGCGGCCTGACCACCGGCTTCGGCGTAGAACGGGGTCTCGTCCAGGACGATCTCGACCTGGGCGCCCTGGGACGCGGCCGGGACGGTCACCCCGTTCTGCAGGATCGCGCGGACGCGGGTGTGACCGCTGAGCTCGGTGTACCCGGTGAACACGGAACCGCGCTCGTCGACCAGCTCGCGGAACGCACCGAGGTCCTCGTGCGAGCCCTTCTTTGCCTTGGCATCGGCCTGGGCGCGCTGCCTCTGCTCCTGCATCAGGGAACGGAAGGCCTTTTCGTCCACGCCGACACCGGCCTCGGAGGCCATCTCCAGGGTCAGGTCGATCGGGAAGCCGTAGGTGTCGTGCAGGGCGAAGGCTTCTTCGCCCGTGACGGATCCGCCGCCGGTCTTGGCGTGCTTGACGGCCTCATTGAGGCGCGTGGTCCCGGACTCGATGGTGTGCAGGAAGGCCCGCTCTTCCGCGTAGGCGATGCGGGAGATGCGGTCGAAGTCGTCGGCGACCTCGGGGTAGGCGCCCTTCATGGCGTCCCGGGAGGTCGGGAACAGCACGGGCAGGCACGGTTCGGTGACTCCGAGCAAACGCATGGCGCGGATCGCGCGGCGCAGCAGGCGACGCAGGATGTAGCCGCGGCCTTCGTTCGACGGCGTCACCCCGTCGGAGATGAGCATCAGGGACGAACGGATGTGGTCGGCGACCACGCGGAGCCGGACGTCGTCCTCGTAGCCTTCGTCCTCGGCGGACTCCGAGCCGAAGTACTTCTTGCCGGACAGCTCCGAGGCGGCGTCGAGCACGGGGCGGACCTGGTCGGTCTCGTAGAAGTTCTCGACTCCCTGGAGGAGCATGGCCAGGCGCTCGAAGCCCAGGCCGGTATCGATGTTCTTCTTGGGGAGCTCGCCGAGGATTTCGAAGTCGTCCTTGCCGATGCCCTCACCACGCTGGAACTGCATGAACACGAGGTTCCAGATCTCGATGTAGCGATCGTCGTCGGCCGCGGGTCCGCCCTCCTTGCCGTAGGCGGGGCCGCGGTCGTAGAAGATCTCCGAGTCGGGGCCGGCAGGTCCGGGCTGGCCCGTGGACCAGTAGTTCTCCTGCATGTTCATGCGCTGGATGCGTTCTTCGGGGAATCCGACGTCGCGCGTCCAGATGTCGAAGGCTTCTTGGTCGCCTTCGTACACGGTGACCCAGAGGCGCTCGGGGTCCAGGCCGAAGCCGCCCTCGGACTGCGGCGAGGTCAGCAGCGTGTAGGCGAAGGGAATCGCCTGTTCCTTGAAGTAGTCGCCGAAGGAGAAGTTTCCGGCCATCTGGAAGAAGGTGCCGTGGCGGGCGGTCTTGCCGACTTCGTCGATGTCCAGGGTGCGGATGCACTTCTGGACGGAGGTCGCGCGCTTGTAAGGGGCCTTCTCCCGGCCGAGGAAATACGGGATGAACGGGACCATTCCGGCGATCGTGAACATCGCACCGGCTTCGTTCGAGACCAAGGAGGCGGAAGGGACCACGGTGTGTCCGCGTTCTTCGAAGAATTCGATCCAGCGCTGCTTGATTTCCTGAGAGAGCATATCGGCTATTAGTCCTTCGTCCTGAGTGTCTTGAGTGACGTTGTCGTGTCCGTGGGATTGGGGTGCTTGGTGCGCCGCGTGCGGCGCTACTGACCGTTCCTGGGGTCCTTGCCGGATCCCAGGAAGAAGTCGGGTGGGAGTTCTTCGATGGACTCCGCTTCTTGGGCCGAGGCCTGTGGCTCGGTGACCTCCGCGTCCACGGGACGGCTTTCGAGGGGCCTGTCCCAGGTGTCGAGTGAACCGGGGCGGATGTCCTTCTTCTGGTTCGCGTACTTCTGGGTGAGTTCTTCTTCTCGTTCGGCCATGCCCTGTTTGACGGTGGCCGTGAATTTGAGGGCCTTGAGTGCACCCTGCCGGACCGGTGTCATGGCGCCGGAGAACCAGATCCTGCTGACGGTTCCGTGGCCCTCATCCCTTTTCTCGACCTGCATGGGGTCCCTCACCACTAGTTCCTGTGCGGTCTGGACGATCTGCCCGCCTCGCTTGGAGGCAACGTATCCGGCCGCCGCCCCCGCGAGCAGCAAACCTGCTTTGGACCACCAGCTCATCGACCTTCTCCTGTCTCTGAGGTCCGGCCGGCTCCGGTCGCCGTGCCGGCGTCCTGCCCTTGGGCCTGGTGCCCGTTCTGTTTGCCGTCGCTCTCGGTGCGGAAGGCCTTGCGGACGCCGTAGGAGAACGAGGCGACCTTGATCAGGGGCTGTCCGACGGTGGAGGCGACGAGACTCGAGAGAGCGGACACGTTGGCCGAGGCATCAGAGACGTTGTCGGTGATGCCGTCCACCTTGGCGAGCTGCGAGTTGGTGGTGGTGACGGTTCTGGTGACTTCGTCGATGAGCGGACCGGTTCCGGCATTGATCTGCCGGACGGTCTCACGGATTTCGTCGAAGACCTTGCCGAGTTTGATGATCGGCATCGCGAGGAGGGCCACGAGGATCGCGAATACCCCGGCCGCGATGAGCCCTGCGATTGCTCCGCCCGTCATGAATGCACCGTCTCCTCTGGTGGAATCGATTGGGTCCCGACGGTCGCTGGCTGCTTTTGCCGGGACGAGTGACAGTTTACGGCATGCCACTGTCATTCATTGCCCTATTAAAGCGGCGATGGCCCGGGCATTTGCCCGGGCCATCGGAGCAAGGCTGGACGCCTTAGGACATGCGCGAGTAGTACTCGACGACGAGCTGTTCCTCGCACGTGACGGGAATCTCGCTGCGCTGGGGCTTGCGCTCCAGCTTGGCGTGCAGCTTGTCGATCTCGACATTCAGGTACGCCGGGGTATCCGGGAGGACGTCCTGGTTGGCGCCGGTGGCGGCAACCTGGAACGGGTCCATCTTCTCGGACTTCGGGTGCACGTGAACCAGCTGGCCTTCCTTGACGCGGAAGGAGGGGCGGTCCACGCGGACGCCGTCGACCATGATGTGACGGTGCACGACCATCTGGCGGGCCTGAGCGATCGTGCGGGCGAAGCCCGCGCGGAGGACCAGTGCGTCCAGGCGCGACTCGAGGATCTGGAGCAGGATTTCACCGGTCCGGCCCTCGGTGCGCTTGGCTTCCTGGTACGCGCGGAGCATCTGGGTCTCGCGGATGTTGTACTGCGCGCGGAGACGCTGCTTCTCGCGCAGACGGACGGCGTAGTCCGAGTCGGCCTTCTTGCGGGCACGGCCGTGCTGGCCGGGACCGTAGGGGCGACGCTCGAAGTACTTCTCGGCCTTCGGAGTCAGCGGGATTCCGAGGGCGCGAGACTTGCGCACCAGGTTACGGGCGCGCTTGCTCTTGGGAGTTGATGCCACAATGTGCCTTTCATGCGGTTGACCGTGCGACGCGGTGGAGCACGATCATTTGTTCTGCTGTTACTGGCCTCCATGGTTCCGTGCACGTTTCGCACGGTGGAGAGCTGTGGGTCAGCCGCAACCCTCACTACAACTGCCCCGGTGATCACCCATGGGGGTGCGTTTTGGGGAGCTTGCCAGCCAACGCCCCAGTCTAGCTTCTTCATGTGCTCCCGACCAGGAGGAACAGAGCCGGGTGCGTCACACCCTCCCGACGAGGAGGGGACGCACCCGGCTCCTGATACTCAGGTGTGGTTACTTGCCGTGCACTGTGATCCTCGGGTTCCACATACGGCCACGGACTAACCCGGCACCGGCCCTCCAACCATCCAACAGCTCGCATTTGAAGTCGAGGACACATGCGTGCTCTCCGCCGTCGTCACTCCAGCTGAATTCGAGGGGCAGCGTGAGGGTCGCATCGTGCCAGTCGAGCTTGTCGGCATGGGCCGAATCTCTCCACTGGAGGTTGGGCGACACCGGGACTCCCTGCCTGATTCCCCACCGGCCGCGACTCGCCAGGGAGGCCCGCCCTTTGAACGTCTTTCCGCCCGCCCGGGGAAGGGTGATCGACGGCGCCGGAACGTGACGGTTCCATCCCTGGCCGTTGTAGGTCTTGACGCTCATGGGCTGCGCATACGGCCAGCCCTGGGCCTGAATGGTGACGGCGATGTTCATGTTCGCATCGGCATAGCCGCCAAAGGTGTGGCTGTAGTTCCGGAGGCCGTCGAAAGTCATGGCCTCGGCAATGCGCGCGCAGTTGCCGCTTTGGACTTCCTCCTTGGTCAACTGCTTCGGATCTCTGGGCTGCGATGCCGCGAGGGCCGGCACGGAAGCGGAGGCGGCCGCCAGGGGGACCGACCATGCCGCGCCCTTGCCCAGGGTGCGGCGAGACAAGTGGCTCATCGCATTTGAGGGTGTAGGTGGTTCCTGAAGCCGCCGGTGTCGAGCAGCGATCGGGCTATGTAGTTCGTGAGGTTCCGGAATCCGAGGGCGGAGCCGCGGAGGTGTTCCAGGCGCCCGTTGATCGCCTCTGTTGGCCCGTTGGACGTGCCGGGCCGGTCGAAGAACGCGAGGATGTCGGCGGCGCGCTGCTTGAGCGTGCGGCCGAGCTTGCGGACCTCCACGAGCGCGGCGGGGACGCCGCTGGAGACGGAATCGATGACGGCTGTCATCAGCTTCTTCGCCGTCTTCCGATCGGGTTCGCGGTAGGCAGCGATCACGCGCTGGTAGATGCCCCAGGTCGCCTCGACCTCGACGTGCTCGGAGACCGCGAACAGTGCCTCGAGACGGGTCTGCTGCCGGTCAGTGAGCAGCTGCGCGCCGGTGTGGAGGATGCGGCGGGCCTTGTAGAGCGGATCGTTTTTGCGGCCCCGCCGGCCGTGCAGGCACTGCTGGACGCGACGACGGCAGGTGTCGAGGGCGTCGCCGGCGAGGCGGACGACGTGGAACGGGTCCATCACCGCCTGCGCGTCCGGGAGCTCCTCGCTGACGGCGGTCTTGAAGCCGGTGAACCCGTCCATCGCGACGACCTCGACACCATCGCGCCAGTCCTGCGGGCGTGCGGCGAGCCAGGTCTTGAACACGGCTTTCGAGCGACCCTCGATCATGTCCAGCAGACGGGCGGGGCCGGTCTTGTCGCGGTTCGGGGTGAGGTCGATGATGACGGTGACGTACTTGTCGCCGACTCTCGTGTGGCGCCAGACGTGCTCGTCGACGCCGATCACGGCGACGCCGTCGAACCGGGCGGGATCGTCGATCAGCACTCGACGCCCTTCAGCGAGGACCGCGTTGTTCGCCGTGTGCCAACCGACACCGAGTCCGGCGGCGACGCGGGCGACGGTGAGGTGGTCGATCACGAGCGCTTCCAACGCCCACCGCATCCCGCTACGGGACAGCTTGGCTCGCTCGGGCGCCGCTGCCGTGAGGTCCTCACGCCAGGACCGTCCGCATCCCGAGCACTTGTAGCGGCGGACCCGGACCAGCAGCGTCGTCGGGCGATGACCGAACGGCTCGTGGGCGAGACGCCGCGTGTCCGTCCCGCGCGAGAGCGCCTGGCTACCGCATCCCCGGCACCACGGATCCGGCTCGGCGACGCGGCACTCGATCACCGCGCGATCCGGCTCAAAAAGCTGACCGGTGGCCACGAGGCCGAGCTCGTCGAGATGGCAGAACACGGTCAGATCAGGGGTCGCGAAGGTAGCGTGGTGCACGTCGAGGTCTTCCGGCAGATGGTCAGTGTGAGAACTTCCATCATCGGAAGGCCTCGACCCTCATCCGGCGACCGACGCGCTCAGCCACCTACCCCCTCAACTGCGAAGAGCCAGACAAGTTCTGCTGTGTCATGGGGTGCTTTCATATCGGGCGGACGGGATGTCCGACAGGTCTGCGAGGGGCGTTCCCGGATAGGCAAAAAGGAGTCCACCCGGAAACTCACTCGGTAGCTTAGATGCCATCCTTTCCCATAGCGAGTGAACTATTGCACACGGTGACAACAAAATCTTCGTTCAACTAATCGATTATTCTTTCCATTAGCGCAGACACCGTCGCTCTGCGTCCGAAAATATTTCGATCGAGACACGCCGAGACGGCACGAGAAGTCCACTTCATGGACACCACTTCGGGAGGCTCATCATCCCGCCTGTGCCGCCCGCTAGCGGAGCTTCTGGGCCACCTCGGAACCGGAGGCCGATCCGCACTCCCTTGATATGTACCCACCCCAGAACGAATTCATCTCAGATAGTTTTGTATCGAAATACATTCTTGGGAATGACATGCGAAAACACTGCAGGAGTAGTGGTTGCAGATCAAAGAAAGGCACAATATTGATGTGAAGAGGAATCCCACTGGGATTTCCTCCCGATGCAGTATCGACTCTCGTCAAGGGGCTATTTGACGCCGAAGGTACCCAGAATCCTGCGAATGATCCCCAGCCGTTGCCGGAGGGGTTTCTCCGAGCCGTACTCCGTGGGTCGGTAGTATTCGCGCCCGACCAGCTCATCCGGGGCATACTGCTGGGCCGCCACGGCGTGGGACACGCTGTGCGGATACACATACCCCTTGCCGTGTCCGTGCTGGGCGGCGCCCGGATAGTGCGCGTCCCGGAGGTGCGGCGGAACCAGACCTGCCTTGCCGGAACGGACATCGCCCATGGCCTCGTCGATTGCGGTGATCACCGCGTTGGACTTCGGGGCCGTGGCCAAATGGATCACGGCCTGCGCGAGGTTGATTCTCGCTTCGGGAAGACCGATGAGCTGGACGGCCTGGGCCGCGGCAACGGCCGTCTGCAACGCCGTCGGGTCGGCCATCCCGATGTCCTCACTCGCGTGGACCACGAGCCTTCTGGCAATGAACCTCGGGTCCTCACCGGCCTCGATCATGCGTGCCAGGTAGTGCAGGGCGGCGTCGACGTCGGAGCCTCTGATCGACTTGATGAACGCCGAGATCACGTCGTAGTGCTGGTCGCCGCCCTTGTCATAGCGGAGGGCCGCCTTGTCCAACGCCTCTTCCGTGTGCTTCTCGGTGATCTCGACGGCGCCGGACCTGTCCGTGGCCTCACCGTACGCGACGGCGGCCGCCGCCTCGAGGGCGGTCAGGGCCCGGCGCGCGTCTCCCCCGCACAACTCGACCAGGTGGCGTCGGGCGGCGTCGGACAAGGACACCTGGTCGCGCAGCCCTCTCTCTTCGGAGACCGCGCGATCCAGGAGGCCACTGATCGCCTCATTGTCCAAGGGTTTGAGCGTGACCAGGATCGAGCGCGAGAGCAACGGGGAAATGACCGAAAAGGACGGGTTCTCGGTCGTGGCCGCGACCAGCACGACCCACCTGTTCTCGACTCCCGGCAGCAACGCATCCTGCTGTGCCTTGGTGAAGCGATGGATCTCGTCCAGGAACAAGACCGTGGTGATGCCCCGCAGGTCACGGTCGTTCAGAGCCTGGTTGATCACGGCCCGGACGTCCTTGACCCCTGCGGTCACGGCCGAGAGCTCCGTGAACTTGCGGGAGGAACCGCGGGCGATCACGTGGGCAATCGTCGTCTTGCCCGTACCAGGCGGGCCCCACAGAATCACCGAGGAAGGCCCCGCCGGGCCGGCGTCCTCCCCCGCCAGCACGCGCAAGGGAGAGCCCGGTTTGAGCGCATGCTCCTGCCCCACGATCTCGTCGACCGTGCGCGGACGCATTCTCACGGCCAAAGGACTCCGGGGGCCGGTCGAGCGGCCACTCGCGGACTCCTCAGGGGAGGATTCGTCGTCGCTGTCGAAAAGAGATTGGGTCACGCACCCAGCCTATCGGAGGGGCCGGCGGCGCGTCAGAGCAGGTCGGCGCTGTCCAGGACGACGGTGAACGGGCCGTCGTTGACCAGCTCGACCTTCATTTCTGCGCCGAAACGACCCGTCTCGACCGTGGCACCCAAACCGCGGAGGGCTGAAACGTACTGCTCGAACAGTGGTTCGGAGACCGGCCCCGGCGCCGCCTTGGACCACGAAGGACGCCGCCCCTTCCTGGCGTCGCCGTACAGGGTGAACTGGCTGACGGCCAGGATCGGTGCCTGTTCGTCCGCGCAGGACTTCTCCCCGTCCAGGAGGCGCAGATTCCAGGTCTTGTCCGCGAGTTTGGCGATTTCGGCGTCACCATCCTCATGAGTGATGCCGACCAGCGCCACCAGCCCCGGCTCGTCGATCCGGCCGACGACCTCGCCCGAAACCGTCACCTGTGCACGTTCGACTCTCTGAAGGATCACACGCATGGGGCCAGTCTAGACAACGTCTCGTCCGCGAGCGGCTCATCCGAGATCGACGAGAGCGACCCCGGCAATGATGAGCACGATACCCAGAACCATGCGCTTGGTGAGGGGATCCTTCCAGATCGCGCGGGCCAACAGGGCGATCAGTGCAATACCGATCGCCGTCCAGATCCCGTACGCCACGCCCACCGGCATCCCGGCGTGCAAGGAGAGCCCGAGGAACGTGAATCCCGCCGCGTAGAAGATCATGATGGGCGCAATCCAGCGCTTTTTCCTAAATCCGTCCGATCCGCGCAGACTCAGCGTGGCCGCGACCTCGGAGACTATTGCACAAGCCAACCAGATCCAACTCATGGGCGCTCCTCGGAAACGACCGGGATCGGTACCGTCGCCGGATAATGGGATTCGGTGCCGGTCTCGATCACCAGCACCCCCAGCATGATCAGGCCGATGCCGAAGATCCCGGTCAGAGACAAAGCCTCGCCGAAAAGCGCCCAGCCCAGGATCGCGG
Source organism: Rothia koreensis (assembly GCF_052232265.1). Lineage (NCBI taxonomy): Bacteria > Bacillati > Actinomycetota > Actinomycetes > Micrococcales > Micrococcaceae > Rothia > Rothia koreensis. The sequence continues at coordinate 1,945,689 of NZ_CP197643.1, forward strand.
TCAGGGCGACGCCGACAGAGCTCCAGATTCCGTACGCCAACCCGACCGGCAGGCCCGCGCGCAGCAACGACCCGAGCAACAGGATCGCTCCCACGTATCCGACGACGGCCACGGGCACCCACGCCGGGTTGTCGACGGCACCGCGCAAGGACATGGTTCCGGTGACCTCGGCGAAGATCGCGCTCGTGAGCAACCACCACTTCTTCATCGGTGACCTCCTTTCGCCTCGGCGTGATCGATCAATTCCTGGGCACGGACCCCCACGGCCGCAAGGTTCTCCGCAGGGAACACACCGGTGGCCTCGGACATCCAGGCACCATCCGCGCAGAACCGGGCTGCCGTGAGCAGGGAGCGGGCCTCGTCCGCGACGTCGTCGACCGCGAACCACGGCGACAGGAATCTGTGCCATGGCTCCCCGAGCTTCGGGTGATAGAGCGCCTCCGAAAACACCCAGTAGTCCGCACGGGAAACCTCGGCGCTCGTGGCAACGGCGGCGTAGGCCCGATACCGCTCGAACACGGAGAGGGCTTCCGGTGCAGCGCCCGTGTGGTCTCGCAACAGGCCGTCCCACCGGGCCGCGGCGTGCTCGACCATCCCGAGCATCAGATTTTCCTTGCTCGAGTAGTAGTACATCAGGCCCTGCTTGGTCAGGCCCGCCCGGCGAGAGACGGATTCCAGGGACACCGTGACCCCCTGGACCGACTCCTGTTCCTCCGCAAGTTCCTTGGCCGCGCGCAGGATGCGCGCTCTCGTATCTTCGCTCACCCCGGTCACTTTACCTGCCGGGAGGTAAAGTACGCCAACCAGTCCTCATATGGGGACACAGACGTGTGGACTGCCGGTTCCCGCTCCCCTCGCGATCAGGCGCCGACGAGGCCGGGTACCGAGAGGGCGCCCGGACCCAGAACCACGATGAGAGCGGCCAGCGTGAGCAGAAGGATGTCATATTCGGGTCCACCCTTGGTCGCCCAGTACGGGCTGTGCCAGGCCATGACATGCAGGCTCGTGGTGATGATCATCAGGACCACCACGCCCAGTCCTGCCCATTGCGCCAGCACGCCCGTCGCGAAGGCCACGGCGGCCGCCAGTTCCGCAATGGTCACGAACCAGGCCACAGGAACTGCCAGGCCGTCGGCCTTCGCGAACGCCGGAACATCCTTGGCCTTGACCAAGAACTCCCGGACGAAGGCCACGGTGAGCATGGCGCGAACCAGCAGAAGAACGATGGAGACGAGGGCGGGTGAGACGGCGAACATGGTCAACGACCCCTTTCGCCACGAGCAACTGCCGTGGTGCGAGTATTCCGGGCCCTCGGATGGTCCGGTGCGGCCATGCTACGCCCATCCGGCCCGGACGCGGCAGGGGCGAGGTCAGGACTTTCCGAGCCGGAAGTCCTCCTCGAGCTCTTCCAGGCTCCTGTCCTTCGTTTCGGGGACCCACCGCATCACAATCGGCACGATCACGACGCCGATCACCGCGAAGGCCAGCATGATCGGCCCCGCTCCCACGTGGGACTGCAGCACGGGGAACGACTGCGATACGGCGAATGCGGCCAACCAGTTGAACAGTGTCGCGATTCCCATCGCGAACCCGCGGATGCGCAGCGGAAAGATCTCGGCCAGGATGACCCACAGCACCGGGCCCCACGTTGCGGAGAAGACGTTCGTGAACAGGACGAAGGCCAGAATGGTGACCACGACCTGCACCACCGAGCCGGGCTCGCCGAAGATCGTAACAAGGCCGATCGCGGCCGTACTCACGATCAAACCGGCGACACCGGTCAGGAGCAGCGGCTTGCGGCCGCGCCGATCCACGATCTTCATGTGCACGACCACGGCGATCGTGGCGATGTTCAGCATCCCGTTGAGGAAGGAGAACAGCAGGGACTGAGTGGGCGTCAGGCCCAGGTCAGTCAACACGCTCGGCGAGTAGTAGACCACCGCGTTGATGCCCGTGACCTGCTGGAACACGGCAAGGAGCACGCCGATGACCAAAAGCTTGGCGACCCAGCCCTCGCTCCATCGGCCCGAGGCTTTTCCGCTCCCGGTGCCATCCGGACCCTTGTCGGACCGGTCCTCCATATCCTTCGCGGCAACCGCGCTGATTTCCGCGTATTCTGCGTCCGCCTCTGCGGGATCGTTGCGGATGGTGCGCAGCACGTCGTGTGCCCTCTCGGGATAGCCCCGCCGCGTCAGGGACCGAGGCGTATCCGGCATGAACAGCATTCCGAGCAACAGGACCAACGCCGGGAAGACTCCGATCAGGAGCATCCAGCGCCAGGACCCACTGAAGGACAACACGAACCCGACGCCGCCGGCCACGCCCGTGCCGACCACGATGAGGTACTGGTTCATCGAGGTGGCGATCCCCCGGCGGCTTGCCGGCGCTATTTCCGCCAGATAGAGCGGCACCACCACGGAAGAAATACCGATCCCCAGACCCAGGACGAGTCGGGATGCGACCAGGACCTCCGCCGTCGGCGCGGCACCGGCCCCAGCGGCCCCGATCAGGAAGACGACCGCGGCCGCCAGGAGCATGCGCTGCCGTCCGATCTTGTCCGCAAGGGGCCCGCTGGAGATGGATCCGACCATGGCTCCGATGACGCCGGAACTCACGACGAGCCCTTCGACCGTCGGCGACAGCGGGAGTTCGTCCGGGACGAAGAAAATGGCGGCGGCGACGATGCCGTTGTCGTATCCGAACAGGAGCGCCCCCAGTGCGCCCAGCACAAAGACTGTTTTCGTGGTGATCAGGCGATGGTGTTGTCGCACGGTAGAGGCCTTTCTCGGTGTGCCGGCCCCGGCGTCGGCTCGATGCGGGATCCGGACTCTCATGGGCTGCGAGGTGAGTAATCGATTTATTGCCTGCGGCACACCATAGTTGAGGGAACGTGCTCCAACAAGACCTGGATCACATTTTTCGCCCCTTCCCTGCCGCCTGCGATTCTTGGTCCCTCTGCCCTGTTTTTCCTTGTGTCAGGTGCGTTGGCGGCGTCGTGCTCACCAGACGGAGTATTGACATCACATATCTCCGCTCGTACGGTTTCGGTCAGTAATCGTTTTCCCACGGAAAGCGAATCACGATGCGGTCACCCGTATCGACGAGCTTCGAAGGAGATGCCATGACTGACTCTGCACCCACGACCTACCGGTTCCCACCGCAGGCGCCGTCTCCGGAGGCCCCCGAGCAGACGGTCATCCTGATTCCCAGCGGTGACTTGCGGGAAAGCGCCAACACGGCGAGTTGGTCGGCCCAGCAGGAGCTGGAACGGCTCGTCACCGACGCCGTCGAATCGACCGGATGGTCGGTGCAGCGCGGGTTCGAGCCCGACCAGGAGCGGGGCCACGGCTTCATTCGGTCCCAGCGAATGGGGATCGACGTCTTCCGCGACATCCCCCGCGACGCTCCGCTGATCGTGGCGACCGCCAATTGGCAGTACAGCCACCACGTCCTCGCCGGCCTCCGCACGCACCGCGGCCCCATCCTCACGGTGGCCAATTTCGCCCCCGAGTGGCCCGGCCTGGTGGGTCTGCTCAACCTCAACGGAAGCCTCACCAAGATGGGCCGGGAGTACTCGACCCTCTGGACCGTGGACGGCACCGACGACTGGTTCAGGGACGGCGTTCGGGAATGGCTCTCGACCGGATCGGTCACCCAGGACGCGTCCCATGTTCGCGACCTCCCCGCTTTGGAAGACAGCGAGGAGAAACGTCTCGGCGAGGCCCTCGGCGACCAGTTGCTGACCGACAAGGCGATCATCGGCGTGTTCGACGAGGGGTGCATGGGAATGTACAACGCGATCATCGACGACGAATTGCTCAACCCCATCGGCGTCTACAAGGAACGCCTCTCTCAGTCCGCGCTGGTCGCCGAGATGAGCACGGTGTCCGACGAGGAGGCCGACGCCGTCGGACGGTGGCTCGAGGACGCCGGCATGACGTTCCGGCTGGGCGAGGACGAGGCCACGGAGCTCACCCCGAAGCAGCTTCGTGCGCAGTACAAGATGTACATCGCGGCGATGCGGATCTCCGACGACTTCGGGCTCGACGCCGTCGGGATCCAGTATCAGCAAGGACTCAAGGACACCTGCCCCGCCTCCGACCTGGTCGAGGGCTTGCTCAATAACGAGTACCGGCCTCCGGTGACCAGTCGCGACGGCTCCCGCGTGCTGTGGGACGGCCAAGCTCTGCCGAACTTCAACGAGGTGGACGAAGGCGTGGCCGTGGACGCGTTGGTCACCAACCGGGTCTGGACCGCGATGGGTATGGACCCGGCCACGACACTTCACGACGTCCGCTGGGGAGAAGAATTCGACGGAGCATACGTCTGGGTCTACGAGATCTCCGGTTCGGTCCCGGCCTCCCACCTGCCCGGCGGCTACAAGGGCGCGGAAGGCTGGCGGCAGGACCCGGTCTTCTTCCCCGCGGGAGGATCGACGATCAACGGCGTCTCGAAGCCCGGCGAGATCGTCTGGTCCAGGGTCTACATCCAGGACGGTGCCCTGCACGCCGACGTCGGCCGCGGCAGCGTCGTCGAACTCCCGGACGAGGAGACCCAGCGCCGCAAGGAAGCGACCAACCCCGAGTGGCCGGTCGCGAACGTCGTCCTGCACGGGGTCGACCGCAACCAGTTCATGGCTCGCCACAAGGCGAATCACGTGCAGATCGTTTACGGTGACGACGCCGACGCCGCCGACCGCGCCCTGACCGCGAAGGCCGCACTGTTCTCCCGCATCGGTGTCACCGTGCACGTGTGCGGCGACGTCCGGATCGCCTGACCGCGGGCGGGTGCGACGGCAGAGCATGTGCGTCCAGTAAGCTGGCAGATGTCCGTGTGACGCGGGAGGCCACACCGCGGCCTCCCGCGTCCCGCACCCCATCACAACCCCTCGGAGGATCCATGTCCCGGTCCGAACCGACAGTCCGCGACGTCGCAGAGCGTGCGGGAGTCTCGTCGGCCACGGTCTCGCGGGTCATGAACGACGCCCCCAATGTGGACAAGCAACTCGCGCGCCGCGTCCGGGAGGCCGTGAAAGCCACGGGATACGTGCCCAACGCGGCCGGCAGGTCCCTGCGGGCTCGCAGCAGTTCCCAGATTGCCGTGCTGATCCCGGACGCCGACAACCCGTACTTTTCGCAGGTGGTCAGCGAGGTGGAACCTGCGGCCCGAAGCGCCGGCTACTCCGTGATGCTGTGCCACACGGGCAATGAGCCGGACCAAGAGCAGACGTACCTCGACCAGATCGTCGCCCGGCGCATGGCCGGCGTGATCGCGATTCCCTCCGACGAGAGCTGGTCGGGGCTGACACCCCTGACGGAGGCCAACATCCCGGTGGTTCTGGTCGACCGGCGCCTGCCCGACGTCGAGGTCGACCGCATCGCCACGGACAACATGGACGCCGGCCGACAGGCCGCGGTTCACCTTCGCGACAAGGGATTCCGCAGGCCGGCGTGCATCACCGGTCCGGAAACCCTGACGACCACCGAGGACAGGCTGCTGGGCTTTTCCCATGCGTGGTCGACCTCTGCCGGTGGCGCGCCGGCCCTCTACCGCGGGGATCTGCACTTCGACTCGGGCTTCACCGCGATGACCGGGATCCTGGACGACGGCGACATCGACTGCGTGTTCGTGACCAACAACCGCATGTCGGCGGGTGCTTTCCAAGCCATCCGTGGGCTCCCCAACCCGCCCGCACTCCTCGCGACCGACGACGACATCTGGACCCGTCTGGTCACCCCTTCGGTCTCCGTGATCCAACAGCCCATCCGCGACACGGGCCGGTTGGCCGCGCAGATGCTCATCGACCGCATCGCTGCACCGAACGAGATGCCCCGGACCACGCTGCTGAGTTCGAAAGTCATCGAGCGAGAATCCACGGCCGGCGGGCCTCCTTCGCGGGGGTGATGTTTGGGTTCGGGGGCGGCGGCGTCGTCGGGTTTGGGATTGGGCTTGGGGGCGGCGTCGGGTTTGGTTTTAGGGGCGTCGTCGGAGGCTCGGGTGCGCGGGGTGTGAGGGCGGCGTCGGGCGCTCGGGTGCGCGGGGTGTGAGGGCGGCGTCGGGCGCGGGTTACTGCGCGCAATTGTGTATTTCCTAGTCAATACAGATCCTTCGGGCGACGTCAGAAGCTCGTCGCCACCTCCGGCCTTCCTGGTACAGCCCATGACTCCGGTCGAATTCCGTCCGTGGGTGGGGTTTGGCCGATTCGGTGCCGAGTCCCGGCGTTTCTCTCGCGTTGTTGCCCCGCGATTCTGGCGCGTTGGGTGGGGGTTGACCGATTGGGTGCCGAATTCCGGCGTTTCTCTCGGGTTTTTGCCCCCTTAATTCCGGCGCGTTGGGTGGGGGTTGGCCGAACTGGTGGCAGTTACCGGCGTTAGGAGGAGGCTAAAGCACCACCTAACGGCAGGCATCGCCTCGCAATCGGGCAACCCCCTCCCGACCGAGGCCCTTCGCCAACCTGAAGACGACTGTGCCACCACGCGCGCCACCCCACCACCGTTCACAACCGCCTCACGAAGCACGACGTCGTCGCCGCGGGCCATCAGCGAATCGAGGTGGCAATGGCGTGCGTTTTCGGCCCTGCTCGGCCCGCGAAGTGGCAGATTTGAGCGGTTTTGGGTGCAAAAACCGCACGAAAGTGCCACCTCGGCAGGTTCGACCGCCGAAACCGCCCGCGGCACTCGTGGCGTCCGGAAGTAAACGATTTCTCCCATCAGAAGAATACCCCGCCCAAGACGCGCAGTTGCCCTATTGACACCCCGGCCCTCCGCCCGTAGCGTGTCGGTAATCGATTACTCAGATGATGTTCCCCGTCACAAGGAAGTGTGGTGAACCGTGATGGCCGCAGATCTCGCCGGCATCTCTCGCCTCCGCAATGTCTCGACCCGTTCGATCAGTCCCGAAAACTTCGACGGTTCCCCCGGAGGCGGGGGCCGCGCCACGGAAGGGACCGGGGCCGCGGCCGCGCGGGACCTGGGGCCCGGGTGGAAGATTTCGCCCAGCGTCGATATCGCCCCTGGTGAGACGTTCGACCTCGCCAACATCCGCGAACCCGGCCGCATCACTCACGTGTGGATCACCACCCACACCGATCACTGGCGGACACTGCTCCTGCGCGCCTTCTGGGACGGCGCCTCCGAACCTGCCGTCGAGGTCCCGTACGGAGACTTCTTCTGCAACGGGTGGGGCGAGTTCTCACAGGTCAGCTCCCAACCGATCGCGGCCAACCCGCAGGGCGGCTTCAACTCCTACTGGCCCATGCCCTTCAAGGAATCGGCCCGATTGACGCTCGAGAACACCTCCGAGGTCGTCGCGACGGTCTACTTCCAGATCACCTACGAAATCGGTGGCGACTACAGCGACGAGGCCTACTTCCACGCCCAATGGCGGCGCAGCAACCCTCTGCCTGACAAGACAACGCACACGATTCTGGACGGCGTCGAGGGATCCGGGCACTACGCGGGCACCTACATTGCCTGGGGCAGCAATTCCAGCGGCTGGTGGGGCGAAGGCGAGATCAAGTTCTACCTCGACGGCGACGACGCCTACCCCACCATCTGCGGCACCGGCACGGAGGACTACTTCGGAGGCGCCTGGAACTTCGACGTACCCGGCCACGGGTACCAGGAGTTCTCGACCCCCTACCTCGGGATGCCCCAGGTAATTCGACCCGACGGGCTCTACGCAAGTCAGCAGCGATTCGGCCTGTACCGCTGGCACCTGCCGGACCCGATCCGTTTCCACCAGAACCTGTCGATCGATATCCAGGCCCTCGGATGGCGGAGCGGGTGGCGCTACCTCCCGCTCCATGACGACATCGCCTCGACCGCGGTCTTCTACCTGGACCGCCCCACGGCGTCCAGACCGACGACGCCGGGCTTCGACGACATGGAAGTCCACATCGGCAAAGAACCGGTCCCCGATCTCGGGGCGACTCCCCCGCGGGAACCCCGCAGCTGAACACTTCGACCATCAGAATCGGCCCGTCCTCCAGCGGCGGGCTCGCCGGAGAGGAACACGGCATGAGCCAGACATCGACGTCGCCCCAGAAGACCCTCGACAGAGCCCACGAAAAGATCCCGCCGCGCGTATACCTCATCGCGCTCCTGGCGGGCCTGTCCGGGCTCCTGTACGGATATGACTCCGGGGCCATTTCGGCGGCCCTACCACCCATGATCGAGGACTTCGGGCTCTCGGAGGGCTCGGTCGGAGCGATCACGTCGATGCTCCTGTTCGGGTCCCTTCCCGCGATCGTCGTGGCCTCCGTGGCCGCCCTTCGCTTCGACCGGCGGCACCTGCTGCTCGTGGCCGGAGTGATCTTCGTGGTCGGGTCGATCGGCTGCGGTCTGGCCACCTCGGCGGGCCTGGTCGGCGCCTGGCGGTTCTTCCTGGGCCTCGGCGTCGGAATCGCCAACATGTTCGGGCTGATCTACCTGTCGGAACTGGCGCCCACGAGAATCCGAGGCATGTTGTCCGGCCTGTACCAGCTGGCGGTCAACTGCGGGATCCTCTCGGCGTACGTCGTCGGCGGCACCCTCGCTCCCTCGGGGGCTTGGGAGTGGATCCTGGCCCTGGGCGCCGTCCCGGCCGTCGTCTTCTTCATCGGCATGTACATTGCGCCCCCGAGCCCCCGCTGGTTGCTGACCCGGGGACGCGAGAACAAGGCACTCAAGGTTCTCCGCACGCTGCGCGGGACACCGCAGATCGCGGAACTCGAAGTCCGCGAGATGAAGGAAATGCTCAACACGACCCGTGGTGGGGTCAAGGACCTTGTCTCGCACGCGCGCAAACCCGTGCTCCTGCTCCTGGGGCTGACCTTCTTCCAGGTCTTCACGGGGATCAACGCCGTGATCTACTACGCCCCGATCATCTTCGGCAAGCTCGAAGGCCTCGGCAGCAACTCGGGCCTGATCGCGAACTACAGCGTCGGCATCGCCCTGGTGGTCTCCACCGCCGTGGCCCTCCCGATGATCGACAGGGTCGGCCGAGTCACGATGCTCGCCTGGTCCATGGCCGGCCAGACCCTGTCGATGGTTGCACTGTGGGTCCTCCCGGAATCGGGATGGATCACGGTGGTGCTCGTCTTCCTCTACACGTTCTCCTTCGGATTCGGCATGGGACCCGTGTTCTGGCTCCTGGTCCCGGAGCTTTTGCCGCTGCGTCTGCGCGCCGTCGGCATGGGCGTGGTCACGTTCGCCCAGTACCTGATGAACGCGATCTTCTCCTCCATGGTTCCCCCGGCCATCGCCTCGTACGGGTCCGTGGTCTTCCTGGTGTTCGGAGTCCTCTCGCTCGCGGCGTTCTTCTACGTGCTGCGCCTCGTCCCCGAGACGAGCGGGCAGTCGCTGGAGAACATCGAGAACTACTGGAAGACAGGGTCCTTCGAGATCTTCAGCGAGCCCGCACAGCGCAACGGCTCACGCAAAGGCTGAGAGCCCCGTGATGTTCTTGCCCACGATCAGGGTGTTCATCTCGCGGGATCCCTCGAAGGAGTAGATGGCCTCGGCGTCGGCGAACAGCTTGGCGATCTCGTACTCGAGCACGATACCGTTCCCGCCGAACAGCTCTCGGCCCCAGGCGACCGTCTCCCTCATGCGGGTCGTGCAGAAGGCTTTGGCCAGCGCCGCCTGTGCCGAGGTGTCCTCCTTGTTCTCGGCCAATTGGCCCAGACGAATGACCATGCCCAGCATGGCCGTGACGTTGCTGAGCATCTTGACCAAGAGGTCCTGGATCATCTGGAATCCGCCGATCGGTTTCCCGAACTGGACGCGGGTGGTGGCGTACTCCCGGGCCACCTCATAGGCACGCATTGCGACGCCGGTGGCCTGCCAGGCGACGTCGCCCCTCGTGTCCCGCAGGATCTTGGCGACGTCCCGGAACCCGTTGATGTTCTGCAGCCGGTTCTTCTCGGGCACCCGAACATTGGTCAGGGTCAGGTCCGCATTCTCAACCGTGCGCAGGGAGATCTTTCCCTGGATCTTCTCGGCGTGGAACCCCTCGGTCCCCTTCTCGACCACGAAGGCCTTGACCTGGTCGTCCGCGGTGTCCCTGGCGTAGACCACCACCAGGTCCGCGAACGTTGCGTTGCCGATCCAGCGCTTGGCGCCGTTGAGCACCCATTCGTCGCCGTCGCGCGTGGCTGTGGTCCGCATTCCGCCGGATACGTCCGATCCGCCCTCCGGCTCGGTCAGTCCGAACGCGCCGATCAGGGACATGTCCACCATGTCCGGCAACCAGCGCTGACGCTGCTCCTCGTCGCCGCCACCGGCCACGGAGCCCATCGCCAGGCCCGTGTGCACACCTGCCGCGACGGCGAAGGAAGGATCGGTCTTGTTCATCTCGATCCGGATGAATCCGGCCAACAATTCGCTGTGGGGCGTGACCTGGACCCTGCTGTACTCGGGGTAGCTTCCCGCCGCGGTTCCCAAGGGTGCCAGCTTCTTGAACAAGTCTTTCGGGAACTCGCTGGCTTCCCATGCCTTCTCGGCCAGGGGCTTGATCTCCGTGGCAAGGTACTCGCGGATACGTTTCAGCTCAGACTGCTCCTCCGAACTGAGGAGCGAGGCGTAGTCGAGAAAATCGGACGTCGTGTTGGCTGGTTTGGACATGGTTGGTCCTTCTTTCCGTCTGGTCATGGTTCGTTGCGGGTCTGGGTCGCCGTCGTTCGGCCGGGTCGCCGTTCGGCCCGTGGAGATGGATCAGCGTCCCTGCCACTGGGGTTTCCGGCGCTCGGCGAATGCCGCGGCCCCCTCGGCGAAGTCCTCCGACAGCTTCAAGGAATCGACGATCCGCGCCTGCCCCGCGAAAGCCTCCTGCTCCGTGGTGTTCTCGGCCATCCTGGCCACATCCTTGACCGCGGCCAGGGCCAGCGGCGCGTTGGCGGATATCACGGCGGCGAGCTCGGTGGCGGTTTCGAGAGCGCGTCCTTCCTCGGTCACCCGGTTGACCAGGCCGATCTCGTGGCCTCTCTCGGCCGTGAAGGTTTGGCCCGTCAGGAGCAGCTCCATCGCCAGGTGGTGCGGGATGCGTTGCGGAACACGAATGGCCCCGCCTCCCCCGGGAATCAGACCGCGCGTGACCTCGGGCAACCCCAGGGTTGCGGCTTCGGCGGCAACGATCAGGTCGCAGTTCAGCGCAATTTCCAGGCCTCCGCCCAGCGCGAAGCCCTCGATCGCGGCGATCATGGGCTTGCTGGTGACCGTCTGCACGAATCCGGCGAATCCGTGCCCCTCGATGCTCACGTTCTCGCCCTTCGCAGCGGCCTTGAGGTCCATCCCCGCGCAGAACGTCCCCGAGGCCCCCGTCAGGATGCCGACGCGCAGATCCGGATCGGATTCCAACTTTTCGACCGCGGCTCGCAACTCACCGGCCACCTCGGCGTTGATGGCGTTCTTCTTCTCCGGCCGGTTCAGGGTTATGACCAGCGCGGAATCCTTGGTTTCGGTCGTAACAACTTGGCTCATGTGATCTAGATCCCTTTCACTCTTCCCCCGACTCTATGCCCGCGGGTCGGTGATTCCAGGATTCCGACTCGGCGGCGTCACACGTAACAAGGACCTACGGACGTTCGGGCCGCGGCGTCGGCCGGCAGGCACGGAACACGACCGAAAGGCGCGGGGCCGGCATCCGCAGATCGGAAGGGTGGGACAAGCCTTCAGACCGACTGCGCCGTCAGCGGAATGCGTCCGCCCGCCAGAACCATCGACACCTGACGCTCGGACAGGCTGTGGCGCAGTGTGGTCTCGCGACCGCCGATGGTTGCCTTCACAGTGCGGCCGCCCGTCAACGCGTTGCGCAGATCCTCCAGCACGACGACCTCGCCCTGCTGCGCGGCCTCGTAGTCGGCGTCGTCGTCGAACTGAAGCGCGAGGATGCCGAAGTTGGCCAGATTCTGCCAGTGGATGCGGGCGAAGGATTTCGCGATGACCGCCCGCAGCCCGAGGTACCGCGGGGCGATCACGGCGTGCTCGCGGGAGGATCCCTGGCCGTAGTTGTCGCCTGCGATCACCACGTGGCCGCCGTCCACCTGACCGGCACGCTCCGGGTAACTCGGGTCGATCCGTGTGAAACTGAACTCCGAAATCTTCGGAATATTGCTGCGATACGGCAGGACGCGGGACCCGGCGGGCATGATCTCGTCCGTCGACACGTTGTCCCCCATCACCAACAGGGCCGGGGCCTCCAGGTGGTCGTCGAGCGGCTCGAACTCGGGCAGGGAGGAAATGTTCGGTCCCTTCACGAGCTCGACCTGCAACGACTCTTCCTTCTCCGGTGGGGGCAGCAACATGTCGTCGTTGACGCTGTACTTCTCCGGCATTTTCGGCTTGGGGCAGTCGATGCCGTGGCTCTCGCCCAGGGTTCGCGGATCCGTGATCTTGCCCGTCAGCGCGGCCGCGGCGGCCGTCTCCGGAGAACACAGCCACACGGCGTCCTCCTCCGTACCGGAACGACCCGGGAAATTGCGCGGCATCGTGCGCAACGAGTTGCGACCCGTGGCCGGTGCCTGCCCCATACCGATGCACCCCATGCACCCGGACTGGTGAATACGGGCCCCAGCCGACACCAACGACGTCAACCAACCTCCCGCGATGAGGTCCGCCAGAACTTCGCGGGAGGTCGGATTGGCGTCCACCGAAACCTGCGGGTGGGTCTGCTGTCCGTGAAGAGTCTCGGCGACCACCGCGAAATCCCGCAATCCAGGATTCGCGGACGACCCGACCACCACCTGGAACACGTCCTCGTCCTCGACCTCGGCCACCGGGACCACATTGCCGGGTGAGGACGGCTTGGCGATGAGAGGCTCCAGGGAAGACAGGTCGATGTGCTCTTCGACGTCGTAGGTCGCGCCGTCGTCGGCCTCGATCCGTTGGAAGACGTCGGGTCGGCCGACGGCGTCGAGATAGTCGCGCACGGCGTCGTCGGCGGGGAAAATGCTCGTCGTGGCGCCGAGTTCGGCACCCATATTGGCGATGACGTGCCGGTCCATCGCCGTCAGCCCCTTCAGACCGGGGCCGTGGTACTCGATCACGCGACCGACGCCGCCTTTCACATCATGGCGACGCAGCATTTCCAGGACGACGTCCTTCGCGGAAACCCAATCCGGCAACTCGCCGGTGAGTTCGACGCCCCAAACCTCGGGCATCGAAACGTACAGGGGCTGACCGGCCATGGCCATCGCGACTTCCAGTCCCCCGACGCCGATGGCCAACATTCCCAGGGCACCCGCGGCGCATGTGTGGGAGTCGGAACCGATCATGGTCGCGCCGGGGCGCCCGAAACGCGACTGGTGCACCGGATGGGAGACTCCGTTGCCCGCCTTGGAGAACCACAACCCGAATCGCTGTGCCGCGGATTGGAGGAACAGATGGTCATCGGGGTTCTTCTCGTCGGTCTGCAACAGATTGTGGTCCACGTACTGGACCGACAATTCCGTCTGGATACGGTCCAGGCCCATGGCCTCGAGTTCGAGCATCACCATGGTCCCCGTGGCGTCCTGAGTCAGGGTCTGGTCGACCTTCACGGCGATCTCCTCACCCGGGGTCATGGTCCCCTCGACCAGATGGCTCGATATGAGTTTCTGAGCAACGTTCTGTGACACTTCTCTGCCCTCCCGGCTCTGACGAGCACCGGGTCTTCTCTGACCCGGGATCTGATCCCAGGCTATGCCCCACGTCACAAAAGGTTAAGTCGGGGGGGGGTCGGGATGGGGCGGGGCGGCGTCGTGGGTCGGGGCGGCGTCGTGGGTCGGGGCGGCGGCGTGGGTTCGGGCTTTCACTGCCGAGGTGGCATTCCCGTGCGGTCCCACTTCACGAGGTGGCACTCCCGTGCAATTTCAGGCCCCAAAACCGCACAAACCTGCCACCTCGCGGACAGACCACCCCCGAAAACGCACGAAACTGCCACCTCGACCGACAACCCCGCCATCCCGGGCACGAAGTGGCATTCCCGTGCGGCCCCACTTCACGAAGTGGCACTCCCGTGCGATTTCAGACCCCAAAACCGCACAAACCTGCCACCTCGCGGACAGACCACCCCCCGAAAACGCACCAAACTGCCACCTCGACCGACAACCCCGCCATCCCGGGCACGAGGTGGCATTCTCGTGCGGCCCCACTTCACGAGGTGGCACTCCCGTGCGATTTCAGACCCCAAAACCGCACAAAGCTGCCACCTCGCGGGCGGGGCACCCCCAAAACCGCACAAACCTGCCATCTCGCGGGCGGGGCACCCCCGAAAACGCACGAAACTGCCACTTCGACCCGAATACCGACGACGCCGGCGCCCCGTTCGGCTCCGTTGGGTGGCGGTTGCCGGATACGGAGGAGTTTTCAGTCGTTAGGTGGTGGCTCAGCCCCCACCTATTGGAGGCCAACGGCTCCGGATCGGGTAACCGCCACCCAATGCGGGGCGGGGCGGGGCGGGGCGGGGCAACCAGCCGAGGCCCCGCGCCACAGCCGAGGCCCCGCGCCACAGCCGAGGCCCCGCGCCACCACCGGGGCCCCGCGCCACCGCCGAAACCGCGCAGGCACAGCCGATTTCCGAGGTGCTCATCCGAAACCCTGCCCGCCAGAAGCGCCACCCAACCACCCACGGCGCACCCTCACCGAACCGAACCCACCCCACGCCCCGAACCCGAAGTCGAACCCGGCGCACCCCCACCAAACCCGGCCCGCCGCTCACACCCCGAACGCAACGGCAAGGCAACTTAAGGGGAATCGGGAGCTTGTGCCAAGGTCGTCCCACTTGGTGAGACGAGGGCACCGCATGCGGAGTTCCGTTCAAAATTCGCTAGGGTGGTCCACCGTGTGCCACCTACGGGTGGCTAGGGCGAACTATGCCGAGGAGTGACTGTGCCCGCGAAGAATCCTAAGTCGAGCCGTGGATTCGGCTCTGCCCTGGGGACGACTGTCGTCTACGTCCTGATCTGGCTGGGACTTGCGCTGCTCAGCGCCGCCCTGTTCATCCGGTGGAACTGGGGCTCCGTCAGCGTTCGGCAGATGGCCATGAGCATCAAGGGCGTTGAACTGCAGAGCGGGTATCCCCGGGAGTGGCTGGGGATCGGGCTGATCATCGTGCTCCCCCTCCTCATTACCCTCCTCATCGCCCTGGCACACTGGGCCCGCAATCGTCGCAAAAGGCTCGGTGCCTGGGATCCTCGCCCGAAGAAGGGGCGCCGTGTCGCTCGCGGCGTCGCCTCGGGGCTGGTGCTGATCCTCGTGGTCACCGGCGCCTCACTCTTCTCGTCGAGCGTGAACCTGTCCGACTGGGTTCGTGCCACACGTTCGGACAAGGACATCGGCGATTACTACGCCGAGCCGCAGACGACCGACACGTCGAAGAAACGCAACATCGTCAACATCTACCTCGAGTCGGGCGAACAGACCCTCTCCGACGAAAGTCTCTTCGAGAAGAATCCGTACCCGCCCCTCGAGGACCGCACCCAGGACTGGCAGAAGGTCGATGACTACCAGCAGTACGAGGGCGGTGGCTGGACCATGGCCGGACTCGTCTCCACACAGTGCGGGATTCCCCTGAAGGGAACGGACACCCCCTGGTACGGCGGCGGAGACACCGCTCCACCTGACGACATCGACACGTACCTCAACGGGACCACGTGCATGGGCGACGTCTTCAAACAGCAGGGATACAAGAACGTGTTCATGGGCGGCGCCGGTGCCGAATTCGCGAGCAAGGACACCTTCCTCCAGAACCACGGCTACGACGAAGTCAAGGACCTCAACGACTGGAAGAAGGCCGGGGAGCCGCAGAAGAACTTCCGCAAGGACTGGGGACTCAACGACGAAAGGCTCTTCGACCACGCCAAGGACGAGATCGACCAGTTGCACGCCGAATCGGAGCGAACTGGTCAGCCCTTCAACCTCTCCGCGCTCACTCTGGACAGTCACGAACCGGCCAAGGCGTACGACTACTGCAACGTGGACACGGACAGCAAACTGACGTCCGTGTACCAGTGCTCCATGGACAAGGTCGGCGACTACCTGGACTACATGAAGGACAAGGGGTACCTGGACGACACCGCCGTGGTGATCCAGGGCGACCACCTCAAGCACATGAAGTCCAGCGACTCCTTCCACCAGCAACTCGACAAGAACAACAACCGCTCGATCTTCAACCGCGTCTGGGTCCCCGGCGAGGACAACCAACGTCGCCTGCGACCCGGTATCGATCAGTTGAACATGTATCCGACGATGCTCGAAGCGGCCGGCCTCGAGGTCAAGGACCACCAGGCCGGACTGGGCGTTTCGGCCTTCACCGACACGATTCCGGACGATTCGGCCCAATCCCTCGACCCCGACGACTACAAGGAGTTGCTCACCACGGATTCCAAGGACTTCTACACCAAGGCCTGGGCCGGGGAGCACTTCTGCAGCTGACCTCCCCTCGACATCGCACTCTGCAACCGGCGGCAATCACGTGACCTGCACTACACCATGTCGGTAGATCTGAAACCGGATCCCGCATCTTCGCGGGCAACGGCGACACAAGAGCAGACAAGGAGTCGAGATGACGACGCTGGGCGTGCAGATGATGATGCTCAAGGACCGAGTGTCCGAGGAAGGCATGTATCCGGTCCTGCAAAGGATCACCGACCTCGGGTACGACTCGGTCGAGGTCTCCCAGATCCCCATGGACGAGGCGAATACCCAGGCCCTCGAGCGCGGCGTCGTCGACCTCGGTCTGCGGGTGGGAGCCCTCTCCGTGGCCCTCAGAACGACGCCGACGGCGACCGGCGATGCCCTCGACACCGACATGGACAAGGTCGTCTCGGACTGTTCGCGTCTCGGCGTCGAATTCGTCCGTATCGGCATGATGCCCTTCGACGCGATGGCGTCCAAGGAAGCCTGCGAGGCCTGGGGACGCGACTGCGAGGCCGCGGCCCAGAAGCTCGCGGCCCACGGCATCACTCTCTGCTACCACAACCACCACGTGGACCTCGCGCAGTTCGACGGCGAGCGCATCTTCGACGTCGTTCGCCGGGTCGCGCCCACCGTCCGGTTCGAGGTGGATCTTCACTGGGTCCAGCGTGGTGGCATGAACCCGATCGACATGCTTCGCGAGTATTCGGGCGTCTGCAAGCTCATCCACGTCAAGGACTACCGGGTGGTGCCGTTGCCGGCGGCGGACATGGCATTGCTGGAGGACAAGTCGCCGGAGTCGCACGCAGAGTTCATGCGCAGGTTCGCCCTCTTGCCTCAGTTCGCAGAGGTGGGGGCCGGGAACATGAATTGGCCGGAGATTCTTCCAGTGGCGCTCGAGGCGGGTGCCGAGCACTTCTTCGTGGAACAGGATGAGCTCTACGGGCGCGATCCGTTCGACTGTCTCGCGGATTCGAGGGCCTACTTGAGGTCGATCGGTTACTGAACCGTTCCGGTACGCTGCGGGTACTCGCCCTCCTCGAGGATGCGGTCGTTGAGCATGGACAAGTGCTCCGCGGCGTCGAAGTCCAGGGGGACTTCCTCGTTCTTCCAGGCGGAGAGGTGGATCGCGTTGGCGAGCCTGACGCCGTTGATGCCGTCCGAACCGGGGGCGAGCAAGGGTGTTCCGTCCAGGAGATGGAGAGCGAAGTTCTCCAGGACGCCGGTGTGTTGTTCGCCCCAGACCGAGTCGAATTCGATGTCTTCCTCCTCGTAGAACTCGTGGGGATCGAGCTGGCCCTGGAAGAGACCGCGCACGGCGTCCATGCCCAGGTCCTGGGAAATCCGTTGCTCATCCTCGCGGAGGCGGAAGACGTGAGCCTTCTTGGAGCCGTCCACCACGATCTTGCCCTTGTCCCCCAGTATTTCCAGGCGGTCCGTTCCGACGAGATCGTGGGTCGCGGTGATGAAGACTCCGGTTGCCCCGTTGCCGTAGTCCAGGAGGGCAGTGACCTCGTCCTCCACGGGGATATTCCTCTTGTAACCGAAAGCGGCTTTGGCGAAGACCGTGCGGGGCACTCCGCACAGCCATTGGATCAGGTCGAGCTGGTGCGGCGCCTGGTTCACGAGGACGCCGCCGCCCTCGCCTCCCCAGGTCGCTCGCCAGGCCGACTGGTCGTAGTAGCCCTGGGGCCTCCACCACGTGGTGATGATCCAGTTGGTGCGCCGCAAGGCCCCGATATCTCCCGCGTCGATGATCTCCTTGATCCTGCGATACAGGGGGTTGTTGCGCTGGTTGAACATGATGGCGAAGGGGACGTCCGGGGTTTCCGCGGCGACGCGGTTGAGCTCGGCCACCTGTTGCGTGTAGACGCCAGCGGGTTTCTCGACCAGGACGGGTGTTCCGTGTCGCAGGGCGCGAATTCCCATGTCCGGGTGCAGGTAGTGGGGCACGCACGTGACGACGGCGTCGACCGTGCCGGATTCCAACAGGTCGGAATAGTCCTCGAAGGTCGTGACCCCGGGGTGGTCCTGTTCGGCCTGGGCCCTGCGGGCAGGATCGGTGTCGCAGACGGCCCCGATGCTCATGTGGGGCACGCGCCCTTCGGCAATGAACCCGGCGTAGGTCGTGCCCTGGGCGCCGTAGCCCACGATGCCCAATCGGATGGTCTGGTCTGTGGTCACTGTGTTCATGGTTGTCCTTTGTCTACTTCTCGTTCTCGGAGGCTGACTGCTCGGGTGCGACGGCACGTCCGTCGACCATGGCGGGCTTTTGTTGCTTGCGGGTCTCGTTCTCTTCCACGATTCGGCTGAACAGGGAGTCGGTCAACGGGTAGCGCAGCATCACGAAGAACGCGATGAGGCACAGTGCGGCCGGGAGAATTCCTGCGGTCAGCCTGATGCCCATGACCGCGTGGTCGGATTGGACCGCTGCTCCCCCGACGTAGCCGGTCAGGCCGATGAGTCCCGCCGCGGCCGCGCCGCCGAAGGCCTGGCCCAGTTTGCGGACGAAGGAAAAGACCGCGTAGGTGGTTCCTTCCGTGCGGCGTGCCGTCTTCCATTCGCCGTACTCGACCGTGTCCGCCTCCATCGCCCACATGAGGGTGTTGAGCAGGCCGATTCCCAGGCCCAGGAAGAAGAACGCGACGCAGGCGAGCCACGGCATGGACGGTGGGCACAGGAACACGATCAGGCCGCCGATCATGAAGGAGACCGCCCCGGAGAGGTAGACGAAACGCTTGCCGAATCGTGCCACGGCTCGTCCGATGAACGGGGCGGCAACGAAGATCGACGCCGTCTGGATGATCGTCAGGATCGAGAAGAGTCCGGCATTGCCCATGACGTCGCGGGCGAAGTAGATGCTCATCGTCTGGAGACAGACGTGCGAGGTGAGAACGACGACCGACCCGACGGAGAGCCAGATCAGTGCCTTGTTCTTGGCCAGCACGGATACGGCCTGTTTCAGACCGATCTGATCGTCCGCGGGGCGGGTCACGCGCTCCTTGGCGGTCAGGAAGGTGAAGACGTAGAGGGCGACGCCGAGAACCACGAAGATCGCGGTGATCGTGGTCAACGACCCCTGGAGGCCCGTGGTCGCATCGTGTGCCGCGGCCGCCTTGGCCGCGGAGAGCTGAGCGTCGGTGGCCCGATCCTCACCACCGAGGGCCGCGACCTTCTCCTTGTAGAGATTCTCGGAGCTGAATCGTTCCACGAGCGGCGAGACCACCACCGCGATCAGCATCACGGCGACCTGGGAGCCCACGGTGCGGAACGTCGCGAGTTTTGCGCGCTCGACAGGGACCTGCGTCATCGCCGAGGCGAGCGACCCGTACGGAATGTTGACCATCGAATAGAACATCATCATCACGCCGTAGGACAGGTATGCCCAGAACAGTTTCATCGTGAGACTGTCCACCTCCGGCAGGGTGAAGACCCAGACCGAGCACAGCATGAGAGGCAAGCAGGACCACAGGATCCAGGGCCGGAATTTGCCCCATCTGCTGGTCGTCTTGTCGACCCACCGGCCGACGATGACGTCTCCGATACCGTCCCAGATCCGAACGATCAGAAAGATGGGCGCGGCGTAACCGGCCGGAATCCCGACGACGTCGGTGTAGTACAGCAGGAGGAACGTGCTGACCATGTTGAACGCGAGGTTGTTGCCCGCATCCCCCGCGGCATAGCCCAGGAAGGATCGTAGGGGCAGTTTGCTCGTCGCACCTTTCGAGGGCGCCGTGCCCTGTCGCTCGTCGGTTTGGGTGGCTGCTGCATGTGACATCGTCGTCGCCCTTCACTCTCACAGCGTGGCGCAAACCACACTGTGCGGTTGCTTTTCTACATCCTGGGGTCGTCGCTCCGACCGGACCAGCGGTTGCCGTCAGTTGCAGTACCTCCACCATGAACGCACTGGTGATTCCGGCAACAAGTGGCAACCCGTTGTCGTGGGCGGCGTCGTCCGCCAGGCTGGTCCGAAGGTCACCGACTTCGACGAGGAGCAGAGCATGTGGACGCTGTCCGGTTTTACCGACGAGATCTCCCCCGACATGGAACGGCAGTGCTCCCACGCACGGTCACTGGGGCTGGGCCACATCGAATTCCGCAGCGCCTGGGACACCAACGTCCTCGATCTGGACGACCAACAGCTCGAGCAGGCCGCTGAGATCCTGGATCGCTACGACCTCAAGGTGTCGAGCATCGGTTCACCCATCGGAAAGATCGGGCTTCGGGATCCCATTGATGCGCACCTCGAGCGAGCCCAGCATGCGGTCGACGTCGCCCGGGTTCTCGGGGCACCCTACGTGCGCGTCTTCTCCTTCTTCGTTCCCGAGGGCGTGGACCCGGATGACTGCAGAACCGAAGTGATCGACCGGATGCGCGCTCTGGCCGACGTGGCCGAAGAGGGCGGGGTGACCTTCCTCCACGAGAACGAGAAGAAGATCTACGGCGACATTCCCCGCAGATGCGCGGACCTGCTGGCCGGCGTCGACTCGCCACGACTCAGGGCGGCCTGGGATTCGGCCAATTTCGTCCAGTGTGGGGTGCGCCCCTTCACCGAGGGCTACGCCGCGATACGGCCGTACCTCGAATACGTCCAGGTCAAGGACGCTCACCTGTCCGATGGCGAGGTCGTGGTCACGGGCGAGGGCGACGGCGAGCTGCGCGAAACCATCGACGCCCTCGTCGACGACGGCTTCGACGGGTTCTTCTCCCTGGAACCGCACCTCTCCGCCGCCCACGAACTCGGCGGATTCTCCGGCCCGGAGCTATTCACCGAAGCCCACACCGCCTTCACGGGGCTGCTCCGGGAGAAGGGCATCAGGTACCAATAAGTCTGCGCGCCGTGATCGTCGGCTACGGGTCGGTCAGCGCCGTTCACGCCGAGGCCCTCCGGTCCTTGCCCGACGCCGATGTGGTCGGCGTGTGCGACGTCGACCCGGAGCGCCGCGACGCCGCGCAGCGCGAACTGGCAGTTCCGACCGCATCGACCGTTGAGGATGCGATACGTTGGTTCGCGCCCGACGTCGTCCATGTGACCACCCCGCACCATGAGCACGAAGGCGTGATACTGACAGCCCTTGCGGTCGGCTGCGATGTCCTGACCGAAAAACCGATCAGCTCGGATCTGAGCAGCGCCGACCGTATCGTGGCCGCGGCCGAGAACGCACAGGGCCGGAACGGGCGATCACCTCGCGTGGGCGTGTGCTTCCAGAACAGGTACAATCTCTCGGCCCAGGCCATGAAGGAGACGGTCGACTCCCGCCGATTCGGGGCACCACTCGGTGCAGTTGCCACCGTCGCGTGGCACCGCCCTCCCGAGTACTACACCTCGAAACCGTGGCGCGGTGCGTGGTCCACGAGCGGCGGAGGCCTGCTGATCAACCAGGCCATTCACACCGTGGACCTCCTCCAGTGGATCATGGGCCCCGTGGTCGAGGTTCGGGGACGTGTGGGCACCGACGCTCTGGGTGACGTCATCGAGGTCGAGGACACCGCGGCCCTCACTCTCGTTCACGAATCGGGGATCCGCAGTGTCCTCATGGCGACCAATGCGGCCCCGACCAATCTCCCGGTGACCATGGACATCGCCATGGAGCACGGAAACATGCGGTCGGGAACGGAATTGCTGATTACCGGTGACGGCGCGCCCGACCAGGTGATCAAGGAGCGGCTCCCCTCGGATCGGGCCAAAGTCTATTGGGGCGCTTCCCACGGCGAGCTCATCAAGGACTTCTACGGCGGATTCGGTTCCGGAAAGCCCTTCTGGATCGATCCCGGTGAGGCGCTCCACGCGCTGCGCATTGTCAAAGCCGCCTACGACGGCGCCGGTGGATTCCCCCACAGGGCCGCTCGAGACTTGGACCTGGACAATCCCTATTTGAGGTGACTCCACTCGGCAGGCCGCACGGGAACCCATGTCGAAGTTCGCGTACACGTCCCGCATCGGCGGGGCGCATCGAGCACCGATTACTGCCGAACGGCGACGGCTTGCCTGCTCAGGTCGCATCACCCGACGAGGAACAAGGTCCGTACACCGTTTCTGTCGGCTCGACGCCGTGGCTGAGTGAATCGGCCAAGTCCTGTGTCGTGCTTGCTCGACTGACCATGAGACAGAGTGCTTTGCCGGCGACGGACGTGGTGGTGTGCAGGCATCCTCGGTCCATGACGATCCCCTGACCGGGCTGGATGAGGAAGGATTCGACGGCACCGTCCCGATGATCGGGCCGGCGGACGTGCTGGACCACGGAACCCGAAATCGGAATGAGCGCCTGCTCGGTGAGAAGGTGCGATTCCAGTGTCTCGGGTATTTCGGTGCGGTCGTACGTGACCCAGAGAAGGTCGACCTCCCCGTCCTCGCCCGGGTCGAAGAGCGCGGCACGGTAGAAACTGCTCGACACCGAATGGAACGCCGGGGCCGAATCGTCAACCTGGAGCGTACTGTCCAGGACTTTTCCGTACGGGGCAAAGGCATCCGCAGCAAGATGGTGGATCATCGTTCTCCTGAACGAGTAATTGCGGACGGTCGTCAGTCCGTTGTGTTCGTCGTGGGGTCCTCAGCCGATCGGCTCGGGCATCTTCTCCACGGTGTACGACAGCTCGATCGTCTCGTCGTTGGTCGGATCGGTCAGGCGGACCCGCCACCCGGGCGCGAATTGGTCGACGTCCGGGGCCATGGGAATCGTCCCCGAAATCAGCACGGTTCCGGGCCGGGCGTATCCCTGGTCCTTCAGCTCGCGAATCCAGTGAGCCGGTGGCAGCAGGTCCCCCAGCGTGCCGTCCTGAATACGCGATTCGGACCCGCGGGAGTCGGTGACCCAGGCTTCGATCCGGATATCGTCCACGTGGTCCTCGACGTCGTCGAGCCGCCATGCCTTCTTCGCCAGAACATCCGGTGAGGCGTTCTTGCTCCAGGCCACGCCGTAGGTTTCGAGATCACGGTCCGTCTGGTCGCACGCGGCCGTGAGGAGGACGCCGTCGTCCGTGAAAACAATCGCCCACTCGGCTTCCCCGGACGACTTCTCATTCTGGACTGCAACCGAATCCGCTTGCTGCGCCAGGTACGGCGACACGGGGTACAGCGCGGGAACCTGACTCGGTCCCGGGACGCCGAGCTCGGCCAATTCGTCGATGTGGGCTCGCACCGAGGCCTGGTCCCGGCCGGCGTACCCTGCATTGAAGAGCCGGGTGACCGCGACGTCGACGGTCGGTCCATCGATCAATTCGAACCTCAACACTTGTGCCCTGCTTTCATCTCGCCTTGTCCTCGACCGGTCGGACGGGGTTGTCTCATTGTATACAACGCGTATAACGTTAACGCAATCACAGCGTGTGGCCGGTCACACGCCCACGGCATGAAAGGCAGTCATGACCTCCACCCCCACGGCCCGTCCTCCCGTAGCCAGAAAGGACCTGCTCAAAGCGTTCACCGCGAGCCTCAGCGGCACGACGCTCGAGTGGTATGACTTCGCGATCTATTCAGCCGCCGCCGCGATCGTTCTTCCGAGCCTGTTCTTCCCCTCCGGGGACCCGATGGTCGGCGTGCTGCTCGCGTTCTCGACCTACGCCGTCGGGTACGTGTCCCGTCCGCTGGGCGGCGTGGTCTTCGGCCGGCTCGGTGACAAGATCGGACGCAAGAAGGTGCTGGTGTGGACCCTCTTCCTGATCGGCGTCTCGACGTTCCTCATCGGTGTTCTGCCCACCTACCAGAGCATCTCGGTTGCCGCTCCACTCATCCTGGTACTCCTGAGATTCGCGCAGGGAGTCGGCGTCGGTGGCGAATGGGGCGGAGCCGTGCTGCTCTCCAGCGAGTACGGCAACCCTCATTACCGGGGCTTCTGGTCCTCGGCCGCGCAAATAGGCCCACCCGCGGGAAACCTCCTGGCGAACGGGGTCTTCGCGGGTCTCAGCCTGGCCCTCCCCGAAGACTCCTTCTTCGCGTGGGGATGGCGCGTCGCTTTCCTGCTCTCCGCCGTTCTCGTCCTGTTCGGGCTGTGGATCAGGCTCAAACTCGAGGACACTCCCGTCTTCAAGGCCGTCGAGAAGACCGGGCAGAGGGCGGAGAAACCCATCTCCGAGCTCTGGACCGAAGAACGCCGCCCGCTGATGTCGGCGGTGCTCTCCCGGATCGGCCCCGATGTCACCTACGCCCTCTTCACGGTGTTCACGCTGACCTACGGGACGATGATCCTGGGCCTCGACAGGGCCACGGTCTTGGGAGCCGTGATGTTCGGCTCGGCCTTCCAGGTGGTGTGCATCCCCCTGGCGGGGTTCGTCTCCGACCTCATCAACCGGCGTCTGCTGTACGGGATTGCGACCCTCGGCACCGTGGTGTGGACCTTCGTCTTCTTCGCGAACCTCGACGCCGGTGGCGCAGCCTGGATGTACATCGGGATCCCGATCGGTCTGTTCTTCCACTCGCTCATGTACGGCCCCCAGGCGGCCTTCGTGGTCGAACAGTTCTCCCCACGGCTGCGGTACACCGGCGCGTCGCTCGCGTACACCATCGCTGGGGTTCTCGGCGGCGCCCTGGCGCCGATGATGTTCACCCTGCTGCTCGACGTCTCGGGCTCGTGGGTCTGGGTGGCCGCCTACCTCGCCGGAACCTGCGTGCTCACCCTGATCGGGCTCGCCATCGGACGGGACAACGACGTCCAGGAGGACCTCGACCACCTGGACACGGCCCGGCCCGGGGCCGCCGTGTGACGGGCAGTTCGCGGCCGGTTCACCGCACGTCGTCGAGCAGGAGGCATTGGGTCCGCTCGATGTGGTGCCGGATCGCGGCCTCCGCAGCGTCCGCGTCTCCCGCCTTCAGCGCGTCCAGGATGCGGGTGTGTTCCTCGAGCACCTCGGCCGGACGCCGGGGGCTGGTCCATGTCGCGGAAATGCCGAATCGAACGTGCATCACGCGCAGGCGGGTGTAGAAGTCCGACATGACCCGGTTTCCGGGGGCATCGACCATGGCGGCGTGGAACTTCTGGTCGATCGAGATGAAGTCCGGGAGTGTCTCAGGCGAGACATCGAGTCGGGCCTGCTCTTCGAGGAGGTCGCTCATGATCCGCACGGGGGCCCGCCCCGACGCAAGAATCTGCCTCGCCGCCTCGAGCTCGATGAGAGTCCGCATTTCCATGGTTTCGCGGATTGACCGGTCGTCGCTGGGCCTCACATAGGCGCCGCGGTGGGTGATGAGTTCGACCAATCCGTCCGAGGCCAACATGATGAGCGCTTCCCGGATCGGCGTGCGGGACAGTCCGAATCTCTCCACGAGGTCCACTTCGTTGAGGAAGGTCCCCTGCACGGAAGGGTCGGTCAGCACCAGGTCGCGCAGTCGATCATAGGCATTCTGCCGCGCCGTGAGCCCCGTTGTCCTCTGCATATTCCACAACCCTACCTTTCCGCGCGAGCAGGATCGGCCTTGTCCCGGTGCGCTGTGTTCGACAGGGATCATTCGACCGGCCGGGACTCGGACCCGGACCCGCGTCGCGACCATCCTGCGGACAGACCGATCCGGGGCGCAGAACCCTGCACCCCGGATCAATCAGATGCCACGAAGGAGACGTCAGCCCCCCAGCATGGCCGTGATGCCGTCGCGAGTGAAGTACAGCAGGAAGCCCGCGGAGACCACCCACATCAGCCAGTGGACTCGCTTGCCTCGGCCGGTCAGCACGTGGATCAGCGCCCAGGAGATGAAACCGACGCCGATTCCGTTCGCGATCGAATAGGTCAGCGGCATCGAGACGATCGTGAGGAACACGGGCAACGAGACGCGGAAATCCTTCATCTCAATGTCCTGGATCTGGATGACCATCATGGCCCCGACGATCACGAGCGCTGCGGCCCCCGCTTCCATCGGAATGACTTCGATCAGGGGCGTGAAGAACATCGATACCAGGAAGAGTCCACCGCTCACACAAGCGGCCAGACCCGTTCGGGCGCCCTCCGCGACACCGGCGGCTGAATCCACGAACACGGTGTTCGAGGAGGCTGATGCGGCACCACCACCGATG
Source organism: Rothia koreensis (assembly GCF_052232265.1). Lineage (NCBI taxonomy): Bacteria > Bacillati > Actinomycetota > Actinomycetes > Micrococcales > Micrococcaceae > Rothia > Rothia koreensis. Next base: position 1,972,063 of record NZ_CP197643.1, read on the forward strand.
GCACCGATGCCCTCGACGATGAACGCCTGACGGATCCGCGGGAACGTTCCGTCCGGCCTGGACAGGCCGGCGTTCCCCGCGAGTCCTGTCATGGTTCCCATCGCGTCGAAGAAGTTGGTGAACAGCAGAGTGAACACGAGCATGACCACGGACAGCATGCCGACCCTCTGGATCGAGCCGAACAAATCGAATTGGCCGACCAAACCGAAATCCGGCAGGGCGACGATGTGGCTGGGCAACTCGGGCGCGCTCAGGTTCCAACCCTGCGGGTCCGGATTCTTCGGATCCCCGACGGTCCCCAGGTGGGCGATCGCCTGAACGATGATGGATACGACGGTCGCGACGACCATGCCGATCAGGATTCCGCCCGGGACGCGGCGCACCACGAGCACGCCGATCAGCAACAGGGCGAAGACGAAGATGATGGTCGGCAGCGCGGTGATCGATCCGCCCTGGCCCAGCTGCACGGGCGGGCCGTCCGGTGTTCTGGTCACGAATCCGGAGTTCACGAATCCGATGAAGGCGATGAACAACCCGATGCCAACCGTGATCGCTGTTTTCAACGGTGCCGGGACTGCGTGGAAAATCGCGGTCCGCACCCCGGTGGCCCCGAGGAACACGATGATCACACCGTTGATGATGACGAGTCCCATGGCCTCGGGCCAGGTCACGTCGTGCACCACCGAGACGGCCAGGAAGCTGTTCATGCCCAGTCCGGCCGCGAGAGAGAACGGGAGTCGGGCCACGAGACCGAAGAGCACCGTAATGCTGCCGGCGACCAGGCCGGTCACCGCGGTGAGCTGGCCGAAGTCGAGACCGTTGCCTTCGACGTCCGTGGCGGCGCCGAGAATCTGCGGGTTGAGGACGACGATGTACGCCATCGCCACGAATGCGACGAGACCGCCGCGCAACTCCTGTTTGACCGTGGAGCCGCGTGCGGTGATTTCGAAAAAGCGGTCCAGGGCGGAGCGTTTGTCCGTGGATTGTTGTTCGGTTCTGACATTGGTTGCAGCCATGGGGTGCCTCTGTTTCCCTGCCATTCCGGGACATCGGAACGGAGATTGTTTCTGGGGACTGGCGAATAGGATTTCGTGCCCTTGCGGAGCGCCTCTCACCGGGCGGCGTCGGGCTCCGAGCGTGTGACGGTCAAAAGCAGGTCGGCAGGTGTCGACGGGGTCCCCGTCACCTGACCTTCGCCCCAGCGACGTAAACGCTGTGGACGGCCCGGTCGTCGCCGAGAAGCATCATCGCGAAGAGCAGTTCCTCGGTGGTCTGTGCGTAGTCGGTCCTCTGGCGCAGCACGGGAGTGGATTCCGGGTCGAGCACGACGACGTCGGCCTCCTTGCCCGGTTCGAGACTGCCGACGGCGTGATCCGTCCCCAGAGCCTCGGCTCCGTCCAGGGTCGCCAGGCGGAGCGCTTCGAAGGATTCGAGGGGTTCGCCGACGGAACGACTGACCTTGTAGGCCTCGTTCAACGAGGCCAACGGAGACAGGCTCGTTCCCGCTCCGACGTCGGACCCCAGCCCGATTCTGAGCCCCGGGGCCCGCCGGTTCTCCTTGAGCCGGAAGAGCCCCGACCCGAGGAAAAGATTCGACGTCGGGCAGTGTGCGAGGGATGCCTGGGCCGCGCCCAGACGGTCGAGTTCGCTCTCCGACACGTGAGTCGCGTGCCCGAAGACTGATCGTTTCCTGACCAGACCAAATCGCTCGTACACGGCGGTGTAGTCGGACTCGTCCGGAAACAGCTCCCCGACCCATTCGCATTCCGAGGGGTTCTCGGACAGATGGGTCTGGATCGGTATGTCGGGATGTTCCTCCGCGATCCGGCCGAGGAGTTCCAGCTGGCGGGAGGACGACGTCGGGGCAAATCGCGGCGTCAGGGCGTATTCGAGACGGTCCACCCCATGCCATTCCTCCAGGAGCTCGAGGCTCTGTTCATAGGCTTGCTCAGGGGTGTCGAGCAGGTAGTCGGGAGCGTTGCGGTCCATGCAGACCTTGCCCGTCATGATCCGCAAGCTTTTCGACCTGGCCGCGCGGAAGAGCGCTCGCGCCGATTCCGGATGCACCGTGGCGTAGACACAGGCGGAAGTCACCCCGTGTGCCACGAGCTGGTCGGTGAAGAAGTTCGCCATGGCCGCGCAGTGCGACCGATCGGCGAAGAGACCTTCGGCGGGGAACGTGTAGTTCTTCAGCCACTCCAACAGCTGCAGCCCGGGGGACGCGATCATCGTCATCTGCGAGTAGTGGGCGTGACAGTCCACAAAACCCGGTACGACCAGGCGGTCCCCGTGGGCCTCGACCGACGCCGAAGGGTACTTGTCGAGGACCTCACCGGCGGGGCCGACGGCGAGAATGCGGTCGCCCTGCACGGCAATTCCGCCGTGCTCGAGGTCGATCGTCCGCCCCCGGTCCCGTGTCGGGCTCACGACGTGGCCGGTGATGATGCGGATGGGTGCGGCCGCGGCGTCGTCCGCGAGGCCCTCATCCCATTCGATGATGTTCATCGTTTCCTTCCTCCATTCACTGTGATGCGTGTGCGATTGATGTCCTGTGCGAGGTGACCGCGATCAGTTGCCGCGGCGGTCGGCCGGAGTCTTCTTGGTCCCGTCCAGAATGAGCCGGATCTCGCTCGTGTCGGTGACTTCCCCGGAGTCGATGGCTTGCCGGATCTCTTCGGTTCTCGAGTCCGGCACGGTCGGAACCTCTTCCCCATCGCGATCGAGGAGCTTTCCGTCCGTCACCACGTCACCTTCCTGCAGCTTCTGGAGATCCGAGGACGTCATGTACCGGACAGGCCGCGCCGCGAAGACGGACGCACCCTTCGGGTTGCCGAGGTGCAGCTCGTTGAACACGAGATTCAGGAGAACCGCCATGAACGCCGTCGAAGAGATCCCCGAAGTGAAGATGGTCTGGAACCAGGACGGGAAGCCCTCGTAGATATCGGGCTGAACCACGGGGACCATGCCGAAGGCCAAGGACACGGACACGATCACGAGGTTCATGTTGCCCTCGAAGGAGACTGATTTCAGGGTGCGGATCCCCGATCCGGCCACGGTCCCGAACAGGACCATGCCCGCCCCGCCCAGCACCGGCATCGGGATCGCGGCGACCACCTGGCCCAGGATGGGCAAGAGTCCCATGATCACCAGGATCACGCCGCCGGTTGCGACGACGAAGCGGCTGCGCACGCCTGTCAGGGCAATCAGCCCGATGTTCTGGGAGAACGCGGTCTGGGTGAACGACCCGAACACGGGTGCCACGGCGGAGGAGAGCATGTCCGCGCGCAAGCCGCGGGAGATGCGGCGTCGTCCTACGCGGCTACCGACCACTTCCCCGACGGCGAGCAGATTCGCCACGGATTCCGTCATCGCCACGAGGATCACGATCACCATGGAAATGATCGCCGCGGGGTCGAAGGTCGGCCACCCGAAACCGAAGAATTCGGGCAGGGCCGCCCAGGCGCCGTCGCCCACCTCGGAGAAGTCCGTGAGCCCCATGAAGATGCCGACGACGGTGCCGAGCACGAGCCCCAACAGGATCGACAGCCGCGACAGTGCCGCGGAACCGATCTTGCTGAAGAACAGCGTGATCGCGAGCGTCACGAAGGCCAGGATGACGTGGGGCATCGACCCGTAGTCGCCGGACTCCGAGTCACCACCCATGGCCCAGTCGGAGGCGACGGGAACCAGGCTCAACCCGATGCCCGCGATGACCGTTCCGGTCACGACGGGTGGGAGAAACCGGACCACGGACGCGAAGAACGGTGCAATCAGCAGGCCGATGATGCTCGCGACGATCACGGCGCCCAGGACGGTGGTGATGTCGCTGCCGGGTGTGGCCAGAATGGCCAGCATCGTGGCGACGCCGCCGAAGGTGACGCCCTGGACCACGGGGAGCTTGGCACCGAGGAACGGGACGCCCACGCTCTGCAGGATCGTCGCCAGTCCCCCGACGAACAGGCTCGCGGTGACCATGATGGCCGAACGCCCTGGTGAGAGATGCATGGCGTTCGCGACCACCAGCGGTACCGCGATGATGCCCCCGTACATCGTCAGGACGTGTTGGAAACCGAAGGTGATCAGTTTGCCTACTGGTAGCCACGCGTCTTCCGGCCTGTCGGAAGACGCGGGTATCGAGGATCTGCCGCCTGACCGTGGGATCTTCTGGCTGCTCATCATGTGGGAACCTTCCCGAACGCGGAGGCGAGAGTGGCTCGATGCCCGCCCGGGTTCCATGGAAACTGATCGGTAATTTCATGATGCGGTATTTGCAGTCCGCATTGTGGAGACCAGTGTAGCCTGAGTCACGTAGATTTTGACAAGGCCGTTCGAATAAGTGCGCAGGTCGGCGTGTTGCGGGCGGGGCGATGGCAGTCGCGGGGGCGGGTGGCGCAGGTGGGCCGGCGGGCAGGCGGGGCGCTGCGACTAGGGTTTCCCTGCGCGAGGTGGCAATTCCGTGCACCCCCGACCCGCGAGGTGGCAATTTTGGGACGAAAATGACCCAAAAACCGCACGCCACTGCCACCTCGACACCTCGCCCACGGCGCACGCACCCGAAATACTCACCAGTTTTCCGCGATGTGGATTCCAAATTTCATTATCGGTGCTAGGATGACCGAAAATCCATATTTGTAGAGAGTCAGGTCACACACAGGATGGGTCGGAGTGGTTTGCCTCACTCAATAGTAGAGGAGCGCGGCATGGACTCGCGACGTCGTCGCGGAACCGCGGCGCTGAGGATGTCACCTCACGAGGCCGCAGATCATGCGACTTCGACGTCGTGGACCACCGGGCATTGACCACCGGGGGCCCAGGCCATCGGTACGGGGACGGCACCTTGCGGGGCATCACCACAAGTGCAGGTCGCCCCGGTTCGCACACACCACACCGGCCCCAGGCTTTCTCACACCACCACAACAAGGAGGACGTGATGATGGGTTCATTCAGCATCACCGTCAACGGACAGCAGCACGTTGATACCGACGTACCGGTTTACCTCAACCTGCTGGACTGGCTCCGCAATCTCGGCCTGACCGGCGCCAAAGAAGGATGCGCCGAGGGCGAGTGCGGCGCATGTGCGGTACTGATCGCACGCCCCGACGGCGACGAGGCATCCCGGTGGACTTCGATCAACGCGTGCCTCGTGCCCGCTCTGGCCTGCAATGGCCAGGAGGTCGTTACCTCGGAAGGTCTCGGGACCAGCCCCGGCCCGGGCTCCGCGGAGAATCTGCACCCGGTTCAGAAAGAAATGGCTTACCGGGGCGGTTCGCAGTGCGGATTCTGCACGCCGGGATTCATCTGTTCGATGGCCGCCGAGTACTACCGTCCCGAACGGACCCCGACCGGCGGTGCTCCCGCATCGGCCACCGCGGCATCAGCTTCGGCCCCTGCCAGCGCCACGACGCCCACGGACGCTTCGCAAAGCATCACGTCACCAACCGCCGCGTCCCCCACCGCCGCCGCTTCGCCAACCGCTGCGCCATCCGCCACCTCTCCAACCTCCACCTCAACCTCCACCTCCGCCTCATCCGGCGAACTCGGGGAGAACGGCTTCGACCTCCACGCATTGAGCGGAAACCTGTGCAGGTGCACCGGATACCGCCCGATCAAGGACGCCGCCTACGCGTTGACGACCCCGGATGCCAACGACCCGCTGGCGCTCCGGCAGTCCTCGTCTGCGCCGGTCGTCGATCGCGGCGAGATCCGCAACGGCGAAGCGCTCTTCGCCCGCCCCCAGGATCTCGATGACCTGGCCGGTCAATACGCCGAAACCCCCGACGCCGTGCTGCTGGCCGGATCGACCGACGTCGGCGTCGAGACGAACATCCGTCACACGCGCCCCGAGAACGTGATCGCGATCGACCACCTCGAGGAACTCCGCTCCCTCCGATATGCAGACGACCATGTGGAGATCGGGGCGGCTTTGACCCTGTCCGAGGTCGAACGTCGCCTCGACGGCCGCATCCCCCTTCTCGCGCAGCTCTTCCCGCAGTTCGCCTCACGTCTCATCCGCAACAGTGCGACCTTCGGCGGCAATCTCGGGACCGGCTCCCCCATCGGCGATTCGGCGCCCGTGCTCCTGGCGCTGGATGCTGCACTCGTCCTGTACTCGACCGACGGCGAACGCACCGTCCCGATCTCCGAATACTTCACCGGATACCGGCAAACCGTCCGGAAAACCGGGGAATTCATCCGGGCCATCCGTATTCCCCTGCCCCTGTCCGAAACCACGGCGTTCTACAAGGTCGCCAAACGGAGATTCGACGACATTTCCTCCGTGTCCACGGCGTTTGCGATGCAGGTGGACGACGGCCGCATCTCATCGATCCGGATCGGCATGGGAGGCGTCGCGGCGACACCCATCCGGGCGGAGGCCGCCGAACAGTACCTGGTCAACAAGCCGTGGACCGAGGAAACGGTCCGCGAGGCGTCGTCGCTCATGACCGCCGAGAGCACGCCCATGGACGACCACCGTGCCAGCTCCAGGTACAGGTCCTCGATGCTCGAGCAGTCTGTACTCCGGTTCTACGCCCAATTCCGACCCTCCGAATTCGTAGGAGCGAACTCATGAAGACAATCACGCACGCACCCGCCGACCCGAGTCCGGCCGGCGTCGGGACGAGAGTCGCGCACGAGAGCGCCGCGCAGCACGTCACCGGCGAAGCCCTGTACACGCATGATTTGGCCACGAGGGACAAGAGCAGCCTGCACGCCTGGCCGGTCCAGTCCGCCCACGCGCACGCACTGGTCACGAAGTTGAGCACCGACGCAGCCAGGAAGGTTCCGGGCGTCGTCGAGATCCTGACGGCCGACGACGTCCCCGGCCTCAACGACGCCGGCGTCAAGCACGATGAGCCCCTGTTCCCGTCCGAGGTCATGTACTTCGGCCACGCGATCTGTTGGGTTATCGGCGAGACGACGGAGGCCGCACGGCGAGGCGCCGAAGCGGTCGAGGCGGAGTACGAGCCGTTGTCCTCAATCGTCACCCTTCCGGAAGCGATCGACGCGGCCAGCTTCCAGGGGCCGCAGCACGTCATGGAACGCGGCGAGCCCGACGAAGCGTTGGAGAAGGCCACGCATCGATTCCGTGGGACCTTCGAGTTCGGCGGCCAGGAGCACTTCTATCTGGAGACCCACGCGTCCTTCGCCAGGGTGGACGAATCCGGGCAGGTCCTGGTCAACTCGTCGACCCAGCACCCGACGGAGACCCAGGAGATCGTGGCCCACGTGCTCGGCCTGTCGAGTCACGAGGTGACGGTCCAGTCCCTCCGGATGGGCGGGGCCTTCGGCGGCAAGGAGATGCAGCCGCACGGACTCGCAGCCGTCGCGGCCCTGGCGGCGGTCCGAACGGGCAAACCCGTGAGCCTCCGTCTGACCAGGACCCAGGACATCACCATGACCGGCAAGCGCCACCCCTTCCACGCGGAATGGGATATCGGCTTCGACGACCAGGGCCGCATCACGGGCCTGGATGCGACGCTGACCGCCGACGGCGGATGGGCCATGGACCTGTCCGAACCGGTTCTCTCCAGGGCCATGTGCCACATCGACAACGCGTACATGGTGCCCAACATCCACGTGCACGGACGGATTGCGAAAACGAACAAGACCTCCCAGACGGCGTTCCGCGGATTCGGTGGGCCCCAAGGGATGCTGGTCCTGGAGAACATTCTCGGCCGGTGCGCCCCACTGCTCCGAATCGACGCGGGCGAGTTGCGGCGTCGCAACTTCTACCAGCCGGGCGACACCACGCCGTACGGTCAGCTCGTGCGTCACGCCGAAAGGCTCCCCGATATTTGGGGCACGCTGTCCGAGAGGGCCGACGTCGTGCGCCGGAAGGCCGAGATCGCCGAGTACAACGCCGCCCACACGGACACCAAGCGATCGCTCGCGATGACGCCGGTCAAATTCGGCATCTCCTTCAACTTCGCCGCATTCAACCAGGCCGGTGCCCTGGTGCACGTCTACAAGGACGGCTCGGTGCTCATCAACCACGGCGGAACCGAGATGGGGCAAGGTCTCCATACGAAGATGCGTCAGGTCGCGGCGACCACCCTGGGCGTGCGTCTGGACCGCGTCCGGCTGGCGCCGACCCGTACCGACAAGGTCCCGAACACCTCGGCGACCGCCGCGAGTTCCGGCGCTGACCTCAATGGTGGGGCCGTGAAGAACGCGTGCGAACAGATCCGAGAACGACTCGCTCAGGTCGCCGGCGGCATTTTCGGCGCGAACCCACACGACATCAGGTTCGATGACGACGGCGTCGCCGCGATGGGCAAGGACCCCGTACCTTTCGAGGAGGTCGTCTCGGACGCCTACATGCAGCGCGTGCAGCTCTTCGCAGCCGGCTATTACCGCACGGAGGGCATCCACTGGGACTCCTCGACCATGAGCGGTTCCCCCTTCAAGTACTACGCCTACGGCGCGGCGGCCACCGAGGTCGAGGTCGAGGCCTTCACCGGTTCCTACCGCGTGCTGCGCACCGACATCGTCCACGACGTCGGCGATTCCCTGTCGCCCCTCGTGGACGTCGGTCAGATCGAGGGCGGCTTCGTCCAGGGCACCGGCTGGCTGACCCTGGAAGAACTGCGGTGGGACACCTCCGACGGCGACCGGCGCGGCCGTCTCGCGACCCAGGCTGCCAGTACGTACAAGCTCCCGAGCTTTTCGGAACTGCCCGAGGAGTTCAACGTGCACCTGTACGAGCGGGCGACGGAAACCGGCGTCGTCTATGGTTCGAAGGCCGTCGGCGAGCCGCCCCTGATGCTCGCCATGAGCGTGCGCGAGGCCCTCCGGACTGCCGTGGAAGCCTTCGGCCCGGAGGGTGCGGAGGTGGATCTCGGATGCCCGTCCACCCCCGAGAAAGTCTTCTGGGCGATCCAGGAGGTCCGAGGCGCGGAGCCCGAAGGAGAATCCGAACGAGCCGAAAAGGAGAAACAAGAGGTCGGCACGGCGCCGGGAGCGGGCCCCCAAGCGGCCAAGCCCGAACCCACCACGGATCCGACGAGCAATCAGGCAACGTCACCTGTCCGGACGGGTCGGCCGCCCCAATCGCCGCAGCCAGAGAGAGAGTCGGTCTGATGGAGTGGCTCACCGGCCTCGAGTCCCTCACGTCCGAGGGCACGAGCGGGATCCTGGTGACCCTGACCTCGGTGCGCGGCCATGCCCCGAGAACAGCAGGAACCAAAATGGTCGTGTCCGCGGACCGGACGTGGGACACCATCGGCGGGGGCAATCTCGAAGCCACCGTCACCGACAGCGCTCGCCGCATGTTGCGTGACGGCGAGGCTGAGCCCCGGACCGAGGAGATGTCGCTGACCGAACACATGACGACGCGCTTCGGCCGACAGTGCTGTGGAGGGAAGGTCGAGGTTCTCTTCGAGCCCATCGCCGCACCGCCGGTCGTGGCGGTCTTCGGGGCCGGGCACGTGGGAACCGAGATTGTCCGGTTGCTGTCCCGTCTTCCCGTCACGGTTCATCTTGCGGACAGCCGGCAGGTCGCCGTCGACGCGGCCCGGGCTCTGGAGTCGGCCGACGGACCGGCGAGACTCCGGGTGCACCATGCGCCCGCCCCCGAAACCGTGCTCAAGGATCTTCCCCCGGACAGTCACGTGCTCATCATGTCCCACGACCACGCCGAGGACCTCATCCTCTGCGATACGGCTCTGGGGAGGGACGACCTTGCCTCGGTGGGCCTGATCGGGTCCTCGGCCAAGTGGACCCGATTCAGGAAGCGGTTGCGGGAGCAGGGCCATGAGGATGCCGACATCGACCGCATCACCTGCCCCATCGGGATTTCCGGTATCGACGGCAAGTCCCCCGCGGTCATCGCGATCAGCGTAGTCGCGGCACTCGCTCAGGACGTCGCCTGGCCGTGATCCGTTGCGGCTTCAGGGGCGGAAGCGGCCGACGTCGATGGTCCGGTCACACAGGTCCATGACGTGCGCGTTGTGCGTCGCGATGACCGCCGCGCCGCCGCGTGAGACCATTTCTCGCAGCTTGGTCAAGACCAGCGAACCGTTCTCGGCGTCGAGCGCGCCGGTGGGTTCGTCGGCCAGGATCATGCTCGGACGTTTGAGCATCACACCGGCCAGAGCGACCCGTTGCTGCTCCCCGCCGGACAGGTGGTACACCTTGCTGTTCTCTCGCCCCTCGATTCCGACGTCAGCCAACACCCGCGAAATCTCCTCACGATCGGGGCGGTCATGTCGTGGAAGGAGACGCAATGGTTCCTGGAGGTTCTTGAGCACCGTGTCCGACTCGACCAAAGCGTAATTCTGGAACAGATATCCGAGATGACGGCGCCGGAATTCCCTTTGTCTCCGTCGAGCACGCCGGGAGAAATCAACCCCCATCATGGTCAGTCGACCCGAGGTCAATTCGCTCAGGCATCCGAGGCAGTTCAGCAAGGTGGTCTTGCCAGACCCGGACGGGCCGACCAGAGCGACCATTTCGCCGCGTTCGATGGAGAGGTTGACGCCTCGCCAAATGACTGAGGAGCCGATGGTTTTCTCTCCTTCGGAGACGACGACGATCGATTCAGGCATCTCGAGACCTCCTGGAGATGTGGTGACGGTAGGCGCGATTCAAGGAGCCGAGCATGATCGAGACGCTGACAATCATCAGGAGAGCTCCGCATACCAGCATTACGGTGTTGTACTCGAAGGATTCCTGGCTCGAGGCTCCGAAATATACTGCTGTCTCCACTGCTGATCTGGTTCTCCGAAGAATCCAGCATCCTAGAGCGAGGCCGACGACCGTTTCCATCCACAGGACCGGACGCAGCCCGCGTGACCAGGATTCGCCGAAGAGGTAACCACGGAAGAGCCTCTGGTCCCGTTCCGAAACATGAATTCTGGAGAATTCAATCGTTGCGAAGAGCAAGAGGAGCAGCAGAAGGCAGACGGAGTAAACGGAGAGCAGCACATCGGTTCGCGCTTCCCGAGCGTACTTCGCTTGTTGGAGCCTTGCGTTCGTGATGCCGTGAACCATGGACTTCACCCCGGATTCCTTCAACCGGATTTGGGCGGATTCCCTGTCGATCACCAACGCATCTCCCTGCGTGGCCCACGCAGATACGTCTCCGGGGATAGCAGCTATTTGTTCGGGAGGAAGGTACACAACCACCGGGTTGAAGGAGTCGATACGGTTGAGCCCCAGAGACCATCCGTAGTCGAAGACCGGTTTCGTCGAATCGTAGTGGGCAATCTGGATATCGCCTGTTTTGGTCCTATCGACTCCGTAGGGAAGGTAATCCATGACTTGCTCCACGGTCGTTTCGGACCGCTCCGGAAGGAAGAGCCGCATCGAGTCCGGGTTCTGACGAATGGCCCGTTCGGCCTCCGGGAAGCGCTGAGCATTGTGATGAACGTACTGATCGTTGACGAACAGCACCGCCCCCTCGGACCGGGGAGCTTCGTTGGCTGTCGCGGTCATGAGATTGTCCCGGTGCGCAACGATGATGTTGTCCAGCTTGGCCTCGCCGGCGAACCATTGGGCCAACCTGTTTTCCTCATCCTGACCGCGAACGGCGCCAGCAATATCGACGAAGTACGCCTGATTGTTGGACTCCCACGACGACCGCGATTCAGTGTGGGATCGAAGGACGAGGGCCGTTTGGACAGTCCCGAACGACGTCACGAGAATCATGAGGATCGCGAAACCCCTGGCCAAACCCATCGATACATAAACGAATCGTGCCGGCTGTTTCCCCTTCAGCGCGTCTGCCACGGGTACGCGCATGCAGAACATAACGGTGACGGCGTGAACCGCCAGACAAACGACGACGAGTACGACGAGGGCGGGGACGGTGAGGCGAAAGAACAGGGACGCAAAGGCGAGATCGTTGTAGGCCGCGAGAAACACAGTGGACAGCGTGCCGGTGATGGCGGTGGATCCCAGGAGCGGAACCTGGATGTCGGCTATATCGTGCCTGAAGACCTCCCACGGACTGGCTCCGTTGAGACGCTTTCGGGCGTATCTCCGGCTGCCCAACAGGATCGATGACGAAATACTGAACACGATGATGCCGACGCTGGAAACGAATGCCGAAACCAACGGGGTACCACCCATGGAGCGCATGACGTTGTCCGCCAAAACATTCCGTACTGCATGCCCGAATACCCGCTGATAGAGCCCACCTGGGAGAGAAGGCCCTGAGCTCGCTCACGATCCCCGTAGATCAGATACCACCCGAGCGGATCGTCTTCGGCTCGTTGCCTCACCGCAACGTTCACGTCTTGGCTTTGGTTGAACCTGGGGTATCCGGAATCAGGCCACCGTGCCGAAGAGATATCGGCATTCCCCACCATCATGTCCAGTTGCTGCCCGGTTTCGGGATGCGCTGAATCAGCCCCAATCTTGGCTATATTGATCCCCCGGCGTTTCGCCTCCGACGTCAAGGAGTCGAAGAACTTTTGGGGGTCGGCGTTCTCTTCTGCCTTCTTGACCCAAGCAATATCACTGAATCCCAGCGTGACTTGGGAGTCAATGGAGAACAGAGCTCCGAAAACAAATACCACGGCAACTAAGGGCAGAAATGAATACGCGACGGAAAGTCTCAGGTTATTTTTCATGTCTCGCAGGACAGCGCCCCGACTCCTTGAGACCGGGGCGCTCCTATCCAGAATGATCAGCAGTAGTTCCAGTAGGCCTTGTCGGCCGCATACCACCGCGAAGGCGCCGATGCCTTCGCCCAACGCCCGGCGTGCGTGTTGCCCAGAAGCCGCCTCCTACGTGGTCGGAAGCTTGAGCGGCAACCATGGCCCCGAAAGCAAGCGCGGCACCAGTTGCTATGGACAGAATCCTCTTTTTCATGATGTCTCCCCAAAGACAAAAGAACAGAATGGCTATGATATCCCTCACTTTGTCATGAGAGCATGAATGATATTAGGCCGCTCTCCGTGTGCCGTCAAGACTCTTCTGAACAAATTTACTCGAGTAAAGCTATATAAGTGGCTCTTCGCAGTTGAGGGGGTAGGTGGCTGAGCGCGTCGGTCGCCGGATGAGGGTCGAGGCCTTCCGATGATGGAAGTTCTCACACTGACCATCTGCCGGAAGACCTCGACGTGCACCACGCTACCTTCGCGACCCCTGATCTGACCGTGTTCTGCCATCTCGACGAGCTCGGCCTCGTGGCCACCGGTCAGCTTTTTGAGCCGGATCGCGCGGTGATCGAGTGCCGCGTCGCCGAGCCGGATCCGTGGTGCCGGGGATGCGGTAGCCAGGCGCTCTCGCGCGGGACGGACACGCGGCGTCTCGCCCACGAGCCGTTCGGTCATCGCCCGACGACGCTGCTGGTCCGGGTCCGCCGCTACAAGTGCTCGGGATGCGGACGGTCCTGGCGTGAGGACCTCACGGCAGCGGCGCCCGAGCGAGCCAAGCTGTCCCGTAGCGGGATGCGGTGGGCGTTGGAAGCGCTCGTGATCGACCACCTCACCGTCGCCCGCGTCGCCGCCGGACTCGGTGTCGGTTGGCACACGGCGAACAACGCGGTCCTCGCTGAAGGGCGTCGAGTGCTGATCGACGATCCCGCCCGGTTCGACGGCGTCGCCGTGATCGGCGTCGACGAGCACGTCTGGCGCCACACGAGAGTCGGCGACAAGTACGTCACCGTCATCATCGACCTCACCCCGAACCGCGACAAGACCGGCCCCGCCCGTCTGCTGGACATGATCGAGGGTCGCTCGAAAGCCGTGTTCAAGACCTGGCTCGCCGCACGCCCGCAGGACTGGCGCGATGGTGTCGAGGTCGTCGCGATGGACGGGTTCACCGGCTTCAAGACCGCCGTCAGCGAGGAGCTCCCGGACGCGCAGGCGGTGATGGACCCGTTCCACGTCGTCCGCCTCGCCGGCGACGCCCTCGACACCTGCCGTCGTCGCGTCCAGCAGTGCCTGCACGGCCGGCGGGGCCGCAAAAACGATCCGCTCTACAAGGCCCGCCGCATCCTCCACACCGGCGCGCAGCTGCTCACTGACCGGCAGCAGACCCGTCTCGAGGCACTGTTCGCGGTCTCCGAGCACGTCGAGGTCGAGGCGACCTGGGGCATCTACCAGCGCGTGATCGCTGCCTACCGCGAACCCGATCGGAAGACGGCGAAGAAGCTGATGACAGCCGTCATCGATTCCGTCTCCAGCGGCGTCCCCGCCGCGCTCGTGGAGGTCCGCAAGCTCGGCCGCACGCTCAAGCAGCGCGCCGCCGACATCCTCGCGTTCTTCGACCGGCCCGGCACGTCCAACGGGCCAACAGAGGCGATCAACGGGCGCCTGGAACACCTCCGCGGCTCCGCCCTCGGATTCCGGAACCTCACGAACTACATAGCCCGATCGCTGCTCGACACCGGCGGCTTCAGGAACCACCTACACCCTCAAATGCGATGAGCCATATAAGTACGCGGTCATCGAGGCGCGGACATTTCTGTGATTCATCAGCTCAAATACACTCAGTCCAACAACCTCCGTGCGCACCCCACCAGCACCTCTAGAGCCCATATGGCGCCCTGTTGTGGACTTTCAGCTCAAGCGGGGCCAGGCGCGCCACATGCCTGACAGCGATGATTACCGCCCTCCCCTTCCCTCAGCGAGGCCTTCCGGCGGACCGACCTCGAAAATCCCCACCCGCCCCTTGACTTCCCGCTCGTGATCCAGTTCACTGATTAGCAATGGAATTTAAGTTTCACGATCCGAAATCTGGCAACGGGAGGTGTCGATGAGACTCACGGAGTTCAACGCTCTCGATCCAGCCTCCGCGGCAGAGGCCATCGGACCCGCCCTGGACATTCCACGCTGGGTCGGGGAGATCGTGGCGGCCAGGCCGTACGGCTCGGTCTTGGACGTCGTCGAGGTCGCCCGACGCGCGGCCCACCCGTTCACCGACGCCGAGATCGACCAAGCCCTCTCCCACCATCCGAAAATCGGTCAGCGGGACGAATCGGAGTCCGAGGAGGCCAAGCATTCCCGGTCCGAGCAAGCCAGTCTTGGCCCGTCGTCGGAATCGACCCGTGCATCCCTCGCCGCCGGCAACAGGGACTACGAAGACCGCTTCGGCCACGTCTTCCTGATCCGCGCCGCAGGTCGTTCGCACGAGGAAATCTTGTCCGAACTCCACCGGCGCCTGAACAACTCCCCCACGGCAGAGCGCGTCGAAGTGGCCGAGCAGCTGCGCGAGATCGCCGTCCTGCGTATCGAAGGGATGCTTTCATGAGCTTCATTTCCGCCCACGTTCTCGATTCCGTCCACGGCCGACCCGCCGCGGGAATCGACGTGACGCTCCTCCGAGGCTCCGGCGAGGAAATCGCCGCGGCCACCACCAACGAGGACGGCCGAGTCAACGACCTCGGCCCAGAGACCCTGGAATCCGGCCATTACCGGATCATTTTCGCGACCGAACCGTACTTCTCCGGGCAGGGCCTGGAGACGTTCTACCCGTTCGTCGCGGTGGATTTCACGGTGCAGGAACAGCAGGGGCACTACCACGTGCCTCTTCTGCTCAGCCCGTACGCGTATTCCACATACCGCGGCAGTTGACCCAGGAGCCGACCCCTCGTCGACGATTGCCGGTCCACCCCATCCAACGAAAATGCAGCAGGAGCAGAACACCATGACCAACGTTGTCCTCGGAAAGACCCAGTACGGCAAGGCCGAGAACCACGTGGTGCGGGTCAACCGCACCACGGACCGACACACGCTCCGCGACCTCGTGGTCACCTCCCAATTGCGAGGCGACTTCGACGCCGTGCACACGCACGGCGACAACGCGCACTGCGTGGCAACGGACACCCAGAAGAACACCGTGTTCGCGTTGGCCCAGAAGCACGACATCACCACCCCTGAGGACTACCTCGGGATCCTCGCGGACCATTTCACCTCGGAATTCGACTGGGTCAGCGGCGGACGCTGGGCGGCCGATGAACACGCGTGGGCCAGGATCAACGACCACGACCACTGCTTCGTCCAGAACAAGGACGAGATTCGCACGGCGGTGGTCGTGGCCGACGGCGATCAACGCACGGTGATCTCCGGATTCAAGGGCCTGACGGTGCTCAAGTCCACGGAGTCGGGGTTCGTCGGCTATCCCAAGGATCAGTACACAACCCTCCCGGAGACCGAGGACCGCGTCCTCTCGACCGACATCGCGACCAGGTGGAGGTACAACACCGACGACGTCGACTACGACGCCGCCTACGAGGACGTCAAGTCCATCATCCTGGACAAGTTCACGGACCACTACTCGCGCGCCCTCCAGGAGACGCTGTACCTCATGGGTCAGGCCGTGATCGAGGCCCACCCGGAGATCGACGAGATCAAGTTCTCCTGCCCCAACAAGCACCACTTCGTCTACGACCTGGGCTTCTGCGGGGAGTCGAACAACAACGAGACCCACTACGCCGCCGACCGGCCCTACGGCCTGATCGAGGCGACGATCCGCCGTGAAGACGCCCCGGAGGCGGAAGCAGCCTGGGACGGAATCGCAGGGTTCTGCTGAACCGACCGGCGAGAGGGGCCGTGCCCCGTCCCTGACGGACGGGGCACGGCCTTTTTCTTACCCGGACGATGCACAAGGAAGGTCATTCCCATGTCCACACAGATCCAGGCCGGAAGCAGCCCGCGCTCCGAGGACGAGTATCTCGGCGTCGGCGCGAGCTTCGGCTACGGTTTCCAACACGTCCTGACGATGTACGGCGGGATCATTGCCCCACCCCTGATCGTCGGCGGCGCCGCAGGACTGTCCGGAGGCGAGCAGGCGCTCCTCGTCGCCTGTTGCCTGTTCATCGGTGGCCTGGCCACCGTTCTGCAGTCCTTCGGCATTCCGTTCTTCGGCTCGCAATTGCCGTTGGTCCAGGGCACGTCGTTCGCGAGCGTGGCGACCATGACGGCCATCGTCACGGGGAACGGAGGAATCCAGGCGGTCTTCGGGGCCGTGATGGTCTCCGCATTCATCGGTTTCCTGATCGCACCGTTCTTCGCCCGGATCATCCGATTCTTCCCACCGGTGGTGACCGGCGTCGTGATCACGACCATCGGCCTGTCCCTGTTCCCCACCGCGGGCGAGTGGATCATGGGTGGCGCCGACGTCGCGGCCTCGGGGGACTCCTCGACGATCGTCAAGAGCGTATGCCTGGCGGGCATCACACTGCTCATCATCCTGCTGCTGTCGAAAGTCGGCAGCGCGGCCGTTTCTCGACTGTCCATCCTGGTCGGAATCGTCCTGGGCACCGTGGTGGCAACCCTGCTCGGCATGGCGGACTTCTCCGATGTCGGTCAGGGCGCCGTGTTCGCTTTTCCGCAGCCGTTCGCCTTCGGGCTGCCGACCTTCGACCTGGCATCCATCGTCTCGATGACCATCGTGATGCTGGTGATCCTCACCGAAACCACGGCGGACGTGCTGGCCGTCGGGCAGATCGTCGGAAGCCGGGTCGACCGGCGACGCATCGGCGACGGCCTCCGGGCCGACATGGCCGCATCCTTCGCCGCCCCCGTCTTCAACGGATTCACTCAATCCGCCTTCGCACAGAATGTGGGTCTGGTCGCCATCACCGGGGTCAAATCCCGGTTCGTGGTGACCTGCGGTGGCGTGATCATGCTCGTGCTGGGGCTGCTCCCGGTGCTCGGGCGCGTGGTTGCCGCGGTTCCGCCTCCCGTCCTGGGCGGCGCCGGAATCGTCTTGTTCGGCACGGTCGCCGCCTCAGGCATCAGGACGCTGAGCACGGTCGAGTACGAGGGCACCTCGAATCTGATCATCGTCTCGGCTTCGCTGGGAGTCGGGCTACTTCCGGTGGTCAAACCGGACATCTACAGCGGATTCCCGTCCTGGTTCGAGACGATTTTCCACTCTGGGATCAGCTCGGCGGCCGTCGTCGCGGTCCTGCTGAACCTCTTGTTCAACGAGTTGAAGCTGGGCAATCCGCCGGCAGGCGAGAGCTCGGTCTTCGCCTCCGCTCCCCCACGATTCGTACCCATCGAAGCCCTCGAACAACTTCGGGGACGACTGCACGAGGGCGACGTCGTGCGGGACGGCAAGATCGTGGACGCGAGCGGCGTCGAGGTCCCGTGTGTCACGGCTTCGGGCCAGGTGGTGGAATCTCCCGTCATCGACCCACCGCCCCAGACGGCGAACGAGCGGACGTGATCGGGGCGGTCCCCGACGCCGCTCAGCCGACCTGAGCGAAATGGGCAGAGAGCTCGTCCGCGGCTTCGCGCAGCAGCGGCACCGCGCGCTCCCCGAAGTCCCAATCGACCCGGGACACGGGACCGGAGACCGAGATGGCCGTCGGCGTCGGCGCCTCGGGAAGGGCCATGGAGAAGCAGCGCACGCCTACCTCCTGCTCCTCGTCATCGATCGCGTACCCCCGTTCGCGGATCTTCTCGAGGTCCGCGAGCAGGTCCTCCATGGTGCCCAGGCTCTTCTTCGTCGGCGTCGGCATGCCCATCGACGAAACGATCGAGACCACCTGGGACTCGGGCAGCGTGGCGAGAATGGCCTTCCCGACGCCGGTGTCGTGCGCGTGGGCCCGGCGCCCGACCTCGGTGAACGTCCTCATCGATTGCGAGGACTGCGCCTGGCCGACGTAGACGACCATGTGACCGTCCAGCATCGCCATATTGGCGGACTCACCGAGCTGGTCGACGATCCTCCTGAGAACGGGTTGCGCGTAGGCACCCAGTTGCAGACTCGCCGTGTATCCGAGCCGTATCAGGCCCGGCCCCAGGGCGTAGCTCCTGTTGGGAAGCTGCCGCACGTACCCCAGGAAAACCAAAGTCCTGAGCAACCTGTGGATCGTGGGCAGGGGCAACTCGGATTTGGCGGCCAGCTCGCTCAGCGAGCTCTCTCCGCCGGACGCCGTAATGATGTTGAGCAGATCGAAGACGCGCTCGACGGATTGGACACCGCCCGTGGTCTTGCTTTCTGTCATGGATACTCCTTTGTATGGTCACCGCACGGTGGTGGTTCACTCCGGTCCAGCCCGGTCCAGCCCCGGCCCGGAATTTCTGGCGGTCCGCCGATCCCCCGGAATGGCTGGGTTCCGAGACCGGCAACCCGAGAATCATATTTCAAAAACTCTTGTCATGTGTTGCATACTACATTTAGAGTTCACTAAATGGAATTGTTTTTCCACAATACGGATTCTGCGGAGGGTGAGTCATCCCCCGCTTCACGGAAGGAAACATACCCCCATGCCTAATCCCAGCCCCGGATATTCCATGGTGCTGCGCATCGAGGCGCCCGCATCGTTCACGTCGACGAGTGAGATCACCACCGCGGCCTCGGGCGCCGGCGCCCAAGTGACGGCCCTCGACGTCGTGGAGTCCCACGCCGACAGCGTGATCGTGGACATCAGTTGCAACGTGTCCAACGCAGAACACCGGGACGAAGTCCTGGACGCGATCAACGCCCTCGACGGCGTCGCCGTCCACCACATCTCCGACCGGACCTTCCTGATCCACCTCGGCGGCAAGATCGAGGTCACTCCCCGAGTCTCCCTGCGGAACCGTGATGACTTGTCCCGCGCCTACACTCCCGGCGTCGCTCGCGTCTGCACCGCCATCCACGAGAATCCGGAAGACGCACGGCGTCTCACGATCAAGCGGAACACGGTCGCGGTGGTCACGGACGGAACCGCCGTTCTGGGCCTCGGCGACATCGGTCCCGCCGCCGCGCTCCCCGTCATGGAAGGCAAGGCGGCACTTTTCAAGGCTTTCGCCGAAGTCGATGCCTGGCCCGTCTGCCTCGATACGACGGACACGGAGGAAATCATCCGGACCGTCAAGGCACTCGCCCCGGTCTACGGCGGCGTGAACCTGGAGGACATCGCCGCGCCACGGTGCTTCGAGATCGAGGCCCGGTTGCGGGAAGAACTCGATATCCCGGTGTTCCACGACGATCAGCACGGCACGGCGATCGTCACGCTCGCCGCCCTCTACAACGCGTTGCGCGAGGTCGGGAAGAAGGTCGAGGACGTCAAGGTCGTCGTCTCAGGCGTCGGTGCCGCCGGCAACGCGATCGTGCAGCTTCTCCTGGCCAACGGTGTGGCCAACGTGATCGCCTGCTCTCGCCACGGAGCCATCCACGCCGGCGAGACCTATACGGACCCGCACCGTCAATGGCTCGCCGAGAACACCAACAAGAACGGTTTCAGCGGATCGCTCAAGGAAGCCGTCGAGGGAGCGGACGTCTTCATCGGCGTCTCGGCACCCAATCTGCTCTCCGGGGAGGACATCGCGACCATGGCCGAGGACGCCGTCGTCTTCGCCATGGCCAACCCGGACCCCGAGGTCGATCCCGTCGAGGCCGCCAAGCACGCCGCCGTGGTGGCCACCGGGCGCAGCGACTACCCGAATCAGATCAACAACGTCCTGGCCTTCCCGGGTCTCTTCCGCGGTCTGCTCGACGCCGGCGCGACCGACATCACCGAGGACATGTTGGTCGCCGCCGCGCAGGCCATCGCCGACTGCGTGGACGAAGAAGAACGGAATCCGAACTTCATCGTTCCGAGCGTCTTCGATCCCGCGGTCTCCCAGGCCGTCGCCGACGCCGTCGAGACGACCGCCCGCTCCCACTCGCGGCGCTGAAGACCAAGCGCAACAAACCACAGATCAGGAGGACATCATGACCATCTCCCACAGCACACCGGACAACCTTCCCGTTGCGGACGAGATCCTCACCGACGAGGCCCTCACCTTCGTCGAAGCCCTGCACCAGGAATTTGCCGACCGCCGCAACGAGCTCCTGGACCAGAGGGAGGTCCAGCGACGCAAGGCGGTGGAGCAGGGAGGCCTCGACTTCCTCCAGGAGACCCGGAGCGTGCGCGAGAGCGATTGGACGGTGGCCCCTGCCCCGGAGGCACTCCGTGACCGCAGGGTCGAGATGACGGGCCCGGCGTCCCCACCGAACATGGCCATCAACGCCCTGAATTCGGGCGCCAAGGTCTGGCTCGCGGACCTCGAGGACGCCGCGAGCCCGAGCTGGCACAACCAGATCGAATCCGTCGCCAACCTGCGCGACGCCGCCCGGGGATCCCTTCGGTACACGTCGGCCAAGGGCAAGGAATACGCGCTGCGCGAGGACGGGCCGCGGGCGGTCGTCGTCGTCAGGCCCCGCGGTTGGCACCTCCCCGAAAACAACATCACGGTCGACGGCAGAACCGGAATCGGTGCCCTGACAGACTTCGGGCTGCACTTCTTCCACACGGCCCAACAGTTGCTCGACAACGGCGAGGGCCCCTACTACTACCTGCCCAAGATGGAGTCCTACCTCGAGGCCCGCCTCTGGGACCACGTCTTCACCTTCGCCGAGAAGTATTTGGGTATCGACCACGGGACCATCCGGGCCACGGTGCTCATCGAGACCATTCCGGCAGCATTCCAGATGGACGAGATCCTCTACGAATTGCGCGACCACGCGTCAGGGTTGAATGCCGGACGGTGGGACTACCTGTTCTCGATCATCAAGTACTTCCGGGATGCCGGCGAGAAGTTCATCCTCGCCGATCGCTCCTCGGTGACCATGACCTCGCCCTTGATGCGGGCCTACACGGATCTGCTCGTGCAGACCTGCCACAAGCGCAACGCCTTTGCGATGGGCGGTATGGCGGCCTTCATTCCTTCGCGCAAGGATGAGGAGGTCAACCGTGCGGCCTTCGACAAGGTTCGCAGTGACAAGACTCGGGAAGCAGGCGACGGCTTCGACGGTTCGTGGGTCGCCCACCCGGACCTGGTTCCGGTGTGCAGGGAGGTCTTCGACGACGTGCTGGGTGATCGTCCCAACCAGGTCGACCGTCAACGACCGGATGTCGAGGTCACCGCGGACCAGCTGCTCGATGTTCCCTCCGCCGGGAACGCCCGCACGGAGGCGGAGATGAACGACAACCTGTACGTCGCGATCAAGTACATCGCCGTCTGGCTCTCCGGCAATGGCGCCGTCGCGATCCACAATTTGATGGAGGACGCGGCCACCGCGGAGATCTCACGGTCCCAGGTATGGCAGCAGATCAAGAACTCGGTGGTGTACTCCGACACCGGGAACACCGCGACGAGGGAACTCGTCTCGGACGCGCTCGACCGGCAGCTCGAGGTGCTCCGGGGAGAGATCGACGCCGAGAACTTCGAGAAGTGGTTCGTCCCGGCGGGCCGACTGATCGCTGACATGGTTCTGCGTGAGGACTACCCCGACTTCCTGACGCTGCCCGCATACCAGTTGATGGAGGGATCCGAGTGAACAGGCCCATTGCCGCGCAGGACGCGTCGGTCCGGGCCCAGGCCGGCACGAGCAGAGGAAGTCTGCCGGAAGAATTCGCTGCCCGAGCCGACCGGTTGCTCGCTGGCACGGACGCCGACCTCGAACGGTTCTTTCCGGGAGACACCGGCAGACGACAACCCGTCCACACGTGCTACGTACCCGCCGATCTGGTCAACGAACAGACGCCGTCCGAGTGGGGCCGGGCGGCCCTCGACGCCGCCGAGGCCGCCGGTGGCCTGGGCGTCCTGGCCGAGCTCGCCGAGATCGATCGCGAGGGTTCCGACGACGTCGTCGACCGCGTGGCCGAGAAACTGCGCACGGAACCCGTCGAAGACCTCCGCCTGGACCTCGAAGACGGCTTCGGGCTGCGCTCCGATGCGGAGGAGGACGACGCCGCCGTCGAAGCCGCACGCACCGTGGCCGCCTTTGCCCTCAATAGGCACCACGGGCTCTCCCCGGCTCCGGCCTGCGCGGGCATCCGGTTCAAGAGCTTCGAGGCGTCAACGCGCCGCCGGGGGCTCCGGTCCCTGGACCTGTTCCTCACCACGTTGGTGCGCGAGGGCGGTCTGGCCGAGGCGGGTGTCAGCGCGGACGGTCTTCCGCCCGGCCTGGTCCTGACCCTGCCCAAGGTTTCCGACACGGACCAGGTGCGGGTCATGGTCGAGGCCTGCCGCGCGCTCGAAGACGCCCTCGGCTTGCCGCTCGGTCGGCTCGCATTCGAGATCCAGATGGAAACGGCCCCGATGATCCTGGGACTGGACGGCACCTGCCCGATTCCTGCGATGCTCCGGGCCGCCGAAGGTCGAGTGTCCTCCCTGCATTACGGCACGTACGACTACTCGGCGTCGCTCGGGATCTCCGGGGAATTCCAGTCCCTGGAGCATCCGGCCGCCGACCACGCCAAGAACGTCATGCAGGTCGCGGTCGCCGGGACGGGCGTGCACCTGTCGGACGGTTCTACCAATCAGCTCCCCGTCGGGGACGCGGACCAGCGGTCGAGGACGTGGGCGCTGCACGCGCGACTGGTCCGCCGTTCCCTGCGTCGGGGCATCTATCAGGGTTGGGACCTGCACGCTCATCAGCTCGCGACTCGATACCTCGCGACGTATGACTTCTACCGACGTGCATTCCCCGATGCGGCCCGACGACTCGTGGCCTATTCAGGCCGTTCCGTTCCGGGCATCGAGGCCGCGGATGTGGCGGACGAGCCCGCCACGGCCCGTGCCCTGGCGGTATACGTGCACCGTGGGCTTCTCTGCGGGGCCGTGACCGAGGACGACCTGGCCCGCGCCGGACTGGATCGGCAGACCGTCCGGTCCGTGGCGGTGCCCGGGCCCGCAGCACCACCGACGACAGGAGAGACACCATGAGCGATCGCACCTATTGGGCCACCCACGGCGGCCATCCCCCGCAGACCGATCTGCTCACCGACCGTGCGCTCTTCCGCGAGGCCTATGCCGTCATCCCCCGCGGCACCCAGCGGGATATCGTGGCCTCGGTCCTGCCCTTTTGGGAACACACCCGCCTCTGGGTGCTCGCGCGCCCGCTGACCGGTTTCGCGGAGACCTTCTCCCAGTACATGGTCGAGGTTTCCCCGGGCGGGGGCTCGGACAGACCGGAAGAAGATCCGGACGCCGAAGCCGTCCTGTTCCTGCTCGAGGGCACGCTCGACCTGACCCTCGACGGACAGAGCCACCGGCTCACGGACGGAGGATACGCATTTCTTGCCCCGGGTGCCGACTGGTCGGTTCACAACCATGAGGAGTCACCCGCACGATTCATGTGGATCAGGAAAAGGTACCAGGAGGTCGCAGGGCTCGATCGCCCGGCGTCGTTCGTCACGAGCGACCGGGACATCGAGCCCACGCCCATGCCGGACACGGAGGGCCGATGGGCGACGACGCGCTTCGTCGACCCTGAGGACCTCCGGCACGACATGCACGTGACCGTGGTGACCTTCCAACCGGGCGGCATCATCCCCTTCGCGGAAACCCACGTGATGGAGCACGGCCTCTACGTCCTCGAAGGCCAGGCCGTCTATCGGCTCAACGAGGACTGGGTCGAGGTCCAGGAGGGCGACTTCATGTGGCTCAGAGCGTTCTGCCCTCAGGCCTGCTACGCCGGCGGGCCAAAACCATTCCGCTACCTGCTGTACAAGGACGTCAACCGCCACGCGCCACTCACCCTCGGGGGCCACGCCCGCGGCTGAGTCGGGGGGGGGTCTGGGGGCTGGGGGCTGGTGTGCGGCTGGGGGCTGGTGTGCAGCTGGGGCGGGGTGCGGCGGCGTCGTGGGGTCGGGCGTGCGTGCGTGCGGCCGGCGGCGTCGGCGTCGTACTTGCGGCCGGTTCGCGGTCGCGTGCCATTGATCGACGCCGGAGCCTGTTCGAGGATGCCAACGTGACATGCAGCAGTTTGCCCTAGTCAGCGGTCCACAGTGCGCCACCCGAGACGAGATGGACGGTTCCGGCCTTGCATCGCTCTGGCCAGGAGACCGCGCACTTGGGACCCCGGGGAGGTGCAACCCGCGGACTGCCTGTCCATGCAGCCTTTGGCGCTGCCCAAGTTCGGTCCCACGCGTGTTACGTGGCGGTTACCCGATTCGGCGCCGGTTAACCATCGGTGGAGGAGCTTGAACCCCCACCTAACACGGGGTCGAAGCCACCCAGTCGGGCAACCGCCACATAGCTGGAGCCCGCACGTCCCTGAGATCGGCGGTAACCCCCTCCAGGTGGCAATCCTGTGCGTCTTTACCCGCGAAGTGGCAGGTTTGTGCGATTTCGGGCCCAAATTCCGCACAAATCTGCCACCTCGCGCCAAGAACCGCACCAGATTGCCACCTCGCACCCGGGAGCCGTACGAAACTGCCGCCTCGGGCCCCGGCATGGTTGGTAACCCCTCCACGTGGCAATCCTGTGCGTCTTTACCCGCGAAGTGGCAGGTTTGTGCGGTTTCGGGGCAATTTTCCGCACAGGATTGCCACCTCGAGCCGGGAACCGCACCAGATTGCCACCTCGCGCCCGAGAGCCGCACGAAAATGCCACCTGGCCCCTCGATGTCTTCGGTGGCTCCCTCCACGCGGCAATCCCGTGCGTCTTTGACCGCGAAGTGGCAAATTTGTGCAGTTTCAGAGCAAATTTCCGCACAGGATTGCCACCTCACGACGACGGACGCACCAGATTGCCACCTCGCGCCCGACGTCCGCACGAAACTGCCACCTCGCACCCGATGTCGCCGGTAACCCCCGCCACGTGGCAATTCTGTGCGTCTTTACCCGCGAGGTGGCAGGTTTGTGCGGTTTCGGACCGAAATTCCGCACTAGATTGCCACCTCGCGCCCGGGAGCCGCACGAAACTGCCACCTCGCGGACGTTGACGCGCCCGAACCCTGCCGCGCCCCCGCGACCCCCGCACCCCACTCGCCCCACTCGCCCCCACGCAGCCCCCCGCGACCCACTCGACCCGCGCCGGCCACCGCCCGCCGGGCAGGGAGCGCCGGATTTGATGGTTGACGCACATCACAACCTCACCTAGTGTTTTCATACAACAGAAGTTCGCTTCCGCATCCCGAAATTTATAGAGGACGGGACACGCTACCGCACACAGGAGGAACACCGTGAGCTATACCGTCAACGCCTCGATCTTGCTGACAGACCGCCCCGTCAATGAGCGACCACAGGCCGTGGCGGACGCCGGGTTCACTCGAGCAGAGTTCTGGTGGCCGTTTCAGACGCCGACCCCGTCCGACGCCGAGATTGAGGATTTCGTGGGCGCCCTCGATGGCGCCGGCGTGCAGCTGACCGGATTGAACTTCTACGCGGGCGATATGCCCGGCGGGGAACGTGGGGTCCTCTCCCAGGAGTCGCGCTCGGAGGAATTCCGCGCCAACATCGACCCCGTTCTCAAGATCGCCCGCGCTACCGGTTGCAAGGCATTCAACGCGCTCTACGGCAATCGCGTGGACGGCGAGAACCCCGCGGCCCAGGACCGCTTGGCCGTCGAGAACCTGCGTCGCGCGGCAGACGCCGTGGCCGCAGCCGACGGCGTCGTCCTGGTCGAGCCGGTGTCGGGAACCGACGCCTACCCGTTGAAGACCGCGGCCGACGCCCTGGCCGTCATCGCCAAGGTCGACCGGGACAACGTCAAGCTGCTCGCCGACTTCTACCATTTGGCCGCCAACGGTGACGACGTCGCACGCGTCGTCGAAGACCACGCCGCCGAATTCGGCCACATCCAGATTGCGGACCACCCGGGCCGCAACGAGCCCGGGACGGGCGACCTTCCCCTCGAACAATGGATCACTCGTTCCGAGGAGCTGGGGTACCAGGGCGTGATCGGTCTCGAGTACAAGGCCTCGCAGGAGGACCCGTTCGCGTGGCTTCCCCGCGAACGCCGGTCCTGAACGCCCGGCTTGAACGCCCCCCAGCACTCAACTGCCCGAGCACTACCGAGAAAACGCAGCAAGAACTCAGAAGGAGAAGGACATGACCAGGATCGCAGTCATCGGATTGGGAATCATGGGACTGCCCATGGCAAAGAACCTCGTCGCGGCGGGCCACGACGTCGTCGGCTTCAACCGCTCACCGGAGAAGGCGCAGACGCTCGCCGAGGCCGGCGGAACCGCGGCCGATTCCGTGGCCGTCGCCGTCAAGGGCGCCGAGGCCATTATCACCATGGTCCCGGACTCCCCCGACGTCCGGGCCGTGGTCGAGGGCGACGACGGGGTCTTCGCGAACGCCGACAACGGTGCGCTCTGGATCGACGCCTCCACGATTCGACCCGACATCGCCGGCGAATTGGCTGACGCGGCACGCAATGCCGGGTTGCGTCCCTTGGATGCCCCGGTGTCCGGCGGCGAACAAGGCGCGGTCGACGGCGTCCTGTCCATCATGGTCGGTGGCGAGAACGCAGACTTCGAGGCCGCCAAGGACGTGTTGGACGTCGTCGGCTCCACGATCGTGCACGTCGGACCCTCCGGTTCGGGCCAGACCGTCAAGGCGGCCAACCAGCTCATCGTCGCGGGAAACATCGAACTCCTGGCCGAGGCGGTCGTGTTCCTCGAGGCCTATGGAGTCGACACCGACGCGGCGCTCAAGGTCCTCGGTGGCGGACTGGCCGGGTCCAAGGTTCTGGACCAGAAGGGCCAGAAGATGCTCGACCGCAATTTCGACCCCGGGTTCCGGCTCGCACTGCACAACAAGGACATGGGGATCGTCACTGCCGCAGCCCGGGAGGCCGGGGTGACCATTCCGCTGGGCGGTCTGGTGGCCCAGTTGATCTCGGCCCTCGTGGCCCGTGGCGACGGCGGCCTGGACCACTCCGGGCTGTTCAAACTGGCCCAGGACCTCTCCGGAACCGACCAGAAGTAGGGACGTCGAGCCCGCGATCGGACGCGGAGCGGACCCGAAG
Organism: Rothia koreensis; assembly: GCF_052232265.1. Lineage (NCBI taxonomy): Bacteria > Bacillati > Actinomycetota > Actinomycetes > Micrococcales > Micrococcaceae > Rothia > Rothia koreensis. The sequence goes on from NZ_CP197643.1 coordinate 1,999,701, forward strand.
ACAAGGAGAACATCATGAGCAAGATGCGCACAGTCGACGCCATCGTGGCGATCCTCGAGAAGGAAGGGGCGACCGAAGCCTTCGGCCTGCCCGGCGCCGCGATCAACCCGCTCTATTCGGCCATGAGAGCCCACGGCGGCATCCGCCACACGCTGGCCCGCCACGTCGAAGGGGCCTCGCACATGGCCGAGGGCTACACCAGGGCGGCTCCGGGCAACATCGGCGTCTGCATCGGCACGTCCGGGCCCGCCGGAACCGACATGATCACGGGCATGTATTCGGCCTCCGCCGACTCCATCCCGATCCTCTGCATCACGGGTCAGGCTCCGGTGGCGAAACTCCACAAGGAGGACTTCCAGGCCGTCGACATCTCGTCGATCGCCGAGCCTGTCACCAAGATGGCCATGACGGTCCTGGAGCCCGGCCAAATTCCGGGTGCCTTCCAGAAGGCCTTCTACCTCATGCGTTCCGGACGTCCAGGACCGGTTCTTCTGGACCTGCCACTCGATGTCCAGCAGGCGGAGATCGAGTTCGACATCGACCTGTACGAGCCGCTGGTGGTCCCGCGGCCCTCGGCGAGCCGTGCGCAAGCCGAAAAGGTCCTGGACATGCTGTTCTCTGCGGAGCGGCCCCTGATCGTGGCCGGCGGCGGCGTCATCAATGCGGACGCATCGGACAAGCTGGTCGAACTGGCGGAGCTGCTGAGTGTGCCCGTGGTCCCCACCCTGATGGGATGGGGCACCCTTCCGGACGATCATCCGCTCATGGCGGGGATGGTCGGCATTCAGACCTCGCACCGATACGCCAACGAGACGTTCCTCGAATCCGACTTCGTTCTGGGGATCGGAAACCGGTGGGCCAACCGCCACACCGGGTCGCTCGACAAGTACCGGGAAGGCCGGACGTTCGTGCACATTGACGTCGATCCGACCCAGATCGGTCGGGTCTTCTCCCCTGATCTGGGCATCGCCTCCGATGCGGGCGCGGCCCTCGACATGCTTCTCGAGGTCGCGCACGAGCGCAAGGAAGGCTTCTCGGTTCCGGACTTCGGCGTCTGGGCCAAGGAATGCGCGCACCGCAAGGGGCTCATGCAGCGCAAGACTCACTTCACCGAAACCCCGATCAAGCCCCAGAGGGTGTACGAGGAGATGAATTCGGTCTTCGGCGAGGACGTGACCTACGTTTCCACGATCGGTCTCTCACAGATCGCCGGCGCCCAGTTCATGCACGTGTACGGTCCGCGCCGGTGGATCAATGCCGGGCAGGCCGGCCCCTTGGGATGGACATGTCCAGCGGCCCTGGGTGTGGTCCGGGGGCAGCCGGGCCGTACCGTCGTCGCCCTGTCCGGGGACTACGACTTCCAGTTCATGATCGAGGAATTGGCGGTCGGGGCGCAGTTCAACCTTCCGTACGTGCACGTGGTCGTCAACAACTCGTACCTGGGGCTGATCCGTCAGTCGCAGCGGGGTTTCAAGATGGAGCAGGACGTCTCCCTGGCGTTCGACAACATCAATTCCCCGGAGACGCAAGGATACGGCGTCGACCACCTGAAGGTCGTCGAAGGGCTCGGCTGCAAGGCCATGCGCGTCACGGATCCGGAGAAACTCAACGAGACGCTGTCCTCGGCGAAGGCTCTGTCACAGGAGCACCAGGTGCCCGTGGTGGTCGAGGCGGTCCTGGAGAGGATCACGAACATCTCGATGGGCACCGAATTGGACAATGTGACGGAGTTCGAGGCCCTGGCCGAGTCCGGCGAGGACGCCCCGACCGCGATCTCGGTCATGGACTGACCACGGATCATCATCAATCACGGGACGTCGGGGCGGGCTCGCCTTGAGCACCCCGACGTCCCACTGCACCGAGTCTTGGGAGGCAGCAGTGCGCATTGTGGTCGCACCGGACAAGTTCAAGGGGTCTGTCACGGCCCGCGAAGCGGCCGAGCACATGGGCGAGGGCATGCGACAAGCCCTCCCCGACGCCGACGTCGTTCTTCTGCCCGTCGCCGACGGCGGCGAGGGCACGCTCGACGCCGCGGTCGAGGCCGGGTACGAGCGGCGCGAGATGTCCGTGACCGGCCCCGTCGGGCGCGCCGTGGACGCCGCATGGGCCCGGCGCGGAAACGAGGCCGTGATCGAGATGTCCCTCGCTTCGGGGCTCGCGGCCCTCCCGCAGGACGCACAGGGCGAGCCCGTACCGGCTCCCCTGGACGCCACGAGCCGCGGCACGGGAGAACTGGTGCGCGCCGCGCTGGACGCCGGATGCACCCGCATCGTTCTCGCCGTGGGCGGCAGCGCAACGACCGACGGCGGCGCCGGACTGCTGGCCGCGTTGGGGGCTCGGCTGTTGGACGCCGCAGGCCACGACCTCCCCGATGGTGGTGGTTCCCTGGCCGAGCTGGACAGGGTGGACGTCACGGGGATTCACCCGGGGGTCGCCGACGCCGAGTTCGTACTCGCGGCCGACGTCGACAACCCGCTCACCGGCCCCCGTGGAGCGGCGACCGTTTTCGGGCCCCAGAAGGGAGCCTCCGAGCGGGACATCGCCCGGCTCGAATCCGGCCTCCTCCGCCTGCGGGACGGGCTCGCCTCGACGCTCGGCAAATCCGCCCGGCGCGCCGCGGATGCCGCGGGAGCGGGTGCTGCGGGCGGCACGGGCTACGCCGCACTTGCCGTCCTCGGGGCTGTACGCCGACCCGGTATCGACGTCGTTCTCGACCTGGTGTCGTTGCGGGATGCCGTCCGGACTGCGGATCTGGTGGTCACGGGCGAGGGCAGCCTCGATGAGCAGAGCCTGGGCGGAAAGACACCTCTCGGGGTGCTCGCGGTCGGCGATGCGGCCGACGTGCCGGTCGTTGCCGTCTGCGGCAGGACCACGTTGCCCTGGCCTCTCCTGCGTGACACGGGGTTCCGGGCGGTGTACGTGCTGTCGGCGCTGGTCGACGAGCCGCACGCTGCGATGCGAGAGGCTCCTCGACTGCTTCGGGAGGTCGGCGGCTCCGTGGCTCGGGAGCACACGACCGACATGCCGTGGGCTTCGGGCAACTCTCCCGAGCCCGATCATTCGACCACGTCGCTGTGACGGGTATCATTCCCAGTCACGGAAGGAGACCATCATGAACGCCAAGAACGGTTCCAAGAATTCCGGTTCCACGGATCGCAACCCTTCCGGCCGCCGCGCCAAGGGTGCGTCGGGCGCGACCGCTTCAGGGCAGACCTCGGCCGAGGATTCTACGACGCAGACCTCGCGCGACTGGGCGGTCACGCCCGAGGACAACGCGAAGAAAGCGATGAGAACGGTGCGTTCGAAGGTCAAGGACTCCGCATCCTCGCCGGAGCCCGAGAACTCCCCTCACGCGACCGCACGGGAGAATTCCCAGAGGTCCGCGGCCGAAGACCGGCAGTCCCAGATGGAATCCGCGCGGGCCGAGCAGCTTCGCTTGGCCGAACGGGCCAACGACCCGGAGCGCATCCGCGAACTCATCAGCACCTACATCACGCGACACGGCTCCGGGGGCGAATCCGCGGACGCATCTGTGGAGGCTTCCGCCCGGGATACCGGGGTTGCCGCGGGCGACGCCGGGGCTTCGGGCCGCTCCACGGGTTTCGACCTCGTGGTCCGCGGCCGCCAGGTGTCCTGCGGCGACCATTTTGCCCCGCGCGAGGTGGCCGTCCGGGACGGGAAGATCGTGGCGATCGAACCGCTGGGCGCGAACCTCGAAGCCTCCGAGGTGGTGGACCTGGCCGACGACGAAACCCTGATTCCCGGCCTGGTGGACACGCACGTGCACGTCAACGAACCAGGTCGGACAGAGTGGGAAGGTTTCGCCAGCGCCACTCGGGCGGCCGCCGCGGGCGGTGTCACGACCATCGTGGACATGCCGTTGAATTCGGTTCCCGCCACCGTGAACGCCCCGGCCCTGGAGTACAAGCGGTTGTTCGCACGCAACAACGCGTTCGTGGACGTGGGATTCTGGGGCGGCGCGATTCCGGGGAATCAGAAGGATCTGCGGTCCCTTCACGACGACGGCGTCTTCGGGTTCAAATGCTTCCTGCTGCACTCCGGGGTGGATGAATTCCCGCACCTCGAGGCGGACGAGATGGAAGCGGACATGGCCGAAGTCAAGACCTTCGATTCGTTGATGATCGTCCATGCGGAAGACTCCCGCACCATCGACAAGGCCCCCAGTCCGAACGGGGACGTCTACGACAGGTTCCTGAAATCCCGGCCTCGTGGAGCGGAGAACATCGCGATCGCCGAGGTGATCGAAAGGACCCGGTGGACGGGCGCCCGATCCCACATCCTCCACGTTTCCTCCTCCGACGCACTGCCGATGATCGCCACGGCGAAGCGCGACGGCCTCGACATCACGGTCGAGACCTGCCCTCATTACCTGACGCTGTTGTCCGAGGAGATTCCCGACGGCGCGACGGCGTTCAAATGCTGCCCTCCCGTCCGCGAAGTCGACAACAGGGAGAAGCTCTGGGAGGGGCTGCTGGACGGAACCATCGACTTCATCGTCTCGGACCACTCCCCCTCGACGATCGAGCTCAAGGACCTGGGCAACGGGGACTTCGGCGTGGCCTGGGGCGGCGTCTCCTCACTGCAACTCGGCCTGTCCCTGATATGGACCGAAGCCCGACGCCGCGGCATACCGTTGGGCCGGGTCCTCGACTGGATGTCACGACGTCCCGCCGAACGCGTGGGTCTGCGCTCGAAGGGTCGTTTGTCCCTCGGATACGACGCCGACTTCGCAATCTTCGCCGCGGATGACAGCTTCGTGGTCGATGCCGCGCGGCTCAACCACAAGAACCCCATCACCCCTTATCAGGGCAAGGTTCTCTCCGGTAGGGTTCGCAAGACCTACGTCGGTGGCAAGCCCGTGGACTTCGAGACGCCCACGGGACGGTTGCTCGACCGGGGAACGGCCTGAGCACGCACTCTGGAACGCCAGGGGCGGCGTCGTCGTCCTCGGAATGTACGGATCAATCGAAGGAGTTTTCATGTCGAACGAACTCAGCACAGGCGATGTCGCGCCCGCCGTCGATCTGACGGCCCACGACGGCAGCACCGTCACCATCGGTGGCATGCACGACCAGGATTCTGTGGTTTACTTCTTTCCCAAGGCCTTCACCCCGGGCTGCACGACCGAAGCCTGCGACTTCCGCGACAACCTCTCCTCCTTGCCCGCCAAGGTTTACGGGGTCTCCGGAGACAGCCCTGAAGAGCTGGCTCGTTTCGCCGAGGAATACGATCTGGCCTTCACTCTGCTCTCCGATCCCGATCACGCGGCCGCAAAGCAATGGGGCGCGTGGGGCGAGCGGACGATCAACGGCGAGACGTCGGAAGGTCCGTTGAGGTCGACTTTCGTGATCGACGCCGCCGGCACGGTTGCGCGCGCCGAGTACAACGTGAATGCCGAGGGCCACGTCGCGCAGCTCGCGTCGGAGCTGAACAGCCAGTAGTCAGGCCGACGATCATTCCTCGGGTCGCGGCCTCCGCGTGAGAAGCTGGGAGCATGACTGTGCATCAGGAGTCGCCGTGGGGCATCGATGAATACGATGTGCCGGAATACCTCCTGTGCATCGGGCAGTCGGAAGCGGTCCACGGCGAACCGAGCGCGGACCTACTGCGAGACCTGCACCGAGCGCACGTCGAGACGTTGCCGTTCTCCAACGTGCAGGTGCTCTTGGGTGACCATCCGGGCGTCTCCCCCAGCAGCGTGCAAGCGTCCTTGATCACCAATCGTCGCGGGGGCTACTGCTTCGAACACGCCCAGTTGTTCTCCGGGGTCCTGGAACGCCTGGGTTTCGACGTGCGGCGCTCCCTCGGGAGGGTCGGTTCCCCCAGCAACACCAGGACCCATATGACGGTTGTCGTGACGATAGACGAGGTCCAGTACCTGTGCGACCCGGGATTCGGTTTCAGCGTGCGTGAGCCGATGCCGTTGATCGACGGGCGCCCCCATGTGGAGGGCGACCGCGAATTCACCGCGGTACGCCACGCCGAGACGGCAGGGCAGGTGTGGGAGTTGCGGCGGGACGGCGAACCGCAGCACTTCAGCGACGGCCTCCCGGTGGTACCGGTGGACGTGCATGCAGGGCATTTGACCACGTCCCGCGACGGTTTCGGGCCATTCATGGATCACCTGATGGTCATGCGCCACACCACTGAGGGCCACGTGACGGTCACGGAGGAAGCCCGGACGGTCCGCCGAGCGGGACGCCCGACCCGGAGGGAACGCCTGTCGCCTGAGGCCACGATCGACGCCGTCCAGGAACTCGGGGTGTGTATAACTGACCCCGAAAGTGAGACCCTGATCGAGCAGGTCGCAGAGATGCGCCGCTCCTGATCCCGTTGCCGGAGTGCGTTGCCGGAGTGCGGTTTGCTTGGGGGTTTCCGTGTGTGGGGCGGGCGAGCGGGGCAGGCGGGTGCGCGGGTGCGTTCGTCCGGGCGGGTTCGTCCGGGCGGGTTCGTCCGGGCGCGAACGTCCGGGCGGGTTCGTCCGGGCGTTGGGTGGTGGTTAGCCGATTCGGCGGCTTTTACCGCTGTTGGGTGGGGGTTGCGAATGGTGGCTCCGTTCCCCGTGAGGCGCGGTTTACCCGATTCGGTGGCGTTTACCGCCGTTGGGTGGGGGCCACGAAGAGCGGCGTCATCCCGCGTGAGGTGGGGTTTACCCGATTCGGTGGCCGTGGCCTCCGTTGGGTGGGGTTTACGAAAGGCGGCATCGTCTCGCGTGAGGTGGGGTTTACCCGATTCGGTGGCTCTGGCCGTCGTTTGGTGGGGGTTGAAGCACCACCTAGCGTGGGTCATTGCCTCTCTATCGGGCAACCCCCACCCAACAACGCTCGGGGCGGCCCGTCATGCACACGACGTCGGCCCGTAGCGACCAGGCATGCGCACGACGTCGGCCCGTAGCGGCCCGTCATGCGCACGACGTCGGCCCGTAGCGACCAGGCATGCGGCCGACGGCGACCCGGCGTCGTTCCAGCCTCGGTGCCGGCTGTTCGAGGTGGCAATTCCGTGCATCTGCGCCACTCCCGCTTCCACTCGCCACCTCCCCCGCCTCCCCCGCGAGGTGGCAGGTTTGTGCAATTTTCGGTGCGAAAAACGCTCAAAACTGCCACTTCGGCACGCGGCCGCCGGCGTTTCCCCTGGTCAGCCGATTCCCACAACTCTTGAAAATTCGTAAGAATCGGCGTTCCATGGACAGTGAGGCCCGGGTCACCGGTCCTCGTCCAGGGCGGGTAAGGAGTTGATGAAAATGTCGTACGAAACCCAGCCCATTACCGAAACGATGCTGACCATTCCCCCTCGGTACGTGCAGAACGAGTCGCAGTGGGCCCGCCAGATCTGCGTCCGTCACCGGTGGAGACTCAGCACCTCCACGGGCGAGATCTTCGACGGAGACGGTCGGCTCCTGGCCGGTTCCCTGCAGTCCCTGACGCAGACCCTGGTGGTCCTCGGCTGGATCGTTCCCAGGGAGGACGGCCGAGCCCAAGCCGGAATCGCATGGACGCGCATACCGGATGAGGCAGAGGCCGCCGTCTCAAGGCTCTTGGAGATCTCGACGCCGCAGTAGGCCGCCTAGTCCTCGAGGGTGCGCCTGAGCACGGGTGTGGTCGACGCGCACGCTGCCCAGACGGTGCAGATTCCGAAGACGATGGCCGCAGCAATGACCGCCATCGTGACCGGTTGCGCGACCAGACCCGCGCCGACCAGCGGGAACAACGTCACCACTGCGACCAGGCCCGAGATGATGACCACGAGCACCAGAGGCCGCATCACCGAGAGCCGGCGGACCCGTCCGAGACGGTCGATCGACATTCCCATGCGGGAGAGCGCCCGGTACATCTCCTGGCGGTCGAGAACCTGCGCCGTCTGGTTGATGCCGACCGAGAAAGCGACCATGAGGAAAGACATCACCAGCGTCACGAGCACTCCGGTCCGGACGTCGTGAACCAGGATCAGATCCTGGCGGTCGGCGTCGGCGGTGCTGCCAGCCATCGACATCGCAACGCCCGATCCCAGCATCACGGCCATGTACACACTGAACGCGATGCTGCCGATCTGGCGCCACATCTCCTGGGGCGACTCGAGGAGGTTTCGCGCCGCGATCAGGCGTTCGGCGCTGCGGGCGGTCTTCGCGTCGGCGGTGCCGATCCATTTCAGGACCAAGGGCCCCAAGAGGTTCACGGCGATCAGAGGGATCGACAGTGAAATCACGATGAACGCGAAAACCATGGCACCCCCGAGTCCCGAGGACACGGCCACGGAGCAGACCAGCGCGACGAAGATCAACAGGCCGCCCGCGACGAGCCGGATCCAGCGCACCCTGCGGGGAAGTTCCCGTGAACGGACGCTCAGCGGGGTGATCTCGAGCCGGCTGAGCCCGCTCAACGCGCTGACAAGGGCCAACGCCAGAAGCAGGATGCCGACGACGAGCAGCCCCTCGAACCCCAGCCACAGACCCGAAGCCCCGATCGCGTGCCCGGTCAGGTGCACCAAACCGACCAGAGGGGTCAGCAGACCGTATAGCACGGCACCGAGAACGATGCCAGTCACGGCCAGCGTGCCCGATTCGATCAGTGACAACGCCCTGAGTTTCAACCCCGAGGCACCGAGCAGGCGGAGGGTGGACAGGCGTCGTTCGCGCTGGCGTGCCATGAGTCGGGCCGCCGAAGACATGAGGGAGCTCATCGGGACGGCCAGCAGTATGGCCGCCAGGGCCGCGCAGAGCATGTAGAACAGCTGGTTGCTGCTCTCGTCGTTCAGCAGGAACGAGACACCGCCCACGACCGTGTAGGCCATGGCGCTCGTGAGCATGAAGGCGACAACCGGAAGTGCCCACGTGGCGGGGTCAGAGAAAGTTTTGCGGAGGAAGAGCAGATTCACCGCGGACCACCTCCCAGTCCGTCGTCGACAATACGACCGTCCTGAAGCCGAATGGTTCGGGCGCATCCGGCGGCCACCGCCGGGTCGTGAGTCACCACCACCAGGGAAGCTCCCCGGGACACGGTGGCTTCGAGCAGCGCGTCCAGGACTCGTTGCGAGGTCTCCGTGTCCAACGCGCCCGTCGGTTCGTCGGCGAACACGAGATCCGGACGAGTGACTTGGGCGCGGGCGATCGCGACACGTTGGGCCTGCCCGCCGGAAAGCTGCCCGGGACGGCGGTCTTCCATGCCGTGAAGACCCAGGGCCGACAGCCAACGACCGGCTTCGGCCTCCGCCTGTCTGCGGGACGTTCCGGAGGTCATCAGGGCCACCGCGACGTTCTCCAGCGCGGTGAGTTCCGGCAGGAGCAGTCCCTCCTGGAACACGAACCCGATGCGGTCCCGGCGCAACCGAGTCCTCTGGTTCGACGACAATCCGGTGATATCGATTCCGGATCCCGAGGCTGCGTCGTCGAGAATCACCGATCCGCGGTCCGCGCCGGAAATGCCGGACAGGATGTGCATCAGCGTGGACTTGCCGGAACCGGAAGGTCCCATGATGGCCACGGACTCCCCATGTCCGATGGTGACTGACACGTCGGTGAGGGCACTGGTCGTACCGAAGGCTTTGCTGAGCCCGTGGGCTCTGACGAGGTGAGTCGTTGTCGTTTTCATACTGAAAACGCTATGCGTCGCCGAAGCGTCGGGGATCAGTGCCAACGATGAAACCGAGGGTCCAGCGGGCACCCGGGCCTTCGGTAGAGCCAGGTATGCCTATAAGCTCGGTACCACGAAGTACCCGGCGAGGCACGAGCGCCTGCCTGAGGACCGCGGAAGGACGAAGGGCATGGGAAGAGCACAGGCTGAGCGGACGTGGGACGAGTTCAGGAGGACCGGAAGGTCCGTCATCCGGACCAGTCCGGCAAAGGCTGTTCTCGCTGCCGTGGGGCTGGGGCTGCTCGTGATCCTCGCGGCCGGCATGGCATACAGCGATTTCGCGAAGAACGGTGTGGCGTCCTTCCAATTCTGGGGGTGCTGCCTCGTCGCCGCTCTGCTGGTCGTCGGTATGATCGCGACCATCCACCCATTGGTCCGGCAACGGCGACTCGTGCTGGAGGTGCCCGGATTCTTCGTGGAGTCACGCCGACGCGGCGCGTGGCACGACGAATTGCGGGTCAGGTGGGAGAACGTCTGGAGCGTCGAGGCGCACAGCTCGTCCAATGGTGAGTCGACGACGACGCGCGCACGCGTCACGCTGCATCCAGGAACGCGCCCCGAAGTCGGGGTCACCACCGACCAGGGTTACGTGGAGATGCCAACGGGTCTCGGAATCTCCGTCCGCCAACTCGCCGAGGTCATGGCCCGGATCGCGGCCCAAAGCACGTCCACGGACAGGGCGTGACTCGCCCTCGTCCCGCACAGGCACCAGGCCCCGCCGACGACAGCCTGCGGGGCCTGGTGAAGCGCAATGGGGACAGCGCACTGGGTGGCAGCGCAATGGCGCGGGAAGCTCCTGATCCACCGGGCTCCAGGGCCACCGGGATGGCCCCGAAGCCGTGGACTTCCACGCCTCCTGCAGCGGACTACTTGGTCCCGGCGCTCTGCCCCTGGTCCGGCGCCTGCTTCTTCTCCGTGCTCTTGGCCGGCTTGGCGTCCACCCCGGTTTCCTTGCGCTGTTGGGCCGTGATCGGCGCCGGAGCAGCCGTGAGCGGATCGTAGCCGTTGCCGGTCTTCGGGAACGCGATCACCTCACGGATGGAGTCCGATCCTGCCAGCAGGGCGACGACGCGGTCCCAGCCGAAGGCGATTCCGCCGTGCGGGGGTGCACCGTATTTGAAGGCCTCGAGCAGGAAGCCGAATTTCTCGTCGGCTTCCTCCTGCGAAATGCCCATGACGTTGAAAACACGTTCCTGCACGTCGCGACGGTGGATACGGATTGAACCGCCACCGATCTCGTTGCCGTTGCACACAATGTCGTAGGCGTAGGCCAACGCGGATCCGGGATCTTCGTCGAACGTGTCCATGAATTCGGGCTTCGGCGATGTGAACGCGTGGTGCACGGCCGTCCATGCGGAGTTGCCCAGGGCGACGTCGCCCGAGTCCTCGGCGTCGGCGGCGGGTTCGAACATCGGTGCGTCGACGATCCACACGAAGGCCCAGTCTCCATCCTTGATGAGTCCGGTCCGGTGTCCGATCTCGACTCGAGCAGAGCCCAAGAGGGCACGGGAGGACTTGGCGTCACCGGCCGCGAAGAAGATGCAGTCGCCGGGCTTGGCCCCCGCGGCTTCCGCGAGGCCTTCGCGTTCGGTCTCGGTGATGTTCTTGGCCACGGGGCCGGTCAGGCTGCCGTCCTCCTGGACCAGAACGTAGGCGAGGCCCTTGGCTCCGCGCTGTTTGGCCCACTCCTGCCATGCGTCCAGGGTCCGGCGCGGCTGCGAAGCACCACCCGGCATCACCACGGAACCGACGTACGGTGCCTTGAAGACACGGAAGGTCGTATCGCGGAAGTAGTCCGTCAGCTCCGTCAGTTCCAGGCCGAAACGAAGATCCGGCTTGTCCGAACCGTATTTCTCCATGGATTCGCGATAGGTCATGCGGCGAATCGGGCGCGGAATCTCCACATCGATCAGTTTCCACAGAGCCGCCACGATCTGCTCGCCCAGGTCGATGACGTCGTCCTCCTCCACGAAGGAGGCTTCGATGTCCAGCTGGGTGAATTCCGGCTGACGGTCGGCGCGGAAGTCCTCGTCCCTGTAGCAACGAGCGATCTGGAAGTACCGTTCGATCCCGCCCACCTGGAGAAGCTGCTTGAACAACTGGGGCGACTGCGGGAGGGCGTACCAGGAGCCCGGCGCCAGGCGCGCGGGCACCACGAAGTCACGTGCACCTTCGGGAGTCGAACGAGTCATCGTCGGTGTTTCCACCTCGAGGTACCCATCCTGGTGGAGCAGCTCCCGCACCACGCGGCTGGCTTCAGAGCGCAGCTTCATGGCGGCCGCCGGTGCCGGGCGGCGCAGGTCGAGGTAGCGGTGCCGCAACCGGGCCTCTTCCCCGACCTCGACGTGCTCGTCCACCTGGAACGGCAGCGGCGCGGAGGTGTTCAGCACCTCTACCGAGGTGACCTCGACCTCGACCTCACCGGTCACCAGGTTGGGGTTGTCGTTGCCCTCGGGGCGGCGGGAGACCACTCCCTCGACCTTGAGCACGTATTCGTTGCGCAACGCATCGAAATCTGCCTCATCGTGGAACACGCACTGGGTCACGCCCTCCCGGTCGCGCAGATCGACGAAGGCCACCCCTCCGTGATCGCGCCGGCGGGCGACCCAGCCGGCCAGGGTGACGGTTTCTCCGATGTTCTCGGCGGTCAATTCACCGAGCGTATGCGTGCGTAGCACTCACGGTCCTTTCGATGTGGCGGCGGGGTCCCGCCGAGCTGATTCTGTGCAGAGTCTACCTGCCCCGGCGGCTGGCCAGGATCGTTGTCCACAGCCGCGGCAGAGACGGTCTATTCCTCGGTGCCGTACACGCGAGGGCGGAGATCCTCCTCGGCGGGAGTCCAGGTCGAGGGATCCGCGGCAACCTGCTCTCCCGAGCGGATGTCCTTGACCTCATGCGTGGTCGTGCCGGACTCGTCGGTGCCCAGGAACCAGACGAAGGGTATCCCGCGCCGATCCGCGTACTTGATCTGCTTGCCGAATTTCGCGGCACTCGCAGAGACCTCGCAAGCGATGCCGCGGTCCCTCAGCTGATCCGCGACGTCTTGGGCCTCCGACCAGGCCTCGTCGTTCGTGAGGGCCACCAGAACCGCGGAGGGAACCGAACGTGTCGGTCGCGCCAGACCCTGAGAGAGCATCCGGGCGACGAGACGGGTCACGCCGATGGACAGTCCGACCCCCGGGTACGTCTTCTTGCCGTTCGAGGCCAGGGACTCGTACCTGCCACCGGAGCAGATGGATCCGAGCTGTTCGTGGCCGAGCAGGACTGTCTCGTAGACGGTCCCGGTGTAGTAGTCCAGGCCCCGAGCGATCGACAGGTCGGCGATGACCTTGCCGGGCGCGCGCTTCGACGCCTGCTCGATCACTTCGGTCAGCTCCGCCAGCCCCTCCTCGAGCAGGTCGTCCTGGACGCCGAAAGAACGTACCCGGTCCGCGAACGAGGTGTCCTCTGCTGTGATCGAGGCAAGGTCCAAGGCGGCTTGTGCCTGCTCGTCCGTGGCGCCGAGCTCGTCCTTGAGCAGCTGGGCCACGGCATCGGGGCCGATCTTCTCCAACTTGTCGATCGAGCGCAGGACCCCCGCGGTATCGGTCAGTCCGATGCCCCGGTAGAACCCTTCGGAGAGCTTCCTGTTGTTGACCCTGAGCCTGAATTCTGGGAGCGGCAACCGCGAGAGCGCGTCCACCACGATCAGGGCGAGCTCGACGTCGTACCGGAACGGCAGCGTGCCTTCCCCGACGACGTCGATATCGGCCTGCGTGAATTCTCGGGCACGGCCCTCCTGCGGCCGCTCGCCGCGCCACGACTTCTGAATCTGGTACCGCATGAACGGAAAGTTCAGGTAGCCGGCGTTCTCGACGACGTACCGGGCGAACGGAACGGTCAGGTCGAAGTGGAGAGCGAGCTTCTCGGCCTTCTTGCTGTCACCGTCCTCCTGGAGCCGCGAGACCGCGTAGACCTCTTTGTCGATCTCGCCCTTCTGCAGGAGTTGCTCGACGGTTTCCACCGAGCGGGTCTCGATCGAGGAGAACCCGTGCAGCTCGAAGGTATGGCGCAGAACATCCAGGACATGGTTCTCTACCACCCGTTCCTCGGGCAGCAATTCCGGAAAACCTGACAAGGACGCCTTGCGGGCCATGAGCCACTCCTCAAAGTCTTGGTTCTTGGGCGCGCCGGGAGGCGCGCAAACACCTTCAAGCCTAAACCGTGGCCAGTCCCCAGGCGAACCGTGGGGACCGTGATCCCGGCCCCTTCCAGGGAAAACCGTTCATCTTTCCACGAAATAGCCGGTTCACGTGACGCACACCCCATATATATTGGAGTCCAGTGCCCGGTCCGTTCCGGGCGACGTCGACCATCGATACATGAGGCCGACAGGCCCTTCCACGGAAAGAGTTTCAGCGGTGACTGAGAAGAAGCCCGACGACAAGCCCACCCCGGCCAACCTGCCGGGTTCCCCCATCGTTCCCAAACCCGCCGCACCCCCAGCAGCCCCGAGGTCGCTGGACGAGGCCAAGAAGTTCGGCTCGGTAGGAGCAGACGGCCACGTCTACGTCACGGTGCGCGGCGAGGACATTCCCGTGGGGGCATTTCCCGAGGCCAGCGACGACGACGCCCTGACCTACTTCGCGCGGAAATTCTCCGAGACGGAGACTCAGATCGCGCTCCTCGAGAACCGCGTCTCCCAAGGCGCCGATGCGGCATCTGTGGAGCGGTCCGTCCGTTCCCTCAGGGAACAGGTCGAGGCACGCGGCATGGTCGGCGATATCGAGAACCTCGAGAAGCGTCTCGATGACCTCGACGCCGCCGCGACCCGCCTGACCGAGGAGCAGAAGCACGAGGCCGAGGAAGCCAAGCAGCGCGCGCATCAAGAACGTGAAGCCATCGTCAAAGCCGCCGAAGATGTCGCGGACCAGGATCCGTCCGACACGCATTGGAAGAACTCGAGCGCCCGCATGAACGACCTCTTCGATGCGTGGAAGGTCGCTCAGAAGGAGCATCGCCTGCCGAAATCCGTGGAGGACGCGCTCTGGAAGCGTTTCCGCACGGCACGGTCCACGTTCGACAAGCACCGCCGCTCCTACTTCTCCCAACTGGACCAGAACAACGCCAAGGCCAAGAAGGCCAAGGAAGCGCTTATTGCCGAGGCGGAGTCGTTGTCAGGGTCCACGGACTGGAGCGAAACGTCCGCCAAGTACCGGGACCTGATGGATCGCTGGAAGCAGGCGCCCCGGGCCTCGCGCAAGGAGGACGACGCGCTCTGGGCTCGCTTCCGGGCCGCCCAGGACGTCTTCTTCAATGCACGGGCGGCCGCCAATGCCGAGACTGACCGCGAGTTCGCGGAAAACCTCAAGGTCAAGGAAGCGTTGCTCGAGAGGGCCCGGGCGATCCTTCCGGTCAAGGACCCGGGTGCGGCGAAGGCCCAGCTCGCGCCGATCCTGGACGAGTGGGATGCGGCCGGCATGGTTCCCCGCAATGACCTGCGACGGATCGAGAATGAGCTCAAGAAGGTCCAGGACGCCATCTCCGAGGCGGAACAGGCCGAGTGGGAACGGACCAATCCCGAAACCCAGGCCAGAGCCGATTCCATGGTCAGCCAGCTCAGGGACGCCATTTCGGAGCTGGAAGCGGACCTTCGCAAGGCCGAGTCCGCGGGGGACGCCACAGCTGCCGCCAAGGCCCGGGAAGCGCTCGATGCTCGTCGGGCCTGGTTGGACCAGCTTGACGCCGGTGCCTGATATCCGGTCCTGACCCCGGGGCCCGACCCGGTGGCCGCGGCTCCCGACGGCCACCGCCCGATCGTCGTCCCGTCCGAAGGGTACGGATTCGAAGAGACTGTCCACAGATTCGCTGAATCCGTACCTTTCGGCCCAAGCATGAGGTCTCATGGACCCATGCACGAACATCATTCCCCGGATCGGGTTTGCCGCCT
The DNA here is from genome assembly GCF_052232265.1 of Rothia koreensis. Taxonomy (NCBI): domain Bacteria; kingdom Bacillati; phylum Actinomycetota; class Actinomycetes; order Micrococcales; family Micrococcaceae; genus Rothia; species Rothia koreensis. The sequence goes on from NZ_CP197643.1 coordinate 2,015,277, forward strand.
CGACCCGGTGTCACGGACGGCCGCTCATTATCGTGACCTCGGGGCCCCGCCGTGGCTGGTGATTGCCGGCCTCCACCTCACACAGGCGGAAGCTCTGCTCCTCGCCGCTCGCGGTCTGCTGGTCCCGCATGTGAACTCTGTGTACGGCAGCACGCCGCCGTGCCCCGAATCCCGTGCCACGGCGGCGGCACTGCACCTGCGGCCACTGAGCCGACAACGAGCGATACTCCACCGCCTGACCGCGGCCTGGATCTACGGCTGCGCTCCCCCGCCCACGCTCCTGGAGTGCACGGCTTTTGGCCCGTTTGGCCTCACCTTGGATCCGGTGGAATCCGCCGTCGTCCACCACCGGTACACGACCTACACCAAGTACGAGGCCCTGCGAATCGGACCCTTGAGGGTCACCACGCCCCTCCGCACATGCGTGGACGTTGCGGCCTTCGACCAGGGCAAACACGGCGACGCCGCCCTGGCGACATTGCTCCGCGCGCCAGGTCTGGGTTGCCCTCCTGGGACGGTCTGTGCCGCCCTGGAAGCGGTTCCACGTCTGGCGTTCCGACAACGGGCCCTCCGGCGGATTCATGCGCTGTCGGAAGCGCTTCGCCGGGGGCTACCGGGAGATACGTCTCACTCCTGACCGTGGGTCGACGGGGTCGGTCGGGACCCGGTGATGCGGTAGACGTCGTACACGCCGTCGATGCCGCGCACAGTGTTGAGGACGTGGTCGAGGTACCTCGGATCGCCCATCTCGAAGGAGAAGCGCGAGATGGCGAGCCGGGAGACATTGGTATGCACGTTGGCCGACAGGATATTGACGTGGCTCTCCGAGAGGATCCGAGTCACGTCGGACAGCAAGGATTTCCTGTCGAGCGCCTCGACCTGGATCTCGACCAAGAACACGGAAGATTTGGTCGGAGCCCACTGGACCTTGATCCGGCGAGGATCGTCCTGGGCCTGCCTCATATTGGGACAATCCACGCGGTGCACGGAGATGCCGTTGCCGCGAGTCACGATGCCCATGATCTCGTCCGGGGGAACCGGAGTGCAGCACCGTGCCAATTTGGTGTAGACGCCGTCGGCACCGTCGACCACCACGCCCGAGTCCGCGTGCTTGGGCCGCGCATGGGTTGTGATCGAGGTTTCTTCTTCGAGGTCGTCCTCCGCCTCGGATTCGCCTCCGAGGAGATCGACCAGGCGGTCGATGACGTCCTGGGCCTTGATCTGGCCTTCGCCCACGGCTTCGTACAGCGCGGCGACGTCGTCCTTGTGCTGTTCCTCAGCGACGGACAGAAGGAGTTTGCTGGTCAGAAGACGCTGAAGAGGCAGGCTGTGGCGCCGCATCGAGCGGGTCAGGTTGTCCTTGCCCTTCTCGATGGCCTCTTCTCGACGTTCCTTGGTCAGGTAGTGCCGGATCTTGGTGCGGGCCCGAGGGCTGGCCACGAATTTGAGCCAGTCCTCGCTCGGGCCGGCGTCCTCCGCCTTGGTCGTCAGGATCTCGATGCGGTCACCATGGTTGAGTTTGGAGGACAACGGAACCAGTTTTCCGTTGACCCGAGCACCGATGGTGTGTTCCCCGACTTGCGTGTGAATCGCGTAGGCGAAGTCCACCGGGGTCGATCCCGCCGGCAAGGACAGCACATCGCCGGCCGGGGTGAAGACGAAGACCTCTTGGGCGTTGACCTCATAGCGCAGGGAGTCCAGGAATTCGGAGGAATCGCGGGTCTCCGACTGCCAGGACATGAGCGACTGGAGCCACTTCATGGCCTCGGCCGAATCTTCGGTATGCTGTCCGGCGGCCGATGCCTCGCCACGGGCCGCAGCCTTGTACTTCCAGTGCGCGGCAATACCGTATTCGGCCTTGCGGTGCATGTCGTGCGTCCGGATCTGGACCTCGACGGGTCGACCGGCAGGGCCGATCACCGCGGTATGCAGGGACTGGTAGGTGTTGAACTTGGGAACGGCGATGTAGTCCTTGAACCGTCCCGGGATCGGCTTCCAGACTTCGTGGATGGCGCCGAGCGCCGCGTAGCAGTCCCGCACCGAGTCGACAAGAATCCGGATCGCGAGGAGATCGTAGATCTCGTCGAATTCCTTGTCGCGCAGAATCATCTTCTGGTAGATCGAGTAATAGTGCTTCGGTCGCCCAGTCACCTCGCAGGAGATGTTGGACTCCTGAAGTTCGTCCTTCACGCCGGTGCGGATCTCTTGCAATTGCCGTTCCCGCTCCGGGGTCCTGTCCCCGACCATGCGCACGATCTCGTCGTAGATACGAGGCTCCAGGGCCGCGAAGGACAGGTCCTCGAGTTCCCATTTGATCGTATTGATGCCCAGGCGGTGGGCCAGCGGCGCGAAGATCTCGAGGGTCTCCTTCGCCTTGCGTGCGCTGGACTGAGGAGAGACGAAGCGCCAGGTCCGCGCGTTGTGCAGCCGGTCGGCCAGCTTGATCACGAGCACCCGAATGTCCTTGGCCATCGCTATGACCATCTTGCGGACCGTCTCGGCCTGAGCGTGTTCCCCGTATTTGACCTTGTCCAGCTTGGTCACGCCGTCGACGAGCTCCGCGACCTCTTCCCCGAAGTCTTCGGTGAGCTCTTCGAGCGTGTACTCGGTGTCCTCGACGGTATCGTGCAACAGGCCCGCAATGAGCGTGGCACCGGAGGCCCCGAGTTCGGCGAGAATCGTGGTGACGGCGACGGGGTGCGTGATGTACGGATCGCCGCTCTTGCGCTTCTGTCCGGTGTGGTACTTGTCCGCGACGGCGAAAGCCCGCTCGATCGCGGCGAAATCCTCTTGGGGGTTGTTGGCCTTGACGGTCCTCAACAAGGGAACGAGGACCGGCGACACCGGTTTGGTCTTGCTCGCGGCTGAGGAATCTCCGGCGTTCACGGTTGGTTCCGCTCTTTCTGCGGCCGGCACGGCGGCCGTCTTCGGGAAGGCACGGCGTTCCGGCGTCCTCGTTGACGCTGAAATGACCCGATGGGTCCCGTGACTCTGCCGATCATCTGACGATGCCATGATGAACCTCCTGACCGTGTGATGGACCCAGTTTAGTCCCCCGCCGTCAATCCTCCGTCCCCTCGAGGTGGCAGGTTGGTGCACTCCACCCTGCCGAAGTGGCAACCCCGGAACCAAAATGACCAGCGGCAGGTCCCGATCTGCTCTCTCGACGTCGTGATGTGCGGTCGCTGTGATCTCGTCGCACGGCTCTCGCAGCAAGGTTCGATCCGGTGTGGGCGGACCGTGCTGGGCATCGAGGCGGCCCTCGTCACACTCCGACTTATTCGGAAGGCGAAGTATTCGACCCCGACCGCACGACGACGCCGCGAAAGTTTCTGACGAGTAATGAATGCCCAAATCAGACCCGTATTCGAAGATGGCGCCGGCTTGTTGGGCCGCACTTGGCACATCTCTGATCCGTGCGGACACGCCCTCAGATACTTTACTGATCAATTGAACCTTGGTGTTCAGAACTCTACTTTGAGGACTGTTCCCCCCCCCTCCTCTCGCCCTCGGTGCAGGGACGAGAGTCACCCCCTTTTGCGAAAGGTTCACCCATGCATCAGAACATCACTCGGCGTTCCGTGGCCAAGGGCGCGGCGTGGTCGGTCCCCGTCATCGCCGCCACCTCGGACGTGCCCACGATGGCCGCCTCAACCCCGACCCCCGAGGGGTGCGCGCTCACAGATGATCAGCTGAACAACGGATACTGCGGCACCCGAGTCGCGGATTCGTGGACCATCGAGGGGTCGCGAACCTTCGGCAACCAGTTCGGCGGCGCCGCGAACGCCCAGACATCCCTGAATATCGGTTTCCGGTCCACCTGCAACTATCGCGGGTCGGTGACCTTCAAGCTCAAGAACGCGTCCGGCGAGAGGACCCTTCCGTCGCCCACGCTCACGCTGAACGACAGGCGCAGCTTTTCGGGCGTCGCCACGCTGGGCAACGTCGGATCGGGAGGAGCCCGTGCCGGTTTCCTCATGGCGTCCACGATCCAGTGGCTCGATTCCGCGGGCACCACGAATCGAGCGAACCGCCAGTCCTGGGACGGTGCCACCGTCAGGGTCCCCACCGAGATCTCGTACACCGCCCCCAACGGCACCCTGCATCGTTGCCTGCTGACGTACACCTTCACCATGCAGGGCTCCTGGAATGCCAGCGGCAGCCAGGCCATGGTCAGCCCTCGTTGGGCGTCCGCGGCGCCACTCGGCTAGGTCGACATCGACGCGGCAGAGTTGCTCGGAAGTCAGGTAGTTGGCGTGTGACATGAGTCTGCAGCCGCCCCTCGGCGAGGGGCGCGAGGGCCTCTTGGCAGGCTCCGCTAGATCACCGCGCCATTGTCCGGCTTGTCCCTGCCACTCGGGTCATAGCGCGGTGTGGGGCTGTCCGCCGACCTCCCGCCGCCGCGGTCGGAACGCCGGCCTTCTTGTGCCGACTCCGCTCCGGCCGACGCCGAACCGTCGCCGAATGGTCTCGTCGACCCCGAGGTCGTTCCTTCGCTGATCTCCGCTCCGGAGTCGGCGACGTCGGTGTCCGCGACGCCTCGTCGGACTCTTTCGGCCTGTTCCTTGATGGGCTTCTCGCCCTGACGCAGCAGTGCGTAGAGGGGAGCTGAGACGAACAAAGTGCCCAGCGTGCCCATGATGATCCCGATGAACAGTGCCAGGGAAAGATCCTGCAAGGTTCCGGCACCCAACAGGAATGCCCCGATGAACAGAATCGAGCCGACCGGCAGGATCCCGACGACCGAGGTATTGATTGACCTGACCAAGGTCTGGTTGACCGCCAGATTGACCTCTTCGGCGAAGGTCGTCTTCGTGTTTTCCCGGTAGCCCTTGGTGTTCTCGCGAATTTTGTCGAAGACCACCACAGAGTCGTACAGCGAATAGGACAGAATCGTCAGGAAACCGATGATCGCCGACGGTGTGACTTCGAACCCGACCAGGGCGTAGATCCCGGCCGTCGTGATGACGGTGAACAGCAGGCCGGCGATGGCCGACAGGGACATCTTCACGGTTCTGAAGTACAGGGCCATCCCGACCGTCGCCAGGACCACGAACGCGATCAGACCCCACGTCGCCTGGCGGGTCACTCCTTCGCCCCAGGTTGGTCCCACGTAGGAGGAGGTGACGTCGTCGGCCTTGACGTCGTAGGCCTTCTGCAGGGCCTGTTTGACGGCGAGCGTGTCGTCGTCGCTCAATTGCTCGGTTTGGACGCGTACCGTATCCGAGGCAATCTTGGTCACTTCGGTCTCGGAGGCACTCGCGTGCTTCGAGACGGCGTCCTTGCCCGTCTGGACGTCGGTGCTCTGGGAATCGGAGACCGTGAACTCCGAACCGCCACGGAAATCGATGCCCATTTTGAAGCCACCCGTGAACACCGGGATGAGCACCGCAATGATCACGAGCACCGCGGAAATTCCGAGCCACAGTTTCTTCTTCGGGATGAAGGGCAGTGAGGTCTTGCCCGTGTAGAGGTTGCTACCGAACTCTGCGAACTTAGGCATTGTCGGCTCCTTCGGGATTTTGTCCTGACTGCTCTTCCGGGTCCTGTGGCGGTTTGTTCCGGGATTCGAGCGCCTCGGCCCTGCGTCGTTCGGCGATGGTCATCGGCCGGTCCTCGGAGTCTTCGTCATGATCGGACCGGCGCTTCCTCGCTCGAGGCGAGTCCTCGGGGTCCCGCAGACGTCCGGCCCCTCGATACAACGGGACGTAACCGAGCGCGCGAGCATCCAGTCCGGACAATTTGTGCCCTTCACCGAAGAACTTGGTCCGCGAGAGCATCACCATGACCGGATGGGTGAACCAGAAGATGACCATGAGGTCAGCGATGGCCGTGAGTCCCAGGGTGAAGGCGAAACCTCGAACGTTGCCGACCGCCACGAAGTACAGGACGACGGCCGCCAGGAGGTTGACGCCCTTCGACGCCCAAATGGTACGCCGGGCGCGCATCCACCCGTGGTCGACGGCCGAAGGCACACTGCGCCCATCGCGCAGGCCATCCCTGATGCGTTCGAAGTAGACGATGAACGAGTCAGCCGTCTGTCCAATAGCCACGATCAGTCCGGCCACGCCCGCAAGCGACAGCCTGTAATTGACGCCCCACCCGAGCAGGGTAATGGCCTCGTAGGTGACCACCCCCGCGACAAGCAGGGATGCGATCGTCACGAATCCGAGGAGTCTGTACTGGAACAGTGAGTACACGCAGACCAGCAACAGACCGATGATGCCGGCAATGATGCCCATCTGCAGTTGGTCCGTGCCCAGCGTCGCGGAGATCTGTTGCTCGGACTGGATGTCGAAGCTGATGGGCAGCGCACCGTACTTGAGCTGTTCCGACAGTCCCTTGGCATCGTCCTCGGAGAAGTCACCGGTGATCTGTGCCTTGCCGTCCGCGATCACGTTCTGCGCGCGTGGTGCCTGGAGCACCCCGCCGTCGAGCATGATGGCGAAGGATGCCTTCGGGTCTTCCTGGTTCTTTCCGTAGAACCCGTACAGGCGCTGCGTCACGTCCTTGAACACGTTCTTGGCGTGATCGTTGAACGTGATGTTCACGCCCCATTGGCCCGTGCTGACGCCTCCCCCGGACTCGGCCTGGGAGTAATCGGCCGTTTTGATGTCCGAACCGTTCAGTTCGACGGGTCCCAGAATGTACTTCTGTTGGCCATCCTCGGAACACGCGACCACGGCCTTGTCGGGATCCAACTGATCGTCCTTGCCCGGGTTGGCCTTGCAGTCGCGTTGTTCGTACTGCTTCTGGAGATCCCCCGTGATCCAGTTGGAATCCGATCCGTTCTGGGGCTCGCCATTCGGATGCGGCAGATCCGCGTCCGCGGTGCGTTGGTCCTCGGGAACAGCACCCCCATCGCCTTGCATCAGGACAGATCGGAAGGACATCTGTGCCGATGCCTGGATCAGATCACGGGTTTCCTGGCTCGGAGTTCCCGGCATCGACACGACGACGTTCCGGCCGGACTGGGTGCTGACCTCGGCCTCGGAAACGCCGGCGCCGTCGACGCGCTGTCGGATGATGTCGACCGCTTGGTCGAGCTGGTCCTTGCTGATGTCGCCGTCGCCATTGGTGACCTTCGGGGAGAGGATCATCTCCGTGCCGCCGGACAGGTCCAGGGCGAGCTGGGGTGACGCGGAGCCACCCAGTTTGGTCGCAGACAGGCCGATGACACCGCCGAGGACCACCACAATGGCGGTCAACAGGAGCAGGGCCTTTCGGGCACTGGACGTGCGCTTTTTCCGAGCCATGAGGATTCCTGAGGATCATAGGTCGAGGTGCTCACCCCGTGGGCAAGCACCTCGAAAATTGCGTATGTTTTAGCGGTTCGAGCCGGTGGGATCGTCGCCGCGGGGGTCGTCCCGGTAACCCGTACCGTCCTGCTCGCCCAGACCTCGAGTCGTTTCGTCGCTCGGCTCACCGTTGAGCCGCGGTCCGTTCTCAGCAGAGGTCGACGTCGATCCGAGACCGCTCTCGGCTGCTGACTCGTTCCCGAAGGCACCGGATCCGCTCTGGGGCTCCTCGGCAACGCCTTGGGCCGCAGCGGCCCGCGCCGCCTCGGGAGTTCCGGGGACCTGCCCGTTGTCGTCCAGAACCGTGGTCACGGCGCCGAGGTGGACCGTGATCTCCGTCTTGGGTGCGACCTCGATGACCGCACGATTGGCCTCGCGGTCGATCGACACGATGGTTCCGAAGACGCCGAACTGCGTCATGACGCGCGTTCCCGGGGTCATCGCGTTCTGGCGCTCCTGCATCTGCTGCCTGGCCTTCTTCTGGCGGCGCATCGGAAGAACGAGGAACACGATGACAACCACCAGCATGAGGCCGAGGAGCAGGAAGTTGGATCCACCGCCCCCGCCCTGGTCGGCTGCCTGCAGGCTTCCGGTCGAATTGATGGTGGAAAGTAGCATGAGTTCCTTACGTCGGTATCTGCGTTGTTCCCGGTCAGCATCCCACCGGGATAAGGGGAAAAACTTTTTAAAGTCTAGAGGAAGATTCTGGGTATCCGGTCAGAAACCGTGGCTCAGGATTCCGGCGGTTCCAGGTCCAGGTGCACCCACGCGGAGGGCAGCGCCACGCGTCCCCGCGGCGTCCGGCCCATCAGCCCTTCACGCACCAGATAAGGCTCTGCCACCGTTTCCACGGTCTCCGTCTCCTCGCCGACCGCGATGGCCAAGGTCGACAGGCCAACAGGTCCCCCGCCGAATTTGTGGATCAGGGATTCGAGAACGGATCGGTCCAGCCGATCGAGCCCCTTCGAATCGACTTCGTACATGTCCAGCGCGGTGGCCGCGGCCCGTGCGTCGATATCGTCCACCGAGTGGACCAGAGCCCAGTCCCGGACCCGACGTAGGAGACGGTTGGCGATACGGGGCGTGCCGCGTGATCGCGAGGCGATCTCGTGGAAGCCTTCGGTGGTGATCTTCAGGTCCAGGAGGCCGGCAGAACGGCGGAGAACGAGCTCGAGCTCATCGACGTCGTAGAACTCCAGGTGACCCGTGAACCCGAAACGGTCCCGCAGGGGCCCGGGCAGGAGGCCTGCACGCGTGGTTGCGCCGACGAGCGTGAAGCTGGGCAGTTCCAGTGGAATCGAGGTGGCCCCCGCGCCCTTGCCGACCACGATATCGACGCGGAAATCCTCCATGGCCATGTAGAGCATCTCTTCCGCGGGGCGTGACATGCGGTGGATCTCGTCGAGGAACAGCACCTCGCCGGGCGTGAGCGAGGAAAGGATGGCGGCCAGATCACCCGAGTGCTGGATGGCCGGACCCGAGCTGATGCGCAAGGGCGAGCCCATCTCCTCCGCGATGATCATCGCCAAAGTGGTCTTTCCGAGTCCCGGAGGACCTGAGAGGAGGACGTGGTCCGCGCTCTTCCCCCGCAGTTTCGAGGCCTCCAGAACCAGTGACAATTGTTGGCGCACGCGCTTCTGCCCGACGAAATCGTCCAGGGCCTTCGGCCGCAACGCCGCCTCGATCGCCTTGTCCTCGGGCTCGACCTCGGCGTCAACCAGCCGCTCCTGCCCCGAGCGCTGCTGGCCCGGCAGATTCTGCGTGTCGTTCTCCGGGAATTGCTGCGTCATTCGTTCCTTTCCGCCCCGCTATTTGGACCGATGGCCCATGCCGCTGGCTCGGCCGAGACTGGCCAGGACGCCCCTCAGGGCATCGGGGACCGTCATGGATTCGGCATCGGGTTCGGCCTCGACGTAGGAATCCACCGCGCCGGCGGCATCCTTCTCCTGCCAGCCTAGGCCCACCAGGGCATCCATGACTTGCGACCGCCACGATGGGCCGGCGCCTGCCTTGCCTCCGGCGTCCGTGGACGAGGCCTCCGCGCCCTCCGGCTCGGGCAGGACGAGCTTGCCCGCGAGTTCAAGGACGATCCGGCGGGCACCCTTGGGGCCGATTCCGGGAACCTTGCTGAATGCTTTGTCATCACCCTCCGCGACGGCCTGGGCCACCTCTGCGGGGGTGTGGACGGACAGAACCGCCAGGGCGATGCGAGGACCGATGCCGGAGACCGAGAGCATCGTGGTGAACACTTCTCTCTCGCTGTCGTCCCGGAATCCGAACAGGGTCAGCGAATCCTCCTTGACGATCAGCGAGGTCTCGAGCCGAGCACGCTCGCCGAGACGCAGGGTCGCCAATGTGCCGGGGGTTGCCTGGACCAGCATCCCGACACCACCGACCTCGATGACTGCCTCGTGGAGGCCAACATGGGTCACGGTGCCCGTCAGAGAAGAAATCATGCGTCCATCTTAATCGAACAAAGTTACGAAAAACATTCACCGGCGCGCCTGTGGACGGAGGTCGTGCCCGCGGCTCCACCGACTCGACCTGTGGCGTGTCCTCGAGGCTCCCGTTATTTTCCGCGACGGGACCGTTCCTCCGCCGCCTTCCACGCCCGCTGAGCGGGCGTCATGGAGCCTCCCTTGGCGCGAGAAGGGATCGACCCCTGGTGCGTCTGGACACCGGTGCCCATGTTGATCCCCGTGCCGATGATTCCGGAGCGCCATCCGTGGCAGATGGCCAAGGCGACGGCGTCGGCGGCGTCGGCCGGCTTCGGCGCGGCGTCCAATTCGAGGATGCGGGCCACCATGCGCCCCACAGATTTCTTGTCCGCCCTCCCGCTGCCGGTCACGGCCGCTTTGACCTCGGATGGGGTGTGCCATGCCACGGGGATGCCGGCGGCGGCAGCTGCCGCAATGACCACGCCGGAGGCGTGCGCGGTTCCGATCACGGTGTTGACGGATTCCTGGGCAAAAATGCGTTCGATGGCCATCACGTCGGGGCGGTAGGTCTCGACCCAACCCTGCATCGCACGCTGGATGTGCAGGACTCGGGCGTCCAGTGACTCACTGGCCTGGGTTCCTGCGGCCCCCGCGTCGACGAAATGCGCTGTGCGGTTCCCGGACATGTCGACCACGCCGAACCCGCACCGTGTGAGCCCCGGATCGACCCCGAGGATGCGCAAGGGACCGGCGGAGGCTGGTGATGCAACGGCTCCGACCGGTCCCTTGTTCATAGCACTCTCCCGAATATGCTCAGCGACTAGTCGTCGGCTTCGAGCTCTTCCATCACGGCGGGCGAGATGTCCGCGTTCGAATAGACGTTCTGGACGTCGTCGAGGGCCTCGACCGCGTCGGCCAGGCGCAGGAACTTGCGTGCACCCTCGGCATCCAGGTCCACTGTCATGGTGGGTCGCCACTGGGGGTCGTCGTTGTTGTAGTCGAGTTCCGCCTCGTCGAGTGCCTTGCGGATCTCCGGAAGGTCGGTCGCCTCGGAGATGACCTCGAACATCTCTTCTTCTTCCTTGACCTCGTCGGCGCCCGCGTCCAGAACGGCCATCAGGACGTCGTCCTCCGTGAGGCCGTCCGTCTTGGCAACCTCGACCACGCCCTTGCGCTCGAACAGGAACGAAACCGACCCGGGGTCGGCCATGGTTCCGCCATTGCGCGTGACCGCAACCCGAACGTCAGATGCGGCACGGTTCTTGTTGTCCGTGAGGCACTCGATGTACAGGGCAGAGCCCTGGGGTCCGCGGGCTTCGTAGAGGATCTCGGAGTACTCGACGACCTCGCCGGTCAGGCCGGCACCGCGCTTGACCGCGCGGTCGATGTTGTCATTGGGCACCGAGTTCTTCTTGGCCTTGGAAATGGCCAGGTCCAGCGCGGGATTGCCGGAGACATCGGCACCGCCCATGCGGGCGGCCACCTCAATGCCCTTGATGTACTTCGCGAAGGCCTTGGCCCGCTTCGCATCGATCGCGGCCTTCTTGTGTTTGGTGGTGGCCCACTTGGAGTGACCCGACATAGATGTGCTCCTCGAATATAGACAATGTCCTTGCGCGGCCGTGCCTGTTCGCCCCGGCCCGGTTCCTCACGCGGATCCCCTCGACGCGTCTGTCGGGCGGCGACAGGGCGTGCCGACCACGCACAAGCCTCAAACCATTGTAACGACGCCAGCAAACGACCAGTTGCCGCCGTGTCGATCCACGGAGGCGTCACCGGCATACCGGGGCCGGAACGGTTTCAGCGCGGTCGGGACGCCGCGACCTCACGGGCACGATCCGCCAAGGAATCGTCGATCTTCGCCGGCTCGAAAGAGCCGAACTTCCGCTCGGCGGCGTGGCGTACGAGATAGTCGGAGATCCGGGGATTCTTGGGGAGCAGGGATCCGTGCAGATAACTGCCGATCACGTGGTGCACGCGGGCCCCCTCGCCGTCGTCGTCGAGGTTGTTGCCCTCGCCCTTGGTCACGGTGCCCAGGCGCTCGACGCCGTCGCCCAAGTAGGTCAGGCCCGAATGGTTCTCGTAACCGACGACCGTCCCGAACTCCTCGGACTCGATCACGATGTTCCCGATCAGGCGTTCCTCACTGCCCACGGTGTGGGCATCGAAGAGCCCGATCCCTTGGAGCACCTCGCCCCCGACGGTGGTGAACTGGTTTCCGAACAGCTGGTAGAGACCGCAGATGACCAGCATCGGTGCCCCGGACTCGGCCGCCGACCGCAGCACGGGTGCGATGCGGTGGAGATCGTCCTGGATCACGGTCTGCCCGGAATCCTGGCCCCCTCCGCCCACGAGAATGTCGAAGTCCTCGGGGAAGATGTCTCCCGGGTTGTAGTCGACGATTTCGGTGGCCAGCCCGTGGGCGTGTGCTCTCCTGGAGAGGGACAGGACGTTGCCCCAGTCTCCGTAGATGTTCATGTCCCGCGGGTACAGCTGCAGGATCTTCAGGGTCTTCTCGGTCATCCGATATCAGCCACCTCGGTGGTCTTGGCCAGCTCCCGGCGCAGGGCGAGCATGGACGTGTACGTGCAGAATACCCGCATGGGTTTGTCCCCCGATCCGCGGACGAATTCGTCCAGGGCGCTCGGTAGGTCCGTGTTGACCGCACGCACGGAAACATCGTCGTGATCGAGGCGCAGGGCCATGTCGTAGGCGCGCGTCCCGGAGACCACGTCCACACCGCCGTGCTGCAACGATTCGAAGTCGACGTCCCACAGCCAGGAGACATCCCGTCCGTCGGCGTATTCGTCGTTGATCGTGATCATGGTCGCGTAGTCCTCTCCCGTGGCCGAGGCCAGGGATAGGCGAAAACCCGCCGGGTTCTTCACGAGCAACAGTTGCAGGCTGCGGTCCCCGATCCGGACGGATTCCCCTCGCCCGAAGGCGGGGGTGACCTTGGACAGTTCGGCCAGCAGCGCGGCCTCGTCGGCGTCCTCCCCCATGATTTCGAGAGTCAGCGCCAGGGCTCCCGCGGCGTTGTAGATGTTGTAGATGCCGTAGAGGTTGATATCGGTCGTGACCTCCCGGTCACCGATCATCAGGTGAGTCCGGGTTCCCTCGAAGGAAGTCAGCGCGACCGAAGCCTCCGGCAGGTTCTCCGCCTGCTGGGGGGTCCGGTTGTCACGCATTTCGTCGTCCGAAGGGAATCGCGATCGAAGACCCTCGGACAGACCGTAGTAGGCGACCTCCGTGCCTTCCTCGACGTCCTGGGAGATTCGGCGGATTCTCGGATCCTCCCGGTTGAGAACCACCGTTCCCGTGGTCGCGCGAGCCAGCTGGGTGAGCATCTTGCGTGTCGTGTCGATTTCGCCGAAACGGTCCAGCTGGTCACGCATCACGTTCAGCAAGAGCGAGTACTTGGGCTGCACCATTTTCACGAAGTGCACGGCGTGGGCCTCGTCCAGCTCCAACACGGCAATGTCCGCGTCGAGCTCACCCTTGAGATTCATTTCGCCCAGCAGGGCCGCCGCGACACCACGCACGAAATTCGATCCGGTGCGGTTGGTGAAGACCTTGAGACCCTGGGATTCGAGGAGCTGAACGGCCATTTTGGTGGTCGTCGTCTTCCCATTGGTCCCGGAGACCACGACGACGCCGCGGGGCAGAGCCGAGAGTTCCCGCTCCACGAATCCGGGGTCGAGCTTCTCCATGAAGAGTCCGGGGAAAGCGGACCCGCCCCCGCGGAATTTGGATGCGTACCGGATGCCTTGGCCGATCAGGCGGGTGGCATGTCCGAAGATGACTGGTCTTGGCATGGGACCAATCCTAACCCTTGGCCGCGACCGATATTTGCCATGATGGGCTCATGAATTCGTCACCCGTCGACACCTTCCCCGACTCTCCTTTCGTATGGCGGGACCTCACGTGGCCCGAACGTCAACCTGTGGCCAAAGTCGAGCCAATGGCCGGGGGCGCTCCGACGGGGGAGGTCGTCCGCGTCCGGGTGACTCCGAATATGGCCCTGGGAGTCGTCCTGCTCGACGAAACCTTCGCGGAAAGCGGGCTCTGGTGCAGCGGCTTCGCCCACGCCGAGCTCGACGACGCCGGCCGCCCTCCTTCCGCACCGTGCCGTGCCCCCGCACAAACCGCCTGGCACGAGGTCAGCAATGCCCTCTGTGCATGCACCTGGACCGGTTCCGCCCCATTCACCGGGCGCACCAGGGTGCCGAGTTGACCGAGGCGGCCCGGGCCTACATCGAGCTCCCGCACTGGTTGTACGTCGCGACCTTTCCGGACGGCACCTCCAAGGTGGGCACGGCCCACGAAAGGTCGAAGACCACCAGGGTGGACCAGCAGGCGGTCGCTCGGGCATCGTACGTTGCCCTCGCCGACGACGGCCTGATCGTGCGTCACCTCGAGGACCACCTCACCCGGGCTCTGGGGCTGACGCAGGTCAAACGGGTAGCCAGCAAGGTCAGGGCCTGGTCCGGCCCTGAGGACCCGCGGGAGATCGACGATCTCCACGCAGCAGCCGCCGAGGGCGCCAGACGATACCTGGAACGGCTGGAAGAGCCCGGGTTCCGGGTGGCGCACGACGATTGGTCTCCCGCGGAATCGATGCTCGATGCCTACGAACACTTGGAACGTCCCTCCGATCGACCGTTGCATCCGCACGCATCGTGGGAAGGCCCGGAGCTGTTCCGTGTCGCTTCCGGCACCGGGCCGTTCCTCACCGCAGCCCTCGTCCAGGATCCCGGAGCCGGCGACTACCTGCTCAATACGGCGAGCCTGAAGAACCGGGCAAGCATGGCCGTCCAGGACGATGGGTCGACCACCGTCCAGACATCACTGTTCTGATCCCTTCGACACGGTCACCACGTCGGGACGTTGCCCGCCCACGCGACGAGGGTGCGGGTGTCGCAGCAGGTCCGAAGAAGCGATCCGGGACTATGGTGGGTTCCATGACCGTCGATGACCCAGCCCCCTTGCCCTCCTTGCCTCCCATGCCACCGCGTCAGGTTCGCACGATCACGGCCTACACTGGTTCGGCGGTCGGAAGCGATGCCGTCTACTCGGAAGCTGTCCGGCGGCTCGCCGTAGCGATTGCCCAACGCGGGATCGACATCGTCTACGGTGGCGGCAAGGTCGGACTCATGGGCGTCCTCGCGGATTCCGCGCTGCACGCCGGAGGTACCGTGCGTGGCGTCATCCCTCAATCTTTAGTTGAAGGCGAGATTGGCCACCCCGGGCTCAGCTCGCTCGACGTCGTCGACGACATGCACCAGCGCAAGAATGCAATGGCCGAAGACGGAGACGCCTTCGTGGCCCTTCCGGGAGGGGCCGGAACGCTCGAGGAGCTCTTCGAGACGTGGACCTGGCAACAGCTGGGGTTGCACTCGAAACCCGTAGCGCTCTACAACGTCAACGGATTCTGGAACCCCCTGCTGGACCTTCTCGATCACATGGTCGAGGAGGGATTCCTCAGCGAGAAATTGCGCCACTCTCTGGTCATCGAATCTGAACCTGAACCTCTTCTTGAAGCATTGACTCGCTGGCAGCCGCCCGAGCCCAAATGGGCGAAATAGGCATCATTGGTCGTCATTGGGATTCGCCAGGTCTGACGGCCAGGCCTCCGCTACGAGATGGCGGATCTCATCGAGTGTCTGCGTGACGGTTTTGGTCCCGGCGACGATCGGCAGGAAGTTGGTGTCCCCGTTCCACCGCGGGACCACGTGTTCGTGCAGGTGAGCAGCGATACCCGCGCCACCGACCTTCCCTTGGTTCATCCCCATGTTGAAACCGGCGGCGTTCGACGTCTGACGGAGGACCCGCATCGCGGTCTGGACGCACGCGGACATTTCGGCCGTTTCCTCCGAGTTGATCTCGTCGAAATTGGACACGTGCCGATACGGGCAGACCAGCAGGTGACCGGGGTTGTACGGGTACAGGTTCAGGACCACGAAGACGTGCTCGCCCCTGTAGACGATCAGCGAGTCCTGGTCCGAGCGACCGGGGGCTGCGCAGAAGGGACAGGAGTTCTCCGTGTAGTCCTGCTGTCCCCCGCTGACGTACGCCTTGCGGTGCGGGGTCCACATGCGTTGAAAAGCATCCGGGGCTCCGGGCAGCACGAAGTCGTCGGTCGAGTAGTCAGGTTCCTCCGTCATGCATCCAGCTTAGGCCGTCGATTCCCCTGGCTGTGGGCGGGTCGTAGTGAGCCTTCATGACATCGACGCATTCACCGTCGCCGCCCGGGGTATAGGTTGGGAACCATGCGCCCCCTCTCAGAAACAGAGATCAGACACAGCTTCATCAATTGCAGTCAGGGCGAGGCCCAGCGGATTCATCTCCCGGGACAGCTTGCGCGGACCGACTGGGGATCGCAGGCCTTCCTGGGGTGGATCGACCCGAAGAGTCCCCATCGGGGGTATGTGGTCGCCGAGACCGCGAACGGTCCCGAGGGCGTGGTCCTCCACCGCACGCCCCACCGCGGCAAGCCGATGGCACAAATGTGCCAGTTCTGCCTGACACTGCACGGCGGCACCGGTGTTTCGATGTACTCGGCCCAACGTCCCGCCACGAAGAAGGAACGCTATTCCTCCTTGGGCACGTACCTCTGCTCGGATCTGGGCTGCGCGGACTACGCCGTGAGCCGCAAACGCCCCGAAGGCATCCGTCAGATGGAGGAAACCATCACGATCGAGGACCGCAAGGAACGGACGTCCGACAACGTCGAACGCTTCATCCTCCGGCTCAAGGAACGTTCCCGTTCGTGAGCCTCAGCCATCGACTGTGCCGGTCGGGCGAGCCTCGCGTGGAAATTCCTGGAGACACAGGCAATCGCGCCGGATCGTGAACAGTCTCGACCGGTGCTCTGCGGCGAGGCTTGCCAGGAAGTCCAGGTTGGCGCGCTCGACGTCGTCCGGCCGCTCCGAAGTGCCGGATACCACCAGGCACGTGGGGAGCACGCCTCGACGACTCAGATGCTCCAGGGCCAATTCGGTGTGGTTCTGAGTTCCCAGCCCGGGGCGGCACACCAGCACCAGATGCGCCCCAGGATCGACCGAGACCCCGCCGCCGGAGCGTCCGCGCAGTGCTCGGACGGCGTCGACGGTCGTTTCGCCGTCCGAGGTCAGGGCCACTGTCACTCCCCCGGATCCTTCGATGACCAGCGAGCGCGACGTCGTCAGGTGCGCGGACCAACGTGACACGTGCGTTCCGAGTGTCGGCAGCTCGGTGGCCGGTGCATCGGAGTATCGCAGGGCGTCTCGTGGCGCCATGGCCGGACCGAGCCGCACGCCTTCCGAGCCGGTCACCCCGCCCGGATGCCCCAACAGTTCCAGGCACTCGTCGGCGTCTCCCGGCTCCCCCGGTTTCAACCCCGTTTGGACGGGCTTGTCGATGTGGACCCGCCCCGTTCGCCGCAGGATTTCTCCCGCGAGCGCCGCCGTGGTCCATGTCTTGCCGATGTCCGTGTCGGTGCCCGTGACCACCCAGGTCTGGCCCGGTGGAAGGGAGGTCGAGGCGCAGGTGTCGGAGTGTGTGGTCATGGGTTCTCCACGATGACGTGTTGTGGTGCTTGGAAGGACAGGAGGGTGAGCCACGACGGCGGGGCTCCGCTGGGCCGCAGTCCGGGCATGCTCCGGGCGACGTCGTGGACCACGAGCGATGCTTCCTGCTCGGCCAGTGTCGCGCCGAGGCACCGGTGGATTCCGTGGCCGAAGGCCAGTCGGTGATCCGGCAAGGTTTCCCCGGAGAGTCGGAGGAGCAGGTGATCTCCGGGGTCGGCACGCAGGCCGGGGTTGTCGACCGAGACCGCCGATTGCCGCCTCCAGGTGGGCACCGATGAGTTGGCTCGAAGGGTCTGGCGAATGAGCTCGTTGGCTGTGCCCGGACCGGATTGGGGGTTCCCGAGGGCCGACCACAGGGAACGATCTTCGAGGGCTCGATACAGGGCGGTGCTGATGAGCATTCTGGTGGTCTCCTGGCCCGCAATGACCAGGAAGTATCCCAGGGAGACCACCCTCTCGAGATCGATGCCTGCGGCGAGCAGGTCCGCGAAGAGGTTCTCTTCGCCGCGCGATTCCTTGACCTCGTTGCTGAGCCAGGCGTAGAAGTCGGCGGCCGAGCGCGCGAGCTCCACTTGGCGGGACGGTTCGGGCCATCCCCAGAACAGTTCGAGCGAGTCCGCGCCCCAGGCCCGTTCGACGGCGGAGGCAACCTGTTCGAGCGCGAGGACGAGCTGGTCGGGTCGGTGGTCGGCGTGGACGGAGAGTCGCAACCGGGAGATATTGTCCGGAACGCTCGGAGGCCGGAACACCGCCACCCGGATACCGGCCTCGTCCAGTTCTCGTGCCGCCGCGAGCGCCGAGCCCGGGGACGGCATGCGCAAGGACAGAATGGGGCCGGCTCCGCCCTCGAGGACGCGTTCCACGGCGGGCCGCCGGCCAAGAATCGACAGGGCGCGGCGACGTCGTTCGTCGAGCGCGGCGGCCAGGTTCTCGCCGCGCGCGGCGGTACAGGCTTCGAGGGCCGCCTCGGCGACCAGCGGGGACAACCCGGTGTCGTAGATGAAGGGCCTGGCCGTGTTGACCACGTGGTCCCGCCACAGCGCCGCTTGGTGGGCCGGGCCACCGAAGAGGATGACGCCGCCCTGTGCCGCGAGCGCTTTGGACAGGGAGGCCGTGACGATTATCGGTGCCCTCGCGTCCCGTTCGTGGTTCCACAGGTCGTGCGTGCGAGCGAGCGTTCCTTGTGGCACGGTCGCGAAACTGTGGGCCTCGTCGACCACGAGCAGGGCGTGGTGGGTCGCGCAGAGTCGCGCGAGGGCATCCAGGTCGGTCGCATCTCCGACCACGGAGTACACGGATTCGACGATGACGGCGATGCGTCCCCCGGGGCGTGCCCGGCCGGTGTGCTCGAGCCGGTGTGCCAGCTCGGCGAGGTCCTGGTGGGGGAAGAATTCGTGGTGGGATGCCGCTCGCGCCGCGTCGCGGAGGCTCGCGTGCACGTGGTCGTCCATGAGCAGTGTGGTGCCCGGGGCGTCGAGGGCGCCGATGATGCCCAGGTTGGCGAGGTATCCCGAGGAGAACACGAGGGCATCCTGGGCTCCGGCCAGCTGGGCAAGCTCTGCCTCGAGCGTCCGGTGCTCAGGGTGCGTTCCGGCGACGACGCGGGAGGATCCGGCGCCCGCGGGGGCCGAGGTGCGACGGCTCGGCAGACCGCGTGCCCCCAATCCCAGGTAGTCGTTGGTCCTGAAGTCGATGGCCAACGCCGTCGCCCGTGGTGGAGGCGGAGGTTCGGCCGTTCGGACGAGGGCACGGCGGTTTCGCACGCGGTGACGATTTTCCGCCCACGCGGTCCAGTCGGCGCTCATCCGTGGACCTCACCGATCGCTTCGATGAGCCCGTGACAGATCTGCCGGGCTTGGTCGTCGGTGGTGATGTAGGGCGGCATCACGTAGACGAGTCGCCGGAAGGGTCTGATCCAGACTCCGCGTCGCACCGCTGCCCGTGTCACGGCGGTGACGTCGACGTCTCGGTTCAGCTCGATGACTCCTACGGCGCCGAGGACTCTCACGTCGGAAACCGAGTCCAGGTCCGCGGCCGGTGCCAGTCCGTGGGCGAGTGCTCTTTCCAGGCGGGGCACGGTGCTGGCCCACCCTGTTTCGTGATCCGTCAGCAGTTCGAGGGAAGCCAGGGAGACGGCGCAGAACAACGGGTTGCCCATGAAGGTCGGGCCGTGCAGCAGGGCGGCAGGCATGCCGTTCGTTCCCGCGGATACTCGACGCGCGACACGTGAGGTCGTGAGGGTCGCGGCGCCGGTCATGGTCCCGCCGGTGAGGGCCTTGCCGAGGCACATGATGTCCGGGGCGATTCCGGACCATTCCGAGGCGGTCCATCGTCCGGTTCGGCCGAATCCCGTGGCGATCTCGTCGAGAACGAGCAGGCAGTCGTGGGCGTCGCAGACTCGCCGGGCGACGTCGAGGGCTCGCGGATCGTACACGCGCATGCCGCCGGCCCCTTGGAGGACCGGTTCGAGGATGACGCCACCGATACTTGCCGTGTTCTCGGCGAGGATCGCCCCGAATTCGGGGGCCCACGCCTCCAGGGCTTGGTCGTCCCAGGTCCAGGTGGCGTGGTCGACGTCGTAATGGCCGCTGGGCGGGCGTGGGGCGAAGAAATGATGTGTGGCCAGTGGGCTGAAGGCGTGGTGCATGCCGTCGACCGGGTCGCACAGGCTCATGGTCGCGAAGGTGTCCCCGTGGTACCCGCCGCGGACCGTCAGCATCCGATTGCGCTCGGGTCGGCCCGAAGCCGCCTGGTACTGGATGACCATTTTGAGCGCGATTTCCACCGAGATCGACCCGGAATCCGAGAAGAAGACGTGCTGCAGGCCTTCGGGAGAATTGGCGACGAGGTTCTCGGCCAGGCGGACGGCCGGTTCATGGGTCAGGCCTCCGAACATGACATGGGGCATGACCTCGGACTGTCGTTGCAGGGCGCCGGTCAGCTTCGGATGCGAGTGCCCGTGCACCATGGCCCACCACGAGCCCATCGCGTCGATCGCCGTATGTTCGTGCCCCTCGGCGTCTTCGAGCCTCAGCAGTGCCCCCTCGGCGGAACGGACCGCGTAGAGCTGCTCCTCGCCGGCGGGTGCGTACGGATGCCACACGTGGCGAGCATCCCGGGCAATCAGCCCCTGCACCTCACGCACGGCCTCGCTCCTTGGCAACATAGCGGGCTGGTTCGGCGCCCCATGTCCGGAGGGTGGTTCGTGGGCGCGAGAGGCGGTGGTGCGGAAGGAGCATGCAAGTACCGTAGCCAGATTTTGAACGGTGTTCAAATCACGTGGGGCTGCCCTCCGTTGCGGGGCAGAACCCTCGCTCGGGGCCTTGGATACGACGAGGGCCGGGCGGGACCCGCAGTGGGGTTCCCGCCCGGCCCTCGGAGATCGGACGCGGCGAATTCAGCGCGTCGGTCTAGGCGTCGTCGGCCTCCGGCTCCGCTTGGGAGGTCGGATCGGTGTTGACCCGGTTCCGAACGTGGTCGACGATGCGTGCGACGGCGTCGTCGACCGTGACCCCGTTGTCCTGGGAGCCGTCCCGGAATCGGAAGGACACGGCACCGTTCTCGGCGTCCTCCCCGCCGGCGATGAGCACGAAGGGAACCTTCTCCTTCGAGGCGTTGCGGATCTTCTTGGGGAACCGGTCCGTTCCGTAGTCGACCTCGACCCGAATGCCCTGGGCCCGCAGCTTGTCGGCGATCTCCGCCATGTAGTCGTTGAAAGCCTCCGCGACGGGGATCCCAATGACCTGGACCGGGGAGAGCCACGCGGGGAAGGCACCGGCGTAATGCTCGGTCAGAACGCCCATGAAACGCTCGATCGAACCGAACTTGGCCGAGTGGATCATGACCGGTTCCTGGCGGCTGCCATCCGCGGCCTGGTATTCGAGGCCGAACCGTGCGGGCTGGTTGAAGTCGTACTGGACCGTCGACATCTGCCAGGTGCGGCCGATCGCGTCCTTGGCCTGGACCGAGATCTTCGGGCCGTAGAAAGCGGCTCCACCCGGATCGGGGACCAGTTCGAGCCCGGTCTCCCGGGCGACGTCCTCCAGGACGGCCGTGGCCTCGTCCCACTGCTCGTCCGTGCCGATGAACTTGTCCTTCTTGTCCCCCTCGGTCTCGCGGGTCGAGAGCTCGAGGTAGAAATCGGTGAGGCCGAAGTCGGTGAGCAGGGAAAGCATGAAGTTCAGCAGGTGCCGGACCTCGCCCGGGGCCTGCTCCTTGGTCACGTAACTGTGGGAATCGTCCTGGGTGATCATCCGGACGCGGGTCAGCCCCTGGAGCACACCGGACTTCTCATCGCGATAGACCGTTCCGAACTCGAAGAACCGCAGGGGCAGTTCGCGGTAGGACCGCCCACGGGCCTTGAAGATCTCGTTGTGCATCGGGCAGTTCATGGCCTTGAGGCGATAGTTGCCATTGTCCAGCTCCATCGCGGGGAACATGCCCTCGGCGTAGTACGGAAGGTGCCCGGAGGTGTAGAACAGGTCCTCCTTCGTGATGTGGGGCGTCCCCACGTACTGGAAGCCCTCCTCGAGGTGACGGTCGCGGACGTAGTTCTCCATCTCGCGCTTGATCACCCCGCCCTTGGGGTGGAACACGGGAAGACCCGGACCGATCGTCTTCGGGAAGGAGAACAGGTCCAGTTCCTCCCCCAGCCGCCGGTGGTCGCGCCGCTCGGCCTCGGCGATGCGCTCCTTGTACGCCGTGAGCTCTTCCTTGGTCGGCCAGGCGGTCCCGTAGATGCGTTGCAGCATGGGGTTCTTCTCGGAGCCGCGCCAGTAGGCCCCGCCCGAACGGGTCAGGGCGTACCCGTTGGCGATGAGTTTCGTGTTCGGCAGGTGCGGCCCGCGGCAGAGGTCCTTCCAGACCGTCTCGCCCTTGCGGTCCACGTTGTCGTAGATCGTGATCTCGCCCTCGCCGACCTCGACGGATGCGCCTTCGGCGGCGTCGGAACCGGAGCCCGGGCCCTGTGAGAGGCCGAGAAGTTCGAGCTTGTACGGCTCGTCCTTCATTTCCTCGACGGCTTCCTCCTGGGTCACGGAGCGCCGCCGGAAGGTTTGGCCCGACTTGATGATCTTCATCATCGACTTCTCGAGCTTCTTCAGGTCCTCCGGCGTGAAGGGCTCCTCGACGTCGAAGTCGAAGTAGAAACCGTCCGTGATGTAGGGACCGATGCCGAGCTTCGCGTCGGGACGCATGGCCTGCACCGCCTGGGCCATGACGTGAGCGGCCGAGTGGCGCAGCACCTCGAGCCCCTCCGGCTGGTCGATGGTGACCGGCACGACGACGTCGCCCTCGGCCACCTCGGTGCTCAGATCCTTGAGGACGTCGTTGATCCTGGCGACCACGATCGTCGAATCGTCGGCGAACAGGTCCGCGGCAGTGGTGCCCGTGGTCACCTGCTGGGGCTCGCCGTGGACGGTGATCTGCAGGTTTTCGGCCGGGTTCTCGGCCATGGACACTCACTCCTCGAGTCGTTGGGTGCACGCCGGTACCTGGGGCGTGCCATGCGGGGATGTTCTTCGCCGGTGGGGAGGAACGTGGTGATTCTACCGCGATCGGACGACGCCGCCAGAAGCACCCGTGCACCTGCCGGAGTCGTGGTTCCGCAAGCGGCCGGAATGAACCGGTTGCCGATACGGTTGTGATGTGCACGATCGTCCATATCGGTCGCTTCGCCGAACCCCCTGGCGAGGGCATGATGGGACGTGCGAGGGAGTGAGACAGCGGTGAGCAATGTCGAGGCGAACCCCCAGGAGGCCGTGTGCGCCTCGAACCCGGACCGCGGTCGGTTCTCCTCCGGTCTGCGCGACGGCGTGACGGTCGAACGCTGCGAGGCCGGCGTCGTCGAACTCCTCGAGCCCCGGGAGGTTCCCCTGGGCGGACCCCGGGCGATGACTGTTCGACGAGCCCTGCCCCAGCGGGCCCGTTCGCTGATTGGTGCCTGGTGCTTCGTGGACTCCTTCGGACCGGACGACGTCGCCCGCACCGGCGGCATGTCGGTGGCCCGCCATCCTCACACTGGGCTGGCCACGGTCTCGTGGTTGTTCGACGGCGCCATTGATCATCTCGATTCCGCAGGTCACTGGGCCACGGTCAGGCCCGGCGAGGTGAACCTGATGAACGCGGGACGGGGCATCACCCACTCGGAGTTCTCTTCCGCCGAGACCACGACCTTGCACGGGCTCCAGCTCTGGTACGCGCTCCCTGACGCGGCCCGCTTCTCGGAACCGGGGCTCGAGTCCTATCGTCCGGAAACGATCCGGGGAGAAGGGTACGAGGCCGAGGTTTTCCTGGGGTCCTTGCTCGGGCAAACCTCTCCCGTCCGCACGGCCATCGCCCTCACGGGCGCCGAGCTCCGGCTCGATCCTCACGCCACCATCGACCTTGCCGTGCCCGAAGAGCATGAGCACGGCCTGGTCCAGGTCGGCGGGGCTGTATCCGTCCATGGCGTGCCCGTGCCGGAGGACGCCATCGGGTTCGTCCCGACCGGTCACCGGTCGATCAGGATCAGCGCGGGGGCCGATCCCGCGGTCGCCCTGCTTCTCGGGGGCGAGCCGCTCAACGAGCAGATCGTGATGTGGTGGAACTTCGTGGGACGCAGCCACGAGGAGATCGTCGAGTGGCGCAACCGGTACATGCGCGAAATGGGTTTCGGGACCGAAGAGGAGCGGACCTCGTCCGACTCCCCCGATGCCGCCGATGCCTCTGTGGAGGCGGCCCGGTTGCAATTCGGACATTTTCCGCCGAACACCCCCGCACCTTTGCCCGCGCCTGCCATTCCGAAGACACGGTTGAAACAGCGCGGCTGACCGGCGATCGGTCGCCGAGGGACACACAGAAGGAGTAGTCATGACACAGCCGACATCGGATGATCCCCAGGTGGTCCGCGACCGACAGGAGGGTCGGGATGCCTTCGAGATCCACGTGGACGATTCCGGTCGGGCCGCCGGGTTCACCCAGTTCGTGGATCATACGGGGCGGGATGGAGAACGGGCCCGGATTTTCCCGCACACCTTCGTCGACGAGAAGTTCTCGGGTCAGGGGCTCGCCTCTGCCCTGGTCCGCCGGGCCCTGGACGAGAGCATCGACGAGGGACTCACGATCGTTGCGGTCTGCCCCTACGTCAGGACCTGGATTCGCAGGCACCCCGCGTACGAGGAATTCTCGACGGCGCCCACGTCGGAGCATCTGCAGGCGCTGGACTGACCGGTCAGCGATTGGCCGGGCCCGGCGCGCCGAGGTTCCGGTTCAGCCGGCCCTGGGCCAATCCCGCGGTTCCTTGAGGGCCGACGGCGGGAAGGGCAGCGGCGTCTCCCCTTCGACCAACGCGGCCAGATCCCACGCCTGAATCGCCGTCAGCGAGATTCCGCGCGGGCCCGTGCGTCGAGTGGTTCCGTGGATCAGCATCATCGGGGTTCCGAACAGGTCCGGACCCGTGAGCTTCTGCGCTTCGTCGAAGAACGCGGTGTCCACGCACCCGGTGCCGTCGTCGAGGGAGATGAAGACCACGCGTTTGCCGTTCTTCATGGGCGGGGTCATGGTCGAAACCCGCACGCCCGCGACCCATACGTCGGATTTGTTCCGCATTCTGATCAGGTCGGCCGCTCGCGTCAGTGGCCAGGTTCTGGTCCTCTCGCGGTATCCGACCATCAGGTGCGCGGAGACGTCCAGGGCCAGCAGGTCCAGCTCGGTGCGCACGGTCGATGTCACGTCGCCGGTGTCCCTGGCTTCGTACGGGGTTTCGAGGTGGGCGCCCAGGGGCAGGGAGAGCTGCACGGGCACGGCCTCGACCGCCCCGGGCCGGTCGGCGGCGTCGGGCGCCCCGGGAACGACGTCGTCACGTGAACCGCCCTCGGAATCCACGACGACGCCGGCCCCACCCCCTTGCTGGCTGACGCCGCGGAAGACGTCAGTATCGAGGGCACCGACCGCCGCGAGCCGGTCGAGCGTCGGCGCGTGGGGTCGGGCGCGCGCCTTCAGGTCGGCCACCGAAACATAGGGCGCCCGGGCCGTGATCCTGTCGATCTCGGCCCGGCTGATTCCGGACAGTTGGGTGAGTGGCAACCGGATTCCCCACTTCTCCACCGGGGCGTCATACCCCGTTCGGTCGCCCCGGCCACGACCGCTGCCGCTCTCGGTCACACGTTCGGATCCCCCGATGCGTTCCACCCGGTAGTACCGGCCGGATCTGTTGACGTCCAGGGGCAGCAGCTCGATGCCCAGGCGCCTGGCCTCGGCCAGGATCAGTCGCTGTGGGTACATCCCGGGGTCGTGCTCGAGCAGTCCCGTCATGAAGTGCGCCGGGTAGTGGGTCTTGAGCCAGGCCGACTGGTAGGTCGGGATCGCGAAGGCGGCGCCGTGTGCCTTGCAGAAACCGAAGGATCCGAAGGCCGCGAGCGCCGTCCAGGTCTTGTCGATGACCTCGCGTGAGTACCCTTTGTGCGTGGCGTGGCGGCGAAAGTATTCTTCGACGTCGTCTTGGCCCGGGCCCCCTAGTTTCCTGCGGAATTCGTCCGAGGACGCGAGGCCGCATCCTGTCATGGTGCTGAAGACGTTGAGGATCTGCTCGTGGAAGACCATGACCCCGGAGGTTTCCTCCAGATATGGCACGAGGTCTTCTGCAATGTAGTTGGGGGTTGCGAAGCCGTGGCGGGATTCGAGGTACGGCCGGACCATGTCGGATTGCATGGGGCCCGGCCGGAAGAGCGAAATATCGATGATGAGGTCCCCCACGCTGGAGGGTTGCATTTTTCCGATGAGTTCGCGCTGTCCCGGGGACTCGATCTGGAAGCATCCGAGGGTCTGGGTGGACTGGATGAGGTCGAAGGTTTTCTTGTCGCGGGTGTCGATGCTCTCGAGGTCGGGTTTGTGGCCTTCGGTACGTTCGATTTCCTGGAGCGTGTATGCCATCGAGGACTGCATGCGGACCCCGAGGATGTCGAGTTTGAGCAGGCCCATGGGATCCATGTCGTGCTTGTCGAACTGGCTCATGGGCAGCCCCATGCCGGAAGGCTGCACCGGGGTGCGCCGCAGCAGCGAGGCGTTGGAGAGGATCACGCCGCACGGGTGCATCGACAGGTGACGCGGTAGGCGGTCGAGCCTTTCGGTGAGGTCGATGAGCAGGTTGACCTTGGGGTCTTCCTGGGCTTCCCGACGCAGTTCGGCGAGTTCGGGTTTGATCTCGAGGAGTTCGCGGAGCTCTCCGGCGGGGACGCGCCAGATGGTCTTGGCGATACGGTCCGTCTGCTCCGGGGTGAGGCCGATGGCCCGGGCGGCGTCCCTGACCGCTCCGCGGGCGCGGTAGCCGTTGTGCATGGACATGAGGCTGACCCGGTGGTCGCCGTAGTGGTCGAAGACGAGCCGGTAGATTTCGTGGCGTCGCGCAGATTCGACGTCGATGTCGATGTCCGGGAGGGTGGATCGCTGGTCCGAGAGGAACCGCTCGAAAACCAGCCCGTATTCGAGGGGGTCGACCACCGAGATGTTCAAGAGGTAGTTGACCAGGGAGGACACCCCGGACCCGCGTGCCGCGTGGCGGATTCCCAGGGATTCGATGAGCCCGGAGACGTGACCCACGGTCAGGAAGTAGGCGCAGAACCCGAGGTTCTCGATGGTGTTCAGTTCCCGGTCGAGACGCTCTCGAGGTGTCTCCCAGTCGCGGCGGGCCAGGCCGGGTCCGTGAACCGTCCGGTCTGCCTCCGTGCCGTATACGCGTTCGAGGGCGGCTTCGCAGCGGGCTCTGAGTTCGGCCGCTGGGGCGCGCGTGACTCCGGTCAGGTGTGCCTCGGGCACGGTGGGTGTCCCGTACCCCATGTCCGTGGCGGGGTCGATGGAGCACCTGTGGGCGAGCTCCGCGGTGAGGGTGATGAGTTCCGAGGCCGTGACGCCGGCGTCCGCGGCCCGTGCGATCTCTGTTGCGATGGATCCCATGTCCTGAGGGGATTTGAGCCATCCTTGCCCGTTGACCTGGTGGGGGCCCTCCCCGAGTGCGGTGAGGCCGCGAGCGGCGTCGAGGATGTCCGCGGTCACGGCCTGGTCCTCCGCGGCGTAGCGCACGGCGTTGCTGACGACGGCGCCCACCGCGCAATCTGCCGCGATGCCGAGCATGCGTGCGGCGTGGGCTATGCTCCGGCGCTCTCCCGGCTTGGTCAGGTGGTTGACGAGGTTGACCCGCAGACGGTTCTCCCCCACGAGTTTGCGCCATGCCTTCAAGCTGGCCCGGGCCGAGCGGTATTTGCGGGCCGCCGCCAGTCTTCCGTAGTCGGATTCCGGGCCGAGCAGGACCGTGAAGTGGCCTTCGCCCATCGCGACGGCTCGGCCGAGATCGGCGGCCGTGATGCGGGGCCTGTCCCCCAGTCGTGCGGGCTCGGCGCGTTCTCTGCTCCGGTGCGCCCGGGTGATGAGCTGGCAGAGGTCCCCGTACCCGGCGCCGGCGTCGTGGCCGTCGGCGAGCAGGACGACCCGTCCGATGATTTTCCGGTCGGAGGGGTCCGCAAGCGCGAGATCCACACCGAGCACGGGGGCGATGGAGCGTTCCATGCAGGCCCGGACGTGTTTGACGGCGCCGTAGAAGCCGTCCCGGTCGGTCACCCCGAGGTGGGTTGCCCCGTGCGCCACGGCGACGTCGGCGAGCTCGGAGGGTGCGGAGACGCCGTAGTGCGCACTGTAGGCGCTGTAGGTGACCAGGTGCGGAAACTTCACGCCTTAATCGAACATATATTCGAATAATAAGTCAACGCGGACGGGCGAGAGACAACCGGGCGAGGCCCAGCCGGGTGGATGCGCGCGAAGAGTTTGCCTAGTGGGCGTCCCGTGCCGCGGACGCGACCCCGGGACCCCACCAGGACTTGCCCTCGAAGTGCTCCACGGTTTCCGCTTCGGGGACGCACTCGTTGGTGATCTCCCCGATGCCCTCGATGCGGACGGTGACCTTGTGGCCGGCCTTGAGCCAGAAGCGGCGGGGCTTCTTGGACATTCCCACGCCGGCGGGTGTTCCGCAGGCGATCACGTCGCCGGGTTCCAGGGTCATGAAAGTGCTGAGGTAGGAGACGATCTGGGCCGGGGTGAAGATCATGTTGGCCGTGGTCCCGGACTGCATGACCTCGCCGTCCACGAGGCATTCGATGGCGAGCCCCTTCACGGGGTCCACCTGGTCCTTGGCGACGATGTGCGGCCCGAGGGGCGTGCTGTGGTCCCAGTTCTTTCCCTGGAACCACTCGCTCGTGCGCCCTTGCCAGTCGCGGACCGAGATGTCGTTGAACACGGTGTATCCGGCGATGGCATCCAGGGCTTCTTCCTCGTTGGCGCGCCGCACGGACTTGCCGATCACCACGCAGAGCTCGGCCTCATAGTCGATCTTGGTCGATTCCGCCGGCATGGCGATGGGATCGTCCGGCCCCACGAGCGAGTTCGAGTACTTGGTGAAGATCGTGGGGTACTGAGGAAGCTCGGCACCGACCTCTTCCGCGTGATCGTGGTAATTCAGCCCCACACAGAGGATCTTTCCGGGCTCCAACGGCAGGACGTCCGTCGAGGAGCGCACGTGCGGCAAATCGCTGGTTCCGAGATTCGAGTAGAACTTCGCCCTCGCGGCGTCGTCCCCCTCCCGGAAGAGGCTGCTGTCCACCACGCTCGCCGGCCCGACCTCCGGCAGATAATAGCGATTGCCCGAGACTTCGACCCAGGTGTACAGACCGGTCTGCTGCTCGAACAGACTCTCGACGTATGCGCGCCCCATTTTCATTGCTCAACCACCTCACGTGACGGAAACTTCGTTTCAGGCTACAGGTTCTCCACCACGTCCCATCCCCCTGTTGCGCGGTCTCGCTCCAGATGAAGCGTCCGCAGTTCCCGATCCCGCACAGCGCCCCGACGTCGCCTGGCCCCCGCCGGAAGATCAACCGTCACCTGAACCTGCCACACCTCCCGGTCCACCAGGTACGGGCACTGATCCTTCGGGGCACGGTCGACCTCGGTCCACCAGGCACGTCGCTCGTACCAGCGGACCGGGTCGGCCGCGACCCTGTAGTGGTGTCCGTCCACCTCCACGCGCAGGGGTTGCCCGGCCGTCGTCGTCATCACCTGAGTATTGGGCATAGCGCCTCCTAGCTCTTCTTCGAATATATATTCGAATCGTAGGAAGGGCGACTGACAACTTAAGCGGATTTTGGGGAGGGCCAGCTCGCGGACTGGAAGGACACCGGGCCCGTCGAGGCAGGCCCCAACGACGACGTCGCGCGAGGTGGCAGTTCCGTGCGCTCCCCCATCGCGAGGTGACTGCGGGGGTGGGGGCGGCGCGAGGTGGCAGTTTCGTGCAGGCCCCCGGCTCGAAGTGGCAGTTCCGTGCAGACCCCGCCGCGAAGTGGCAACCTCGTGCAGAACCCGTGACGAGGTGGCACTCACGTGCGAAATTGGGCCCGTTTTTCGCACAAAGTTGCCACCTCACGGAAGAAGCTGCACGGGATTGCCACCTCGCCGAAGAAGCTGCACGAGATTGCCACCTCGCCGAAGAAGCCGCACGAAACTGCCACCTCGACCGGTAGCACGACCGGTAGCGCGACCGGCCCCGCGCTACCGGCCCGAGCCCGCCATGGAACCCTCCGCGACAGGCCACTCCGCCGCAGGTCGACCGGACATCGACCGACGAACGATCTCCACGATCACGACCACCACGACGTTCGCGGCCAGTCCGATGATCCCTTCGCTGATCGCCCACGGGAGCGTCCACCAGAAGGTGTACCCGATCACGATCGCCATTCCCACGAGGGCCCCGGCGAGAATCGACGACGCACCGACCTGCCTGCGGAACAACAGGGCCGCGGCGATAGCCGGGGCCAGCTGGTCCAGGCCGGAGAAGGTCAGCAGCAGGAGGTTCGCCAGCAGGTCCGGCATGGCGATCGACAGGAACAGTGCCAGCCCGGTCGCCACCACCACGGTGACCTGAGTGACCGTGAACTGGGCCTTCTCGGATCGGGCACGCGCCAGATTTCGGGAGACCAGGGTACTGATGGCGATGAGCAACGACGCCGAAGGCACCATCGCCGTCGCGATACCGGCCACCGCGGCAACCCCCATGAGCCAGTCGGGCAGAACACCGGAGGCGAGGTCCAGGAGAGCACTGTCCGGGTCGGCGCCGCTCCCCAACACCACCAGAGCCACATAGCCCACGACCAGCGGCATCACGATCAAGGTGTTGTAGAACGGCAACCACAGGTAGTTGCGTCGAAGAACCGTGGAGTTGCGGGCGGACATGATCGGCGGCCAGTTGTGGGGCATCGTCGCGAAGGCGACCCCGATGGCGCTGATCGCCATGTTGGACAGGTACCACGGGATCCCGTACTCCGATGTGCCACGGACCGAGAGCATATCGGGCATCTTCTCCCGAATCACCTCGAAGGCGCTGGTGAATCCGCCCGTGTAGTGAATGGGCACCGAGATGCAGATGACGAACAGCATCACGATCATCAGCACATCCTTGAAGTACGCCGTCGTCGCGACTCCCCGAAGCCCCGCCCAGAGCACGAAGGCGACCACGAGGACGAACGCGATCACCATCGACCACGCACCCATCGAGTGGTTCCCCGTGACCACCTGCACGATCAGCCCCAGCCCCGTGATCTGGAGCTGCAGATAGGGCAGCAGGAAGACGACGCCGGCCAGCGCAACCAGGATCCCCACCGCGCGGGACGAATACGCGTCCTCCAGGAAATCCGCTTGCGTCAGATGGCCGCGAGCGCGCGCCATCCGCCAGATCCTGGGCGCCAGGAAGTAGAGAGCCAGGTAGCCGAGGGGAACGTAGGGCATCGAGTAGAACGACGCCGCCCCACCGGAAACGACCAACCCCGCGGTTCCGAGGAACGTGAAGGTCGTGAAGACCTCCCCGGCCTGGAGGAGCCACGTGGTCGCGACGCCGAATTTGTGACCACCCACGGTCCATTCGGCCAGGTCCAGGTCCGGTTTGCGTCGGCCGAGGAACCCGAGCAGACCGATGACGACGATGCCGCCCAAGGCGACCCATGCAATGACGCTCATGACGCATCCCCCTGATTCTTCCGTTCCTCGCCGAGGGCAATCGCCTCGCGGTCGAGGCGTTCCTCGTGGTCGGCGTCGGTGCGGGTGAATTCGACGATGGCCAGGACGAGGCTGACCATCAGGCTTCCCGGGACACAGGTCCACCACATGATCGTCGGAATGCCCAGGAAAAGGTGTGGCCCGTTGAAGATCGGAAGCCACTGGAGAACGAAGGCGCAGACGAGAGGAGCCAGGCACACGACCCACCACAGGGTCCTGCGTGCCGTGGATGCTTTTCTCCGCCCGTGCGGTGTGCTCGGCGCGGCGGTGCTCATGATTCCGCCTTTCTCGATGCCATCAGGCGTTCCCGCTGGTCGGCGTCGGTGGCCATATCGATCGCCGTCCAGCAGAGGGCGATGCCCCCATCGGTTACAGCGCGATCGGCGTCCGGCCCCACGCAGTACTGGGCGAACTCGGGCTGGTGCGGGGTCGACCCCTGCCCGTCCACGACGATGCTTGGATGGATCGCGGGAATTTCCAAGGACACGTTCGCCATGTCGGTCGATCCCGCCTGCCGTTGACGTTGTTCGGCAGGCACGTCGGAGAAGGTTCTGCCCAGCGCCTCGGCGTTGCGTCGATAGGCAGCGACCATGGGCTCGTCGTTGCGGAATTCCGAGAAAGCTGGCCAGTCGTCCTTGATCTCGACGTCGCACCCCGTCGCCACGGCGCCCGCCTCGAAGCAGCGGATGAGTCTTTCCTTGACTCCGCCCGGGCCCTCGAGGTCGGCGATGGTATCGGCGCGGGCGTCGTAGAGCAGTGACGAGCTATGGGGCACCACATTCGGCGCGTGCCCGGCCTCGGTGACAATGCCGTGCACGAGTTCCCCCGGCCGCAAGTGCTGACGCAGGAGGCCGATGGAGACTTGAGCGATCGTTGCCGCGTCGCCCGCGTTGATCCCTTCGAAAGGCGCCATGGCCGAGTGCGCGGGGCGCCCCGTGTAGCGAACCTCCAGGTCGACCACCGAACGAGTGAAATGGGTGTCGTGCTCTTGGTCGCCGGGGTGGACCATCATCGCGGCGTGGACGCCGTCGAACACCCCAGCGCGCAGCATGAAGATCTTTCCGCCACCGAATTCTTCGGCAGGGGTTCCGAAGACCTTGACCGTGATGCCTGCTCGATCGGCGACCGAGGCAAGGGCCAGCCCCGCAAGCACTCCCGAGGCGGCGATGATGTTGTGGCCGCAGGCGTGGCCGACTCCGGGGAGCGCATCGAGCTCGGCGCAGACACCGATCACCAGATCGCCCGATCCGTAGGAGGCGACGAAGGCCGTCTGCATATCGGCCACTCCGGTCTCGACCTCGAACCCGTGCCTTCTCAGGACGTCGGTCGCTTTCCTGGAGGTCTCGATCTCCTCGAAAGCGGTTTCCGGTTCGGCGTGGATGCTGTGGCTCAGGGCCAAGACCTCTTCCGCCGCCCGACGTGCAGCCGCCTCGGCCGTTGCCTTGAGTTCACCGATTGCGTCCGTCTTCTGCGCTGCCACTGCGCCTCCTCCGCCTCGTGGTTTAGAACATAGTAAGCCTAAGCTCACGGGGCGAGCTGCCGAAAACGCGTCTCAGCATGTGCCGATGCAGTGCGTCGAGGGAGGAACTGTATCGGCACCGGGGCGAGGAGGAGCGGCCCGCCGCGGGGTCAGCGCGAGGAGAGGACCCCGGGTGCGGCGTCATTTTTGGGTTGGGGCGGTGCGGCGTCAGACCCGAGGGGGGTCAGGTCCGGGGGGGGCGGTGTCAGGTCCGACAGGCTCGATCTGTCGCCTGGCCGACGGTCGAATCCGCCTGGCCACACGGCAACACGGCCAGTTGGGTGGCGGTTGGCCGATTCGGTGCTGCTTCCCAGTCGACGGAAGGCAAGATCCGACGACGTTGGGTGGTGATTACCCGTTTCGGCGCTGCTTCCCGGCCGGCGGAAGGCAAGGTCCAGACGACGTTGGGTGGTGGTTACCCGTTTCGGTGCTGCTTCCCGGCCACCAGAGGGCAAGATCCGGACGACGCTGGGTGGCGGTTACCCGATTCCGAGCCGTTCACCTTCGCTTGGAGGGGGCTAAAGCCCCACCTGATGAAGGACAACGCCCCTCAATCGGGTAACCACCACCCAACGGGGGCCGACCGGCCCACCACCCCAACAGCGCCGACCGACCCACCAAACCCAACGGCGCCAACGCATTTCGAGTCGTCGTGGTAGGCCGGCCGCAGAGTGCCGCCGGAGACCGGGGCTGCGACGTCATCGCTCACTTGGAGGTCCCGGAGCACCACATCCAACCACCACGAGAATGAAGCTCAGGCCAAAGGTCGGCTACCAGGCCCGTGCCGCTCGGACAGATACGTGTGACACAAAACTTCTTCGGCTATTGAAGAATGTGATGCAAATAACCGAATTTCGCCCACGATTCATGGGGTGTAGTCCCAGTATTTAACGGCTCTTCGCAGTTGAGGGGGTAGGTGGCTGAGCGCGTCGGTCGCCGGATGAGGGTCGAGGCCTTCCGATGATGGAAGTTCTCACACTGACCATCTGCCGGAAGACCTCGACGTGCACCACGCTACCTTCGCGACCCCTGATCTGACCGTGTTCTGCCATCTCGACGAGCTCGGCCTCGTGGCCACCGGTCAGCTTTTTGAGCCGGATCGCGCGGTGATCGAGTGCCGCGTCGCCGAGCCGGATCCGTGGTGCCGGGGATGCGGTAGCCAGGCGCTCTCGCGCGGGACGGACACGCGGCGTCTCGCCCACGAGCCGTTCGGTCATCGCCCGACGACGCTGCTGGTCCGGGTCCGCCGCTACAAGTGCTCGGGATGCGGACGGTCCTGGCGTGAGGACCTCACGGCAGCGGCGCCCGAGCGAGCCAAGCTGTCCCGTAGCGGGATGCGGTGGGCGTTGGAAGCGCTCGTGATCGACCACCTCACCGTCGCCCGCGTCGCCGCCGGACTCGGTGTCGGTTGGCACACGGCGAACAACGCGGTCCTCGCTGAAGGGCGTCGAGTGCTGATCGACGATCCCGCCCGGTTCGACGGCGTCGCCGTGATCGGCGTCGACGAGCACGTCTGGCGCCACACGAGAGTCGGCGACAAGTACGTCACCGTCATCATCGACCTCACCCCGAACCGCGACAAGACCGGCCCCGCCCGTCTGCTGGACATGATCGAGGGTCGCTCGAAAGCCGTGTTCAAGACCTGGCTCGCCGCACGCCCGCAGGACTGGCGCGATGGTGTCGAGGTCGTCGCGATGGACGGGTTCACCGGCTTCAAGACCGCCGTCAGCGAGGAGCTCCCGGACGCGCAGGCGGTGATGGACCCGTTCCACGTCGTCCGCCTCGCCGGCGACGCCCTCGACACCTGCCGTCGTCGCGTCCAGCAGTGCCTGCACGGCCGGCGGGGCCGCAAAAACGATCCGCTCTACAAGGCCCGCCGCATCCTCCACACCGGCGCGCAGCTGCTCACTGACCGGCAGCAGACCCGTCTCGAGGCACTGTTCGCGGTCTCCGAGCACGTCGAGGTCGAGGCGACCTGGGGCATCTACCAGCGCGTGATCGCTGCCTACCGCGAACCCGATCGGAAGACGGCGGAGAAGCTGATGACAGCCGTCATCGATTCCGTCTCCAGCGGCGTCCCCGCCGCGCTCGTGGAGGTCCGCAAGCTCGGCCGCACGCTCAAGCAGCGCGCCGCCGACATCCTCGCGTTCTTCGACCGGCCCGGCACGTCCAACGGGCCAACAGAGGCGATCAACGGGCGCCTGGAACACCTCCGCGGCTCCGCCCTCGGATTCCGGAACCTCACGAACTACATAGCCCGATCGCTGCTCGACACCGGCGGCTTCAGGAACCACCTACACCCTCAAATGCGATGAGCCTATTTAACAGACATTAGAAGTCAAGCTCGCGTCATCGATCTGAGACTCCGGAGGGGGTGTCTTAAATCGACACTATGGAATCATGGCGCATTTCTGGCCTCGCCCTCCTTTTTCTGGCCTTGCCCTCCTTGCCAGGTATTGCCCGGCATCCAGACGACCGCCCCCGTCCTGTTCGAGATGCGCAGCGCCAGAGAACCCGCCCTCTTATACTCCTTGCCTTCGCAGTCAACAGACAGCGTAATGATCGATTCCGGCCACTGCGAGTGTCGCGTCAGAAATCTTAACGGGACATTTATTCAGATTTGTGTCGCATTCTGACGCGCCCCTTCCTTCGTCTTGGACGGGTCGATAATGTCTCCCATCAGCTAGTTTTGTTGGCTCATCGCATTTGAGGGTGTAGGTGGTTCCTGAAGCCGCCGGTGTCGAGCAGCGATCGGGCTATGTAGTTCGTGAGGTTCCGGAATCCGAGGGCGGAGCCGCGGAGGTGTTCCAGGCGCCCGTTGATCGCCTCTGTTGGCCCGTTGGACGTGCCGGGCCGGTCGAAGAACGCGAGGATGTCGGCGGCGCGCTGCTTGAGCGTGCGGCCGAGCTTGCGGACCTCCACGAGCGCGGCGGGGACGCCGCTGGAGACGGAATCGATGACGGCTGTCATCAGCTTCTCCGCCGTCTTCCGATCGGGTTCGCGGTAGGCAGCGATCACGCGCTGGTAGATGCCCCAGGTCGCCTCGACCTCGACGTGCTCGGAGACCGCGAACAGTGCCTCGAGACGGGTCTGCTGCCGGTCAGTGAGCAGCTGCGCGCCGGTGTGGAGGATGCGGCGGGCCTTGTAGAGCGGATCGTTTTTGCGGCCCCGCCGGCCGTGCAGGCACTGCTGGAC
This sequence comes from Rothia koreensis, assembly GCF_052232265.1. Taxonomy (NCBI): domain Bacteria; kingdom Bacillati; phylum Actinomycetota; class Actinomycetes; order Micrococcales; family Micrococcaceae; genus Rothia; species Rothia koreensis. Next base: position 2,051,365 of record NZ_CP197643.1, read on the forward strand.
GCGACGACGGCAGGTGTCGAGGGCGTCGCCGGCGAGGCGGACGACGTGGAACGGGTCCATCACCGCCTGCGCGTCCGGGAGCTCCTCGCTGACGGCGGTCTTGAAGCCGGTGAACCCGTCCATCGCGACGACCTCGACACCATCGCGCCAGTCCTGCGGGCGTGCGGCGAGCCAGGTCTTGAACACGGCTTTCGAGCGACCCTCGATCATGTCCAGCAGACGGGCGGGGCCGGTCTTGTCGCGGTTCGGGGTGAGGTCGATGATGACGGTGACGTACTTGTCGCCGACTCTCGTGTGGCGCCAGACGTGCTCGTCGACGCCGATCACGGCGACGCCGTCGAACCGGGCGGGATCGTCGATCAGCACTCGACGCCCTTCAGCGAGGACCGCGTTGTTCGCCGTGTGCCAACCGACACCGAGTCCGGCGGCGACGCGGGCGACGGTGAGGTGGTCGATCACGAGCGCTTCCAACGCCCACCGCATCCCGCTACGGGACAGCTTGGCTCGCTCGGGCGCCGCTGCCGTGAGGTCCTCACGCCAGGACCGTCCGCATCCCGAGCACTTGTAGCGGCGGACCCGGACCAGCAGCGTCGTCGGGCGATGACCGAACGGCTCGTGGGCGAGACGCCGCGTGTCCGTCCCGCGCGAGAGCGCCTGGCTACCGCATCCCCGGCACCACGGATCCGGCTCGGCGACGCGGCACTCGATCACCGCGCGATCCGGCTCAAAAAGCTGACCGGTGGCCACGAGGCCGAGCTCGTCGAGATGGCAGAACACGGTCAGATCAGGGGTCGCGAAGGTAGCGTGGTGCACGTCGAGGTCTTCCGGCAGATGGTCAGTGTGAGAACTTCCATCATCGGAAGGCCTCGACCCTCATCCGGCGACCGACGCGCTCAGCCACCTACCCCCTCAACTGCGAAGAGCCCCTATGCATTGCGCCGGGTCGCTGAGTCCGTGCTGGTAGTGCTCCTGGCCTACGTACTGGTGTTCCTCGTTCTCTCGGCGATCCCCGGAGACCCGGTTTCCTCACAGCTGGACAACCCGCAAAACGGGTACAACGACGAAGAAAAAGCCCAGATTCGTTCCTTCTACGGGCTCGACCAGCCGATATTGGTTCAGCTGGCCCTGGCGCTGGGGAATTTCTTACGCGGTGATCTGGGAATCTCGTTGTCGATGAGTCTGCCGGTGGGGGATCTGATCGGCACCGCGCTTCCGTCGACGCTGGTCCTTGCCGGGACTGCCTTGGTCCTGGCGCTCCTGATCTCCCTAGCCCTGGGGTATCTCTCCCAACGTCTTCCCACCGGAGCCGCGAACACTTCCGTACGGTTCTTGCCTACGGTTTTTCTCTCCACCCCGAACTTTCTCATCGGCCTGATTCTCATCCAAGTCTTCGCGGTACAACTGCGACTGTTCAATGTGATCGATCCAAACGGCCTCGGATCCACCCTTTTCGCGGCGCTCACCCTAGCCATACCGGTCTCGGCGCAGATCGCCCAGGTATTCATCACCGCCCTGGACGAAACAGCAGCCCAAGACTATACGGAAGTCGCGGTTTCCCGCGGCCTCAAGCCAGGTGCTGTGATTCTGCGGCACTTGATACGCCCCTCACTACTACCAACCGTCACCGTCTGTGGGCTCGCCGTCGGTGAGCTGCTGGGAGGCTCCCTCATCACCGAGACCATCTTTGGGCGCAACGGCATCGGCACCGTGGTTCAGAAGGCTGTCAGCGCCCAGGACATACCGGTACTGCAGGCGACCGTAGTGTTCTCGGCCGTCGTGTTCGTGCTCGTCAACCTGGCCATCGACCTGATCTACCCGCTGCTCGACCCGCGTTTGCGGAGCAAGGAGAAAGCGGCATGACCGCGGCAATCCTCACCACCGACGAATCGGCAGTCGGACACCAGCAGTCCGACGGACCCAACCATGCCGGACAAGACATATCGACCGGTTCGGGCCTCAGACTCCGCGGTCGTATCCCGCTGAGCGTGGGCATCGCCTTCACGGTTATCGCCATCGTACTGGCGTGGTCACTGTTCCCAGACCTGTTCACCTCTCGCAATCCCGCTGCCGGAGTGCCGAACCGCAAGTTCACTTCTCCTGGCCTGACCTACTGGCTGGGCACAGACCACCTTGGACGGGATTTGCTCGCGCGAATCATCCACGGTTCAGCGTCTTCGATGACCAGCGCCTTGATCGCGGTAACGATCGGCGTCGTCGTCGGCGGGCTGATGGGCTTGGTCGGTGGACATCTCGGGGGATGGATCGACGCGGTTCTGGGCCGTGTCGTGGACGTTCTGCTGGCGATCCCCAGCTTCCTCCTGGCGGTCATCGTCGTCACGGCTCTGGGATATGACACGCGCAATGCCGCGATCGCTACCGGCCTCTCCGCCGTCGCGGTCTTCGCGCGCCTCATGCGCTCCTCAGTGTTGCAAGTACGAACCAGCGTATTCATCGAGGCCGCCCGCGTCAACGGAGGCTCCGGCATCTACATCCTGTTCCGGCATATCCTGCCCAACGCCGTGCGGCCTGTGCTTTCCCTGGCGGTGCTGCAATTCGGCCTGGCCATCCTGACCATCGCAGGCTTGGCATTCCTCGGCTATGGGGACCCACCACCGGCCTCTGATTGGGGCCTCCTGGTCGCCGACGGCCGAGAACACCTCCTGCACGCGCCCTGGCTGGTGATAGCACCAGGTTTGGTGATCGCGATCGTCGTACTCGCCGTCAGTCGTATCAGCCGCTGGCTTGACCAAGGAAGGAACCAATGAGTCGCGCACCTGTTGCCATCGCCCCCGCCCCTGCCCCTTCAGCACCGCCGTTCCATGATGCCGAGGCCTCGGGCCAGGAAAAACCCTTGCTCGATGTCCGCAATCTGACAGTTGCCTACGGTGACAAGACCGTGGTGCGTGATGTCTCATTCTCCGTACCCGCCGGAGGCACCCCCGCCCTCATCGGCGAGTCAGGCTCCGGAAAATCAACGATTGCCCGCGCCGTGTTGCGACTGCTTGCCGGGCGGAAAGCCAGTGCGACCGGGCAAATCGATATCGGAGGCGAGGACACCACCGCGCTGAGCGACCGGGCGTTCTTGCGCTTGCGCGGCAGAGTCCTTGGTTTCGTTCCTCAGGACCCAAGCAATTCCTTGAACCCGGTCAGAACCATCGGGTCGCAAGCTCTCGAGGCGGCCGCTCTGGTCACGACCGCGCGGACTGGTGCTCTTCGGCGCCGGTTGGTCCTGGAAGCGCTGGAACGCGTCGGGTTGCCGGATCCGGAGCGAGTCTTCGAATCGTTCCCCCACCAGCTCTCCGGCGGGCAGCTGCAGCGTGTACTCATAGCCTTGGCGATCATCCCCGGTCCTGATCTGATCGTCGCTGATGAACCCACCAGCGCCTTGGATGCGACAGTCCAGCAACAGATTCTTGACCTGCTCGCATCATTGCGACAAGAGCTGGGTCTCGGGATTCTGCTGATCACCCACGATCTGGCGGTGGCGGCCGAACAAGCCGACGACGTCGTGGTCCTCCGTGACGGGCGTATTCAGGAGACTGGGCCAACGGCACAGGTTTTCGCCACACCGGCCACCACCTATACCAGGAAGCTGCAGGCCGACGCGCCGGGGTTGCATCCCCATCGATTCGACGAGATCCGAGAAGCTCGCGACAAGAAACCTTCGGAAGGCGCCAACGACGAATCGGGGAAGACTCAAGGCACCTTCCCCCATCTTGGGGCTGCACCGGTTGAACCGCCGGTGCGTGTGAAGCTACGCGACGTTTCGCACTCGTTCCATACCCAAAACCGCTCCGTGCGCGCGCTTGAGGATGTCTCTTTCAGCGTCCAACGAGGCCGCACCCACGCGCTGGTCGGTGAATCGGGATCCGGCAAATCGACGGCCGCGCGGATTCTCCTGGGTCTGGAGGTCCCCGATGCCGGGAGCATTCTGATTGACGACCGACCAGTCCAGGTCAATGATTCCCGCGAACTGCGCGCACTGCGCCGGAACCTGCAAATCGTCTACCAGAACCCCTACACTTCCTTGAACCCTCGCTTCACGGTCGGACGTATCGTGCGCGAACCACTGGATTTGTACCGGGCAGGTGACCCTTCCACACGCCGGCAACAGGTCCGATGGGCCCTTGAGGCCGTCCATCTTTCTGCGGAGCTGGCCTCGCGGCGCGCTTCGGAGCTCTCCGGTGGGCAACGACAGCGTGTCGCGATCGCGCGTGCGCTGGTCCTGCATCCAGAGGTTTTGGTGCTTGACGAGCCAACGAGCGCGCTGGATGTCACCGTGCAGGCAAGCATCCTGGAAGTCTTGGCGAAATTGCAGCGGGATTTGGGCCTGACGTACCTTTTCATCTCCCATGATCTTGGTGTGGTGCGTCAGTTTGCGGACACCATGACGGTGCTGCGTCGTGGCCAAGTAGTAGAGTCAGGCCGCGTGACGAATGTTTTCACGTCCCCCGGAGACGACTACACGCGCCGCCTCATCTCCTCGATCCCGGCGAGGCGACACGAAGCGGAAGCCCCCACGCCGAAGGCCCCGAGCAAAGAGCGCGACGCCGAACGGATCACGTGGGTCCACACGGATTGGGATGATGAACGCGTCAGCGACCTGCAACGGTCGATGCGGGAAGAAATCGGCCCTCGCTATGCTGCCCTGCGTGAGGCCGGAAGCCCACCAGCGATGGTTCCTCAGAGAAAGGACGTCGCCGAAGTGGTGCTCGCCCTGGTCGATGATGTGCCCGCAGCGACCGGGACACTTCACCGTTTGCCTGATCGATGGGAAGTCAAGCGTCTCTTCGTGGACCCTTCGCACCGGGGACTCGGTCTGGCTCGGCAGACGCTCGCCCGGGTCGAGCAGGCCGCACGTGATCGAGGAGCCGCAAAGATCTACCTGCAGACGGGGAACCGTCAACCAGAGGCGATCAGCTTGTATCAGCGAGAGGGATGGATTCGCACCGACGTCTACGAACCCTACGATCCGGACGATGGCATCAGTGTCTGCTTCTACAAGGAATTGTGATCAACTTTTTGGCGTAGCTCATTGGGCCCGGGGGCTGTCTCCTGGGCCTTTGGGTTGCAGGCATGGAGCAACACGAATCATGAACCGGGTAGGCGGCCACCCGCTCGTCGTGCGCATCGAGGGCCAGCAGGTCATCCTCTGCCAGCCAGGTGCCGGGGGCGCCCGGGGCATGCGTTCCATTCGACCTGCCGCCTCATAAGGTGGCGGTTGGTCGATTCGGCGCTGCTTCCCGGCCGACGGGCAGTGAGATCCGGACGACGTTGGGTGGCAGTTACCCGATTCCGAGCCGTTTACCTTCGCTTGGAGGGGGCTAAAGCCCCACCTGATGAAGGACAACGCCCCTCAATCGGGTAACCACCACCCAACAGCACCCGCCGACCCAACAACGCCCCCCCCCTGACCCCGGCGCGAGGTGGCAATATTGTGCGGTTTTCCTCGCGAAAAGCGCACAAATCTGCCACCTCACGGCCCGGCGCGACCCGGGCCGCAGCCAGGCAGCGCCACCGCCCCGCGCCGCCCGGCCCCGCGGCCGGGCGCACCACGCTCAGGACCCCAGGTGTTCCTGGTGCTTGCCGTGGGCCCGGTTGAGGACGTCGCGGAAGCGTGACTCGGATTCGATGAGCTGGTCCTTCCGGGATTCCGGAAGGGCCGCCAGCTTCTGCTGGTAGTCGGTGAGTCGGTCGTGCAGCTCGGTTCTTTTCTCTTCGGGGGCATCCTCGGGCAGATCGAGGTACTCGTTGGCAGCTTTCTCGGTTCCACCAATGACCCGCAGCGCGCGCCCCTTGAGGCTGAGCAGGGACGCGAGGACCGTGACGACCAGGATCCCGATAATCACGCCGAGCGACATTCCGATCCCGACTTCGATCACGTGGACGGGCTGGCCGTCATTGATGAACGGGAGATTGTTCTCGTGCAAGGCGTGAAGAATCAGTTTGACCCCGATGAAGGCCAGGATCACGGAGAGGCCCCACGAGAGGTAAATGAGCCGGTCCAGCAGACCATCGATCAGGAAGTACAGCTGACGCAGTCCCATCAGCGAGAACGCCGTGGCCGTGAACACGATGTAGGTTTCCTGCGTCAGACCGAAGATCGCCGGGATCGAATCGAGGGCGAACAGGATATCCGTTCCGCCGATGGCGACCATGACCAGCAGCATCGGCGTCATGACCTTCTTGCCGTTCTCCATCGTGAACAGCCGGTCGCCGTCGTAATTCTCGCTCGTGTGCATGAAGCGCTTCGCGATTCGGACGACGACGTTGTTCGCCTCATCCTTCTCGCCGTCCCCGACCTCGCCCTTAATCAGGTTCCCGGCGGTCAGCAGAAGCACGAGGCCGAAGAGGTAGAAGACCCAAGCCCAGGCGTTGATCGCGGCCGCACCGACGAAGATGAACACGGTGCGTGCGATCAGGGCGAAGATGATCCCGAACAGGAGCACCTTCTGCTGGTCGGCCCTCGGGACCTGGAAGGAAGCCATGATGATCAGGAACACGAACAGGTTGTCGACCGAGAGGGCTTTCTCGGTGATGTACCCGCCGTAGTATTCGGCGGCGAACTGGCCGCCGTCGAAGACGAGGATCACCAGGCCAAAAAGCAGCGCCAGACCGACGTAGACCGCCGACCACACCGCGGCTTCCTTGATCGTGGGCTCGTGCGCTTTGCGCACGTGAAAGAAGAAGTCGTAGGCGAGCAGGCCCAGGATGAGGGCGAGCGTCACGACCCATTGGATGAGGGGAATCTCCACAGGAACTCCTTGTGCATGTCACGAATGGCACAAGTCTCTCCCCCACGGGAAAGGGCCGACGGCGCCATTCCTGGTCGTGGACCGTGCCCGGCCGGGCGTCTGCACCCGACGTATTGACGTGCACGGTATTCGAGGGATACTCCCTTGCTTCGAGTCCCAAGGTTACGGGAGATACGGGTCCCCGTCCATACCTCCCGGCGTCCTCCCCGCATCCCCTTGGGGCCGGGAGTCACTCTCCCGTCTGGGTTTCCTTCTTCTCCTGGCTCTCTCGTCGCAACGCCCTGCCCTTGGGGCTGTACAGCGAGGCGAGCACCGTGATCGCGAGGACGCCGACGATGACGGCCAGCGAAACGCCCGTGGAGACCTCCAGGACGTGGACGGGTTCGCCGTGGTTGATGAACGGGAGATTGTTCTCGTGCAACGCATGGAGCATCAGCTTGATGCCGATGAAGCCGAGAATCACGGCCAGCCCCCACGACAGGTAAATGAGCCGGTCCAGCAGACCATCGATCAGGAAGTACAGCTGACGCAGTCCCATCAGCGAGAACGCCGTGGCCGTGAACACGATGTAGGTTTCCTGCGTCAGGCCGAAGATCGCCGGGATCGAGTCGAGGGCGAACATGATGTCGGTCAGGCCGATGGCGACCATGACCAGCAGCATCGGCGTCATGACCTTCTTGCCGTTCTCCATCGTGAACAGCTTGTCGCCGTCGTACTCGTCCGTGGTCTTGAGGAACCGCTTGGCGAGTCTGACCATGACGTTGTTGGCTTCGTCGTCGTTGTCCCCACTGTCCTTGACCTCGTCCTTGACCAGGTTGCCGGCGGTGTAGATCAGGAACAGGCCGAAGACGTAGAACAGTGCCGCCCATCGGTTGATCGCGGCGGCTCCGATGAAGATGAACAGCGTGCGTGCGATCAGGGCGACGACGATGCCGAACAGCAGCACCTTCTGCTGATCTGCCCGCGGCACCTTGAAGGAAGCCATGATGATCAGGAAGACGAACAGGTTGTCCACGGACAGTGCTTGTTCCGTCACGAAGCCCGCATAGTACTGAACGGCGAAGTCAGCCCCGTCCCAGAAGAAAACGAAGAGCCCGAAGAGCAGCGCAATCGTCACGTAGAACGACGTCCACAGCGCGGCTTCCTTGATGGTCGGCTCGTGGGGCTTGCGGACGTGAAATACGAAGTCGTAGGCGAGCAGCGCAAGAATGACGACGATGGTCACGATCCATTGCAGGGACGAAACTTCCACGGTGCCTCCTCAGGGCGCGGGAAACGGCACAAGTCTCTCCCACGGTCGCAATCATTCGGCTGGTGCGGCGGTTCCGTGCCCGGCCAGGCTTCGGTGCCTGACGTGCTGACGTTCACGGATCGGAGGGGTACTCCCTTGCTCAGTGAGCAATTGTACAGGCATCCCTGAGCCGATTCCGGACCCGAAGCTCGCCCAGTCCACGCACGACAGGAATCAATTAGATAAGCTATATGGCGAGGTCACCCACAGAATTTGAGAGAAGGTCCGACATCATGCCCACCCCCTGGTTGCGCGCCCGCCGTTACATCATCGGAGCAATTTTCGTCGCGGGAGCGGCATTCTTCGTCTGGGCCATCCCCAGCGACGGGACCGTCGGCCACTTCGCCGACTGGACCATCGGGTTCTTCCTCGTCTGGGCCGTGTTCTTCGTGATTGCCGGAATCTACGCGGCGGCGAAGCCGACCCGCGCCGAGAAAGAGGAAGCCGGTCAGCTCGAGGCCATCGAGGGCTCACACGACTCCGACCGCCCCCAGCTCTCCAAGTAGTCCGCGTGGAAGGGGCCGACGGCGGGGCTCGGCTCTCCTGCGTCTCGCCTCCTCTGCATTGGGTGGAGGTGGCCCGGTTTAGCGGGTGCAGTCGGGTGGCGGGTGGCGGCTGGCAGTTACCCGATTGAGAGGCGGCTACCACCCGCCGGAGGCCCTCCCGACGCCGCCAACACCCCGCGTTAGGTGGCGATTACCCAATTGGGAGGCGATCACCCCTGTTAGGTGGGGTCGCAACCGCCACATAACGAGGTTTTCCGCCACCGAATCAGGTATCCCCCACCCAACGAGCATTGCTCACCGCCAACACCCAGCGTTAGGTGGCAGTTACCCGATAGAGAGGCGGCTACCACCCGCCGGAGGCCCTCCCGACACCGCCAACACCCCGCGTTAGGTGGCGATTACCCAATTGGGAGGCGATCACCCCTGTTAGGTGGGGTCGCAACCGCCACATAACGAGGTTTTCCGCCCCCACATCGGGTATCCCCCACCCAACGGGCATTGCTCACCGCACGACGACAGATCTCGCCGCCTCCGGATCCGGCAACGGCCGCGCCCCCAGCACGCGACACCCCCCCTCACACGGCGTCGTCCGAACGGAGCTTCTTCTTGTTGAGTTTGCCGACCGAGGTCCGAGGAAGCTCGTCGACCACCACGACCCTGTCGGGCAGCTGCCATTTGGCGAATCGTGTCGAGAGCGTGGTGCGCACGGTGTCGGCGTCGACCGTGTTTCCTTCGCGCGCAACCACGTAGGCGACCGGTCGTTCGTCCCATTTCTCGTCGGGCACGCCGATCACGGCCGCCTCGGCCACGGCCGGGTTGTCCAGGATCGCGTTCTCCATGTCGGTCGACGAGATCCATTCGCCTCCCGACTTGATCACGTCCTTCAACCTGTCCGTCAGCTTGAGGTAACCGTTGGGGTCGATGACTCCGACGTCGCCGGATCGCCACCAGCCGTCCTCGAACGCGTCGGCCGCCTCGGGGCGGTCGAAGTACTCCTGCGTGATGTAGGGACCCTTGTAGTAGACCTCGCCCGCGGACACGCCATCGTGGGGTTGCTCGATCCCGTCCAGGGACATGATCTTGATGTCCGTGCCCGCGCTCGGCAACCCCTGGGACCGCTTCAGGTCCCACCAGTCGGCCTCGGCCATGTCATCCAGAGATCGCTTGCGCATCCAGTTGATCGCGACGATCGGCGACGTCTCTGAGGCGCCGTATCCGTGGACGATGTCCGCGCTCGCGGCCTCCTTGAAGCCCTTCATGAGCGCGAGCGCGGGTTCCGACCCGGCCACGACGACGCGCAGTCCGGACAGATCCACGGGTTCGGCGCGCGCCCGGAAGTATTCGAGAATCGGAGTCCAGATCGCCGGAGACCCGTTCGAAACGGTGACGCCTTCATCCACGAGTGCTTCCGCGAGCGGGCCGACGTCGGAGGCCGCGTACTGCCCCGGCATCACGACCTTCGATCCCGCCAGGACCGCCGCGTGGAGAAATCCCCAGGTCATGGCGTGGAACATGGGTGTCACCGGCATCAGGCAGTCCCGGTGGGTGAAGGACAGGGCCGTGTGCAGCGCCCATGAATGAACGCACACGGATCGGTGGGAATAGAAGATCCCCTTGGGGCGGCCCGTGGTCCCGGTCGTGTATCCCGCGTAGGCCGCGGACGATTCCTCGATCTCCTCCCAGTCGTAGCTGTCGGACTCGTCGATCATGAGGTCCTCGAGGTACACGGGGTTGGGCAGCGACGTCTCGGTCCGGCCTCCGGGGGTGTCGGAAGCGATGATCCAGCCCTTGATGTTCTCCGCGTCCTGGATGCCCTCGGCCAGCGGAAGCAGCGATTCGTCGACCACAACCCATTGCGCACCCGAGTGTTCGACCACATAGGCCAAGTCCTCGCGCGAGAGTTTGATGTTCAGTTGGAGGTGCGTGGCCGCAAGCCCCGGGAGGGCGAAGTAGAGCTCCAGGTGACGTCGGGAGTTCCAGTCGAGCACGCCGACGACGTCGCCCGGCGCCACCCCGAGCCCGGAGAGGGCGTGTGCCATCTGCGCGACCCGGCCGTACTCGACGGCGTAGTTCGATCGTTGCCACGCCCCACGGTCGTCCCGGTACACGATCTCAGTCTCCGGGAAGGATCTTGCCGCGTGACGCAGCATCGTGGTGACGTTGAGCTGGTAGTCGTCAGCCATGGTCGACGGATGCCCGGTGAGCATGGGGTCCCCTCTCATCGATGGTGTGAGAATCGCCTATGATGTGATCCACGTCCCAAATATAGTTCACCTATGGGGCCGGTCACACCTGTTCGATCGAGGAGGCGCTCCCTTCTTCATCGACAGTTCACCGAGGTGTACCGATACTTTGGTCCGAGGTCGTACCCAGGTCCCGGAAGAGCCCTACCATCGCACAGTCAGGCGCCGGCCAGCGCACCACCAACCACGAATGCACGAGGACGAGCCCATGGACTTCGAAGGCTTCGACAGCCCGCGAACACGGAAATTTCAGCGCAAGGTCACCCTTCTCTCCGCGGGCGGAGTGTTCCTGGACGGCTTCGACCTGACGATCATTGCCGTGGCCATGCCCATGATCGTCGGCGAATGGGGTCTGGGTGCCGGCGAGCAGTCCCTACTGACCAGCAGCGCGATCATCGGTTCTTTCGTCGGGGCCGTGACGCTCGGCAACCTGACCGACAAATTCGGCCGCAAGGCGATGTACATCATCGACCTTCTGGCCTTCGTGCTCTTCGCGGTTCTGACCGCCTTCGCTCCGGGACTCTGGTGGCTGATCGCTTTCCGTTTCCTCCTCGGCATCGGCATCGGCGCCGACTATCCGATTTCCGCGACGCTGGTGTCCGAGTTCGCGCCCAAGGCGGGCCGCGGCAGACTCTCGACGTCGCTCGGTGCCATGTGGTTCGTCGGCGCGGTCGTTGCCTACATCATCGGTCTGGCGACCCTCCCCCTGGGCGAATTCGCGTGGAGGGCGATGCTCCTGGTCGGTGCCGTCTTCGCGCTGGTCGTCTTCGTCTTCCGTGTCACGTTGCCCGAATCGCCGCGCTGGCTCGTGGCCCACGGACGCGTGGAGGAGGCCCGCGACGTCGTCGAGAAGATCACCGGGATGCGCCCGAGCCAGGACGAGGTCGAGCATGAAGCGGCCCACCCGGCGAATGCGCCAGCGCGCTCTGCCCGGTTGCTGAGCCTGTTCACGGGGCGGCAACGAAACCGAACACTCTTCGTCTGCGGTTTCTGGTTCTGCTACGCAACGGCCTACTACGGCATCTCGATGTACACCCCGACGATCCTGGCGCCCTTCACCCAGGGAAGTCACGTGGCGGTCATCGTCGGCTCCGGCATCGTGGCTCTCCTGGGCCTGATCGGTTCCGTGATCGGTATGAACCTGGTGGATTCGTGGGGTCGCCGTCCGCTCATCATAACGTCCTTCAGCGGGCTGACGATCGCTCTGGCGATCCTGGCCCTGACGGTCAATCCGCACCTGGTGTTCCTCATCATTCTGTTCAGCGTTGCGGTGCTCTTCGCCAATTCGGGCGGAGGAATCCTGAATTTCGTGTATCCCACGGAGCTGTTCCCGACCGAGTTGCGCGCGACCGGTTCTGGACTGGCGACGTCGGTCAGCCGCATCGGGTCGATCCTGGGCGTGGTCGCGTTCCCGAATATGGTTGCCGCATGGGGCAACAACACCGCCCTCTGGGTCTTCGCCGCCGTGGGCCTCGCGGGCCTGCTGATCTGTGTGTTCATGGCACCGGAGACCAAGAACCGCGGCCTCGAAGAGATCAACGCGTAAGGAGCATCCCCATGACCGAATCTGATCGCACCCCCGAGTCGTCGCATCTCGTGACCACCGCGTCCCGTCGCGTCGTTCCTGACGAGTCCTCCCCCTTCCGCCGCCTCCGCAAAGGAGCCGGCGAAGAGCACCTCGCACGGACAGATCTGGTGGACGCCGCGCCTTCCGAGGAATCGAGCGCGGAGGATCGCACCCGGGACGAGCAGCAAGTGCTCGGCCTGGTGCACTTCACGGACTTCCAGCTCGCGGATCTGGCCTCTCCCGCCCGCCTGGAGTTCCTCCAGGAGCTCGATGGCTCCCCCGAATGGGCGGGGATGACCCCGTCCTACCGGCCGCAGGAATTCCTCCAGTACCACGCGATCGAGGGCATGGTCCGGGCCATGAACGAACTGGTCGAGGCCCAACCCGGCGTTTGGGACCTCGCCCTCACGACGGGCGACAATGCAGATTCGTCCCAGCGCAACGAGATCCAGGCCTATCTGCGGTCGCTGACCGGGGGCGACGTCGAACCTGCTGCCGGCAGTCGCGAGTTCCGGGACGCGCCGGTCGACATGGACGATCCGCGCTACTACAGCCCCGAACCCTCCTCACACGACCACTACAAGACCAATCTCGGTTACCCGGATGCCCCGGGGGCCCTGGCGGAGGCCGCGAAGCCTTTTCGGACCGATGGCCTGAGCCTTCCCTGGTTGACGTGCTTCGGAAACCACGACTGCCTGGTGCAGGGCCGCGCTCGTCTGCCTCAGGAGTACAACGATTTTCTGGTGTCCTCGCGGAGACCTGTGGATCTGGACGCCTCGTCGGTTCCGGAGGGCCGCAAGACCCCGGCGTACGTCGACGACCCGACGTGGGCCTCCCGCGGGCCGGCGCGGGACATCGACCCTTCGGACGGTCGGGCGGTCTGGGGCAAGACCGAGTACGTGCAAGCGCACCTCGACTCCCCCGGCGCGCCCCGGGGCCACGGATTCACTGAGCAGAACCTCCGTGACGACGTCACCTATTACACCTACGACCCGAACGATTCCGTGCGCCTTGTCGTCCTCGACACCACCAATTCCGCCGGTCACGTGGACGGATGCCTCGACGACGCCCAGTTCCGGTGGTTGCGGGACCGTTTGGACGAAGCTCAGGCGGAGGAATGCCTCGTGGTCCTGGCCTCCCACCACGGCCTGTCCACCCTGAACAATGACCACGGCGCCGGGGACGGACGCGGCACGCCGCACCTCGCGGACGACGTCGAGGGCCTCCTTCATTCCTTCCCGAACGTGATTCTGTGGCTCTCCGGCCACACCCACGTCAACAAGGTCACGCCGCGCCCGGGAAACTCCCCGGAGAGCGGGTTCTGGGAGGTATCGACGGCCTCCATCGCCGAATGGCCGGTCCAGTTCCGCGGGATCCAGATCTTCCGGAACGCTTCGGAGGTGAGGATCCGCACGACAATGGTCGACTCACAGGTCCCCGTGGAACCCACGTCCCTGACGGGCGTCGACAACCTCGCCGCGCTTCACCGTGGCCTCGCGGCGAATGACACGGGATCGGTCGGAGGCCTCCACGCGGAGGGCGGCCCAGAGGACAGGAACGTGGACCTCCTGGTCGCTACGTGAGAGAGGAATCGCCCGCGGCGTCGTGATACCACGGGTTGACCAGCGGCACGCCCGTCTCGACGGGATCGAAATCGATGTCGAGGTCGTCCTCCATGCTCAGCCGGTCTACCAAAGACTCGCCGCTGCCCTGTTGTTCTCGATATTCCTGAGTGGACAGCACCACGTACGCAGGCTCGCCACGATCGGTGATGACCACGGGACCCTGGTCGGCAGCCCTTGTGGCCGCGCTGACATCTCGGTTGAAATTCTCGAGCATTCATCGTGGTCACGGCACACCTACGGAGGGCGAGCAGATAAGTACCTGCTTCAAGCTGAGAACGAGGAGTCCAGGAAGATGAACGGTACCGGCATTACCGGGCTGGACCCGATCCGCTGCCGGCCCTCCTAAGCGTGGCCCGCCTGCTGCATCTGCCGCAGTTCCTTCTTGAGGTCCGAGACCTCGTCCCGGAGCCGGGCGGCCAGTTCGAACTGGAGCTCCGACGCCGCATGGCGCATCTGCTCGTTCATCTGCTCGATCAGTTGCACAAGATCCTCGGCGGGAGCGGCCGCGAGGCCGTCCTGGCGAATCTTTTCCGCCGCGGCCAACGTGGCGTTGTCCCGCTCGGCCTCCGCGTTCTTGGCCTTCTTGCCCTTGCCCTTGACCGGTGCGGTGTGGTCGTTGGCGGCGGACCGCTTCGCGAGCAGCTCCTTGGTGTCCTCTTCCTCGCGCGCGATCTGGTCGGTGATGTCGGCAATCTTCTTGCGCAACGGCGTCGGGTCGATGCCGTGCTCCTTGTTGAACGCCATCTGGATCTCGCGGCGGCGGTTGGTCTCCTCGATCGCCGTCTCCATCGAGTCCGTCACCTTGTCGGCATACATATGGACCTGGCCGGAGACGTTGCGGGCGGCACGACCGATCGTCTGGATGAGCGACGTCGTCGAACGCAGGAATCCTTCCTTGTCCGCATCCAGAATGGCGACGAGCGAGACTTCCGGAAGGTCCAGGCCCTCGCGCAGAAGGTTGATGCCCACGAGCACGTCCACCTCGCCCAGGCGCAAGGATCGGAGGAGCTCGACACGCTTGAGCGTATCGACGTCCGAGTGGAGGTATTGGACCTTGACGCCGTGCTCGACCAGATAGTCCGTCAGGTCCTCGGCCATGCGCTTGGTCAACGTGGTCACCAGGACGCGCTCGTCCCGTTCGGAGCGCTGCTTGATCTCGTCCAGGAGGTCGTCGATCTGTCCCTTGGTCGGCTTGACCACGACCTCCGGGTCCACCAGGCCTGTCGGACGAATAATCTGCTCAACGTACCCATCGGCCTGGGACATCTCGTACTTGCCCGGCGTCGCGGACATGTAGATCGTCTGGCCGATCCTTTCCAGGAATTCGTCCCACTTCAGCGGCCGGTTGTCCATGGCGGACGGCAGACGGAATCCGTGCTCGACGAGAGTCCGCTTGCGCGACATGTCGCCCTCGTACATGCCACCGATCTGGGGCACGGTCACGTGCGACTCGTCCACGATCAGCATGAAGTCGTCCGGGAAGTAGTCCAGGAGGCAGTGCGGCGCCGATCCGGCCTCGCGGCCGTCTATGTGCCGCGAGTAGTTCTCGATGCCGTTGCAGAAACCCATCTGCTCCATCATCTCGAGGTCGTACGTGGTCCTCATGCGAAGGCGCTGCGCCTCGACCAGCTTGTTCTGGTCCTCGAGTTCCTTGAGCCGCTCACCGAGCTCCTGGTTGATGTCCTCGACGGCGCGCGCCATCCGCTCGGCACCGGCCACATAGTGCGAGGCCGGGAACACGTACATCTCGTTCTCTTCGCGAATCACCTCGCCGGTGAGCGGGTGCAGGGTGTGGATCGATTCGATCTCGTCGCCGAAGAACTCGATGCGAATCGCGTTCTCCTCGTACATCGGAATGATCTCGACCGTGTCTCCGCGAACCCGGAAGGTTCCGCGGTGGAAATCCGTGTCATTGCGCGCGTACTGCATGTTGACGAACTGCCGGAGCAGGTCGTCCCGGTCGATTTCGTCACCCTGCCGGAGGGTCACCATCTGGTTGACGTATTCCTCGGGCGTACCCAGACCGTAAATGCACGACACGGTGGAGACGACGACGACGTCGCGGCGCGTGAGCAACGCGTTCGTCGCCGAGTGCCGGAGCCGCTCGACTTCCTCGTTGACCGAGGAGTCCTTCTCGATGAAGGTGTCCGTCTGCGGAACGTACGCCTCGGGCTGATAGTAGTCGTAGTAGGAGACGAAGTATTCGACCGCGTTATTGGGCAACAACTCGCGCAACTCATTGGCCAACTGCGCCGCCAGGGTCTTGTTCTGGACCATGACCAGGGTCGGCCGCTGCACGGACTCGATCAGCCAGGCCGCCGTCGCCGACTTGCCGGTACCGGTGGCGCCCAGAAGAACCATGTCCTTCTCGCCGTTCTCGACCCGCTCGGTCAGCTCGGCGATGGCCCGTGGCTGGTCACCGGCGGGTTTGTAGTCGGAAATGACCTCGAATGGTGCGACGACGCGGTTGATCTCCTGTGCCAGACTCATAGGTCCCAGGCTACTCCGATTCGCACGAATGTTCGATCGATACGGAGACTTCCGCCCGGCCCGCGGGACCGACCGAATTCAGGCCCGCGCCACGAACTCCCGCTCGTACTGCCGGACGACGTCGTCGAAGTTCTCGTCCCGCACGAATCCCAGGTTCACGAGTCGTTCCACGTCGAATTCCCCCGGCCACGAGCAGACGATGTCCATGACCTGCTGGTCGGGCTCGTCGGTGACCAGGGCTCTGGCCTCGCTCCCGCCGACACGCTCGAGGGAAGCGAGCATGTCTTCGACCGTCACGCAGATTCCTGGAATGTTCATGCCCCGCCACGGGCCGATGTCCTCCCCCGGCACCTCGAGCGCGTGCACGAGGTTCGCGACCGCCGCATTCGGCGAGGAGAGCCACATCCGCGTCCCGTGGGGCACCGGGCACGTCGAGGCGATACCGTTCAAAGGCTCCCGGATGATCCCCGACGCGAAGGACGACGCCGCAGAATTCGGTTTGCCCGGCCGAACCGAAATCGTCGGCAGACGACAGATGCGCCCATCGACAAAACCCTTGCGGGAGTATTCATTGACCAGAAGCTCGCCCATGGCCTTGAACGCGCCGTAGGTCGAATCGGGCTGCTCCGCCCACGTGTCCGTGACGACCTCCGGCATCTGCCCGCCGAAAACGGCCAGGGAGCTCGTGAAGACGAAGTAGGGCCGGTTCTCGGCGCGGCGGGCGGCCTCCAACAGTCCGCGGGTTCCGTCCAGGTTGACCCGGAGGGCAAGGTCGAAATTCTCCGCCGACCCTCCGGAGAGCACCGCGGCCAGGTGGTACACCGCCACGGTGTCGTCGCCCAGGGTCTGCGCGAGCAGATCGGGGTCGGCCAGATCGCCGACCACGGAACGGACCCGGGCGTCGTCGTTCGTGTTCTCCGCGAGATCGAGCGAGACGATGTGGTCGAAATCCACGGTGAGGTCCCCCGCGTCCTGTCGCCTGAGCAGCTCGGCGATGACTCTGCTCCCCAGGAAACCCGCGCCTCCGGTCACCACAATCTTCATTCCGAATCCTCCCTGACGGCTCCCATGGTCTGGCCCATGTGCGATCTCATGGCCTCGCGGGAACCCTTCGTGTCCTTGTTCTCCAGCTTGTTGAGTATTTCTCCGTGCCAATGGATTGCCTCATTGCGCACCTTGGCCGTCGCCGACGTGTCCATGCGCACCGCCTTGAGCACCTCTTCCAGGGGCCTGTAGGTCGCGGCGAGGTACTCGTTGCCTGCCGCCTCGATGATGATCCGGTGGAACGCAATATCGGCTTCCACGGCGCGGGCGACGTCGGGCTCGCCCTCCTCCGCTTCCACCTGGATCATGGTCCCGAGGTGCCGCCGCATCTCCTTCAGCTGCTCCGGAGTGATCCTCTCGGCGGCGAGTTCGGCGGCGCCGATCTCCACGATTTCCCGCACCTCGGTCAACTGCTCCACGAGGTTTCGGCTCTCGCCGCGCATGCGCCCGCGGAGCTCCATGAGCTCGACGTTCAGCAGGTCCCAGTTCTCGACCGGCGCAATGCGGTTCCGTTTCCCGTGCTTGACCAGGATGACTCCCCGACCCGCCAAGGTCTTGATCGCTTCGCGAATGGTCAGCCGGGATACATCCAGCTCATCGGCCAGGACGCCTTCGGGCGGCAATTCGTCCCCCACGGAAACGACCCCCTGGGCGATGCGGTCCAGAATGGACCGGGTGACGCGGTCGGCAAGGTTCCTCGACACGGACGGACTCCTTAGCAAAACAGTCGGTGTGAGCTCATTGACACTATCGCACACGAAGCTAAACTTATCAGATATCTGATAACAGCCAGTGGTGAGCGTCTCACCGTTCCTGGCAGGAAACGAAGTCGATGGAGATTTCATGTCCCCGGTAACCCTCGTCCTTTTGGGACTGGCCGCAGTCGCCGTGATTCTGGCGCTGATCATCAAGGCCAAGGCCCATCCGTTCCTTGCGCTGCTTCTCGTCTCCGTGGGTCTCGCCCTGGCTGCGGGCGTGCCCCTCGAGAAAATCGTTCCGATGCTGGAAGAAGGCATGGGCTCCACTTTGGGGTCCGTCGCCCTGATCGTGACCCTCGGCGCCATGATGGGGCGCATCATCGAGGTCTCGGGCGGCGCCGACGTCCTGGCCAAGATGCTGCTGAACAAATTCGGCCCGCACAGGGCGCCCTGGGCCCTCGGAGCGGCCGCCTTCATCTTCGGGATACCCGTCTTCGTGGACGTGGCCCTCATCGTTCTCATGCCGATCATCCTGTCGGTGGGCCGCCGGCTGCAGGGCAACATGCTCAACTACGCCCTGCCGACCGTCATGGGCCTGTTGACCGTCCACGTGGTCCTCCCTCCCCACCCCGGCATCGTCGGCGGCGCACAGGTCATGGGCGCGAACATCGGCATGGTCCTGCTCCTGGGACTGCTGCCCGCGATCATCATGTGGCTCGCGGCGCAATTCACGATCCCGTTCATCACCCGGCGCATCTTCTCCCCCGTTCCCGGGATCTCCGCCGCCGAGATGCAGGAGGCGGGCGAGGATTTCGACGAGGAATCCACGCAGTCCTTCCCGAAGGTCGACAATCCGCCTCGCGCATGGGTCGTGATCGCCATGATCCTGATCCCGCTCGTCCTGATCATGTCGCAGACCATCACCTCGATGACGTTGCCGGAGAACAACCCGGTCGTGAAGTTCTTCTCCTTCGTGGGTGCATCACCGATGGCGCTGGTCATCGGCGTCGTCGTCGCGACCGTCGTTCTCGGGTACCGCCGCGGCTGGGGCCTCACCCAGGCCGAGGACGTCATCAATTCCTCGTTGCCTCCGGTGGCCGCGGTCATCCTGATCACGGGTGCCGGCGGAACCTTCGGCCACGTGCTGAAGGAAACCGGCGTCGCCGACGCCGTCGCCCACGCCCTGGCCGGAACGGGCCTGCACATCCTGGTCCTCGCGTGGCTCATGGCCGCGCTGATCCGTGCCGCCCAAGGCTCCGCGACGGTATCCACCCTGACCACAGCCCCGCTCATCGCACCGATGACTTCGTCTCTCGGGCTCGAACCGTTGCAAGTGGCTCTGGTCGCCGTGACGATCGGCATCGGTTCCATGGCTCTGTCCCACGTCAACGATTCGTTGTTCTGGGTGTGGTCCAGGTACAACCAGGTCAACACCGCCACGGGTCTGAAGTCCTACACCCTCCTCACCACAACCACCTCGATCGTCGGATTCCTGGTCGCACTGCTCATGTGGCCGGTCGTCTCCGCGATCGCCTGACACGCTTGAAGAAGGAGTTCACCCATGCTCAGCTCGCCCCGGCGCCTCCTCGTTCTCGACGATGACCCCACCGGCTCGCAGTGCGTCCACGACGTGCCCGTCGCCTTCGAGCCGGATCCCGAGATCCTGGCCCACGCCCTCCAGGAGCCCGGCTCCACATGCTTCACCCTGACCAATACCCGGGCACTCGATGAGGACGACGCCGTCGCCCTCAATCGAAGCACCCTCGCACATTTCCTGGACACCTTGGACGCCGACGACGACGCGCCGTTGCACGTGGTCTCGCGCTCCGACTCGACCCTGCGCGGTCACGTCATCGCAGAGCCCCAAGCACTCGCGGACGTGCTGTCCGACCACGGAGTCCAGGTCGACGCGTTCCTCTTCTGCCCCGCAATGATCGAGGCCGGACGCTACACCGAAGGCAACGTCCACCACGCCGTGGTCGACGGCACGCCCCGGCGCGTCGAAGACACCGACTTCGCGCGGGACGCGACCTTCGGCTACAGCCACTCGGAACTCGCCGAATTCCTGGCGGAAAAATCCGGCGGCGCGATCGAGGCCTCCGACGTCCTGTCCCTGTCCCTCGAGGACATCCGCACGGGAGGCACGAGCCGCGTCGAGGAGATCCTGTCCGGGGCAAGCAACCGTGCCTGGGTCGTGGTCAATGCGACCGAATACTCCGACATGGAGGTCGTGGCCGACGCCGTCACCCGACTCGAAGCGCGGGGCCATCGCTTCGTCACGCGCTGCGGGCCGTCCTTCGTCCGGCCCCTCGCCGGCCAGTCCGGACCGCGCATTCTCGACCCCGCCGACATTCGGCTGAGTCCGGACAGGCGGAAGCACGGCCTCGTCGTCATCGGTTCGCACGTGGGGCTCACCACGCAGCAACTCGACGAGGTCCGGCGTCGTGGGCAACTGACCGAAATCGAGCTCGACGTCGAAAAGCTCCTCGACCCCGAACAGCGCGATGAGCACCTGTCCCAGACGGTACGGGCCGTTCACGACGGACTCGAATCCAACGACGTCGCCGTCTACACCAGCCGGACCCTCGTCAGGACCGACGACCCCGCCGAGTCCCTCGACATTGCCAGGAGCATCTCGGAGGCCGTGGTCGAGGCCGTGCGCCGCAGCCGCGACGCCCTTCCGGCCTGGGTGGTAGCGAAGGGCGGGATCACGTCCCACGAGGTGGCCCACCGCGGCCTCGGGATCCGACTCGCCCAGGTCACCGGCCAGTTCTTCCCCGGACAGATTTCAATGTTCCGCCCCGAGGACGCGCCGGACACCGTGCGCGACTGCCCCTACGTGGTCTTCCCGGGCAACGTCGGAACCCGGGAGGCCCTCGCCGACGTCGTGGAACGCCTCCAGAACGCGGCGGGCTGAACCGCGCCCCGGGACCCGGCTCGGACACGGTTGGGTAGGCCCGGTTGGGCCGGGTCCGGTTGACGCGGGCCAGGTTGGGCCGGGTCCGGTTGGGCCGGTTCCGACTCTTCTCGGAATTAACCATCGTCCGCCGGTTTCTCGGCGGCCAGCACGGAATGGACATCATGGACCAGAACACGAAGAACATTGCTTGGATCGGACTGGGGGCCATGGGCTCTCCCATGGCATCGATCGCGGCGGGCTCAGGCCACACGGTCACGGCGTTCGACCTCAATCCGGCGGCCCTCCAAGGTCTCGGACCGGAGGTCACGCCCGCCGGCACCGCGCGGGAGGCGGTGGACGGGGCCGACGTCGTCGTCATCATGGTGGCAACCGGCCCGCAGCTCGACGCCGTCCTCTTCGGCGACGGCGGGATTGCGACGTCGCTGTCTCCCGAAAGCGTCGTGGTGGTCATGTCCACCGTGGGGGTGACCGCGGTCCAGGGTGCGGCGTTGGCGCTCGAGCCGTACACGCGACATGTCGTCGACGCACCCGTGTCCGGCGGTGTCGCCCGCGCGCGGAAGGGCGATCTCCTCATCATGGTCGGCGGCGACGCGGAGGACGTCGCCTCGGTCCAGTGCCTGCTCGACGTGCTGGGCTCGCAGTGTCCGGTCGTAGGCCCCGAACCGGGCGACGGGCAGAAATTCAAGGTCGTGAACCAGCTGCTGTGCGGCGTGCACATCGCGGCGGCAGGTGAGGCGCTCGCGCTCGCGGACTCCATGGGACTGGACGTGGCCCAATGCCACGAGGTGCTCAACGGCGGGGCGGCGCAGTCCTTCATGTTCCAGGATCGTGGATCGCGCATGGTCGCCGAAGAGTTCGACGAGGTCCGCTCCGCTCTCAACATCTTTGTCAAGGACATGGGCCTGGTCACCGACGCAGCACGCGCCGCCGAACAACCCGTACCGCTCGCTTCGGCCGCGGAACAACTGTACGTGCGGGGGCGCCGCGAAGGTCTGGGCCGGAAGGACGACTCCGTGGTCTACCAGCTGCTGCGGCAGGGACGCGACTAGGGCCCCGCCGGCGAGGTGGCGGTTTCGTGCAGAGCCGGGCGCGAGGTGGCAGTTTCGTGCAGGCCGCCCGGCTCGAAGTGGCAGTTCCGTGCAGACCCCGCCGCGAAGTGGCAACCTCGTGCAGAACCCGTGACGAGGTGGCACTCACGTGCGAAATTGGGCCCGTTTTTCGCACAAAGTTGCCACCTCACGGAAGAAGCTGCACGGGATTGCCACCTCGCCGAAGAAAACGCACGAAGTGGCGAATTTGTGCAGGACCCACCCCGAGGCGGCAGTTTCGTGCAGGCCCCCCGGCTCGAAGTGGCAGTTCCGTGCACATCGCCCCGATCGAAGTGGCAGTTCCGTGCAGACCCCGCCGCGAAGTGGCAACCTCGTGCAGAACCCGTGACGAGGTGGCACTCACGTGCGAAATTGGGCCCGTTTTTCGCACAAAGTTGCCACCTCACGGAAAAAACCGCACGAGAATGCCACCTCGCGGAAGAAGCCGCACGAGAATGCCACCTCGCGGCACGTCCCACACGCGCAGCCCGCAGCCCCCAGCCGGACAGCCGGAGCCAGCGAACCCGCCAACCCGCCCCGCCGCCGGACGAGGGCGCCTACGCCTACGCCGTCAATTCATCCCACAACGTGGCGACTTGCGCCGTCGTGGTCTCGCGGTCCCCGGAATTGTCGATGATCCAGGTCGCGACGGCTCGCCGCTGATCGTCCGTGGCCTGGGAGCGGATGCGCGAGCGGGCGTCGTCCTCCTTCATCCCTCGGGCAGTCACCAGCCGATCGATGCGTACGGACTCCGGCGCCTCGACCACGATGACCCCGTCGAAGGAGTCCGCCTGCCCCGTTTCGACCAAGAGCGGAATGTCCTGGACGACGACGCCGGAAAAGGTCTCGGCGCGAGCAGCTTCGTCGACCAACCGCGCGGATTCCCGGCGGACGGCCGGATGCACGATGGAATTGAGACGCTCGCGAGCGGTTTCGTCGTCGAAAACGATCTTTGCCAACGCGGCCCGATCGAGTTCGCCCGTATCCGTCAGCACGTGAGTTCCGAAGGCGTCACGGATCTGGTCGAGCACGGGCGATCCTTTGGCCGTGAGTTCCCGAGATATTGCATCGGCGTCGATCACCACGGCCCCGTGCTCCTGGAGCAATTGCGCCACGGTCGACTTCCCTGAGCCAATGCCGCCCGTCAGGCCGACTCGACGAAACTCTGCTGCCACGTCTCTCCTCTTCCCTACCGAAACAATCCCCTGCCGACACAGTTCCGTCCCAGCATATCCGCCGCGTCCCGGACCACGAGGTACGACCCCGAATAGATTGGTCGGGTGACTGGTACCGACGAAACACGCGCCCGCAAGTACACCGTGCTCTCGGAGCCCCGCCCCGCCGAGATCCTGCTCGAGATCAAGAAGAGCGAGTTCATCGGTCACGTGGCGCGCGTCGAGTCCGAGGATGAAGCCCGAGAATTCCTCGATGCCCTCCGCAAGAGATATCACGACGCCCGCCACGTCTGTTCCGCCTTCGTGATCGGGGCCGATCGCGATATCCAACGATCCTCCGACGACGGTGAACCCGCCGGTACCGCCGGGATCCCCATGCTCCAAGCGGTGCTGGCACACAGGACAACGGAGGAGGCGTTGCAGGACCTCTCGGATGTGTGTGTCGGTGTCGTGAGGTATTTCGGTGGCATCAAGCTCGGTGCCGGAGGGCTGGTTCGTGCCTACACGGATGCGACCGTCCAAGCTATCGACGCCGCCCGCCTCACCACCCGGGAACGCCTGCGTTTGGGACGGATCGAGGTGCCCCACGCCGACGCCGGCCGTCTCGAGAACGAGCTCCGAGCCTCCGACGTCGCTGTCTTGGGCACCGACTACGGTTCAGCGAGCGCAAGCCTGAACATCGCCGTCACCGATTCGGAGGAAGCCCGGGAGGGTGCCGAGGCTCATCTGGCGTCGTCGTCCTCCGGGCAACTCGACGTGACCTGGGGCGAAACCGAGTGGGTCGACCGATAGCCGCAAGTTGACGGGCTGTGAGCAGTGCGGCTCGGGGCGGGGCTGCGCAGTGCCGAGGTGGCAATCGCGTGCGTTTCTTCTGCCGAGGTGGCAATCGCGTGCAGATTTCGGGCCGAAAACCGCACAAAACTGCCACTTCGCCGGAAATTCGGCCCGAGATTGCCACCTCGCCGGAGATTCACCCCAAAACTGCCACCTCGCGGTCGGCCACACGCCCCCACCCACCGCAATCATCGGGACCCCCAACGCCTGACCACACGCCCACCCCAACACCCAACCCAACGCCCCCGCCCCCGGACACGCGAAAGGCCCCTCATCGATCAACGATGAGGGGCCTTTCGTTCAAGCGTTCACCCGCGGTGCAACTCGGTCACGTCGCGGGCGGCTCCGGCAACCGATCAGTTGTTGCCGGTGAGCTTCTCGCGCAGGGCGGCCAGGGCCTCGTCGGAAGCCAGCGTGCCGGAATCGGACGCCGGGACCTCGGAGGAGTAGCTCGACGGCGCGGGGGCCGCGTTGGACGGAGCGGAGGAGGAAGAGGAGGACGAACCGGTCGCTGCGGTGGCGGCGGCGTCGGCATCCTCGGCCAGGGCCTTGCGGACCTGCTCCTTGTGGGCCTCCCAGCGGGCCTGGGCGTCGGCGTACTGCTGCTCCCAGGCGGCGCGCTGGGCCTCGTAGCCCTCGAGCCATTCGTTGGTCTCGGGGTCGAAGCCCTCGGGGTACTTGTAGTTGCCCTGCTCGTCGTACTCGGCGGCCATGCCGTACATGGCCGGGTCGAACTCGGAACCGTCCGGGTCCACGCCCTCGTTGGCCTGCTTGAGGGACAGCGAGATACGGCGCCGGTCCAGGTCGATGTCGATGACCTTGACGAAGAGCTCGTCACCCACGGAGACGACCTGCTCGGCCAGGTCAACGTGGCGAACGGCCAGCTCGGAGATGTGGACGAGGCCCTCGATGCCGTCCTCGACGCGAACGAACGCACCGAAGGGAACCAGCTTGGTGACCTTGCCGGGAACAACCTGACCCAGCGCGTGAGTGCGCGCGAAGGTCTGCCACGGATCTTCCTGAGTCGCCTTGAGGGACAGCGAAACACGCTCGCGGTCCAGATCCACCTCGAGAACCTCGACGGTGACTTCCTGGCCGACCTCGACGACCTCGGACGGGTGGTCGATGTGCTTCCAGGACAGCTCGGAGACGTGAACCAGTCCGTCCACGCCGCCCAGGTCCACGAAGGCACCGAAGTTGACGATGGAGGAGACAACGCCCGTGCGGACCTGTCCCTTCTCCAACTTGTTGAGGAAGGAGGAACGGACCTCGGACTGGGTCTGCTCGAGCCATGCACGGCGGGACAGCACCACGTTGTTGCGGTTCTTGTCCAGCTCGATGATCTTGGCCTCGATCTCCTGGCCGATGTACGGAGCCAGGTCACGCACACGGCGCATTTCAACGAGGGATGCGGGCAGGAAGCCGCGGAGACCGATGTCGAGGATGAGGCCGCCCTTGACGACCTCGATGACGGTACCGGTGACGACGCCGTCTTCTTCCTTGACCTTCTCGATGTCGCCCCAGGCACGCTCGTACTGAGCGCGCTTCTTGGACAGGATCAGGCGGCCTTCCTTGTCCTCCTTGGTCAGGACGAGAGCCTCAACCTCATCACCAACGGCAACAACTTCACCGGGATCGACGTCGTGCTTGATGGAAAGTTCGCGGGAGGGGATGACGCCTTCGGTCTTGTACCCGATATCCAGCAGAACTTCGTCGCGGTCGACCTTGACAACTTCGCCAGAAACAAGGTCGCCGTCGTTGAAGTATTTGATGGTCTCGTCAACGGCCTTGAGGAACTCGTCTTCGGTTCCGATGTCGTTGATCGCGACCTGCGGGGTGTTGGTGGTCATGTAGTAGGGGCTCCGATGTGGATAGTTTGCTTACTCGGTCGGCTCCACCGCGTCCTGTGACGGTTGCTTCGCGAAGCCGAACATTTATTGGACTGTGCGCAGATGATGCGCCCACTCAGTCTATGGGCTGATGCAAGTCCGGTCAACGCACAGATGCCCGTCATGCGCGGTTTCATGCCCTTCGAAAGGGTAATTCGTCACACCTCACGTCCTTCGCGCAATGTGCTGGACGAAGGACTCGCGTTCAGAACTCGAAATCGCAGTACGGTTCGCGGTTCACAGCGAAAATTTGGGCGGCCTCCTCGGCCCCGTCGCCGACCACGACGCCGAGCCTCGCTTCGATCTCGCAGCCGCGGAACACGGCGGTGGCCAATCGGTCGACCGGAAAGCGCACGCGCGGCGCGTTGGGCGCGAGGGCGACGTCGTCCCTGGCCCGATCCCCGCGATCTTGTGTTCCGGACACGTCGGACGACGGCGTGACGGTCGCCGTGCCCTGTTCGATGTGCATCGCGTAGGCCCCAGTCACCAGGCCCATGGGGTCATCGACCAGGAGGACGATGTCTCCGTCATGCGGGTACCGCCGTGATTCGAGAACGGACACGACATCGAGGATCCGGGTCCAGATGAGGTCGGCTTCCCGGTTGGCCGTCACCGCACGAGGGTTCTCGAGGATCGAGGACAGGGCCAAACCCGGGGCATCCTTGAACTCGACGAGCTCCAGCAGGTCCACATTGAACAGGTGGTTCCACAGGCCGACCCACGCGGCCGGTGTGACGGCTTGGACGTCGATGATCTTGGCCTTCCACGGGTCCGAGTCCATTCCCTCGTGGTCAAGGGTCATATACCCTTCGGGCCCCGAGTGCCCGACGTAGACGAACGCCTCCCTGCCCCGGACCGGATCGAGGGAATCCTTGTCGAGACTGGTTTGCCCCAAAAAATTCCGGATATGCCCCCTGAGCCGGTTGATCTTGCCCGCGCGGCCGGCGTCGGACTGCGCACAGATGTCTTCGGCCAGATCCAGCATTCGTTGCGGGTCCGCCTCCACGACCCGGCCGGAAGCAGCGCCCGTCGATTCCATGACGCCGGGCAGGATGCGCGGGCGACGCCGGAGATCGAGTTCGTAGGTACCCACTCGCGTCGCGACGCCGAATCCGAACCGACCGTAGATTCCGCCCTCGGACACGGTGAGTCCCGCGAGCCCGTAGCCGTCACGCTGCGCCTCGGTCAGTTCGTTGGTCATCATGGTGCGCAACAGCCCACGACGCCGGTAGGAGGACGACACCCCGACCTCCGAAATCGCCCAGAGGCCCACCGCCTTCTCGCCAACTTCCATACGCCGGGGGAAACCCACGATCGTGGCGACCGGCTGGGACGATTCACCGGCCCATTCGGGAGCGTCCTCGGTCTCCACGAACCCGCGGTGCACGAACCCGGCGTCCTGGTACAGCCCGGCCACGTAGTCCTGCACCTCAGGCGTTCCGGGCTTTTCGTGGAATCCGCGTTCGACTCGGGCGTGGAAACGTCGGTACTCGTCGGTGGCTTTCCCGTCGCCATCGACGATGGTCCTCAGCTCAAACGGTTTCAGGGACATGTGGTTCCTCATGATTCCTGTCTCGTAGCGGTCAGTGGGCGGCGTCGTTCCAGGAGCGGCCGTGGCCGACCTGGACTTCGAGCGGGACGCGAAGTTTGACGGCGGTGGACATCTCTTCGCGCAGGATGGCTTCGGCGGCGTCGTACTCCCCCTCGGCGACTTCCAGGATCAGTTCGTCGTGGATCTGGAGGACCATGCGGGTTTCGAGCTTCTCCTCCTGCAACCGACGATGGACGCCGAGCATCGCGATCTTGATGATGTCGGCGGCCGACCCCTGGATGGGCGCGTTCAGAGCGGCGCGTTCGGCGTTGTCGCGGACCTGCCGGTTCGAGGAGTCAAGGTCCGGAAGGTAGCGACGCCGGCCGAACATCGTCTCGGTGTAGCCGACCTTTTTCGCCTCGTCCACGACTTCCCGCAGGTAGGTGCGCACGGCACCGAAGCGTTTGAAGTAGTTGCTCATCAGGCCGCGGGCTTCATCGACCGAGATGTTCAGCTGCTTGGACAGGCCGTAGCTGGACAGCCCGTAGGCGAGCCCGTAGCTCATGGCCTTGACCTTGGCACGCATTTCGGAGGTCACGTCCGCCGTTTCCACGCCGAAGACCTGCGAACCCACGAACCGGTGAAGGTCCTCCCCCGATTCGTAGGCCTCGATCAGGCCCTCGTCCTGGGAGAGGTGGGCCATGATCCGCATCTCGATCTGCGAGTAGTCCGCGGTCAGGAGCGTCTGGTAGCCCGGTCCGCAGACAAAGGAATTGCGGATCCGTTTTCCTTCGGACGTCCGACCCGGGATGTTCTGAAGGTTCGGGTTGATGGACGAGAGGCGGCCCGTGGCTGCCGTCGTCTGCCCGAAGGTCGTGTGCACCCGGTTGGACGCCGTCGTCGCGTCCTTGAGTCCCGTCACGAATTGCTGAAGCTTGCTGAACTCCCGGTACCGCAACAGGTAGCCCATGAAGTCGTGCCCCTTGGTCCCGGGTTCGAGCTTGGTCATGAGCTCCTGGAGGGACGAGGCGTCCGTGGTGTAGCCCGAGGAGATCTTGCGGGTCTTGGGCAGGTCCAGCGTTTCGAACAGGACGGTCTGCAACTGCTTCGGCGAGGACAGTTTCACGGCCTCGCCGACCACCTGGTCCGCGTTGCGTTGCGCAGTATCGATTTCGGCCTGGAAGGCGTCCTGGAGGGTGTCGAGCTCCTGGACGTCCATCGCGATGCCGTTGGTCTCCATCGCCAGGAGCACGTGCGTGAGGGGAACTTCGATGTCCTTGAGAATCGTGGTGGCCCATTCGTGCTCGGCCAGGCGGGCCGAGACGGCCTCGGCGACGTCGTGCATGAGCCAAGCCGAAGCCGCGAACCTGTCCAGGTCGGCCGCGGTGTTCTTCTCCCGCACCTCGTCGGATTCCTTCTTGAGGGCTGCGGCGGTCGGTTTCTTGGGCTTCGCACCGAAGTCGTACGTCGTGAATTCCGCCGCGAGTTCCTGGGGGCTGTACCCGCGCGCTCCGGGACGCAGGACGAAAGCTTCGAGGGCCAGATCGCGTCCGGTATCCGGCAGTTCGTAGCCGACCTCCCGCAGGGACCGTACGAGCTCCTTCAGGTGGGAGACCAGCAGGTCGTCGCCACGGTCCTTCAATGCGTCGGCGAGGGCACCGGACAGGTCGGAGTCGGCCTGCTCGAGACGGACCGATCCGACGGCCTCACGCGTCGCGAGGAATACGACGTCGCCCGCCCGGTAGTCGGTCTCCAGCGTGAGGGCGACTGCGGTTCCTTTGCTTCCCAACAGGTTCTTGAGGTCGTCCGGGGTGACGACGTCGCGGCGCTCGGGAATCTCGATCTCGGGCTCAGGCTCGGTTTCGACGAGGTCCGCCCGGACCCGTTCCCGAATCCGGTTGAACTCGAGTTCGTCGAAGAGCTTGTCCATCGCTTCGAGGTCGGGTTCGTTCCGCTCCATCTGTGCGAAGCTCAGAGGCAATTCGATGTCGCGTTTGAGCTCGTTGAGACGGAAGTTGCGGCGGACGTCGTCGAGATGCGCCCGGAGGTTCTCGCCGACCTTGCCGCCGATCTCGTCCGCGTGGTCGATGACGCCTTGGAGGTCGCCGTACTGGTTGATCCACTTCGCGGCCGTCTTGGGCCCGACCTTGGGAACGCCCGGCAAGTTGTCCGCGGATTCCCCGACCAGAGCGGCCACGTGGCGATACCGGTCGGGGCCGACGCCGTACTTTTCCTCGATGTCCGAGGCTGTTCTGGGCGGAATCTCGGAGATGCCCTTGGTCGGGTACAGCACGTGGGTGTTCTTCGAGATCAGCTGGAACGCGTCCCTGTCCCCCGAGACGACCACCGTGTCGGCCCCTGCCTGTTCGGCCAGCATGGATCCGGTGGCGATGATGTCGTCGGCTTCGAATCCCTCGACCGTGATCCACGGGATGTTCAGGGTTTCGAGCACCTTCTGGATGTACTCGATCTGCCCGGAGAACTCCTTCGGAGTCTCCGCGCGGCCGCCCTTGTATTCGGTGTACTCCTCCGAGCGGAAGGTGGGCCCGCTCAAGTCGAAGGCCACGGCGATGTGCGTCGGCTGCAACTGGCGCACCATCGTCAGCAGCATGGACGTGAATCCGTGGATCGCGTTGGTGTGCTGACCCTCGGAGTTCGTGAAGCGGTCTGCGGGCACCGCAAAGAACGCCCGGAAGGCCATCGAGTGGCCGTCGATCAGCAGGAGTCGTTTGCGCTCCCCCGCGTTCTCGGCGGGATCGGCAGGTTCGGGGGTGTGATCGGCCACGGTGGCCTCCTCGTCGGGCGTTGTCTCGGGGGCGGAAGTCACCTACCAATCCTAATCACAGGCGGCAGGGATTGGTCCGGACCCTCGTTCCCGAGCGGGACGCCTGACCGGGATGTCACCTCAGGAAGCTCCCACGGGCCGGTTCAGGACACCTGGGAAACGATGGTCTCGGCGACCTCACGCATCGAGAGCCGACGGTCCATCGAGGTTTTCTGGATCCAACGGAATGCTTCCGGTTCCCTCAGTCCCATCTTGGTGATGAGCAGAGACTTCGCACGTTCCACGAGCTTGCGGGTCTCGAACTGCTCCTTGAGATCACTGACCTCACCTTCGAGGGCTTTGATCTGTTCGTAACGGCTGACGGCGACCTCGATCGCGGGAATCAGGTCGTTTTCCGTGAAGGGCTTGACCACGTACGCCATCGCGCCGGCTTCCGTGGCCCTGTCCACGAGTTCCTTCTGGCTAAATGCGGTCAGCAGAACCACGGGGGCGATGCGGTCCTTGGCGATGGCCTCGGCCGCGCTGATGCCGTCCATCTTCGGCATCTTGACGTCCATGAGGACGACGTCCGGGTCGTGCTCCCGCGTCAGCTCCACGGCTTCTTCGCCGTTGCCGGCCTCGGCGACGACGTCGAACCCCTGCCCCTTGAGGATCTCGACGATATCGAGACGGATCAGCGCCTCGTCCTCCGCGACGACGACGCGGCGCTTCTCGGTCTGGCCCTCTTCGACGGGTGCTGCTTCTTCGACGTCAAACTTCTCTTGTTCAGAGGTCGGCTCGGTCACGGTGTACTCCTCTGACGTGGTGTCTTCGCCCGGTCTGGCCTTCCAGCTCGGACGTCGTTCAAGGTTGAGAGGCCAGTTTACGTCCAATCCCGCGCCGACGCGTCGCCCCTGTGTCCTGGCTCGCGTCAATCCCCTTCGTGGCGGGGATGCTGGGATTGTTCGTCTTTCCGCCGCACTCGGGCGATTTCTCGCGTGCCTCGGTCACGGGGGCGAGACGGCGTCGGGCGGCGCGAGGTGGCAGATTCGTGCCGGTCCGACCCGCGAAGTGGCAATTTTGTGCATGTTGCACGGCGAAATATGCACAAATGTGCCGCCTCGCGGTGCGGCCCCGCGAGGTGGCAGGTTTGTGCACGCTCGCGGCTCGAGGTGGCAATTTCGGGACGATTCCCCCGCGAGGTGGCAGGTTCGTGCACACTCCCGGCTCGAGGTGGCAGGTTCGTGCACGCTCCCGGCTCGAGGTGGCAATTTCGGGACGATTCCCCCGCGAGGTGGCACATTTGTGCACGCTCCCGGATCGAGGTGGCAATTTCGGGACGATTCCCCCGCGAGGTGGCACATTTGTGCGGTTTTCGGCTCGAATTCCGCACGCCACTGCCACCTCGGCACGCCGGGCGCACGCCGTTGCCACCTCGGCACGCCGGGCGCACGCCGTTGCCACCTCGCCCGAGCCGCCACCGGACCGACGACGACGTCGACGCGATGCGCCCTGCCACGACGAGGTCCCGGAGAGTTATCGAGCCACATTGGGTGGCGCTTACCCGAATGAGAGGCGTTTTCCGCCGTTAGGCGGCGGCTCAACCGCCACCTAACGACGGAGACCGCCACCGAATCGGGGATCCACCACAGAACCTCAGCCAGAGGCCCCGCCCGAATGACCGGAAACCAGCACTCAATCGGGCGACCCCCCACGCCACGCACGAGCCCCCCCTCTTCCCGAAACGACGTGGGCCCGGCGCCGTCTCGCGCGAGACGACGCCGGGCCCACGGGTTGCTCGTGGTTACGGGTTTCGGGCGACTACTCCCCGGAAACCGCGTTGGCCAACTGCTCGAGTGACTCTTCGAGCTGCTCCTGGGAAACCAGCGGCATACCGAGGTCCTGAGCGGCCTGCGGGTCCATCTTGGACCAGTCGTAGGTCAGGGACACCTCGGTCTGGTCCGAGTCCTGCGACTGCAGCTCCCACGTCCACTCCCAGCCGGGAGGCTGTTCGCCGGCCGGTGCCGTCTGCCAGGCGATGAGCTTGTTCGGGTCGAAGCCGGTCACGTAATTGTCCGTCTTGTAGTCCCCGCCCATGTGCGGCCCGTTCATGTTCATCCGAAATACCTGGCCGGACTTCTGAATGCGGTCGGTCCTGTCGTCGGAGACCACGTAGCCGGACCCGTCGAACTCGTTGTGGCGTTCCGGGTTGCTCAGGAGGTCGAAGATCTTGTCGGACGGCTCGTCGATGGATCGGGTGACTGTGATCGATGTCGTCTCAGCCATATGGTTCTCCTCTGCTTTGACTGCAGCGGTTTCCGCGGCAACTTCGGTTCCCGTGGAAACCAGGACACCATCAACCCTAGTGGCCGTCCCCACAGTTGACGATCAGCCAAGAGCTGATTCCCGAGAGCCCGGAGGGCGCTGCACAGCATCGCCGCAAGACACGACACGAAGTACTTCGTGTCAGATGCCTATTCCCACGCATTCTGGCCATACACTTCGAATGTCCCTCACTTCACTTGGAGCCACCCATGTCTTCTTTTCTTGGATTCCCCCTGCCCGATTTCACTGCCCGACGCGGTCGCGGCGTGCGAGTCGCGGGCGCCGGCGTCGCCCTTGTCCTCGCCCTCGCCGGCTGCGCAACCAATGCATCCTCGGATGCCGCCGATGCGGCGTCGGACTCTGCCTCGCCGACTCACGTCACGCAGGTGTCGGACGTCGAGGGCTCCGGTTCCGACGATGCCCTCACCGCCCTCGAGGCCCTGCCCGTCAAGGGGAAGGCCCCCAAGACGGGATACAAGCGCAAGAATTTCGGGCATGCTTGGGCCGATACGGACCGGAACGGGTGCGACACCCGAAACGATGTTCTGAATCGCGATCTGACCTCGGTGTCCCACAAACCCGGCACCCACGACTGCAAAGTGACGTCGGGCGACCTCGTTGACCCCTACACCGGCAAGGACATTTCCTTCACAGCCGGCAAATCCACGAGCAGCGCGGTGCAGATCGATCACGTGGTCAGCCTCTCCAACGCCTGGCAGACGGGAGCCCAGCAGCTCTCCGATGATGAGAAGAAGGAGCTGGCGAACGACCCGCTGAACCTCCTCGCCGTGGATGGCCCGACGAACCAGGGCAAGAGCGACGGCGACGCCGCCACCTGGCTGCCTTCCAACAAGCAGTTCCGCTGTGACTACGTGTCCCGTCAGGTCGCGGTGAAGACCAACTATCGCCTGTGGGTGACCCAGGCGGAGAAGGACGCCATCGCGGGCGTTCTCGAAGGATGCCCCGGCGAGGTTTTGCCGACCGGCGACGACGCCCCGGAAGTCGGGACCACGACGGGGTCGACCCCGGAGGCTACACCGGCGCCTGAGCAACCGGCTCCGGCGGCAACCTCTTCGGCGCCCGCACCTGCACCGGCCCCTGCCGAGCCTGCGCCCGCGGAACCTGCCGCTCCAGCTCCGGCTGAACCCGCTGCACCAGCCCAGGGCGACTCCTCCTACCCGAACTGTTCCGCAGCCAAGGCCGCGGGCGCGGCGCCACTGCACGCTGGCTCCCCCGGTTACAGCAGCAAGTTGGACCGTGACGGCGACGGCGTGGCCTGCGAATAAGGCCGCTGCCTCAACGCCGTGGATGCGGCGGACGTGGGAAAACACGGTGATCTCTGTGTTTTCCCGCGTCGCACCCACCTCTCCCACCGCGACACGAAGCCCTCGTTTTGCGGGCTCATCGCATTTGAGGGTGTAGGTGGTTCCTGAAGCCGCCGGTGTCGAGCAGCGATCGGGCTATGTAGTTCGTGAGGTTCCGGAATCCGAGGGCGGAGCCGCGGAGGTGTTCCAGGCGCCCGTTGATCGCCTCTGTTGGCCCGTTGGACGTGCCGGGCCGGTCGAAGAACGCGAGGATGTCGGCGGCGCGCTGCTTGAGCGTGCGGCCGAGCTTGCGGACCTCCACGAGCGCGGCGGGGACGCCGCTGGAGACGGAATCGATGACGGCTGTCATCAGCTTCTTCGCCGTCTTCCGATCGGGTTCGCGGTAGGCAGCGATCACGCGCTGGTAGATGCCCCAGGTCGCCTCGACCTCGACGTGCTCGGAGACCGCGAACAGTGCCTCGAGACGGGTCTGCTGCCGGTCAGTGAGCAGCTGCGCGCCGGTGTGGAGGATGCGGCGGGCCTTGTAGAGCGGATCGTTTTTGCGGCCCCGCCGGCCGTGCAGGCACTGCTGGACGCGACGACGGCAGGTGTCGAGGGCGTCGCCGGCGAGGCGGACGACGTGGAACGGGTCCATCACCGCCTGCGCGTCCGGGAGCTCCTCGCTGACGGCGGTCTTGAAGCCGGTGAACCCGTCCATCGCGACGACCTCGACACCATCGCGCCAGTCCTGCGGGCGTGCGGCGAGCCAGGTCTTGAACACGGCTTTCGAGCGACCCTCGATCATGTCCAGCAGACGGGCGGGGCCGGTCTTGTCGCGGTTCGGGGTGAGGTCGATGATGACGGTGACGTACTTGTCGCCGACTCTCGTGTGGCGCCAGACGTGCTCGTCGACGCCGATCACGGCGACGCCGTCGAACCGGGCGGGATCGTCGATCAGCACTCGACGCCCTTCAGCGAGGACCGCGTTGTTCGCCGTGTGCCAACCGACACCGAGTCCGGCGGCGACGCGGGCGACGGTGAGGTGGTCGATCACGAGCGCTTCCAACGCCCACCGCATCCCGCTACGGGACAGCTTGGCTCGCTCGGGCGCCGCTGCCGTGAGGTCCTCACGCCAGGACCGTCCGCATCCCGAGCACTTGTAGCGGCGGACCCGGACCAGCAGCGTCGTCGGGCGATGACCGAACGGCTCGTGGGCGAGACGCCGCGTGTCCGTCCCGCGCGAGAGCGCCTGGCTACCGCATCCCCGGCACCACGGATCCGGCTCGGCGACGCGGCACTCGATCACCGCGCGATCCGGCTCAAAAAGCTGACCGGTGGCCACGAGGCCGAGCTCGTCGAGATGGCAGAACACGGTCAGATCAGGGGTCGCGAAGGTAGCGTGGTGCACGTCGAGGTCTTCCGGCAGATGGTCAGTGTGAGAACTTCCATCATCGGAAGGCCTCGACCCTCATCCGGCGACCGACGCGCTCAGCCACCTACCCCCTCAACTGCGAAGAGCCGTTTTGCGATGGGTTTGCAATATATTCAATTTTTCAAATAGAATTTCACAAGTTCGCCTGAACGGGAGTCGCATGACACGCCTTCAGGCGGCAACAGTGCGCGCTTTTTTGTGTTTTGCGTCACACATTGGCTTGGGTCGAGGCAATCGATAGCATCGCTTGTTACCCATGAGAATGACCGACTGGCCGCTAGAAGAATTTCAACTCCTCGTTGACCTGCAGAAATGCGCTCGTCCGGCCTAACGCGAAGCTGGTTGATGCAATTCCTTAATCCTGAAATGTGCACATTTTCATGGCTACGCTATTTTCTTGTGACGCTTGGCTTCCGAAACTAGAATCCTTGACGTCACACACCCACGGTCATTGAGGAAGCTATGGAAACGGTCAACAAAAACACGTTGTCACGTCGAACCTTGGCAAAAGGCGCCCTGTGGTCCGCCCCGGTGCTTGCCGCCTCGTCGACAGTGCCTGCCCTCGCCATATCAGGCTCTTCGCAGTTGAGGGGGTAGGTGGCTGAGCGCGTCGGTCGCCGGATGAGGGTCGAGGCCTTCCGATGATGGAAGTTCTCACACTGACCATCTGCCGGAAGACCTCGACGTGCACCACGCTACCTTCGCGACCCCTGATCTGACCGTGTTCTGCCATCTCGACGAGCTCGGCCTCGTGGCCACCGGTCAGCTTTTTGAGCCGGATCGCGCGGTGATCGAGTGCCGCGTCGCCGAGCCGGATCCGTGGTGCCGGGGATGCGGTAGCCAGGCGCTCTCGCGCGGGACGGACACGCGGCGTCTCGCCCACGAGCCGTTCGGTCATCGCCCGACGACGCTGCTGGTCCGGGTCCGCCGCTACAAGTGCTCGGGATGCGGACGGTCCTGGCGTGAGGACCTCACGGCAGCGGCGCCCGAGCGAGCCAAGCTGTCCCGTAGCGGGATGCGGTGGGCGTTGGAAGCGCTCGTGATCGACCACCTCACCGTCGCCCGCGTCGCCGCCGGACTCGGTGTCGGTTGGCACACGGCGAACAACGCGGTCCTCGCTGAAGGGCGTCGAGTGCTGATCGACGATCCCGCCCGGTTCGACGGCGTCGCCGTGATCGGCGTCGACGAGCACGTCTGGCGCCACACGAGAGTCGGCGACAAGTACGTCACCGTCATCATCGACCTCACCCCGAACCGCGACAAGACCGGCCCCGCCCGTCTGCTGGACATGATCGAGGGTCGCTCGAAAGCCGTGTTCAAGACCTGGCTCGCCGCACGCCCGCAGGACTGGCGCGATGGTGTCGAGGTCGTCGCGATGGACGGGTTCACCGGCTTCAAGACCGCCGTCAGCGAGGAGCTCCCGGACGCGCAGGCGGTGATGGACCCGTTCCACGTCGTCCGCCTCGCCGGCGACGCCCTCGACACCTGCCGTCGTCGCGTCCAGCAGTGCCTGCACGGCCGGCGGGGCCGCAAAAACGATCCGCTCTACAAGGCCCGCCGCATCCTCCACACCGGCGCGCAGCTGCTCACTGACCGGCAGCAGACCCGTCTCGAGGCACTGTTCGCGGTCTCCGAGCACGTCGAGGTCGAGGCGACCTGGGGCATCTACCAGCGCGTGATCGCTGCCTACCGCGAACCCGATCGGAAGACGGCGAAGAAGCTGATGACAGCCGTCATCGATTCCGTCTCCAGCGGCGTCCCCGCCGCGCTCGTGGAGGTCCGCAAGCTCGGCCGCACGCTCAAGCAGCGCGCCGCCGACATCCTCGCGTTCTTCGACCGGCCCGGCACGTCCAACGGGCCAACAGAGGCGATCAACGGGCGCCTGGAACACCTCCGCGGCTCCGCCCTCGGATTCCGGAACCTCACGAACTACATAGCCCGATCGCTGCTCGACACCGGCGGCTTCAGGAACCACCTACACCCTCAAATGCGATGAGCCCGTTTCACTGTAGTTGAGTGAATTGCCATCTTTGTCGAAGAGGGCAGTGAAGTTGCTCGTCGTTGTGTAGTCACCATTGGTCGGCACCGTGACGGATGTAAACGTCTGGTCGCCGGAAGTTACTTTGTAGACTTTCGTCCTGTTGAAGTCCAAAGATGATGACCCTGCGTGGCTGGTGTAAGTCCCGTCATTCATACCTGCTACCACCTTGTCGGTCAGGTTCTTGGGTTCGTTACCACTGAGCAGGTTCATGTCTGTCGATCCCTGCTGGGTGGAGGATGTGTTTGCTACGGAGCAGGTTCCCCCATTGTCTGGGCTGGACTGGGTTGCGTGGGCGGGGGCAGTCGCTAGCCCCAGGCTGGAGACGGCCAACGTTGCTGCAATGGCTGTTGCGGTGATTCTGCCGCTTTTCGTGTTCACTAGTCCTCCCGGGTCAAGTTTACTGTCCAACAAATCGAACCGTAGCATCTGTCACAGAAAAGCGACTAGGAAGAGATTGAATCGTTATAAAATTGTTATATATGAAGAACAAAATGGGGATTTTGTTTACTGGCTTGTGACTTACCGATGGATTTTCAGGTCATTTATTTGAGCCTCAGAATCGACCGAAGACAGGCTCAGGGCTTCGGCCGGGAGCTACGACCGTCCCCCTGGCCCCGACGAAGCATCGTGGCCAGTACGGCGTCCTAGTGGGCCACCGTCATGATGGCGCCCATGAAGACGACGCCGCCGAGGGTGGCCCCCAGCGTCCCCCACGCGGGGTGGTCGGCGTGGGCTTCGGGCAGGATGTGGCTCGTGGCGATGTGGAGCAGGAATCCGGCGAAATAGGCGAGGTACA
The DNA here is from genome assembly GCF_052232265.1 of Rothia koreensis. NCBI lineage: Bacteria > Bacillati > Actinomycetota > Actinomycetes > Micrococcales > Micrococcaceae > Rothia > Rothia koreensis. Next base: position 2,089,683 of record NZ_CP197643.1, read on the forward strand.
AAGCAATAGCAGACGGGCTGAGATGCAGTGCCGACCCGACCACGGCGCCGACGATCGGAGCCAGTGCGTCGAGGACCAGCACGACGACGGCGCGCCGCCGGCCGTTGCCGAACATGGCCGTGAGCGTGAAGGTGTTGAACCCGTCGGCGAAGTCGTGGGCCAGGACGGCGATCCCTACCGTGACGGCCAGCCCCGCTCCTGCCGTCAGGCTGACGCCGAGGCTGAGCCCGTCCATGAAGCTGTGGGCAACCAGCGCGCCGCCCGCGAGCAGCCCCAAGGGTTTCAAGGAGTGACTATGCCGGGCGTAATGCTCCTCATTGGCGCTGTGCATTTCGAGGGATTTTTCCACCACGTGAATGGTCATGAATCCGGCGAGAAAGAGCACCATGACCCATGGGATTCCGAAAAGCTCTTGGGTGTTCCCCTCGAAGGCTTCCGGCAGGAGATCGAAGGCCACGACGCCCAGGATCACGCCTCCTGCGGCGCCCAGGACCAGGTGCTTCCTGTCCTGGACCCGTATGGCGACCAGCCCGCCAATGAGAGTTGCTGCGGCTGCGCTGGCGCCCAGCAAGAGTGCGATCGCCATTCCTGTCCTCCATTCGCGACTCGACCCATGCAACACCTCCCTCCACACGGTGAGCAACTCGACGCCCCATTTTTCTCGACGAGCATGATCTGCCGAACACGGTTTGTCCCTGACAACCTTCGGGGGAACGTCGACGCTTTTTCCACGCTTTCCCCAGCAACGTTGGATTGAATTCGATATGCAGGACGCAGCGTCCCCCGCGCTCTCCGCTCCCCCGCTTTCCTTTCTTCTCACCGCAAGGATTGCCTATGTCCTACGGCCACCAGAACAGCCAGCACGAATTCCCGACCGAGAGCCTCCCGGTGGCTCCCCCGCCCGCGCGACGTCCGTGGTACGCCAGAAAAGGCTTCAGGATCGCGGCCGCAACCACGGCGATCACGGTCACGGCCGCGACGATTGCCGGCATCGGCGTCGTTCATCACCTCTCCAACAACGTCCGGTCGACCGCCGTGGATGGGCTGAATTCCTCACCGGATATGGACGGTCCATTGAACATCCTGGTCGTGGGCTCGGATGAGAGAGACGGATCGATCGAGGCGGGCGACGCCGAGGGCCGCCGCAGCGACTCGATGATGGTGGTCCATCTCAATGCGGCCCACGACAAGGCCACGGGTGTTCAGATCCCTCGTGACACGATGGTCACCCCGCCCAAGGGGTCCGCGGAGTACTCGTCGAACCCCAACCAGCCCATACAGATCAATTCTCTGCTCGAAGAAGGTGATTCCCAGTTGGTCGCGGCGGTCAGCGACCTGACGGGCATGAAACTCGACCACTACGTCGACGTCAGTTTCGGAGGATTCATATCGATCGTCGATTCCCTCGGAGGCATCGACATGTGCCTGCCGGAAGCGCTCAACGACCCCGATGCCAACCTCAAGGTGCAGGCCGGCTGCCATACCCTGCACGGGAAGGATGCCCTGGCCATGGCCCGTACCCGGCACGCCATCGGCGACGGGAGCGACCTTGCCCGCATCGGGCATCAGCAAAGCGTCATGAAAGCGATTCTGAAAAAGGCCGACAAGGATTCTGTCCTGAGCGATCCGATGAAAATGTTCGACATCTTGGACAAGGCGTCCTCCGCGATAACGGTCGACGACGGTCTCAAGAATCCTTCCGACCTGACGGCGCTCCTTCATGCCTTCGCGACCGTGGAACGCGACCACGTCGACTTCGAGCAGTTGCCCGTCGTCCCCTATCCGTGGGATAGCAACAGGGTCGAGCTGTCCGACGAAGGCGCTGCACTGCTGAAAACCCTTCAGCACAGCTGACCGACAACAGACTACGCGCGGCGGAGTCACTCCGCGTGTCCCTCCCCGACCGCCCCTCCCAGATCACCCCTCCCAGGCCGTCCGCCCGCGCACTATCACGGTGCGCGGGCTTCCGCGCGCATTGTGATCGTACGGTCAGCGAAAAAGTATCTCGCCTTGTGCCGCAGTGCGACAGGGCATAGAACTGTGATCAGGCCTACATCCAAGGAGGGGCAATGATTCCCAGAATGGCGAGCGTGACGATCGCGCTCATCGTGCCAGGGATCCTTCTGATCACAGGGATTCTGCTTCTCGGCAGTTCACCCGCGAAGTTCCTCGGAATACCCGCGGTCCTGGCATTCATGTTTGCGATGTTTCCGTTCATGAGCCTGGCCATGTGGATCAGTTGGCGGCTCTTCGACAAGGACGCCGACTACCAGCTCGACGACGTGGACGAGCAGACCGGAGAGATGCATTCATGACCATTGCGATGTTTATCCTGGTCCTGCTGGTCGCCGTCGGTCTCGGTCTGTATTCACGAGTCGGCGCCGGCTCCTCGACCTCGGACTTCATGGTCGGCGGTCGAAGCTTCGGCTCCATCGTCATCTTCATCATGGTCGTGGGCGAGGTCTATTCGATCGGCACGATCATCGGATTTCCCGGGGGCGTCTACGCAGACGGTGTGATGTACTCCGTCTGGTTCATGGGATACATCCTGTTGGGGTATCCCATCGGCTACTTCCTCCTCCCCCTGCTGTGGAAGGCCGGCCGCAAATACGATGCGGTCAACCTGCCGGATATTTTGCGGGGTCACTTCAACTCGCGGACTTTGGAACTGACGGCCGCCGTGCTCGGTGTCGTGTTCATGGTCCCCTGGGCCCAATTGCAATTGACCGGCCTCGAAGTGGCCCTCAGCGGGCTCGGTCTGGGGCTGAGTCCCCTGGTGACGGTCCTGATCGGCGTCGGCATATCCCTGGTGTTCGTGCTGCTGTCCGGAATCAGGGCACCGGCCTACGTGAGTTTCCTGAAAGACTTCGCGCTGGTTTTCGTGATCGTCTTGGTCGCCGTCTTCGTCCTGAGCAAGGGGCCGAACGTCGCGACCATCGTCGCCGAAGCCGATCTGGGGTCCTCCCACAGCACGATCCCCGCCGGGCCGCCCATGATCAATACGATCTCGACGCTGCTGTTCCAGACTCTGGGCTTCTATATGTTCCCCTTCGTGGTCCAAGCCGTGGTCAGCGGAAAATCACCCGTGGGAATCAGGCGCAGTCAGATCGCCATGCCGCTGTACATGCTCATGTACCCGTTCCTGCTGTTGACCTCCTTCTTCGCGATCTCCGCGGCCCCCGGGCTGAGCGGGGCGGACACCAACCTGGCTTTCATCGAGGTCGCCCGACAGTTGCTGCCCGACTGGCTGCTGGGCCTGGTCGCCGGCGGCGCCGCGTTGTGCGCGATCGTCGTGCTTGCGGCATCAGCGCTTGTCATCGGCACGCTGGTATCGAGGAACATCGTCCCCCACGTCAGTGAGGCCAGGCAGAAGCCACTCACTCAGGCGGTCATCTTCGTGTATCTGGCCATCTCCATCGTGCTGACCCTCGCCGCTCCCTCGATCATGGGAACGCTGATCAACACCTCCTACTACGGAATCACCCAGTTCATTGTCCCCGTGGCGCTCATGATTTTCCCCGCCCGGGTCAGGCCGAGTGTTATCGCGCTCGGGCTCGCGGTCGGCTCGGTCGCGTCGATCGGTTTCTACGTCTCGGGTGCCACATTCGGCGGGGTCAAATATCGGAGTTCCCGCGCTGGCCGCCAACCTGCTGGTGATCCTCATCGGCAGGTTCGTGGCCCCGGCCCCCAAAGCTCTCCGGTCCATCGCACTGCGGGGAGGTACCAGCTCCCCGGATACGCGCACGACAAGCAAAAAAAAGTGAGGTCCTCCTGAATGCCAGCCACCACGTTCTTCAACGGAACCATCCGCACCGATGCCTGGAGCGAGCCGGTCGAGGCCTTGGCGGTGGACCAGGGCCGCGTGCTGTCGGCCGGTACTCTTGACGAGGCCCGGGCGGCCACCGGGTCCGGAGCCAGGCAGGTGGACCTCGAGGGCGCCGTCGTCGTCCCCGGTCTCATCGAGTCCCATGTCCACCCCATTTTCTTCGGCCTGACCCAGAACTGGACCGACTGCCGCAGCACGGGTGAATACTCCATCGCGGATCTCCAAGATGCCCTCCGTTCCGACCTGGCGTCCGTGTCGGACGGGCAGTGGTTGCGGGGATGGGGGTACGACAACACGCTGCTCACGGAAGGACGTCACCCGACCCGGGATGACCTGGACGCCGTGAGCGTGGACGTGCCCGTGGTCATCTCGCACATTTCGGCCCACTTCGTCGTGGCCAATTCGAAGGCCCTCGACCTGGCCGGCATTCACGAGGACCGTCCGGACCCGGCGAACGGCCACTTCATCCGTGATGAATCCGGAAGACTGACCGGTCTGATGTGGGAAATGGGAGCCGTGCACGCGGCGCTGGACGCGATGCCACAGCCCTCGGAATCCGACATAGAACAGGCGGCACGAGAAGCGGCCGACGTCGCCATCCGACGCGGCATGACCTCGATCCACGACCTCGCCGTCGGAATCATGGCGGGAGACGACGAACTCCGGACATGGCGGTCGCTGGCCGACCAGGGCAATATCCCGTTGAGGGTCACCGGATATATCAGGGCAGATCTCGCCCAGGAATACTTGAACGATTCACCCGACCTCTTCGCACAGCCCGCATCCGGAAACTACCGGGTCGCGGGCGCCAAGTTCTGGTCCGACGGCTCAATTCAGGGTCTCTCCGGAGCGCTCAAAGAACCGTATTCCTGCCTCGACACCGAATGCGGCGAGCTTCTCTATTCCCCCGAAGAGCTCGTGGATATTCTGCGGCACATCGACGACGCCGGGGGCCAATGCGCAGTCCATGCGAACGGCGACCTCGCCATTTCGACAGTGGCCCGCGCATTCGCAGCATTGCGCGAGACGTCGGGGCAGCAAGACCCCAGGCACCGGCTCGAACATCTTCAAATGGCGTCGGTCGAAGACATTTCTTCCCTGGTCGAATCTGATTCCGTTGCATCAATTTTTGCGAATCATATCTATTACTGGGGAGACCGTCATCGGGACCAATTCATCGACGCCGATCGGGCCTCCAGAATCGACCCGACGCGGGATGCGCAGAAGGGCGGGCTGCACTTCGGAATGCATTCCGACTGCCCGATCACGCCCATGGATGCCTTGTCGACGTTCCACACCGCGGTCACGCGACGGACCAGTGGCGGTTCCACCTTGGGCGAGGACCAGCGGATCGACCAGCGGGCGGCGCTGCATGCCTTGACCTCGGACAGCGCCTACCTGACCCACGACGAAGACCACCTGGGGACGCTCAGGGCCGGCATGGACGCCGACCTCACCGTGCTCGATCGCGACATCGTGGGATCCGCTGCCGAAGACACCGGAGACGTTTCGGCGCTGGCCACGGTGGTCGGAGGGCAATTCGTGTACAACGACGGCGGATTCTGAGGGGCCGCCGACTACGCCCGGCAATGCCCGGTCAGGCGCGAACGGCCGGATACACCACGCGGAAGCGTTCGCAGACCACCGGCATGTCCTCACGAAAGCCTCGGTCGTGGCTGGCGAACCGTTCGAAGAAATCGCGGTGCACGTCTCGCCAGAATGCCAGCGTGCGGTCCCCCTCTCCCTCCGCGAAGGCGTGGTCTTCGCCGACCAGTCCGAACGGCACGACGTCGACCCGGGTGGTTCTCAGCACCGCGCGGGCTGTGCCCGAACCGTCCAGGACGACGTCGTATTGGCCCATTCGCGGGAGGGATTCCTGGTCGGCCTCGTAGTCCCAGAGGGAGCTCGACGTACCCGTCTTGGTTCCCTCGAGCACCAGACGGAGCAGTTCGTCGGCTTGCTCAGCGGTGGCACCGAAGGCCCATACGTGCTCCCGACCGGGCGGCTCCTTCGGCAGGTCGGGAACCGTTCGCCGGACGTCCTCCCAGAACGGCGCGAGCCGGGGGTCACGTGGTTCCTTGGGCATGCTCATAGTGTAGCCGGACGCACGTGAAGAGCGATCGGCGTCACAATGGACCAGCCGTGGTCTCCTCCCACGTATAGTCGAATCACCGTCTAGAACCACGGGAGAACCACACATCATGTCACCTCGAACGAGTGTGATCATGCCTGCCTTCAACACGGCGGGCACGATCGAACGCGCCATCAAGAGTGTCACGGGCCAAACGGACCCGGACTTCGAACTGCTGATCGTCAATGACGCATCACCCGATGACCTCAAATTGGTGGTCGCCCAATACCTCGGGGACCATCCGGACCCCCGAATCCGCTACCTGGAGAATCAACAGCATCTCGGTCTGGCGGAGACCCGGAACCGTGGGCTCCGGGAGGCGGAGGGGCAATGGATTGCTTTTCTCGACTCGGACGACCAGTACACGCCGACGTTCCTGGAAACCATGCACAACGCGGTGACGCCGACGAGCGATGTGATCGTGTGCGCGCATTGCCTGCACCACGAATCGGGCGAGACCACGTATCGACGCCGGGGTGAACCGGGGACCTGCACCGGCCACGATGCGATGTTGCAGGTGCTGCGGGACGAAATGACTCCCTACGCCTGGGACAAGATCTATCGGGCAAGCCGCATTCGCGGCGTGACTTTTCCTCCGATCGGCAATATCAAGGACGAAGCGTTCACGGTCCCGGCCTTCAAGCGGGCACGCAGGGTGAAGGTTTTGCGCGATGCCCTGCACTGGTACTCGGTCGACGAATCGCCCGTCACATCATCAGCCTGTCCTCCCTTGGAGGACTGCTGGCGCCATGTCGAGCACCTCAAGATGACGACGAATGCACACCTGGGAACCGAGACGGAGAAGAACGCCCTCGCGGTCGCGTGGGTTCTGTGCTTCTTGAACGCCGCACAAACCGCCCTCAGGCTGCAGCCGGAGAACCTGCGCGGCTATGTGAAGGGTTGCCGGGAGGCCCTGCGGCTGCCCCTGGTGCTGAGGACGCTCAAGACGGCCCCGTTCTTCGGTGCCGCGGGCCTTCTCCTGCGCCTGTCCCCCTCCGCCTATCGCACGCTGTACGGCTCCTACGTCCAGCGGTCCCGGCGGGCCTGAATATGGCAGGCTCGGCGAAGCACCTGGTGCTGCGACGGCCATCGTGACCTTGGAGGGCTACAAGCTGACGGCAGAGGACTAGAAGTCGATAGACATGGCTTCGGCCATGAGATGCTTTGACATCCCGGTGAAGTAGTTCTGATGAGTTACCTTGACGGTTTCAAGGGAATCGGACCCCACCAGGACGATGTCGATTGCCGGATCAGTGGAGTACTTGCTCTCCGTCTCTGAGTATGCGGCCACTGCGTTGTCGCCGTCTCCAGCGAACTCCCGCAGGTCGATGAGCTCGTCGCGCCTGTGGTCAAAGACCAACAAGAAATGATTGATCTCGCTCATGATTGCTCCTTAGAAGAGAGGTTGCTGCGACCGTTCGTCTAGGATCGCTCGGACCTCGGGTAGTAGCTGATTGTATCTGTCCCTGACCGAAGGTTCTATGCGACTGCCTACTTCAAGGCAGCGGTATATCTCTGACGCGACTGCGAGGAAGCGTTGGACAATGTGGTCGCCGTCTTGTTTCAGGTTGATTCCGAGCTCTTTCGAGAACCCTTCCGCAGTCTCCGCCCAGCGGTGCATCATCTGGCTGCGTAGCTGGATCTCTATGGGTAGTGAATCGTTGCGCGACACCACCAGGTGGACTGCTCTGTAGCCTGAGTACCTCGGGGTTTCGATGTAATCTCTAGCCTTTACGAGCTTGTTCCTCGGGTCATCTCGGATGCGATCCTCGAGTTTTCTCACAGTTGCGATGTCCCCGACGATGACCCTACAACCGCCGATATCGTGAAGTCGTGATAGATCTGTGGTGGTTTCACGCTCTGTAAGTTTTTCCGGCTCTTCGCAGTTGAGGGGGTAGGTGGCTGAGCGCGTCGGTCGCCGGATGAGGGTCGAGGCCTTCCGATGATGGAAGTTCTCACACTGACCATCTGCCGGAAGACCTCGACGTGCACCACGCTACCTTCGCGACCCCTGATCTGACCGTGTTCTGCCATCTCGACGAGCTCGGCCTCGTGGCCACCGGTCAGCTTTTTGAGCCGGATCGCGCGGTGATCGAGTGCCGCGTCGCCGAGCCGGATCCGTGGTGCCGGGGATGCGGTAGCCAGGCGCTCTCGCGCGGGACGGACACGCGGCGTCTCGCCCACGAGCCGTTCGGTCATCGCCCGACGACGCTGCTGGTCCGGGTCCGCCGCTACAAGTGCTCGGGATGCGGACGGTCCTGGCGTGAGGACCTCACGGCAGCGGCGCCCGAGCGAGCCAAGCTGTCCCGTAGCGGGATGCGGTGGGCGTTGGAAGCGCTCGTGATCGACCACCTCACCGTCGCCCGCGTCGCCGCCGGACTCGGTGTCGGTTGGCACACGGCGAACAACGCGGTCCTCGCTGAAGGGCGTCGAGTGCTGATCGACGATCCCGCCCGGTTCGACGGCGTCGCCGTGATCGGCGTCGACGAGCACGTCTGGCGCCACACGAGAGTCGGCGACAAGTACGTCACCGTCATCATCGACCTCACCCCGAACCGCGACAAGACCGGCCCCGCCCGTCTGCTGGACATGATCGAGGGTCGCTCGAAAGCCGTGTTCAAGACCTGGCTCGCCGCACGCCCGCAGGACTGGCGCGATGGTGTCGAGGTCGTCGCGATGGACGGGTTCACCGGCTTCAAGACCGCCGTCAGCGAGGAGCTCCCGGACGCGCAGGCGGTGATGGACCCGTTCCACGTCGTCCGCCTCGCCGGCGACGCCCTCGACACCTGCCGTCGTCGCGTCCAGCAGTGCCTGCACGGCCGGCGGGGCCGCAAAAACGATCCGCTCTACAAGGCCCGCCGCATCCTCCACACCGGCGCGCAGCTGCTCACTGACCGGCAGCAGACCCGTCTCGAGGCACTGTTCGCGGTCTCCGAGCACGTCGAGGTCGAGGCGACCTGGGGCATCTACCAGCGCGTGATCGCTGCCTACCGCGAACCCGATCGGAAGACGGCGAAGAAGCTGATGACAGCCGTCATCGATTCCGTCTCCAGCGGCGTCCCCGCCGCGCTCGTGGAGGTCCGCAAGCTCGGCCGCACGCTCAAGCAGCGCGCCGCCGACATCCTCGCGTTCTTCGACCGGCCCGGCACGTCCAACGGGCCAACAGAGGCGATCAACGGGCGCCTGGAACACCTCCGCGGCTCCGCCCTCGGATTCCGGAACCTCACGAACTACATAGCCCGATCGCTGCTCGACACCGGCGGCTTCAGGAACCACCTACACCCTCAAATGCGATGAGCCGTTTTTCCAGAATCGTCGGTATCTTCTTCAACCGCTGGCTTACTTGACCGTCGATGCCCTCGCACATACCGTTGGCTGACCAAATTCTCCCGGTCCCTGTACTTGTCATGCCTATAGGTGGCCCAAGCACCCGCCTACTGTTGCCCACCCGGTTATGACCTCGCAGAACTCATGCGCGGGCGATTCGACGCCATCTACCCCGTCATCCGACACAAAATCGCCTTGCAGAGAACGTTCAAGGTGATGGCGTGGCGCCGCACAGCGACCGGACAGACCGGACGATGTGACCATTTGGAATCGCAAGAAGGGGAAGGTGAGCCGGCAAGATCCTCTCCGACTGACCCAGAAGGGACGCACAGCGTGAAAACCGCGCGCCGTGAAACTCACCCGATCGATATCGTGGCCGGCAAACAAAGAAAAACGAGCCTTGCGCAGTACGTTGTGTACCGTGCAAGGCTCGCTTTTTACCTGCTGGTGCCCAAGGTGGGACTCGAACCCACACTCCGTGAAGAACCGCATTTTGAGTGCTCCAGAGGGGGGTTTAGGGGTGTCGACTACCGTCCAAAACCCTTGCAAAATCAAGGTTTTTACTTACCACTGTTCACCCGTGTTCACGCCGCGTGACTAACTCGTGACTAACAATTAGTCACGCCCCTAAGCCGCGCAACGCCCGGTCCATCGCTTCCGCCGCCGCCTCGGATAATTCCGGCACCACATGCGAGTACGTGTTCATCGTCAACTGGATCGTCGAGTGCCCCAAAATCTCCATCCCCGGACACACTCATTCAAATTTGTGGCATATCATCATCTCTGCCCCACTCAACGACAGGCAGGAAGAAACCATGTCCGACAACCCACACGACCCGCAGAACCACCCTCATCCCAACCAACAGCAATGGCAACCACAACCCGGCAACGAGCAACCGCCCAAGAAGAAACGCAAGGGCCTGTTCGGGTGCCTCGGCTGCCTCGGCATCATCGTTGTCGTAATCATCATTGGCACCATCATCACCATGGCGAACAGTGGCGGCTCGAATGACAATTCGAACTCCAGCGGCACATCGCAGACAGCAGATGCAGCACCTGCCAAACCAGACTCACCCAAGAAGGAATCCAAGAAGGAATCCAAGACTGATGCAAACTCCCCGTCGTCGCAGGTAGTGGATGTGCCAGAGGCTCAGCAAGCCGCAGCCCCAAAGGGCAATCAGAGCGACGATGTGCCCAAAGAAGACAAGTCAGCCCTAAAGAGTGGCGAATCCTACGCCAAGACAATGCACATGTCCAAACAAGGCGTATACGACCAGCTAACATCCTCCTACGCCGACAAGTTTTCTCCCGAAGCAGCGCAGTACGCGATCGACAACCTGAATATCGACTGGAACAAGAACGCACTAGAAGCAGCCAAGAGCTACCAGGACACGATGCACATGTCGCCAGAAGCAATCCGAGGTCAACTGACGTCAGACGTCGGGGATAAGTTCACCCCTGAGGAAGCCGACTACGCAGTCCAACACTTGGGCGACTAACCCCGTCTAGACACGAACAAAGCCCCCCCCACCCACCGTATGGTGAGTGGGGGGTCCTTTGCGTCTCTGCAGCTTTTCGAGCAAGTCTAAGAGCGGCCGAGACGCACGCCCAGTCCAGTCTTTGAAGCCCCTGAGAACCACATGATCTGACAATCAGGGCCGCACTGCGTCTAGCCCAGTTAGCAACATGGGAGGATCGGCTAGACCGTACCCACCTTCGCCGAACCATCCAGGTTCGGGTCGGCCTGCAAAATGTCCCCGGCAACAGAAGCGTACCCTGGGGCCTGGCTGTGTCCCTGCTCAGACGAACAGCCCACTGATGGGTGGACATGGCGCTCAGCAAGTGAGACGAACTTCACATAATTCGACCTACTGAACCTGGCACCTGGACCATACAATCAAATTTGAAACTTCCAGATCAAGGATCATAATGAGCCAACCACCCAGCATCGAACCATGGAAATCCTCGCCTTCCACCATGGAACCGCAAGACCTCAGACCTTACCAAGATGACACTAACCAGAAATGGCAGACATGGCGATTACTCCTGCTTCTCATGGCCGTCACCACCCTCATCGTTGTCGCTGCAGGGTTCTTCGTCGCCGAGTTTTGTATCGGCTGGCTCAATCTCATAGGCAATGCCTCAGCTGGGCAACGCCATTGATGCCCCACCCCTCATCGTTCTAAGCGTGGAAGTTACTCGCCTGCCCCTAAATCGAGGATCATTTCGTGAGCAAGCTACATTTTCCCCCCATCAAAAACCAGAACGTGGACCAACCATGGCCCGGCGAGCGCACCCAATACCATCCCCCTAAGATTGGTCGGAGGCGACTCTATATCCAGCTGGTTTTTCTGGGCCTGACGGCCATTGTCGTCAGCACCGGGGTTATCGCCGCCAACGTCAAATCTGAGGGTACCGAGCAGCAAGCCCTTTCAGCCTCAACAGTAGCTGCATCAGCAACTGCCCCAGACCCCGATCTCGACCTTTCCGACGCCACAGCTGCTAACAACACGGGTAACGCCCCGCCCGAGGACACGTTAGCATTGAAAAAAGGTAAATGTTATTTAGAGACTTTACATATGTCCAGAAAAGGGTTGTTCAAGCAGCTAACATCTGATGTAGATAAATTTACACCTGAGGCAGCACAGTACGCCATCGACAATGTCGATAATACAGATTGGGATAAAGCTGCCTTGACGAAGGCCAAAAGTTATGTCAAAACGATGTCACTGTCTCCCGACGCAATACGTGGGCAACTCATCTCAGATGCCGAGGGCTTCTCCCCTGGCGAAGCCGACTACGCTATCCAGCACCTAAACGACTAAATCTAATCTCAAGACAAAGAAGCGCCTGCCCAAGATAGGGTAGGTGCTTCTTTGTCTTTGCGAGCAACGAAACGGTCCAAGGAAATATCCCGTCGCCGGCACCCGTAATTACTGTAGATCCGATGGGGGGATCTTACACGTCCAATCAAGAAATAGGTGCGGCCCCTATAGGAACCACCCAGACAAGGGACCGCACCATGTCTAGCCATGTAATGTGAATACGAAATCGTCTAGACAAGATCGATTATACCCTAATGCGTAGTCACAAGTTGTCTCTTATCGATGTATTAAGCGTGGTCGGAGCATAAACTCAGGACGCGCAACACCGGGCCCTCCACCCAAAGGTGCATAATAAACGGAGACCCGCATTGCGGCCCAAACACAGAACCATCTAGAGGTTCTCGTAAGGATCACGAGTGGGGCTTACGCAGAGACACACTCGAAGCAAACGGCGAAGACACAAAACGGGGCGAGGTCGCCGCTCCCCGTACCCAAAACGGAAAAACGAAAACCCCACCCCGCCACCTAGCGATTAATCACAATCCTCAAAGGTTACCCGAACCCATGAGCTAGGCAATAAGAAACTATATCAGAGTGTCACTCAAAATCGAATTGCGACGGCGTGTCGCTTCGGAATGCATCGACCACGAGATCAGCTCCCGGACTTGCCCTCTACCGCCCGGAAGTTCGCGTCCGCCCACGCAGCTTCCTGAACCACGCTGGTCTTGCCCGTCACCGGCTTCCCACCAATCTTGCCTTGCTTATCGAACTCTTCGCGCAACGCCGTCCTGGCCCCGGCCAGCGCCCGCTCGTGCAAGTAATCATGCAACTCAGAACGCAAGACCTTATTTACCACAGCATGGAAAAACCCCTCATTATCATGAATCACTTTATTCAGGGCCACTTCCAAATCGTGCTGCGTTGCCATACTCAACCAATCTCCTTTATCCGGTTTATCCGTCTTATTCACCTGATCGACAATCCACTCGATCTTCTCTGAGTACCGGCCAGGACAAGCCGTGTTGAACCAGTCCTTATGCCGGTAGATCTTCAAGTCCCCATACTGGGTCTGCAACCACCGGATCAGCTCCACCAACGTGCGCAAGTCCCCGTCCGTCATCTCCGGGCGGCACTCGATCCCAATGGTCGTCGCGTTACCCTTGGCCGAACCTGCGTGCCAGGCGGCATCAGCCGGAGACACCAGGCAGTAAACCAGCCCGTCCTGCAGCGTGAAGTGGGCCGAGGTATTCCCACCCTGTCTGCACAGGAAGGAACTGATCCCGTCGATAGTCTGGCCATCAGCACCCCAATGATGAATCGTGACCCCGGTGATCTTGCGTTCCATCCCGTACACCGCCGGCACTCGGGCCGCTGGCGTATAGTTCGGGGAATTATATTTCGTCTCATTCAACACGAATTTCATCTGATGAATCTCCTCAACATGTGATGTACAATATAACAAAACCCCCACCATGATGGCAAGGGCAAACACTAATACTCCGGCCATGACGGCAAATCCTCCTCAGGCACCTGCCACCGGGTGATACATTCCCGCCGTAAGAGCGCATACGCCTCTTCCAACACCCGACGAGCCCTGGCCTCGGCGTCAGCCCGCTCACGTTCACTTACCGCCATATCACGTTGCCCATCACGTTCGACGAGCGCGGTATCCCTCTGCTGGACCAACGAAACATTCCGCCGCTCCTCAGCCCTGACACGGCCCGACCGGTAGTCCTGGACCCCTTTGACCAACAGACCAATAAACCCACCGCCAGAAACCGAACCCAACAGGTACGGGGCTGCATCCAACCACAACTGCGACATCAGTGGCCCTCCCCTCCGGCTAGCTCTCAACCAAGACTTCCGGGTCGATCCGGTAACGACGGATCCGCAAGAACCGGATCACCAGCAACACCACCAACGCCACCGTCACTGCCACCTGAGGCCACCGGTTGCCCACACCGTCCTCAATCTGGAAATCAACCAGAACAGCGCCATAAACCAGGCCACCACCGACCAGCAGGCACAACCCGGCCTTCTCCAACCACCACCAGCCCCCAAACACCGACACAGCACCCGTGACACCACCGACAGCAAGCATCAACCCCCATGCCAGGGAAAACCAGTAGCTCGTCGAATTCACCAACGCCCCCGGAGGGCAGGGCAAGCAACAGACCCCACCAGCGGCCAATGCCGCATACACCGCGACCAGCAGCGCCGCAGTCAGCCACCCGTCAGCGACACTGCGCCACCACCCAGTGACCGGGTCACGCACCTGCATCAGTACCGTCCTCACCATGGTCCGTGTGTTGCATAGCCAGCTCCACCCCTCGGATCGCAGCCATCGTTCTGCCCAGTGCGGCCTCCGCTACTGCCTGGGCAAGCTTCGCCCTGTCATGTTCAGCCCCGACCGATGCCGTATGGGATACTGCTTCCGAAACTGCCCGCTCCTGTCCCGTCCGGGTCGTAGCCAGCGACGACAACAACACCTCCAATGTTGCTTGATCCATCCAAAAACCATCTTCTTTCTCTACATACTGGTTTCCGGGTTCACCGGAACGAACCAACTAAAATTGAAATGAACCGGAAAATCTTTCTCCACCACCAGGGACGAACCCAAACCAGAAATCAAGATCTGGCCAGAATCGGTAACCGCCACCCCGATCACCCGGTCACTGTACAACCCGGTCGTATATTGATTCGTACGAGGCCTATACCCACCGGGGATCGGCGCCCCTATCGACGACCAGCTCCCAACAGTGTAGGTCTCGGCCGTACGAAGATACGCTCCGGCCATGGTGCACTCCCACCCACCGCTGGTCGGACGGACAAGTATCCCGTCAGTTGACAGCACCTGTTGCCACCCACCAATAGGATCAGGTCTGACCATGTTCCCACTGGTGGGAACCCATTTGCCCCACGAAGCACGGAACGTTGTTTTCTCCCTCCAACAGTGCCCTTGAGTTCCCCACAGCACAGAAGCAGCATCAGGTAGTTGATCCTGATAATCGACCTGGATCACAGGTGTGATCCTTTGCCGACCATCGCGACGAACCGCGTCTGTGAGCAACTGATTCGGTTTCCTCACAATCCGGGACAGCACCAGGTGGTATTTACCACCAGTCTGGTCCAGGTCTGTTCTGACCGCCAGTTTCACCGGAGTATGCCGGTCGGCGGGATCGTAGCTGAGCACGACATAATAGGTCGTCTCCACTGACACGGCCGGCACACTCAGCTTCACTGGTGTATCCATATGATGGTAAAAGCCACGCAATATTGCATGATTGAACCCCGTGAAGCTGTCCACCTGAACCGTGGCTTCATCTGTTTGGTTAGACAATTCAATTTTGTACGGGTTGCCACCCTCGTCCAGGATCCCGTCACCAATACCAAGAGTTACAGATTTCCATTGGTCATCGGTCATCGGTTTGTCAATCACGGGAAATGACGTCTGCGCCAACTCCCCCACCGCCTTCTTACATCTATATCGCTTCTAGTTTGCGTTGGGCGTCAATGATCGGGCGTACCCGTCGAACCCATAGTGGGTCTGCATTATCCCTTGCCTGATCAGGGCCGACTGTTACTTTGACCTCTCGACCGTTCTCAGACCAGGACACTTTCGCGGCCTGCACCCGGTCAGCGAACCTGACAGATCTCAGAACAGCGGTAACAGTATCGCCCAAGAAAAAATCTCTCCCGAAAACACGGTTAGTTTCTTTAATGGTCATCGTCACTGCAGCAGACCCGCCGGTCTTAGCCACCAACTTCCGGCCCGCCTCATCCAATTTCTTTTGGTCATCTGCATCACGCTGGTCCTTGAAGGCTTCGATACGGTACCCCCAGGTATCAGATACCGGAATATCGTAGGAACGAATCATCCTGTTCTTGCCCTCGCCCTGACCGGCAAGCACGAAAGTGGTAGCTTCCGGAGCCGTCCGAGAGACCGTCCACGCCCCCAAAGCGGCCGTATCCTGGTGAAAAACGACCGAGCGGGACCGGTCAATGCATTCCCTGATTCGGCCATGGATTCTCCGGTCCTGCTCATAGCAGACATCCACCGCGACACCACCAGAATCAGCAGTTCGAGAAACCACCGAAAGCAACGTTTCCAGCCTCGTCTGGACTGTCACCTGCCGGCCAATTCCCGGCTCTGGGTCCCAGCAAAACCCACGCCACCGTCTCTGCGGCAAAGCAGCAGCACCACAGTTGCGCAACACCAACGACCCGATCACATCCGCGGCAAACCCAGAATCCTGATAATGGTCCACTTGCTGCCGATCAACAGGGTTTAATGGATCGGGGTAAGTAATCCGGTAATTCAATAGACCCATGTCCTGGACCCCGGAGAGGTTCAGGTTCAACACCCCGTCTTGCGTTTGGGAATGTTCCATAGTGGTCACCAGCCCAGAAAACCTCAGTCCCTCCGGATCGCAAATATATATACGCGACCCCTCCACCACACGTTCCGAGACCGGATGATGCCCGGGCACTTGGACGTTGAACGTCCCTGCACCGTTAAGCTTGACCACGATCTCCGCCGACAGCCAGACCAGACGCCCTGCAGGGGCCAGATCCGGGCCAATCACGAACATTTCCACGACAACCCCCTCATCAGTAGGCAGACAGGTACTGCGGGCGATAGGAAAGCGTCAGTTGCGAAGCTGGCGAAGCACCAGTAAACCGCACCTGCACATGGTTAGCCGCTGGCTCCAACGACCCCAACCGGGTATCCAAAGACACTCGAGACCACAACTGCCCTTGAGCCTGCACCTGGTCGTAGACATCTCCTCGGGCGGTATCAAAGCAAACTATCTGCCCTTCTTTGATTTCGCCCGAGAACCCAATAGGACCGGCAGGTGTTTGAATCCGCAGGTCCGCCCCTGGCCCGCTCACGGACCAGATCGGTGCCACCGGCTGATCCCCCTCAACATGGATGATGAAATCGCCGGTGATCGAGGAGGACGTCAGTACCACCGGGAAAAACGACGACGACGTCGACAGGAATGGCTTCACCCCAGGGGCAATCTGCCACATCCGTTCGACAGGATCTGCCGACCAGAATGGTGCCAGCATCTTAAACTTCAAACCAAACGACTGGCAGGTGCCGTTGTACCGACCAGAATAATCACCTTCCAAGCCTCCGGCATAGTAGACATCAGCCCACCGGGTGCCGGCGTCTCGGGTCTTCGATGTCACGGAGATCCGCACGGGCCCGGCAACCGGATCACAGAGCCGATACAACCGGTCCCTGAGCATGTCGCAACCCTGAAACGAATCGCCGAAGACATGGACCGGCAAAAACACCTCCCTTTCGCCCACACGTCGGTGCCGCAACAGTGACCCGTGCGCTGCCGGAATCGGAACGGACTGTATATCCACAGGACCGATGCCCAAACCCGTGGACCCGTACCCAAGCAGGAACCCATCAACCACACGAGGACCCAACACCACCGTGTCACTGCCGCGGCTGATAGTAACGATCGGATCAGACAAGGGCATGCAAAGCCTCCTCCTGCTTTTGTCTCAGAACCACACTCTCTGCCACCGCATCGACGTCATGGCCATGAACACCACCGTTGATGACAACTCGCGCCCCGCCTTCTGCCAACTGGATAGCACGATGCGCTACATCCCACTCCCGATCCGTGAGCACGAAATCCGGGGTGTCTCTGCGATGATCAATGACCTGAACTCCAGACTTAGCCGGAATCACACCACCCTGGTCAAACAATTTCGGAGTGACTAGACCGCCTTCGGCATACCCGTGACCGTGCCCGATCACTCCCAGCATCCCTTGAGCCCCATACGTGGCCTTCGCGTAGTTCATTCCAGCCACCAGGTTCGCCAACGGGTCGAACCGGTCATCAGGCAGCCCGCGGTCACGGTAGGCGGCAAACGTCGACCCAATAACCTGAACCAGCCCCTCAGCCAGGTCACCAGTGACGTTATTGATGTCACCGATATTGCCCTGAACGGCTCTGGGATTACCAGATGACTCCACCGCAATCTGATTGACCCATGCATTGACGAAATCATCAGAATCAGGCAACCCCGCACGGTGCAGAGCCTGTATCACGGTAGAACGCCATGCCGAAGCCGAAGACCCGGAGCTGCTTCCAGCCATCCGTTCAGCCCAGTCCAGTGCGCCATCAATAGCCTTCTGCCCCAGACCCAGTGGCAAATCAACGAACTTATTGTCTTTGAAGTGTCCCCTGGCGGTATTGATCCACCCGTCAACCATGTCCTTGATGTGGCTGATCAGCCCGTCCAGGACGGAAAAACCCCCTCCCGGGTTTTCGTAGGTTTTTACGCGCCCGCTAGGCGGGCCCCAAACATCGACCAATGCTTCGTAGTCCCCTCCGTGGGGCCAGTCGCCTCCGGTCATCATGTGGTCCATCACCGATGACGAGTCCCCATCAACGACGTGCCCCAGACCGAGGGCATGGCCGATTTCGTGAACCAGAACGCCTCCACGCCGGTTCGCTGGGACGCTCGGGTTCATCTCAATTGTGTCGTCATGGTAAAGCCCCCATCCGCCACCGGCCCCGGGCACCCAGTTGTGCACTCCCGGGCCATTACCACCGACCCGGATGTCCAGTGCCGAACGGCCGACCCAGGCTTTGATGGCTTGGGAGACCGAGGCACCAAACAGATCTTGATCGGAAAAAGACATGTACCCGGCGTGCGCGGCATCAACCTGCATCTGACCCCAGGAGATCGACCCCGACCCGTGCGGTGGCACTGATCCCGCATAAATCCCGTTGGCAGTCGCTTCTCTAGTCTGCTGCGGGGAGGAGGGCAGGTCGCCGGTGGTGTTGATCGTGTCCAGAAACCCCGGGTACTTACGTTCGAAAGCCTGCCTGGAGGCTTTGTTGACGACGAACTCGTCAGCGTGAACGAACCCGGCCACATCGTATTTCTCGCCAGGACCGGTCCAGCCACCGGCGGACCATCCCCTGGTATCGAAAGGCTGCAAGTGCTCACCATGCCAGGTATCGGCAATACCGTTGTAGTTGTTGATGAATCGGTTCACGACTTCATCTACGACCCACTTGATCGGGACCTTCACTGCATCGCGCAGTTTGTCCCAAGCGTTAGCAATCAAATCCGCTGCATGGTGCCATGAATCAACAAACACCCCGGTCACGAAATCACGAATGGGATTGAGAATATTATCCCTCATCCAAGACCATGCCTTAGAGACCGCGTTCGATATGGCGTCCCAGACGTCAGCAATTCTGTCTTGCATCCATTTGAACGCCGGAACCAGCACGTTTTCGATGAACCATTTGATTCCATCCCAGACGGGTTTGATGATGTTCTCCCAAACCCATCGAATAGCGGAAGCAATGCCGTCCCAGACCGGACGAATCACATGATCATACAGCCAATGAAACACATCAGCCAACGGGCCGTAAATGAAATCCATGATCCACCCGAAGATGGCTTTGATTCCCTGGATTTCTGTGTCGATGAACCACTTGATCGCATCCCACACAGGGCGGATGACATTATCGTAGAGCCAGTGAAAGACCGGCCCCAGGGTATTACGAACCACATCCACAATCCAGTCAAAGGTGATCTTTATACCCTGGATTTCGGTGTCGATGAACCATTTGATCGCATCCCACACAGGGCGAATGACACTGTCGTAGAGCCAGTGGAACACGCCTCCAACTGCATCGATCGCATTGTGGAAGATCGGGCCCACAACGTCACGGAACCAGTTCGCCACCGCCTCGATGCAGCCCTTGATTGCGCCCCAGACCGGGGCGATGACCGCGTTATGGAGCCAGGTGAACACCGCCGACAGGGTCCCGCCCGCACCCTGGAAGAACGGGACCAGGACAGTCGAGAACCACTGGGCTACGGCGTCGATGCACCCCTTGATTCCGTCCCAGGCCGGTTTAATAGCTGCGTTATACAGCCAGTCCCAGATCGGGGCGAAGATTGCAGTAATTATGCCAATCACAATCTGCGCCATGGTCATCACCGCGGCCGCAAGGGCAGTGAAAATCACCATGATAGCTGTGAATACGGGCCGAATAATATTTTCATACAGCCACGTAAAGACGTCCCCGACACCATGAACAACTGCCATAAAAACGGGGGCAACAGTTTGCGCAAACCAATCCACGCAGTGGCGAATTGCGTCAAAAATCCCTGTCCAAAGTTTTACGGCTATGCTAAATAGGAATTTGTAATACGCAATGATCGCGTGGACAACAATACCAATTGTCGGGC
This sequence comes from Rothia koreensis, assembly GCF_052232265.1. Classification (NCBI taxonomy): domain Bacteria; kingdom Bacillati; phylum Actinomycetota; class Actinomycetes; order Micrococcales; family Micrococcaceae; genus Rothia; species Rothia koreensis. The sequence goes on from NZ_CP197643.1 coordinate 2,110,036, forward strand.
CAACATGTACTTTGAACCAGTCGACCACCACATCAATAGCGGTTTTAATGCCGGACCAGGCTGCGTTGACCGCGTCTTTGAACCAACCGATCTTGTTATACGCCACCACCAGTGCAGCAATCAATGCGGCCACCCCCAGGACAATCAGCATCACCGGATTCATTGCCATCACAGCGTTGAACACACCCATGACACCAGTGAATATACGAACCACAGCGGTCACAGCCTTGAAGACTCCAATACCCGCAGCGATCGCACCAGCCACTACGGTGATCGGCCCGGCCAGCGCCGACAGGGCCGGCGCCAAACCACTAATCACGTCCCCCAAAACCTGGGTTGTTTTGACCGCGACCTGGACAGCGACCCCCAGTACGGTCCCGATCGCGGGCGCCAGGGCGTTGATGATGTTGGTTACTACCGGCAGCGCCTGGGTAAGGAAACCAGCCATGACTTCGACCAGGCTCTGGAAAATACCGCCGACGTGGCCCCCGTCGCCGCCCAGTTGCTTCAAAGCCGGAGAGACAGCACCCCAGACAACAGTGGCCAGGTTCACGATTGCCTGCCATAGCTGTCCGAAGGCCTGACGCACAGGTTCAGAGGTCGTATACGCCGAGACCAGCAACGAAATCAGGGTGCCCCATGGCCCGCCAATGAGCCTCAAGACACCGGTCAACCCACCCAGCGCCCCCGTAACCGGGAGCACATGAGTCAGGAAACCGCCGAGCAAACCATCCAGTGCACTTACACTTCCGGATATCGACTCCAGCAGCGCAACCACCGGCGACAGCCGCACCATTAGCGGCCCGAACGCAGCCACCAAGCCACCCATTTCTACACCAGACAGATGACTGAAGGCATCGACCAGTCGGTGCAGACCAGCACCCACACGTTCGAAGAATCCGACAACAGCGGACGAGCTGACTTGCCCGTCCATTTTCTGCCAGCCGTCACCGAAACCACGAACAGCACCAATCAGACCGCCCAACCCTTGACCGAGCGGGCCTTCCGGGTTCAGCCCCATCTTGGCCACAACATCCTGGCTCAGGACACTCGTGTTCCCCAGTTGCGACAAACCGTCTTTGAACTGCTGCAATCGTGTTGCGAGGTCCTGGAACACCGGGCCTGCTTTGGCCGCGATGGCATCGAAGCCACCGGTTAGTTTCGTAAACAGTGCAGTTGCCAGCGGCAAGAAGGGCGTCACAGCCTCGGCACCGAGTCGACCGATCGAGGTCCGAAGGTTCATAAACGACCCGGCGGTCGTTGTCCCCATGGCTTTGGCGGCACCGGTCACGTGGTGTTTCATCGCGTTTTCAAAGGTTTGAAAATCAATCTGGCCCTTCGAGACCATGTCCCGGACTTCTTCACGCGTATGACCAGTTTCTTCGGCCAGATACGACAGGGCAGGTACACCGCGTTCGGAGAGCATCATCAGGTCCCCGCCGGTGACATGCCCGATGGCCGCGACCTGATTGAAGATGTATCCCATCTCCCCCATTGAGGACCCGGCCTGAGCGGCGGTGTCGGTGACTGTCCCAAGGACATCCTCCAGCTGCTGGCCCGGCTGGATACCGGCCGCCACGGCTGTTTCAGCTACCTTGGCTGCGTCTCCGAGACCGAACGAGGTACCTTTGACTGCAGTCAGGGCATTGTGCATGATCACGGTGACTTCGTCACTGGTATGGCCCAATCCCGCCAGTTTCGCCTGAGCGCCCTGAATCTGCAAGGCCCGGTTTACACCGCCGGTGATCGCAATGGCCCCCACCCCTGTAGCAACAGTGGCCAGGGTTGTGCCGGTTTTGACACCGAAATTGCCCATACGGGTCCCGAGGTCCCCCAGTCCTGCCCCGACTCTGTCCAGCCCAGGTCTAGCTTGGGTGTGGAAGGACTGAAAGGATCGCCCCATGGCCCCTGCCGCGAAACCGACTCGCCCCAACATGGAGGAAAACGTCTGGGCGGTGCCTTCGGCATCGGCGACCCCGCCCCGGAAAGCACGGACCCCGCCAGTGGCCGCACCGGCACCGGCCCGCGAGACCTCCCAGGCTCGATTCACCGTCCGCCCGAACGCGTTGAACCCACCTTCGGCGGCCGACAACTCGACATGGGCCTGACGCATACCATCGCCCAACCCCCGGGAAAAGCCCTTCGCCAGGCTGGTCACGTCCTGGAACACACCGCTGAAGGCACGATCCAGCCCGGCCGCTCTGGCCATCCCCGCGCCAACCCCGACCATTGAACGGGACAGGGCTGCAGAAAGCCCACCCAAACCAGTCACGACACTGTTTTCCAACGAGCCGGCCGCACGGGCCCCGGCATGGGCGCCAGCCCTGTCAGAGGCCACGCCCAAGGATTGTTTCAGCTGAGCTTCAACACCCTTGAACGTCGGCACAATTGAGACGTAGGCGACACCTAGTTCAGTGGCCACAACAACACACCCTCCCTCTCAAGAGGCCAAGCCCTTCAAAGCCAGGTCTCGTCGTAGATACCGACTGTTGATACACCTGCTACCGTGGCCCGTTCTTCTGCACCAGCCACTGCATCGCCGCGTCCAGGTCCATCCCGTCCTGCTGCGAGCCGGCTTGGTCCTGGTCATGCGGACGAGGCAACAGCTGCGGGACATTCATTCCCTGCTGAGCGTCCTCAGTTTTCGACCACTGCAACCACCGGACCGAGTCGACCAGGCAGGCCAACAGATGCGTCCCGGCATCCCAATCCCACCCCTCAGGATCAAGGCACCTGTGCAACGCCGAATCTTGCGGCAAATACTTAACCACCGCCAAGAAATCGCCCCAGGTAAACGCCGCCGACCCGACCTGACGCAGCCGCAACCCACGATCAATCAGGTCGGCTTCGATAGCTTGCCCGTACTGATCAATCAGCCGGGCAAGCTCAACTATTCCCCCAGCTCAATCCCCGAAGCCTCTTCCCAAGCCTTCATGAACTCTCCCAGTTCCTCACCAGGGTCCAGCTGGTCGATGGTCTGGAGCGCCTCTTCCCCTGCGAATTCTTCAATCAGAGTCCACATCTGGTCCTGCTGAGACAACTTCCGGTTCCGACGCAAGAAACCCGTCGAAGGGCGCAGTGGATAAACCTTCACCTCGCCCCGTGCCGTATCAAAGGTCAGCACATCACCTGCAGCGGGCTTATGATCACTCGGTTTCTTTGTTGCAGCCATAATTTGGCCTCCTTCATCGTGGTGAATATCGAATTTGAGACGGCTCATATCTGTTGCCCCGTCCGTGCCGAGGCCGCCTCATCAAAACGGGGATCAACAATCCCTACCCATTCCTTGGGTAAGGCAAAAAAGAAATAATCGCCCTAGGAACCTGCAACAACATCCGAAGCCAGGTCGTATTCGTACTGGAACTGGTCACGCTCGTCCTTGTACGCAGTAATCGTAACTTCGTACGAGATCACGTCCTTTGTCACATACTTAGTATCCCCAACATCAGTAACCTGAGCATTGGGATAGACCTTTCGAATCTGGTTCTTGCCATCCTGCAACTCGATCACGAAACACCGGGCCTCGAGCATCTTCTCGTTGTACAAGATCGTCCTGGCCCGTCCAGCCCGGGTGTCTTGGATTTTGACGTTGTCTTGGCCGAAGACTTCCTTCAGCGTCTGATCAGTACGCTCAATGAAAGTCAGTTTCAGCTTCAGCGAATACTCCGACTGGACCGTACGAACAATCGAACCAGACCAGTCTTTGATGTCCTCAGTTTTCCGGTCAACCGTCTCTTTCATTCCGTCATCGGAAATAAGTCCCACCAGCTGAAACTTCCCGTTCAGTGGGGTAACACAATCTGGCTCATCGCATTTGAGGGTGTAGGTGGTTCCTGAAGCCGCCGGTGTCGAGCAGCGATCGGGCTATGTAGTTCGTGAGGTTCCGGAATCCGAGGGCGGAGCCGCGGAGGTGTTCCAGGCGCCCGTTGATCGCCTCTGTTGGCCCGTTGGACGTGCCGGGCCGGTCGAAGAACGCGAGGATGTCGGCGGCGCGCTGCTTGAGCGTGCGGCCGAGCTTGCGGACCTCCACGAGCGCGGCGGGGACGCCGCTGGAGACGGAATCGATGACGGCTGTCATCAGCTTCTTCGCCGTCTTCCGATCGGGTTCGCGGTAGGCGGCGATCACGCGCTGGTAGATGCCCCAGGTCGCCTCGACCTCGACGTGCTCGGAGACCGCGAACAGTGCCTCGAGACGGGTCTGCTGCCGGTCAGTGAGCAGCTGCGCGCCGGTGTGGAGGATGCGGCGGGCCTTGTAGAGCGGATCGTTTTTGCGGCCCCGCCGGCCGTGCAGGCACTGCTGGACGCGACGACGGCAGGTGTCGAGGGCGTCGCCGGCGAGGCGGACGACGTGGAACGGGTCCATCACCGCCTGCGCGTCCGGGAGCTCCTCGCTGACGGCGGTCTTGAAGCCGGTGAACCCGTCCATCGCGACGACCTCGACACCATCGCGCCAGTCCTGCGGGCGTGCGGCGAGCCAGGTCTTGAACACGGCTTTCGAGCGACCCTCGATCATGTCCAGCAGACGGGCGGGGCCGGTCTTGTCGCGGTTCGGGGTGAGGTCGATGATGACGGTGACGTACTTGTCGCCGACTCTCGTGTGGCGCCAGACGTGCTCGTCGACGCCGATCACGGCGACGCCGTCGAACCGGGCGGGATCGTCGATCAGCACTCGACGCCCTTCAGCGAGGACCGCGTTGTTCGCCGTGTGCCAACCGACACCGAGTCCGGCGGCGACGCGGGCGACGGTGAGGTGGTCGATCACGAGCGCTTCCAACGCCCACCGCATCCCGCTACGGGACAGCTTGGCTCGCTCGGGCGCCGCTGCCGTGAGGTCCTCACGCCAGGACCGTCCGCATCCTGAGCACTTGTAGCGGCGGACCCGGACCAGCAGCGTCGTCGGGCGATGACCGAACGGCTCGTGGGCGAGACGCCGCGTGTCCGTCCCGCGCGAGAGCGCCTGGCTACCGCATCCCCGGCACCACGGATCCGGCTCGGCGACGCGGCACTCGATCACCGCGCGATCCGGCTCGAAAAGCTGACCGGTGGCCACGAGGCCGAGCTCGTCGAGATGGCAGAACACGGTCAGATCAGGGGTCGCGAAGGTAGCGTGGTGCACGTCGAGGTCTTCCGGCAGATGGTCAGTGTGAGAACTTCCATCATCGGAAGGCCTCGACCCTCATCCGGCGACCGACGCGCTCAGCCACCTACCCCCTCAACTGCGAAGAGCCCACAATCTGTCGGCGTACTCGTCCCGGCAGGGGCAGAGTAGAACCCGCCGCCAGCTTTAGGGCCACCCACACGTGTCTTATTAGCCAATATATTCTCCTTAAAAATGAAGGGACCGTCAGAGGCTGATGCCCGACGGTCTCTTGTACTCAATGTCTAATTCTTTTAGTGGGTGCTCTGAACTGTCATATCCATCAGCTCGGTACCCATCTCGGCGACAAACTGCATCCTGTACAGCTCTGGGGTCTGCTGATCGTCAAGAGACCGTGCAGGAGTAAGCTCCAACCACGCCAACGGAGCCTGGTCGTGAATGAATCCACGGTCCTTGAAGGCACGGAAGACAGCCCAGACCGGAGTAATCAGGTCAAAGGCAGCCACCGAGTCGCTGCCCCAGGCCTCAACCAGAACCTTAGGGTGGTCCCTGCAACCAGACGGTGCCAGATTCCCACCCAACCGTGATACCCGCACGCAGCCGGCGGTAATACTGGCTGGTACCAGAGTTGAGGCACGGACCCCGTACTGGGCCAACCCGATCAGTACGTCAGTTTCAATGTCCCTGGGAACTTCGACTATTTGACAGGATCCCAATTATGCCAACTCCCATCCATATGCCTCAGTAGAGTTTCCCGTTTAGCGTTGTCTTTGCGTGCTTCAAACGTCGCCGTGATCACTGACCCGTGCACGCGGTTTCGTCCAAGCACCGCGGAAGGCTCGTATCCTGAGCCCAGCGTTGCCGCGAACTTTTCGGACCTGTCAGCGATGACTTCTTGCATCTCGGCGGATTTCAGCATGTTCGCTTTCGCATCCGGATTCAGCACCAGCCGCACCCGCCTCACCCGACCCTTCGCTCAATTTTGAACTGAATGCCACCTTGGGCTTGAAACAACGCGTGAGGATTATGGGCTCTTCGCAGTTGAGGGGGTAGGTGGCTGAGCGCGTCGGTCGCCGGATGAGGGTCGAGGCCTTCCGATGATGGAAGTTCTCACACTGACCATCTGCCGGAAGACCTCGACGTGCACCACGCTACCTTCGCGACCCCTGATCTGACCGTGTTCTGCCATCTCGACGAGCTCGGCCTCGTGGCCACCGGTCAGCTTTTTGAGCCGGATCGCGCGGTGATCGAGTGCCGCGTCGCCGAGCCGGATCCGTGGTGCCGGGGATGCGGTAGCCAGGCGCTCTCGCGCGGGACGGACACGCGGCGTCTCGCCCACGAGCCGTTCGGTCATCGCCCGACGACGCTGCTGGTCCGGGTCCGCCGCTACAAGTGCTCAGGATGCGGACGGTCCTGGCGTGAGGACCTCACGGCAGCGGCGCCCGAGCGAGCCAAGCTGTCCCGTAGCGGGATGCGGTGGGCGTTGGAAGCGCTCGTGATCGACCACCTCACCGTCGCCCGCGTCGCCGCCGGACTCGGTGTCGGTTGGCACACGGCGAACAACGCGGTCCTCGCTGAAGGGCGTCGAGTGCTGATCGACGATCCCGCCCGGTTCGACGGCGTCGCCGTGATCGGCGTCGACGAGCACGTCTGGCGCCACACGAGAGTCGGCGACAAGTACGTCACCGTCATCATCGACCTCACCCCGAACCGCGACAAGACCGGCCCCGCCCGTCTGCTGGACATGATCGAGGGTCGCTCGAAAGCCGTGTTCAAGACCTGGCTCGCCGCACGCCCGCAGGACTGGCGCGATGGTGTCGAGGTCGTCGCGATGGACGGGTTCACCGGCTTCAAGACCGCCGTCAGCGAGGAGCTCCCGGACGCGCAGGCGGTGATGGACCCGTTCCACGTCGTCCGCCTCGCCGGCGACGCCCTCGACACCTGCCGTCGTCGCGTCCAGCAGTGCCTGCACGGCCGGCGGGGCCGCAAAAACGATCCGCTCTACAAGGCCCGCCGCATCCTCCACACCGGCGCGCAGCTGCTCACTGACCGGCAGCAGACCCGTCTCGAGGCACTGTTCGCGGTCTCCGAGCACGTCGAGGTCGAGGCGACCTGGGGCATCTACCAGCGCGTGATCGCTGCCTACCGCGAACCCGATCGGAAGACGGCGAAGAAGCTGATGACAGCCGTCATCGATTCCGTCTCCAGCGGCGTCCCCGCCGCGCTCGTGGAGGTCCGCAAGCTCGGCCGCACGCTCAAGCAGCGCGCCGCCGACATCCTCGCGTTCTTCGACCGGCCCGGCACGTCCAACGGGCCAACAGAGGCGATCAACGGGCGCCTGGAACACCTCCGCGGCTCCGCCCTCGGATTCCGGAACCTCACGAACTACATAGCCCGATCGCTGCTCGACACCGGCGGCTTCAGGAACCACCTACACCCTCAAATGCGAAGAGCCGGATTATGACTCCAGTGCTGAAGACCACCAACCATGTGAACACGCCCAACACCCGGCAAACTCATACGATCCCGAGGGTCAATGACTGTGCCAACGGGAGCGTAAACGTCCCAGGCCTGAATACATGCATGAGGCCGATCCTGCGTAGAGGTCTGTGAGCTCTGAGTGGGTGCAATAGCGATCACGGCAACCCGTTCTTCATCGGCCCACGTATCGATCTGGTTGCGATGCCGGTCTTCGCCATAACCGGTATACCGTTCCACCAATAAGTAGCAACCAGTCATCAGCCACCTTCCGGGCAGTCGCAGGGCAAACACGTCACCGGTCCGCACCATCGGTGGCGTACTATGCCTGGCTCCTCCGGTCCCAGCGAGACTCCGAACGCAGCGGGACGGCCACCACCACCCAGGGCTTTCAGTTCCAGCTTCGTCAGGTAGAAGTCACCGTTCGGGTTCACCGGCGAGTAGGAGGCACTGAACGGGCCGGTAGCTACATGCGCGGTTTTCATTCCTACCATTTCGCTGGACCCTGCCAGCATGCCCCGCCTAGCTACCGCACACGTGATTCGCCGCAACGTCGATTCCGGAGCCTGCGCTGCCAGGGGGCACACGTCCACAATGAACTGGGAAACATCCTCCAAAATGGTTTGAGCCCATTCCTGCCCACCGGGCGGGAAGTCCGGCCACCGGTTCTTCAAATCATCAATGGTGGCAAAAGGCATCTTCATGGCTGATCCACCTTTCAGTGTTGCCGGGCGCTCAGGACCCAGCCGCAGGAACCACGATTTTGGAAAAACGCTCCACGAAGGCATACCAGCCGTAAACGATCTCCAGACGCAACGCGATCTGGTTCTTGCGCTTGAGGTCACCCTGACCGTCCGGGTCACCGGTCGTAATCAGCTCCAGTGGCAACTCTCGCTGAATGCCCCACCGGATACCGTTTTTGAAGTCACCGACGATACCTCGCACCCCAGTGTCCTTCGTTTCGGGTGTACCGGCTACAGTGTTGCCCTGAGCTGCATTAATACCCATAAACTGACTGATACTGGTGCCCAGACCCAGGTTCGGGTAACGCTGAACACCTGAGGGGGACCCGTCTGCATTCTTGGTCTGCAGATTCGACAGGGCCCACGTCAGTCGCGGGTCGACCGCGAACCCGTTGACGTCTACCGGGGTCTGCTGCTCGATGAGCAGCCCCGCTGCTTGGCGGAAGACCTGGTCAGCTTCGGCCTTGGGGGAAAGTTTTACCGTCTTAGTGGTCGCGCAAATGTAATTATCCCACGCATGAAGCACTTCACCTGTCAAAGGCTGAACTCGGTGATACATGCCCAAATCCAGGGCCCTAGACAGCGCCTCAGCACCCTTATTCGCGAGCTGGTTGAGGATGTCCAACTGGTAGTCTTCGTCCATCCACTGGACTTCCTGGTTGAACCGCATCGTGACCTGGGCCTTATGCGGCTTTGCGGTCACCGCGCCGAAGCCGCCAGTGGTCGGGGATTTGTCCTGGCCTTCGCCAACGAATTCGGCACGCGGAAAATCGTCGAAGGTAATGTAATCAACGTTGCCAAACTTCATGGGTTCCTGGCCGGAGAGCTGGGCGATCGTCGACAAGGTTTGTGCGCGAGTGATCATACCATCAGCGATCTCACGAGGCATCAGGATTTTGGATTCTTTAGTACTAAAAACAGACATAGGAACTCCTACTAGTTAGTAAACAGGTTTTTGACAGCTTCACGAGCCGGGTCATCACGCACTGTCTCGTATGGCGCCCGCCCGTTAGAGGGGACGTTAGGCACCGCAGGGAAATATTTTCTGATTGAGGTGGCATGAGCTTGGATTTCTTCTGCGCTCTCTCCGCGCAGCAGATCGGCGTCCAGGCCGAACTCAGCAGCAATATCATTTCGCAGCTGCCGAAGCTTCTGGTCCTGTTCCATGACACGGATCCGCTCCACGAGCTCGTCCCGCTCAACGGTCAACGCCTGAGCCTGATCGGCACGTTGTTTGTACTCATCGAGACCGGAAAACTTCTCCCGCTCCTGAGCCACTCGAGACTGCACCAGGTTCTCTAGGTCTTCCAGAGTTTGTGGAAGCGTCGCCTGCAACTGGTCCGATTCATTGCCCTCCCCAGAGCTCGTTTCATTAGTCTCATTGGGTTCATTCTCAGCCATGCTGACCTCCTTATCAGTGCGCTTCCGCGCAGATCAAAAACGGGCACACCTCACCACGGCAGCCCGCATACTTTTAGGTGCCCATCGAAGTTCGCATCAGGTTCAAAATCATCTTTTGCTTCTGTTGGGCCGTCATAACCCCTGCTTCCTCAGCCTGGTCGCGGGCGTGCTGGTAAATCTCGAAGTGCGACTGTGCGGCATGGTCTAGTTCGACCTGGTTGCCCTCAGCCAACGGCACAGCAATGCACTGGCACTTGTCATGAAATTTTTCTCCTGCCCGACGCGAGGCTCTCATCCCGTCACCACGGCCATCAGCACCAGGTTTGAGGATTGGGCGTCCATCATTACGGAACCGGCCCGTTAGCTTCGACTCGGTGCCCTCGGGCCCACTACCTGCATACAACGCTTGCCGTTCTGAGCAATATTGAGCCCCACGGGAGGCCAACATGGCGCAGAATGCGCAACATCCGGGCCTAGCAACGCGCTGATAGTAGGCCATCCCGGCCCGCTGACCACCACCGGCCACCGTGTCAAAGGCCACCTCAGTCAGTCTGCGAGTAAACCCACCCGCCAGGAAATCGATGAACAGCCTCGACGCATTCTCCTGCGCCAGACTCCGTGCCGTAGCGACACCAATCAATGCCCGCCACGACGCTGGAGGGTCTGGATCAGCCTGCCAGAACCCGTCCACGGCAAGGTTCTGGCAGGCCCCGGCTTCTTGGACGAACCGTGCCGCCACCGAACTCGCCGCTCCCTGATAGGTGGCCCCTAACTCCGGCAGGACACGCATGAGCGATTCGGACCGGTCTTCGCCAGGAAGACTGTTGCAAGTGTCAACCAGGCTAGTTAGGTCCGCCAGGCCTGCGTCGTTCACGGTGCCCAGCAGACGACGGTACCCCTCGGTCAGTTCCCGCGAAAGAATCATCGTTCACCGCCTCAGGACTATCCGTGCCCGCCGTAGATTCAGCAGGCACTTGTGGGTTTGTCTGTGCACCTAACCGAGAAATCAGGTCTCCCACCTGCGCTGACTGCGCATCAGCTTTGACACGCTCCACCTCGGCGTCAGTGAACATTCGCTCCATCAACACTGGCCACTTCGCCAGCTCAGACATCGACGAAGCAATCTTCTGGATACCATCGGCTTCCGAGAACATGGACCCATGCTCCGGATCAACGAAACGGACAGAGAGCTTCCAAAAATTCTCCGGCACACGCAGCCCACCGGCAGATGACGCCAAAAACGCCAGGGCAGCGACCTCTTTAACCGCATACGGAAAAATATTGTTGTTGTGGTTAGAAACATCAACCAACAAATCATGCTCGGCAGCTCGGATCGCCTCAGCCGAGGCTGGTTGATCATGAATCACACCCAACGATGACGGAGGAATAGAGGTCTCACCGCTAAAAGCCATCGCCAAGGTACGCAACATATCCGCATGAGGATTCATCGATGCCTGCCGCAACTGTGTCAGCTCTGGCCTGTCCCCATCAGCATCCTTCGACAAAGCAATCAGCCGGTCCGCCGCCAACCGGAACTTCTCGTTCTTCGACAGCCCATGACCGGCAAAGGTCTCCCTGTCCACCCCCAGAAGAGCCAGCTGCGGAGAGGAATAGAATTCAGCGTTCGTCTCCATGCGCGCCAGAGTACGAACCGCCATGTCATTGAGCCGCATCGCCGATTTCGTCAAACGAGATCGCCCCATCGGAGCATCCAGTTCCGGACAAGAAAGCACCGGCACTACCTGAACACGGCCCAAATGATGCATCACAGTCCGACCTGTCCAAGTACTGCCCCGAACCTGTTGGCAAGTGATCGTTCGATCCAACAAATACACGACAAACATCGTAGGTTTCCCATCAACATCAACGTCAGCGATCGTCAATGCCGAACGTAGCCGTCGCAATCTTTTATCCCAGACCCCTGCAGCCTCTTCCGCCGAATGGCCAACAATCTGAACCGGGCAGTCCCCTTCCGGATCCGAGTCCACGCTTATAAACGCCACACCGTGCTTATACGCTGAGTAAACCGCCTGCCCGAACTCCGAAGCAAAACGGTTCGCATCGAAAATAGCGTTCAACCCAAATGGGTCATCCACACCGGGAAGACGTAGCCCTTCAAGCTGTGTCCTCATCGCAGGCTTCTTCACTGCCTGCGCCGACCATCCCAATACGTGCTTCGCGGCCTGAATCGCTGGAGGAACACCGATACCGAGGTCGATGAAAGCCTGCTCCGAATCACAGTAAAGAGTCCGCGTCCTATTGGCCGAATAATGCCTCGAGTACACCGTCAACAAGTCTTTGACCTGCTGAGCCACTTCATCAGACAACTCCGGAACACGAAGCTGTCTGACCTCATCAACAGTGAACATCACAAAAACACCTGTTTCCTACCCGGCCTACGTGTTGTCGTTCTTGCGCCCCAGTACGCCAACGTCACCGCATCCACAAAACTGACGTTGCCGTCCTGGCTGATCGGTTCCCACCCAAAACCGCCGGCAGTACCAATCGGGCGACGAGAGGCATCCCTGATTTGAGCGTCCAACTCGACTTGCCCCGAATGCGACACCAACCCTTCAGCAACAGCCTGAAGAAACATCGCATGAGCGGTCACAGCTTGATCTACCGTCGGCGTGATAATCGCAGTCGCCGATACGCCCTCGTCACGTAAAGCTTGAGCCAAGAACCCAACACCTGCCCGACCGTCGATCACAAAACAGGCCGCCGTATCCTGACGTGCCGACAAAAACTCAACCAGCCAAGCAACCCCCTCCGAAACCGGGCGTAGCTCAACGGCCTCCACATGGATATCCCCGATCTCCGGCCTCAACGCAGCCCCCAAACTCACATGAGACCCATCAGCGGAGAACTTCACCCCAAAGACAGCCACCCCACCCAACGGAGCCGGAACATGACAAGCCCGCCACCGAACCATGTCAAAGGCACGATCAGTAACAGACTCGCGATCCCAAATACCCAAGCCTTCGCGCCTAAACGACTCAGCCGAGCCAAGCAACTTCCGCATACGCAAAATCGAAGTCTCAGAAGTTCGATGAGGAAACGACGGATTAGCTTTCGCCCACTGGGCCCGGTCATCAGGGCATGCATCCTGATCCGCCGAAAACTCGACAAAGAGAACATCCTCATCCTCACCCGACAACGCCGCCTCACGACGGTTCGAAAACACCTCGCCAGGATCCCCCGGACGCGGAGGCGTACCCATCATCAGCACAAGACCATTCGGTGCAGCATTGGTCGCCGGGACCATGTCCTCCATCGCTTTTTCGGACAGAATCTGAGCTTCATCCAAAACCAAAATGTCGACCTTCGCAAAGCCACGGCCAAAACCGTTCTCGCGAGCTCCAAACAAAATGCGAGACCCGTTGCCGAACTCAACGGCCTCAGTGCCGGCCCCCGTCAGCACCCGCCTGATAAACGGAGCAACAGCGGGTTTATGAGCCAGCGTCTGCATAGTACGGAACGTTTCGTTATGGGTCTTCACTCGATGCGCCGACCACAAAACCAACGTGTCAGGATTCGCAGAACACAACGCGAAAACCAGGCCCGCAACGTCATACGTCTTACCCGATTGGCGAGCAATCGAAAGAACAACACCACCGATACCGCAGGCATACTGACCATCAGCACGTTTCCCGAGAATCGCCTGATTCAGCCCCACCTGCCACTGGTCCAACGGGTAGTCCATCCGGGCCAGCTGACGGGCTACACCCGGCCAACCAGTCGTCACAATCCCCGACGGCAGTATCACATGACGAGCAACCTCAGATAGCTTGCGGTCTCCACTCTGTCTCGGCAACACCATAACCAGTGTCTACCCCCTCAGCAACACGACGTTCAGCCTCCTGGACCTCAAGTTCTTCGATATCCTTCGACATATCCGACAGTCGCTTAGTCAACGACGCCAGATCACGCCCACCAACGGAACCATCATCCAAATGGGCCGCGATCATTCGCCGCATAGCCTTCAACTCATCCAACCGCGACCCACTCTCGGCGGCTTCAGAGACCGTCAGAGGACGTTTTTTCTCCCCATCGTCAACGCAACGCAAGTTCTTAGATGCTGATACCACCACAACCTCCTCAACGGTTCCCACATGGTGGAAACGTCTGAAAATATATCGCAATGCCCGGGGGGCTTGATTTTCATCACATGGGACCGGGTTATGCCCCATTCATACGCTGTTTTGGGTATCGCATTGGGGTGACCTACGTGTGTCACCAGGCAACTTTCCCGGCCGGGCGTACCGGGTGAATAACACCCCTATTTTTTGCCCTCCTGGATGCACCCAATATGCCGCCCCGTCTCTGATTACACAACCGACAAATAATACGAATGTTTTCCAGGGTGTCCGGTCCGCCTTCTGCGTGGGCGATGATGTGGTCGGCTTCGGCGCTATTGGGGTGGCCTGGGTAGGTGAAGTCGAGGGGTGTTCGGCAGAGGGGGCATTGTGTTAGGTCGTGTTCGAGTGCCCTGGTGCGGGCTTGTTGCACGAGCCGTAGCCATTTTCTTGTTCCGGTTCGTGATGTGGTCATGCGGTGTTTATTTTTTGGGCTGTTGTGGTTGGAGGCGGTCTTCGTGGTTTGGGTTTGCGTGGGGTGGGTTCCATGCGACGCGGCCTGGTTGTCTTGGTATCCCGTCGGGGTGTGTTTCGACTGGTGTTCCGTCCGTGTGATCGACCAGTGAGGGGATCGTGTACAGGACGTCTTGTCCCCATGCGTCACCGATAGCGTAGTCAGCTGGGCCTTCTTTGAGGGAGGCGAGGACTGTGGGGATATTCGTTGGTGGGATGCTGTAGCACAGGCCGTGTATCAGTTGGGGTAGCCGGATGTGGTTGTTGGTTGTGGTGGCTAATTCCCGTTCGATGATTTGTTGCCATTGTGGGGGTCTGCCTCTGCCCAGGTACCCGGAGATCAGCGCGTGTGGGAACCGGTGCCCCCAGTCCAGGGCCAGCTGGTTGAATGCTGGGCCCGGGAGGGCGTCGTCTTCGAGTACCCACACCCGGTCCTCTGTTGTCGCTGCCCAGTGCAGGGCGCGCCGGTGGTTCCACAGGGACCCGTGGTTACCGGGATCGACGAATACCTTCGACGCGCCCACGGTTTTTGCCAGTGCTGTTGTTTGGGCTGTGCGGGTGTGGTGTGCGATGATCACGGTTACCGGTGCTGAAACCATGCGTATTCCTTCCCGAGCCCGTCGGTTTTGAACACGGTGTGCACTTGTGGGCCTGTAACAAGTTCTTGGTTGAAGTGCTGGTAGCCGACCATGTTGAACGCTGCCATGTCGCCGGTCTCTGGGGTGGAGTGGTCGTTGCCCCAGAATCTTTCGGCTTCCAGGTCGAAGAAGAACCGGGTGATTTTGTGGGCGTAGTCGGCGACATCGGCTCTGTCACCGCCCAGTAGGCCAGCGTTGAGCATGGTCGCGTGTTGGTGGGTTGCTAGGAACTCTTGGTATGTCGGTGACGGGTGGTTCGTGACCATCCAGTGGTCGTCCAAGGTTTTCGGTTCCGAGCCCACATAAACCTGGCCCGGTGTCATTTGCTCCCAAGGCGGCCGCAGCATCACCACGTCAGTGCCGTCAGTAACCCAGGCCTGGGTGATATCGGTGTTTCCGCGCAAGTACTGGTAGGCAAGAAGCCAGCGCCGGTAGTACGGGTTAGTTTCCGTTGCCGGGACACGGATGACGGTGACCCCGTCCAGGGGTTCGACCTCGTGGTCGACGAACACGACAGGTTCTGCGTCCTGGACGGATTCGGCCCATGTTTTGATGCTGGCCAGGTCCCCGTCCATGCGGGTTCCACGTTGCGGGTCCAGGGTGGCGGTGAGCAGGGAAGTGATCACTACCCGACGCGGGGCCGGTGGGCAGTAGCCCTGGTACCAGGTCCGCATCCGTTGGTTGTGGATCGTCGCGTTGGTCGCGGCCAGGTTGGCCCGCTCGTCATCTGCTACTGCCCGGGTGACTTGCTCGTGCTCGTCGAGTGAGTAAATAAGTTCATCGCCGTGGGCGACGTCAGCGAAACGGAAACTGGTCAGGCCGGCGTGGTAGATCCGGTTGGACCAGTCCCCGTGTTCCCATCCCCATCTGCCGTAGATTGTGTCCATCCCGCCGACAGTTTCGACGACTTTGCGTGTGGCATAGAGCATCACTCCACGCGGGCCGGTGTAGGCCATGGTCTGCCCGTCGTTGTAGAGGCATTCGATATCACCAAGTTTCCTGGTCCCCGACAGGTCGGGGAAGATCCGCATCAGATGCGGTTCCGGATGATTGATGTAGGTTTGGGCCCAGTTGTTTTTAATGGGGTAAGCGTCATCGTCGAACAGGAACAGGTGCTCGCATCCAGCGCCCATAAGCGCGGCAATACCTGCATTCTTGGCCGCTGCGATCCCTTCAGGGGTGGGGTGGCGAATCAGGTGCACGCCTTCAGGGACCACGACTGGGGTCTCTGATCCGTCATCAACAACGACGATCCAAGCATCAGGGGTGTGTTCGGTAATCTTCGCCAGGGTTCTTGCTAGTATGTCGTGGCGGTTCTGGGTGGATATGGTGATGCCGATACTGTCGCCACCAGCGGGTGCGTAGTCGACCCCGTCAATCGAAACTCGCATACCACCCCTGCTTTGTTTGTGGTTGTGTTCGTTCGTACTGGCATAGCCCCCAGGATTCGAACCTGGACTGACGGGACCAAAACCCGTCGTGCTGCCGGTTACACCAGAGCTATCCGCGCCGTAGAGGCTTGCCAAACTGCGTTAACGCAGAATGGCCCCGCCTACGTGATGTAGACGGGGCCTTCCTGACAACCCATGACCAACAAGAAAAGCCCCCACTTTGTGGGGGCTTGAAAGGAACAGCCGACCTATAATTGGGCACACCAAGAACAGGTGATTTAAGCATATCACACAGGTCTGATAGTCCTGGCAAGTTCCCTCATCGCGTCCAGTCCTTCCCATACTGCCAGGCAGTTAGCGCACGATGCGTATGTTTTCGATTGCACCCTGGTCACCGCGGCCTGCCAGATGTTCTCCCCATCGCTTTCCACCACGATCTCGTATTCCCCGCATTCAGGGCATCTACCGATCACATCTGCACGAGATTCGTCTAAGGCTCGGATTTGTCGGTTCCAGTTGGTCACCCAAGCCAAGCACTCGGCGGCTTCGTCTGGGGTTTTCTCGACGGTCTTAGCCCAATCTTGGATTCTCTCGGATAGTGGCGTCCGGGCCACTGCGCTGATTCCGTATCCTCGCCAGTGGTCGTTGGTAACGGTAACGATGTGTTCCCAGAGGTTGAGGGCGTTGAAGGAGATAAGCCCTTTTGGTCCGCTCGCTCCGGCCCCGGTTCCCCGGTTCGCGGTGAATGCTTCCCTGAGCTGCTTGAGTAGCGCGTATTCTTCGACCAGGTTAAAGGTTTTTCCGGTCTCGTCCGGGTTGACCTTGTGGTCCTCGGTCAGCACGTGCACTGCTTCGGATAGTGCAGTCATGGTGTCTCCTCGTGTTCAGTGATCCAGGTGTTAAGTTCGTCCAAGGTGTCGAACGCGGCGGCCGCTCCGCATTCGCATTTCCCGGCATGCAGACCGGCACCGGGCCATTGCGCCCAATCAGTGATGCGGTGGTTCATTCGGTGCTCCTAACTACGATCCTCAAACCCGGGTTGTCCTTGTCCTTGCCGCCGTGGTGGAGGAATGGGCCGGATACGTGCTTGTAGTCGTCGTCTTCAACCAGGCCGGCGTCCACGAGTCCATCAACGCAGGCTTTCGCGGTCGGGTACCGGTTGCCAGGGTCGTACCTGCGGTTAGTAGCCATGTGGACGTAGACGTCGATCCTGGCGTGTTCCATGAGGACAGGCGACCCGGACTCGATCGCGAGACGGGAGGTTTCTTCTCGCCATGCTTTGGTGCGTTGGCTGATTGCCATGCGGGCGCCACGACTGGTCGTGTGCTCGTTGGCGCTGATCCACTTCTTGGACCCGAGCGGGACGAACAGTTCGTAGGTCATGTGCCCTCCTTGTTGTTCCGGTTACCGAGTTGTCGGATGATGCTCATTCGTTTTGCCGTTCAGCGTCGGGCATGCCTTCCACGTACTTGCGGAAGGCCTCGACCTGGGCGTCGTCTGCTTCGCCAAGGGGTTTCATCTGGATCTCCTTAAATGCGGGTGCCCGCACACCATTGAGTGACGTGCCGGCACAAAAAAGGCCGCCTTATAAGGCGACCTCTAAAAATATTTGGTTTTAGATCATCTAACTTCTGATTTTTCCTACAACAATCCGATCGATACTCCTTTCAGCGCGTGCCCTCAAGTTACGTCCGTACTCAGTCATCCCCTCCCAGTCGACGACCTGCACACCAGAGTCGTCGGTCGCGACGGGAACCATTACCCGGGTCGCCTTGAGGCGGTCCAGCGATGCACCGTTACCCCACGCAAACTTGTGCATCTGATCTCGCAACGCAGCGACAAGTAGAGGGGCATTCAGCACGTTCAGCTCCGGGTGCCTCAAAACCTGAATCTCCTTGCTCGTGTAGAAGTCCGTCGGCTGGTAAAAAACGGTCGAAGTCGACACACCAATGGTGATCGCGTTCCCGGCATTCGGCGCATCAAACCCCTGGTGTGGAAGGAACGATCCGATGCCGTTTCCGCCACCTGAACGAGCGACGTACGGGACTGCCGGAGCGCCACGCACCCGAGCTTTACTCAGGTCAAACCACTTCCCGGCAGCCTTCATCGTTTCGAAGACATCCGTGATGAACATTGGCTCGAACCTCAGATCCGGGAGGTCCGCGTCAGCGACGACGCCCTCCTCGACAAGAGCCTCGGCTTCGTCCACTGCCAGGGCAGGCGTAATGAGGTCACCAAGTCCGTGGGTGTGCATGTCGACCTGCCAGGTGAGGTAGTCAGCAACCGTCGCGTAGAAATCCTCGTAACTGGGTGGCTGATCGTTGAAGTAGAAGTAGCTGTGCTGCCACTCATCGGATGCCGTGACCTCGGAGCGCACCACGAATGACGTGTCATCGGGTACGCCGTCCCGGATGACCTCCAGCAGGTGCTTGCGCCGGTCAGCGGCGCGCCCGTCGTCTACCAGACCGACATGCTGGCGGACCCTGTAACCATCGGCCTTGAAGTCGACGAAGGCTGTCTTCTTCGTCTCAGGGTGCGGCACCCCAGCGGTGAAGAGCGCAATCACGACGTGAGTACCCACGCCGTGGAAGGTGTCCGGATTCATCGTGAGTACGGCGTCTAACGTGTGGTGCTTGAGGATCTTCGCCTTAAGATCCCTGTCCTCCTTAGTCTTCCCGACCATGGCGGACTGGGGGACGATCGCGGCGAGGCGGCCCCGGACCTCCAGCTGCGAGAGGGCTCGCTCGATGAAGGACAGCTCGGACAGATGCCGCGTCATCTTATCCTTCGACTGCGAGTACGGCGGGTTCATCAGAACCTTAGTGAACCCCTCCAGACGACCGGGGCGCTCGGGGTTGTACGGGAAGAAATCGTCCCGGGTGGCGTCGAAGAAGCTCCGACGCTGGAAGTTCGCCTTACCGTCACCACGCAGGATCATGTTCGTGGTACCGACCGCGAAGAGCCTGTCTTGGAGCTCGACGCCGTGGAGCTGGAACTTTTTGATCTCATTGAGGTGATTGACGAGCCGGTCGGGCTTATGGTTGTAGCGCTTCTCCGCATCACCAAACATGCGACGCATCGCGGCAATGAGGAAGGCTCCGGAACCAGCGGTTGGGTCGAGCACCACGTCGTCGCTGTTGACGTCGATCAGCTCGGCCATGAGGTCAGTAATGTGATGCGGCGTGAGCACGATTCCTAGCGAGTTTCCGTCGGAACCGCCGTACTTGACGAACTCCCCGTAGAAGTTACCCAGCACATCGAACGCAGAGTGTGAAGGAGATGAGACGGCCTCGAAGACTTCGTGGTCGAGAATCTCCGTGAAATGCTGGAGCGGAGTCTTGCCAAGGTCTCGGTTTCGCTGGTTCAGCAGCACGTGGCGCTTGATATATGAGAAGCGGTCAAGCATGATTCCGATTTTCTGCTTCGGGCCAAGGTCAGCCTCCGAGCTCTCCAAGAACTCTTTAGCCGCATTGTAGACCTTTTCGCCGTCGCGGTACCCGCTTCGCTGATCCCCGGTGAGGTCTTCGAGTAGTTCGGGCCGATACTTCAACGCAAGCAGGATAGCGGAGACCAGCGTCGCTTTGTTTTCGTTCTCCAGGGAAGCGTAGTTGCGCATCCCTTCGTGGAGGTTGGCTGCCACCTTACGTATCTCGCGGACTTCTCGCTCTTCACGTGGAAGCTCACCCAACACTGCGACTCTGTAATATTCATCGATGCTGTCTTCAGCGAATGGGGCTAGCGTTTCGAGGTTGGCTAGTTCTTTGAGTTCACCGTTGGCTCCCACAGAAACGCAGGTCATATCGTAGTGACTCTCGCTCCCAGCAACACCTACACCGAAGACCCTCTTTTTGGTTTTTGAAGCAAGATGTTTGGCGTAGTGGGCCGCACCGTTGAGCGCGTACCCCGGGCAGGAGTCAGGCGTACACACGATGTTGTTGTCGTCTTCGCGCAAGGCCGAATCCTCATAGCTCCACTTATCTTCGATGACGAGAAGGAACTCTCCGGTCTCAATGAGGAATTCTGGTTGTCCGCGTTTGCCAGTATGGCGTTTCGATGCGCCTTCGAGGGCGTCGTAGATGTATGCGGGCGCATCGGAGCAACTCTTCTCCCAGGGCCGGGGGTGGCCGATTTCACGGAGCATGTCGCGGACGAACTGGTCTGTGGTGGGTTCGTTGGCCATCTGGGCCTCCTTGGGTGGTTGGGGTGCACCGTTCATTGAATCAGATGCTTCATTGCAGGATCGCATTTGGGTTGGGTGGATGCGTTGGGTCATGGGTTCCTCTGATTGACCCCGGCCCGGAGGTGGCCGGGGCACGAAAAAGGCCGCCCGAGTTGGGCGGCCCGCATCGATATCAGTTTTGACTAAATAAACGATCAATCATCCGAAGGCGTCAGGTGCTATAGCAATAAGTTCTCAATATCGTCCAACGCAGACAGTATCCGTGCTGCAATGTCGGGTGCCAATTCCTGATTTTTTATGTCCAGCCTCCGTTGTAGTTCATTCGCGATGAAATCTGGGTCAACATTATCCTTGTGCAGCTGCAGGAATTTAACCCATGAATCGGCCGCGATTCCGAGAATTGGAACGCTCATGGTGTCTTGGATGAATGTGTCCATGAGGGGCCTAGAACGAGGGAGCCGCCCGTAATTTTTGCCACCATCGTACGCCGGTATTGCTGTCACCCTGTCCGCCTTGGTCGGGTACGGAGCTGCGTCCTCGGGGTAGTCGATCGAGGTGTCATGGCTAGAGGTGCGCAAGTGCTGCCACCAATAGTCTCGCCATTCAGCGGCGTAGCGGGCAGATTCGACCCAGGGCGCGACAACCATGGCTTCACCGCTGACAGCACTTGAGAGGTGCCACGGAACGACGCATACCAAATCGAAGTCAGTACACGCATCGGGTGAAACCTGATACCGCAATGATGGAACACCCTCTTTAGCGAGCATCCACCAGCCTTTGAGTTCGATCCCTAAGGCAATATTTTCCTGTGTAGTCGAACTACGATCAACTAGCCGCACATCAGGAAAGGCCTGATTGGAGCGTTCGAACTTGTATGTTGACCACTCATTATCCGGATCCCATATAGGGCGTAAGGCGTTCAGTGTGCGCACAACTTCAAGTTCAATACCTGCGCCGAGAAACGTATTTAAATTGAACAGATCCGTGGCGGCGACGCCACTTACGTTGTGTTTGAACCGGAATTCACCGGGAAGCGCAAGGAGCGCCGCTCGAATTCCATTTTGCAAAGACGTACGTGGGTCATCATCGGCGAGTTGTGGCCGTGTAGGCGGCTCGGTCCGACGGTTCGATTCATTGGGTTCAACCATAGTGCAACTGTCTCACGTTTGCTTGGTCGGGACCTCCACCTAGCAAGTAGGTTTCCTCAGCGTCGTTAGTCGCAGCCTCGCTAGCGACCACCAATCGCTCCCCCGCCAGCTCCGCGAAATACGGGTCCAGTTCAGCAAAACAAGCTTTCCTCCCGAGGGCAACAGCTGCGACAGACCCTGTTCCGAGACCGCCGAACGGCTCCCATACTACGTCCCCTGGGCCTGTAGTTGCGTGGATGATCCGCTCCATGAGTTCGAGCGGTTTTTGATTCAGGTGCGTTGTGCTCGCTTTAGTCGGCTTGTAAACACGGGGAGCTGACCGTTTCATGGAGCCCTTCATCCGTTCCCGATCGTGGAGCGGAGGCCGGGTCCACACATTTGTTAAGCCATGAACATGGTTCCATGGATACCTGTACGAGTCCCACTCCGTTGCACGCACAGATCTAATGCCATCGAGCGAGAAGTAGGGCCGTTTGCTTTCAAAGCCATTTTCGTTGCAGTACTCTGCCATAGCCTCTACAGCCTCTCCTGGAGGCCAGTACCAGAGCCAGTCGCTGGTTAGGTATTTCCGTGTCGCCGCGTTCTTGACCCCGCATGCCTCGTTGGCTAGATACATCGGCAGGCCTGATCGTTTCCACTCATTCCGTAGCCACGCTTGTGCATCGAGAGTATCCTGTTGGACTTTAACCTCGAAGCGACGTTGGTACATAACGCAGACTTCAGTCACCACTGGGAATCGACGAATGGTGCGGCCGTTGACGTTTCCTGCGATGTGGCTGAGACCTTTGTCCCAAGTGACTGTCTGGACGTAGTCCCAACCGTGATCTCTAAGCTCCGGGTGTACGGTTGCCCAGCCTACCTCCGTCCCCCAGAACCAGAGGACAGTGCCAGGGCGGGACGCTTCCGTCCACGCTTTTATGTGGGGCAAATACCATTCCTGGAGACCTGCTTCATCTGTTGTGTCACCGTGGAAGCCGCGCACCCCATATGCGCCGTCGCTTATGATGCAGTCTGGTCTGGGCCAGGAGTCGTAGGCATCTTGCGCGTCTCCGACATGGATTGTGTAGTTGCTGGAATTTTCGTTCATGGGTCCTTCTGGTTCCTTGCCATTCTCGGTTGTCACCCTGCATGAAGCGCGCTCTGCATGCGCTTGGCCCACGATGACTGACTGGACGTTCCTGGAATGGTCGGGCGCACCTTCATTGAACCAGACAAGTGTCGAGTCTTGCGGACTTAGCGTCGTTTGGAGTCGCGGTCATGTGAGTGAGCGACAGGGATAGTCGGTGAGAGGTGAGGCTCCAGGCCGCCCCGACTGTGAGCGGCCTGGATAGTTCTTATTTAGACTGGCGGGTCAGAATGGGGGATTCTCGTCCTGCCCGTTGCCCCAGTCGTAGGACTGCTGCTGTCCCCCGCTCCATGGGTCGGCCTGCTGGCCCTGTGCGGGCCGCTGAGGTGGATTCTGGGCATTGCCCCACTGTTGGCCCTGTCCGCCTTGGCCTTGTGCCTGGCGCGGTGCCTTGAGGACCTTGGCGACCTGGAACGCATTGAACGCCAGCTTCGACCCTTGTGTGCCGTCTTTGCGCTGGAACTCTTGGAGTTCCTCCCGCCCGGTGATTTGCACGAGGTCGCCCTTGTGGAGGTGCTCGGCCGCATACTCCGCGTCATCGCCCCAGAGGGCTACCGACCGCCAGGTGGTGCCGGTCTGTTCCCACTGGCCGTTCTGGTCTTTGCGTCCGTGGTTCTCGGGGACGGAGAAGTTCAGGACCGCTTTCCCGGATTGCGTGAATCTCAGTTCCGGTTCCTGCGCGATGTACCCGGTGATGGTGATTGTATTAGCCATTGTTCTTGTTCTCCTTAATCCCGTACTTCGGGTTTTCAGGGTCTGAAACGGGTTGAGGCAAATCGTCGGTGTAGTAGGTCTTGTTGCTCTCCCATCGCCGTGGTGCCTGCATCGGCGGCAGCTGGCGGGGTGGCTGGTTCTTGGCGGCAACGATGGCGCTGATGGTGAAGCAGATGATCGCTAATGCGGCGACTCCTGCCCATACGATCCACGGGTTCATGAGGTCCTTTCGGGTACGAAAAATGCCGCCCGGTTGGACGGCTTGTGTTCTTCGGTGCAGAGGTCTGGGTACCCGGTCCTACACGGTAGGCAGGCGTCCCAGAACTCGGGCGGTAGTGGGTCGTGCGTCATTGGACGCTGTTGTCCTCCTTAGGGGTGTTGGTGAGGGGCTTTTCGGGGTCTCGGATCGTCTCGTAGATGAGCATTGCCAGGATGGTGATACCTGCTGGTACGAGGATCGCGGTGGCCAGGGATAGTAGGCCGATGTGGATAGCGAGTCCTACAAGGCTCATTGGTCCTCCTTTAGTGCGGCTTCGAGCGCGACGCGGGCCTGAAACCTGTAACCGGCACTCATACTCCCCGGCAAAACTTCGGAGTCCGTCCCGTAGCCACGTTCAGATATCGACATAGCGTCCGCGGCCCGCTCGATCATGTCATCGGTGATCTTGTAGGGGTCTCGCAGGCGATGGACCTCGGCAATAACTTCCAGGGCTTGTGCCGCGAGCACGAGCCCTGTCCTCTCTTCCGGGGTGTCCTGTCGATTGTCTTTGATGACGGCCTTAGCTCGTGCTTTGACAGCATGCAGGTCAAAATCATTCATTCTGGGTCGTCCTCGCTCTCGAATATTTCGCCACGTTCGGCCAGTTTCCCGGCCTGATAAGCGAGGACAACCTGCCCTCTCAGCCGTTCCACCTCTTCGAGCAAGTCGCTAACGTCGTACGCAAGTTGCGTTGTCGTGCTTTTGGAGGGGTTTTCATGGTCAATGCCTACAATGACGTCCAGGTAGCGGGCCTTTATTGCTTCGATGTCCAGGTCAGTCATTTTCGTTTCTCCAGGTCGTCGGCTATCCGCTTCTGTAGGTCATGAATCTTTTGCAGGGCTCGATCCCCCGCTTCCAGGGCAGCCGTTGACCACTCACCGGGTCCGTCATCCCAGATAGCCCGTGCCTCCGTGTTCGCGTGTCCCGCTCCGTCATGGTCAGCGGGTAGGTCGCACCTGTAATGTTCGCCTGCGATATTCAGTGCACCTTGGCACTGCTTCTCTGCTTGCCCCATTACCAGTCCACTCCTTCACTAACCCAAAAATCGTTCGTCTCGTGCCGTGTCTCGTCCTGCGGGAACGGCAGGTAGTCATCCGGGTACTTCGCCACACCGATCACCTCCTGCTCGGTTTGATTCCTCATTCGTTCCGCCATGCGGTGAAGAGAGCCGGCCCATGCTGGACCGGCTCGTAAAAATATTTGACGTCGTCGTCGAACATGACCGACTCGCCGTCGTTGAACGGGCCAGGGTGCAACCGCCAGAGGTCGCCGTCGTCCCACACGTACACGGCACCGTCTGGCCCGGTTGCTTTCCTGCCCGGTCTCCTCGCCAGATCAGTAAGCGACAGGCTCATGCCACCACCCGGCCCATCGTGCTCGGGACACATGTCCTCAGCCAATACGCGAGATCGTCGCGGATGACCTCGATAGTGGGCCGGTACCCCGTCGTCACAGGCTCATCCTTGGCCCTCGCTTTGTTCTCGCACTCCCGGCACAGATCCGAACCGCTCGCACGAAAATGCCCACACTCCGGGCACACCTGGCACGAAGGGTCAAACCTCTTACTCGGTCCCAACTTCCGGTCATTCGGGCGCCGGCGCCCGTTACGCCGGAAATAGTTCTCACACGTGGAACACCAGTTCGGGGAATTGAACGTCACCTGCAACGCTGACCGGCCACAATCCGGGCAAACAATGTCCTCCGGTTTCATGCCGCTGCCCACTGGATGATCGCTATGTCTTGAGGATGCTGTTCTCGGCGGTCAGTTCCGCGATTCTCGCTTGGTAGGACCTTCGCATTTTCTCGAACCAGTCAGCGCTCAGGTTCGGGGCTTCCTGCGCTTCGTTGGCTTTCTTGAGCTTCACGGTGAGGTCGTCGATGGTGGCGCGTTGGGTGTCGACAACAGTCTTGAGTCGCTGGATTTCGTGTCTCAGGGTCTCGTTCTCGGCTTTGTATCGTGTGGCTCGTCTGTGTGCTGAGTTGCGGTCCCTGACGGCTTGTCGGAGTTGTTCGCGCAGTTCGGTGAATGATTCGGTGTCTTTGTCGAGGGTCCGTTCCCCTCGGTATTGGTACATGGTGTGTGTTCTCCTAGGTACGAAAAAAGCCCCTGTGAGGGGCTAGAAATATGTTGGGTAGGTGTTGGGTCGTCAGAAGCGCCCGAAGCCGTCCAGTGCCGTCGTGCGCCCGTCACGGGCGGTCGTGGGTCGGTCCGCTGAGGTCCACCCGTCGCCGTCGTGCTCGACGTCGTGGGTCTCGCACCACCGCACACGGGCTTCCATCCTGATCCGTTGGAACTCAGGATCATCCAGATGAGAGCCGAGAGCTTTCTCGAATCCCGGCCCCTGATCCTTCGGCCCCTCCAAAGCACGCTGTCGTGCTTCGCGACGCTCAACCTCGGACATCGTCAGTCTGCGAATCTCGGACGGTGCGGGCTTCTCCCCCGACCGGGCGAAGTAATCCAGCATCACGTCCTTGAGCACCATGTTGTCGAATGCCCCGACAGCTCGACCCCAGACCTCCACGTTCACCGGAGACGTCTCAACCCTCGGGTCGTGCTGATTTACCCACGCCAAGAACTTGTGAACATCTTCCGGCGTCATAGTCACCTTCCTATAGAAAAGACCCCGTCATCGGACGAGGCCTTGTACTGCTGATTTTGTGTTGCTGCGTGTTCGAGGCGTTTCTGCCAACCGGGCTTGTACTCTTGCCGGGATTTGTCCACGCGGGCGTTGAGCATCCAGTTCTCCCAGGTTCGTCCCCAGTCCTTCTTTGAGGCGTCCTTGCCGGTCTTGGCGATCCAGTAGTTCATGAACTTGGTGTGCTCGAGGTTCAAGTCGATGTCCGGGCGCATCTGTTTGATCTTGTCGATGTGCTTCTGGTCTGGCATCCACCCGTCGACCATTCGTGACCCTTTAGAGGGAGCCGACTTGTCGGCGTCTCTCTCTGGGGTAGATACGTAAGTATCTTGGGGTAATGGGGTAGGTGGACACAGCTCTGTCCTACCGAAGGGCTGATTTTGTCCTAACGACTGGTCAGCGCTGACAGGGGTGTCATTTTGTCCTAGGTCAGAGCTGTGTCCTAACGACTTCGCCATCCCGGGGAGCGAATAAACGTTCGTTTGGTACAGACCATCTTTGCCTTCCAGTGCGATCTCTCCGGCATCCAACAGCTCTGAGATGTGTCTCCGCACTGTGCGGCCTGAAATCCGGCACATATCCCCAATCGTTTTTGCCGACTGGCACGACCGACGTCCCTGCTTGTTCGCCCCATCGGCGATTGCCAACAGAACGAGGCGTGCGTTGCCCTCTGCCTGGGAATGGTCCCAGACCCATGATGTGGCTTGTACGCTCACCGTTTCCTCCTTTCATTTCTTCGATGTCAGGTGCCAGCCTGCACAGGACGGGCACCGATAAACCCGCGTCTCGAACCTGTCGGCCTTCGCCCTCGCGGACTGGGTTTGCGCCAGTGCGAGACCGGCCGCGATACGATCCCGATACCGACGCTTCTTCGTATACCTGCACTTCACACGGCCTCCTTTCAGGCATAAAAAAGACCCGCCATCAGCGGGCATCAAAAGTTCGGATCGTCAGTCGGTGCTTCACGCATCGCCCCGTCCTCGTCCAGATAGAACGACAGCCCGAGCACCGGATAAAAACACGGCCTATCCAGCGCGGTCGTCTTCCACGTCGCCGGAATGATCCAGCCCCGCGACTTCGCGTGCAGCCGGTCCGATTCGATCGCCGCGTGGTGCTCTGCGCACAAGCAAATACCGTTCGATGCCGAGCCCACCCACTCGAGCGACGTCCCGCCCGACGATCGAGGTCGCCTGTGATGGATCTGTTCGGCGGGTCGCCCGCAAATGATGCACGCCCCACCGTCCCGGTCGTAGATGAGCTGTCGGACCTGTGGACTGAACGACCCATCGTGTTTGCTCCGTTTGCCCATCACGCCCCCGCAGGGTTCTCGGAGTAGAGCCGGTTTGCTTCGCGCTCGTCCACACGGTCAGACCGGAGCGAGTCCGCTTTGGCCCTGCACCAGAAGAGTTTCTGACGGTAAGCCTCGACCTCGCCGGCCTTCGCTTCCTTCTTCAACCGCAGGGTCATTACCGGGTCGTCGGCATCGGCCAGGGTTTCGGCCCCGGCCTGGGACAGTTTCGGGTCGGCGTCCTTGGCTCGGATGATGAACTTCGCCCGCTCCTGCCTGTACGTGTTCTCGGCTTCGGCGTGGGCGTTGATCGTGGACCGGTACGCCTGAGCGATCTTGTCCCACTCCAATAAATGCCGGTTGATGTCGGTCTGGATCACTTCGTCCGCTCCTTCCGGTACAACTGGCCCACGCCGTCGAGGATCTCCGTATCCAGCAGCTCCGCGACCTCACCAGGAGAAGTCCGATACGCGGGACAGGCCGCGACCTCGTCCAGAGCATGAAAAAAGGCGGGGCCATAACGGCCTTCCGCCCTCTTGAACAACCGGACCAACTCAGCTTTCAGCTGTGGGTTCAATGCCCAGCACCTCCCCTGTCAGACCGCCCAGGCGGCCCTCACGGTTGAGCAACGCCAGTTTCTCCGCGATGTCCTTCGCCGGAGTGAACCTGACATAGGAGCCGCCCGTGTTGTCCCACTCGATCCCGGGAATGACCTCGCCCTCACTGGTGATCGCCGCGTTCTGGTGCTTGACCGTCCGCAACAGCTCATCCACCCCCGACTTGTCCAGGGCCTTCTGAGTCACCACCAGATCCGGCATGTTCGCCTCGGCCCACTCCATCAGGGCGTCACTGTCGGTGACCTTCCACGCCGGACGAGGCTCCGTCCTGGTGGCCTTACCCAACGGCAGCTCTTGCCCATCCAAGTCATACCGGGCAGAGACCGAATCACCCGGGTTGAGCTCACGCATGAGATCGCCCTTGTGATCGTCCAGGTACTTCTTCAATTCGCGTTGCATGTAGTACGCCACCAACACGGCAGGCATGTTCTGATCCATTACTTCCCCCTCATCGTCGCGAGTCGTTTTCTCAACTCGTCCAAAGCCCAATCAGGCCAGCGGCCCTTGGCCCACGTCCCGAGCGACTGGACCGCGTCCGGGCCTTGCGCGGTCGCCTGTTCGATCCGGGACCGGATCTCGTCTTCAGGGTTCACCGATTCCTCATGGCTCTCAGCGTCCGGGTCCGTGTCATCCGTGGGTAGGCAGAGTGCTTGGAGTAGGCAGGTCCGCAACGCGACCGACATCGCCTTCGCTGTGCCCTTGTCCTGGGTATCCATGCTCTCGGCGGCCACCACGGCGTCCATACCGTCACCAGCCGGGCCAGTGAACCGGTACCGGACCGTCAACCGAGTGATGTAGTTGATCGCCCCGGACTTCGTCTGAGCCCGGTCCACCTCCCGAGCGATAACCTCGACCGGCATCACAACCACACCGTGCTTACGCAGCTTCGGGCCTACCGCGTTGACCACGGCGTCGACGCCACGGAACATGAACCGCTGGTGCGTATTCTGGTCACCCTTACGCACTGCCCGGACGTCTTCCATGACATCGGCCAGTGCCTCGTGAATCTTCTTCGGATCGCTCATGCTGCATCCTCCCGGCGGCGTCTTGTCCTCGACCGGAAGTACAGCGCAAGATGCAACCGGTTCACTTCTTCCCCGTAGGAGACCTCCGACCGGGACCTCTTCTCCGGCGAACCAGTACCGCGCTGCCGCCCCACCTCGTTGTTCCTCCGTGCCGCCCTACGTGTGCTCTCCACGGCGTTCTCCTTTCATGCATGAAAAAAGCCCCGGAATCCTCTTCCAGGGCTTGAACTCTTCCAACCACAACGTGGAACCGGTCAACCCGGCCCACACCACAAACATCACGAACCAAAACACGACCGCTCCTCCTGCTCGGACCGTTCCAGGGCATAGCCCAACGTGTCCATCAACAACCGCAGATCCGTCCGGTCCAAGTACCACACCGTCCCATCCGAAAACCTCAAATGCGCACCCGTCGGTACCGCCGCCGCCAACGTCGGCAACTCAACATTCCGCGACCTGTCCGGCGTGTACTCCTCAATCATTTCCCAGTCCTTTCTTCCCACAATTGCTCTTCCGAACCCTCACTGTCGGTCTCATGCGTGTGATGCAACCCAGGCAACCCACACGCATCACACGAATCATGCTTCGGATACGGCCTCATGCGACCTCATCCCAACCACGGCCCACGTAGACATAAGAAAGCCCGCCACGACGAGTCGGGATACTCGACGGACGGGCCTGTACCTTATCCACCAACGCCTTCACACGGTGCCGCTTCATCAACTGCCCATAATGATTCGGGTGTAACGCCTTCGGAAGCTCGCGGCGCACCATGTCGAACGAGAACGGCTGCCCAGACGCGGACAACGACTCAACGACGTCCTCGCCTCGGAGCATCCACTCCTCACGAGCCGCCTCATACTCCTCCGGCGTCATCTCCTCAGACATCGGTCTAGTCATTCGGCTCACCCGACTTAGAATCAGAAAACCCAACACCTGAAGGAGAACTCCGATGGCCGACCTCGTCTACGGGACAACCGCTTACACCATGAACGATTCCACCGCCCGAAAAGCCCAAGCCGCAATCCACGCGCTGCTTGAGGCGGGTCTTAGCTTCTTCGAGGTCGAAGCCAACCATGGCTCCACCGGGAAAGTGGTACTTCTTTTTACTCCTGGTGTTCCGGTTCAGTTCGTCTATGGAGACTCTGAGTCCTCGGACCTCACTGAGGATGAGACTCAAGAGATCAGTGGTTTTCTGTCTGCGTTTAAACAGAGTCATTACGTCCCTCTCCTTGGTTGATCTTCTGTGGCACCCCTCGAATTAGAGATGCCGCTTCTCTCCTGCCGCCGTACGCGGCGTTGTGCTAATATCCCGTTCCGCGGGGCACCCATAGACCCCGCTTGAGGCGGCCCTTGTCCCCCATGAAGGGGCGGCCTCTCATTACGCCGCCCTGGCCAACACATTCTCGACAGCTTGTTCCCCGGTGGGGTCTGAGTAATCCAGTATTCGCATAAGGTCCGGGTCGTACTGGTCCAGTCGGCCCCGCTTGTACTTATCGGCGAGCCGGGCAGCCCTGGAAGGGGACAGCTCCAATCCCAGGTGCATGGCGTTGCCCAAGAACGTCGCCCTGATCTGATTCTTAGTATCCGACCGGTCAACACCGGCAAGAAACGCGTGCATAGTCGTCTCCTATGAACAAGCCAAGCCGCGAACAGCAAGGCGAATTTGGGTAGAGCTCTCCCCTCGAAATGTGAAGGGGTTTTTGAATTAAGTTGCCTTCTGGCAACGATCCAGGAACCTCGCGAGTTCCTTACTCGTGATGCGCATCCCTTCAATACCGGGATAGCTCACCGTCTTGAGGTGGCCACGGTTCACAAGGTTGTACACGGTCCCTCGGGAGACCCCGAGCTGATCAGCGGCATTACTTATTGAGTAAGCCCGGTCGGCTTCAGCAATCACGCGGTCAACTCCAACGGGTACAACATCAAATCACGAAGCTTATACAGCCCCTTCGCCGTAACCCGGACCTGCGGGTCACCGCCGCTGTTCACGAGGGTGCGGATTGGTGTATCGTTGTACTTGAAGAGCTTCATCGTCAGAGCTTCCTTTTATTGATTGCCGCCCCTACGGGGGTGGCTTTCTGCTTTTCAGAGACGACCACCACGGCCTACTCCTTCCTGTTGCCCCCTCCGTCGGTAAGATCAAGTCACCACAACCGTGACCCCACCAACGAAGGAATTTTTTGAATGGATCTTGTATTCCAACCTCTCAGCGTGCGCCGAGGAATAAGGGAGCCCATCCCCCTCTCCGAAGAGCTACCGAAACGAATCTGGAAATATCTAGACAAGTGGTTGACCTTGGCGGACGAGCAGTACACGATCAGATGGCAGCGCTACATAATGGCCGCTCAATACGACGAAGATTCCTCATTTCAGAGACCAGACGATCTAGAGAACATCAGAATTCGCGCCTGATCGCTCGGATCCGACGAGTACCTTGATGTCTTGGACTTTGCACTCCATGAATTACCATCCCACTCCGGATCACCAAACCATTTTGCCGAGATACTAGAGAAGGAAATCCTCGCGCCCACAAACATCAATTGGGCCGTGAGCATGGACTCTCCCCACCGACTGATGCATCGAGTTCGCCCCGAAACTCTACACATGGCACAAACCACGCTGGACGCAGTACCAGACCATACGTATGAGCTACTCCGCGAAGCGTGGGCAGCGGCCTACGGACGAAGACCTGACGCAAAAAGGGCCTGGACACGCTCACGTGAAGCTCTCGAAAACTTGCTCGTCCCGATCGTGTGCCCGGACAACCCTCGGGCGACACTATCTATATGCCGTCGTGATCTACACGCAAGTCCATCAAAATGGACCTGCTCACTCCCACTTTTCCCCGGTGAGGACCCCGATCAAGCGGTAACGAAGCTCGCGGAACTGCTCAAATTCTTTCCGTACGAGCCTGGGCATCACGGCCAAGACGAGAGCGAACCCACGATCAACGAAGCCCGCACTCAGGTTCTTCTCGCTACGCCACTGTGCCAACTCCTGGCAGACGGTCTGCTCCAACGTGTATAAGAGCTGGTCGGCTGTCCTCGGGTAGATGACATCAAGCTCTTCCGCCGTCAGATTCAAAACTTCACTCAGATCCTCAGCTGGCAAGTTCCGCCAATCCGCGAAATCAGACATTCGATGACGTAAGGACTGGCGCGATGCGAATCTTGCGCGGTACGAGCACTTCCCTGCCCGCCTACGATGAAACGCATCCAGCACCAACGCTCCAGCCACAAATAGGCCAATACCCGAACACTTACTCATCGCGCAACCTCTCTCCTTTTATCGATTGCCGCCCCTACGGGGGCGGCTTTCTTTTTGCCCTCATGCGCGCAGATCATGCCGCCACTGCCTCACGCGAGTAATACTCAGACCAAATTTCGTCCATCAACCCCCGGTCAGCCTCCGTATAAGCGTTCACCTGAGTGATCCGCCCATTCGGCAACGTCATCGGATACTTCTCCGGATCCCGGCCGCACAACGCCCTATAAGCCACCTTGAGACGCTTCCCAAAAACCGGCGCCGTAGACTTCAACGACTTCCCCGACAGCCCGCGTTCCTTCAAATAATCCTGCGTATACAACGGACGACGCATAGGGTCCAGCTCCGGCGCCTCACCCATATCGCGAGCCAGAATGATCCTGGCCTTCGCCTCAAGGTGGTCATCCGAGATCAGACCCTTCGCAGCCTGACACAACTCCATCTGAGCCCTGGACTCGAACACACGAGCCTTCGACTTATGCTCCTCAAGCTCAAACGCATTGACCTGGTATGAACCAGTCTTACGAATGGCGGGCAGAACCTCATGAGTGATCCAACGTCGGAAAGACACTGCTTCTTGCTTCCGAGACATGAACACGATTTGGTACATACCTGCCTCGGTCACGGTTTTGGCCGACTGCGCCCTGCCCATCGAGTCGATGACCTCACTAGTAGTTAGGGCATCTGCATCTACTTGGGTGGCAACTTTCGAAGGGTTGCTAAGGTCAAGCACTTTGCAGAGGTCGGCCAGGACGAACAGCGGATCACCGTCGCTGTTCACGAACGTGCGGATTGGTGTATCGTTGTACTTGAAGAGCTTCATCGTCAGAGCTTCCTTTCATTGATTGCCGCCCCTACGGGGGCGGCTTTCTTTTTGCCTTCACGTGTGGAGATCATGAAGCGACCGCCATCTGTGGTTCTTCCACATGCCAGAGGCCATCTGTAATCTCCGGGTGTTCTGCAAACTTCTTCATTACAGCGGCGATCATCGTGTTGGGAACCTTCCCGCCGCCCTTCATCCTCGTAAGCGATGACTGCGAGATGAGAAGCAAACCTGCTAGCTCTTCATCGGTAATGATCCTCTTTGGCCCGCCCATGACTCGCCAGGCTTCTTCTTTCAGCATCTCGATGTTGTGACGCTTGATCTTGAGTGAGTAACTCACATCCACCTTCTTCTAGCTCGATCCGGCTAATTCTGAATCGAATAAGGCAACAGTAGCTAGCCTCGAACTTCCTGTCAAGCCACTTTTGAACTTTTTTTAAGACATTTCGGACATCTAGGTCATTTCTGGCTAGACGGCTAGCCGTACCAGGCTTACGCTAGGTGTATGACTACCATGGCAACAGCCCTCAAAAAGCTAACCAGCCGATCAATCGCAGCAATCTCAGCCGAGACTGCCCTCCCCCAGACCACCCTCAACCGTCGAGCAGCCAACAACACAGTTCCGATCCAAGACCTGCTCACCATTTGTCGCCACTACGGTCTTAACCTCATCGACGTCCTGCATGAAGCAGGGATGGTAACCCGCGACGAAGCCAGACAGATGAGAGGCATGGAAGGACTCGGAGAGTACACCACAATGGAGCTCTCCGAAGAGGTCTATAACCGAGAGCTCAAGAGGACGTTGGAAAGACAGCAACGTTCGGATGTCACTAGCTTGTCGGCTCGTCGTCGACCGGTCACCGTTGCTGATGTCACCGAAGAGGACCTCATGTGCGAAGCCGCCCACCCCCCAGAAGAAGGCAAAGCACCAGACCGCGACAACTACTGCTGAGCCTCAGGGCCCATGAGCACCACCGCATCAGCAGGCGATAGCATCTACCATGCACGTCGGGAGCAACGTATGACGCAGGATCAACTTTCGAAAGCATCCGGCGTCTCCCGAAAGACCATCAGCAACATTGAGACCGGTAAGACGACAGGCCACCCAAGAATCCTGAGCATGATCAGCGAGGTCCTCAACATTGACCTCGGAGATGCCCGAATTGATCACGATGCAGACATCGACGCCGTGCTCCTCCCGTTCAGCCGGCTCCTCGAAGAAGTACCGGCCAGAGACCGACCCAAAGCGATTGCAGACATGTTTAGGGCTCTCTCCAGATGGTTGCCGGAGGATCGCGAAACGGACCGTACGGGCGTCAATCTGCCAGAAAGGACAGGACTAGAAGCCGCCCCGAGGAGTAGCCATGCATGACACCGAAGACCCCACCCTCACAGCCGGGATCACCGACGTGGCCGAATGGTGCCGCATCTACGACGTGCTCCCCTGGGTCATCACCACATACCTAGAAAGACAAGCCAGTGTCGCCTAAAAAACGTGACGACGGTGACGGGTCGATCTTCCGTCGCAAAGACGGCAAATGGGTCGGCCAATTCACCAACGGCTGGACCGCCACAGGCCGCCGCAGATACAAAACCGTGACAGGCCGCACCCGAACCGAAGCCAAAAACAAACTCAAGACAGCTATCGCGGCAGGCCAAAACGGTCTCGTCACCGACAACCCATACCTTCACGAATGGTTGGACTACTGGCTCAAGCACATCGCCAAACCCAGCCTAGAACCGGGCACCTGGAACGCCTACCGATCCCAAGTCAACAACATCAACGACACGCTAGGGCGGGTACGGCTCGAAGACTTGCGCCCCGAACACATCGAAAAGCTCCACCGCAACCTGAACCGAGCACCAGCAACAGTCCTGAAAGCGCACCGTGTACTATCACGCGCCCTCAAAGTAGCTGAACAACGCGGGAAGATCAGCCGCAACCCGGCCACCCTCGTAGATGCACCGAGCATTCGTCAGCACGAAGTAACGCCCTTGACGGCCGACGATGCCCGATCCATCCTCCGCGTCGCCGAGGGCCGCCGGAATGCACCCCGCTGGACCGTGGCCCTGAGTCTCGGTCTAAGGCAGGGTGAAGCGCTCGGACTCCGCTGGGATGACATAGACCTCGATGCCGGGACTTTAACCGTCAGACACGCTCTCAAGCGCTCCTTTGACGGTAAGGGTTCCGTCCTGGGGGAACCCAAGACGAAGAGGTCCAAGCGGACAATCCTCATGCCAAGGTCGTTGCAACAGGCAATGCGACGCCATCGAACAGAGCAAGGGCAAGAGCGGTTGAGGTACGGCCCGAACTGGACAGGTGATCCGCGGGGCGATTTCGTGTTCACCACGCCGAAAGGCACAGCAGTATCCCATCAGCCGGATTACGCGGAGTGGAAGAAGATTCTGGACCTCGCGGGAGTCTCGTCAGCCCGGTTGCATGATGCCAGGCATACAGCGGCGACTCTCATGATGGTTCAGGGCGTCCCGGCTCGTGTGGTCATGGAGATTTTGGGCCACTCAACGATCCAGTTGACGATGAACACGTACTCGCATGTCGTCCCGGAACTGTCAGAGGCCGCAGCGGAAGCGATGGACCGGGCGCTGCGCGGCCAGGGGTAGGGCAACCACATACAAATATCCCCTCTCACAAGCCAGCGAGAGGGGATATTACGCTTACCGTCTAGGCTGTGACTAGGTCATACTGACCAAGACGAGAGTTTATCCTCGGAGGCAAACTGGGGTCATTCACCGTGAACCTCTCCATCTGGAGAGAATCGTAGACGAGACCAATCGTAGAGTTGCTGTGCATCTCAGATGCGGGGACACCCACAGAGCTCTCGGGTGTATCACCAGTTGTAGCGAACAGGGTCAGAATCTCATCACCTCGACGGATCAGAATAATCACGTGGTCGGTACCATCCTGGGCACGTAGCATACCCAGCACCTCTCCCACGGGAGAGCCCCATTCACAGGCCACAACCGGTGATTGAGGAGCGAACCCGTGCGCCTTGAGGTGCTTTCGTGTATCGCGTTTCATCAGGTGCCGCATCACCAGCTTCGCAGTAGCTTTCCGTTCAGCAGTCAGCTCAGCCATGATTCCACCTCCGATAATTTTCTTCCCAGTTGTCAAGGGTACACGTAAGCGTGAGTCGCGAGTTGAACGCTTGCTACTGGTTCAGTGAGCCCGACGGGATGGGCAGGCACAGGTCGTCGAAGAGGCACGCCGCAAACCTTGGATTGGGGTGTGGATCGGGCGTTGGTTAAGGCCGCGTGACTAACGGCGTGACTAACTTAAGTGAAAAAGGCGGGCCTTGCGTAGTACGTTTTGTACCATGCAAGGCCCGCTTTTTTATTGGCTTGTGCCCAAGGTGGGACTCGAACCCACACTCCGTGAAGAACCGCATTTTGAGTGCGACGCGTCTGCCAATTCCGCCACTTGGGCAAGTTGGACAGTGACCCTCGGGCCACCTCCGAACCACGATTACTTTACACAATCGCTCACACAACACGAAATCTCTCACGGAGCCCAGTGCCCATGAGACGGCGAGACGGGGCGTGAACCCCGTCCCGCCAACGCGCGGTCAGGTTGTGCGAAGTGGCCTTAGTGCTGGTACGGCCCCAGCTTCTCGCGGCTCTCCGGGGCGCGGGCGCCGTGATCGTCCAGGTCGCCGACCCTGTGCACCTTGACCATGTTGGTGGATCCGGCCACACCGAGAGGTGAACCAGCGGTCAGGACCAACAGCTCGTCCTTCTGCACCAGGTTGTGCTTGAGCAGGTAGCGGTCCACGGCTTCCGTCATGCTGTCGGTGTCCGAGTGCTCCTCCTGCAGGGCGGCGTCGACACCCCAGAACAGGGCCATGAACGCCTTGACCTTGGGGTCCGGGGTGAAGGCCAGCACCGGCTTGGTCGGGCGGAGGCGGCACAGGCGCCGCGCCGAATCGCCCGACTGGGTGAAGGTGCAGATGTAGTTGACGTTCAGCTGGTCGGCGATGTTGACCGCCGCCAGGGTGACGGCACCTCCACGGGTCCGCGGGCTCGATCCCAGCTCCGGCATACGGTCCATGCCGTGCTGCTCGGTGGACTCCACAATGCGGGCCATGGTCTGGATCGTGATGATCGGGTACTTGCCGACCGATGTCTCGCCCGAAAGCATGACGGCGTCGGCACCGTCGAGAATCGCGTTGGCGCAGTCCGAAGCCTCGGCGCGCGTCGGCATTGGGTTGTTGATCATCGACTCCAGAACCTGGGTCGCCACGATGACGGGCTTCGCCCACCGGCGTGCGAGCGTGATTGCGCGCTTCTGCACCAACGGAACGTCCTCGAGCGGGTACTCGACGCCCAGGTCGCCGCGGGCCACCATGATGCCGTCGAACTTGTCCACGATGTCCTGCAGATTGTCTACCGCCTGCGGCTTCTCGATCTTGGCGATCACCGGGAGGCGCAGGCCTTCCTCGTCCATGATCTCGTGAACGCGCGAGATGTCGTCACCTGACCGGACGAAGGACAGGGCGATGATGTCGACGCCGGTTCGCAGCGCCCAGCGCAGGTCGCCTTCGTCCTTTTCGGTCAGGGCAGGCACCGAGACGGCCACGCCGGGAAGGTTGATTCCCTTGTGGTCCGATACCGTGCCGCCGACGACGACGCGCGTCGTCACCGTGGTCGCATCCACGTGGGTCGCTTCGAGGCGGACCTTGCCGTCGTCGATCAGGAGGGCATCGCCTGGGCGGACGTCGCCCGGGAGGCCTTTGTAGGTGGTCCCACAGATCTCCTGGTTGCCAGGAATGTCTTCGACGGTGATCTTGAAAGTGTCGCCGGGTGCGAGGTCGATCGGGCCGTCGGCGAAGGTCTCAAGGCGGATCTTGGGGCCCTGGATATCGGCGAGGATGGCGACGTTCTTGCCGAGGTCTTCGGCGGCACGCCGCACGTTGTCATAGTTCTGGATGTGGACGTCGTGGTCGCCATGGCTCATGTTCAGGCGGGCGACGTTGAGTCCTGCGGAGATTGCCTCCGAGACTTTGTCGTAGCTGGAAAGGGCGGGTCCTAGGGTACTTACGATTTTTGCGCGTCTCATGTCTTCAACTCTAGTTCGACAAAAGCCACATGAACAGTCAGGCACGCACCCATATCGGTGACTCGCGGTCGCCGGCTCACCGCGACACAGGTGTTGATCCACCTCACTATCGATCCGGTCAACCCCGCATTTTCAAGGCGAAGCGTGTGAAATGTCTGTGTCCATTCGGCGTCGGCGTCGGCCCAGGTCGCCTACCAAAGAATCCAAAAAACCCACATTTCCCCACACGCGAGCGGTGTCCCGTCGGGAACAGGCCCCGACGAATCGATAGGGTTGAGGAAGAATCCCCGGGCTCGGGAGGTGGTCGGGTTCCGCATGCATCACCGGAATCTTCAGGTCTCGCCTCTGGTCCGGACTATTGCCTGACACAGGAGAATCCATGACCAGCACCCTCGTCATCTACGGTTCGAACTACGGCTACACACGCACTTACGCGGAATGGATCGCCGAGGACACCCATGGCCGCGCCGTCGCAGCAGATCAGGTCGGTGCCGCTGAGGTAGACGCGGCCGACGTCGTCGTCATCGGAGCCAGCGACTACGCGGGAAAGCTGACGGCGGCGGACCGGATCCGTGATCTGGCCGCGAACCTGCGCGAGAAGAAGGTCGCCTACTTCACCGTTTCGTTCTCGGGGGACGTCTCACAGCCGAGTGAAAAGCTGGACGGGGTCCTGGCGAAGAATCTCGGCGAGGCCTATCACGATGGCGCCCCGACCGGTCATTTCCGTGGCGGGATGGACTATTCGCAGCTGTCTCGCGCACACAAGACCGCCATGATGGGCGTGCGCACCTTCCTCAAGTCCAAGCCCAACAAGTCTGAGACGGACCTCCAGATGATCGAGTGCTACGGCGGCTCGGCAGACTACCGCGACCGCGCCTCGATCGCGCCGTTGGTCTCCGCCATCAAGGCGCTCTGACCGCGCACTCACTCCCCCGCGAGGTGGCAGGTTTGTGCAGTTTCAGGCCCTGATACTGCACAAACCTGCCACCTCGTCCTCGGCAAGCTAGGCCGTGTAGCGACGTCAGGGCTTGAAGGCATCCTCGGAGTTCGCGGCGTCATCGAGGCTTGCAGCCCATAGACATTTCCGCGCGGGCCTCGAACCACTGGCCTCTGTGCCGCCATCTCCTACCGCGAACCGAGGTAACCACCATGACTGACCAATAGTTCAATCCACCAGGACTCGGATACGCTCTTTCGGGGTCGACCATGACCGGCGTGCTCATCAGCATCCCAGTCTTCATCGTCGGCCTGGTACTCAACCTGGTCTTGTTCAATCACCCGTACCAGGTTGGCGCCCTCGTACTCTTGGCGTTGCTTATTGGTGTGCTCGGTAGTTGCCTGCAAGTGTTCCTGAACCGGCCCGTGCAGTACAGGCAACGAAAGACGTTGCCGCATGGTGCAGCAGTCACCGTAAACACGCTGTTGGCACCGGCGATCGTAGGTGCGGTCTTTGCCCCGCTCTTCGGCGGAGCTTTTTCCCTCGTGATCTTCGGGATACTTTGCGGGGTCATTGGGTTTCTCCCTGACTTGCTCCTTACCCAGCCCTGGAAGGAAGACATGTCCGAGGATGAGCTGGACCGTAGGAACAAAGAATTCGGTGACATGACGCGGCGGCACGTCAGGGAGTACAAAGACGAGCTCCGAGAAAAGGAACGCGAGAGACGTCGCCAGAAGCACGGTGATCCCTGGGATCAGTCTGGCAAACAGGGTTGGTGGAAGTAGGCGGCTCTGATTTGGTGTTGCCCCGCCGTGGTGGTTTGCTTCCTTGGTTTCCCGAACAAGCCGCCGCCAACCGATCAACTTTCCGCCAGACCTGAGTTCCTGCCCAGCAAAATCAATCAATCGACCTTGAATTTTAGTAAAATGGTGAGATGGACCCGCACATGCCCTCAAGAAGACATCCACGAGGGCCTCTTGCAAGAGGAAGGACGCTATGAAATCCAGCCCCGTGCTCGCGATAGCACTCACCACTACCAGCCTGACCACGGTCTCCCTGCTGAACACCTGGTCGCCGTGGACGACGGCGATTCTCGCAGGGTT
Source organism: Rothia koreensis (assembly GCF_052232265.1). NCBI lineage: Bacteria > Bacillati > Actinomycetota > Actinomycetes > Micrococcales > Micrococcaceae > Rothia > Rothia koreensis. The sequence goes on from NZ_CP197643.1 coordinate 2,150,571, forward strand.
CAGCGGCCTTGAATGGGCCGCTTACATCGTGGAGCGCAAACATGCCTAAGCTCCCACCCGTCACCGAGGATGAGCAGAAACGCCTGGACGAGGTAACCGCCGCCGTGGAAACCAAAAACCAAGCCGAGGGCGCCTATCGTGAGACTGTGCTCAAAGCGCACCAGGCCGGTATCGCCACCTCACGCATCGCCAAAGCTGCCGGAGTCAGTACACAATCGGCATGGCTCATGATTCAGCGGCACACCGACGCCTAGCCGCAGTATTCACGCGCCTGCTAGCGTCCCGAAGCACGCGACTGAGAAATGAAGCACCGCGACAACGCTGCCGCTGGTGCATTCACTGCCGGCTGCGGTGGTGATCGAGGTTCTTGGCCATTCGACCTTCGTGATGATGTCGCGGTTCCACCTTGTTGTGCCCGATGTGACATCCCAAGCCCTTCTGGACGCCTGTCCACCGAAGATCCAATGGAAACGGGTTACTTCTTTCTCAGCGAGATGATCCAGGCGATGATCGCGACGCCGGTAGACCCCACCGCGAATGGAAATAACAGGACCGCGATTCCGGCCGGGGCCATCCACCATTCGATCTCCAGCTGGGAGACGATTGCTGACATCGCAACCAGACACCACAACACGGTCGACACCACTCCGAAGACAACAGCTATCTGCCTGCTCGTCTTGTCCGGTCCTTCCACCGGCTCAGTGGTCCTTTCCCGGCCGATGCCGTCTCGCCTCCGACCTGCTTCGGGAGCAGATCCGAACCAGAACAACACTAAGCCGCGCAACCGCATTCTGGAACCTCCACCGTATGCCGTATTAAAAAGGACCCCCACTCGACCGTGTTCGGCGAGTGGGGGTCCTTTCTGGTTGCTTCGGAAGCCCGAGGCCCCCGGCTGGGTTCACCGCGTTCTCCGTGGAGTCCGCCCCAGCATCGGGACTCGAGCCGCCCTCTACAGAAGGTCGATCGGTCGATCCGTCGGTGCGACGGGTTCGGGGAGCAGCGTGCCGCCGACCAGATGGCGTTCGACGGCGGCCGCGCAGGCACGCCCCTCAGCGATCGCCCACACGACCAGCGACTGTCCACGACCGGCGTCGCCACAGGAGAAGATGCCAGGAACGTTGGTCATGTAGTCCTCTCCCCGGGAGACGTTGGAGCGCCGGTCCAACTCGGCACCGGCCTGCTCCGCTATGGCCTCGGAATCCTGTCCCGTGAAGCCCAAGGCCAGGAACACCAAGTCTGCCGGGATGATTCTCTCGGAGCCTTCCTTCGGGCCTCGGGTTCCGTCCTCGCGATATTCCGTCTCGGCGACCTTGATGCCCGTGACCTGACCGTTCTCCCCCACGAACTCCACGGTCGAAGCGAGGTAATTGCGTTCCCCGCCTTCTTCGTGCGCGCTCGCGACCTCGAAGAGGTTGGGGAACATCGGCCACGGCTCGTGCTCGGCGCGGTCCTCGGGCGGCTTCTTGCCAATGGCAAGGGTCGTGACCGACGCGGCCTTCTGGCGGTTCGCGGTTCCGATGCAGTCGGCACCCGTGTCGCCGCCACCGAGGATCACCACGTGCTTTCCCTCGGCGTTGATCTGGTCCGGAACCTCGTCGCCTGCTCCGACACGGTTGGACTGCACCAAGTACTCCATCGCGAAATGGACCCCTGACAGGTCACGGCCCGGGATCGGCAGGTCGCGCGGTTTGGTTGCACCCGTGGCGACCACGACGGCGTCGTACCTCCGGCGCAACTGGTCCCACGTGATGTCCCTGCCGATCTCCACGCCGGCGCGGAACCTCGTGCCTTCGGCGCGCATGACGTCGAGGCGACGGTCGAGAACGGATTTCTCCATCTTGAAGTCGGGGATCCCGTACCGGAGCAGGCCTCCGATGCGGTCGTCGCGCTCGTAGACCGCGACCGTGTAGCCCGCTTGTGTCAGTTGCTGGGCGGCCGCGAGGCCCGCAGGCCCGGAGCCGACCACGGCAACCGTCTTGTCCACCAGGCGTTCCGGCAGGTGAGGCTCGATGAGACCCTCGTCGAAGGCCTTCTCCCCGATCGTGTATTCGATCTGCTTGATCGTAACCGCAGGCTGATTGATCCCGAGCACGCACGAGGACTCGCACGGCGCGGGGCAAACACGGCCCGTGAACTCCGGAAAATTGTTGGTCGCGTGCATTCTCTGCACGGCCTCGTCCGTTCTCCCCCGCCACATCAAGTCGTTCCACTCGGGAATCAAGTTCCCCAAAGGACAGCCCTGATGGCAGAAGGGGACGCCGCAGTCCATGCAACGGGACGCCTGCTGCTTGAGTGTCGCCGAGTCCTGCTCGACCTGGACTTCCTTCCAGTCCAGGATCCTGACCGGCACCGGCCGCTTGGGCCGGTCAGCGCGATGTTCGTACGTCAGAAAGCCACGGGGATCAGCCACGCGCGGTCACCTCCAAAATCTCCTGCCACACCGGATCGCTGTCCGGATCGTTTCCTTCGGCCTCGGCCCGGGTGCGAATTCCTTGGACCGCCGCGAAATCGCGGGGAAGAACTCGGGTCAGCCGCGCCATGGACCCGGCAGGATCTGCCAGCATCGTCTGGGCAACCGTGGAACCGGTTTCCGCGAAATGCTTCTCCAACAGGCTCCGGACGAGCTTTTCGTCCTCCTCGTCCAGACCGGAGAACGTCAGCTCACCCGATTCACGCGCGGCCTTGTTCACGTCGGCCAGATCCAGGTCCAGGACGTAGGCCACGCCACCGGACATCCCGGCGCCGAAGTTGCGACCGGTCTGACCGATGATGAGCGCAACACCGCCCGTCATGTACTCGCACCCGTGGTCGCCAATGCCTTCCACCACGGCGGTGGCGCCTGAATTGCGCACGAGGAATCGCTCCCCCACCTGCCCCCTCAGGAACAGTTCTCCGCTGGTTGCGCCGTACCCGATCACGTTTCCCGCGATCACGTTGTCCTGGGCCTCGAACAGGGCGTCGGCCTCGGGCCGAATGATGATGCGTCCGCCGGAGAGTCCCTTGCCCGTGTAGTCGTTCGAGTCGCCCGTCAGCCTCAGGGTGATTCCCCGGGGCAGGAAAGCACCCAGGGACTGTCCTGCTTGGCCGTGGAGATTGACCGTGATCGTGTCATGGTCCAGGAACTCCGCACCGAAGGTCTTGGTCACCCGGTGGCCGAGCATCGTTCCGACGGCTCGATCCGTGTTGATGATGGGGTGATCCATCGATACCGGCGTGCGGTACGTCAAGGCCGGCTCGGACAGCCGAATCAGCTCGTTGTCCATGTGCTTCTCGAGCTCATGATCCTGCGGCCTGGTGTTCCTGGTCCCCTGGTTGCCGTATTCGTCGGCGGTGGACCGCAGTATATGGCGCAGGTCGAGCCCCTCGGCCTTCCAGTGTGCGACCGCCTTGCGGGTATCCAACACCTCGGCGTGGCCGATGGCCTCGTCCAGGCTCCGGAAACCCAGCTCGGCCAGGTATTCGCGGACTTCTTCCGCGATGAACTCGAAGAAGTTGACCACGTGGTCGGCCTTGCCGGTGAACCGCTCGCGCAGCTTCGGATTCTGGGTCGCGACTCCGACCGGACACGTATCCAGGTGGCACTTGCGCATCATGATGCACCCTTCGACCACCAGGGGCGCCGTTGCGAAGCCGTACTCCTCCGCGCCGAGCAGTGCGGCCACGACGACGTCGCGTCCCGTCTTGATCTGCCCGTCCGCCTGCACGACGACGCGGTCGCGAAGCCCGTTGAGCAACAGGGTTTGCTGGGTCTCGGCGAGGCCGAGCTCCCAGGGTGCACCCGCGTGCTTGAGGGAGTTCATGGGCGCGGCACCGGTCCCGCCGTCGTGCCCCGAGACGAGGACGACGTCGGCCTTCGCCTTCGTCACACCGCTTGCGACCGTGCCGATCCCGATTTCGGAAACCAGCTTGACGTGCACCCGGGCCTCCGGGTTCGCCCGTTTGAGATCGTAGATCAGCTGGGCGAGGTCCTCGATCGAGTAGATGTCGTGGTGAGGAGGCGGCGAGATCAGAGAGACTCCAGGAGTCGCGTGGCGCGTGCGGGCGACCCAGGGGTAGACCTTGGCGGACATGAGCTGGCCGCCCTCGCCCGGTTTTGCCCCCTGCGCCATCTTGATCTGAATGTCCGTGGCGTTGGTCAGGTACAGGCTGGTCACTCCGAACCTGCCCGAAGCCACTTGCTTGATGGCCGAACGCCGCTCGGGGTCGAGAAGGCGTTCCAGGTCCTCGCCACCCTCACCCGTGTTGGACTTGCCGCCCAGCCGGTTCATCGCGATCGCCAGCGTCTCGTGCGCCTCCTGCGAGATCGAACCGTAGGACATCGCGCCGGTGGAAAACCTCTTGACGATCGAGCTCACCGACTCGACCTCCTCGAGAGGCACCGGCTGTCGCCGGGGCGCGAAATCGAGGAGCCCACGGAGGGTCATGAGGTCCCGGGACTGGTCGTCCACGAGCTTCGTGTAGGACTTGAAGATGTCGTATCTGCGGGTCTTGGTCGAGTGCTGGAGCCGGAAGATCGTGTGCGGGTTGAACAGGTGCGGGGCACCGTCCCTGCGCCAGTCGTATTCACCTCCGGACTCGAGGTCACGGTACGGAACCTTGACCCCGTCCTGCGGGTACGCGCGGTCATGCCGGGCCTTGACCTCGTCCGAAATCACGTTCAGACCGACGCCGCCCATCTGCGAGTGCGTTCCCGTGAAGTATTCGTCCACGAATGCCTGGGACAGGCCGAGTGCTTCGAAGGTCTGGGCGCCGCAGTAGGAGCTCACGGTCGAAATGCCCATCTTGGACATGATCTTCTGCAGGCCCTTCCCCAGGGCCTTGATCAGGTTGCGCGTCGCCTGCTCGGCCGTGACACCTTCCAGGGCACCGGTACGCACCAGCTGCTCGACCGATTCCATGGCCAAGTACGGGTTCACCGCGGAGGCCCCGAAGCCGACGAGTGCGGCGACATGGTGGACCTCGCGGACGTCACCGGCCTCCACGACCAGGCCGACCTTGGTCCGGGTGGCGGACCGGAGCAGGTGGTGATGCACCGCGGCGGTCAGCAGCAGGGAGGGAATCGGAGCCCAGTTGGCGTTCGCGTTGCGATCCGAGAGAACCACGTACTCCACGCCGCGGTTCACGGCGGCCGAGACTTTCTCACAGATTTCGGACAGCCGAGACCTCAGGGACGCGGCACCGCCGGAAGGCTCGTAGAGGCCCCGAACCTTCAGGGCGGTGGCCATACCGTCCTCGTCCTCGATGTGCATGATCTTGTCGAGCTGGTCGTTGTCGATCACTGGAAAGTCGAGTTCGAGCTGGCGCGACGTGACATAGCCGTTGCGCAACAGGTTGCCGTTCGGCCCGAGGGAACTGCGCAACGAGGTCACGAGTTCCTCGCGGATCGAGTCCAGGGGCGGGTTCGTGACCTGCGCAAAGGACTGGATGAAGTAGTCGAACAGGAGCCGCGGCCGCTTCGCGAGCACCGCAATGGGGGTATCCGTGCCCATCGCGTAAATGGGTTCGGCACCCTTGGCTGCCATGGGCCCCAGGATGGATGTGAGTTCTTCGTGGGTGTACCCGAAGATCTGTTGCCGCACCAGGATCGACTGGGCCGGCGGGTTGCGGTGCTCACGCTCCGGAAGGTCGTCGAGCGTGAAGATGTTCTGATCGGCCCATTCCTTCCACGGGTTGCGGGCCGCGACCTGGTCCTTGATTTCTTGGTCGGGCACGATGCGCCCTTCCTTCGTGTCGACCAGGAACATCGTGCCCGGGGACACTCGGCCCTTGGCAACGATCTTCGTGTCCCCCAGGTCGACGACGCCGACCTCCGAGGCGAAGATGACCAGACCGTCGTCGGTCTGCCAGTAGCGACCGGGGCGCAAGCCGTTCCGGTCGAGCACCGATCCGACCATGTCGCCGTCGGTGAAGGTGACCGCGGCCGGGCCGTCCCACGGTTCCATGAGGCTCGAGTGGTACCGGTAGAACGCGCGACGGTTCTCGTCCATCGTCTCGTGGTTCTCCCAGGCCTCCGGGAGCATCATCATGATCGCCTCGGGCATCGAGCGGCCCGAGAGCATGAGCAATTCGGCCACCTCGTCGAGTGACTGCGAGTCGGAGGCGCCCACCGAGCAAATCGGGAACAGCTCCTCCGGGTGCCGGCCGAGCAGCGGTGACTTCAACTGCGACTGGCGGGCTCTCATCCAGTTCCGGTTGCCCTTGACCGTATTGATTTCACCGTTGTGGGCGATGGTCCGGAAAGGCTGCGCGAGGGGCCACGAAGGGAAGGTGTTCGTGGAGAACCTCGAGTGCACGATCGCCAGTCGCGTGGAGAACAGCGGATCGGACAGGTCGGGGTAGAACGGCTCGAGCTGAGCCGTGGTGAGCATGCCCTTGTAGGTGATGGTCCGCGTCGAAAAGGACGGGAAGTAGATGCCGAGCTTGTGCTGGGACCGCTTCCGGATGCGGAATGCCTTCTGGTCCAGTTGGCGACGTTCTTGGTCGGGGTCCAGATCGACCACGGGAATGTGCCCGGTGAATGCTTCTTCGGTGACCTCGTTGACCGCCTCCGAGACGAACATCTGCACGAAGTGCGGCATAACCGCCCGCGCAGAGGCGCCGACCACGGTTTCGTCCACCGGGACCTCGCGCCATCCGAGCACCTGAAGGCCTTCGGCCTCGGCCATCTCAGTCAGGGCATCCTGGAGTTCCTCCGCGTTCTCACCGTGCGTGGGCAGGTACGCCGTGCCGACCGCGTACTTGCCAAGTTCCGGCAGGGAGAAGTCAACGCTCTTCCGGAAGAATTCGTCCGGGACCTGGGTCAGAAGGCCCGCACCATCGCCGGTGCCTTCGTCGGCGCCTACCGCCCCGCGGTGTTCGAGCGAGCGAAGAGCCGTCAGTGCTTTGTCGACGACGTCGTGCGTCGCCTCGCCGGTCAAGTTCGCGATCATGGCAAGACCGCAGGCATCCTTCTCGAAATCCGGGTCGTAGAGACCGTCTTTCTCGGGGATGTCCGCGAATGCGGTGAACGGTGAGCGCACCTCACCTGGTTCCGTGGTGGAACGGGGCGTTTCGAAGCGAGTCACGCTGAAGCCTCTCTTCCTCGTGTGAGTCCGTGAGCTCGGTTTCGGGTCATGCCCTGACCGAGCTCCTGGGCCCGCGCAGCGGACTGCGCGAAACCACGTTCGGCGGCCAGACGAAACGTCCCTCGGACAGGTGGCCGGGCATTTGGATCCAGCTCCGGCACCGTACGGGAAGAAAAGAGTGCTCATCGCGTCCGCAACGAGCGCTTCACCCGGGCAGTGCCCTACGTTTCGGTGGTGGCCGCTTCATTGCAGCAATCACGAGACAAAGTGTCGGCGTTCCTAGGTGTCGACGCCGAATCGGTGGTGGCTCCCGTCATGTGATGCGTGAGCGGGCAGCCCAACTTGCCTATGTGTTGTTGACCAAAACTACCACGGACCGTGGTGGGCGGCGTCATACGCTTCCGTGGGCCCGGTTGTGTTACGCGGTCAGCTCCTCGTGTTCCTGGGGTTCACGCGGCCGACGGCGCGAGACGACGACCAGCATGACCAGGGCCAAGAGGACCAGTATTCCCGAGGTCCAGACGTGGATGCGCAGACCCAGAATGACATCGGATTCGTCGATGCGGAGGAACAATTCGATCAGGAAACGGCCGATCCCGTAGTACATGACGTACGTCCAGAACACCTGACCGCTCTTCACCAGGATCCGACGCGAGAGCCACAGGAGGATCAAACCGCCCAGCAGGTCCCAGAGGGATTCGTACAGGAAGGTGGGATGGAACAGCGTTCCTGGTGGGTACTGGGCCGGGAAATTGTGCGACATGGGGTCGATCTCGAGCCCCCAGGGAAGGCTCGTGGGCTTGCCGAACAGTTCCTGGTTGAACCAGTTGCCCCAGCGCCCGATACCTTGGGCGATGATGATTCCCGGGGCCGCGGCGTCGGCGAATTTCACCAGAGAGAGGCCCATTTTCCGGCACGCGATCCACGCACCGAGGCCGCCCAGGGTGACGGCACCCATGATGCCGATACCGCCCTCCCAGATCTTGAGGGCGTCCACGGGGTTCCGGCCGGGCCCGAAGTAGTCCCCCGGAGCCGTCACGAACACGTGGTACATTCTGGCCCCCACGAGGCCGAACGGGATCGCCCACAGGGCGATGTCCCAAATTCTCTCCGGGTCCTCGCCCATGGCTCGCCAGCGCCTGGAGGTCAACCAGATGCAGATGACGATCCCGAGCAGGATGCACAGGGCGTAGGCATGAATGGTCAGGGGCCCCAGATGGAACGCCGACCATGTCGGAGAGGGAATGGCAGCCGTGGGGGTCATCGGGTTCACGCCGGCTGTTCGGGACGGCCGGCCAGTTCGCGCGCGAGACGTCCCACGGCCTCCGGTCCGCCGTCGCCCAGTGCTTTGACCAGGGCGGTACCCACGATGACGCCGTCGGCGTATGCTCCGATCTCGTCCACGTGCTCGCGACGCGACACGCCGAGGCCCACGCACACGTTCTCCGCCCCGGCGGCCCGTATGTCCGTGACCAGGCGCTCGGCGACGTCGGAGACCGACGATCTCGCGCCCGTCACGCCCATCACGGATACCGCGTACACGAAGCCGCTCGAGGCGTGGGCGATCATGTCGAGTCGTTCGACCGAGGACGAAGGAGCCGCGAGGAAGATGCGATCGAGACCATGCGCCTGGCTCGCCTCGAACCACTCGCCCGCTTCATTGGGGACGAGATCGGGCGTGATGATGCCGGCACCGCCGGCTTCGGCGAGCTGACGAGCGAATTCATCGACTCCCTTGCGCAGCACGGGGTTCCAGTAGGTCATCACGACGACGACCGCGTCCGTCTGATCGGTGATCTCGCGGGCGGCGCGGAAGACGTCATCGACCTTGAAGCCATTGCTCAACGCCACCGTGGTGGCGTCCTGGATCACGGGTCCGTCCATCACGGGGTCCGAGTACGGGATGCCCAGCTCAATGATGTCTGCCCCGTTCCGTCCCAGCTCGATGCCGGCACGGATCGACTCGTCGACCGTCGGGTAGCCCACCGGCAGGTAGCCAATCAGCGCGGGTCTCCCCTGGTCGCGGCAGTCCCGGATCCGGGCGGAAACCTTCGAATCGGGGTTCGGCTCCGGAAAGCGTTTCGTGGCGGCGCTGTAGCGGCCGGCGTCCTGATGCGGTGTCGTCATTTCTGTTCCTCCGAATCGGCGGGGCCGGACTCCGATGCTGGTGCGTCGGCGTTCCCGGATTCCTGGCTGCGCAGGTTGGCCGCGTTGACCTCGGAACTCGGGGTTGCCTTGCCCAGCCCGAACCACTCGACGGCCGTGCTCATGTCCTTGTCCCCTCGTCCGGACAGGCAGACCGCAATGATCTTGTTCCTTGCCGTCTCCGGATCCTCGGCCTTCCACTGTTCTGCCAGGCGCAGCGCACCGGCCAGGGCGTGGGCGGATTCGATGGCGGGGATGATGCCCTCGGACTCGCACAGGGCGCGGAGAGCGTCCATGGCTTCGGTATCGGTCACGGCCTGATAGGAGACTCGCCCGATGTCGGACAGGTACGCGTGTTCGGGGCCGACGCCCGGGTAGTCGAGTCCGGCCGAAATCGAATGCGACTCGATGGTCTGGCCGTCGTCGTCCTGCATCAGGTAGGTGCGTGCCCCGTGGAGCACACCGAGCCTGCCGAGGTTGATCGTCGCGGCGTGGCGGTCGGTGTCGATTCCGTCGCCACCGGGCTCCAAGCCGTAGAGCTCGACGGACTCATCGTCCAGGAATGCGTGGAACATGCCGATCGCGTTGGATCCACCGCCCACGCAGGCCGCGACCGCGTCGGGCAACCGACCCGTCCTGTCCAGGAGTTGCTGACGCGCCTCGGTACCGATCGCATCGTGGAAGTACCGGACCATGGCCGGGAAGGGGTGCGCCCCCGCGGCCGTGCCGAGAAGATAGTGGGTGTCCTCGACGTTGGCGACCCAGTCACGCAGCGCCTCGTTGATCGCATCCTTGAGGGTGCGTGATCCGTTCTGCACAGCGATGACCTTCGCGCCCAGCAGCTGCATCCGCGCCACGTTGAGTGCCTGACGGTTGGTGTCCACCTCGCCCATGTAGACCACGCAGTCCATGCCGAAGTACGCCGCGGCAGTCGCCGTTGCCACGCCGTGCTGGCCCGCCCCGGTTTCCGCGATCAACCGTGTCTTGCCCATTTTCTTGGCCAACAGGGCTTGGCCCAGAACGTTGTTGATCTTGTGGGATCCGGTGTGGTTCAGGTCCTCGCGCTTGAGGAAGATGCGAACGCCGGCCTTCTCGCTCAGCCGTTCTGCCTCGGTGAGCAGCGACGGCCGATTCGAGTATTCGCGGGACAGCCGCTGAAATTCCTCGAGAAACTCCGGGTCCGCCTTGGCCTTCTCGAAGGTGTCCTCGAGTTCGTCCATGGCCTGGATCAAGGATTCGGGCATCCACTGTCCGCCGAAGTCCCCAAAGTACGGACCGGTCGCGTTTCTCAACGAACCGTTCTGGGCGCCCAGAAAGGGCTCGGCGAGTTCGGTGTCCTGCTCCGGCGTGGAATTATCGGCCATCTCGTGCATCCTTCTCTTCCCAGTACGCCGCGCGTGCCTTGCGGCCTTGGTTCTTGAATTCGCCCACAGCGTCGCGCGGATCGGAGTGCCTGACCAGGGCCTCGCCCACGAGGACCACTTCGGCGCCCTGGCGTCCGTAGTCGGCGACGTCGCTCGGTTCGGCCACGCCGGACTCCGCGATGATCACGGGGCCTTCCGGAAGGTGGGATGCGAGGGACGCGAAGTGGGTTTTGTCGGTCTCGAGCGTCTTGAGATTGCGGACGTTCACGCCCACGATGTTGGCATCGGCCTCGACAGCTCGCTCGATCTCGTCGGCCGTGTGGGCCTCGACGATCGCATTCATCCCGAGACGATGGGTCAGTTCGAGATATTCGTGAAGCTCCTGGTCACTCAGGGCAGCAACGATCAGCAGGACCAGGTCCGCACCATGGGCCCGGGCCTCCCAGATCATGTACGGATCGATCGTGAAGTCCTTGCGCAGGATCGGGATCGAGACTTCCGACCTGACGGCGTCGAGATCTTCGAGCGATCCCTTGAAGCGGCGCGACTCCGTGAGCACGGAAATCGCGGCGGCTCCCCCGGCCTCGTATTCGTGAGCCAACGTGGCCGGCTCCGGGATACCGTTCAGATCTCCTGCGGAGGGGCTCGCGCGTTTGACCTCCGCGATGATCTCCACGGTGTCCCGGTCCGGACCGCGCAGGGCCGAAACGGCGTCTCGGGCCGGTGAGACCGACGAGACGCGGTCCTTGAGCTCGTCGAGGCTCACAGCCCGACGCCGCTCCTCGAGGTCCTCGCGGACTCCGGCGATGATGTCGTCCAAAACTGTCATGAAAGCGGTGATCTCCGGTCTACTGCTCTTCGTGGCCCGGGGCCACTCTGGTCATAGAGAACAGCGCCCCGCTGACGACCATGCCGATCAGGGAGCGCTGCCAGAAGCCCAATGCTCAACTGTGGGTCTTCGTGCGGGATCCGAGTTTGCCGAACCCGAGGGCCTTGAGAATTCCTCCGGCCACGCACCCGCCAGCGATGATCGCCAATCCGACGATCAGCCACGGGATATTGCCCAGGCAGAACGCCACGCATCCCACAATCGAACCCAGCATGACCAACAGGACGAGAGTCCATGCGGAGACGGTATTGCCGTGGCCTTCCACGGCGACCGGCGTGAGTTCGAGTTGTTGTTCAGAGCTCACTGGCCCTCCTTCGATGAAGCGATCAGCGCGATTTCCAGCGCGCACTACCGTGACATTCTATGCCATCGATGACGAGGGCGAGCGATGTTTCGTGTTCGCTAACGAGTGGGGTCTTCCCCTTCGGTGAGCGAATCCCAGGTGTCGATGTCGTCGGCGTGAGGGTTGTCACCTTTTTGGACCGAATGTTGCGACTCGCGTTCGTAACGCCTCGACGTGGTCTTCCAGTGGCGGCTCGACCACCACAACCACAGCGCCACCACGATCGTGGCCAGTCCCAGGACGAAGGTCAGCCACGGCCACACGGTCACGACATAGCTTCCGCCCGGCCCGTTGGTCCCGGTGGCCTCGCCCACTTTGGTCATCGCCGCATCCTGCGGGTTGAGGGCCGCGGTCAGCGCCGAAATTGCGGTGCCCGCGCCGGCCAACGCGATGACCGCGCAGATCACGGCGCGCAGAACCTTGCCCGCGATCCGGACGGCGACCACCCCGGCGAGCGCGACCAGACCCAGTGCGGAAACGGCAGGCGCCGCGTCGGTCCCTTTGACGTCGACGTCGACCTGCGACATCACGCTCGAGACGTTCGCGTGGATCCACGGAAACAGGGTGGTGACGAACGCGAGGATCGGGACCAGAAGGCTCGTGAGAATGACTCGTCCGGAACCCGCCTTCTTCGTCTTGTCGTCCGTGTTTCCGTCCACCCGTGCGACGGGGGCAGATCCTTCGGCGGGATCCTCGCTCATGGTCAATCCTCCTCGGCGAGGCTCGTCAGGTGCTGGGCACGGAGCACGGCTCGCAACGGGGCCGCGGCCTTGCTGACGGTCTCATCGGCTTCGGTCTCGGGGTCGGAATCTGCCACGATACCGGCTCCCGCTTGGATGTACGCCCGCCCTTTCCTGAGCAGCGCGGTGCGGATAGCGATCGCCATGTCCATGTTGCCGGCGAAGTCGAAATACCCCACCACGCCAGCGTAGACGCCGCGTCGGTGAGGCTCGTAATCGTCGAGCAGTTGCATGGCTCTCGGTTTCGGGGCCCCGGAGAGCGTGCCGGCCGGGAACGTGGCTTTCAGGACGTCGTAGGCGTTGGCGTCCTCCCGGATGCGTGCCTCGACCGTCGAGGAGATGTGCATGATGTGACTGAATCGCTCGATGTCCATGAATTGGGTGACCTCGACCGTACCGGGGTCCGCGATCTTGGACAGGTCATTGCGGGACAGGTCCACGAGCATCAGGTGCTCCGAGCGTTCTTTCTCGTCGGCCAACAGTTCCTCGGCGAGGGCGACGTCGTGCGCATGGGTGTCGCCTCGCGGTCTGGAACCGGCAATGGGATGGGTCGTGGCGCGGTCCCCGGTCACGGTCACAAGGGCTTCGGGCGAGGACCCCACGATCGAATAGGGCTCACCTTCCGTGTCCTCGAACGCGTACAAGTACATGTAGGGCGACGGGTTGGTCTGCCGCAGCACCCGGTACACGTCCAGGGGCAGTGCATCGGTCTCCGCCTCGAAGCGGCGTGAAATGACGATCTGGAAGATGTCGCCATCATGGATCGCGTGTTTTCCCTCGACGATCGAGTTCATGTACTGCTGGCGGGTCCAGGTCTCCGTGACGTCCTGCCCGAAGGGTCCCTCTTCCTTGTCGGGTTCGGCCATGAAGGACACGGTGGTCCGGCTCAGGGGCTCGGCCAGGCGCTCGAGCATCGAACGGACGCGGGAGACGGCGTCGTCGTACGCCCAATCCACGCGATCGGAGGTTCCGTCCCAGTTGATGGCGTTGGCCACCAGGGTCACGCATCCGTCCTTGTGGTCGTGGATGGCCATGTCGGACACGAGGTTGAGGGCGAACTCCGGGAGGTGGACGTCGTCGGTCGGCGGGTGCGGCAGCTTTTCCCAGTGGCGCACGGTGTCCCACCCCAGGTACCCGACGAGCCCCGAAGTCAGAGGCGGAAGGTCCTCGAATGGTTCGGTGTGGAGCATCTCGAGAGTCTCGCGGATCGCGTCGACCGGGCTTCCCGTGGTCGGTGCTCCTTCCGGAACGGTGCCCTGCCAGAAGGGTTTGCCGTTCTTGGTGGTCAGGGTCGAGCGCGAAGATACGCCGATGAACGAATACCTCGCCCACTGTGCCCCTGCGTTCGCGGATTCGAGGAGGAACGTGCCGGGGCGAACGTGGCCGTCACGGGCCACGAGCGAACGGTAGATGCCGATGGGCGTGAGTGAATCCGCAACCACGGTAATGCTCACGGGCACCACCCTGCGGCGGGCGGCCAGGGCTCGGAATTCCTCGCGGGTGGGTCGGATCTGGCCGGAGAGGTCGTTCTGCTGAGTAGTCATGGGAATGTCCTTACAACGATGGGGCGAGGCTCAGTCTTCTTCGTGGCCGACCACGGCCTGCAGATCGCGTCCGTCGAAGCAGGTGCGCGTCCCCGTGTGGCACGCCGCACCGATTTGGTCGACCCGGACGAGCAGGGCGTCGCCGTCGCAGTCCATGGCCACGGACCGGACGTACTGGCGGTGGCCGGAGGTGTCTCCCTTGCGCCAATACTCCTGACGCGACCGTGACCAGAAGGTCACCCGGCCACTCGTGAGGGTCCGATGGAGGGCTTCGGCATCCATCCACCCCAGCATGAGGACTTCACCCGTATCGTGCTGCTGCACGATGGCTGCGACCAGCCCCTGGGCATCGAAAGTGAGGCGCTCCTCGACCTCTGCGGGGAGCGCGGAATCCTGGGATTGCGACTGGCTCATCATCAATCAACAACTCTACCGCCTGATAGCGGCACGTATTCTTTTTCCTCGATCGGCGGACGTGTGGACGGCGCGGGGTGGGGTGGGTTTTTTGGGGGGCTTTTTTTGGGGGGGGTCGATTTTTTCCGGGGGGGGGCTCGGGGTGGCGGCTTGGGGTACTGGCACAAGGTTCGTGGGCGACGGTTCGCTCGGTCAGGTGGGTCTGCGCGGGCCGCGTGGCTTTGGCGGTCGGTGCGGCTGTGCAGGGGCCGCTCGGCTTGCGCGGTCGGTGCGGCTAGGTGCGCGTCGGGTGGCTCTGTCGATCCGTGTGTCCGGGAGCCCGCCGCTCGGCTCAGTCGGCCGGTTTGTGCGGGAGCCCTCCGCTCGGCTCAAGGGTGGTGGTTACCCGATTCGGTGGCGTTGTCCGCCGTTGCGTGGCGGTTGAAGCTCCACCTAACGGGGGAAAACGCCACGTAATCAGGTAACCGCCTCGCAAGGGCTCGACCCAAACGGCCGGGAACGTCGGTTTTCCGCCGGTCAACGCCTCCCCATCGGGTAACCACCACACAAACGTGCCGGACACCCGGCCAGTCACGACGACTTTCCGCGGCTATTCGCCACGTAATTCGGTCATCGCCACGCAAGTGTTCCGGTCATTCGGGAGAGTACGTCGGATTTCTGTAGGCAAACCCCTCACGATCAGGTAACCACCACACAGCGTCCTCGCTGCGCCTCGCTCAACGGGATCACCCGACGAGCCCACTCCGTGATGGCACTCGACGACGGTACTCGGTGGCGGCACTTGGCGACGGGGCGGTGTCGGGCGACGTCGTCTTGATCGCCTCGACGCAACCGCTCGACCCGAGGGTGGTGGTTACCCGATTCGGTGGCGTTATCCGCCGTTACGTGGTGGTTGAAGCTCCACCTAACGCGGGAAAACGCCTCGCAATCCGGTAACCACCACGCAGCAGTCCCGCGCATTCGGCCCGGTACGCCGTTTTTCTGCGGGCAAGCCCCTCGCAAGCGGGCAACCGCCACGCAACAGCGTTCAGCTCTCCGCTCTCGGTGCCCAACGGCGGGGCGACGTCGCACAAAACTGCCACCTCGGCGGCTAGCCGATGCGCACCCCGCATCGAAGCGGCCCGCGGCAGACGTCCGCCGCCACAGACACCCGCTCGCCAGGCGTCCCCGCCCACAAACGCGCTCCCCGCCCGAGGTCCCGCCCGCGCACTCCCGCAGTCAGGCGCTCCGCGCACACGGGCACCTGCCCGCCAGACGTACTCGCCGCCAGACGTCCCCACCCACAAACACCTTCCCCGCCCGAGGCCCCCGCACCCGCACCCGCCAGCACACCCACCCCGACCCCGGCAAACATTAATGGAAAGGCCCCAGGTCCTGGCCGGTTTCGTCAGTTGCGCATCGCTTAGACTGGCACCATGAGCGCTATCACAGACCTCAGGAACCAACTCGTCTCCGTCCTTCTCAGGACCGGGCCCGGGAAGCCGACCCTGTGCGAGGGGTGGAATACGGAGCACATGGTTGCGCACCTGGTGTTGCGCGAGACTCGCCCGGACATCGCGGCCGGCGTCGTGATTCCGCCGCTCGCCTCGCGCACGGATCGTAAGACCGAAGAACTCGCCGGCCAGCTGACCGACGGACGCTCCTACATGGAGGCGGTCGAGAAATTCGGTTCGGCCAATGCCCCGCAGCGCAAGAACGAGACCGTGGACTACGGCATGAACTTCGCCGAATACGTGATCCACCGCGAGGACGTGCTGCGAGGCTCGCCCGACTCGACCGAGATGAACGGCGCGGAATCGCGGATCGAGGGTGAGAACGAGCGAATCTGGAAGACCATCGGTTCGCAGGGCAAGATGTTCGCGAAGGACTACCCCGACGGCCTGACCGTGGTCGGGACCGACGACGACGGCGGACCCGCCTACGGCACGAAGACTCTGCGCGAACCGTCTGCGTCCTCGCGAGTCAGTGGACTGGTTCAGAAGGTCGTCAAGGCTCCGAGCACGGGTGAGCACGTCACGATCACGGGCACCCCGCTCGAGATTCTGCTGTACCTCTTCGGGCGTCGCGAGGCCGCGAACGTCCGGATCAGCTACTGACGCACAGCCCCGGGCGCCAGCCCGGGCTCCGGGTACCGAACCCGAGCTCAGGCACCGACCCCGGGCTCGGTACCCACCCCGGGCCCGGGCGTCGAACCCGTCCACCGATCCGCGCGCAGGGTCAGCGCACGGGGAACCCGGCCTCGCGAATGGCGGTCTTGACGTCGCGAATCGCAGTGTCGGGGCCGAAGTGGAAGATCGACGCCGCAAGCACCGCGTCGGCGCCGGCCCTGACGGCGTCAGGAAAGTGAGCCGGTTCGCCCGCGCCGCCGGAGGCGATCAGCGGAATGCCGACGACGCCGCGCACCGCACGAATCATCTCCAGGTCGAAACCGTCACGGGTTCCGTCGGCGTCGATCGAGTTGAGAAGGATCTCGCCGACGCCGCGCTCGGCCGCCTCGGACGCCCAGTCGAGCGCGTCGATCCCGGTTGAGCGACGTCCTCCGTGGGTCGTGACCTCGAAACCGGAAGCCGTATTGTCTGTGCGCTTGGCATCGACGGACAGGACCAGAACCTGGTTTCCGAACCTCTCCGCGATCTCGTTGATGACCTCGGGTCGGTTGATGGCCGCGGTGTTGATCGAGGCCTTGTCGGCGCCCGCACGCAACAGCCGGTCGACGTCCTCGGCGGTGCGCACTCCCCCACCGACGGTCAACGGGATGAAGACTTCCTCGGCCGTTTGGGCGACGATGTCGTAGGTGGTCTCCCGGTCCGAGGACGACGCCGTGACGTCGAGAAAAGTCAGTTCGTCGGCGCCGACGGCGTCGTACCGTTTGGCCAGCTCCACCGGGTCACCCGCATCGCGGAGACCCTCGAAGTTCACGCCCTTGACCACCCGCCCGGCGTCGACGTCCAGGCAGGGAATCACTCGCACAGCTACGCTCATCGTGCTTTCCTTTCGAGAGGCGTCCCGCGCGTCAGAGTCGGGCCGCACCGATCGGCGACACCAGGATGGCCCGCGCCCCGGCTTCGTACAGACTGTCCATCAGCTGGTTGGTCGAACGCTTCGGGACCATGGACCGCACCGCGTACCAGCCCTCGCGCTGCAGGGGCGAGACGGTCGGCGCCTCGAGGCCCGGCGTGATCGCGGTCGCCGCCTCGAGATTCTCCTCGCTCACGTCGAAATCCATCAGCACGTACTGTCGCGCGACCAGTACCCCGCGCAGGCGGCGACCGAGCACCTCGAGGCTCGCACCGTCCTCGAGCCCACGCCTCTTGATGAGCAAAGCCTCCGAGCGCATGATCGGATCACCGAAGGTCTCCAGCCCTGCGGCCCGCATCGTGTTGCCGGTCTCGACGACGTCGGCGATGGCATCGGCTACTCCGAGCCGGATGGATGACTCGATGGCCCCGTCCAGTCGGACCACCTCGGCGTCGATCCTCTGTTCCTTCAGGTAGTTGCGCACCAGGTTCGAGTAGCTCGTTGCCACCCGCTTGCCCTGCAATTCCTCCGGCGAGGTGAAGCGGCCGGTCGGGCCGGCGAAGTGGAAGGTCGAACGAGCGAAGTCCAGCCCGAGCGCCTCTTCGGCGTCGGCCTCGGAGTCCAGGAGCAGATCCCGGCCCGTGATGCCCACGTCCAGGGTTCCGTGCCCCACGTAGACAGCGATGTCACGCGGCCGGAGATAGAAGAACTCGACCTGGTTCTCCTCATCGACGATCGCCAGTTCGCGGCTCTCGCGCCGCTGGAGGTATCCCGCTTCCGAGAGCATGGTCTGGGCGGCCTGGGAGAGTGCCCCCTTGTTGGGCACGGCAATTCGCAGCATGAAAATCCTTTGGTTCCGGGGAGGATCCGGACGAGTCCGGGGTCAGGTCGGGTCAGAGAAACTTGTAAACGTCTTCCGGGGTGAGACCGCGCGCGATCATCAGGACCTGAAGATGATAGATCAACTGTGAGATCTCCTCGGAGAGCTCGTCGTCGGTCTGGTACTCGCCGGCCATCCAGACCTCAGCGGCTTCCTCGACCACCTTCTTGCCGATCCCATGGATCCCGGAATCGAGCTCGGCGACGGTCTTGGAACCCGCCGGCCGATCGGTGGCTTTGGTGGTCAGTTCAGAGAACAGGTCTTCGAAGGTTTTCACCCGCCCAGGTTACCCCGGGACCCTCCGACATGAGCGAGTGTTACCGCCGTCTGGATCGCGGCGACCGTGGCTTCGTAGCCTTTGTCCTCGCTGGACCCCTCCAAACCGGCCCGATCAAGCGCCTGCTCGTCGACGTCGCAGGTCAGGACGCCGAAACCGACGGGTGTACCAGTCTCGACGCTGACTTGGGTCAGTCCGGCCGTCGCCGCATCGCAGACGTAGTCGAAATGCGGGGTTCCGCCACGGACCACGACGCCGAGCGCGACGACGGCGTCATGGGTCTCGGCCAGGCGCTTCGCGGCCACCGGGAGTTCGAAGGATCCCGGAACACGAACGATCGTCGCGGCTTCCTCGATCGATGCGTCCGCGAGCGCTCTGCGCGCCCCATCGACCAGGCCGTCCATGACCTGCTCGTGCCATGATGCCGCGACAACGGCAATTCTCAGTCCCTCGGTCGGCAGCTGTCCCAGTTCGGTGGTTGGGGCTCCGATTCCACTCATGATGTCTCCTCAGTCGGTAGTCGGTTGGTTGGTGTTGGGATCGTCCGACGACGCGGCGTCCACGGGCCCGCGCGGCGTCGGTTCGTCCTGGTCTGTCTCCACCGGCACGAGGACCAGGCGGTGATGCATCCGGTCTCTCTTGGTGGCCAGGTAGCGCGCGTTCTCCTTGCGCGGGGAAATTTCGTCCGGTTCCAAGGATCCGACGACGAGGCCCAGTTCGGTCAGCGCCTCGGCTTTGGCGGGATTGTTGGTGATCAGCCGCAGGGTGGTGATGCCCAGTTCGCGCAGGACGCGCGCGGCCTGGCGGTAGGCGCGGCCATCGGCCTGGAAGCCGAGGGCGAGGTTGGCGTCGACCGTGTCGAGGCCGTCGTCCTGAAGTCGATAGGCCTTCAGCTTGTTGACCAACCCGATGCCCCGGCCCTCGTGCCCCTTGACGTAGATCAAGGTTCCGCCGCGCGCGGAGATCTGGTCGAGGCCCTGGTGCAGTTGCGGTCCGCAGTCACATCTGAGGGACCCGAAGACATCGCCGGTCAGGCATTCCGAGTGGATCCGGACGAGCGGTGCCGGGTTGTCGGCGTCGATCGCCTGACCGGCGTCGTCCAGCGCGGTCGCGCTCATGAGCTCGTGACCGTCGGGGAAGGACCATGCCCTCATGCTGAAGTTGCCCTGCGGGGTGGGCACCACCACGGGTTGCGAGGAGTCGATGGGCTCGTCGGGGTCTGAGTGGGCAGTGGTCATTCGGCGTCGGCGCTCTCGTCGTCGAGCTGGGCCAACCGTTCGGCGAGCGTTTCGATCGAGATCATGGGCAGGCCGTACAGGTCGGCGAAGGCCCGCAGGTCGTCGAAGCGCATCAGCGTTCCGTCGTCGTGAATGATTTCCGCGATGTAGCCGACCTCCGGGAGCCCCGCGAGCCGCACGAGTTCGACCGCGGCTTCCGTGTGTCCGGCTCGTGCCCGGACACCGCCCTCAACGGCGCGCAACGGAAGGATGTGGCCCGGACGGGTGAGATCCGCGGCGGTCGATGATGAACCTGCCAGCACGTTCAAGGTTTTTGCTCGGTCCTGGGCGCTGATTCCGGTGTCGATTCCGTGGGCGGCATCGCAGGTGATCGTGTATGCGGTGGCCTTGGGGTCCTCATTGGTGGCGACCATGGGCGGCAGGTCCAGGGCGTCGGCTCGTTCGCCCGTCATCGGTGCGCACACCACTCCGGAGGAGTACCTGACCATGAATCCCAGACGCGCGGGGTCCGCGAGCGCGGCGGCCCCGATGAGGTCTCCCTCGTTCTCGCGGTCCTCGTCGTCGACGACGACGGCGAGGCCGCCTGCGGCGATGCTCCGGATGGCGTCGTCGATGGAGTCGAAGCTGCCGTTCGCGTGCCCCGGAGACTCCGGGACGGATACGGCGTTCTGCGATCGGGTCAGGTCGAAGTCACGGGCGCGCAGGAGGTACTTGGCCACGGCGTCGGTTTCGAGATTGACCGTGTCTCCCGGTTGCGCGGTTCCGAGCGTCGTCGCCCGGAGCGTGGTCGGTATGACGCCGATCTCGAACCAGGCGAACGGGTCGGCGGGCGCGCTGACCGCGGTGACGGTCAGTGAGATCCCGTCGAGGGCGATGGATCCCTTTTCGGCGATCTGGGGCGCGAGGTCTTCCGGCACGGCCACGCGAATCACGGACCACTCGGGGTGTTCCTCGATGGACAGGATGGCGCCGGTCGCATCCACGTGTCCTTGGACGATGTGGCCGTCGAACCGCCCGTTGGCGGGCAGGCATCTTTCCAGGTTGACTCGGGATCCTTCGCTCAGTTCGCCCAAGTTGGTGCGGTCCAGAGTCTCTCCGATGACGTCGGCAACGAAGAGTCCGTCCCCTGTGTGCGTTCCCGTCGCGGTCAGGCAGACGCCGTTGACGGCGAGGGATCCCCCGGCGGGCAGGTCCGAGGCCAGGTCGCCGGCCCGGACGCGGAGCACAGCAGAATCGGCCTGCCTGTCGATGGCTTCGACCGTTCCCAAGGATTCGATGATTCCGGTGAACATGGCTACTACTTTCTTTCGGTCGCCGGAGCGGGCTCGGCGGCGAGATGGGTGAGTGTGTCCCGGCCCAGGAGGCCGATGCCGTGGGTTGTTGCGTCCGCTTCCGCCCCGGCAGGGTCGACGGTCAGGGGCAGCGCGTCGGAGAGGGTCGTCGCGGCCAGCTGCGCGATCGCGCGTCGCCCGGAACCGAGAAGTTTCGGGGCGGTGTACCAATAGAGCTCGTCGACGAGACCTTCGGCAAGGAAGGCCGAAACGATTCCGGGGCCGCCTTCGATCAGTACGTGCCGTGAGTTTTCCCTGGCGAGACGGTCCAGGGCCTCGCGTGGCGAACGGGTCGGGAGCCGGAGGGCTTCTTCTCCGTCATCGAGTGCGGCCCCAGCAGGAAGTCGCCTCAGGCCCATGACGGCCCGGCGAGGTTGCTCGGGCAGCGTCTCGCCTTCGGGTCCACGGGCCGTGAGCCGGGGATTGTCGGTGAGCGCGGTTCCCGTACCGACCATGATCGTGTCCGCCCTGGCGCGGAGTCTGTGGCCGTGGGCGCGTGCTTCCGGCCCCGTGATCCACTGGCTCGTTCCGTCCTCGGCGGAGACGACGCCGTCCTGCGTCGCCGCGATCTTGGCGGTCACGAAGGGGCGGCCCTCTTCCTGGCACGTCCACCAGCGCGCGTTCATCCTGCGGGCACGGTCGGCGTGCAGTCCCGACCGGACGTCCACGCCGTTGGCCGCGAGAAATCGGGCGCCTCCGGCAGCGGTCTCGGTCGTGTCCGCGGTCGCGCACACCACCGAACGGATCCCGACCTCGAGAATCGCTTGGGAGCAGGGCCCTGTCCTGCCCGTGTGATGGCACGGTTCGAGCGTCACGTACAACGTGGTCCCGCGCAGGTCCGTACCGGCGGATCGGGCCGCCGCGATGAGATCGACCTCCGCGTGCGGGGTTCCGCTTCCCATGTGTCGACCCGTGTGCAGTATCCGTCCCGTCTCGTCGGTGAGCACCGCCCCGACCAAAGGATTGGCGCCTCGGGGCCCGCGCAGGGCGGCGTCGAGAGCCGCGTCCATCGCGGACTCGTCACGGGCATCGAATTCGGGCGTCATTTCCGTTTCCCTTCGGTGACTTCGACCGTGGGGTCGGGGAAGCGCGTCTCGACCTGGACTCGACGTTGGCGATTTCGAGTGCGCCACCAGACGAAGAAACCGGTCAGGGTGAAGCAGCCGTAGAACAGGTACATCAGGCCCGAGGCGTAGTAGCCGGCAGAGAAGAGAAGGGGCACTCCCACGACGTCGACGGCGACCCAGATCAGCCAGAACTCGACCCACCCGCGGGCCATGCCCCAGGTCGCCAGGAGCGATCCCACGAAGATCCAGGCGTCGGACCACACGGGCTCGTAGGACCCGAGAGCCCTGAACACGGGGGTCAGGACGGCGGTGCCGCCGAACAGGGCGACGAGCAGGATCAGCCGTTCCTTCCAGGTGGCCCACCGGGGAGAGACCGCCGCATCGCCGCGCGAGGTGGCTGCCTTCCACTGGTACCAGCCGTACACGGAGACGATAATGAACATGACCTGCCGACCGGCCTGGCCGAGGAGATTCACGGGATTGGGAGAACCGAACACGGCTCCGAGAAAGACGGTGAAGAGGAGCAGGTTGCCGATGATTCCGATCGGCCACGCCCAGACCTTGCGTCGCATGCCGCCGAGGGCGGACGCGAGGCCGAAGAAATTGCCCAGGACCTCTCGCCAGAGGATGAAGCCTCCACCAATGGTCAGCTGAGCGTCGAAGAGCCACCGCAGGATGTTCACTGTTCTCCTTCCGAGCTGCGGAGGCTCCGGGGAGAACACAACGTACGACATCGTCTGCGGATGGTCGGTGCCGATTCGGTCCGACCGCCCACGGCATGTGCCGCGTTCTGCTCGTGCGCCTTTATCCAGACTGTACTGTCGGTACCGGAATTTCGCCGGTTCGGCCGCAGGCCCCGAAATCATTCGAGTGCGCTGTGGGTCGCGGACTATGACCGCCGGTTCGGAATTTCACCGACCCCCGGAGCACGATTGCGTGACAACGATTATGGCATATTTGTGATTCGCGTCGAATTCTCGGCGGCACGCTCCGCAACGGAGCGCAATCCCTCGATCGCCGCGGCCGGATCGTCGGCGCCGTAGACGGAGGATCCCGCCACGAAAACATTGGCCCCGGCTTCGGCCGCCCGACCGATCGTCTCCTCGGACACCCCGCCGTCGACCTGCAGGGCCACCGAGGCTCCGCTGCCCCGGACGGCCTCGGCCGCACGGCGAAGTTTGGGAAGGGTCAGGTCGAGGAATTTCTGGCCGCCGAAGCCGGGTTCGACCGTCATGATGAGCAGCAGGTCGAGCTCCTCGAGCATGTCCAGATACGGTTCCACCGGCGTGGCCGGGCGCAACGCCATTCCCGCCTTGGAGCCCTGGGCCCTCAGCTCCCTCGCGAGTTTGATCGGTGCTATGGCGGCCTCGGCGTGGAAAGTCACCGATTCGCACCCGATCTCCGCATACCGCGGCGCCCAGCGATCGGCGTCCTCGATCATGAGATGCACATCGAAAGGGATGGGAGAGATCTCGTGCAGGCGTTCGACCACGGGAGGCCCCCACGTCAGATTCGGCACGAAGTGATTGTCCATCACATCGATGTGGGCCGCGTCGGCATCCGTGATCGCCCGCAGCTCATCCCCCAGCCTGGAGAAATCGGCGGAAAGAATCGAGGGGTTGATGTGGAGATGGCTCACGGGTCCTCCTGTCGACGCGTCGCTTCGGGTCTCGACCGGCCCTGGACGGCTGAACGGTACGACTCCAGCCTATAGGGCGGCCCCGCTCTACTTCTTCCGCAGCAGAGCCATGAACATCGCGTCGGTTCCGTGAACGTGCGGCCAGAGCTGGACCGTCGTTGCTGCCTCCTGGCCTTCGGCCGGTTCGATGCCTGGGACTGCGGTGCCGGGATCGGCGTCGCCCTCGAGAACGCCCGGGAGGGCAACCGACCGCACGGCAGCAGCGGTGTCCAGCAACTCGACCTCGCCCCCGTCGAGGACATCGAGCAGAATGTTCTGCGTTTCTGCCGGGTGGGGCGAGCACGTCACGTAGGCGACGACGCCTCCGGGCCGCGTGACCGAGATGGCGGCTTGGGTGAGTTCGAGCTGCAGGGGCAGAAGGTCGGCGACGTCGCCCGGTTTCTTCCTCCACCTCGCCTCGGGACGACGACGCAACGCTCCCAGCCCCGAGCAGGGAGCATCGACCATGACACGGTCGAAGACGTCTCCGTCCTCGCCGAAGGCCTCAACCGCGAGCCCGATATTCTTCGGCAGGTCGGCGTCCATGATGTTCTCCCGGATCTTTCTGCCGTCCCCGGTCATCACCGTGAAGGCGCTCTTCGGGAGGGGCTCCAGGGCGTGGGAGACCAGGTCCGCCCGGTGCTTGGCCGACTCGTTGGCCACCAGTTCCGCGTTCCGCTCGACCGCGAGAGCACCCATCAGTGCCGCTTTGCCGCCGGGCCCCGCGCACAGATCGAGCCACGCTTGGTCGGACCCCTCGATCCCGACGCCGGCCAGGGCCCGAGCAACGAGCTGCGACCCGACGTCCTGGGCCCGGACCCGGCCAGATCGCACCGACTCGAGGCGCCCCAGGTCGCCGTGGCTGTAGACCGCGGAGCCTTCGACGAGTTGGCCCGGGACGGCGTCGTTGTCCAGCGCCTCCCCCAGGTCACCGATGCCGGGCAGGGCCACCAGGTGCACGGACGGGCTCTCGTTGTCCGCGGCGAGCAGATCCTGGATCTCCGTGGGTACGCGCCCGTGGGCGGCGAGCGCCTGACGGAACGCCCGCACGATCCACACCGGGTGGGATTCTTCGATCGACATCCTCTTGATGTCGTCGGTCAGGTCGGCGGTGAGCTCATCCATCCATTCTTCGCGGCTCTTCTCGCTCACCCGGCGCAGCACGGCGTTGACCATGGTCGACGGCCCGGCCCCGATGACGCCGCGTGCCAGGCCGACGGTCTGGTTCAGCGCGGCATGGTTCGGGACCCTCATGCCGAGAATCTGGTGGGCCCCGAGACGCAACGCATTGAGAATTTTCGGATCGGTTTTCTCGAGAGGACGGTCGAGACACCGGGACAGGACCGCGTCATAGGTTCCACGTTCGCGCAGCGTCCCGTAGGCCAGTTCCGTCGCGAAGGCGGCGTCGCGCCGGTCCAGGCGATGCTTCCGAATGGTCTGTGGAAGCACGAGGTTCGCGTAGGAATCCTGGTTGTCGACCGCTTGCATGACCTCGAAGGCGACCAGGCGATCCGGGTCCGCGACGCGACGCCGCGCGCTGGGCCCCGAGGCCGAGAAATCCCGTCTGCCCTGGGACTTCCTGTTTCTCTCGCGCCCCTGGGCGTTGCGCCGCGAATTCCTCCCGCCGGAGTTTTCGTTCCGCTGTCCGCGTCGGTTGAAGTTGTCACTCATTCGAAGATCACGGTCTCCTGATCGATTCGTCCTGCTCCACGAGCCCAGTCGGCCGCGTTCATCATCTTTTTCCCGGCGGGCTGAATGCGCTCGACGAGCACTTCGCCGTCGCCGCAGGCCACCAGAACCCGCCGGCCCTCCGATCTGGCCGTCCCCGGGGCGGCGGAGTCCGACGGCGCCCGCGAATCGACCGGGTACACGCCCTGCATCTTGACCCTTTGGCCCGCCAGAAGAGTCCACGCCCCGGGCTCCGGGGTCGTCCCGCGGACGTGTGCCTCGATGTCCGCCGCGGGCCGGTTCCAATCGATGCGTCCGTCCTCGATGGACAGTTTCGGGGCGAAGGTCGGCTCGCCGGTCTGCTCCGCCGGCCTCGCCCGGCCGTTCTCGATGTCGCGAAGAGTCTCTGCCAGGAGCGATCCGCCGCTCGCAGACAGTGAGTCGAGCATGGTTCCGGCTGTGTCCTCATCCCCTACCTTGTGGAGGATGGTTCCGTACACGGGACCCGTGTCGAGACCTTCCTCGATCAGGAAGGTCGAGGCCCCGAGCTCGCGTTCGCCGGCCATGAGCGCCCTCTGGACGGGCGCAGCGCCGCGCCACTGAGGCAGGACCGAGAAGTGCAGGTTGATCCACCCGCAGGGAAGCAGGTCGATGGCTCTGCGCGGAAGGATCGCACCATAGGCCACGACTCCCGCAACGTCCGGTGCCAGGTCGGCGACGGCGGCGTGCGCGGCGTCGTCGTACCTATTTGCCTTGACCACCGGAAGACCCAGGGCCTCGGCCCGCTGGGCGACCGGCGAGGCCGTCATGATCCTCTTCCGCCCCAGCGGCGCGTCCTGCCTCGTCAGGACGCCGACGACGTCCAGTCCCGCGTCCACCAGGGCGTTCAGGGGGCCGACGGCGGTCTCCGGCGTTCCGGCAAAGAGCACTCGCATCAGCGTGCTCCCCCGCCGAATGCCGCCCCCGGTGCGGAACCGGCGGTCCGGCCGAAGGAAGCGCCGGCCCCGAATCCGCTCGAGACGTTGCCGGCGCGTTGGCGCTGCACCCCGGCGGAGACGTCGTTGTAGTCGGCGGCGCGGATCGCGCGCATGGCCTTCTTCCGCTCCTCGCCGACCATGCGATCGATATAGAGTCTGCCGTCCAGGTGGTCCGTCTCGTGCTGGAGGCACCGGGCCAGAAGACCTTCGGCCTCGACCTCGACCGGTCGGTTGTCACGGTCCACGCCAGTGACCCTCGCCCAGTTTCTGCGTGGGGTCTCGCCGCTCAGCCCGGGCACGGACAGACACCCCTCGCCGCCTTCCTGCGGTTCCTCGCCGATCTCGAGGACGGGGTTGATCACGTGGCCGACGTCGCCGTCAGGGCCTTCGATGCCATAGGTGAACAGCCGGAGCGAGACACCGACCTGCGGGCCGGCAAGTCCGACGCCGTCGATGTCGAACATGGTCTCGACCATGTCGTCGATCAGCCGAGAGAGATCGGCGTCGAACTCCGTGACGGGCTCGCACACGGTGCGGAGAACCGGGTCGCCGATCGTGCGCACGGACAGAACGGTCATGAAATTTTTCTCCTGGCGACTAGCTGGCGTCTTGTTCGGGCATGTGGATCCTGGGCGGCGGCGGAACCACGGGCATCAGAGGCTGGAGCGAACTCTCTTCGAGGGCCGCGTCGACCGACCGGTGATACTCCCATACCTTACGGAGAGCGCAGAACTTGAACCAGTTGTGTTTGAGAAGATCCGGATTGGCTTGCTGGGGTTTGACCTCGGTCTCCCCGAGGGCCACGCCGAGCAGGACCGGTGCGTCACCGAACTCCCAGTCGACCCAGTGCCCCGTGTCCGGATCCGCCAGGGCCTCTTCGGCCTTGACCCCGGCCACCAGCTGCATGATGACCTTCGTGTCCAGGGGCTTGACCCGGTTCTTGCGGTCCGTCCCCTTGGTCTTGTAATCGATGATGCAGACGCGTCCGCCGATCTTGGCCACCAGGTCCAGGGTCCCCGCGTAGCCGACCGTGCGGTTCCAAATGGTGACTTCGGCGGCCAGAGGCTCCGGCGCGTACAGATCCCACCATTCGTCGAATCGGTCGGCCCAGGCGGACTCGCCGTACTGCCTTAGCTCTTCCCGGGCGTCGTCGACGGCGTGATCCATGCCCATCGCACGCAGGGCAACGTTTTCGCAGTAGTTGTGGACCCGGTCCCCGCGGGCGGCCGCCTGATCCCGGTAGCGTTCCGCCGCGGCCGCAGCGTCCCTGATGACCGCGTGCTTGAGGCCGACCGAACGGGACGCTCGCATGGCCCGGTCGTCTTCGAGGGCCGCTTTGGCCGCCATGTATCCGTGCCAGCCACCGAGGTCCTGTGCGTACTGCCCAATGACGGTGGTGATAGAAGGAACCTCGGGCTCCCCGCCGACCGACCGCGCGTACATGCGCCCGTGCTCGGTCTGGGTTGCAAGCCTCGGCTGGGTCATGTCCTCGAAATCGTCCTTCTGCATTGCGATGTGCTCGCCGCGGATCGCGGCCTGGGGCGTGGGCCCCGCCTTCAGCCAGTCTGCCGCCCGACGACCTCCGTCCCGTGCATTGACGCCTCGCGCATGTCACACGACGCCTGGCCTCGCCGAGGCACCATGGGGCTCCGTGGGCCGCCGTGGGGCCGCCAGGTCGGCCCCATGGATTCATCAAGACTCATGGAAGATCCATCGGGGCTCATGGAAAAGGCCCCCAACCGGAAGCTTCCGATCGGGGGCCTAGTCCACGCTGTCCAGAGCGAATATCGTGCGCGATACTGGGTTCGAACCAGTGACCTCTTCGGTGTGAACGAAGCGCGCTACCACTGCGCCAATCGCGCTCAGCACTCGCACCATCTTAGAGACGCTCCCCGGGAGAGTCAAAGCGGCGCAGGTTCTGCCGTTGGTGACACACAACACATGCCGCAAATATCCGGGATTTGCCGATTCATGTCGCTCGATCCCCTGTTATTCCGCGGATTCCCGGGGCAAGTGGCGTGAGGTGACGCGATTTTGCATCACCCGCCAGGGTGTGTAGAGTATTCATCTGTCAGCGCGACGGACTGATGAAAGTTCGCCGGGACTCGGGTATGGTTTCCGAGGTTGCTGAATATGCGGTTGTAGCTCAGCTGGTAGAGCACCACCTTGCCAAGGTGGATGTCGCGGGTTCGAATCCCGTCAACCGCTCGCAGATTGCTTCACGCAGTGGGGCATAGGCCCTGAGTCCTTCGATCAGGACATGGTGAGGTGGTCGAGTGGTTAGGCAGCGGCCTGCAAAGCCGTGTACGCGGGTTCGAATCCCGTCCTCACCTCGCAGTACATAATCAAATATGTATCCAGCGCGATTGGCGCAGCGGTAGCGCGCTTCCCTGACACGGAAGAGGTCACTGGTTCGATCCCAGTATCGCGCACAGACAAGGCCCCGGTTCTTCGGAACCGGGGCCTTCGTGCATCCGGAGGCGACTCGCCCGGCGTCGGTATTGCCGGGCGGCGGGTCGTGCGCGGCGGTCGGCGGGTGTTGGTCGGCGTGTGTCGGTCGTCTGGTGTCGGTCGTCTGGTGTCGGGTGTCGGGCAGACCGCGCGCCGCGAGGCGGCGGTTCCCTGCGGTCAGGCCCCCGCGAGGTGGCAATTCCGTGCACTCTTGCCCGCGAAATGGCAATCTCGTGCGTCTATGGGCGCGAGGTGGCAATCTCGAGCACTTTTTCCCGCGAGACGGCACTCCCGTGCGGAAATCGACCCCGCAACGTCCCAAAATTGCCACCTCGCGAGAAAATTCGCACGAGACTGCCACCTCGACCGACGAAGCGCTCAAACTTGCCACCTCGGCCGTGCCCAGGGCTCCGCCTCGGTCACGGAGCCGCTCAAAACTGCCACCTCGCCGCGTCTGGCGCTCCGCGTCGACCGCCGAAGCGCTCAAAACTGCCACCTCGGCGCGCCCGGCATGCCGCCTCCCCCGCGTCCGGCGCCCCGCGACACCAGCCGCCCCCAGAAATCAGCCGAGCAGCCCGAGAAGTCCCTTGAGAATGGCGACGACGGCTCCCGCCCCCGCCAGGACCAGCGCCATGGTCCGGGCCGTGGATGCTGGGATGCGACGCGCCAACGGGGTCCCGGCGGCCAGGCCGAGCAGGACCATGCCGGCGACTCCGACGAAAAGCCAGGGGGTGGGCATCGTCGCGTGTTCCACGGCTCCGACCGCAGATTTTGCGGCCAGCGACGTGACCCCGAGGGTCATGAAAACGGGTTGCATCGTGGCGGCGTACTCGGTCTGCCTCCACCCGGTCACCCGGGAATAGACGACCATGGCCGGGGCGGCAACACCGGCCGTCACATTGAGCAGGCCTCCCGCGGCTCCGTACAGCGTCGTCGTACCCGCGCCGGACCGCTCGGGACCGGCTGGCTTGCGTGCCCCTCCGCCGGACAGGAGCACCACCATTCCGAGGAGCACCACGCTGCCCACCACGAGTTGCAGAACCGCGCCAGGCGTCACCCGCACGACGACGGCGCCGATTACCGTCCCGATCAGCGCACTCGAACAGAGTTTGGCCCATTGGCTCCAATTGACTGTTCGCCACAGGGCGCAGGTGAGGAGAAAGCCGGAAACCGCCGTCGTGACATTGGTCAGGAAGACCCCGTTCGAGCCACCCAACGAAATCGCGAAGGCCGGGGCCACGACCAGACCGACCCCCGTGCCTGAAATACGTTGAAGAATCGTCCCCACGAGAACGGCAGGAAGAACCATCCAGAGCATCCTCTTCTGTCCTTCCTGCCCGGCCGGACCGCGCTCCTTGGCAAGGGCGGCGAACATCGTGCCGCCGTCTCTCTGGTTGTCGCGCGGCTTTCGCGCACGACGTCGTCAACTACACGACGTCGCCATCTACTTCTCGACGGGCTCCTCGAGCAATCCTTCTCTGGCCAGGGCGGTCAGGCGGGACACGGCGCGGAAATACTTCTTCTGGTACCCGCCGGCCATCATTTCCTCGGTGAAGACTTGGTCGAACGGCACGCCGGAGGAGACGATCGGCAGATCCCTGTCGTACAGGCGGTCCGCCAGGACCACGAATCGCAGCGCCACAGCCTGCGCGGTGATGGGGGTGACGTTTCGCCAGGCGATTCCGTCCAAACCTTCCACGAGCTGGCGGTACCGGCTGGGGTGCACGCGAGAGAGATGTTCGATGAGCTGGTCGAAATCGTCGATGGCCACGGTTTTGTCGTCGCCGAACCTGGCCGCCACGGCGTCGTCGAACTCCTCGGAAGCCACCGGCCGGGGCGCTTCGGGCAACCCACGGTGGCGGTAGTCCTCGCCGTCGACGCGGATCACGTCGAACTGGTCGGAGAGGACCTGAATCTCGCGTTTGAAGTCGGCCGCCGCGAACCGTCCTTCGCCCAGCGACCCGGGCAAGGTGTTCGAGGTCGCGGCCAGTTTGACCCCGGCGTCGGCGAGTTCCCTCATGAGCCGAGACATCAGTACGGTATCCCCAGGATCATCGAGTTCGAATTCGTCGATGCACACCAGGTTGTAGCCGGAGAGGGCGTCCACCGTCTTGCGGAAGGTCAGTGCGCCGACCAGGTTCGTGTATTCGACGAACGTGCCGAAAGCCTTGGGCCCCGGAACCTGGTGGTACAGAGAAGCCAACAAGTGGGTTTTGCCCACGCCGAACCCGCCGTCGAGGTAGATCCCTGCTTTCGTGTCCTTGGCCGAGCCCTTGCCGAACAATTTGGAGAACAGTCCGCCGGAGCCCTTGGACCCGCCGACGGAACGACCGAATTCCTGCAGGGCCTCCACGGCATGGGCCTGTGACGGCTGGTTGGGGTCCGGAATATAGGTGTCGAAGGAGACTTCGCCGAAACGCTCGGAGGGTGTGAACCCCTTGAGCAGTTCCTCGGCGGACACGCTCGGGCGACGATCGACCAGACGGATGGCGGCTTCGGACACCTTGCTCCTCATTCGCTCTTTGCTCTGTTTGTGGTGCGGACAGCGTGCCAGCGCACCTTTTCGCGGTTCCGGCCTCCTCGGTCGGTCCCCCTGAGAGTGTAGTCGTCCGCACGTCGGGTTGCCGTCTTCCGACCGTAGGGGCCGCCTTCGTACCCTGGAGACGCACAATATTTCGTCAGAAAGGCCAGATTGTGTCCAAGAAGAAGAAGCCAGCTGCGGAAGGGGCGGCCTCGACGTCGGCGATCGCTGCCCTGCAGAGCGCGGGGGTCGACTTCGGTCTGCGCCCCTACGATCACGACGACGACGCTCGTTCCTTCGGGAGCGAGGCGGCCGAGAAACTGGGCCGGGACACCGACCAGGTGTTCAAGACGCTCATGATCACTCACGACAAGGAATTCGCGGTGGCCGTGGTTCCGGTGTCGAGCTCGCTGAACACCAAGCGCGCGGCGGCGGCCATGGGCTGGAAGTCCGCATCCATGGCCGACCCGGCCACCGCAGAGAAGCGGAGTGGCTTCGTCGTCGGCGGGATTTCTCCGTTGGGACACAAGACCCCCGTGACGGTCCTTCTCGACAGCAGCGCGGCGGAACACCCGACCGTTCTGGTCTCCGGTGGCAAGCGAGGCCTCGACGTCGAACTGTCTCCAGATGACTTGCTCATGGTCACGAAGGGACGCTACGCCCAGATCAAGGCGGACTAGCGGTCAGTAGTCCACCTGGCGCCGCGACATCTCGACCGGTGATTGGCCTTCCTCCGGCTCGACGGCGGGGTTGTCGTCGGACAGATGGTCCGGAAGCCACTCGGTGACCGCGGCGGTCCAGCGCTCGGGGTCCACGTTCCACTCCTTGGTGTGTCGGGCCTTGGCGAAGGGGACCATGGTCACGAACTCATTGCGCGCGGCAAGTTTCGCTGAAGCAGATGAGGGCACGAACTCGTCATCCGTCGAATGGATGATGAGGGTCGGCGTCATGAGCTCGTCGCTCCTGGAGAGCCAGTCGAGGTCGGACAGCACGATGGGAGAACGCAGTCCCGTCATCATGGCCGCGCGGGGTTCGGACAACAGGTCGGCAACCAGTTGGCCGGCACGGAGGGGCAGACGCTGCATCTTCGAGTGATATCGGATCAGTTCGAACCAGTCGACCACGGGCCCGTCCAGCACCATGGCTCGGATCAAGTGTTGGAAGGCCGATTTGTCCGCCGTTTGCAGCGCGATCGCACCTCCCATGGACCAACCGAACAGGACGACGTCGTCCGCTCCGTGATCCAGCGCGTACCGGATCGCGACGTCGATGTCCTGCCATTCGGTGAAACCCAATCCGTACCGTCCGTCTTCCGACGGCGGGGCGTCCCTGTCGTTCCGGTAGGAGACGTGGATGCTGGGCATGCCCAGCGTCTGGGTCGCGGCGAGCGATCGAAGAGTCTCCTGACGGGCCGCTCCTCGCCCATGGATCATCACGGCCCACGTTCGACACGTCGGGGACTCCGGGGCCGGAACCACCCAGGCCGGCGCCTCACCGACGGGCAGCTCCAGGACCACGTCCGTGAAGTCGAACCCCGCATCGGCCGGCGTGTCATAGACCGCCCCGGACCAGCGGCACCGCTTCGCCACGGTGAGATCTCCCTGCCGGACCTCGAGAACTCTCCGGGTCACCGACTCGAGCCGCGGGGAATAGGAAACCACGTCCCCGATCAGAGCCCTCCCCCGCCCGGCGTCGAAAAAGAGCATGTATCGACCCGGAACCAACGTTTCGGCGTCCGCCGGAAGACTGACCGTGGCAGGGATCTGCCCTTCGACGGGCTCGGGCGTCTCGTACCCCACGCCGAGAATCCGCATCGTCTCGTTGCCCGGCTTCGGCGGTGTCACGATCGTCCGCGCGTAGAACCCCGCGGCGGCGGCCACCGTGCCGACGGCGAGGCCCGCGGCCCCGGCTCCAGCGACTATCCCGGTGCGCAGTCCGGAGAGCCATGGCCTGACCGCGGCCATTCGCCCCGCACCGGAGTGGTCCCCCGGCCCCAAAGCCTTCGTGGTCGATGCTTTCCGAAAGTCGATCCAAGACACGTTCGATTACCGACCTTTCCCCGGTGTTCCCGGACACCATCATCCTTGGGGTTCAGCCGCAGAACAACTGATGATTCGGTCGTGTCCTGACGAGTAGTATCGGGACATGAGCAATTTGCTGGTGGTGACCGAGGCAATTCTCGGCGAGACCGAGATCGAGAACATCAATATCGTGAGGTCCGGAGAGGATCCCGATGCCCGTGACGATATTCGCGTCATCGTCCCCACGGAGATGAACAAGCGCCTCTGGTTGGAATTTCTGGACCAGCTCGCGTTGTTGGACTTTGAGGAAGCATTTCGTGTGGTCTCGCACGCCGAGAAAGGACCCGCGACGTTGCGAGCGGATGCCGAGAAGATCCTCGAAGGATCCCTGCAGACGCTCAGTGACGCGGGACTTCCGGGCCGGGGCAGGGTCGTCGAAGGCGAGCCGCTCCGTGCCATGCGGGAAGAGGTCGACGACGGTATCGACCAGGTACTCATCATCACCGAGCCGCATCCGGTCGAGGACACGCTGAATATCCATTGGTCCAATACAGCGGAAAAGACCCTGGGGGTGCCGGTACTGCACCTGTACTGGGGCACAGGACATGTCGATGACTAACAATCCATTCAAGCGCTCAGCGCTCCACACCGATGCCGCGACCGAGGACGGCGGCGCAGGCACCTCTGCCGCGAACCGGTCCGAAGTCGAGTGGCGGGAAATCCTCTCCCCCGAGGAATACTCCGTGCTGCGCGAAGCGGGCACGGAACGGCCCTTCAGCGGCGAATACTGGGACGAGTTCTCCTCCGGGACCTACTCGTGCCGGGCCTGCGGCGCCGAATTGTTCACAGCGGACACGAAATTCGATGCACGGTGCGGTTGGCCCTCCTTCTTCGCACCCCTGGCCGAGGACCGGGTTCGTTACATCAAGGACTCGAGCCTCGGTATGGAGCGCATTGAGGTCCAGTGCGCTCAGTGCCATTCGCACCTCGGCCACGTCTTCGAGGGCGAGGGTCTCGGCACACCGACCGACCTGCGCTATTGCATGAACTCGGTCTCCCTGGCATTCACCCCGGAGAACTGAGTACGTAACCTGGACGGAAGAGTGGGCCCGACCGGCGCGCCTTGCTCAACGGTTCTTGCCACCACCGTAGCCTGACATACGTGACGGCTAGTCAGGACCAGAAAAGCGCACCCAGCCAGTTCAGGGAGGCCCTGAGCTCGTTGCGTCGTGCCCGTTTCCAGCCCGAGTTATCGCTTTCCAGCATCGACGCTCCGACGCACCTGGCGCCCTACGGCGTCGGTTTGGGGGCCGACGTCGTCGACCCATCCAATGAGGAGCGGCAACTGGCCCTGGGTCGGTTCATGCTGCTCTATGATCCGCGGTTCCCCGAAACGTGGGGTGGGGACTTTCGCGTCGTGAGTTACATCCGCGCGAGCATCGAGCCCGACGTCGCGGCCGAGCAGATGCTCGCGTCCGTCGCCTGGGACTGGCTCATCGAGGCCCTCGAGCGCAAGGGCGCGAGCCACAAGCGGGCGGGCGGAACCGCGACGCGCGCCTTCTCACAGGGGTTCGGAATCCTCGCCGAAGACAACGAGCGCATCGAAATCGAATTGCGGGCATCATGGACGCCGAAGGGCCCGGACATGCAGCAGCATCTCGAGGCCTGGGCCGACATGGTCTGCACCTATGCAGGGTTGCCCCCGCTGCCGACCGACGTCGCCCGGTTCCCCGGCCGAGGCAGGTAGGCACCGCTTCCCCACGTCGGCAACCCAGTAGACTGTGACAACGTGCCACCAGGTGCCCCTGACCCAGCGGGAAACAATCGACCCGCTCCCCCGAGACGAAGAATGGATTTCCGACCCGTGATTGCGCCATGACAGAGACTTCGGCGAACAACCACGACGATGGACGGTTTCGCAGCGGGGAAGGACTCAGCGCGAACGAGTTGGAGGACCAAGCGGTCGAGTCGGACGGCCTCGTGGCGGCCGATCTCGGACTCGCCTCCGACCTGGTGATCCCTCCCATCAAGCCCCTGAACGCGCCCGCCGGCGGTGTCCCGCCCGTGACCGATATCTCCGCCGGGCTCGCCCGGGTCGCAGACATGCTGCATTCCCACACGGGACCGGTGGCCATCGACACCGAGCGAGCTTCCGGGATCCGTTACGGCCAGCGCCCATTCCTGGTTCAGATCAAGCGAGGCAACTCCCCCATCGCGCTCATTGACCCGGAGGCCTTCGGAGACCTGAGCGTCATCAACGAGGCCCTCCGGGGCTCGGAGTGGATCATCCACGCCTGCACCCAGGATCTGCCGAGCCTGCGCATGGTCGGCATGAACCCGGATTCCCTGTTCGACACGGAACTCGCCGGCCGCCTCGCGGGGCTCGACCGAGTGAGCCTGGGCGCGATGACCGAGGAACTGCTCGGGTACTCGCTGGCCAAGGAACATTCCGCGGCCGACTGGTCGACCAGGCCGCTGCCGGAGCCCTGGCTCGTCTACGCCGCCCTCGACGTCGAACTCCTGGCCGATCTCCGCGAGGCCGTCATCGACCTCCTGCATGCCCAGGGCAAAATGGAGTGGGCCCGGGAAGAGTTCGAGGCCATCTGCCAAGCGCCCGAACCCGAGCCCAAGCCGGATCCCTGGCGGAAAACCAAGGGGATTCGGCAGGTCCGGTCGGTCAAACAGCTCACGGCCCTGCGGAATCTCTGGTACGAGCGCGACCGGGTGGCGCAGCGCAAGGATCTTGCACCCAAGAAGCTGTTGCCCGATTCCGCGCTGATCGGTGCCGCGAAGACCATGCCCCGGTCCGTGCCCGAGCTCCAGAAGATTCCCGGGTTCCACTCGAAACACATGCGGCGTGAGTCGGTGCGCTGGGTCCGAGCGATCCGCGACGCCGCCTCCGGACAGGACGAGGTGCCGTTCACGGTGCCCAGCAATTCTCCCCCACCGGTCAAGGCTTGGGCTTCCAAACGCCCCGAAGCGGCCGAGGTCCTGAGAGACGCGAAGGACGCCGTGGCCGACCTGGCGGAATCGCACGAAGTTCCCCAGGAGAACCTCCTCACCCCGGAGCATCTCCGGCGCCTGGCCTGGGAGCATCCTGTGGCATCGCCCGAGGAGATCGCCGACCGCTTGACGGAGTACGGGGCTCGGGCATGGCAGGTTGGCCTGGTCACCCCGGTTCTGACACCGGTGTTCTCCGAAGCAGCACGCAATCCGACGACTTCTTCCGGTACTCGGAGTATCGAGTAGATTGCGGACGGCGGTCTCGGTAACGTGGTGCAAAACACGTTCGTTGAGAGGAACACCATGTCCGAAACCCGCCCCGATTACTCGCCGTTGACCGAACGGTGCCCCGACGAAGTGGTCACCCAGGTCTCGCAGGAGATCCTCGAGCTCGACCAGGGCACCAGAATCGCGGTTCTGACCCTGCACAACGACGCCGACCGTCGGCCGGAAACTTTGGGGCCGCGGTCCATTCAGGCGTTGCTCGACGCCGTCGAGGGGGCCCGAAAGCTCGCCGAGAACGGCGACGTCGACGGCATCATGCTCGAAGGCACCGCCCCGACCTTCGCCGCCGGCCTCGATCTGACCCTCGTTAGCACGCTGGCCGAGGATCCGGAGACTCCGTTGGAGCTGGTCGGACGCATGGGGCACGATTTCGTCGAATCCATCCGTGCCCTGCCCGTTCCGACCTGCGCCCGGGTGAACGGGACGGCCCTCGGCGGAGGACTCGAACTCGCGCTGTCGGCCGACTACCGCGTGGGTCATCCGGGGACCAAGAACATCGGGCTCCCTGAAATCCGCCTGGGTCTGATCCCCGGCTGGACCGGAATCTTCGCCCTTCCGCGCCTCATCGGCCCGGAGAATGCCGCGCGCGTCATCTTCCAGAACCCGCTGAACAACGGAAAGATGCTCACGTCTGCCCAGGCGAACGAGATCGGTATTCTGGACGCGCTCACCAGCAGTGACGTGAAGTCCGACGACGCGCGGACCGAGGCCGTCGAATGGTTCGGGAGGGTGATCCGCGGTGAGATCCGCCCCGAACGTCCGCAGGAATCCGATCAGGAATCCCCGCTCTGGTCCTCGGACGGGCAGGACGGCGGTGAGCTGCGCACCCGGTTCGAGGAGGTCGCCGACGCGACCGACACCCTCATTCGACGCAAGACGTCGGGCGCCAGCGAAGCGTGCTGGGTAGCGCTGGATATCTTCCGCAAGGGCCCGCTCGAAAGCAGGGCCGAGTCCCGCACGCGGCAACTCGATGTGCTCGAGGGCCTGGCCCGCGGGGACCAGTTCTCCTCCAGCGTGTACTCGATGCTCGAACTCGTGCAGCGGCGCTCGAAGCATCCCTCCATGGTCCCGCCCGAAGTGACCCCGGCGGAGATCGAGAAGGTCGGCGTCGTCGGTGCCGGCCTGATGGCTTCCCAGCTGGCCCTCCTGTTCCTGACCCGTCTTCAGGTCCCGGTGCTGATCAGCGACGTCGAACAGTCCCGCGTCGACAAGGGCCTCGACTGGATCTCCAAGGAACTCGACAAGAACGTCTCCAAGGGCCGACTCACCCAGGAGCAGGCGGAACAGCTCGGCACACTCGTTTCGGGGACCACCGACACGTCGGAATACGCCAACTGCGACTTCGTGATCGAGGCCGTCTTCGAGGAAACCAAGGTCAAGCAGGAGGTCTTCGCGGACCTGGAGAAATCCGTCAAGCCTGACTGCATCCTGGCCACCAACACTTCCTCGCTCCTGGTCAGCGAGATGATCGAGCACCTGGAGCATCCGGAGCGCGTGGTCGGGTTCCATTTCTTCAACCCTGTGGCCGTGCTTCCCCTGGTCGAGATCGTTCGCACCGACTCCACCACGGACGCCGCGATCGCGACCGCATTCGCGCTGGCCAAGAAGCTCGGCAAGATCGCGGTGGGCGCCCGCGATTCCTCGGGTTTCATCGTCAACAGGATCCTGGGCGTCGTCCTCTCCGAAGCGGGCAAGGCTCTCGACGACGGTGCCCCGGCCGAACGCGTGGTCGAGGCCTATCAGCCCTTGGGCTTCCCGATGGATTCGTTTGCGCTCATCGACCTGGTTGGTCTTCCGATCGGTGTTCACCTGCTCGAGTCGCTCAACACCTACCAAGGCGATCGCTTCCACGTCTCGGAGAACTTCAAGAGACTCAACGACTCGAAGATCTCCCCCATCTCCAACCAGAAGGGCGGGTTGAGCCCGGAGGCCCAGGAGCTCATTTCCGCGTCCGGCGAGGGCAGCTCGGTCGAGGAGATCCGGACGGACGTCGAGAATGCGCTGGCGTCCGAGATTTCTCGTATGCTGGATGAGGGCGTGGTCCCGGACCGTCAGGACATCGACCTCGCCATGATTCTCGGTGCCGGGTGGCCCTTCTTCAACGGCGGCATCACCCGTTACCTGGATCGTGTGGGGGCCTTCGAACGCATTCGCTGAGCCGATCACGCCCGGCCGTTGCGAGACGGCCGGGCGTCGTCGTGCGGGCCGCGCCTGCCCGATCCACGATCCGACTCACCCACGAGGTCCTTCCTATGAGCCACCAGTCCCACAGCACCCACGAATCCGCGTCCCCATCGACCGCTCGCCGCGGCACGGAGGGGCCCACGCGGCGTCGCACTCTCGCCGGGTTCGGCCTGCTGGCCGGTTCGTCGGTTGCAGTGAGTGCGTGCGGGACGGGCGGTGACTCGTCGTCGGACACGTCCAACATCGATCCGAACAATCCGGTCGACATTGCGGCGACCTCCGACGTCCCCGAAGGCGGCGCGATCAAGGTCTCCTCCGACGGCGTGACGGCCGTCGTCGCCCAGCCCTCCCCGGGCCAGTACAAGGCCTACAGCTCGTCATGCACCCACCAAGGGCGCTCGGTCACTGTGCAGGACACGACCATCACCTGCCCGTGCCACTCCTCCACGTTCTCCATCCAGGATGGTTCCGTGCAAGGTGGGCCGGCACCCAAACCATTGCCCCAGTACAAAGTCACGGTCGACGGCGGTCGGATCACGTTGAGCTGACAGGAGGCGGGGCCCGACGTCGGGAGCGCCCCGGATGCCCACAGGCGCAGATGTGCACCACGCCGCCACGTCGCGGCCCTGTTCTCGGTCTTGCGCCCGGGTGTATACCTGGAAGCATGAACGTCGTCGTCAAGCGCATCTACGAAGAGGCTGGCCACAACGACGGGACCCGTGTTCTGGTCGACCGCATCTGGCCCCGCGGGGTCCGCAAGACCGAGGCGGATCTCGACGCGTGGAACAAGGACGTCGCACCATCCACGGAATTGCGTCAGTGGTACGGGCACGATCCCGAGAAATTCGACGAATTCTCGCGACGATACCGCAAGGAGCTCGACTCCGATGCGGGGCGTGAGGCCCTCAAAACACTTCGCGACACGGTCACAGGAAAGCGCCTCACCCTCCTGACCGCTGCCAAGGACGCCGACCACAGCCAGGCCGCCGTCCTCGCGCATCTCCTGTCCGAC
Source organism: Rothia koreensis (assembly GCF_052232265.1). Classification (NCBI taxonomy): domain Bacteria; kingdom Bacillati; phylum Actinomycetota; class Actinomycetes; order Micrococcales; family Micrococcaceae; genus Rothia; species Rothia koreensis. The sequence continues at coordinate 2,190,685 of NZ_CP197643.1, forward strand.
TGACCCTGGGATCACTCCCGCCAGCACCGCCTGGTCAGAACCGGACGGTCCCCGTGCCAGTCGAGGCCGTCGGGCCGCCCGGGCTGTCAGTCCACAAGACCTCCGTCGCTCAGTGCCAAAGACCTCCGGCACTCAAGCCAAAGGGCCTCCGGCTCTCAATCCAAAGGGCCTCCGGCACTGAATACAAAAGACCTCCGGCGCTGAATGCAAAAAACCTCCGGCACGGTGGCGGGTCCGGAAACCCACCACCATGCCGGAGGTCATTCCGGCAGTCCAGAGGCTCAGGGCCTCTGGGTTCTGCTCCTAGTTGTTGCGCACCAGGTTCCGCAGAACGTACTGGAGAATTCCGCCATTGCGGAAGTACTCCCGCTCACCTGGGGTGTCGATGCGGACGTCGGCGTCGAACTCGGTCGTCGTGCCGTCCTCCGCGGTCGCAGTCACGTGGACCGTCTTGGGCGTCTTGCCCTCGTTGATCTCCGTGACCCCCGTGATGGTGAAGGACTCGGTACCGTCGAGACCCAACGACGCATGCGACTCGCCCTCAGGGAACTGCAACGGCAGAACGCCCATACCGATCAGGTTCGAGCGGTGAATACGCTCGAAGGACTCGGCGATCACGGCCTTGACGCCCAGCAAACGGGTGCCCTTGGCCGCCCAGTCACGCGAGGAACCGGTTCCGTACTCCTTGCCACCCAGGACCACCAGCGGGGTGCCCTCGGCGGCGTAGTTCTGCGCAGCGTCGTACACCGTGTTCTGCTCGCCGCCCTGGGTGAAGTCGCGAGTGAACCCGCCCTCGACGCCGTCCAGCAGCTCATTCTTGATGCGGATGTTCGCGAAAGTACCGCGGATCATGACCTCGTGGTTACCACGGCGGGAACCGTAGGAGTTGAAGTCCTTGCGCTCCACGCCGTTGTCGATGAGGTACTTGCCCGCCGGTGTGTCCGACTTGAAGGAACCGGCCGGCGAGATGTGGTCGGTCGTGACCGAATCGCCCAGCTTGAGCAGAACCCGAGCGTTCTCAACGTCCTCGACCGGGTCCGGATCCATGGTCATGCCCTCGAAGTACGGTGGCTTGCGGACGTAGGTCGAAGCCTCGTCCCACTCGAAGGTGTCACCGGTCGGGGTGTCCAGGTTCTTCCAGCGCTCGTCGCCGTCGAAAATGGTTCCGTACTCATCACTGTACTGATCGGTCGAGACCGAGTCATCAATGATCTGCTGAACCTCGGTCGGGTCCGGCCAGATGTCCTTGAGGTAGACCGGGTTGCCGTCAGCGTCCTCGCCCAAAGCGTCGTTCTCGAAGTCGAAGTCCATGGACCCCGCCAACGAGTACGCAATGACCAGCGGAGGCGATGCCAAGTAGTTCATCTTGACGTCGGGGTTGATACGTCCCTCGAAGTTGCGGTTGCCGGAGAGGACCGACGTGACCGAGAGGTCGTTGTCGCTGACCGCCTTGGAGACCTCGTCCTCGAGCGGACCCGAGTTACCGATGCAGGTGGTGCAACCGTAGCCGACGATGTAGAAACCGACCTTCTCGAGCTCCGGCAGCAAACCGGCCTTCTCGTAGTAGTCGGTCACGACCTTCGACCCCGGAGCGATCGACGTCTTGACCCAGGGCTTCGCCTTGAGGCCCTTGGAAGCGGCGTTGCGTGCCAGCACACCGGCGGCCATCATGACCGACGGGTTCGAGGTGTTGGTGCACGAGGTGATCGAAGCGATGGCGACGGCGCCGTGGTCCAGCTCGAATTCGCGCCCATCCGGCATGTCCACGTCGATCGGGTTGGACTGACGACCCTTCGCCGACGCTGCGGCCGAGACGCGACGCGGGCGCTGCTCCTCGGTGGCCTGCGGCGATGCATCCGCTGCGGGGGCATCGGAGGCCGGGAAGGACTCGTCCCCCGCCTCGGGCTCCTTCTGGCCCACGTAGTTGTTCAGGTCCGAACGGAACTGGTCCTTCGCGCTGGTCAGCTCGATGCGGTCCTGGGGACGCTTCGGGCCGGCGATCGAGGGAACCACGGTCGAGAGATCCAGCTCGAGGTACTCCGAGTAGGAGGCCTCGTTGCTGGGATCGTGCCACAGGCCCTGTTCCTTGGTGTACTTCTCGACCAGGGCCACCTGGTCCTCGCTGCGGCCGGTCAGGCGCAGGTAGTCCAGGGTGACGTCATCGATCGGGAAGATCGCCGCGGTCGAACCGAACTCGGGGCTCATGTTGCCGATCGTCGCGCGGTTGGCGAGCGGGACCTCGGTGACGCCCTCGCCGTAGAATTCCACGAACTTGCCGACGACGCCCTGCTCACGGAGCATCTGGGTGATCGTCAGCACGACGTCGGTCGCGGTCGAACCGGCCGGGATCTTGCCGGTCAGCTTGAATCCGACGACCTTCGGGATCAGCATCGACACGGGCTGGCCGAGCATCGCGGCCTCGGCCTCGATGCCGCCCACGCCCCAACCGAGCACGCCCAGGCCGTTGACCATGGTCGTGTGGGAGTCCGTACCGACCAGGGTGTCCGGGTATGCGCGGAGGACGCCGTCGACCTCGCGGGACATGACCGTACGAGCCAGGTACTCGATGTTGACCTGGTGCACGATGCCCATGCCCGGAGGAACGACCTTGAAGTCCTCGAATGCGGTCTGTCCCCAGCGGAGGAACTGGTAGCGCTCACCGTTGCGCTCGTACTCGATGTCCATGTTCCGCTCGATGGCGTCCTTGTTGCCGAACGAGTCGATCTGGACCGAGTGGTCGATCACGAGCTCGGCGGGTGCCAGCGGGTTGATCTTGGTGGGGTCGCCGCCCAGCGACTTGACGGCCTCGCGCATGGTTGCGAGGTCCACCACGCAAGGAACGCCGGTGAAGTCCTGCATGATCACGCGGGCCGGGGTGAACTGGATCTCCGTGTCGGGTTCCGCGGTGGGATCCCAATTGGCCAGGGCCTTGATGTGCTCGTCGGTGATGTTCGCGCCGTCTTCGGTGCGCAGCAGGTTCTCGAGCAGAACCTTGAGGCTGAACGGCAGCTTTTCGGCGCCTTCGACCTTGCTGAGTCGGAAAATTTCGTATTCGGTTCCGTTGACGTCCAACGCGCCCTTGGACCCGAAGCTGTCCACAGTGCTCATTGCTTGGGACTCCTCTCGCCACTGTCATTTCCAGGCGTAGTTCAGGTCCCCAGGTGAGTCCTAGCGGTGACGCGCTCTTCCCGAGCGCCGTTGTTAGGTGTGATGCAAACCTTTGGAGACACAGTGACACTAAGCCTTCAGTTCTGCAGTCTACCTTCTGGGCTCGGAGGTGTTCTCATGTGACGACACCTTTTGCGCTGGACGAACCTCGTCCCTTCAGCCCTTTTCGAAGACCACGATCGTCTCCACGTGATGGGTGTCCGGGTACATGTCGACCCCGCGAAGCCACGTCGGTTCCCACCCGTGGTCGCGGAGAAAACCTGCGTCACGCCCCAGGGCTGCGGGATCGCACGCGACGTACACGATGCGCGAGGGTTCCGCGCTCGCAATCACCTCGACGACCCGGCGGCCGGCTCCCTGGCGCGGCGGATCGAGCACGACGACGTCCGGGCTGCCCTGGGGCACGTCGACCCGGGGGCCACCCCTGCGCGACCCGCCGCGATGTGGTCCCCCGTCGCCCGCGGCCCACCGCCGCAGCGCCTGCTCGACGCCCGATCGTGTGACGACAACCTCAGTATCGCGAGCGCCACTCGTGCGCGCTCGCCCTTCCGGGGAGAAGTTGTGCGCGGCGTCGTCCGCGGTCACGGGCGATCCTTCGACCGTCCAGACCGTGCCGCGTTCGCCGACGCGATCGGCCAAACCGGCGGCGAGCAGCCCCGCGCCACCGTAGAGATCCCATGCCGTCTGGCCGGGCTCGAGCCGGCTGGCCTCGGCTACCGTATTCATCAGCCAGTCGGGGGCCTTCGCGTGGTTCTGCCAGAACCCGCCGGCACCGACTCGGAACATCAGCTTCTCGCCGCCGGGAGCCGTGACGGCCTCGTGGACCTCGGATGTCCCACGCACGAGTTGGGACTCCGGTTTCTCGCCTCGCTGCCTTCCCGACACGGGAGCGGGCACGATGACTGCCGAAACCTCCTGGCCGGCCGGGAGACACGTGGCCAGCTCGACGTCGACGTCGTCGACGATTTCCTCCGGGATGATCCCCTCGGCGGCGGTGAGGACCACGAGCGCGGGGTCGCTCGACGACGGTGCTGCGACGTCGACCCGCTGGATGTTGCGCCACTCCCCTTCCCACAGGTGCAGGGCGTTGATCGCCTCGACCGCGAACGGAAGCTCCTGGACGGGGAGGACGTCGGCCCCGTGGTAGGGGTGCATGCCGAGCCGACCGGTATCGTCGACGGCCCAGTGCACGCGGGTGCGCCACCCACCGTCCGGTGTCCGGTCCAAGGCATCGACGACCAGTCCACGGAGGAGGTCCGATTCCGGGTCCATGCGACCCAACCGGGTGAGTTGCTCCGCGATGACCTGTTTCTTCAGCCGGGTCTGCGTGTCCGGAAGAATGTGGCCGTAATCGGCCCCTCCCACGGGCTGTGGGGTGAGCAGCGCGTCGGCCTCGGGCCACGGGTGAGTCCGCCTGGACGGTGAGGGCTCGAGAACCTCGATCACGTGTGCGTGAGCGAACCGATTGCCCTTGCCCATCGAGTCGATGTGCACCCGGAGGCGCTCCCCCGGGACGGCATCGCGGACGAAAACGACCTGTCCCTCGTGGCGTCCGACGCACGCCCCACCATGGGCGATCGTGTCCGTCACGATCTCGAATTCGTCTCCTGGTTCGATCACGATAGTTTCTCCTCGTCCTCGTGTCCCAGGCGCCACGGAACCATCGCCGTGACGACCCCGGGTTCTCTTCTCAACGCCGCCGCAATCTTGCTTCCCGAACGGTGGTGCAAGAACTTGTCCCACCAGTGTTCCAGAACGTACTCGGGTACGTAGACGATCACGACGTCGCGCGGTGACGCCTTCCGGACCTCGCGGACGTGCTCGACGACCGGAGTGACCGGGTCGCGGAAGGGCGAGGCGAGGATCGTCAGCGGGACGGGGACTTCGTATTTGTCCCACAGTTGCCGGATCTTCCGTGTCTCCGCCTCGTCCACGTTGAGCACGAGCCCTTCGATCGTCGACGGGCGGGTGGCCCGGGCGTAGGCCAGCGCCCTGAGCGCGGGCTTCCGCAGTCGTGGCACGACGACCATCGCGTGGACCCGCGAGGGAAGGGCCTTGAGCGGGTTCTTCTGCTTCACGGCAAGCTCCTGGTCGATGGTGGTGTAGTGCTTCTTGATGGCCAGAGTTGCCAGGGTGAGGAACCCGACAACCAGTACCGTGACCCAGGCTCCTTGCGCCAATTTGGTCACCAGAACGACGACGGTCGCGAGAACCGTGGCCACCAGGCCGATCATGGTCACGACCTGGTCCCGCAGGAGACGACGTCGCGGCAGCCTCGCGAGAACCACTCGAATTTCCTGGTGCCTGCTCAGGAACACGGCCGCCTGGGTCAGAGACATCGAGAACAGGACGCCGACCACATACAGCTGGATCAGATCGTTGACGTCCGCTCGGAAAGCGAGGACCACCACCACGGTGGCGGCTCCCAGAACGAGCTCACCGTTGGCGTACAGCGACCTGTTGCTCCTGGCCCGGAAGTGCACCGGCAGGTAGCCCTTCTCGGCCATGGTCGAGGCCAGAATCGGGAAACCCGCGTAGGCTGCGGCCGGAGCCAGCAGGAGGAACAGCACCGTGCTGGCCAGGAAGACGCCGAGCAGGATGTTGTGTCCCGTGACGGCTTGGGCGACCTGCGCCAGCACGGGCATCTGTGGGTAGTCCTCGGTCATCGCGTGACCATTGATCACCAGTTGCGAGGAATCGAGCGTCACGACGGCGCCGCTCGCGTCCGCGAGGTAGAGGATGCCCACCAGGGCGACGGCGGTCGAAAGCCCCATCGCCACGAGGCTGTATGCCGCGTTGCGGGCCTTCGGTGCCCGGAAGAACCGGACCGAATTGCTGACTGACTCGACACCGGTCAGGGTCACGGCGCCCGATGAGAAGGACCGTGCCACCAGGAGGAGCAGCCCAAAACCGGTGAGGGAATTCGATTCGGCCGTTTCGGGCCTGACGTGGAACCCGGCGCTGGGAGCCGCGTCCAGGGCACCGAACCAGGACTCGATGATCCCGATTCCCAAGACCGCCACGAGGCAGAGTACGAAGAGCAGTGCCGGGAGGAGGGCAATCCGCCCCTTGAAGTGCAGTCCCCGAACGTAGATCAGGGTCAGAGCGACGACCAGGAGCACGGCCACGACAACCCGGTGTCCCGCAAGAACCGGGATCAGAGTGGTCACGTAGGACGACGCCGAAGAGACGGACACGGCGACGGTCAGGACGAAGTCGAAGAGCAGGCTGGCCCCGGCCGCCGCGCCCGTCCTCGGGCCGAGGCGGTCGCTGACCACGTGATAGTCGCCGCCCGACGCGGCGACGTCGCGAATGTTGTAGCGATAGGTGCCGATCACCAGCAGAAGAGTCACCGCCACGCCCACGCCGACCCACGGGGACATGACGAGTCCCGCCGACCCCGCAAGGGCCAGCACCATCATGATCTCGTCGGGCGCGTAGGCGATCGCGGAGAAGCCGTCGGCCCCGAAGATCGGCAGTGCCGCGCGTTTGGGCAACGTCAGGCCACGGATCTGCTCCGTCTCCTTGGGCGCCCCGAGGAGGGCCCGCCGAGTGCGCGTTGGTAGTGATTGCACAATGCCATACGCTACCCCACCGCGACCTGACGGAAGCGGGTGCATTACCCTGGTGAGGAGAACGACTGGGTCGAGAAGCGAACGCTTCCCCAGCCCCCGCGACCTTCAGGAGCCAATGCACCGTGCCTCACTTCGTGATTATGGGCGCCGGACGAGTCGGAGTCATGCTCGCCCACTCCCTCGAGGCCGCGGGACACACCGTGGCCGTGATTGATCAGGACGAACGCGCGTTCCGAAGGCTCCGGAAGGATTTCGACGGCAAAAAGGTCAAGGGCGTCGGTTTCGACCGGGAGACGCTCAAGCGGGCCGATATCGAGCACGCGTACGCTTTCGCGGCCGTGTCGAACGGGGACAATTCGAATATCCTCGCCTCCCGTGTGGCACGGGAGACCTTCAAGGTCGCCCACGTGGTCGCCCGCATCAACGACCCGAATCGGGCCGAGTTCTTCCAACGCCTCGGGATCCCCACGGTCGCGGCCGTCCGTTGGAGCACCGACCAGGTTCTGCGCCGAATCCTGCCCGAGCAGTCCATGACCGGTGACTACCGCGAGGCCTCGGGCCGCCTGGTTCTTGCCGAATTGCAATTGCACGAGGACTGGACCGGCCATTCCCTCACCGATATCGAGGAGGCGGCGGACGTCCGCATCGCGTTCATCACCCGTTTCGGCGAGGGCATGCTTCCCGGCCCGGACACCAGCTTTCAGCAGGGCGACGTCGTGCACGCGATGATCCGTACCCAGGAAATGAACGCCGTGGCACGGGTGCTGTCCTCCCCGCCGGGAGACCTCGAGGACGAACCCTTCGAACCGCGCCTCAGCCAGCGGTCCTGGGGCAAGCCGGCGTCCACCGTCGAGCGAACCGAAGAAGCGATCCGCCGCGACGACTCCCCCGAGTCCGGGTTGCAGCGCGGCGAAGAGGAGGAGTGACGTGCAGGTTCTCATCGTGGGCGCGGGTTCCGTGGGATCGTCCATTGCTTTCGAGCTACTGGGCCACGGCCATCGAGTGACGATTCTCGACGAAAAGCCGGAGGCCATCGGCCGCTCCGATCTCCGGGGTGCCACCTGGTTGATCGGCGACGCGTGCGAGCTGTCCGTGCTGCGCCAGGCGGAACCCGAAACGGCCGACGTGATCGTGGCCGCGACCGGCGACGACAAGACCAACCTGGTCGTCTCGCTCCTGGCCCGTTCCGAATTCGGTGTGCCTCGAACCGTGGGGCGGGTCAACAACCCGAAGAACGAGTGGCTCTTCGACGACGCGTGGGGCGTCGACGTCGCCGTGTCGACGCCGCGGCTCATGACAGCGTTGGTCGAGGAAGCCGTGGAGGTCGGAGACGTCGTGCGTCTGCTGGACCTCCAGGCGGGCGGGGCGACGCTCATCGAATACACCGTGCCCACCGATCACGCATTCATCGGCTCGACCGTCGAGTCCGTCGAGTGGCCGGCCGAGACCACGCTCGTGGCGATTCTCCGCGACGGGATCCCCGTGACCCCCACGGGCGACGACGTCCTGGAAGGCGAGGACGAACTCTTCCTGATCACCACGCCCGCCGGAGAACAGGACCTGCGTTCCCTGTTCAACGCGGAGCAGGCTCAGGAGGAACCCGTCGTGCAGGACCAAGATCTCGTTGCCGAAGAGCCCGGTCTGGACGAGACGGCCCACGGCCAGGAACTCTGATGGCACCCTCACGCCGTCGGCGAGCGGCGTACGGCTAGGCCGGTTCGTCGCTCCGCGCCACGGATTCCTTGGTCCTGGTCATCATCCACGTGAACCAGAGGCAGAACGCGTAGAGCGGGATGCCCATGACCAGTCGTGTGATCCCCAGTGCGGGAAGATTCTCGGCGAAGAAGAGCGGCAACTGCACGGCCAGGCGCAGCGCGAACATCGCGGCCAGAACCCCGGTTGCCAGCTGGTAGACCCGCATCCGCTCCCGACGCTTGCGCCATCCCGTCTCCTCGCCGCGGAGCATTCCGTAGACGACGCCGAGCAGGGGCCACCGGAAGAGCATCGACAGGGCCAGGCCCACGGCGTACGCGCCGTTGGTCCAGAACCCGACGACGTAGTAGTCGATCGGCTTGCCTCCGGCGTGTGCGAAGAACGCGCAGATCAGCACGCCCACGGCCCCGGAAAAGGCCTGGATCTTCTGGCCGCCGGTGATGAACCGGATGATCGACAGGACCACGGCCAGACCGATCGCGATCGCCAGGGAAAGGCCCAGCGAGGACGTGATCACGAAGCTGACCAGATACGCGATCGAGGGCAGGACCGCCTCGAGCAGACCGCGGAGTCCGCCGATCGCGTGCATGACATCGATCTGCCCGTGCTCGTCCCGCCTGAAGGCTCCGGATTTGTCGTACGCGGCAGCCATCTGCTGCCCGAAGGACGGCGAGCCGCCGGGTCGCTCGGAGTCGTCCGGTCGGCGTGAAGACTCGCCGTTGTTGTTCTGCATGTGGTGATGCTCTCCGCTCTTCTACAGTTCTTGGTGGCGGGACACGATTTCGTACCGAGGATTGTAGATGACTGGCGCCCCCGATACGGAGGCCAGCAGGCCGGAGCACCGCAATCGTGTGCCCGCGCCGATCCCGGGAACCGTGCGCTGGCCGTGCCACACGAGTCGGACGTGCGTCCCGGGGCCGAGTGGGGCGTCGTCGTCATCCAGGTGCGGCATGTCCATCGCGATGGCCGACGTCGGTGCCGTCACCGAGCCGCGCGGCAAGCGTCCGCGCACGTCCGAGGAGACGGCCCGGTAGCTCGCGGTAATATCCACCTCGGCCTCGTACCTGGGCAGTTCGTTCCGCGGACGGATGCGAACTTCGCTGATGCGCCCTTCCACGAGAACCCGGATCCTGGCCGGCTCCCGGCCGTCGCGGTCCGCGGGCCGGTGGACCGAGGGCGATTCAGCCAATCTGGGTGATCTCCGGGCCTCGTTCCGGCACCTCGTTGCCCGGTTTCGCCGGGGTTTCTGCGGCCTGGTCGCGCGGGACGGCGTTGTCGGGAATCCGGAGCGGCAGGAGATCCCGGGGCGCCATGGGGTTGTTCCCCCGGACCACGACCAGGCTGCGGAAGACACGCTCCATGTCCCGAGCGGCGCTGCGCTTGACCGCGGCGTCGCCGGAGAACACTCCGCGCAGGAACCAGCGGGGCCCGTCGACGCCCACGAATCGGGCCACGCGGTAGCCGCGGTCCCCATTGGGCAACGACGCGGGCAGTTTCGCGATGACCTGTCGACCGAGTGTGCCGTCCAGGATGTCGACGACGCCGTTCTGGTCACGAACGGACTTCGCGAGTTCGGTCCGGATCTCCGACCAGAGGCCCCGACTCTTGGGCGCAGCGAACGGTTGGACCTGCAGAATCGCCCCGTCCTTCTGGAATGTCACGGAAACGACGGACTGGTTCTTCTGATCCACGTCGATGCGCATGCTCACGGACTCCTCCGGCTTGATGCGCAACCCACCGAGATCGATGTAGGTCTCGTCGGTTTCGATCTCGGACACGTCGAACGGACCGGTGACCGATCGTGAAGTCTCTTCGGTGTTGCCCTCTTCGGCCGCCGCTGCGGCGGCCTCCGCCTGATCAATGTCCTTGTCGGCCTTGGCATTGATCAAGTCACGGTCGGGGCGTTTCTCGTCCTCGACAGCCGGCGCGGGCGCCTGCTCGGTCGTGGCCTCGCCGACGTCCTCGGACGACTTGTCCTCGGAGGCTTCGGTGTTCTGTTTCTTCTTTCCGAATCCCAGCACGATTGTCCTTTCTAAAGGCTTCCTGTCGAGCCGAACCCCGCGGTTCCCCGCTCGGAGCTCGGCAACTCTTCCACGACCTCGAAGGCCGCGTGCTCGTACTTCTGGATCACGAGTTGCGCGATCCGGTCGCCACGATGGATGTCATAGGGCTCATTCTGGTCCGTGTTGAGCAAAGTCACCATCAGTTCGCCGCGGTAGCCCGAATCGACGGTGCCGGGAGCGTTCACGATCGTAATGCCTGACTTCGCGGCAAGCCCGGATCGCGGGTGGACCAGTCCCACGTATCCGTCGGGCAGAGCTATCGCCACCCCGGTCCGCACCAGGGCCCGCTCGCCGGGCCGCAAGGACAGATCCTCCCGGGACCTCAGGTCGGCTCCGGCGTCGCCGTCCTGGGCATACGAGGGAGCCGGCAGCTCCGGGTCCAGCAGCGTGATCTTGACGTCAACGGTCGGCAGCATGCTCGTCATTCCTGGGTCGGTGGCAGTTGTTCGGCGTGCGGCAACCGCCCGTGCCGGACGCAAGTCCGTGCCGGTGGGACCGCTTCGCCCTAGGCCACTGTAACGGCTGCGGCCGGGCACTGGCTGAGTCCTCGCCCACTTTCGAGTACCGGGGGCCCGGCTCCGACGCGTATTCTGGTGGACATGTCTGACTCCGTCTCCCCGAATTCCGACGATCCCGCCGGCTTCGGAGCCCCATCCGCCGTCGAATTCCACGAAAAGCTCTACCCGTCGATCGGTGTGTGGATCTGCGTGGTCGTCTTCGGCTTCGCGTGTTTCGCCGTCGGCGCGCCGATCAATGTGCCCATAGCGATCCTGGTGGCCATCGTCCTGGCGGCCACCCTCGGCCTGATTCTCTATTCGTCCTCGCCGGTCCTCGAGGTCACCGAGGATTCCCTCCAGGTCGGTCGGGCACACATCGAACGCGACTACGTGGGCACGGTCGAGGTTTTCCGCGGGGAGAACGCCCGCATCGCGTGCGGACCCGGCGCCGATGGTCGGGCCTACATGAATTTCCGCCCGTGGGTCTCCCCAGTGGCCAGGATTCACCTGGTGGACCCGGCAGACCCGACGCCGTACTGGCTCACGAATTCTCGACGCCCGGAGGAATTGGCCCTGGTCCTGGGGTCGGACCCGGAGCACCAGGCGGTGCGTACGCCGGAGGTGGATCAGAGCGTCGTCGAGCCCGACGACGACGAGGGCCGGTAGCGGATGCACAGCCGGTAGCGGACGCACCGCCGGTCGCGGATGCACGGCCGGTAGCGGATGCACAAAGGGGAGGACCTTCTCGGTCCTCCCCTTTGTCAACGTCTCGCGCGTTCCGCGCCGTCAGCCGCGCCCTACGCCTCGCACTCGATGCAGTAGTAGAGCCCGCCTTCCTCGCGGGCAATCTGCGAACGGTGGCGCACAAGGAAGCAGGATGCACAGGTGAACTCGTCCTGCTGGGCCGGAAGAACGACCACGGAGAGTTCTTCGTGCGAGAGGTCCGCTCCCGGAAGCTCGAAGCTCTCGGCGGCAGCGTTCTCGTCCTCGTCCACAACGTTGGACTGCTGGTCGCTTCGGTGCGACTTCAGCTCCTCAATGGAGTCCGAGCTGCTTTCTTCGTCTTGCTTGCGCGGGGCGTCGTAATCGGTAGCCATGTTTCTGTCACGCTTTCGTCGGTAGCTCTCAGCACGCCCACACGGCCGTGCCGATCATCGTGTGGTTCTTGTACCGGTGTGGGCACCTGTTGGCCAGCTCATGAGAGATAAACAGAACTCGATGCGTGCCGGTATCGCGATGATTGTTCACTATCGGGCCCCGCGATGTCCAGCCGATTTTACTGTGAGCGGATTCTTCGGGTCGCGGGGTGTCTGGCCACAAGACCGCAAGGCGGTATTCTGTCAGGAGCAATGGGCGCGAATGGCCTGGTCGTGCACGCGTCGCAAGCGGTATCACTAAGGAGAACTGATGGATCGGCTGACTTTCGTGGGAGTCCAAGACGACGGCGAGCACCTCGTTCTCGAGTCTCCGGACGGTGAGCACCGATACCGTGTCGTCATCGACAACAGCCTGCGCAATGCGGTGGTCAAGGCCAAGAGAGCACAGACCCCTCGCGGACTCAGCGGACGGGGCGATTACGGCCCCCGCGATATCCAGACCCGATTCAGGCAGGGCGCGAGCGTCGATGAGATCGTCGCTGAGTCAGGGTGGAAGCCAGAGCGCGTGCGCCGGTACGAGTGGCCGATCCTGGCCGAACGCGCCCATATCGTGACCGCCGCTCGCAACGTCGTCGTCCGTCCCCTCGACCCCGCGTCCAGGGGCCGCAAAACGCTCCATGACCAAGTCGTCGGTGTGCGCGAGGACTGGAACTTCGCTGAAGGCGATGCCCAGTGGAATGCGTGGCAGCGCGAGGACGGACAGTGGAACGTGACTGTTTCGGTCGATTACTCCCAGACCGCGCTCTCCCAGATTCCCTCCGGGGCCGATTTTCCCGCGCGCTTCGTGTACAACCCAGCGAACCAGACGGTCGTTGCCGGCAACGCCGTGGCCGAGTTCCTGATGGGTCGCCCGCACGGTGCCGAAGAGGAAGAGGCCCTCGAAGAGCTCGACGACGAGCCCGCGCTCGAGACCGAAGCGGACCAGGACCCCGATCAAGAATCCGTCGAATCGCCGACGGACGAGGGTTCCCTCGCATCGACCGACGTCGCACCCGATTCCTTGACGGAGGAGGAGGACGACGACGACGCCTCGACCGCGGGCCCTGCCGGCGAGGATTCCGCGTCCGATGAGGACGACGACGCCCAGGGACCGCGCAATCACCTGCGGGCCGTGGGCGCGGACGAACCGAGCCCCACCGAGAGCCTCCTGGACGAACTCGAATCGCGCCGGGGAACCCCCGCCGGCAGCGACCCGGCCAGCGACCGTCGGGTCTCGGGACTGACCCAGGAGCTTCCGGGACAGGGCACACTGACCGACGAAGGTACGGACTCCGAGCAGCCTGGTGGCTCCACAGGGCAAGGATCCGAGGGGCAACGCCCCGGCAAGTCGCGCTCCGGCCGCCCCTCCGTGCCGAGCTGGGACGACATCCTCTTCGGGCAACAGCGCCCCAAGGAGTGATGACGAAGAATTCGTCACCGGACTCGCCATAGCGACCGGCGCACGGTATTTTGTGTGTTACAGGTAGTCATGAACTTGTTACGGCACGCAACGCACAAAGGTTTTCATGGGGAAGAAGCGCCGCAAGGCACGTCCGGGGAGCGGCACCGACTCATCGCTCCCCCAGAATGTACAGGGATCGAAGGATCAGGCGGCCAAGGGCACCGATCATTCGAATCCCGCGTCCGATGTGTCCGGCAACGGCCCTGAACGCGACAAGGCTTCGACGGAGTCGGCCGAGACGTCGTCTCCCGAATCTCCCGTCACCGAGACTTCTTCGGACGAATCCTCGAACGCGCCGACCACGGGGGCAACCCAGGAGCTGGCGCCAGGGTACGAATACGTCGAGCAGACCCAGGCCCACAATGCCCTCGAAACCGAACCCATGCAGAGCCTCAACGACGAGCTCTTCTCCGACGCGACGTTGCCGCAGTCCAAGCGCGAGCGCCGGCGGCAGGAGCGGATCGAGCAGGAGCGCCGTCGTGAGGCAGCGGCCGCCGAGGAACAGCGACGTCGCAGGCTGGCCGCCCTGACCGAGGGGCAAGCCCCTCGCACCTCCTCACAGAATTCTGGCTCCTCGGACGGCGCGAGCTCGTCCGGTTCCGGCTCTGCTCCGGCCGCCGGTGCGGGAGCGGCAGCCGCGGGTGCCGGCGCCGCGGGTGCAGCGGCGGCTGGCAGGCACGCGGACGGGAACGAACCGACGGATGCCACCCCCACGGGTCCCATCGTCCCGGTCAGCCCCGGTGAACCCACCGGTTGGATCCACCACGAGGACTCCGAGGGCGATGATTCCATTGCGGCGACCGCCGCGGCGGGTGCCGGTGGGGCCGGCGCGTCGGCCGCTGCCCACGATGCACCTGACTCGGAGGACGAGCGTCCTTCGCGGAAGGGTCCTCTGCTGTGGGCAGGAGCGGCCGTCCTGGGCATCGCCGTGATCGGAGGCGGGGCCACGATCGCCGTACTCAACTCCGATGACGACAACCCCAAGGGGACCGCCACGACAGCGTCGCCCTCGTCGACGTCCTCGACGCCCTCGAGCTCCTGGTCCAAGCCCGCATGGTCGAGCCCTGCTCCGGCTCCGACGCCCACCGTGATCGAGCAGCAGCCGGAACCGACCGATCCGTACGGTCAGGTAACCCAGGCGCCACCGACGGTTGCTCCGACGCAAGCGCCGCCGGCTCCGACCCAGGAACCGACGCAACAGCCCACCCAGGAGCCGACCCAGGAACCCACGCAGGAGCCGACCCAGGAACCTACTCAGGAACCCACGCAGGAGCCGACGCAAGAACCTACTCAGGAACCCACGCAGGAGCCGACCCAGGAACCGACGCAACCTCCCACTCAGGAACCGACACAGGCTCCCACGCAACCACCCCAGCCTTCGAATCCTGGCCAGCCCGGCGGTAGTTCCGGCAACGGCCAGGGCAATGGCGGGTCAGCGGGTCCGAACCGCTGAGCCGTTCGGCCTGGTAGCGGCCCGTCTCCGCGGGAATCAGGCCCCCGTCCACGCTCTCAGGGGAACGAATCTTTCGTCGTCCGTCCATGAGCCGTGCTGTCCGACCATGGACAGTGCCCCAGGGTTGGAGCGGCGCAGGTCGAACAGGGCCAGCGAGCCGTGGGCGGCAATGATGAGGTCCCCTATACGGTCCCGCACTTCCGGGCGGACGTCGTGACCGAAGTACCCCGCCGCGATCAGGTGGTCCCTGTCCAGGACCCACGCGCGGTCCCCGAAGCGATTCGCCCAGGCGGTCGAGAGTCTCGCCCGGGCATCGGCGTCTTCGGGATCCTCGAGATGCAGCTGCACCATCCTGGGCTCTCCGGCGGTGAGCCTGACGCCGTCGACCAAGTCGGGGAATTGTGAGTAGTCCACCCGGTCCTCGGAGGGTATGTCGACCATGCCGTGGTCCGCGGTGAGCAGCACCAGGGTTTCCGGGCCGAGACGGGAGGTGAGCCTCTTGAGGCCGTGGTCGAGCTCCTCGAGGGACTCGAGCCAGCGTTCTGACGTGCACCCGTGCTTGTGCCCCGCCTGATCCAGCTCTCCCCAGTACAGGTACATGAAGGTCGGGGTGCGTTGGCGCAGGATTTCGGACGCCTGGCTGATCCGCGCCAGGGTGGATCCTGCGCCGACAAACCGGCCTCCGCGCAAGGCTGCCCGGGTCAGGGCGCTGCCTTCGTACGCGGGCATCGATACGGTCACCGCATCTCCCATGCCTTCCAGTCGCTCGAAGACCGTGGCATGGGGCTGCCATTGCAGCGGGTCCACCGCGGGGTCCCATCCCGACAGCTGGTTGACCACGACGTCGCGTTCGGGGTCGACGACGTCGTACCCCACCATTCCGGTCTGGCCCGGGGGAAGTCCAGTGCCCAGCACGGCCAAGGAAGCCGCCGTGGTCGAGGGCAGGGCGGCGTCCAGATCACCGAGATCCATGGACTTCCGGAGATTCGGGGCGTGCCCGGCGCTGCGTGACAGGAGCGCGCTGCCCAGACCGTCGACGAGGACAACGCACACGTTCCGGAAAGGACCTTTGCGGCCCCGGTCGGCCAACCTGGTGCCCAGTCCGAGAGCATCGGGGAATTCCGCGCGTCGAGAAGAGTCAGCGACGGGTCGGTACATCGAGGCGGCCGAGGACAGCACGTCCCCGATCGAGTTGCGACCGTACCGGGGCGGGGGCGGGAATGTCCGGCCGGTCAGGTCCTGCCCCGTGGGTCCCGAGCTCGGGTGTTGCGTCGTCATCAGGAGTGCGAGGTCCCAGAGAGGGCGGTATTGGCTCGACGGAGGGCTCGCGCGAATTCCTTGGCGTCCTGCACGGCCTGTTGGCCATCGGCCTCCGCAGAGATTCGGAGGACGACGTCTTCCCGTGCGGCGACCCCCGTGTACCCGTGGTCGGCCTCGCACTGGGGGTCGGAGCAGCCCGCGGGCTGGAGGTCCAGCCGATGGCTGCCCGTCCAGGACATCATCAGCGTCACCTCCGCGGCCAGGGAATCGGGGGTGTAGTTCTGCGGCTGGCGATAGGCGTAGGACAGAGTCACCGAGGTCAGGTTGCGGACCGGGACCGTTTCGGTCGAGACGTGAGCCACGACCTGGTTACCGTCCTCGTCCAAGGACTGGTCGTCCACGTGGGTGATCTGGACGATGTCGCCCGCCAGGGCCAGCACGGTCACGTGGCGGTGGACCTCGGTCTGGTCGAAGTGCGTCTCCAAGTGGACCAGGTGCGAGGACGGGATTTGCCCGTCCAGGGCGTCCCGCACCACGTCACTGACCAATTGGGGGTAGAACCCCGCATTGACGATGTCGCGGTCCAGATACTTGCCCATATTTCCTGACTCAGCCATGCACTCGCTCTCGATGTTCGACGACGACGCGGGGCCGTCTCTCCCCTGGCCGGGGAATTCTTCGCCCTCGGACCCGGGCGCTTCCGCCCCATTCTACGACCCCACTCGGGCGCCGTCAGACCGAGGTCGTCACGAGCGCGACATGGTCCTGCGTGCGCTGTCCGTCCGTTGCTCCGGATTCCCGAGTTCGACCGTGCAGTCCAGGACTGTCAGGGCATTCTCCGAAATCATCACGGGATTCAGTTCCAGGAGGGCGATTTCGGGGTGCCGGTCCTTGAGCTCCGCCACGCGTCGGATCAGGTCCTCGAGAAGTTCCACGGCAACCGGCGGCAGACCGTCGTACCCGAAGAGCTTTCGTGCCGCCTTCGGGGATCTGACCAGCTTCTCGACGTCGCGCTGGGTCAGCGGCGGCACGCGATGCGCCCAGTCGTCCAGCAGGTTCACGGTGTCTCCGGCGATTCCGAAGGACAGGACCGGTCCGAGCAGGGGATCTTCCATCGCCCGGATCACGCAGTTCTGACCGGTGGGAGCCATGCTCTGGACCTCGAGGTCGAAGTCACCGTATGTGGCCAGCGTCCGGTGCATCAGGTCGATGTCCCGGAGGAGGGTTTCTTGGTCCTCGATGCCGAGCCTCACTCCCCCGAGGTCGATTCGATGCCGCATGGTCGGGTCGATCGCTTTGAGGGCCACCGGATACCCGAGTCTGTCGGCGGCTTCCACCGCCTTTTCCTTGGTTTCGAAAGGGACGGATTCCAGGACGGAGATGCCGTATTCGGAGAGCATGTCCGCGGCATCGGATGGGGAGAGTTCCAGAAGTCCTTCACCGGGAATCCGAGGGCTGAGCCTCTGGATCTGCCGGTCGACTTCCTTCGCGTTCGTGCCCTCGATCTCGGCGACGAAGACGCCCTCCTGGGCCCGCCATGCCATGTAGTCCATGACCGCGGCCAACGCCCCGATGGCCGCGCCCGGGCTCTCATAGCAGGGAACGCCCGGATAGGTGAGGGACTCTTCCCCGTCCGCCCCCGTCCACGTGCGCGGGCAGGGACAGATCCCGCGCTGATAATCCGTGGGTTCGACGACGCCGGTGTAGGCCGCGAGAACGGGCTTGCCGGTCTCGACGCCGCAATCGGCAAGCACCTCGGTGATCTCGTCCTGTCCGACAAAAGGCGACGGCAGGAAGGAGGCCACCGCGGCATCGACGTCGGAGGAGCGCAACGCGGTCAGAACGGAATCCCGAATCATGTCGAGGATGTCGATGTCCGGGCTCGCCGTGTCCAGGACGTGCTCGGTGTGCGTTGCCTCGACCCCGTAGCTCGCGCAAGCATCCGAAATGACCCTGCCCAGGGCGAAGGCGTTCGAGAAGACGGCGACCCGCCGTCCCCGGGGCAAAGGCTGGGAGACCACGAGCTGTGCAATGTCCATCAGGTGTTCCGAAGTCTCGGCCCGAATCACACCCGACTGGCGGAACATCGCGTTGAGGGCTTCCGGCGGGGCCGAGCTGGTGCGCCCCGTGTGCCCGGGTGGCAACTGGACCCCGGTGACATCCGATTTGGCCACGATGACCGGCTTGGTCCTGGCCAGGCGCCGGGCGATGCGCGAGAACTTGCGCGGGTTGCCGATCGACTCGAGGTACATGCAGCACGCGGTGGTCCGGCCGTCGTCCTCCCAGTACTGCATCATGTCGTTCCCGGAAACATCCGCACGGTTCCCGCCGGAGAGAATCGTGGAGAATCCGAGGTCCCGCCGGCGGGCCGAGGTGTACAGCAACACCCCGATGGCGGCGGACTGGCTGAAGAGCCCCAACCCTCCCGGCGTCGGGGGCGAAGGGCTCAAGGACGCGTTCAACGAGACCGCCGGGTCGGTGTTGATCAGGCCCAAGGACGCGGGACCGATGACCCGCATGCCGTAGCTGCGCGCGGTACGGACCAAAGACTGCTGCCGGGTGCGCCCCCGGGCGCCGTCGTCGGCATACCCTCCCGTGACGATGCAGACACCGCGGACCCCCGCGCGCCCGCATTCCTCGACCACGCCCGCCACTTCGGAGATCGGAACCGTGATGATCGCGAGATCCACGGGCTCCGGAACCTGGCCGATGCTCGGGTAGGCTTTCATGCCCGCAAGTTCGAAGGCTTCCGGATTGATCCCGTAGACCGGTCCCGCGAAACCGCCCTCGACCACATTGACCAGGATCTCGTGACCGACCTGGCTCCAATCCCGGGAGGCACCGATCACCGCGATCGACCTCGGTGCGATCAGCGAAGAGACCGATTTCGCCTCGGCACGGTGCTCGCGGGAGGCCATGACCTCGCGTGACTTCTCCGTGGGGTCGATATCGAAGTTGACCATGACGACGCCGTCGTCAAAGACTCGCGCAACCTCGAAGCCCGCTTCAGAAAAGACATTGAGCATCTTCCGGTTCTCGGGGAGCACCTCGGCCGAGAATTTGGTGATGCCACGCTCGAGGCCGGCCGCGGCGAGGTGTTCGAGCAGGATGGAACCGATGCCCCGGCCGTGGTGGGCGTCCGAAATGAAGAATGCGACCTCCGCCTCGTGAGGGTCGTTGGTCCTGTCGAAGCGACCAATACCGATCATTTCCGCGCCGAGCATGATCACGAAGGCGACGCGGTCCTGGTGGTCGACCGTGGTGAAGCGTGCGAGCTCCTTCGCGCTCAGAGAGGACTTGTAGGTGAAGAACCGCAGGTAGATGGTGCGTTCGGACTGCCTGGAATACATCGCTGCCAGTGCGTCCTGGTCTGTCGGGAGCACGGGTCGCAAGTGAGCGGTCGCGCCATCGCGCAATACGACGTCGGCTTCCCAGTGGGAGGGGTACGCGTTCTCTTCGGGCATGCTCCCAGTCTAGTATCGCAAGTCACAGGTTCCTATTGTTCTACACTGGTGAGGCCCATGACCGTCAGACCGTGAGGATTCACAGATGGCCCCCCGCCGCAAGTCGTCGCACACTCCCGAGGATTTCCCGCTCGACGTCGTCGAGAACATCGTCGATATCGATGTGTCCTCCGAAATGGAGACGAGCTTCCTCGAGTACTCGTACTCGGTGATCTATTCGCGGGCGCTCCCGGACGCGCGGGACGGCCTCAAACCGGTCCAGAGACGAATCCTCTACATGATGACGCAGATGGGCCTGCGACCAGACCGGGGGCACGTGAAGTCGGCCCGCGTGGTCGGCGAAGTCATGGGCAAGCTCCACCCCCACGGCGACGGGGCGATCTACGACGCGATGGTCCGCCTCGCCCAACATTTCGCGATGCGGCTGCCGCTCGTGGACGGACACGGCAACTTCGGCTCCGTCGACGACGGCCCCGCCGCGGCGCGGTACACCGAAGCCCGCATGGCTCCCGCGGCCCTCGCGCTGACCGGTGACCTGGACGAGGACGTCGTCGACTTCGTCCCGAACTACGACAACCAGTTCACGCAGCCAGGGGTCCTCCCGGCCGCCTTCCCCAACCTTCTGGTCAACGGCACCTCCGGCATCGCCGTCGGCATGGCCACGAACATGGCCCCTCACAACCTCCGCGAGGTCATCGCCGGGGCGCGGCACCTGATCGACAACCCGGACGCGAGTCTCGAAGACATCATGCGGTTCATTCCCGGGCCGGATCTGCCCACGGGAGGCAAGATCGTCGGCCTGTCCGGGATCAAGGACGCCTACGCGACCGGCCGCGGCTCCTTCAAATCCCGCGCCAAGATCACGGTCGAACAGGTCACCGCGCGCAAGCAGGGCCTGGTCATCACCGAATTGCCGTACCTGGTCGGGACCGAAAAGGTCATCGACAAGATCAAGGACGGCGTCCAGTCGAAGAAACTGTCCGGAATTTCCGACGTCGTCGACCTGACCGACCGCAAGAACGGCACCCGGCTCGTGGTCGAACTCAAGAACGGATTCAACCCGCACGCCGTCATGCAGTCCTTGTTCAAGCACACGCCGCTCGAGGACTCCTTCGGCATCAACAACGTCGCCCTGGTGGACGGGCAGCCACAGACCCTGGGGCTCCTGGACCTGCTCAGGGTCTACGTGGAGCACCGCATCGACGTCGTTCGTCGACGCACGACCTACCGGCTCGGCAAGTCCAAGGACAGGCTGCACCTGGTCGAGGGCCTGCTCGTTGCCATCCTCGACATCGACGAAGTCATCGAGATCATCCGCTCCTCCGACCAGACGGCCCAGGCTCGGGAACGACTCATGATGGTCTTCGACCTGAGCGAAGCCCAGGCGAACCACATCCTGGAACTGCGTCTGCGTCAGCTGACCAAGTTCTCCCGCATCGAGCTGGAGGCCGAGAGGGACGAGCTCAGAGCCACCATCGCCGAGCTCGAGTCGATCCTGGCCTCGGACCAGAAGTTGCGCGGCGTCGTCTCGGATGAGCTGGGCGAGGTCGCCGAGCGGTACGGGACCGACCGACGGACCGAGCTGGCGGACTCGGACGACCTGGCCGCGCTCGCCTCGGCGGCCACGGACAGCGGCGCCGCCTCCACGAAGAAAGGGCTGGGTCTGGCTCTGGAAATCGCGGACGACCCGTGTTGGGTCGCCCTGTCCACCTCGGGACAACTCGGTCGCACCCCTGGGGGCCCACGCGGGCGGGAGTCCTTCGAGGATCCGGGCAAGAGGATTAAGCACGATGCGCTGCGCTCGCTGGTTCCGGCCACGGCGCGTGGGGAAATCGGTGCGGTTGTCTCGTCCGGGCGCATGGTGCGGCTCAATGTGATGGACATTCCGCTGATGGAGTTGTCGGGCAGCGCACCGAACCTCGGAACCGGGGTCAAGGTCAAGGAATTCCTGACGCTGGAGAAGAATGAGTCGCTGATTGCGTTGGTCCCCCTGAATCAGGTCATCGCGCTGGGCACGGCCCAGGGCGTGGTCAAGCGGGTCAACCCGGACTACCCGTTGAACAGGGACGACTGGCCGATCATTGCGCTCAAGGTCGGAGACGAGGTGGTGGGGGCCTGCCACGCATCGAATGACGACAACCTGGTGTTCATCACCCGCGAGGCCAAGTTGCTGACCTTCGACGCCGCCAAGGTGCGCCCGCAGGGCAAGAGCGCCGGTGGCGTGGCGGGCATCAAGGTCGCCGAAGGCGACAGAGTCATCTACTTCGGTGCGTTGTCCCCCACCGAGTCGGCCGTGGTCGTGACGGTCTCCGAAGCCGACGAATCGTTGCCGGGGACGGAAGCCGGATCGGCCAAGATCACCGAATTCGGGGAGTATCCGGCCAAGGGCCGTGCGACGGGCGGTGTCCGGGCGCATCGTTTCCTGAAGGGCGAATCCGGTCTGAAGCTCGCCTGGGCGGGCAGAGGCCCGGCGAAGGCTGTCTCGGCCGCGGGCGTCGCCCGATCCCTCCCGACCGAGTTCGGCGCTCGGGACGGTTCCGGCGTGCCCCTGTCCCAATCGATCGACGCGATCGGCCCCGCTCTCGGGTCCGGCGCCGAGGACGGTTCGGTCCGGGACGACGCCGACGACACCGTCGACCCCTGAGCGCGCTCCGGGTCCTGGGCCCTTCTCAGAATCGGAGGGTCGCCCGGACCGGAACGTGATCCGAGGGTCCTTCGATGGGCATCACGTCGGCGTCGTCGACCCGCATGTCGCCGTTGACGACGACGTGGTCGATCTGGGTTCTGGTCCACGCGGCCAGGGAGCTGGGCCACGTGCCCCGGGAGACGCCTGATGCGGGAAGTGCGTTCGTGCACCCGTCGCGCCCCGGGATCGTGGCCATGTGTCCGTGCCACGGGTTGGCGTTGTAGTCGCCGGCGGCAATGACCGGGCGCGGCGAGTCGTCGCGACGTGGCGTGCACACGTCGTCCAGGACCGAGCCGACGTCGCTGTCCCACTGGTCCATCCATCGCGGAACCGGGCTCGCCGTGTGGACTCCCAGAACCACGGGGTTCGACGACGCGGGGTCGGCCGGCCGGAGGGCGAGAGTCCCCACTGTCGGCTCCTCGCCCTCGGCGATCTGGTACGTACCGAGGCTCTTGGAAATCAGCACGCTGGTCGGTGAGAGGCCGGAGCCGGTACTCGTGGAAAAGACTTGGTAGTCCGAGTCCTTGCCGAGCTCGGAGAGGTACTTCTCGAGCGGGCCCGTGCTGGCCTCGGGGAGCACGACGACTTCGGGGTTGCCCCGGACCACGTGCCCGAGGTCGGCTCGGGTGAGTTCGTCGTGGACATTCCAGCTGACCACCGACATCGTCCGCCCCTCGGTCGGCCCCTCCTGCGGACCCGACACCGGGTGGAGAGCCAGAGCCACGCACATCGCCGAGACGAGGAAGCCCACCAGGGGCGTCCCGTTGGGCCGTCGGTTCCGCCCGGACACGCGTCGCAGAAGCCATCCGGCGGCGATCCAGACGAGGAAGAATATCGCCATGATTCCGCCGATGATCTGCGGAAATGCGAGGACCTGCCCCACGACGAGACTCGTGGTCCACGGGGCGGCCAGCCCCGTTCCCTGGCGCTGGAGCCATGGGGTCAGCAGCACGAACAGAAGGTAGAAGGCGGGGATCAGGGCGACGGTCGAGAGAACCTTCAGTGTGCGGCGCATGTGCTGTGCTGCTCCTTGAACGCCCGCAGGCGCGCTCGGGGTTCGACCCTGCCGCACGCGACCCAACTACTGGCCTGCGCCACGTCCCAGGGTGACGACGGACCGGCAGTGGCCGAGATCGGTGGGGCGATGTGAAATGACTATAGTACCCGGGCCCGCTTCGTCGGAGGAGCCTCGGGTTGCCCTGTCGAGTTCCTCGACCAGAGCCGCGGCCGAAGGCTCGTCAAGGTGGGCCGTCGGTTCGTCGACCAGGAGGAAGGGCGCATTGGTCAGAAGCGCTCGGGCCATCGCGAGCCGTTGGCGCTGTCCCCCGGACAATCGCGATCCGCCGGCGCCGACGCGGGTGTCCAGCCCGTACTCCATCGAGTCCAGGAGACTTCCGAGACCGACCCGGCGCACCATGGTGTCGAGTTCCTGGTCCGATGGAGCCGACTCCCGGGGTCTGGCCAGCAGCAGGTTTCCGCGCACCGTCGAATCGAAGATGTAGGCATCCTGCGGGCACCAGGCGGAGGCGCCGCGCAATTGCTCGGGCGCCATTTCACGGCCGTCGACGCGGATTGAGCCACGCTCCGGGCGCAGAAATCCGAGGAGGACAGCGAGGGTGGTCGTCTTGCCCGCCCCGGACGGGCCGGTGATCCCAAGCGCCTGGCCGCGGCCGACCCGGCCGGTCACGCCGCGAATCGCAGGTTCTGCCATCCCGGGCCAGCGCGCCGAAATATCGTCAAGGCACAGCTCCCGTGCGTCCGACGGCTCCGTTGGTTCCCGATCATCTCGCTGCCCGGGAATTCCTGCGGGATGCGATGGTGACGCAGGTGCTTCCGACATGGGGCTGATCTTGGCGACCAGCCGGGCGAATGCGGGCCAGGCCCGCACGGAATCAATGGCCTGGGAGGAGGGTTCCACGAGGGCCGTGCACAGCAGAACGGGTATCGCGGCGACAGGTGCCGCGATATCGCCCGTCGACACCGGGTCCCATGCAATGACCGCGATCCCCAGTGCCGCCGCCCACCAGGTCGCCAAGGACAGAGCATTGCCCAGCCCCGTCGCGGTCGCGGAACGCCGGGCGGCCGCGAGGGCGAGGCGATCCTGGCCGGCAAGGACCCTGAGGACGGCGTCGCCGAGACGGTTGCCCTTCAGGTCTTCGGCGCTTTCCATCGCGCCCAGAGCGCCCCTCAGGGTTCGTTGAACGGCGTCGCGACTTGCCGTTTCGGCACGTCGGTCGGCCACCAGGACGAGCCACGGCGCCAGCAGGCTCGTCACGAGTGCCGCCGCGGCGACAACCCACGTTGCGGAGGGCACGGTCAGGTATGTGGCGATGACGGCCGCGATCATCGTGGGAACGTTGGTCGCAATCGGGAGGAGAACGCGGGGAAGAGAATCACGGACTTCGTCCACGTCCCCGACGAGCCTGTCCAAGAAGGTACCGCCCCGCAACAGCGATCTGAGGCTCAGCGCGGTCTCCCCCATGGAATCCCACGCGTTCGACCGAAGTCTGTTGGCCGCCTTGAGGACGACGTCGTGAGTCAGGAGACGTTCGAGATAGCGGAAGACCGCCCGCCCCAGACCGAAGAACCTCACCCCCACGATCGCGACCATCAGGTACATCATCCCGGGTTGCTGTGAGGCCCTGACGATCAGCCAACCGGACAGGGCCGTCAGGGATGCGCCGAATGCCACCGTGAGGAAGGACAGGAGGACGGGCGCCCACACTTGGGACGCACGGAGGCCCGTCACCCGGAACAGGGTTCGCAGTGTTCCCCGGACACCGGACGTCCAGGAGCCATTGCGGCCTCCGTCTGCGCTCCACGAGCCGTGGTGCGGGGTGGCACGTCGCTCACGGTCACCGCACTCGGTTCCCAGGGCGTCCGCGGCAGTCGTGCATCCCTTCGCCGGAGCGCTCGTGACCCGTTCACTCCGGGTGGCCTGGACATGTCGGACGAGGCGACCCGCCTGGTCGAGGTCTATGCGGCCCGCAGAGCTCGGGGCCGCCGCCGGATCGTGGGTTACCCACAGAACAGTCGCCCCCGATTCGGTCAGCTCCCGCAATGCGTCGCTGACCATGCCGGCGGCCCGGCGGTCAAGGTGCGCCGTCGGCTCGTCGACGAGCACCAGCCACTGGCTCGGCCCCGTCGAACGCCCTTGCAGATCTCCCCCGGCGGGGCGTACCGCGGCCAGAACGCGGGCAATCGCGAGGCGACGTGCCTGGCCCGCGGACAACGCCGCGGGTGCCACGGAGCCGAGGTCTTCGAGGCCGACCGACCTGAGCGAGGCGTCGATCACCGGCCCCCACAGTGCCCGAGCCCGAGTCGCCTCCTCCTGGGATTCTCCGTTCTGCCCCGTCAGGTCGCCCAGCCACGTGGAAGCGTTCTCCGGATTCGCATAGAGGCCCACCTCCTCCACGACCGTGGCCGCAAGAAAACTGGGCGACTGTCCGATCCAAGCGACCGAGTCGGGTACGAAGACGGAACCGGCGACGGCCGTCCGGTCGCCGGCCCGGGCGTCGTGTCCGTCGCGCACCATGTCGGCCATGGTCTTGAGCAAAGTGGTTTTCCCGCAGCCGGAGGGGCCGGTGAGGAGGGTCGTGGTTCCCGGTCCCAGGACGAAGGACACATCGTCGAGCGCTCGTCCTCGGCCGGGGTACTCGACCGTGAGCCCCGATACCGAAATTGCGGCGTCCGAAGAAGGCGAAACCACGGATGCGCCGGTGGGTTCCTCGAGGATCTCTTCCGAGCGGCGCAGGGCGTCGACGCCGTCCTGGGATTGGTGGAAAGCGGTCCCGACATCTCGCAGGGGCTGGAAGCACTCCGGTGCCAGCAACAGGACCAGCAACGCGGTGTCGAGACCGATCTGGCCCGAGACGAGACGCAATCCGATGAACACCGCCACGAGAGCCACCGAGATGGTGGTAATCAGCTCGAGGGCGAGGGAGGACTGGAACGCCGAGCGCAGGGTCGTCATGATTCGCTTCCGGTACGACTCCCCCAAATCGTTCAGGGCCCGGGACTGCGCTTGCTCCCTCTTCAGACCGACCAGGACGGGCAGGCCGCGAGAGAGCTCGACGATGTGCTGGGACAGCCTCAGCAATTGGGACTGGGCTTCGCGCGTGTCGTTCTGGGTCGTTTTCCCGATGAGGACCATGAAAACGGGAACCAGCGGCAGGGTCAGCACCAGCACCAAGGCGCTGATGGGGTCGGCCAGAAGCACCACCACCAGCAGGATCGCCGGGATGACTCCTGTGGAGACCAGTGCCGTGATTGTTCTGACGTAGTAGTCGTCCAGGGCGTCCAACCCGCGGGAGACGAGGACTGCCACGGCGCCGTCGGATGCGGCCGTTCCGCCGGCGGTCCGGGAGCGCGGAGCTGAGAGAACTCGACGCAGCACGCCCTGACGGATCGTCGACTTCGTCTCGGTCGCCGCGCGCTGCGCTGCAACCGAGAGACCCCAATCCGCGAGCGCCCGAAGGGCCAGACCCGCCACGCCGAGAACCACGGCACCCCAGGACCACGAGCCGGGATCGGACCCTGTCAGCCAGTGAGGGAGGATACCGTCGGCCCCGGCGGAGTGGGACCCGATAAAGTCGGTCCACCCGGTGGAGGCCGTTTCGCCCACCCCGTGGGAGGCCGCGGTGAAGGCCGCCTGCGCGAGAGCGGTCATCAACGACCCCACGGCCGCGGAGAACCCAACGAGTCCGAGGGCTCTCAGCGCGCTCAGGGCACCCAGAACCGGGAGGACTCGTCGTGCATGCGGGCCCACCGGCGGACGCCGGTTCGCCCGCCGCCGGTCCTGTTGGTCGTTGTCGGCGACGCTCACAACAATCGGTCAGCCCGCGTTGGGGTGCTCGGAGAGTTCCGTAATTCTGTGCGCCTCGGGAATGTGCTCCGCCGAGAGCCGCTTGCGGAACACCCAGTAGGTCCACCCCTGGTAGAGAAACAGCACGGGGAGCCCTATGGCTGCCACGATGGTCATGATCTTCAGCGTGTACGGCGAGGACGACGCATTCGCGATGGTCAATGTGGTCCCATCCGCCATGGTGGTCGGCAAGACGTTCGGGTAGGCGGCCATGAAGATCGACAAGGCCCCGAAGACCGCGAATCCCGCAATGGCCGTGAAGGCAATACCTTCCCGCCCCCTGATCGCGAAGATCCAGGACGCGAGGGCCGCTGCAGCCGCGATGACCAGCAGGGTCAACGACAGCGGGGTCGCGCCGATCACCTGGAGCCACACGGCCCACGCAACCATCGGCAGCAGGGCCACGGGAAGGATCCGAACCATCATGGTTCGCGCCCGATGACGCACCTCGCCGTCCGTCTTGAGGGCCAGGAATGCCAGCCCGTGGACCAGACTGAAGCCGACCATGCCCAAGCCGCCGATCACGGCCGGCACGGTCAGCCACGCGAACGGACCACCGACGCGGTCCGCATTGTCGTTCAGCGGAAGCCCCGTCGTCGTGATGGCGAGGGCCGCTCCGATGAGGAACGCGATGAAGAACGACGCCACGGACATGATCGCGTTCCACCGGGGCTCCCACCGAGGGCCCGTCAACTTGCCCCTGTATTCGATCGACACTGCTCTCAGGATCAATGCCAGGAGGATCAGGGTCAGCGGAATGTACAGCGCCGAGAACAGCGCGGCATACCACATCGGGAATGCGGCAAAGATGGCCGCGCCACCGGTCACCAGCCATACTTCGTTGCCGTCCCATACGGGACCGATCGTGTTCAGCAGCAGACGGCGTTCCTTCTCATTGCGGGAGAAGATCCGCCCCATCAGCATGCCGACGCCGAGGTCGAACCCATCGAGAACGATGTATCCGATGAGAAGCACTCCGACCACGAGGAACCACAGGGTCGGCAATCCGGGTTGTCCAACAAATTCTTCGAACATGATGGGTTGCTCCTAGTAGGCGAAGGCCAGGACGTCGTCGTTCTTGTGGCTGTCGGGGTCGTTCGTGTCGTCGTCGTCCTTGTCGGACGTGACCAACTCCGGCATGGAGGCGACAACTCCTGTTCGGACGTACCTGGCGATCAGGAATACCTCCACGACCATCAGGACGGCATAGATGAGGACCAGGGAGATGAGCGAGAACAGCAACTCGCCCGCGGACACATTCGGCGAAACCGCCGCCTCGGTGAACATGTAGATCCGTTGTCCGAGGGGCAGATCCGGGTTGGGGGCGACGACGAATGGCTGCCGCCCCATCTCGGTGAACACCCACCCGGTGACATTGGCGCCGAAGGGCGCGAGGATGCCGAAGACGGCCAGGCGCATGAGCCACTTGGATTGTGGGACCGTCCCCTTTCTGGTCAGCCACCACGCCAGAGCGCAGGCGAGGGCGGCCAGGCCCCCGAAGGTGATCATGAGCCGGAATCCCCAGTAGGTGACGATCATCAGCGGCACGTAGTGGATGTCTTCACCGGAACGATCCCCGTACTGGGGTTCGTCTCCCAAATTGGTTCCGTACATGTGCTCGTACTCGGGCTGCAACGTGTTGATGCCCTTGACGTCCGTGTGGAAGTTGTCGTGGGCCAAGAAGGACAGCAGACCCGGAATCTCGAAAATGGTGTCCACGTTCGAGCAGTTGCGTGCGCTGGGGTCGGAAAGGGTCAGCACGGAGAATGCGGTGCCGTCGTGGCATGCGGCCTCGGCGGCCGCCATCTTGAGAGGTTGCTGGTGGATCATGAGCTGGGCCTGGGCGTGGCCGCTGAATGCGGTCCCGAGGAAGCCGATGACTCCGATGAGGATGCCGATGCGAAGGGAGCGGAACCACACCGCGTAGTCCTTCTTGTCCTGGGCGCCCTTGCCGGAGTCTCCGACGACCACGTAGCCGTTCTCATCGACCGTGTCGATTCCCTGGCTGCGCCGCTTCCACAGCTTGTACCAAGCGATGCCCAGCAGGAACGATCCGGCGACGGCCACCGAGCCGAAGAGCGTGTGGATGATGGCCACGATCGCCGTGTTGTTCGTCAGCACAGCCATCACGTCGTTCAGGATGGGGCGACCGTCCACGATGTCGTACCCGACGGGATGCTGCATCCACGAGTTGGCGATCACGATGAAGAACGCGGACAGCCACGAGGCCGCGACCGCGGCGAGAAGGCAGAGGGCGTGGATGGCGGGCTTGAGTTTCTTCCACCCGAAGATCCACAGCCCGAGGAACGTCGACTCGACGAAGAAGGCCAGCAGGCCTTCCATGGCCAAGGGAGCACCGAAGACGTCACCCACGAATCGGGAGTACTCGCTCCATGCCATTCCGAATTGGAATTCCTGGACGAGGCCGGTGGCCACGCCCATGATGAAGTTGATCAGGTACAGCTTTCCCCAGAATTTCGTCATCCTGAGGTACTCTTCTTTTCCTGTCCTGACCCACATGAGGTTCAGGATCGCGACGACCATCCCCAGTCCCAGGGTCAGTGGAACCATCATGAAGTGATAGACGGTGGTGGTCCCGAATTGCCAGCGGGCGATTTCTACAGTATCCACGGTTCTCCTCGCGCTACTGAAAGCACTCGACCGGTCCGAACGGGCCGGATACCTACAAGGTAGCAACCGGTTCTGGGCGTCCGACGAGCCCGTCGGGCCGACGTCTTGACAGCCCGGAAAGGGTAATTTTCACCCTTTGGGGCCCGCCACGAGGCCCCAAAGAGCGAATCACCTAGTGTCCCGCTTTGGGTCCCAACAACCCTTTCGCTCGGACCGTGTCGCGTTCTTCCCGAAGCTCGGAAACGCTCGATTCGAGCCGGCGTCGGGCGTCCTCGGACAAATCGACACCATGATTAATCTCATACTCACCCGACCTGCAGGTCACGGGGAACGAGCTGATCAAGCCTTCGTCCACGCCGTAGGAGCCGTCGGAGACCACGGCCATGGACGTCCAGTCCCCATCGGGGGTGCCCAGAACCCAATCGTGGACGTGTGCGAGTGCCGCATGAGCGGCCGAGGCCACCGATGAACCGCCGCGCACGGCGATGATTTCGGCACCCCGCTGAGCCACGGTCGGAATGAAGGTCGTGCGGACCCATTCCTCCCCCAGCCCGCGTTCGGAGAGGACATCACGCACCGGACGTCCCGCAATGGTGACCTGATCCAGGTCCGGCACCTGAGTGGCCGAGTGGTTTCCCCAGATCGTCATGCGCTCGACCTCGCCGACGGGCGATCCGGTGGCGTGCGCGATCTGTGCGAGAGCCCGATTGTGGTCCAGTCTGGTCATGGCGGTGAATCGCTCGGACGGGATGTCCGGGGCGTGGGAGGACGCGATGAGCGCGTTGGTGTTCGCCGGGTTGCCGACCACCACAATCCGGACATCGTCCGCGGCCGCCTCGTTGAGTGCGGCGCCCTGGACGGAGAAGATTCCGGCGTTGGCCCCGAGGAGGTCCCCTCGTTCCATGCCTTTTTGGCGGGGTTTCGAGCCGATGAGCAGACCGAAGCCGGTCCCGTCGAATGCTTGAGCGGCGTCGTCGAAGACGTCGACGGATTCGAGGAGCGGGAAGGCGCCGTCGGCCAGCTCCATCGCAGTGCCTTCGGCGGCCTGCCTGGCCTGCGGAATTTCGAGGAGACGCAGTCGCACGGGCTGATTCTTGCCGAGCATGTCGCCGTTGGCGATGCGGAACAGACTTGCGTAACCGATCTGACCGGCCGCGCCGGTCACGGTCACGGTGACGGGTGGAAGGAGGGTGTCAGCAGAGGTACTCATGCGGCACAGTATAGTGCCGTGTGACGTGGGACCCGCCGTTCGACGTACGGGGCTCCGGGCACCTGCCCGTGGCCGCGGGCCGGAGGAGGCCGCCGCGCTCAGGCGTCGATCTGCTCGAGGTCCAGCTGATCAGCATTGCTGATCAAGAACTCCTTGCGCGGGGCCACCTCCGACCCCATCAACAGCGAGAAAGCACGTTCCGCGGCCTCGGCGTCCTCGATCCGGACGCGACGCAGCAGACGATGCCGCGGGTCCATCGTGGTCTCCGCGAGTTGGTCGGCGTCCATTTCGCCCAGACCCTTGTACCGCTGAATGGGTTCCTTGTACCGCTTCCCTTCCGCCTCGAGCCGCGTCAGGACCTGGTGGAGCTCCCGCTCGGAGTAGGTGTAGAGCATCTCGTTGGGCTTCCCCCCGCCCGTGACGACCTCGACGCGGTGCAGCGGCGGCACCGCCGCGTACACCCGTCCCGCATCGACCAGCGGACGCATGTAGCGATAGAACAGCGTGAGAAGAAGGGTCCTGATGTGCGCGCCGTCGACGTCGGCGTCGGTCATCATGACGACCTTGCCGTATCGGGCGGCGTCCAGGTCGAAACTCCGCCCGGAACCTGCCCCGATCACCTGGATGAGTGCCGCGCACTCGGCGTTGGCCAACATGTCCGTGATCGAGGCTTTTTGGACGTTCAGGATTTTGCCGCGGATCGGCAGCAGGGCCTGGTACTGAGAGGACCGCGCCAACCGTGCGGTGCCGAGCGCGGAGTCACCCTCCACGATGAACAACTCGGAATGGTCGACGTCGTTGGAGCGGCAGTCCACGAGCTTGGACGGCATCGTGGAGGTTTCCAGAGCGTTCTTGCGACGCTGGGTTTCCTTGTGGACCCGCGCCGAAATGCGGGATTTCATCTCGGCGACGACCTTTTCCAGGACCGCCGAACTCTGTTGTTTCTCCGTCCGGTTCCGCGAATTCAGCATCTTGTCGAGCTCACGCGACAGCACCTTGGTCACGATCGAACGAACCGCCGGGGTTCCCAAGACTTCCTTGGTCTGCCCCTCGAACTGGGGCTCGACGAGGCGCACGTTGAGCACCGCGGTGAGTCCGGCGAGGGCGTCGTCCTTCTCGATCTTGTCGGATCCAGCCTTGAGCTTTCGGGCGTTCGCGGTCACTTCCTTGCGCAGGGTTCGCAACAGGCCTTGTTCGAAGCCCGTGACGTGTGTTCCGCCCTTGGGGGTCGCGATGATGTTTACGTAAGAACGCAGGTTGGTTTCGTACCCGGTTCCCCACCGCATCGCGATGTCGACTTCGCACTCGCGTTCGACTTCGGTGAGCTGGCTGTGACCGTTCGAGTCCAGGACCGGGACCGTCTCCTTGAAGCTGTCCGCCCCCTGGAACCTCCAGACGTCGGTCAGTGCCGAGTCCGGGGCGAGGAACTCCACGTATTCCGAGATTCCGCCATCGTGCTGGAAGACCTCTTCGTGCGGCCCGTCGGCCCCCGGCGTGCCTGGCAGCCGACGTTCGTCGCGGATGGCCAGACGCAGGCCGGGAACCAGGAAACTCGTCTGACGTGCTCGTTCGAGGAGTCGCTCGTAATCGAATTTCGCGTCCGGGGTGAAGATCTGTCGATCCGCCCAATAACGAACCCGCGTTCCGGTCGCTCCCCGACGAGCCTTGCCAACCACCTCGAGTGCGGCCTTGCCTTCGGCCGGGGTGAACGGCACGTCAGGTTGGGGAACTCCCCCGTCGTCGAAAATTCCGGGAATCCCTCGTTGGAAGGACATTTGGTAGGTCTTCGACCCCCGGTCCACCTGGACGTCGAGTCGGGACGACAGCGCGTTGACCACGGAGGCGCCGACGCCGTGCAGGCCACCGACCGCGTTGTAGGTTCCGCCACCGAACTTTCCGCCCGCATGCAGTTTGGTGAAGACCACCTCGACGCCGGTCAAACCGGTTCGCGGTTCGATGTCGATGGGAATGCCTCGGCCGTCGTCGGCGACCTCGACGGACCCGTCCCGATTGAGCACGATCTCGATGTTCTGGCCGTATCCGGCGAGGGTCTCGTCGACCGAGTTGTCGATGATCTCCCAGAGACAGTGCATGACACCGCGCGAGTCGGTGGACCCGATGTACATACCGGGTCGTTTCCGGACGGCTTCCAGCCCTTCCAGTACGGAGAGCTGGTGGGCGGTGTACTCGGACTTCTTCGGCGACACTGAGACGGGGCTCCTGACAAACTCGATGTGGTGGTGGGCCGCAAAGGCGCGACCTCCAGTCTAAGCGCATCCGGCATCTCTGCGGGTCAAAGCCCACAGCGAACGACGCCGAATGGGGATGAAATCAGCGGCTCCGCGTGTTTGCATGGATGAACACTCAAACCGGTCAGCGATTCCGCAGTCGGCCCGCCACTTCCGGACGGGAACGGTGGAACCCGAAGGCACTGATCGGCCGTAGACGTCAGGAGGAAAATCATGACGGCGACATTGGAAGCTCGAGAGCTCAACGCAACCGACCGTTGCGATTCCTGCGGGGCCCAGGCCTACGTTCGCGTGGTCCTCGAGAACACCGGTGGCGAGTTGCTGTTCTGCGCTCACCACGCGACCACCAATGAGGGAAAGCTTCGCCCCATGGCTGGCTTGTGGCAGGACGAACGTGATCGTCTGACCACGACTCCGTCCGTCTGATTCCGCAGTATCCTCGTCCCGGGGGCGACCCCTCGGGACACGAACAAGGCCCCGGACCGCTCGAGCGGTCCGGGGCCTTGTTCTTTCCTCCGGCAGGTTCCCGGCTTTCGCCGAACCCGGGAACCTGCCGGATTGCTGCCCATCAGTCCAAGTAGTCGCGCAAGACCTGCGAGCGCGAAGGATGCCGAAGCTTCGACATCGTCTTGGACTCTATCTGTCTTATACGCTCGCGGGTGACACCATAGACCTTCCCGATCTCGTCGAGAGTCTTGGGCTGCCCGTCGGTCATACCGAACCTCATCGCGACGACGCCGGCTTCCCGTTCGGACAGGGTGTCCAGGACGGAGTGCAACTGCTCCTGCAACAGGGTGAAGGAGACGGCGTCGGCCGGGACGACTGCCTCGGAGTCTTCGATCAGGTCACCGAATTCGGAGTCGCCGTCTTCGCCGAGGGGCGTGTGGAGCGAGATGGGCTCGCGACCGTACTTCTGAACCTCGACAACCTTCTCCGGAGTCATGTCCAGTTCCTTGGCGAGTTCCTCCGGGGCAGGCTCACGACCCAGGTCCTGAAGCATCTGGCGCTGGACGCGGGCCAGCTTGTTGATGACCTCGACCATGTGGACCGGGATGCGGATGGTGCGAGCCTGGTCGGCCATGGCGCGGGTAATGGCCTGACGGATCCACCACGTCGCGTACGTGGAGAACTTGAACCCCTTGGAGTAGTCGAACTTCTCGACCGCACGGATGAGGCCGAGGTTGCCCTCCTGGATCAGGTCGAGGAACAGCATCCCGCGACCTGTGTACCGCTTGGCCAGCGAGACCACGAGTCGGAGGTTGGCCTCCAGCAAGTGGTTCTTGGCGCGCTTGCCGTCGTGGATGACCCAACGCAGTTCCTTGCGCTCTTCGCGGCTCAGCGAGTCCTTGTTGTCCTTGAGCTTGTGCTCGGCGTACAGACCGGCCTCGATGCGCATCGCGAGGTCGACTTCCTGCTCGGCGTTCAGCAGAGAGACCTTGCCGATTTGCTTCAGGTAGTCCTTGACCGGATCCGCGGTCGCCCCTGGGGCGATGACCCGTTGGGCGGGTTCGTCGTCGTCGTCGGTCGTGGAGATCACGAAGCCGTTGCCGCGTGCGGCAACCGTCTTCTTCTCTTCGGTGTCCTGGTCCTCGTCGCCCTGTTTCTCCGTGGCCAGGGCGTCGACGGTCTCGGTCTCGACCTCGCCTTCGACGATCTCCTCGGTCTCCTCCGGGGCGGTGTCGGCCGTCGTGACTGACGTGTCCGTCGTCTCCTCCGGGGAGTCGGCGTCCACCCGCTTCTTGCCCGAAGTCTTCGCGGCCGTCTTCTTCGGTGCGGACTTCGTGGCAGTCGACTTAGAAGTGGCCTTCTTGGCCGTGGTCTTGGTCTGAGCCGTGCTCTTGGAAGCCGTGGAGGTTTTTGACGACGACGCCGAGTCGGCGCTCTTCTTCGCCCCGGCGGACACCGTGGTCTTTTCCTTGACCTGGGTATCGCCGGATTCCGACTTCTTGTGTGCAACTGGTGACACTCAAAAACCTTTCTTCCATGTCCTGTGTGCGCAGGTGGTTGAAACACCTATGACCCTGTCAAGCCCGGGATCCCGCGTACGCGGGAATTTCACGTGGGCTTGCAAGGCCGTACACACAGGACAACTTGGCATACGCCGCATTTATTCCCTGATCGGAACGTCAATTCGCCGGGCCACGTGAGGTGCGGTGCACCATAGGCAAGACGGGGTCTTCGGTCAGTCATTGTGTCAGATTTTTCCTTCGCAGCCTATTTCTGACCTGCTCCGTTCCTGAAGCCCGCCAGCCACGTGGGCAAGGGGCGCTCGTTCATCGCGACACGCAACCTGACGGCGGCCGCCCTGGCCCGCTGCGTGCGCACCACGTCCAGGTACCGCCCGGCCTGGCTGCTCAGGCCCATGAACCAGCTCAGACAGGCGTTCGCCACATGAGCATCGTCCACGACGGGTCCGGCCTCCAGATGTTCCACCGCGTTGAGAACCACCCTGAGGGCTCGAATCCGTTCGACAGGCGGGGGCGTGCCTCGCTCTCCCCGCATGAGTGCGGCCTCGTCCTCCGACGTCGCCATGGCCGGGCCGCGCCGCAGAGCCAAGGCATCACGAGGCCCAGCGTTCTGCTCGGCCCTGCCGACGTCCAACAAGACAGAGGACAAGAGATCGGACGGCCCGACCGAACGTTCCAACCACCTCGCGGCCGAGGCACAGTCCTCGGCTCTCAGAGCTGCGGTGGCCGAGTACGCCGCGCTTCGAACATCCTGCGGTGCGTCGAAGAACGAAGTCAGTCTGTCCACCGCATGGCGGACCAGATGATCGGCGCCATCCGCTTGTCGGCCACGATCGCGGACGCCCCGGTACCGCATTTTCAGCGATGCGGCCGCCTGGTCTCCGATGGCCGAGGCGAGAGCCCATCGACCGGGCAGACGCCGGTCGTCCATCACGGCCACCTCCGACTCCCGCACGACAAGCCCCCGAAAGGCCAGGGCGGCGCCGAGTGGACTTTCGAGGATTGCGCTCGTCTCCCCGCCGTACAGGATCGGCCACCACTGGCCTGTCGCTCCGGCAGAGCGCTCGTCTGGTCGCACGGAGTCCGCTCCCTGGTTCCCAGGGAGGGGGCCGAACCCCTCGACAACACTCCCCCAGGACCCGTGGGCCCGGTCGACGACCCACAGCCCTTCTCTCGAGACTCCGAGATCCGCGCACCTTCGGAGCGCGACCATCATAGCCGAGACCCCTTCGGCGTGACGGGGAACGCCCGGCCGCGTCGGGCTCGTTGCGTCCGTCTCCTCGGCAGCGGAAAGGTCGAGGCCGGATCCGCTCGTGAACACGGCCGCGAACACTCGGGTGGTGGCAGGCGACGAAACCAGGGTTTCGACGATCCGATGCAACCCGTCGGCCCATTCCAGCAACTGTTCAGGGTGGGACGGCAGGTCCATACGGGCGCAACCACGCAATTCGGTGTCCGTCGCTGAAACGAGCATCAGAGATTCTTCGGGCCAGTACCCCAGGGCATAGACCATGTAGGCCAGAATGTCCTCCGGTTCTCTGGCCGGTGTTTCGTCCGCCGCGGTGTACGCACCCGGTGTCATTGGTCGGTTCATGCCCTCACCATGCCTCAGCCCTTGCGGAGGGCAGACCCGAGATCTCGCCAAGGGTCCCAGGACGTGGACAACCTCCCGTTAAACACGTGAAGCCACCTCCCTGTGGAGATGGCTTCACGTTCCCGCGGTTGAGCGGACGGTCAGGAACCGGGTTCGCTGTCATTGTCCTCGTGCTCCGCCAGGAAACGCTCGATGGTCTCCCCGAGTTCGTCTGCGTCGGGAATCTCGGATTCGTCCCGCGCCAACAGGGACCGCGGGCCGGACTCGGTGATGGTCTCGTCGTATCGCTTCTCCAAATGGCTCACGACACCCTGCACCTCTGCCGAACTTCCGACCTGTTCGTTGATCTGTTGTTCGACGTCGCGTCCCGCCTCCCGGAGGTGGTCGGTGGGCAAGTTCAGCTTGGTGGCCGCGCTGAGATGCTCCAAGGCCGTCACGGCGGCCTGCGGCAATTCGGCCTCGGACAAATACTGCGGCACGTTAACGGTGTAACCGACGGTGTCGAAACCGCGACGCCCGAATTCGACCTCGAGCAGGTGCCCGGCGGATGCCCCCAGTTCGGCCAGGGGTTTCCACGGCGAGATTCCCTGAATCAAGTCGTGTCGGTTGCCGTGCGCCGTGACGGGCAGGGGACGCGTGTGCGGAACCGGCATCGGCATCGAAGCGACGGACGCGACGAGACGCACCCGAAGCTTTTCAGCAAGCTCTGTCACGGCTTCGCTGAACCGTTGCCACTGCAGGTCGGGCTCCGGGCCGGCGAGCAGCAGGAACGGCTGCCCCAGGCCGTCGGTCACGGCATACAGCTTCAGCTCCGGCATGCTGACGTCCTCGAAGTGGTCCTCGATGAAGCGGACTCGCGGCCGACGCGACCGGTAGTCATAGAGCTGATCGACGTCGAACTCGACGACTTCTTCGGCGTCCAATTCAGCCAGGATCGCTTCCGAAACCTGTTGTGCGGTGAATCCGGCCTCGGCAAAACCCGTGAGGGAGACCACGAGGTCGAGTCCCTTGAGCCGCGGGTCGTTCAGCAGACCCTGGTGACCCAAATACAGCTTCTGTGGATCTTGCATCGGCTTACCCCTCACCTCGTCTCGAGTCGGCCGTCCTGACGACGGTCCGGCTGCTTCT
Source organism: Rothia koreensis (assembly GCF_052232265.1). NCBI lineage: Bacteria > Bacillati > Actinomycetota > Actinomycetes > Micrococcales > Micrococcaceae > Rothia > Rothia koreensis. Next base: position 2,228,805 of record NZ_CP197643.1, read on the forward strand.
GGCAAATTATCCCCGCCTTCCTCTCCATCCACCAAGCGCAACGCCTAGGCTGGAGCATGGGAACCAGCAGAAATCCTTGTACGACTACAACAAATTCAATGAGCTGAGTATTTCCCGCAACGCTGTGAGGCAGGGCGCATTGACTCGCCCACAGCGGAATCGCTTCCGTATCCACCGTTCACAGCAAGGAGCATGGTTTGACTGAGTCCACCGACCTCGCATTTTCCGTCATCAGCCCGGATGCCGACGCCATTGAGGCGCAAGCCCTCGTCATCGGCGTCGTCAAGGGCGACAACGGGCCCGAGCTGGCCCCTTCCGTCCTCGACGCCGACAGCGCGGACGCCATCGAAGCCAGCCTGGGGGACTTGGGCGTCACGGGGGCCGAAGACAGCCTCCAGCGCCTTCCGGGCTATGGAGACGAAGGCCCGGGCCTGATCGCCCTCGCGGGGCTGGGCTCGTTGCCTCGGACCGGCCCCGGACGGCTGGATGCCCTGCGGTCGGCCGCAGGCAGCGCCGTCCGACAGCTCATCGGGCTGGATTCGGTTGCGCTGAACCTGCCGGCAGAGAGCCTCTCGGAAGTCGCGGCACTTGCCGAAGGTGCCGCCTACGGGGCCTTCTTCGACCCGGGGCAGCGCACTGACGAGGAAATCCGGTCTCGGCGCCCGGTATCCGACGTCGCGATCGTCAGCGGCATCGACCGGGAGGCCGCCGATGAGGCGCTGGCCCGAGCTCTGGTCCTGGGCGAAGCGGTGGACAACGCTCGCCGCCTCGTCAACCAGGCTCCCAATGACCTGTACCCGGAGACCTTCGCCGATCGCGCGGTCGAGCGGGTCAGCGGAATCGACCACGTGACGTGCGAGATTCTCGACGAGAAGGACCTGGAGGCCGGCGGGTTCGGAGGCATTCTCGGCGTCGGGCGGGGCTCGGCACGGACCCCGAGACTCGTCAAGGTCGACTACAACCCCGACAATGCGCGAAAGAGCGTCGCGCTGGTCGGCAAGGGCATCACCTTCGATTCGGGCGGCATCTCCTTGAAGCCCGGCGCATCCATGATGACCATGAAGTGCGACATGGGCGGAGCCGCCGCCGTACTCAACGCGGTCGCCGCCGCCGGGGAGCTCGAGCTGCCCGTCCGCGTCACCGGGTACCTGTGCATCGCGGAGAACATGCCCTCCGGGACCGCAACCAAACCGAATGACGTGCTGAGCATGCGCGGCGGAAAAACGGTCGAGGTCCTCAACACCGACGCGGAAGGCCGACTCGTCATGGCCGATGGGCTCGCCTACGCGTCCGAATCGGATCCGGACTACCTGCTCGACGTCGCGACGCTCACCGGAGCCCAAATGGTCGCCCTGGGCACGCGCCACTCGGCCGTCATGGGTGAAGAAGAGCTCCGGGGCCGGGTCATCGAAGCCTCCGAACGCGCGGGCGAACAGTTCTGGCCGATGCCCCTGCCCCCGCACATGAGGGGCGAGCTGAATACCGAGGCAGCCGACCTGAAGAATATCGGCGCGGGTCGCAATGGTGGAATGCTCATCGCCGGCCTGTTCCTCCAGGAATTCGTCGGTGAATCCGAAGGGAAGAAGATTCCCTGGGCCCACCTGGACATTGCCGGGCCCGCCTACAACGAGGGCTCGCCCTATGGTTTCGTGCCCAAGAACGGCACGGGCGCTTCCGTGAGCACGCTGGTCAGTCTGATCGAGGATCTGGCTGACTAGGACCTGTTCACGCCGGACGGCACACCGGGGGCGCTTTGGGGATGTGAGTAGCCTCTCCAGGGCGCCCTTTGTGTCAAGGTGTCAATAAGTGGAGTCGGAGCCGACCTGAGTTATAAGGTGGGATCGATTCATCATCAGCGACGGGCAGTGAAGTAGCCCGTACCCAACGCGCGAGGGAGCGTTTCACGTGGCCGATTCGGCAAATGCTTTCGACATTCTCATTCTTGGCGGCGGCAGCGCCGGTTATGCTGCCGCTCTTCGATCCGTTCAGCTCGGTTTCAGCGTCGGGCTGATCGAGAAGGAAAAGGTCGGCGGAACATGCCTCCACTGGGGCTGCATCCCCACGAAGGCGTACCTCCACTCTGCTGAAGTCGCGGAAGAGGCCCGTGAGTCCGAGAAGTACGGCGTCAAGGTCAAGTACGAGGGCATCGACATGGGTGCCATCCGCAATTACAAGGACGGCATCATTGCCGGCAAATTCAAGGGTCTCCAGGGCCTGTTGAAGATGCGCGGCGTGACCGTGATCGACGGCGCCGGCAAGATGACCGGGGAAAACACCATTGAGGTGAACGGGACCGAATACACCGGAAAGAACATCATTCTTGCTTCCGGATCCGTCTCGAAAACCTTCGGCCTGGAGATCGGCGGCCGCATCCTGACCTCGACCCAGGCCCTCGAAATGGATTACCTGCCGAAGTCCGCCATCATCCTGGGCGGCGGCGTGATCGGCTCCGAATTCGCCTCGATGTGGAAGGCGATGGGCGTGGACGTCACCATCATTGAGGGACTGCCCCACCTGGTTCCCAACGAGGACCCCTCGATCATCAAGGTTCTCGAGCGCAGCTTCAAGAAGCGCGGGATCAAGTCCAATTTGGGGACCTTCTTCGAGAAGGTCGAACAGGACGACGACGGCGCCAAGGTCACCCTGACCGACGGCAAGGAATTCGAGGCGGACATCGTTCTCGTCGCCGTCGGACGCGGTCCGAACACCGAAGGACTCGGATTCGAAGAAGCCGGCGTGACCATGGACCGAGGGTTCGTCATCACCAATGAGCGCCTCCACACCGGCGTCGGCAATGTCTACGCGGCCGGCGACATCGTCCCCGGCCTGCAGCTAGCCCACCGTGGTTTCCAGCAGGGCATCTTCATTGCCGAGGAGATCGCGGGCCAGAACCCCGTGATCGTCGAGGACATCAACATTCCCAAGGTGACGTTCTCGGACCCCGAGATCGCCTCCGTGGGCTATACCGAGCCCAAGGCCAAGGAGAAGTTCGGCGACGACAACATCGAGGTCGCCGAATACAACTTGGCAGGAAACGGCAAGAGCTCGATCCTCGGAACCGGCGGCATCATCAAGTTCGTGCGCGAGAAGGAAGGCCCCATCGTGGGTGTCCACGCGATCGGCAAGCGCATCGGTGAGCAGATCGGTGAGGCCCAGTTGATCGTCAACTGGGAGGCATACCCTGAGGATGTCGCCAAGCTCATTCACGCGCACCCGACCCAGAACGAGGCACTGGGTGAGGCGGCCATGGCCCTGGCCGGTCACCCCCTGCACGGTTAGCACCGGGCTCGTCCGCAGATCGCCAGAACTTACACAGGCACTATTCACAAGGAGAACGGGAAGAGACGATGTCTGAAACCGTAGAACTGCCCGCACTGGGCGAATCCGTAACCGAAGGAACCGTTACCCGCTGGTTGAAGTCCGTGGGCGACACCGTCGAGGTCGACGAGCCGTTGGTCGAGGTCTCGACCGACAAGGTCGACACCGAGATCCCGTCCCCGGTCGCGGGCACGATCGAGGAAATCCTCGTCGACGAGGACGAAGAGGTCGAGGTCGGCGCTCCTCTGGTGCGTATCGGCGACGGATCGGGAGCTTCCGGATCCTCCGATTCACCGGAACCGGCGGCTGAGGAACAGCCCGCAGAAGCACCGGCCGAGCAGCCCGAGCAGGAAGAGGCTGCCGCGGAGACACCTTCGGCACCGGCCGAGGACACTCAGGAATCTTCCGGTTCCGCCGGCGGGGAAGGCCAGGAGGTCACCCTGCCTGCTCTCGGGGAGTCCGTCACGGAAGGCACCGTGACCCGTTGGCTCAAGTCCGTCGGCGACACCGTCGAGGTCGACGAGCCGTTGGTCGAGGTCTCGACCGACAAGGTCGACACCGAGATTCCCTCCCCCGTTGCCGGCACCTTGCTCGAGGTCAAGGTCGACGAAGACGAAGAGGCCGAGGTCGGTCAGGTTCTGGCCATCGTCGGGGACCAGGGAGCATCGGCGCCCTCGAGCTCCTCGGACTCCTCCGGTCAGGACGAGGCTCCCCAGCAGGAATCCGCTCCCCAGGCTGAGCCGGAACCCAAGCAGGAGTCCGCGGAACCCGCCCAGGAGAAGGTCAAGGAAGAACAGCCGACCGCGACGCCCAAGGCCGAGGACAACGCCTCGAACCAGGCATCCCAGGGTTCGGACTCGACGAAGAACTCCGGCGAGATCTATGTGACCCCGTTGGTTCGCAAACTGGCCAAGCAGGAAGACATCGATCTCTCGACCATCGAGGGCACCGGTGTGGGCGGACGCATTCGCAAGCAGGATGTCCAGGCCGCGATCGACGCCAAGAAGGCGGCTGCTCCCTCGGAGAAGCCGGCACCGGCTTCCGAGGCACCCGCCGCATCCTCCCAGTCCTCCGCTCCGGCTCCGACACCCGCCGTGGACACGGAGAAGCGAGGCAAGAAGGAAAAGGCCCCGCGCATCCGGCAGACGATTGCCAAGAGGATGAAGGAATCCCTCGACGTGTCGGCCCAGCTGACGCAGGTCACCGAGGTCGACATGACCCGCGTGTCCAAGTTGCGCGATCGTGCGAAGAAGTCCTTCCAGACTCGCGAGGGCGCCAAGCTGACGTTCCTCCCGTTCTTCGCCAAGGCTGTGGCCGAGGCGCTCCAGCAGCACCCCAAGCTGAATGCCTCCTACGACGCCGAGGCCAAGGAAATCACGTACCACGACTCCGAGGACATCGCGATCGCGGTGGACACGGAGCGCGGTCTGCTGGTTCCCGTGGTCTCCAACGCGGGAGACCTGAACTTGGCTGGTCTGGCCAAGAAGCTGGCCGATGTCGGCGAGCGGACCAAGTCGGGGCAGATCGGACCGGATGAGCTCTCCGGAGGCACGTTCACCATCACGAACATCGGCTCCTTCGGTGCCCTGTTCGACACCCCGATCATCAACCAGCCCCAGGTCGGAATCCTTGGAACCGGTTCGATCGTCAAGCGTCCCGTCGTCGTCACCGACGCCGAGGGCAATGACACGATCGCCGTCCGCCAGATGTGCTACCTGTCGCTGACCTATGATCACCGACTGGTCGACGGTGCCGACGCCGGCCGTTTCCTCCAGACCCTCAAGAAGCGTCTGGAGGACGGCAACTTCGAGTCCGAGGTCGGACTCTAGGAGTCGTATCGACAGATCCCCGAAAGCGGCCGTTCCCTTCCCTGGGAGCGGCCGCTTTCGTCGGTTTCGGCCTCGGGTGCGACCCCGCGCACATTTTGGTGTCACTGCGTCAGCAAAACCGTCGCACGAGACTAAAATGAAGGCATGTCTTTTCTCATGTCAGTTCTCCTCTTTCTGCACATCGTAGGAGCGGCCCTGGTCTTCGGCCTGTGGGTGGCTTACTTCAAGCCTCCGCGAGTGGTGCCGGCACAGTACTATGCGGCACTCCTTCAGGTGGTCACCGGCCTGATCATGTTCGGAATGCTCGAAATGCAAGGCGGCGCGGTGAACCACGCGAAGCTGGGAGTCAAGCTGGTCATCGGCCTGGTGATCGCCGTGGTCGCCTTCATTGGTCAGCGCAAGTACAAGCGTGGCGAAGAGGTACCCACGGGAATTGCGCACGCGGTCGGTGGCTTGAGCCTGATCAATATCGCGGTCGCAACCTTGTGGAACTAGGTCTCAGTTCGGAACAGATTCCACGGCCTTGATTCTCCAGGAGCCGGTGGCCCGGTCCAGATGCAGACGGATGCTTTGGGTCGTGCCACCGGCTCCTTGCGCGCCGGGAGTGGTCTTTTCCCACCCGGAGACGACAAGTTTCGCCCTGACCCGAGCCAGGCTGTCGTTTTCCTCTTCGACCACGATGTCCTCGGCTCGGGTCCTGAGGTCGCCCCACACCACCGATCTGGAGCGAAGGGTATCGATGCAGTCCCTGTCTGCCTTCTCGACGTCGCTGCCTGCCACGGCATATCCTCCGATCAGTGAAGGGTCCCTGTCCCTGAGCGCCTTGCCCCTCTCCGCGACCAGATGCTCGACGGCCTCGGCGGCTCCCGCCGGCTCATGCGTGTCGGTTGGGTCGCCCCCACCATCGACGGTCGGTGCCGCGAATATCGGCGAGACTTCCTCGACATCCCTCGGGTGAGGCGCCTTGTCCGAGGTGGGCAGAGGGCGAGAAGCACCGTGGACCGCGGCGGCGACCAGCAGGAGCCCTATCACCATGGCCTTCCACCGCCGTCGTGCGGCGTGCACCAACGGCGCAAGGCACCGAAGTCTGGACAGCGGGCCAAGCCTCGCGGCGACCCGAGCCCGTCCCCTGGATGCCGTCGGTTCGACATCCGGCTTCCTCACCGTCACACCTCCGCGCGTCAAAGAACGTCCCCTCGATGGCCCTGGCCTTGCCGGGAGGCGAGGGGCGAAGTCGGCATCGGCCGTGGAATGCAGGTCGATGGGAAGGGCATCCCATGCTCCCCGTACCACCAGCGCAAGCTCCTGCGCCTCGGGGCGGGCCGACGCATCGGGGTCCAGAGCCGCTTCCAACACCTGGACCACATTCTTTGTCGCGCTCGGGCAACTCATCGGCAATGGAATCCGATGTTCCCACGGGCCTGGGCTCCGACCGGTCAGCATCCTCCAGGTGAGCTCCGCGAAACGGAGGACATCATCCGCGGGCGTTCCCGCGGATCCCGGAGCGCCGCCTCCACCCGACCACGGATCCGGCCACGGAGGCATCACCACGGACGCCGCTCCCCTGGTCAGAAAGATGTTGGAGGCATCGACTCCTCCGTGGACCAGGCCCTGACGGTGCAGCCAGGACAGGGCCCGGCCGACGTGCGCGACCACCCCGGCACACTCTTCCGGCTCGAGTCTCCGGCGGCTCTGCAGCACCCGGTCGAGGCAACCGCCCTCCGGGAATTCCAGGACGAGGAAGGGCAGGAACGGATCGCTCGCGGAGGCTTCATAAGTGTGCAGGATGTGCGGGTGCCGCATCGAACTCCGGTGCGTGTTGACCTCCGACGCCCACATCGTGGGCGCATTCTCGAAGGCCGCTGCTTTTCCGCCCGGGCGCGGATGGATCGTGATCAACCGTTCCGTGCTGGCTCGGTGCCGGGCCGCACGCTCGAATTCGTTCCGGGACGTGATTCCGGCGGCAGGCAGGGCTCCGTCCACGCCTGCCTCCCGAAGCCGCGCGTACCAGAGCGAGGCCCCTGAGCCTTCACCCACCTTTTTGATGAGTCGGTACCTGTCCAGATCCGCCGCCGCGAGGTCGGCGGCCTCGGGCGTCTCCACCATGCTTCGATCCATGCTTCAGAAATACACCCTCGATCATGAGAATGATCACGTTATCCACAGGCCTCCCGCATCTTCGCGCATTTCGTCGACATGCGATTTAGAGCGCCCGAAGCCCAGTTGTAGGCTGGTCACATGTCATTGGTCATGAATCGGGTCGGTCTCGCACCCGAGTACGTGGACTATCGTGAGGCCCTCGCACTTCAGGAGGAGATCCACCACCGCGTCAGCAACGAGGAACAGGACAACACCGTGCTGCTCCTCGAACACCAGCCGGTATACACGGCCGGCAAACGCACGGAGAAGCACGAGTATCCGAACGACGGCACGGATGTGGTCCCCATCGACCGGGGCGGGAAACTGACCTGGCACGGGCCCGGAATGCTGGTGGGCTACCCCATCCTCAAACTTCCGGAACCTATCGACGTCGTTCGCTATGTCCGGATCCTGGAAGAAATTCTCATGAAAGTCGTCCGTGATCTCGGCATTGACGGACAACGCGTCGAGGGACGTTCCGGCGTCTGGGTCCTTGGCGAAGGCATCGAGCCGGACAAGAAGATCGCCGCGATCGGGATCCGGGTCTCGCGCAACACGACCATGCACGGGTTCGCCCTGAACTGCAACAACGACCTCGGGTCGTTCTCCAATTTCATCCCGTGCGGGATCACTGACGCTTCGGTCACCACCATCAGCGAGCAGCTGCAGCGGAACATATCGCCGAGCGACGTTGTTGACCGAGTTGAACAGGAACTATTGGCCAATGCGGACCGCTTGGCAGCGCAATTCGTTCCGCGTGGCGAAGAGGCTACGGCCTGATCAATGACTCGCCAGCCGCTTTGCGGCGAGCCGTGGACATCGAAGGAGAGACCATGCCCATCGCCCCAGAAGGACGCAAGCTCCTCCGCGTGGAAGCGCGGAACGCCGAGGTCCCCATTGAGAAGAAGCCCTCGTGGCTCAAGAACACCGCCAAGATGGGGCCCGAATACCAAGAGCTCAAGAAGATGGCCCGGAGCCAGGGGCTGCACACCGTGTGCGAGGAAGCCGGCTGTCCCAATATTTATGAATGCTGGGAGGACCGGGAAGCCACGTTCCTGATCGCCGGAGACACCTGCACGCGCCGGTGCGACTTCTGCGACATCGCGACGGGGCGTCCCGCTCCCCTGGATCCCCTGGAACCCGCCAAGGTCGCTCGCTCCATCCAGCAGATGGACCTGCGGTATGCCACCGTCACGGGCGTCGCTCGCGACGATCTTACGGACGGATCGGCCATGCACTATGCGAAGACCATCGAAGCGATCCACGAGCAGAACCCCAATACCGGTGTCGAGATTCTGATTCCGGACTTCCAGGGCAAGCCGGATCGCCTGGACATGATCGTGGATGCCGGTCCGGAGGTCTACGCGCACAACGTCGAAACCGTTCCGCGCATCTTCAAGAAGATCCGCCCGGCCTTTACCTACGAGCGGTCGTTGGACACCATCTCGCACGGCAAGGAACGCCGGATGATCACCAAGTCCAACCTGATTCTCGGGATGGGTGAGACCAACGATGAGGTCTACGAGGCGCTCTGCGACCTGCACGACGCCGGGACCGACATCATCACGCTGACCCAGTACCTGCGTCCGTCCCCGCTGTTCCACCCGATCGACCGGTGGGTCAAGCCCGAAGAATTCGTGGCGCTCTCCGAGGCCGCGGAAGAGATCGGTTTCCTCGGGGTCATGGCGGGCCCGATGGTTCGTTCGTCCTACCGTGCCGGTCGCCTCTGGGCTCGCGCCATGGACAAGATGGGGCGGCCGATCCCAGAGCACCTGGAACACATTCAGGACACCGGTTCGGCGCGCCAGGAAGCTTCTTCCCTGGTGGCGGCCGGACTCTGACCTTCCGTCCTCCGCCACGGCAGGATGGCGACGACGCGGCCCCGGGCTCTTCCGCCCGGGGCCGCGTCGTCGTCGCATCGAGTTCGCGAGTCTCGGACACTCCCGTAGAATGGTCGCGAATGCCGGGCACACCGGCGCCGCCCGTACCCGACTGCATTGAGGAAAAATCGTGTCGTCCCAGTCTGCCAAGAACGGCAAGCTCACGCGTGAGGAGAAGCGCGAGGAGAAGCGAAAGAAAAAGGGGTCCAAGCCGGGCTATTTCGCACAGATGAAGCAGGTCTTCACCATGACGCGGAAGTCGGATCCGAACATCACCTGGATCCTCCTTCTCGCCGGTCTGGTGACCCTCCTGGTGTTCTTGCTCGTGGGGGTCCTGTTCCACAACTGGATCACATGGCTGATCATCGGCGTGCCCGTTGCGGTCCTGGTCTGCGTGATGATCCTGTCCCGGAGGGCGGAGAGGGCCGCCTTCGGTCAGATCGAAGGCCAAACGGGCGCGGCCGGCGCTGCACTGTCCACGTTGCGCCGTGGCTGGATCGTCGAGGAGCAACCGGTCGCGGTCAATCCCCGAACCCAGGACCTCGTGTTCCGGGCGTTGGGTCGACCGGGCGTCGTCCTCGTGACGGAGGGACCCGCGGGACGGGTGAATTCCCTGATTGCGCAGGAGAAGAAGAAGTTGAACCGGGTTGCCCCGAACGTTCCGATCCACGTGATCAAGGCCGGCAATGGCGAGGGCCAGACCCCGCTGAAGAAGATCACCAAGGTCATGAAGAAGTACCCGAAGAACCTCACCCAGCAGGAGGTCCACGCGGTGAGCAACCGTTTGGCTTCGCTGAACAAGGGCATGCCGATGCCCAAGGGCGTTGACCCCATGAAGGCCCGTCCGGACCGCAAGGGACTCCGCGGACGATAAGACGGCGTTCCTCACCGTGGATGGGCCCCGACCGATGACGGTCGGGGCCCCTTTTCGTCTTTCGTCGCCGCGCGCGGACCGATGGATCAGTCAGCGGATGCGCACAAGGATTGTACCGATGGCCCTGTCCTGCAACCCACGGCCGTCCTCGTCCACCACCAGAATCGGGATGATCACCGTGACCAGGAGGCCCCGGATGAAACCCTTGCCGAATCCCGCCGGCCTGCCGTCAACGGTCTGAACCTGCATCCCGCAGAGAAAATGACCGAGCGTGTGCCCCATGAAGCCGACCAACAGTCCCTGGTACACCCAGAAAATCCCGGACGTGGCCAACGAATGCACGAGAGAATCTCCCGACCCGAAGAGGACCGAAGAGATTCCCAGACAGATCAGCCAATCGATGACGAGCGCAAGAAATCTCCACGGCACGGTGGCCAGGGAACCCCGGCCGCCCTCCGGCCTCCCGAACCGCTGACCCGGGTACTCCGAGCGTTCCCCGGAGGCGTGGTTCGATGATTGCTGGCCCTGCGGACCACTGGATTCGGAAGGGGGTCGGGAAGATGCCATAGCTCCAGGATATCCAAGGTGGTTCGGCCATACGGGTTATGGTTTAGACAGCGTTCACGCCGTTGCGGTGGTGCACACGACGTCGCCCGAATTTACACGTCCGAAACAATTCGGATACAGCCGGGCAACGTCGCCTGCCTACCGTGAGCAACAGAAAGCGTGAGGGCGTCCACAGTCATGAGGCGTCCGGCGTGATTGCATTGAGCAAATCTAGAGGAGTACTCCGACCATGTTCGAAAATGCCCAGGAAGTGCTGGACTACATCGAGAACGAGGACGTCGTCTTCATCGACATCCGGTTCACCGATCTTCCCGGTGTCCAGCAGCACTTCAATCTTCCGGCCAAGTCCATCGACGATGACTTCTTCGTCAACGGGCAGCTCTTCGACGGGTCGTCGATCCGGGGCTTCCAGGGAATCGCAGAGTCCGATATGCAGCTCATACCGGACCCCAAATCGGCTTTCGTGGATCCTTTCCGCCTCGAAAAGACCATTGTTCTCACGTGTTCGATCGTGAATCCCCGAACCGGGGACCCGTACCACCGCGATCCCCGCGGTGTGGCGGAACGAGCCGAGGCCTACCTGAATTCCACGGGCATCGCGGACGTCGCCAATTTCGCGTCCGAGGCCGAGTTCTTCATCTTCGAGGACGTCCGCTACCAGGTCTCCCCCGAGCACACGTTCTACCGTGTCGATTCCGATGAGGCCCCCTGGAACTCCGGCCGCAAGGAAGAAGGCGGCAACCAGGGCAACAAGACGCAGGTCAAGGGCGGTTACTTCCCGGTCGCGCCGCAGGACAAGCAGGCCGATCTGCGCGACGCCATCTCGGTTACCCTGGACGAGGTCGGTCTCGAGGTCGAGCGCGCCCACCACGAGGTCGGGGCCGCCGGTCAGGCCGAAATCAATTACAAGTACAACACCATGACCCTGGCGGCCGATGATCTGCTGAAGTTCAAGTACATCGTCAAGAACGTCGCGGATGCGTACGGAAAGTCGGCGACGTTCATGCCGAAGCCCGTATTCGGCGACAACGGCTCGGGCATGCACTGCCACCAGTCGCTCTGGAAGGGCGGCGAGCCCTTGTTCTTCGACGAGCGCGGCTACGCCAATCTCTCCGACCTCGCCCGCTGGTACATCGGTGGACTGCTGGAGCACTCGTCCTCGGTTCTTGCCTTCACCAACCCGACCGTGAACTCGTACAAGCGGCTGGTCAAGGGGTACGAGGCGCCGGTCAATATGGTGTACTCCCAGGGCAATCGCTCGGCCGGTATCCGTATTCCGATCACTGGGTCCAACCCGAAGGCGAAGCGCCTCGAGTTCCGCGCCCCGGACCCGTCCTGCAACCCGTACCTGGCCTTCTCGGCTCAGCTCATGGCAGGCCTGGACGGCATCCGCAACCGCATCGAGCCGCCGGAGCCGATCGACAAGGACCTGTACGAGCTCCCGCCGGAGGAAGCCAAGGACATCAAGACGGCGCCCGCCAGCCTCGACGAGGCCTTGCGAGCACTCGAGGAGGATCACGAATTCCTTCTGGCCGGGGATGTCTTCACCGAGGACCTGATCCAGACGTGGATCGAGTACAAGCGTGAGAACGAGCTCGAGCCGCTCTCGCTGGTTCCGCACCCGTTGGAGTTCCAGCTGTACTACGGGGTTTAACCCTTAAAGAGGCTTGGATGCCTGGTATTTCGGGGGTAGAGCGATTCGCTCTACCCCCGATTTCTGTCCATTGCCCCCCCCCCGACCAGAGGGTCAGTCCGGTCAGACCGATCGTGGTGGCTCCAGCTCTGAGCCCGAAAGGTAGACCATGGTGTACTGCCTTTCCTCCTCGCCCCGAATATCGTGGGCACCATGACGACATACCACGAAGGTTTGAACCACAACTCCCACGACGTCGACGACGCAGGTCGCCGCCCCGTCGCCGTCCACGGCGGCACTGGTCTCGGTACAGCGAGTCTGGTGCTCGGGATCTGCTCGATCGCGGCCGGATGGCTGGTGGTGGCACCGTTGATCGGCCTGGTTCTGGGCATGAAATCTCGGCAACGGGAGCCGCTGGCGCGGGGCAGGTCGCTGTGGGGCATCATTCTCAACGGAGCGTGCCTGGCAGTGTGGATCGTGCTGGGCATCATCATGCTCGCAGGCATCATCCTTGGAGCCGTCAACAGATAGGCAGACCGCCGCCGAGACGTCCGTCGGCAGAGCCGCCCGGCTTCTGGACGTCCCGGCCGCTACTCCATGTGGCCGTAGAACAGCTTCTCGACGACGGACCGGGCTCGACGAGTGAGCCTGAGGTAGTCCTCCTCAAGATTCGCGGCATTCCCGGACCCGTATCCGCTCCAACGGGCGGTTGCCTCCAAATCCTTGCGGGACGACGGAAGCGAATCCGACGCGCGGCCGTGCCGCAGCACGTTGGCCCCTCGAATACGAGTCGCGAGTCTCCAGGCGGATTCCAGAATGGCGGCATCCTCGGCGTCGACGATGCCGACGTCCACCGCGGCCTGGAGAGCACGGAGCGTGCTGGTCGTCTTGAGCTCAGGATGTTCATGGGCGTGTTCGAGCTGAATGACCTGGACCAACCACTCGACGTCGCTGAGACCACCGCGCCCGAGCTTGACCTGCCGGTCGGGATCGGCCCCTCGGGGCATACGTTCCGCCTCGACTCGAGCTTTCATGCGTCTGATCTGCCGCAACTGGTCCTCGGAGAAGTTCGCCGGATACCTGTACGGATCGATCAGCCTGATGAATTTGTCGGCGACCTCGGCCGACCCAGCCAGCGGGCGCGCGCGCAGCAACGCCTGGTATTCCCAGGTATCTGCCCACCGCGCGTAGTACTCGGCGTAGGAATCCAAGGTTCGGACCATCGGACCGGATTTTCCCTCCGGTCGAAGGTCGGCGTCGATTTCCAGTGCCTTCTCCGCCCGGATGGCGGGTTTCATGGGGATCTTCAACAGTTGCGTCGTGCGGCTGATCAGCGCGTTCGCCTGCGCCACCGCTTGGCCCTCATCAGCACCTTCTCGCGGCTGGTGCACGTACATGACGTCCGCATCCGAACCGTAGCCGATCTCGGCACCTCCCTGACGCCCCATGCCGATCACGGCGACGTCGGTCAGGACCTCCTCGCCCTTCTCCTGGTAGAGCTCCCGTTCGGCGGTGTGCAGGGCCCCCAGGATGGTTGCCTGGTCGGCGTCGGAGAGTCCCTTCATGACGTCGTCCAGGTCGGTCACGCCGGCGGTCTCCCCCAGCGCCGTCCTCAGGATCTCCCGACGGCGGATGAGCCGGATCATCCGGATCGCGGACATGGCATCGGAGTGCCTGGATATCTTGGATCTGATTTCGGCCCAGAGCGTCTCGAAGGTTTCCGGTCGGAGCCTCTCGTCCCGGTCCAACCAGGAAATCGACTCGGGCTCGTCCTCCAGGAGGTCCATGACGAACCTGGACGACGAGAGGACCGCGCACAGGCGCTCGGCGGCCGCCGGCGAGTCCCGAAGCATTCGCAGGTACCACTGGGTCTGGCCGAGCGACTCGGAGACACGACGAAAGCCCAACAGCCCGGCGTCGGGATCGACCCCCTGTGCGAACCAGCCGAGGAGCACCGGCAGAATCGTTCTCTGGATCTCGGCGCGGCGCGAAAGCCCCTTGGTCATGGCCTCGATGTGGCGCATCGCTCCCTTGGGATCCAGGTAGCCCAACGCCGCCAGACGATCCTGGGCCGCCTCCGGGGTCAGCGCGACTTCGTCCGCCGACAGCTTGGACACGGCGGCCAGGAGCGGGCGGAAGAACAACCGTTCGTGGAGTCCCCGCACGGTCCGTTGGGATCGCCGCCGCTGTTTGAGGAGGTCCTCCGGCGTGACCCTCGCCCTGTCGCCCAGCCCTCGCATTCCGCGAGCGACGGCCGCCTGTTCGCTCTCCTTGACCGGCATCAAATGGGTGCGCCGCAGACGCAACAATTGCACCCGGTGTTCGAGAGTGCGCTGCCAGCGGTATTCGTGGTCGAGGCTGCTCGATGCGTCTCTGCCCACGTAGGAGCGGTCTCTCAGTGCGGCGAGCGCTTGCGTCGTCGAGCGTTCACGCACGCAGTCGTCGGTTCGGCCGTGGACCAGCTGCAGAAGCTGGACCGTGAATTCGACGTCGCGGAGCCCGCCCGGGCCCAGTTTGATCTGGCGATCGCGTTCGTCGTCGGGGATATTGTCCGTGACCCGGTGGCGCATGGACTGGACCGAGTCCACAAAGTGGGGTCGGCCGGAGGCGTCCCAGACGAACGGCCAGATCGCCTCGATGTACTCTTCTCCCAGAGGCCGGGACCCGGCCACGGGCCTGGCCTTGAGGAGCGCCTGGAATTCCCAGTTCTCGGCCCACCGCTCGTAGTAGACGCGGTGGGATTGGACGGTCCTGACCAGTGGGCCGTCCTTGCCTTCCGGGCGAAGGTTCGGGTCGACTTCCCACAACCCCGGCTCCGGTCCGACGCCGTGGACCACTTTCGTCATGGCCTTGACCAGTTCGGTGCCGATCCTGCCCATGGCTCGTTCGTCCGGCTCGTCGAGGTCACCGCGAACCTCGACCGGTGCGGGACCGACGGCGTAGACGACGTCGACGTCCGAAATGTAATTGAGTTCTCGGGCGCCGCATTTGCCCATGGCGATGACGGCCAGGTCCACCGAGGCGGTGGCCGGTTCCTCCTCGGAGACCTCTGCTCGCGCCACCGCGAGAGCGGCGTCGAGCGCGGCACCCGCCAGATCGGCGAGGGCCGCACCGACCTTGGGCAGATCCTCCACCGGGTCGTCCGACATGAGGTCTGCCAAGGCTATTCGCGTCAGATGCTCACGATACGAGGTCCGTACGGCCAGTTTGGCGTCGTCGCCGGTCATCGTGGCGACGGGCTGCGGGGACGCGGCGTCCGCGCCGACCGCCCCGAGCAGTTTGTCGCGGTACTCGTCGGCCAGGTCGGTATCCGAGGGGTCAGGCAGGGGGCGCGGTTCCCCGTCGAAAAGACGCAGGTGTTCCGGGTGTCGCATGAGGAACTCGCCGAGCGCTTCGGAGGCCCCCAGGACCCTGAACAGGCCCGCTGCCTCACGGCCTCGTTCTACGTATTTCCGCAGCTCGGGAGAATCCGTGAGCATGCGGACAATGGCTTTGAGCGCCAGGTCCGGTGACGGGCTCAGGGTGAGCCCGTCGAAGAGCGCCGCCTTGTCGATGCCCTCCAACTCGGGCGAATCCAACCACCGGTTGGCACCGCCGAGATCGCTGAACCCGACGGCGGCCAGGCGTCTCTTGGCCTCGGGCCCGGCGTGGTCCTTGCTGCTTTCCTGGGCCACCATGTCGTTACAGGAGACCCAGGTTGTACTTCAGCTCGTACGGGGTCACTTCCATGCGGTACGCCGTCCAGTCGTCCTGCTTGTTGCGCAAGAACTGGTTGAACACCTGCTCCCCCAACGTCTCGGCCATGAATTCCGAGTCCTCGGTCAGGCGGATGGCGTCATGCAGGGAAGAGGGCAACGGATCGTGCCCCAGGCTGCGCCGCTCGGTTGCCGACATCGACGCGACGTCCTCCGCTTCGGCCTCCGGCAATTCGTACTCGTTCTCGATGCCCTTGAGGCCGGCGGCGAGCAACACGGCGTAGGCCAGGTAGGGATTGGCCGCCGAGTCGATGCCACGGTATTCGATGCGGGCCGACTGCATCTTGTTGGGCTTGTACAGCGGCACTCGGACGAGCGCGGAACGGTTGTTGTGGCCCCAGGACAAGTAGCTCGGCGCCTCGCCGCCGCCCCAGAGCCGCTTGTACGAGTTCACGAACTGGTTCGTGACCGAGGTGAATTCCGGTGCGTGCTTCAGGATGCCGGCGATGAAGTGACGTGCGGTGCGGGACAGCTGATACTCGGCTCCCGCTTCGAAGAACGCGTTGGTGTCCCCTTCGAAGAGGGAGAAGTGCGTGTGCATGCCGGACCCGGGGAATTCGGTGAACGGCTTGGGCATGAAGGTCGCGTAGATGCCCTGCGAAAAGGCGACTTCCTTGATCACCGAACGGAACGTCATGATGTTGTCGGCCGTCTGAAGGGCGTCCGCATGGCGGAGATCGATCTCGTTCTGGCCCGGTCCGCCTTCGTGATGGCTGAACTCCACGGAGATCCCGACGGCCTCGAGCATCGTGACGGCCCGGCGTCGGAAATCCTGGACGACGCCGCCGTACACGTGGTCGAAATACCCCTCACGATCGACCGGGACGGGGCTGCCCTCGGCGTTCAGCTCGGCCGACTTCAACAGGTAGAACTCGACCTCGGGAGCCGTGTAGCAGGTGAAACCCATGTCGCCGGCCTTGGACAGGATGCGCTTGAGCACTCCGCGGGAGTCCGCCGACGAAGGCTCCCCGTCCGGGGTAAGGATGTCGCAGAACATGCGCGAGGTCGGTTCGGTCTCGCCTCTCCACGGAAGCAGCTGGAACGTGGACGGGTCGGGTTGGAGGAGCATGTCGGATTCGTGGACACGGGAGAGGCCCTCAATGGATGAGCCGTCGAAGCCCAGCCCTTCCTCGAAAACCGTCTCGACCTCGGCGGGCGCCAAGGCGACGGATTTCAGCGTGCCGACGACGTCGGTGAACCACATGCGGACGAACCGAACGTCTCTTTCCTCGATCGTCCGGAGAACGAATTCCTGCTGACGGTCCATGACACTCCTCCGTGGTCGATGTGCCGGGTTGGCGGTCTGGTTCCAACTCTATCCGAGACGCGACCTCGGCCCCGCGTAGACTGGTCACCATGGCTTCGTACCTCCAGGACCCCCAGCAGAACACTCCCGACGACGACGATTGGCTCGGCTCCGTGCGCAGGATCCGAACCATGCACCTGCAGCGGTGCAAGGACCGAGACCAGCGCTTCTCCATGCTGACGTGCTACGACGCCCTGACGGCAGGGATCTTCGACGAGGCCGGGATCGAGGTTCTCCTGATCGGCGATTCCGCGGGCAATACCGTCTACGGGTACGAGTCCACGGTCCCTGTGACGCTGGATGAACTGATCCCCCTGACCCGAGCCGTGTCAGGGGCAGCTCAGCGGGCCATGGTTCTCGTTGATCTGCCGTTCGGCAGCTACGAGCAGTCCCCCGCCCAGGCTGTAGCCAGCTCGGTCCGCCTCATGAAGGAAGGCGGAGCCCACGGCGTCAAGATGGAAGGCGGCGCCTACTACGCCGACCATGTCCGCGCCATGGTTCAAGCCGGCATCCCCGTGATGGCGCACATCGGGTTCACCCCGCAATCCACGAATTCATTGGGCGGCTTCCGCGTCCAGGGCAGAGATGACGCCGCCACCGCGCTCCTCGAGGACGCTCGTGCCCTGGCGCAAGCGGGCGCCTTCGCCGTGCTCATGGAGATGACGGCCAGCCCCGCCGTGGAAACTGTCACGTCCGAGATCACCGTGCCGACGGTCGGTATCGGTGCGGGCGCCTCGACCACGGGTCAGGTTCTCGTGTGGCAGGACATGGTGGGGCTCACCCCTGGGAAGGCACCGCGTTTCGTCAAGAAGTACGCCGACCTGCGCTCGGTCATCGCCGAGGCAGCGGGGTCATACAGAAAAGACGTGCTCAAGGGCAGTTTCCCAGCCCCGGAGCACGTCTTCGACGAGTGAGTAGTTGCTCACGCTCTGATCAGGAGTCGCCTCTCCAGCGAGCGTCTTCCTCGTCCCACTTCTCGTTGCGCTCCTGCGCGGTCTCCAAGGCGTTCTCCGCGTCCTTGCGGGTCGCGTAGGGGCCCAACAGCTTGCGGTAGTCCGACTGCGCGCCCTCCTCGACCTGATGCGTGTAGGTGTTGAACCAGAACTGCCGGTCTTCCTCGCCCTCAGTGCTGTCGATGATGCCCATCCCATGACCTCCTCGTCGACGAAATTGTCCTAGAGTTGACTATATGTCCCGTACCAATACTTCCACGACATCCCACAATGTGCCCACGGGCAAGGGCGGCGCTCCTCTGGGCAATCTGACGCCCGGCGTCGTCGGTCCGACCCGGAAGGTCCCCCGGACCATCGAGCGTCCCGAGTACGTCGGCAAGGCGACCGCGCAGGAGGGCCAGGGCTCGAATTTCTACACCCCGGAAGAAGTCGAGCTGATCCGTGAGTCTGGGCGGATTGCCGCCGGATCGATCGTTGCCGCGGAAGAGTACTGCGTCCCCGGGCGGACCACGGAGGAGATCGACCGCGTCGTCCACGAGTACATGTGCGACCACGGGGCCTATCCCTCGACTCTCGGCTACAGAAATTTCTGGAAGTCGGTCTGCACGTCCCTCAACGAGGTGATCTGCCACGGGATCCCCGATTCCACGGTCCTCGAGGACGGGGACATCATCAATCTCGACGTCACGGCGTACAAGAACGGGATGCACGGGGACACCAACCGAACGCTGTTGGTCGGCGACGTCGACGAAGAATCCCGTTTGCTGGTCGAGCGGACCGAGGAATCCCTCAACAGGGCCATGAAGGCCGTGAAGCCCGGCCGCGAGATCAACGTGATCGGGCGCGTCATCGAAAAATACGCGTCCCGTTTCGGATACGGAGTGGTCCGTGACTTCACCGGGCACGGGGTCGGTCGGGAATTCCATTCGGGCCTGATCATCCCCCACTACGACGCCGCTCCGGCCTACAACACCGTGATCGAGGAGGGCATGGTCTTCACCATCGAGCCCATGCTGAACCTGGGCACCGTCGATTGGGAGATGTGGGACGACGACTGGACCGTCGTGACCAAGGATCGCAAGCGGAGCGCCCAGTTCGAGCACACCATGCTCGTGACCGCCGACGGCGTCGACGTCCTGACCCTCCCGTAGTTCGCCCGAGACACACAGAACACCCTCTAGGAGCCTCATGCCTCATTCTTCGCCGGACCGCCCCGAGGTCGCAGTACAGCAGGATCTCAGCGCCGGTCACGAGCTGCCCCAGCCCAAACCGCACGAACTGGCCATCGGCGTCGACATCGGCGGAACCGGAATCAAGGGTGGCGTGGTGGATCTGCGCAACGGTTCGCTGGTCGGCGAACGGTACCGGATCGACACCCCGAGTCCCGCGACTCCGGACAATGTGCTCCCCGTCGTGCGCGACATCGTGGAAGAGCTCCAGTCTCGCGAGACCGTCCCTGTGGCCGAGAGCGCCATCGGTGTGGACTTCCCTGCGATCGTCAAGAATGGCGTCACCTGGTCCGCCGCCAACGTGGACGAGTCCTGGATCGGGGCCGAGCTGCGGAATCTCGCCGAGGAGCATCTGGGAAGAACCGTCTACGCCGTCAACGACGCCGACGCCGCCGGGCTCGCCGAGGGGATCTACGGACAAGGGCGGGACAACGACGGCCTGATCATGGTCATCACGCTGGGCACCGGCATTGGCTCCGCGATCGTCCACAACGGCGTCCTGGTTCCGAATTCCGAGCTGGGCCACCTGGAGATCGACGGCTACGACGCCGAGTCCCGCGCTTCCGTGAGGGCCCGCGAACGCGAAGACCTGTCTTGGAAAGAATACGGCGCACGGTTGCACACCTATTTCTCCCGCGTCGAGGCCCTGTTCTCCCCTGATCTGTTCGTGATCGGTGGCGGCGTGTCGAAGAAGCCGGAAAAGTTCATGCCGTATCTGGAGGACATCCGGACCCCGATGGTTCCCGCCGCGCTGCGCAACAACGCCGGAATCGTCGGTGCGGCGCTGTGGGCTGCGGGCCAGCCAGGAGAACGCGAGCATCACGACCAGGACCTGCGCGGCTGACCCGCTCTGCCGGGGTCACCTGCCGGTCCCACCACGAGGCACGAGAACGGGCCAGGTCGAAGACCTGGCCCGTTGCCCGTTGAAGTGAAGCGCCGGTACCTGACGGCTTCCCCTCCGCAAGTACCGGCGACTGATTCCTATCTAACCACACTCTGTCCTCGAGGTCTAGAGCAGAGTTGGCTGATCCGGATCTTCCGGTTCCTGGGGAGGCTTGGCGGGCGACGTCCGGCCGCGCTTCTGCGAGGCCGTCCTGGGTTTCTTCTGGGTTCCCTCGACCTTGTTCCCGGCCTCGGCGCGTGCAGATCCGTCGGACTCGTCCGATCCGGTGGCCGCCCCGGCGACCCCGGTCGCGGAACTCGTCGGGTCGTCGTCTGACTGGGTCATCGCCGCGGCAGGCCTCTCGGATCCCTCGCGCAGGTTCTCGATGGCCCTCTCGAAGTCCGACAGACCGTCGAAGGCCTGATAGACACTCGCGAACCGAAGATAGGCGACCTCGTCGAGGCGCTGGAGAGGATTCAGAATCGCCAGGCCGACGTCGTTCGCGTCGATCTCGGCCAGCCCTTGGGCGCGAATGGATTCCTCGACTTCCTGGGCGAGCAGAGCCAGATCGTCCTCGCTGACCGGACGACCCTGGCAGGCCTTGCGCACCCCGGAAATGATTTTGGCGCGTTTGAAAGGTTCCGTGGCCCCCGAACGTTTGATCACGTTCACGGAGGTCGTCTCCAGGGTCGAGAAGCGACGTCCGCACGAGGAGCACTGTCGGCGACGCCGGATCGACGAACCGTCGTCGGCGACCCGCGAGTCGACAACGCGCGAGTCGGGATGGCGGCAATACGGACAATGCATATCAGGAGTCCCCTTCGGTGTCGGATTCCTTGGTTCGGGCCGCAACGGCCGCCCCGTGGGCCGGGAGATTTTCTGCGCGGGACAGGGCCTCGACGGCCGGGCCCACGTGTTCGAGGGCCTCCGCGGAGTAGTCGATGATCTGCACGGCCTTCATGAACGACGTCGTGCAGAGCCCACTGCTGTACCTCGCGGAACCACCCGTGGGCAACACGTGGTTGGAACCCGCGGCGTAGTCACCCAGCGGGACCGGGCTGTAGGGGCCCAGGAAAATCGCGCCGGCGTTCCTCATCCTCGCGGCCACATCACCCGGGTTCTCCGTCTGGATCTCGAGATGCTCGGGTGCGTAGGCATTGGCGACGTCGATGCTCTGGTCCAGGGAATCGGTCAGGATCACCCCGGATTGCGGACCGGTCAGGGCCGTCTCGACCCTTTCGCGGTGCTTGGTGCGGTTGACCCGCTCTGCGAGCGCCAGGGCAACTCGATCCGCCAGGTCTTCGGAATCGGTGATGAGCAAGGACCCTGCGTGAGGGTCGTGTTCGGCCTGGGACAAGAGGTCGGCCGCCACGTAGTCCGGGTTCGCGTGCTGATCCGCGATGACGGCGATCTCCGTGGTGCCCGCTTCGCCGTCGACGCCCACCAGAGATCGCAGTTGCCGCTTGGCCATCGCGACGAAGATATTGCCCGGTCCTGTCATCGTGTCCACCGGTTCGAGGGTTTCGGAGTCGTCGAATCCGTAGGCCATGGCCCCCAAGGCTTGGGCGCCTCCGATGGCCCAGACCTCGTCGATGCCCAACAAGCCGGCGGCGGCCAACGTGGTCGGGTGCGGCAGCCCGCCGAATTCCTTTTGCGGCGGCGTGCTCAGGACCACCGACTCGACGCCGGCCGCCTGGGCCGGAACCGCGTTCATGATCACGGAGGACGGGTACACGGCCAGGCCGCCCGGGACGTACAGTCCCACGCGCCGGACGGGAGTCCACCGGTGTGTCAGGCGCGCGCCGGGGGCCACCTCGAGGTGTGCGTCGTCCGGTCTTTGGGCCGCGGCGAAGGCCCGCGTCCGTTCGATGGCGGTCTCGAGTCCGTCGCGCACCGCGGGATCGAGCTCTTCGACGGCCCGATCGATCGCGTCCTGAGGCACCCGGAGATCCGCCTGCTCGACGCCGTCGAACCTGGCCGCGAGCTCTCGCAGGGCGGCGGATCCGCGGGACTTGACGTCGGCGAGAATCGAGGCCACGGAGTCCTCCGCCGAGGAGACGAACTCGCTCGTCTGACGGGGCACGATCGACCTCAACCGGGCCTCGCTCGGCCGCTGTCCTCGAAGGTCGAGAACGCGCATCGACGGGGGCTGGACGGGTCTCGGTTCTGTAGTAGTCACCCCTCCAGCTTATCGCCCGTCGCCGTCACGCATGGCCCGGAGGGTTCACACACCGACTTCGACGGCCGGCGACGATGACTTCTCCAAGCACGAGGACCCGAAAAGGACTTTCAGGTCTCCGTACAGCGCCGGATTCGGATTCACCCTCAGCCTCGGCGAGAGGCGCATCAGAACATCCTTCGTCCTGCAGGTCAGGTTGATGCGCACCTCGGCGTCGCCCCGATGATTCAGCAGGATCGTCTCGAGTTCGCGCAGGTTCTGCTCGGTCGCACGGTGCTCCGGGAGCGTGAGGATGATCGGCCCCTTCTGCCCGTCGGCGTCGATGTCGGGGACCTTGAGCTCCATGGCGGTGATGGTGACGCTTCCGTCGTCGCGGCGTTGCAGGCGTCCCTTGATCGTGCAGATCAGGTCCTCGGAGAGCACGCCCGAAATCGGGGTGTAGACCTTCCCGAAGAACATGACTTCCATCGAACCGGTCCGGTCCTCCAGCTCGACCCGCGCGTAGGCATTGCCGCTGGTCTTGGCCACCTTGCGCTGGACCGAGGTGATCATGCCGGCAATCGTGACGATCGAGCCGTCCGGTTTGCCGTCCTCGTCCAGAAGCGACTGCACGGAGGAATCGGAGAGCTGGCCCAGCGTGTCGTCGAGGCCTCTCAAGGGATGGTCGGAGACATACAGCCCGAGCATTTCCCGCTCGAAATTCAGTTTGTCCCGGCGCTCCCATTCGGGAACATCGGGAATCGCCACGGAGAGATCCGTGGTGGGATCCTCTTCTTCCGCCCCGAATCCGCCGAACAGGTCGAATTGGCCGGCGGCCTCCTGGCGCTTGACCGAGACCGTGGAATCGATGGCTTCCTCATGGATCAGTGACAGCGCACGACGCCGGTGCCCCAAGTCGTCGAAGGCACCCGCCTTGATCAACGACTCGATGGTCCGCTTGTTGCAGCACACCGCCGGGACCTTCTTGAGGAAGTCGTGGAAGGAGGCGAATTTTCCTTTCTCCTCCCTGGTCTCCACGAGTGCGGAGACCACGTTGGCGCCGACGTTGCGCACCGCTCCCATACCGAAACGGATGTCGTCCCCCACTGGCGTGAAGTTCAGGGCCGACTCGTTGACGTCCGGAGGCAGCACGGTGATGCCCATGCGCCGGCACTCGTTGAGGTAGAGAGCGAGCTTGTCCTTGTCGTCCCCCACCGACGTGAGCAACGCGGCCATGTATTCCTGCGGATAGTGGGCCTTGAGGTACGCGGTCCAGTAGGAGACCAGCCCGTAGGCGGCCGTGTGGGCCTTGTTGAAGGCGTAGTCGGAGAAGGGCAGGAGAATGTCCCACAACGCCTTGATGGCCTCTTCGGAGTAGCCGTTGTCCAACATGCCCTGGTGGAACGTCACGTACTGGCGGTCCAGTTCGGCCTTCTTCTTCTTGCCCATGGCTCGGCGGAGAATGTCTGCCTCACCGAGGGAGTAGCCGGCGACCTTCTGCGCGATGGCCATGACCTGTTCCTGGTAGACGATCAGGCCGTAGGTCGTATCCAGAATCTCGGCGAGCGGCTCCTCGAGCTCCGCGTGAATCGGCGAAACCTCCTGGAGCCCGTTCTTGCGCAACGCGTAATTCGTGTGCGAGTTCGCACCCATGGGTCCGGGGCGGTAGAGGGCCAACACGGCCGAGATGTGCTCGAAGTGATCCGGCTGCATGAGCTTGAGCAGCTGCCGCATGGGGCCGCCGTCGAGCTGGAAGACGCCGAGGGTGTCGCCGCGAGCCAGGAGGCGGTACGACTCGGCGTCGTCGGTCTCCAGACTTTCGAGGTCCAGCGAGAAATCTCGGTTGGCCTGAATGTTCTCGATCGCATCCGAAATGATCGTCAGGTTCCTCAGGCCGAGGAAGTCCATCTTGATCAGGCCGAGGCCCTCGCAGGTCGGATAGTCGAACTGCGTGATGACCTGGCCGTCCTGCTCGCGACGCATGATCGGGATGACGTCGATGATGTCGTGGCTGGACATGATGACGCCGGCCGCGTGCACTCCCCACTGGCGTTTGAGGCCCTCCAGCCCCTCGGCAGTCTCGAAAACCTTCTTGGAGTCCTCGTCCGAGGACAGGAGCTCCCGCAGCTCCTCGGCCTCACCGTAGCGCGGGGCTTCCTTGTTGTAGACGTCCTGCAGGGAGATGCCTTTCCCCATGACGTCCGGCGGCATGGCCTTGGTCAAGCGCTCCCCCATGGAGAACGGGTAGCCCAGCACGCGGGACGAGTCCTTGAGGGCCTGCTTGGCCTTGATGGTCCCGTAGGTCACGATCTGTGCGACCTTGTCCTCGCCGTATTTCTCGGTCACGTAATGAATGACCTCGGACCGGCGGCGGTCGTCGAAGTCGACGTCGAAGTCGGGCATCGAGACACGATCCGGGTTGAGGAACCGCTCGAAGATGAGGTCGTGTTCGAGGGGATTGAGCTCGGTGATGCGCATCGCGTACGCGACCATCGAGCCAGCGCCGGATCCGCGGCCCGGACCGACCCGGATCCCGTTGTTCTTGGCCCAGTTGATGAAGTCCGCCACCACCAGGAAGTAGCCCGGGAAGCCCATCTGGGTGATGATCCCGACCTCGTACTCGGCCTGCTTGCGCACCTGGTCCGGGACGCCGTCCGGGAAACGGTAGTGCAGCCCGTTCTCGACCTCCTTGACGAACCACGATTCCTCGTTCTCACCGGGAGGGCACGGGAAATTGGGCATGTAGTTCGCGCTCGTGTCGAACTCGACGTTGCAACGCTCGGCAATCTCCAGGGTGTTGTCACAGGCCTCAGGAAAATCCCGGAAGAGTTCCCGCATTTCCGCGGCTGACTTGAGGTAGAACTCGTCCGCGTCGAACTTGAATCGCTTGGGATCCTGGATCGTCGCGCCGGATTGGACGCAGAGCAGGGCCGCATGGGCCTTGGCGTCCTCGGCGTGCGTGTAGTGCAGGTCGTTGGTGGCGACCAGCGGGAGCTCAAGATCCTTGGCCAGGCGCAACAGGTCGCTGGTGACCTGCTTCTCGATGCCCAGACCGTGGTCCATCAGCTCGCAGTAGTAGTTCTCTTTGCCGAAGATGTCCCGGAATTCCGCGGCGGCTTCGCGTGCTTCCTTGTACTGCCCCAGGCGGAGTCGGGTCTGCACCTCGCCCGACGGGCATCCCGTGGTGGCAATCAGCCCGTCCGAATAGAGGTTCAGGAGTTCGCGGTCCATGCGGGGCTTGTACAGCTGCCCTTCCAGCGACGCTCTCGAAGACGCCCTGAACAGGTTGTGCATCCCGTTGGTGGTCTCCGCGAGCAGGGTCATGTGCGTGTAAGCACCACCGCCGGAGACGTCGTTGCGGCCACCGTCGGCAAACTTCACGCGGGTACGGTCCTGCCGAGCGGTCCCGGGAGTCACGTATGCTTCGACACCGATGATGGGCTTGATGCCGGCGTTGCGGGCCTTGTTCCAGAAATCGAACGCGCCGAACAGGAACCCGTGGTCGGTCGTGGCCATGGAGTCCATGCCCAGTTCGTGGGCGTGTTCGAACAGGTCGTCGAGACGCGCCGCGCCGTCGAGCATCGAATACTCGGTGTGGACGTGGAGGTGGGTAAAGCCTTTGGATTTTGCCGCGGAAGTCACTGAACCATTTTAGGACTTCCAGGTGCCCAGGGCATCCCCGGACCTCATCGACTCGAGGGCAAACCGCAGGTCAGGCGAGTATTGGCTCTCGAATTCGGTGTACCGACCCGTGCCGGGGTGTTGGAAGCCGAGTCGGTGGGCGTGCAGCCACTGACGTGTCAGGCCGAGCCTCGCAGCAAGTCTCGGGTCGGCCCCGTACGTCAGGTCCCCGCAGCACGGGTGGTTGAGGGCCGAGAAGTGCACGCGGATTTGATGTGTTCTGCCGGTCTCCAGGTGAACCTCCGCCAGGGAGGCAGGCCCGAACGCCTCAATGACCTCGTAATGCGTCACGGCGGAGCGGCCGTCGTCGACCACCGCGAACTTCCACTCGTGACCAGGGTGGCGGCCGATCGGTGCGTCAATGGTTCCCTGGAGGGGTTCCGGGATGCCCTGAACCAGCGTGTGATAGACCTTCGTGACGGTCCGTTCCTTGAAGGCACGTTTGAGCAGGGCATAGGAGTTCTCGTTCTTGGCCACGACCATGAGGCCCGAGGTTCCGACGTCCAACCGGTGCACGATCCCCTGCCGTTCGCCGGCTCCGGAGGTGGTGATGGCGACTCCCGCAGCGGACAGGGCACCCAGGACGGTCGGGCCGTGCCAGCCGGGCGACGGGTGGGCGGCCACGCCCGACGGCTTGTCCACCACCACCATGTCCGAATCCTCATGGATGATGCGGAAGCCGTCGACGCTCTCCGGAACAATCCGGACCTTGTCCGCCGGGTCCGGCACATCAGCCGCAACCACGGCTCCCTCGCTGACCTTGAGCGACTTGGCGACCTTGACCGCCCGCCCCCGTTCGGTCACCGTGACCCGGCCGTCCGCGCACCACGACGCCGCCGCGGAGCGGGACTGGTTCGTGCGATCCGCGAGGAAGGCATCCAGTCGGGCACCGGCATCCTCGGAGGACACCGTCCATTCGTGCTGTCCCACGACGTATTCGCTCACGAGGCGCCTCCTTCGGTCTCGACGTCCGCGGTATCATCCTGGCGCCCCTCGAGGGGAATCCCCCGGAGCACGAGTATGGCAATCACGGCAATGCTCACACAAATACACGCATCGGCCACGTTGAAAATCGCATAGTGCGGCACCGACACGAAATCCACCACGTGTCCCCTGCCGAATCCGGGCTCCCGGAACAGCCGATCGGTGAGGTTGCCCAGAACACCCGACAAGAGCCCGAACAGGGCCAGTATCCATCCTCGGGTGCCCGCGCGCGGCAGGTAGTAGAGAACAATCACGGCGACCACGGCCATAATGATCGTGAAGACCCACGTCACCGACTCGCCCATCGAGAATGCGGCGCCGGGGTTGCGGATGAAACGCCACCACAGGAGACCGTCCACCACCGGTATCGCTTGTCCCTCGACCATGTGAGTCACCACGGCCAGTTTGGACAGCTGGTCCCCGAGGTAGAGGACCACCAGGAGCACCAACCCGGCCATTCGGTAGGCACAACGACGCCCGGTGGTCGCATTTCGTGCGGCTGCTTCGCTCACGCTTGCTCGTACTCCTGACGCTGCTCTCGAAGGGATCATGGTGCCCGATCCGGCAACGGGGCCAGCAGAGAAACTCTGCTGGCCCCGTCAATGCTGGTCACGCGCTGTGCGGACTGTCGGCTCAGCGGGCCTCGGTCGGCTCCACGCGGGGCGACTGTTCCAGATCCGAGAGCTTGCCTTCCAAGTAGGCCTTCAGATCGCGACGGTACTTGGTCTCGAAACTGCGCAGGGTCTCGACGTCGGTCTCCAGGTTGGTCTTGGACTCCTCGAGGGAGGCCAGAATCTCGGAGCGCTTGGCCTCGGCCTCGCTCAGTATGGAGTTGGCCGTGGTCTGGCCTTCTTCGATGAGGCGTGCCTTCTCGGACTCGCCCTGCGACACGTAGTCGTCGTGCAGTCGCTGGGCCATCGCGATGACGGCGGCGGCGGAGGCGGCGGACTCGGTCGACTGTCCTTGGACTGCGTTCTGCCCGGTGGCATCGGAGGTCTGGACGCCGGCCGAGGAAGCGGAGTTCGCACCCGAAACCGAGGAATCGGTCGATGCAGACTCATCCTTCTCGGCAGCGGCCGGGACCTGCTCGTTGCTGGGGTGGATTTCCGAATCGAGGTTCTCCGGTTCGACGTCGGAGCTCGAGTCCGACTCGACGTTCAAGGCTGCCACGGAGGCGGCTTCGGCGCCCTGGGCGCCGGCCAAATCAGTGCCCTGCGAGCTCGAGGCGCTGCTGGCACCCTCGGCGGAGGCTCCACCGGCCGCGGGGTCAACACCCGATTCCTCGAGCTTTCCACGAAGCTCTTCGTTCTCCTTGTTGAGGCGGCGCAGTTCGTCGACGACCTCGTCCAGGAAGAGATCGACCTCTTCCTGGTCGTACCCCTCGCGGAATTTCGTGGGTTGGAAGGTCTTGTTGATGACCTGTTCCGGAGTCAATGCCATGAATAAACACCTCTTGTTTCGTCGATGCGGCGGCAGTCGCACCATAGGTCTGCGCGGGCAACCATCATCGGTAGAAGATTCCCGCAAGTCTGTGTCCTACGAGCCCAGGGCCAATGACGCGTGGCTCGTTCCTGCATCACATCTTAATGATTCACACGCGAGGCTATGAGAATTATCTGGGTATACGCTGAGCGCCGAATTCGGCGTCCGGCCCAGGCGCGCGGCCCGGCGACCGTCTACATGACCATGGAGCCCAGGGACGAACCAACGATGGCACGTACGATGCTCAACGCGATCAACAGGACCAGGAACCCCATGTCCAGGGAAACGGTCCCAATTCGCAGCGGCGGGATCCACTTGCGCATGAGCCTCATCGGAGGATCGGTGACGGTGTAGACCGATGAGGCGAACACCAGGGCGGCACCCTTCGGACGCCAGAAACGCGCGAAGGTCTGCACCCAGTCCAGGATCAGCCTGAACATCAGCACCAGGAACGCCAAGTAGAGGACGAAATCAATGATGGCCAGAGCCGAGATCACCTGGTTGCACCTTTCTCACGCCGGACGGATCGATAACTATCGGCCTTAGCTCTGGTTGAAGAGCGAGTCGTCCGTATCGGGAGCCGACGACGAAACATCTTCCGAAGCGAGGACCTCGAGATTCGCGGGGGTGAGCAGGAAGACCTGCTCCGTGACCCTCTCGATGCTTCCGTTCAGCGCGAATGTCAGGCCGGACGAGAAGTCGACCAGTCGCTTGGCCTCGGCCACATCCATGTCCGTGACGTTCATGATCACGGGGATGTTGTTCCGGAAAGATTCTCCGATCACCTTCGCATCGTTGTAGGAGCGAGGGTGAATGGTGGTGATACGTCGCAATTCGTTGTCGCTTTCGGTCTGTGCCGCGGCACGGTTGATCGGGGTCACGGGAGCGCGATAGTCATCGCGCACCTCGTCCCTGGCTGGTTCGGTGTCTCGACGAGCAGGAGCCGCGGAGCCTTCGGAGGACCGAACGGACGGGGCCGCCTCGCGGACCTCCCGCTCAGCAGCGGGTCGGCTCGCACCATTTCTCCGGTCCTCGGTTCTGACGGGTTCCGAGCGACGCGGTTCGGCCTCGGCCTCGGGTCGCGGCGCGACTGCGGTCGCGGCTCCCCCGGCGTCGGTCTTGCGCGGCGCTCGTTCCTCGTACTGGGCATAAGGCTGTGCCGCAGTTTCGGGCTCGGCCCGGCGCTGTTGGGACGCGGGTTGTTGCGACGCGGGCTGGGCCTCGTACCCGTCGTCGGCGAGGCCAAGAAAGACCATCGCCTGGCGCAGTGTTCCGGCCATGTGAACTCCTCGAGAATTGTTCGTTGAGACGGGCGCTACCCGCCAATGGCTCCATTATTCCCACCGACTTGGGCAATTGCAGTCGGCAACACGCCTGATCCAGGGAATACTCAGGTGTTGCTGGGACGTCGACCCATGATCGCGCTGCCCACGCGGACACTGGTCGACCCCCATCGTATCGCCTCTCGCATATCGGCGCTCATCCCCGCCGAAATCTTCCAGGCCTCGGGATGACGACGCCGCAATTGCACACTGAGGTTCCACAGTTTTTCGAATGCCTGCGCCGGGTCCGCTCCGAGCGGGGCCACAGCCATCAGTCCACCGACCCGGAGCCCATCGGCCTCGGCAATGTGGTCCGCGATTCGCCAGACGTCGTCGGGGTCGGCCCCGCCACGGGCGCCTCGGGCGGCTTCTCCCGGCGTGGCTCCGGTGTCGTCAAGGCCGACCTGGATCAGGCATTCGAGTCCGCCGTTGGGCGCGGAGGCCGGCTCGGGCCCTTCCTCGGACTCGTACTGGGCCACGGCAGACCGGTAGGCCTTGCCCAACGCGGTCGCGAGTGAGGATCGATCGACCGAGTGGACCGCCGTCGCGTACTTGACCACGGACTTGGCCTTGTTGGACTGCAACTGACCAATGTAGGTCCACGCGGGTGGGTCCCCCGCCGCATAGTCGGCCAACGCGGCCGCCTTGGCGGACGCCTCCTGGTCGCGGTTCTCTCCGAAGACGCGCACGCCGACGTCGTAGAGGGCCGCGACATCCGAGGCCGGGAAGAATTTCGTCACGGTCATCAGTTCCACGCCAGATGCCGGGCGGAGATCCCGGGGCGTCTCTGCTGCCCATTCGTCGATCTCGGCCCGGATGCGGGCGTGCGCTTCGGCGAGCTCCTCCGCCCGCTCGGGGGCGTACGTCAATTCACTCACGGTGTGTTTTCCTTCCTTGGCAGACAGGGGGCCACGGCCGAGAAGCGGCCTACCGCGCCGAGACCTCCGACCGCCACACGAGGCCCGCAATTCGTCCTTGCCCCGGGGCACGTCGGTGCGAGTAGAGATCCTCCGTCTCGTACGTGCACTCATGGTGCTCCCCCGATTCGACCTCGACCCCCAGGTCATGGAGCTGGATACGGGCCGCCCGAGGCAGATCGAGTCCGGGCGTGTTCCAGCGCGTGGTCGAGGCGATGCCCGCATGCGTACGACTCGACGCGGCGACCATCTCTTCCGGAACCTCGTAGCAGTCGCCACAGATCGCGGGTCCAATCCATGCGCGGATCTCCCGAGCATCGTGTGACCTGAGGGCATCGACGACGTTCGGCAGGACCCCGTCCAGCAAGCCCTTGCGGCCCGCATGGGCCACGGCGAACAGATCCTCACGTTCGGTGGCCAGAACCACCGGCAGGCAATCGGCCGTCATGACCGCAAGAGGTCGGCCCGTGGCCGTGGCAGCGGCATCGGCAACGGGAGCGAATTCGCGTTCCTCGTGCGGACTCAGCCCTGCGGGCACCACGGGCGCTGCATCGGCGTCGGCCACCCGCGTTCCGTGGACCTGCTCGAGGAAAAGCAGCGTCCCGCGCCGAACTCCCATGGCCTGTTCGAGGAGGCGGCGATTCTCCTGCGGGTCGGACGTCCCCTGCACGTGCAGACCGAGATTGCCGGCTCCCAGCCCGGTGAAACCGATGGATACCCCCTGGGGCAGGTCCACGCGGTGGCGAAGGACTTCCGGGCCCGGACGCGGAGCCGCCGTGTCGACGGAGGATGGATTGTCGGTCATGGTTTCTCCTCGGCTGTGGGTCAGGTTCTGTCCGGGACAGAAAGAACGGGGCGGGACGATCATCTCGTCCCGCCCCGTCGGCTTCACACGCGTCTCGTTATGGGTTACTTCAGGAAGTCGGGGACATCCAGGGAATCCTTGCCGGACTTCTTGGACGACGAGGAGCTCTCTCCTTCATTGCCCACGACCGGGGGCAGGTCCAGATCGAAGCCGGCGTTGGCCGGAACGTCCGAGTCGTCCTGCCACTGGGACCCCGACCCGCCACCGAAGGAGCCGCTCGAGTAGGAGCCGCTGCCGCGCTGGGGGTTCTCGGCGACCTTGGCGGGCTGCGATGCACCGCCGCCGTAGGTCTGCTGGGTCTTCTGGGCCTGGTTCGCCGCCGCGTTGTTTTCGTTGCTGTTCGTCTCGGGGTTGAGCGAGTCGAAGCCCGCAGCGATGACGGTGACACGGGCTTCGTCGCCCAGGGCGTCATCGATCACGGCGCCGAAGATGATGTTGGCATCCGGGTGGGCGACCTCCTGCACCAGGCGAGCGGCCTCGTTGATCTCGAACAGGCCGAGATCCGATCCGCCCTGGATCGACAGAAGCACACCGTGTGCGCCGTCGATCGAGGCCTCGAGCAACGGAGAAGCTATCGCCAGCTCGGCCGCCTTGACGGCCCGGTCCTCGCCCTGAGCGGAACCGATTCCCATCAGAGCGGAACCGGCCCCCTGCATCACGGACTTGACGTCCGCGAAGTCGAGGTTGATCAGACCGGGAGTCGTGATGAGATCCGTGATGCCCTGGACGCCGGAGAGCAGGACCTGGTCTGCCGACTTGAAGGCGTCCAGCATCGACACGTTGCGGTCGGAAATGGACAGGAGCCGATCGTTGGGAATCACAATGAGCGTGTCGACCTCGTCGCGCAGTGCTTCGATGCCGGTCTCGGCCTGGTTGGACCGACGACGACCCTCGAAAGTGAACGGACGGGTCACGACGCCGATCGTCAGGGCACCGAGCGACCGTGCGATGCGGGCGACAACGGGCGCGCCGCCCGTACCGGTTCCGCCGCCCTCGCCGGCCGTCACGAAGACCATGTCGGCCCCCTTGAGGACCTCCTCGATCTCTTCGTCGTGATCCTCGGCGGCCTGACGGCCGACCTCCGGATTCGCGCCTGCGCCGAGTCCGCGTGTCATTTCGCGCCCGACGTCGAGCTTGACGTCGGCATCCGACATCAACAGTGCCTGGGCGTCGGTGTTGATCGCGATGAATTCGACACCGCGAAGACCGACCTCGATCATGCGGTTGACCGCATTGACGCCGCCGCCGCCGATGCCGACGACCTTGATGACGGCGAGGTAATTCTGGGGAGTTGTTACGTCCATGGGGATCCTCGTCTTAGCGTGTGAAGCCGAAACACATGATTCCGTAGCTTGAACCGTCACTTGAAGGTTGAGATTCAATGCTCGGCACCTGCGCCCAGCTTGTTCCTATACCAGGTCTACAGTACCAACCACCTGTTGCCGTGTCGCACCGATTTGCCCATCGGAGTCTAAGAATTTCCGGCAAATATTGTGTTGTGACTCAGAAAGTTAAACCTTCACTGGAACATTCAATTCTCGGTTCAGGAACTATTTGGTGACCGGTCGGTCTGGGCTCGAGACGTCGTAGACCGACGCACCACCACTGTCCTTGAGGCCTTGCACCAGGCTGTTCAGGACCTCGGCCTTGTAATCGCTGTTTTCACCGGTGCCCCACTTGACCTTCGAACCGTCCTTCATGTCGAGCTGAATGTTGTTGGATGATTCGGCGTCGACCTTGTTGAGCTGGTTGAGCAGGGAGCGCGGCAGCGTCTGCAGGGCCTGCACCGCGGAATCGAAGGCGTCGCTCTTGACCGCGTCCGGGCCGCCGTCGAGCAACGGCACACCGGCCTCCTCGACCGACTTCTTCGACCCGATGGCGACGCCGTCCTTGTCGACCAGAATGTACTGGTCCCCGGACTTGACGACCGCGACGGGGGCGCGCTCGTGGATGGTCACCACGAGTTCGTGCGGCGGGTGCGCCTCGATGCTCACGTTTTGCACGGCGATGTCGTCGCCGACCTTGCTCTCCACGTCCTTCGTCGTGACACGCGTCAGAGGCTTGCCTTTGAGGGAGTCCAGGGACTTCTGGAGGGACGCCTTGTCCGTCAGGTTGGCGCCCTCGATCGTGACCTTCTGTGTCGCGAGCAATGGCGAGAAGAACACGATGCCGAGGAAGAGGACTGCGGCCACCACGAAAACGCCCAGGCTCACCAGGACTTTCCGTCGTCTGCTGCGCCGAGGCTTCTCATGGGAATCCCCGCCCGACGACGATGACGCCGCACTGCTCGTCCCGGCTGTGCGGCCACGATCGGCGCGGCGTCCCGGGAACGCGACAATGTTGTCCTGATCCGCCTTGTCACCGGCAACGTTTTCTTCGGGGTCAGGATGGGATGAACTATCAGTCCGAGTCCCCTCACCGCCCTCTGCCCGCGATGCCGCGTTCTTCGTCGAGGCGTCAGGCGTGGTCTCTGCGGTGTCCGGCTCGGCCCGACTCGAATCCTCGACCGGCACCACACGGACCTTCGACGGATCGTTGACACGAACCGTCGCTGGTTCTCCGGTCTCTGAAGAGGCCGGTGTGTCCGCGGCCGGCTTCGTCCCGGTATCGTTCTTGCCCTGGTTGCTGCGGGGCAGGCGCGGCCTGCGTGCCGGACTCACGATTCGTCCCGGGCCGTGGCCGGCCCGCCCTCGGAGAGTTCGTCGAGGATCTTGTCCCCGAACGTGGTCACGTCACCGGCTCCGATCGTCATCACGATGTCGCCCTCGGAGGCCGCAGAGGCCACGCGGCCTGCTGCTTCGCCCGAGCTGGACGCGTACCTGACCTCGGTGTGACCGGACTCGGTGATGAGCCGACTCGTCACGCCCTCGATCGGCTCCTCACGCGCGGGGAAGATATCGACCACGTACGCCCGGTCGGCAAGGGACAGGGCTTCGGCGAATTCGGCGGCAAATTCCCGAGTGCGGGAGAACAGATGTGGCTGGAAGACCGCGTACACGTTGTGCCCGCCCGACGCCGTCCGGGCGGCTTCGAGGGCAGCGGCGACCTCCGTGGGGTGGTGCGCGTAGTCGTCGTAGACCCGGACCCCCCGGCGTTCGCCCTTGAACTCGAACCGGCGCGCCGATCCGGTGAACGCTGTCAGAGCCCTCGCCGCGTCGGCCGCGTCGAAACCCCCGATGAGCGCGCAGCACAGAGCCGCCGCGGCGTTCCTCAGATTGTGCTGGCCCGGGACCGATAGCTCCAGATCGCACGTCCCGGCCAGGGCCGTGCTGCCCGTCCGGAAGTCCCAGTCCACCCTGGCTGTGCTTCGGGTGCCTTCGCCGCTGATGTCCGTGATGCGGACGTCTGCGCCCTCGGCTGTCCCGTAGGTAACCACGGGGCGGTTCTCGGCCCGCTGGACTTCGGCGAGCGCCCGGGAGCCGGCGTCGTCCTCGCACGCGACCAAGACTCCGTCATCGGTCATGGTCTGTACGAACCGATCGAATGCAGCGGTCACGGCCTCGGGGCTTCCGTAGAAGTCCAGGTGGTCGGGTTCCACATTGGTGACCACGGCGACCGAAGGATTGTATTTGACGAAAGAACCGTCGGATTCATCCGCCTCGGCGACGAACCAGCTTTCGGGTCCTGTGGCACCCAGCGCGGCATTCGTACCGAGAGCAGCGACCGTCGAACCTACTGCGAATGACGGACGGGCACCCAGCCCGTCCAGCATCACAGCAATCATGGAACTCGTGGTCGTTTTTCCATGGGTGCCGGCAACGGCGATCGTCTTCGAATCCGCCATCGCCGAGGCCAGAGCATCCGAGCGGTGGATCACGCGGAGGCCCGCGGACCGCGCCGCGGCGAGCTCCGGGTTCGACTCCTTGATCGCGGTGGAGACGACCACGGTCTGGGCACCCTCGATGTTGGCGGCGTCCTGCGGCACGAAGACGCGAGCGCCCTTGCCCTCGAGGACGTCCAGCGCCGCGTTGTGTTTCATGTCGGATCCGCTGACGTCGAGGCCGCGGGAGACCAGCAGGTCCGCCACGGCGGACATTCCGGTCCCACCCATCCCGATGAAGTGCACGCGTCCGAGCTCCTCGGTGCGGATGCGTTCGGGAAACGGAGGGTTCATGGAGTCGGGCAGCAATCCTGGCTGCTCCCCCGATCTGTGCGATGAGCCCATGCTCAGGCGCTCCCTTCGTGTCGCGCCGATTGTGCGATCAATCGGGCCATGTGCTGTGCAGCATCCCGAATACCGTGACGGTAACCGTTCGAGGACATTCGGTCCAAACGCTCCTGGTCGGTCACCGTGGGCAGCACGTTGTCGACGAACCAGTCGGCCGTGAATTTCTTGTCCTCGACCATGAGGCCGGCCCCGGAATCGACCAGGTCCTTGGCGTTGAGGGATTGTTCGCCGTTGCCGATCGGCAGCGGCACGAAAACAGCCGGGCATCCGACTGCGGCGACCTCGCTGACGGTCGCGGCTCCGGAACGGGCCACCAAGAGGTCGCAGGCGGCATAGACGTTCTCCATGCCGTCGATGTATTCGACCTGATGGTACCCCGGGGCCTCGAGGGGCGCCCCGTCCGCACCGCGAAGCTGTTTCCCCCGACCGGTGATGTGAAGCATCTGGACGCCGGACTCTTGCCACTCGGGCCGCCCGACGACGTCGGAGATCGTTCGGTTCATGTTCTGGGCGCCCAGCGATCCGCCGGTGACGATGATGGTCGGCACATCCTCCTGGAGCGAGAGGAGCTGCCGGGCACCCGCGCGCTCGGCGGCCCGGTCGCAACCGGAGATCTGCGGACGCATCGGCATGCCCACGTATTGACCGTGAGGAATCGGGGTCCCTTCGAAGGCCGTGGCCACGACCGCCGCCCGACGCGCACCGACCTTGTTGGCCAGACCTGGACGCTGATTGGCCTCGTGGATCACGACTGGGATTTTCTCCTGGGCGGCCGCCAGATACATGGGCGTGCACACGTACCCGCCGACACCGACCACGACGTCGGCGTCATTGCGTCGCAGAATCTCGCGACCTTGGTTCACGGCGCGACGCAGTCTGACCGGAAGTTTGAGCAGATCCACCGTGGGCTTCCGCGGCATGGGCACTCGATCGACGAATTCGAGGTCATACCCTGCCTCCGGGACCAGACGGGTTTCCATACCCGACGCCGTCCCGACCGCGACGATGCGGGATTCGGGCTCCATCTCCCTGACGGCGTTGGCGATGGCGAGCATCGGAGAGATGTGCCCCGCGGTTCCGCCTCCCGCAACGACTACGGACAGTGGCTTGGTCATGGTCTCGTCTCTCCCAATGGTCGAATGGTCTGTCAGTCCTCCCCTGAATCGGGGCCCTGCGAGCGGTCCCTAGTTTACGTGTGCGTCGGGGTCGAGGGATGTGAGGCTCATAGCCGGGTGCGTGGGCGTCTTGGTCAACGACATCGCGAACCCGGAGGCGAATAAGGACATCATCAATGATGTACCTCCGTACGAGATGAACGGCAACGGAATGCCGATGACGGGAAGCAACCCGGTGACCATGCCGATATTGACGAAGGTCTCGCCGACGAACCACGCCATGAGTCCCGCGGCGGCCAACCGGACGAAGCGGTCGCTCGACCGGAGGATGATGCGTGCCAGGCAGAGCGCCAGGACGGTGAACAGAGCGATCACCACGCAGGTACCGATGAATCCGAGCTCCTCACCGAGGATCGCGATGATGTAGTCGTTGTGCGCCTCGGGCAGGTAGCTGTACTTCTGCCGGGACTGTCCCAGGCCTTCTCCCCACCAGGAGCCCGTGGCCAGCGCCGCCATGCCCGAGTTGGCCTGGTAGCACTCCTGCCCCTGCGTGCAGGTCGAGGGGAACAGCCAGGTGATGACGCGGGACAGGCGGTGCGGGCGAGCGACGACGATCAGGACCATCAGCGCCGCACCGATCAGCAGGGACCGGGTGAAAATCTTGCGCGGAGCGCGGGCGAACCACAACGCACTGGCGTAGATCAGAGCGAAGACGATGCACGTACCGGCGTCACCACCGACGATCACCAGCCCGCAGACACCGAGAAAACCAAGGCACGAGGGCAGCAGTGCTTCTCGGGCACTGGTGGCGACGCGCGTGGACTTGGCCAGTGACCAGACGACCCAGAGAAGCAGGGAGAACTTGGCGATCTCCGAAGGCTGGAAGCTCAGCGGTCCGAGGCCCAGCCAGTTCCTGTTTCCGTTGACCTCCTTGCCCAAGGGGGAAAGCACCAGCAGAAGCATGAACAGCGAGATACCCATCAGCCAATACGTCAGCTTCCGGTTCTTCCAGACGGAGATCCTGATCCGGCTGGCCACGAACATCGCGACGATGCCTGTCAGCGCGAAGAGACCCTGCCTCAGGAACAGGCCGTACGGGGACTGACCGTGGCTGAGCTGCTCGACCGACGACGCCGAGAGCACCATCATGCACCCGAGGATCGTCAGACCGATCGAGGAGACCGCGATACCCACCGACGCGCTCGTCATCGACCCCGTGGCCACCCAGCGGTAGAGGGGCCTGGTCACGTGCCGGTAGCCCTCGGCGAGTCGGGTCCACAGGGTGTCCTTGCGGCGGTTCCGCGGTTGTTCCGGGGCTGCGGTACTCATGAGGAGCGGTCGCCTTCGTCGGGGTCGTGGTCCTGGATGCTTTCTACGAGCTCGGTCACCGATTCGATGAAAGCGTTGCCGCGTTCGGCGTAGGTCGTGAACTGGTCCATCGACGCCGCCGCGGGAGCCATGAGCACCGTGTCACCGGGTTCGGACAGCTCGTGTCCGAGACGCACGGCCTGGGCCATGACGGCCCGGCCGTCCTCGACGGGTGCCGAGATTCCCTCGGCGGCACGGAGCACCGGAACGTCCGGCGCATGGCGGTCCAGCGCTCGGAGCAGTGATTCCGTATCGGTGCCGATCAGCACGACGCCTTTGAGCCGGTCCGCGTGCTTCTCGACGAGTTCGTCATAGGCGACGCCCTTCGACAGGCCTCCGGCGATCCAGATCACCGGAGAGAAGGACGCAAGCGAAGCGTCCGCGGCGTGAGGGTTCGTGGCCTTGGAATCATTGACCCAGAGAACGCCGTGCGTGGTGGCGACAGGCTGAATCCGGTGTGCCCCGGGTTCGTACGAACGCAGGCCGTCGCGCACGGCGACGGCCTCCACGCCGGCCGCACGGGCGAGCGCCGCCGCGGCCAGAGCGTTCTCCACGGTGTGTCTGGTCGGCAATTCGCCCGTGTCCTGGACCGAGGCGAGTTCGGCCGCGGAACTCCGCCGTTCCTCCACGAAGGCTCGGTCGACCAGCAGACCGTCCACGACCCCGAGCTGGGACAAGTACGGCGTGTCGGTCGTGAAGGACACCGCCCGGCACCCCTCCTGCACGTCCGCGTCCTCGACCATCTTCTCGGTGAGGGGTGCGGAGGCGTTGTAGACGCAGGCGACTTTGGTGTTCTCGTAGATCCTGGCCTTGTCCGCCTGGTAGTTCTCGTAGCTGCCGTGCCAATCGATGTGGTCCTCCGCAATGTTGAGGACCACGGAGGCCAAGGGTTCGAGCGATGAGGACCAGTGCAATTGGTAGCTCGACAGCTCCACGGCGAAGACCTCGTACTCGACCGGGTCACGAAGCGCGTCCAGGATGGGCGTGCCGACATTGCCGACGGCGATGGCCTTGAGCCCGGCCGCCTGCAGTATGGATTCCGTCATTCCGACCGTCGTCGTCTTGCCGTTGGTCCCCGTCACGCACACCCATTCGGCGGTCTTCCTGCCTTCGCGTCGGCGCAGCCTCCAGGCCAACTCGACCTCACCCCAGATTTGGATGCCTTCGCGCGCGGCCTGGGCCAGGATTCCGAGGCTCGGGCGCAGGCCCGGTGAAGTCACGACGAGGTCCGGACGCTGCCCCTCGACGTCGGGCAATGCGTCCATCGCGCCGTCGCCGAGCGTGACGTCCGCCGCGCCAACGATCTCGAGGGTCTGGCGCTTGTAGCGGTTCTCCTCGGTGTCCTTGCCGTCGACGACGACGACACGCGCACCGAGTTCGATCAGCGTATCCGCGGCCGCGAAACCTGACACCCCGATCCCGGCGACCACGACTCGCAGGCCGGCCCAGTCGGAGTCCCAGGTCGTCAGGGACTCGAGGCGAGGGTTGCCGACGTCCGGGTTCTCTTGGGTCGATCGCATCAGAGCGTCACACCTCCATGACTGATGAGCCAGTCACCGTAGAAGACCCCCAGGGCAAGGGCGACGAAGAGGCCGGCAATGATCCAGAAGC
Source organism: Rothia koreensis (assembly GCF_052232265.1). NCBI lineage: Bacteria > Bacillati > Actinomycetota > Actinomycetes > Micrococcales > Micrococcaceae > Rothia > Rothia koreensis. The sequence goes on from NZ_CP197643.1 coordinate 2,268,842, forward strand.
GAACCACCACGGTGACTTCCTTCCAGCCCTTGAGCTCGAAGTGGTGCTGCAGCGGTGCCATCTTGAACACGCGCTTTCCTCCCGAGATCTTGAAGTATCCGACCTGGATGATCACGGATGCCGAGATCATCACGAAAAGACCGGCCAACAGGACCAGGAGGATCTCGGTCCGGGTCAGCATGGCGAACGCCGCAAGGGCCCCGCCGAGTCCCAGGGATCCCGTGTCGCCCATGAAGATCGTCGCGGGAGACGTGTTCCACCAGAGGAAGCCGATCAGCGCGCCCACGAGCGCCGCGGCGACCACGGACAGCTGGGCGGGATCGCGCACCTCGTAACAAACGGCACCGGGTGAGACGGATTCGCACAGGTGATTGGCCTGCCACATCGAGATCATGAGATACCCGGAGAAGACCAGGATCGATGCGCCCGTGGCGAGGCCGTCGAGCCCGTCGGTGAGGTTCACGGCGTTGGTGGTCGCCGTCGAGATGAGGTTTGCCCACACCACGAACAGAATGATGCCCAGGATCGGGAGGCCGAAGGAGAGATCCAGCCAAGGGATGTCCCTCGTGAAGGAAATGTGGGTCGAGGCCGGCGTCCATCCGTTCTCGTTGGGAATCGTCAGGGCGAGGACACCGAAGATGATCCCCACCGTCCCCTGCAGCACGATTTTCCCCTTGGGCGTCAGGCCGAGGGACTGCTTCCGAGCGATCTTCTTGAAGTCGTCGATGAACCCGACGCCGGCCATGCCGATCATCAGGAACAACAGAAGCAGGGCGGACACCGACGGAACGGGGTTTCCCCCGAACACGAGGCCGTTGATGGCCAAGGAGAGGAAGAACGCCAGGAGGGTCGCGACAATGATGACGACGCCGCCCATAGTCGGCGTGCCGCGCTTCGTCTGGTGGCTCGTGGGGCCGTCCTCACGAATGAATTGGCCGTACTGCTGCCTGACCAACAATTTGGTGAACAGCGGCGTTCCGACGAGCGAGAGGATCAGGCCAAAGGCCGCCGCCAGCAGAATGGAGATCATGCGGTACTTTGTGCCTTTCTACCGTGTTTCGGGTTCGGTCGGGTCGTCGGTTCGGTCCTGAGCAACTCTATCCCCCAAGTGGAGCAAGCCGGCATCTCTGGAGGACTTGAAGAGGGCAATGTCGCCTTCTCGCAGGTCGCGTCGGAGAATGTCGAATGCTTGCTCGGTCGTCTCGACCCACACGGCTTCTTCTCCCCAGGAACCCTCCAGATGGGCGGCGTTGAAGATCGGCGCCGCTTCCTGGCCGATGGCGATCAGTTTGGGGATGTTCAGGCGAACGACGTCCCGCCCGAGTTTATCGTGTTCCTCGCGCGAGGCGTCGCCCAGTTCGAGCATGGCGCCGAGCACAGCCCAGGTGCGCCGTGGCGGTTCGGCATCGCGCCCCATCTGGGCCAACGTCCGGAGTGCCGCGGCCATCGACTCGGGATTCGCATTGTAGGCGTCGTTGATCACGGTCACGCCGTCGGACCGATCGGTGCGTTCCATGCGGTACCGGCTGGCCGCCCCCAGCTCGCTGAGGGCTCGGGCGATGTCCCCCGTCGGAATCCCCGCATCGTGCGCAAGGGTCGCGGCCGCCAAGAGGTTGTACACGTGGTGTTCGCCGATGAGTTTGGACGCGACCTCGTACGTGTCCCCCTCGGGGAACGTGAGTCTGAACTGGGGACAGCCGCTGTGGTCGGTCCTCAGCTCCGAGGCGCGGACCACGGGCGCCTCGATGTCCCGGACGTGGCGTCCTTCGACCCCGAACCAGGTCACCTCGGCCGTGGCCTTGTTCTCCATGGCAGCAACCCTCGGATCGTCGAGATTGAGCGCGACGCCGCCGGTCGGCACGACGCCGTCGGCCAACTCCGACTTGGTGATCGCGATGTTCTCGACGCCGCCGAATTCACCCGCGTGGGCGGTACCGACTTTGAGGATGGCCCCGAAATCGGGGTTCACGATGTCGCAGAGGTATCGGATGTTCCCGACGTGGTTGGCCCCCATCTCGATCACGAGATACTGGGTGTCCCAGTCTGCGCGGAAGACGGTCAACGGAACGCCGACCTCGCCGTTGTAGGAGCCGACGGGTGCCACGGTGGGACCGTGTTCGCTGAAGATGCCCCGGAGCAGGTCCTTCGTGGTCGTCTTGCCCGCCGACCCGGTGATACCGAGCACCGTCACTTCGCCCTCGGACTTGAGACGCCGGACGATCTCGTGGGCGAGTCGGCCCATGGCCTCGACCACCTCCGGAACGATCACGCTGGGAAGGACCCGGCCTTCGTCGTCGCGAATCTCCCGTTCGGCGAGGGCGAGCGGGGAACCGGCCTCCCGCGCGGTGCCGATGAACCGGTGGCCGTCCGTGGTCTCTCCCGGCTTGGCGATGAACAGGGTTCCTTCGACGACCTCGCGCGAGTCGGTGGTGGCGGAGGTGCACCGCACCGAATCCTCTGCACCCTCTTCGAGCCCGACCAGGGTGCCCTGGACGGCCTCGGCGATTTCTCGTGCTGACAGTTCGATCATCGGTTTCCTCCTGCGGCGTGTCGCCGCGCCTGCCACGTGCGAAGCGCACTCCGCAATTCCTCACGATCGTCGAGAGCGTTGTCCACCCCGGCGATGTCCTGACTGACTTCATGACCGCGGCCCGCGACGAGGATCGAGTCCTCGGGTCCGGCCAGTTCCACGGCGCGCTCGATGGCTCTCGCCCTGGGGGCTACGTTCTCAACCGTTCCGGCCCGAGCACCGGCTTCGACAGCCTCTCGCGCGCCGGCCGCCACCGCGTCGCGAATGGGGCCCGGTGCCTCGTTGTGGGGGTCGTCGTCGGTCACGATCACCACGTCCGCGTTGCGGGCAGCGACCGCACCCATCATGGGGCGCTTGGTCTGGTCGCGCTGCCCCGTGGCCCCGAAGACAATAATGACCTTGCCCGAACTGTCGCTGCCAGGATCCACCGCGCCCAGTGCTCGCTCGAGCGCATCGGCGTTGTGGGCGAAATCGACAATCGCCACCGGCTCCTGGGAAATGACCTGCATCCGTCCCGGGACCAACGGCGTCAGGGATTCCGGGTGGGACAGCACGTCGCGGAGGGCGCGGTCGTCGACCCCCGACTCTGCGATCATGGCCACCGCGAGGGCGGCATTGGAGACGTTGAAGTCGGCCGGCAGACCGGTCGTTGCCCGAAGTTCCCGCCCGTCGCGATGCGTGAGCACGAAGTCGTGACCAATGCCGTGCGGTCGGACGGCCGTGAGCGCCCAGTCGGCGGGCTCCTGGTCGGCAGGTTGTTCGCCTCCTCGCCCGTAGTCGGTCCAGAGGGTGACCACGGCTTCTTCTCCCTGGGCGCTCCGGGCCCTGTCGGCCATGGCACGCCCCCAGGCGTCGTCGACCGTAATGACATTGCGGCGGGAGTGGGACGGTGTGAACAGCTGGGCCTTCGAAGAAGCATAGGCGTCCATGGTGCCGTGGAGATCGAGATGGTCCTGGGTCAGGTTGGTGAATCCGGCGACGTCGTACACGAGCCCGTCCACCCGCTTGTAGTCCAGCGCGTGGGAAGAGACCTCCATCGAGGCGGACGTGATCCCGTGTTCCCTCATGACCGACACGAGCGAATGGACGTGTGTGGACTCGGGGGTGGTCAGCTGGCTGGGGATCGCTCGGCCCCCGGCGAGGATTTCGATGGTCCCGATGAGACCGGTGGTGTGCCCGAGAGCCGCCATGATCGCGTTGATCATGTACGTGGTGGTCGTCTTGCCGTTGGTGCCGGTCACGGCGAACAGGCGCTGGACCTCGGGCGAGGACGGCTGGCTCGCGTACATCAGGGCAGCCAGGGGCCCGACGACGTCGCGGACCCGATCGACGACGAGGACCGGGAGCTGAAGCCCCAGCGCCCGGACGGTCGACAGCCCGGCCTCATCCGTCAGCACGGCGACCGCGCCCCGGTGTGTCGCGCCCTCGACGAAGTCGGCTCCGTGCGCGTTCGCCCCCGGAAGGGCCACGTACAGGTCGCCCGGCTGCACTTCGCGGGAGTCCATGCTGATACCGGTCGCGGTCACCCCAAGGGTTCCCTCAGTCCGAACTGTGTGACCCTGAGCGCCGATCGCGTCGGTCAGCTCTCGCAGGCTCCGAGGGACAACGGACTGCGGACGCAAGCTCTGTGCGGTCCCCTCCAGACCGGTACTTCCGATACCGGAACCACTCTCCGTTGGCTCATCCTCAAGGGGCATGGGGTGCGATCCTTCTCTTCCGTGCGGGTTGTGTGTGATTCGTGGGGGGTTGCGCCGGGCGCTCCCCCGAGCAATAGCTTAGTATCGCGTTCTATTCATGGTCGCCGTCCGTGAACTTCGGTATCTCGACGGGCTTCGAGGTCGAGTGCGGAACCTTGTAGTACTGCAGGACCTTCTCCATGATCTTGGAGAACACCGTGGTGCACCCAATGGCGGTCACCTCGCCCTGGGGTCGTTGGAGCACGATACCGACCAGGTACTGCGGGTCGTCGATGGGGGCGACGCCGATGAACGACGTCGTATACCCGTCATAGCCGCCGCCCTTGTCCGCCGGGGCCTCGGCGGTACCGGTCTTGCCGCCGACGCGCCACCCCTCGACCGCGGCCTCCTTGGCTCCGCCTTCGGTGACGACCGTCTCCATAATGTCCTTGACCTGCTGGGAGGTCTTCTTGGAGATGATCCTCTTGCCCTCGGAGACGGGATGCTTGTCTTCCTTGCCGTCCTTGTCGACCACCGCATCGATGATTCGGGGCTTGAGCTGGACTCCGTCGTTGGCGACGGCCTGGTAGGCCATCATGGTCTGCAGTGGAGTCTGGGACACGCCCTGCCCGAAGAGGACCGTGTACTGCTGGCGTTCGTCCCATTCCTTGGCGGGGGTCAGAATACCTCGGCTCTCGCCCGGCAGCTCGATACCGGTGAGGGAACCCACACCGAACTTCTTGAGCCAATCGTGTCGCTGGTCCTTGTCCAGTTGCTTGCCCGCGAGCACGGTTCCCGTGTTCATCGAGTCCGCAATAATACCGGTCAGAGTTCTCTTCTCGGCGCCGTGGTCGAAGGCATCGGTGAACGTCTGCCCGTCGATGTGCAGCTCGGCCGGAACGTCGAATCCTGAGGTCGGCGTGGACAGGCCTTCCTCGAGGACGGCCGACGTCGTGAGGATCTTCTCGGTCGATCCCGGCTCCGTCGCTGCGCTGACCGCTCTCGCGGCGAAGTCGCCGGAGTCGGCGTCCTCGTAATTATTGGGGTCGATCATCGACGAATCGGCCAGGGCGAGGATCGAGGCGTCCTTGATCCGCATAACGACCGCGGTCCCCCATTCCGCCTTCAGTTCGTCGGCTCGGGCCTTGACCTGCTGCTGTGCGAAGTACTGGATGTCCCGATTGATGGTCAGCCGAACGGTCTTGCCGTCTTCGGCGGGCTGGTTGATGTCCTCGCCCACCGGAATGCGGATGCCGTCCGCGCTGATTTCGTAGACTCGTTCGCCGTCCTTGCCCGTGAGGTCCTTGTCGAATTGGAGTTCTATGCCACCCGCGGCGCCATCGGAATTCAGGAAGCCCACCACGGATCCACCGATGGATCCGTCGGGATAACTGCGCTTTGATACCGGCTCACCGTAAATGTAGTCCGCGCCGATGTCCATGATCGCGTTGTAGACATCAGGCGTCACCTCTTCGGCGACGACGGCGTACTTGCTGTCCCCGTCGAGGCTTTCCTTGACCTCGTTGTCGGACTTCTTGAGGATGTCGGCCAATTTGTAGACGACGTCCTGGACACTGAGCTCTTCCTGCTTCTTGTCCTTGGTGAACCGCTTGACCGGAGCCACCGCGGTCTGGTCGGCGGTGATTTTGTAGCGTTGGATGGACCGGGCCAGGACATTGCCCTCGGTGTCGTGGATTTCGCCACGCAGGGCCGGGATCTTCTGGGTGCGGCGTCGATCGTCGAGGGCTTTCTTCGCGCGGCCCGTGGGATCGATGGCCTGGACATAGAAGAGGCGCCCGACCAGAAGCGCGAGCATGGCCAAAAACGCCGAGATGCCGATGAAGCTGCGCCGCAGGATTCCCTGCGCCTCTCCCGTCTGGGGATCGTGATCCCCTTCGGCGTAGCGCCCATCGCGGGGACCCTCTTGGCTGGGGTCGCCCGGCCGATCCTCCGTAGAATCCACTGACTCCTCTTCCTGCCCCGGGCCTGCCGACCGGGGGAAACGTCGCAACGGGTGGTTGGCTCGCGCCTCACTTCACGGTGACCGGCGCGTCCGGTACATGACGTGCCGTCGTGGCGGAAGTTATCAGTCTAAAGCCTGGCACGGACGATACGGCATTACGTGGGCCTGTATGCTCCGCCACGGCCGTGGTGCGGGTGTCCCCGTGGGTCAGCCGTTGCCGTGGTTCGCGTTCTGGCCGTTGCCGCCCTGGTTTCCACCGTTGTTCGCCTGCTGGTCGGAGGTGGAGGATCCCTCGTCCTTCGTGGAATCGGAGTCCTTCTTGTCCTTGTCCTGCTGCTTCTTCTGTTCCTCTTCGGCCTGCTTCTTCTGCTTCTTGGCATCCTTGGCAGCATCCGTGTCGCTGCCCTTGGGCGGATCGATGAGGTTGGTCTGGCCGTTCTTCTTGGCCTCTTCCGGATCCGACGGTGCCTTTTCGGCGGGAGTCGGCGTCCCGGAGACGGTCGAGTTCTTCAGGTCCAGTTGGGCCTGGTCGGAGGCGGAGACCATGCCGAGCTGCGAGGCCCTGATGGCCAGGTTCTGCGGTGCCTGGTGGTACTCATTCTCCTGGCTGATCTTCTGGTTCTCCTCGGAGAGGCTGCGCTCCTGGTCCCGCAGCTGCACCAGGTCGTACTGATTGGACGACATCGAGATGTTCAGCAGCAGAACCACGCCCAGCGTGACGCAGACACCCAGGATGGTCGCGACCACCATGGACAGCCGACGACGCCGACGAGCGACCGGCTGCACGGCCAGTGGCTTGCGACGGCGGGGTTCCGCGGCCTCGGCGAGCTCATGCTGCTCGTCCTGGATCTCTGCGTCGCCGACGACGCGAAGGTTGCGACGCTCCTTGACCGCGCTCAGATGGAGGGCGGCGGGTACACCGTTCTCGGTTTCCGAGTCTGTGTACTGCGGTTCTGCACTCATGCTGCCGTCCTTGATTCACGGATACGTTCGGCGGCACGCAGTTTCGCGGATGCCGCACGCGGGTTGCTGTCAACTTCTTGGTCGGTTGGACCTTCGGCGCCTCGTGTCAAGACCTTGACTTCGGGCTGATGCTCTTCCAACTCGACCGGAAAACCTTTGGGAGCCTTGGATACGGCCAACGCCGCCACGGCTCGTTTCACAATTTTGTCCTCAAGTGAGTGATAGCTCACGGCTACGACACGGCCGCCAACACTGAGAGAATTCAGTGCATCGGGGACGGCCCGTTCGAGAGTCTCAAGCTCACCGTTAACTTCAATGCGGAGCGCTTGAAAAGTGCGCTTGGCGGGATGCCCCGAATTGCGTTGCGCGGCGGCTGGAATGGCTTTCTGGAGGATGCTGACCAACTCACCGGTCGTGGCAATTCGGCGTTCTTGGCGAACCTCAACCAGAGCTTTGGCGATTCGACCGGCGAATTTCTCCTCGCCCCAATTCCTCAGGATGCGCCGGAGGTCGTTTTCGTCATATTCGTTAACGATGATTTCAGCGGTCAGCGCATCGCTCGCATTCATGCGCATGTCCAGGGGCGCATCGTACGAATACGCGAAGCCCCTCTCCCTCTCGTCCAATTGCAAGGAGGAGACGCCCAGATCGAAGAGGACCCCGTCCACGCTCGGAATTCCTCGCGTAGACAGGACTTCCGAAATCTCGTCGTAGACGGCCTGGACCGGCACGAACCGACTGCCGAAGCGCTTCAGACGCTGGGCGGCGAGCGCATGCGCCTGTGGGTCACGGTCGATTCCGATCACGGTCAGTCGCGGGAACCTGTCCAGGAGATTCTCGGTGTGCCCGCCCATACCCAACGTCGCGTCGACGACGATCGGGGATGATCCCTGCAGTGCGGGTTCCAGGAGGCCGATGCAGCGCTCGAGCAGAACCGGCACATGGCGCTCATGGGCCGGACGCATACCGGCTGAGGTCTCTGCGTGCACCCAGGGCCTCCGTTCCATGGTCCGGCCAACGCCCGGTCGTTGGCTTTCGCTGCGTGACATCCCACGGCGATGCAGAGCTCTGATACCTGATCCCCATCCAAACAAGTTCGGCCCTCATTCGGCCTGGCTCAGGGGAAGTTGAGCCAGGACGATTCCGAACTGCCGGCTGGAGACCACATACCAGAGGTCACATCAGACCGGGAATGACTTCTTCGTCGGTCGCGGAGAATTCCGATTCCTTCTCCTGCAGGTACTCGTCCCAAGCCTGAGCGTCCCAAATCTCAGCCCTGGTCCCGGCGCCAATCACGGCGAGCTCTTTCTCAAGTCCTGCGTACCCCCGAAGCGACGGCGGGATGGTGACCCGCCCCTGCTTGTCGGGGACTTCATCCGAAGCGCCGGAGAGGAACACGCGAATGTAGTCCCGGGCCTGCTTCGACGAAATCGGCGCCTGGCGCATCTGTTCGTGCACCCGCTCGAATTCCGCCTCGCTGAAGACGTACAGGCACCTTTCCTGCCCCCTGGTCAGAACCAAACCCTCCGAGAGCTCGTCCCGGAATTTGGCGGGGAGGATCAGTCGCCCTTTGTCATCGAGACGGGGCGAATACGTTCCGAGGAACATCTCGCCACCGCCTCCCCTGGTTGCATTCCGTGCATCCGCCGTTTCGGATGCGAGGGAAGATAAGGAACCACCCTTGCCTCCCCTGCTTGCCCCACTTTACTCCACTTCCCTCCACACGCAACACCTTCGCCCCCATTCGTTCCCTCTTTCCGCAGATCAGCCCCAGAATTCCGCGAGTTTCCGGGGGTGGAGCGTGGTGGAGGAAAATATGCCGGCGCTTCGAACCGCCCCGGATTGCAGCCGATTCGGGCACGAAAAAGGGCCGATACCGTTTCCAGGTATCGGCCCTTCGCCCTCGTGGAGGAAAGTGGGGCGGAATGTGGAGGACTTAGCTCAGGCCCCCGCGCTCCTCCCATTTTTTCTCAAGTTTCTGTATCAGAGTGGATTGGTTCTGGGGAGAAGTGGGGCGGCCGCCGCGGCTCTTCTCCCCTCCCCTCCCCTTGCGGGAGGATCCCTTGCTCGTGGCCATGTAGACGCCGAATCCCATCAACAGGAATCCGACGACCCCCAGGACGATGAGTTTGGTGGCTACCCCGGCCAAGACAACGGCCAGGCCAACGATCGCGACGACGATGCCGAGCACCAGATAACGCACGGACACTCCACCCGAAGCGCGCGACGACGAGCCTTCGGAATCCATCGATCGAGCGAACTTGGGATCCTCCGCGTTCAGCTGTTGCTCCAGCTGCTCGAGAAGCTTCTGCTCGTGTTCGGACAGTGGCATGGTCATCTCCTCTTCCCGGGATGGGGGATGTCGAAACGGTTGGGACCACCGTGTTCCATCCGTCCATTAAGAATAGTGCTTCTGGCGCACAATTTCACTGCCGAGAAGGCCCTTCCTCGCTCTCCTGCCCATCACTGGTCCGGGACCCATCCACTTTTTCCTGCTTCCTTTCGTAGCGAGGGGAAATGGTGCCTTCCAAGAGCGTCGCCGGACGAAGACCGCTGGGCCCGAATTTTGCCCAGATCAGGTCCATGGTGGATTCGGCCTGCCCCCACTCTGCTTCGTGCACGAACGTGTCCTCCGACGCTTGGTCCCACAGCGACAGCTGCCGACCGGCGTCGTGGGCATCGAACCTTTCCGCTCTGACCCCGACCAGCCGGATCCTGCACGGAAGCGGCCCGAGGTCGTCGAAGAGCCTGGCGGCAGCCTCATAGACTTCACGTCCCGTGGTGGCCCCCTGCTCGAGAGCTCGTGCCCGACTCACGGTGTGAAAGTTTTCGTCGCGGACCTTGATGGCCACACCGTAGGCACGTCTCTCCGCGGCCCTGATTCTTCTGGCCACATCGTGACTGAGTTGGAGCAACGCGGACTTGATCTCGCGTACGTCGTCGGTGTCGTAGCTGAAGGTGTGCTCCGCACCCATGGACTTCTCGACCCGCTCAGTGACCACGGGGCGCTCATCGATGCCCCGGCACAGTTCGTACAAGTGGGAGCCCGCAGCTTTGCCCAAGCGGCGCTGGAGGAGGGAGTACGGCGCCTCCTGAACCGCCCCGACCGTATCGAACCCGGCGTCGTGGAGGATCCGCGCCGTTTTTTCGCCAACGCCCCAGAGCTTTCGAACCGGCAGCGGAGCGAGAAACTGCTCGGCCATGGACCCGGGCACCAGCCACAGTCCATCCGGTTTGGACCCGGTCGAGGCCATCTTGGCCAAAAACTTGTTGCTCGAAATGCCGATCGAAGCGACCAGCCCGGTTTCTTCGGTGATCCTGCGGCGGATATCCCGTGCGATCCCCACCGGAGGCCCCAACCGCCGGATTGCTCCGGTGACATCCAGAAAGGCCTCGTCCACGCTGACTTGTTCGAGCTGGTCGGTCACCGATCCCAGGATCTCCATGATCTTCTGCGAATACTTTCGGTATTGGCCGTGGGAGGGATCGATGTACACCGCATGAGGGGCCAGTTGTCGGGCCTTCGTCGTGGGCATCGCAGATCCGACGCCCAGGGCCCGCGCCTCGTAGGACGCGGAGAGCACCACGGATCTGGGCCCGGATCCGGCGACGACGACCTGTCGCCCCACGAGTTCGGGCCGGGTCAGCAGCTCCACGCCCACGAAGAACGCATCCATGTCCACGTGCATGATGACGCGGTCGCGGGAACTCTCCCTCTGTCTCGGCACTGCTCCTCCCATCGCGCATCCGACCAGTAAAGTGGAACGTGCTCTCCGCCCCTACTATTCCTGCTCGCATCGCTTGCAGGAAGTCAGGAACCGCCGCCGTGAATGATTCCGGACCCAAGCCTCACGCATCCACGAACCCTCCCCCGGACGCCGCGCGCGCGGACCGGGCGGAAGCCGAGAAGCGTTACATCGAATTGGTCGACGAAGCCATCACGGATTTTCTGACCAGGCAGCGCTTGGTGATGCTCGAGATCTCTCCGGAGGCCATGCCACTGGTGGATCATATCGAGACGCTGTGCTCCGGCGGCAAACGCATGAGAGCGCTTCTCGCGTACTGGGGATGGCGGGCCGCGGGAGGTTCCGCTCGCGCTCCCGAGGTCGTCCTTGCCGGAGCAGCCATCGAACTCTTCCAGTCGGCAGCGCTGATTCATGACGACATCATCGACCACTCGGACACCCGTCGCGGACGTCCTTCCGTGCACCGCGCCTTCGAGGCGATGCATCGGGACGAGGGCTGGTCCCTCAATGAGGAGGAGTTCGGAGTGATGGGCGGGATCGTCGCCGGGGACCTTTGCCTGTCCTTCTCCGAGGCAGTCTTCGCGTCGATCGGCAGCCAGCAAGCTTCCACTGGTCGTGCCCGTCGCATATTCGACATCATGCGAACCGAAGTCATGGCCGGCCAGTACCTCGACGGCCTTTCCGAAGTCATGGGGACGGAAGACCCGGAGGAAGCCATCCATCGGGCGTCCACGGTGATTCGGTACAAATCGGCCAAGTACTCCTGCGAACATCCCCTGACCCTCGGAGCCGCTCTGGCCGGGGCGGAGGAGACGCTTCTGAAGGGCCTCTCGGACTTCGGGCTCCCCCTGGGGGAAGCCTTCCAGCTTCGGGACGACGTCCTCGGCGTCTTCGGGGAACCAGAGGTCACCGGGAAGCCGGCGGGTGACGACCTGCGTGAGGGCAAGCGCACCGTACTGATCGCTCTCGCGGAAAGAACCGCCACGGAAGAGCAGGCCGCATTCTTGGAGAGCCACCTCGGGCATCCCGACATGGACGAAAAGACGGTGGAGGCGATGGTGGACATCATTCGAGACACGGGAGCCCTGGCCGAGGCCGAGAGCATCATCCGGACCACCGAGAGACAGGTCCAGGCCGCGTTGCGGAAGATCGATACGGAACCGTCGATCATCGGGGCGCTGGAGGATGTGGCCTCCAGGGCCTTGCACCGGTCCTCGTGACCCCGCGGCAGTCCCCCGGGCCAGGGACCGGAGGGACTGCCGCGGTCGAGCGGCTCACCAGGCCAGTGCCTGCGCCCTCCGTCGGATCTCGGTCTTCTTTCCCTCGTGCAATGCATCGATGGGCCGTCCGGGGAGGGACTCGTCCTGCGTGTACAGCCACCGGATCGCTTCTTCGTCGTCGAACCCCGAATCCTTCAGCACGGTCAGGGTGCCCTTGAGGGAATCCAGGACGCCGTCCTCGCGCATGAACAACGCGGGCACCCGGCGAACTCCCTCCTGGTCTCGGACGGCAATCAGCTGTCCTTCGGTGATCAGGGTGTGGACTCGTGTGACCTTGACGTCCAGGGTCTCGGCGATCTCGGGGATGGTCGTCCATTCCCCCACGAGGTCGAACAGCTCGGCAATGTTTTCGTTGGAATTCACGTCTCCAGGCTAAACCAGTATGGCCCCTCGCTCCTCATCCCCCGGCGATCCCCTAGAATCGGTTCAATGAAAAGGACTGCACCGGGGCCTTTGACCGGCCGGAGACTCGAGGGCAGATATCTCCTCGGCGACCTCATCGCGCGCGGCGGGATGGGAGTCGTCTACCGTGCCCAGGACACCCGACTCGCCCGCCCCGTGGCGATCAAGGTGCTCAAGGAATCCGTGGGTGCGGCACCGGACACGCGGGAACGATTCGTCCGCGAGGCCCAGGCCGCCGCGGCCATCTCGGATCCCCACGTTGTCTCCGTGTGGGACCAGGGCGTGGACGAATCCGCGTCCGAACCGGTGGTCTATCTCGTCATGGAACTCGTGGACGGGGCCACACTGCGCGACCTGATCAAGCGTCGGTCTCCGATGACCGTTCGGGAAGCGCTTCGCGTTCTGCGGCCACTGAGCCAGGGCCTGGCCGCGGCGCACCGGACGGGACTCGTGCACAGGGACGTCAAGCCCGAAAACGTGCTCACCTCCCCGGAGGGTTCGGTCAAGGTCACGGATTTCGGCCTGACGCGCCACGTCCAAGCCGAATCGGCCACCTTGAGCCTGGTGGGATCGGCCAATTACATCGCCCCAGAACTCGTTCGGCGGCAGCCCGCGGGCAAACCTGCCGACATATACTCCGTGGGAATCATCCTCTACGAGATGCTCACCGGCGTCCCGCCCTTCCGAGGCGACTCCCCCTACGCCGTGTCCATGGCTCACGTCGACGACCCCATGCCCGACCTGCGCCAGAGGTTCCCCGACGTCGACCCCGAGATCGCGGAGGTCATCGCCTGGTGCTGCGCCAAGGATCCGGAGGCAAGACCTCAGGATGCGGATGCACTCCAGGGCGAGCTCGAGCATCTGCTTCAACGGTTCTCGGACGAGGCCCTGGATCGCCGTCCGCCCGGCTATCGAGACGACGCTTCCGACCTCTTCAGCGGCTTGGAGACCGCGAGCCACACGAACGCCATGCAATTGGCGCCTTTCGCTCACGGCGGTCCCCCGGGCTCGTCGCAGGGCGAACACGAGGCACCCTCCGCTGCGTCGGAGGACGAGGCACGGACCGCTGACGACGCCGACGAGCCGTCAGGCCCGGACACCACGAGCGTGCATGCGCGGAGGTCTCTGGACGATGCCACCCGGGTGCTTCCCGAAGGAGCCGTGGCCGATGAGCCGGCCGGCCCGTCGTCCGCGCACGCGGCGGGGTCGGTGGCTTCCGGGGCAGATCCCGGTGCCCAGCAGGACCCCGCGGTACCGACCCATGTCCTCGGCTCGACCGAGCCGTATCGGGCCTGGGTATGGTTGCTCATCTTCGTCCTGGCGGCTTGCATGGTCGCGTACCTCGGCTGGCTGGCCGGGGTGACTTTTCTGTCCCAGGGGTCCTCCGACCCGTCCGTCGGGGCCGCGGCATTCACCATTCAGGCTCCGCCCGCCTAGCTCACGAAACAGGCGGGCGGGCCCAGCGGGCGAGCCGGACCCGCCTGCCCCGGTGTGCACCATGACCGGGCGACGTCGCCCCGATGCAACTACCGCTTCGAGAGGTACTCGGCAACCAGGAAGGCGACCTCGAGCGACTGCATGTGGTTGAGCCTCGGATCGCACAATGTCTCATAGTGGTCGGCGAAAGCCGTCTCGTCCACGGCATCCGATCCTCCGAGGCACTCGGCGACGTCGTCGCCTGTCATCTCCACGTGGATTCCGCCGGGAACGGTGCCGAGGGCCTCGTGGACCTCGAAGAATCCGCGAACCTCATCCACCACGTCATTGAACCGACGGGTCTTGTACCCCGAAGGCACCGAGATCGTGTTGCCGTGCATGGGGTCGGTGACCCAGACGACCTTCGCCCCAGAGTCCCGGACGCCCTCAACGATCGGGGGCAGGCTCTCGCGGATCTTCGACGCACCCATGCGGGTGATGAAGGTCAGACGCCCCGGGCGACGCTCGGGGTCCAGGGTATCGATGAGACGGAGGACGTCGTCGACGTCCGTCGTCGGCCCGAGCTTGACGCCGACAGGGTTGTGGACCTTGGACAGGAAGTTCACGTGGGCATCTTCCAGGTCGCGGGTGCGCTCCCCGACCCACAGGAAGTGACCGCTCGTCCCGTACGGAAGATGCGTTCGTGAATCGATGCGCGTCAGGGCGCGCTCGTAGTCCAGGAGCAGGGCCTCGTGGCCCGCGTAGAACTCGGTCCCCTTGATCGCCTCGAAGTCCGCGCCGCACGCGTCCATGAAACGGATCGCGCGATCGATTTCTCGCGCCAGGGACTCGTACCGAGCGTTGGCCGGGTTGGACACGAACCCCTTGTTCCACTCGTGGACGAGGCGGAGATCCGCGAAACCACCGGTCGTGAAGGCCCGAATCAGGTTCAGCGTCGATGCGGATGTGTGGTAACCGCGCAACATGCGATTCGGGTCGTGTCGCCGCGATTCCTCGGTGAAGTCGAAGCCATTGACCATTTCGCCACGGAACGAAGGCAACGTGACGTCCCCGCGTGTCTCGCTGTCGGAAGAACGCGGCTTGGAGAACTGTCCCGCCATGCGCCCCATCTTGACCACGGGCATGGAGGCCCCGTAGGTGAGAACCACGGCCATCTGAAGCAGAGTACGGACCCTGGCGCTGATTTTGTCGGCCGTCGCGTCCAGGAAGGTTTCAGCGCAATCCCCTCCCGTGAGGAAGAACGCTTTTCCTTCGGCGACGTCCGCCAGACGCTGCCGCATCTGGTCCACTTCACCCGCGAACACGAGCGGGGGCACGGACTCGAGCTCCGAGACCACCGTGCCGAAATCGGGGTGGTCGGCCCAGTTCGGCTGCTGGTCGGCAGACAACTCGCGCCACTCGTCCAGTCCCGGATAATTCTTGGCCTCGGGAGCGGGCTGGTTCCGGAACGGGGTGAGCGGATTCTGATTCTGTTCTGCCATGTCGACCAGTTTACGGACACACGTCAAAACGTGCGCACTCAGAACATTTGTGTCGAATATCGAGACGAGGAATCAGACCGTACTGCGACCGGTGCCACATGTGCGCCCACGCGGTGGGCCGGGATCACTGCTTCGACGAGCCGGCGTCGTCCTCCGCGGAACCGTGCGAACCGGTGCGTCGATTCTGCGCCTTCTTCACGCCGTCCTCAACACGCATCCTGGCCTCGTGGAGTTTGTCCTCCACGCGGTCCAGACCGGGGCGGATGCGTTCGCGCGCCTGGTCCAGGCCGGGTTGGATCCTGTCCCGCGCGGTCTCCACGCTCGCTCTGGCGGAATCGACCGAGGCCTGAGTCCGCGACTTCGCGTTCTCCAGGATCTCGGCCACGGCGGCCTTCGCATCGGCCACCCGCTGCTTCTCCATGGCGTTCTTGACCGTGGACGCATACAGGTCCACGTACTCCTGCCCGGACAACTCCTGAATGGCTCGAATGATCTCGTCCGCAACCTCACGCTGAACGGAATGTTCGGCCTCGCGACCGGCAAATCGGGAGAAATCCAGGGGCTCCCCGATGATCGTGCGGACGGGCGCGATACGACGACCGTCGCGCGACGTCCGGCGCGGGAGCTTGCTCCCCTTCGGCTGGACCTTCTCGGTGTTGACCATGGCCACAGGAATCACCGGGACCCCGGTCTGGATCGCGAGCCGGGCGACGCCGATTTTGGAACGATACAGCCGACCATCGGGTGAGCGTGTACCTTCCGGATAGATTCCCAAGAGCTTTCCGTCGCGCAGGGTCTGCGCGGCCTGGCTCAACGACTTCGCGGACTTGTTCCCGCCGGACCGGTCCATGGGAATCTGGTTGATTCCCTTGAAGAATGCTGCGGTCGCACGTCCGACGAGGCCCTGGCCGGTGAAGTATTCCGATTTGGCCAGGAAGTACACCTGACGGTCAACGGCCACGGGCAGGAACACGGAGTCCGCGAAGGACAAGTGGTTGGACGCCAGGATGGCACCGCCGCGATCCGGTATGTTCTCCAAGCCTTCCGCCTCGGGGCGGAATACTCCATTGACCAATGGCCCGACGACGAACCGCTTGAGGAACATGTAGAGCACAGGTGTTTTCCTTTCGGGTGGCTGCTGCACGCCATGGTTGCGCCGCGTGACGTATAAGAGCCTAGCGGCTCCGGAGCATGTTGCCCACGATTCGGTTGCGGCTTCGATTCTGTATGACGTGACACAATGATTCTATGGGCCACATCACAGATCACTTCGGGAAACGGCGCGACGTCGCTCCCGCCGGCCGGGGCTATTCCGGCGACGTCGACGTGTCACCAGCCCAATGGGACGGCGGCCCGGACGGAGTGCTGGTACTCCATGGCTTCACGGGGTCCCCGCACAGCGTCCGCCCGTTGGCCGCGAACTTCGCGGAGGCCGGCTTGGCCGTCGAGATGCCGCTGCTCCCCGGACATGGCACGACGGTGCACGACATGTCGACGAGAACGTGGCGGGAGTGGACCCAAGCGGTCGATGAGGCGTACTGGAATCTCCGCTCCCGTGCGGAGAAGGTAGCGGTCGCGGGCCTCTCGATGGGAGGGGCGCTGGCGCTCCACCTCGCTGCCAGGCGCAGCGTCGAGGCTGTCGTTCTGGTGAACCCCGGCGTCGTCGATCCCGTCAAAGGCATGGCCTGGGCCCGTTGGCTGGCCTACGCGATTCCGAAAATACGCGGCGTCGGTGACGACATCGCGAAGCCCGGAGTCACGGAAGGCTCCTATCCCCAGGCGCCCCTGAGGGGCGCCGCGCAGCTGCACGAACTGTTCAAGGAGACCCGCCGAGTCCTGCCCGCGGTCACCGCTCCCGTGCAGATCTACCGGTCCCTCGTGGACCACGTGGTCTCGGACGCGAGCCACGAGTACCTCATGACGCATCTGGTTCCCGAACCCGAGCTCGTTCCGCTGCCCTCGAGCTACCACGTGGCAACCCTCGACCACGACGCCCCGACGATCTTTCGGGGCTCCCTCGCATTCCTGGATCGGTGCGGTCTGCGCCTGCCTGTCCACGATTCGTCACCGCTCCCCACTCTCGAAACGAAAGAAAGGACGTCATGAAGGAAACCACGGTTGAGCTCTATCAGCAGTTCGATCCGCGTTCGAACACGACCGATCTGCTGGAGTCCAAGTTCCCCGAGCTGATGGATCAGCTCCTGTTCAAGATCCAGCGCTCGGAGGGCCAGTGGGAGGGGATCACGGCCGCTCGCTTCCGTCAGGACGTCGTGTCCCTGGCCAAAGGCCTCATCGCCGCGGGCATTCGGCCCAAGGACCGGGTCGGGATCATGTCCCGCACCCGCTACGAATGGGCGGTCGCGGACTTCGCGATCATGTACGCCGGCGCCGTGACGGTCCCGGTCTACGAGACCTCGTCCCCATCGCAGGTGGCCTGGAACCTCGGGGACTCCGGGGCCACGGCCGTCATCGTGGAATCGCGGCAGCACGCGGCGGCGGTTCGCCGAGCAACTCAGCACGAGGACCTCGATGTTGAGAATGTCTGGCAGATCGATGCCAAGGACTCGGACAAGGCCTCGCTGGCCTCACTGCGAGCGCTGGGATCCGATGTGGACGACGAGACTCTCGAAGCCGCGCGAACCTCGAGCGGGCTCGAGGACATGGCGACCATCATTTACACCTCCGGAACCACCGGCAGGCCAAAGGGATGCGTGCTGACCCACGCCAATTTCGTCAAGCTGTGCGCCTCGGCTCGGCAAGCGATTCCGGAGGTCGCCAACGAAGAGAACTCGACGCTGATGTTCCTGCCATTGGCACACGTCTTCGCTCGGTACATCCACGTGCTGTCGATCGACGTCGGGGTCGTGGTCGGCCACAGTCCGGATCTGAAGAACCTCACGAGCGATCTGAAGAGTTTCGCCCCGACCTTCCTCCTCGTGGTGCCTCGGGTGTTCGAGAAGATCTACAACGGTGCCCGCGCCCAGGCCCACGACGCCGGCTCGTTGAAGGGAAGAATCTTCGACGCGGCCGAGAAGATCGGCGTCGCGTGGTCGGAGGCCTTCATGTCCGGGGGCAAGGTCTCGCCGGTCCTGAAGGCCAAATACGCGCTGGTCGACCGGTTGGTCTTTTCGCAATTGCGCGCGGCGATGGGCGGACGTGTCCAGTTCGCCGTCTCCGGGGGCGGCCCTCTCGGGCAGCATCTGGGGCATTTCTTCCACGCGGTCGGCATCAAGATCCTCGAAGGGTATGGCCTGACCGAGACGACCGCCCCGGCCTCTGTCGGAACGGTCAAGGACTTCCAGATCGGAACCGTCGGTCCCCCGCTTCCGGGCATCGGGATCAAGATCGCCGACGACGGCGAGGTTCTGTGCCGCGGGGTCGGAGTGATCGATACCTACTACAACAATCCCGAGGCCAACCGGCAGAGCTTCACCGAGGACGGCTGGTTCCGCACGGGGGACGTCGGAGAACTGACGGATCGCGGAATGCTCAAGATCACCGGGCGCAAGAAGGAGATCATCGTGACCGCCGGGGGCAAGAACGTGATTCCGGGAGCGGTCGAGGACGAATTGCGCAAGTCACCGCTGATTTCTCAGTGCCTCGTCATCGGTGATCAGAGGCCGTTCATTTCGGCCCTGGTGACCTTGGATGCGGAGTCGCTCGAAAGAGAGCTTCCACGTCTCGGCCTCGATCCCGGGCTCACCCCGGAGCAGGCCGCCGAGGAGGACGCGGTCAAGGACGAGATCCAGAATGTCATCGATCGGACGAACGAGAACGTGTCCCGCGCGGAATCAATCCGCGCGTTCCGCATCATTGCCCAGGACTTCACGGAAGAATCCGGGCACATGACGCCGTCGCTCAAGATCCGCAGGCCTCAGGTCCTCAAGGACTACTCCGACGTCGTGGAGGACATTTACACGGCCGGCAAACCCTCATGACTCGCAGCGGTCGCGATCGGGCGGTGACCGGTCCGCCGAAGGCCCGATGAGCCGAGCCGGCCCCGCGCTGCCTGGCGCGGCCGGCTCGGCTCATGAACGACTCAGTTGCCCGGGACCTCCAGACCGAGGAGCGCGTTCTCGACGACCTCGGTCAGCGCCGGGTGGATCCAGAACTGTCCTCGAGCCATCTCGTGGGCGGTCAGCCCGAAGCTCATGGCCTGGATCAGAGGCTGGATCAGCATGGACGCCTCGGTGCCGATGATGTGGGCGCCGAGGAGCTCCCCCGTGTCCTTTCGGGCCACGAGCTTCACGAAGCCTTGGCTGTCCTCCATCGCCCAGCCGTAGGCGACGTCGCCGAAGTCCTGGACCTTGACGGTGACGTCGAACCCCTGGACGGCCGCGAGATCCCTCGCGTCGCTCTCGCTCATCCCCACCGAGGCAATCTGGGGGTTGGTGAAGACGGCGTGCGGAACATACCGCTGATCCGTGCTGCGCAGATCATCCGGGTGGAGCAGGTTGTGCTGAACGGTGCGTTCCTGGGCATTCGCCAGGTGCTTCAGTTGGGTCACGGAGCTGACATCACCCAAGGCCCACACGCCGTCCACGGGTTCCCCGGATGAGAGCACCCGCTGGTACTCGTCCACGGCGAGCACCCCGTCCCGAATGTCCAGCCCGGCACCCTCCGCGTCCAGGCTGTCCGCGTTGGAGACCCGCCCGGTGGCGACCAGGACGACGTCGGCCGCGAGCGTTTCGGAGGAGCCACCCGATTCGAGGGTCACATCCAAACCGTCCGACCCCTGCTCGATCGAGGAGATGGTGGTGTCGAGCCGCAGGTCCCACTGCTGCGAGGCTTCCCGCGCAAACCGCTCGGCGATCTCCTCGTCGTGGTCTCGCAGGAGACGACGGGACCGGTTGACCTGCACGACCTCGGTACCCAGCCCGTGGAAAATGCCCGCGAACTCCGCGGCGATGAATCCGCCGCCGAGGATCACGACCCGTCGCGGAAGATCGTCGATGCGCATGATCGTGTCCGACGTGTGCACGCCCGGGAGATCGATTCCCGGGAGGTCCGGGAGCACGGACCGTGATCCTGCCGCCACAACCACCTGTCGGCCGCGCAGAAGCTGACCGGAGGCGGTTTCTACGGTGTGGGGGTCGCGCAGGGTGACGAATTCGGTCCACAGATCCACGTTCGGGAGCTTTTTCCGGTACTCCAGACCGGACTCGGAAATGGCGTCGATCCGCCCGAAAATGCGGTCCCTGATCTCGCGCCACCGGACGTCGGTGCGCTCCATCGAGACCCCCAGACGGTCGTCGTCGAGCCCGTGGACCGCGGTCGTGGCCGGGTAGGCGAACATCTTGGTCGGGATGCACCCCTTGTTGAGGCAGGTGCCACCGAAGACGCCGCCGTCAACGATCGCGACCTTCTTGTCCTGCCATTCCTCGTCGATCAGGCTGTTGCCCGATCCTGACCCCACCACGATCAGGTCGTAGTCATGTACCCCATGCGTCTCGGTCACGTCAGCTCCTTCTCGTGCGACTATCAAGCGGTCATTTCCGGGGCCTGCGTCAGCACGAGGCCCCCAGGCCTTCCATCCATGCGAACGCACCGGGCCCCGGCTTCATTCCATGGAGCCGGGGCCCGGTGCGCCCATTTCGATCGCGGCCCGGGTCCGTCACCGCAGCGCGGCGACGGGACAAGGGCGATCGCTGGTTCAGCTCTCGATCACGATGACGAGGTCTCCACCGGCGGCCTGTCGGATGTCATTGAACATGACACGCGAGACCTTGCCGGATGTCGGCGCGGTGATCGAGGCTTCCATCTTCATCGCTTCGATCGTCGCGACCTGGTCGCCTTCGCTGACCTCGTCACCCTCCGCGACGGTGATGGTGACGGCCCCGGCGAAGGGTGCTGCCACGTGTCCCGGATTCGATGTATCCGCCTTCTCCGCGGCCTTGACGTTGGACTCCACGGATTCGTCCCGGACGTCGATGGACCTCTGCTGGCCGTTGAGGGTGCACATCACCTGGCGCACGCCCTTCTCGTTCGGTTCGGAGATCGCCTGGAGCGTCGCGAGCAGTCGCACACCCTTGCCGAGGGAAATGACGTGCTCGCGCTTCTCGACCATGCCGTACAGGTAGTCCCTGGTGTGCAGTACCGAGACGTCCCCGAATTCTTCGGTCGCCTTTTCGAAGTCTCCCGTGGGTCCGGGGAAGAGCAGACGGTTCAGCGTCGCACGCAGGGTCGCCGAATCCCCCTGGAGCGCCTCCTTGTCTTCCGGGGACAACTCGGTGATCTTGGGTTCTTCCTTGCGACCTTCGAGCGCCTTCGACCGGAACGGTTCCGGCCACCCCGCGGGCGGGGTCCCGAGCTCGCCGTTGAGGAAGCTGATGACCGACGCCGGGATGTCGAACTTGGCGGGGTTCTCCTCGAATTCCTTCGGATCGACGTTCATGCCCACGAGCTGAAGTGCCAGGTCGCCCACCACCTTGGAGGACGGGGTGACCTTGACGATGTCTCCCAGCATCCGGTTCGCCGCCGTGTACATGTCCTCGATGGCTTCGAAATGCTCTTCCAGACCGAGGGAGATGGCCTGCTGACGCAGGTTCGTCAACTGACCGCCCGGGATCTCGTGCTGGTAGACACGGCCCGTGGGAGCAGTCAGCCCCTTCTCGAACGGTGCGTAGATCGATCGCACGGACTCCCAATACGGCTCGAGGGAGGAGACGGCGTCCAGGGACATCCCCGTGTCACGCTCCGTATTGGCCATGGCCGCAACCAGGGCCGAGGCCGATGGCTGGCTCGTGGTTCCGGCCAGCGCGGCACAGGCGACGTCGACCGCGTCGACGCCGGCGTCGGAGGCGGCCAACAAGGTCGCCAGCTGGCCTCCCGCGGTGTCGTGGGTGTGCAAGTGGACCGGGATGGTCGGGAACTTCTCGCGCAGGGCGGAGACCAGACGACGAGCGGCCTCGGGCCTGAGAAGCCCGGCCATGTCCTTGATCGCGAGGATGTGGGCGCCGGCGTCGACGATCTTCTCCGCCAGATCCAGGTAGTAGTCGAGCGTGTAGGTCTGCTCGTCCGGATCCAGCAGATTGCCGGTGTAGCACATGGCGACCTCGGCCACGGCAGTCCCGGTGCCGCGGACAGCCTTGATGGCGGGCTCCATCTGCGACACGTCGTTGAGGGCATCGAAGATCCGGAAGATGTCGACGCCGGTTTCGGCCGCTTCCTGGACGAAAGCGTCCGTCACGTCGGTCGGGTACGGCGTGTATCCCACGGTGTTCCGTCCGCGCAGCAGCATCTGGATCGGAATATTGGGCATCGCCTCGCGCAGCAGGCGGAGTCGCTCCCACGGGTCCTCGCTCAGGAACCGCAGGGCGACGTCGTAGGTCGCGCCTCCCCAGGCTTCCATCGAGAACAGTTCCGGCGTCACGTGCGCGACGGCAGGTGCGGCCGCCAAGAGGTCACGGGTGCGGATGCGGGTCGCGAGCAGGGACTGGTGGGCATCGCGGAACGTCGTGTCCGTGACCGCGAGGGGCTTGTAATCGCGCAGAGCCTGGGCAAAGCCCTCGGGACCGAGGTCCAGCAGCTTCTGCCGCCACCCGGCCGGAGGGACATGGTCAGATCCGTCGAAGGGGCTGCGGAAGGGCTCCTCGACCTTGTCGCCCGGGAACCTCGGCAGTTTCGTCCGGGGATCGATGCCCTCGATCCTGGGCCCATTGGGCTGATTGACCGTGACATTCGCCAGGTAGGTCAGCGCCCTCGTCCCGCGGTCCGAAGAATGCTTCTTGGTCAGCAGTTCGGGGTGCTCATCGATGAACGGTGTCGAGACGTCGCCTGCTTGGAAGGTCGGGTCCTCGAGCACCGCGGCGATGAACGGGATATTCGTGGCGACGCCTCGAATCCGGAATTCGGCCAACGCGCGCTGAGCCCGCTGGACGGCCGTGTCGAAATCCTTGCCTCGACAGGTCACCTTGCACAGCATCGAGTCGAAGTGCGGGGAGATTTCGGCGCCCGCGTAGACCGTGCCGCCATCCAGGCGCACCCCCGCGCCACCGGCCGACCGGTAGGCGTTGATCTTTCCGACGTCGGGCCGGAAGCCGTTGGTCGGGTCCTCCGTGGTGATGCGGCACTGGAGTGCGGCACCTCGGATGCGCAACGAATCCTGGCTGATGCCCAGGTCCTTGAGGCTCTGCCCTGCGGCGATCCTCATCTGGGACTGGACGAGGTCGATATCGGTGATTTCTTCGGTCACGGTGTGCTCGACCTGGATGCGCGGGTTCATCTCGATGAACACGTGCTGTCCGGCGCGTTCACCGACCGTGTCCACCAGGAACTCGACGGTTCCCGCGTTGACGTAGCCCAGCTCCTTGGCGAACTTGACGGCGTCCCGGTAGAGGTTCTGCCTGATCTCCTCATCCAGGTGGGGTGCGGGAGCGATCTCGACGACCTTCTGGTGACGGCGCTGGAGCGAGCAGTCGCGCTCGAAGAGGTGAACGGTCTCCCCCGCCGCGTCGGCCAGGATCTGCACCTCGATGTGGCGCGGCCGCAGCACGGCCTGTTCCAGGAAGACCGTCGGGTCTCCGAATGCGGTCTCCGCTTCGCGCATGGCCGCGGCGAGCGCATCCGGAAGCTCCTCACGGGTGTTGACCCGCCGCATGCCTCGTCCGCCACCGCCGGCAACGGCCTTGACGAAAATCGGGAAGCCGATGTCATCGGCTTCCTTGATGAGCTTGTCCTTGTCCGCTGAAGGTTCGGTCGAATCCAGGACGGGAATTCCGGCTCGTCTCGCCGCCTTGAGCGCCTCGACCTTGTTTCCTGCGAGGTCCAGGACGTCAGCGGGAGGTCCGATGAAGGCTATGCCTTCCCGCTCCGCGGCCTTGGCCAGGTCGGGGTTCTCCGACAGGAATCCGTAGCCGGGATAGATGGCATCGACGCCGGCTTCCTTGGCCACACGAATAATCTCGTCCACATCGAGGTAGGCCCGTACGGGATGGCCTTCCTCGCCTATCGGGTAGGCCTCATCTGCCTGCTGGCGATGAATGGAGTGACGGTCCTCGTAGGGAAATACGCCAACAGTCTTGGCGCCCAACTCGTACGCCGCGCGGTAAGCACGGATGGCGATCTCGCCGCGGTTGGCGACCAGGATCTTGGAGAACATTGATAACCGTTTCCGCCCCGGCTCGCGATAGGTTTGCGAGCACCGGACTTGTCTCGACGATCGGAGCTCTTCAGCTCAGTGGTATGTCGTATATTACGGGTTTCCGTGATTGCACTAACCTAGTAGACCACCCCGCCGTCCGAAACTTTGTGACGTCCGACCAACACTCGCATTCCGGACTCCGCGGGTGCGGATCCAGCGGTCAGGATTTCGGGTCCGGGCCCGGTATGATGTTGGGGCATTTGGTCGTCGACATCATCGCGAGGTTCGTGTGACGCAGGTTGTCAGTATCAGTTCCCTCAAGGGCGGCGTCGGGAAGACCTCGGTAACTTTGGGGCTGGCCTCTGCCGCCGCCGTTCGAGGCCTCAACACTCTGGTGGTCGACCTGGATCCTCATGGAGACGCGAGCACCGGCCTGGCGGTCTCCACCCACACTTCGGAAGGTGCCGACGCCGCCGCGGTGCTGAGATCGCCCAGAAAAAAGGCCATCGGCTCCGCACGTGTTCCCGCGGGCTGGCGCTGGGACCCCGCGGCGGGCCCTCGACCCCGCCTGGACGTCATCGTCGGCTCCTCCGGGTCCGTGGCCTTCGACCACCTCCCGGCAACCCGGAAGAACTTGAGCCGATTGCGTTCGGCGCTGTCCGCGACGGAGGACTATGACCTGGTCCTGATCGATTGCCCGCCCACACTCAACACGCTGACCATGATTGCCTGGGCAGCATCGCAGAAGGTCCTCGCTGTCGCCGAGCCGAGCCTGTTCTCCGTTGCCGGCACCGAGCGAACCATGCGCGCGATCGCCAGGTTCGAATCCGAGAACGAGTTCAAGGTCGAGGCGGCCAGCGTCGTCGTCAACAAGGTCCAGGAGGGATCGGCCGAGCACCGGTACCGGATCGAGGAGATGAAGGGGATGTTCGGCCGTCTGGTGGTCTCTCCGACGATCTCGGACGACTCCTTGTGGCAGCAGATTCAGGGTTCGGCCTCGCCTGTCCACGCGTGGACCGACTACCGGGCGGCGGCAACCATGGCCGAGGCTTTCGACACGATTCTCAAGGGTCTCGTGGCCGGCTGATCCCGTCGCGCGGCCTCACGGCGGGGCCTGTTCGCCAACTGGTCCGGGACCAATTGCTGGCTGCGCTGATCAGCCCGCGGCGTTGTTCCGGGCGGCACGTCGTGCCGAAAGCTCGTCCCCGGGGAAGTCCTTGCCCTCTTCCGCGAGAGGTCCGCGCATGTCCTCGCCGGGCATGGTCGAAAGGTTGGTCTCCAGCTCCCGCCAGACTCGCCCGACGGCGATTCCGAAAACACCCTGTCCGGCCTGGACGAGATCGATGACCTCATCCGGTGACGTGCATTCGTAAACACTCGCACCATCGGACATGAGCGTGATCTGGGCCAGGTCTTCGACACCCCTGGTGCGCAAGTGTTCGACCGAGGAACGAATCTGCTGGAGCGAGACTCCCGTGTCGAGCAGGCGCTTGACGATCTTCAGGACCAGGACGTCACGAAAGGAATAGAGACGCTGGGTCCCCGACCCCTTGGCTCCGCGGACCGTGGGCTCGACCAGTTTCGTCCGTGCCCAGTAATCCAGCTGGCGGTAGGTGATACCCGCGGCCTTGCAGGCGATGGGGCCCCGGTACCCGATGTTTTCGTCGAGGGCCACGAGATCGTCGTCGAACAACATGCCCTGGCGACCCGTCGGAGGGGCCGGAACGATGCCTTCCATTCCGGGAAGAAGCTGCTCGTCGAACTCGGGAGGCTCGACCGTGTGAGGGATCTCCGAGGATGCGATGGTAAGACGATCCCGCTGCGGGTCGTTGTCCGATCCATGCTGGCCCACGCGGGTCCTCCTTCAACCAGTGAGGTCATCGTCCGAATTAGACGTTAGAGCGACGGAGCGGGCTAATCAAAGACATTCGTCCGTGTCTTGCCGGTTGCTCGTCGGTCACGTCCCCCGCGCCTTGCCGTGCGAGTGTGCCCCACTCTACCAACTCTTCTCCACGAGGTCCGCGACCAGCGTGGCGTGCAGGTTCGTGCACAGTGCCGAAAGCTCGCGTGCCGTGCGCGACGCCTTCTCCTGGGACTCCTCGTCCCGGCGGCTCGCCATCGGCGCTATCGTCTGCCCCACCAAGGCGACTTCCCGATCGGCGGCCGCACGGAACGGTCGCAAGTGCCTGGGCTGGAGACCATGCGCGGTCAATTGGGAGCACAGGTTTGTCACCTGGGCCGCGTATTCGTCGAAGGTTCCGTCCGACTGCTCCTGAATCAGGCCGTAATTGATCAGTTCGCGAAGCATGGGAAGATCCACCGAGGTGTGACGGGACAGCTCCCGCATCGTGTATCGACGCGGCTGCTGCGGGCGTGCCTTCACCGCGGGGACTTCCCCACCAGGTTCACCGGCTTCGGATCCGCTCTCGGGGAATCCCTGGCGTTCGAGCTCGTCCACCTTCGCCTTGATGACCTTGAGCGGGAGGTACTGGTCGCGCTGGAGGGTCAGGACAGTGCGGAGACGTTCGATGTCTTCGCTCGAATACTTGCGGTATCCCGTGTTGGTCCGTTGGGGGAAGACCAGACCTCGATCTTCGAGGAACCTGATTTTGGAAGCGCTCAGGTCGGGGAAGGACTCTTCGAGGTGGCTCAGAACCTGGCCAATGGTCTTGTCCTTGGTTTTCCTGCCGGAATCCTGCTCGGATGATTCGTCGTTGCTCTCGTGCTGCGTCGTCGTCATTTCGACGCCGCCCTACTGAGCGTCGCTCGCGTAGTAGATGAAAGCGAACTTCCCGATGCGGACCTCGTCGCCGTTCTTGAGCGTCACGTGGTCCACGCGATCCCCGTTCACATAGGTTCCATTGAGCGAGCCCACATCCGTGAGGTCGAAACGACCCGCGTTGAACTGGAACAGGGCGTGGCGGCGCGAGACGGTGACATCGTCGAGGAAGATGTCCGCCTCCGGGTGACGGCCGGCGACGATGCCCTCGTCGTTCGTGCCGCCCTTGGCCATGCTCGCGTCGAGCAGGAAGCGAGCGCTGTGCTGAGGCCCTTCCTGCGCGATGAGCAGCGCCGATTCGGAGGGCAAGGCCTTGATCGCCGCGATCTCCTCTTCGGCCAGTTGTCGTTGGTGCCCGGCATTCGCGCCGGGTGCGGTCACGCCGAACGCGGTCGTATCCGGGCTCGGATCCTGATGATCGGTCATATGTTTCTTCCCCTTCGATCGTGGGCGCACACGAGCGCCCCAGCATGGCTCAGCAGGAGAAGGCTGAGGGGCCTTCCCCTGGAGCCGGGTCCGTCCGCTCCGACACGGCCTCATGCATTCTCCCGTTGCGAGAGAAAGCGACGCGCGAGCTTGGACCTGGACCTGAGACTTAAAGTCTAGCGTTCAGACCTGAAAAGGACTGCCCACCAGGCTAGGCAATAGTGATGAATTCCCTGACAACGCGATCGGATCAGGAGATCTCGGCTTCGTAGGCCTTCGCGTCGAGCAGCCCCTTCAGGGACTCGGGGTCGGAAGGGCGCACGCGGACGAGCCAGCCGGCACCGTACGGATCCGAGTTGAGAACCTCCGGCTGATCCGCGAGTTCCGTGTTGACCTCCACGATCTCGCCCGCGACCGGCATGTAGAGATCCGAGACCGACTTGGTCGATTCGACCTCGCCGAAGGATTCGTTGGCCTCGAATGTCGACCCGCTGTCCGGAAGATCCACGTAGACGACGTCGCCCAAGGAGTCCTGGGCGTGATCGGTGATGCCCACGCTGACGACTCCGTCCGAGTCCGCGGCCGAGATCCATTCGTGCTCAGAAGTGTAGGAAAGTTCGGCGGGGATAGTGCTCATGAATCGCCCTCTCGACAATGAAGGATTGCAGTGATGATGCCGGTGCCGACCAAGGTCGGCACCGGCATCAATATTACACGGGCCACGTGGGGCGGGGTGCTAGATCACACCATCCGAGAAGTGGTTCGGATTGCCGAAACGATGGGCCGTGATCGACACTGCCTGTTCGCGAACGAACGGAAGCATTTCGACCCGGCCGGCTTCGGTGACCTCCCCGTGGTAGACCGCGACGTCGGAGCGGCCGTTGAGGGCATCGAACACCGACCCCGAGTCGTTTCCGATGTAGCGGATCCGACACCCCTCGAAGCGGGTTCCGTCGAGGTCCCTGGGCTTGATGTCCCGGATTCCGCGCAATGCGGTGCGCCAGGCCTCGTCGGTCTCCACGGTGATGTTCACCCCTGCCGAGTCGAGGGCACCCCGGACGTAGACCGGCAACTGCCGCGAAACGGAGAGTTCGACGGGGGCCTCGGCGGCCAGCCCGGCTGCCACGACGCGCAGAACCTCCGCCAACGAGGCCTCCTCGTCCCCGCGCACATGCACCTTCTGCGGGACGTAACGGAGAATGTTCCGTTCGATACCCAGCTGGGACGGATCGTGGCGCACGCCGAACTCCGAGCTCCACGCTTCTGCGTCCGCCGACGCGGACCGCGAGAGGAACTCGATCTCCTCGCGGGTCAGGGCGTGCGGCTCGCGCGCCCTGTTGAGGAGCTGGTTCACGTTCTCGTTGGACGGCGAGGCAATCGCGGAAGCGGGCTGGGACGTCCACTCGCCCAGGGCGACCAGGTAATTGGGCCCACCCGCCTTGGTTCCCGAACCGACCGTGGACTTCTTCCACCCGCCGAAGGGCTGACGGCGCACGATCGCTCCGGTGATCCCCCGGTTCACGTACAGGTTTCCTGCCTGAACGCGGTCCAGCCAGGTGGCCAGCTCGTCCGAGTTCAGCGAATGGAGGCCGGCGGTCAGGCCGTACTCCGGCGCGTTCTGGAGCTCGATGGCTTTCTCGAGCGTCTTCGCCGTCATGACGCCGAGGATCGGACCGAAGTACTCGGTCATGTGGTATTCGCTCCCGGGCTTCACGCCGGCGCGGACCCCTGGGGACCACAGCTTGCCGGAGTCGTCCAGCTGCTTCGGCTCGATGATCCACTGCTCGCCGTCGCCCAGAGTGGTCAGGCCGCGCTTGAGCTTCCCTTCCGGAGCCTTGATCACCGGCCCCATTTCGGCGCGGATGTCGGTCGGGTATGCGATGTGGAGGGACTTGACCGCATCGACCAATTGGTTCCTGAAACGCTGTGAGGTCGCTGCCGTGCCGACCAGAATCACGGTCGAGCAGGCGGAGCATTTCTGGCCGGCATGGCCGAACGCCGAGTTCACCACGTCCTTGACCGCGAGGTCCAAGTCCGCGTTCGGGGTCACGATGATCGAGTTCTTCCCCGAGGTCTCGCCGAGAAGCGGCAGATCCTTGCGGAAGGACCGGAACAGTTCGGCGGTCTCGTATCCTCCGGTGAGGATCAGCCGGTCGATGTCGGGGTGGGAGACCATCGTGCGCCCCAGATCCCTCTCGGACAGCTGGACCAGCTGGAGAACGTCCCGCGGCACACCGGCCTCCCACAGGGCATCGGCGATGACGGCACCGCAACGCTTCGATTCGCCGGCGGGCTTGAAGAGGACCGCCGACCCCGCC
The DNA here is from genome assembly GCF_052232265.1 of Rothia koreensis. Classification (NCBI taxonomy): domain Bacteria; kingdom Bacillati; phylum Actinomycetota; class Actinomycetes; order Micrococcales; family Micrococcaceae; genus Rothia; species Rothia koreensis. Next base: position 2,298,925 of record NZ_CP197643.1, read on the forward strand.
GCCAGAGCCGCCAGGGTCGAGCCCGTGGGGATGGCCACCGGGAAGTTCCACGGCGGGGTGACCATGGTGACCTGGGAGGGGTGGTACTGGGCGCCGTCGACCTTCTCCAGGGCTTCGGCAAGTCCCGCGTAGTAGTTGGCGAAGTCGATCGCCTCGGAGACCTCCGGGTCTCCCTGGTCCAGCAGCTTGCCCGCCTCGGAAGCCATGACCTCGAGCAGCTCCGCGCGCTTCGCGCCCAGAACTCGGCCTGCCTTCCGCAGGATCTCGGCACGCTCGTGGGCCGGTCGCGATCCCCATTCCCGGCCGCCCTTCTTGGCGCGTGCGACGGCGTCGAGGACCTGATCCTCTGAGGTGAGAACCGACTTCTCCACGAGTTCGCGCCCCAGGTCCGAATTCTCGGCCCGGGCCAGGATCTGTTTGCCCCACTCGCGGTTGTGGGCGAGGGACGTGTCGGTGTCCGGCGTGTTCTCGAAGACCTCGCCCGGGGAGTAGACGTTGTCCACGGTCTCCTCCGAACGGTTCTGCTGCCTCTTCGGCGCGGGAATCTCGGAGGTGACCTTCTCGAGCGAGCGCTCGAAGCGTGCCTTCTCGCGGTCGAAGAGGAACTGGCTGTCGTTCAGATCGAAGATGGCCGACATGAAGTTCTCGCTCGAGGCGTTCTCCTCGAGGCGGCGGACCAAGTAGGAGATCGCGACGTCGAATTCTTCGGGACGGACCACGGGCGTGTACAGCAGCAGTTGGCCGACGTCGCGCCGGACCACCTCGGCCTGCTGGGCCGCCATGCCGATGAGCATTTCGTACTCGACGTCGTCGAGAACGCCACGGTGTTCGGCCAGCAACCAGGAGAAGGCGATGTCGAACAGGTTGTGGCCCGCGACGCCGAGGCGGATGTTCTTGGTGTGCTCCGGCCTGAGCGCATAGTCCAGGACCCTCTTGTAATTGGTGTCCGTGGCTTCCTTCGAATCCCAGGTGGTCAGTGGCCACTTGTGGACCACGGCCTCGACCATTTCGAGCGAGAGGTTGGCGCCCTTGACCAAGCGGACCTTGATCCGCGAGCCGCCGTTCTCGACGCGCCGCGCCGCCCACTCCTGAAGGCGTTCCATGGCCTCGAGGGTGTCCGGCAGGTAGGCCTGGAGCACAATTCCGGCCTCGAGGTTCTTCAGGTGCGGCTGGTCCAGAATCCGGGTGAAGACCTCGATCGTCATGTCGAGGTCTTTGTACTCCTCCATGTCCATGTTGATGAACTTCTGGGTTCCGGCCTGGGCCGCGTACTCGTAGAGGGGCGTCAGGCGTTCGACGGCGCGATCGACGACCGCGTCGAAGGACCAGGGAGAGTGCGGTCCCGAGACGGCAGAGACCTTGATGGACACATAGTCGACGTCGTCCCGGCGCAGGATGCGCTCGGTCTCGCGCAGGCGACGCTCGGCCTCCTCGTTGCCGAGAACGGCCTCGCCGAGGAGGTTGATGTTGAGCTTGTTGCCCCCCGCCGTCAGGTGCTTGATCGCGGGACCGAGCTTCTCGTCCCGGGCGTCCACGATCAGGTGTCCCACCATGTCCCTCATCGCCTTGCGCGCGACGGGGATCGTGGGCCAGGGCATCTTGGGGGCCACGACTCCGCCCGCGCGGACGGCCGCGCGCAGGTGCGGGGGAAGGAATTTGGGCACGATGGGCGCGAGTCGCCCGAGGTTCTTGCCCGCCGCGGCGTCGTCCTCGGGGCGAATGACCTCGTCAACGAAACCTACAGTGAATTCGAGCCCGTGGGGGTCCTTGAGGACGCCGGCCAGCTGGGCCGCAGCCTTGTCCTCCGGAACGTCCCGAGAGGCTTCCAACCAGCCCCTGACAATCTTTCCGGCCTCGGTGGCCATCTTCTGGTATTCCACGGAAGCGAAAGGGTTCGACGACAAAAAATGCCTCCTCTAGAAGTAGCGGTGCCGCAAAGACAGCCGACAGCGTACGTCTCCATTGACGTGTGCGCACAGCGCGCTCCGGTCCAGTATGTACCATGATTTCAGTTAGAAAAAGTTACTGAAATTTACGATTATTCGTAAGCTCGGCTCATGAATTGAGGAACATGCTCGACGTCCGGAAATTGCGCGTCCTCCAGGAACTGTCCGCCCGCGGAACCCTCGCGGAAACCGCGGATGTCCTGGGGTACACCCCGTCAGCCGTTTCCCAGCAGCTGACCGCCCTGGAGAAGGAATGCGGGCACCGCCTTCTCCTGAAACAAGGGCGGACGGTCGCACTCACGCCGAAGGCCCGGATCCTCGTCGAGCATACCGAGAAGATACTGCACGAGCTGACGCTTGCCCAGACAGCCCTCGAGTCCACGGACGACTCCCCCGCCGGCACCGTGCGTCTCGCCATTTTCCAGACCGCGGCGATGGCGTTGCTGACGGACACGCTCGAGGCCCTGGCCGAGACGCATCCTGACCTCAAGGTTGAAGTACTGCAACGCGAACCGGAGGCGGCCCTCGAACACACCTACATGAGAGACGTGGACCTGGTGATCGCGGAGCAGTACCCACACCACGCGGTCAGGGAATTCGCCGAGCTCGACTCGCGCCCCCTGAATGAGGATCCCGTCATGCTGGCCGTTGCACCCGAGTCCGAGGTCTACTCGATCGCGGACGCCGCCAACGCACCATGGGTCATGGAGACTCGTTCGAATGCCAGCCGCAGCTGGGCGGAACACGTCTGTCGGTCCGCAGGATTCGAACCGGATGTCCGGTTCGAATTCGACGACGTCCGGACGCACATCGACCTCGTGGAATGCGGCCAGGCTGTAGGCCTTCTCCCGGGGTTCGCCTGAGCCGGGTCCACGCCCCGTGTTCGGCTCATCGAGCTCCCGAATCTGCCGCACCGGCGAGTCTTCACTTCGGCCAGGCGAGACATGGCCCAGAGACCGGCCATCGAAGCCGTACGACGCGCACTCGAAATCTCGGCCATGAAGGTCAAGCTCTTGTAGAAGTTCACTCGTGGCCGCGAGGCTGGAGGGTGCGCGCGGCCGCAGTCTTATCGAGCAGAATCTTGGCGGTCAAGGAGTCGACGACGAGGTCGGTCACCGCTCTGGCTCGCAGAGCGCCGAGGAGCGCACCGGCTCGGTGCGGACCGGAAACGACGCACAACCGCCGACGGACGCGGGACAGCTCGACCGGCGTCGGCCCCGACGCCCTTCTGTTCATCTCAATGTCCTGCCACGTACCGTCCTCCCTGAGAAGCACGGTACAGATGTCGCCCACGACGCCCTCCTTGGAGAGCACGTCGAAGTCCCTTTCATCGAGGTATCCGGAACTGTAGACGTGGGACGGAACCGGGCCATTCAGAGCCCCGACCCCGAACACGGCAACATCGACTTGAGATTGAAGGTGGAGAACGCTCCGAATGCTGCGCTCCCGCCACATCGCCTGCTTCGTGTCGGCGTAGTCGAAGAAGGCCGGCACGGGAAAGTGGACGATCTGGGAACCGAAGGCCTCGGCCACCGAGTTCAGGATCGCCCCCGTGTACGGGATTCCCGATCGACGGGCATTGCCCGCCCCGTTGAGCTGCACGACGACCGAATCCGGGACCTTGCGGGGCACGAGGTGACGGGACATCTCGGTCACGGTCGACCCCCAGGCCATACCGAGAACCGTGCCCGGCTCCATCATCCCATCGAGAGCCGACGCCGCAACCCGTGAGACCTGCTCCATCTGCCCGATCGGCGAGGAACTCCCCCGGACCGGAACGACTTGCGCGTGGATCCCGAAGATCTTTTCCAGACGCCCACCCAGCTCATTGCGTTCGCTGGGTGCGTCGGCGACCGTGATTCGGACCAGCCCAGTATCGCGGGCGTACTTGAGCAACCGGGACACGGTTGCCCGGGAGACGTCGAACTCCTTGGCGACCGCGTCCATCGTCTGCTCCTGGACGTAGTACATCGTCGCCGCTTTGTGAGCCAGGTCATCACGTTTGTTCATGTCGGAACCCTTGAGGTGAACGTTTGTGCAGAAGTGATGATCATTCTTTCACGTTTGAGTAAGAATGGAGGAATCGGGTCCTCGGCGTCACCGCGCCGCGCGGACGCGATCGGAATGAACCACCACGATCAAGGAGGCTCCATGAAAACCGCCGCAACCCACCTCACCGCGGCTTCCCGCCACAAGGCTCTGCAGGAAATGTCGGATGCCGAAGGTGTGGACGTCCTCATCATCGGCGGTGGAGTCACGGGGGCAGGCATCGCTCTCGACGCGGCGACGCGCGGTCTGCGCACGGCCGTCGTCGACGCCGGCGACTGGGCATCCGGCACGTCGGCCTGGTCCTCCAAGCTCGTCCACGGTGGCCTGCGCTACCTGCTCAACTTGGACTTCAAACTCGTCGCGGAGGCCCTCAAGGAGCGCGGACTGCTCCTGACGAGCCTGGCCCCGCACCTCGTCAAGGCCCAGCCCTTCCTGTGGCCACTCAAGATGCCGGTCATCGAACGCAGCTACTCGGCCGTCGGCATCGGAATGTACGACGCCATGGCCATTGCCGGCGCCCGCGGACACAAGACCGTGCCGACGCAGAAGCACTACTCCAAAAAGGGTGCCAAGCAGATTTTCCCGGACATCAAGGACTCCGCCCTGACCGGCGCCATCCAGTTCTACGACGCCCGTGTCGACGATGCCCGCCTGGTCATCGACCTCATCCGCACCGCGGCCGGCTACGGCGCGCTCGCCGCGAGCCGCACCCAGGTCACCGGCCTCCTGAAATCCGAGACCGGACGCGTGGTCGGTGCCAAAATCACCGACCTGGAGACCCAGGACGTCCACGAGGTCAAGGCGAAGCACGTCATCAATGCGACAGGCGTGTGGACCGAGGAGACCGAAAGCCTGACCGGCGAGGAACGCGGCCTGCAGGTCCTGGCGTCCAAGGGCGTGCACATCGTGGTACCCCGCGAGCGCATCAACGCGGAGTCGGGGATCTTCCTGCGAACCGAGAAGTCGGTGCTGTTCATCATCCCGTGGCAGCGCTACTGGGTCATCGGCACCACGGACACCCCGTACGACCAGGACGTCGCCCGTCCAGTGGCCACCGCGGAGGACATCGACTACATCCTCGATCACGCCAACGCGATCCTCGATACCCCTCTGACGAGGGACGACATCATTTCGACCTACGCGGGTCTCCGCCCCTTGCTCCAGCCGGGAGTCAAGGGCCAGGATTCGACCCAGTCGACCAAGGTTTCGCGTGAGCACACGGTGGCCGAGGTGGTCCCGGGCATGTCGGCCATCGCGGGCGGCAAGCTCACGACCTACCGCGTGATGGCCAAGGACGCCGTGGACTTCGCGCTCGGCTCCGTCGCCGGTGCCCGGCCCTCCGTCACCGAGGACATCCCCTTGGTCGGGGCCCAGGGCTACCGGGCCGCCGTGGCGCGTGCCGGCGAGATCGCGGAGGAGAACGGCTGGACCGCCGCTCGCGTCGAGAGCCTTCTGGATCGTTACGGTTCCGAGATCGACGACGTGCTCGATCTCGTCCGCGAGGACCCGGAGCTCGGCAAGCCGCTGAGCCATGCCCCCATGTTCCTTCGGGCCGAGGTTCTGCTTGCGGTCCGCTACGAAGGTGCGCTCCACCTCGAGGACGTCCTGATGCGACGGGTCCGCCTGGACCTTGAACAGCGGGACCGCGGTCTTGCCGCGGCCCCCGAAATCGTCGACATCCTGGCGGCCGAGCTCGGGTGGGGCGAGAACGGACGCCAGCGCGAGCTGGACAATTATGCGCAGCGGGTTCGCAACATCGCCCGCGCGGAGGAGGAAAAGGACGACGCCGGCGCGTCCGACGTCGTCACCTCCGACCCGGAGATCATGCCGCGCAAGATCCTGGGTTCCGACTGATCCGATGCTGCCGGGCCGGGCGGGAGGACAGAGCGCCAACCGCCCGGCCCGTGTTCCACCCATCCGACATCTACCCACCGGTCGAGAGCCGGTGTCAGTAACACAGAAAAAGGCACGAAGACGTGCCGGAAAGTGAGCGGTCATGACCGGTTCATTGCTCGCCGACGGGTCCACCGGGATCCTCGGCTTCGCCCCGCAACTGCTGGACAACGGGGTACCGACAACGCTCGGCATGTTCGCCTCAGAATTCATCGGCACCCTACTGCTGGTGCTGCTGGGTTGCGGCGTCGTGGCCGGTCAGGTCCTGTCTCGCACCAAGAACAACGCCGGTGGCTGGCTCATGGTCGCCTTCGGTTGGGCACTCGGCGTGTATGCGGGAGCGTACGCGGCCTACGCGACCGGCGGCCATCTGAACCCCGTGGTCACCTTGTCCTTCTGGGCCGCCCACAAGGATCTCAGCGACGGAATCCCCGCGACCTTCGGCAATGTGGTCATCTACATTGTTGCCCAGATGGTCGGCGCGATCGTCGGCGCCATCCTCGTCTATCTGACGCACAAGAAGCACTTCGACCTCGAGGCACCTGCCGCCGACAAACTCGGCGTCTTCTCGACCGGTCCGGAGATCCGGGCTTACGGCTGGAACTTCTTCACGGAGGTCATCGCGACCTTCGTGCTGATTGCATTCATCCTCTTTTCCGACAAGACTCCTAGCGAGATCGGGCCGCTTCCGGTCGCTCTCGTCGTGCTGGCCATCGGCATCTCGCTCGGCGGACCGACCGGCTATGCGATCAACCCCGCCCGTGACCTGGGGCCGCGCATCGCTCACGCGATCCTCCCGATTCGTGGCAAGGGGTCCTCCGACTGGTCCTACTCCTGGATCCCGGTCTTCGGACCGATCGTCGGCGGTCTCCTCGCGGCCCTGGTGGTTCCGCTCATGGTGGCCCTCTAGAAAACCGGGCCGCAAGGACGCGGCCCATCAGGAAAGGCAATCCGAATGACCAACCAGAAAGACGGCACAAGGAACAACGCGTTGTTCTCCGAGACTATGAATACAAACAAGAAATACATCCTCGCCATTGACCAGGGAACGACCAGCTCCCGGGCCATAGTCTTCGACAAGAACGGCCAGATCATCACGGTCGGCCAGTACGAGCACGAGCAGATTTTCCCGCGGGCCGGCTGGGTCGAGCACGACCCGCTCGAGATCTGGCGCAACGTCCGCAAGTCCGTTGCTGACTGCTTCTCCGACGCCGAGATCAACCACCACGAAATCGCATCGGTTGGTATCACGAACCAGAGGGAGACCGCGGTCGTCTGGGACAAGAACACCGGCGAACCCGTGTACAACGCGATCGTGTGGCAGGACACCCGGACCCAGAAGATCTGCGACGAGCTCGCCGGCGACGAGGGCTACGACAAGTACCACGATCGCGTGGGCCTGTCCCTGAACACCTACTTCGCCGGCCCCAAGGTCAAGTGGATCCTGGACAACGTCGAGGGTGCCCGCGAGCGCGCCGAGAAGGGCGACCTGCTGTTCGGAACCACGGACTCGTGGGTCCTGTGGAATCTGACCGGCGGACCCGAGGGCGGCGTGCACGTGACCGACGTGACGAACGCTTCGCGCACGATGCTCATGAACATTCGCACCCTCGAGTGGGAGAAGGACATCGCGGACGACTTCGGAATTCCGATGTCGATGCTGCCGGAGATCAAGTCCTCCGCCGAGGTGTACGGATACGGTCGCGCCCGTGGCTTCCTGCGGGGAACCCCGATCGCCGGCATTCTGGGCGATCAGCAGGCAGCGACCTTCGGCCAGGCCTGCTTCGGGGAAGGCCAGTCCAAGAACACGTACGGCACCGGCAACTTCATGCTCATGAACACGGGCACCGACCCGGTGTTCTCGGAGAACGGGTTGCTGACCACGGTCGCGTACAAGATCGGGGACCAGAAGCAGGTCTACGCGCTCGAGGGGTCCATCGCGGTCTCCGGGTCACTGATCCAGTGGCTGCGCGACAACCTCGAGCTGATCGACAGTGCAGCGGACTCCGAGGCCCTCGCGACATCGGTTGAGGACTCGGGCGGGACCTACTTCGTCCCGGCGTTCTCGGGGCTGTTCGCGCCGTACTGGCGCCCGGACGCGCGCGGGGTGCTCGTCGGCATGACCCGGTACGTCAAGAAGGCTCATATCGTCCGGGCGGCCCTCGAGGCGACGGCGTTCCAGACCCGCGAGGTCATCGACGCGATGAACGCGGATTCCGGGGTCGATCTGACCGAGTTGCGCGTCGACGGCGGCATGACCGCCAACGAATTCCTGATGCAGTTCCAGGCGGACTTGTTGCGTGTACCGGTGATCCGGCCGAAGGTCGTCGAGACCACGGCCCTCGGCGCCGCGTACGCCGCTGGTATCGCCGTCGGCTTCTGGAAGGGCGAGGACGACGTCGTCGCCAACTGGCAGGAGGACAAGCGCTGGACGCCTGAGATGGACAACAAGGAAGTCGAGCGCCAGTACCGGCTCTGGAAGAAGGCCGTCACGCGGACCTTCGACTGGGTGGATGAGGATACATCCACCGAGTAGCCTGTGAGGTGCTGATTCGAACCCCGGATCGCGCTCGGTCGGGTCAACCCGACCGGCGTGGTCCGGGGTTTCGCTCGTTATGGCCCGGAGTCCGTGTTCGGCTCCGGGCCCCGGTGCGGAAAGGACGCGCGATGACCGAGACCGAAGGACTGTTTTCGGACGATGCCTTCGACCGCGAACCGCGGGAGGTCGTGCCGGGCGTCATGCATCTGCCCGGATGGTTGACGCCGCGGAGTCAGTCCTGGCTCGCGCGGCAATGGGACGACTGGGGTCGGGGCCCGATTCCTCCGCATTCACCCCTCATCAATGGACACCCGATGTCGGTCCGGTTGACGACGCTCGGCTGGCATTGGGATTCGAGCGGTCTCGCCCCGAGGGCGAGGCACTTCGATGATGCGGCACCGCTCCCGGTTCCCAACTGGCTCGTCCGTTGGGGAAGGAAAGCCGTCCAGGAGGCCTACTCCCCCAGCCACGGCGGAAGTTGGCCCGCCCTCTCCGAAAAGGAGGTTGCGGCGTGGGCCGGCGACTACACGCCCGACGTCGTGCTCATCAACTACTACGAGCCGACCGCCAGAATGGGTATGCACCAGGACAAGGACGAGCGTTCCGGCGAACCCGTGGTCAGTTTCAGCGTTGGGGATACCGCGATTTTCAGGGTCGGAAATCCACAAACGAAGTCCAAACCGTACCAGGACGTCCGACTGGCCTCCGGCGACCTGATAGTTTTCGGTGGACCGAGCCGCTACATGTTCCACGGTGTGCCACGAATTCTGCCGAATACGGCACCTGCGGACTGCCCTGTACGGAGCGGCCGGTTCAACATGACCCTGCGAATGACGGGATGGGACAAGCAATGACGGCTTCGCCTTCTTCAGGCACGGCGGCCTCGGACGATTCGACGGCGGACAGCCGGAATCTGCCGCGGACCGCATGGGCCAACGGCAGCGCAATGATGCGGGAGTACTACGACCACGAGTGGGGCCTGCCCGTGATCTCGGAAGCGGGCCTCTACGAACGCGTGTGCCTGGAGGGTTTCCAGGCCGGGCTCTCCTGGGCGACGATCCTCGCCCGGAGGGACGCATTCCGCCGAGCTTTCGCCGATTTCGACCCCGACGTCGTCGCAAAGTACACCGATCAGACCGTTGAGGAACTTCTCCAGGACGCTTCCATCATCAGAAGCAGACCCAAGATCATGGCCGCGATCGGCAACGCCCGGGCAACTCTGGAACTTCGGGAAGCAGCGGAGCGGGATCCGATGCTCCAAGGGTTCTCGCTCCCGCTGCAGGACGGCGAATCCTTGCAGATAGCTTCCGGACTTCCGGCTCTCGTGTGGTCCCATGCCCCGGAGACCACGCCCTCTCCGACTCGCGCCGACGAGGTTCCCACCCAGTCCCCCGAGTCCGTTGCCCTCGCCCGAGCGCTCAAGAAACACGGATTCCGCTTTGTCGGACCCACGACGATCTTCGCGCTCATGGAAGCGGTGGGCATCGTCGACACACACTGGGTGGGAAGCCACAAGCGGGCCGTGTCGAAGATCTATGCGCCAGACGGTCACCGCCACGCGTTCGTGCCTTTGCCGCTGTAGACCACTTGCCAAGGGTCACGCGATCAGGGCGTATCCCTGATCCGTCGGATTCGGAAGCGGGATTTGGTTGTCAGGATGAGGCCGGGCGCGTGTTCCAGCAGCGGATCAGAAGTGCCGCAGCTGCTCCGGCCGTGACCGCGAAGATCGTGAATACGGTCGAGGCCCCGAAGAATCCCGGCAACAGCCCGCCGAGTATGGCTCCTACGGAGCCACAGCCATTGATAAAACCCGTTGCTCCCGCCGCATGTCGACTGGATCCGAAATCAACCGCCGCCACCCCTGAGACCATGCCGTCCGCGCCATACGCCGTCAGCCCGACGACGCCCAGAAGCACGGCGACCAGGACCACTGAACCAGTGTTCGCAAACGGACGCCACGCCAAGAAGGCAACGACAAGGACCAGAAGGGAAATCACTGTAGGAGGCACGCGCCTGGCACCGAACAACGTGTCCGAGAGCCACCCCGTCACTATGGGGGCCGTCACGCCTGCAATACCGAACGCCACGGGAGCCATCACCGCAGTGACTCCGTCCAACTCCGGGATCGCATCCGTCACCAGAACCGGGCCCCAAAGCAGGACAGCGTATCGTGCCGGCTTGAGCAAGAAGTAGACGATCCCGAGCCGCAGAACCATCGGATCGTGGCGAACCGCGGCCAACAGGTCACTTGGTCTGAAGCCATCCCGCGAAACCCCTCGCTGTCCCCTCCCTCTCGGCTTCGCCTTCCGCTCGCCATGGAACTGATCTGCATCATAAGGCTCGTCCCAGAACGCCTCCGGGTCGTCGACGTCTGGCAGGCCGACGTCGCAGGGGGCATTGCGTTGCATCAGAAGAAAGCCGGCGAGCGCCGCGACCATGACAGCGGATCCGACGAAGAATGCCCATCGCCACGAATCGAAGACCGAATAGGCAAACCACCCCATCACCGGCACCGCGACGAGGCCGCCGAAGGCGTAGCTGCTTGCGAAGAGGCCCATGGCCCTCCCCCGAACACGGGTCCCGAAGAAGCTCGCGATGTTCTTGCTGAACGCGGCCCACCCGGTGGACTGCGCGAGCCCCTGCGCGATCATCAAAGGGACGAACAACCACAGGGCAGGGACCAGCCCCATCCCTGCGGAAGCCACCGTGGCCAGAACCATGCCGCCAGCGATGACGATTCGGGCACCCCAGCGTTCGGCAACCGTGCCCCAGATGAATTGTCCCACCGCATAGGCCGCGAGATAAGCCGAGTCCAGCACGCCCAGGGCCTCGCGACTCATGTCGCCGTCGTCGAGGACACCCACCTTTGCGGCCGAAAAGGCGTTGCGCGGAAAGTAGTAGGCGGCGTAGCCGACCCAGGAGATGAGAAATATGCGAAGCTGCCAGCTCTTGAGGACCTGACGATACGTACGCGGCGCCGTCGTTCGGTCGCCGGAAGATCCCGTCGGGTCCGATGTGTGAACCCCCGAGAGGGTTGGCTTCGTGGCATGTGAACGGTCCGAGTTGTACCCCGCCCGGTCCTCGGGTCTGTCCGTCGAGGGCTGTCTCATGGCATTGTCCCTTCGGTGTTTCTCTTGTCTGCAGAGTTGCGGCCCGCCTGATCTGTTCGCTGTCCCTGGCAGGCCTGCGGGCACCTTGTCGGCTTGGCAGGGAGATGACTCGTCCGGGTCACGAAGGACGCGCCGGACGCATGAGACGGTTCGCGATCATGATCACGTCGGGACCAGGATCAACGACTCGTGGTCGTCAATCTGGTCAGGTCAGCCCGGAAGAGATCCCGGGAAATTTCGAAGCATGCACCGCGGGAGTCATAGGCCCGCCGCCGGATGTCGTGCAGAGCGGATCCTGGCTCCACGCAGAGAAGTACGGCGGATGCAGGCGATGCGACCGCGGAGAGAATGGTCTCTTCACAGCGGGCCACCCTGACGCCGTATTCGCGATCCATGAGCTCGTAGACCGACGCAAGTGAATCTTCGAGCAACCCAGGGAAACGCTGGGCAGGCAGCGTCATTTCCTCGAGGGACACCGGAATTCCGTCGGCCGATCTGACCCGTTGGATCGCGAAGACCTTTCCGTCCTCCGGATCCAAGGTTTCTTGCTCCACGGGGTTCGCCCGTCGTTCGGTCGCGCGAAGCACCCGAGTCCCGGGCGCATGCCCCTGTTCGGCGAGCCACGTAGGCACGCCTGCGGCACGGTCGAGGTCACGAGTGATCAGCATTGGCGGTTCAGGGAGAGGCTCGACGTAGCGCGGTCGGTCGACAGACCGTATGAAGGAACCGCCGCCTCGTCCGGTGCGACGCTCCAGACAACCCGATCTGACCAGCTCCGTGAGTTCCTTGCGGAGCGTTCCGCGGGCGACTCCGAACTTCCGCGCAAGGTCCCGCTCCGGAGGGAGCCTGACGCCTCCGTCGAGGCGAACACGCTCGATGAAGAGCAGCAGGTCATGGCGTAATTCCCACATGATCATCCTCCCGAGTCCCGAGCTGGGTTGGCCCTCAGATTCCAATCACCCAACGATCATCGAATATGAGTGCTATGTCTCACATGTTCAATAAGTTATTAGCAGACTTCGATGGTGTCCAGAGGCATATGGTCCATTTATTTAAACCTTTTATAAGCTTTCGCGCCATGACCACACCGACCATTTCATCGGTGCTAGCATCGCCTTTGACTCAAATAAGCGAAGGAGTGTCTACGATGCCCGCAGCCCCGAGGCAGAGCGCCGATCTGAGGTCCCGGATTCGACAAGCCGATGCTCTATTACTCGATTACAACGGAACGCTATCTGATGACGAGGATTCATTGGCAGAGCTCATCTGCCATGTTTCGTCGGAGCACTTGGGAATCCATCTCAGCCGTGACCGATATTACGCCGATTTTGTCGGCTTCACCGAGGAATACATGTTCGGGATTCTTCGCGAGGAAGCAGGCGTGTCACACCTCTCAGGACACGAATTGTTGCAGATCTTCAACGGGCTCTATCTTGAGCGAACTCGGGAAGAGAGTACTATCTCCCCAGCCGCCAAATCATTCGTAAAAGAGGCCCGCCGCATGGGCAAACGCCTCATGGTAGTGACAGCCGCCAGCCGAGACGTCGTGATTCCCGCACTGGAGCAGGCAAGCCTGTTGGCTGACCTGGACGGCGTCGTCGCGCTCGAGGACGTCACCAGTCCAAAGCCCGACCCCGCAGGATATCTGCACGCACTGGACCGCCTCGGTCTCCATGCATGTCGAGCAGTAGCGTTCGAGGACTCGCGAACCGGCATCATGGCCGCTCGCGCAGCAGGCGTGGAAACGGTCGGCGTCGCCGGCAGTCTGCCCGTCGACGCTCTGCACACTCTTGCACACCACACCATCACATCGCTGGACCCGCACCTTCTGCACTGATCTCCGCGCTGTCACCTGCCTACAACCGGGCTCACCACGCGGCTCATCTGCCAGAGGCTCCTGGCCCATGACCCAGCAAGCCAACCCTGGGCCGACAACAAGAAAGCCGACCGCAGGCAACCCTGCGGTCGGCTTTCTTCCTCGGCGACGTAGCCACTCACCTACTCACGAACTATCAGTCGGCCCCGCGGGTGATCGCCTCGGCCTCAGCAACGGCCGTCTCGTGAGGACGTTGGGCACGAGTCAGGAGGTGGCCGCCGAAGACGAGCACCAGGATGGACACCGCAAGAGTCGCCACAGCCATCCAGTAGGGGGCGCCGGCTCCCACCGCGTCGGACACGGGCCCGGCGACCGCGGGGGCGATAGCACCGCCGATGAAACGCACACCTGAGTACGTGGACGACGCGATCGACCGCGGCAGGCTTGTCGCTTCCATGACCGTCTCGGTGAGCGCGGTGTTCATAACACCCTGCCCCAGACCGGCGATCACGATGAACACGATCAAGGCGACCACGGATTCGTGCCATACCGCGGCACACGCCATCATGACCGCCAGAAGCCCGAGCATCGCGAACAGTACCGGGCGGAGCCCGAACCGACGTGTCAGGATCGGCGCAAGGAAGACGGAAGCGATGGCCAGGGCGACGCCCCAACCGAAGAAGACCAGGCCGAGTTCGTGGGCTCCGAATTCAGTGCCGTGCTTCGCCGCGGCCGCCTCGAGCGGGTAAGGGCTGTAGGCCAGGAGCACGAAGAAGGCGAAGTTGTAGAACAGGGCCGTAAAAGCCAGAACGCGCAGCGCAGGGTCCTTGAGGGCCTTGAGACCAGCGGTGAAGGCGTGCTTCTGAACGGGTGCGGACGCGTCCTTCTTGGGTGCCCGCAGAAGGCTGATGATCGCGATGAACCCGATGGCCATGAGTGCCGCCGTACCGAAGAACGGACCACGCCAGGAAATGGAGCCCAACAGCCCACCGACGAGCGGCCCCACGGCCATACCGACGCCGAGAGCGGCCTCGTACAGCATCACGGCCTGACTGCTTCCACCCGCCGCGGCTCCGACGATGGCCGAGAGCGCCGTGGAAATGAACAACGCGTTGCCCAGGCCCCACCCGGCACGGAAGCCGATGATCTCGCCGACGGTTCCGGATGCGCCCGCCAGCGCGGCGAAAGCGATGATCAGAATCAGACCGACCAGAAGGGTCGTCTTGACGCCAATGCGACTGGATACCCAGCCGGTGAAGAACATGGCAATGCCCGTGATGAAGAGATAGCTCGTGAAGAGCAACATGGTCTGCCCCGCACTCGCGTCCAACTCCTTGCTGATGGCGGGCAGGATCGGGTCGACCAACCCGATGCCCATGAAGGAGACCATGCAGGCGAATGCGATCGCCCATACCGCAATGGGCTGACGCAGGATGGACTGCTTCTTCTCCGGGGCCGGTTCGGGCTCCTGAATCCGTGTCTCCACCACGGGATGCGATCCGGTAGGTGTACTGGTACTCATTGGGTTTTTCCTCCACTGCGTGCGACCGCCTCGGTGCGAAACCGTCACACATTGCCTCACTATATAAATATGCAAAAGAAAGCACCCTGGCAACTCCAGAGTGATTTCCCGGTGGATCCGACCGGAGCCTCGCCAGTTCGCGCGGACCCCGGTCGGATTCTGGTGATTGCTACAAGACGTCGAGCTGCTTGCTCAGGGCCTCGAAGATGCCCGAGGCCCTCCACAGGGTCTGCCGCTCTTCGAGGGTCAGCTGGGCCAGCGCGGGCTGAATTCGCCGCGTGGCCTTCTTGCGGAAGTCGTCGAGAGCCTCCTTGCCCGTCGGGGTGATATCGATGAGCTGAGCACGACCGTCGAACGGATCCGCTTTCCTCTTGACGAGGCCTTCGGCCTCCAGACGCTTCAGCACACCGGTCATGGTCGGCTGAGTGATGTGTTCCGCACTGGCGAGGTCGCCGATCCGCATGGGTCCCGCCAGGCTCAGGTTCGAGAGTGTGCGCAGGACAATGGTCGAGCGCTCACGGCCGCTGTGACGGGATGCCGCGCGAACGAATCGGCTGGCCAGCACGATCAATTCCGTAGCTTTTTCGGAGTCGGAAGCGGACAGTTCGTGGGCTTCCGAAGGACTGGTATTCAGGTGCGAGTCTGACATGCCACCCATTATACCCCAAGAAACTTAGCTTTGCTAATTATCTGCCGGTGACCCCCGGCGTTTCGCGAGAAATGGAAGAAAAACGGCACTCCAGATGCCGGCGCTCGCGGCCCGGAACGACCCCATGTGGCCGATTGACCCGACCCCCAACCTCTTCGGCGAGAACCGAAAATGCATCTTTCGGGCCCCCGAATAGAAGGACAGCAACATCCGCAGCGCCGCCTTGGACATGACGACGTCGTCGGTGAAGGACACCGCGATGATCGGCGACGTGATGCTCGCGTACCGCGGAGCCAGACACGGCCGCTCCCCCAGGATATACCGAGGGTAGGCGACCCATGTTCTCCACTGACTCATCACACCGGAGGGAAGGTTCCCGAAGAACCTGAGCCGGCGCCCCGGATAGTAGCCGCAGAGCTTCTGAGCGATCGGCCCGACGAGGAAAAACATCACCATTCCCGGCACTGCGGTCTGCCAGGGTGACTTCCAGCCGGATCCGACACCGGTCGCGACAAAAATGCTCTGTGTTACGCCGCGGTCACCGGCAAGGCCCAGAAGTTGGCCGCCCAGGCTGTGACCCACCCAGGTCACGGGCAGCGTCGCATCTTTCTCAGCGACCCAGTCGAGAACCGTGCGCGCGTCCCGCGCCCAATCCAGGATGTTCACCGGCGAGTCCTTGAGCGGTCCCCGGAGGGAATCCCCGTAGCCGGAAAAGTCGAAGGTCACGGCCACAAACCCTTGGCCCACGAGCCAGCGAGCAAACGCGTTGTAATGCCGAGCGCGAGTGGCTATGGCCGGAACCACCAGGACCACACCTTCGGCCGAAGCCCAGTCGCCCCAGCTCGACACCGAAATCGGCAGGCCCCGCTCACTGGTCAGTTCGAAGCGCTCGGGTTCGGCAACCGTCTCCGCGGTCGTGGACGATTCGGCTGTCACTCGAGGCTCCTCCCCACGGCACCTTCCAGCGCCGCGTACTCTGGATCCGGAGGGGTGAACCCACCGATCACTTCACGATACCGAGCGTATCGGATATGAGCCACCTCACCACAAGCACCGGGGTGCCTGGGCAACGGCTTCGGGCGAGAAGAGAGGAAAACTATGTCACGAGCATTCCGACAGGTCGACGTCTTCGCACCGGGACCGCAACCCGGAAACCCCGTTGCCGTGGTTCACGATGCCGACCGGCTCACGGACCAGCAGATGCAGACCTTCGCCCACTGGACCAATCTCTCGGAGACCACGTTTCTGTTGAGGCCGACGCAGCCCGGTGCCGACTACAGAGTTCGCATCTTCACTCCCCAGAGGGAACTGCCCTTCGCGGGCCATCCCACGCTCGGCACGGCCCACGCGTGGCTCGAAGCCGGCGGCCGGCCCGGCTCCGAGACCGAGCTCGTCCAGGAGACCGCCGCCGGACTGATCACGGTGCGCCGATCCGACGACGCGCTCTTCTTCGCGGCGCCGCCTCTGGTGCGGGACGAGCCGGCCGACGAGAGCACGCGAAGCACGGTTGCTCGGCTCCTCGATATCGACGTCGCCCGCATCGAAGCCATGCGCTGGATCGACAACGGCCCCGGGTGGGTCGGCGTCGTCCTTCCCTCGGCCGATGACGTGCTCGGCCTCCGACCGCGCATGAGCGAGATCGGAGAGAGCCAGTTCAAGATCGGCGTCGTGGGATTCTTCGACTCTCCCGATTCCCCCGCGGACGTGGAGGTGCGCGCCTTCGGCGCGGGTGACGGCAGTCAGGAAGATCCGGTCACGGGAAGCCTCAACGCGGGATTGGCGCAGTGGCTGATTCGCGAGGGACGAGCCCCCGCCGCCTACGTGGCACGCCAGGGCACGGCCCTGGGTCGACGCGGCATGGTTCGCGTCGAGGCCGATCACGAGAACGTGTGGGTGGGAGGGGCCACCCGAACGATCATCCGAGGCTCGGTCGATCCGTTCGGGTAGCCCCACCGGCTCAGTCCTGGATACGGACCACCATCTTGCCCGTATTGGCTCCCT
The DNA here is from genome assembly GCF_052232265.1 of Rothia koreensis. NCBI lineage: Bacteria > Bacillati > Actinomycetota > Actinomycetes > Micrococcales > Micrococcaceae > Rothia > Rothia koreensis. The sequence continues at coordinate 2,316,450 of NZ_CP197643.1, forward strand.
GCATCATCGAGATGAAGGCGTCGGTCGCGTTTTCGAGGCCGTCGACGACGGTCTCGTCGTACCGGATCTTGCCCTCACGGATCCAGGCGCTCATCCGCTCCTGGAATTCGCCGGCGTACTCCATGTAGTCGCTGACGATGAACCCCTTGAAGCCCAGCGACTGCTTGACGAAATTCGCCATGTTGTCCGGGCCCGGGTCCGGTTCCGTGTTGTTGTACTGGCTGATCGCACCGCACAGCGCCGCCCGGCCGTAACGGTTCAGAACATCCAGGGCGGCCTCGAGGTGGTCGCCGCCGACATTGTCGAAGTAGACGTCGATGCCGTTCGGAGCTGCCTTGGGCAGCTGTTCCCGGATCGGTGCGTCCTTGTAGTTCAGCGCGACGTCGTACCCGTACTTCTGCACGAGCACGTCCGTCTTCTCCTTGCTCCCTGCCGAACCGATGACCTTCGACGCGCCGAGCAATTGGGCGATCTGGCCGACAGCCGAGCCCACGGCGCCGGCCGCGCCCGACACGAACACGACGTCGTCCTCCTGCATCTTCGCGACCCGGGTGAGCCCGACGTACGCCGTCAGGCCCGTGAGCCCCAGCATGCCGAGGTACAAGGACGGTGCAACCCCGGGGATCTCCGGGACCTCGTTGAACTGTTCTGCCGGAGCCTGAGCGACGTCGCGCCAGCCGAACTGGTGCAGCACGAGGGCACCCTCGGACAGGTCGTCGCTGCGGGATTCCACGACCTTGCCGACCGCTCCGCCGGTCATGGTCTCGCCGACCTCGAACGGTGCGACGTAGCTCTTGGCCGCGGACATCCGACCGCGCATGTACGGGTCGACGGACATGTACAGGTTCTGGACGCGAACCTCTCCCTCGGACAGGTCAGGAAGGTCGACCGACACGGTCTCGAAATTTTCTTCGGAGGGCCAGCCCTTGGGCCGGGACGCGAGTTGGATCTGCTTGCTGACTTGGGTAGTCATGAATCAATTCCTCTCCAGTGATTTCGTGACCGACTATACTTCCAAGCACCGATGTCCCCGATCCGAATTAGCTATCAATGAACCAAACCTCGCAGGATCTCAGGTCGTCTCTCCAGCGTCTCGACGGCAATGGGTACGGCGCCTACAAACGCATCAGAGGCACCTACGACTTCGGGACCTTCGACCTCGCGATCGACCATGTGCAGTCCGACCCGTACGCCCCGCCGTCCTCGGCGCGCGTGATTCTTCCGCTGAACGGGACGTCGCTGCCAGAACGTCTGGAGAACGAGCCCGACGAGCGCGTCGCCGCCGCGGACTTCATCGCGCGTCATCTCACCAAGACTCTGTGCGGATGCTCCTACCGCGGCATCAATATCACCAAACCCGGCCAAGAGGTTCTCGAGCGGTCCAGCGTGGTGGTCCGGCCTGATTCGGTCGAGGTTCGCCTCTCGGTTTCTCTGCCGGCGGCAGGGCGCCGCATCAAGGGGCGGGCCGCGGCGCACCTTTTGACGGACGACCTGCCCGAACTCGTTCAGGGATCCGCACTGTTGGACGGTTTGGATCCCGAGGCCCTCGAGCGCCACATGGAGCTGTACACGGACCAGCTCGCGCTCCAGGCCGAGCTGAAGGAGCGCGGTCTCATATCCTTCGTGGGCGACGACGCCGTTCTTCCCCGCGCATCGGGCAACTCCGACGTGCCCCTTCGTGACGCCGTGGCCTTCCGCTCCCCCGACAGCATGCGAGTCGACTTCTCGCTGCCCAGCGGGCGGACGGTGTCCGGCATGGGCGTTCCCCGCGGGATCACGGTGATCGTGGGCGGCGGCTACCACGGAAAATCCACCCTGCTCAGGGCCATGGAACGCGGGGTGTACCCGCATATCGGTGGCGACGGCCGCGAGTGGGTGCTGACTGTGCCCGATGCGATGAGCATCCGTGCCGAAGACGGACGGGCCGTCACCGGCACGGACATCTCGCCTTTCATCTCGAACCTGCCGTCCGGCGCCGACACCTCTCATTTCACGACCACGAATGCCTCCGGCTCGACGTCGCAGGCCGCCAATCTGGCGGAATCCTTGGAAATCGGGACGTCACTGCTCCTCATCGACGAGGACACCTCGGCCACCAACTTCATGATTCGCGACCCGGCGATGCGGCAGCTCATCCCCTCGGGCTCCGAACCGATCACCCCCTTTGTCGAACGCATCCGCCCCCTGCTGGATGAACGGGATATTTCGACGATCCTGGTGGCCGGAGGCACGGGGGCCTTCTTCGGCATGGCAGACTACGTCATCGCCATGGACGCATACACGCCCTCGGAGGTCACCGACCGGGCCCATCGCATTGCAGCCGATGACGCCTCCGAGAACGCGGGCACCACGGAATCGGCCGACAGTGTCTTCGTCGGGTCCGACGAGAGAATCCCCACGGCCGGCGCCTTGGACCCATCGGACAAGAAAAAGAGCGCCCGCGCCCGGGGACTCGGGACGATTCAGGTAGGCCGGGAGGATATCGACGTCGCCTACCTTGCCCAGCTGGTCGATCCTTCACAGACCAGCGCGATCGCCCAGTGCATCGAGGCGGTTTCGCGGGAACTGGACGGACAGCTGGGCCTCGTGGACGCCGTGGAGCGTGTCTGGCGTCGAATTCGGAAGAAGGGCCTGGACGATCTGACCGGCGGTGGCCGGCCCCGCGGTGACCTGGCAATGCCCCGTCCGCAGGAAATCCATGGGGCCATCAGCAGGTACAGGAAACTGAAGCTGCGTTGAGATCATGCGCGTGGAGCGGGCACTACCCACAAAGGTAGTGCCCGCTCCACTGCGTCCGTCCCCGTGAGCCCCTAGCGTGGGAACCATGGCACTCAAGAGATCACGCAATCACAAAGTCATCGCCGGCGTCTGCGGAGGCATCGCAGAGGCACTCGACTGGAGCCCGAACTGGGTCCGGTTCCTGTTCCTCCTGTCCTTCCTGATCCCCGGCCCACAGGCGATCTTCTACGTGGTGGCCTGGATCATCATCCCGAAGGAGAACAGAATCTAGGCCTTCTTCCGCAGCACGACCACGGCATCCTCGAGAACCGCCGGATTCCCCTCGGGGTCGGCGGCCTCGCGCTTCCGGACCTCCTGGACCTCGGTCTCCCATTCGGGTCCGAGGTCCAGGGCCCGCACTTCCTCACCCAGATCGGGGAAGTCCGCGTCGTGATGATGTTCTGCCCACGGCGGAGGCGCCGCGTGGGACAGGAGGCATATCCGGCCGCCACGGACCACGGCACGGCTTGCCCGCCGAAGGACGGCCACGCGGTCCAATGCCACGGGTGATTGGAAGAAACTGCCCGTGACCAGGTCGAGGTCCTCCGATGGCGTCCACTGCTCGAGGTCCTCGGCCACAAACGCGGCGCGATCCTCGAGCTGTGCCTCCCGGGCCGCCCGACGTGCCCTGTCGACCGCTGTTTCGGAGATATCGATCCCCGTGGCCTTCCACCCGCGGGCGGCGAGCCACAGCACGTCGCCACCTTCGCCGCACCCGAGATCCACCGCGCGCCCGGGCTCGATCCCATCGAGCAGCTCCACGAGGGTCGCATTCGCGTTCCCCGACCAGATCCTGTCTTGGGACCGGTACCTGTTCTCCCAGAAGTCCTTCGCGGGCTCGGGAGCGGCGTCGTCGAAGTCCTGCCCGACCAGGTACATGTTCACCATGCCTCCGGTCGTCGATCCCGCGCCCATCGTTCCCGGAACCGTCAGCGCCGGATTGACGACATTGCCGATCGCCCAGAGCCCTGGGACCGAGGTGGCCCCGAACTCGTCCACGGACAGAAAGTTGCCCATGGGTCCGTCCGCTCGCTCCGGCCCCAGGGGTTCGAGGAAATCGTCGTGCGGACGGAAGGCTCCGCCGGCGAACAGGGCGTCGATGGGATACACGCCCTTCTCGGTGCGAACCTCCGTCAGGTCCTGCCCGGGACCGTCCACGCCGACCACCGGCTCAGGCACCAGGCGGACCCCCCGCGATTCGAGGCGCGCCTGCGTGACCGGGTCGACCCCGCCGATTCCGGAGGTGAAGACGGTCAGGTCCTCGGACCACTGCCGCAGCAACTCGGCCCGCATGATGTCGTGCGGGGCCGTGGCCAGCAGGCCGAGGCGCCGGTCGCCGAATTCCCAGCCGTGGCAGTAGGGGCAGTGCAGTACGCTGGTTCCCCACCGTTCGGCCAGCCCCGGGATCTCGGGCAGAACGTCGGTCAGGCCCGTCGCCACGACGACGGCGCGAGCGCCCCGTCGATTCCCGTCGGTGTCCGTGAGTACGAAGTCGCGCCCGTCCCGGTCGACCCGCTCGACCCTGGCCTCGGAGAATTCGACGCCGTAGGCTGCGACCTCCTCTCGTCCCTCGCGCAACAGCTGTGCCGGATCCTTTCCTTCGTGCCCGAGCACTCCGTGCATGTGGTCCGCGAACCGGTTCCGCGGCATCCCTTCGTCCAGGACGAGAGCCCGACGCCGCGAGCGCCCCAGCATCAGCGCGGTGCTGAGCCCGGCGGACCCGCCGCCAACAACAATGACATCCCATGTGTTTTTCATGATCTCGACGCTAGACCTGAGAACTCAGAAATGGCAAACTGTTTTGCTGAAATGGCAAGGAGTGATTTCTGTGGACGAACAGTTGTCCAAGGTGGGCCCACGACTGCGGGCGGCACGGCAACGGCTGGGATGGACCCTGGATGAGTTGGCGGATCGCGCAGGCTTGTCCGTGAGCACGCTGTCCAGGCTCGAGTCCGGCAAACGACAATCGAGCCTCGAATTGTTGCTGCCCCTGACCCGGCAGCTCGGCATCGGGATCGACGAGCTCGTCCGCGCGGACACCCCGGACCCGCGGGTTCGTCGTCGCGCATACCGTCGCAACGGGACGCTCATCGCGCCCCTGAGCCCGGAGGCTTCGCCCGTCAACGCATTCAAGATGACCTACCCACCGCAGAGCACGATGCCCGAACCGGGAGTGCACCCTGGGTTCGACTGGGTGTATGTGCTGTCGGGAAACCTGCGGCTGCGACTCGGGGACGACGAGCTCACGCTCCACCCCGGCGAAGCGGCCGAATTCGACACCACCACCCCGCACAGCATGTGCGCTGCCGGGCCCCAGGCAGCCGAGGTCATCAGTATCTTCAACCGGGACGGTGCACGCTTTCACACCCACGGGGCGGATGGGTTCCCGGATGACGACTAGGGTGTCTTCGTTCCGAAACCGGATGGAAAAGTACCAGGTCTGGGCATACCTGCTCGCCATTGCGATCGGCCTCGGTCTCGGCCTGTGTCTTCCCGGCTCTCGGCCATTCGCCGAGGCGCTGATATGGCCCGGGCTCGCCCTCCTGATGTATGCGACGTTCTCTCAGGTATCCCTGACCGAGATTCCGCACGCGGTCCGGGACGGTCGGTTCCTGGCGGCGGCGCTGGTCGGCAACTTTCTTCTGATCCCTTTGGCGGTGTGGGGGCTGGTCCACTGGGCGCCGGACTCCCCCGCCGCCCGTCTGGGCCTTCTCATGACATTGGTAGCGCCCTGCACGGATTGGTTCATCACTTTCACACACCTGGGTCGAGGGGATTCCGTCCGTGCCACGGCTCTGGCGCCCCTGAACATGCTCATTCAGCTGCCGCTCGTACCCTTGTACATCAGCCTGTTCGGCCGTGATTCCGCCGGACCGATCCTGACTGCCGGCGCCGTGATCCCGGCCGCCGCCGTCATCCTGGTTCCGTTGGCGACGGTCGCGGGCACTGAGGTTCTGATGTCGCGGGTCTCCCGCGCGGAGGGCCCCGAACGTTCGCACGGGCACCGAGGGCGACGCTCCGTGGCCCTCGGCCGGCGTGCCGCTCTGTGGCATGAGAAGCTCGGCGTCCTGCCCGTACCGCTCCTCGCCGCGGTCATCCTGTGCGTGATGACATCGCACGCGGGCGAGGTCGTGGCGTCGCTGGAGCTGTTGCCGCAGGTCGGACGCGTGTGCGTGGCCTACCTGGTGGTTGCCCTGGTCCTGGCCAAGGCCATGGCCAGCGCCCTGCACATGACGAAGGAGCCCGCACGCACCCTGGCTTTCACCTTCGGTACGCGGAACTCCTTCGTCGTTCTGCCCCTCGCGCTCGCTCTTCCGGCCGGGTGGGGCCTGGCGGCCGTCGTCGTGATCATGCAGTCGATCATCGAGTTGCTCGGGATGATCGTTTTCCTGTGGTTCGTTCCCCGGATCCTCTTTCCGGACGACGACGTCGCGGCCGGTTAGCGCGCCGCCCCGGCCACGGGCTCGAAGACCGGAACCTTGCCCGTCTCCGGGACATCGGTTCCGCGCAGGGACGCACCCTTGGTCTCCTTCATGAACAGGGACGCGACGAAGCCAATCAGGCAGGCACCCATCATGTAATAGGCCGGGACCAGGTCGTTGCCCGTCGCACCGATCAGGGCCTCGTTGACCATGGGCGAGGTACCGCCGAAGATCATCGTCGAGACGTTGTAGGAGATGGCGAAGCCGGCGTAGCGCACCGGGGCGGGGAACATGGCCGGGAACGTCGCCGAAATGGTGCTGAGCTGAGGAATGTAGAGCAGGCCCAGTACCGCGAAGCCGATCAGCGCGAACCAGAACCCCTGGGCCATGAGCATGTACATCGGCACGGCCAGCACGAACAAGGCGATCATCGAGGTGAACCACATCGGTTTGCGGCCGATCTTGTCCGAGAGCGCTCCGCCGAGGGGCATCACGAGCATCATGGCGAACTGGGCGATGAACATGACCGTCAGGGTCGTGGAGCTCTCCATACCGACCGAGCTCTCCAAATAGGTGGGCATGTAGGTCAACAACGTGTAGTTGACGACGTTGACTGCCACGACGAGACCGAACACGATCGACATCTGACGGAAGTGGCCGGTGAACAGGTCCCTGAGTCCGCCGCCCATGGAGCTTTCCCTCTGCGTGTCCTCGAGCTCCTCGAAGATCGGCGATTCGGAGAGTTTTGACCTCAGGTACCAACCGATCAGGCCGAGGGGACCCGCGACGAGGAACGGAACGCGCCATCCCCATTCCATCATCGTGTCGTTGCCGAGCGTGAGCTCACCGATCAGCACGATCAGCGAGCCGAAGGCGAAACCTCCGAGAGTCCCGAATTCGAGGAAGCTTCCGTAGAATCCGCGGCGCTTGTCCGGGGCGTACTCGGCCATGAAGGTCGCAGCACCCCCGTATTCGCCGCCGGAGGAGAAGCCCTGGATGACACGCAGGACGGCCAGCGTGATCGGTGCGAAGACTCCGATGGTATTCACATCGGGGATCAGGCCGATGCAGAAGGTCGCCCCCGCCATGAGCACGATCGTCATGGCCAGCACGCCCTTGCGCCCGAGCTTGTCGCCGATCGGCCCCCAGACCATGCCACCAATGGGGCGCATGATGAACGAGAGGGCGAGCAGGGACAGCGTCCAGAGCTGCCCGTTTCCCCCGGGGAAGAAGTGATGCGTCAGGTAGGCGGTGGACACCGCGTAGAGACCGTAATCGAACCACTCCGTGGCGTTGCCGATCGCCGATGCTCCCACGGCCTCCCGAACCGTCTTCAGGTCCGGTTCCACCGGGGCGGGCGCGGTCGAGGGGTCGCTGACGCTGGTACGACTCGCGTGAATATGGTTCTTCGATTCCTGTGCCATAGTTGGCCAATGCCTCGCTGTAGACCCAACCGCACTCATGCGGCGTACTTTGTCCCGACTGACGCTAGAGGGAGGGTCTGTGACAGTCAACACGAATACGGACCCTCGGAACCGGTGTTCCGCGGTATAGATGGGAAGTAGGCTGATGAAATTAATTTTGGGACGACACCTCACTTCCGCGCGGTGAGACGCGACTGCCTCATGATGAATCAGAAAATTCCGTTCGAGACGATTGTTCGGCGCCACGGCCCCACGGTGTGGCGGGTGTGCCGCGCCGTCCTGGGCCCCGGCCAGGACGCGGAGGACGCCTGGGCCGAGACGTTTGTGGCGGCCCTGACCGTCTGGGAGGGGCTTCCGCCCGAGACCAACGTCGAGGCGTGGCTCGTCCGTGTCGCACGGAACAAGGCCGTCGACGTCGTCCGCTCCTCGGCACGGCGCGCGGCGCCGACCGCTTCCCCGCCCGAATCCACCACGCACGACGACGCGGGACCCCGGACCGGAATCGATCCCGCGGACGCCGCCGTAACGCGGGAGCGCGAGGACATGCTGTGGGTCGCCGTCGATGCGTTGCCCGAGCGGCAACGACTCGCGGTGGCCTATCACCACCTCGGCGGGCTGCCCCACGAAGAGGTCGCCGGCATCATCGGAGGCACACCGGCGGCGGTGAGGAGAGCGTCGTCGGACGGAATGCGGGCCCTGCGCCACCGACTCGGCGCATCGGGCAGGGCAGACGATCCCCTGGATCTCGACGCGAACACAGGAGGCACATCGTGACATCCCCAGAGGAACTCACCCCGGACAAGTTCCCGGTGAATGATCAGACCATGAAGGCACTGCATCGGCGTCTGGAACGACGAGCCCCGGAAGACGGCGTCGTCGACATTTCCTACAGGACTCTTGAGACCCCTCTCGGTCGGTTGATGCTCGCCGCCACGAACAACGGGCTGCTCCGCGTGGCATTCGAGAACGAAGGGTTCGACGCCGTCCTGAATACCCTTGCCGACAGCGTGAGCCCACGCATCCTGGAGGCGCCTGCGGCGTTGGATGCCCCGGCACGGGAGATCGACGAGTACTTCGGGGGCCGACGTCGGAGCTTCGACCTGCGCCTGGACCGGACGCTGTCCCACGGGTTCCGGGGTGAGGTGCACGAATTCCTCCCCCGGATTGGGTACGGAGAGACCCTCAGTTACAAGGATCTCGCCGAAAGGGTCGGGAATCCTCGCGCGGTCCGGGCCGTCGGTTCGGCCTGCGCGACCAACCCGCTGCCGGTCGTCGTCCCCTGCCACAGGGTCCTGCGAACCGACGGAGCCTTGGGAGGATATGTGGGCGGGCTCGAGGCCAAGTCGACACTTCTGGAGCTGGAAGCCTCGGCCTAGGAGAACCGCTCCTGGAGATTCCGAACCGTTACTGCAACCTTCTCAGGATCGACCACCGGGAATCCTTTGGCCTCGAGGACCTTGGGATCCGTGATGTCCGACCAGTCGCAGTAGTTGGTCACTGACGTGCCGCCCTCGGCCGTCTCGAAGAGCCACCCCCATCGCCAGCCCTGCGGGTCGTTGCCGTAATCCGCGACCAACCATTCGATGCCGTCGTCACCGATCCGCGTCACGGTGTTCTCGACCTGGTACTTCGTGGTGCCGTCGGTCCAGAGCATGTCCATGACGAAGACTTGGCCCTCGCTGTCCAGGGCTCCCGGCACGGCGTCGCCCTCGGACCCGGGGTCCGCGCTGGCCGCCCGAATCATTCCGGATCCGTCCACAGCGGCCTGGTTGCGCGGGTCCCGCAAGTATTCGTACAGGGCGTGGGGCGACGCCGCCACGAACCCGGACGCCGACACGGATTTTTCTGCGGTGTGAGTCTGTGCCTGTGGTTCGTTCATTCCCCCATCGTTGCAGTCAGTCCATGGGGCGTCCAGAGCGATCTCGGGAAGGCGCGTGGGTGCGGTCAGGCCTCCCGGACCACGGACAGCACGGCTTCTCCGTAGTGTTCGAGCTTTTTCTCGCCGATCCCGCTCACTGCGCCCAATTCGGCGAGGCTGGACGGTGCCAAACGGGCGATCTCGATCAGCGTCGCGTCCGGGAAGACCACGTAGGCCGGCACTTGCTGCGCCTTGGCCTGGCCGGTCCGCCACGTCCGCAGGCTGTCGAAGACGGCCTTGTGCGCGTCGTCCAGCTCCGCCGAAGCCAGCGACGCACCGCTCGCCTTCCTGCCCCGACCCTTCTTGGTCACCGGGCGATCCGGGGCAGACCGCAGCATCAAGGTTTCTTCGCCGCGGAGAATCGGCCCGGCCGCGGGTGTCAGGACCAGGGCGCCGAACTCCCCCGTCGTCGAGATGATGCCCCTGGCCAGAATTTGCCGGACGACGGCGCGCCAGGAAACCTCGCTCATGTCGGCGCCGATCCCCCACACGGTCAGTTCATCGTGCCGGTACTGCGTGGACCGATCGTTCTCCTTGCCACGGAGTATGTCGATGATCTGTCCGGCCCCGAACCGTTGCCCGCGTTCGCGGTCCAGCCTCACGATGGCGGAGAGCAGCTTCTGGACAGGGACGGTCGCGTCCCACGAGGCGGGCGGGTTCAGGCAGGTGTCGCAATTCCCGCAGGGTTCGATCTCCTGACCGAAATAACGCAGAATCTGCACGCGGCGACAGTCGGTGGTTTCGCACAGGGCCAGCATCGCGTCGAGGTGGCGTCGCTGTATCCACCGGAAGTCTTCACTGCCATCGGAGTCGTCGATCATGCGACGCAACTGGACGACGTCCTGGAGCCCGTACGCCAACCAGGCGGTCGCCGGGAGGCCGTCGCGTCCGGCGCGGCCCGTCTCCTGGTAGTAGCCCTCAATCGACTTGGGGAGGTCCAGGTGGGCCACGAATCTGACGTCGGGCTTGTCGATGCCCATGCCGAAGGCGATGGTCGCGACCACCACAACCCCGTCCTCCCGCAGAAACCGACGCTGCCCTTCGGCACGCTCCGATTCGCTCAGCCCGGCGTGGTACGCGACGGCGTCGACCCCCTGTTTCCGCAGCCAGGTGGCGGTCTGCTCGACGCGTTTCCTGGAGAGGCAGTAGACGATCCCGGCGTCGCCGTCGTGCTCGGTGCGGATCAGGCCGAACAATTGTTGGCGGGCGTTGTTCTTCTCGGTGATGCGGTACTGGATATTGGGGCGGTCGAAGCTCGAGACGAAGTGTCGCGCACCGTCGAGCTCCAGGTTCTGGGTCAGCTCGCGGTGGGTTGCCTCGGTCGCCGTCGCGGTCAGGGCTATACGCGGGACCCGGGGAAAACGACCGGCCAGCACGCTGAGGCCGAGGTAGTCCTTGCGGAAGTCGTGGCCCCACTGGGCCACGCAGTGCGCTTCGTCGATGGCGAAGAGCCCGATACGCACCCTGTCCAGGAGGTCCAGCGTTCGGGCCTGCACCAGACGTTCGGGGGCCAGGTACACGAGGTCGTATTCGTTGTTGACCAGCCCCTGTTCTACTGCCCGAACCTCTTCCGGCCCCAAGGTCGAGTTGAGGCAGGCGGCCCTGACACCGACCGCTTCCAAGGCATCGACTTGGTCCTGCATGAGCGCGATCAGAGGCGAGATGACGATTCCGACGCCTTCCCGGACGATCGCGGGGATCTGATAGCACAGCGACTTGCCACCGCCTGTAGGCATGAGCACGACGGCGTCGCCACCTCGGGTCACATGGTCGATGATCTCGGCCTGGTCTCCGCGAAAGTGCTCGTACCCGAAGGTAGTACGAAGGACATCCTGGGGCGTGGTGGGCGTTTCTGGTCCGGGGTTCACCCGTCCACGGTATCGGTTCTGGCACGCGACCGGGCGCGGGCCTGTGGATATATGAGCTTCCGAGCCCGTCACAGTGCGTCGAAGTAGGTTTTGACCGCCTGGTTGGCGATTTTCTGGCCCTCTTCGAAGGATTCGAATCCTACCGAGACCACGGCGACGGAGTAGGCGGCGTCGTCCGTGAAGACCGCTCCCATGGACGTGATGTTCCAGGTTCCGTCGTCGTTGGGAAGCCAACCATTCTTGACCTCGACGGTACGCACCTGTTTGTTTCCGGCACGCCCGTTCTTCATGGACCCGACGCCCCAGCCCTGGGATTCGTCCTCAGGTGACATGAGGGATCTCAGGTACGCCATGTCGTCCGGGTGAACCCAGTCGACGCCGTCAACCAGCCCGCGGGCCACCTGCACCTGGTCTGCCGAACAGGTGGTGTTGTCACCCCATGTCTTGGCGGAACGCGTGTACTGGACGCCCAATCTGGTGTAGGTCAGGTTGATGGCGTTGGCAGAGAGTGCTTCGCGGTCGTTTTGGCTGGACGAAATGGTGTCCGACGGGTTGTCCGCCAACGAACTGAACAGCTCGGCGGTGGCTTCATTGTCGGATTGTTCCACCGAGCGGCGGATCAGCTCCCGCTGGTCGTCGTCGATCTTGCCGCCGTGCTCCGCCGCCTGCCTCATCACGGACAGTGCGATCGGCACCTTGACCACGCTGGCCTCGTAGCTCTCCGTGTCGCCGTGGTCGTCGAATTCCTTCTGCCGCGAGTGATCGAACACGGACAGGCCGATTTTGGCCGAGTACTCCGTGCGGAGGGCATCCAGGGTGATCTTGGGGTCGCGTCTGTCACCGTTGGTGCCGGAGATATCGCCCGAACATGCCGCGAGCAGCCCAGTCGCGGCCGCTCCCCCGGCCAGCCCCAGGAAGGATCTGCGGGACAGTTCCCCGGCAGGGGTCATTCCGATGCCACGGTGCCCGTGCATCGGAGAGGCGTTGCCCGCCTCGCGCTGCTCGCCGCGGGAATTCCCCGCGTTGTCGGCGATGCCGTCTCGCCTGTGTGGAAACATAACCTTCCACGATACGTCTCTTGCCGGTACTTCTCGATGCCTCGGATGCTTTTGCGCCATGTCCTTGGGCACAGGACACGATGACGTGAACAACGACGCCGGCGGATTCGCTCGTTCGCCGAATCGTCGAGCCGAGGCGGCAGTGAGGTGGCATTTTCGGGCGCCTGAGCCCGCGAGGTGGCAGTTTTGGGACGAAAATCCGGGTTTTTTGTCCCAAAACTGCCACCTCGCGGGTCACCCCGGACACAAAAAAGCCCCGGATCACCAACACACGGTTGGCAATCCGGGGCAGTTCCGTCGGGTTGACAGGATTTGAACCTGCGACCCCATCACCCCCAGTGATGTGCGCTACCAAGCTGCGCCACAACCCGAAACCTTGCTCGGACAACGCCCGAGCACTCGATCAATAGTACAGGATCCGGCGCCCGAACGCACATCCGAGGAACTAGCGGCGTCGACCGCCCTTGCCGTCGCGGGAGGCCGATCGACGCTCGCGCACACGCATCGAGATTTCGAGCGGGGTCCCCTCGAAATCGAAGGTCTCACGCAGTCGTCGGATGATGAACCTCCGGTACCCGGGGTCCAGGAATCCGGTCGTGAACAGCACGAACTTCGGCGGGCGGGAAGAAACCTGTGTACCGAAGAGAATCCGCGGCTGCTTGCCCCCTCGCAGCGGGTGCGGGTGCGCGGCCACGATCTCCCCCAGGAACGCGTTCAGGCGGCCCGTCGGAATACGCGAATCCCACGCATCGAGAGACCTCAACAGGGCCGGGACCATCTTGTCCTTGTGCCATCCGGTCTTCGCCGAAATATTGACCCTGGGTGCCCACGAGACGTGGGACAGGTCCCGGTCGATCTCGCGCTCGAGCTCATCACGACGGTCCTCGTCCAGGGTGTCCCACTTGTTGAAGACCAGGACCATGGCCCGCCCGGAGTCGATCGCGAGCTGGAGGATACGGACGTCCTGCTCCGAGAGCGGCTCGGAGACGTCCAAGAGCACCAGCGCGACCTCCGAACGCTCCAACGCGGTCTGCGTCCGCAGGGATGCATAGAACTCCGCGCCCTTGGCCATGTGCTGACGACGTCGGATCCCCGCCGTGTCCACGAACCGGAAGGGCTGCCCGCCCAATTCGATCAGTTCGTCCACCGGGTCACGGGTCGTGCCCGCGATGTCGTTGACGACGGCTCGGTCCTCCCCCGCCAGCTTGTTGAGCAACGACGACTTGCCCACGTTCGGTCGGCCGATGATCGCGACGCGTCGGGGCCCTTCGAACAGCTCGGGCTCGGCGTACTGCGAGTGCTCCGGCATGACCTTGAGCAATTCGTCGAGAAGGTCGGCGATGCCGCGACCGTGAACACCGGAAACCGGGTGGGGTTCGCCCAACCCGAGGCTCCACAGGGCGGCGGCTTCGGGCTCTTGGTACGAATCGTCGATCTTGTTGGCTGCCAGGAGCAGGGGCTTCTTGACGCGACGGAGCATCTGGACGATCGCTTCGTCCATCGTCGTGATGCCCACGAGGGCGTCGACCACCAGCACGACGACGTCCGCGTGCGCGACCGCAATTTCCGCCTGCGCCGCGACCTGGGCGTCGATGCCCTTCGCGTCGGACTCCCACCCGCCGGTGTCCACCAGCGTGAAGTGCTTGCCGTTCCATTCGGCCTTGTAGGACACGCGGTCGCGGGTGACGCCGGGCTTGTCCTCGACCACGGCTTCGCGCCGACCGAGGATTCTGTTGATCACCGTGGATTTGCCCACGTTCGGCCGGCCGACGACGGCCACGACGGGATCGGGCTCGTCGGTGGGCTCGGAGCCGATGTCGAATCCCCAGTCGACCAGCAGTTCCCGGTCTTCGTCCTCGAGTTCGTACTCGTCGAGCCCCGCGCGAAGCGCCTCCGCACGTTTCTCGGCCTCTTCGTCGTCGAGATTCGCCAGGTGCTCCTCGACCTGGTCGTCGGCGTCGGCGCCGCCCAAGTACTTTTCCTGGTACTCGTCGAAATTCTCAGTCATTGTCGTTGCTCTTGTCGCTCTCTCCATGGTGCTGGGCGGTCGTCGTCCGAATGACGTCGATGACCGCCTGCACCGTCTGGTCGAAATCCAGCTCGGTCGAGTCCACCAAGGTGACCCCGTCGGCTGCTTCGGTGAAATTGTTGACCTTGGAATCCGCGGCGTCGCGCTGGGCGACCTCGAGCTTCAGCCGGTCCTCGTCCCCGGTCGCTCCGATCTGCTCTCCGCGGCGCTTCATGCGCGCCTCCTCGCTGGCGGTCAGCAGGATCCTCACGGAGGCGTCCGGGGCGACGACGGTCGTGATATCCCGTCCCTCCGCCACGATCCTGCGCCCGTTGGACACGATCTCCATGCGCTGCCGACCGATGAGGGCATCGCGCGCCTTCTGGTTCTTGGCCACCGCCGACACGTTCTCGGTGACCCGGGATTCCCGGATGGCTTCGCGGATGTCGATGCCGCCGACCATGATGGTTTCGACGATCGGATCGGTGCCCATCTGGAGCTGGAAGTCGTTGGCCGCCGAGGCGACGGCGTCTTCGTCGTCCAGATCCACGCTCGCCTCGAGGCACCACCAGGTCAGGGCCCGATACATCGCTCCCGTATCCAGGTACGCGAGCCCCAGGCGGTTGGCGACCTCCCGTGACACCGAGGACTTGCCCGATCCGGAGGGGCCGTCCACGGCCACGACCAGCTCGGTCCGCCATGCTTCGGTCTGGTCCTCGTGCTTGAACTGGGAGGCGGCCGGTTCTGCGGGCACTGCCGCTTCCTCGAGGGCCTCCTGATTGTCCTGGCTCATGGTGTCCTCCAATTCGTCGTTGCCGGCCCGTGGCCGGGCGCTGCAGTGTCTATTCTGCGATTTTCCAACCGCGCTCCGTCAGCTCGTGGACCAGGCCGTCGCGGGCCGTGGGGACCACGGATATCTCGACCATACCGACCGGTTGGCCCTGGGAGTGCTCCATCCGCATGTCTTCGACGTTCACGCCGATCTCTCCGACCTCCGCGAGGAGGCGAGCGATCTGGCCCGGAGTGTCGTCCACGAGCACCGTGAGCGCGGAGAATGCCTTGGGTGCGCCGCCGTGTTTGCCGGGGATCCGCGCGACGCCGTCGTTGCCTTCCGTCATCAACTCCGCGATGTCCAGGCGGGCGCCGTCGGCCGTGGGCCGCTCGAGGGTCGCGATGAGCCGGTTCAGGTCCTCGCGAACCCCGTACAGGGTCTCGACCACGGGCCGGGCATTCGCGGACAGGATCTGGACCCACAGGCCCGGGTCCGACGCCGCGATGCGCGTGGTATCCCGGAGCCCCTGGCCGGCGAGGCTCAAGGACTCGAGCGGTGTTTCGCGCAGACGGGACGCCAACAGCGACGACATGACCTGCGGGACGTGTGAGATCAGGGCGACCGTCGCGTCATGCTCCTGGACGTCCATGGTGGCCACGTTCGCGCCCAGGTCCGTGGCCAGCCCTCGGGCCAGACGCACCGTCTCGGGGGCGACGTCGTCGTGTTCGCAGATCACCCACGGGCGGGACATGAACAACTCGCCGCGCGCCGCGACCGGCCCGGACTTCTCCCGACCCGACATGGGGTGGGTACCGATGTATCTGCTGAGATCCGCCCCGGTCTCGCGCAGAGCCAGAAGGACCGGTTCCTTGACGGAAGCGATGTCCACGACCGCGGCCTGCGGGTAGTCCTCGAGTGCCTGGGCCACGGTCTGCGCCGCAACATCCGGAGGGGTCGCGACGACGACCAATTGCGGATCGATGTCGGCTCGCGCGATCTCCGGCCCGACCTGTTCGACCAGGCGGGACAATGACCGACCGGCCCCGATGTCCGCGGCGACGGCTTCGGTGGTCGGAGAGATGTCGGAAACCCACGTCTCCACACCCTGCACGGACAGGCCGAGCCCCACGGAGGCGCCCAGGAGTCCGGAACCGATGACCAGCACCGGCCCTGAAACCGTGGCGGCAGAATTCCGATGCATCGTCACAGACCCACCGAGGACAGCAGGGCACCGATTTCGACCTTCGACAGGTTGCGCACCGTCCCTTGCTTCTGGGATCCGATCCGTACCGGTCCCATCTCGGTGCGCACGAGTTTCTCCACGGGGTGACCGACCGCGTCGAAGAGCCGGCGAACAATACGGTTCTTGCCGGAATGGATCGTGACCTCAACCAGGAGGTGGCCCGGCGTCGAATCGACGAGCCGGAACTCGTCCACCCGTGCGACGCCGTCCTCGAGGCGAATCCCCTTCTTCATTTCCAGACCGACGCCGTTTTCCATAGGCCCGCGAACCTGGACCAGGTATTTCTTCGGCACCTCGTAGGAGGGGTGGGTCAGTCGATTGGCGAGTTCGCCGTCGTTGGTCAGCAGGAGCAACCCTTCGGTCGCGACGTCGAGACGGCCGACGTGGAAGATTCTTTCCTTGCGCTGCGGATTCAGGTAATCCGAGATGCACGAACGGCCCTCGGGGTCCTCCATGGTCGCGATGACGCCCTCGGGCTTGTTGAAGGCGTAGTAGACCTTGGAATCGTCCGTCTGGATGGTCACGCCGTCCACCTGAATGTGGGCCTTGCTCGGGTCGACTCGCACTCCGAGCTCGGTGACGACCTCGTCGTCGACCATCACGCGGCCCTCCGAGATCATCATTTCGCACACACGACGCGAGGCGACGCCGGCCTGCGCCATGAGTTTCTGCAGACGGACGCCGTCACGGTCGTAGACGTCCAGCCGGTCGGCCGGTTCGGCGCGCGGGCGCCGGGGACGGTGCGGTCCCTTGTATTCGTGGTCGGGACGGTATTCGCCGCGTTCCCGCGCGAAGATCTTCCCGGCCTGCCCTTTCTTGGGCTTGAACTTCTTGGCGTCGGACTTGTTGGCGCCCGATTTCACGGACGGTTTCTGTGACCGTCCCGGCGCTCCGGGGCGCCCCGTACCCTTGAAATCCTTGTTGTTCTTGGACGCACCACCGCGCGCAGAGGGTTTTCCCTGCGCTCCTCGCGAGGTTCCGCGCGAGGAATTCTTGCCGGTGTTCTGACGTCCCGTCGATCTGTTGGCCATGATGTGTTCTTTCGGTGGTGTTGATCCAATTCTTCGGTGTGCGGCAACCGTGCCGGGTTCGGCACGGCTCCGCCGATCAGCCGCCCTGGAGGCGCTGTTCGTATTCGCCGATGTCTTCCACATCGGGAAGGTACGGCGAAATCTTGGGGAGTTCGTCCAAGGACTCCAACCCCATTTTCTCGAGAAACAACGGTGTCGTCACGTAGAGAATCGAACCGGATTCCCCCGGTACGTCGTCTTCCGTGACAAGCCCCCTGGTCTTGAGGGTCCGCACGACGCCGTCCACGTTGACCCCGCGGATGGACGAAACTCGTGCTCGGGAAACGGGCTGGCGGTACGCGATGACCGCGAGGGTTTCCAGTGCGGCTTGCGACAACTTCGAGGTCTGGCCCTCGAGGATGAAACGTGAGACCCACGGCGCAAACTCCGTCCGCGCGTACAGTCGCCACCCTCCGCCGACGCGACGCAGTTCCATGCCCCGCGGCTCTCGGGGTCCCCGGCCGTCCGAGGAGTCCTCATCCGCGACGCCGTCGTTCGCGAAGGATCCAGTATACCCGTCATAATCCCTGGCCAGTTCATCGAGGGCACGTTCGACTCGGGACACGGGCACCAGCAGGGCTTCGGCCAGCTCGAATTCGTTGACCGCGGTCTCCGTGACCATCAGAATCGCCTCGACGGCTGCTTTGACACCGCCCGGCACCAGATCCACGCGGCCCGGTTCCGGCTTCTCCGGGGACGTCGTCTCCTGGTCGGGGTCCGTGGTCTCGCTCATTCTCCGTCCTCCCCCACGTAGTCGTCGTCGGCCAGACGCGCCGCCGTCCAGCCCTCCTCCGTGCCGACCCAGCGCACCGACAGTTCTTCCAGGGGACCTTCCTGGGCGAACCCGACGACGCGGTCCCGGTACATCTCGAGCAGGGCGAGAAAGCGGACGACGACGACCAGCATGTCCTCTGCATCCGATACCAATCGTGTGAACGTCGCGGGTGTTCCGTCCATGATGAGCGCTGCGATGTGTTCGGCCTCGTCGCGCACGGTCACCCGAGCCCCGTGCAGGTGGTCCAGACCGACCTCGGTCGATTCCTCGCGTTTGGGTCGCATCGCGTTCTCCGCGATCTCGGCCAGTCGTTGAGGGCTGGTGGTGACGATGAGCTCGGGGAGCAGATTCGCGAATTCGGGTTGCAGACCGCCCGGCCGGGGGAACCTGCTGTTCTCGGCCTCCATGCGATCCGCGAGAACGTATGCGACGTCCTTGAACGCCTTGTACTGCAGGAGCCGCGCGAAGAGAAGATCGCGTGCCTCGAGCATCGCGATGTCTTCCTCGTCCTCGACCTCTCCCGCGGGCAGGAGACGAGCGGCCTTGAGGTCCAGGAGGGTCGCGGCGATCACCAGGAACTCGCTCGCTTCGTCCAGGGCCTTCTCCAGGCCCGTGTCGCGCAGCGCTCGAACGTATGCGATGAATTCGTCCGTCACGGCCGCCAGCGCGACCTCCGTGATGTCCATTTCCCGCTTGGAAATCATCGAGAGCAGGACCTCGAAGGGCCCCGCAAAATTCTCCAGGGACACCGCGAACCCGGTGCCCGCAGACTCTGCGGGCACCGGGTCCTGGGCGACGGCCTCGTCCGTGCCCTGGGATCCCGACCGCTTGTCGTCCGGAACGAGTTCCGGGTCGGTGGGAATCCCCTCAGCGGTCGGTCTCAGCGAGATCCTCCTCGGCTGATGAGCTCCTTGGCCAGCTCTCGGTAGGCGACCGAGCCGGTGTGCGTGGGCGCATAGCTGAGGATCGGCTCGGCGGAGACCGTCGCGTCCGGGAACTTGACCGTGCGCTTGATCACGGTGTCGAAGACCTTGTCCCCGAATGCGTCGATAATGCGCGCGATGACTTCCTTGGAGTGGAGTGTTCGCGAGTCGAACATGGTGGCCAGGACGCCGTCGATCTTCAGGTCCGGGTTGAGCCTGTCCTGGACCTTTTCGATCGAGTCAACGAGCAGAGCAACCGCACGCAGGGCGAAGAACTCGCAGATCAGAGGAATGATGACGCCGTCCGCCGCGGTCAGGGCGTTGACCGTCAGGAGACCGAGCGAGGGCTGGCAGTCGATCAGGATGACGTCGTAGTCGTCCTTGAGCTTCCGGAGAGCACCGGAGAGCACCTGTTCGCGAGCCACCTCGTTGACCAACTGCACTTCGGCGGCAGACAGATCGATATTGGCCGGCAGAAGATCCATGTTCTCGAATTCGGTGCGACGAACAGCCTCGTGGACCTCGACCTTGCGGTCCATCATCACGTTGTAGACCGTCGTGTCCAGTTCGTGGGGGTTGACGCCGAATCCTGCCGAAAGGGCACCCTGCGGGTCGAAATCGACCATGAGAACGCGTCGGCCCAATTCGGCGAGCGCCGCACCGAGGTTGATGGTCGAGGTCGTCTTGCCGACGCCGCCCTTCTGATTGACCATTGCGATCACCCGTGCCGGCCCGTGGGAGTCCAAGACGGCCGGTTCCGGGAACTGCCGGAGGGGACGCCCGGTGGGGCCGAGTTCTGGTTCGGAGTTCTGAGTACTCACGCACACCCTTTTCAGATCGTTGGGCACATATGACTGCCCTTAACCCTACAACCCGCCATCCCTCAGATACGGATCGAGGTGGCCCCGAAGCGCACTCCCCTTGTGTGGGGTGCGGCTCGGTGCCACCTCGATACTCGGGAGGAGCAGGTTATCGGTCCTGGACCGCGGTCGCGGGGCCCGCGCCCCCGGAAGAGCTCGACCCGTGGGTCGCGCCCGCCGCGGCGCTCTCGACGGGGACGGCTTGTTTCTCCTCACCGTCGATGTCGACGTGGAAGTCACCACCCATCGTCGATTCGTCGAATTTCAATTTCCCGTCGAGCACGTCATGGACTCGGCCCATGTCAATTTCCCTCGACCACTTGCCCATGAGGAGGGCGGCCACGGCGTTGCCCGTGAAGTTGGTGAGCGCGCGGGCCTCGGACATGAAGCGATCGATGCCGAGAATGAGGCCGACCCCGTCCACCAGATCCGGGCGGTGGGATTTGAGCCCGGCCGCGAGGGTCGCGATTCCCGCGCCGGAGACGCCGGCCGCACCCTTCGAGGCGATGATCATGAACACCAGCAACGAGATCTGCTGTCCGAGTTCGAGGGGCTTGCCCATCGCGTCGGATACGAAGATCGACGCCATCGTCAGGTAGATCGCGGTCCCGTCCAGGTTGAAGGAATAGCCGGTCGGGACCACGATGCCGACCACGGGCTTGGATACTCCGACGTGTTCCATCTTGGCGATCAGACGGGGCAACGCTGCTTCGGAGGACGACGTCGAGAAGATCAGCAGGTACTCGCGCGCCAGGTACTTCATGAGCTTGAGGATGTTGACCCCGGTGGCGAACTTCAGCAACGCACCCAGGACGACGACGATGAACAGGATGCAGGTGACGTAGAAGCCGATCATGAGGATCGCCATCTGTCCCACGGCCTTGAGCCCGGTCGAGCCGACCACGGCGGCCATGGCACCGAAGGCGCCGACCGGTGCGGCCCACATGATCATTCCGAGCAGGCGGAACACAAGGGCCTGGACGTAGCCGACGAATTTGAGAATCGGCTTGCCCGCCTCCCCCATGCGCTGGAGAGCGAAGCCGACGAGGAGCGCCACCAGCAGAGTCTGCAGGATCTTCCCGGAGGTCAGCGACGAGAGCAGGGAGGTGGGAATGATACCCATCAGGAACCCGGCGAGCCCCCCGGCCTCTTCGCCCTCGGAACCGCCCTCGGGCGTGTATCCGGTGGGCTCGTAGTGGAGGTTGTCCCCCGGGTGGAGCACGTTGCCCACGATCAGGCCGATGGCGAGAGCGAACGTGGACATGACAAGGAAGTAGATGATCGCCATGCCACCGACTTTCCCGACGGTGACGGCCTTGGCCACCGAGCCCACACCGAGAACGAGGGTGCAGAAAATGATCGGTGCGATCATCATCGTGATGAGCTTGACGAATCCCTTGCCGAGCGGCTCCAGGGACTTTCCGACACCCGGAGCTACGAGGCCGACGATGACTCCGAGGACGACAGCCAGGATCACCGAGACGTAGAGCATGTGGGTACCGTCTTTGTACCACGGCTTCTTCGCTGTGGACTGGCCCATGACGCTCTCCTTTCAGGTTCGAGTCGATTGGTGCTTCGTGGTCCGAACCACGGTCGGGCTCGGCGAAGGTATTCAAGAAGTATGGTGGTCTAGACCACAAGGAGACAATTGTGGTCATTAAGTTCTTGACCGTCCACTGATACCCGTCCGCATCCGCCCGTGAGGAGAGCCCGTGTCGCCCCAGGAAACGAGCCGTCCCCGCCTCGTCGCAGGGACGAGGTCCTCGTGGGCCATCGCTCGGATTTTCCTGCTGACTCAAATGGTGATCGTGGTCGTCGTCTGCGCGTCGGTCGGTGCTCTTCTCTATTGGCAGATCCAGGACTCGGCGCGGGAGCAGGCCTCGGAGATTACGCGCGCCGAGAGCGCGACCCTGGCCCACGACCCGTTCGTGGTCGAAAACATCGCGTCGGGCCACCCGACGGATCGACTCCAGCCGTACGTCAAGGACGTCCTGTCGAACTCCTCGGTCAGCTTCATCACCATCATGTCCCCGGACGGAATCCGTTACACGCATCCCACCGAAGACAAAATCGGCCAGCATTACATCGGGGACATTTCCCGCGCCCAACATGGCGAGACCATGACCGTGGAAGAAGAAGGCAGCCTGGGCGTCTCGATGCGGACCATCACTCCGATCCGTGACGACGACGGCTCGATCATCGGGCTCGTGTCCACCGGGGTGACCATCAGCGAGATCGCTGCCGTGGCCCGCAACGGCGTGCCCGCCGTCGCCATGATCGCGGGTCTTTTGCTGCTCACGACCACGTTCACGACGCTGCTGCTCTACCGGTACCTGAATCGCGCAACCCTGGGATACAGCCGCGACGACATTCTGAAGTCCGAAGCCACCCGCTCGATGGCGGCGATGCTGCGAACCCAGAATCACGAGCACCGGAACCGGATGCACACCGTGCTGTCCCTCTTGGACCTGGGCAGGCTGGACGACGCCCGAAACTTCGCGCGCGAGGATTTGGCCTCCTCCGAGCAGAACGAGGTGCATTGGGGCAACTACAAGCAGCTCCCGGGCGTCACCGCGCTCCTTGCAGGCAAGAAGACGGAAGCGGAGGAACGCCGCATCGATCTCGGCCTCAAGATAGAGGGCGAATGGTCCGGCATCCCGTTGTCCGAGGTCGAACTCGTATCCGTGGTCAGCAACCTGGTCGACAACGCGATGGACGCCGTGGCCGACGCACCCGAACCGCGGGAGGTGGAGGTCGACCTGGCCGAAACCCATGAGGGGTGGGAGATCGTCGTCGCCGACACCGGACCCGGCGTATCCGGGGAAGACGAGCGGAAGGTGTTCGAATGGGGATACAGCACCAAACCTTCGGGCCCCGAAGGTCGCGGCGTCGGCCTGGCCCTCGTCCGCGACACGCTCCTCCGGCACGGTGGCAGCATCGAGGTGCTCAGTGACGGCGGGTCGGTGTTCACCGCCAGAATCCCCAGGCCCCGGAAGGAGATCCGATGACCACCTACCGCGTGATCGTGATCGACGACGAAGAAGTCACCGCGTCCGCCCACGCCCAATTCATCAGGGAACGCCCCGACTTCGAGGTCGCCGGCACCGCGTACAACGCGCAGGGGGCCATTGCGGCCATCAAGGCTTCCTTCGCCAGAAAAACCCCCGTGGACCTGCTTCTTCTGGACATCAATCTTCCGGATCGGTCGGGTCACGAGGTCGCCAAATTCTTGCGCGCAGAAGGGCTGCCCGTCGACGTGATCATGGTGACGGCGGACCGGGACGCCTCGAGTCTGCGCACCGCCTCCCTCCATGGGGCGTTCGGGTACCTGGTCAAACCGTTCACGCTGGAGCATTTGGGCAGAAAGCTCGACTCCTATTCGGCCCATCGGGGCAGGGTCCCCGACACGGGGGAACTCGATCAGGCCGCGATCGACAGTTTCTTCCACAGGAGCGAGGACGAAACGCGGGACCTGCCCAAGGGACTGTCCCAGGAGACCCTGGTCAATATCGTCGAGACGCTCTCCGACCATGATTCGGCCTATTCCGCGCGGGAGATCGCGGACCGCATGACTCTGTCCCGGGTCACGGCACGTCGGTACCTCGAGTACCTGCACGCCTCCCGCCGGGTCGAGAGGCGACCGCGCCACGGCACCCCGGGCCGCCCCGAGCTCGAGTACGCGTGGCGCGGTTGACCCCCGGAGGCCCCTACGACGATTCGCGGGTCAGGATGTCCCTCAGGTTGTCGAGCACGGCCATGTCCTCGATCGTCGAGGGAACCTTGTAGTCCTCCCGATCCGCAATCTGTCTCATGGTCTTCCGAAGGATTTTCCCGGATCGGGTTTTGGGCAGGCCCTCGACCACACGGACCTCCTTGAAGTCGGCGACGGCCCCGATCCTGGAACGGACCATCCCGACCAGCTCGGTCGCGAGCTCGTCCTCCGTGATGCTCTCGCCCTGCTTGAGTACCACGTAGCCGGAAGGCCGTTGCCCCTTGAGCGGATCGGCGACGCCGATGACCGCGCACTCGGCCACCGCCGGGTGGGAGCCGAGCACCTGTTCCATGGCCCCGGTCGACAGGCGATGCCCCGAGACGTTGATGACGTCGTCGGTCCGCCCCATCACGAAGACGTACCCGTCCTCGTCCAGGTATCCCGAGTCCCCCGTCGCGTAGTAGCCGTCGAAAGCGGTCAGGTAGGAGGAGATGAACCTGTCATCATCGCCCCACAACGTGGGCAGAGTCCCCGGAGGCAGCGGCAGCTTCAAGGCGATGTTGCCCTCCGCGCCGGCCTCCACCGGATCGCCCGAGGGGTCCAGAACGGCGACGTTGTACCCGGGCACCGGCACGCTCGGCGACCCGGATTTGATGGGCAGGGGTTCGAGACCCCGAGGGTTGGCCGCGATCGGCCATCCGGTCTCCGTCTGCCACCAGTTGTCGACCACCGGCACTCCGAGCAGTTCTCCCGCCCACTGGTAGGTGTCCGGGTCGAGCCTCTCCCCCGCCACGAAGAGGGTTTCCAAGGAGCTGAGGTCGTAATCCGCGGCCAGTTCTCCGCTCGGATCCGCCTTGCGGATGGCCCGAATCGCGGTTGGAGCGGTAAAGAGGACCTTGGCTCCGGATTCCTCAACCACGCGCCAGAAGGCCCCCGCATCCGGGGTGCCGATGGGCTTGCCCTCGTACAGGACCGTCGTCGCCCCCGTCAGCAAGGGTGCATAGACGATGTAGGAATGGCCCACGACCCACCCGACGTCGGAGGCGGTGAACATGACCTCGCCGGGGCCGACGTCGTAGATGTTCTGCATGGACCATCGGAGCGCGACGGCGTGGGATCCGTTGTCCCGGACCACGCCCTTCGGCGACCCGGTGGTGCCGGAGGTGTAGAGGATGTACAGCGGATCGGTCGCCCGGACGGTCGTGCACTCTGCCGGGTCTGCCTCGTGAACGGCCTCGTCCCAGTCCAGCCAACGGGTCGGCGACCCCTGCGCCCTGGAGGCCGCTTCCGCGACCGAGGTCTCGAAACCTGTCCGCGCTGTGACGAACACCGTGCCGACCGGTTGCTCCGCCAGCTTGAGCGCCTCCTCGACGGCCGGAATGTATTCGACGCGCCTCTTCGGTTCAACACCCCCGCTCGTGGTCACCACGGCCTTCGGCTCGCAGTCGTCGATGCGGGCCGCGAGCTCCGCAGGAGCGAAGCCTCCGAAGACCACCGAGTGGATGGCCCCGATTCGCGCGCAGGCGAGCATCGCCACCATGGCCTCGGGGATCATCGGCATGTAGAGAAGCACTCGATCGCCGTGTCCGATACCGGCATCGGCGAGCGCGCCCGCAAAGCCACTCACCCGTTCGAGAAGTTCACCGTAGGTGATGTCCCGTTGGGTCCCGGTCACGGGCGAGTCGTACCGGATGGCGACTTGGTCTCCGCGACCGGCTTCCACGTGTCGATCGACCGCGTTGTAGCAAGTGTTCAGTTCGCCGTCCGGGAACCACCGGTAGATCGGTGGCCTGGATTCGTCCAGTGCCCGGGTGGGAGGAGTCGCCCAGTCGATGCCTTGGGCGGCCTCGAGCCAGAATTCTTCGGGTTGCTCGACGCTTCGTTCGAAGACTTCGCGGTACGTGGTCATGTCACCGGTTCCTCACATGTGCTCCGTTGCAAATGGTTCCGCGCCCGGAGGGTCCGAACGCGGGGAAGATTTTCGGCTCTTCGCAGTTGAGGGGGTAGGTGGCTGAGCGCGTCGGTCGCCGGATGAGGGTCGAGGCCTTCCGATGATGGAAGTTCTCACACTGACCATCTGCCGGAAGACCTCGACGTGCACCACGCTACCTTCGCGACCCCTGATCTGACCGTGTTCTGCCATCTCGACGAGCTCGGCCTCGTGGCCACCGGTCAGCTTTTTGAGCCGGATCGCGCGGTGATCGAGTGCCGCGTCGCCGAGCCGGATCCGTGGTGCCGGGGATGCGGTAGCCAGGCGCTCTCGCGCGGGACGGACACGCGGCGTCTCGCCCACGAGCCGTTCGGTCATCGCCCGACGACGCTGCTGGTCCGGGTCCGCCGCTACAAGTGCTCGGGATGCGGACGGTCCTGGCGTGAGGACCTCACGGCAGCGGCGCCCGAGCGAGCCAAGCTGTCCCGTAGCGGGATGCGGTGGGCGTTGGAAGCGCTCGTGATCGACCACCTCACCGTCGCCCGCGTCGCCGCCGGACTCGGTGTCGGTTGGCACACGGCGAACAACGCGGTCCTCGCTGAAGGGCGTCGAGTGCTGATCGACGATCCCGCCCGGTTCGACGGCGTCGCCGTGATCGGCGTCGACGAGCACGTCTGGCGCCACACGAGAGTCGGCGACAAGTACGTCACCGTCATCATCGACCTCACCCCGAACCGCGACAAGACCGGCCCCGCCCGTCTGCTGGACATGATCGAGGGTCGCTCGAAAGCCGTGTTCAAGACCTGGCTCGCCGCACGCCCGCAGGACTGGCGCGATGGTGTCGAGGTCGTCGCGATGGACGGGTTCACCGGCTTCAAGACCGCCGTCAGCGAGGAGCTCCCGGACGCGCAGGCGGTGATGGACCCGTTCCACGTCGTCCGCCTCGCCGGCGACGCCCTCGACACCTGCCGTCGTCGCGTCCAGCAGTGCCTGCACGGCCGGCGGGGCCGCAAAAACGATCCGCTCTACAAGGCCCGCCGCATCCTCCACACCGGCGCGCAGCTGCTCACTGACCGGCAGCAGACCCGTCTCGAGGCACTGTTCGCGGTCTCCGAGCACGTCGAGGTCGAGGCGACCTGGGGCATCTACCAGCGCGTGATCGCCGCCTACCGCGAACCCGATCGGAAGACGGCGAAGAAGCTGATGACAGCCGTCATCGATTCCGTCTCCAGCGGCGTCCCCGCCGCGCTCGTGGAGGTCCGCAAGCTCGGCCGCACGCTCAAGCAGCGCGCCGCCGACATCCTCGCGTTCTTCGACCGGCCCGGCACGTCCAACGGGCCAACAGAGGCGATCAACGGGCGCCTGGAACACCTCCGCGGCTCCGCCCTCGGATTCCGGAACCTCACGAACTACATAGCCCGATCGCTGCTCGACACCGGCGGCTTCAGGAACCACCTACACCCTCAAATGCGATGAGCCAGATTTTCACCAATGTAGTGTTCTGACTCACACAAAACAAGACTCTGTATACACACTGAAGAAAATCGACCACTGACCTCCCGCGATATTGCGGTGACGTTGCGTGACGAGGAGCACTTCTGTATACATAGAGGCACGAATCAGACGACGCCGACGCAGGGAGAACAAGTTCATGAGGGCCTCCGAGCGCGCATACCAGACCCTGCGGACCGACATCATCGAATGGCACCTCGAGCCGGGAACCACCGTCAGCGAGGTCGAGCAGGCCCAGCGACTCGGGGTCTCCCGAACACCCGTCCGTGAGGCCTTCTCGCGGCTCATGTCCGAAGGGCTGGTCGAACCCGGACCGGGGCGCGGCGTCGTCGTCACCCCCGTCTCGGTGACCAATGTGAAGGCCATGTTCGAATTGCGCATCGCCCTGGAGACTCAGGCGGCGGCCCTCGCGGCGCTCAAGGGCCGATCCGAAACCTTCGAGCAACTGGCCGCCCGGCTCGACGAGGCGGCCACGTTCCTGGATGACGACGACGCAGACCGCAGCTCCTACTACCTGCTCGTCGAGGAGATGGACACCGAGATCGACCTCGCAGCCCAGAACACGTATCTCACCCAGGCCCAACGGCAACTGCGCACCCACCTCGGGCGAGTCCGGAAGCTGTCCAAGGGCAACGAGAACCGCCTCATGGCGGCCGCCCACGAGCACGCCGCCATTTCCCGGGCCATCGGGGCGGGCGACGTCGAACTCGCTCAGGCCGCCGTGCGCATCCACCTGTCGAACGCGTTGCAGGCGATTCTCGACGCCGTCCCGGAGCGTCACCATCACGAAGGCGACCGCATCGACGCCGCCTGAGGCAATCCACCGAACGAACACCTCGACCGAGGAAGAAAGGACATACCGTGACCGCCAATCATCACGTGCGTGTGCACCGCAGCGAAGAGAACCTGGCTCGCGAGGACCAACTCGCGCACAAGATCGCCGAGGTCGCCTCCGATCCCGTGGCGATCGACCCCGCCGTCGAGGACATGGTCATCAACCGCATCCTGGACAACGCGTCCGTCGCGATCGCGTCCCTCAACAGGGGTCCCATCATCGCGGCACGTGACCAGGCGCTGACCCACCGACCGGGGCCTGGGGGCTCCGGCTCGACCCTCTACGGCATCGACCCGAAGCAAACCAAGGTTTCCCCCGAGTGGGCGGCTTGGGCCAACGGTGTGGCCGTTCGGGAGCTCGACTACCACGACACGTTCCTCGCCGCGGAGTACTCGCACCCGGGGGACAACATCCCGCCGATTCTCGCGGTCGCCCAGCATGCCCAACGCTCGGGTGCGGACCTGATCCGCGGTATTGCCACCGGGTACGAAATCCAGATCGACCTGACCAAGGCGATCTGCCTGCACAAGCACAAGATCGACCATGTGGCCCATCTCGGTCCCTCGGCCGCGGCGGGCATCGGCACCTTGCTCGGCCTGGACACGGAGACGATTTTCCAGGCCGTCGGCCAGGCTCTGCACACCACGACCGCAACCAGGCAGTCACGCAAGGGCGAGATCTCGACATGGAAATCCCACGCCCCCGCCTTCGCCGGAAAGATGGCCGTTGAAGCAGTCGACCGCGCGATGCGGGGCCAGACGTCACCGGTACCGATCTACGAGGGCGAGGACGGCGTCATCGCGTGGATGCTCGACGGGCCGGACGCCTCCTACGACGTCCCCCTCCCCGAGTACGGCGAGGCGAAGCGCGCGATCCTGGACTCCTATACCAAGGAGTACTCGGCCGAGTACCAGGCCCAGGCCTGGATCGATTTGGCCCGCAAGCTGCATCGCGAGCGCCCCGAGATCGCCGATCCGGAGAAGGTCGAATCGGTGGTCCTCCACACGTCCCACCACACCCACTACGTGATCGGTTCGGGCGCCAACGACCCCCAGAAGTACGATCCGAAGGCCTCGCGGGAGACCCTGGACCATTCGATCCCCTATATCTTCACCGTGGCTCTGCAGGACGGCGAGTGGGACCACAATCATTCCTACGACGCCGAGCGCGCAGGCCGCAGGGACACCGTTGCCCTGTGGCACAAGGTCACGACCGAAGAGGACCCCGAGTGGACGCGTCGTTACCACTCGCTGGATCCGGAGGAGAAGGCCTTCGGCGGTCGAGCGGAGATCACACTCACCGACGGAACGGTCGTGACAGAGGAGATCGCGGTCGCCGACGCCCATCCGCTTGGGGCGCGCCCCTTCGCCCGCGAACAATACATCGGCAAATTGAGGTCTCTCGCGGAAGGGGCGGTCGCCGACGCAGAGCTCGATCGCTTCATCCAAGCGGCCGAGAATCTTTCGGACCTGGGCCCGGGCGACCTCGATACGCTGACCGTGACCGCGGCCGGGGAGCTGGCCACCGGAGCGAAAGGACTGTTCTGACATGCTGTACCCCTCAACATCCCCCGCACAGAAACGGCTCGATCTGCGCCGAATTCTGGCGGACGGGCCGCGCAACGGCGGAACGATCAAACAGTTCCCGGGCGCGTACACCCCGATCTCGGCGAAACTCATCGAGGAGAAGGGGTACGACGGCGTCTACATCTCCGGGGCGGTCATCGCCAACGAGCTGGGATTCCCCGACATCGGTCTGACAACCCTCACGGAGGTGGCCCACCGGGCCGGCCAGATCGCGCGCATGACGAACCTTCCGGCCATCGTCGACGCCGACACCGGGTTCGGGGAGCCGATGAATGTGGCCCGGACCGTCCAAGAGCTCGAGGACGCCGGCCTGGCCGGTTGCCACATCGAGGACCAGTTCAATCCGAAACGTTGCGGCCACCTGGACAACAAGAACATCGTGGACGAGGACACGGCGATCAAACGCATCCGTGCCGCGGCCCAGGCTCGCAGGGACGAGAACTTCCTGATCATGGCTCGCACGGACCTCCGCGGGGTCGACGGCTTGGATGCCGCCGTCGACCGCATGAAGGCGCTGGTCGACGCCGGAGCCGACGCGATCTTCCCGGAGGCCATGAAGGATCTGGGTGAATTCGAAGCGGTCCGTGAAGCCGTGGACGTCCCCGTGCTGGCCAATATGACGGAGTTCGGCAAGTCCAGGTTGTACACGACCGATGAACTGTCCGGTTCCGGCGTGGATATGGTCATCTACCCGGTGACCCTGTTGCGCAGCTCCCTCGGAGCCATGGAGAGAGTCCTGGACGACATCGGAGCCCACGGTACCCAAGAGGCGTCCGTGGATGAGATGCTCACCAGACAGCGTCTCTACGAACT
This sequence comes from Rothia koreensis, assembly GCF_052232265.1. NCBI lineage: Bacteria > Bacillati > Actinomycetota > Actinomycetes > Micrococcales > Micrococcaceae > Rothia > Rothia koreensis. The sequence continues at coordinate 2,346,957 of NZ_CP197643.1, forward strand.
GGTGGACTACGAAGCCTACAACGCGTTCGATACCGGAATCTTCAATTTCGAGGTGCCTGAACGGTTCCAGTAGCCCGAAAGCATCTGCACGACACAGGCACAACCGATTCGAAGGAGAGTCACATGACCACGCAAGACGACATCAAGAAGGGCCTGGCCGGCGTTGTCGCGGACACGACCGCGATCTCGAAGGTCAACCCCGATTCCAATTCCCTGCTGTACCGCGGTTATCCCGTCCAGGAGCTTGCCGCGAATTGTTCTTTCGAAGAGGTCGCGCTGCTTCTGTGGACGGGCGAGCTTCCCGAGGCAGCTGACCTGAAGGAGTTCTCGGAGTTCGAGGCGGCACACCGTGAGCTCTCCCCGGAGCTCAAAGCGGTCATCGACGCGCTCCCCACGGACTGCCACCCCATGGACGTCTGCCGCACCGCGGTCTCGGTGCTGGGCGCCCAGGACCCGGCCTCGGAGGACGACTCCCAGGAAGCCAACCTCACGAAGTCCAAGAAGCTGTTCGCCGCGATGCCCGCCGTGGTGGCCTACGACCAGCGTCGGCGACGCGGCGAGGAGATCATCCCGCCGCGTGCGGATCTGGACTATTGCGACAACTTCCTCTACATGACTTTCGGCGAGGTTCCTGCCCCGGAGGTCAAGAAGGCTTTCCAGGTCTCGATGGTTCTCTACGCCGAGCATTCCTTCAATTGTTCGACGTTCACCGCGCGCACGATTGCATCATCGCTGTCCGACCTGCATTCGGCCATCACCGGTGCCATCGGCGCCCTCAAGGGGCCCCTGCACGGTGGCGCCAACGAGGCTGTGATGGAAACCTTCGACGAGATCGGGATCCGGAAGGACGAGTCCGAGCAGGAGGCCGAGAAGAGGGCCAAGGAGTGGATGGACGATGCTCTGGCCCAGAAGAAGAAGGTCATGGGGTTCGGACACCGTGTGTACAAGAACGGCGACTCCCGAGTCCCCACGATGCAGGACGCCCTGACCGACATGATCAAGTACTTCGGCCGGGAAGAGATGCTGGGCCTGTACAACGGTCTGGCCAAGTCGATGGACGAGGCCAAAGGCATCAAGCCCAATCTGGATTACCCCGCCGGGCCGACGTATCACCTGATGGGTTTCGACACCCAGACGTTCACGCCATTGTTCGTGGCCGCCCGCATGACCGGCTGGACGGCGCACGTGATGGAGCAGCTGGCTGACAACTCCCTGATCCGGCCGCTCTCGGACTACGACGGCCCGGAGGAGCGCCACGTCGAGAAATAAAGACTGCTTCGTAGTGCCCGGGCCATCGCGGGAGCAACGCAGTCCTTGACGGTTGCGCCCGGTCCGGGCCGCGGGCGGCGTCGGCCCCTCGGCCCGGCAACTACCCCAGGGCGCGGGGATGGCTGGTCAGGAACACCTCGCGAAGGGTGTCGGCGGTGACCTTGGTGTATATCTGCGTCGTCGTCAGCGACGAATGCCCCAGGAGCTCTTGGACGACCCGGATGTCGGCGCCGCCCTCGATCAGGTGCGTCGCAAAGGAGTGCCGGAGCGTATGGGGCGAAAGCTCGTCGACGACGTTGGCCCGTTCGGCGGCCTGTTTGAGCACCAGCCATGCCCCCTGTCGTGTGAGGCGCCCTCCCCGGGCGTTGAGGAAGAGGGCCGGGGTGCCCCGGCCTTTTGATGCGAAGAGCGGCCGGGTGCGCACCACATAGGATGAGATGGCTTCCCGGGCATAGGAGCCGACGGGAACCAGGCGTTCTTTGCCTCCCTTGCCCTTGAGTCGGGCGACTCCGCCGGGCCCCGGCTCATCGCCCTGCGCGGCCGGCCCTGACGGCTGATCGAAATCCGCCGACAGGTCGTCCCGGTCCACGCCGACGGCCTCCGAGATGCGCGCACCGGTCGAGTACAGGAACTCGAGCAATGCCCCGTCGCGAAGACCCCCTGGGGTCGACCGGTCGGGTGCTTCGAGGATCCTGGTCACGGTCTCGACGGGGAGAGCCTTGGGCAGCCGCTCCCCCGCGCTGGGCGGAGTGACCGAGTCGGCCGGGTCCTGGGCCGTCAGGCCCTCCAACAACCAGAATTTGTGGAGACCCCTGACGGAGACCACGCCTCGCGCCACGCTTCGGGTCGAGAGTCCGCACCCGCCGTCGTCCGTCGGTCGGGCGAGATACTGGACGAAGTCGCGGACGTCCTCGGTCGCGATGTCACGCGGGTCCGCAACATGCCTGTGGCCCGCGAGAAAAGCCAGATAGCGGCTCAGGTCCCGGCGATACGAGGTGAGGGTGTTCCGGGACAGTCCGCGCTCGACCGTCAGATGCTGGAGGTACCTCCCCAGGGCGCGCTCCAGGCCGTCCGGGAGGTCCCGATCATTCACCGGTACCCGATTCCCGCAGCAGCTTGTGGGCAGGCCACGGCTTGTCAGGGGCCTGAAGATCTGCGTGTCCGCGTTGAATGCTCGCCCACACAGCCAGGATCGCGAGGTTCGACGTCGGCGAATGCAGTTCCGAGGAAAGCACCGCACTCACGGCCCGTTCGATCGGGACCCAGCGGGTGACGATCTCTGCCTCCTCGGCCTCGCGCTCGATGAGGTCCCCCGCGGCCGCGTCCTCGATCCCTCTGGCCAAGAAAATCCTGTTGGCTTCGGTCGAGCACCCGGGCGAATTGTTGAATTCTGCGAGTGTGTGCCAGGTTCTCGCGCTGAGGTCGGTTTCCTCCGCGAGCTCGCGCTGGGCCGCGTGAAGAGGCGATTCGCCGTCGATGTCCAGCAGGCCGGCCGGAATCTCCCACATATTCATCTCGACCGGCTGGCGGTACTGGTTGATCAGCAGGATCTCGTTGTCCTCGTTGAGGGCTGCAATCGCGACGGCGCCGGGGTGCTTCATGTAGTCGCGGACGAGTTCGTCACCGCCCTCGGTGAGGGCGAATGTCTCGCGGACGACGTCGAAGATCTGCCCGGTGAATGCGGTCTCCCGGGAGACGAGGGTTCGAGGGTTGACCCTGTCCTGGGGCAGACCATCGGCCGAGAGGTGGAGATTCGGGGTCTCGTCGCTGGGTGCAGTCATGCTCCCAGGTTACCGCCGGGGCGGGCGGGCCACCCAGCCATGACCTGATTCGACGCGGTCCGGGGCCCGCGTTCCGGACCAGCCCGAACCCTGCGGCCGCCGCGACGACTGATCAACATCGTCCGTGGTGAAGACATGTCGTCGCCGGACTCCACGGAGTCCCGGAGAACACTATTCCGAACCCCAGTGGTTCGGATTACAATTTCTTTGCCGATCCCAACATCACAAGAAACGGAAACAATTGTGAACCGAACAATATACCCACTTCTTCGCGCATGGAGTGACCGCTGAGGAACCAACCAAAGCCACCCTATTCATAGATCACCCATGAATTTTCTGCGAAGATCACTCACTCTGCTTTTCGCTCCGCTGGCGGCGGCCATCTTTTCCTTCGCATCACTCTGGATTGTTGAGACTGACGCACCTCTCATCGCGAATCACATTCTGTGGATTGCCTCGGATATCAGCGATCCGGCGGCAAAAACCGGCTCATCGCATTTGAGGGTGTAGGTGGTTCCTGAAGCCGCCGGTGTCGAGCAGCGATCGGGCTATGTAGTTCGTGAGGTTCCGGAATCCGAGGGCGGAGCCGCGGAGGTGTTCCAGGCGCCCGTTGATCGCCTCTGTTGGCCCGTTGGACGTGCCGGGCCGGTCGAAGAACGCGAGGATGTCGGCGGCGCGCTGCTTGAGCGTGCGGCCGAGCTTGCGGACCTCCACGAGCGCGGCGGGGACGCCGCTGGAGACGGAATCGATGACGGCTGTCATCAGCTTCTTCGCCGTCTTCCGATCGGGTTCGCGGTAGGCGGCGATCACGCGCTGGTAGATGCCCCAGGTCGCCTCGACCTCGACGTGCTCGGAGACCGCGAACAGTGCCTCGAGACGGGTCTGCTGCCGGTCAGTGAGCAGCTGCGCGCCGGTGTGGAGGATGCGGCGGGCCTTGTAGAGCGGATCGTTTTTGCGGCCCCGCCGGCCGTGCAGGCACTGCTGGACGCGACGACGGCAGGTGTCGAGGGCGTCGCCGGCGAGGCGGACGACGTGGAACGGGTCCATCACCGCCTGCGCGTCCGGGAGCTCCTCGCTGACGGCGGTCTTGAAGCCGGTGAACCCGTCCATCGCGACGACCTCGACACCATCGCGCCAGTCCTGCGGGCGTGCGGCGAGCCAGGTCTTGAACACGGCTTTCGAGCGACCCTCGATCATGTCCAGCAGACGGGCGGGGCCGGTCTTGTCGCGGTTCGGGGTGAGGTCGATGATGACGGTGACGTACTTGTCGCCGACTCTCGTGTGGCGCCAGACGTGCTCGTCGACGCCGATCACGGCGACGCCGTCGAACCGGGCGGGATCGTCGATCAGCACTCGACGCCCTTCAGCGAGGACCGCGTTGTTCGCCGTGTGCCAACCGACACCGAGTCCGGCGGCGACGCGGGCGACGGTGAGGTGGTCGATCACGAGCGCTTCCAACGCCCACCGCATCCCGCTACGGGACAGCTTGGCTCGCTCGGGCGCCGCTGCCGTGAGGTCCTCACGCCAGGACCGTCCGCATCCCGAGCACTTGTAGCGGCGGACCCGGACCAGCAGCGTCGTCGGGCGATGACCGAACGGCTCGTGGGCGAGACGCCGCGTGTCCGTCCCGCGCGAGAGCGCCTGGCTACCGCATCCCCGGCACCACGGATCCGGCTCGGCGACGCGGCACTCGATCACCGCGCGATCCGGCTCAAAAAGCTGACCGGTGGCCACGAGGCCGAGCTCGTCGAGATGGCAGAACACGGTCAGATCAGGGGTCGCGAAGGTAGCGTGGTGCACGTCGAGGTCTTCCGGCAGATGGTCAGTGTGAGAACTTCCATCATCGGAAGGCCTCGACCTTCATCCGGCGACCGACGCGCTCAGCCACCTACCCCCTCAACTGCGAAGAGCCCCTCATCTCGGCTTCGTGTGCCTCCCTCACGACCACCTTGGTAGGCTCCAAGAAAATCGCGCGCCTGCGGCTCGCCGGATGGTCGATCTGGCGGATTCTTGGTCGTGATCTTCGGTCCGGGGCGTTCCCGCTGATCGCGGGTTTCTCGGCTACCGCCGGAGTCGCTGGCGTTGCTCTGTACTTCTACAACGGGCTCGCATCATTCGGCATCTATCTTGCCGTCTGCGCGGCGTTCACTGTTGTCTTCATCGCCGCGGTGCTTGCATGCAGGCTCATCGCTCTGGGGCTGTTGTGTTGGATTCTGGTTCCCGCGACGCTGACCGGCAAGAGACCCGTCAGATCGTTGTACGCCCTGCTCTGCCTCCTCGAAGTCAGTTGCGTAGTACTTCTTCTCGCATCGATCAGTTCCTGGTCCGAGGACTATGGTCTCGCGGCCTCGCACCTTCGAGCCCACGGGCAATGGCAGTCAACGCCCAAGGCCGCCTTTCTTCCCGTCGCGGGGTCGACCTGGAGCGAGGCCGAGGGCAAGCCCATCGAGGATTGGCTGGCTCGGGAGCTTCGGCAGAGGAACGTGATCATCAGCTACTCGGATATCAGTCAACAGAATGACGACGGCGACGCCGTCCCCGAGTCCAGCTACCCGATCGTCTACGTCAACCCCGAATACCTGAGGCACCACAAAATCCAGGAGGTTTCGGATCGCCTGGTGATCGAGGACGTGGAACGGTCGAAGACGACCCAGACCTTCGTGCCCCGCGGTGCCCCGAGCAAGGGCCTGACGGCGGACAGCCTGATCCCCGGCGTCGAACTGGATGATCCAAAAATGTCGGCCATCGACACGACGGGCGAAGTCTTCACCCATGGGGATTTGGACAATTTCGACCGCGAATTCGTCGAAAACCCCATCGTAGTGGTCGTACCGGATCAGGTCCTGATCGACCACCCCAGTCCGCTCACTTGGTGGGTGACTCGCGGGGGCGTCCTCCTGGAAGACAGTGGGGTCGCGGCAGACCGTCTGCGCGGATCCGCGGCGGAACACTACGTCGCACCGATGTCGCCCGGACTGGCCCACCAGGCACACGCACTCAAACTGACGATCGTGAACCTTCAGGCCACGGGTTTCGCGATCGTAGTCTATGCCGTGCTGGTCGCGTTCTCGTGCCTGGGCTTCGCTGCGACCTACGCGGCGGCCCGCAAGGACCAGCTCTTCCGAAGGCAGCTCTTCGGTTGGCGGCCGCTCATGGCCGCGTGGCCCGCTCTCGCCGGCGTGGGTGCCGTGTGGCTCTCGATACCGGTTTTCACCTGCTTCCTGATTCAGCAGGCCATGGATCCCATGGTCCTCATAGAAAAGTCATCCGGGGAGGTCAGAACCTACATCGAGTACATGGCACAAGCAGGAATGATGGTGGGCGCCGTTGTCCTCCTGCTCTCGGGCGGTGGGATCGTTGTCTTCGCTCGCCGTGCCGTCCAAGAGAGAGGAAGAATTCAGTGAAGTCCGACCTTCGATTCGAATCCGGTCGCCTGGAACTCGGCGGGAGGCCGATCTGGGGCGGGCTCGAGATGTCGGCCGAGCCACGGGAAATGGTCGCGATCATGGGGCCATCGGGGTCCGGGAAGACGACGCTGCTCAACTGCTTGGGAGCGCTGACGCGACCCGCCAGCGGCGCGCTCACGATCGGCGGCATCAGCGTGCACCCCGCATCCGCGGCAGTCAGGAGAAAATTCCGGCGGGACCACGTCGGGTACCTGTTCCAGAATTTCGCGCTCGTCGAATCGGAATCGGTCGAGAGGAACATCGTCGACCCGCTCCGCATCATGCCGCGAGAACGCCGCGCGAGCACCTCGGACATATCGCGGGCCCTGGGAGAGTTCGGACTGCCTGGCCGGGAGAAGGACAAGGTCTGCCGGCTCTCGGGTGGTGAACAGCAAAGGGTCGCTCTGGCGGCCGTGCTGGTCAAGAGGCCCTCGTTGATCCTCGCGGATGAGCCGACGGGCTCCCTCGACTCCGCGAACGGGCACGTGATCATCGAATCGATACGTCGTCTGACCGATCAGGGGGCCTGCGCCGTGATCGCAACCCACGACCGCGACGTCGCCGACTGCTGCGATCGCGTCGTGGACCTCGAACAGTTCGCGGTCTCGGCCAGGACCTGACCGCACGGAGACGCAGGGCCGCCGTCATCCCTCGATCGGGAGACGGCGGCCCTGTGTGCTCTGGACAGGAGGCCTACTTGATGCGTTCGAGGGCCGCCGCGACCAATCCGCTGAACAGCGGGTGCGACCGTGTCGGGCGCGACAACAATTCGGGGTGGGCCTGCGTCGCCACATAGTACGGGTGTTCCGAGGCGGGCAACTCCACGAATTCGACGAGACGCCCGTCCGGGCTCGTCCCGGAGACCACGAGGCCCGCCTTTTCGAGATCCGCGCGGTAGGCGTTGTTGACCTCGTAGCGGTGACGGTGCCTCTCCTCGACCTCCGTCGTGCCGTAGGCCTTTGCGGTCACGGACCCCTCGACCAGTTTGGCCGGGTACAGACCCAGTCGCATGGTTCCGCCCAAGTCACCGGCGCCCTCGACGAACTGTTTCTGTTCCTCCATGGTCGCGATCATCGGGGTCGTCGTTTCCGGCTCGAATTCCGTCGAGGACGCATCCTCGAGGCCGACGACGTTCCGGGCGTACTCGATGACCATGCACTGGAGTCCCAGGCAGAGGCCGAGCGCGGGGATGCCGTTCTCCCGGGCGTAGGTGAGCGCACCGAGTTTTCCTTCGAGACCACGGATCCCGAATCCGCCGGGGACACAGATCGCGTCCACGTCGCCAAGCTGGTGGGCGGCGCCCTCCGGCTGCGCGCAGAGGTCAGAGGCGATCCACTTGATCCTGACCTTCGCGTCGTTGGCGAAACCACCGGCCCGGAGCGCTTCTGAAACCGAAAGATACGCATCGGGCAGGTCGATGTACTTGCCGACCAAACCGATCGTGACCTCGTGCGTGGGCTCGTGGACCACCTTGAGCAATTTGTCCCATTCCTCGAAGTCGGCGTCCTGGTAGTCCAGACCCAGGTAGTCGAGGACGTAGGTGTCCAGATCCTGATTGAACAGCGTCTTGGGGATGTCGTAGATGCTGGGCGCATCGGGGCAGGAGATCACGGCTTCGGTATCGACGTCGCACGCTCCCCCGACCTTGGCCTTGAGCGGCTCCGGAATGTCCTGAACGCACCGGAGAACCAGGGCGTCCGGGATGATGCCCAGGCCGCGGAGCGCGGCCACGGAGTGCTGGGTCGGTTTGGTCTTGAGCTCGCCCGAGGGCCCGATGTACGGGATCAGTGAGACGTGGAGGAAGAAAACGTTCTTGCGTCCGACGTCGCGACGCACTTGGCGTGCCGCCTCCAGGAAAGGCTGGGACTCGATGTCCCCGACCGTTCCGCCGATCTCGGTGATGATGATGTCCGGGGCGTCGGAGGCGCCTGTGGCCCGGCGCCTCATGCGGGATTTGATCTCGTCCGTGATGTGCGGGATGACCTGGACGGTGTCCCCCAGGTACTCGCCTCGGCGCTCCTTCGCGATCACGGAGGAGTAGACCTGCCCGGTCGTCACGTTGGCCGAGGCGTCCAGGTTCTCGTCCAGGAAACGCTCGTAGTGCCCGATGTCCAGGTCGGTTTCGGCGCCGTCGTCGGTCACGAAGACTTCACCGTGCTGGAAGGGGTTCATGGTTCCCGGATCCACGTTCAGATAGGGATCCAGTTTCTGCATGGTCACCGAAAGACCGCGGGATCGCAGAAGGCGACCGAGGCTTGACGCGGTCAGACCCTTGCCCAGGGACGACGCGACACCACCCGTCACGAAGATCTGGCGAGTCAATTTTTCGTCGTTTGGAGTGCTTGCCGGGGATGTCTGAGTATCGTTCACCACGGAATTCAAGCCTAGCACGCGAGGGTCTCGGCCTGCCCAGGAATTGTGACCGGAGACAGGTGTCCGCGAGGGGTCGGACGGGACGTCAGAGCTGGTCAGCGTCCTGCAGGAGCTCCTTCGCGTGGGCGCGTGCGGCCTCGGAATTCTCGTGCCCCGCGAGCATTCGGGCCAGCTCCACGGTTCGTTCTTCGACCGAGAGCACGTTGACCTGACTCACCGTTGAATCATCGGATTTCAGAACCAGCACGTGACGATCCGCATAGGCCGCGACCTGCGGCAAGTGCGTGACCACCAGGACCTGGACGTGCTTGGCCAAATGCGCGAGTCGTTTTCCGATCTCGACCGCGGCCTTGCCGCCCACGCCGGCGTCCACCTCGTCGAAAATGAACGTGGGCACCGGGTCGACCTCCGCGAGGACGACTTCGAGAGCCAGCATGACGCGCGAGAGCTCGCCGCCCGAAGCGCCCTTCCCCAGGGGGCGGGGGGTCGCGTCCTGATGGGGCGCGAGTTTGAAGGCGATGGTGTCCTTGCCGTCCGGCCCGAATTTCTCGGCCTCTTCGATCTCCACGACCAGCGATGCGTTGGGCATCGCCAAGGCTTTCAACTCGGTGGATACCGCCGCGGCAAGTTTCTTCGCCGCAGCGCGTCGCAAGTCCATGAGTTCCAGCGACTGCTGGTTCATGTCCTGGCGGAGGGTCCGCAATTTTTCCTCGAGAGCCTCGGAACGCGCGGGATCATCGCTGAGTTGGTCGAGTCTGGCCCTGTTGGTCTCGGCCCATTGCAGGACCTCGGCGATATCGGCACCGTACTTCCGCGTGAGCTTCTTCAGCGCCGAGCGCCGGGCCTCGACCTCGCTCAGCTTCCCCGGGCCCTCGGCGTTGAGGTCCGAGAGGTAGCCCGAGAGCTCATCCCCGATGTCCGAGGCCTGGATCATCAGGTCACGGACCCTTTTGGCGAGTGCGGCGAGCGCGGGGTCCTCTTCCGCTTCCTGGGCGAGCGCTCTGTGCGCCGAATCCAGGAGCACGGACACGGTAACGGCTTCCAGGTCGGCGTCGTTCCCGCCCACGAGTGCGCCCTGGGCCGTTTGAGCAGCCCCGCGCAATTGCTCGAGGTTGGTCAGGCGCGCGGATTCGGCGTCGAGGGATTCCTCCTCCCCCGGTTGCGGCTTGACGGAGTCAATTTCCTTGAGCGCCTGGCCGAGGCTCTGAGCCTCGAAGGCTCGCGCCCTGGCGTTCTCCCTGACCTCACGGAGTTCTCGAGCCGCCGATCGGTATTCTTCGTAGTTCGCGCGGTATTTCTTGAGAGCGGTTGCCAGCTTGTTGCCTGCGTAGGAGTCCAACGCGCTGCGTTGCGCCTCGGCGGAGCGCAGACGGAGTTGGTCCGACTGCCCGTGGACGGCCACGAGGGTCTCGCCGACGCGTGCCAGGACACCGATGGGGGCCGCGGCACCACCGATGGTCGCCCTGGACCGCCCCGAGGCGTTGACGGTGCGCGAAAGGATCAGCTCGTGAGGGAGCTCGTCCGCGAGGTCGTCACCTTCGATCGGGTGGGCTTCTCCCCCGGCGTCATCCGTCAGTTTCAGGGCAGCGTGATCATCCGGAAGGCGGACGACGGCCTGGGACAACGCCGACTTCGCGCCGGAACGTACCGCGGCGGCGTCGGACCTGGCGCCGAGGAGCATGCCCAGCGCGGTCACGACCATGGTTTTGCCCGCGCCGGTTTCGCCCGTCAGAACCGTCAGTCCCGGCCCCAGCGGGAGGGTCGCATCCGTGATGACGCCCAGGTCCCGGATGTGGATTTCTTCGATCATGAGTCCTGTATCTCCCCACGGTCGTTCTCGCCACGGTGTCGGCGTACGGGTCCTCTCCAGCCGCGCGTCGGGAGGTCGAATTTCTTGACCAGCCGCTCGGAGAACGGGGCCGGGTGGATCCGGGCGAGCCGTACCGGCTTGTCCGAGCGCTTCACTTCGATGCGTGAACCCGGGGGCAGCTCATTGGTCCGGCGCCCGTCACACCACAGGACCCCGTAATGTCCGTTGGCCGGGAGCACTTCCACGGCCATCGTCGAGGACGGAGCGGTCACCATCGGGCGGGCGAAGAGCGCGTGGGCGCTCAGCGGGACCATGAGCATGGCCTCGACCTCCGGCCACACGATGGGCCCCCCTCCGGAGAAGGCGTACGCGGTGGACCCGGTGGGGCTGGCCAGCACGACCCCGTCGCAGCCGAACGTGCTCAGCGGCCGTCCGTCGACTTCGATCACGACCTCGATCATCTTTTCCCGGTTGCCCTTTTCGATGGACGCCTCGTTGAGAGCCCACGTGTGGGTCAGGATCTGGCCCTGGCACCACACGACGACGTCGATCGCCATGCGTTCCTCGACCGTGTACGTCCGGTTGACGATGTGGTCCACCGTCTCGTCCAGATCACTCCGCTCGGATTCCGCCAGAAATCCCACGTGGCCCAGGTTCACGCCGATCAGGGGAATATCGGTGTGACGGATGATTTCGGCCGCCCGCAGGACGGACCCGTCACCGCCCAGGACGACGCCCAGTTCAATGTCGTCCAGAGCAACGTTTTCGTTGATCACCTGCACGCCCACGGATTCGGCCTCGGTGCCCCGGAGTATCTCCAGGTCCCCTCGGCTCATGACCGGAATCAGCCCGGCCTCCCGGAGGCGCACGCACGCCTGGGCCGCCGCCGTGGTGGCTTCCGGGCGACCGGTGTGCGCGAACAAGAGGATCTTCCGACTCATGTGCTGTGTGCCTTCCGATGGGAGCAAGTGTGGTTCCGACGCGGAATCCGTATTCCTACATTAGGCGACGAGACTGACACTTTAAGGCTTTCCGGATGCGGTACCCGCCGGCGGCGCGTTGGACTCTTGCCCCGTCGGATCGGTGTCCGGTCTGCGAAGATGCAGGAAGTATTCGAGGTTTCCGTCCTGGCCCGGCAGTCTCGAATCCTGGCCTGCCACGATCTGCAGACCATGGTCCTCGGCGGCAGCTCGGACCGCCTCGATGGCCGCGGCGCGGTCCTGCCTGTTTCGCACCACGCCGCCTTTGCCGAGCTTCGACCGACCGACCTCGAACTGCGGCTTGACCATCAGGATCAGATCGCCGCCGGGGCGTGTGACATCGGCCAGGGGGCCGATCACCAGGGTCAGGGAGATGAAGGAGAGGTCCCCGACCGTCAGGTCCACCGGTCCGCCGATCGCCCCCGGAACGATGTTCCGAACGTTCAGTCCCTCGATGGACTCGACCCGCGGGTCGCGTTCGACCATCGGGCTCAGCTGTCCGTGCCCCACATCCACCGCGACGACGTGGCGGGCTTCTGCTTCCAGCAGGACCTGGGTGAATCCGCCCGTCGAGGCGCCCGCGTCAAGGCACCTGCGGTCGCGAACGACGACGTCCGGGAAGGCCCGGAGCGCCCCCGCGAGCTTGTGGCCGGCGCGGCTGACGTATTCGTGGTCGACCGACGGAGAGACCGTGATCTCGTCCTCTGCGCCCACCTCGTGAGCGGCCTTGCGGATGGTCTTCCCGTTCACGGCGACCCGCCCATCGGCCACGAGTTTCGCGGCCAGTGTGCGCGACGATGCGCTCCCGAGCTGCACCAGGTGCTTGTCCAGCCTCACTCGGTCCCGTCCGTGGTCTCCGGGTCGTCTCCCCCGGCCGAGGCCGGCCTGGCGATGCTGTCCACGAGCCCCTTCGGGAGGGCCGAGGGGTCCTGGTCCAGCAGGCGACGCAATTCCCCGTGCAGCCTGTCAAAGATTTCGGCGTGCTCGTCCACGGGCGATTCATCGAGCAGATCCAGAATCTCGTCGAGCGAGTCCGCGGTGCCCCGATGCGCGAAAGCGTCCAGAGCCGCAGTTCGTTGCTCGGCGCGGGCCGACGCCGCTTCGGAGAGTTCTTCCGCGGTGTCGTTGACCCGTTCGGCGTCGTTCGCCTCGCCCGCCGCGTTCTCTTCCTCGCTCATGACCACACGACCTCCGGACGGGTCTCTTCGTTCTCCCGAGGATGTGCGGCCCACCATGCGGCCATGGCCGTCCGCCAACCCAGGAGACTGGGGGTTCCCTCTCTCACCTGGGTGCGGACGGTGGTCGCGTCGGCCTCCGCGCGGGCCGCACCGTCGATCTCGGCGACCGCGGCCCCCTCACCCCCACTGACCTCGGGCTGCCGGTATTCCTCGAACAGTTCCCTCAGAGTGCCCACGACGTACGTGGGGCGCTCCTCGGTCCGTGCCTCGAGCACGTCGCTCATCGTCTGGACACCTGTCATGACGGCGATGCTGGGGAGGCCCGCCTGGTGTGCGCCGGAAATGTCCGTGTCCAGGCGGTCACCGACGACGACGGGGCGTTCGACGTCGAGCCTCTCGACGATCGTGGTGAAAATCGTGGCACCGGGCTTGCCCGCAACGAGTGGTTCCCGACGCGTGGCTGCGGACACCGCATGAACCAGGGTCCCGTTCCCGGGAGCAATCCCGCGCTCCTTGGGGATCGTCATGTCCGTGTTGGAGACGACCCACAGAACGTCCCTGTCGGCCAGCGCGTATGAGGCATCGGCAAGCTCCTGCCATCCCAGACCCGGATCGAATCCTTGGAGAACGGCCTGAGGACCGTCCTCGAGTCCGACCACCTCGAGCCCGGCCGACCTCGCACAATCGGCCAGAGCCTCGGAACCGCAGATGCCCACCGACGCGCCGGATCCCAAATGGTCGACTGCGAGGCTGGCGGCCGCCTGGGCGGAGCTGACGACGTGGTGACCATCGGTCGTCAGCCCCAGGGAGTTCAGATGTTCCGCCACGGCATCGACCGAACGTGAGGCGTTGTTGGTCACGTAGGCGACCGCGATGCCGTCGGCGACCGCGCGGTTGAGTGATTCGACCGCGCCGTCGATCGGATCAGGTCCCGCGTAGACCACACCATCGAGGTCGGAGAGTATCGCGTCGAAAGAGGAAATCAGCCAACTCATGGACGGATCAGTCGTCCTCTCCACGGGTCTCCTGGACGGGTTGCGTCTCCGGATCGAGGCCCGTCTCGTCTCGTTCGACGACGTCGCCCTCCTCTTCCGCCTCCCGGGAAGCCTCCTCGACGGCCTCAGGGTCAGGGGTCGGTCCGCCGGCCGGGGTCAGCTCCTCATGGTCGGGAGAGGACAGCTCGTCCGTCGGGCCCGGAGCGCCTGTCTCCTTCTGGTCGATCATGGCTTCGGTGAGATCGACGCCTTCTTCGTCGTCCGGAGCAGGGGCGGCGGGCTCTTCGTCCGGAAGGACCTCGATCTCGTAGATTTCCGGCTCCTCGAACTGCCCCTGGCCCAAGGCCGCTTCGGCGACGACGGCCAGGCGCGCCCACGAGGTTGCTTCCTTCGCGCGACCCATGTCCTCGAGAACGTCCGCGTAGGCGCTGAACAGGCGCGGGCTGTAGGAAAAGGCCTTGTTGCGGTTCAGCTCAGGGATCTCGAGCGCTGACTTGGCCTTCTCGAGGTCACCCTGGTCCCGGTGGATTCCGGAGACGACCATGGCCAGCTCCGCCTTCTGGGAACCGGTCAGATCGGTCAGGCTCGGGTCCTGGGCCGTCTCGAGGGCCTTCTGCCCCCGTCCGAGGGCTCTCTCCGAGTCGACGATCAGCGCAATGTGCTCGTTGCTGCCGGTCATGCGGCGGTGGGTTCTGAGCTCCCGCAAGGCCGTGTCGAAGCGCTCGGCGACATAGGCCGCGATCGCGGCAGCTTCCCTCACGGCTGCGACTCGGCCCCCGCGACGCACCGCCGCCTGAGCGTGCTCAAGGGCGAATTCCGGGTCGACCTCGAGGTACTGGCTGGCCATCACGAGGTGTTTGCCGACGGCCTCCGCGTTGTCCTTCTCCAGGACACGCAGCTCGCGCAGGACCGACTTGTCCAGCTCCTTGCCGGTGACTTCTTCGTCGATTTCGGGTGCCTTGGGACGGGACTGACGGTATCCGGCCCTGGACGGCTTCTGCTCGCGGTGGTCCCGTTCGAATCGGCCCTGAGGATCCTGGTCGCGACGCCGCGGGTCCCTGTCGGAGCTGCCGTACGGTTTGCGGTCGTTGAAGCGGCGCTCCCGATCGTTGCCGCGGCCGCCGTCCCTGTTCCGGTAGGCCTTGCCGCCCTTGCGATCGAAGGCACCCCGCTCCGACCCACGGTTCCGGTTTCCCCCGCGTTGCGAATCCCTGCGGTCGTCCTGAGCCAAATTGGTTCTCCTCTGTCTGCGTTGTACGGGCGGCGTCGACGTCGGTCGACGCCGTCCGGTCCTGGGACAAAGTTTACGCACCCCGGATGCCGTTCAGGGCATCCGGGGTGCGGACTTCGCGCATGACGTACGCCTCGGCGTCCTACCGGAAGGCGTTCTGCCCCGTGAGCTTCTGCCCAAGAATCAGCGTGTGCACCTCATCGGTACCTTCATACGTCCTGACCGACTCGAGGTTGTTGGCGTGCCGCAGTGGCGGGTAGTCGCCGGTGATCCCGTTACCGCCCAACACGGTGCGCGCTTCGCGACAGATCTCGATCGCGGTCCGGGCGTTGTTCAGCTTCCCGACGGAGATCATGTGGTTCTCAATCGTGCCTTCGTCCTTGGCTCGTCCGATCCTCAGCGCCAGAAGCTGACCCTTGTTGTTCTCCAGGGACATGTCCACCAGCTTCTTCTGGGTCAACTGGTAGGAGCTCAGCGGCCGGCCGAACTGTTCGCGCTCCTGCGCATAGTCCAAGGCGGCCTCCACGGAGTCACGGGCCGACCCCATGGCTCCCCAGATGATCCCGTACCTCGCTTCGGTCAGGCACGCGAACGGTCCGCGCAATCCGGGGTTCTCCGGGAGGATCGCGTCGGCGGGCAGGCGCACGTTGTCGAAATCGATGGTGCACTGCAAGGACGCACGCATGGAAAGTTTCTGCTGAATGGGCTCCGCGGTGAAACCCGGTGTATCGGTGGGCACGATGAATCCGCGAACGACGTGACCGTCTTTCCCGTGACCGGGGGTACCCGAATCCTCCGCAGGCACTTTGGCCCAGATCACGGCGACGCCGGCGATGCTGGCCAGACCGATCCAGCGTTTGTGGCCGTTGAGCACCCACTCGTCGCCCTCTTTGTGGGCGTTGGTCAGCATGGACGACGGGTCGGAGCCCGCGGTCGGCTCGGTGAGTCCGAAGCACCCGATGATCTCGCCCGAGGCCATCTTCGGCAGCCACTTCTGTTTCTGCTCCTCGGAACCGTTCTTGTAGATCGCCGACATGGCCAGCGAGCCTTGGACGGAGACGACGGTGCGCAACCCTGCGTCGCCCGCCTCGAGCTCCTGCATCGCCAGACCGTATTCGACGGCAGATCGTCCCGCGCAGCCGTATCCGTTCAGGTGCATCCCGAACAAACCCAGCTCCGCCATCTCGGGCAGGAGCTCGGTGGGAAGTATCGCCTGATCGAACCATTCGGCGATATTGGGGCGGATCCTCCGGTCGACGAACTCGGCTACCCGGTCCCTGACGTCGAGCTCGGTGTCCGAGAACTGCGATTCGATGTTGAGCAAATCGGTGGGGTGTTTCGACATGAGATGAATTCCTTACTCTGCTGTGGTCTGTTCGAAGGGGGATCCGGTGCCGTGGTCGGCGCGCTGCGCCAACCAGTCCAGGATCGCTTCGCGGTCCTGGTCAACGCCCGGGGGCCTCTTCGAGTAGGAAGTCTGGGTGCGACTGAAGCCAATAGGATTCTTGATGCCGGGGACGGCGTCGTCGTCCGAACCTGCATACACCACAGGCTCGAGTCCGAGTTCATGGGCGAAGTCGACTCCGCCGGCGACGTCAAGAATCGGAGAGCACGGGAGCCCTGCTTCCCTCAACTGGCGGAACCATGCGTCGGAGCCACGACCTCGCAGAACGTCTTCGATGATCCCCCTCAGCTCGGAACGATGCCGATTGCGCTCGGGCATGGTCGAGAATTTCGGGTCCTCTGCGAGTTCCGGCCGTCCGAGCTCTCCTGCAAGCACGCGGAACTGGGCGTCGTTGCCGACACAAATGACGAGCTGCCCGTCGTTCGTATCGAACGGGCCGTAGGGAAAGAGGCTGGGGTGTTCGTTGCCCATCCTGTGGGGCACATTGCCCGCACCGACGTAGCCGGACGTCTGGTTCGCCAGTCCGGACAGCGCCGAGGAGAGCAGATCGAGGGACAGATGCTGGCCCTGGCCGGAGGTCTCCCGCTCACGCAGGGCAGCCAAAATTCCGACGGCCGCGTGCAACCCGGTGACGACGTCGAAGAGCGCGACACCCATGCGCTGAGGAGGACCATCGGCTGACCCGGTCAGGTCCATCATGCCGGAGACAGCCTGTGCCAGCAGATCGTAGCCCGGCAGTGAGGCGCCGCCTTGGGTCCCGAAACCCGTGATGCTCGCATGGATGAGACGGGGCCACCGTCGAGCCACGGATGCCTCGTCCAACCCGAATTTCTCGAGGCCGCCGGGCTTGTAGTTTTCGATGAAGACATCCGCGGTATCAATCAGCCTATAGGCCGTTTGCAGGTCGTCCGGGTTCTTCATGTCCAGTTGGAGGCCATGCTTGCCACGGTTGACACCGAGATAATATGTGCTTTCGCCGTCTCGCTGAGGGGGCTTCCACTGCCGGGTATCGTCCCCGGTTGGCCCTTCGACCTTGATGACCGTCGCTCCGAGGTCCGCCAACAGCATCGTGCAATACGGTCCCGCCAACACGCGGGAGAAATCCGCAACGACGATACCGGACAATGGTCCTCCGGAATCGCGATCGAGCGTGGTTCCCTGATCGGACATCCATAGCCTCCTCATCGAGATGTGCCAGGGACCACATAACCACCGGCGGGATGTGGATCACAAATCGCTGAGGGAAGGACGGGTCACAAAGGGGCTCATCGCATTTGAGGGTGTAGGTGGTTCCTGAAGCCGCCGGTGTCGAGCAGCGATCGGGCTATGTAGTTCGTGAGGTTCCGGAATCCGAGGGCGGAGCCGCGGAGGTGTTCCAGGCGCCCGTTGATCGCCTCTGTTGGCCCGTTGGACGTGCCGGGCCGGTCGAAGAACGCGAGGATGTCGGCGGCGCGCTGCTTGAGCGTGCGGCCGAGCTTGCGGACCTCCACGAGCGCGGCGGGGACGCCGCTGGAGACGGAATCGATGACGGCTGTCATCAGCTTCTTCGCCGTCTTCCGATCGGGTTCGCGGTAGGCGGCGATCACGCGCTGGTAGATGCCCCAGGTCGCCTCGACCTCGACGTGCTCGGAGACCGCGAACAGTGCCTCGAGACGGGTCTGCTGCCGGTCAGTGAGCAGCTGCGCGCCGGTGTGGAGGATGCGGCGGGCCTTGTAGAGCGGATCGTTTTTGCGGCCCCGCCGGCCGTGCAGGCACTGCTGGACGCGACGACGGCAGGTGTCGAGGGCGTCGCCGGCGAGGCGGACGACGTGGAACGGGTCCATCACCGCCTGCGCGTCCGGGAGCTCCTCGCTGACGGCGGTCTTGAAGCCGGTGAACCCGTCCATCGCGACGACCTCGACACCATCGCGCCAGTCCTGCGGGCGTGCGGCGAGCCAGGTCTTGAACACGGCTTTCGAGCGACCCTCGATCATGTCCAGCAGACGGGCGGGGCCGGTCTTGTCGCGGTTCGGGGTGAGGTCGATGATGACGGTGACGTACTTGTCGCCGACTCTCGTGTGGCGCCAGACGTGCTCGTCGACGCCGATCACGGCGACGCCGTCGAACCGGGCGGGATCGTCGATCAGCACTCGACGCCCTTCAGCGAGGACCGCGTTGTTCGCCGTGTGCCAACCGACACCGAGTCCGGCGGCGACGCGGGCGACGGTGAGGTGGTCGATCACGAGCGCTTCCAACGCCCACCGCATCCCGCTACGGGACAGCTTGGCTCGCTCGGGCGCCGCTGCCGTGAGGTCCTCACGCCAGGACCGTCCGCATCCCGAGCACTTGTAGCGGCGGACCCGGACCAGCAGCGTCGTCGGGCGATGACCGAACGGCTCGTGGGCGAGACGCCGCGTGTCCGTCCCGCGCGAGAGCGCCTGGCTACCGCATCCCCGGCACCACGGATCCGGCTCGGCGACGCGGCACTCGATCACCGCGCGATCCGGCTCAAAAAGCTGACCGGTGGCCACGAGGCCGAGCTCGTCGAGATGGCAGAACACGGTCAGATCAGGGGTCGCGAAGGTAGCGTGGTGCACGTCGAGGTCTTCCGGCAGATGGTCAGTGTGAGAACTTCCATCATCGGAAGGCCTCGACCCTCATCCGGCGACCGACGCGCTCAGCCACCTACCCCCTCAACTGCGAAGAGCCCACAAAGGGAACACCGGCCTGGTGGCACGAAAAAGGGCCGCGCTTCCGGCAGCCGCCAGGAGCTCCAACCCGGCAACCGACAGAAACACGGCCCCAACAAAACTGGCGGTGCGCCCGCCCTTTTGTGGTTAAACAAAAGAAGGGGGGGAGTGAGCACACACACAAGGAGCAAAAACCCCTCGCGCACGTACGCACTCCCCCAAAGAATATTTTCGGCGGCGACCTACTCTCCCACACACCTTCCGGGTGCAGTACCATCAGCGCTAAGAGCCTTAACTACCGGGTTCGGAATGAGACCGGGTGTACCCCTCTTGCCATAACCACCGAAAAAACCAACCACACACACCAACCCACACAACACGCGGGACTGGCATGGTGAAAACCAATCAAACAACACACCCACAACAGGTTGTTGTTTCAAAACCATACAGTGAACACGAACACACAACAATCATCTACAAACCCTCGCAGCAACCACCCAACAGCCCCACCACAAAGCGGGGAGTGTATTGTGTATAAACCTTCGGCCTATTAGTACCGGTCAACTCCACCAGTCTTCAGTCCTGGCTTCCATACCCGGCCTATCAACCCCGTCATCTACAGGGAGCCTCACACCCACAAAAGGGGCAAGGAGAACTCATCTCGAAGCAAGCTTCCCGCTTAGATGCCTTCAGCGGTTATCTTTCCCGAACGTAGCCAATCAGCCATGCACCTGGCGGTACAACTGACATACCAGAGGTTCGTCCGTCCCGGTCCTCTCGTACTAAGGACAGGCCTCCACAATTCTCCAACGCACGCAGCGGATAGGGACCGAACTGTCTCACGACGTTCTGAACCCAGCTCGCGTGCCGCTTTAATGGGCGAACAGCCCAACCCTTGGGACCAACTCCAGCCCCAGGATGCGACGAGCCGACATCGAGGTGCCAAACCATGCCGTCGATATGAACTCTTGGGCAAGATCAGCCTGTTATCCCCGAGGTACCTTTTATCCGTTGAGCGACGGCCATTCCACAATGAACCGCCGGATCACTAGTCCCGACTTTCGTCCCTGCTCGACCTGCCAGTCTCACAGTCAAGCTCCCTTGTGCACTTGCACTCAACACCTGATTGCCAACCAGGCTGAGGGAACCTTTGGGCGCCTCCGTTACTCTTTAGGAGGCAACCGCCCCAGTTAAACTACCCATCAGGCACTGTCCCTGACCCAGATCATGGGCCGAGGTTAGACATCCAATATGACCAGAGTGGTATTTCAACAACGACTCCACCACGACTAGCGCCGTAGCTTCACAATCTCCCACCTATCCTACACAAGCCACACCGAACACCAATACCAAACTATAGTAAAGGTCACGGGGTCTTTCCGTCCTGCTGCGCGAAACGAGCATCTTTACTCGTACTGCAATTTCGCCGAGTTCATGGTTGAGACAGCAGGGAAGTCGTTACTCCATTCGTGCAGGTCGGAACTTACCCGACAAGGAATTTCGCTACCTTAGGATGGTTATAGTTACCACCGCCGTTTACTGGGGCTTAAATTCTCCGCTTCGACCCCCAAAAAAAGGGGCCTAACGAGTCCTCTTAACCTTCCAGCACCGGGCAGGAGTCAGTCCGTATACATCGTCTTGCGACTTCGCACGGACCTGTGTTTTTGATAAACAGTCGCTTCCCCCTGGTCTCTGCGACCCCTACACGCTCACCACCGCACGGGCAGCTCACGCTCAAGGTCCCCCTTCTCCCGAAGTTACGGGGGCATTTTGCCGAGTTCCTTAACCATGATTCTCTCGAACGCCTTAGTATTCTCTACCTGATCACCTGTGTCGGTTTAGGGTACGGGCAACTAGAACCTCACGCCGATGCTTTTCTCGACAGCATAGGATCACCGGATCCCCCCACAATAAGGGGTCCCATCACATCTCAGGCACACAGGCCGCGCATTTAACAACGACCAACCCTACATGCTTAGACCACGACAACCACCGCGTGGCCCGGCTACCTTCCTGCGTCACACCCGTTAATGCGTTTACCGCCCCGGATCAGGTCCCGTGCAGGCACGCACCAGCACTCCACAAGGAAGCACACAGCACGACCCGGACGGTTAGTATCACCGGCTTGGTATGGACGGTCCTTCGTCGGTACGGGAATATCAACCCGTTATCCATCGACTACGCCTGTCGGCCTCGCCTTAGGCCCCGACTAACCCAGGGAAGATTAGCTTGACCCTGGAACCCTTGATCATTCGGCGGATACGTTTCCCACGCATCATTCGCTACTCATGCCTGCATTCTCACTCGCGTACACTCCACCATACGTTCACACGACAGCTTCACCGCAGTACACGACGCTCCCCTACCCAACACCACAACGGTATTGTCACGACTTCGGCGGTGTGCTTGAGCCCCGCTACATTATCGGCGCAGAATCACTTGACCAGTGAGCTATTACGCACTCTTTCAAGGATGGCTGCTTCTAAGCCAACCTCCTGGTTGTCTCAGCAACTCCACATCCTTTCCCACTTAGCACACGCTTAGGGGCCTTAGTCGATGATCTGGGCTGTTTCCCTCTCGACAATGAAGCTTATCCCCCACTGTCTCACTGCCGCGCTTACACTTGCCCGCATTCGGAGTTTGGCTGACGTCAGTAACCCGTAAAGGCCCATCAGCCAACCAGTAGCTCTACCTCAGACAAGCAACACACGACGCTGCACCTAAATGCATTTCGGGGAGAACCAGCTATCACAGAGTTTGATTGGCCTTTCACCCCTACCCACAGCTCATCCCCTCCATTTTCAACTGAAGTGGGTTCGGTCCTCCACGCGCTCTTACACACGCTTCAACCTGGCCATGGGTAGATCACTCCGCTTCGGGTCTAGACCGTGCCACTGATACGCCCTCTTCAGACTCGCTTTCGCTACGACTACCCCACACGGGTTAACCTCGCGACACAGCACTAACTCGCAGGCTCATTCTTCAAAAGGCACGCCATCACACCACAACGATGCTCTGACGGCTTGTAGGCACACGGTTTCAGGTACTATTTCACTCCCCTCACGGGGTACTTTTCACCATTCCCTCACGGTACTGATACACTATCGGTCACAAGAAAGTATTCAGGCTTACCAGGTGGTCCTGGCAGATTCACACGAGATTCCACGAGCCCCGTGCTACTCGGGAACACACACAATGCCAGTACCATGGTTTCGACTACGGGACTCTCACCCACTCCGGTCCACCATCCCAGATGATTCGCCTACCACAACACTGCACACCACCAGCCAGACAAGAACCAGTAAAAGTGCGCCCCACAACACCCGTGATGCAACCCCTTGCCGGTATCACACACCACAGGTTTAGCCTCATCCGCGTTCGCTCGCCACTACTAACAGAATCATTATTATTTTCTCTTCCTGAGGGTACTGAGATGTTTCACTTCCCCCCGTTCCCTCCACACACCCTATACATTCAGGTGCGGGTCACTGCCCTTGACAAGCAGCGGGGTTTCCCCATTCGGACACCCTCGGATCACAGCCCAGTTATCGACTCCCCGAGGCTTATCGCAGATTCACACGTCCTTCATCGGCTTCTTGTGCCCAGGCATCCACCGTGCGCCCTTAACGATTTACACACAAATGATCACCACAAAGGCATTCACATAAACAATCACCAGGGAACCCACCCACAACAGGCAGGAACCCCAAGATGCTCGCGTCCACTATATAGTTCTCAAACAACAACCCATCACACCACACCAAACACCCCCAACCAGGAGGCACCCAGCACGGCGCACAGGCACCAAGACAACAACCACACGGCTCATTGCCTCAAAACCCAACAGTGCACTCTGCCCAGCCACACAACAACACCACAACGATGCCACCATGCAACCACTGAATATCGCATTCCACCCATGAGCAAACCACCCGCACAACACTCGTGCACGGACATGGCCAACCAAAAGTTGAGCTCCTTAGAAAGGAGGTGATCCAGCCGCACCTTCCGGTACGGCTACCTTGTTACGACTTAGTCCCAATCGCCAGTCCCACCTTCGACGACTCCCCCCACAAGGGTTGGGCCATCGGCTTCGGGTGTTACCAACTTTCGTGACTTGACGGGCGGTGTGTACAAGGCCCGGGAACGTATTCACCGCAGCGTTGCTGATCTGCGATTACTAGCGACTCCGACTTCATGGGGTCGAGTTGCAGACCCCAATCCGAACTGAGACCGGCTTTTTGGGATTAGCTCCACTTCACAGTATCGCAACCCATTGTACCGGCCATTGTAGCATGCGTGAAGCCCAAGACATAAGGGGCATGATGATTTGACGTCATCCCCACCTTCCTCCGAGTTGACCCCGGCAGTCTCCTATGAGTCCCCACCACAACGTGCTGGCAACATAGAACGAGGGTTGCGCTCGTTGCGGGACTTAACCCAACATCTCACGACACGAGCTGACGACAACCATGCACCACCTGTACACCAGCCCCGAAGGGAAACAACATCTCTGCTGCGATCCGGTGTATGTCAAGCCTTGGTAAGGTTCTTCGCGTTGCATCGAATTAATCCGCATGCTCCGCCGCTTGTGCGGGCCCCCGTCAATTCCTTTGAGTTTTAGCCTTGCGGCCGTACTCCCCAGGCGGGGCACTTAATGCGTTAGCTACGGCGCGGAAAACGTGGAATGTCCCCCACACCTAGTGCCCAACGTTTACGGCATGGACTACCAGGGTATCTAATCCTGTTCGCTCCCCATGCTTTCGCTCCTCAGCGTCAGTAACAGCCCAGAGACCTGCCTTCGCCATCGGTGTTCCTCCTGATATCTGCGCATTTCACCGCTACACCAGGAATTCCAGTCTCCCCTACTGCACTCCAGCCTGCCCGTACCCACTGCACACCCGGGGTTGAGCCCCGGGCTTTCACAGCAGACGCGACAAACCGCCTACGAGCTCTTTACGCCCAATAATTCCGGACAACGCTTGCGCCCTACGTATTACCGCGGCTGCTGGCACGTAGTTAGCCGGCGCTTCTTCTGCAGGTACCGTCACTTTCGCTTCTTCCCTGCTGAAAGAGGTTTACAACCCGAAGGCCGTCATCCCCCACGCGGCGTCGCTGCATCAGGCTTGCGCCCATTGTGCAATATTCCCCACTGCTGCCTCCCGTAGGAGTCTGGGCCGTGTCTCAGTCCCAGTGTGGCCGGTCACCCTCTCAGGCCGGCTACCCGTCGTCGCCTTGGTAAGCCATTACCTCACCAACAAGCTGATAGGACGTGAGCCCATCAAGAACCAGTACAAACCCTTTCCACCAGCACCCCATGCGAGGACTGGTCGTATCCGGTATTAGACCCAGTTTCCCGGGCTTATCCCAGAGTCCAAGGAAGGTCACTCACGTATTACTCACCCGTTCGCCACTCATCCACCAGGTGCAAGCACCCAGCTTCAGCGTTCGACTTGCATGTGTTAAGCACGCCGCCAGCGTTCGTCCTGAGCCAGGATCAAACTCTCCGTTAAAAAACAAAAAGAAAAACCCGTGGCCCAACAAAATAAAACCCCAACAGGCCACCATCACGGAGGTGACAGCACCACGCCTGCCAGGCAATGTTGAAACCAACAAGAATTCAAAAAACTTGGTACAACATTCAAACAAAGC
This sequence comes from Rothia koreensis, assembly GCF_052232265.1. Taxonomy (NCBI): domain Bacteria; kingdom Bacillati; phylum Actinomycetota; class Actinomycetes; order Micrococcales; family Micrococcaceae; genus Rothia; species Rothia koreensis. Next base: position 2,371,746 of record NZ_CP197643.1, read on the forward strand.
ACACTATTGAGTTCTCAAACAACAAACCACACACCAACCAACCCCACACAAAAAATGAGGAAAAACCAGTGCCGGTCGCACCACCACGAAAAACCATCGCGGCAACTTCTCCAACCTACCAGAACCAAACCCAGCCCGCAAACCGAACCCGAACCCCCTACCCAGCCCACCAGACCACGACACACAGCCGCACCCAGCACACCAGGCAAAAGAATGAAGAAAAACCTTCGAGAACAGTCACGCACCAAGACCAGAACCGGAAGAACCTGTCAGAACAAGCCCCCGAGCCTCGCGGCGACAACAAAAGACTCTACACACCACCACCACCAAACACCAACCCACACCCGAGTGAAACACAACACAAACCACACAACCCCACCACCACAAGGAAAAACAGCCCGGTTGCCGCCTCCGAGGAGGCGGCAACCGGGCTGTTTTCGACTGAGGCTCCTGGTCCTCTGGCGACGAGCGGACCCCTAGGGACGCACGGTCACCACGGCCATGTTCTTCTTTCCTCGCCTGATGATGGCGTACTTGCCGTGCAGGAGCTGGTCCGCCTCGACGACGGCTTCCTCCCCGCTGACCCTGACGTTGTTGACCGCCGCTCCGCCTTCCTTGAGGGTCCGGCGGGCGGCCGACTTGGATTCGCACAGTTCGGTGCTGACGAGGAGGTTGACGAGGGACAAGTCGCTCCCGTCGACCTCCGCGTGGGGCAGTTCGGCGGTTGCGGCCATGAGCGTCTGTTCGTCGAGGGCGGCGAAGTCCCCCTTGCCGAACAAGGCTTGTGAAGCCTCGATGACCTTCTCCGTGGCCTCCACGCCGTGCACCAGTGAGCACACGTCATAGGCCAGGACGCGTTGCGCCTCCCGGCGGAAAGGCTCCTCTTCGGTCTTCCGCCCGAGTTCTTCGATCTCGGCGCGACTGCGGAACGTGAACACCTTGAGTCGATCGACGACGTCGGCGTCGGCGGTGTTGAGCCAGAACTGGTAGAACGCGTACGGGCTCGTCAGCTCCGGGTCCAGCCAAATCGCATTGCCCTCGGACTTCCCGAATTTGGTTCCGTCGGCATTCGTGATGAGCGGCGTGCCGATCGCGTGGACCGTTTCGCCCTCGACCTTGCGCACCAACTCCGTACCGGACGTCAGATTGCCCCACTGGTCCGATCCCCCGGATTGCAAGGTGCATCCGTACTGCCTGTAGAGCTCCAGGAAGTCCATGCCCTGCAGGATCTGGTAGCTGAACTCGGTGTAGGAGATCCCTTCCTCCGAGTTGAGCCTCTTGGAGACGATCTCCTTCTTGATCATCGTGCCGACACGGAAGTTCTTCCCGATGTCGCGCAGGAAGTCGATGGCCGAGAGTCCGCCCGTCCAATCGAGGTTGTTGACCATCCGGGCCGCGTTGTCCCCCTCGAAGGACAAGAAGCGACGAACCTGCCCACGCAAGGCCTCGACCCACTCGGCCACGACTTCGCGGGAGTTCAGCGTCCTTTCGGAGCTCTGTCGCGGGTCGCCGATGAGCCCGGTCGAGCCGCCCACGAGCCCCAGGGGCTTGTGTCCATCCAGCTGGAGCCGCCGCATCACCAGGAGCTGCACCAGGTGTCCCAGGTGCAGGGACGCCGCGGTGGGATCGAATCCGCAATAGTAGGTGACCGTCTCCTCGGCCAGGGCCTTTTCCAGGGCCTCCTGGTCGGTCGATACGTGGACGAGACCACGCCAGGTGAGTTCCTGCCAGATGTTGTCGAAACTCGGGTCGTTGGACTGCTCGTTCAGCCCGTGCACGGAGTCGATCACTGAATTATTCGTCACGTCGTTCACGCTACCATTCGCCATCCGTCTGTTCTTCCTTCGTGGCTCTTCCTGGCCTAGTGTGCCGGGGATTCCCGGCCGTCGGTGGTCCACTGTTCCAGCCCCGCAGGCACCCCACGGGACGCGATCAGAGCGAGCCGCTGGGTCGGTCGGGTCATGCTGACATAGAGATCGCCGACGGTCCCGTAGGCCGCTTCCACCACCGAGGTCGGTTCCACGATCACCACGGTGTCGAATTCCAGACCCTTGGCCTCCCACGGCGTCAGCACCAGAATCTGTCGTTCGAGCGCGGACTCCGAGGTGCCGGTGAGATCCGAGAATTCCTCGCTCACTGCCCGAACGACGTCGTCGTATTCGGGCTGGGCAACGATGACACCGACGAGTCCGCCCGCCACAGCATCAAGGTCCTGTCGCAGCCTGCGAGACAACGTGCCGAGAACGTCGTCGGTCGCGATGACCTGTGGCGACCACTCCCCCTCCCGCACGGCGCGCGGTGCGGATACTTCCAGGCCCGCGGCCCGAGCCATGGACACCGCGGCCTCCGAAATCTGTGACGGGGTCCGGTAATTGACCGTGAGCTCGTCCAGGCGATACCGGTCCTCGACGAAGGGCTCCAGGGCCTCGCCCCAGCTCGTCGAGGAAGCGGCCGCGGAGGCCTGCGCGATGTCACCGACCACCGTGAACGATTTCATCGGGCACCGACGCATGAGCAGACGCCACTGCATTGGGGAGAGTTCTTGGGCCTCGTCCACGACCACATGCCCGTAGGCCCACGTCCGGTCCGAGTTGGCCGCTTCCGCAGCGGTCATGCGCGTTGCCCCGGTCTCGTTGATCCCGGCCAGCATCTCGGCCGTGACGACGCCGTTGACGCCCATCTCCTCCAGGGCGGCGTCGACGTTCTCCAAGGTCTTCGTCGCATTTTCCAGGTTCGAGTTCCGCTCCGCCGCGGCACGCGCTGCGGTGTGGCCGACGGCGGCCTCAAAGTCACCAAGGAGCTCAGCCGCCTCGTCCAGCAAAGGCACGTCCGACTCCGTGAACGGCGCATCCTTGGGACGCAGCAACGCCTCGACGTCGTCCTCCGAGAGGTGGGCTCCCGCGGACTCGAGGTAGTGGCGCTTGGACAAGAGGTCCCTGACGAGGGTCTCCGCGGTCATCGGCATCCATGCCAGATTCAGGGCGACCCGCACGTCACGGGCTTGCCGCACGTCCTCGAGCAAGTAGGAACGGTCCATATCGTTGCCGCTGGACTCGTTGAGTTGTTTCTCCAATTGGTCAGCCAGATCCTGCACGAGGATCTTCACGAAGGTTTCCCGCGCCTGGTTGTGGGGTTTCCCTGTGGCGCGGGCGCGTTCCCGGGCGTGCTTGATCTGTTTGGGCCTGAGCTCGACGCGCGACGAATCCACCGAGAGGGTCTGCACCTTCTGCGGCACCTTCTGCCGGTCCGCCACGGCCTTCTTGATTAAGGCAACCATGTCCAGGGAACCCTTGAGACGGCCGATCCGGGGATCGCTTTCGGGCACGGCCCTCACGCCCGGGTACAGGGTCGCCAGTGAGGACATCACGACACCCGTCTCCCCGAGGGAAGGCAGAACACGCTCGATGTACCACATGAAGGACGACGACGGCCCGACCACCAGAACCCCGGACTTCTGGAGCCGCTCGCGATTCGTGTAGAGCAGGTACGCGGCACGGTGGAGCGCCACGGCCGTCTTGCCCGTGCCCGGGCCGCCCTGAACCACATGGACACCGGCGAGATCCGCACGGATGATGCGGTCCTGCTCCGCCTGGATCGTCGCGACAATGTCAGTCATTCGACCCGTGCGCTTGCGATTGAGGGCAGCCAGAAGGGCGCCTTCGCCGTGGAGGACCTCCTCGTGCTCGAGGAACTCGGGGTCGAGAACGTCGTCCTCGATGTTTCGCAGGGTGCGACGCTCCAGGATGAGGTGACGGCGACGCTGCACGCCCTGCCGGTCGAAGGCCGTGGCCTGGTAGAACGTGCCTGCCTCCGGAGCGCGCCAATCGACCATGAGGCGCTCGTGGTTCTCGTCCGCCAGCCCGATGCGTCCGATGTACCGCGTGGACGCGTCGTCGAGATCCAGCCGGCCGAAGACCAGACGATTGTCGACCGCGTCGAGCTGGCCGAGCCGGTCCTCGTAGAAGGTCGCGTACGCGTCCCTCTCGGAACGGTTTTGGTGGCTTCCGGACGACCCTGTGCGGCGAACGTCGGCGAGTTTCTCCCGATTCTCCTCGCGGAGCTCATCGAGACGACCGTACAGACGGTCGACGTACTCGCGCTCGTGCTTCAGCGCCTCTTCGAGCTGTCGCTCATAGGCCTGATGATCTGCCGTGGTTTCGGGGTTCGTCTGCTGCGAGGTGTCCTCGCGAGAGGTAGACATGGGAATCCGTGTTTCCTTCGGAAAAGCCGTGCTGTGAGTGGTCAGGACTGAAAAGTCTAGACCGTATAGAGCGCGCTGACCTCATGGCCAGTGAGATTGGTCCGACCGGCGAGCCCCTCGAGTTCCATCACGACGCCAATTCCTGCGACGTGCAGCCCGGCCCGTTCCACGAGTTTGACCGCGGCCCCGAGCGTCCCACCCGTCGCCAGAATGTCGTCCAGAACCAGGACCCTCGCCCCGGCAGGGATATCGTCCCGGTGGATCTCCAAGGTCGCCGTCCCGTACTCGAGCTGGTACGACTCGGCGTAGGTCTCGCGCGGCAGCTTGCCTTCCTTCCGGACGGGCAGGACGCCGACGCCGGCCGCGTACGCCGCCGCGGAGGCGAGCAGGAAGCCACGGGCCTCGACCCCGGCGACGACGTCGAACTGCCCCTCGAACCGACGCAGAAGTGCGTCCACGACCTCGCGCAATGCGGCGCCGTCGGCGAACAGAGGGGTCAGGTCCCGGAAGATGATGCCGGGTTCCGGGTAGTCCGGGATGACCGCGCAGACCTTGTCGATGGTCGTCGCGACACGCTCATCCGCGGTCGGCGTCGTGGATTCGTTCATAACTCGCCTGGCTTCCGGGCATGCGAGGCCCCATTGGACGAAAAGTGCACCTAACAGAGTACGCCAGAGTTCACCGGCGGGATAACCGACCTGTGCAGTTCACCCGACCGCGAAGCGATCGGGGAACTCACGCTCGGTCACGCAAGACCTTGAACTAGTCGATCACCCGGGAGCGGGCCGCAAACTGCCGGTCCGCCGCCGACGCATCCTTCAGCGCCTGGAGCTGGGCGGCGACGGCCGACGGCGCCGTCCCTCCTTGGGAGGCCCGCGAATTGAGCGACCCCTCGACGGTGAGCACCTCGCGCACCGCCGGAACCAGGTGCTCGGAGATCGCGGCAAAGTCCTCGTCGGTCAGATCCCACAGTTCGCAGTCCTTCTCCTCGCACACGCGGACGGCGTCGCCCGCGATCTCGTGTGCGACGCGGAAAGGCACGCCCTGACGTACAAGCCATTCGGCGACGTCGGTGGCCAGCGCGAAGCCCTGGGGCGCCAATTCGGCCAAACGGTCCGTGTTGAATTCCAGCGTGTCGATCATGCCGGAGACCGCCGGGAGGAGGGTTTCGAGCTGATCGATCGCGTCGAAGATCGGCTCCTTGTCCTCCTGCAGGTCCCGGTTGTACGCGAGGGGCAATGCCTTGAGGGTCGAGAGCAGACCGGTCAGGTCGCCGATCAGGCGCCCGGCCTTGCCTCTGGCCAGCTCGGCGATGTCCGGATTCTTCTTCTGGGGCATGATCGATGACCCCGTGGAGAAGGAATCGTGCAGTTTGACGAAGGAGAACTCCTTGGTGGCCCAGAGGATCACTTCTTCGGAGACACGAGACAGGTCCACGGAGATCATGGCCGAGATCCAGGAGAATTCCGCGTAGACGTCGCGGCCTGCCGTGCCGTCGATCGAGTTGTGGGTCGCCGAATCGAATCCGAGCTCCCGAGCGACGGCGTTGGGGTCCAGCCCCAGCGAGGAACCCGCGAGCGCGCCCGACCCGTAAGGCGAGACCGCCGCACGGGAGTCCCAGTCGCGCAGGCGTTCTAGGTCACGGGACAGCGCCCAGGCGTGGGCCAGGAGCTGATGCGACAACAGAATGGGCTGCGCGTGCTGGAGGTGCGTGCGCCCCGGCATCGGCGCATAGGGGTGGCGTTCCGACTGGGACACCAGGGCGTCGATCACGCCCAGGACCCCTTCGGCAAGGATGGAGGCGTGGTCGCGCAAATACATCCGGCCGAGGGTGGCGATCTGGTCATTGCGCGAACGTCCTGCCCTCAGCTTGCCGCCGAGATCGGGGCCGGCACGCTCGATGAGCCCCTTCTCCAGGGCACCATGGACGTCCTCGTCCGAGACGGCGGGTTGGTAGGCTCCGGTCCGGACGTCCTGTTCGAGCCTGTCCAGGGCATCGATCATTCCCGAGAGCTCCGCGTCCGAAAGAAGGTTCTTGGCGTGCAGGACCCGGGCGTGAGCACGCGAACCGGCGATGTCATAGGGTGCGAGTCGCCAGTCGAACTGAGTCGACTTGCTCAGCGCCGCCAGGGCGTCGGATGGCCCTCCGGCAAAACGACCGCCCCAGAGAGCACCTTCGTTGGTTCCGTGCTTGTCCTGCTGTGAAGTCACCATTCGCCTTTCTTCCGCGTCCGCCTCGGACGCGCGCACGTGATCCGCCTCCGCCCGTCGGCCTGGGCAGACGGGCGGAGGCGGAAGATCTTGCTCGTTACAGTCCCAACCGCTGGTCGCGCGACGAGGCGACCTTCGATGACATCCCGAAGAGCTCGATGAAGCCACGCGCATGGGACTGGTCGAAGCTGTCGCCCTCATCATAGGTCGCCAGGTTGAAGTCATACAGCGACGTGTTGGACCGGCGCCCCGTCACGGTGGCCCGGCCGCCGTGCAGGTCCATCCGGACCTCTCCGTTGACCATCTTCTGGGTGTCCTCCACGAACACGTCCAAGGACTTCTTCAGGGGAGAGAACCACTGGCCGTCGTAGACCAATTCGGTCCACCGCTGGTCCACGGTCTTCTTGAACCGGGCCTGTTCGCGCTCGATCGTCACGTTCTCGAGTTCCTTGTGCGCGGCGATGAGAGCCATTGCCCCGGGAGCCTCGTAGATTTCGCGGGACTTGATGCCCACGAGCCTGTCCTCGACGACGTCGATCCGGCCGATGCCCTGGGCTCCGGCCCTGCGGTTCATGATCTCGATGGCCTCGAGGGGAGTCACGGATTCGCCGTCGATGGCGACCGGGACACCCTGGTCGAAGGTGATGGTCACTTCGTCGACGGCCGGCGGGAAGGTCGGGTCATCCGTGTAGTCGTAGACGTCCTTGGTCGGCCGGTTCCAGATGTCTTCCAGGAAACCGGTCTCCACTGCCCTGCCCCACACGTTCTGGTCGATCGAGAATGGGTTGGATTTGGTGGTGACGATCGGCAGGTCGTTGTTCTCGGCGTAGGTGATGGCCTTTTCCCGCGTCAGGGCGAGGTCCCGGACGGGAGCAATGCACTTCAGGTCGGGCCCGAGGGTCTGGATGCCGACCTCGAAACGCACCTGGTCGTTGCCCTTGCCCGTGCAACCGTGAGCGACCGTGGTGGCGTTGAACTGCTTGGCCGCTTTGACCAGGTGCTTGACGATCACCGGCCGAGACACGGCGGAGACCAACGGGTAGGCGTCCATGTACAGCGCATTGGTCTTGAGTGCCGGCATGCAGTATTCGGTCGCGAACTCCTCCCGAGCATCCGCGACATAGGCCTCAACCGCACCGCAGTCCAGGGCTCGCTGCCGGACCGTCTCCAGGTCTTCTCCGCCCTGCCCGACGTCGACCGCCACGGCAATGACTTCGGCACCGGTGGCTTCTCCGATCCAACCGATGGCCACGGAGGTGTCCAAGCCTCCGGAATACGCAAGTACAACCCGATCCGTCATGGGGTGTGCCCTTTCTGCTCGTGCTCCCCCAGTGCGTGCACCGGAGGTCTGTCATGTCATCTTGTATGACTATACAGCATGAATTGTATTTATACACATCAGCGTCGGTGCACCGTGGCACCCTCAGTCCGAAACCCGGGCTCGAACTGCACGAGCCCTCCCCCCTCGTAGCCCATGGGCGGAGCACATCCTGTAGAGTTATTCTGAATAGCTCACAATAAGAGGATGGTTCTTTCGATGACCGACAGCAGTGACAACGCGAGCGAGTTGAGCGACCAGGAGCTGGAGGCTCTGCACCAGATCTTCGACCTGGCCCGCGAAGGACAAACCCAGCAGCTCGCCACCGTCCTCGACCAGGGTGTCCCGGTGAACCTGACCGACCCCAAGGGTGACACTCTGCTCATCCTGGGCGCCTACAGAGAGCACCCGGACGTCGTCGCCTTGTTGCTCGAACGTGGCGCCGATGTGGACCGTCTCAATGATCGGGGGCAGACGGCCCTGGCCAGTGCGATCTTCCGGAACAATCGCGAGATCGCCGACGCACTCCTGGACGCCGGAGCCGACCCCTCCCTGGGATCGCAGTCGGCCGGAGCGATCGCCGAATTCTTCGATATCGACGACATGAAGGCCTTGCTCCGCGAACGCGGCATTCTCTGAACCTGCCCGTCGTCCACCAGTCGCCCAGTGATCACCTCACCGGTCTACTCGGACCACTCCAGGAACCGTTGCGCGAGTCTCTGGCCCCCATTCGGGTCCCGGGACACGACCATGACAGTGTCGTCACCGGCTATCGTGCCGATGGCTTCGGGAATCTCCGTGTGATCCAGTGCCGACGCGAGGAACTGGGCGGCGCCGGCCGGCGTCCTGAGCATCACAATGTTCCCGCTGGCCTCGGCCATGATCAGCAAATCGCGGAACAGCCCCTTGAGCCTGTCGGGAGCGTCCCGTTCCTTGACAGGGTCGATACCGGCCACCGAATAGATCAGCACCCCATCGGTACCGCGGATCCGTTCGGCACCGATTTCGACGAGGTCACGCGAGAGCGTCGCTTGCGTGACCTGGACCCCGTCCTTCTCCAAATAGTCCGCAAGCTCTGATTGGGATCGGATCTTGGCCGTCTCGAGCAGGGAGATGATGCGGGCCTGGCGTGCAGCCTTGGTCGAGGGGATTCCCATGTCTAGCGTCGTTCCTTTCCGGCGCGTGAAGTCTCCAACAACCATGTCATCAGGGCCTTTTGCGCGTGCAACCGGTTCTCGGCCTCGTCCCACACCACCGAGGACGGCCCGTCGATCACCTCGGAGGTGACCTCGAACCCGCGGAAAGCGGGCAGGCAGTGCATGAAAATGGCCGAGTCCTTGGCCTTCGCCATGGACTCACCTGTCACTCCGTACGGAGCAAAGATCTTCCGGCGCTGTTCGGTTTCGTCTTCCTGACCCATCGAAATCCAGGTATCCGTGACGACGACGTCGGCACCGTCCAGGGCGGCGTCGACATCTTCGGTCACCAGAACCGAACCACCGGTCTCTTCGGCCCGGCTGCGCGCGGAGACCAGAATGTCCTCGCGGGGAAGGTACCCCTTCGGGCCGGCAATACGGACGTTCATCCCTGCCGTGACGCCGCCCAGAAGGTAGGAGTGGGCCATGTTGTTGGCCGCGTCCCCCACATAGGCCAGGGTCAGGCCTTCCGTCCGGCCGAAGCTCTCCCGAACCGTCAGGAGGTCGGCCAGGATCTGGCACGGGTGGTAGTCGTCCGAGAGCGCGTTGATCACCGGAACCGTCGAGTTCTCGGCCATCTCCTCCAGCCCGGCCTGTTCGAACGTTCGCCAGACGATCGTCGAGACCATACGGGACAAGACGTGTGCCGTGTCTGCGATCGACTCCTTGTGGCCGAGCTGCGATTCGCCCGGATTCACGATCAGCGGGTTGCCACCGAGATCGCTGATGCCGACGCCGAAGGAGAAACGCGTTCGTGTGGAGGTCTTGTCGAAGATGACCGCGACCGACTGCGGTCCGGCCAGGGGTTTCTCGGACCAGCGATCTGCCTTCATCCTCTCGGCGAGGTCGAGGACGGTCTTCTGCTCGTCCGGGGAAAGGTCGGTGTCCACCAGGAAATGGCGTGTCATGGTCTCAATTCTTTTCTGGGTCAATGATTCGGTCGCGCACCGTGGCTTCACACGGAGCGGACGGCGTCCAGGATCGTGGGGAGCGCCTCGAGGAACGCGTCGATGTGCGCTCCCTCGATCACCAACGGGGGCGCCAGGCGCAGGGTCGCGGGTCCGGTGGCATTGATGATGAACCCACGGTCACGGGCTTCTGAAACGACGGCCGGGGCCGGGGCGTCGGTCGAGAACTGCGAGAGGTCGAGATCGATGCCGATGAGCAGCCCCTCTCCCCGAACCTCGGCAACCCCATCGATCGGGGCCAGGCCGTCGCGAAGTCCTTGGCCGACGGTCCGAGCGCGCTCGAGCAGGCCCTCGTCTTCGATGACCTGAATGGTCGCCAGGCCCGCCGCCATGGCCAGAGGATTGCCTCCGAAGGTCGTCCCGTGATTGCCGGGACCGAGAACGCGGGTCGCCTCCGGGGTCATCACCAGCATGGCACCGATCGGGAAACCTCCCCCGAGGGACTTCGCCAGCGTGACGACGTCGGGAGTCTGCTCGCCCGTGAGCACATCCTGGCTCGCGAGCCAGCGTCCCGTACGCCCCATACCGGTTTGGACCTCGTCGACCACCAGGAGGGCCGCATGCTCCCTGGTCAGTCGCCGGGCCGCCGCCAGGAATCCCTCCGGGAGAGGATGGACCCCGGCCTCGCCCTGGATGGGTTCGAGGATGAGGCCGGCGACGTCGTCGTCGAACGCCGCTTCGAGGGCCTCGGTGGTCGGTTCCACGAAGTCGACGCCGCCCGGCAACGGCTCGAACGGGGTCCGATAGGCCTCTTTGGAGGTTGCGGCCAGCGCGCCGGCCGTCCGACCGTGGAAACCGTGATCGAGGGCGAGGATGCGCTTCTTGGCCGGCGTCGCCGAATTCCCGTGGGACCTGACCAGCTTCAACGCGGCCTCATTGGCTTCGGTTCCGGAGTTCGTGAAGAACACCTTCCCCGAGGACGGGGCACCGGTGATGTTCAGGAGCTTGTCGGCCAGCGACACCTGTTCCGGTGTCGTGAAGAAGTTGGAGACATGCCCCAGCCGACCGGCCTGACGGGATACGGCCTCGACCCACACGGGGTGACCGTACCCCAGAGCGTTGACCGCGATGCCGCCCAGGAGGTCGACGTAGGTGCGGCCGTCCGCGTCCGTCACCGTCGCCCCCTTGCCCGAGGTCAGGACAAGGCTCGGATCGCCGAATACTCCCAAGAGATTCTCGCGGTAGTCGTTGAGCAATTCCTGCTGGTTCATGAGGTTTCCTCCTCGGTCGTCCGGAACGGGTTGACCAGAACGAAATCGGCCAACGGTTTGGGCTCCGTTGCCTCCCCCGTGACCTGGGTTCCGATCCCGGAATCCGTAAAAATTTCCAAGAGCGGTGAATGGGCACGTCGGCCGTCGACGATCGACGCCGCGGGGACACGGTTCTCGACGGCCGCCAGGCAGGCGCTCATCTTGGGGATCATGCCTTCCGAGAGGCTGGGAATGATCCGCCGGAGTTCTCGGGCCGTCAGCGAGCTGATCAGAGAATCCCGATCCGGCCAGTCGGCGTACAACCCCTCGACGTCGGTCAGCATGACCAGCTTCTCGGCCCCGATCGCGGCGGCAACGGCCGCCGCAGCCGTATCGGCGTTGACGTTGAGGACCTCCCCCGTGGGCGTGTCCAGAGGCATCCCCTGCTCGACGGCTCGCCCGTCGGCCAGGATTTCGGGGGCAATCGAGGAAATCACGGGGATCTTCCCCGCGTCGATCATCGAGGAGATGGCCGTGGTGTTGACGCCAACCACCTCACCGACCAGTCCGAGATCGGTTTCGACCCCGTCCACGACGGTCGTGATGCGCCTGGCCCTCAAGAGCCCGCCGTCCTCGCCGGACATACCGACGGCGTAGGGCCCGTGCTGGTTGATGAGCCCGACGAGCTGCCGGGCGACCTGTCCGGTGAGAACCATGCGCACCACGTCCATGGCCTCCGGAGTCGTGTACCTGAGCCCGCCGCGGAACTCGCTCTCGATGCCGAGTCTTTCCAGCATGGACGAAATCTGCGGCCCGCCGCCGTGGACCACGACCGGTTTGATTCCCACGGACCTGAGGAAGACCATGTCCTCCGCGAAGGCCTCGCGCAGTTCTTCGTTGATCATGGCGTTGCCGCCATATTTGAAGACCATGACCTTGCCCGCGAACCGCTGGATCCAGGGCAAGGCTTCCATGAGCGTGCCGGCCTTGCTCTGCGCCGAGGCGTACCGCATGTGATCGCTCTGTTGTGGCACCGTAGTCACCCCTCCTAGCTCGAGTAGGCCGAGTTTTCCTCGACGTAATCGTGGGTCAGGTCGTTGGTCCAGATGGTCCCGGATTCGGATCCGGCACCAAGGTCGATGACGACGTCCACCGTGCGGTCCGCGGCCAGGTCGACCAGCGACCGGTCCTCACCGATGGCGCCTCCCCGGCAGACCATGACTCCGTTGATGGATACGTTGACGTCCGAAGGGTCGAAGTCCACCGACGTGGTCCCCACCTCGGAAAGGACGCGCCCCCAATTCGGGTCGTTGCCGAAGATCGCGCACTTGAAGAGGTTGGACCGTGCCACGGCACGGGACACCTCCAGCGCCTGGGCCTCCGAGGCGGCCCCGGCGGTGGTGACGTGAATATCGTGGCTGGCCCCTTCGGCGTCGCCGATCAGCTGGAGGGCCAAACTCACGCAGACCCGCGTGAGGGCGTCCGTGAACTCTTCCTGTTCGGGGACCGCGCCGCTGGCACCCGAGGCCAACAGCGCGACGGTGTCGTTCGTGGACATGCAACCGTCCGAGTCGGCCCGGTCGAAGCTGCGCTCCGTGGCCGAGCGCAGGGCCGCGTCCAGGTTGTCCGCTGACATCGAGGCATCGGTGGCGAGGACAACGAGCATCGTCGCCAAGCCTGGGGCCAGCATTCCGGCGCCTTTGGCGATCCCTCCGATACGCACGGGCCCCTGTTCGGTCTGAAGCGTCACGGAGGCCTTCTTGGACACGGTGTCGGTGGTCATGATGGCCGACGCCGCGGCGTCGTCGTGCTCGGGTCCTTCCCCCAGCGAGCCGGCCGCGTCCCGAAGCCCCGGCAGCAGCAGATCCATCGGCAGTTGCTCGCCGATGAGACCGGTCGAGCAGACGAGCACATCTCCCGCGGCCGCATCGGTCAGCGAGGCGACTTCCTCGGCGGTCCGGTGGGTATTGCGGAACCCCTCGGTCCCCGTGCAGGCATTGGCCCCACCGGAGTTGAGAACGACGACGTCCACGCGCCCGTCACGCACAACCTCGCGAGACCACTCGACCGGCGCCGCGGCGAAACGATTCGTAGTGAACACAGCCGCGGCAGTGAATTCGGGGCCCACGTTGCGCACGAGGGCGACGTCCTTCCCACCGCTGGCCTTCAACCCCGCGGACACCCCGGAATATTCGAAGCCGCGGATTCCGGCCAGCCCGTTCTCGACGTCGATCTCCGCAGCGTTCTTCGGTTCTGAACTCATGGCACGAGTCCTTCCTGGTCAAGGCCCGTGGTCTCCGGGAGGCCCAAGGCAATGTTCATCGACTGGACGGCACCGCCCGCGGTGCCCTTGGCCAAGTTGTCTATCGCGCACGTGACAATCACGCGCCCGACATGCGCATCGAGCGCCAGTTGCATCACGGCGTGATTGCTGCCCTGCACCGACTTGGTGGTCGGCCACTGGCCTTCTGGGAGCACATGGACGAACGGTTCGGAGTCGTACGCCGCATCCCAGGCGGCCCGAAGGTCGTCCTCGCTGGTACCAGGGCGGATCCGGGCCGTCGCTGTGGTCAGAATGCCGCGAGGCATCGGAGCGAGGGTCGGGGTGAAGCTCACGCTCACGGACTCGCCCGAAGCGTCGCCGAAGCCCTGCTCCATCTCGGGCGTATGGCGGTGCACGCCGCCGACACCGTACGGAGACATCGACGACATGGCTTCGCTGGCCATCAGGTGCGGTTTGGTGGCTTTGCCGGCTCCCGTGGTTCCGGACGCGGCCACGATGACGATGTCCTCCGGGTCGAGCAGGCCGGCGGCGAGACCGGGGGCCAACGCGAGCTGAGCGCTCGTGGGGTAACAACCCGGCACGGCGATCCTCGAAACACCGGCCAAATCTTCTCGTTGTTTGGTCGGCGATCCTGTCTGGAACGGCGCGGTAATCAGTTCGGGCAGACCGTACGGCCAATGGCCTGCGTGCTCCGTTCCGTAGAAACGGGCCCAGGCGTCCGGATCCCGCAGGCGGTGGTCCGCCCCGGCATCGATGACGAGGGTCCCTTCTGGCAGTTCGGCCGCCACGGGGCCACTGGCTCCATGGGGCAGGGCAAGGAAGACGACTTCGTGCCCGGACAAGGTCGCCGGGCTGGTCTCCTGGACCGTGAGGTCGGCCAGGGATCGCAGGTTCGGGGCCAGCTCTCCCAATCGCGTGCCCGCGCTGGAATGTGCGGTCACGGTGGTCACGTCCACCTGGGGATGTTGGGACAAGAGGCGGAGGACCTCTCCGCCTGCGTAGCCCGTGGCACCGGATACTGCTACCGAAAATGTCATGACGACACTGTACCGCAGATTTATACATGGGTCTAAATCTTTATGCATAGGGCGGCTAGGATGGCCGCGAGATCACTTCACGACCGAAGGAGTTGGCTTTGTCAGAGCAGATACCGGAGTCCATGACCGCAGTCGTCGCGCCGTCCAGCGGTGGGCCGGAGGTCTTCGAAGAGAGGACCGTGCCCGTTCCTGAGCCTTCGGGCACCCAATTGCTGGTCAGAACCAAGGCCACGGGCGTGAACTTCATCGAGACCTATCAGCGCTCGGGCGTGTACGACGTGCCCTACCCCTTCGTCCCGGGCAGCGAGGCCGTCGGCGTCGTCGTGGCGGCCGGGCCGGGGGCCGGCAATGCCGCGGTGGGCGATCGCATCGCGACGAGTCAGGCCGCGGCCACATACGCCGAATATTTCTTGGTGGATGACGACAAGGCCGTGAGGATTCCGGAGGGCATCGATCCGGTCGACGCCGCCTGCTTGCCTCTCCAGGGCGTCACGGCGCACTACTTGGTTCGATCCACCTACCCGGTCAGTGCATCGGACACGGTTCTGTTCCACGCGGGTGCCGGCGGAGTCGGCGGCCTGGCCATCCAGATGATCAAGAACCTCGGGGCACGGGTGATCACCACGGTGTCCTCGGACGAGAAGGAACGGATTGCGCTCGGCCATGGGGCCGATCACGTGGTGCGCTACGAGGACTTCGCGGATCGGACCCGCGAGCTGACGGACGGCCGCGGCGTCGACGTCGTGTACGACTCGGTCGGGAAGACGACGTTCGAGGACTCGCTGACAACCCTGAAGCCGCGTGGAATGGCTGTCCTCTTCGGAGGCGCGAGCGGCCAAGTACCGCCATTTGACCTTCAGCGGCTGAACTCGATGGGTTCACTGTACGTAACGCGTCCGTCGACGGGGGCGTACCTGCGCGACCGGCGCGAACTCGAGTGGCGCATGGGCGAGCTCTTCGACGACATCCTCGCCGGGCGGCTGAAGATCTCCCACGACCAGAGCTTCCCGCTCACGGATGCCGCCGGCGCCCACGAGTACCTCGAAGCCAGAAAGACTCGCGGCAAGGTTCTCCTGGAGCCCTGAGCCGGTAGCCGGTAGCCGGTTGCCGGTCGACTCAGCGTGGGGCACGAAGCCCATGTCCCGAAACCCGTGACGGGACACGCACGAAGGACCGCCCAGCGAATGCTGGGCGGTCCTTCGTTGCTTCTCCGACATGGGGTCATCGAGCCGACGACCACGCCTGTTCCTAGGCCTCGATCTCCTCGCGACGTGTCCTGCGCCCGGCGTAGACGGCGCCGGCAATACCGGCGAGGAACACGAGGATCGCACCGGCAATCATCAGCCACCCGTTGCGTTTCTCCGCGGATACGGAATCGTCGGTCACGGGTTTGAGTGATCCCGGGTCGTCCGTCTTGACGACCTTCAGCACGCCGTCGTCCACGGCCATCAGCGCATCGACGTTCTTGGGAAAGTCGTCGTCCTGGGCCCCGGTCTGGGTTCCGCGGAATTGGACCTGCTGCCCCGGCTTGACGTCGATCGGGTCGTTCACGCCACCGTCGAACCGCTGGTAGGACACGTTCGTGTCCTTCGGCAGGTTGCCTTGGTAGACACCGTTGAACGTCTTGGTCTGCAGATCATTGGTCGAGGTCAGGAACTGACCGGAGACCACCCAGGAATGGCCGGCATGCGGAGCGTCCTCCTTCGCCGCGTGCAGCGCGCGAACGCCCCCGTAGGTCAGCAGCCCGGCCAGCAACAGAGCGAGAATGACGATGAGAACCCCCAGCCATCGCCATTTCGACCGGCGGCGGAGATAGCGCCCCGACTGCTCGTCGTCCTCGTCAAAGCCAAAGAAGTCTTCTGACACGATTCTCCTCGTCTACCGGATCATGCTGGGGAAGCCCGGTCTCGTGCGGTGGATTCCGAACAGTCTACCCGCGGAGGACGGCCCCGTGGCGTTGCGAAGCAAGCTCGATCGCGGCCTCTCTGATCTCGCTTGCCTCGTCGTTCGTCAGTGTGCGGTCAGGAGCGCGGAAACGCATGGCGCATGCCAACGATTTCTTGTGCTCTTCGATGCCCGATCCACGGTAGTCGTCGAAGACGCGCACGTCTTCGAGCAACTCGCCCGAGCCTTCACGCAACGTCTTCAGGACATCGGCCGCCGGGATGTCGGCGTCGAGCACCAGGGCGACATCCTGGGTCACCGCCGGGTACCCGGAGATGGCCTCTGCCGAAACAGGTGCACCCGCAGTACGGGCCAGCTCGGTGAAGTCGATTTCGACCGCAACCGTCCTCTCGGGCAGGTCCAAGTCTTTGAGGACCTGAGGGTGCAATTCGCCGGCCCAGCCGACACGCCGACCCTCCGCAACGAAGAGCTCCGCGGTTCTGCCGGGGTGGAAGGCCTGGTGACGTCCCTGGCGGAGGTCCAGACGAACCCCTGCCGTATCGGCCACCATTCGTGCGACATCGAGCGCATCCTGCCAGTCGTACGCGCGCGGGGTTACTCCTGGCGAGACCTGAGCATCGTGGCCGGTCAGGATCGCGGCAATATGGCGCGGCTGCCGCGGCAGACCCGCGTGCAGGTCTGCCAGGACACCAGGATCGGGCTTCTGCCCGACCGCAGGAATGTTCTGCGTTCCCAGGTGTTCACGGGGATGGAAGACCAGAGCCGACTCGTACAGCGCCAGATCACGGAACCCTCGTGAATGGTTGCGCTTGAGCACCTGGACGAGGCCGGGAAGCAACGACGTCTGCAGCGATCCGAAGGATTCGCTGATCGGATTCGCCAGCGCGATGGCCGGGACGGATTCGCCTTCCTCGGGGGTGCCGAAGAGACGGTTGTCGGCCTCGCTGACGAATGGATACGAAGCCACCTCGGTGAGTCCCGCGGCCGCGAGGGCATTGAGACAACGCCGGCGCACCGATTGCTCGACCGTCAGGCCGCGGCCGCTCGGCGGGACAGGAAGGGTGGACGGAATCTTCTCGTACCCGGAGAGCCTTGCGACCTCTTCCGCGAGGTCCTCGGGTTCAAGCAGGTCGGGACGCCATGAAGGCACCGTCACCTGGAGAACGTCGCCCGTGCGGACAACGGTCGCACCGATGTCCTGCAGAATCTTGATGACATCCGATTCGGCAATCTCCATGCCGATGCGTTTGCTCGGATAGTCCACGGCGCAGTGGATTTCGTGCGCGTAGTAGTGGTCGAAGACGTCGGTGACTCCCTCTTCGGCCGTGCCTCCTGCCAGTTCTTCGAGCAGCTCGACGGCGCGCTCGGCCGCAGCGGCGGCAACGAGAGGGTCAACCCCGCGTTCGAAACGCTTGGATGCTTCGGAAGGCAACCGGTGACGACGCCACGTCCGGGCGATCGACACTTCCTCGAACCGCGCCGCTTCCACCAGGATGCGACGGGTCGAAGCAGTCACCTCGGTCGAGGCTCCGCCCATGACGCCGGCCAGACCGATCGGGCCGGTCTCGTCGGTGATGAGCAGGTCCTCGGGGTCGAGGGAACGTTCTTTCCCATCGAGGGTCGTCAGGGTCTCCCCCGCATGCGCACGTCGGACCTCGATGGCGCCGGTCAGTCGATCGGCATCGTAGAAATGCAGCGGCTGCCCATATTCGAGCATCACGTAGTTGGAGATGTCGACCGGAAGTGAGATCGAACGAATCCCAGCGAGCCTCAGGCGAGAGGACATCCACGTGGGTGTCGGAGCCTCGGGGTCCACTCCGGATACCGTCCTGGCCACGAACCGCGTGGCACCCTGACGGTCGTGGATGGGGGCGTCGTCACGGATCCTCACCGGCTGACCCGATCCGTTCGCGGCGGGAGCGCGTTCTGCGAGGTCGGCCGCGGGGTCCACGAATTCCTCGTTGACGGCGTGGCAGTACTCGCGGGCAACGCCACGGATCGAAAAAGCGTATCCGCGGTCCGGCGTCACGTTGATTTCGGCCGCTTCGTCGTCGAGACCAAGCAGTGCCAGCGCGTCCGAACCGATCTCCGGGTCGAGCCCCAGGGTGGACAGCACCAAAATCCCGTCGTGATCATCGCCGATTCCCAGTTCGCGAACCGACGCGATCATTCCGGCGGACACGTGACCGTAGGTTTTGCGGGCCGCAATCGCGAAGTTTCCGGGCAGCACGGCCCCGGGGAGAGTCACCACGACCTTGTCCCCCGGCGCGAAATTGTGTGCGCCGCACACGATGCCCTGGATTCCCGACGGGTCGATGCCCTCTCCGGTCAGGGTCTGTTCCTGGCCTTCGGGAACCACCCGAACCGTGCACCAGTTGACGGTCTTGCCGTTGGAGTGTTCCTCCGGTTCCATCGTGAGCACCTGCCCGACGACGACGGGTCCGGAAATATCGTCCGACGGCCGGTGCACATCTTCTTCCTCGAATCCCACACGGACGAGGGTCTCCATCAGGTACTCCGCGGAGGCGCCCTCGGGGAGGGGCGCATACTCGCGCAACCATGACAGGGGAATACGCATGAACTAAATCTCCATCCCAAAATGCTCGCTGAAGCGAACGTCGCCTTCGATCATGTCCCGCATGTCCGGGACGCCGTTGCGGAACATGAGTGTCCTCTCGACCCCCATGCCGAAGGCGAAACCGGAATACTGGTCCGGGTCGACTCCCCCGGCCCGCAGAACATTCGGGTGAACCATGCCGCACCCGCCCCACTCGATCCATTGCGGCCCGCCCTTGGCGTTGGGGTGCCATACGTCCATTTCGGCGGAGGGCTCGGTGAACGGGAAGTAGTTGGGCCGGAGCCTGATCCTGGCCTCCGCGCCGAACATCTGGCGGGCGAAGTGCTCAAGGGTCCCCTTCAGATCGGCCATGGTCAGGCCCCTGTCCACGGCCAGTCCCTCGATCTGGTGGAACACCGGGGTATGGGTCGCGTCCAGCTCGTCAGTACGGTAAACCCGCCCCGGGCACACGATGTACAAGGGCACATCACGCTGGTGGAGAGCGCGCATCTGGACCGGCGACGTGTGTGTGCGGAGCACGAGATGCGCCTCGGCCGGGTCCACGAAGAACGTGTCCTGGAGCTCTCGGGCAGGGTGGTCCGGCTTGAAATTCAGCGAATCGAAGTTGAACCACTCCGATTCGACCTCGGGGCCGTCCTCGACTTCCCACCCCATGGAAACGAACATGTCCGCGGCCTGCTCCTGCAGAAGAGCCACCGGATGGCGCCCGCCGATGGAGCGATGCCCCGAACCTGCCGTGACGTCCACGGCCTCTTCGACGAGAATCCGCTCCGCATGCTCCGTCTCGAGCTGCTCGTTGCGGGCCTCCAGAGCCTGGGTGATTCTGGCCCGAGTCTGGCCGAGGAGCTTGCCGATCTCCTTCTTGTGCTGATTCGACAGCGAGCGCATCTGCCGGTTGGCGACGCCGACGCCGGACTTCTCCCCCGTGAACCGGAGCCGAACCTGCTTGAGGGCGTCGAAGTCCGGGGTCCGGTTCTCGATGCTCTCGATGGCCTGGTCGACTTCCGCGGAAAATGCTTCGCGAACTCGTTCCAGGCCCCGTTCGGGTTCTGTGTCCAGAACGCCGGCCATGTCTTCGAGCACCGGATCGGGGCCCGGCAATGGCGCGGCGTTGTCCGGCGACGTTTCAGTCATGAACAACTCATCTCTTGGATCTGATTCGTACTGCGGGGTGCTCGAGGGGCGATCGGACGCAGGGCTGCTGATCGACGTGTTCGCTCGAGCACCACCAGTCTAGAGGATATGGAGGCCGCTCAGCTCACCCTGTGGACGAGCGCCTCCACGATCGGCAGGTCCGCCGGGATCCAGCCCAAGTTCCGGATTCCGTCCACGTCAGAAAGGTTCATCCAGCGAAGCTCGCTATGGTCCTCCAGAGGCTCGGGGACGCCTTTCGACACCGAGCCCCAGAAGACCCTCATGGCCATGCGTTCGTTGAGCGGCCACCCCTGGGCGTGCGGTCCCGGAATTTCGGCACCGAGGTCGGCCTCCACCCCCAGCTCCTCTCGCAGTTCCCGGCGAAGTGCTGCCACTGCGTCTTCCCCCGGCTCGGTCTTGCCGCCCGAGAACTCCCAGAGCCCGGCCAGGGCTTCAGGGGCGGACCGACACGCGACAAGCAGACGAGCCGGATGGTCCAGGTCGTCGACGAGCGCGGCGCCGACCACCTGGACCGGATAGGTTTTCTGCGTCATCGGTTGCTTCCCTCGCCGTCGTCGCGCTCCGGCCCCTGGGGGACGTAATTCTCCCGGTAGACGTCCGGCTCAATGTAGATGAGGCGAGCCTCGGGCAGCTCGGACCTGATGCGCGCCTCCGCATCGTTGATCGCATCGACGAGGCCCAGGGTATCGACGCTGCCACCGACCGCGATCTTGGCCGCGACCAGGATCTCCTCGGGTCCCATGTGCATGGTCTTGAGGTGGATCAGCTCGATTCCGTCTTCCGAAGTGACCGCTTCCTTGATGATCCGTTCCTTCTCCGGGCCGGCCGATTCGCAGACGAGCAAGGACTTGATTTCGATGGCCAGGAAGATGGCGACGACGACCAGGAGCACCCCGATCGCTCCCGATCCGGCCGCGTCCCAACGTCCGTCTCCGGTGATCACCGTCATCACGACTCCGACGAGGGCCAGGCAGAGGCCCGTCACGGCGGCGGAGTCCTCCAGCATCACGACCGGCAATTCGGGCGACTTGGCGGCACGGAGGAAACCGAACCAGCTCTTGCGTCCCCTCTTCGTTCGGGCCTCCTTGGACGCCACGAGAAGGGACCGCCCCTCGAGGAGAATCGACCCCACCAGAACCGCGATAGGGACCCACGCCCATGACTCGATGGCGTGGGGTTCGTGCCACTTCTCCCAACCCTCGTAGAGGGAGAAGAGTCCACCGAGGCTGAACATGACGATCGACACCAGGAAGGCGTAGATGTATCGGTTCTGACCGTGGCCGAATGGATGTTCTTTGTCGGCCTTCTTCCTGGACGCCTTGCCCCCGATCAGGAGAAGAATCTGATTTCCTGTGTCGGCGAGCGAATGGATCGATTCCGCCAACATGGACGAGGACTTGGTCAGCAGGTACGCCCCGAATTTGAGGACGGCTATGCCCAAGTTGGCGCCGAGCGCCGCGAAGATCGCTGTGTTTCCGCCTTTGTCTGCCATTCTTTCGCTCCCGGTCGATGATGGGTTCTCAGGGTGAATGCACCTACCGGCGCCGCATCAGTTCCGTCTGGCTCGGGCGCTGGCATAGAGGCAAACGGTCGCGGCCGTGCCCACATTGAGAGATTCGGCCCTTCCGTGGACGGGAACCGCGACGCGAGCGTCCGCCGACAATTTCTCTTCATCGCTCAGTCCCTGGGCCTCGTTGCCGAAGAGCCAGAGCGTGGGTCGACGCAGATCAATGCCGGTTGAGGGCACCTTTTTCTCTCCACCGAGTCGGGCCTGAGCGGCGGCGTCGGCCAGGTCGTCAAGGTCATGGTCCCCGTGCCCGTCGGCGGCGAGGATCATCATGCCGCGATCCCGGGCCCTGCCCACGAGTTCATGAAAGTCCATGCCCGCTGTTACCGGCAGGTGGAACACCGATCCCGCGGTCGACCGGACGGTTTTCGGATTCAGGACCTCGACGCTCCCCTTGGTGGTGACAACCGCATCCGCACCGACCGCATCCGATGCACGAATGAGCGTTCCGGCATTCCCCGGGTCCTGGACCCGAACCATCGCGGAAACCAGTCCGGGGGCAACGTTCGTCGCCCAGGGCCCCGAGCCGAGAACTTCCCGCCCGTGGGCAACGGCCAGTACGCCCTGGGGTGTCAGCGCGTCCGACATCGCCGCGAGGACCTCGTCCGAGACGAGCCGCACGAAGAGTCTCCGCGGTTTGCCCGACGTCGACGGCGCATCGCTCCCCGCGGCCGCCGCGATGGAATCGCTCAGATCAGGGTGGCGCTCGAGCGCGGCTTCGGTGACGTAGACGGCGTCCAGAATCGGCCGGTCGCGGTGAGCGGCCAACGCCTCGCGGACCCCTTGCGGCCCTTCCACCACGAAGAGTCCGGTCTTGGCTCGAGCCCTGGAACGCGCGAGTGCCGCGACGTCCTTGACGCGATCGGCACGTGGGTTGATCAGCGTTCGTTCGCGAGAGAGCAATTCGAAAGTATCCACCGTGTCAGGCTACCCGACGCCGGTTCTCCGTCCGTTGCGGTGACAGAGGTGTGGAGACGAAAGACGCCGCCGCACCGTCACCGGGTCGCTGATCGACCGGGTGGGTGCGGCGGCGTCTATTCCTCGAGTCGAGGCGCCAGACTTCAGGCAGCCTTGGCGGAGGTGTCCTCGGGGAGGTTGTTCTTGGCGATGTCGACGAGCGCCTTGAACGCGGTCGGCTCGTTGACGGCCAACTCGGAGAGCATGCGGCGGTCGACCTCGACCTCAGCGGCCTTGAGGCCCTGGATGAAACGGTTGTAGGTCAGGCCCTCCGCGCGAGCAGCGGCGTTGATGCGCTGGATCCAGAGCCGGCGGAAGTCGCCCTTCCTCTTGCGGCGGTGATCGTAGTTGTATACGAACGAGTGGGTGACCTGCTCCTTGGCCTTGCGGTAGAGCCGCGAGCGCTGACCGCGGTAGCCGGACGCGCGGTCCAGGGTCGTACGACGCTTCTTGTGGGCGTTGACCGCCCTCTTCACACGTGCCACTTGTGCACTCCTATCTGTTCTGCGAACCGCACCCGGGCGGTCCAAAAATGTTGGCGGAACGGCATCAGCCGATCGGGACGAGTGACTACTTGGTCAGCATCTTCTTGATGACCTTGGACTGACCGCCCGTGACGATCTGGTCGCTCGCGAGGCGACGGGTCAGACGGGAGGACTTGTGCTCCAAGTAGTGGCGGCGGTTCGCCTGCTGGCGCTTCACCTTGCCCGTGCCGGTCAGCTTGAAGCGCTTCTTGGCACCCGAGTGAGTCTTCTGCTTCGGCATATCAGCCGTTCTCCTTACGTTTTCTCCCGACACGCTCATCAGGGAGCGCACGGGGTCGGACTTGCAACGACCGTTCAGGCCGCTGCTGACGGGGATCCAGCCGCGGGCAACCTGGTCCGGTCCTGCGACCGACCGGTTGGCACCGGGTCATTCGTTGGAGGAATCGGTCTTCGGCTCGGCCGAAGTTCCGCTCTCCTGTCCCTTGGCTTGCTCTTTGAGCTCGGAAGGCATGGCGTCGGCCATGCTGTTGGTGACCGGCTCGGCAGTCTTGGTGTCCACTCGCTCGCGCGACTTGCGGCCACCACCCTGCTGGTTCTTCTGTTCACGGCGCGCCTGCGCACGGCTTTCGGCCTTGTTGCGCAACGGACCGAGGACCATGACCATATTGCGGCCGTCCTGACGGGGGTTGGACTCCACGGTCCCCACCTCTGCCAGGTCATCGGCCATGCGTTCCAGGAGACGGACCCCCATCTCGGGACGCTGCTGCTCGCGGCCGCGGAACTGGATCATGGCCTTGACCTTGTCACCGGCGGAGAGGAAACGCTTGGCGTGTCCCACCTTGGTCTCGTAGTCGTGGTCATCGATCTTCAGCCGGAAACGGATTTCCTTGAGCACCGTGTTCGTCTGGTTCCGCCGGGATTCGCGAGCCTTGACCGCGGCCTCGTACTTGTACTTGCCGAAGTCCATGAGCTTGCATACCGGCGGCTTGGCGGACGGTGCTACCTCGACCAGATCAAGATCCGATTCGCGCGCCAGACGCAGGGCGTCTTCTACGCGGACAATCCCAACCTGTTCGCCGCTTGGGCCTACCAGGCGGACTTCCGGGACGCGGATACGGTCATTGATACGTGGATCGCTAATGTGGCACTCCTGTAGTCAGCGGGTTTCCCCATAGGTTGTTGATGACTGCAACGGCAACAAAAAAAGCCCCCGTTGCTTTCAAACGGAGGCTGAACCACGATACGAACAGTCCTCACCCAATAATGAGGCGAGTCCACGAAATCGTGACACAACCCGGCAATCCGAGGGATTGGCGCGGGTGGGAGCTCAGCTCCGCTTGAAACTGCTGACCACTATACACCATGGGCAGGTCCGCTCCCAGTGGTGTTCATGACAAACCCCGTCACGGGAGGCCCGATCACCGTGCCCCTGTGGGAAGCTGGACTCATGACCAACAATTCTTCTTCCCAGGACTCCGGCCGCGATACGAATTCGCGGGAGACCTTCCGATTCGACGAGTCCGTCGCGGCAGCGCACAACCCGTCGGCCTCAGAACCTACGCCCGAGGAGGTCGAAGCCATCGGGCAGCAAATGCGCGATATCGCCGACGTCGCGGCCGTTGAGGTCATCACCACCTCCGCGGTGCACATGATGAGTGCCGCGGCCGTGAAATGCGGTTTGGCTGCCGAAGAAGATGCGGACGACGTCAAGGATCTCGACGAGGCTCGGAAGCTCATCACGGCGTTGGCCGGACTGGTCACGGCGGCGGCCCCTGAAATCGGGTCCCAGCATGCTGGTCCCCTGCGCGATGGCCTCCGCTCCTTGCAACTGGCTTTCCGCGAGGCATCCATCTCCCCGGACGCACCGGGTCAGGGCCCCGGAGAAAAATTCACCGGCCCCGTCTTCTGAGCGACGCCGATCCCCGGCTCGGCCGAGCCGGGGCGGCCGAGTCCCGGGGTCGGTCCCCGGACGCCGAGTCCGCACTCAACAGTGCGACGGCGCCCGCTATGGGTTGAGCCGGCGGTCCCGTGCGACCGTCAGGATCCGGCTCGCAGACGAATGTCAGCCGAATCGACCCGATCCGCAAGGGTCTGATGGGCCGAAAAGCGTTTCTGGAATTCTTCGACCGCCGTGTCGAGTTCCCGCTGGTCCAGTCCGGGGCGAATCGTGAGTTCGACGCTCAGCTCCGGCCCCGGCCCTCCGCCGGGGAGGAGGTGGCCTTCGGCATCGCGGCAGCCCACTCCTCGTCCGGGAGCCATGGTGACCGACAAAACGGACGGGTCCGGCTCCCCGCATTCCTGCAACGCCTCGAGCACTTCGGGATCGGAGTAGGCGGGACGCCACCTGGCGCCTTTGGCGATGGCCCACAGGGCCGGCCTGCGAACCACGAAGGTCAGCGCCGAGCCCGGGTTCAGCACAAGCAGCTGGTTCTCGTCCTCGACCGCGGAGAGCGCCATTTTTCTGGAGTCCGCGGCCACGGGGCGGGCCTGATCATGCCAGGAAGTCAGGTCCTCCACATTGGAGAACACGGGCAGGGCCTTGCGTCCGTCCGGGGCCTGGATGCTGACCAGCGCCATGTCCGACTCCTTGTCGGAGACGAGCCCTTCCTCTGTGACGTGGGATTGGGACAGCTCTGCGACCACCGGCGCAAACAGCCGCACGTTCGCGAGGGCGTCGACGACGACCTCCTCCGGAGCCTCCCCGCGCGCGAAACGTCCGAGGGCGGCGTCGAGGTCTGCGGGCGTCAACCCGTCATCGGAAGGATACGCGTGGGTGTGGGAGGTCCCTTCCCCCAGGTTTCGGCCCTCCCAGGGCTGTCCCCCGGTGTCCGTCGACCGCCCCGCACTCGCGAGCTGGGCGCGAATGTGGGCGGGCAGATCCTTCTTGCCGGTCATGGGCGCTCCGGACGCCCGGCGACGTCGAGGGCCTCGGCGAGCGTGAATTTCCCTGCGTAGAGGGCCTTGCCCACGATGGTGCCCTCGACACCGTGGGGAACCATCGCGCGCAGGGACTCGATGTCCTGCAAAGAGGAGATGCCGCCGGAGGCAACCACCGGCTTGTCGGTGCGACGGGCCACCTCGGCGAGAAGGTCGGTGTTGGGACCCTGCAACGTCCCATCCTTCGTCACGTCCGTGATCACGTAGCGGGCGCACCCGTCGTCGTTGAGCCGATCGAGGACCTCCCAGAGATCGCCGCCCTCTTGCGTCCACCCGCGCGCCGCCAACGTGGTTCCCCGCACGTCGAGGCCCACGGCGATGACGTCGCCATGTTCGGCGATGACCCGCTTGGTCCACTCGGGGTTCTCCAACGCGGCCGTTCCGAGGTTGATACGCGCAGGTTCGAGGGCCAGGGCTCGCTCGAGTGACTCGTCGTCGCGAATCCCGCCGGACATCTCAATCTTGAGGTCCAACGACTGGGACACGCGGCGAAGCACGTCAGCGTTGTTGCCCCGCCCGAACGCGGCGTCCAAATCGACCAGGTGGAGCCACTCGGCCCCGGCCTCCTGCCAGGCCAGGGCGGCCTCGACCGGGTCGCCGTAGCCCGTTTCCGATCCGGCCTCGCCCTGCACGAGCCGCACGGCCTGGCCGTCGGCTACGTCCACAGCAGGAAGAAGCTCGAGTCCTTCGTTGATCGTCATGCGAAGTGGTCCCCTCTAATCCAGAGTTGTCACGTAAAAGCCATAGGCGAAGAAGGCGACCGCGAGCACCCAGAGGACGATCTGGGCGATGACGGTGATCTTCTGCCTGCGGAAGGAAATGGCGCCTCCGGCGAGGAAGGCGCCGAAGGTCATGAGCAGCAGTCCTGAGACTATGGGGCTCACCGCGGGTCACGTCCTCTCGGGTCGATGTCCTGATGTTCGAGGTCGACCTTGGCGCCGGCGGTTTCGAGCCGCCCGGCGCGCGGAAGGGTGCCCAGCCAGTTCCGCAACAGCTGAAGGCCGGCCGCCGAGGACTTTTCGGGATGGAATTGCGTCGCAGACAACGGGCCGTTCTCGACGGCCGCGATGAACGGTCCACCATGATCGGACCAGGTGACCTGCGGAGGCTTCATGGCTTCGATGGTCTGGTCGAAGTCCCATTCCTGGACCCCATAGGAATGGACGAAATAGAACCTTTCGTCCTCCACACCGCGGAACAGAGTACTGCCCTCCGGCGGCTGGACCGAGTTCCATCCCATGTGGGGCACGACGTCGGACCGCAGTCGCTCCACTCGGCCGGGCCACTCTCCCAAGCCGTCGGTCTCCTGCCCATGCTCGGACCCGTGCTCGAAGAACACTTGGAGACCCACGCAGATGCCGAGGACGGGACGCCCGCCGGCGATTCGGCGCCCGATCATTCTGGGTGCGTCAGCCGCTCTGAGAGCGCTCATGACTGCCGAGAAGGCGCCGACCCCGGGGACCACAAGACCGTCGGCCCCGAGGACGTCGGACTCCGACCGAGACAGGACGACGTCGGCACCAGCGGCCTCCAATGCACGCACGGCGGAACGGACGTTACCGGCCCCGTAGTCGAGAACGGTCACGGTCGGGCGCGAGCTCTCAGCCTGCTCGTACGAATCCTTCGCTGGTCCGGACACCATTTACAGGGCCCCCTTCGTGGAAGGGATGCCCTCGACTCGGGGGTCCGACTCCACGGCTTCGCGCAACGCGCGGGCCAAGGCTTTGAACTCGGCCTCCGCAATGTGGTGGGGATCCCTGCCGGAGACGACATTCATGTGCAAGCAGATCCCCGCGTGGAAGGACAGGGCTTCCAGGACGTGGCGCACCATGGAACCGGTGAAGTGCCCGCCAATCAGGTGAAATTCAAAGCCTTCCGGCTCCCCCGTGTGCACGAGGAATGGACGGCCGGAAATATCCACGACCGCTCGGGCCAGCGCTTCATCAAGAGGCACCGCGGCTTGACCGAACCGACGGATTCCGCTCTTGTCCCCCAGAGCTTCCTTCAAGGCCTCACCCAGGACGATAGCCGTATCCTCCACGGTGTGGTGCACGTCCACGTGGGTATCGCCCGAGCATCGAATGTCCAGGTCGATCAGGGAATGCTTGGACAGCGCCGTGAGCATGTGATCGTAGAACGGCACGGTCGTCTCGATACGGGACCGCCCGGTTCCGTCCAGGTTGATGTCGACGGAAACCTTGGATTCGCTGGTTTCGCGGCTCATGCTGGCCGTGCGGGCCGATGATGGGGTCGTCATGACTCTCCTGCGGTCGAGAGGGCTCGGGCCCTCACTGTCTGGCTCGGTTCCGAAAGTCTCAGGTGCCGGCGGGGTCCAGGTCCCGCCGTCGCTCGATGTGCCTGTCCAGACTATCGAGAAAAGCGGTGGTTTCTTCCTCGGTCCCCGCCGTGACGCGCAGATGCCCCGGAATTCCGACGTCGCGAATCAGGACGCCGTCCTCCAGAAGGTCCTGCCACAGTCCGTGGCTGTCTCCCACCCCGCCGAAGAAGACGAAATTCGAATCCGAGGACGCGGGACTCAAGCCCAGGTCCCGCAAGTGCTCGACGATGCGGTCCCTCTGCTTCTTGATGTCCTCCACGTTGGCCAGGAGCCTCCCGCGGTGACGCAGGGCGGCCAATGCCGTGGCCTGTGTGACGGCGGACAAGTGGTACGGGAGCCTGACCAGCTTGATCGCATCCACCACGGCAGGAGCCGCCGCGAAGTACCCGATCCTGGCGCCCGCGAGGGCGAATGCCTTGCTCATGGTTCGGCTGACGATGAGTCGTTCGCGCCCCGGCAACAACCTGAGCGACGTCCGGTCGGGGTCCCTCGCGAACTCAGCGTAGGCTTCATCGACCACGACGATTCCGTCGAAGGATGTCGCGGCGTCGTACACGGCCTCGACGACCTCGGGGTCGAGAGCCGTGCCGGTCGGGTTGTTCGGGGAGCAGAGGATCGTGATGGCCGGCTGCTGATCGGCGACCTGACGTGCCGCGGATTCGGGAGACAGCGAGAAGTCCTCGGCCCTTTCCCCCGCCACAAACTCGGTGTTGGTCCCCGAAGCCAAGAGCGGATACATCGAATACGTAGGAACGAAACTCATGAGCCGGCGTCCCGGTCCCCCGAAAACTTGCAGGATCTGCTGGAGAATTTCGTTCGACCCATTGGCCGCCCACAGATTGTTCTGGTCGAGGCCGTGTCCCACGAACGCGGCGAGTTCTGAACGGAGCTCCGTGAAATCACGGTCCGGATAGCGGTTGAGCGAACGAGCCGCTTCTCGCACTCCTTCGGTCACCGCCTCCACAACCTCGGTCGGCATCGGATGCGTGTTTTCGTTGACGTTCAACGCGTACGGCACCTCGAGCATGGGGGCACCGTAAGGGGACCGACCGCGAAGGTCGTCCCGGAGGGGCAGGTTGTTCAGCGCGTCCAATGAGTCAGTCACCCCACTATGCTAAGGACCGCCGATCCTCACTCCGAAATTATCGGGACAATAAGACGCTGTCCGGGAGTAACCTGCCCGCTGCCCAGATCGTTCAGATCGTTGATCTTGTCCATGGTCACTCGAACATCCGCACTGGAGTCCACGTCCCGAGCGATGTCCCACAGCGTGTCCCCGCTGCCGACGACAACGGACTGCGTGGTCGAGGCGGCACTCTCCGTACCCGCCTGCGCGGTGCCGGGCACGAGGAACATCATGAGAGCCACCGCGACGACGACGACGGCGGAGAGCACCGGCACCCCGAAGAACACGAAACGGCCTCGGCGAGTCAGCGAGATGCGCGAGGTTCGAACACGAGCGGTCCCCACGTGACGGATCCATTCCGCGTCGCGGCTTGTGGTCTGAGTAAACGTGCTCATGCGAAGATCCCTTCGTATTCGGCGAGAGTGATGAGTATTCGAACTGGAGTTCGAGTTCGTACGTCTGTTCTACCAAAGTCTTCGAACACTGTCGAGAAAAATAGAACACATGTTTGATTTGCCACTTCCTCTGGCTTAGCCTGAGGGGTAAAGAAAATCGGTTGTACCGGCCGGAGCGCCTTCCCTCCGGGGAGGACTCCTCACGGTGCGACTTTCACCAAGCGCATCCGAACGGGCGACTGCACGATGACCGTTGTCGCCCGAGCCGTAGTTCCAGTACACACGGGGCGACTGACAACTTAAGCACCTCCAGGGAAGGACGAACCGGTGGCCACCCAGCTTCCTCACCAGGCCAAGCCGCTCACCCCGCGACAGCGCAAGATTCTCGAGGCGATTGCATCGTCCGTCGAGACGCACGGCTATCCACCGTCCATGCGAGAGATCGGCGACCTGGTCGGCCTGTCCAGCCTGTCGAGCGTGACCCATCAGCTCTCGCGGTTGGAGGCCCTCGGCCTCATCCGTCGCGATCCGAAGCGGCCGCGGGCCATCGAGGTGCTCTGCGAAACACCCGTGGGAGAAGACAGCCCCCGGTTCCCGGCTGCCGCGCCTCGGGAACGACCCGCCCCGGAACCGTCACGAGAAAAATCGAACGACAAGGTCGTGCCGCTCTTCCCGGAGACCCAACCGGATGGGGCCACGGCCCAGGTGCCGCTGGTCGGCCGGATCGCGGCAGGTGTTCCCATCACTGCTGAACAGCACGTGGACGACGTCGTCGCCCTCCCCCGTCAATTGGTCGGGCAGGGCCAGCTCTTCATGCTCGAGGTGCGAGGAGACTCGATGGTCGAGGCCGCGATCTGCGACGGCGACTGGGTTGTGGTCCGCCAGCAGAGCGACGCGGAGAACGGCGACATCGTCGCTGCGCTGCTCGACGACGAGGCCACGGTCAAGACCTTCCGGCAACGGGACGGGCACACCTGGCTGCTGCCTCAGAATCGACAGTACGAGCCAATTCTCGGAGACCACGCGACGATCATGGGCAAGGTCGTTTCGGTCCTGCGCTCCGTGTAAGTCCCGCCCCAGCCGGCGTCACTCGCTCCGGGGCACGCGCGCCTACGCCCGCGGCCTCGCCGCGCGTCCGCATCGGCCCGTCGGTGTGCGCCGGAGCCGCGGGATCACCCGGCGGCGAGCCTCCGCAGGGCGGCAGTGACCGTTGGCAGATTGTCGGTGGTCCACAACGGGGGCAGTGCGCTGCGCAGGAACCCGCCGTAGCGTGCCGTGGCGAGCCTGGAATCCAGGACGGCCACGACGCCGCGGTCGTCCTGCGAGCGAATCAGCCGTCCGGTCCCCTGGGCCAACCTGATGGCCGCGTGATAAGCCGAGACGGCCATGAATCCGTTCCCTCCGGTCTGGCTCACGGCCCGGGCCCGGGCGGAGGACAGAGGATCATCGGGACGCGGAAACGGGATCCGGTCGATGATCACCAGCCGACACGATTCGCCCGGAACGTCGACTCCCTGCCACAAGCTCATGGTCCCGAAGAGGCAGGTGTCGGCGTCTTCCGTGAATTCCTTGACCAGCCCGCGCAGTGAGGACTCGCCCTGGACGAGGACCTCCAGGTCAGAATTGTTCCTCACGTACTCGGCCGCCTGCTCGGCCCCTCGTTTGGAAGAGAACAGGCCCAAGGTCCCTCCGCCCGAGGCCTCGACCAGTTGGAGCACACGCTCGAGCTGTTCCTCTGAGACTCCCCGCGCCGGCTTCGGCAGGTCCGACGCGAGATACAGCATTCCCTGCTTGGGATAGTCGAAGGGTGAGCCCACGTCGAGGCCCTCCCACACGGGTGCCTTCTCGCCCATGAGTCCGAGCGAGCCGGCCACCGAGTCGAAGGAGTGACCGATGGCGAGGGTGGCCGAGGTCAGCACGACCGTACGGTCCTGGAACAAGCCTTCCCGGAGCCTCGACGCCACCGACAACGGCGCCACGTGAATGGTCGCCGGGTCGGTGTCTGCCGCGGCAACGTAACCGCGTCCCGGTTCCCAGCCCCCGACCCGGCTGATCCACACGACCTCGTACTTGCCGTCGGCCCCGAGCGTCCTCTCGGCCAGCTCGAGGATCTCGGTCAGGCGGGCTCGGGCGGTCTGTCGGCCGGCGTCGGCATCCTTGCCTTCGGGCTTGGTGTCGGACAGAGCCGCGCGGCTCGCGTCACGCACCAGTTCCATGGCTCTCTGCAGATCCGGGGTCAGACCGTGCGCCATGAGCTCCGCGGGCTTTCCGGTGCACGCGGCGTCCAAGGCGTCGGCGGCATCGGTCAGCGGGTCGTGGGAGGCGCTCGTGTGCTTGCGCACCGCTCTGGCCGCGGAGCGCACCATGATGGGAGAAATCGCCCCTGTCACGGCACCCGTGACCCGGTCGACGAGTTCGTGGGCCTCATCGACGATCACGGTGTCGTGCTCAGGAAGGACGCCGATTCCTTCGAAGGCGTTGATGGCCAGGAGTGCGTGGTTGGTGATGACGATGTCGGCCTCGCCGGCTTTCTGCCTCGCCAGTTCCGAGAAGCACTCTTCGACCAGGGGGCACTTGCGGCCGAGACATTCGGACGCGGTCACGGAAACCTGTCTCCACGCCTTGTCGCTGACCCCGGGCAAGAGTTCGTCCCGGTCTCCGGTGTCGCTCGTTTCCGCCCAGGAGCGGAGTCGCACGATTTCCTCGGCGAGACCCGTGCCGCCGCGAGACGGATGCCCGGATGCGGACGCCCCCTCGGAGTTCAGGGAGAAGAGCGCGTTGGGGTCTTCTTCCTCGGGGTACCCGCCCTCGAGTTTGTGCAGACACACGTAGTTGTTCCGCCCCTTGAGCAGGGCGACGTCGACCGGTCGCTCGAGCTGGTCGTCCAAGGTCTCGAGCAGGCGCGGCATGTCCCGGGTCACGATCTGCGCCTGGAGGGCCAAGGTCGCGGTCGCCACCACAATCGGGGACTCGGCGTCGATCGCGCGCCGGATCGCCGGAATCAGATAGGCCAACGACTTGCCCGTTCCCGTACCCGCCTGAACCAGCAGATGTTTGTTCGTCTCCAGCGCCTGGGCCACATGAGCGGCCATGCGCCTCTGCCCGTCGCGCCGTTGCCCGCCCGTCCTGTCGACGGCGGTGTCCAGCAGCTCCAGGACATCTTTGGCCCCTGGCAGCGTCTCCGGCTCCTCGCCCGTCGGAGCAGTATCCATGAATCCAGCCTCCGACAGCTCAGGCGTTCGAAATCGTGTAATCGTGCAGATCTGCCGCCATGTCCTGACGGACCAGAACGCTCATCCGCGTTCCGCCCTCTTCGAACTCGGTCGAGAGGATCTCGGCATCCCACGAATGCAACCGCGAGACAACCTCTCCGTGGGAGTAGGGCACAAGGAGTTCGAGCCGAACGTCCGGCCTCGGAATGGTGTCCGAAATCAGCTGTTTGAGCTCGTCGATCCCCTCTCCGGTACGAGCCGACACGACGGCGTGTCGAGGTTCCCGTTGGCGCAGACGCTCTACAACATACGGATCGGCCGTATCGGCCTTGTTGAGCACAATGATTTCCGGGACGTCGTGGGCATCCACATCGGCCAGCACGTCGCGAACCGCCCGGATCTGGCCCTCGGGCTCGGGATGGGAGACGTCGACGACGTGCAGGATGACGTCCGAATCGGCGACCTCCTCCAACGTGGATCGGAAGGCCTCGACCAGCTGCGTCGGCAGGGAGCGCACGAACCCCACGGTGTCCGAGAGCGTGTAGCCGATCCCGTCAGGAGTCACGGCCTTGCGGACCGTCGGATCCAAGGTCGCAAACAGCGCGTTCTCCACGAGCACGCCGGCATCCGTGAGCCTGTTGAGCAGCGAGGACTTCCCGGCGTTGGTGTACCCGGCGATCGCGACCGAGGGAACATGGTTGCGACGACGATTCTGACGTTTGGTCTCTCGGGCCGGTTTCATCGCCGCGATCTCACGCCGCAGCTTCGCCATGCGGGAACGAATACGACGCCGGTCCAGTTCGATCTTGGTCTCACCGGGACCACGGGAACCGATGCCTTCACCGCCCGCGGCACGACCACCGGCCTGCCGGGACATGGAATCGCCCCAGCCGCGGAGCCGGGGCAGCAAGTACTCGAGCTGAGCGAGTTCAACCTGGGCCTTGCCCTCCCGCGACTTGGCGTGCTGGGCGAAGATGTCGAGGATCAGCGAGGTCCGGTCGATGACCTTGACCTTGACGATGTCCTCGAGGGCGCGCCGCTGGGAGGGTGCAAGTTCGGAATCAATGATGACCGTGTCCGCGCCGCTCGATTGCACGATCTCGCGGAGTTCCTGGGCCTTGCCCGACCCCAGGAAAGTCCCCGGATCGGGCTTGAGGCGACGCTGGACCAGGCCGTCGCGCACCTCCGACCCGGCGGTCTCGGCCAGCGCGGCCAGCTCCCGCAATGAGTTCTCCGCTTCGGCCTGCGTTCCTTCCGACCAGATCCCCGCCAGGACGACCTTCTCAAGCCTCAGTTGGCGGTATTCCACCTCGGTGACGTCCTCGAGCTCCGTGGAGAGACCGTGGACGCGGCGCAACGCGCGACGTTCTTCGAGTTCCTGCTGGTCGCCTTCCGCGGCGGTTGGTTCCTTGCCCTCGCGGGCCAATTCGGGGGCCTTGCGGTCGAGGATCGCTTCCTCGTGTTCTTCTTCGGCGGAGCATCGACCGAGGACTCGATCCACGCTGGCCCTGAGCTGGGCGTCGGTCGGCCGCGAACCGCCCTGGTCCGCGGAACCTGTGGTTTCGTTCTGGGGCATAGTGCCTTTCTTGGGGTGCCGCACGGCTTTCCGGCGACGTCGTGTTCTGCAATTCTATCCGCGTCGCCACGTCGTGCACCGTGGCGCGCGTCCATCTGTGGATGACCGCCCGGAGCGGCGGCGGTCTGTTTCCGGTCGGGTCCCGCAGTGGCGCTCATGCCGTAAAATCGCTCTTCATGGCCGAGCACTACTTTTCCTCCCACGACGAGGACGGGCTGACGCCCCGCCCCCTGACCGTCGAGCTCGAGGGCTCCGAAAGACACCTCGTGACGGCATCGGGCGTTTTCAGCCCCAAGGGACTCGACAAGGGGACCGCTGTTCTCCTCAGAGAAGCGCCCGAGCCGCGAGGAAATTCCCTCCTGGACATAGGCTGTGGCTGGGGGCCGATCACCCTGACTCTGGCGCTCAGGAGACCCGGCGCCCAGGTCCTTGGTGTGGATGTCAATCAGCGCAGTATCGAGCTGACTCGGCGCAATGCGGCGTCGATGGGACTGGACACGATCTCGACCGCGTTGCCCGACGACGTCGACCCCGGCCTGACCTTCGACACCATCTGGTCCAACCCGCCCATTCGCGTGGGCAAGGACGTTCTGCACGACATTCTGATGACCTGGTTGCCCAGGCTCTCGGTCGGGGGCTCAGCCTACCTCGTGGTCCAGAAGAACCTCGGCGCGGATTCGCTGATTCCGTGGTTGGCCCAGAACCTGGGTGCGGAGTTCGCCGTCCACCGGTATGCCACGTCCAAAGGGTTTCGTGTCATCGAGGTCCGGCGGGGACCCGCCCAGGAAGTCTAGCCCAGAACAATCTTGCCGACCAGGACGGCCGGTCCTGACAGGACCACGTGTTCCAGCTCGTCCGGGGCCATGACGAATGTTGCTGCTACCGCGCCTCCAGGCACCTCGACGACCCATTCATCGGGCGCGTCGTCGCCCGCCCAGAAGCGAGTCGCCGCAGCCGCCGCGCAGGCTCCAGTGCCGCAGGATTGGGTCTCTCCCACACCGCGCTCGTGAACCCTCATTGCAATGCGGCCGATCGTGTCGTTGTCCTCAGAGTCCACCGGAACCACGAACTCGACGTTGGTCCCCTGGGGCGGAACCGGACGTACGTTCGGGACCTCCTCGAGCCCGAGCTTGCCGAGCTTCTCCTCGCCGGCCAGGGCGACCACCGTGTGCGGATTGCCCATGGTGATCGACAGGCCGGGGCGGGGCGTCCTCAGCCCGCGAGCCGTCACGAGACTGTCCGAACCCGAGTCGCGAGCTTCGTCGCCATGGATGAAGCCCCACGGTCCCATATCGACCGCGTAGTCGTCCTCGACCTTTGCCACGACCTTCGCCCCTCCCCGGGTCCCGATGGTCAGGCTCTGGCCGGGTTCGAGGGAAACGAGGCCCTCCGTCAGGAGGTAGTGGACGAACACGCGCACACCATTGCCGCACATTTCCGACAATGAGCCGTCCGCGTTGCGGTAGTCCATGAACCACTCGGCATCGGGCGACGTTTCCAACACCTGCCGGCCTTCGGGAAGCTCTTCCGACCGGATCGCACGGATCACACCGTCCGCACCGATACCGCGGTGACGGTCGCACACCGACTCGACCAGGGAGCCCTCGAGTGAAAGTCGCCCCTGGGCATCGGTCAACAGCACGAAATCGTTGCCTGTGCCGTGTCCCTTCGTCAGGCTGATGCCGGACAGTTCACCCCACGGGGAGTCCTCCCCCGCCCGCTCTGTCTGGTGAGCAGCGTCAACAGGGGCGGCAGATTCTTCGACGGAGTGATCGGGTGCGGCGGTTCGATGAGAAGTCACCATTCCAGTTTAACCCGCCGCCGTCCGACGGAACAGCTCCACCACACGCGTCACGTTCTCGTCCAAGGGGTCCGAGAAATCCAGCCAATGAATTCTCGGATCGGCCCGGAACCACGTGCTCTGGCGACGGGCCAGTTGGCGAGTAGCGATGACGGTTTCCTCGATCGCCGTCTCGATCGACGTCGTCCCCTCGACGACGCGGAGGAACTGCGAGTACCCCACCGCACGCGATGCGGTCTTGCCCTCGCGGAGCCCATGGTCCGCAAGGCGGCGAACCTCATCGATCAAGCCGTCCCGGACCATGGTGCGGACGCGAGCCGCGAGACGCTCGTGCAACACATCTCGGTCGCCGTCCAGGCCGACTTGGAGGGCCGGCTGAAAATACTCGCGCCGCGGCATGTAGGAGGAGAAGGGCCTCCCGGTGACCTCATGAACTTCGAGTGCGCGCACGAGTCGGCGGTCGTCTTTGACGCGATCCGCCGACTCCGGATCGACCTCCGTCAGCCGGGCGAGCAGAGGCCCGCGCCCCCGAGCTTCCAGCTCGACTTCGAGCCGCTCACGGACCCCCGGGTCCGTCCCGGGAAAGTCCAGGACGTCGAGGGCGGCTCGAACGTAGAGCCCGGAACCGCCTACCAGTATCGGGACGCGGCCTCGGCCGCGGATCTCCTCGATGACCTGTCGCGCTCGCTGCTGGAAGTCCGCCACGGAGGCCTCTTCCCGAATATCGAGCGTGTCCAGAAGGTGATGCGGCACGCCGCCCCGCTCGGCCACGGGCAAGGTGGCAGTACCGATGTCCATCCCGCGGTAGAACTGCATCGAGTCAGCGTTGATCACTTCACCGTGCAGGGCGTGCGCCAAGGCCACGGCGAGGTCCGATTTGCCAGTGCCGGTGGGGCCGACCACGGCAAGGACCGGAAGGACGGGCAAACCATCGTGACCCGTTTCCTGGGGCGCCGGCGCATTGTCCATGGCGTCGCGACGAACCGAGCGATCCACTGCTAGCGGGCGCCGGTGAGGGCCGACGACCGGCCAGGTATCGATGGCATGCCCAGAAGGGTCGTGCCCGGCTTGCCGCCGCCCGTTCCGCAGGATTCTGCTTGGGCCCGGTCCCATGCGTCGCCGGCGCGGGAACGCCGTACGGAGTAATCAGCCGGGGACGCCGAAGCCGGGTCCGAGATCACGTGGAATGCAGCGGCCTCGGTGATCGTGAGCGTCACGAGGTCGCCGGGTCTCGGCGACTCGGCACCAGCGGGCACCGAGAAGTGAACGAGGCGCTGGTCCTTGCTTCGGCCTGACAAACGGTGCGTCTCGCCGCTCTTGCGGCCCGTTGCGGCGCTGACCATGACCTCGACCTGGGTACCGATCAACCGCTCGTTCTCCTCGCGGCTGATGCGGTCCTGGAGAGCAGTCAGCCTCTCGTACCGCTCCTGGACGACCTCCTTGGGCACCTGATTTTCCATCTCGCCCGCGGGGGTTCCCGGCCGGATCGAGTACTGGAAGGTGAATGCGGAGGAGAAGCGGGACTTCTCGACCACATCCAGGGTGGCCTGGAAGTCCTCCTCCGTCTCGCCCGGGAACCCGACGATGATGTCCGTGGTGATCGCGGCGTGCGGGATCCGTTCCCGGACCTTGTCCAGGATCCCCAGGAACTTCTTGGAGCGGTAGGACCGGCGCATATCCTTGAGCACCTTGTCGGACCCCGATTGCAGGGGCATGTGCAGCACGGGCATGACGTTCGGGGTCTCCGCCATCGCATCGATGACGTCGTCGGTGAATGCGGCCGGGTGCGGACTGGTGAATCGCACCCGTTCGAGTCCTTCGATCTGTCCGCAGGCTCGAAGCAGTTTCGAGAAGGCCTGCCGGTCGCCGAATTCGACGCCGTAGGAATTCACGTTCTGGCCCAGGAGGGTCACCTCGATGGCGCCGTCGTCGACCAGGGCTTGCACTTCCGTGAGGATGTCTCCGGGTCGACGGTCCTTTTCCTTGCCCCGGAGGGACGGCACGATGCAGAACGTGCACGTGTTGTTGCATCCGACGGAGATGGAGACCCACCCCGAATAGACCGAGTCCCGCTTGGTCGGCAACGTGGACGGGAACACCTCGAGGGACTCGAGGAGTTCGGTGGCCGCTTCTTCGTTGTGCCGCGAGCGTTCGAGCAGGGCCGGCAACGAACCGATGTTGTGCGTACCGAACACGACGTCGACCCAGGGGGCCTTCTCCACGATCGTGTTCTGGTCCTTCTGGGCCAGGCAACCGCCGACGGCGATCTGCATGCCCTTGTTCTCGCGCTTCGTGGGCGCAAGGTTCCCCAAGTTGCCGTACAGCTTGTTGTCCGCATTCTCCCGAACGGCACACGTATTGAATACGACCAGGTCAGGGGCGTCCTTCGAGGACGTCTTCTCGGGCACAGTGCCTTCCGGGAGCGCGGTCTCGGAGAAGGGGACATATCCTGCCGACTCGAGGAGCCCGGAGATCCTCTCGGAGTCGTGCACGTTCATCTGGCACCCGAAGGTTCTGACCTCGTAGGTGCGGTGCTCTCCGGTCTGCTCGTCGATGCCCGGCATGGGTGCTGCGGCATCGGGTGCAGGAGTCTCGCGGTCTTCGTCGGTGGGGTTCGCAGTCACCCTGTCAGCGTACAAGACACCGGGCACCTCTCGCTGACGGCCTTGACGTCGATCACGGGGGCCGGTTCGGGGCGCTTCGACCCGCCCTGGGCCCACGCATTCGCCGTATTCTGGGGGTGTGGCCGACCACAGCATCTCCCCCGCCCTTCCCGGCGCCACGGATCCCCCGGTCTTCACGGGGTTCGATGATCTCGTTGCGTGGTCGAGTCCGCGGGCACGCCCTCACGTGAGTCGAGGAGGGGTGATTGCAGCGGAACGGTTGGGTGGGGTCACCGACGTCGTCGAGGTCCTCTCCTCTACTCCCCGTTCGATCGTGGCGCGCTGTCGGTCGGGGCAACGGTCAGTGGTTCTGAAATATTTTCGGCGAAGGGACTCGGCGCGGAATGCGAGTGACTTCGGCTATTTGCGCGCCAAATTCGGCGCGAAGGTGCTTCCCGGAGCCGCCTCGGTCCTGGCTTACGATGACGAAGCCAGGGTGCTCATCCACGAGGACCTGGAAGTTCGCCCGGGGCGGCGGTATTCCGCCGCGGAGCTGCTGAGGTGGGCCCGGTCCTGGCCGGACCTGGTGGTTCCTGCGACCTCCACGGCCTCGGAAGAATTCCGTGCCTCGTTGGGCCGGTCAGATCCGGTGTCCGCCGTGAAAGGCCACCCGGGGGCGCTGCCGTCTTTGGGGCTGGCACGTCGGGCGAGTATCACCGATGACCAGCTGAGGGATTTCCTGGACCCGGCCCTGTCGGTCATGTGGTGCGGCGACATGAACCCAGCCAACTTTGCCCTGGACCGCGATGGTACCTATCGGCAATTGGATGGTGAGGGAACCGGATACTGCGATCCGGCGCTCCTGGTGGTCGAGGCCAGGCTGGGGCTGCCCTCGGCACCGGACCTGGGCACGATCGACGCAAGTCCGAGCCCGGACCAGTGGAACGAGATCGGGGACTTCCTGGCGTCTCGATGGAATGTTACTCCCGAGCGGGAAAGCATTGCACGCCTGATCCTGGCATCGATCCTCAGGGAACTCGCGCCGACCCGCACCGACCCCTAGCCACTCGAGATCGGGGTCCCGTCAGCAATAGCTATTCGAGATCTTGGCCCGTCAGCGACGGTTCGCCTGCACGGGCTGACGGGTCAGGGCAGGACGGGTCAGGGAAGATCGTCGAATTCTTCCTCGCCGACGATGTGAAGCTCCTGCTTGGCCACGTCAAAGGCAACACCGGGCGAATAGCCTCGACGGGCCAGCATCGAAGCCAGCCGTCGCAGCTCCTTCTCCCTCACGGTCCTGTCATTCAGATCCGCACCACGCTTGATCTTTTTTCGGACCAAGGTGCCGGCGTCCTCCCGCTCGTCCTCGTCCGTGCGCTGGGCCAGCGCTTCGTCCGCAATGTCCCCCGTGATGCCTTTGTC
Organism: Rothia koreensis; assembly: GCF_052232265.1. Taxonomy (NCBI): domain Bacteria; kingdom Bacillati; phylum Actinomycetota; class Actinomycetes; order Micrococcales; family Micrococcaceae; genus Rothia; species Rothia koreensis. The sequence goes on from NZ_CP197643.1 coordinate 2,412,208, forward strand.
TGCGAGTTCGCGGCGCAGGGCCGGGCGTGCGAGCTTGCGGCTCGTCGATCGGCTTCTGACGTACATCTCCGCAAACTCTTGGTCGTTGACCAGTCCCCAGTCCTCGTATTTGTCGAGGATCTCGGTGATGGTCTCCTCCCCGATCTGCTTCGAACGCAGTTTGTCCTCCAGCTCGGCACGGCTTCGCGCAGCCATAGTGAGCTGCCGGAGAACGATGTCCTTGGCCTGGTCGTACTCGGTCTTCTCATCGGTCGGTGGGGCGGACTTTTCTTCGCCCGCCCGTGGACTCTGCCCCGCGTTGTAGTTGCGAAGGTGAACCGAAGAATCCGAAGCTCCCGAGCTTTCGACCCCGAGGCCCCGTGATGCCGAGGACGTCGTGGAAGCTGCCGGGCCACCGAGCCGACTACCGTTGCGACGACGACCGGCCCCAGAGCGGTTCCGGCCGTCGCCACGACCTGAGCGAAGACTCATCAGAAGTTCTCGGGCAACGCATCCAGCGGGTCATCGCTCAATTCGGCAGAATTCTCGCTGTCTTCTCCTGCGGACGCGTCGATCGGAGTGGAGCCAGCATTGACGTCCTCGTCTTCCGAATCGATGATCCCGGCCTTGACGAGAGTCTTCTGCTGTATTTCTTCTGCGAGCTCCGGGTTGTCCTTGAGGAAGCGCCGCGCATTCTCCTTGCCCTGGCCCAATTGGTCCCCGCCGTAGGTGAACCAGGCTCCGGACTTCTTGACGATATTGTGCTCGACCGCCATATCGATAATGCCGCCCTCAACAGAAATTCCTTCGCCATACAGCATGTCGAATTCGGCGATCTTGAACGGTGGTGCCATCTTGTTCTTGACGACCTTGGCCTTGGTGCGCGCGCCCACCGGATTCGCGCCATCCTTGAGCGTTTCAATGCGACGAATATCAATGCGCACCGAAGAGTAGAATTTCAAGGCCTTGCCGCCTGTGGTGGTCTCGGGGCTCCCGAAGAAGACCCCAATCTTTTCGCGCAACTGGTTAATGAAAACGGCCGTCGTATTGGTCTGCGACAAACGACCCGTGATCTTGCGCAGGGCCTGGGACATCAGCCGAGCCTGCAACCCCACGTGGGAGTCCCCCATTTCGCCTTCGATCTCGGCGCGAGGGGTCAGTGCCGCCACGGAGTCGACGACGATGATGTCGATGGAACCCGAACCGACCAACATGTCCATGATCTCCAGCGCCTGTTCACCCGTATCGGGCTGAGAGACGAGGAGGGAGTCGGTGTCCACACCGAGCTTTTCCGCGTAGACAGGGTCGAGAGCGTGCTCGGCGTCGATGAAGGCCGCGATACCGCCGGCCTTCTGGCAATTCGCCACAGCATGCAGTGCGAGGGTGGTTTTACCCGAGGACTCCGGGCCGTAGACCTCGACCACGCGGCCCCGGGGAAGACCCCCAACGCCCAATGCCACGTCGAGTGCGAGGGCACCGGTCGAAATGGTCTCTGTCTTGACCGCTTCCCTGTCCCCCAGCCGCATGACCGAGCCCTTGCCATAGTTCTTGTCGATCTGCGCAAGAACCGTGTCCAGTGCTTTCTCCCGGTCCGAACCGGTCGCGCGGGATACGGAAGCCGTGTTTCGCGATTTAGCAGCCATGATTACCTCAATTCCGTGGCCCGTCGATGACGACGAGCCTGCTGTCGTGCGTTTCAGTCCTCACGCTAGTCAAGGGGACTGACAAGTTAAGCGGTTTGGGGCATCTGTGGAAAACCCGCGCCACGCCTCTGGCCTCGAGTCTAACCGATCTCGAACACGAATTCGAATATATTTTCGATGTTCCGGAACGGCCGATTCGACCCGGATCCGCGCCTCACCTGGGTTCCCCCGGGTCTGTGCCCAACCACCGCGACTCGGGCAGATCGTGCTGACGACACACCGCCTGCCACACCCGGAGCGGGGCAACACCATCGTCGAGCGCTTCGTTCGCGGTTCTGCTCCCGACGGCGTCGAGCACCGTCTGGTCCCCCACGACTCGCGCGTAGCCGAAGCCGAATTCGTCTTCCATGCTCCGCCAGAACTCCGACATCTTCATGGTTCAGCCTTCCTCTGGATCCGTCATCACGATATCCGCACGACAGGGCACAAAAAATCGTCGTGGGTCGTTCGGTTCGTTGTAGTCCGGGCGGCCTGCCCCGAGGGTCTCCTCTCACACGAAAATCCGCGCCGTCCGCGATTTTCTCGCGATGACAACACGGATTTTCTGTCCAACCCACGGATCGCATCCCGCCGGGCTCCAGCTTCTCAGGTGAAACCCGATCGGGATGCGACGCGCTCTGCGGTTACCGGACGATCGGGCGAGTTCGCTGCGTATGCGGCAAATCCATCGACCCGGTGGCGTTCATGCCGTATTCGCGGCGGAACTCCTCGGAAAGTTCGTTGGGGACGGTATCGGGAACATTGAGCCCCTCGGCTGCCGCGAGACGGTCCGAGACCTCTCGAAGCATCTGGGACAAGGGAATCTCCAGTGCCACACAAATGGAAGCGAGCAATTCTGAGGAGGCTTCCTTCTGACCGCGCTCGACCTCACTGAGGTATCCGAGCGAGACGCGGGCACTGTGGGACACCTCGCGCAGGGTGCGTCCCTGTCGCTGGCGGATGTCTCGAAGGACCTCACCGATTTCGTGGCGAAGGACAATCACTTTGGGCTCCTGCGGTTCGGGCGTGAAATCTTCTGACTGTCCCACGTCCTTCCAACGGACGACGCCGTTCACGGACACGGGTTGCTTAGTCATCTTTATGCCTATCTCCCTTTTCGATGTGGCCTCTCAGTGTTGAGTGCCACGTGGTTTCTTCAGCCTAATGCAGTTCGCATCTGTGCGTCAGGCCTGTGGACGGATTGTTTTTGCACCGTCACGTTCATTCAAACCAAGTTCCCTGGGAATTCATTCCCGCTCTCGGCGAGAGAAGGCTGTGAATATTCTGGGTACATCGTGTATCCCGGAATCTCCACCGATTAGCTCTCCCTGGCCATGGATTCCACCATCAGACGCAGGGCCGCCCACACGGTCTGTTCCCGAATCTCCGCGCGATCGCCTTCGAGCCTCAGTTCCCGGGTCGCGTATCCCTGAGGCCCGGCGCACCCCAAGTACACCAGGCCCACGGGTTTGCCGTCATGAGGGTTCGGGCCCGCTACTCCGGTCGTGGACACACCCCAGTCCGTGCCGCAGACTCGCCGAGCCCCCGCTGCCATCGAGCGGGCGACGTCGGGATCCACCGAGCCCTTGTCCGCCAACAGGCCCTCTCGCACCCCGAGCACGCCGGACTTGACCGAGTTGTCGTAGGAGACAATCCCGCCCCAGAAGACGGCGGACGCGCCGGACACCGAGCAGATGGTGGAGGCCAGCATCCCGGCGGTCAATGACTCCGCCGTGGACACGGTCTGACCCGACACCGTTCCGGACGCGACCACGCGCGCTGCCAGGGCCGATGTCGTCTCGTCCTCCGGAAGAGGAAGCCGACTCATGACTTTCCGTTCCCGGCCAGGTAGTCGCGCCTGAGTACCACTGCCTTGACCACGTAATCCACGCCGGTCACCACGGTCACCACGACCACGGCGGCCATGACGATCCACCCGGGAATCATCAGCCACCAGCCCACTGCCCCCAGCGGGAGGATGAACAACACAAGGGCGACCGTCTGCAGGACGGTCTTGAGCTTGCCGCCCTTGGATGCGGCCATGACCCCGTAGCGGATCACGAAGAACCGCATGATGGTGATGCCCCACTCGCGCACGAGGATCACGATCGTGACCCACCACCACAGCTCCCCCAGCATGGACAGGACCACGAAGGCCGCTCCGGTCAGGAGCTTGTCTGCGATCGGGTCGGCAATTTTCCCGTAATCCGTGATGAGGTTTCTCGACCGTGCGATGTCGCCGTCGAGTTTGTCCGTGTACATCGCGGCACCGAAGACGATGACCGCAGCCCAGCGCATCCCCATCGACACCTCGCCGAAGTGGCCCCCGGCCAGGAGGAACCAGACGAAGAACGGAACCATCAGGATCCGGAGCGTCGTCAGCGCATTCGGGAGATTGAGGTTGGACTGCTTGGGGGTAGACCCCGATGATTCTGCGCTGCTCATGAGTGCCCCTTCTTCGCGCCGTCCGGTACCGAACTCATCGACCGGTCAGTTGCCACGCGTCTTCGTCGTTCGGTTCGTCCGCGTGATCGTTGTAATCAGTCGCGACGTTCTGCAGAGACTCCTCGACGGGGTCGTCTCCCTGCCCGCTCTGGTCATCGCCCGAACCGGCCGGAGGTTCCTCACCGCGAATCTTCGCAAGGGCCGCCGGAAGGTCATCGGGAGCCACCAGAACATCGCGTGCCTTGGACCCCTCGGACGGGCCGACGATCTCCCGAGATTCCAGCAGATCCATGAGGCGCCCGGCCTTCGCGAAACCGACGCGAAGCTTGCGCTGCAACATCGAGGTCGAGCCGAACTGCGAGTTGATGATCAGTTCCGCCGCCTGGAGCAGCACGTCGAGGTCGTCCCCGATGTCTTCGTCGATCTGCTTCTTCGGCTGGTCCTGGATGACGTCGGCGCGGTAGCTGACCGGCATTTGCGTCTTGACGTGCTCGACGACGTCGTGGATCTCCGACTCCGAGACCCACGCGCCCTGGACACGCATCGGCTTGGAAGCGCCCATCGGCAGGAACAGGGCATCGCCCTGGCCGATCAGTTTTTCTGCCCCAGCCTGGTCCAGCACGACTCGGGAATCCGTGACGGACGAGGTCGCGAACGCCATCCGGGAAGGCACGTTCGCCTTGATCAGACCCGTCACCACGTCGACCGACGGACGCTGGGTGGCCAGGACCAAATGGATTCCCGCCGCACGGGCCAACTGCGTGATTCGGACGATCGCGTCCTCGACGTCCCTGGGGGCGACCATCATCAGATCGGCCAGCTCGTCGACAATCACCAACAGATACGGGTACGGACGGATCTTCCGTTTGGACCCCGGTTCCGGTTGGACCTTGCCCTCACGGACGGCCTTGTTGAAGTCGTCGATGTGCTTGAACCCGAAGTGGGAGAGGTCGTCATACCGCGCGTCCATTTCGCGAACAACCCACTGCAGGGCCTCAGCGGCCTTCTTGGGGTTCGTGATGATCGGCGTGATCAGGTGAGGCACGCCCTCGTAGGCCGTCAGCTCCACGCGCTTCGGGTCCACCATGACCAGGCGAACCTCGTCGGGCGTAGCCCGCATCAGGATCGAGGTGATCATCGAGTTGACGAACGAGGACTTGCCCGCGCCGGTGGCACCCGCCACGAGGATGTGCGGCATCTTGGCCAGGTTGGCCACCACGAATCCGCCTTCGACGTCCTTGCCCACGCCCATAACCATCGGGTGCGGCGAAGCATGTGCCTTGTTGGACCGCAGAACGTCCCCGAGCGCAACCGTTTCACGGTCGGTATTCGGGATCTCGATGCCGATCGCCGACTTCCCGGGAATCGGGGAAAGGATTCTCACGTCCGCGCTCGCCACGGCGTAGGAGATGTTCTTCGACAGTGCGGTGACGCGCTCGACCTTGGTACCGGCACCGAGCTCGATCTCGTACCTGGTCACGGTCGGGCCACGGGAGAAACCCGTGACCTGGGCGTCGACCTTGAACTGGTCGAGGACGTTGGTCAGTGCCTCGACGACCGAGTCGTTGACCTCGGAACGCTCCTTGGCGGGAGGACCCTGGACCAGCATCTTCTGCTGCGGAAGGACATAGTCAGTGGTCGACAGCGCAGCCTCACGTGCCGCACCGTTCTGCGGCTGGGCGTGCGGGATCGAATCGTCCGACGACGAGGCATCATCCGCGGAGAATGTCTCGGCTTCCTTGGGGTTCGACTTCTCGACCAGCGGCGAGACGCCTTCGTGCGGATTCTCGGACAACGTTTCAGTGGTGGATGAACTCCGCGACGGCTTCCGGGCATCCGGGGCGGGCTGGCCCGAGTCGATGACCTCGGTCGCATCGGGATCGGCGCCACCGATAACGCGCGTTCTGTCCATGTCCTCGAAGGAACTCTGCTCGGGTTCGGCCTCCCGCTGCTGCTCTACCCGGGCCGACTTGGCCCGGTTGAACTTGCCCAGGTCGAACAGTTCGGACTTCTTCTTCTTGGGCGCAGACCCGGGTTCCCCGGCGGAATTGTGGTCGAAGACCTCGGTGGGTGCGGTGCCCAGACGTCCGCCGTTGGGGTCCCCCTTCGGCGCGTTCTTGTCGACCACGGCCCTCGTGAAGGCCTCGTCCCCGGCGTAGCCGTCCAGGGGCTCGGTTTCGTTCCCGGACTTCTCGCGCCGGCCGAACAGGGACCGCTTCGGCTTGGCGGATTTCTGCTCCCCGTACTCGTCGTCGAGGTAGCATCGATCGTGCTCAGGAGCCGAAAGATCGGCCCCCTTCTCCTGCGGTTTGTCCCCGACGAGGCGTCCGAAGGCGGACCTGATGTTCGGAATGATCGAGCGTATCGGCGTCGCCGTGACGATGAGGACCGAAATCAGGGCCAGAAGAATGTGCAGGGTCATGGTCCCGGGCACCGTGATGAGCTTGGACAGCGTGGCTCCGGCCAACAGGCCGACAATTCCGCCACCGCTCCGGACGGCGTCCAGGCCCGCCTCCACGCTCGGAGAACCGGCGGCCAGGTCGAAGAGCGCGGAACCGCTGATGACCATGAGCAACAGTCCGACGGCGATGCGGTTGTTGGCCCCCATCTCGGTCGGGTGTCTGAAGGCGCGGATCGAGAATCCGCCGAGCAGAACCGGGGCCAGGAGGGCCATGCGCCCGAAGGTCCCGGCAACCACGGCGTGCCACGCCATGGCCGGCCAGGACACGGCCTGCAGGCCCACGGAGGCAAGGCTCCACCATTCGACGGCCGCGGTGATCAGCGCGAGCACAAGCATGAGCAGGGCTCCGCCGTCGCGCCGGTCCTCCGGGGCGAGTTCGGTGCGCAGCGTGCCCATGCGACGGATTGCACCGCCGACCAGGTGGGCACAACCTACCCAGGCACCGAGAATCGCCCGGACGAGCCAATTGGGCTGGTCAGGTGCGTCAGTGGTCGCACGCGAAGAACGAGTGGCGGCTTTCTTGGTGCCGCTCGACGAACGCCGCGACTGCGATGCGCCCTTCTGAGGGGTGGGGGAAGTACGAGTCGCCATATGTTCCAGGGTAGACGATGAGGGCGGAACCCACACTCGCCCGGGTCGAAACCGGCCGAATCTGTGGATCACCGCCCCATCGATGCGGGGGTCGTCCCCGCGAGTTTCCTGGCCTCAGCCCTCCTGGTTGTGCTCGACCACCACGGGGATGATCATCGGCTTCCGGCGCAGCTTGCGGCCGATCCACTGGCCGATCGTCCGGCGCACGATCTGCTGCATCTGGTGATTGCTCAGGCGCTTGGACGACTTCTCGTTCAGGGCCTCTTCCAGGGCCTCGGTGATCTTGGGAATCATCGGTGTGAAGACCGAGTCCTCTTCCGCAACACCGCGGGCGTGGATGTCCGGACCGGCCACGACACGTTTGGTCTTGCGGTCGACCACGATCACGATCGAGACGAAACCCTCTTCGCCCAGCGTGCGACGATCCTTAAGATCCTGATCCGTGATCTCACCCACGGACTTCCCGTCGACGTAGACATACCCGCAATCGACGGCGCCCGAGATGCGCGCCTCGCCGTTTCTCATGTCGACGGCGACACCGCTCTCGCCCAGAAGGACATTCTCTTCCGGCACGCCGGTCTCCATCGCCAGCTTTCCGTTCGCGATGAGGTGACGAACTTCACCGTGCACCGGAAGCACGTAATTGGGTTCGAGGATGTTGTAGCAGTACAGCAGTTCGCCGGCGGCCGCGTGACCCGACACGTGGACCTTGGCATTGCCCTTGTGGATCACGTTGGCGCCGAGCTTGAGCAGCCCGTTGATGACCCGGTACACGCTGTTCTCGTTGCCGGGGATCAGGGACGAGGCGAGCACGATCGTGTCGTCCTGCTCGATCTGGATCCTGTGGTCACCGCTGGCCATTCGCGAAAGGGCCGCCATGGGCTCTCCCTGCGAGCCGGTGCACATGAGGACGACTTCGTCCTCGCGGTAATTGTCCACGTGCTTCAGATCGATCAGCACGTTGTCCGGCACCTGCAGGTAGCCAAGCTTCTCGGCGATGGACATATTGCGGACCATCGAACGACCGCACAGGGCAACCTTGCGACCGCGCTCGACCGCCGCATCGATGACCTGCTGAACCCTGTGCACGTGCGAGGAGAAGGAAGCGACGATGATTCGCTTCGGAGCATCGCGGAAGACGTCCGAAAGCACGGGGCCGATGTTCTTCTCCGTGGGCGTGAAGCCGGGCACCTCGGCGTTGGTCGAGTCCGGGAGGAAAAGATCCACGCCTTCCTCGCCGAGACGAGAGAAATGCCGGAGGTCCGTGATCCGGCCGTCCAGCGGCAGCTGGTCCATCTTGAAGTCGCCGGTGTGCAAGACCTTTCCGGCCTTCGTCCTGATAAACACCGCGAGCGCGTCCGGGATCGAGTGGTTCACGGCCACGAATTCGCATTCGAAGGGCCGCAGATCCTCGACGTCGCCCGCCTCGACGGCGATGCTGGTTGACCGGATGCGGTGCTCCTGCAACTTGGCTTCGACCAGCGCCAGGGTCAGCTGCGAACCGATCAGGGGAATGTCGGGGCGACGCTTGAGCAAGTACGGAACCGCGCCGATGTGGTCCTCGTGACCGTGCGTCAGCACAATGGCGACGATGTCATCGAGGCGGTCCAGGATGTGGTTCAGGTCGGGCAGAATCAGGTCGACGCCGGGCTGGGTCTCTTCGGGGAAGAGAACCCCGCAGTCCACGACCAACAGCTTTCCGTTGAGTTCGTAGACCGTCATGTTGCGGCCGACCTCTCCGAGTCCACCCAAAGTCAGGACACGCAGCGTGTCCTTCTTGAGCTTCGGAGGCTTCGGCAAATCGGTGGGTATCTGGGTCACGGGACCCCTTTCTGAAGGTGAGGGCCCCGCCTCAGCAGCGGGACCCGGATATTATCTGATGCTTGAGGCGGCAATCGAACCCTCGAGGTCGGACCGGATTCGTGCGGTCTCGGCCTCGGTGGGTTCGACATGCGGCAGGCGCACCGTGGAGGTTGCGAGCCGTCCCTGCCATTGAAGAATTGTTTTCGCGGCCACAGCGCCGGGAACCCGGGTCATGGTCGCCGTGACCACCGGATGCGTCTCCTGGTGGAGGCGCTGGGCGGTTGCGAGATCGCCGCGGACCACCGCGTCGATGAGTTCCCGGAACTGTTCGGGGACCACATGGGTGGTCACACCGATCAGTCCCGTGGCACCCACGGACATCCACGGGAGGGTCAGGCCGTCGTCGCCGGAATAGAACTGGAGGTCCGTGCGGGACAGAACCTCGGTAGCGCTCGCGAAGTCCGCCTTGGCGTCCTTCACCGCAACGATATTCGGGTGCTCGGCGAGCGCAATCAGGGTTTCGGCCTCGATCTGGATTCCCGCGCGGCCCGGAATGTCGTAGAGCATGATCGGGGTCGTGACGGCGTCGGCGACGGCCCGGAAGTGCGCCAGCAGGCCCGCCTGGGTCGGCTTGTTGTAATACGGGGTCACGACCAGCAGGCCGTCGACGCCGACTTCTTCCGCGAGCCCGGCCACGTGAATCGTGTGGCTGGTGTCGTTGGACCCGACGCCCGCGATGATGGACGCCCTGTCTCCCACCGCATCCTTGACGATGCGGAAGACGCGGGCGTTCTCCTCGTCGGTCATCGTGGAGTATTCACCGGTGGTGCCGCAGACGACCAGGCCGTCGTTGCCGCGCTCGACGAGCTCGCGGGCGAGCGCTGCGGTGGCCTCCTCGTCCACGGATCCGTCGGCCGCGAAGGGCGTGACCATGGCGGTCAGCAGGCGACCGAAAAGGGGCTCGACTGTGGCGGTGTTCGCGATCGAAGACTCAGGCATGGTTCCCAGGCTACAGCACTTTCAGGCTTCCTCGCCCTGTGACAAGGCCTTGGCCGGGCGTCCCCGATACAGGGCGACCGCATCGCGCATCGACCGTCTGGCCCTCTTCCGGTCTCCCGCGGCATCATAGGCGCAGGAAAGTCGGAACCAGGTCCGCCAGTCCTCCGGCTCGGCCTCGACCTCGTGCTGGTAGCGCGCGAAATCGGCGTCGGCCGCGTCGCGATCGATACCGCCCGACGCCGTCCGCGGCAGGTTGTCTTCGGGCAACCCGCCCTCACGCCCCAGGATCCGGGCCAACTGCTGAACGCGAATGCCGAAGAGGACCTCCTTGATCAGCGCCCAGGCCCCGATGAGCGGGAGGACAATGAGGCCCGCCCCCAGGAGGATTCCGGCGAGATTTCCGGACCCGACCAGGAGCACCCCTCTCTGGAGAGTGACCACCAGGTAGAGGGCCAGGAGCGCCACGGTCACGGCGGCGAAGGTCTTCCCCTTGTTCGTCGAATCGATGAAGACAAAGGCCGCACTGAAGGCGAGAATGACCATGATGAACAGCCGTGTTCCGGCCGGAACCGGAAGCAGCCAGACGGTGATGGCGACCAGGACGACGGCCGCCCCGGTGAAGATTTTCAGTCCTCGCACGCGTCAGTCCAGGTCCAAGTAGCCGTCCAAGCCGTGGGTCAGGCCGGGGCGCTGCCCCACGGTCCTGATGCCCAGCAGGACGCCGGGCATGAAGGAAACGCGGTCGAAGGAATCGTGGCGGATCGACAGCTGCTGGCCTTCGTCGCCGAGGAGAATCTCCTCGTGGGCCACCAGGCCCCTCAAGCGAACCGCGTGGACGTGGACGTCGTCGACCACGGCCCCGCGCGCACCCTGCGGGTCGGATTCGGTCGCGTCCGGGCTCGGTCCGCGACCGACGCTCCGACGCGCCTCCGCGATCTCCCGAGCAGTGTGGGCGGCGGTGCCCGAAGGCGCATCGAGCTTGTTGGGATGGTGCAGCTCGACGACCTCGACCGATTCGAAGTACTTGCTCGCCGTGGCTGCGAATTTGCCCGCGAGAACGGCTCCGATGGCAAAGTTCGGGGCAATCAGGACACCTGTGCCAGGGTGCTCCTCGAGCAGCGCACGCAACCGATCGAGCTTGGCCTCGTCCCACCCCGTGGTCCCGACCACGGCATGCATTCCGTGCTCGACGGCGTAGCGGACGTTCTCCTCGCTGGCCGCCGGAACGGTCAGGTCGACGACGACGTCGGCTCCGGCCCCGTCCGTCCGGTCGAGCGAGTCACCCGAGCCGAGTGCCGCGACCAGTTCCATGTCCTCCGCCGATTCCACGGCCTTGACGGCTTCCGAGCCCATCCTTCCGGACGCGCCGAGTACAGCAACCTTGATCACATCAGTCATGTCCTCCACCCTATCGCCGCATCGACAAACCACCGATTCGTTCCCTCTCTGTGCCGAACTCCTCCGAAGCTTTGTCCACAGTGGCCTCTCAACGGGCCTCGGACTACTACCATGTTCTGGTAATCATTACGGACTTCGACCCCGGACCATTACCGACATCGACCCCGATTCTCGTTGCTAGGAACCGCGTCGCCCCATGACACCCCCGATACTCTTCGACTCGTCCGTTCCGCCCCGGGCGGGGCAGGAACGCTTCGTCCTGCGCGGACTCGACGGGCTCCGTGCGATCGCCGTCGTCCTGGTGATCGTGTACCACGTGTGGCCGATGGCGTTGCCGGGAGGGCTCGTCGGCGTCGATCTGTTCTTCGTGATTTCCGGATACCTCATCACGGCCCTGCTGCTCCGCGAGGCCGCGTACACGGGCATGATGCACCTGCCTCAGTTCTGGATGCGCCGGTTGCGCCGCCTGGTGCCCGCGATGGTGCTGTGCGTGCTCGTGTGCACCTCCGTGGCCCTGTTCCTCGGCGGGGACGTTCTGGTGGAGATGCCACGCCAGGTGATGACCTCCCTGACGTACACCTCCAACTGGGCGAACGTGGTCGCCGACAATGACTACTTCACACGGACCTCTCCCGAGCTGTTCACGAATTTCTGGTCGCTCGCGGTCGAGGAACAGTTCTATCTGGCGTGGCCGATCGTGCTGGTGACGACGTGCATCCTGGTCAGGTCCTGGCGGAAGCGGACCCTGGTGCCTGCCGTCCTCGCGACCGGATCCGTGGTGGCGATGGCGGCGTGGACCGCCGCCAAGGGCGACATGATCCGCAGCTACTACGGTCTCGACTCGCACGCCTTCGGGCTCATGTTCGGCGCCGTCCTGGCGCTCATGGTGCCGTGGAGCATGTACCCGCCACGGCAGGACACCCGGGTCCCCGCGGTGGAGAAGGCCTATTCGCCGGGCCTCAACGTGGTTCGCATCCTGGTGGGTTGGGGCAGCCTGGTGCTCCTGCCCGTTCTGGCACGGTTCCTGACGGAAGAGGACCCTGAGTTGCTGGCCCCATGGGGTTTGGTCGCCGCGTCGCTTCTGGGCCTGGGCGTGATCCAGTGCCTCCTTCCCGACGTCCGCGGCACGGGTGCCGCCGGCCTGAGACGGTTCCTCTCGCTGGCTCCCTTCGAGTGGGTCGGCAAGCGCTCCTACGGGCTGTACCTCTGGCACTGGCCGATGCTGACCCTCATGCACTACGGCGCGCCAACGATATGGGAGACGCCCAAGAACATCGGTGTCCTTGCGGCCACCGTGGTCGTCGCGGCGGCGTCGTACAAGTGGCTCGAGCAACCGGTCCGACGCAAAGGTTTCCTCGGTGCCACGGCCGCCCTGTTCCGGGCCCTCAAGCGACCCGGGAACGTGCGGTGGGCCGCGGTCGGGGCCATGCTCGTGGCCGTGGTGACCGTCTCCGGCACGGTGGCCGCGTGCTTGCAGGCACCCGAGAGGACCCAGGCGCAGTCTGTCATCTCGAAGGGCAAAGACGTCCTGGACCAGCCGGAGACGTCGCCGTCCGCTACCCCGAGCCCGTCCGGCCCCAGTCCCTACGAGCCGACTCCGGACGGCAAGGACGTGACGATGATCGGCGATTCCGTGACCGTGTCCGCGGCCGACGATCTGCGGTCAAAAATGCCCGGGATCTCAGTCGATGCCAAGGTCAGCCGGGAGGTCTCCGACGGTCTGGACATCGCCAGGAAACAACGCGACAAGCACGAGCTGGGCCGGATCGTGGTCGTTTCCCTGTCGACCAACTCCGGGATGACCCAGGAGGACGTCGATACCCTCACCGACCTGGCCGAATCGGATCAGACCCGGGAAATCGTGCTGGTCACGGGCCAGGCCCCGCCAAAGCTCGATTGGGTCAAGACCTCCAACGAGACGGTCCGGTCCGCGGGGAAGAAGAGCGACAAGATCGTCGTCGCGGACTGGGCCAAGGCCTCGGACGGCAGGCCCGACCTGATGGTCTCCGACGGCGTCCATCCAGAACCCCCGGGGCAGGACCTCTATGCCCAGACGGTCGCCGACGCCGTTGGGGAGGCGAGGAAAAAGCTTGCCGACCGCACGGCCTCTTCCGGGTCGGCGCAGGACTGACCCGTACCGGCGGTCCGGCGTGCCATGGGCTCTGCTAGGTTCGGAATCATGGCAGATCACAGCGCGCTCCTCCCCTCAGTGAGCTTCTCCTGGTGCGACCAGGTCGGACGGCGGCTCGCGAGCTACCAGCCCGAAACCGTCTACTACGCGGCATCGACCATCAAATTGGGGATCGCCCTTGCCGTGGGCCGGGCCGTGGCCGCCGGGGATCTCTCCCTCCGGTCGGTGTACGGGGCCACGAGAAGTTTCGAGGGAGCCAGTGGCGAACGGTTCTGCCTCACCGGAGACCATCTCGACCCCGAATTCCCGGCGGACGGTACCGACCTCTCGGTCGCGGACCTCTGCCGCCTCATGATCTCTCGTTCGTCCAACGAAGCAACCAACATTCTCTTGGGTGCGGTGGGGATCGACGCCGTGGCCCAGGTCTTCGCGGACCTGCGCCTCGAGTCCACGCGCGTCGAACGACTGATCGGGGACCCCGCGGCCCAGGACGAAGGGCTGACGAACGAGACGACCGCCGGTGATCTGACGAAACTCATGCGGGCCACGGTCACGGGCGATCTCGGGCCGGGCCGGGACGTGCCGCGCGACGTGGTTTCGCTCTTCGTCGAGGCTCTGGAGGCACAGACGATTCCCCCGATCGGGAAATCGCTCGCCTCCGGCATCCGCTGGGGGTCGAAATCCGGCGAAGTTCCGGGGTACCGGCACGACGTCGCATTCATCGGGGACCCAGGCTCCGAGGATTGCCGCTATTTGGCCGTGTGCACCCAGGGCTACGAAGAGAACGCGGCGGACGAGGTCATCGCCGGACTCGTCGCCGCGCTCGGGCTGGGCGGGAACTAGCTCCCGCCCACCGCGCACCCGCGCGCGGCCGCCCGAACCCACCGCGAGGTGGCAACGTTGTGCGGATTTCGCCCCAGAATCTGCACAAGACTGCCACTTCGCGCAGGGGTCATGGCCGTACCGCCACGTCCGGAACCAGCCATTGCGCGATCCTCTCGGCGTTGGCGCCTCGGAGCACCGATGCATGGTCGCCCTCGACGACGTGGGTCTCCAGTTCGTCGCACCACGGCAACCACGCGTCGGGATCGGCACCGGCCTCCAGGCTGTCCCGCGCCGAGCACAGGATCAGCCGGCCGGCGAATGCCTGGGGATCGCGGCCCCTCGTGTAGCCCATCGCCTTCCACACCGACGTGATGCACGTGCGCAACGATGCGTCGTCCAGGTTCGCCAACGGAGAGCCATGCTCCCTGAGCGCGGCGACGGTTCCGGCCAAGTCGCCGGGCACCTCCCGCGGCTCGATCCCACCCATGCGCATCAGCGCGATCCAGAGATCGGACTCGGTCGGTTCCGGACGGGCTCGCCAGTAGGTCGGCGGGTACGCATCCAACAGCACGACCTTCTCGACGTCGACCCCCTGCCGTGCGGCCCGCGCGGCGACGTCGACGGCCGCGATCCCTCCCACGGACCAGCCGGCCAGGATGCAACCGTGCGGCGCGATCGCGGACAGGGACGCGGCGTAGTCCTCCGCGAGCTCTTCCAAGGTCTCGGGCCATCGCGACGAGGGGTCCGAGAACTGCCTGGCCTGGAGGGTCCAGACGGACGACGACGGATCAAGGTGCTTCAGGAACGAGGCGTAACACCACCCGAGACCCCCAGCGGGAGGGAGGAACACGACAGGCGTCGCGTCCGGATCCTGACCGTGGCGCAGCCGCAGGACGGGTTCGAGCTCGCCCGCGTCGTCCTCCTCGAGAGACTCGGCCAGGGACCCGGGCGTGGGATGGGCGAAGATCTTCGCGAGGGAACACGGCGTTCCGAACTGTTCTTCGACGCGGATCCCGAGCTCGAGGGCGCTCAGTGATGCTCCCCCGGCCGAGAAGAAATCCGTGTCCGGGCCGACCGAGGGCACGTCGAGGACGTCGGCGAAGATCATGCAGACCGTCTGTTCCTTCAGCGACCGGGGCACGCCTCCCTGGTCCGGCAGGGCCAGTTCCATCGCATCCAGGGCCCTCCGGTCCGCCTTGCCGTTGGTGGTCACGGGCATGCCGTCCACACGCGACCACAGCGCGGGGACCATGTACTCGGGCAGCACGGCGGCGGCATGATGTTTGGCCGAGGCCAGGAGGTCGTCGCCGCGCTCGGCGTCGCCCTCGACAAAGGCTGCCAGCGTCTGTTGTCCACCGATGGTCTTGACCAGAACGACGGCGGCGTGGACGCCCTCGACGTCGGCAAGGACCGCTTCCACTTCCCCCAGTTCGAGTCGCTGGCCCCGGATCTTGATCTGGTGGTCCCGGCGCCCCCTGTACTCCAGGACGCCGTCCTCCCTCCACACGGCCAGGTCGCCGGTGCGGTACACCCGGAGCGTCTCAGGTACAGGCGAGGACGCGTCGGGCGATACGGGCCGGCCGCAACCGCTGCCCAGGGGAATCGTGTCCAGGGCAACGGCGTCGGCGTCCGGTCGGTTGAGGTACCCGGACATGACCTGGACACCCGACAGGCACAGCTCCCCGGGTATACCTGGCGGACACAGGTGGCCCGTGGGATCGACAATGTGGCATCCGGTGTTCCAGGCCGGGCGTCCGATGGGCACGACGGCGGCGTCGGGGTCCGTTTCCGTGTCCCAGGCCGTGACGTCGATCGCGGCTTCGGTCGGGCCGTACAGATTCAAGGGGTAAACGCCCACGAGGTCGACGGTTCCTCGGACCTGTTCCCTGGTCAGCGCCTCACCACTGCACACGATGTGGCGGAGCGCGACTCGTTCGTCACCCAGGAGGGCACGGACGGAGGGGGTCGAGATGAACGCCGAGAGCATCGTCGGCACGAAGTGCAGGCCCGTGACCGACTCGTCCCGGAGGAGGCGGGCCAAGTACTCGGGATCCTTGTGCCCCTCGGGGGCCGCGATCACGACGCATGCGCCCTCCTGGAGCGGCCAGTACAGCTCCCACACGTGGACATCGAAGGAAATCGCCGTCTTGTGAGCGATCCTGTCGGACCCATCGATCGGAATCAGGTGCTGTTGCCAGCGCAACCTGTTGTCCAGGGCCCGGTGTGTGATCGGCACGCCTTTGGGACGCCCGGTCGAGCCGGAGGTGAATTGGACATAGGCCAGATCGTCCGGACGGGTTCGACGGCCCGGGTAGTCGTCGGAGGGGGTTCGTGTCCCGGTCTCGCGTCCCAGGCGGTAGACCTCCCGGGCCTCCAGGAGACGGATGGGTGCGGTATGGGAAGCGGCGTCGGTCCCGGTCGCGGCCTCGGAGAAGTCCGGCAACGCCAGGCCGGTCCCGTTGATCAGTGTCGAGCACTCGGCGTCCTCGAGCATGGCCGTCACGCGGCCGACGGGAAGGGTCGGGTCGATCGGCAGGTACACGGCCCCGGCGTACAACAGGCCGTAGAGGAGCTCGAACTGTTCGACGCCGCGCTCGACGCGGAGCCCGACGACGTCGCCCGAGGCCACACCGGCGGCGGAGAGCCCCTCGGCGACCTCACGGGCCGCGCGGACCAGCTCGGCGTAGGTTCTCTCTCCACCCCCGAAGCAACCCGTGGAACCGTAGGCGGGTCCTTCGCGCAGGGCACGTGCCTCCGGTGTGCGTTCGGCCTGCTCCTCGAATCGCTCGAGAAGCGTTCGCGCCTCGACCTCGTGCTCCGTGGCTGACAGGCTGCGAATACGTTCGATTTCCTCGGGAAGCGCCTGGTCGAGCTGCGCGGTGGGCGTTGTCGTCCTTGCTGCCTCGGTCCACGAACGCATCCATCGCAGGATTCGGTGCGCGTGGCGTTCGGTTTCCTCCGGGGAATACAGCTCGGGGTTCGCGGTCAGCTCGAGGCTGAGGTCGTGCCCCCGACCGGGCATGCCCCTCAGGCACACCGTCATGTCAGGAACCGGACCCGCGGACACGTTGTGGACCTGAGCCCGGCACGGGCCGAATCGCAGGACGGCGTCGAAGAGCACCACATTGATCTGGGCCCCGAAGGCCCGACCGCCTCGACGCGCGGCCTGCCTTTCCAGGTCTTCCTGGCGGGCCAGAGCGTGCTCGTGGTTGAACACCATCTGGTCCCTGACCTGCCGCACTTGGTCCTGGGGGCGCGTGAGGGCGGAGACATGGACGGGCAACACATTCACCGCGGTGCATCCCGTGCGGGCGGCGACTCGAGGTGCACCGGACAGGGCCCGGTTCATCTGGGGAACGCCGAAGCCGGCCTCGGGCAGGCCGAGGGCTCGGGAGAGGTACGAACCGACGGCGGCCACGACGCCCGTCGGCCATTGTGCCCCCTCACCGCGGGCGACCTCGACGATCGCCTCCTGGAGACTCACGTCGACCGGCAGGGCAAACCTGTGCGCCGTGGCCGAGGGCGCGGCCTCGCGTTGCGCGAGGGAGTAATCCGTCGGTGTGTCCTCCTGATCGAGCCGTTCCGACCAGGCCTCGAGATCGGCGGCTCGGCGCTCGGCGTCAGAGGCGTCCTGGGCCCGCAGCTCCGCGAGCCCTGGCCTGTGAGCCGGCTCGGGGGCCTCGCCCTCGAGAATCCGCCCGTAGACCTGTCCCACCCGGCGCAGGGCGTCGAATGCGGCGAATCCGTCGGCGACCAGGTGGTGGAAACAGTGGTAGAACCATTGGCGGCCGCCGCATTCGATGATCGCGGAATCCACGGTGCGCCCCCGTTCGACGTCGAGGGCCGTGCGCACCGCTTCCGCGCACCAATCGAGCACCGTCCGTCGCGCCTCGGCGGGCGTGGCCTCGAGCCTGATGCTGCGCCCGACGGTGACGCGACCGAGGAATTCGTCGATGTCGAGCGGGCGCCAGCCGAGCTCGCTGCCGCGTTGGTCCAGTTCGACCCGGAATCCCTCATTCTCCGCGTACACGGTTCCGAGCGCGGATCGTAGCGCCTTCGCGTCCACCGGCTCGGTGAATTCGACGCATTCGGCAGTGTTGTAGCAAGGATTGTCCGGGTCGAGTCGAGTCGCGAACCCTATTCCGCGCGCCGCATCCGTGAGCGGGTACCAGGGCGGGGCATTCCGGTCCACTATGACTGGGCCCTTTCCGATGCTTCGCGGAGGAATCCGACGCTGGGGTCAGCGATCAACTCGGTGAATTCCAGGCCCACCCCGTGATCCTGGAGGTCGTCCAGGAGGGCGAATGCCGAGATGGAATCCATCCCCAGGTCGAACAGGTTGGCCGTGGGGTCATGGAAGGCCTTGTCCAAGGCCCCTTCCTCGCGCAAGTGCGGCGCCAGGACTGACTTGAGTGTCGAATCGTCGATCATGTTTCTTCTCCTTGTGCGGTGATGACAGGGCAATGATGAGGCGCACCGCGACGGCGGAGCGCCGCGACGGCAATCGTGTGCTTCGTGGTCCCGTCCCAACTGGTGGGTCCCGTCCCAGCCGGTGGGTCCCGGATCCGCCGATAGGTTGGGCGTCTGCTGGGTTCAGGGTCGAGACGCGGCGAGGTCCTCGGCCAGGGCGGTCCTGAGGTGGCGGCGCGAGATCTTGCCGACGTTGGTCAGAGGCAGGTCCCGACGGATCTCGACGCGTTCCGGGATCTTGAATTCCGCGATCCCCCGTTCCCGGAACCATTCGCGGAACCAGGTTCTCGGGTCCGCGCCGAAGTCGGCGTCGTCCCGGGGCAGGACCACCAGGCCGACGCGTTCTCCGAGGTCGTCATCGGGTATCCCGACGACGACGGCGTCGGCCACCCCGTCGGCGCTGAGGGCCACGTCCTCGATCTCGTCCACCGCGATCTTTTCTCCGGCCCGATTGATCTGGTCCTTCGACCGCCCGGTGACCTCGACGTGACCCGTGGGGTGCAGCCGGACGATGTCGCCGGTTCGGTAGTACCCGTCCTCGGTGAAGCCGAAGCGGTTGGCCTTGTCCTCCAGGTAGTAGCCGCGGATCGTGTAGGGGCCACGGGTCAGGAGGTGACCGGTTTCGCCCTCGGCCACGGGACGGTCGTCGTCGTCGACGACCAGCAGCTCGTCGTCGGGGCTGATGGGGACTCCCTGTGTCCGGACGACGAGTTCCTCCGGATCCGTGTCCCTCGTGTAGTTGACCAGTCCCTCGGCCATGCCGAAGACCTGTTGGAGCCGAGCACCGAGGACCGGGGCGACCTTTTCGGCCACGCTCGGGGCGAGCTTGGCCCCGCCGACCTGAACGGTCCTGAGGCTCGAGAGGTCCGGTGACCTCCTCTGGGCCGAGAGTATCCACGCCTGCAGCAGCGGCGGCACCAGCGATGCCATCGTGACCCGTTCCTGCTCGATGAGGGAGAACGCGGTCTGCGGGCTCGGGTCCGCCGCGAAGACGAGGCTGCCTCCCTCGTGCAGCACCCCGAGGATCCCCGGAGAGCTCATCGTGAAATTGTGTGCCGCGGGCAGGACCACGAGCATTCTGGTCTCGCGATCCACACCGCAGATCGGGTCCGAGGCCCTGACCGAGTAGAGGTAGTCGGCGTGGGTTCGCGGAATCAGTTTGGACATTCCGGTGGTCCCTCCGGACAGCTGGAGGAACGCCACGTTCTCGCTCAGCCGCTCGGCCCCTCGGTTGCGCACGGGCCGGGGAAGGTCGAGCAGGGGTTCCGGACGGTCCAGGATGGCGACGACGCCGTCCTCGCTCTCGGTCACCTGCCCGCTCGCCTCGATCAGAACCGGGGGTTGGAGGCCTTCGGCCCGCATGCCGTCGGCGTACTCCCGGTAGAGACCGAGGTAATCGAATCCTTCGGCCCCCTGACAGACGATGTGGGCCGCCGCGTCGGTCTTTCGGGCGAAGTGGCCCAGTTCGCTCGCCCTGTGCTTGGGCAGGGCGAAGACGGGCAAGGCACCCACCAGGAATGCCCCGCAGAGGTAGGCCGTGTACTCGGCGGTGTTGGGCAGTTGCAGGATCACCCGGTCTCCCGGCGCGACGCCGACGTCCAGGAGTGTTCGGGCCGAACGCCTGGCTTCGTCCTCCAAGGCAGCGTACGTCCAGGTCTGGGTCGCCAGGCTGCCCGTTTCGGGGTCCCGTGACGAAGAGGCGACGAGCGCGGTCCGGTCCGCGAATCGGTCGCACCGGTCCAGGACGAAATCCTGGAAGGTCTCGTCGATCCAGTAGCCGGCCGCGCGATACTTCGCGGCGAATTCTTCGGGAATCCCTGGGTACTCGGCCAGGCCCGTTCGGCCGGTCAGCGCGGTTTGGGTCATGGTTTCCTTCCTTCATGTCAGTCGGTGCGTGCAACGGACGCCGGGGCGCAGGCCTGCCGGTCAGTCGTGCACGGGCACCAGAATCGGGGCCCCGGTCTGGGGATGCTCCAAGAGATGGACTTTCTGCCCGTAGACGTCCTCGATCCGTTCCGGGGTGAGGACCTCAGGGGGCGGCCCGTCGGCCACCAGTCGGCTGCGGGAAAACATCAGCACGCGGGTCGCATAGCGTGCCGCCTGATTGAGGTCGTGAAGGACCACGACCACGGCGGCACCGTTCCCTGCCAGGCGCTGGGTCGATCGCAGCAGAGCTTCCTGGTTCTGGAGGTCGAGTGCGGCGGTCGGCTCGTCCAGGAGCACGATCGGTGTGGTCTGGGTGACCGTCCGTGCGTAGGCGACTCTCGCCGATTCGCCGCCGGACAGGGTGGTGACGTCTCGTCGTCGAAGTCGCGCGACGTCGGACTCCTCGAGGGCCGATTCGACGATCTCCCGGTCTCGTTCCTCGTCGACGTCGTGCGGAAGACGCCCCATGGCCACGGCTTCCTCCACGCTGAATCCGAAATGGGTGGTCTGCTGCTGGAGCATCACGGACCGTTCCCGGGCCAGTTCGAGAGGGCGCCACTGCCCCGGGGCCCGCCCGCCGATCAGCACCTCGCCGTGCTGGGGAACGAAGTCGCCCGCGAGCAGCCCGAGCATGGTCGATTTTCCGGCCCCGTTGGGCCCTACCAGTGCGGTGACCGTGCCGGGAAGCAGATCGAAAGCGACGTCGTCGATCAGGGTCTTGGGCCCGATCGCATAGCTGACGGACCGCACCTCGACGACGGGCGTGTGGGGGTCTCGCGCCGTTGGCGACGAGCCCGCGGACGTCGACGCGTCCGAACGGTCTCGTTTGCCTCGAATCATGAGATCCTCCTCTTCTCACGAAGGATCAGGAACAGGAAGAACGGCGCACCGACGGCGGCCGTGAACAGCCCGATCGGGATCTCGGTCGGCGGGTTGAGCGTGCGAGACGCGGCATCCGCCGCAACCACCAGGACGGCGCCCGCGATCGCGGATGCCGGGAGCAGGGCCTTGTGCCCGGGGCCCACGAGGAATCTCATGATGTGCGGGACCACGAGCCCGACGAATCCGATCGATCCGGCGAAGGCCACCGCGGCCGCGGTCAGGAGCGCCGTGGTCACGATGATCGCGAGCCGGCTCAACTTCACGTTGAGGCCCAGATGCTGGGCCTGCCTCTCCCCCAGGGTCAGGACGTCGAGCGTCTTCGAGAGCCGCAGGACCAGGAGGAGGCCTATCAGGAAGATCGGGAGAACCCCGACCAGCTGGGCCCAGTTCGCTCGCCCCAGCGAACCCATCTGCCAGAACACCAGGGTCTGGAGCTGGCTGTCGTCGGCGATGTACGTGAAGAAGCCCACCAGGGCCTGACACGCCGAGCCCACCGCGATGCCGACGAGCAGCATGCGCGCCGTGCCGGTGGTCCGCCCCGGCCTGGCCAGCACGTAGATCAGCCCGGTCACGGCCAGACCCGCGACGAAGGCCCCCAACGGGACGACCCACTGGGAGGCGAAGCCGCCGGCCAGCACGATCGCCCCGACCGCACCGACCGAGGCCCCGCTGGTGACCCCGACGATGCCGGGGTCGGCCAGCGGGTTGTTGAACAGGCTCTGGAGGCACGCCCCGGAGATCGCCAGCGCCCCGCCGACCATGACGCCCAGCAGGATTCGGGGAACCCTCAACTGCCAGACCACCGAAACGTCCCTCTGACTGAGCGAGTCGTCCCCGCCGAGGACCGGTGAGAGCAGGATGTGCACCACGTCGGTGAGCACGACCCGCACCGGTCCGATCGAGACGGACACGACCATGAGCCCCGCCAGGATCACGAGTCCGGCGATCAGGGTCACGGCCAGCGGCAGTCGGCGGATGTCGGTCCCGCCGGATTCACTGCGTGTCATCGGCATGCGGGATCAGAACTCCGAGATCGCTTTGGCGAGCGCTTCGGCACCGGCTCCGAGCTCGGGGCTCGAGTAGCGGATCTGTGCGTCGGGCATGACGACGATGTGCTTCTCCTTCCCGGCCTTCGTCTCCTTCAGGGTCGGGAACGCCTCCCACAAGCCGTCCTCGCCGCCCCATGATTCGAAATCGGATTCGGCCATCACGATCACGTCAGGATCCGAAGCGAGAATGCCCTCGTTGCTGAACTCACGGGACAGGCCACGCAGTCCGCTGTCGGCTCCGACGGAGGTCATGCCGAGGTTCTCGATCATCTCGGTCCCGGGCGTCCCGGTTCCCGCCACGGAGTTTGCGCCGCCGGCACCGGTCGCGGTCACCTGGATGACCTTGTGTCCCTTGAGGTCGGACTTGTCGACCTTCTTCTTGGCCGCGTCCATGTCGGAGTTCAGCTTGTCGACCAGCTTGGTCCCGGCGTCGTGAGCGCCCACGTAGTCGGCGACGGCCTGGAGCTTCTTGGCCTGGCTCTGTTGGTCGTCGACGACGACAGCGTCCGTTCCGGCGTCGCGGAACTGCTTGGCAACGTCTCCGTGGCGCTTGGTGTTGTCACCGATGAACAGCGACCCGTCCAGAGCCAGCAGGCCTTCCGTACCGGTCTGTTTGCTGAATTCGAAGTGCTCGGGAGCATCCTTGCCCGCAGAGGACGTGCTGTTGTTCGGGGCGGCGTAGATCTTGTCCTTGAGGCCCAGCGCGGCCAGGGTCGAGGAAATGCCGTCACCGGCGGAAATGATCTTGGACGCGTCCTTGACCGTCACCTCGGTCCCGGTCCCGTCGGTCACCGTGGTGGGCAGTTTGCTGTCAGCCTGGACGTCCTGGAAATCGGTGGTCCCCACCGCGTGCTTCCAGCCCGAGGGCAGCTTGAGCTGTTTGCTGTCGCCGGTCGTCTCCGACGAA
Organism: Rothia koreensis; assembly: GCF_052232265.1. Lineage (NCBI taxonomy): Bacteria > Bacillati > Actinomycetota > Actinomycetes > Micrococcales > Micrococcaceae > Rothia > Rothia koreensis. The sequence continues at coordinate 2,435,756 of NZ_CP197643.1, forward strand.
CTGGCGCTGGCCTGGTCGGCCTCCGAGGTTGTGCTTCCCGCGTCGCCGCATCCCGACAGCACGAGGGCGCCGATGCCCAGGGCCGCGATCAGCCCGGCGGCGGACCCGGAGCGACGTCGTCCCGATGTCGGCCCCTGCCTCCGACCGGCCCGTGATCCGGATTCCGACGAGCCGACGAATTCGGTGCCGGTCGTGGAGAGGTGTGGTTCGTTCTCATAGCGCGGTGACATGATTTCTTTCCTTTTCTCAGGGGGCCTGGGGCGGCCCCGTTCCTGGGCGGGCTGGCGGAGGGTTCGTCAGCCCGAGGTCGTTGGTGCGCCGACCGTCGCTTCGGCCGACGCGGTGAGTCGCCGGTACCGGCCGTCCTGCGCGAGCAGATCGTCGTGGGTTCCGAACTCCACGATCCGGCCGTGTTCCATGACGGCGATGCGATCGCACCGGGCCGCCGTCGCCAGGCGGTGCGCCACGATGACCGTGGTCGCATCGGTTGCGGCCACCGCGTCCATGACGGCCGATTGAGAGGCCGCATCGAGGTGCGCCGTGGCTTCGTCGAGCAGGAGCAGGTCGGTTCCGGCGAGCTCGGCCCTCGCGAGGGCGATGAGTTGCCGGTGGCCCTGCGCGAGGTTCGATCCGCCGTCGTCGACCTGGTAGTGGAATCCGCGAGGCAGGCGGGCGATGGCCAGGATCGCGCCGCTGCGTCGGGCCGCGGCCTCGACCTCGGCGTCCGTCGCATCGGGGCGCGCGTAGCGGATGTTCTCGGCGATCGTGGTGTCGAACAGGTGGGGCGCCTGGCCCACGACCCCGACGCGACGACGGTACGTCTCACGGTCGAGGCCTCCCCTGTCCCGTTCCCCGATCTCGACTCGCCCGGTCTCGGCCTCGTAGAGCCAGGCCATGACCTTGACCAAAGTGGTCTTGCCGGCGCCGGTGCTCCCGACGACGGCGAGGCTGGACCCCTGGTCCAGGGTGAGATCGATGTTCTTGAGGGCGGGTTCGACGGAGCCGTCGTGCGTGTAGGAGACATCGTCGAGGCGGATGTCGCCCGAAAGACGGGACCCGTCCGCGGACGTGCGATCGCTCTCGACGACGTCGGGCTCCTCCTGCGGCATCGCGAGCAGCTCGTCCGTGCGCTTCTGCCCGATCCGCGCCTGCTGGAACGAATCGAAAATATTCGCCAACTGTTGGATCGGCCCGTAGAACTGCCCGAGGAACAGCAGGAACGCGGCCAGGACACCTGGAGTCACCGTTCCGTCCGCGACGAACCGGGCCCCGGCAACCAGGACGAGGGCGTTCGAGACCTGCGAGCAGAAGACCACGAACGGGAAGTACAGAGCGATGTACCGCTGGGCCTTTTCGCGGGACACCCTGTATGCGTCCGAGACCTTCTGGAAGAACTGGGAAGCGATCGACTGCTTCCCGTGGGACTGGACCACGCGCAGGCCCGAAATGTTCTCCTGCAGGGAGCTGTTGACCTTCCCGATGTCTTCCCTGGCCCTGTCGTAGGCCTTGGTCGAGAGACGCTGGAAGATGATCGTGGCGACCAGGACCAGCGGAATCGGGGACAGTGCGATGACGGCGAGCAAAGGGTTGAACACGAGCATCGCGACGCCGATACCGAACATCGTGATCAGGGACATCAACCCGTTGACCAGGCCGGACTGGAGGAATCGCGAGAGGGAGTCCACGTCGACCGTGAGTCGTGTCATGACCTGGCCGCCCTGTTCCTTCTCGAAGTACGGCAGGGAGAATCCGAGCACGTGCCTGAAGCTGCGCACTCTGACCCCGTACTGCACGGACTCCGAGCCCTTCGCGCTGAACAAGGACTGACCGATGTAGAAGATCCAGTCTCCGGCGATGAGGGACCACGCCAGGATCGCGTAGAACAGCAGTCTCCTGTGGTCGCCCGGGGCGATGCCTTCGTCGATACCGCGTTGGATCATGAGCGGGACCAGGACGGTGGCCAACGAGCTCAGGGCGATGAGCACCACGGCCGCCGTGAAGAGTCCCTTGACCGGCTTCAGCATCTGGGCCACGCGGGTGACCTTCGGGTCGGCGGCCATCGACGCCGCGGCATCGGGAAGCCGGGTGAGCCAGCCGCCCCGGTCGGCCTGCGCGTCCTCGGGCACGTCGGCGCCGAGCGCGGGCTCCGCCGGTTCCGTGGTCTCGGCGTCGGGCCAGAGATCCGATTCTCCGGACACCCGGTCGATTTCCTCGTGACCGCCGGCCATGAGGTCGGCGAACTGCGGGCAGGAACGCATGAGCTGCTCGCGGGTTCCTTCGCCGACCGTTCGGCCGTCGTCGAGCACGACGATCCTGTCGGCGATGTCGAGCGTGCTCCGTCGGCGCGCGATGAGCAGAGTGCACTTGGACGACGCCGGATCCACGGCGTCGCCGTGGTGGCTCCCCTCCCCGGACCTGGCATATTGACGCAGGGTCGCATTGATGCCGCTCTCGGTGGTCGCGTCCACGGAGCTCGTGGCGTCGTCGACGATCAGGACTCTCGGCTGTGTGAGCAGGGCCCTCGCGAGCGCGATGCGTTGCCGTTGCCCTCCGGAGAGGTTCCGGCCGCCCTCGGCCAACTCGGTCTCGTAGCCCTGCTCCATCTGGACGATGAACTCATCGGCGCCCGCAGCGATCGCGGCCGCACGCACCTGTTCTTCGGAGCTGTCGGGGGTTCCGTAAGCGATGTTCTCCCGCACGGTCGCGCGGAAGAGAAAGGGGTCTTCGAAGACGACGCCGACTTCCCGTCTCAGTTCCGAGAGCCTGAGCTCGCGGATGTCGCGCTGGCCGTCCGTCTCGGTCGTCTCGTCCGCGGAGGGGTCGCCGATCAGCACGGATCCTCCGGTCACGTCGTAGAACCGGGGCGCGAGCAGAGCCAGGGTCGACTTGCCGGACCCGGATGCGCCGACCACGGCCACCGTTTCTCCGGGGCGCACGGTCAGGCTGACGTCGTGGAGCACGGGTTCGTCCGAGGTGTAGCCGAAGGAGATGTTCTTCAGTTGCAGGCCCGTGCTGCGGGGCGGGTGTGCCGCGCCGTCCTTCATCTCGGGTCGAGCATCCATGAGTTCGAAGATGCGCTCGGCGCAGGTGCGCGTCCTCTGAGCGATCACCAGGAACGAAGCCATCACGCGGGTCGGCCCCGTGAGCATGCTCAGGTACGTGGAGAAGGCAACGAAGGTCCCCAGGTCCAACCGGCCCGTGGTGACCTGCCACCCGCCGACGAGCAGGAGCGCCGCCTGTCCGGCCGGCGGCAGCGCGAGCATGGTCGCGCTCGGGGCCGCCTGCGCACGCATCGTTTGCATGCGGCGTGAGAACAACGATCGGCTGGCCTTCTCGACCCACCGGATGTGTCGCGTCTCCTGAACGAAGGATTTGACCACGGAGATCCCGGACAGGGCGGACCTGACGTTCTCGGTGATCTGCCCGACGTCGTGCTGGGCGGCGGCCGAGGTCTCGAAGACGCGCTTGCGCGTCCGCCACGCGGTGAAGCCCAACAGGGCGACCACGCCGACGGCGATCAGGGTCAGGCTCGGCGAGAGCCAGAGCATGACCGCAATACCGAACACGTAGTAGGAGATGACGGAGACGGGCACGGGGCACATCTGCATCATCGACTGGACCTGCTGGAGGTCGTTATTGGTCCGGGAGACTACCTGCCCGGTGCGCAGTGAATCCTGGGCCGGGCCGTCGAGTCGCTGGATCGAGTCGAAGACGCGGCTGCGGAGCCTGTGCTGCACCCGGAGGGACAGCTTTCCTGCCGTGAACCTGCGCAGGTAATCGCCCAGGAAGTCGAAGGCCGCGATTCCGACCAGCCCGGCACCGAGCCACCACAGCTGGGACACGTCGCCGGCCATAGCGCCGTTGACGCCTTGCCTGGTCAAGAGGGGGCCGGCGACGACGGCAGCGATGGTCGCCACGGATACCACGAGGATGAGACCGACGAGGCCGGGAAATTCGCAACAAACCCTCAGCAGGCGCCGGAGGTATCCCTCGTTGTGTTCACGATCCGTCTGGGATTCGGTGGTGGATACGATCGTCTACACCCCCACCAGCACGCCGGAGAGACGGTCGGCAACCTCGGCAGGACCGGGCATGCCGCGGATCTCGGACCGGACTTCTTCCGCCTGTTCCCGGTACTCGGGACCGTGGACGACGGAGCGGATCGTCTCGGCGGTGAGGCCGCCGTCGCCGGGAACGATGCCGCACCCGCGCTCCTGCACGATCCGCGCATTCATCGGGCGGTCTGCGCCCTCGCCGAAGACGATCTGAGGAACGCCCGCGGCCAGAGCGGTGAAGGTATTGCCTGCACCACCGTGATGAATGAACACGTCCGAGTTCTCGACCAGGCCGCCCATCGGGATCCAGTCGGTGAGGGTCACGTTGTCCGGCAGTTCCTCGACGAGCTCTTCCCGGGCGTTGTCCTTGAGCTGCAGCACCACCTGGGCGTCGAGTTCGTCGGCCCGGTGGAGAACCCAGTCGATCAGGTCGAGTCCATCGACCATGGGCTTCAGGGTGCCGAGGCTGACGAGAACCCGGGGACGATCCGGCCGGACCCACCAGTCCTGGAAGACGGCGCCTCCGTTGTACGGCACATACCTCAGTGGCATGGTCAGCTCGGACGGGTGGTCGAGGACGCTCATGCTCGGTGGTGCGACGTCGAGCCAGGTCAGATCCTCGCGAGGTTCCGAGACCCCGTGCTGCGCGAATTTCTCACGGAGAGAGTGGGTCACCGTGTCCACGTGCTTCTGCTGGTGGGCGAAGCCCACGGTCTGCAGGACCGTGGGGATACCGAATCTGGCGCCCAGGAGTCGCCCGACCACGCCCAGGGGCGGATAGACGATCAGGTCGGGTGTCCAGGAACCGGTGAATTCCACGAGACGGTCCGTCATCTCGTGGCTGAAGAAGGAAAAGTCCCCCGGCGCGGTCCCGATATTGGCCCGTTTGCGCTCCTCCTCACGACGCCGGTACTCGGCGTCGGGGTCCAGGCCGGGTGCCGCATCGAAGGACACCAGGCCGGCTTCGGCCACACGGTGCGACATGTCTCCGGCGGTCCCGACGACGACGTCGTGCCCCGAGGCCCTCAGGCCCTGTGCCAGCGAGATCACGGGGTACAGGAGACCGTAGAGGGGCGGACCGATGACGAGAACTCTCATGGGATTCCTTGCAAAAATTGGGGGAGCTTGGCCTGGCTTTGCCCGGCGTTTGTAGAGCCTAACCAAATCGCGAAGACAAAGTCCATTGACTACCTCCTTCCCTGGTTCGGGGCGTCATACCGGAGACTTACGGCACATCCAGCTTGCGCCTCCCGATTCCGTGTGGAATAGCTTAGATTTCTGTAGCTTATTTTATGGGCCACTCGGCTGGCCGCAGGACAAGTGGATCCCGAGACGCAAGGACGAACTCCGACGATGAAGACACCGGAACACGCTCTGGAGGCCACGGGCTTCCTGGACGAGGAGTCGGTCGCCCGAACCATGACCAACGCGACGTGCGAGGACTTGGAACGGTGGTGGGCCGAGGTCTCTCGTCGCGGGACACCTGTGGTGGACCCCGGGTCGGACCGCGTCACCTTCCTGTGGCGGGGCAAACACGTCCGCGACGACGCCGAGGGAGCCGAATCCGTCCATCTGGCCATGAACCGCGTGACGGACAAGGCCCTCTACGACCACGGACTGATGCGGCACGTCCCCGGGACGGACATCTGGGTCCGAACCCTCGAGCTCGAACCGTCCTTGCGCGTCAGTTACGCCTTCACGCCCATGTCGCCGGACCAGCAGCGACGCTCCGGTCCGCCTCGGTTCAATGCCTACGATTCGTTGCTCGACCCGTTCAACACCGGGCAACCCCTGGTGGACCGGGGCCGGCACGGCCTGTCGATCCACTCCGGGCCCGCGGCTCCTTCCCAACGGGAGTGGGATGACCACAGGTCTCGCAGGCTGCGCGGGCGCATCGTGCGCGACGTCAGGGCTCTCCCCCACGCCGAGGCCTCGGGCCGCGCGAGGGACCACTGGCTCTACCTCCCGTCCGTGATGCAGAACGAACACCAGGCGGCGCACCTTCCCCTGCTCACGATCTTCGACGCCGAGAACTGGTTCGGAAACCTCTGGCTGCCCTACGCGCTGGAGGCGGCCGCGGACTCGGGCCGGATTCCTCCGGTGGCCGTCCTGGGCATCGCCAACAACGACACCCCGGACCGGATCGCGCGCCTCGGGGCGAACACGGGTTTCCTGCGCGACGTCGCCGAGCACGCAACGGCGTGGGCCGAGGACTGCGCCCGGACCGTGGGCATCGGGCTCAAGGGCCGCGAAGGCAGGATCATCGCAGGTCAGAGCCTGGGTGGCCTCTCCGCACTCGTCGCCGCCCTGGAATTGCCGCACGCTTTCGGACACGCCCTCGCCCATTCCCCCTCGCTCTGGTGGACCCCGGACGGTGCCTCGAAGCCGCACGATCTCGGGACCCGGGAGGGCATGGACTGGATCACCGAGCGGTACCAGGCCTCGACGCCGGAGGACGTGTCCGTGGAGATCGCGATCGGCGAGCGCGAGGGTCTCACCGTCCCGCGGGGCCGAATCCTGCACCGGACCATGCTCGACGCCGGGTGGTCCAGCGCGCTGACGATGTACACCGGCGGTCATGACTTCGCGTGGTGGCGCGGCGCCGTCGTCGACGGCCTGGCCCGAGCGCTGAGGACCGAACCGCACGAAGAGCGGACTTCGGACAGTTACTTCGACCCATCGATGAGGAGTTCCATTGCCCCTGCCCAGTATTGATCCGTACAGCCTCGACGCCCAGTCGCCGTGGCCCAACAGGACCGAGTGGCAACTCGATCCGAACCGGGCCCTGCTGCTCGTCCACGACATGCAGAACCATTTCGTCGATGCTTTCGACCGGAGCCCCGGCTCCCAGATCGAGACCGCCGTTCAGCGCTCCCGCGTCCTGCGCGACTTCTTCCACGAAGCAGGCGCCCCGGTGGTCTACACGGCGCAACCACCGTCCCAGGACCCGGCCGATCGCCAGCTCCTGACCGATTTCTGGGGTCCCGGGCTGACGAATGAGCACGCCGCGGGCATCATCGACGAGCTTGCTCCCGGTGAGCAGGACGCCGTCCTGACCAAGTGGAGGTACAGCGCGTTCTACCGCACCGACCTGGATTACAGGTTGCGCAATCACGGACGGGACCAGCTGGTGATCGCCGGCGTCTATTCACACATCGGGTGCCTGACCACCGCCGTGGAGGCGTATATGGAGGGCATCCAGGTGTTCTTCGTCGCGGATGCCCAAGCCGATTTCGACCTGGAGCACCACCGGATGGCGCTCGAGTACGTGGCCGGACGGTGCGGACAGGTGTGCACGACCGATGAGATCGTCCAGGGTCCGTTCGCGCCCGCGCGGGTCAGCGGCGAGCGGCGCGTCGAGGAGATGGCCTCGTGAAGGATTTGCCCCAAGCGATCGTCGTGACCGGAGGCTCGGGCGGCATCGGCAGAGTCGTCGTCGATCTGTTGCGGCGTCGTTCCGAGGACCACGGGGATGCCGTGGTGGTCTCCGCGGACCGAACCCCTCCTCCCCGGCCCGGAGCCGAGGGCGGGCCGAGCGATGGTGTCGAGCACAGGGACTTGGATGTGACGGACCCCGACGCGGTGGCCTCGTTCTTCGAAGACCTCTCGGGTCGTTACCGGATCAGGTCGTTGGTCAACGCGGCCGGGACGATTGCGACGGGTCCCGCACTGGAGACCGCGGAGGCCGACGTGCTCCGGATGATCGATGTCAATGCCCTCGGCGTGCTGCGGGCGAGCACGGCGGCGGCCCGCGTGATGGTCCGGCAGGGAGGCCACGACCCCGGGACCCGCCCCGTGCGCTCGATCGTCACCATTGCTTCCAATGCGGGAACCGGTCCGCGCGCCGACTTCGCCGTCTACGGGGCGAGCAAGGCATTCGCGGCCCAGTACACCCACAGTCTCGGACTCGAGCTCGGCGGGTCGGGAATTCGGTGTGCGGTGGTCAACCCGGGCACCACGAAAACCCCCATGGTCGAGGGCCTGTGGCAGGGCGCGGACCGCACGGCACAGACCGTGACGGGCGATCCCACCCTCTATCGGCCCGGAATCCCGCTGGGACGCGTCGCGGATCCTCAGGACATTGCCGAGGTCGTCGAGTTCCTCGTGTCGGCACGGGCGGCACACATCACAGCAACCGAACTGACCGTGGACGGAGGCGCCACACAACGATGAATTCTCCCCTACTCGATGAAAGACCGACGTCGACCGCGACTGCCCCGGCGGATGGGAACGCGGATTTCGCCTTCTCCTCCGGCAGGTGGACCCTGGAAGCCTCCGGAGGCGAGGTCCTGCGGCCGGTCTTCGGCCGGAGTCCGGGGGCGGCCCGGGAGGTCATCCATGATCTGCAGGAGCGGGAGCGCACCACCGGACGAACACAGGTGCTGTGCGGAATGATCCCCTTCGATCTGTCCGAGCCCGCCGAATTGCGCATGACCGACGACGCCGTGTGGACCCCTCACGTCGCATCCGGGTCGGGCGACGTCGTTCCCGGACAGCTGCCCGCTGCGCCCGAGTCCGAGCGGTTTCGGCACAACGTCTCCGAGGGGCTGGACCGGATCGGTTCCGGAAGCCTGGAGAAAGTGGTCCTGTCCCGGACGATGACCATGCGGCTCAAGGACGCGGACCGCCGGGGCGCCGAGGAGCGTCTGTTCGACCGCTTGTGCGCCGTGGGCGGCCGCGCCGACGTCTTCCGCGTCCGGCTGGAGGACGGCACCTCCTGGATCGGGGCGAGCCCGGAAATCATAGCGGACGTCAACGACTCCAGATTCGTGACTCATCCCTTGGCGGGTTCCCTCGGTCGTTCCCCCGGAGGGCCCGACGCCGAAGACGCCACGCGCCTGCTCTCGTCATCGGCCAAGGATCTGCACGAGCACGGCTTCGTGACCCGGCACATCCGTGAATCGATCGGCCGTCTCGCGAGCGAGCTCCAGGTGCCCGTCCGTCCCCAGCTGTTCGCGACGGATTCGATGTGGCACCTCGGCACGCGGATCACCGGTCGCCTGGCACCCGAGGTCTCGGCCTTGGAAGCCGCCCTCGCCATCCACCCGACGCCCGCCGTGGGCGGAACCCCGGTGAGTCCTGCCGTGCGCACGATCCTGGACCTCGAGGGCGGGTCGCGCAGCTATTATTCCGGCCTGGTGGGCTGGACCGATTCCTCCGGCAACGGTCGCTGGTCGCTGGCCCTGCGCTGCGCGAGCCTCGCGGGGCAGTTCATCACCTTGTACGCGGGGGCCGGGATCGTGGCTGGATCCGATCCCGAGAGCGAGCACGCGGAGACCGCTTCGAAGTTCAGTACGGTTTTGCGCGCGCTCAACGGCCTGGTCTGAGGCCGGTCCTACCGGCGCAATCTGCTCCGTTCGGGGCCGGGACATCCGGGGCCGGGCCGTCCGGGGCCGGGCCATCCGGCCCCGGACGGAGCAGGCTGGGGTCAGAGCATCCGCTTCGCTCCGGAGAACTCGTCCTTGGAGTCCCATTGCTTCCAATCGGTCACCGACACGGTCGTCGACTCGTTGGGAGCGTGAATCATCTTGCCGTCGCCCATGTACATCCCGACGTGGTGCACGGCCCCCGTGCCTCCGGGCTGGGCAAAGAACAGCAGGTCGCCGGGCTGGAGGTCGTCCTCCGCCACATCCTGGCCGAACTCTGCCTGGGCGTCGGCGTCGCGCGGGATATCGATGCCGTGGGCCCGGTACATGCTGTACGTGAAGCCGGAGCAGTCGTACCCGTAGGAGGAGACACCCGCCCACAGGTAACGCAGCCCGTCGAATTGTTTGCCGGTCTCGACGACCTGTTCGCCGGTCGGCCGCTCGGGCTTCTCCCCCGGTGCGTACACCGAGACGTCCGTCGCCTGGACAGATCCGGTTCCACCATTCGGCAGCCCCACCTGAACCGACGAACCATCCTGCGAGACCACCGGCAGTTCCGTGTTGAAGCTCAGGTTGAGGTTGTTGCCGTCCTCCCCCGAGTCGCCGGTCAGAGCCGCCTTGTCCGAGGTGACGACCGCCCGTTGGCTGGAGTCCTTCTGCTCATCGAAGGACTGGTTCTCGATCAGTTGACCCGTGGGAACCCAGCCCGGGTATCCGCGATCGTCCTTGGGCGTCGACTGATCGTTGACCGCGACCTTGGACCAGTCCCCCTTGGTCTCGATGACCGAGACCTCGGAGCCGTAGACCGCCTGGGTCTCCGTGTGGCCGGTCAGCCACCCGCGGTCTTCGGTCTTTTCCATGTTCTTGTTCCACTGGTCGAGATCGACCGGGTTGGTCGTGGACGGCTCGTCCATGGGACGCGTCTGGTCCGGTTCGCCCCACAGGGTCGCGACCGTGGTGTCCACGAATGCCGTGTCCCCGGCCTCGATCCCCTCCCCGGGTTGGGCGGCAGTCCGCCCCTGGTCTGCGGGATCGGCGAGTGCCGGCCCACCGGCCAGCGAGCAGGCCAGACCGAGTGCTCCGGCCGTGGCGATGTAGCGGTGAAATCTCATGGTGCTGTCCCTTCGGTGAGTGCAGAATCCATTGACATGCCGAGGCCGGGTGCCTCGGTGAGTGAGAGCCGGGAGCCCTCGAGCTCGTACCCGCCGGCGATCCGCGGGTCCTGGATCCATTCGGCGGAGTCCAGATCGACGAGCTGGATATTGGGGTGCGCGAGAGCCACGTGGGCCGCCGCAGCGACCGAGACGCGGGGCTCCATCATGGCGCCCATCATGCAGCCGACACCGGCGGTTGCGGCCAGGTCGGCGATGGCAAGCGCCGGACGGATACCTCCGCATTTGGCGAGTTTGATGTTGATGAGATCCGCTGCCTCTCGGCGCAGAATCTCCCACGCGTCACGTTCGTCGGCCACGGACTCGTCGGCCATGACCGGGGTATCGACGGCGGCCGTGACCTGGGCCAACGCGTCCAGGTTGGCCTTGGGCGTGGGTTGTTCGACCAGATCGACCGGTATGCCGGCGTCCTCGATGCGGCGAATCATGCGGATGGCTTCCTTGGCGCCCCATCCCTGATTGGCATCGAGGCGGAATCGGGCCGAGGGCACTGCCTCGTGAACGGATTCGAGTCGATTGAGGTCGACGGCGGGGTCCCCGCCCAATTTGACCTTGAGAATCTCGAATCCGTTTGAGCTGGCGGCGATGGCCTCGCGGGCCATGGCCTCCGGGTCGTCCAGGCTGATCGTCATGTCCGTGGCAGCGTGTGCGTCGGGCCGTCCGCCCAGGGCGACGGCCAGGGGCACACCGAGTCCTGAGGCCCAGGCGTCGTGAAGGGCCACGTCGACCGCGGCCTTGGCGCTGGTGTTTCCCACGCAGCAGTTCGCGATCGCGTCCTCGGCCTCCCTCAGGGAGAGGTCGCGGCCGGTGAGTGCCTCGAACACGGGCCCGTTGATCGCGGCCAGGGATGAGGCCACCGATTCCCCGGTGACCGCCCAGGTCTCGGCGGCCGTCCCGTATCCGATGGAGCCGTCCTCGAGCTCGAGTTCGACGAGCACGCCTTGCACGGACTCGACGCGCCGCCGCGAGGTGATGAACGGCCGCTTGAGCGGTCCGCTGTACGGCATGGCGCGGAGGTCTCGCAGCCGGTTCAGTCCGTTCGTCGTCATGGTTGTCCTTTCCGAAGAGTGTGGGCGGCGGGCGTCAGAGCAGCGACAGAACCTGTGCTGTCATGAGGCCGAAGAAAGTTCCGGCGAATGCGCCGATCAGCGCGAACAGAACACCCACGGGCACGAGCTGGCGGTTGAACGCGCTCGCGACCACGGGCGCCGAGGCGATGCCGCCGATATTGGCGGTACTCGCCACGGCCAGGCTGAACAGCTCGGTGCGAGTCAGCTTCGCGTAGAGCACCACGACGGCGACGTGCACGATCATCACGATCACACCGGCGACGAGGTAGAGCGGGGCCTGACCCAGCGACGCGAAGTCGGACTGGGAGGCGATGATCCCGATGATCATGTAGAGCATGACCATCGCGACCTCGCTGGAACCCGCGACGTTGCCGAGCTTCGTGGAGCCGATGACCAGGCCGAGAACGCTGACGATCAGGATCGTCCAGGTGCTCGAGGTGATGACGACGCCGATTTCCGGCAGGAGACCGCCGATGCCGGAGGCCGCGGCGGAGATGAAGATGCTGAATCCGATCACGCAGATCAGGGAGGTCAGGTCGATGGGCTTCTGGTCCGCGGTCTCTTCGTCATTCGCGTGCACATCCAGGTACCGCGTGTCGGCCTTCGTCCACTTGTTGAATTTGTCCGAGACCGAGACCGAGCCGAACATGACCAGGAGCCACAAGGAGTAGATGATCGTGTCGACGATCAGCACGTATCCGAAGACGTCCTGGGGCGCGTGCAGGATCGACTGGACGGCCACCATGTTGGCGGAGCCCCCGGTCCAGGATGCCGCGAGCGCGCCGAGTGCCTTCCATGCCTCCGGGTCCAACACGGCGTGGAGGATCAGGAACGAGACGACGAAGCCCAGGAAGATGCTGAAGGCCGTGACCACGTAGGTCAGCAACAGCTTGGGCCCGAGTTTGATGATCTTGCGGATGTCGCACTGGAAGAGCAGCAACAGGATCATCGCGGGCAGCAGGGCGTCCTGGACCCCGGCTCCGAGGTCGACGACTTCGTCGTCCTGACTGAAGACCCCCACGGTATTCAGCAGCGCGGTGATGATGTACATGAGCACGAAGCCCGGCACATAACGGAAGAAGGCCAAGCGAGAGCGTTTCTCGCAATAGACGATGACAGCAGCCAGCGCAAGCAAGACCCCCAAGAAGAGGAAGCCGTCGGTGATCATGCTCGTTTCCTTTCTGCACCCCGAGTACAAAAAAGTCGGAAACACCGGGACAGTCTGGTCCGGTATTTCCGACTGGGTCCGGTCCCCGGGGAGGGACCAAGCAATCAGGGTGCCTAACGTGTGTTGTCGGTCGCGCAACGGTACTTGGACGCCGCATTGCGCAACGCCGTGATCAATGCCCGCTGGGACGATCCGTGATACCTGGTGGAGATCCGCTCCACCAGGTCTTCCTCCTCATCGATGCCGGCGCCGACGATCAAGCTCCTGACGAACGAATTCGTCAGCGCCAACGTCGCCGTGCATTCTGCATCGAGAATTCGGTGCGTGTCCGTATCGACGACGAGCCCGATGAAGAAAAGCCCGAACTTGGAGGTGATCGGGTTGTTCGACGGGGACTTCGCCTCTCCTGTCACGAAGATCGAGGAACACATGCAAAAACCTTAACCCATGTCACATTCAAAACATAGCTGTTACGACGCCGACGCGTTGGCCGCCGAGGCCGCGCCCGTACCGACCCACGTGGTCACGGTCGGTCGGCCCGCCAGGTCCGCTGCCAGGTCCTGAACCTCCTGGGCCGTGACCGCCCTGATGTTCTCGTGCAGCTCGTCCAGATCGGTGAAATGTCCCGTGTCCAGTTCTGATCGGCCGAGTCGCGACATGCGCGAGCCCGGGTCCTCGCTCCCGAGGATCGTGGCCCCACTGAGTTGCCCCGTGAACTTGTCCAGCTCACGGTCGCGCAGCCCCTCTTCCGCGAGCCGGTCGAGTTCCGCCCGCATCAGATCGACCACGACCGGCGCCTTGTCCGCGGTGCACCCCGCGTACATGCCGAAGTACCCGGCGTCGGAATAGGAGCCCCCGAAGGAGAACGTGTTGTAGGCCAGCCCACGCTTCTCCCGAATCTCCTGGAACAGTCGGGAGGACATGCCTCCGCCCAGGCAGGCGTTGAGCACGGACATCGCGTAGCGCTGCGGTGAACCCGCGATCAGACCGGTGCTCCCCAGCACCACGTTGGCCTGCTCGAAGGCTCGGTCAACCGTGTGGTCGCCGAATTCGGGGTGAAGGACGGCCGGGGTCCGGACCCTCCGGGGCGCGGGTGTTGTTCGCTCCGGGAGCTCCCATCCGGCCCGGTCGAGCGCATCGAGGACGAGCTGCACCACCTCGGAGTGCTCGAGTCCGCCGGCTGCGGAAATGACCAGACGGTCCGGGGTGTAGTACTTCGCGTAGTGCTCCCACACCGCGTCGCGGGCCACCTGGGTGATTTCGGACGGAGTGCCGCCGATCGGCCGGCCCAGGGGGTGTCCTCCCATGACCTTCGCGGTGAAGTTCTCGAAGGCAACGTCCGTCGGGTCGTCCAGGTCCATCGCGATTTCCTCGAGGATCACGCCACGCTCCTGCTCGAGCTCGCGGGGATCGATGCTCGCCGAGGTCACCATGTCGGCGATGACGTCCACGGCCATGCCGACGTCTTCGGAGAGAACTCTGGCGTAGTAGCAAGTGTGTTCCTTGGCCGTCAGGGCGTTGGATTCTCCCCCCCCCGACGGCGTCGAACTCCTCCGCGATGTCCAGGGCGCTGCGCGAGGGCGTGCCCTTGAAGAGGAGGTGTTCGAGAAAATGGGTCGACCCGTACATGCCCTGCGTCTCGTCCCGGGATCCGACGCCGAGCCAGAATCCCAGGGCGACGCTGCGCTGGCCGGGCATCCGCTCGGTCAGGACCCGGACTCCTCCGGGCAGCACGGATCGCCTCACCTCGTTGCCGCCCTCGGTCGCGCACACCAGGCGGCCGTGCTCGTAGTCGAATTCTTCGGCAAGCTGCTCGGGGTCGAGACCCAATGCGTATGGCATGGCGACAGTCAGTTCCTCACTGGGGGCGGACATTCTGCGGGCCGACGACGTAGACCGGCCCGGCGTCGAGTCTAGGACCATCGTGGACCGGGTCCAATTCGACAGAAGGCCCCGGCCGGGGATCCTCGCGGGATCCCGACCGGGGCCTTCTGTCACAGCTGCGCGGAGATTACTCCTCGTCGTCGCTCTGGGCGGCGGCGTCCTCCTCGGAAACCACCGGGGCCAGGGACAGCTTGCCGCGGTCGTCGATCTTGGTGATCTCGACCTGGACCTTCTGCCCCACGCCGACGACGTCCTCGACCTCGGTCACGCGCTTGCCGTCGTTGAGCTTGCGCAGTTCCGAGATGTGCAGGAGGCCGTCCTTGCCCGGGGTCAGGGAGACGAAGGCACCGAAGGTCGTGGTCTTGACGACCGTTCCCAGGTACCGTTCGCCGACCTCGGGAACCTGCGGGTTCGCGATGGCGTTGATCGCGGAGCGTGCGGCCTCGGCCGACGGCCCGTCGACGGCACCGATGTATACGGTTCCGTCGTCCTCGATCGTGATGTCTGCGCCGGTGTCCTCCTGGATCTGGTTGATCATCTTGCCCTTCGGGCCGATGACCTCACCGATCTTGGACACGGGCACGTGCACGCTGATGATGCGGGGAGCAAATTCGCTCATCTCGTCCGGCTGGTCGATCGCGGAGGTCAGCACGTCGAGGATGTGCAACCGCGCCTCGCGGGCCTGCTTGAGGGCGGCGCCCAGCACAGAGGCGGGGATGCCGTCGAGCTTGGTGTCGAGCTGGATCGCGGTCACGAACTCGGATGTTCCGGCGACCTTGAAGTCCATGTCACCGAGGGCGTCTTCGGCACCGAGGATGTCGGTCAGCGCGGCGTACCGCGTCTCGCCGTCGACCTCGTCCGAGACCAGACCCATCGCGATGCCCGCGACGGGTGCACGCAGCGGAACACCTGCGTTGAGCAGCGACAGGGTCGATGCACACACGGAGCCCATCGATGTCGAGCCGTTCGATCCGAGCGCCTCGGAGACCTGACGGATCGCGTACGGGAATTCCTCGCGGGACGGCAGAACCGGGGTGATGGCCCGCTCAGCGAGGGCACCGTGCCCGATTTCGCGCCGCTTCGGGGAGCCGACACGACCGGTCTCGCCCGTGGAGTAGGGCGGGAAGTTGTAATGGTGGATGTAGCGCTTCGACTTGACCGGCGAGAGGGAGTCGATCTGCTGCTCCAGCTTGAGCATGTTCAGCGTGGTCACACCCATGATCTGGGTCTCGCCGCGCTCGAAGATCGCGGATCCGTGCACGCGCGGCAGGACCTCGACCTCGGCGGTGAGCTGGCGAATGTCGGTCAGCCCGCGGCCGTCGATACGCACCTGATCGGTCAGGATCCGCTGGCGCACCGTCTGCTTGGTCAGAGCGTTGAATGCTCCGTTGACCTCGTCCAGGCGGCCCTCGAATTCCTTGCCCTCACCGGCGAGCTCCTCGGTGATCTCCTTCTGCAGGTCCTCGGAAGCGATCTCCCGCTCCTGTTTGCCGGCGATGGAGTAGACGTCCTTGATCTTGCCGGAGAACTTGGATTCCACGGCCTGGGCGACGTCGTCGCCGTAGCCGCCGAAGCGCTCGATCTCCATGGTCGGCTTGCCGGCGCGCTCGGCCAGGTCCGACTGGGCGTCGCACAGGGCCTTGATGAACGGCTTGGACGCCTCGAGGCCCTCGGCCACGATGTCCTCGGTCGGTGCGGCGGCACCGGACTGGACCAGGTCCCACGAATTGTCGGTGGCCTCGGCCTCGACCATCATGATCGCGACGTCCTCGGTTCCGTCCGACTTGGTCACCACGCGACCGGCCACGGCCATGTCGAAGACGGCGTTCTCGAGCTGCGAGTGCTTGGGGAAAGCAACCCACTGGCCGTCGATGAGGGCAATGCGGATTCCGCCGACCGGCCCCTGGAACGGGATGCCGGACAGGGTCGTGGACATCGACGCGGCGTTGATCGCCACGGTGTTGTAGATTTCGTCCGGGTCGATCGTCAGCACGGTGACGACGACCTGCACCTCGTTGCGGATGCCCTTGGCGAAGGCCGGGCGCAACGGGCGGTCGATCAGGCGGCACGCCAGGATCGCGTCCGTCGAGGGGCGTCCCTCGCGGCGGAAGAACGACCCGGGGATGCGGCCCGCTGCGTACATGCGCTCTTCGACGTCGACCGTCAGCGGGAAGAAGTCGAAGCCTTCGCGCGGGTGCTTGCCGACGGCAGTGGCCGACAGCATGCTGGTGTCCTCGTCAATCGAGACGAACGTGGAGCCGGCTGCCTGCTTGGCCAGCCGACCGGTTTCGAAGCGCACGGTGCGCTTGCCGAATTTGCCATTGTCGATAATGGCTTCTGCGAATTGAATCTCGGGACCCTCCAAGGGTCACCTCCGTTTCTGTTCTTCGCGCGGGCCCGCCTCGACTCGGTCTTCGATCGAGGCCCACGGATGTGTCATCCGGAGGCCACTACCGAGGACCGCAAGGAGAGGCCGGGCCGCGCGGTATTTTTTCGTTGTTCCCGGCTCACGCCGGGCACCTCGCCGTTTCGCGGTGAACAGCGAGAAGGCGGCGCTGCCGTCCGGTCACCA
Source organism: Rothia koreensis (assembly GCF_052232265.1). Classification (NCBI taxonomy): domain Bacteria; kingdom Bacillati; phylum Actinomycetota; class Actinomycetes; order Micrococcales; family Micrococcaceae; genus Rothia; species Rothia koreensis. The sequence continues at coordinate 2,453,043 of NZ_CP197643.1, forward strand.
GTCTCCCATGTCAGGAAGCCGGATCCCGGAAGGCGGCGCCGCCCCTCGCATTTGTCGTCCTTATCGGCGGATTCCGAGACGCTGGATCAGCGTACGGTAGCGCTCGATATCGATCCGACGCAGGTAGCCGAGCATGTTGCGGCGGCGGCCGACGAGGATCATGAGACCACGACGCGAGTGGTGGTCGTGCTTGTGGAACTTGAGGTGCTCCGTCAGGTCGCTGATGCGACGAGTCAGAACCGCAACCTGGACCTCGGGCGAACCCGTGTCGCCCTCGTGGGTTGCGTACTCATTAATGATTTCCTGCTTGACAGCGGGATCCAGTGCCACTGAATTAACTCCTAGAGTCAGTGCCGTGAACGGCCCGATACGGCGAATGCCGCCGGGAACCCCGACACACCGCGGACAGTCCCGGGCGGGCTGGGCCGCCTGAGGATCACGGGTTTGGGGCGACTGGCAACCACGGACTGCAGCCAGACGTGTTCCCATCCTAACGGATCGAGCCCTCCGCCGGAAGATTGGCTCGTCGGGGAGGACCTTGGCCGAGTGTGAGACGTGCTACGCGGCGTGCAACGATGGTGCCATGATCGACTTCTCCCGCACGGCCGACGTCGTGGCCGAGCACCTGCTCGGTGCCGTGATCCATCGAGGTTCCGTCGCGATCCGACTGACCGAGGTCGAGGCGTACCTCGGAACATCCGATCCCGCGTCCCACGCGCACAAGGGTCCCACCCCTCGGTGCGCGACCATGTTCGGCGAACCGAGCCATCTCTACGTCTACGCCTCCTACGGGATCCACCGGGCCGGCAATCTGGTCTGCTCGCCGGACGGTACGGCCTCCGGTTGCCTCATGCGGGCCGGCGAGGTCCTGTCGGGGCACGAGGAGGTCCGACGACGTCGCGGCCCCGCCTCGACGGATGCGAACCTGGCTCGCGGTCCGGGAAATTTGGGTTCGGCCCTGGGCCTGGACCTGATCGACAACGGAAGCCCGGTCCATCAGGTGCGCTCCGGTGCGACGGGCGAGGCCCCGAGCGACGGGTTCTGGATCGAGCCCGCCCGCTCCCCCGTTGATTTCGTGCGCGGACGCCGCATCGGCATCAGCAAGAACGTCGACGCTCCCCTGAGGTTCTGGATTCCGGACGACCCGACGGTGACCTCACCCCGCTCCCGACGCACGGCCGTCCTTTCCGGCCGGGCCCCGGACGCCGAGTAGGAACTCAGGCCGCGAGCTGCTCGGCCTCGTAGGCCTCGACGGCGCGTGCGAGCCGGGTGACGCCCTCGACGATCTCGCTCTCGGCGTTGGTCACGAACGAAATCCGCATCGTGTTCCGGATACTCGTGTCGACGTGGAACGAACTTCCGGGCACGAACCCGACGCCTTCCCGCATCGCGTACGGCAGGAGCGCATCCGTGTCGTATGCCTCGGGCAGCTCCGCCCACAGGAACATTCCGCCCGACGGCGACGTCACGTGCGTCCCTTCGGGCAGGGCCCGCGGCAGCTCGCGGACCATGGTCCGCAGCCTCTGGCCGTACACCTCGAGCTTCTCCGCGTCCGACTGGTGCGTCTCCGGGTGTGCCAGGTAGTGAGCGGCCGCGTACTGGTCGACCGTGGAACTGTGCAGGTCGATCGCCTGTTTGCCCACGATCAGTGCATCGCGGATCGATGCGGGCACGCGAGCCCACCCGAGCCGGATTCCGGGGGCCACGGATTTGGACAGAGTCTGCAAGAGGGCGGTCTGTGCGGCCATGCCCTCGATTGCGCAGATCGGCTCGAGGTGCTCGCCGGAGTAGCGCAGGCTCGAGTACGGATCGTCCTCGATGAGCATGGTCCGGGTCCTGAGCAGAATATCCGCCACATCCCGCCGCCGCTGGGCGGGCATGGTCCGTCCGCTGGGGTTCTGGTAACTCGGGATGAGGTACACGAGCTTCGGCTGGTGCAGTTCGATGGCCTTCTCGAGCGCCTCTGGAACCACTCCGTCGTCGTCACAGTCGACGGCGACGAAGTGCGCGCCCGCGAGCCCGAAGGTCTGGAGCGCGGCGAGGTAGGTCGGGTCCTCGACGAGGATGACGTCGCCCTGGTCGATCATCACCTGGCCCATCAGGGTCAGTCCTTGCTGGGACCCGGTGGTCACGAGCACATCCTCGCCCTGGGAGGGGATGCCTTCGTCGGTCAGGTTGGCCGCGATGATTTCCCGCAGTTCGAGCTCGCCGTCGCTCGAGGAGTACTGGAGAGCGCGCTCGGGCCGGGACAGGGCGGCATCGTAGGCGGACCTGATCGCATCGAGATCGAAGTAGGTCGGGTCCGGCACACCGCCGGCGAAGGAGATGACGCCGGGACGGCTGACGAGGTCGAGAAGAGCCCTGACCGGGGAATCCTCCGTATCGGAGAAATTGTGCGCGAGGCGTGGGGTGAATTCGTGCTGTCCCGTTGTCATGGTCCTTCTTTCCGCGTGTCGTCTGCATTGGTCGGTGCCTCACATTCTGCTCCGGGGGGCGAGGCGTCCCCGGGACCTCAGCGCTCGGCGAGCCGGGTCGCCACCACGAAAATGCGGCGGAACGGCAGGACGGTGCCGTAGGCCTCGGTCGGGTAGGCCTCGCGCAGCGCGGCCTTGTACTCCTCGACGAACGCGGACTTCTCCGGCTCGGGAAGAGCATTGAGCACCGGGCGTGCGCCGGTCGAGGAAATCCACCGGAACACGGCGTCCTCCCCCGGCAGGACATGCAGGTACGTCGTTTCCCACGCATCCACCGACCACCCCGGTCGGGACAGGACGGAGAGATATTCCTGTGCCCCGATCACGGTGTCGCGGAGTTTCTCGGTGATGTGTCGCGCGTAGGCAGGCTGCGCGGCCGTCTCCCGCAGGAGGGTATGCGAGGGGGCGTTGAAGTTGCCGGGGACCTGGAATGCGAAGACGCCGCCCTCGGGAACGAGATCGGCGACGTCGGGCAGCCAGTCGAGGTGTCCGTCGACCCACTGGAACAGGGCATTGGAGACAATGAGCCGCGGCTCCTCGTGCGTCCAACCGTTCTCCTGCCGCGCCCTCAGCCAGTCCCGGACGTCCGAGTGCTCGTAGTCCGATCCGGGTGCCCCGGCCGCTCGGGCGGCGTCGATCATGTCCTGACTGCTGTCCACGCCGTGCACGATGGCCTCGGGCCAGATCTGCTGGATCACCGGCACATCGTTGCCGGGTCCGCACCCGAGGTCGACGACGCTTTCGGCCCGCGACAAGGGCACACGGCGCAGGAGGTCGGTCAGCGGCCGGGATCTCTGGTCACCGAACTCGAGATAGCTCTCGGGGTTCCAGCGCGTACGCTCCGCCCCCGCGGCGGGGGCAGGAGTCGTGTCGCTCACCGCCCGGTCCCCCGGCCCTTCCCGAGGTCGCGCCCCAGAACGGCCGACGCCGCCCCGGTTGCTGCGGTCACGGCGAAGACACTGGGCCAGGCGCCGATCTTCTTGGCGAGCGGATGGGACAGGCCGAAGGACAGAACGTAGACGCCCGTGAGCGCGGCGGCGGTACCGGTTCCCGCGTTCGCCTTCCATCCGCGGAAGGCGGCCGCACCCGCGGCGGCCAGGACTGCCCCACCCAAGGGGCGATTTCCTGTCGAGCGGGCCACCTTGTACCCGCCGAGCAATCCGGCTGTGGAGAAGAGCGTGGGGGCAAGAGCGGACATATTCGGCCACCTTTCCTGGGAGGAAAACTATCTTTTCCGGTATAGCGCACGCCCACGCCCTTCTCCAAAGCAGGAACGCCTGATCATTCGATCCTTGCTTCCGTGAAACGAGTCAGGCCTTCGTCCAGCTCGGGAAACTCCGCTCGAAGGGCCTCTCCCGCGCGGCGCACGCGCTGCCGGGTGACCTCGGCGATGGTCCCGAATTCCCTCGCAACCTCCGGTTTCCGTCGGACATCGATGGGCTCGCCCAGCTGCACCAGCACACAGGACCTGTGACCGCCGTCCTCCGCGTTCTGCCTCATGACGGCGTGGCCCGTGGTTCCTGATCCGGCGAAGAAGTCGAGCACCATCGCGTCCTGGTCCGCCGAGACCTGAAGCAGGCGTCGGATCAGTTGCACCGGCTTGGGCGTCTCGAAGACCGCCGTGGTCCCGAAGAGGGCCTTGAGCTCGGCCCGGGCGGCGTGGGTGTGGCCGGCGACGTCGCGCGTCCACAGCGTTGTGGGAACCATGCCGTCCTGGACGTCCGAGAGGTACCTCTTGAGCTGCGGGGACCGGGTCCCGTCCGCGCCCCAGTAGATGCGCCCGTCCTCGATCAGCCTGTTCATCGATGCGCGGTCGTGCCCCCAGCACCTTCCCGCGGGCGGGCGGTGCTCGGTTCCGGTCAACGGGTTGACCAGGGGGTAGTCGTTGGCCGGGTGGTAGGTGCGCACGGACAGGTCGCTGGCTCGGTACGGTCCGCGACCGTCCGCGTCGTCGTGGCGGTACGGCCGATTCGCGGACTCGCTGCGGGGCAGGAGTCTTCTGCGGAAGGCCGGGGACGCGGAGTACAGCATCACGTAGTCGTGGACGACCGAGAAGGATCGGCAATCGTTCGCGGGCGCGTACTTCTTCTCCCACACGATGGTGGCGCAGTGATTCTCCTCCCCGAACACCTCGTCCAGGAGCATCCTGAGTCGCGGCGCCTCGGCGTCGTCGATCGACACCGCGATCACGCCGGTCGGGGCCAGAAGTTCACGCGCGAGGTGCAGCCTGGGATACATCAGATCCAGCCACAGGGAATGCCTCCGCCCGGCACTCGTCCCCGCCCGCGCGCTCCCACCCCGTCCGCCGGCCAGCCCCGCGGCTCTGTCCTCCTCCGCTTGTGGCCTGTGGAAGTTGTCCCTGTAGTCGGCGGTCGTCCCACCGTTGTACGGCGGGTCGATGCAGACGACGTCGAAGGAGGCCAGATGCGTTCTCTTCAGGATCTTGAGGGCATCCAGGCTGTCCCCTTCGATCACGAGATTCTGGCGGAGCGACACCGGCTCGATCTCCTCGCCGTCCATGGACACGAAACGACACCGCGTCGGGGCCTGCGCGAGACGACGCGCCGCCCGCTTCCCCGGCCAGGTCAGCCCGTAGGTCTCGGAGGCCTCCGCCCACTGCCCCGGCCGAGCGGAATACCCCTCATGCGCCGAAGATTCTGCGCTCGGATCCATTGCATCCCCCACCCCGTGCCGAGTACACTTTGCATCATCGAGGATATCGAAGTTTGCCAAGTGCACTTGGTAGACCGGAATCCGGTGCGCCCGGATTCTGGTTCAATGACTTCAGACTCCCTTGATCGCCAGACGGCACAGCGCCTCGGGAGCCTCCTGCAATCGCATCGTGCGGACCTCGGTATCACCCAGGAGAAGGTCGCACTCGCTGCGGGCATATCCCGCCAGCACTATCAGCAGATGGAGTACGGTTACAGCGATCGCGCAACCCGGAATCCGTCCAATCCGAAATTGCGTTCCCTGATGAGCGTCGTCGCGATCCTCGAGATCCCGCGCGAAGAGGTGCTCAAGGCCCTGTGGCCCGACGAAAAGGATGACGGCGTCGACGAGTGAGCCGCGGGCGACCCTGACTTAACGTGCACAAGTGTGTCACAAACTGGCCAAATCGGCCTACTTCCCTGCAATAGCAACGATGTAGGGGGTTTCAGGCTTACCCATGTGCGGGTATTCTACCGCATTTACTGCCATAATGGGGTACACGTGGATACGCTCACCCTCCACACACCCCCCCAAGAAATAACCAGCTAAGCTAGCCACAGCACCGAGAAGAAAGAAAAACGATGCGCACTCGCAACCAGAAACGTCGCCCCTCCTACAACCACCGCGACGCCCCCAAATGGGCCAAAATCTTCGCCGCCTGCGTAGTCGGCTTCGTGTTCCTGTCCATCGTCGCCGCCTGCCTCAGCACCCCCGACAGCGACACATCCAGCAAATCCACAAAATCCACCCCCGAAAAAACGCACGAATCCTCCACCCCCTCCAAGTCCAGCGAGGCACCAAAGTCCGAGAAGACCCACTTCACATCAGGCGACCCAGACCCGGCCCTCAAAACCCGCGTTGAATCCGCACTGAAGTCCACCAACACAGACGCCACGTTTGACGACTACAACGCCGCTGACAACAGCATTTGGATTAACTACGAGGTGTCCGACACGCACTTCACCAATAAGGGCATGGTGAAAGGCGCGCGGGCAGATACCGCCGCCATTCTCGAAGAACTCCGAGACAAGAACATAGACGTATCAAGCGTCAACATCACCGGCAACCTCGGAAGCTCCATTGCGTTTAGCGTCGTGTACAACGAGGACACGATCATGAATCACGACTGGTTCACGATGCCGAACGAACAGGTTTGGGCAGTCCGCGACGGCGGCACCGTGAATCCCACCTTCGTCAACGGCTAAAGGACACGAAAAAAGACCCCCTCACCCAGTCAAGGGTGAGGGGGAATTTTTGTCTAGACACCAGACGCCCACAGCTTACGGGCGAACTAGACGGTCACAGCTTAGCCAAAGAATCGAGATCAGGGTAGGCGTCGTCCGACGTGTCGGCAGGTGCCGCGACGGCCTGGACGTCTACGCCCGGTTCGGTCGCTACAGGTGTCTCAGTGGGCCGGTACCGCTCAACGCCGTCAGACGCGGCGTGAGCGCCCACGTAACCGGTCGTATCGGCCTTAGCGTCAGAGCGCACCTTCGCCTCGTCCGAGGAATACCCGGTCAAGGTGTAAGACGTGCTGGTCTTATTGGCCACAGCCTCGGCCACTTCATCAGCAGACGGCACAACGGCCGTAGGTGCCTTTGTGGCCACCTTGTCCGCGATGTCCTCGCTAGCCTGTGCAAGGTACGGTGCCAGGGCCCCCACCCGAGACGGCGACAAGTACCCGCCCGCCAAAGCACACACCGCCGAGAGCACAATAGTCAACGGCGCAAACAACTCAACCCGCGCCGACTCCGGGAAAAAATAAAGAACAATAGCAGCCAGAGCACCACCAACCACAGACCCACCCGTAGCCGACAGGGTTGTCGCACCCACAGTCTTTTTCGTACCCATACTATTTACCCTCCTTCAGCGCCTGAACCTCAGCGACCAACTGCTCAACCTGACCCTGAACACGAACAACATCAGCCTTCACACCACCAGCATTCGCAGCCGCCCACGCCGCCTCCATCGCGATCGTGGTACTACCACCGACCGGTTTCCCGTTGATCGTGCCTTCACGGTTGAACCGCTCCTCGTGCAACACTTGATGCACCTTCTGCCGGAAGAACCCGTCATTCTGGTGGAGTACGTCGTTGACGACCTCCGCGAGGTCTTGCCTGCTGGCCATATCGAACCAATCCTTAGTAACAGTCTGCGTGTGAGTCGAGGATGAACCGCCCCCGACGTAGCGGAAAATGTGGCACGACGGCGAACCGTTAGCCGACCAAATATAATCGTGATTATTCAGGGTGATACCGTTGTAACCGAAATTACAATGCAGGATATTGTCAGAGTCAACAAAAATCCCCGTATGGCCCGCCGCGCCTGCCGAACTGCCAGGGTCACCCCATATAAAGATGTCGCCACGTTGTGCAGGGATACCCGCCACCGTAGCCTGGACCTCACGGAAACCCCACGACGGCAAATCCGAAAACATCGTCTCAGTATTGCCAACCTTACCGACCGTGTTAATCCCAGCGTCCATCAACGCATAATAGACAGAGCTGGAACAGTCGTAAGAGCCCGGCCCGTTACGGTAATCCATCGAATAAGTGACAGCACCGGCCCGGTTCTGGAACCAAGCGATAGCGGCCTCCATATTCCCAGAACCGGACGACGTGCTACCCGACGAACCCCCATTACCTAGAATCTCGTTCGTCCGATCAATCAACCAAGGAATCTTGTCATAAACAATCCCAGGACACTCCGTCTGGGTCCAATCCTTATGCCCGTAATGGTTGAGTGAACCAAACTGCCTTTCAAGGTCAGCGGCCAGTTCAGCGCACGTCTCCAACGTATCCCCCGGCAAACGCGGGTCAATCTCGACCCCGATAGTGCGCCCATTACCCTCCGTGCTCCCAGCGTGCCAAGCCGCCTCAGACGGAGACACAATACACGCAACCCGCTTATCGGAGACAATGAAATGCGCCGATGTCTGGGCCGCCGAGGTGCAAAAGAAATTAATTGTAGACTCGAACGTTCCCGCCTGCGCCGGTGTATTCCACCAATGCCAAGTGATACCGTCCGGGTTACCGTTCCACCCATAAGCCGACCGGGGCGACTGATTAGGTGATGTATAGTCTTCGATCATCGTATAAGACACATCAAGACCCCCTCAAAAAGATATATTGAGCGCCTTAATGACGCTCAAAAATTTCGTCAAGCTCAGACGGGCGCTCATGCGGGACACCCGTCAAACCCGTAATACGGTTCTCCAAAACCCGTGCGTAATCGACAACCTTGCGCATTCGCGACCACAGGTCATCCACCTTATTTTTCAGTGAAAAGATTTCGTGCTTCTGCGCATCCCGGTCACGCCGCAACTCATCGACCTGCGCCTCTAACGATTCGCTAATCTTCCGCTGTTGCTCGACCCGCTCCCCCATATATTTAAGGTCATCACGCAACAACTGGTCAGGGTCCGTTTTTTTCGGCTTCAGCCCGAGCCAGGCAACAATGATTGCGACAACACCGGGAATGATATAAGGGGCATACTCGCTCATTCATCCCGCCTCACAATCTTATGCGCCTCCGTGATATCCGTGGCTCTCGTTTCGTCAATGCGCCGCATCAGGTAGAACGCCCCGAGCGCGTTAATCCCGTTGCCCCCGTACAGGGCCGCGCTCATCCAGGCCCGCGTGTAACGGTCGCCCTCCTGCGCGACCCAGGCCCCGAAGTAGCCCGCCACCCAGGTGAGCATAAGAAACACGTACCACAGGATGGCGAGACCGGCCTTGCCTCGGATCATCCCGACCAGAGCAAGGACAGCCCCAACACCCCATAGGATCACGTACAGCCACATGGCCGACCCGTTATCCGTCAAGAACATCGGCCCGGACGACTCATAAGGACCACCAGAGATCGGAGCATAAGCAATAACCCGCGTGGAGCAAACAATGAAAACGCCTAGAAGGATAATACGCCGACCAAGATTTCTCATCAGCCCCTCCTTACAGGACCGGACACCGCATCGAGGACACGTTTACGTCCTGATCGGAAGAAACACTCACCCGCCCCGTAACATGCGCATAACCCGCTGTCATTAACTATCACCGTCCACGTCATTATCGGTAGCAGACTGCATCGCCATCTCAACGCCCCTCCGCGCCGCCTTCGTCGCGTCCAAAGCCGTTTGAGCCTGAGCCTGCTCACTCTTCGCCCGCTCGTACTCCCCGCCCAGCTTAGCGCACCTATCAATAGCCTGCGACAAAGCCAATTCCTGGGAAGACTGTGAACGGATCAAAGAATCGAGAAGCACCTGCAAAGTTTGGTAATCCATAAATGCCCCTCCTAGGGTGTCGTATTCGGGTCCACCTTAGTAAACCAGTTAAACGAAAAGTTAACATCAACCCCGTTAGCAATCGTCAACGATCCACCATTCAGCGGCATAACCTTAATCTGCCCGTTATTGTTCAACTGAACACCAATAGGTGTCGTCTGGCAAAGTCCGGTCGTGTACTGGTTAGTCGCGGGTCTCCATTCGTCCGGGACTGGGAGGCCGATAACCGACCAGTCCCTAATGGTGTAAGTCTCGGCCGTGCGAAACGCCGTGCCAGTCATCGTGCAATCCCAGCCACCCTCAGTCGGTCGAGCCAAAATGTCCCACGTCGAATAACGAGTAGTCCAACCCGGCATAGCCCACGCATCGACCCGTTGCCCCGAAACCGGAACCCACCGACCCCACGACGCGCGGAAACGCTGATTAGTCCTCCAGCATTGCACCTGAGTACCCCACAACACAGAATTCGGGTCGGGAAGGTTCTCCGGGTAATCCACCTGCATCAACGGCGTAATCCTAGGGCGATACGTAGTCAAAGACGCATCAGTCAACAACTGGTTAGCCTTACGCGTCAACGAGCAAATAATCAAATAATATTTGCCATTAGCCTTATCCAGGCTCGTCCAAACGCCCAGCTTCACAGGCTCTGTCGAATTCGTCGGATCATACTTCAGCGCAACCCAATACGTGGTATCCGTAGAAACCGCCGGAACACTCAACGTGACAGGCGCATCCATCTTGTGGTAGAAACCACGCAAAATAGCGTGATTGAACCCCTTAGACGAATCCGTCTGAACCGTAATAGTGTCACCAGTATTCGACCGCTCCACCCGGTACGGATTGCCGCCCTCATCTAGAATACCGTCACCAATACCAAGCGTGACGGACTTCCACTGGTCATCCGTCAACGGCTGTTCAATAACGGGGAATGACTGTTCAGCCATTAGTTAGTCTCCCTACCTCGTTGTCTCCGCTCCAGGTCACGGACACGCCTAACCCAGGCCGGAGAATCATTGTCCTGATCCTGGGTTTTTCCAATAGTTAGTTTCGTGGCGCGCCCCGTGTCCTCCCAGGAAATCTCCGCCTGCTGAATCTGGTCAGTGTAGGCTGTACCACCAAGACGGGCTGTCACGATGTCGCCTATCTTGTAATCACGGCCAAACACCTTCGAGGCCCCGTTCTCGTTAGGCCGCTCATTCGCCGTCAACGTGACAGTGGCAGAACCCGCCATCAGCTCGGCCTCCTTGGTCCCGGCCTTATCGAGGGCCGCGCGGTCCTCAGCGTCGGTCTGGTCCTTGAACGTCTCGGCCCGCCATCCCCACGTATCCTCCGAGGGAATCTTGTACTCGCCGATCAGGCGCTCCTTCAAGTCACCCTTGCCGCCAAGGATGAACGCCGTAGTTTCAGGAGCCGTGAGAGAAACTGTCCAATCCCCGAGGGTGCCTGTCTCTTGCCGAAACACCAAAGACCTCGTGCGATCCGTCACGGCCTCAACAGTGAAATGCAGCTTGCGGTCCTGCTGGTACTTGCAAACCATTCGCACCTTACCAAGGTTGCCCAGCGTCGCCGCCTCATTAAGCACAGGCTTTAAACGCGACTTCACCTCAACCTGGCCACCAACATCAACCCCATCAACCACGAGGCCATACCAGCGCCTCTCAGGGCGCGCCGCCGCCCCCAAATTCCGAAGAACCATAGACCCAATCACACGACCCGCAGAACCCGAATCAGTGTAATAATCAGCCTCGTTCTGTTGGTCCGCCGCTCTTCCCGGCGACGGGTAAGTGATCCGCTGCGCCAAAGCTGCAAGGTCATCAACGCCCGACAGGTTCAGGTTAAGAATCCCCTTCGACGTCATCGACCGTTCAATCGTCGTCACCAACACCGAATAAGACCCCGCCTCAGGGTCGCGGATAAACAGGCGGCACCCCGGAACAATCCGAGATGCCGCCCTACCCTCACCGACAATCTGAGCCGTGAACGTACCCTTCGCATTGAGCTTCTGCACCACCGTGCAATTCACCCAATCCAAACGGCCCCGAGGCACCAAGTCAGGTCCAATGAGCGTCATCTCCATATGACCCCCCCCCTTAGTAGCCCGTCAAGTATTGAGGCTTATATGTCAGCTCCAACAAGGACGCCTCCGTCGCTCCAGTGAACGTCACCTTCACCTGATTAACACCCGGCTCCAACTGAAAGAAATCAGTATCCAACGAAACCCGGTTCCACAACTCACCATTTGGGTTGTTTTTGTCGTAGACATCGCCCGCCGCCGTATCAAACGTAATACGACGACCAACCTTAATATCGCCCTCATACTTAATCCGCTTACCGTTCGCCTCAATAGTCAAATCAGACCCAGGCCCCGTCACGGTGAAAATCGGCCACACAGGTTTATCACCATCAACACGGATAGCAAACACACCCGCGACCGACGACGAAGACAAGATAACCGGGAAAAACTCAGAAGACTTAGAAATGAACGGCTTAACACCCGGCTTGATCTGGAACAAGCGCGAAACCGGGTCCGCAGACCAAAACGCGGAAGGGACTTTAAGTGTCAAACCGATATGCTGGTAACACCCTCCAAAGTCCGTCCCATAGTCACCATCCAGGCCCTCCGAGTAAACAGCGTCAACCCACCGCACATCGCTATTCCTAGTGCGCGACTGGACCGACACCCTCACAGGCCCCTTCACCGGGTCCACCAAGCTAAACAGGGCATCACGGCGCTTATCCACCTGCTCGTACGAATCACCGTAAACAAACACCGGGAAAAACAGTTCACGCTCAGTCAACCGCGTATGCCGAAGGAGGGCGCCGTGCCCCGATGGAATCGAAGACAGTTCGTGTTCCACAGGGGCGATACCCAGGCCCGTTACGCCCTGTTTGAGGATATACCCGTCATCGGTAACGTCAGAGCCGAGATTGATAGACGTGCTACCCCGGCTAATCGTCACCGTGGGATCAAACTTAGGCATAAAGGGACTCCCTGCGCTTCCGTTGCTTCTCGACCTCGCGGCCCACTTCCTCGGCGGAATATCCGTGGATACCGCCGTTAATGACCATTCCCTGCCCCTTAGAGGCGCTATTGTCCGCAATCGTGTACATCGCACGCCACTGCTCATGAGTCAACACATAATCCGGCTTCTCCCGCTGATGGTCGATGAACTGGACGCCCTTCTCAAGCTTCCCACCACCATCAAACAGTTTCGCCGGAGTGACCCGGCCGCCTTCCGAATAACCGTGACCATGCCCAATAGCACCGAGCATCCCCGACGCGCCGTACCTCGCCTTCGCGTACCGCATACCAGCAACCAAAGACGCCAGCGGGTTAAAACGGTCATTCGGCAAGGACGGGTCACGGTACGCCGCGAACGTCGAACCGATCACCTGAACAAGACCCTTAGCAATATCACCGGACGCGTTATTGACATCGCCGATGTTGCCTTGAACCGCGTTCGGGTTACCGCCCGACTCGCTAGCAATCTGCCTAATCCACGCATTCACGTAATCGTTAGACGTAGGCAGGCCGACACGCTTCAACGCTTCAATAACCGTTGAGCGCCACTGCTCAGCAGGTTTAGACGACTCGCCCCCGCTATCGTTGGAGCCTCCGCCCCCGAACAGCTGAGTCAACCAGTCGAGCATGTCATTAACACCGGCCTTGCCGATGCCAACACCATCTTCGACAAAGTTATTTTTCGGGAACTTGCTCTTAGCGAAGTCCGCACCCTTGTCGTAAATAGATTCGACAATCTTACGGACCGCCTCAACGATCCAGGACGAACCGCCACCGCCGCCACCGGGATTCTCGTACGTCTTGACGCCCTTACCAGGTTCGCCCCACAGCTCACGGAGCGCCTGATAGTCGCCCGAATGCGGCCAGTCGCCGCCCGTCATCATATGGTCCATGACAGACGACGAGTCGCCGCTAGCGACGTGATCCAGGCCGAGCGCGTGACCCATCTCGTGGACCAGGACGCCACGGACACGGTTAGCCGGGACTGCCGAGGAAACCTGAATCTGATTCCCCGAATAGAAGCCCCAGCCGCCCGAGTTGCCATTGACGAAGCTGGACACGCCAGGCCCGCCGTTACCCATCTTCACATCAAGTGCAGAACGACCCATCCAGGCCTTAGCCGCCGACTCGGTATCAACACCACTAATGTTAGTAGCCTTGAAAACCATTTTACCGGCCTTAGAAGCCTCCGCCTGCATCGACCCCCACACGCTCGTACCAGGCCCATGGGGAGGCACTGAGCCCGCCGCAATACCGTTACCGCCCGTAGCGTAGGCATTCTTCGGCGAATCAGGCAGGTCGCCTGTTGAGTTAATCGCGTCCAGGTAGCCCGGATAGCGTTGCTCGAACTTCTTGCGCGAGGACTTCTTGATAACGTACTCGTCAGCGTGAACAATACCGGCCGGGTCGTATTTACCACCCGGACCAGTGTAACCACCAGTAGCCCAACCAATCTTGAGCTTACCGATGTCTTTACCGTTCCAAGCATCATTGACCTTATTGTACCCGTCCAAGAACGGGTTAATAGCGTGATCGACAACGAAAACAAGCGGAGACTTAACAGCCTCCCTCAGCTTATGCCAAGCATCGCCAATTGCGCTAGCGGTCCTATCCCACGCCGCAACAAGATCATTTTGAATGAAATTCATCAGCGGATTAAGTACGACATCCCGAATCCATGTCCAGGTTGACGAAATGATACTGCCAATGAAATCCCAGGCGGCTTTAATCCGCTTAGACAGCCAGTCAAACGCCGGAATGAGGATATTATCAATAAACCATTTGATCGCATCCCAAATTGGTTTAATCGCAACATTCCACGCCCACGAAATAATTTGGACAATCCAATTCCAAATATTATTAATGAACGTGCCGAGCCACTGGAATCCCGGAATCAAGATCGTATCTATAAACGATTTAATGGCCAACCAAATCGGCTTGACCATATTGTTCCACGCCCACGAAATAACCGTGACAATCCAATTCCAAATATTAGAAATGAATTGACCCAGCCATTGGAACCCGGGAATAAGGATACCATTAATGAATGCGAGAATAGCATTCCAGATGGGCTGAATAATCGCATTCCACGCCCACGATATAGCGTTACTTATCGCGGTCCATACCGGGATAACAACCGCATCCCGGAACCACGTAAACACGCCGCCGAGAATATCGAGGCCAGTCTTAACGCCCGGCCAGAACGACGCATTCCACCAATCGAGGAAACCCTGGAACATGGTTTTGATCCAGCCCCAAACAGGCTGAATAATTCCGTCATTGAACCACTGGAAAGCCTGCCCCAAAGCATTAAGCGGGTTAGTGATCCCCGGCCAGAACGATTCCGTCCACCACGTCAGGAAGCCCTGGAAAACACTAGTAACCCAACCCCAAATGCCGGAAAGGAACTCCCCGATAGTCTGGAAAGCGGCACCGAACCAACCAAGCACGTTTTGAACGCCAGGCCAGAAAGTCTCCGTCCACCACGTAAGGAACCCGCCGATAACGCCGGTGATATTATCCCACACGGTTGTAACAATGCCCCACAGGCCGACAAAGAAACCGCCCAGGAATTTAAACACGTCCATGACACGCGGCCAGAACGTCTCTGTCCACCAGTCAGCAAAATTTTTGGCCCCGTCTTTAACCCCGGCCCAAAGACCATCAACGAAATCATGGAACCAACCGACCTTCTTGTAAAGCAGGATAAACCCACCAACAAGAAGTGTAATTGCGGCGACAACAGCAAGGACCGGCCAAGAGATGGCGCCCGTAAGGGCCGCCGCAATCGCGGCAACCCCGTTATAAATCTTTAGGACACCAATAGCAATGCCAAGACCAACAGCAAACGGGACCCACACGTCAGCCGTATCGCCAAGGAACTTGCCCAGCTTCTCCATGACATCAGCGGCCTTGCCAATGAACTTACCCGCGTCCTTAATCGAAGGTATCGAATCCTCAATGGACGGGCCAAAGTAATCCCAGAACGCGTTACCCACGTCCTTAGCCAAGTCAACGAGAGTGTCCAGCGTTTTGCGCGCGAACTTGCCGAGACCCTGGAAAAATCCGGGAATACCGGAAGCTGACACGTGCTTATCAGCGTTATTCCAAGCGTCCTGGAACAGGCCAATACCCAGCTTGATGCGCCAAAAAACGTTATCAATCAGGTCGCGGAACCACTGGAACTTTCCGTAGGCCACAACAGCCGCGCCAATAGCCAGGCCAATAGCCGAAACCAGAATCAAGAACGGCGACGAAACAGCAACCGCCACACCCTGGACCATCTTAAAGAACTTAGTGAAGACCCACAGGCCAGTAAACGCCGCAACGAGGCCACCAACAGCCGCCGTAGCCATCATCAGGTTATCCCGGAACTTCTTAGCCGATTCCGAGTTCCCCGTCATCCATTTAGCGAAATCTTTAACCTTTGGAGTCACCACAGTTTTCAAGAACTGTGTTACGGCATCCAGCGCGCCGCCAATCTGTTTCTTGAACGGTTCGATAGCCTGCATACCCAGATTAGCGAAAGCCGTCTTAAGGATCGTCAACTTAGCCGGAAGGGTTGTTCCCATTTCCTTGGCTAGCTCGCCCGTACCCTCATTGACGGCCTTAACAAAGTCCTCATACGTAAGCTTGCCGTCCGCGACCTGCTTACGCACTTCCTCCTGGGAAATGCCCATAGAGTCCGCGAGCATCCCAAACGCGTTAATGCCGCGCTGAGTCATCTGCAACAGGTCCTGCGTGTACAGGTGGCCCGAGGACTTCATCTGCAACATGACCATGCCGATGTCGTCAGCAGACGCACCGGAGGCCGCAGAAAGGTTCGTCAGCGCCTTAATGGACGTATCCATGCCCTCGCCCATTTCGACGCCCGACTGAGCCAGCAGGCCGGACACCTTAGAAGCCGTAGACAGCGACGTAGACGTACCCGTAACCTGGTCATTCAATTTCGCCATCTGGTCTTTAGCCTGCTTCGAGGTAAGACCAATATTTTTAAAGATAATGTTCGCATGGTCAATATCGTTCATGCGCTTAAAACCGGCGGACAGAATACCGCCGATACCAGCAACACCCACGAGGCTACCGACCATCGCCGGAATACGCCCCAAATGAGACATGAGATTGCTGGTCATCGCCTGCCCAGCCTGGTTACCTGTCTTGCCCGCCAATGACGGGATACCCGAGAAACCACGGGACAGGACAGACCCAATTTTTGAGCCGACACCGGAGAACCCGCTAGCCATAGCGGATGCCCCACTCTTAGCGGCGTTAGCGGCCGCGCTCACCGTTGAACGGAAGCCGCCGGAAATCCCAGAGCCAATAGTTGAGGCCGCGTTACCGGCCCCGGACGTGAACGCCCGGAACCCATTAGACGCCGACGACCAAGCCGCCGAGGCTGTAGACCTAAACCCATTAGACAGGGCATTGCCTACCGTTGACGCCGCACGACCCGCGCCCGAAGTGAACGCCGCGAAATTCTCCGCCGCCGAACGGGAAGCAACAGTCTTAATGCCCTCAAAACCACGAGACAGGCCGCCCCTGACAGCTTCACCCGTGGACGACGCCGCCCCCGTAAAGGACGACACCATGCCGGACGCCGTGGACGTAATAGACGACCTCGCGTTAGCTAGGCCGTTACGGAAACCGCCCCACACGTTCGAGAACGCCGTAGACACGGCAGACCCGGCAGTCTTCGCGCCGGTCACGATCTGGTTAAACGCGCCCGAAAAATTGCCCGTAAAAACGTTCTTCAACAGGGACCCGACCCCGGAGAACACGGACGAAATACCAGACGCCGCCACAGACGCCGCGCCCCGAATCGTAGACAGAGCGCTCTGGGCCATAGACGCGCCCCACGAGAAACTAGTACTAATAGCCGAACCGACCCCGGCAAACGCAGACCTCACCGCGTTACCCGCCGAGGACATCGCGGAAGACATGGCCGATCCGGCAGTCTTGGACGTAGCACTAGCCCGGTTCAGGGCCGCCCTAGCCTCGTCAACCTGCTTTTGGTAGCCCGCCGTCTTCAGCTTCGCCTCATCAGTGGCGTCATTCAGCTTATAACGGGCATTCTGCAACTGGTCCTCAGCGCGAAGAACCTGGGACGTGGTGACACCACTTTTTCCCTTGACCTCCGCGAGCCGAGCCTCCGCAATCTCAACCTTACGAGTCGCCGCTTCAACCTTACGACGCCCCCGCTCAGTCTCCGCCGCGAGCTTCGACTCACCGGACGCCAAGTCCTCTTGCAACGTCTTTACAGACTTGCCCGAGACCTGATCGAGGCCCTTCTGAATGGACTTCCCCATTCGCTTCCCAGATGCGGAGGCCTGCCCCTCCACCTGACCAAACATGCGGCCAATCTGCTTACCCATAGTCTTTGTAGACACGTTAAGCGTCACATAAGCGCTAGCAAGCTCCATTTTTGCGACCACGGGCAAACCTCCACATACAGGGAAACAAATTTAGGGTTTTGCGAAACGCCCTTCGAGCCAAGTCAAGAAACCCTCAGTCTCACTCGCCTTACCCGGCGTGATCTTCCTCTGAGTGTTCTTCTTGTCCCACGGACGTTTAGCGGGCTTAGGCCTCTGGCCCTTACCCCCGGCCCTCTGCCAATTGGCTACAGCCGTCAGCTCAACGAGCATCATCTGCTCGTTATAACCGGGAACGTACCAAGCCCAGTCTTTGGGGTTTTTCGCCCGGTGTATGGGGCCGTCCATAGGTTCCGTTTCCACGGCGGCTATCAACGGTTCCCAATCAACAAATGCGGCGTCAGGGTGCGGCCACTTCAACCCGAGTTCAAGTAGCCGCGCCACAACCGCCGCAGGGTGAGTTTTATACTCCTGGATCAGTCCTGAGATTTTGGGGCATTAGCCAACTGCCCATTTCCCCAAGCCTCAATAAACGTGCCAGCCTCTTCACTGTCCAGGTCGAGGAAAGCCTCAACGTCCGCCTCATCCGTACCGGCCTCGATGAGCCAGTCACGAAGCTTCGACAGCTCACCGTCACCCATAGCAATCATGAGCTTCTGAGGCATGTGCTTCTGGGCCGGGAACGTGAACTCGCCCTCGTAAATCGAGGTCTCAAAAGTCACGAACTCGTACTTCTTAGCGACCTTACGTGCGTGCTTCTTCTTAGCATTTGCCATGATAAACGACTCCAAAATCTAGGTTTACGACTCCACGAAATAATGTTTCCCCCGAAGGGGCCGCCCGCACGCAGGGAGTTGTGTCTACGTGCGGGCGGAAACTAGCCCGGTTAGGCTCCCGCCTTGCGTTCCAGGGCGGTTACACGGGCCACCAGGGCGTTCCACTGTTCTTCAGTGGGGAAACCGTCAGCTCCCTTAGCGCCGGTGTCACCCTTGTCGCCCTTCGGGCCGGCATCGCCCTTGTCACCCTTCGGGCCAGCATCGCCCTTGTCACCCTTCGGGCCAGCCGCGCCAGCGTCGCCCTTGGGACCAGCCGGAACAGACGCGATGCCATCCTCAATATGATTCAGGCGGGCCGCCGAAATAGGCGTGCCGCCGCCCTTGCCGTCCTTCCAGGACTGCTTAACATAAGCCATCATTTACCTCCATTGTTCGGAAACGAATTAGTGCCGGGGAACGTGCTGTCCCCCGGCGTTAGCCTTCCCCCCGAAGCATCATCGTCCTCAAAAGTGCTACCGTCAGTCTTTTCGATATACTCCGTGTAGCAATTGCCGTCACTATCAGCCAGAGCCTCAATAGTGACCTCGAAACCGTCAGCGGCCGCGTCAACGAGAGTGCGGTCACCGGAAACGGTGATCTGACCGCGAGGAATAACGAAACGACGGGCCGTACCAGTACCCTCGTCCTTCGCCTCAACAGTGAAATTCTGGATAGGCGCAATATTCGACGAGTGAGTGACGGTAATCTTCGAGCCCTTAACCTCAACGTTGTTAGGACCAAAAACGGCCTTCAACGTATCCGGGTTAGCGGTCGAATAAAGAACAGCCCCCAGGGTCGCCGAGTATTCGGAACGAACCTTACGTGCCTTCACGCCGCCCCATACGAAGATATCCTCGTCGGAGGCATCCTCAGTAAGCTTCACACCATCAGAGGAAACAAGCCCGAGGAGCTTCTGTCCTGCCGGGAGTTTAGTAGTAGCGTCCTCGGGGATAACAGTCCCGGTAGGACCAAAAGTAAGGCCGCCGTCAGTTGACTTCGGCTTAGCAACAATAACATCAGTAAAAGCCATGTCACTGTATCCTTTCACCCAGAAATTGGGCATAAAAAATACCCCCAACAATTGGTTGGAGGTATCCACATGAAAATGATTATCAAATAGTCAAAGGGTGACCACGAAACGCCAAATTGACAGTCCACAAATAAGCCGGGATACGCCGGTCAGGTTCAGGCTGATACAACGGGCGCGAAAACCCGCCCCGGTAGTACACGCCACCTTCGCGGTACGTCCAATCCCGCACGAGCGCATCAACCCGGTTAGCGACCTGCGCCGCCTCACGTTGAGACCCCGAACGAACCTCAAACGTCAACCGGACATCTTGCAACTGGTAGGCATACTCCCCCGAGCCGCCACCATCACGCACAAGGATCAACAAAGCGTCCTTGTCGTACTTGTCGTAGTCCGGCTCTTCACGGGCAACCCGCCCAGGGTAGAAACGGTTAAGGTATCTCATAGCCAGTGTTACCGGGTCGTCAAACTCGAACACCGCCATAAATCACCCCTTACCCGCATCAAGCGCACGAATCAGGGAACCATATTTGCGGTTATGGTAGACTGCCTCACCCGTACACAGCACAGACACAGCACCACGCGGGTTCTCCAAGACAAGGTCAGTAACCATGTACCCCATGCCTTCGCCGCCTGCCGCCGCCGCGACACGGCGAGCACGGGCCATCAAGTCGGCCTTCACACCGGGGGACTGCCTCAACTGGCGAAACCCCTCATTATTCCACTTGATTTTAACGGCCGATTTAGCCATGACTCATAGCCTCCTAACCGGGATAACCTGCCCAAACATGCGCTTCGAGTAACGCCCGAACCACGGAAGCGCCTTACCCTCAGCCTGATACCTAACACCGTTGACGATGAACCTATCCCTGGGGTCATGGTCAATAGGATTATCTAAGATAATCTGGGCATCAGAAACAACACGAACGGTAGTGCCATCACGCGGCTCTTTCGTCGCCTCAGGCGCGAAATCAGCAGCAATAGCAACAGGTTCCGCAAACCCGTCAGGGATAGGGTAGAACTCATCGCCTACCCCACCCTCGACGAATTTCTCCCAATAGATACGAGGTGGACTAAACATACCAACCCCCAGGAGCCGGGAGTTCAACCTCGCCCAACTCATCCTCCCACTCGACGGGCCGGTACAAGTTAGAGAACCGTTGCTTGTCCGGCGCGGGAGTCCGCACAGTGCGTGCACCGCCGCCCAAAAGCCGGTCCAGGTCCAACAGTTCGTCCGCATGGAATAAACCAGCCGTAGCGCCCCCTGAGAACCACTGGCC
This sequence comes from Rothia koreensis, assembly GCF_052232265.1. Taxonomy (NCBI): domain Bacteria; kingdom Bacillati; phylum Actinomycetota; class Actinomycetes; order Micrococcales; family Micrococcaceae; genus Rothia; species Rothia koreensis. The sequence goes on from NZ_CP197643.1 coordinate 2,474,021, forward strand.
GCGAAAAGGGCCGGCCGTCTCGGACGCCAAAAACGGGTCACGACCCGAACCGCGCCGCGAAATCATCGCCGCCACCACCACAACCACAAACGGGCGATACTTGGTCAGCTTCGCCTCACCGTAGCGACCCGCAAGGTAGGACAGGGCCGCATCAATCAGGGTTTTTACCATCTTGTCCTCTACCGGACTTGTTAGCAGTGGCTTTATCTCCTGAACGCTTATCTCCACGCGGCACCTCCCACCTGCAACGTTCAAAGCGGGACACCAGAGACTCAGGTGCGGCAGAACTTGCCCCAGCCTCAGCCTGAGCCGCTGGCATCAAGAACCCCCTTCAGGGAAAACTTCAGAGCCTGGAAAAGTCGCCATCCCAGGCGTTACGCTTTTCCCAACTCACCGCTACCTTCCGGGGTAACCGCCGAAACCGGAGCAAGGCGCGTACCATCAGGCGCAATAACATCCGCGAGAGTGTAGGCGTAACGGGCACGGAAACGGAGACCAACCTTATCGTTCTCAGCAAGGTTGATACCGTCAACGGTGGCCTGATCCAGGAACTTCACCGTAATGTCGGAACGCTGACCGATAAGGACACCGGACGGGTCAATAACAAGCCCCTCAGCCTTCGACCGGTCGAACGCGCCGTTCTGATTCCAGTAAGCCTGCATACCAGCAACCGAGTCAACAGCGCCCGGCGTGGAAGAAAGTGAAGGAACATAAATCGGCGAATTATCCGTCGCACGCAGGTTAGCGAGACGGTACTTCAAACCCTGACGGGAAATGAAGGACGACGGGTTGCCCCCGGCCTCGTCCACGTCCTCCGCGGCCTGGAAAATCGAACCAACAAGGTCATTCTCGCCCTTACCCACCTGGTGGATAGCACCCGCCGCCGTAGCCGCCGCAAACAGATCCTTAGAGGTCCACGCCGCGGGCTTATTCACGCCGAACAGGACAGCCGCGTCCAGGGCGCGACCAATAGCCTCACCACCGAGAGCGGTAGCGGTACGCAGAAGGTCCTCGGAAGCGTCTTCGAGGTCTTCCTCGTTCAGGGTCACGATAACCGCAACCTCAGCCGCCGTCAGAACCTTATTCGGCTCTTCGCATTTGAGGGTGTAGGTGGTTCCTGAAGCCGCCGGTGTCGAGCAGCGATCGGGCTATGTAGTTCGTGAGGTTCCGGAATCCGAGGGCGGAGCCGCGGAGGTGTTCCAGGCGCCCGTTGATCGCCTCTGTTGGCCCGTTGGACGTGCCGGGCCGGTCGAAGAACGCGAGGATGTCGGCGGCGCGCTGCTTGAGCGTGCGGCCGAGCTTGCGGACCTCCACGAGCGCGGCGGGGACGCCGCTGGAGACGGAATCGATGACGGCTGTCATCAGCTTCTTCGCCGTCTTCCGATCGGGTTCGCGGTAGGCAGCGATCACGCGCTGGTAGATGCCCCAGGTCGCCTCGACCTCGACGTGCTCGGAGACCGCGAACAGTGCCTCGAGACGGGTCTGCTGCCGGTCAGTGAGCAGCTGCGCGCCGGTGTGGAGGATGCGGCGGGCCTTGTAGAGCGGATCGTTTTTGCGGCCCCGCCGGCCGTGCAGGCACTGCTGGACGCGACGACGGCAGGTGTCGAGGGCGTCGCCGGCGAGGCGGACGACGTGGAACGGGTCCATCACCGCCTGCGCGTCCGGGAGCTCCTCGCTGACGGCGGTCTTGAAGCCGGTGAACCCGTCCATCGCGACGACCTCGACACCATCGCGCCAGTCCTGCGGGCGTGCGGCGAGCCAGGTCTTGAACACGGCTTTCGAGCGACCCTCGATCATGTCCAGCAGACGGGCGGGGCCGGTCTTGTCGCGGTTCGGGGTGAGGTCGATGATGACGGTGACGTACTTGTCGCCGACTCTCGTGTGGCGCCAGACGTGCTCGTCGACGCCGATCACGGCGACGCCGTCGAACCGGGCGGGATCGTCGATCAGCACTCGACGCCCTTCAGCGAGGACCGCGTTGTTCGCCGTGTGCCAACCGACACCGAGTCCGGCGGCGACGCGGGCGACGGTGAGGTGGTCGATCACGAGCGCTTCCAACGCCCACCGCATCCCGCTACGGGACAGCTTGGCTCGCTCGGGCGCCGCTGCCGTGAGGTCCTCACGCCAGGACCGTCCGCATCCTGAGCACTTGTAGCGGCGGACCCGGACCAGCAGCGTCGTCGGGCGATGACCGAACGGCTCGTGGGCGAGACGCCGCGTGTCCGTCCCGCGCGAGAGCGCCTGGCTACCGCATCCCCGGCACCACGGATCCGGCTCGGCGACGCGGCACTCGATCACCGCGCGATCCGGCTCAAAAAGCTGACCGGTGGCCACGAGGCCGAGCTCGTCGAGATGGCAGAACACGGTCAGATCAGGGGTCGCGAAGGTAGCGTGGTGCACGTCGAGGTCTTCCGGCAGATGGTCAGTGTGAGAACTTCCATCATCGGAAGGCCTCGACCCTCATCCGGCGACCGACGCGCTCAGCCACCTACCCCCTCAACTGCGAAGAGCCCCTTATTCTCAAAGGTGAACTTCGAGGTCGGCTTGGTACGGTCTCCCTCAGCTTCACCAACCCACTTAGCATTAGGGCGGGTAGCCAGAGCCGGAAGGTTCTGAACCTTCGCGCCCATATCAACCTTGGTAAACGCGCTCAGAGCGGTAGACGCCGCAGTAGCACGCTCCAAAAGCATGTAATTGTAATCTTCTTCAATGGCGGCTTCAATGTCCGCCCGAGTAACGCCGTTAGCCATTACTAATAACTCCTAAAAATTAAGAAACCCGCGAAAAATCTCGCATCATGCTAGCCGCCCGCGACCCCTTAGGCGCGTCCGACTTCTCAACAGACCCAGAACGCTTAATACGCCTACCCTGTGTAGGGTTAGGTGCCTGTTCCTGGGTTTTAGCAAGGTAAGGCCGATCCGTAAGAATCTGCTCCAACTGCTTCCCCAAAGCCTTAGGGTCAATATCCCCATCGGCCATTACCTCGGACACGTCCAAGTACCTCGACACATCAGACGGGTCAATGAAACCCATCTTCGCCGCCTCAGACTCAGCCGACTTAGAAGCGAACTTCTCAGCCCAATACGAATTAAGCTCAGCCTCACGATTAGAAACAGCGTCCTTCACGGCCCGTTCCTGCTCGCTCAACGCCTGAGCCTCCAACTCGTCAGCCTTAGCCGCCTTCGCCTTCAAATCGTCATAATCAGAGAACTTCTTACGCTCACGCGCGATCCTCGACTCGACAATCTGGTTAAGTTCTTCCTGAGACTGAATAGGTGTGAATTCCTGCGTCTCCTGGGGAGCTTCGTTCTCGCTCATACCTTACCCTCCGCAAATCCGTCGATTTCACCGGGATTAGTAACGGCTCCCGTAGCCGTATCCCCCATAGCGGGTGAATCATTATTGCCAGGCGCAAACGGAAGATTCGCCTTATTCTCTTCCGCCGTTTTTTCGGCCTCAGTAGCGGCCAAAATAGCGTCCTGTTTAGTCCAGCCCGGAACGAGCTGGAAAATCAATTCCTTAGGAGCCCCGACAGCATCCAATTTCTGGACCGCATCAACCGAAGCACCCAAAGTACGAACGGACACGTCCTGCCAATGAACCTCATTCGAGTAATCATCAGCCGCCGACGTATCACCAAGAATCATCGCCGCGAGCCTCAACGCCTGCTCGTAACCCTCAGACAAAGGCTCTTGAAGCGTGCCCAGCTTGCGGATAAACCCGGTCTCCGTAGCCGCCAAAGCCTCAGACGACAGGTTAACGACCTTGCCCAAAAGGTAATGCGGCGGGACGTGCAACACGGCGGCCAACTGCTGAATATGCTCATCGACCGCTTGCGCAACCTTGTCCAGGTCAGCGGCAGGGAACGCCCCAAACTTCGTGTCCGGGTCGTCAGACTGCAACATAGAGTCAACAGAAGGCCGAACCATAGCGTCGCCGTTCTCATCGGTCGCCAACAGTCCGCCCGTCTGGTACTTCTGCGGGAACGCCCCGTACCGTTGCACCATTTGCAGGGTGAACGTCGCATCAACAACCCGCTTATACGCCGGAATGCCCAGCTCAACCACAGACGCCGGAGTCTCACCATCAGCCGAATACTGAGCTTGCACGATAGACACCGGACACACACCGAGTCCGTGCGGGACCTTCGTCACCTCGCCCGTGGACAGCGACCCACGAATCTCGTACATGGCCTCATCGTCAAAGAACCGCCACAGGTCATCCGAGACTTGGTGCAACACGTATTTCGGGTGATCGTCCCACGGGTCTTCCTTCACCGAATACGTGTTCACCACAGAGAGGGGCCGCATCATCGCGCCGCCATCCTCAGCCGGGAACGTCAACAGGTACGAATACCCGTACGCGACAGCCTCATGATTCAACATGTGTTGCCGCCCCGACATGCCAGAACGTTCCCATACTTCATCCCAGACACGCTGATTCGTGTAACCATCAACAATCAGCGCATCAGAGAAACAGTCAGCCGCGAACATCAACCACGGGGAACGCGCCTTGCGCATCAAATCCCGATACTCCAGGTCCGCCCCGTCAGGTGCCCAGGACTTAGTGAGCTTCCCTTCAAGCTGTAGCCGAAGGTTCCGCAACCTCCCCCACTCGGCTTTAGCCTTCTTCGTAACCTCGTCGTCAATGAGGCGCAGAATCTCGCTCATTTAGCCTCCAATACCGCGAATAATTCCCCGAGGACGCCTATTCGCCTCAAAATTCTTTACACCCCAAAGCGCCTCGGTCACCGTCTGCGCCGGAGTCACAGGCTCCGTAGGGTCGGACTGCTCCCACGTGAACCCGTACTGCCCAATAGCGCGAGGTTGAGCCAAAACAAGGGAATCCGTTAGCTCTTCCTGGCCGCGGTGGACAACCTGATACGCCGCCACAGACTCAGCAAACAAAGAATGCGCCCCCGCAAGCTCCCCCGGCCTCATGCCGAAAAACTTAATCCGTTCACGCTTCAAATCAGGGATAATCCCCGCGCACTTCTTCTCGTCAAGGACCACAGAAACAGCGCCCATCTCTTCCATGAGCGCTTTAAGTTTCTTCGGAACCCACAGAGTTTGATACGCCGTGTACTTGTGCTCAACATAAATACGATCGTCAGGCAACCTAGACGCCGCCGAAATCGAAGCATAACCGCCATTATCAGCAACACGGACACTCAAAACCACAGTATCCCCATGAATGGCCTTATGGTCCTCAGACGCCGCCCAAGCCTCCATATCCAGGTCATTTACCCGGACTTCCTCTTCTGGACGACGATTAGGCCACACGGACAGACGCTCACGCATGAACGACTCTTTACCCGCCGAGGTGTCCTGCTCCCACTGGCGAATAACCTTAGCCTCAGTAATACCTGGAAGGAAGCCTATAGACGGGTTAGAAACATAAGCGTGGGCAATGTCCCCAGGATCGATCTCCAAAGCCCTGTCAGGGTCTTCTGCACCCTCCGGGGACCATTCAAGCCACAACGTACGCGGGTACTCATCCAACGAACGCCCACGATCCCGTACGCCCTCGAAAACCTCAAACTCGTTCTCAGCCTCATTCGGGACCGTACCCGTATAAAACTCCTGAGCATTAGGAACAGCCGTAGCCGTATAAGACAAAGCATCCCGCGAAGCAACAGACAATTCCTGCGCCTCATCATAAATCAAAGCATCAGCCGAAAAACCACGCCCAGACGACTTCGACCGCGCCACAAACTTAATCCGGTCACCGTACGATTTCTGGTTCTCGCGGCGCTTCAAAATAATTTGCTGTTGCCCAGCACCTTTGTAAATGTGATCCACATGCTCCATAAGCTCAGGCGTTGACTCAACAATTCCCGCAAGACGGTCAAATCCATCAACCGCCGTTTTTAACTCATGCGCCGAATGCAAAATAGTTTTACGCCGGTTATCCTTACGCGGAAACAAGAACAAATGAGCCAAATCGTACAGGACAAGAATTTCGCCTTTACCGTTCTGACGAGCTACGAGCAAACCCGCCTCAGACGCCGCCCAAAGCCCCTCAGAATCAACCGCGAACAACGAATGAATAACCTTTTCCTGCCACGGGAAAAGGTCAACGCCTACAGCCTTACCGAACTCAACAACATACTCACCATAAGAACCGACATTCTCAGGGTATTTAGCTAATCTTGGGCTCTGGGAACCTTGCAACGTTTCCAGGGAGGAACTTGTCAAGCGCACTACCTCCCCTATCAGCCGGTTTATCCTCAACAGGTGCCGTCAACCGCTCAATCTCAGCCGTCAAAGCCCGAATCTCCTTAGTCAACGGAGAAGCCTTATCCGGGGCCGACTCCAAAACCCTCGAATAAGCATCAGTCAAACCCGCCAAAGTCTCCCGAAGCACATTCACATGCCAATTCTTGTCATAATCAGGGGCCTTCTCCGCTTTCACCGCCTCAGTGCGCGTAGCACGCGCTTCACGAGCCGGAGCCGTAACCCCACCAACAGGTTTATCAGAAACAGACGACCGCTCAGACAAATACAATTTCCGCCGATCACGGCAATATTTGTTATGCGCAAGCCTGCACGCCTCATCAACAGGCTGTTTTTCCTTCAAATGCCGTCTATAAGCTGATTCCGTGCCACATTCAGCCTTTGGACGTGACATAAAATCACCTCTTATCGTACATGATTCTCATTTGAAATTTCCGCGAACGAAATGATGCCAGGTGCGGCCCGGGAGTAGGCATGACCAGTTACCTGGGGTCCTCCCCCACCCCTTGAGTTGCCGGGGTTTTGGGGGTGGTGTTGGTTAGTACCAGTTGTGTACCCCCTGGTAGGGCAGCTTGTTTGGAGGGCCATTTTAGGGGTCTTTCCGGTGTCGCTTGTTTGTTAGGGTTGCCTAACTTTTGGGGTTATGATGCGGGCCGGATTTTGGCTTGCATCGAATTGCCTTTGCGCGAGTTGCAACCTTTATGCATGGGTTGAAGTTCGCCCTTGTGCAATGATCCACCAAGTGCTATAGGGTCCACATGGTCGGCGGTGAAGGCATCAGGGTCATTGGGTGATGCCTCATAGTTGATTGGTCTTCCGCACCATGCACAAGGTAGGCCTCTTCGTCTTAGTATTGCGGCTTGTCTTCGGTATGATCGGTGACCTTTGCCGTTGCGTATGTCTTGGGCCATGAGGTCACCTGCCTTGCTCGTGTCTAACTGTTGTTGGTTAGGCTAACCTAATCAACCATGATTGGTGTTGTGTTCCCCGAGGTAGAATAGGGGGCCTGTCTTTATGTGGTGGCCTATGGCCTGTGGGTAGTGGGGGCCTTTATATGGCCCGCCTATATAGGGGCCTTATATGCGGCGTATATGAGGGGCCTGTGTGGGCTCCCCTATCCACCGAACCTGTAGACCTCTTGCCCATCAATCCATATTGAGTGCAGGGCTAGCCTGAATAGGTCGGGGCCTTCATCGTTGGTTTCGCCTATGACCATGACTTCTACTTTGTGTTCGTTGAGGAAGTCATCTGTCAAGGGGGTCTTACCTATGCGTAACCCGTTGGCGAAGATGCCCGCTTGTGTTGTGCCTGGCGGGAGTTGCAGTGCCCCGAGAAGTTCAGGCATCAGTCACCTTCTGTATGTCCCCAGCTCTCGGCGCCCTCCACTCGAAGACAGGGAATTCCCCGGGCATGCTGATACGGAAGCCGGTAGCCCACGACCAGTAGAACCATTCGCCATTGTCTGCCGTGTATTCGTCGGCTACTGCGAACACTTCGCCGGGGCAGGTGATTGGCTTGCCGTCTGCTTCCCGTTGCAGGTAGGGAACGCCGTAGAAGGTTGCCCGCTTACCGTCAACGATGACCTTTTCGCCGTGTTTGAGTTGGTCCCATGATGTGACAAGTTCAGCCATTGTCTACCCCCTCTTGACACTTCGTACTGTGCCGCATGTCTGGCACTTGATCCATCCGGGCTTGTGTGTTGCCTGGTAGGTGTGAATGCCACACTCGCAGGCAATGTGCTGTATGCGACTCATGCGTTCATTGGCCCTGGCACGCCGTCGATCATGAAGCGGTCCGCTGATACTGTGCCGTCGCCGTTGCCGTATATCGGTAGCCTGACGTCGTGCTCGTTGAGCCAGTCAAGGGTGATCGGTTCGCCGTTATCGTCTTGGATAACCTTGTCGGCTACTAGCCGTCTCCCCCAGGTGTCGTCAGATGTGAATCTGATTTCGCCGATAGGTCCGCTCATGAGTCCTCCTCATGGATTCCTGCTTGTCCACGTGGCCGGTTCATGGCGCGGTCCCTTCGGGCGTCGCGTGTCTCGGTCTGCTGTTCGGCCATCTCGCGATACACCTGCTCATGTGCGGCGATCGTGCGCCACTGCTTAGGTGTGAGCACGGGTCCAGGTGCCTCGTGTTTATGGTTCACGGGCTGGCCCTTGCCGTGTGTTGCAAGCCGTAATGACGCTCTAGCCTCGGCGAGGTAACGCTCCGCGTCGTCCAATGCTTCCTTGGACTTGTGTAGCACCCACGCGTTCACTGCGAGTGTGGCTAGTGCCGCAATGAGGGCAATCGTTGGCAGGATCATGCGTTACCCCCTTTGTAGGTATGTGCCCTTGGCGCGTGTGGCGGGTGCCCTGTCTTCCGAACAATGACTCACGTCGTCCCACCTGCCACACACGGCAAGGGTTTGTGCTTCCCCTGAGATTCGAACTCAGACTGCCTGGTTCCTAAGACCAGTGCCTCTGCCAGTTGGGCTAGGTGTGCTGTCCAGGCAGGTTGTTTTGGATTCTGCTGATGGGTGGGGCCCCGATTGCGGAGTGGTGCCTGTGATGATTGTAGAAGTGCAGCCAGCCTGGTAGCGCCATGCGACGCTCGGCTTCTGATCCGTAGAACCGGGCGTAGGCCCAGCCGTCGGCGAGGGTGCGGTGGAAGCGTTCGATCTTCCCGTTGGTCTGCGGCCGGTAAGGGCGGGTCTTCTTCGCCGTGATCCCGAGTTCTGCGCAGGCATCGCGCCAGGCGTGGGACTTGTAGGCGGAGCCGTTGTCCGAGAGGACACGCTCGACGGGGACACCCCGGGCGGCGAACCATGAGACAGCACGACGCAGGACGCCGATCGCCGTCTGCGCTTTCTCGTCAGAGCAGATCTCGGCGTAAGCAACACGGGAGTGGTCGTCGATGACGGTGTGGACAAACGCGGTGCCCAACCGGGGCTCATAGCGGTGGTTCCTGCTTTGCAGACGGGTCGCGGTGGCCTCCCGGTTGCGTTCGCCCTGGACGCGGCCGACGAACCGCCATCCGCCGCCGTCGGGGATGTTGCCGAACTTCGTGACGTCGACATGGATCAGCGAGCCGGGATGGTCGTGCTCGTATCGTCGGATGGGTTCTCCCGTGACCCGATCGATATGGCTGAGCCTGTTGATTCGACATCGCACGAGCACTGCGTGGATGGTCGAGGCGGGCAGTCCGAGTTCACCGGCGATCTGGGCCGGGCCGAGACGGCCCCGCCACCGCCGCTTCACGATCCGCTTGACCACGGGCAGTGGCGTCTTCGTCGGCATCGATCGCGGCCGACTCGAACGATCGGTCATCCCGGCGGGGCCCTCCAGCCTCAGCCGAGCCGCCCATTTTCGGGCCGTGACGGGAGAGACCATGAACATCTTCGCCGCGACCTGCGGCGACCAGCCGTCCTCGACGATCAGGCGCGCCAGGCGGAGTCGAGCGCGCGGGGTCAGGGCAGCGTTAGCGCGGGACACGAGGGCCTCCTGGTACGTGAAGCGGTTGAACTCAACAGCTCCACTTCACAACCGGAGGCCCTCACCTCTCAGCTGTTCACGGCCGTGTCGCCGAAACAACGTCCCTGGACATCACAGCTAGGGAAGCGTAGTGCGGGATGCAGGACTCGAACCTGCACGACCTTTCGGTCAACGCCTTTTGAGGGCGACACGTCTACCAGTTCCGTCAATCCCGCTTGGCCCGGCTAGCCGTTGAGCTGTCAACGGCAGACGCTCTTCGGAGCGCCGTTTCGCCGGGCCTCGTACTTCCCCTCGGACTCGAACCGAGACTGAACGGGGTTTGAATCCGTTTCCTCTGCCAATTGGGATAGGGAAGCCAGAAGTGGCCGCAAGACACCGGAAAAAAGCTTTACGACCACCCGTGGGCAGGGCCGAGGCCTTATGGGAGCCTTGGTCCTGCAAAGCCCCGCGCCATCCACTGTGATAGGTGGAACACGTAGGGGCGCTGTACTCTCGGAGACCTTGCTCCGAGGTGCAACAAGCACACGTCTTACGACGTGGCAGACAACGTTCCGGTAACCGGCCCGTCGGTTTGTGGCCCCGTGCTCGCTGTTCGTCCGGACAACTGCACGGGGGCTTGCGCGTGCCGCGGAATCGAACCGCGCTCGCTCCTGGGAGGACTTCGCCATGTCACACGCTATTGTCATTGCAGATGTCCAAGGCCAATGACTGCCTTCGCCACTCGGAGGGTTGCGACCCCTGCCTACCGTGACCACATGTTGCGCATCGTTGAGAGGCTTGCGGGACTTGTTGTACGGCGGGCCGGGTTTGAACCGACTAGAGGAACTCAACGGCTCCCCACCATCATCCCTAACGTGATCCGCTCAGCTTCGCCGCTGACGTTAGGTTTCCGCCGCTACCTTTCACGGGACGCTAGAGTGTAGGTCTCCCGTGTTTGCCGTCTTATCCGTTGTTGCGGTGCGGCCCTCTTTGGTTACCCGCTGAGGTTGCGGGATTCTTGTTTGCCTTGTCGGCGTACGCGTTTCCAGTATTTGCGTTTCCAGTATTTGGTGAGCCCGGTTTGGTTGTTGAAGCAACAGAGGGCTTTGCGTGCCGTCTTACTGAATGCGTCGTATTCGTCGCCGCCTTTGGCGGGTATGGGGTGATTGTTGCTCATGTTGTCGCCTATGGTCGGATCGGGTGCGTAGTGTGGAGTCCCGAGTATTTAGTGTTTTGGATACACGTCTCCCGATCCGATAGGTTTCACATTACCATATTTGCGGTACGATCTCCAGTCTTAGGGTAATTATTTTTAGATTTTTCCGGCGAGGTAGTTTAGGTCGTCTACCCCGGTCCAGGTGTTTCCGCAATTTGCGCATGTGGCGGTTTGGGATTCGACGGTTACCATGAGCGCGTCTTTATGGGTGATTTGCCCGTCTTGCTCTTGTGTGATGGTTGCGGTGTGGCATTCTGGGCAGGTTGCTTCGAGGTGGAATTTGGTGGTGAATAGGTCCCGGATTTGGTGGACCCATTTGGGTAGGTAGTTTTCGGCGGGGCCGATGTCCACAAGTCCGAACCATTCTTTGAGGCGTTCCGGTAGTGGGAGTTTGGCGATGGGTGCGTATTGCCAGGGTTGCAGGGTGGACATGATGACGGTTTCGATTTCGTTTTGGAGGTCTACTGGTCCTACACCGAACGGGAGTTTAGCGCCACCTCCACCTCCCCCGCCACTGTTGAGGCGCATGGTCTTGGCCTGTTCCAGCTGAGTCAACAGGGCGTATTCTTCAACGAGGTTGAAGGTCTTCCCTGTCTTGTCCGGGTTGACCTTGTGATCTTCGGTCAGGTGAACAACGAGGTCTTCAAGGTTGGTCATCAGCGTGTACGCACTCCATCATTCATCATTCGCTCTAGCCTGTGCCCTACTTCTTTCACCGCTTCGGTTAGCTCGACGGTTAGAAGGTTGTGGCGGTGGATTGCGGCTATGTGGTGATATTCGGCGCAGGATATTTCACCTTCACCCAGAAGCCGCGCGAGGTCCTTTAGGATGTTCCGTGTATTTTTGGCTTCCTGTTTAAAACGGTGCATTTAGAGCACACCTTCTTCGTGGAGTTGTGTTGCGGCGGCTGCTTCTTCTCGGGCTTGCGCTTCAATCCGGTGAAGTTCGGTCTCATAGGTGAACCCACAGACGCATTCGAGGGTGATGTAGTATTTCCGGCTGTATGTGTCGGTGTGGTGCTTTGGTATCACCTTGTGGTCGTCTCGGCTATTGGCTCTGACGCGGGCTTTGACCTGTTGCCGTTCTGCGTCCTTTATCCGATCCCAGCACATTTCTAAACGTTCATCCACGGAATCGATCTTCTTGTTGGTCAGTTCGTCTAATTTCAACAACCTGCCATTAGTCCGTATAAGATCACCGGACAGTTCGTTGAGTCCCCTGACGAACGAGTCAATTTCATTTCTGGTTTTGCGGAACATGTTTAGTTGACCTCCTGGTCTGGCATCATTGCGAGGTGTGCGTTGTCTCGGATTTCGTCGGCTACTTCGAGGGCTTCCTCGGGTGTCATGTACATGACGTAGGCTTGGTTGACGATGAGTGCGATTTCGTGGGTGTCGGTTCGTGCGATTTGCATGGTGAATTGGTTTCGGAAGAACCGTGTTAGGTTGATTAGTTTGCGGATCATTGGTGCGCCTCTCTGATTGTGATTCGGACGCCGGGTGTTTCGGCGTATCGTTTGGATAGCCACTGGTCGGTTATGCGGGCGTCGTCGTGGATCATCCCGGATTTGGATAGGGCGTCATTGATTGATCTCGCGAGTTTGTCGATGTCGGGTTTTACGGCGGGTAGCCGGAATTTGGGTTTTTTCGGGGTTGTGAAGAAAAATTCAAGGTGTACTTGAACTGGCTTGTCCCCGAATTGGATATCCTCGGCCCGTGCGGCGGCTTCGACCTTCTGCCGCCATGCTTTATGGTTTTTGTTGGCCTCGTATAGGTGGCCCGCCCGGCTGACGTTCTTTGATCCTTGTGGGGCGGGTGTCCCGTGGACGGTGAAGGTGTGGTGTTCTGGGTAGGTCATGGTTACCGCTCCCAGGGATACGGGTGCTGGTTGCAGAAATGCCACCTATCTGCAGGGATATTTTTAATGCATTCGGCCCATGTCGAGTAACCTTTGCCGAACATACATTCCGTGCACTGCGTTACCCACAGTTGCGGTTTTCGTCTTGTTGTTCGAGAGGCAATTTTGGCATGTGCGGCACTCATTCCAGATAGTTTGAAGATTTCAAGTTTAGGGAATTCGCTTACCCTGAATGGGCCTTTGCGGGTTTGTCTCATGCGGGTGTCCTTGTTTCTGCGGTTACAGGGTTGTGGCCTTTAGCTCGGTCGATGCGGGCCTGAATGAGTGGCAGGTAGTCTGCCTCACGTTCGATCCCGATAGCGTTGAACTCTTTGTTGATTGCGGCTTCGATGGTGGTCCCTGATCCGGCGAACGGGTCGAGGATTGTTCCTTCGGGCGGGGTCACGAGGGTGACCAGGTATTCCATAAGCTTTAGCGGCTTAACGGTGCTATGGGCCACGCCGTTAACATAGGGGCGTTCTTTCTGGGAGGCTTTAGCGCAGTAGAAGTATTTGGCGTGGTCGCCGCCCGCCTGTTGGTCGAGTTCAGCGGCGGCGTGTTCGTCGAGGATCACGTTCGCCGGGTAGCGGCCTAGACCGGCTACGGGTTGCGCCCAGGCACCGTTCAAACCTTCTCCGTAGATTCCATTTGAAGGGCCTGGCGAAGCGCCCGCGCAACCACCTTCTGTTCCGACCCTGCAAGCGTCGATGTTCAGTGCCCCGGTGCCGCGGAACGGTTTGCGGGCGACGATGATAGGCTCATTCGCCGGTTTCAACGCCGTTGACCAACCCGCCCACTGTTTCGCGGCGTCAGTCACTAGTGGTGCCTCTGGAGCAACCCTCGTTCCGCCGTGCCCCTGGCCGTATACTTTGTTTTTATGGTGGGGTACGTAGCTGCTCGCCTGCTTGACACCTGCCGACCTATCTATTAACCTGGCCACATTCTGCCCATGTGGGAGCCCCGACCCATAAACCCACATGATCGTGTCCCTAATATCGAACCCGGCGAGACGGATCGACAAACCCATAAGGTCCTGCGTCCTGGACCCAGCGAAAACCAACATGTGCCCACCGGGTTTGAGGACACGCAGGCATTCGTCCCATACGGCTACGGGCGGGACGAAGGCATCCCACGCCGCGCCCATGAACCCTTTACCCGTCGGCATGTATTCGCGGTCGCCATTCGCCCAACGGGTGATCGTCTCCGCAACATGCTTAGGGTCGGTATTAGACAACCCGTAGGGAGGGTCGGTGACGACGGCGTGTACAGAGTTGTCTGGGAGGTCTCGGAGCGCGTCGAGGCAGTCCGCGTTAATGATTTGATGTGTCATGCGTTCCTTCACGGTGCGCCCGGTCCCGATGATGTGGGACCGGGCGCGGGTATTATTCGGGTAATTGCGGTAGGCCGGGGTTTAGAAAGACGGCCTGTCCTCGGGCTGTCCGCCGAACATGGGAGCCTGGTTGCCCCACCCCTGGCCCTGGAAGCCGCCCTGCTGGCTCACGTTGCTTGGCTGTCCTTGCGGGAATCCCTGCTGTGGTGCCTGTTGGAAGCCGCCCTGCTGAGCCTGCTGGTTGTTCGCCTGCTGACCATTCCCGCCGGATGATGACTGACTCCTGTTCACCTGGGCAGTGGCGAACCTGAGCGACGGGCCAATCTCGTGGACGTCCAGCTCGATCGAGGTCCGCTTATTGCCTTCCTTGTCCTCGAAGGAGCGTTGCTTCAGTTCCCCTGTCGCGATTACCCTCATGCCCTTGTCGAGTGATTCGGCCACGTTTTCGGCGACTTCACGCCAGATGGAGCAACGGAGGAACAGGGCCTCTTGGTCCTTGAATTCATTGGCCTGCTTGTCGAACTTCCGGGGTGTAGACGCGATCGTGAAGTTCGCGACGGCCGCGCCGTTCGGGGCGAATTTGAGGTCCGGCGCGGCGGTGAGGTTACCTACTACGGTGATGATCGTTTCGTTAGCCATTTAGTTTGTCTCCTTGGTGAGGTTTTGGTTAAGCGGGTATTTTTGGGAATGCGAGTGGCACAAACGAGTCTAGGTATTTATCAGCTTTGGCGGTCCATTTTTTGTTCTCGTAAAAACCGAGCCAGACGTTACATGTAACGCATAACAAGCCACGAACACAAGCGCCACAAGTCTTTTCGCTCGGGCAACATGCATGGTCGTGATCTACTGACAATCTTCGGGCTTCCGAGGGTTTTTGGCCGCATATTGCACACCCTCCGCCTTGCGCATCAAGCATCTTATTGTAATCAGAAAGCGTCATCTTATATTTGGTGGTTAAATTCGTGGCGTTGTTCCGCTTCCGCTCGGTAATCCTCCGGTTATATTCGGCCCTCTCGACGTCCGTCATGTCTCGATACCTCTGCAAAGAGCGCTGATTCAGTCGCTCTCTAACAACTGGGTCCGCACGCCGCGCCCGGTGATATTTGCCCATGCATTCTTTGCACCAGACCGCCAACCCGTCATATCGGTTCTTATTTTTATGCCATGCAGTCACCTCCTTGGTTATCTCACACTTTGGGCATTTTTTATTCTTGGGAATTTCCAATTTCTCGCTTCACCCTCTCTACCTCTCTAGCTACATACCAAGCCCCTTTCTCCAGGTCTTCGAGGGTTTTGGTGGGGTCTTTACGTCCAGCGCGGGCCAAATATTTGATGGCATTACCTCTGTTGAAGTTGAGGTTTTCGGTTATGTCGATGACTTCCGCGCCGTTACTGAATCCCTGATAGTGGGGCGGGCTGATCGGGTCCATGTCAGCCCTTGACGCAGCGTTCTGACAACATGGCGGGGTTGAACCCGTACCAGTGGACGTCTTCGTGTGTTTCTGGTCGGGATACGACGACCACGGGGGCGGCTTTGTACCCGAGTGCGAGGACGGCTTGCAGGTCGTCCGGGTTTTGGGTGATGTCGATGCTCTGGTATTCGATCCCGTTTTTGTCGAGCCATTTCTCGGTTGAACGGCACTGGACGCAGCCGGGTTTTGTGTAAACGGTGATTGCCAAATTGTTTTCCTAGTTGAGTTTTAGTCCGGTGAGGGCGTCGTAGTAGCCTTCGGTGTATGCGGCTGGGATTTCCGTTTCGAGTCTTTCGGATAGTTCCGCGATTTGCCGTTCTAACTCTTCAACGAGTTCGCTGTCGTGTTCACGCACTTTTACCCCCTTTTGTTTGATTGTACCGTATTTGCGGTGTGGTTGGTATTGTTTTCTGGGTTTTTTGCGACTTCCCATATGAGTAGGACGATGATGGTTAATCCTGCTGGTACGAGTATTGCGATGGTGAGGGATAGTAGGGCGATGTGGATAGCGAGTCCTACGAGGCTCATTCGTCCGCCTCTTCATCCATCCGGTAAACCAACTGTTGCAGGTCTCCAAAGTCTTCCAGCTGATCTAGTGTTAGGTCCGGTTGATGTTGCACCCATTCGGCAAATGAGGGGATGTTGTCTAGGAGTAGGTCGAAGTAGTCGCCCCATGACCATAGATACCCGTTAATATGCTTGGTCTCACCCGTGTCCGCGTCCTGGAAGACGTATACTGGCTCTTCAACCCACATGGACCCGTAGCACAGGTCGCACGTCCCGACATCAGCTAGGCGGGCGTAGTTTTCCACGGCAATTAGTTTCAGGCTCATTGGTCCTCCTTTAGTGCGGCTTCAAGCGCGGCGCGGGCCACACGCGGCACCATGCCCTCGATCAGTTCGTCACGTTGGTGCCCATCCTCAAGCGCGGCTTTCAGAGCACCCCGCATCGCTACGCCCAGCACGCCGTCTGGGTCAGTGATCTTGCCTATTGGGTCCGAGTCAACGGACTTTCTAAAGGCGGTGAGAGCCTTCTCTACCCGCATATCTGTAACTCCCGGCGTGGCTCCGGTTCCGCCCGTGAAGACTTTGAGTGTCCACCCGTCGTCCTGCACTGAGACCTCGACGTCGCTCGCGTCTGTGTTGACGTAGGCGCGGCCCGTTTCGTCGATGACCTCGATGCGAGTAAAGCCGGTGCCAATTTGCCTAATCGGCGGTACGGTCCCGTCCGGGTAGGCGATGACGCGGAGAACTTCGACGTCACCGACTAGGTACCCAAACCCTGCATCCCAGCTATTGGACGGTCCCCAAATCGCATTAAACTCGCGCCCGGTAGCCGTTAATTTGACCCTGGCCACGGTCCCGTGCTCGTATTTCGACTCTGGGCGCGGGGCACGAAGAACCGTCCAATTGCACGACGGAGACGCCGGGGCATCTACTACAAATACTTCGTGTTCTTCAAGGTCGTAAACCTCGTCCCCCACGTGAGCCCCATTGCGGGGTATTTCTTCCCACCCGGCCTCGCGTAGCGCCTTCTCTGCTTGCCTCATTACCAGTACACTCCTTCGCCATCAGTTACCTTCCTTAGAGTCTCTTTCACCTGATTTTCAGGGTGTTCAAGCGGCGCGGCATTCCTCAATGATTCTCAGGTTCCTTTCCATCTCAAGTTCCATCCGAAGTTTCTTCACCTCGGCCTTGTAGTCCGCTTCCCGCTGGTCAACGAGGTCGAGGCGTTCCTGTATCCAGTCCCGTTCGTGTGGTGTGAAGTCCTGACCGTTACCGCGTACCCCGTGTTTGTCTTCGAGGAGCTTGCGGATAGTTGCTCTTGCGGAGGCGAGTTTGGTTTTTAGCGTTTCGATTTCTTTTTCCGCTACCCCCATATCATGTTTCAGCACCCCAATATTGTTTTTTAGTGCCTGGTTTTCTTGCCCGAGTTGTTTGTTACGGCTAGCCCCGTAAGTGTAAACCACTATCATTCACCTGTTTTCGACATGATTATCTTCGACCCTTTGCCGCCGGAATTGCGGGTTGATCACTTCATTATTCGCCGTCTGGAAAGTCAGCATCCCCGGCGAGGACCACTCTCCAGTGTTCCCCTTGAACCACTGTGAACCGGGGTCCATAGTTGGGCACTGGAACCAATCCCGGTCATCACACACGACCTGATGGCGGAAATGGTGGTAATGTCCCGTGACGATTACACGCGCAGGCTGTAACGGCGAGTTATTTCCCGCCATTCGGGAAAACCACTGCGGCATTTGATTCCCTGAGGTTTGATGCCCGTGGGTTACTGCCAGCGTTGTTCCCGCAACCTCTAGCGACATGATTTCTTCATTCATTCTGGGTGTCGCCCAACTAATCCCCACATCAGGCCAAGCAAAGTCAAACTTCTCATGAACCTGGTCGAGCATGAACAATCCAAAGTCATCCCACACGCCGGAAGCCGGGGTTTTCTGCGCTTGCCGGTTCCTGCCGTGGTTAGACGGCACCGCACCAACGGTCGTGTGCCCAGCAAGTGGTGCAAGCTCTGAAATGAACATGGACAGGATGCGCCCCCAGGCCGTGAGCTGGAACCGCAGATCGAGGTCATTTGTGGTCCGCTGAATCGGAGTGTTTTCGCAGTTTTCGATACTATCCCCGACGTCGAGGATAAGTAGCTCAGCAGGTTTCACGCGAGCCATATCCTCTTTGATGTCTTTAAGCATGGACCGCACGCGTTTAGCTGTGTCCTGGGTGCCTAGGGTGGCGTCTCGACCTTCCATAGCCTTACCTATCTGGAAGTCGGACAAGCACACGACGTAGGCGACTTCTGCTGGGTTTTTCACTCCTTCGGGCGGGTCATACTGCGTAATTACATTTAGAATGTCCTGCTTTTGCTCTTCTGTGATGAAGAACGGGTCATGCTTAAACGTAATCTTAAACCTGTGTGACGGTCCGGTTAGTGCGTCATCGCCTTGATTCTCACGGTGCCATGCTGAATCCGAGATGGTCAACTGCTCAACGATTGGCCGGTAGCCCGGCTCAATACCGAATCCAACTTTTTCCCGCATGAGTTTGTCAATCTGCTCGTACGTGATTGGCGCGGTTTCGGCGCTAGTCGTGAAATCCTTTAGGTTGCCGTCCTTGTCCCTGCGGACAATCGTTTCAGCTTGCGGCTCGTTGCGTCTCGGTTCGACAACTTTCGCGGTTACTTTCGATTCGATGAACGGGGCCGTGTCATCGTTAAGGAGTCCGAGAAAATAGCTCATGCGTTTACCTTTCGTTGGTTTTTCTTCCGCCATTCGCGTACTGCGCGCTCACTGAGGGTGAACGGGTTTCCGTTTCGGTCGATGAAACCGTGCCGGGTGGCGACTTCGGTGATGCTGTCCGCCATGAATGCGTGCCCGAACCGTTCCCTGTTTTGCAGGCAGATACGGAGCCCTTCGACGTCCTTAGCGTCGTGCTCTGCGTACCAGTCGAGGAACTCATCAATTTTTGTGGCTCATCGCATTTGAGGGTGTAGGTGGTTCCTGAAGCCGCCGGTGTCGAGCAGCGATCGGGCTATGTAGTTCGTGAGGTTCCGGAATCCGAGGGCGGAGCCGCGGAGGTGTTCCAGGCGCCCGTTGATCGCCTCTGTTGGCCCGTTGGACGTGCCGGGCCGGTCGAAGAACGCGAGGATGTCGGCGGCGCGCTGCTTGAGCGTGCGGCCGAGCTTGCGGACCTCCACGAGCGCGGCGGGGACGCCGCTGGAGACGGAATCGATGACGGCTGTCATCAGCTTCTTCGCCGTCTTCCGATCGGGTTCGCGGTAGGCAGCGATCACGCGCTGGTAGATGCCCCAGGTCGCCTCGACCTCGACGTGCTCGGAGACCGCGAACAGTGCCTCGAGACGGGTCTGCTGCCGGTCAGTGAGCAGCTGCGCGCCGGTGTGGAGGATGCGGCGGGCCTTGTAGAGCGGATCGTTTTTGCGGCCCCGCCGGCCGTGCAGGCACTGCTGGACGCGACGACGGCAGGTGTCGAGGGCGTCGCCGGCGAGGCGGACGACGTGGAACGGGTCCATCACCGCCTGCGCGTCCGGGAGCTCCTCGCTGACGGCGGTCTTGAAGCCGGTGAACCCGTCCATCGCGACGACCTCGACACCATCGCGCCAGTCCTGCGGGCGTGCGGCGAGCCAGGTCTTGAACACGGCTTTCGAGCGACCCTCGATCATGTCCAGCAGACGGGCGGGGCCGGTCTTGTCGCGGTTCGGGGTGAGGTCGATGATGACGGTGACGTACTTGTCGCCGACTCTCGTGTGGCGCCAGACGTGCTCGTCGACGCCGATCACGGCGACGCCGTCGAACCGGGCGGGATCGTCGATCAGCACTCGACGCCCTTCAGCGAGGACCGCGTTGTTCGCCGTGTGCCAACCGACACCGAGTCCGGCGGCGACGCGGGCGACGGTGAGGTGGTCGATCACGAGCGCTTCCAACGCCCACCGCATCCCGCTACGGGACAGCTTGGCTCGCTCGGGCGCCGCTGCCGTGAGGTCCTCACGCCAGGACCGTCCGCATCCCGAGCACTTGTAGCGGCGGACCCGGACCAGCAGCGTCGTCGGGCGATGACCGAACGGCTCGTGGGCGAGACGCCGCGTGTCCGTCCCGCGCGAGAGCGCCTGGCTACCGCATCCCCGGCACCACGGATCCGGCTCGGCGACGCGGCACTCGATCACCGCGCGATCCGGCTCAAAAAGCTGACCGGTGGCCACGAGGCCGAGCTCGTCGAGATGGCAGAACACGGTCAGATCAGGGGTCGCGAAGGTAGCGTGGTGCACGTCGAGGTCTTCCGGCAGATGGTCAGTGTGAGAACTTCCATCATCGGAAGGCCTCGACCCTCATCCGGCGACCGACGCGCTCAGCCACCTACCCCCTCAACTGCGAAGAGCCCGTTAACGCGCTCTCGCTTCTTCAACGGTGCGCCTTCCGGCCCCTTGACGTAAGGCTCGACAAACCGTTGCCTGCGCAATGCCCTATCCTTGCCGTGAGCAACACGCCTCCAATGGCCGCTCACGTACACACGATGCTCTAGCTTCCATGATCGTTTACCGGATTGTGTTTCTGTCTTGACTTGCCGAGGCGGTTTCATGTTAATAAGTGCCACGGAACGCCCCTTAGCCGTCGAACTGCTAGCGACAGGTTTGCCGTTGCGCGAATCAATTTCGCGCACAACTGAAACAGAAGGTAGGGCCATAAGGTGCCATATGGCCCCCATAAGGGCCAAGAAATGTGCCCGGTTGTTCAACCAGGTACATTCTTCGATGGTGGTCAAGTCTATATTTTCAAACGGCACATCTGCGCCCGTGCATTCATGGAACAGCGGGACAAACCCCGGAGCGATGTGGAGTCTAAGCCTATTTGATTTGGTTTTGACTCGAATATCCAACTTGTCGCCTACTCGATCCCACAAGACCGCATCAACCGGAACCTTGGATATTATTGCCCCGTTATTATCTCGAAGTTTCGGTGCCTGAGGACTGCGGGTGTCAGCCGCTTCAACGGGCGGCAATGGCTTTTCAAAACACATCAACCCGAAATCGCTCGGCAAATCTAGATGCGGTTGAAATAACGGCATGGTGCGGGATGCCTCTAGGGCCAGTTGCGCCATGTCATCCGACACCCAATAGAGCGATGCCTCCTTTAGCCCCTCCGCCTCACTTCGCCATTCTTCGATGACTCCCCGGGCGTAATCCTCATATTTCCTTTTGTCAGCCTCCGGGTACATGGTGTTAGCCAGGATCTTTTGAACTCTGGGTTCCATGAGGTTCGCTTGCTTGTCATTGTCTCGGATGCACCTATCCCGGATACCCGGCATTGCTGAGGCGCACCAATCATTTTTCCTAGTCATCCGGCTTCCTTCCTGTTATTCCGCGTGCCCGGTCGGGGGTTTGCACCCCGCTAGGCGCTGTCCGCGCCGGGCCAATACGTGCCGGGACCTACCAGCACGATTTCCCCTACGCAGTAACGCTCCCTCTCAGCGGCCTTCGCCTGCCTTACACACATGTGCTCGTCAGGTCTGCTCCAATGAGGTTCCAACGTCCCAACCACCGGACAAGTCACGGGATCAGGCAAGTACCCTTCTGCGCGGGTTTATTTAGTTGTCAAAGATCGAACCGCACTTGCGGTAATTAAGGTAGAGAGATAGTATTAGTTCTGTTGGTTCTCGATATATTCATCGAGTGCTTGGGTTGTGGTCCTCCATGGAGACGTGGGGCCACCTTTACCGATTTTGGAGGCGGCTATCTTGCCAGTGCGAAAATACTTTCGAACGTTGTCTTCGCATTCCTTCAAGTACGCCGCCGCTTCTGCTACGTCGAGCCTCATGTTAGGTTCGCCTTACTAGTAGGTTTTCTGGTTCAATGTTGAACCATTCGCACAGGATGGGGATTTGGTTAAAATCCAGGTTCCCGCTGTCTGCGATTTCCGCCGCCTGATTCTCGGTCACGCCGAGCACGCCGGAAAGTTCTTTCAAATTTTTGTTCTGTTCACGCATGAGTGTGCCCAAGTTCTGGGACACCACTTCAAGGGTTGTCATCTCGGGAAGCCCCCTGGGTTGTCGGTGATGACGACTTTACCCCCATTTGGATAGAAGTCAACTCGACCGGGCAAATCTCCCCAAATTGGTGCCCGACCGGCCCCACGAGGGTCGCCGCAACTCACCCAAAATCGCCCCCATCTACCGTAATTACGGTGCTATACTAGAGACATGGGTACATATGGAACAGGACCAGCAAGTGAACTAGCTAAGGCCGTGAACGCTGAGATACGCTCACTCGCCGCTAGACGCAACATGAACCAGACCGAACTAGCCGAAGCTATGGGTATCGGACAGTCCACAGTCTCGCGGATCATCTACAAAGACGGCGCGCCCCTAAACATCAACCTTCTAGACCGGGTTGCACACGTGTTCGACGTGGAGGCTAGCGACATCGTAAACAGTGCCGTTATCGCCATGCGGGTCGCGCAAAACCCGAGGCCAGGAAGTAGGGAGGATTGGGCGCTAGCCGCTAAGGAAAGGACAACCAGGGACGTTGACGAACAGGACTATCTATAACCCCTGGGTACACGCCGAAAACCTCGGCGTACCCATCGAGTGGGGTAACCCTGGCGGCAACCGTCTAGGACTGTGGACCGGGGACAAAATCATCCTGTCCCCCGCACAGTCCGACAGGTCAGCGACATCCACGCTCTCCCACGAGATCGTTCATGTCGAATATTGCGACGAACCGACACCTGACCTTGTGTGGTCCGCCCGCCGAGAAGCCAGGTGTGACCGCTTGGCCGCCGAAAGGCTCATCAGCCCGCATGACCTCGTAGATATAGCCGCCTGCACCGACGACATGGGCCAATGGGCGTTAGAACTCGGCGTCACTGGGTGGATACTCGAAGCGTACTTGAAGGAAAATTCGTCATGGCTCATCTAGTAGACCGCTGGCACCGCAAAGACCGGACACGCACCGACAGGTACGGCAAGGGTCTAAGGTGGCAAGTCGAATGGCTCGACTCGACCGGAGCGAAACGCAAAAAGTCCTTCCAGAATAAGGACCTCGCGGAGGACTACCTCACCGAAGTACGGTACGAGATCAAACGCGGCGTCTACCGACCGCCGCAAAAAACGGTCACCGTGGACCACATGTTCGCCGAGTACCTTACTCAAGGTTCGCGCAAACAGTCCTCCAATAGCAACATCGCGTCCCGATACAAACAGGGCATAGGCCCGATGATCGGGAGCCGATTCATACAGTCGATTACCCGCAAGGACATTCAAGCCGTGGTGGACTCGTGGATACCCCGCTACTCAATAGCCACTATCCAACTCAACTACGGAACACTCGTTGGTATGTTCAAACTGGCCGTAGACGAGGAGTACCTACCCAAGACCCCGTGTACCCGTGTCACGATCCCCAAATCTGTTCCTGAGAGGATCAAGCCGCTTACCGTCCAGCAAGTCACCAAGATTAGCGGCCTGATCGGTGATGCGCCTTATCCCGAGATGATCCTGTTCGACGCGGCCACCGGCTTGCGGTCCGGTGAGCTCCGCGGCCTCACGTGGGATCGAATCGACATGCACCATTCGACGGCAACCGTTGACCGCCAGATGACGCGGGCCGGGAAATTTGGGAGTCCCAAAACCCCCGCGTCCAACCGGGTTATATCACTAGGCCAGGACACTATGACGATGCTGGATGATCTTCGCTCACGCATTGGAGAAGGTGAGGACCGGCTCGTCTTTCACCTCAACGGTAGAGCGCCGTCTCACGAGACACTTAGGTACAGGTGGGCAAAGGCCCGTGAGGCGATACCGGGCATCGGTCGAGGTTGGCATCAGTTGCGCCACTTCCACGCGTCCCAGCTCATTCACGCGGGCTTCTCGCCCGTGGCTGTGGCGGAGCGCCTGGGGCACGCGACCGCTAATGAGGTCCTCCAAACTTACGCGCACATGTGGGAGGGTGATTCTGAGAAGATGGCCGCCGTGGGGGACTCCATTCTGTCCCCCACCCTCCCCACACCCTCCAATGGCTAGTTTGGCCCGGTATATCAAGGGATTGTCACTACGTGCACATGTGCGCAACAATTGATGCATGCAGAAGATGAACGTCGAGTCCTTCAACCTGGACCACACCAAGGTCGCGGCACCGTACGTGCGCATCGCCGACCGGAAAGAACTTCCCGGCGGTGACACCCTCATCAAATACGATGTCCGCTTCGCCCAGCCGAATCAGGGGCATCTCGATATGCCGGTCGTCCACTCGATCGAACACCTGACCGCCGAGCACATGCGCAATCACACCGATGCGCTCATCGATTTCTCCCCCATGGGGTGCCAGACGGGCTTCTACGCCCTGACGCTCGGGCTCGAACCGGAGGAGTTCCTGGCCGTGCTCGAGAAGACCTTCCGCGACATTCTCGGGGCGAGCGAGGTCCCCGCGGCCAACGAGACCCAGTGCGGCTGGGGCAGCAACCACACCCTGTCCGGGGCACAGGGCGCCGTTTCCGATTTCCTCGATCAGCGTGATGCCTGGGGCGAGGTGTACGCGTGAACCCCCAGCCGGTGGGGCCGCTCTCCCCCGAAGTCCGCGACACGGTGGGCGGCGGCGTGGTTGTGCAGGTGGCCATGGACGAAGAGGCCGCACCCTTCCTCGACTCCTGTCGGCGCATCGGACCCGACGTCGAGTTCGGCCGCGCGCGGTACTACCCGCTCAGCCATGAAGGGCGATCGATCCTTCTGGTCCGGTCCGGCATCGGGCTGGTCAATGCGGCGAGTGCCGCGACCACGGCGATTGCAGCGTCGGAGCCCCGCGCGGTCCTCTCGGCCGGCAGCGCGGGTGGTCTCCGGCAGGACGTCGAGGTCGGCGACCTCGCGGTCGGCGATTCCTACACGTTCACCGACGCGGACGCGACGGCCTTCGGGTACGAACGCGGTCAGGTCCCCGGGATGCCGGTCGATTACGCACCCCACGGCGGGCTTCTTGACGCCGCCCGGAGACTCGTGCCGGAAGACGGAACCCACCACGTCGGCCAGATGCTCGCGGGCGGATCGTTCGTGACGCAGAGTAACGTCAAGGACACCCGCGAAGCCTTCCCGCACGCCGTCACGACCGACATGGAGACCACGGCGATCGCACAGGTCTGCACGAGCCACCACGTCCCGTTCCTGTCCGTGCGAGGCGTGTCCGACCTGTGCGGGCCGGCCGCCGACCAGGACTTCCACATGTCCGTGGAGATCGTCGCACGCAGGTCGGCCGACGCCGTCCTCGCCGTGATCAGGGCCACCGACGGCGTCCCCGCGTAAACTCGCCACAGCAGACGACCACAGAATTCAGGAGACCACGATGCACACCCACACGCTGCGCGACGGCCGCGAGATCCCGGCCGTCGGATTCGGAACCTACCCGATGTCCGACGCCGAAGCCGAGGCGAACGTTGCCGAGGCCATCATGCGCGGGCACCGGTTGATCGACACCGCGGCCCAGTACGGCAACGAGAAGGGTGTCGGTCGCGGCGTCCGCAATTCCGGCGTCGATCGCGAGGAGATCTTCGTGACGACCAAGCTCGCCGGAAAGGATCACGGATACGAGCCCACCATCGCCGCGGCCAAGGAGTCCTTGCGAACCATGGGCCTGGATTACCTGGACCTGTACCTCATTCACTGGCCGAACCCGTCGGTGGACCTGTACGTCGAGTCCTGGAAGGCCATGATCGCTCTGAAGGAGGAAGGCCTGGTGCGCTCGATCGGCACGTCCAATTTCCTGCCCGAACATATTGACCGGCTCGGAGAAGAGACCAGCGAGATCCCGGTGGTCAACCAGATCGAGCTCCAGGTCCGCGAGCAGCAGGAGAAGTGGCGGGCGTACCACGAGAAGAAAAAGATCGTGACCCAGGCCTGGTCTCCCCTCGGGCGCATGCAGGGGCTGGATGAGACCCCCGAACTCGGCGACATCGCCGACACCCTTGGGGTCACTCCCGCGCAGGTGGTTCTGCGGTGGATGGTCCAGAACAAGATCGTGCCGATCCCCAAGACGTCGACGCCGGAGCGCATGGAGCAGAACCTGAACGTCTTCGACTGGGAGCTCAGTCCTGAGCAGATGGAGGTCATCAAGCGCCTCCACACGGGCATTGCCTACAAGGGTTTCGACCCCCGCAAGCACGAGGAATTCTAGGCTCGTGAGAGAGCATGGGCCCCGGAGAGATGCGGTCTCTCCGGGGCCCCATGCCGTCGTCCGTCGGGGCTGGCGCGAGTGGGTCGGTGCCGACCCGGTCGGCGCGACCGGTTCGCTCCACCAGGTCGGCGACCGGCCGGTTCAGGTCATTCGGGATCGTACCCCAGGGCGCGCCAGGCGTCGTCGACGTCCTTGGTCATTTGGCGGATGAGAGCGTCCATGCCTTCGTAAGCAACCATGGACCTCAGGTGCGCCACGAACTCCAGGATGACGTTCTGCCCATAGAGGTCGAAGTCCTCGACTTCCTCGTGAGGACGGCCCATGACGTGTGCCTCGACCTGCCGCGACACCCCTTCGAACGTGGGGTTGGAACCCACCGAGATCGCCACGGGCCACCGTTGCCCGGCCTCGTCGTGCAGCCATCCCGCGTAGACGCCGTCGGCAGGAATCAAGCCGTCCGAATCCGAGGCCATGTTGGCGGTGGGAAATCCGAGCTCGCGTCCGCGGGCCGCACCGTGAACCACTTTCCCCCGCATGCGGTGGTACCTGCCCAGCAGGTGGGCGGCCGAGTCGACGTCTCCGGAGGCGAGCAGCTCCCGGATCCAGGTCGATGAGCACCGGCGGTGTTCGTCCTTGGCGTCCAGCTCGGTCAGATCGTTGTCGGTCGAGAGGTCCTCAACCACGGCGACCTCGAAGCCGTGCTCTTCCCCGAGCTGCTTCATCGTGTCGAGATCCCCCGAATTGTTCCGGCCGAAACGGACGTCGGCCCCGATCACGACCTTCTTGGCGCCGAGGCCTTCCACGAACGTGGTGCGCACGAAGTCCTCGGGGGTCTCCTGCGCGAAGTCGAGGGAATAGGGCAACAGGACGAGCGCGTCCAGTCCCAACTCGTCGAGGAGATCCAGGCTGTCCCGCAAACCCATGATGGGGAAGTGAGGAACGTCCGGCCGGTGCACCAGGGCAGGGTGCGGGTCGAAGGAAATCGCGACGGCCTTGAGCCCGTCGGAGTGCGCTTCAGCCACGACGGTCCTGATGACCCGAGCATGACCTCGATGGACGCCGTCGAAATTCCCGATCGTCACCGCTGTGGGGCCGTATCCCTGCGGGATCTCGTCCAGGCTCCTGAAACAGTCCACGAATCTCCTCATACCAGGCCGCGGCTCGGTTCTCGAGCCGCGGCCATCAGTCTAGTCCTTGTGCCAGTGGGCCGCCGTCCGGCGACCCCTGTTATGAACGCTTCTTACCCGCTTTCTTCGAAGCGGCGGGCTGCGTGCCGCCCTGGGTCATCTCGCTGCGGATTCGGTTGGCCTTGCGGATCCATGCGTGCCAGACCAGCAGGCACGGAGGGATCACGAGGTCCAGCACCATGAGCACGATCATGAGCGGATGCGGCAGACCGAAGATGGCCCAGGAGAAGATACGACCGATTCCGCCCAGGAAGATCATGAGGCACACGAACCACAGGACATTGGCCCACTTGAATTTCACGGCGATCGCGACGAACGCGGCGCCGACTCCGCACAGGACTGCGGCGAGAGCTCCGTAGGAGGCGGCCACCGTGGCGCTGGAGCCCGTCGACTCACCGGGGAGGGACGCCGTCCCGGCGAAAATCTGCCAGATGCCGTAGGCGATGATGACGAGCCCATAGAGGGCGACGACGGCGCGGAACAGTCCCCAATCCTGTTGCTTGCCCGGCTTGCCGCTCGACGTGGTCGCGGTCTTTCCCTGCGCTGCCTTGCCTTTGCCTCGGGCTTTCCCGGCAGACTCGGTGGACGGCGCCGCACCGCGGGAGCCTTCCTGCGGGGCTCCGGGGCGCTTCGGGCGGCCGGTCGACGGACGCTCGGATCCGGATGGTTGGGGTTGCCGCGGCTGTTCTGGCTGCTCGGTTTGCCGTGGCTGGCCTGAGGGGTGAGGCGCTTCCCACGGACTCGTCGAACGGCCTTCGGGGCCCTTCGCGCTGTTTTCGGACGACGAGGGGTCGGTCATGATCGGCTCCGTTCGGGTAGATCGTCTCTTCCTGGTACCACTCTAGGACCGCACACCTCGGGGAGCACTTCAGCTCGCCGACGGCGCGCGACGTCCCGGCCTGTTCCGGTACAGCCACAACAGCCCGATGATCGGCAGAACCAGGGGAACGTAGCCGTACCCGGACCCGAAGTGGGACCAGACCGATGCCAACGGGAACATGTCGGGCCGCACGTAGGAGAAGATGCCCACCGCAACCACCCCGACCAATTCGATCAGGATGGCCCATACGGCGGACCAGTAGGCACCGATGCCCTTCCGCGCCAGCGAGATCGTGGCGTAGACGTAAATCGCGGCCGCGACGCCGGAGAGCACGAAGGAGACCGGGGCCTCATCGAATTTGGCATGGATCTGGTACAGGGCCCGCGCCCCGGCGGACAGGGAGAACAGGGCATACACGGCAACCAGGATCATCCCGGGGCCCTTCGACTTGGCCGAAGGACCAGGGGTCTGCCGCGCGTCGTTCGCCTCGACGTCGTTCATGTCAGTCTTGACCTCTCTGGTGGGTCGGATGGTGGAGACTCAGTAGTAGTACCACAGCACGTTCATGCGTTGGACCATCACGATGATGATGGGGCCGGCAACGGCCAGGACCAACGTGGACCAGCGGGTCCGTTCCGTCATGGACCAGACGAAGGTTCCGGCCGGAATCAGCATCGCGGTCAGGAGATAACCGTAGTACTCCCAGGCGTCGCCCGAAGGGCCGTCGGTGATGGTCTGCATGACGATCGAGCCAATGAGGTAGACCACCAGGAAGACCTCGAGAATCAGCACCGAGCCCTGGGAGAGATCGTCCGTGGCCCGTCCGCGCAGAAATTGCACGAGGCACACGAGCGCGGATGCCGCTCCGAGCACCAAGGCAATCCAGAACCACAGGTCGTAGCCTGCAATCACGCCTCTCCCCCATTTTCTCGATCGATCGGAAATCGGCAGCCCGAAGCGAAAACGAGATGCGGGACCCCGACCTGCTTGCCTTTGCGCCGTTGGTTCTGCACCAGGGCCACCAGCGTCCCGTCCGGAGCGAAGCCCGCGGTCAGTTCACCGGCAGGCACGATGTCGTCCGCGCGCCCGGCCCCGGAGTCCTCGCTCCGATTCCCAGGGGCATCCGCATGGTCGGAGTTCGGAGGGATCCAGCGGCCGTTCGAGACGGCGGTGGCTTCTTCGTCATCCAGGTCGCGGCGCGCGAAGAGCCGTTCCGCGGCGCGTTCGAGTGCCAGAACCGGCAGGGCCTCGCCCCGCTCGCCGGCCGTTGCGAGGTCTTCGAGCGTGGCCGCGTCGTCGATCCCGACCTCCCCCACGCTCAGTCGTCGCAGGCGGATCAGGTGTCCACCGACACCGAGTTGCTTGCCGATGTCTCGGGCCAGGGCCCGCACGTAGGTGCCCGAGCTGCAGGTGACCTCGACGTCCACGTCGATGACGGGTTGCATGGTGTTGTCCTCGGAGACGTCAGTTCGTCGTATACCGAGAACCTCGAAGGCATGGACCGTGACTGGCCTCGCCTGGAGCTCGACCTCCTGGCCGGAACGCACCTTCGCATAGGACCTCACGCCGTTGACCTTGATCGCTGACACCGCCGAGGGGACCTGCATGATCTCGCCCCTCAGTTCACCGACCGCGGCGTGCACCGCCGAGTCCGCAATCTCGGAGAGATCCGAATCCGACGCGTGGTTCGTCACCTCGCCCTCGGCATCATCGGTCAGCGTGGACTGTCCGAGCCGGATGGTCGCAGAGTACGTCTTGGACTCGCCGCTGACCCAGGTCAACAACTTGGTCGCCTTGTTGATGCCCAGGATCAGCACTCCCGTGGCCATCGGGTCCAGGGTTCCGGCGTGCCCGACGCGACGGGTACCGGCGATTCTTCGCATGCGGCCGACGACGTCGTGACTCGTCATCCCCGCAGGCTTGTCCACCACGACGAGCCCCGAGGGCCCGCCCTGGCGCGAACGATCACGTGCCACTTACTCGGTGCCCTCCTGGGCCTCACGCATCTGGGTCGTGCCCGAGTCGGGGTCGCAGTGGGCGCCCTTCCCGAAGTCCTCGTCAACGGGGTCGTAGCCGTCCCGCATACCCGCGACGTCCGCGCGAGCGGCGTCCGTGTGGGGCGTGGACTCCTGCTGCTCCGTCGCAGCGGGAGTCGCGTCATCGTCGTCATCGCGACGGTACGGGTCGGCGTCGCCCGCGAAGGTCTTGCCTTCCGCCGCCTCGGCCAGTTCCGCGTCACGGGCCCGGGCCTGTCGAAGGATGTCCTCGAGGTGGTTGGCGTTGACCGGGACCTCGTCCGGGACGAACGTCAGTGTGGGTGTCAGGCGGGCCGTGATGTTCTTGCCCACCTCGGACCGGAGGATTCCCTTGGCGGATTCGAGAGCCGCACGGGTTCCGGCCTGTTCCTCCTCGGTTCCATAGACCGTGTAGTAGACGGTCGCGTGCTGAAGGTCGTTGGTGACCCTGGCGTCCGTGACCGTCACGAAACCGAGACGCGGGTCCTTGACCCGGCGCTCGAGAGCCTGGGCCACGATGACCTTGATCCGGTCCGCCAAGCGAGCCGCACGAGCTGCGTCAGCCATGATCTCTCCTCAAGTCAGTGCGCCCCGAGAGGGGACGCTCGAAAAAGTGTGCTCCGTGAAGTACGGGCCGGTGTCCAGGTTACCCCTGGGCACCGGCCCGTGCTCGTCAGATCATCAATTGTGGATGACCGGATGCTCGCGCGAGATCAGTCGCGGGGCTTCTCCTGCATCTCCCACGTCTCGATCATGTCGCCTTCACGGATGTCGTTGAAGGATCCGAGCCCGATACCGCACTCGTAGCCGTCGCGGACCTCGGTCGCGTCGTCCTTGAACCGGCGGAGCGACTCGATGGTCAGCGAGTCCGAGACCACCGTGCCGTCGCGCACCAGGCGGGCCTTCGCGTTGCGGCGGATGAGCCCGCTGCGCACGATCGAGCCGGCAATGTTGCCCCACTTCGACGAACGGAAGACCTCGCGGACCTCCGCCGAGCCGAGGTCGACTTCCTCGTACTCGGGCTTGAGCATTCCCTTGAGGGCCTGCTCGACCTCGTCGATGGCCTGGTAGATGACGCTGTAGAACTTCATCTCCACGCCCTCGCGGTCGGCGAGTTCCGTGACTCGCTCGGCCGGACGGACGTTGAAGCCGATGATGATCGCGTTGTCGACCGTAGCCAGGTTGACGTCGTTCTGGGTGATGGCGCCGACGCCGCGGTGGATCACGCGCAACTGCACCTCGTCGCCGTCGCCCACCTCGATCTTGAGCAACGAGTCCTCCAGAGCCTCGACGGCACCGGAGACGTCACCCTTGATGATGAGGTTGAGCGTGTCCATCTTGCCCTGGGCCACGGCTTCGTCGAAGGACTCGAGCGTGACGCGCTTGCGACGCTTGGCCAGCTGAGCATTGCGGTCCGCCGCCTCGCGCTTCTCGGCGATCTGGCGTGCCGTCCGTTCCTCCTGGGTCGAGAGGAAGGTATCGCCTGCACGGGGAACCGTGGACAGGCCAAGGACCTGGACGGGCCGG
Organism: Rothia koreensis; assembly: GCF_052232265.1. Lineage (NCBI taxonomy): Bacteria > Bacillati > Actinomycetota > Actinomycetes > Micrococcales > Micrococcaceae > Rothia > Rothia koreensis. Next base: position 2,505,848 of record NZ_CP197643.1, read on the forward strand.
GACGGACCGGCTTCGCTGACGCTCTGACCGTTCTCGTCGAACATCGCACGAACCCTGCCGTGGGCCACGCCCGCGACGATGCTGTCGCCGACGTGCAACGTACCCGACTGGACAAGCACGGTGCATACCGCGCCGCGTCCCTTGTCCAGGTTCGCTTCGATGGCGACGCCGCGAGCTTCCTTGTCCGGATTGGCCTGGAGCTCGAGTGCCCCGTCCGCGGTCAGGCAGATGGCATCGAGCAGTTCCTCGATGTTCTGGTGCTGACGTGCCGACACGTCGACGAACATCGTGTCGCCGCCGTATTCCTCGGGGACCAGTCCGTATTCGGCCAGCTGACCACGGATCTTGTCCGCGTTCGCGCCCTCTTTGTCGATCTTGTTGACCGCGACGACGATCGGCACGTCGGCCGCCTGGGCGTGGTTCAACGCCTCGACGGTCTGGGGCATGACGCCGTCGTCCGCGGCAACCACGAGCACGGCGATGTCGGTCACCTTGGCACCACGGGCACGCATGGCGGTGAACGCCTCGTGACCCGGGGTATCGATGAAGGTGATGAGCCTTTCTTCGTCGTCCACGGTGGTGGTGATCTGGTAGGCACCGATGTGCTGCGTGATGCCACCGGCCTCGCCTTCGATCACATTGGTGTGGCGAATAGCGTCGAGCAGACGGGTCTTGCCGTGGTCGACGTGACCCATCACGGTGACTACCGGAGGACGTGCCTCGAGCTGTTCGTCCGTCTCGGCCTCACGCTCGGCGTCGAGATCGATGTCGAAGGATTCGAGCAGCTCGCGCTCCTCGTCCTCCGGCGAGACGATCTGGACCTTGTAGCCCAGCTCGGCACCCAGGAGCTCGAAGGTGTCCTGGTCCAGCGACTGGGTCTGCGTGGCCATTTCACCGAGGTGGATGAGCACGGTCACCAACGCCGCGGGGTTCGCGTTGATCTTTTCCGCGAAGTCCATGACCGAGGCGCCACGGCGCATACGAACGACCGTCTCACCGTTGCCCCGGGGGACAACGACGCCGCCGGCCGTAGGAGCCTGCATCTGCTCCATCTCGTTCCGCTTTGCCTGCTTCGACTTGCGCTGCTTGCGCCGCGAGTTTCCGCGTCCGAAGGCACCCTGGGCGTTACCGCGTCCACGGCCTCCGCCGCGCGGGGGCCCGCCTGCACTGGGCCCGCCTCGACGGGGACCGTTGCCGCCTCCGGGGCTTCCGCCACCGGGGCGACCGCCCACATTGGACGTCATCTTGGCCGGCATCATGTTGGGGCTCGGCCGGTTGCCCGAAGGAGCCGCGGGCCGCGGAGCGTTGCCGCGCTGCCCGCCGGCACCGGCACCGGGACGAGGACCGCCTTGGCCCTGCCCCTGCCCCGGGCGCGGGCCTCCTTGGCCCTGGCCCTGGCCGGGCCGCGGACCGCCGCGGCGGTTGCCACCGTTGGCGCCCCTCATGCCCTGCTGGGAGCTGAAGGGGTTGTTGCCCGGACGGGGTGCACCAGGCTTCGGCGCATTGCCACGTGCCGACGCGGGGCGGGGCCCCGGGGTCGGTGCGGAACCGGGCTTGGGCGCGGACGAGTCCGTGCGCATGCCCTGCTGCGACGTGTACGGGTTGTTTCCGGGGCGTGCACCGGGTTTGGGTGCGCCCGGCTTCGGCGCGCCGGGCTTGGGCGCCTGTGTCTTGGGGGTGTCTTCCTGAGGCGCCTGGTCACCGGCCGTCGCGGGGGTCGGCTGTCCCTGGCCGGCGTCCTTCGAGGCCTCGGGCTCGGCGTGACCCGTGGAAGCACTCTGCTTCGGTTCGGGCTTGTTCGCGGCACCGGGCTTGGGCGTCGACTTGCCCGCGGTCGCCGGCGTGGGGCCGGACGGCTTGGGTGCACCAGGCTTCGGGGCAGCCTTCTTCGGCGTCGTGGCCTCGGGTTCCGAGGGGGTCGATGCATCCGAGGTCGTCGACCCGGATTCGTTGGCGGTCGACTGCTTTTTGGTCGTCTGGCCTCCCTGGGCGGGGGCCTGAGCGCGGTCCGCGAAGGCGGCGCGCAGTTTCTTCACCACGGGGGGTTCCACCGTGGACGATGCTCCCCGAACGAATTCGCCCAAGTCCTGAAGCTTGGCGATCGCTTCCTTCGAGGTGATGTTGAGCTCTTTCGCGAGCTCGTGAACGCGGGGCTTTGCCACATTACTCCTGTCTCGGTCTGCGCCGAAACAGGCACAAACCGCTTAATTCCGTATAAGGCTCTCGGCAACCACGCGGTTGCCTCGGGACTCGCCGTTGGCCGAGCACAGTGAAGTACTCATTGCGCGGCACTCATCGGGTTTCCATCGGCTTTCTACTCGCTTTCTTCAGGTGCACTCGCACCCGTTGATTGAGCTAGGGGGCGGCCCTCACGCGGATCACAGCGTTGCGGCACGGAGTCTTCCTCCGCGGCCCATTGGCGTTCGAGAGGTTTCGGATCCACGGGACACCGGAACGACCTGGCAAAGGCCTTCGTTCCCAGAGCCCGGTCCAAACACTGACGATCAGGATGCAACCAGGCTCCCCGCCCCTTCATGGACCGGTTCCGGTCCAGGACGATCTCGCCCGTTCGATCTCCCTGCGCCCTCTGGAGGACCACACGAACTAGTGCGGTTCGATCATCGGAGCGTCGGCACCCTATGCACGTACGGATTCCGGGGGGAGAAGACAAGATCTCATCCCCTTCCGACCATTCGTGCTCGTACCGGGCGTCGAGCGCAATCGATGACCGGAGTCCAGTGTATCCCCCGATGGCGTGTTTCCCCCAAAGATTGGCCGAAACACACCTCTGCCTGTGAGGATGCCCACACAAATGGTGAAGGTTATTCGGCCGTGTGGGCTGCCCGGGCCTTGGACTCCGAGACGATGTCGATGCGCCAGTTGGTCAATTTGGCGGCCAGTCGGGCATTCTGCCCTTCCTTGCCGATCGCCAGCGACAGCTGGTCATCCGGGACGATCGCCCTGGCCTGGAACCTGCCCTGCGGATCGACCTCGACCGAGGCGACCTTCGCCGGGCTCAGGGCACCCGAAATATAGGCCGAGGGGTCCTCCGAGTAACTGACGATGTCGATCTTCTCGTTGTTCAGCTCGGAGGTGACGGCGCGGACTCGGGAACCCATTTCTCCGATGCACGAACCCTTGGCGTTGATACCTTCTTGGGTCGCGCGCACCGCGATCTTGGTCCGGTGCCCGGCCTCGCGCGCGATCGACATGATCTCGACCGATCCGTCCTCGATCTCCGGAACCTCGTGCTCGAAGAGGCGACGCACGAGGTCCGGGTGGGACCGGGACAGGGTGATGGACGGTCCCTTGAAACCACGCCGGGCCTCGACCACGAAGGTCCGGATGCGCGCCCCGTGGGAATAGGTTTCTCCGGGAACCTGCTCGTGCGGAGGAAGCACTCCTTCCACGGTCCCCAAGTCGATCTGGACCATGTCGTTCCGTCCGCCCTGCTGGATCTGCCCGGAGACGAGCTGCCCCTCACGGTCGCGGAAGTCACCGAGGACCTGGTTGTCCTCCGCCTCGCGGAGACGCTGGAAGATCACCTGGCGCGCGGTGGCGGCCGCAATGCGACCGAAGTTCCGAGGCGTGTCGTCGAACTCCCCGATGACCTCGCCGTTCTCGTCGATCTCGGGGGCCATGATGCGCACGTGGCCGGTGTCCTGGTCCACCACGGCGCGGGCGTTGCGGATCGCCCAGGCGTTCTTCTCGTAGGCCAGCAAGAGAGCGGACTCGATCATCCGGATCAGCTGATCGACGGGTATGTCGCGCTCCTTCTCCAGGAGGCGGAGGTTGCTCATGTCGATGTCCATTGCTGGCCTTTCCTTGCTCCAAGTGCCAAAGCACCGGGGCGCAATCGCGCCCCGGCACCCGGCTGGGCCCGGACCTCGTCCTGGTCGGCCCCTGCATTCCGACTTATTCTAGCCGGGATCCTTCAGTCACTGAACTCGACCTCGACCTGGGCGGAATTCACATCCGAGATCGCGAGGTCTTCGGGCTCCGAATATTTGGCAGGCACCCCCTTGGGTGTGTCCTTCTTGCGGGCGATGGTGGCGGTCGTCCCGTCGGTCTCCTCGAGACGAGCCAGGAAGGACTGTCCGTCGGCCGTCTTGATTTTCAGCAGACGCCCGCGCGAACGCTTCCAGTGGCGGGGTTCAGTGAGGCGTCGGGTCGCCCCGGGCGAGGTGACCTCGAGCATGTAGGTTTCCTCGGGGTCGTGCTCGGTCCGGTCCAGCGCCTCGGAGACCGCGGTGGAAACTTCCGCGATCGTGTCGAGACCAACGCTTCCTTCGTCGTCCTCCTGGAGATCGACGACGACCATCACCGTCTGGGTCCGGCCTGCCCCTCGCCCGACCAGTTCTTCGAGCACCAGCCCGAATTCGGCGACGACGGGTTCGACGACCTCGCGCAGGGCGTCGAGATCCAGAGTGTCCGACAGGGAATTGCGCGGGTGCGCCTGGTCGGAGTAGCCCGCGTCGGCCTTCGAACGTGCAATCCTGCGGCGCTCGCGGGAATTGTTCTTGCCTGTACCTGTCTTGCGGTTCGAGCCGTTGTTGGCCAAAAGAACTCCTGTGATGGTCATGTCATGTCCTGCGTCCAGGGTACCGCGCCCAGAGGACCCGGTGACGTGCCATGATGGTGAGTTGAGCCCGGAACCCGAAGCACCAGAGGAACCACGTACGCATGAAGACTGCAGCCGCCAAGACCCTGTTCGTGATCGTGTTGGTCGTTCTCCTGGTGCTCCTCGCGGCGTCGGCCTTCGTCTGGTGGCGGACCTCGCACGGACAGGGCGGCGTCGATGCCCAGCAGAAGGCGGCCGCCGAGCTGAAAACCCTCCGGGCCGGCATCGAGAGCTCAGGGGTCTCCGGGTTCCAGAAAGAGAACCTGGAATCCGACGTGGATGAACAACTGGATGCCCTCAACCGCACGGCCGTCGACAAGGCCGAAGCGGACGAGTCCCGCCGGCCCACCGATCTTCACGGGCTGACCGATGAGATCACCCGCAGTTCGAAGACCGTCTACGACCTCGCCTCGACCGACGGCCTGAGCTCGGACGAAGCCGCCACGCTCGTTTCGATCGCTGTGAATCAGTGGGGCACGGTCCAACTGTTCAATGGTTCCCTGAGCGAGGTGGGTGACGCGTCGTCGACGGCGAGTGCCCAGCTCAAGGACATGACGGGCCTGGGGCAGAACCAGGCGTTGGACGCGAAGGGGATGTGCCCGGCAATGTCCGACGACGCCAAGGACAAGGCATCGGCGGGATCGGCCTCCGGGGATTCGAAGCGTGGCTCGTCGAAGGACTCCAAGGAGCTGTCCGATATCCTGACCGGTCTCTATTCCTCGTCCTGGGCGGAGTCGTACTTCCAGGCCCGGGAAGACGTCGACGGGACCGCCGAGGACACGGCCAAGCGTCTCGACGTCGCGGCCTCGGTCCATTCCTCCCAGCTCCAGCAGTTGCGCGCCGGCTTGGACCAGGCCTGCGAGTCGGTTCCCCAGCCGCACGCGGCCTACGACCTTCCCGACGACACGAAGGATCCCGGGAAGGTCATGACCGGTCAGGCGGATCACCTGGCCCACGAGTCGATGGCGCTGATCCGGACGCAGGACCCGGGCAAATCCGGCGTGCACGGAACGAAGTCGTGGACGGCGTGGGGCGCACGCTCCCTGGCCTTGAATACAGTCGTGTCCTCCCAAGTCAGCGGGGACATCCCGGCACTGCCCGGCATCTCCTGACCCTGCGTCCGCCCCCCCCCCCCCCCCCCCCGTGGGGCGGCGTCGGGGTTGCGGGGCTGCTGGGCTGCTGCGGGGCTGCGCTGCTGCGGGGCTTCGTAGTTGCGGGGCTTCGTAGTTGCGGGGTTGCGAGGCCTCGGTGCTGCGGTCCTGTGGTGCCTCCTGGCTGCGGGGCTGCGTGCCTCGGTGTTGCGGTACTCCGGGGCCTCGGTGCCGACGAGGTGGCAAGTTTGAGCGCCCTGTCCCGCGAAGTGGCAATCCCGTGCGTCGCGGCCCGCGAAGTGGCAATCCCGTGCGCCGCGGCCCGCGAAGTGGCAAATTTGTGCGATTTTTGGGGCAAATAGCGCACGAAAGTGCCACCTCGCGCCCCAAACCGCACGAGATTGCCACCTCGCGCCGCATCCGCGCCCCACACCGCTCAAAAGTGCCACCTCGAACCGCACCTGGCCCGCACCCGCGCCCCAAACCGCACGAAAGTGCCACCTCGCGCCGCACACCGCTCAAAAGTGCCACCTCGCGCCGTACCGGCACCACACGAATCACCGGCCCGAACGTCGTCCGGCTAGTTCCTTCCGAGCACCAGGTCCTGCCACACGTCCCAACCGGTCTTGATGATCAGCACGGACACGACCGCCAGAAACACGACGCGGACGAATCCGTTTCCCTTCGCGACGGCGCTCCGGGCCCCGGTGTAGCCGCCGGCCATGTTGGCCAGGCCGAGGAGAAGGCCGAGGGCCCACAGGATCGAGCCGTGGAGACCGAAGAAGGCGAGCGCCCCGAGGTTGGTTGCCATGTTGGCGACTTTGGCCTGGGCGCTGGCCCTCAGGAAACTCTGCCCCAAGAGCGTGATCAGACCGATGATCAGGAACGATCCGGTGCCCGGCCCGAGGACTCCGTCGTAGAAGCCGATCACCAGCCCGAGAATCGTGGAGCGCAACAAGGCCGTGCGCTCGCTGGTCGTCGGCTGGTGCAATTGGCCCGCGTCCGGGCGCAGCACCGTGAATGCCGCGACGGCGACCAGAGCCAGAAGAATCACCGGTTTGAACACGGCCTGGGGCAGGGACGAGGCCACGATGGCCCCGCCGAAGCTCCCGCAGAACGCGACCGCGGCCATGGGCAGCGAGGGTTTCAGGGGCGTCGTCGTGCGCCGGAAGTAGGTGATCGCGCTCGTGCTCGTCCCGAAGAGGGACCCGAGTTTGTTCGTCGCGAGGGCTTGGACGGGAGTGATGCCCGGGACCATCAGCACGATGGGCAGTTGGATCAGTCCGCCCCCGCCGACGACGGCGTCAACCCACCCCGCCAGGAAACCGCCGAGCAGCACCAGGACCAGGACCCCGGGGTCCAACGATTCGATTCCGACCATTATGCGGCGGCGTCACGGCACCGAGCGGTCATGATCCGATGTCTCGGGTGAGCTCCTCGACCACCGAAGAGATCCCGACCTCGCGGGATTCACCGCTCGCGCGGTCCTTGATCTCCACGGTGCCGTCCTTGTAGCCACGACCCACGACGAGCACGGTCGGGACGCCGAGAAGCTCGGCATCACCGAATTTGGCCCCGGGTGAGGTCTTGGGACGGTCGTCGAAGATCACCTCGAATCCTGCGGACTCGAGCTGGCCGACAATGCTCTCGGCGCCTTCCAGGATCTCCTCGCCCTTGCCGGCCGCCACCACGTGGACATCTGCCGGAGCGAGGTTCCTCGGCCAGATCAGGCCGCGTTCGTCGTGGTTGGACTCCGCAATCGCGGCGAGCGCCCGTGTGACGCCGACCCCGTAGGAGCCCATCGTGACGGTCACGAGCTTTCCATTCGAGTCGAGAACTTTCAGGCCCAGGGCATCGGCATATTTGCGTCCGAGGGCGAAGATGTGGCCCATTTCGATTCCGCGGGCGGTCTTCAACGGGCCGGAGCCGTCCGGGGCCGGATCGCCCGCGCGGACCTCGCACGCCTCCACGACGCCGTCCCAGGAGAAGTCCCGCCCGGCCACGAGGTCGAAGACGTGACGGCCCTGCAGGTTCGCGCCCGTGATCCACGAGGATCCGGCGACGACGCGGGGGTCCACGAAGTACGGGATTCCCGTGGTCGAATCGGCGCCAAGGGTCTGAGCATCCAGGCTGAGACCCGGCCCGATGTACCCCTTGACGAGCATCGGGTAGCTGCGCAGGTCGGCGTCGTCGGCCTGGTTGACCTCGATCTCACCACCGACCTCCAGCGCGTCGGCGAGGCTTACCTCGAGACGTTTGAGGTCGACCGAGCGGTCCCCCGGAATACCGACGGCGACCATCTGCTTCTCGCCGGTCGGCAGCACCACGGTGACCAACAGGTTCTTGAGGGTGTCCCCTGCAGTCCAGGGCGCGCTCTCCCTCGGGTGCAGGGCGTTGGCCTGTGCCACGAGGGTATCGATCGTCGGGGAATCCGGTGTCTCCTCGACGTGGGCAGTCGGCAGACCCTCCGCGTCCATCGGGTCGGGAGCCACGGTCGTCACGGCCTCGACATTGGCCGCGTACCCACCGTCGGAGCGGACGAAAGTGTCCTCGCCGATCGGGGTCGGGTGGAGGAATTCCTCCGAGCGGGATCCGCCCATGGCTCCGGACTGGGCCTGGACGATCACGGTCTCGAGCCCCAGGCGTGAGAAGATCCGCTGGTACGCGGCATGGTGCGCCTGGTAGGCATCCTCGAGCCCGGCCTCGTCCACGGTGAAGGAGTAGGAATCCTTCATGATGAATTCGCGGCCGCGCAGGAGACCTGCACGCGGGCGGGCTTCGTCCCTGTACTTGGTCTGGATCTGGTACAAGGTGACCGGAAGATCCTTGTACGAGGAATACATGTCCTTGACCAGGAGCGTGAACATTTCCTCATGGGTCGGCGCCAGAAGGTAGTCGGCGTCCTTGCGGTCCTTGAGCCGGAAGAGGTTGTCGCCGTATTCGGTCCACCGATTCGACGTCTCGTAGGGCTCCCTCGGGAGCAGAGCCGGGAAGTGGACCTCCTGGGCGCCGATCGCGTCCATTTCCTCGCGCACGATCGTCTCGACCTTGTTCAGCACCCGGAGCCCCAGGGGAAGCCAGGAGTAGATTCCGGGTGCCGCCCTGCGAATGTACCCGGCGCGCACCAAGAGTTTGTGACTGTCCACGTCCGCGTCGACGGGATTCTCACGCAGGGTGCGAAGGAAGAGCGAGGAAAGGCGAATGGCCAACTATGGTGTCCGTTTCTCTGGAGTGCCGATTGTCTTCGACAAGTCTAAAGGAGCCGACCGCCTGGTACATACCGGATCGGCCCTTCTCCCCCGTCACATCAGGATCGTGGAAAAGGTGCCGATCCGTTCGAAGCCGACGGCCCGGTAGAGGGCCCGGGCAGGGCCGTTGTAGTCATTGACGTAGAGGCTGATGCGCGGAAATCGGGGGGCGATGAGTTCGCAGGCCTGAGCGAGGAACGCTTCGGAGAGACCTCGTCCCCGAAGACGCGGGGCCAACCACACGCCCTGCAACTGGCACATGTCCCCCGCGGTCAGCCCCAGGTCCGTTTTGAAGATCACGTTCCCCTCCGGGTCCGTGGCCAGCACGCTGCGTCCCGTCCTGGCCGAATCGAGGACTCGTTCCGTATACCCCTGCGGATTGCGCTCCATCGGCGAGTACCCGACTTCCTCCGTGAACATCGACACGCTCGCGGGCAGAAGAGCATCCAGGTCCTCGGCCACGGCCCACCGCACGGGCGAGAGACCCCGCGCGGTCTCCCGCTGCGCCGCGCGACGGGCCGCCTCGGGATCGGCCAGACTCATGAAGGGCTGGTCGGGGCGCACGTCGAAAGGCAAGGGCATGCTTCCGCGAATTCTCTCCCACAGGGGCATGACCATGTCGGCCGGCCCGAAGACGGACGCCGGCTGTTTGCGGGTCCGCAGGACATAGTCCGCGACTCGGGGGAAATGCTGCCGTTCCAGGTGAATCGGAACCAGATTCGCCCCCAGCCAGAAGGCTCCGGCCAGCACCGGGAGACCGGCCTCCGCGCCACGTTCGGCGGGTTCGAAGACGCCGACAAAAGGCGAGGCCGAATGCATCCTGGTCAGGAACGATGGTCGGGGCAGACCAATGCGTTCGTAGTGTTCCAGGGGAAACAGATTCGCCAGAGGGCTGCGACCGATCAGGGAGAGGAGGTCGGCGTCGTCATCCACGGTCAGTGGACGCACGGTGGGGCCCGAGATGCGTTCGCCTCGCTGTGCCAAGAATTTCACGACGTCACTGCTTCCGGGGTCAGAAGATTTTCACCGGGTCGAAAATGTCCGCGGCGATCAGCAGAACCGACATTCCCATGAAGGCCACGGCCACGACGTACGTCAGGGGCAACAAGCGAATGGGGTCGAAATGTCCGGGGTCTGCTCTTCTTCTCAACCTGGCCCAGAGCCTGCGTATTCCCTCCCACAGTGCGCCCGCGACGTGTCCGCCGTCGAGCGGAAGCAACGGGATCAGGTTGAACACGAAGAGGCTGAAGTTCAGGGTGCCCAGGACGGACACGATGTACCCGGCTTTGGCAGAGGTCGGGATGTCCTGGGTCGATGCCACCTCGCCGGCGACTCGGCCCACGCCGACCACCGACATCGGAGAATCGGCGGGACGCTCCTTCTGCGTGAAGAGGGCGACGCCGACGTCCCACACACGCACGGGGAGCTTGATGATCACTCCTCCGATCTGGCCGAAGGTCTGCCCGATGACCGGCGGGATGTCCCCCACCGTTCCATCCCGCAATTCCTGTTCCGGCCCGATGCCGACGAACCCGACGTCCTCCGTTTTGGGCGTGCCGTCGGCCTTCGTCTCCGGGACGCCGGCAGCGTTGGTGACCGGACGCTGCGTGATCATCGGAGTCATGCTCAATTGCACGTGCCTGCCGTCCCGATCGACGACGACCGGCACCTCCTGGTCACCGTGCTCGCGGATCAACCGGGTCAACTGGTCCCAGGATTCGATGTCCTGGTCGGCGAAGCGGATGATCCGGTCGCCAGGCTTCACCCCTGCATCGTGGGCCGGGGCCGCGGGGTCATCGGGTCCGCAATCGGTTCGCTGGGTGTCCCGACCCGCCTGGACCTTCTGGATGCATTCGTTGACCGATTCCACCTTGGTCGTCGGCTCGTTGGTGCCGAAGGAGAGCACCACGATGCTCAGGCACACGACGCCGATCAGAAGGTTCATCAACGGCCCGCCCAGCATGATGACGATCCGCTTCCAGATCGGCAACTGGTAGAACTGCCGGTTCTCGTCACCTGGTTGCAGGCGTTCGGCCTCCATGCTGCGGGTCTCCGCCGCCATCTGCTGGACGAGTCCCGTGGAGTCGCTCGTGATCTTGCGACCGTCCTTGTCCGGCGGGTACATCCCGATCATCGAGATGTATCCACCGAGCGGTACGGCCTTGACCCCGTACTCGGTCTCCCCCTTGCGCCGGGAGAACAGGGTCTTTCCGAATCCGATCATGTACTGGGTCACGCGCACGTTGAACAGCTTGGCCGGAATCAGGTGCCCCACCTCGTGCAGCGCGATGGATACAGCAATGCCCACCGCCATGACGAGCACACCGACCACAAACATCAGCCACGAGCCGCCCAGGACTTGAGAAAGATCCACACAGTCTCCCGTTCATTTCTTGTGCGGACCGGTCATCGCCCGCGAGCTCGATTCTACGAGCACCCGGAACGTTCCCGGTCGCTCCGCGCCGTGCCGTGCGCGAGTCCAGGCCCGGACGGCCCGCCCTCAGGCCGGATGAACCACCGCATCGGCAATGATTCGTGCGGTACGAGCGATTCCGGCCGATTGCACCCGCCCCTGGGAGGCGCGCGCCGTCGTCGTCACGGTGCCCTTGGGCTGACTGATCAGCAGGTCGCCGTCCGACGTCGGGACGGAGAATTCATCGAGCAGGGTGCCTCCGAGCGCCGATGCCCCGCCGATCGCGACGGCCGCCGTCACGGGGATGGCATGGTGAAACACCCCCAGGGACGTCGTCCGCACCCCTACCTCGTGCGACCCCTCGGCGTGGTTCAGGCAGGAGACCTTGGGTATCGCCGCGCTCGCGGGCAACCCCATCCGCCGTCCCGCTTCGTTCCGCAGGACTTCGAGGCGATCCAGAACTTCGGTCCGGGCGTTGAGCTCCTCGGGCGTGGCCCCTGCGGGCAGTCCGACGTCCTCGGCCCGAACGAGGACCAAGGGGTTCGTGATATCGACGAGGCTCGCCTCGAGTCCTGCCTCGGGAAGAAAGGACACGGGTCCGCACGGCAGGGCAGCTCCGGTCTGCTCTCCGCCGGGCGCTTCGAACCGCATATCAATGCGGGGTCCGTCGGCGAGCACCCCGGGCATCGAGAAGTCGCCGGACCGGGGCAGGACTCCCCCGGAGAGCTCGTGCTCGAGCTCGTAGACCGACCGGGTATTCATGTTCCACACCCGAACCGAGCAACGTTCGCCCACGCCACGGACCAGGCCACGGGACAAGGCGTAAGCGCTCGCGGCCGCGCTCAGGTTCCCGCAGTTGCCGCTCAGATCCACGCTGGGCCTCCGGGGATCGACCTGGGCGAACAGGGTCACCAGGTCGACGTCGTCCGGGCACCCCTCCGCTCCGGGCAGGCCGATGATGCCTTCCGGCACGTCCACGGCCATGATCTTGCTGTTCGACGACGCTCCGCCGCCCAGACCGTCGACGGCCAAAGGGTCGGGGCTGCCGATGAGCGCCACGCACAGCGCGTCCCTCGCCGAAGGTTCCCGGGGCAGATCGCGGATTCTGAGGAATACGCCGCGGCTGGTCCCACCGCGGACGATGGATACGGGCAATGCGTCGGTCGTCATGGTGACCACTCTCTCAGAGGCCCAGTGCCAGCGGTATGACGGCGAGGATCCCGGGCACGACGATCGTCATGCCCAGCGAGGTCGCGAGGAACATCCTGAAGACGTCGTTCTGCTTGTCCTGTTGCGCGTTGGCGACCACGAGTGTTCCGGCGATGTGGATCGGGTTCATCACCATGAGACCGGAAGGCACCGCAACCGCCGCCACGATCCAAAAGATATGCGGGGAATCCGTGAAGAAACCGAAGACCAGGGGCATGGTCAGGCTCAGCACGCCCAGGGCGGAGGACTCCACATTGCACAGGACCGCGGTCAGGTAGGCCAGGACCAGGAGGAGAATCGCCCCCGAGGCCACGCCGCTCATCGAGTTCTGGATCGAGTCGATGGTTCCCACGGATTCCAGGAGACCGAGATACGTCAGCAGGCCACCGATCAGCAGTGTCGCTCCCCACGGGACGCGCCCCAGCATCTCCTTCTGCTCCGGGTGGAAAATCAGCTGCAACACGGCGGTGACCGCCATGGCGGTGAGCCCGACGTCGAACCCGAAGGCGATCACGCAGACCACGAACAGGACCAGACCGATGATCGATGCCACCGCGTAGGCAGTGTTGATCGATTCGGAGCTGGAGCCGGCGCCTTCCTCGACCTGTGAGGCGCGTGGTTCGACGAGTGCCTTGCCTCGCTTGGCCAGGTTCCGGAAGAGCACCTGGAGGGCCGCGAGCGCGACGGCGGTGACCACGACGGCCACGAGCCACAGGCCCCAGCCCGAGTAGGAGACGCCGGCCTTGCTCGCCAGGTGCTGGAGGGTGGCTCCTGTGGGGTTCAGGGGCGACATCCCCAAGCCGATGGCCCCCATGATCACGCCCAAGGCGTTGATCAAGTACGTACCGGGGTAGGTCACGGAGACGAATGCGATGATCGGAACCAGGATTGCTACCGGCCCCGTGCTGAAGATTCCGACGGTCGAGAGGAATCCGCCGAGCAGGAAGCCGACCCATGGAATCAGGCCATGGCGCGGCCCAACCAGTGTGAAGACTCCGTTGATGATCCATCGGATCGCCCCGCTGAGCTCCAGATGGCTGAACATCAGGGAAACGCCGATGATCAGCACCACCAGATCGGCGGGGAAGCTCTTGTAGACCTCGTCCGCGGAGGCTCCGGAGACGATGAGCAGCACGAAAGTCGCGCACAGGGAGAGAATCCCGATGTTGATCTTTTTCCACACGGCCCCGATCAGGACCAGGATGAGCAGGACCAGGGAAACGGTCTGGGGCAGAGTCAAGAATCTCTCCAAAGTCAGCGTCGAAGAAGGTGAGGGCCGTTCGGGACCGTTCGCCCGCACCAGGGAAGAGTTCAGTCGGTTCGACGCCCGAAGGCGGATGCCGGACTCCTCGTGGGGAACGATGGGTGGCGAGGCCCAAGTCACCGTATCAGCAGAGACACTTCGCCTCGGAATGCATTAAGTTGCGATCCCCGGTCCTCGGCGGGGACCGAGCGTGCGGAGCATACCGCTCCCCGTCCGCCCTCGAGGCGGCTTGTTCGGCATGCGAACGAGCGTTGGGCGATCTCACCCATCAGATGTGAGCTGGAACAAACGTCGAAAGGAGAATTATGTCGGACCGGTCGGTGGACGTCGCCATCATAGGAGCAGGCCCTGCCGGCCTCATGCTCGCCCACCTGTTGCGCCGCGAGGGGTTGTCCACGGTCACTGTCGATTCTCGGGGCGAGGAAGAAATCCATCGGACGCACCGGGCAGGGATTCTGGAACACGGGTCCGTCGAGATGCTCGCCCACGAAGACCTCGGGTCACGGGTGCTGTCCGAAGGACACCGGCACGACGGCATCGATCTGCGTTTCGACGGAGAGTCCCATCGGGTCGACTTCCGCGAGCTGGTCGGCGAATCGGTCTGGTTGTATCCGCAGAACGAGGTCTTCCACGATCTGGCCTCGGCCACACACCATCACGCCATGGACGTCCGGTACGAAGTCTCCGAGGCCCACCCCCTGGACATCGACTCCGAGAATCCTGGGATACGTTTCGTGGAATCGGACGGGTCCAGCCGAGTGGTCCGTGCCCGGTACGTCGTGGGCGCCGACGGGTCACGATCCGTGTGCCGCAACGCCATTCCGGCGCAACGGCGCACGCACTCGTCGACCACCTACCCCTTTGCCTGGTTCGGGATCCTGGCCACCGCCGCCCCGAGCGCCCCTGAGCTCATCTACGCCCGGTCCCCTCGCGGCTTCGCACTCATCTCACAGCGCAGCGCGGACGTACAGCGCATGTATTTCCAGTGCGACCCGGACACCGACCCTGATGCATGGAGCGACGAGGACATTTGGAACGAACTCCAAAAACGCATCGACGGTCCGGATCACCTGGAACTGAAAACCGGGCCCATCTTCGAGAAGACCGTACTCAAGTTCCGGTCCTTCGTGTGCGATCCCATGAGATACGAGCGGTTGGTCCTGGCCGGCGACGCCGCGCACACGGTTCCGCCCACGGGTGCCAAGGGCCTCAACCTGGCGCTCGCGGATGTTCGGGTTCTCGCGCCGGCCCTGGCCTCGGCGGTCCGAGGCAACAGCGCTTTGCTGGACGAGTACTCCTCGACCGCCCTCTCACGGGTCTGGAAGGCGCAGAACTTCTCCTACTGGATGACCGGGATGCTGCACCAGGACCCTGAGGAGAGCACCTTCGCCTCCGCGAGACACCGAGGAGAGCTGCGATCCGTGGTCGATTCCGTGCACGGTCAGGCTTTCCTCGCCGAGCAGTACACGGGGTGGCCGGACATCCCGACCACATCCGGCTGACCTATCCGAGGTCGGCCAGTGTCCGGGAATAGCCGTAATCGGTCTCGGCGTCCTTGGCCAGTTGCCAATAGGACAGCTTGGACGCTCCCTGCTCGACGGCATAGCTCTGGAGCTCCCTGGCGTCCTCCTGGGTGAAGTCCTGCTGGTTGGCGCTCTCGCCAATACTGAAGGTCACTCCGAGTCCTGGACGTTGCTCGCCGTACAGCTCCGCCAGCTGTGCGTTGGTCCCGTCGATGGCGTATTTCCCGGAACGGACGGTGTCCTGTTCCTTGCCGAAGTCCATCGTCATGATGTTCACGGTGTTGACAGACACGCCCTTGGTCGCCGCATCGGACAGCACGCCCTGGGCGTCCGGGCCCAATCCTCTCGGCTCGACAGGGAAGGTGTAATCGACCGTGACTCCGGGCCGTTCCTGCTGGAGCTGGGCCAGTGCCTGGTTGCGGCGCTGGTTGGCGGCGTCGTCCCTCTGGGCACCTTGCTCGAGGTCGAAGTCGAGGTGCGTGACACCGTAGGTGTCCACGACCTGCTTGTAGGCATCGGTGATGCGGCCGACGTCGTCGCACGTGTGGGCCAAGAGGTTGTCCCGGTTGCCTGCTCCACCGAAGGAGATCGTGGCCGCGCCACCGGCCTGCTGGTACTGCGCGATCTGTTCCTGGAGATACCCCGGCCCCTGCCCGGCGGCTGCGTCCCACTGGAGCTCACAGCTTCCGGGTCGCGCGTTGAGGAATGCCAGGGTCGCCGCGGAGACGCCGGTGGCCGCCTGGTTTTCCTGCAGCGTGTGGACGTTGGACTGGCTGACGTTGAGGTACGGCGAGATCTCGTGTGAGGTCGGGGCCGCCTCCGATGCTTGGGCCGCCGGACCCGCGAGGCCCAGAACGCTGGTACCCAGGAGCCCGGAAACGATGACCGTGCGGGAGAGCTTCATGGTGATCCTTTCGACAGTCGGCGATACCGACGGTACCGGAGACACCTCGCCCAATCCTGGTGCGGCCTAGCCGACGATGCCGAATTTCTTGAGTCGCTGCCGATCCGCGGCCGTGGCGGACATCTGCAGTTCCAGCAACTCGGAATAGATGCCGCCCGAGGTCGCGAGCTCGCTCGGCGTGCCGACTTCCCTGATCCGCCCGTTCTCGAGCGTCACGATGCGGTCGACGGCCGAGATCGTCGACAATCGGTGCGCAATGATCAGGCTGGTTCTCCCGATCATCAACCGGTCCAGCGCCTCCTGCACCACGCGTTCGGACCGGGTGTCCAGCGCGCTGGTGGCCTCGTCGAGAATCAGGATCGGTGCGTCCTTGAGAATTGCGCGGGCGACCGCAATCCTCTGCTTCTGTCCGCCCGAGAGCTTGAGGCCGCGTTCGCCGATCAGGGAATCGTAGCCGTCGGCAAACTGCTGGACGAAGACATCGGCGTTGGCCTGCTTCGCGGCCTCCACGATCTCCTCGCTCGTGGCCTGGGGCCTCGCATAGGAGATGTTCTCCGCAATGGTTCCGGAGAACAAGGAGGCATCCTGGAACACCATGCCCATGGCCTCGCGCATTTGCCCCAGGGTCGAGGTCGAGGTGTCGAATCCCGCGACCGTCACCCGGCCTTCGGTGGGCATGTACAGGCCCTGGAGGAGGGACATCAGGGTGGATTTCCCGCCCCCGGACTCGCCCACGAAGGCCACTTTCTCGCCCCGGGAGACGGCCAGATTGATGTCCCGGAGAACGTCCTGCTCGCCGTCGTAGGCGAAGGCAACGTCTTCGAAGGTGATGACCGGGTCGGGAAGGCTCTCCGACGAATTCGACATCGGGGCCCGCTCCTCGCGGCCGTCGGGCGAGACTCGGTCGATCGTGCCGGTCACCGTCGGGGCAACCACGGAGCCCGAGCGCGGATCGTCCGGCAGGCTCATGACCTCGAAATATTCGCGGGATCCGGCGATCGCCCGCTGCGCCGAGTCGATGATCCACGAGAGCATCGCGACAGGCTGGGAAGCCATCGCCATCAGCTGGATCATCAGCACCATGTCGCCGAGGGAGAAATCGCCTTCGAGGGTTTTCCAGAAGATCAGCAGGTACATCAGGAAGAACACGATGTTCAGCGCCGACCTGCGGAAGTTGTCCATGCGGTGCCAATGCCGCGACTGGTTCTTGGTCAGTGACACGGTGTCCGTGAAATGCCGGGTGAAGGCCGCGAGTTCCC
Source organism: Rothia koreensis (assembly GCF_052232265.1). Classification (NCBI taxonomy): domain Bacteria; kingdom Bacillati; phylum Actinomycetota; class Actinomycetes; order Micrococcales; family Micrococcaceae; genus Rothia; species Rothia koreensis. The sequence goes on from NZ_CP197643.1 coordinate 2,523,380, forward strand.
TGGCCTGCGTACCGAAGGACTTGACCACCCTGAGCTGCGAGATCACTTCGTTGAATCGTCCGCCCGCCAGGTCGATGTGCTCGTTCTTGTCGCGTTCCCAAACCTGCCACTTCCGGCTGGTCAGACCGGTGAGCCACAAATAGGTCGGGTAGATCACGAGCAGCAGGAGGGCCAACGGCCAGTAGTAGACGAACATGATGATGAGCACTGCGATCGTCGTGATGATGGTCGAGAAGAAGTTGTTCGACATCGACTTGATGAAGAACGTGACTTCCGCGATCGACCTGTTGAGGCGGGAGACCACGGACCCGGTCAGCTGGGTGTCGAAGTAGCTCTGCGGCAGGCTCAACAATTTGTGGAAATACCGGGTCGACAGAAGGGAGCGCATGCGTTGTCCCATGATGTCGCCCAGGTATCCGCCGTAATTCGAGATGAACGTGCTGAACAACTGCATGACCAGGTACAGCCCGGCGAACGTGAAAATGATGCGGACGGTCGACTCGCCGTGCCCATTGAGAGCCGCGACGACAGCGTCGGTCGCGAACTTCAGCACAAAGGGTGTGGCGAGCGACCCGACCGCCGTGAGCACCGAACAGATCAGGATGCCGAGGTAGAAGGGCCAGAGCGAGCCGGTGGCCCTCATGATGCGAGCAATACTGCGCATAGACTTCTCCTTCCAGAGCACGGCGCCGCGGTGTCGGAAGGGTCACGGCGGTCGTCGGACGATGTGATCAGCGTCCGCGGTCGTCGACCGCCGGGGCGCAATCAGCGCAATGCTTGAGTGAGTTGGATGGCTCGTTCCAGGAACGCGTCCACCTGGGCCTCGTCGTAGGCGTGTTTGGTGGTCGCGGGCCTGAACGAGGCGCTGCGGATTTTGGCCGGCGAGACGTCGTCTGAGTTGCGGAAGTAGTCCAGCAACTCCCTGCACAAACGGTCCACGTCGCCCACGAAGTACCCTTCGGTGCGGCGCCTGGCGGGGCGTCGGAACCGCTCACCATCGGGTCGCTTGAGCCTGCCCATCACGAGGTCCGCCAAGGCCGATGCGTGGTCGTGCCAGGCATCCTGTCCTTCGTGACGGAGGGCTTCGTTCTTCTCGACCTCGGCGAAATGGTCTTCGTAGGATTCCAGGGCCCGGTCGACATCGGCCGGCCGGTAGCCGCACTTTTCCTGGTCGAACTCGGCGCCTCGGATCTCGGCGGCGGTAATCGTCAGCTCCGGGTTGCCGGCACGCAGGGATTCGACCTGCTGTCCGCACCGGTCGAGGATCTGTCGAACCTGCTGAGTCGAGTATCCCTTGTGCTTGCGCGGGACCCGACCTATGCGATGGGTTTCCTGCGTCGCGGTCGCGGCGTCGTTGGGTTCTCGGACCGATGAGCCGGGCATGGCTTCCTCCAGTGAATATCGGGTTGGGTCAGACCAGCAGTGCGGCGAAGATGACGTAGCCGATGGCCGCGGCGAAGACGATCGAATCCAGCCTGTCCATGACTCCGCCATGGCCGGGAAGGATATTGCTCATGTCCTTGATGCCGATTTCGCGCTTGACCATCGATTCTGCGAGGTCCCCGACCGTCGAGGCGATGACGAGCAGGACGGCGATCACCAGCCCGTTCCACCACGGCGCGTGCAGCAGGAGAACCGCGCACAGCACTCCCACCACCATGGAACCGACCATCGAGCCCGCGAACCCTTCCCAAGTCTTCTTGGGGCTGATTCTCGGGGCCATGGGGTGCTTCCCGAACAGAACGCCCGCGATGTACCCCCAGGTATCGTTGCCGATGGCCATGAGCACGATCGTGAATACCTTGGCGGCCCCATTGTCCTCACGAAAGATCAGGACCGCAAGGGCCAGCATGAACGGGACCCAGCTCATCACGAAGATCCCGCCCATGATGGACTGGAGCATTCCGTCTTTTCGCCCGAAGGCCCTCCAGAGAGTCAGCAGAACGACGGCTCCGAGGACCGACAGAATCAGGGCCTCTCCCCCGCCGTAATAGGCGGCGAAGGGAAACAGTGCGCCCGTCACGACGGCGGGCACGAGTGGGATCCGCATTCCCCTCTTGTGGTTGAGGGACCGACCGACTTCCCACGTGCCGACGGCGGCCGCGAGGGCCGCGAGGGCCACGATCACCAGCGGGACGAAGAACAGTCCGATGATGACGACCACGACCAGGCTCGCGCCGACGCCGATGGCGGCCGGCAGGTCTCTGCCGACCTTGGACTGTTTCCTGGGCGAGGTCGAGGGGTCTGCGGGAGACGACATCAGACCTCGAGCAGCTCGGCTTCCTTGCGCTTCAGCAGGTCGTCGATCTGCTCGATGTGCTTCTTCGTGATGGCGTCGAGCTCTTTCTCGGCCCGGTTGCCCTCGTCTTCGCCGGTCTCGCCGTCCTTGACGGCCTTTTCGATCGAGGTCTTGGCCGTGCGCCGGATATTGCGGACCGAGACGCGGGCGTCCTCGGCCTTGCCCGAGACCACGCGCACGTAATCCTTGCGGCGCTCCTCCGTGAGTTCCGGCATCACCACGCGGATCACGTTGCCGTCATTGGCAGGATTCGCGCCAAGGTCGGAATCGCGCAGGGCCTTCTCGATGTCGTTGAGCGAGGTCTTGTCGAACGGGGTGATGAGGAGCGTGCGAGCGTCGGGGTTCTGGAAGGAAGCGAGCTGCTGCAAGGGGGTCGGGGTTCCGTAGTAGCTGACGAGCACGCCGGAGAACATCGACGGGTTGGCGCGGCCGGTGCGCACGGCGGCGAAGTCTTCCTTTGCGGCGTCGACGGCTTTGCCCATCTTGGTGCGGGCGTCGGACAGGGCTTCTTCGATCACTTCGATCTCCTCATTCTCTGTGCACCCGGCTGTTCCGGCCGGGCCGCTGCGGCGTCGCACCGGCCCGGACGGACCGGTCGCGACGTCGGCGAAAGTCTCCTGAATCAGTCTAGCCACCCCGCTCGGGGCGGGGCTAACCGCCGTGCCCGGGGACTAGGCGGTAACCAGCGTGCCGATCTCCTCACCGAGGATTGCGCGTGCGACGTTGTTCTCACCCTGCATGCCGAATACGCGCATGGTCACGTTGTTGTCCTTGCACAGGCTGAACGCCGTCTGGTCCATCACGCGGATGTCGCGGTGAAGGGCTTCGCCGTACGTCAGGTGGGTCAGCATCTCGGCGTCGGGCTCGACCTTCGGATCCGCCGTGTAGACGCCGTCGACGCCGTTCTTGGCCACCAGGACCTCGTCGGCGCCGATCTCGAGGGCTCGCTGCGCAGCCACGGTATCGGTCGAGAAGTAGGGGAGCCCCGCTCCGGCGCCGAAGATGACCACGCGGTCCTTCTCCATGTGGCGGATGGCACGCCGAGGGATGTAGTTCTCGGCGACCTGGGCCATCTCGATGGCCGACTGCACGCGGGTGTCCACCCCGCTCTGTTCGAGGATGTCCTGGAGGGCCAGGGAGTTCATGACCGTGCCGAGCATGCCCATGTAATCGGCGCGCGAGCGGTCGAGGCCTGCCGAGGAGAGTTCAGCGCCCCGGAAGAAGTTTCCGCCGCCGACGACGATCGAGGTTTCCGCCTGCCCCACGGTCGAGGCAATCTGCTCGGCGAACTTGCGCACGACCGCGGTGTCGATGCCGACGCGGCCGCCGCCGAAAACCTCTCCCGAGAGTTTGAGCAAGACGCGACGGCGGTGGGGTGCGGCTGAGGGGGTGGTATTGACGGACATTGATCCTCCTGGGCTCCCGGCCCTGCTGGTCGTGGTTGGTCTGCGCTGTCGCAAACAGCTTACGCAAAGAGGGAGCGCCCACTCGCGGTGGACGCTCCCTCAATCACTGGGTTTGTCAGTTGCCGACGCGGAAACGCACGAACCCGGTCGCCTGGGCACCTGCCTCTTCCAGAACCTGGCCGACGGACTTCTTGGAGTCCTTGGCGAAGTCCTGGTCGACGAGGGTGTTCTCCTTGAAGAAGCCCTTCAGACGTCCCTGGACGATCTGGGGAATGATCTTCTCGGGCTTGCCCTCGGAACGGGCGGTCTCTTCGGCGATGTGACGCTCGGACTCGACCTGCTCGGCCGGGATCGCGGACTCGTCGAGGAACTTCGGTGCCATGGCGGCGATGTGGACGGCGACGTCGTGGGCGACTTCCTCCGCGTCCTTGCCATCGACGGCGAGAAGGACGCCGACCTGTGCGGGCAGGTCCTTCGAGGTCTTGTGCAGGTAGACGGCCACGTTGTCGCCCTCGAGGCGTGCGACGCGGCGAACGACGACCTTCTCGCCGAGCAGGGCGCCGGCCTCGGTGACCTGCTCCTCCACGGTCTTGCCCTTGGAGGTCGCCTTCAGGAGGTCCTCCAGGCTGCCGGCGTCCGCGCTCACGGCCGCCTCGAGAACGTCGTTGCCGAATTCGATGAACGGAGCGGACTTCGCCACGAAGTCGGTCTCCGAGTTGACCTCGACGAGGTAGCCGACGCCGTTCTCGACGCGCGCGGCGACGAGGCCTTCAGCGGTCGCGCGGCCTTCGCGCTTGGTGACGCCCTTGAGACCCTTGACGCGGATGATCTCCATGGCCTTCTGCTGGTCGCCCTCGGCTTCGTCCAAAGCCTTCTTGACGTCGAGCATGCCGGCACCGGTGCGTTCGCGCAGCGCCTTGATATCGGCTGCAGTGTAGTTCGCCATCTGAACTCCTTAGGTTTTGTGATGAGCACGTCGACGCAGGGCCGGGCCGGTGCGGCCCGGCCCTGCGGTTGCTGTGCGGTCCGATCGTGCGCGGACCGGTCAACGGGGGATTAGTTGGACGAAGCCTCGGCGGATTCCTCGGCCTCGGTCTTCTCCGGTGCCTCGGACTCCGAAGCCTTCTCGGAGGTCTCGGCGTCGGCGGCCTTCTCTGCCTTCTGAGCCTCGTGCTGCTCGAGAAGTTCCTTCTCCCACTCTGCCATGGGCTCCTCGGGGGCGTCTGCCTTGCCGGCCTGCTTGTTGTTGCGCTCGAGCAGGCCTTCGGCCACGGCGTCGGCGACCACGCGGGTCAGCAGGTTGACGGAGCGGATCGCGTCGTCGTTGCCCGGGATCGGGAAGGCGACTTCGTCCGGGTCGCAGTTGGTGTCCAGGATCGCAACGACCGGGATGCCGAGCTTCTGTGCTTCGTCGACCGCGAGGTGTTCCTTCTTGGTGTCGACGACCCACAGCAGCGACGGGGTCTTGGACAGGTTGCGGATACCGCCCAGGGTCTTCTCGAGCTTCTCGAACTCGCGACGGAGCAGCAGGAGCTCCTTCTTGGTGTACTGCGAGGCGGCGACGTCGTCGAAGTCGACCTGCTCGAGTTCCTTCATGCGCTCGATGCGCTTGGAGACCGTGGCGAAGTTGGTGAGCATGCCGCCGAGCCAACGGTGGTTGACGTACGGCATGTTGACGCGGGTTGCCTGCTCCGCGATGGCTTCCTGGGCCTGCTTCTTGGTGCCCACGAAGAGGATGGTTCCACCGTGCGCGACGGTTGCCTTGACGGCCTCGAACGCGCGGTCGATGAATTCGAGCGACTGCTGCAGATCGATGATGTAGATGCCGTTGCGCTCGGTGAAGATGAAGCGCTTCATCTTCGGGTTCCAGCGGCGGGTCTGGTGACCGAAGTGGACACCGGAATCGAGCAGCTGGCGCATAGTTACGACGGGCATGTCGTCTCCTTTGGTGCGGTACGCCCCACGTGCTTCTGGGTCACGCACCGTCCTCGTAGTTATCGGTTGTCTCGGGCGGGCACGCGCCCACCACGTTCCTGGCGATCTGCGATTCACCGCCGGGAGGCCCCGGGCGGGTCCTGAACCTGCCGTCACCGCCACCGCGCGGGTGGCGGACCGTTGGCTGGCACCGTCCTTCTTCTGCCGAAGGACGCACAGGTCACGCGAAGTCAGCGGACACAGATCGTCCACTGCTACGGCAACTATACAGCACGCGCGAATTGTCCACCGACAAAATATCCACCGACATCAATCACACTTTTCCACTGGCCACGGCCGGACCCAGCGCGCGACGCCGGCCCGACGCGCGAGCCGCGATCTACTAATGTCATGCGTTCACGTCTCGCGTTGGTTCTGACCTCGCTCCTGGTTCTGTCCGCGGCTTGGCCCGTGCCTTCCGCGGCATCCCTTCGCACCCCGTCGTGGAGCTGGCCCCTCTCCCCGAGACCAGCCGTTGTTCGCGCCTTCGCGAAACCCGCTCAGAAATGGAAGGCGGGACACCGCGGCATCGACCTGGACTGCGCCAAGGCCCAGGAGATACGGGCACCTGCGCCCGGGACCGTATCCCACTCGGGCCGGGTCGTGGATCGCGGCGTCATCACCATCACCACGGAGGACGGATTCCGGACCAGCTTCGAGCCCGTGGTCGACCAGCTTCCGAGAGGAACACATGTCACCGCGGGCACCGTCATAGCTCGTCGTGATCCCGAGCTGAAGCACGAGGGCTGTGCGTCGTGCCTGCACTGGGGCGTCAGAGAAGGAGAGGAATACATCAACCCGCTGAGCCTGGTCGGAGCGTTGCGTCCCTCCGTCCTCCTGCCGCGGTCCCGCGACCCCGCCCCTGGCGGACGAGCGTGGTCGGGGTCCGTGGCACCGGCACGTCCCACGCTGTGAACCACGCACTGCCGCAGAGTCCGAAATCACCTAGTCTGATGGTGCAGAGCCCGACCGAGAGCCTGTGGGCTCGGAAGGAATTCATCACTCGTGACCATTCACTACGTCAGCCGCCACAAGATCGCAGTGGCCCTCGGTATGACCCCAGCCGCCATCCAACAGCGCCACAATGCAGGCACCATGCCGAAGCCCGACGCGATACTGCACGGGTCCAAGACGTCCGAGTGGTACGGCTGGAAGACCGAAACCATCGAGAAATGGGCTCCCACCATCGGTCGCGACGTCGACTGGTCACGCACGGGAAAATGAGCCCGCACTTGCGGCCTGCACATGCACGGTCCGTCGCACCGAAAAGGGTCGGGAGATGGCAAAGAGCCCGCCGCACCCGGATCGTTCCGGGACGGGCGGGCCTGGTGGTAGGGGGTGCGGGGCTTGAACCCGCGACCAAAGGATTATGAGTCCTCTGCTCTGACCAGCTGAGCTAACCCCCCGAAGGCGCGGTCTGGGTCCCGCAGAAAACGGGACAGACCGGCAATCCAGGATACCGCATCCCGGGACGACGAACGTCCATCCCCTTGTCGGTCGGGGCGTGGCCTTCGAATCACTGACCTTCTGAGCCGCTGTACGAACCGTCGTACATGGACTCGAAAACGTCCCAGGTCTTGTCGACGTCGTGCTTCTTGACCATGGTGTGGCTGACCTCGCCCATGCGACGTCGTTCTTCGGGCGACGCAGAGAGGACGCGCGCCAATTTCTCCCCGAGGTCCTGCTCGTTGCCCGGCTCGAAGAGGTATCCGTTCTCTCCGGCCCTGACAAGATGCGGCAGGGCGAGGGCATCGGCGAGGACCACGGGCTTCGAGGCCGACATGGCCTCGAGCGTCACGAGCGACTGCAACTCGGCGGTTCCCGGCTGGCAGAAGACATCGGCCCGGAGGTATCCGGCACGAAGCTCGGCGTCGGAGACGAACCCGAGGAAGTGCACCCGGTCTTCGACCCCGGCGTCGCGGGCGACCGCCCTGAGATCGTCCTCGATCTCGCCGCTGCCGGCGAGCTCCAGATGAGCGTCGAGTTCCTCCGGCAACAGCGCCAGGGCCTTGATCAGCACGTCGATGTTCTTCTCGACCGCCAGGCGACCGGCGAAGAAGATCACCGGGTGGTCGCGCTTGTCGACCTCCTCCCCCGGACCCAGTTCGTAGGCCGCCGAGTCGATGCCGTTGGACACGGGGATGACGGGCGTCGCAAACCCGTGATCGTGCATCGCCTTCGCGCCGATCGGCGTCGGCGTCGTGACGTGATCGGCCCGACCGAGCACCCGCTCCATATCCATCCAGGAGCACTTCGCGATGACATCCAGCGCGAGCTTCGGGAACGGGAGGAAGGGGTTCAGGTTTTCCGGCATGAAGTGGTTCGTGGCTACCAACCGGATGCCCCGACGCTTGCACTCCCAGGACAGCATGCGACCGATGATGTAGTGGCACTGGATGTGCACGACGTCGGGCTTGATCTCCTCGAGCAACCGGCCGACCCTCCACTGCATCTCCCAGGGGAAGCAGAACCGGAAGTACGGGTGTGTCGGCGGGTGGTGGGAACGCAGCCGATGCTCGGTGATGCCATCGATCTCGATGTCGTACGAAGGACCGCTGGTGGTCCGTGCCGCAAGCACGTGCACGTCGTGACCGCGATCCCGCATGCCCTCCGCCAACCGATGCCCGAATTGTGCGGCACCATTGATGTCCGGCGGATAGGTGTCCGCGCCGATGAGGATCTTCAAGGGTCTGGTAGTCATAGCTCGGTCGCGTTCCGTCGTCTGCTCGGTGGGTCGTGGCGTCCACGCGGTCCCCCACAGTCTACCGACCGAGGACGAGCTGTCCCTCGTCATCGGGTGAGGCGTATTTCATGGTTCACCCCGGTCTTCGCCGGGGAACACACGAAGACGCCCGCCCACCGGATGGTGAGCGGGCGTCTTCTTCGGCCCGAGGCCGGTGACTCGTCAGCCGGGTCAGTTCTTCTTGAACAGGCGGCCGAGGAACACGAAGACCGCTCCGACCGAAACGGCGAATGCGGTCAACGGCTTCCACCGGGCCTTGATGTTCTCCGGGTCGGACACGTTGGCGGTGAAGTTCGAGGCCGCCGACTTCGCCCGGTCCGGAGCCGACTGGGCGTCGGACTTGGACTTGTCCACGAGCCCCGAGGCGGAGGACTGGACAGAGGAGAACTGGTTCCCGAAGTCGTCCCGGAGGGACTTCAGGTGGTCGCGGCGGGCCTTGGTCCGCTGCTCCAGCTGGTCCTGAGTGGGCTGCGCATTCTCCGGCGCCTGACCCGACTTCTCCTGGTTCTTCTTCTCTTCCTTGGCCTTCTGCTTCTCGTCGGCCTTGGCCTCCTGCTTCTCCTGCATCTCACGGCGCACGCGGCTGGAGGTGTAGGACGAGCCTTCCTTGGCAACCCCGAGGTCGTAGAGGAAGCCGAAGATCGCGGATTCCGGCTTGAGCGGAAGCTGCTTCTTGATCTTCAGCAGGCCAATGAGCGCGAAAATTGCCAGCAGGACAATGAACAAGGCGGCGAAGAGCAGGGCCGAGAGCCACAGCGGCATCACGGTCGCGAGACCGGCAATGGCCGCGCCGATCAGAGCAATGGTCGCGAAGAGCAGGAACACGAGGCCGACCACGACGAAGGCAGCGCCCACGCCGAGCTTGACGCCCTTGTCCTTCATCTCCAGCTTGGCGATCTGGATTTCGTCCTTGATCTGCTTGGGGCCCAAGCGGGAGGCCACCTTGCCGATACCCAGGACCTGGCTGGCCCCAGCCTTCAGAGAGCTGACGCCTCCCCGGTAGGAGCGGGGCTTCTGCTGGTCAGTGGTCTCTCCGTTGTCGATGGAGTGAGACATCAAGCCTCCCTAGTCAATGTCATTGAATTTCACAGCCAAACCTATCATTTCTGGGGCGTCATAGAGAGTTGTGCCACGTGAGAACGCACTTCTGAGTTTTTTGTTCTTCCAGGGAACCTACTGACGAATCGAATACGTCGAACTGTTTCAGATCCGTACCATGTGCCGATCCACGCCGTTGCCGTCGCCTGAGCCGCGAAACGGCGCCCTCGCCCACCCGCCGGTGCGCAAGAGCGCGGCATCGACCGAGCTCGTCGCGCGGGGTCCGACGTCTGCAGAATCCTTCGAGCAAGAAGAGGAAACGGTACGAATTTCGATTGCGTCACTCGCCGAAAGAATCCGGCTCATCGCATTTGAGGGTGTAGGTGGTTCCTGAAGCCGCCGGTGTCGAGCAGCGATCGGGCTATGTAGTTCGTGAGGTTCCGGAATCCGAGGGCGGAGCCGCGGAGGTGTTCCAGGCGCCCGTTGATCGCCTCTGTTGGCCCGTTGGACGTGCCGGGCCGGTCGAAGAACGCGAGGATGTCGGCGGCGCGCTGCTTGAGCGTGCGGCCGAGCTTGCGGACCTCCACGAGCGCGGCGGGGACGCCGCTGGAGACGGAATCGATGACGGCTGTCATCAGCTTCTTCGCCGTCTTCCGATCGGGTTCGCGGTAGGCGGCGATCACGCGCTGGTAGATGCCCCAGGTCGCCTCGACCTCGACGTGCTCGGAGACCGCGAACAGTGCCTCGAGACGGGTCTGCTGCCGGTCAGTGAGCAGCTGCGCGCCGGTGTGGAGGATGCGGCGGGCCTTGTAGAGCGGATCGTTTTTGCGGCCCCGCCGGCCGTGCAGGCACTGCTGGACGCGACGACGGCAGGTGTCGAGGGCGTCGCCGGCGAGGCGGACGACGTGGAACGGGTCCATCACCGCCTGCGCGTCCGGGAGCTCCTCGCTGACGGCGGTCTTGAAGCCGGTGAACCCGTCCATCGCGACGACCTCGACACCATCGCGCCAGTCCTGCGGGCGTGCGGCGAGCCAGGTCTTGAACACGGCTTTCGAGCGACCCTCGATCATGTCCAGCAGACGGGCGGGGCCGGTCTTGTCGCGGTTCGGGGTGAGGTCGATGATGACGGTGACGTACTTGTCGCCGACTCTCGTGTGGCGCCAGACGTGCTCGTCGACGCCGATCACGGCGACGCCGTCGAACCGGGCGGGATCGTCGATCAGCACTCGACGCCCTTCAGCGAGGACCGCGTTGTTCGCCGTGTGCCAACCGACACCGAGTCCGGCGGCGACGCGGGCGACGGTGAGGTGGTCGATCACGAGCGCTTCCAACGCCCACCGCATCCCGCTACGGGACAGCTTGGCTCGCTCGGGCGCCGCTGCCGTGAGGTCCTCACGCCAGGACCGTCCGCATCCCGAGCACTTGTAGCGGCGGACCCGGACCAGCAGCGTCGTCGGGCGATGACCGAACGGCTCGTGGGCGAGACGCCGCGTGTCCGTCCCGCGCGAGAGCGCCTGGCTACCGCATCCCCGGCACCACGGATCCGGCTCGGCGACGCGGCACTCGATCACCGCGCGATCCGGCTCAAAAAGCTGACCGGTGGCCACGAGGCCGAGCTCGTCGAGATGGCAGAACACGGTCAGATCAGGGGTCGCGAAGGTAGCGTGGTGCACGTCGAGGTCTTCCGGCAGATGGTCAGTGTGAGAACTTCCATCATCGGAAGGCCTCGACCCTCATCCGGCGACCGACGCGCTCAGCCACCTACCCCCTCAACTGCGAAGAGCCAAGAATCCCCGGGTGCGACGACGGCGTCACGATCTGCGCCGTGAATCCCACTTTTTGTTGCCCATTGTTCGAGTCGAGCCCCAGGGCACCTCTCACCTCTGCTGACGTCGAGGGGTTCAGGCGGCGGAGCAGTTGGGGCATTCGTCGTCCGCGATCACTTCCCGGTACGACGTCGAGAAGGCGGGGCTTGTTGATTATTCGGCGGCGCTGGACTGGGGTGTGTCGAGTTGAATCCGTGACCAAGCCGTGACTCTGGCTGTTCCTGGGCATGAAAAAAAGCCGGGATACCTGGCCGTTTGGCCTGGTATCCCGGCGGTTTTGTGGCTCCCCCGACTGGATTCGAACCAGTAACCCTTCGATTAACAGTCGAATGCTCTGCCGTTGAGCTACGGGGGACCGCTACTGACGTTCTTCAACGCTCGCAACAGCACTAAACTCTACAGGCTTCGCTGACACGACGCAAAACGACCCCTCGGTGAGGATGGTCACCGCACCTCCGAGAGTTGGCGCCGCTTGGACTCGAGGTCGAGAATCTCTCGCTGGATGCTCCGGAACCGATCCGCCTCGACCACGGAGTCGACTCGTTCGAGCTCGCGCACCTTGTCGCGTTGGCGCACGCTGAGCTCCTGGGCGAGGAGCCTGTTCAAGATCGAGACGGCGTGGTTCTCGACCTGCCGCTGCGTGGTCGCAGGCAACGGGGCCACGGTCAGCTCGGCCAGCAGTGAGTGCGCGGCCTCGTGGGTGTGGTTTCTGATCCCGTTGACCCAGCGTCCCCCGGGGACGGCGTCGATCTCGTCATGAGCAGCGAGGATGCCTCGAAGAATCTCGTGGTGCACCCGGTATCTCACTCGGATCGACGGCAACGCCTCCCACTGCGACTGCTCGACCAGATCCGGGACCTGGACCAGGACTTCGAGTGCCTGGCGTTCTCGGCGGGCGGCGGCGTCGTTGGTGTAGTCCGGCAGCTCGACCTGGGGTTTGGGTTGGTCTTCCGGGTCGGCCGACGCCGCCTGGACTTCTTCGCGGCGTCGTTCGACCGGCTGACGGGCCGCCTCACGCACGGCGCCGTCGAGTTCCTCCAGGTCGACGCCGATCCATCGTGCGACCTCGCGCTGGTACGCATGGCGCAGACCCGAGTCCCTGATCGAGGCCACCATCGGAGCGACAACCCTCATGGCGCGAATGCGACCCTCGATGCTCTCCAGGTCGAAGTCCCTCAGCGTGACCCGGATCGCGAATTCGAAGAGGGGACGCTTGGCCTTGAGGAGGTCCCGCACCGCTTTGTCGCCGCGCTTGAGACGCAGGTCGCAGGGGTCCATTCCCTCCGGTGCCACGCACACATACGTCTGCGCGCTGAACCGTTGGTCCTCCTGGAAAGCGTGGAGGGCCGCCTTCTGCCCGGCCTCGTCACCATCGAAGGTGAAGACCACTTCCCCGCCGGAGCCGTCGTCACCGAGCAGGCGCCGAACGATTTTGATGTGCTCGGTCCCGAACGCGGTGCCGCAGGTGGCCACCGCCGTCTCGATCCCGGCCAGGTGTGCCGCCATCACGTCGGTGTACCCCTCGACGACGACGATTTGCTTGCCCTGCGCGATCTTCCTCTTCGCGAGGTCGATCCCGTAGAGCACCTGGGACTTCTTGTAGAGCTGGGTCTCAGGGGTATTCAGGTACTTCGGCCCTTTGTCATCGTCGAAGAGCTTGCGGGCGCCGAACCCGATCGTCTCGCCGGTGAGGTTCCGAATCGGCCAGATCAGCCGCCCCCTGAAACGGTCGTACAGGCCGCGCTGCCCCTCGGAGAACATCCCCGTGGCCTTGAGTTCCTCATCCGTGAATCCGCGGTCCCGCAGGTGTTTGAGCAGGGTGGACCAGCCTTGGGGCGCATACCCGACGCCGAACTTCCGGGCGGCGTCGCCGTCGAACCCGCGGCCGCCCAGAAAGTTCTGGGCCGTCGAAGCCTGCCGCGTGTACAGGGCCTTCTCGAAGAATTCTTGCGCGATCTTGTGCGCGTCGATGAGCCGCTGCCGGCGCCCCTTCTCCTCCTTGGACGGGCCGCTGCCCTGTTCGTAATGGAGTTCGTATCCGACGCGGGCCGCCAGTCGCTCCACGGTCTCCGAGAAGGACGTGTGGTCCATCTCCATGACGAAAGAGATCACGTCCCCGGATTCACCGCACCCGAAACAGTGGTACGTGCCCATTTGGGGTCGAACGTGGAAGGACGGCGTGCGTTCGTCGTGGAAGGGGCAGAGTCCCTTGTAGGACCCGATGCCGGCGGATTTGAGCGTGACGTAGCCTTCGACGACCTCCCGGATGTCCGTGCGGGAGCGCACCTCGTCAATGTCCTCGCGTCGAATCAAACCAGCCACGTGGGCCAGTTTATCCGCCCTGACAAATCCGGGCCGACCCGGACTGACGAGTGTGGACGACTCACCACAGGGGCTTGTCCCCGACCCTCCAGTTGAGGCCCGTGATGCGGTCGTGCAGGCGCACAGCAGAGGAGTCCGTGAGCGATGCGACCTGATCCACCACGAGACGCAGGCGCGCGGCGTCGTCGTGACGATCGGTCTCCCGCCAGTCTGCGGCGAACACGGGATCGAGGAAGATCCCGTCGGTGTCGAGGAGAGCCTGGACCAGGACGGCGAGCATCTCGCGCTGATTGTCGTACAGCGGCTCCTGGTCCCGCACCGCCATCACGTAGGCGGTCGCGATGCCCTTCATGACGGCGATCTCGGTGATGGTGTCCCGAGGAATCCTCAGCCTGGCCGCATAACGGGTCAGGTTCCCTTCGCCGTATTCCGCCCGCGTTGCCGCGATCGCCTCGCCGGCGAAGCGGCCGATCAACCGGCTCGTCAGCGCCTTCAGAGCCGCCATGGAGGCACGGGTACCGGTCATGTGAGGCAACCACTCGTCGAGTTTCTGGAGGCGCGACAGGGCGTCGTCGAGTTCCTGCGGGTCCGTGTCCGGCATGTACCAGCGCTGGGTCCACGTCAGGACCCGTTCACGGTCCGCCGCGCGGTCCATCCACCCCAGCTGCACGTGCCCTCCGAAGACGGCGTCCTCGACATCGTGGACCGAGTAGGAGATGTCGTCGGCGAGATCCATGACCTGTGCCTCCAGGCACTTCCGTCCTTCCGGGGCGCCCTCCCGGAACCAGTCGAAGACCGGAAGATCGTCCTCGTAGACGCCGAATTTGCGGCTCCTGGTGCCGTTGCGGACCGGGGCGTCCTCCTTGGCCCACGGATACTTGCAGGCCGCGTCGAGTGAAGCCCTCGTGAGGTTCAGCCCCGCGGATCGTCCGTCGGGCATGATGACCTTGGGTTCGAGCCGGGTCAGGAGCCTGAGCGTCTGGGCGTTGCCCTCGAACCCGCCCGCATCGGCCGCAATCGCATCGAGGGCGGCTTCGCCGTTGTGGCCGAAGGGCGGGTGACCGAGGTCGTGGGCCAGGCAGGCCGCGTCGACGACGTCGGGGTCGCACCCGATCATCCGGCCCACCTCCCGACCGACTTGTGCGACCTCGAGCGAGTGGGTCAGGCGAGTCCGGATGAAGTCGTCCGAGCTCGGAGAGACGACCTGAGTCTTGAATCCCAGCCGGCGGAGGGCCGAGGAATGCAGAACCCGGGCCCGATCGCGCTCGAACTGACTGCGGTAGAGATTCTTGTGATGCTCCGGAAACCAACGGTCAGCATCCCGGGGCGAATAACCGGGCTGACGGGGTTCGGTCGGAGAAGTCATGTGGGGGTTCGCCTTTGTCGGGGAAACGAGTCGTACCCAGGCTACCGCGCCATGGCGCGGGAGACGGCGAAAGAAGCAGGCGGCAACACATCTTGCCGCCTCGGGTCAGCCCCCGGACACATCGAGTTCGGCGTCCGCGAGCCCGAGCCTCTCGGCATCGCCCAGGATGCGGGAATCGAGCCACCCGTCCGGAAGATGCACCTTTTTCGGCGATCCCGCACGCCCCCTGGGCCCTTCGACGTCCGCGCCGGGGTACGGCAACGACTGGTCGAGTTGGCCCAGCAGATCGCGGAATTCCGCAAGGGTGCTGACCTGCGCCATCTGCGCGCGGAGCTCGCCACCGACCGGGTACCCCTTGAAGTACCACGCGATGTGCTTGCGGATTTCGCGCATTCCTCGGCGTTCCTCCCCGAAGGTCTCCACGAGCAGTTCCGCGTGGCGATAGATGATCGTGCTGACTTCGGCGACTCCGGGACGGAAACGGTCATCGCGGCCTTCGAACGCGGCCTGGAGATCGCCGAAGAGCCAAGGCCTCCCCTGGCACCCGCGACCGATCACGACGCCGTCCACTCCGGTCTGCTCGACCATGCGGGCGGCGTCTTCCGCGGACCAGATGTCGCCGTTGCCGAGGACCGGCACGTCCGGGACGGCCTCCCGGAGTTCCGCGATCGAGTCCCAGTCCGCCTGGCCCGAATAGTGCTGTGCCGCGGTCCGGCCGTGCAGCGCGATCGCGGCCACCCCGGCGTCGCGAGCCGTCTTGGCCGCGTCGAGGAAAGTGATGTGGTCATCATCGACGCCCTTGCGCATCTTGACCGTGACCGGGATGTCCGCGCGCGACGCCTCGCGCACCGCGGTACCGACGATCGCTTCGAACAGATCGGTCTTCCACGGAAGGGCCGAGCCACCACCGTTCTTGGTCACCTTGGGAACCGGGCACCCGAAGTTCAGGTCGATGTGATCGGCCCGGTCCTCCTCGGCGACCATGCGGATGGCCTTGCCGACGTTGACCGCGTCGACTCCGTAGATCTGGATCGAGCGGATCTTCTCATCGTCATCGTGATCGATGATCCTCAGCGACTCGGGGCGCCGTTCGACGAGCGCCCGGGCCGTGACCATTTCGGTCACGTACAGTCCCCCGCCGTATTCGCGACACAGTCTGCGGAAGGCCCTGTTGGTCACACCCGCCATGGGGGCGAGGACGACCGGCACGTCCACCGTGAGGCGGCCGAGCTGGAGCGGAGGCAGGGACAGGCGAGTCGGGATGGCAGTAGTCACCCTGCGATTTTCTCACACGCGGCTCCGACAGCGGGCCGAGGAGGAGCGAACTCACATCTCCCGGCCCGCCCCAGCGGTGTGCCAGCAGGCGCGGACTGGACTCACACGGCGTGGGCGTCGGCCACGGAGAGCGCCTCGTCGATGATGCGGAGCCCCTCGCGGGCCTCCTCGGTCGACATGTTCAGGGGCGGAGCCACATGGATCCGGTTGTAGTTTGCGAAGGGCAGCATGCCGCCTGCCTTCAGCGCCCCGATGAGTTCTCCCATGGCGGCAGAGGATCCGCCGTACGGCGCCAAGGGCTCCTTGGTCTGCCGATCCTTGACGAGCTCGATGGCCCAGAAACATCCGAGGCCTCGGACATCGCCGACCGACGGGTGTTTCTCCGCAATCTCCGCAAGCCCAGGACCGAAGACCTCCGTGCCGAGGCGCCGAGCGTTCTCGACCATTCCCTCGTCCTTCATCGCCTGTATCGTCGCCACGGCCGCGGCGCAGGCGAGAGGGTGGCCCGAATAGGTCAGCCCGCCGGGATAGGGTCGCTCCGCGAAGGTCTGGTAGATCTCGTCCGAGATGGCGACTCCGCCGAGCGGCACATACCCGGAGTTCACGCCCTTGGCGAAGGTCATCAGGTCAGGCCGCTGGTCCCAGTGGTCCACGGCGAACCACTCACCGGTTCGCCCGAACCCGACCATGACTTCGTCGGCGATCCAGACGATGCCGTACTTGTCCGCGAGGTTTCTCACCCCCTGCATGTAGCCCTTCGGGGGAACGTAGATCCCCGGAGTGCCGGGAACGGATTCCAGGATCAGCGCGGCGATGCTCTCTGGTCCCTCCAGGAGAATCACGTCCTCCAGGTGGCGCAGGGCCCGGGTGGTCTCTTCCTCCTCGCTGGTCGAGTCGAAGTACGACCTGTAGGGGTATGCAGGCAGGAAGCGGGCCACACCCGCACCGGCATGATCGTTGCCGAACCGACGGGTGTCGCCCGTCACGTTGACCGCGAGGTCCGTGCCGCCGTGATAGCTGCGGTAGGCCGAGAGAACCTTGTGTCGACCGGTGTGCACCCTGGCCATCCGGATCGCGTGCTCGTTGGCGTCCGCTCCCCCGTTGGTGAAGAACACGTGGTTCAGGTCTCCGGGCGTGAGTTCGGCGATCAGCCGGGCCGCCTCGGAGCGGGCGGCGTTGACATGCGACGGGGCAATCGTGCAGATCTTTGCCGCTTGGTCCTGGATCGCCCGGACGACGGCGGGGTGCCGGTGCCCGATATTCGTGTTCACCATCTGGGAGGAGAAGTCCAGGAGCCTGCGGCCCTCGCCGTCCCAGACGTAGGAGCCTTCCGTGCGGAGAACGGTCATCGGGTCCAACCCCGCCTGCGCGGACCACGAATGGAACACGTGCTCCCGATCCTGTTGATAGGCGCGGCGACCTTCCTCGATGTCGGCGTCGGTAACACCCGCGATGAAAGTTCCTGGTGTGCTCATGGGATCCCCTCTCCGTGACCGGCCGTGCTTCGGGCGGTCTTCCAACCCTATATATTTCCATGCCACGAATTCGTCCGAAAACCTCGACTCCGCACCCGCGGGATTTCTACCGTTGACGTACCGGGAGACATTCGTCCCGGGACCGACCAGGTGTTACGGAGGACAGCACGCCATGAAACGTTTCGAGAACCGTCGAGTCATCATCACGGGGGCGGCGACCGGCATCGGCCGTGCCACGGCCCAACGCCTTGCCTCCGAAGGAGCGATTCTGGGGCTGGTGGACGTCAACCAGAAGGATCTGGAGACCGCGGCCCAGATCGCGCGGGACGCGGGCGCAGACGTCGAGACCTTCGTCGTCGACGTCGCCGACGAAGAATCCGTCCGGGGTCTGGCCCAGCAGGTCAGCGATGTATGGGGTGGCATCGACGCCCTGGTCAACAACGCGGGAGTCGACAACAAGGGCGGCAAGGTCCACGAATATCCGACCGAGCTCTTCGACAAGATCATCGCGGTGGACCTGCGCGGTACATTCCTGATGACCAAGTACCTGGTGCCACTCATGTTCGACGCCGGGCACGGAGCCATCGTCAACATGGCTTCCTTCTCAGGGCTTGCCGCGGACGCCGATCGGTCGGGCTACAACGCGGCCAAGGGCGGCGTCGTCAATTTCACGCGGGCGACGGCGACCGACTACGGGTCCCGCAACATTCGGGCCAATGCGGTCTGCCCAGGCACGATTGAGACCCCGCTCGTCGACGAGCTGGTCGGGTCGGCCGATGCGGAAGGAAAGAGTTTCCGGGAGCAGCAGGCTCGCGTCACCCCGCTCGAACGCCTCGGGAAACCCGAAGAAGTGGCGGCGGTGGTGGCCTTCCTGGCTTCCGACGATTCCTCCTTCGTCACGGGCGAGACGATCACGGTCGATGGCGGCGTCATGGCCTTCACCTGGCCCGCGAACGCGCTGACCGGGTGAGCGGATCAGGTCTCCGGGAGGCCCGCGACCGCTTCCGTCCACGCCCGGGCCAGCATGTCCTCGTCCGCCAGAACCTCGCTCAGGCGCACTCGGTGGCCCGAGGCCGCGGTCGATGTCGCGGGTCCGTCACCGTCGCGGTTCAGGAGCCCTTCGCGTTCCCAGTGCGGGACCGCCGTGGCCTCGTGCCCGGGAATCTCTCCCTGGGCGTTGACGATGCGCCACCACGGGACGTTGCTGCCCCAACGGGACATCGTGTACCCGACCACCCGCGGAACCTCACCGACCACGCGACCTATCAGGCCGTACGTCGCGGCCCGGCCTTCCGGGACGCATTCCACGGCCCGCAGGATCCTCTCCACCCGTACGTCGTCCATCGTCTGTGTCCAGGTCCAGCGGGCGGCTAGCGGTCCGCGACCACCAGGGTCTCTTCCTCGAGGTGGGCCGTGCCCCGGTCCAGCAGGGCATCGACGAGCTCGGTCAGGATGCTCATCGAATCGTCCACCTCGATGACCACGGGGTACTGGGCGACGAGAAGGGCCAGCAGCTGCTCGACGTCCCCGCCGGAACGCACGCGGTCGACGTCGTAGCCGAGAAGGACCTCGGTCGGCTCCTCCTCCGAGAATTCCCGCCCGGGAGCATCGGCGTCCAAGGGACGGTAGCTCACGGCGAAGGCGGCGATCGGCGCGTTCTTCCCGTTCTTCCGGGCTTCGATCACGCCGTCACGCATGACGATGGCGCCGTAGGCCTCGGCCTCGTCCGAGAGGAACAGGCGGTTGACCCGGCCGAGAGACTGCTCCGCGGGCGGGTCCCATTCGTGGACGCGGCGATAGAAGTCCCAGACGGCCTGAGTGAGTTCGAGGGATCCCGTGGCAAGATCCTCGATCGCCTGGTCGAGGTTGCCGTCCTGGTCCTCG
This sequence comes from Rothia koreensis, assembly GCF_052232265.1. Lineage (NCBI taxonomy): Bacteria > Bacillati > Actinomycetota > Actinomycetes > Micrococcales > Micrococcaceae > Rothia > Rothia koreensis. Next base: position 2,542,988 of record NZ_CP197643.1, read on the forward strand.
CGCAGGGCGCGCTGGGGCAAGGCGCCGGCGTCGACCCTGATCATGCGAGTGCGCTGGATCGATCCGAGCCCCGCCCACTGGGCGAACCCGGCACCTGCCGATCCGGGCTCGACCTTGCTTCGCAGGGAGACCACGCCCGACGGGGCGGTCTCGGCCGCATCCCGCAGGGCCTGCATCAGGCGCCCGCCGAGACCCGCGCGACGATGGTCGGGGGCGACCTCAACGTAGGCCCAGAGCCTGGAGGAGTGCAACGACGTCTCGTACACCGTTGCCGCGGCCACGGGCACGCCGTCGTGTTCGGCCACAACGGTCCGTTGCCACGGCTTCTCGGCGTCGGGGCCGAATTTGGCGCGAAAAACGGCCGCTTGGGTGTTCTCGGCTTCGGGCCAGATCTGCATCAGCTGCAGATCATCGCCCTCGTGCCAGTCACGGATCGTGTAGTCCGCCATACCGCTCCCCTCTGGGTTATTTGATCAGGTGGCCCGCGAGGTAGGACTTGACCTGGTCGAGGCTGACGCGTTCCTGCGTCATCGTGTCACGTTCGCGGATCGTGACGGCGTTGTCCTCCAGGGTGTCGAAGTCCACCGTGATGCAGAACGGCGTACCGATCTCGTCCTGACGACGGTACCGGCGGCCGATGGCGCCGGACGTGTCGTAGTCGATGTTCCAGTTCTTCCTGAGGTCGGCGGCCAGCTTCTCCGCGGTCGGCGTCAGGGTCTCCTTCTTGGACAACGGAAGAACCGCCGCCTTGACCGGGGACAGACGCGGATCGAGCTTGAGCACCGTGCGCGTGTCGACGCCGCCCTTGGTATTCGGCGCCTCGTCTTCCGTGTACGCGTCAACCAGGAAGGCCATCATGGAGCGGGTGAGCCCGAAGGAGGGCTCGATCACGTAGGGCACGTAACGGTCCCCGGTCCCCTGATCGAAGTATTCGAGGCGGGTGTTCGAGTGCTCGTTGTGCACGCCCAGGTCGTAGTCGGTCCTGTTGGCCACACCCATGAGTTCGCCCCATTCGCTGCCCTGGAAACCGAACTTGTACTCGATGTCGATGGTTCCGGCCGAGTAGTGGGCCCGCTCGTCCTCCGGGACGTCGAACTTCCGCATGTTGTCCGGGTTGATCCCCAGGTCGACGAACCAGTTCCAGCAGTCCTCGACCCACGTGTCGAAGTACTTCGGGGCATCATCGGGGTGGGTGAAGAACTCGATTTCCATCTGCTCGAACTCACGGGTCCGGAAGATGAAGTTGCCGGGCGTGATCTCGTTCCGGAAGGCCTTGCCAATCTGCCCGATCCCGAACGGGGGCCGTTTGCGGGCGGCGGTGACCACGTTGTTGAAGTTCACGAAGATGCCCTGGGCCGTCTCGGGGCGCAGGAAGTGCAGGCCTTCCTCGTTGTCGACGGCGCCCAGATAGGTCTTCATCAGACCGGAGAACTGCTGCGGTTCGGTCCACTTGCCCGGCTGCCCGGTCTCCGGGTCGTTGATGTCCGCCAGCCCATTGGCCGGAGGGTGCCCGTGCTTCTTCTCGTAGGCCTCGATCAGGTGGTCCGCGCGGTAGCGGCGGTGAGTGTGCAAGGACTCGACCAACGGGTCCGTGAAGGTTTCGACGTGGCCCGACGCTTCCCACACCGGAGTGGGAAGAATGATCGAGGAGTCCAGCCCGACCATGTCCTCGCGCGACCGCACGAAATTCTGCCACCAGAGCTGACGAATGTTTTCCTTCAGCTCGGCTCCGAGGGGGCCGTAGTCCCACGCCGACCGGGAACCGCCGTAGATCTCACCGGCCTGAAAAACGAATCCGCGGCGCTTGGCCAACGTGATGACGTTATCCAGCGTGGACTTTGGTGCCATAGGTATTGCTCACTCCATCAATCATCGCGCGCCGCCGGAGTGCGACGCGTGCAGGGGTCGATTCGCCTACCAGACTACCGGTTTCCGGCCCAGGGCACCCATCCCATGTCGATAGGCTGGACACCATGACCACTTCAGACGATCAGACCGTCGAAATCAGCGAAGACATGATCCGGCTGGGCCAACTGCTCAAGTTCGCCAGCCTCGTCGAGGACGGCGTCGAGGCCCGGGAGGTTATCGCCGAGGGCCTCGTCTCCGTGAATGGGGAGCCGGAATACCAGCGCGGCAAACAGCTGCATCCGGGCGACGTCGTCACTCTCGGTGACGCGACCCTCCGCATAGACCGCGCCTGACACGACGCACGGCGGGCGGGGATTCGGGCGCGCTGGGCGGCGTCGGGGCGGGCCGGCGTCGGTTGGGGGCCAGCGGGCCTGCGTCCGTGCGGGTGGCGTCGGGGTTAGCGGGCGTCCGTCGGGATCGGAGAGGCACCCTCGAGCTTCGGCGGTTGTACGGCTGGGACCCTCCGCGGCATCAGGGCCTTGGGCGGCGGTTACCGACGGGGGCCCACGGCATCTCCGCGTTGGGTGGCGGTTACCCGATTCGGTGGCACTGACCGCCGTTAGGTGGTGGCTGCACCCCCACCTAACGCCGGAAATCTCCTCCAAATCAGGCAACCCCCACCCAACGACGCCGCGCTCCGCCGCGAAGTGGCACTCTCGTGCAGTTTTGACCGCCATAACCGCACAAAACTGCCACCTCGCGGGAGGAAGCCGCACAAAACTGCCGCCTCACGGGGAGGAAACCGCACAAAACTGCCACCTCGCGCCAGGAAGCGCCCCCGCCCCTACCGGAGCGAGTACTGAAGGAATTCGGAGACGTGTTTCATCTCCTGGTTGTTCACGCCGTGGCCCATGCCCGCGTACAGGACCTTGGTCACCTGGGTGTGGTCACGCAACCAATCGAGGTTGAAGGCGACCATGTCGGACGGGATCACCGGGTCCTCCTGGTCGCGTCCGTAGAAGAAGGGAACTTTCGGGGACATGGATGACAGGGCGGCGTCGTCGAGGAAGTCGCTCTGGGCGTCCAGAACAAATCCGGACAGCCCGACGACGGCGCGCACGAGGTCCGGGCGATGCCGCAGCACGGAGGTCGCGACGGCCATACCTTGGGAGAATCCGAAAAGGGTCACGTCCGAGTAGCCTTCGGCGTTGCTCTCGATCCAGGAGACGACGTCGGCGGCCGCCTGCTGGGCTTCTTCGACGTCGGCGGTGATGTGCTGGCCGAACGTCCCCTGGAGGGCGAACCAGCTGTAACCGGGTCCGCCGCCCGGGACCGGGTCGGGTGCTCTCATTCCCGCGTAGGTGAAGCCGTCCTGGGGAAGGGCCGGCAGAAGCCCGAGGAGGTCCTTTTCGTGGGAACCGTAGCCGTGAAGCATCAGGACCAGGTGCGTTCCGGGACGCTCGGATTCAGGGCGCGAGAATTCGACGGTGGGATGTGGAGTCATGCGTCCCATCCTATTCACGACCCAGTTCGGTTCGGCTCAGCGACCGACGTCGTCGCCGGTGTCGGGGCGACGACGTCGCAGTCCGAACCGTAACCTCGTCAGTCCCGGCAGGGCGAGCCCAAGGGCGCGTCCCGCAGGGCATCGCCCTCACGGAGGAACTTGCTGATTTGGGAGGTCTCGATGAGGAAGGCGTCGTGGCCGCTCGGTGAGCTGATGTACCCCACCTCCACGGGTTCGGGAAGGGAGCGCGCGAGGATCTCCGAATCCCGGGGGTAGAACAGACGGTCCGAGTCCACGGCCACGATCGTCCACCCGCACGTCGCCCGGGCGAGCGCTTCCTTCAGGGAGCCTCGGCCCCGGGCGACGTCGTGGCTCATGAGGGCGTCATTGACGCACAGGTAGGAATTCGCGTCGAACCGGCCAGCGAGCTTCGACGCCTGGTGGTCCAGGTAGCTTTCGACCCGGTAACGACCCCGCGTGTTCACGCACGGTCCCGACGGGTCCTCGTCGCCTTGCGGGTGGCGGCCGAACCGGTAGTGCAGTTCCGTCGCGGAGCGATAGGTGATGTGAGCAATGCGGCGGGCCAGCCCCAGGCCGTCGACCGGGAAAGGCCCCGAATAGTAGTCTCCCCCGGCAAAGTTCGGGTCCTGCCGGATCGCGAGCGCCTGGGCCTGGCCCCAGGAGAGCTGCTCCGCCGTCGATTCGGCCCCGGCAGCAATCGTGGCGCAGTGGCGCACACGGTCCGGGAAGGTCACGGCCCACTCGATCGCACGGGCCCCGCCCATCGAGCCGCCGATCACCAGAGACCACTGGTCGATTCCGAGGCCATCCGCCAGCACGGCTTCGGCCCGCACGGAATCCCGGATCGTGGTCAGGGGGAACCTGGATCCCCAGGGTCGCCGCTCCGGATCGATCGTTGCCGGCGCCGGGGACGAGGGCCCGGTCGATCCGTAGCAGCCGCCGATGATGTTCGGACACACCACGAAGTACTGGTCGGTGTCGATCGCCGCACCGGGCCCGATGAGCCCTTCCCACCAGCCTTCTTCTTCGGCCGCCCTGCGCTCGAGCTCACTCGCCCCCTCCGGGGCCTCGCCGTGTGCCGCGTGCGTGTCCCCGGTGAGGGCGTGAAGAACCAGGACGGCGTTGGACGCGTCCTGGTTCAACGTCCCCCAGGTCTCGTACGCGATGGTGGCGTCGGAGATGACAGCGCCGGAGTCCACCAGAAGGTCGCCGACGTCGTAGTAATTGACTACGCCGTCTCCCCTGGTTTCGGCCTTGCGCGCACCGGTACCGACGATCGTCACGTCTGCTCCTCGTTCGTCTATTGCCTGTTCGCGGATACGGGTTCTGCCGATACGGTCGCGCCGTCCGCGGATGTCAGCGCGTCGAAACCGTGCTCGAGATCGGCCAGGATGTCGTCTATGTGCTCGAGCCCCACGGAGAGCCGGACGAATCCGGGAGCCACTCCAGCATCGCGAAGCTCCTTGTCCGAAAGCTGCGAGTGCGTGGTCGAGGCGGGGTGGATGACCAACGAGTGCACGTCCCCGATGTTGGCCACGTTGGAGTGAAGCTGAAGGGAATCCACGAAGTTTCGGGCCGGCTCCGCACCTCCCTCGAGTTCGAAGCCGACGACCGCCCCGACGCCATGGGGCGCGTATTTCCGCCCGAGGTCGTACCAGGGCGATGACTCGAGGCCCGCATAGTGCACGCGCGTCACGTCGGGACGAGCTTCCAGCCACGTGGCGACCTTGCGAGCGTTCTCTACGTGCCTCTCCACGCGAAGGGAGAGAGTTTCGAGGCCGATGGAAATGTTGAACGCGTTGGTCGGCGAGATCGAGGCGCCGAGATCACGCAGCAGGGTCACGCGTGCCCGCAGTATGTAGGAGAGATTGACGCCGAAGACGCCGTTGGGTCCGAGGTCCTCGGCGAAGACCAGGCCGTGGTAGCTGGGATCCGGGGTATTGAACTGCGGGAACCGGTCCGGGTACTTCGAATAGTCGAAGTTGCCGGAATCGACGATCACGCCACCGACGCTGTTCCCATGTCCTCCGAGGTACTTGGTCGCGGAGTGCACGACGACGTCGGCTCCCCATTCGAACGGCTTGACGAGGTACGGGGTGGGCACCGTGTTGTCCACGACCAACGGCACACCGACTTCGTGAGCGAGTTCGGCCAACGGTTCGATATCGAACACGTCGCTGCGCGGATTCGGTACGGTCTCGCCGTAGAAAACCTTGGTGTTCGGTCGGACCGCGGCGCGCCAGGCCTCGGGGTTGTCGAAGTCCTCCACGAAGGTGGTCTCGATGCCGTAGGAACTCAAGGTGTGCTTGAGCAGGTTGTACGTACCGCCGTAAAGGCTGGGGCTGGCGACCACGTGGTCCCCGGCCCTCGCGATATTGAGGATCGCGATGGTGATGGCTGCTTGGCCGGATGCGACCAGAAGGGCACCGACGCCGCCTTCGAGCGCGGCAATGCGGTTCTCGACGACTTCCTGGGTCGGATTCGTCAAGCGCGAGTAGATGGGGCCGAGTTCCTTGAGCCCGAACCGGTTGGCCGCCTGCTCGGCGTCGTCGAACACGAAGGACGTCGACTGGTAGATCGGCAATGCCCGCGCACCGGTCGCGGAATCCGGGTCCTGTCCGGCGTGAATTTGCTGTGTCTCGAACTTCCAGCCCTGCGGCGCGGAAGGAGTGGGAAGACCTTGAGTGCTCATTTTTGCTCCTGTCGATTCGAGGGGCATGGAGCGACCGGCCGTCTTCCGATCCATCAGCACCCGGGTCGACCCGGAACCCTCTGGTTCACCGGGGAATACGAGTCTCACTGATCGAGACGACCGGGCACACCGCGCCCGCGCTTGCGATCGCTGTTCGCGACCACCAGGTCCTCACCCAGGGCACCCCACCGCGGTTGGAGGGTTGCCGGCCAGCAAGCTGGGGCTTTGCGCTGGCTCTCTTGACCCGATACAAGGTTTTCGCATGGGCGGAGCGCGCGTCAAGTGCCGGCGTCATACTGCACCCGTATGAAACGTCATGACATTTATGACGTGAGCGAGACCATTGCGTACCCTGTCTCATGGTCGTTCGGTGTCGGACCGAGCGGCATCACCATCGACCGCCCCGAAGGAATACCGTGAGCCAGGAGAACAACCCCTCCCCGAGATGGGGCGGAAAGGGAGCCGCGGGCGACGTCGCGGAGAACGCACGGACGTCGCTCAGGCGCGGGCTGACCCTGCGGCACATTCGTTTCATTGCCCTCGGTTCAGCCATCGGAACGGGCCTGTTCCTCGGGTCCGCGGACGCCATCCAGTTCGCCGGCCCCTCGGTGCTTCTGGCCTACATCATCGGTGGTGCGGCGGTTTTCATGGTCATGCGCGCCATGGGCGAAATGGCCCTGGTCCACCCGGTCCCCGGCTCATTCGCCGACTACGCGACCGAGTATTTGGGCCGCTGGGCGGGATTCGTCACCGGCTGGAGTTTTGCCTTCGAGATGGCGCTCGTCGCCGTCGCGGACGTCACGGCCTTTTCCCTCTACATGAAGTTCTGGTTCCCGACGACGCCGAGCTGGATCTGGATCGTCTCGGTCGTCGCGATCATCATGGCGGTCAACCTCACCAAGGTGAAGGTCTACGGCGAGGTCGAGTTCTGGCTGACCCTGGTCAAGGTCGGCGCCATCGTGGCGATGATCGTCGGAGGCCTGGCCCTGATCGTCTTCGGTGTTCAGCTGCACCAGGAGATCCAGCCGTCCGTGACGAACCTGTGGGAACAGGGTGGCTTCTTCCCCCACGGGTTCTCGGGCTTCCTGGCCTGTTTCACCGTGGTCATGTTCGCCTTCGGCGGCGTGGAAAACATCGGAATCACCGCGGGCGAGGCCGAAGACCCGGAGAAATCCATCCCCGGGGCGATCAACACCGTCCCGGTGCGCATCCTGCTCTTCTACGTCCTCACGATGGGCGTGATCATGTCCCTCTACCCCTGGAGCAGCATCGGCGACGAAGGCTCGCCTTTCGTGCAGATCTTCTCCGGGTTGGGCATCCCTGCGGCCGCCCACATCCTCAATGTGGTGGTTCTGACGGCCGCCGTGTCCGCAATCAATTCGGACATCTACGGGGCCGGGCGGATGTTGTACGGGCTCGCCCAACGCGGTCTCGCGCCGCGCTCCTTCAGCCGAGTATCGTCGCGGGGCACCCCCAGTATGACGGTGGCAGCGATGGGCATCGTCCTCGTGGCCGGGGTGCTGGTCAACCACTTCTTCGAGAACGCATTCCTGTACGTCGCAACCCTGGTGACGTTCGCGACAGTTCTGGTCTGGGTCATGATCCTGGTGACGCACCTGGCCATGCGACGCCGACGCTCGCGCGAGGGCTCGGGGCCCTCCCCCTTCCCGACTCCTTGGTGGCCGGCGGCTTCCTGGCTCGCTCTTGCGTTCATGATCGGCGTCGTCGTGCTCCTCGGATTCTTCGAGGACACTCGCATGTCCCTCATGATCGGGGCGGTGTGGGTGATCCTCCTGGCCCTCGTCTATCCCCTGACTCGTCGCACGCGTGAGGCCGTCGACCCCACGGAGATTCGGTAGGAACGCCGGTCCGGGGCGGCGACGTCGGTGGATTCGAACGTAGGCTGGAAGGCATGACTTCACCTCGTTCTCGTGAAACCCCACGCCCCACCTGGAATACCGACGCCGTGCCCCCGGAGACCCGGAAGGCGCCGACCACGCGCTCGATGCACGGGCACGACGTCGTGGACGACTACGAGTGGCTCCGCGCCAAGGACGACCCCCAGGTCATCGAACACCTCGAGCGGGAGAACGCCTATGCCGAGTCCGTGACCTCGGGGCTCGGGACGCTGCGGTCCTCGATCTTCGGGGAGATCAGGTCCCGAACCCAGGAGACCGATTTGTCGGTCCCCAACCGGCTCGGCGACTGGTGGTACTTCCGCAGAACCGTCGAGGGAAAGAATTACGCGAGTTTCTGCCGTGTCCCCGCCCTGAACACCGGCGACCTGCGCGCGGACTGGACCCCACCCGAAGTTCCAGCGGATGCTGCCCTCGACGGCGAGGAAGTTCTCCTCGACTGCAACGAGCTGGCCGAAGGTCTCCCCTTCTTCGCTCTGGGATCCTTCCACGTCACCGAAGACGGCCGGCTGCTGACGTACTCCGTCGACGATTCCGGCGACGAACGTTTCGACCAGTACGTCAAGGATCTGACCACGGGCTCGCTCCTGCCCGACGTCGTGGAGGGGGTCTTCGCCGGCGGTTTTCTCACGCCGAAGGGCTCGCACCTGGTCTACACCTTGGTCGACGACTCGTGGCGCCCTTATGAGCTGCGTTCGCATCGGCTCGGCACGCCCGTGGATCAGGACCTGGTCCTTCACCACGAGGAGGACGTCGCCCTGTGGCTGGGCGCTGAGACGACGGCGGACGAGAAGCATCTGTGCATCGACGTCGGATGCTCGGAGTACAACGAGACGCGACTCCTGGCTCTCGCCGACCTCGAGGCCGCCGGGCCGGGGCGGGCCCCCGTCTCCCACGTGGTCATTCCCCGTGAGGAACGGGTTCTGTATTCCGCCGAACCGATCGAGCTCGACGGCCGGCCCTATGTTCTGCTGTGTCATGACCATCAGGCCCCGAACGGCGAGTTGACCGCCGTCGACTACGATTCCGCGCTCTCGGGTCTGTCGATGGCCGAGTTGCGCTCGACGTGGACCGTGGTGGTGCCGGCGTCGTCGACGCGACGACTCAACGGCTTCCATTTCAACCAGACCCACCTGGCTGCCAGCCTGCGCGAGGACGGGCTCGAGAAGGCCGGGTTCATCAGCCTGGACGCGATTCGGGAAACGCTTGAGGGCGGCGACCTCCCCGAACCCTTCGAGCCCTTCTCCGGCGAGGAGCTCTATACCGCCAAGATCACGGCCATGGCGCTGCGTTCGCCCGTCGTGGGTCTGGGCTACATCTCATATGTGACGCCGTGGCGGCAGTACGACTACTTCCCCGGCTTGGACGAACTCGAGCTCCGCAAGCAGACCCCGGTTCTGGGCGGCTTCCGAAGCGAGGACTACGTCGCCCACCGCGACTGGGCGCAGGCCCCCGACGGGACGATGGTTCCTCTTTCGGTGATCCACCGGGCCGACGCCGACCTGCAGACCCCTCACCCGGTGATCCAGTACGGGTACGGATCCTACGAGGCCAGTTCGAATCCGGGGTTTTCGGTGTCGCGCCTGAGCCTGCTCGATCGCGGTGTGGTCTACGTGGTGGCACACGTGCGGGGTGGCGGCGAACTCGGCCGAGACTGGTACCTGCAGGGCAAGAAACTGCAGAAAATCAATACCTTCACCGACTTCGTCGCGGTCACCGATCACGTGGCCACGCAACCGTGGGCCGACGAATCCCGCATCGCCGCCTATGGCGGTTCGGCGGGCGGACTGCTCATGGGCGCGATAGTCAATATGGCCCCCGAAAAGTATTGCGGCGTCCTGGCCGCGGTCCCCTTCGTTGACCCGGTGACCAGCATCAGCGATCCGGATCTTCCCCTGTCCGCTCTCGAGTGGGAGGAATGGGGCAACCCGATCGAGGACAAGGAAGTCTACGAGTACATGACGTCCTACGCCCCTTACGAGAACGTCCGCTCGGTGGCTTACCCGCCCATTGCGGCCGTGACGAGCTTGAACGATACCCGGGTGCTTTACGTTGAGCCCGCCAAGTGGGTTCCCAAACTCCGCGAACACACCACCGGCACGGCCCCGATCCTGCTGCGTATCGAGATGGACGGCGGCCACGGCGGCGGCTCCGGACGGTATCGCCAGTGGGAGGACACGGCCTGGGAGTACGCCTTCCTGCTCAACTGCCTCGGTATCGACTCCTAGCACCGGGCCAGCGTCGGGGGCGTCGTCGGGGGCGGGGCCGGCGTCGGGTGTGTCGGGGGCGGGGCCGGCGTCGGGTGTGTCGGGGGCGTCCCGCCGCCGAGGTGGCAATCCTGAGCGATTTTCCCCGCGAGGTGGCAATTTTGGGACCGAAACCGCCGAATTTCGTCCCAAAACTGCCACCTCGGCGACGGAGCTGCACAAGGTTGCCACCTCGCCGGCGGGACAGCACAAAACTGCCACCTCGGCGGCGGAGCTGCACAAGGTTGCCACCTCGGCGGCGGAATAGCACAAAACTGCCACCTCGCCGCTGCCACCTCGGCGCTGCGGGCTCGCCGCTGTAACTTCACGGCCGGGCCTCGCCGGCCGGACCTCGCCGGCGAGGCCTCACGCCGGCGACCAGGGGCCTTGCCTCGATCCGGACACAGACCGAGGGGCGCCCGATTGACCAGCTAGGTCACCGGGCGCCCCTCGGTCTCGTATACCGCGCGTTCTCAGCCTTCGACGCCGAGCTTTTCGAGGATCAGCTCACGCACGCGGGCGGCGTCGGCCTGGCCTCGGGTGGCCTTCATGACCTGGCCGACCACGGCACCGGCGGCCTGGACCTTGCCGCCGCGGATCTTCTCGGCGACGTCGGGCATGCTGGCCAAGGCGTCGTCGACGGCGCTCGAGAGCTCGCCTTCGTCGGAGACGACGGCGAGTCCGCGTTTCTCGACAACCTCCCCCGGGGTCCCCTCTCCATCTACCACGTGCTCGAGCACCTGGCGGGCAATCTTGTCGTTGATCTTCCCTTCCTGGATGAGCCCGTCCAGTTCGACGACGGTCTCGGGGCTCGCGCCCAGATCACCGGGATCGATCTCACGCACCTTGGCCAGCCGCGAGATCTCTCCCATCCACCACTTCCTGGCGACCGACGCGCTGGCGCCGGCGGCAATGGTTTCCTCGATCTCGGTCATCACACCGGCGTTGACGACGTCCCGGAATTCCTCGTCCGAGTACCCCCAGTCGGCCTGGAGCCGACGACGACGTTCGGCGGGCGGTTCCGGAAGCTCGGCCCGCAACCGCTCGATCCACTCCGCATTCGTCACGACCGGCACAAGGTCCGGTTCGGGGAAATAGCGGTAGTCGTCGGCGTCGGACTTGGGACGGCCGGAGGTCGTCTCCCTCGTGTCCTCGTGCCAGTGACGGGTTTCCTGGACGATCTGCTCCCCGGCGTCGAGAACCGCCGCGTGGCGGCAGATCTCGTAGCGCACCGCGCGCTCGACGGCACGCATCGAGTTCACGTTCTTGGTCTCGGTGCGGGTGCCGAGGGTTTCGGAACCCTTGGGGCTCAGAGACACGTTGGCATCGCAACGAACATTGCCGCGCTCCATGCGTGCGTCCGAAATACCCAGGTTCTTCACGATCTCCCGAATGGCCTTGACGTACGCCTTGGCCAGTTCCGGGGCCCTCTCCCCCGCGCCCCGGATCGGACGCGTCACGATCTCAATGAGAGGTACGCCGGAGCGGTTGTAGTCCACCAGGGAGTATTCGGCGCCCTGGATGCGGCCGGCCCCACCCTTGTGGCTCAACTTGCCCGCGTCTTCCTCCATGTGCGCCCGCTCGATCTCGACAGTGAACTGCGTACCGTCCTCGAGCTCGATATCCACCGAACCGTTCTCGGCAATCGGTTCGTCGTACTGTGAGGTCTGGAAATTCTTGGGCGTATCAGGGTAGAAGTAGTTCTTTCTGGCGAAGTGGCTCACCGGTGCGATGTCACAGCCGAGGGCCAGACCCAGCTTGATCGCCGACTCCACCGCTGTTCCGTTGACCTTGGGAAGCACTCCCGGAAGGCCCAGCGACACCGGGGTGATGTTGGTGTTCGGTTCGTCACCGAACGCGTTCGGGGCGTCGTCGAACATCTTGGTCTTGGTGTTCAGCTCAACGTGCACCTCGAAACCCAGTACGGGATCGTACTTGGCCATGGCCTCGTCGAAGGACAAAATCTCGTCTGACATTTACTTGGCACTTCCTTGCGTCCGGGCGGCGATCAGGGACTCGGTGTCGGGCAGCTGGTCCAGGAGGCCTCCGCCCCATTGCTGCTGGAGCGCGGCTTCCAGACCGGCGCCCACGCGATAGAGCCGTGCGTCTTCCTTGACCGGGGCCATGAACTGGACCCCGACAGGCAGACCGTTTTCCGGAGCCAGCCCGGCCGGCACCGAAATGGCCGGGACACCCGCGAGGTTGGTCGGGATCGTCGCAATGTCGTTGAGGTACATCGACACGGGGTCATCGGTCTTCTCGCCGAGTTTGAACGCCGTGGTCGGCGACGTCGGCGACACGAGAACGTCCACATGTTCGAAAGCGTTCGTGAAGTCACGCTGCACCAAGGTCCTGACCTTCTGGGCGGAACCGTAATAGGCGTCGTAATACCCCGCGGACAGTGCGTAGGTACCCAGGATGATGCGTCGCTTCGCCTCGGGACCGAATCCCGCGGCACGAGTCGCGGACATGACCCGCTCGATCGTCACGGGGCCCTCCTCCGGCAGCTTGCGCAAGCCGAAACGAACGCCGTCGTACTTCGCGAGGTTGGAGGAAACCTCCGAGGCCATGATCAGGTAATAGGCACCCAGCGCGTGGTCGAAGTGGGGCGTGGAAACCTCCACGATCTCCGCGCCCGCGGCCCGGAGAAGCTCCAGGGACTCCTGGAAACGTTGGGATACGCCGCTCTGGAAACCCTCACCCGTCAGTTCCTTGACGACGCCGATCTTCAGCCCCTTGAGGCCGCCCTCGGTGGCCCCCTTCTCGGCCTCGGCCAGGTACGGTCCCGCGGGTTCGTTGATCGAGGTCGAATCGCGCGCGTCGTAGCCGCCGATGACCTCGTGCAGCGCGGCCGCATCACGAACGGTCCGGGTCACCGGGCCGACTTGGTCCAAGGAGGACGCCATGGCGATCACGCCGTACCGGGAAACGGAACCATAGGTGGGCTTGACTCCCACCGAGCCGGTCACGGACGCCGGCTGGCGGATGGAGCCGCCGGTGTCGGTGCCCAGGGCCAACGGAGCCTGGAAAGCACTCACTGCGGCAGCGGACCCACCGCCGGACCCGCCCGGGATCCGGTCCAGGTCCCACGGGTTCCGCGTGCACCCGAAAGCCGAATGCTCGGTGGAAGAACCCATGGCAAATTCGTCCAGGTTGGTCTTTCCCAGGATGGGCAGCCGGGCTTCGCGGATCTTCTGGACGACGGTCGCGTCGTACGGGCTCATCCATCCTTCGAGCATCCGGGAAGCGGCCGTGGTGGGCTGCCCTGTGGTGACGATGAGGTCCTTGACGGCGATCGGGACGCCGGCCAACGGAGGCAGCTGCTTTCCGGCGGCGCGGTCCGCATCCACCTGACGCGCATCGTCCAGTGCCTGCTCCGCGTTCACGTGCAGGAACGCGTTCAGGCCGGTCTTGCCGAGCGACCGGTCCTCGGTGTCGACGGCGGTACCCTCGGTGGTCTCGATACGGTCCAGGTGTGCCTGGGTCAACTGCTCCGAGGTGAAGTCGCCGTTGCGCAGGCCCTCAGCGGCCTCGGATGCGCTGAGCGTGATCAGTGCGTTCTGATTCGTGGTCATGTTTGCGCCCTCCCTAGTCTTCGTCCAGGATGGCCGGGACCTTGAACTGGCCGTCCTCGGCATCGGGCGCGTTGTTCAGCGCTTCATCGTTGGTCAGGGTTTCTCCCACGACGTCCTCCCGGAAGGCGTTGGACAGCGGAAGCGGATGCGATGTGGGTGGGACGTCGTCAATCGGCGCTGCCGATACCGATTGCACCGCTCCGACGATCCCGTCGAGCTCCGAGGACATCGATTCCAGCTCGGTCTCGTCCATCTCGATGTGAGCCAAGGCCGCTAAGTGTGCGACCTGGTCACGCGTAATGGCAGTCATGAATTCTCCTGCTCCGTTGGCGCTGTCTCTTCCCTGCGCGACTCCTGGGGCGGGAACGCGAGGGTCCCGTACCAGTCTAGTCATGGCCGAGAACGGGTTAAAACAATCGTGCCCCGCCCTGTGGACAGGGCGGGGCACGATCTGAAAGAAGTGTACGGACTCACCGAAGTGAGCTGTACAGGCCTCACTTACGCGGCCGGGATCTCCAGGGTCTGGCCCGGGAAGATCAGGTCCGGGTTGGTCACGACGGAGCCGTTGGCCTGAACCAGGGCATCGACGGACACGCCGTACTGATCGGCGATCGACTTCAGGGTCTCGCCAACGGACACGGTGTGAGTAGCAGCGGAGGACTGAACCGGGGCAGCAACCTGTTCCTGGGCGGGAGCCTCGTAGGTCTGCTGCTCGGGAACCTGCTGAACCTCGGGCTGAGCCTGCTCGACGGGGGCCTGCTCAACGGGAGCCTGCTCGGGCTGAGCCTGCTCAACGGGGGCCTGCCCAACGGGAGCCTGCTCAGGCTGGGCCTGCTCGGCCGGAGCCTGGAACTCCTGGACATCCTGGGACTGAGCCTGGACGTCCTGCTGCGGCTGATCCTGCTCCTGCTGACCGGAACCGGAATCGCCGGAACCTGCCTGCTGGGAGCAAACCGGCCATGCACCGGGGCCCTGCTCGGCCAGAACACGCTCGGCAACCTGGATCTGCTGATCCTTGGAAGCGTTCTGCGGGTCGCCCTGGCCACCGAAGGAGGCCCAGGTGCTCGGGGTGAACTGCAGGCCACCGGAGAAGCCGTTACCGGTCGAGGTCGACCAGTCTCCGCCGGACTCGCACTGTGCGACGGCGTCCCAGTCGAGGCTATCGGCATTTGCGGGAGCGGTAGCCAGCGCACCGGCGGCGGCGCCACCGATCACGAGGGCGGCTGCACCGCGGCGGGCATTGCGTCGGAAAGTGGAAGTATTGTTCACGATGCTCCTCAGGCCACCTACGCTCCGTCCATCCCTGGACTTCTTCGCGCCGTCGTCTACCTATAGATGTCTTAGGTCAAGTTTCAGGTGTCTGCCCTTTAGACGACGTCCGGTGTTACGGCAGCACCCAGCATTGTTCGGAAGGGGTTCTCGCAAGTCTGCGTGAACCCAGGAGTCACCTCTCGGCGACGAACTGTTTATAACGATACAGTAACGATTTTGGAGTTTGCAACCAATTTCTTGATGGAAGCGAAACTTTTTTTGGTTGGTGCCCTACCCGGCAACCAGCCAGGTCCGTAGGCACGCGTGTCAGCCTATGAGCCGACCAGGGGCGATGCAACCCTCCGCGACATGTTCCGAGTCACAAGCATGTGACTATTCCGTGACCGTTTCGTGACCCTCTTCCGCGCCATCATCGCGATCCAGCGCCGTCGGCCCCTCGCGGAGCAGAATTTTGAAGTCTTCACCGTTGAGCACCGTCACACCCAAATTTTCCGCTTTGTCCAGCTTCGAGCCGGCGTTCTCGCCCGCAACCAGATAGTCTGTGTTCTTCGACACAGATCCCGATGCCTTGCCTCCGCGTTGCAGAATCGCTTCCTTCGCGGAGTCACGCGTGAACTCTTCCAGCGTGCCGGTCACGACGATCGTGAGCCCTTCCAGCACGCGGGGAACGGATTCGTCCCGCTCATCCTCCATCCGGACGCCGGCCGCGGCCCAGCGGTCGACGATCTCGCGATGCCACTCTTCCGAGAACCATTCCTTGACCGCCCGGGCGATGGTCGGGCCGACGCCGTCCGTGTCGGCCAGTCTCTCTTCGTCGGCGTCGCGAATCGCCTGCATCGATCCGAATTCGGTGGCCAGGGCCCGGGACGCCGTCGGCCCCACGTGGCGCATGGAGAGGGCGACCAGGACACGCCACAACGGTTGGGACTTTGCTTCCTCGATCTGGTCGAACATTCTGCGCGTGTTCGCGGAAGGAGCCGAAGGCTTGTTCGCCGTCCCCCGCGTGTAGAAGTAGGGCACCAATTCCGTCTCCCCGGTGGGCGCGCCCTTCTTTCTGACCTCGCGTTCTGTACGCACGTCCGCCAGGTCCTCGGGAACGAGGTCGAACAATCCGGCAATACTCGTCAGCGGCGGGGTCTCGGGTTCGACCGGCTGGGTCAGGGCCCGTGCGGCCTCCTCCCCCAGCGCGTCGATGTCAAACGCCCCGCGTCCGGCTGTATGGAACAGCGTCTGCCAGAGCTGGGCCGGGCACGACCGGGCGTTGGGGCAACGGATGTCGACGTCGCCCTCCTTGGCCGGGGCCAACTCGGTCCCGCAGGAAGGGCAGTGGGTCGGCATCTCGAATTCACGTTCCGAACCGTCCCGCAGGGCGACCACCGGCCCCACGATCTCCGGAATCACGTCTCCCGCTTTGCGCAGGACCACCGTGTCACCGATCAGCACGCCCTTGGCCCGGACGACATCCTGGTTGTGCAGCGTGGCCATCTCGACGGTCGAGCCGGCCACCTTGACCGGGTCCATCATCCCGTACGGCGTCACTCGCCCGGTCCGGCCGACGCTGACCCGAATGTCCTCGAGCTTGGTATTGACCTCTTCCGGCGGATATTTGTATGCCACCGACCACCGAGGAACCCGGGACGTGTGGCCGAGAAGCTGCTGTGTCCGGAAGTCGTTGACCTTGATCACGATCCCGTCGATCTCGTGGACCAGGTCGTGCCGGTGCTCGCCGTAGTCGGCGATGAATTCGAGGATTTCCTCGCCACCGGACAGAAGTTTCGTGTACGGGCTGACGGGAAGCCCCCACGATTTCAGCAGATCGTAGGTCTCCGCCTGAGACTGTGCGGACAGTCCCTCGCGGGCACCGATGCCGTGGACGAACATCGAGAGCTTGCGCCGGGCCGTCACCTGAGGATCTTTCTGACGGAGCGACCCCGCGGCCGCGTTCCTCGGATTCGCGAAGGGGGCCTTGCCGTCGGCGACGAGGGCCTCGTTGAGCTCCTTGAAGTCCGCGGAAGCGATGAAGACTTCGCCACGCACCTCAATCTCTTCGGGATGCCCCGTCCCCTTGAGGGTTTGCGGCACCGAGTCGATGGTCGCGACGTTGTGTGAAACGTCCTCCCCCGTGGTCCCGTCCCCCCGGGTGGCCGCCCGGGCCAATCGACCGTTCCGGTACAGGAGGTTGATCGCGAGTCCATCGATTTTGAGCTCGGTCAACCATTCATTGTCGTGGCCGGGCCTCACCTCCTGGATGGTCTCCTCGGCCCTGTCGAGCCATGCCTTGAGTTCGTCGATCGAGAAGACGTCCTCGAGGGAGTACATCCGCTCCAGGTGCTGGACCGGCGCGAAAGCCTCGGAAGGTTCGCCGCCTACTTCTTGCGTCGGTGAGTCGTTCGCCTTGAGTTGCGGGTGCTCGGCCTCGATCCGCTCGAGATCCCGGTAGAGCGCGTCGTACTCCGCGTCCGAGATCGTCGGAGAATCCTCGACGTAATAGGAGACGCGTGCGTCCCTGACCCGCTGGGTCAGTTGGGCGTACCGTTCCTTGAGCTCCTCGGCCGGGACCTCCCGGTCGTTCTCTTCGGTGGCCTGCTGTGCTCGTTGTTCTTCAGCGCTACTCACGGAAGACCATTGTTCCGCACAATCCGCGTTTTGGCTCCCTTTGCTTGTTCCGTGGCCCCATCGAGGGCGGATGCGCTGATGAGTTGATTAGTTGACATCGTGGGTGGTTCCCGACGTCGGCCGCCCGGAAGGTCGATGGCGGGCGGCCGTCCGGGCGGGAGGCCGTCGGGAGGTCGGTGGGGCCGGCGACGGCGGGAGGCCGTCCGGGCCGGCGACGGCGCGAGGCCGATGGCGGGCGGAGTCCAGACGCCCGACGATGGGTGGCGGTTACCCGATTCGTAGGGGCTTACCCGGTCCGGAGGGGCTTAGGCTGCTACGCGGGACGCCATCCAATTCGACTTCCCCTAGTACCTCAGTACCGCCTTCCGATTCGCCTATTGCTTCACTCGGTATTGCCTCTCCCGGTATCCCCTCTTGAGCGGCGGTTACCCGATTCGGAGGCGCTTGGCCTGCTGCACGGGCCCCTTCCAGTCCCTCGGCCTCCCCTTCTTGGGTGGCGGTAACCGGATTCCGAGCCGCTTGCCGTCCTGAGGTGGCGGCCAGAACCCCACCCAGGGTGGGAAAACACCTCGCCATCGGGCAGCCGCCACCCAACACGGGCCCGGCCGAGCACGACGTCGTCGGGTAACCAGCACTCGATCGACCAACCGCCACTCAACGCGACCGACGACGCCGACCACGCGGTCCCGACCCCAGCCAAGCGCCGACGAGGTGGCAATCCCGTGCGAAGTCCAGGACGAAGTGGCAACTGTGAGCGAAACCCGGCGCGAAGTGGCAACTGTGAGCGAAACCCGGCGCGAAGTGGCAGTTTTGAGCGGTTTTAGGGACGAAAATCGCTCAAAAATGCCACCTCGCGGGAGAGAGCGCTCAAAACTGCCACCTCGCCGGAGGAAGCGCTCAAAATTGCCACTTCGCGAGAGGAAGCGCTCAAAATTGCCACCTCGGCGCCCCGCCCGAGAACACACCCCGCCCGAGAACGCACCCCGCGCGCCCGAGTACCGCCCCCGGCACCCGCGTGAGTAGGAGCGAACTACCGGTCCGCGTCGTCGGCGCCGGGCAGCTTCTCGTTCGTGGCCAAGGGACCGTCCGGGCGATCGCCGGTCTTCTCGGGGTCGCTGAGGTCGTTGGCGTGCCAGTTGTCCAGGTCGATCACGCCGTCATCGCTCTCGGCGCGGTCCACGCCGTCCGTGTCGCCGTCGCACCCGTGGTTCTGGCACGAACCGGCCTGCACGGCGTCGGCGACGATGACCGAGATGTTGTCCCGCCCGCCCGCGCGGATCGCCGCGGCTTGGAGAACGGCCGAGGCGTCCTTGGGGTGAACGACGGTCGAGAGAACTCTGGCCATGTATTCATTGGACAGCTCTCCGGACAGGCCGTCCGAGCACATCATCAGACGGTCACCCGGTTTGGCAGGGATGACCCAGAAATCGGGCTCCCAGTAATTGCCCGTTCCCAGGGCTCGCGTAATCACGTTGCGCCTCGGGTGGGTGAGGGCCTCGAGGGCCGTGATCTGTCCCGTGTCGACCAGGTACTGGACCTCGGAGTGGTCCACCGTGATCTGTTCGAGGCTCACGCCTTCGATGGGCGTCTGCGAGACGGAGGTAGGCGTGTCGCTGATGGGTTCGTCGGTGTCCCGCCGAAGCCGGTACGTGCGCGAGTCGCCGACGTTGAAGATGATCCACATGTTCTGGCCGCCGATCTTGACCAGCCAGGCTCCCGTGAGCGTTGTGCCTGCGCGCATGGCGGCGGCCGATTTGATGCTTTCGTCCGCCTCGCCGATCACGCCCTTGATGTCGTTGAGGATCTCCATGATCTTGGCATTGAGGTTGGACGTGGCCCGACGACGCCGCTTGAACAGGCCCTTCGAATCCTCTGCCTGAATCTCCGCGGGTTCGACCTCGAAGGAGAGCGTGCGGAAGAGCTCTGCCTCGGCCAGGGTGTTGACGCACATGGCGCTGGCCACCTCACCGGCCTCGTGACCGCCCATACCGTCGGCCACGGCGCACAGGTTGCCGATGGACACCAAGGAGTCCTCGTTGTTGGAACGGTGACTGCCCTTGTTGGTCGTGGCACCAACGCACGTTGCGAGGTCGAGCGATTCGGTCATTCGAAGTCAATCTCCAATTCGGTTCCCACGCCCGGAGCGAGCGACACGGGGCGGACGTCTCCGAAGCCGCGAACGTTGCGCACCCCCTGGGGATTCATCACGAAACGTTCGTCGCCCTCGAGCACGTTGGCGGTGGACGCATCGGTCATGACCGAACCAGGTTCCGCGAGCGCGACGAGACGCGATGCGAGATTGACGGTCGGACCGTATACGTCCCCCAGCCTAGGCAGAATCCGCCCCCAGACAAAAGCAACGCGCGCCTCCGGGAGATTCGGGTCCTCACGGATGATCTGTGACAGCGTCAGAGAGATGCGAGCGCCGGCTTCCGGCGATTCGGTCATGAACAGGACTTCGTCCCCGACGGTCTTGATGATGCGGCCGCCACCGACCGCCACGACCTCCGCGCAACGCTGTTCGAAGTGCTGGACGAGGCTGGCGAGCGTCTTCTCGCTCATCTGACGGGACAAGGACGTGAAGGACACGAGGTCCGCGAAACCGATGCCGCGTACGAGCGGGAGCGCCCGGTAGTCGGAGACGGCGTCGTCGGAGACGGCGTCGTCGTTGCCGACCACGGGCTTCTCCGCTTTCAGGGCCAAGCGGACTACGGCGGCGTTGAGCTGCCGCCGATAGCCGTAGCGCATGAGGTCCTCGAGCTCGTTCAGCAGTTCCGGGAGCACGTTGAGCAGTTCGCGCCGGGCTTCGGCGTCGCTCATGCCCTGGTGGGCGACCATGTCCTCGACCAGCGCCTCGACCTGCCACGCGACCATGCGGTCCATCATCTGGCCCACGGAGCGGACGATCGAGAGAATGCCGTCCTCGGTCACGTGCCCGCTGCGGACCATGGCCGAGACGGTACCGAGAGCCTCGGAATCCGCGCTGGTGAAGTAGACGTCCTCGTCCTTCAGATTCGGCATCCCCAGCGCCCGCCAGATCTTCCGGGCGGACAGGAGCGAGACGTCGCCCCCGCGGGCGGCCTCGCGGCGAGTCATGGAGCGGTTCTCTCCCAGGAGGGCGCGCTCGAGTGCACCGACGGCGGCCTTGGCGTCGTCGGACTTGTACAGGTTGAACTGAGCCGGGTTCTGGAGGTTGAGCTGACTCGTTTGAGGTCCTGTATAGACCGGATTGCCTTCGGGTTCCTCCTGCGGCACTAGCGTGCTCCACCTTCCTTGACTCATGGCTGGTTGCGGGCTCGCTGGCGCAGAGCGCGCTCGACTGTCTCCGAGGTTTCACACCTCGTTCTCATGCTACAGATCACAGGGTCGTTCCCGGTAGTTTTCCCCGGAGACTCAGAGTCAACGCAGAGCGTTTACACGGCGCAGGTGAGCGCGATAGCACAGGTCCGAGAACCGGCCCGGATCCTTCTGGCAGGTCAGTTCGAAGGTCTGACCCCTGGCCGAGATTCGGATCGTTCCGCAACCGGTCAGGCGAGCCCCGCCCCTGGGCCCGACGACCCCGGCGACGTACTCGAGGGGAATCGATACCGGTCCGCCCCCACCGACGCCGCGGAACACGACAATACGCCGATTGGTCAGCGCGTACCCGGTCGTGGCCCATTTGATGAAGCGCACGACGACGTACACGAGAGCCGCAATCAGAATGATCGGCCCGACCGCACTCCAGCCCGAATGCCCGGCCGTCACCACCTGGAGGAAGTTCGTGGCGAAGATCGCGATCAGAAGCACGATGGCGGGCCGCAGGAGTTTGAGGGCGTGCGCCCGGTTGCACGTAATCACCTGCTCACCCGGGTCGAGGGAATCACGGAATTTCACGCGATCCCCGTTCCGGCGACGTCGGCCCAGGACCCGCTTTCCGGCCTGAGATGGACCACGTCTCCCACCGCGACGGTTTTGTCCGTTCCGTCGTCGCACCGAACGAGGAGGGACCCGTCCTCGTCGATGTCGTGGGCGAGACCTGTGAAGTCTGGGGCGGGATCCATCATCTGGACGAGGACTCGACGGCCCAGGGTGTCCAGTTCCTCACGGAGCTCGGCCACGAGGGAGGGCTTGGCGCCGCGGGGCAGCGCCGGGTCACCGCCGGTCGCACAGAATTCTCGGACCGAGGCGCGGAACTCGCGGATGACCCTGATCAGGATCTCGGTCCGGTCCACATCGTCCCCGATCTCGGCGCGCAACGACGTCGCGGTCTCGACCGGGAGCAGGTCGGCGTCGATGTTGGCGTTGATCCCGATGCCGACGACGACGTCGAGTGTTTCCGGTCCGGTGGGGACCACGCGAGCGAGGATCCCGGCAATCTTGCGGCCGTTGATCAACAGATCGTTCGGCCATTTGATGTCCACGGGGAGCCCGGTCGTCTGCCGGATCGCCGTGCGGGCGGCCAGGGCCAGCAACGGCGTGACCCAGTGCAGAGAGTCGTTCGGCAACGGTTGCTCGCCCTCGTTCGATCGGACGGCGAAGGACACCACGGCCGAACTGTATTTGGGCGCAGTCCACACACGATCCCGTCGACCCTTGCCCGCGACCTGGTGCTCTGTGAGCAGGGCCGCGAGGTGGGGGACGTCCTCGGAACGGGTCAATCGATTCGCCAGTTCGTCGTTGGTGGATCCGATCTCGTCCACGAGCTCGACAGGGGCACCGATGAGCCGGTAGTCCTGCCCGGGGCCCGGCAGCAGCCGCTCGGCGTCCAGGGGCTTCGCGCTCCTCGTGGTCATACAGCGATGCTCTCTCTCGATCGGCGTCCGGTACGCCACCTGCGGTGACGTGTTGTGAGCTAGTTTAGAGGCGGAAAGCCAACTCCGCTTGGAAGGAACACCATGGCCCACTTCGTCGTGCACTATTCGTACGGCCCGGCAGACCAGCAGGCCGCTCATCGGGGCGAACACCGCGAATATCTCGGGACCCTGTTGGAGCAGGGCCATCTGTTGGCGTCCGGCCCGTACACCGACGACGGCGCCGAGGGCGCCCTGCTGATCTTCTCCGCCGAGACCGCCGACGACGTCGAGTCCCTGCTGGCCAAGGACCCCATGGTCGTCCACGGCGTCGTGACCGCACACGAAGTTCGTGCATGGAATCCGGTCCTCGGGTCGGTAGGGTAGACCAGGACATACCCCGTCCCCCAGGTTCGTCGGCACGGCGCCACGGACCGCCCGTCGCCCTTTGTTACTTTGGACCGACAGGCAGACAGCGCAATTCCAGCCGGGACCCGCATGCTTCCGCACCGGAACCCCGGACTCGTACAGAGGACAAGATGACCGAAGATCTCTCCCGCCAGGACTCCGACGACGCGCAGAACGAGTCGGGCCCGGATCTCACCACGACTGCCGGCAAGATCGCGGATTTCTACGCGCGCCGCGAGGCCTCGTGGATGCCCACCGGCCCGGGGCCCGTGGAACGGCAGCATGCCCGCGGCAAGTCCACCGCGCGCGAACGCATCGAGATGTTCCTCGACGAAGACTCCTTCGTGGAATTCGACGCCCTCGCCACGCACCGCACGACCGCCTTCGGCATGGACCAGAAGAAGCCGCTCGGCGACGGCCTGGTCTCCGGCTACGGCACGGTGGATGGGCGGCTCGTGGCCGTCTACGCCCAGGACTTCACGGTCTATGGCGGGTCGCTCTCCCAGGTCAATGGGGAGAAGATCGTCAAGGTCCAGAAGTTTGCGCTGCGCAACGGCTGCCCCGTCATCGGCATCAACGACGGCGGCGGCGCCCGCATCCAGGAAGGTGTGGCATCGCTGGCGATGTTCGCTGATATCTTCCGCATGAACGTTCGCGCTTCCGGCGTCGTCCCCCAGATCTCGGTGATCATGGGCCCGTGCGCCGGCGGCGCCGCCTACTCCCCCGCCCTCACGGACTACGTGATCATGGTGGACAAGTCCTCCCACATGTTCATCACCGGGCCGGATGTCATCAAGACCGTGACCGGCGAAGAGGTCGACATGGAGACCCTGGGCGGGGCGAACTCCCACAATTCGGTCACCGGGACCTCGCACTACCTCGCGGAGGACGAAGAGGACGCCTTCGATTTCCTGCGGGAGCTCCTCGAGTTCCTTCCGTCCAACAATCTTCAGGACGGCCCCCTCGTCGAGCACGACCAGGATCCGGAGATCACGGTCGACGACCTCGACCTCGACAGCCTGATTCCCGATTCGGCCAACCAGCCCTACGACATGAGGGCAGTGATCGAGTCCGTGGTCGACGACGACCACTTCCTCGAGATGCAGGCCCTGTACGCTCCCAACGTCATGACGGGCTACGGACGGGTCGAGGGGCGAACGGTCGGCATCATCGCCAACCAACCGATGCAATTCGCCGGGACCCTGGACATCGCCGCCTCCGAGAAGGCCGCGCGGTTCGTGCGCCACTGCGATGCCTTCAATATCCCGATCCTGACGTTCGTGGACGTCCCCGGGTTCCTCCCCGGCACCGAACAGGAGTTCAACGGAATCATCCGCCGTGGCGCCAAACTGATCTTCGCCTACGCGGAGGCCACTGTCCCGGTCGTCACCGTCATCACACGCAAGGCGTACGGTGGCGCGTACATCGTGATGGGGTCGAAGAAGCTCGGCGCGGACATCAACCTCGCCTGGCCCACGGCCCAGATCGGCGTCATGGGCGCACAGGGTGCGGTCAATATTCTGTACCGCCGCGATCTCAAGACGGCCGAGGAGAACGGCGAGGACGTCGAGGCGTTGCGTTCCGAACTGATCCAGAAGTACGAGGAAGAGTTGCTCAACCCGTATCAGGCGGCCGAGCGCGGCTACATCGACGCGGTCATCCCGCCGTCGGAGACGCGCGTCAACATCATCAAGTCCCTCCGTGCCCTGCACGACAAGAGAGCCGCGCTGCCCGCCAAGAAGCACGGCAACATCCCGCTCTGAGGGAAGGAATCATGGCTGTGCAGAACGAAGCAACCACGCCCGAGGAACCCCTGGTCTCGGTGGTCAAGGGCTCCCCGACCGAAGAAGAGATCGCGGCGCTGACCGTGGCCGTGCTCCAGACGCGGCAACGACAGCCCGAGCCGAGATCGAGGCAGACGAACGGGCCGCTGTCCGACGTCGGCCGCCTGTTGTCACGACGCCAGCGCATCGGTGCGAGCCTGCCTCCCGGCCCGGGTTCCTGGCGCCGCGCCAAACCGAGGTAGGCCCCGCGCTCTACGAAAGCCCTCACCGACCCGAGCGGCCGGTGGGGGCTTTCCACGTCGCCGTCCCTGTGATCTCTGTCATCGCGGTCTAGGATGGTTCCATGACCAATGAGTTGCCTGAATCCTTGCGTCTCGACCGCCGGACCAGCGACGTCGACCGTCTGGCCGACCGCTATTACGACTCCCTCATGGAACTGGACCCGGCCGCGGCCACGATAGAAGGCATCCCGGGCCACGAAACCGAGTACGGTGACCTCTCCCCCGAGGGCGCGCTCGAGCATGTGCGACTCGCCCGCCGAACGCTGACCGAGGCCGAGGGGCTCAAACCACAGGACGACGTCGACCGGGTGACCCTCGACGCGTTGCGCGAGAGCCTCGGGCTCGTCATCGAGATGCACGAGGCCGGCCTGGGCGACTGGGAGCTCAACAACATCGAGACCCCGGCGCACGCCGTTCGTCAGGTCTTCGATCTCATGCCGCAGGCCTCCCAGCAGGACTGGGCGAACATCGTCGGGCGCATGGAGAACGTCCCCCAAGCCCTCCAAGGGTTCCGCGACACACTCGCGGATGCCGCGGGTCAGGGTCGAGTCGCCGCGGCCCGACAGGTCGATATCCTGGCCGGCCAGCTCGCGGCCTACGCCGAAACCGGTGGATTCTTCGACGGCCTGGCCGCCGAGGCCGCCGCTTCGGATCCGACTCTGAGCGCCAAGGGGCGAACCGCCGCAGAACGGGCCCGCACGGCCTACGCCGAACTGGCCGAATATCTCCGGGGCGAACTGCTCCCCCAGGCCCCCGAACGGGACGCCGTCGGCCGCGAGCGCTACCGTCTCCGGTCCCGGGAGTTCCTGGGCGCGACGATCGATCTGGACGAGACCTACGCCTGGGGAATCGACGAGTTGGACCGGATCCTCGACGAGCAGCAGGAGGTCGCCCATCGGATCAGCCCCGGTGCCACGATCGCGGAGGCCAAGGATCTGCTGAATCGGGACCCCTCGCGCAGGATCGAGGGCACGGACACCCTCCGGGAATGGATGCAGGACCTCTCGGACCGTGCGGTCGATGGACTCTCGCGGGAACACTTTGCGATCGAGGGGCCCATGCGCCGGCTCGAATGCATGATCGCCCCGACGCAGGAAGGCGGCATCTATTACACGGGTCCCTCCGCGGACTTCTCGAGGCCGGGTCGCATGTGGTGGTCCGTGACCGAGGGAGAGCGGGAGTTCACCACGTGGAGCGAGACCTCGACGGTCTACCACGAGGGCGTGCCCGGCCATCATCTCCAGTTCTCGACGTCGACCGCGATGGCCGAGTCCATCAACAAGTGGAGAGCCCACGGCCTCTGGTATTCGGGGCACGGAGAAGGGTGGGCGCTCTACGCCGAACGCCTCATGGCCGAACTCGGATATCTGGATGATCCGGGTGACATGATGGGCATGCTCGACGGGCAGCGGATGCGTGCCGCACGGGTCGTCTTCGACATCGGCATCCACTGCGAACTTCAGATCCCGGGCCGGTGGGCCGAGGCGCTCGGCGTCGAACCGGGCCCGTGGACACCCGAGATCGGGTACGAATTCCTGAAGCAGAACCTGGACATCCCCCAGGGACAGTTGGACTTCGAATTCAACCGTTATCTGGGGTGGTACGGCCAGGCTCCGTCGTACAAGGTCGGCCAGCGCATCTGGGAGCAGTTGCGCGATGAGGCGCTGGCCCGTGGTGAAAGCATCAAGGATTTCCATACCCGTGCCCTGAAGGTCGGTTCGGTCGGTCTCGACACCCTCCGTCGCGCCGTGTCACGGTGAGACCGCCCTCGGCGATGATCCAGGCCACTACGCGATTTTATTCCCGTAATATTTCTTCTCAGTCCTTTTCTGTGTTATTGGTCGACGGCTTAGGGTTG
The DNA here is from genome assembly GCF_052232265.1 of Rothia koreensis. Classification (NCBI taxonomy): domain Bacteria; kingdom Bacillati; phylum Actinomycetota; class Actinomycetes; order Micrococcales; family Micrococcaceae; genus Rothia; species Rothia koreensis. The sequence continues at coordinate 2,569,781 of NZ_CP197643.1, forward strand.
AGGTCATGTCTACTCGCCCTTCCGCCACGACGCCGGACACCCCCGCGTCCGCACCCCCGCCCCGCACTCGCCGACTCCCCTCCTGGATGACCAACTTCGGTCTCCAGATCCTCATGGGCCTGGTCCTCGGCGTGGCCCTCGGATTCCTGGCCCTCGCCCTCGGCGGGGACGCAGAGAAGAACCCCAACTGGCTCATGACCACCCTGGACACGATCGGTTCGAGCTACGTGTCCCTGCTCAAGGCCGCGGTCGTTCCGCTCGTGGTCACGGCCGTGATCTCCTCGATCGCGAATCTGAGCCAGGTCACGAACGCTGCACGGTTGGCCTGGAAGACGATTCTCTGGTTCGCCGGGACTGCGCTGATCGCCGTCGTCATCGGCATCCTGCTGGGAGCCATCTTCCGCCCGGGTGCCAACACCGGCATGTCCGCACCGGATGCCTATTCGGGCACCACGGGATCGTGGCTGTCCTTCGTCACCAGCATCATTCCCGCCAATTTCCTGGGCCTGACCGTGAGCACCGAGGAGGCCGACGGCGATCTGACCTCGTCCCCGACCTTCAATGTCCTCCAGATCCTGGTGATTTCCGGGGCCATCGGCATCGCGGCCCTCAAGGTCGGCAAGGCCGCCGAGCCCTTCCTCGCATTCATCCGCTCCGCCCTGGCCATCATCCAGAAGGTCCTGTGGTGGATCATCCGTCTGGCCCCGCTGGGAACCCTCGGCCTGATCGGGACCGCCGTCTTCACCTATGGATGGACCACGATGGGTTCGCTCGCCAAGTTCGTGATCCTTCTCTACGTGGGGCTCGCGATCGTCGGATTCGTGGTCTACCCCGTTCTGGCGCGGACCCAGGGCTTGTCCGTCAAACAGTTCTTCTCGGGCGTCTGGCCCGCCGCACAGATCGGCTTCGTCTCCCGGTCGTCCATTGGGACCATGCCCGTGACCCAGCGGGTCGCGGAGCGCAACTTCGGTGTACCCCAGGCCTTCGCTTCCTTCGCGGTCCCGTTCGGGGCCACGACCAAGATGGACGGATGCGCTGCCGTGTACCCGGCCCTGGCGGCGACCTTCGTGGCGCAGTTCTACGGGATCGACCTGAGCATCGCGCGGTACGTGCTCATCGTCGTCGTCTCCGTCCTGGGATCTGCGGCCACCGCCGGGACCACGGGAGCCACCGTGATGCTGACCCTGACCCTTTCGACGCTGGGCCTCCCGCTCGACGGCGTCGGCCTGCTTTTGGCCATCGACCCCATCATCGACATGGGCCGCACCGCGCTGAACGTTTCCGGTCAGGCTCTGATCCCGGCCATCATCTCGAAGAGGGAAGGAATCCTGGACGAGAACCTGTACAACGCGAAGCGTTCCAGTGACTGGTTCGAATCCGACCTCTCGGCCGAGGAATTCTCCGGGACCGACGAGGAGAAGGACCATCGGGAACGAGAGCCTTCGGGAGTCGGCGTCGGCTGATCCGAGGACAACGGTCCGAACCCAATGAATGCGGGGCGGGAGGGGTGACCCTCTCGCCCCGCTGTCGTTAGTATTGTGTACGTCACGTTTTTTTGGACGTCGAAGGAGACACCATGACGGTCTATGCACAGCCCGGGACACCCGATTCGCCCACCGCGTTCCGGTCCCGCTACGAGAATTTCGTCGGAGGCTCCTGGGTCCCGCCGACCAAGGGTCAGTATTTCGAGAACAAATCACCGGTCACGGGTGAGGTCTTCACCGAGGTCGCGCGCAGCACCGCGGAAGACGTCGACCTGGCCATCGACGCCGCATGGAAGGCCTTCGACAGCTGGGGCAAGACCTCCCCGACCGAGAGGGCCGCGGTTCTTCTGAAGCTCGCCGACGCCATGGAAGCGAACCTCGAGCGCATCGCAGTCGCGGAGACCTGGGACAACGGCAAGCCCGTCCGCGAGTGCCTGGCTGCCGACATTCCCCTGGCGGTGGACCATTTCCGGTACTTCGCCTCGGCAATCCGTACCCAGGAGGGCCGCCTCTCGCAGCTCGACGAGGACACCACGGCGTACCACTTCCACGAGCCGCTCGGCGTCGTCGGCCAGATCATTCCGTGGAACTTCCCGATTCTGATGGCCACGTGGAAGATCGCACCCGCCCTGGCCGCGGGGAACACGGTCGTTCTCAAACCGGCGGAACAGACCCCGGCCTCGATTCTGCTGGTCGCCGAGATTTTCCAGGACATTCTCCCGGACGGCGTGCTCAACATCGTCAACGGTTTCGGCGAGGAGGCCGGCGCAGCATTGTCCGGGTCCAGCCGGATCCGCAAGATCGCCTTCACGGGTGAGACCACCACCGGTTCGGTGATCGCCAAGGCCGCCGCGGACAACATCATCCCGTCAACCCTTGAGCTCGGAGGAAAGTCCCCCAACATCTTCTTCGAGGACGTCGCGTCCCAGAACGATTCCTTCTACCAGAAGGCTCTCGAAGGATTCGTGTCCTTCGCCCTGAATCAGGGCGAGGTCTGCACCTGCCCCTCGCGTGCTCTCGTTCAGGAATCCATCGCGGACCAGTTCGTCGCCGACGGCCTCGAACGCGCCCGCAAGATCAAGCAGGGAAACCCGCTGGACACCGAGACCATGGTCGGTGCCCAGGCCTCACAGCAACAGTTCGACAAGATTTCCGGGTATCTGGAGAAGGGCCCGCAGGAGGGCGCCGAGGTGCTCCTGGGAGGCCAGTCGCTCCAGCTCGACGGGAACCTGCAAGGCGGCTACTACATCCAGCCGACCGTGTTCCGTGGCAACAATTCGATGCGCGTCTTCCAGGAAGAGATCTTCGGGCCCGTGCTCGGCGTGACCACCTTCAAGGATTACGACGACGCGATCCGGATCGCCAACGACACCGCCTACGGACTCGGGGCGGGCGTCTGGACCCGTGGGCAGAACACCGCTTACCGGGCCGGTCGCGCGATCCAGGCGGGACGCGTGTGGGTCAACAACTACCACTCGTACCCGGCACACGCCGCCTTCGGTGGCTACAAGAAATCCGGGTACGGCCGTGAGAATCACCTGATGATGCTCGACCACTACCAGCAGACCAAGAATCTGTTGGTCTCCTACTCCGAGGAGCCGACCGGACTCTTCTGATTCCGGACCGCTCCTTTCGATCGGGGTGCACACCGCTGGCCTAGACTGGGTCACGTGTGCACCCCGAAGTCATTCGAACAGACCCCAGCAACGGACGCGGCCGTCTCACCCGGGACCGCGCCGGACCTCGATCTCGTCCTGGCCTCCCAGTCCCCCGCCCGGGCCTCTGTCCTCAACGCCTCGGGGATCCGATTCCGGACCATCGTCTCCGGGGTCGACGAAGACGCCGCGCTGGCCGCAGCCGAGGCCGAACGGGGCGACCCCTTGTCCCCGGAGCAGACGGCGCTGGTCCTGGCCCGGGCCAAGGCGGAAGCCGTCGCGGCATTGCCTGAGACCCGCGGAAGCTTCGTTCTGGGATGCGATTCCGTGTTCGAGTTCGAGGGCGAACCCTACGGCAAGCCTCACGAGCCGGACGTCGCCTTCTCCCGCATTCGGAGAATGAGCGGCTCCACCGGGATTCTGCACACCGGGCACTGGTTGGTCGATCGGTCTGAAACGGAACAGGCCGACCATGAATCTTCGGGGGCCGGCCGGATTCGGTCCGCCGAAGTGACCTTCGACGTCATGAGCGATGAGGAGATCACCGCGTACGTGGCCACGGGAGAACCCCTGGAAGTCGCGGGGTCATTCACGATCGAGGGCTACGGCGCGGCGTTCATCGCCGGGATTCGGGGAGAGTCCCACACGGTTCTGGGGCTGAGCGTCAATGCATTGAAAGATCTCCTCGAGGAACGCGGCCGGCGCATAGCAGAATTGTGGAGGCCGAATACTTAGGCAAATGGCGTTTTTGCTACTAAGCTCACGGGAGGATTATAAGGAGTGGATGAGTGACCAGCACTGAGTCAGAGCAGAAGAACAGCGCGGATTCCCGTTACACCAGCGGTCCGGTCGGCAAGGTGCTGATCGCCAACCGTGGTGAAATCGCGGTTCGTGTGATCCGTGCGGCCGCGGACGAAGGCCTGCAGACCGTGGCAGTCTATGCGGACCCGGATCGCGATGCGCTCCACGTGAAGCTCGCGGACGAAGCCTTCTCCCTGGGAGGTTCGACCGCCGCCGACTCCTACCTCGTGATCGACAAGATCCTGGATGCGGCCCGGCGTTCGGGCGCCGACTCCATCCACCCCGGGTACGGGTTCCTTTCGGAGAACGCGGAATTCGCCCGCGCCGTCCAGGAAGCCGGCCTCACATGGATCGGGCCGTCCCCCGCTGCCATCACCGAGCTCGGCGACAAGGTTGCGGCACGCCACATCGCCGAAAAGGTCGGCGCTCCCCTGGTGCCCGGCACCAAGGATCCCGTCGCCAACGCGCAGGAGGTCCTGGACTTCGCCGATCAGTACGGCCTTCCCGTCGCGATCAAAGCAGCCTTCGGAGGCGGCGGACGCGGCATCAAGGTCGCCCGCGAGCGCGAGGACATCCCGGAGATGTTCGAATCGGCCGTTCGCGAGGCCACGGCCGCCTTCGGGCGCGGCGAATGCTTCATCGAGCGGTTCCTGGATGCACCGCGCCACGTGGAGACCCAGTGCATCGCGGACGCGCACGGCAACGTCGTCGTCGTGTCGACTCGCGACTGCTCGTTGCAGCGCCGCAACCAGAAGCTGGTCGAGGAGGCTCCGGCCCCGTTCCTCTCGGACGAGCAGCTCGAACGACTCTACGAATCCTCCAAGGACATTCTCCGCGAGGCCGAGTACCAGGGCGCGGGCACGTGCGAGTTCCTGGTCGGCCAGGACGACGTGATCAGCTTCCTCGAGGTCAACACCAGGCTCCAGGTCGAGCACCCGGTCTCCGAAGAGGTCTCCGGTCTGGACCTCGTCCGGGAACAATTCCGGGTCGCTCGCGGTGAGGAACTGGGCTACGGCGATCCCGAACTGCGCGGCCACTCCTTCGAGTTCCGTATCAACGGTGAGGATCCGGGACGCAACTTCATGCCGTCCCCCGGGACGGTCGAGACGCTGACGGTTCCCTCCGGCCCCGGTGTGCGTTGGGATTCGGGCGTCGTCGGCGGCGACGTCATCGGCGGCAATTTCGACTCCATGCTGGCCAAGCTCATCGTGTCGGGCAATTCCCGCCAGCAGGCGCTCGAACGCTCGAGGCGCGCCCTGGCCGAATTGCAGATCACCGGTATGCCGACCGCGACCACGTTCCACCGCGTCGTCGTCTCCGACCCGGCCTTCGCCCCCGAAGGTGACGAGCCGTTCTCGGTGCACACCCGTTGGATCGAAACCGAATTCAACAACAGCATCGAGCCGTACGGCGGCAACCCGGGCTCCATCGACAGCGAGTACGACGAGCGCCAGAAGGTCGTCGTCGAGGTCAATGGCAAGAGGCTCGAGGTACTGATCCCGAACGTGGGCGGCGCCGCGCCGGCGTCGACCGCCAAGTCCTCGAAGACGCGACAGCGCAAGAACCGGTCCGGTTCGGCCACGTCGGCGACGAGCGGTGACGACCTGACATCGCCGATGCAGGGAACCATCGTCAAGACGGCGGTCAAGGACGGGAGCAAGGTCAGCGAGGGCGACCTGGTCGTTGTCCTCGAAGCCATGAAGATGGAGCAGCCGTTGACCGCCCACAAGTCGGGCAAGATCACCGGTCTCAAGGCCAAACCGGGCGACACGGTTACGGCCGGTTCCGTGATCGCAACGATCAAGTAGTCTCTCGGGTTCGCGAATACCTGCGCGGGCGGCGTCGTTTCGTACGACGCCGCCCGCCGTGCGTTCGGGCCCGTCATGAACCGGTCCGCGGCGGTTGGGTGGCGGTCTGCGGCGGTTGGGCGGCGGTTGGGTGGCGTTTAGCCGATTGGGCGGCGTCGAGCGGCTCCCTGTCGTAGCGCCCAGGGGCGGTTGCGTGGCGGTTGCCCGATTGGGCGGCGTCGAGCGGCTCCCCGACACGGCACCCCGACGCGGCTAGGTGGCGTTTAGCCAATTCAGTGGCGTCTAACGGCTCCCTGTCGTAGCGCCCAGGGGCGGTTGCGTGGCGGTTGGGTGGCGTTTACCCGGTTCAGTGGCACTCACCGCCGTTAGGTGGTGGCTGCACCACCACCTAACGGCGGAAAACTCCTCCGTATCAGGCAACCCCCACCCAACGAGGCCGCGCCAACCGACGACGCCGCCCCGCGCCCCGCTCGCCGCCTCGCTCGCCGAGCCCCGCCTCGCCGCCGCGAGCGCCGCGAGCGCCGCGAGCGCCGCGAGCGCCGCGAGCGTCCCGCCGCGAGGTGGCACTCTCGTGCAGTTTTGACCGCCATAACCGCACAAAACTGCCACCTCGCCGGAGGAAGCCCCCCCCCCCGCCTTCTCAATATTTGGAACGTTTGTCCACCATGTAGATACCGACTTTATGGTGAGAAGACGATCACGCACCGTGGCGGCCGTGTGGGCCGTCGTTCACAACATGAGGAGCCTCGATGTCACTTCCTGACACGTCCGTTCCGACCGGTTCTTCTCCGGCCGAAGTCCCGCCCGTGGAACAGCGAGTGCCGAAACACCGCATCATCACGGCCTCGCTTGTCGGCACGACCATCGAGTTCTACGATTTCTACGTTTACGCGACCGCCGCCGTCGCCGTCTTCCCGGCGCTGTTCTTCACGGGCCAGGACGACACGACCAAGCTTCTGGCGTCGATGGCGACCTTCGCCGCAGCCTTCTTCGGGCGGCCCCTGGGTTCGGTCGTCTTCGGCCACTTCGGCGACCGGATCGGTCGCAAGGCGACTCTGGTCGGCGCCCTGCTGACCATGGGGTTGGCAACCTTTCTGATCGGGTTGCTGCCCACCTACCACCAGATCTCCTTCTGGGCCCCGGCGCTCCTCACGATCCTCCGTTTCGCCCAAGGTATGGGCCTTGGCGGTGAGTGGTCCGGTGCTGCCCTGCTCGCCTCCGAGTACTCCGAGCCCGGCAAGAGGGCGCGTTCCGCGATGTGGCCCCAGCTGGGCGCCCCCATCGGCTTCATCCTGGCCAACGGCTTCGTGCTCCTCCTGACCACGTGGATGAACTTCGACTCCACCAAGGATGCGGCCGCAACTGACTCTGCTTTCCTGATCTGGGGTTGGCGCGTGCCGTTCCTCTTCTCCGTGCTGATGGTCGCCTTGGGGCTGTACGTGCGCGTCCGGCTGGAGGAAACTCCGGTGTTCAAGCAGTCGGTCCAGAAGGGCGAAAAGGTCAAGACGCCGCTGGTGGACGCGTTCCGCACGGCATGGAAGCCGATGCTTCTCGGAACCTTCATCATGCTGTCCTGCTACGTGCTGTTCTACCTCATGACCGCCTGGATCCTGTCCTACGGCATCGGCAAACCGTCCAAGGGTGCAGGCCTGGGCATCCCGTATCACACGTTCCTCCAGGTTCAGCTCGTCTCGGTGCTGTTCTTCGCGGCCTTCGTCCCAGTCTCCGGGTGGCTCGCGGACCGGTTCGGTCGGCGTCGCCAGCAACTCGTGACCAACGTGCTGATCCTCGTGTTCGGCCTCAGCTTCGGCCTGTTCATGGCACCGGCGACCATCGGCACCGGTGCGGGCGCCAACATCCCGGGCCTGATCATTTTCATCTCGATCGGCATGGCCATCATGGGCCTGTCCTTCGGCTCGATGTCCGCGTTCCTCCCCGAGCTGTTCCCCACCAACGTCCGGTACACGGGCTCCGGAATCGCTTACAACGTCGCATCGATCCTGGGCGCGGCCATCACCCCGTACATCGCGGTGTCTCTCAACGCCTGGGGAGGGGTCAGCGCCGTGGGCTGGTACCTGGCGGGCGCGGCGGTCATCACGATGATCGCTCTGCTCATCTCTCGGGAGACCAGGGACGTCGACCTCGCCTCGATCAACTCCGACGCCTCCTAGCCGCGTTTCCCGGTTCACCGCACAAAGACGCCGCCGCACCCACCCTGTCGAGGTGGGCGCGGCGGCGTCTTTCGTTACCCGCTTCGGGCCTAGACCGGCATCTTGTGCAACCGCCGGGCCGCTTCGGATATCGATCCCGTCAGCGAGGGGTAGACCGAGAAGGTGTCGGCGAAGTCGTCCGCAGACATCTTGGTGTTGACCGCCAGGGAGATCGAGAAGATCAGCTCGGAGGCACGTGGACCGACGACGACGCCGCCGATGACCGTCCCCGACCCCTTGCGGGCGAAGACCTTGACAAAGCCGTCTTCGACCGCCATCATCTTGGCCCTCGCGTTGGTCGAGAGGGACAGCATGACGGTGTCCGCCTGGTACTTGCCGCTCTCGATATCGGCCTGGGAGACGCCCACGGTCGCGATCTCGGGGGACGTGAATACGTTGGAGGCCACGCGGTGCTTCTTGAGCGGCGAGACGGAATCTCCGAGCAGGTGCGCGATGGCGATCCGGCCCTGCATCGCGGCCACGGATGCCAAGGGCATCACGCCGGTGCAGTCTCCGGCCGCGTACACGTTCGGCGCGGTGGTGCGTGAGACGCCGTCCACCACGATGTGGCCGGAATCGTTCGTGGTCACGCCAGCGTTCTCGAGCCCGAGGTCCTTGGTGTTCGGAATCGAGCCGACGGCCAGGAGGCAATGCGAACCGGAGACCTTGCGCCCGTCGGAAAGGGTCACGATCACGCCGTCGCCCTCGCGCTCGACCGACGCGGCGCGCGACCGAGGCATGACGTTGAGCCCTCGCCGGTCGAACACGTCCTCCAGAACCTTCGCGGCGTCCTCGTCCTCGCTGGGAAGAACCCGGTCGCGCGAGGAAATCAGGGTGACCTCCGCTCCCAGGCCACGATAAGCGGAGGCGAACTCCGCGCCGGTCACGCCGGAGCCGACCACGATCAGGTACTCCGGGACCTCCTTGAGCTGGTACAACTGCTTCCAGTTGAAGATGCGCTCCCCGTCCGGCTTGGCGGTGTCCAGTTCGCGCGGGTGCGCACCGACGCTGAGCAGCACGGCGTGCGTGTCGAGCTCATAGGTCAGGCCCTGCTTGTCCCGGACCTCGACCGTGTGGTCGTCGAGCATGCGCCCCGTGCCGTCGATGACCTTCACCCCGGCCTTCTCGAGACTCCGGCGGATGTCCTTGGACTGCTGCTGGGCCAGATTCAGAAGACGACGATTGACCTTGTCGATGTGGACTTCGAGTTCCACGAGCTCGTCCCCGGCCCGGGTACGGATGCCCAGGGCGGGTGCCTCGCTGAACCGGTTCATGGTGTCCGCGGAGGCAATCAGGGTCTTCGAGGGCACGACGTCGGTGATGACCGCCGAGCCTCCCAACCCCTGCTCCTCGATGATGGTGACGTCTGCCCCAAGGTTCGCGGCAACCAGCGCGGCCTCGTAGCCACCGGGGCCGCCTCCGATGATGATGATCCTCTGTGGTGTAAATGCAATAGCTTCGCTCACGGTCCTCATTGTTCCCCACAGATCCGAGCCGGTCCAAGTCCCCGGGCCTCCCGCTTCCCCGCCGTAGACCGTTTTCACCTGTCAGACCCGGCCAGGAGCCCCATCGTCGAACGTATCCTGCTAGGTTTGGAGCGTGACGACCAGCAAGAACACACTTCCCGTGGAACTTCCGAACAACTCCTCGAGCATGGGGTTCGAGCCGCATCGTTTGGCCCAGCGCGCCGCGGAGTACATCGCCGAACAGACCGGCGTGAAGCGCCACGACTACGGCCTCACCCTGGGGTCCGGGTGGGGCGGCGCCGCGGAGCTCATCGGTGAGGCGACGCATGTCCTCAAGGCCGACGACGTCCCCGGGTTCCGTTCCTCGGAGATTGCGGGCCACGCCGGAACCCTCACCTCCGTCCGGACGCCGGAGGGCCGCCGGGCGCTGGTCATCGGTGCACGGACCCATCTGTACGAGGGCCACGGCATCCAGCAGGTTGTCCACGGTGTGCGCACGGCCGCGGCCGCCGGATGCTCGACCATGATTCTGACCAACGGGTGCGGCGGACTGCAACCGACGTATCGCCCCGGCACGCCCGTGCTGATCAAGGACCACATCAACCTCACGGGCGGTTCGCCTCTGGTCGGGGCACATTTTGTCGACCTGACGGATCTGTACTCTCCCCGCATTCGGGAGATCGCCCGTTCGATCGACCCGAGCCTCGAGGAAGGTGTCTATCTCCAGCTTCCCGGACCGCATTACGAGACTCCGGCGGAGATTCGCATGGCCCAGACCCTGGGTGCGGACCTGGTGGGTATGTCCACGGCGCTCGAGGCCATTGCGGCCCGCGCGGCCGGCCTGGAAGTATTCGGTATATCCTTGGTCACCAACGCCGCTGCGGGAATATCCGACAGCCCGCTGAGCCACCACGAAGTCCTGGAAGAGGGGCGGAACGCCGGTCCGCGTATCTCTGAGTTGCTGGCGCAGATCATTGCCCGCTTGGACCACTAGCACCACGGCACTTCAGGAAAACGACGAGGTTTATCCATGACGACGGAACTGATCAACGAAGCAATGCAATGGGTCGAGGCCGACCCGGATCCCCAGACGCAGCGCGAGCTCCTGGAGATGATCAGCCACGCCGAAACCGAGGAAGGCGAGAGCCTGCTGCGCGAGCGCTTCTCCGGACGGCTCCAGTTCGGGACCGCGGGGTTGCGCGCGGCACTCGGTGCGGGCCCCATGCGCATGAACCGCGCCGTCGTGGCCCAGGCGGCGTACGGCGTCGCCACCTACCTCAAGGAAAGGGCCGCGAAGGAGAACTGGACGTCGACGCCTCGAGCGGTGATCGGCTACGACGCCCGGACCAAGTCCGATGCCTTTGCCCGGGATACTGCGGGGATCTTCACGGCGGCCGGTCTGGACGCTTTCCTCATGCCGGTTCCCCTTCCGACGCCCGTGCTCGCTTGGGCGACGCGTCTGCTGAAGGCCGACGTCGGCATCATGGTCACGGCCTCGCACAACCCCGCGTCCGACAACGGCTACAAGGTTTACCTGGGTGGCCAGGCCGTCGGCGAGGATGCCCGCGGCGCCCAGATCATTCCCCCGATCGACACCGAGATCGCAGAGAAGATCGCCGATGCGCCCTCCGTCGATCGAATTGAGCGCGCGGATTCGGGCTGGACGGTGCTCCCGGAGCGGCTCGCACGCGACTACGAGCACGAGGTCACCTCCCTGATCCCCGGTATCGCCCCAGCCTCTCGGTCCCTCGCGGTGGTCCTGACTCCGATGCACGGTGTAGGCGGGGAGGTCATGTCCTTCGTCCTGTCCAGGGCAGGCTTCGACCGTCTTCACGTGGTTCCCGAGCAGGCCCTGCCGGACCCCAAGTTCCCGACCGTCCGTTTCCCCAACCCGGAAGAACCCGGTGCCATGGATCTCGCGATCGGATTGGCTCGGGACCGGAAGGCGGATCTGGTGATCGCCAATGATCCCGACGCCGACCGGGTCGCCTTCGCCGTACCGGATGCGGAAGCAGAGGATGGCTGGCGAATTCTCACAGGCGACGAAGTCGGGGCGATCATCGGACGCATCATGCTCGAACGTCTTCCGGCGACGAGCGGGTCGCGCCGCTACTTCGCCAGCTCGATCGTTTCATCGAGCCTGCTCGGGCGCATGGCGACGGCGCACGGCATCGAACACCGTGAGACGCTGACGGGCTTCAAGTGGATCGCCCGCGTCCAGGGGCTGGTCTACGGGTACGAAGAGGCCTTGGGCTATTGCGTGGCTCCCGACCTGGTCAAGGACAAGGACGGGATCTCCGCGGCACTGATCGTGGCCGACTATGCCTCCAAGCTCAAGGACGCCGGCAAGTCGCTCACGGACGTTCTCGATGACATCGCCCGCCAGCACGGGGTCCACGCGACAGCGCAATTGTCCGTCCGGGTCGAGGACCTGGACCGGATTACGGCCATGATGGGCCGGTTGCGCCGCACTCGGCCGGAGGAGCTGGGCGGTTCACCTGTGACCAAGGTCCGGGACCTCTCCCAGGGCTCCAAGAACTTTCCGCCGACCGATGCCCTGGTGTACCTCACTGACAACGGGGGGCGCGTGATCGTGCGCCCCTCGGGCACCGAGCCGAAACTCAAGTGCTACCTCGAGGCCGTGGTACCGGTCGAGAACGAGACGCCCCTCGCGGAGGCTCGTGACATCGCGAACCGTCGCCTCGCGGCGCTCCGCGACGACATCGCCCTCGCCCTGGGCGTGGACTCGGAGTCCTGACGCCGCTGCCGCCCCACCGCTTCTTTCCCGTCCCTTCCGCCGCGGACGGTCATCCCGAATGGAGAGCTCATGACTGAATCCACCGACCTTCCCTCGAACCTCGCCGGCTTGATCGATCACACGATCCTGGCCCCGGATGCGCGGAAAGAGGATGTGCTTCGTCTGTGCCGCGAAGCGCGCGAGCACGGATTCGCCTCCGTGTGCGTGAACCCCATCTGGGCCGAACTCGTCGCCGACGAGCTCGAGGGGCATGACCCCGTGCCGTGCGTCGTCGTCGGCTTCCCGCTCGGCGCGACGACGACCGACGCGAAAGTCTTCGAGGCGGCAACGGCCCTCGCCGACGGCGCCCGAGAAATCGACATGGTCATCGATATCGCGGCGGCCCTCGAGGGTGATGAGGAGGCCCTGGTCGCTGACATTCGTGCCGTCGCCGACGCGGTCCACGACCGTCAGGGCCTGCTCAAGGTCATCATCGAGGCCTGCCTGCTCGACGACGACCAGAAAGTGCTCGCGTGCAGGGCCGCCGTGGCTGCGGGTGCCGAATTCGTCAAGACGTCCACGGGCTTCTCGACGGGCGGCGCAACCGTCGCCGACGTCACGCTGATGCGCAAGACCGTGGGACCCGACATCGGCGTCAAGGCCTCGGGAGGGATCCGCAGCCGCGAGGACGCACTCAGCATGATCGCGGCCGGTGCGACCCGGATCGGCGCCTCCAAAGGCATCGAGATCGTTCGGGACGCGAGATAGTCCCACAGCTCCTATACTGGAATGGACTCGTCATTCGTCCGCGTGCCTGTCCGCTGTGGCGCGCGGGTGACCAACCTTGAGGAATGAGGACCGTATGACCCACGGAGAAGAATCGGCGTTCAGGCACGGCGCGTCCGGCCCCGCTCAGAACTCGAAGCAATACCGGACCAACCAGAAGGTGCGCAGCCACTCGGGAGAGGGCCACCTGGTGACCAACCTGCTGAACTTCGTGTTCTGCATGATTCTGTTGGTTGCATCGTTCTACTGCTTCGGCCTGTGGATTTCCGATTCCAAGGCCTGGTTGCCGTTCGCGATCGCCATCGTGCTCTACGGACTGACCTTCATGGTTCCGCTCAACATCCTGAGGAGCAAGACCGCCAAGGACTCCCCCTCGGGCAAGGAACTCACTCAGCTCTAGACGCCGCGAGGAATGACCGCACCGCGTTGACAGCGCCCCGCACCGGCTTGCCCGGGCGGGGCGCTTTTCTGTGCGACCCGGTCCGAGCCGCACACCGTGAGCAACAAGGAGCTTGACTCCTCGTTGGGCCTGCACGCCGCGGGATCATAGTGATCGGGAACAGCCCGCGAGGTACTGCCGGTCCGGCACCGAAAGATATTCCCCTCGAGGACCCGGCAGTTGTTGCGATATGGCCGCACCCATTCAGCGCATTCCGAGACGGTGGACATGAGCCAGTGCTTTGTCGATCTCATGGGGCAGGGGCCGCCCCGAATCGTCCAGGCTGTTCCACCGCTGTCGATTGATCAGCACGGTCATCTGCCGTTGGCCGTCTGCCCGAATCATCGACAGCGATCCACCGCCCCAGACCGATCCATCGTGGCCCCAATAAGTCGTTCCCGCTTCGCGACGCCGGTGTAGGCCCAGTCCGTAATCGATCGTCGCCCCTTCGAACGAGATGACTGGCACGGTGCGCTTCATCTCGGCGAGGGATTCCGGCCGAAGAAGCCGGCCGCCGATCAGTTGTGCAAAGAACTGGTTGAGATCTTCTGCGGTCGACACGAGAGACGCCGCAGGTCCGACCCAGGACATGTTATATACACCGCACTCCAGCGCCGGGTCAGCCATGCCGAACCACGATTCGTAGAGCTGTGAATTAGGGTTGTCGAGTGTCGGATCGACCGGGAAGTAAGTGTTTCTCAATCCGGACGGAGCTATCACCTCGGTGCTGATATGCTCTTCGGCTGCCTGGCCGGTGACGAGCTCAATGAGCTCAGACAGAAGCAGATAGTTTGTGTTCGAGTACCTGCCCGGGGTCGCCCCCGGCTCGCCGGATGCCGGGGCACGGATTCCTTCCGCAATGAGTTCCCTCCGGTTGAACCGAGTAAATCGGTTCTCGCGCAGGCTGCGTGGACTTGTTCGCGTGAGATCTGGGAATGATCGGAGAGATTCGAAGATGACGGGGAGATACTCGGACAGTCCGCTTGTGTGGTTTGCAAGCATGCGAACGGTAATGGAATTACCACGCTCCCCAGGGACAAGCCGAGGGAAATAGCGACTGACCGTATCGTCGAGGTCGACCAGTCCATCTTCGACCAGGCGGAGCAGAGCTACAGTCGTGAATGTTTTTGCGATGCTCCCGACGCGATGGTGCAGCTTGGGAGTCATCGGTGTTCCGGTGGCTGTCTCGGCAAGGCCGGCGGCTCCGCACCAATCCTCGCCCGAATCGACTACATCGGCGATGATCCCGGGCATGCCCGCCCGGTGCACATCGTCGAGGGAGACCTGGAATTGGTTCGGATCGAAGGTGTTGTTTTGTATCCGGTTCGTAGTCATGCTGTTCCCTTCCGTCTGAGGAGTGGGTCAGATCATTCTGTCCACTGATTGGCCCGGGTCGGAGCCTCCACGTTTGTCGACGGGCCTGAACATGAGTGCGACGGCGAGGAGGCCGATAACGCAAGGAACCATTCCGATTCCGCCAACGAATGGTGGGATCCCTGTGTCGCCCGAGGTGTCGCGGACGAGAAGGGCGTAGGCGGAGATTGAACTGCCGACGACGAAGAAGGCGATCGCACTCCAGCGTGCCCACCGACTTTCCCGGCTCGCCAGCCACAATGTGGTGGCCCAAGCGAAAACCCCGAGCACACCGACGATGGACAGCGCAGTCACATAGAAGCTCACACCCTCGGCGAGCTCCCTGCTGCCCAGGTTGGGATAACCGGTGCGGATATGGTCACGAATCATTGATTGGCCGAGTATTGCCGTACCGGCGGCCACGACGGTTGATACCAGGCCGATGCCGAGAGCGGTGAACGAGGATCGTGAATAGCGGTGGTGTGAGGAAATTGTGTGGGTCGAGGTTGGCATAACGCAGTCCTTTCTACCTGGGCATCTGTCGGCATAGGACGCTGCGTCCCCTACACCGAAGTTTTACACTGTAAAACTTGCAGCCGACGCTAGTTTCCTCTTGTATGGATTGTCAATGGAAAACCGAAGCCTGAGGAAGGACAACATCAGTGACGACCGAGTCCTCGGGACGGCGGGACAACGCTGTACAGGCCCCGACTAAGGAGACGGGTGTGCCCTCGGCATCAAGACCACGGGGGCGCCATGCTGGACTCAGTGCACAAACGATCGTCGATACGGCAATCAGGATTGCAGATCAGGAGGGTATATCTGGCCTGTCGATGAGGAAGATCGGAGCCGAGCTCGAGGTCGAAGCAATGGCTCTTTATCATCACTTCTCGAACAAGGCCAAACTGTTCGATGCCATTGTTGAGCGGCTCGTCACCTCTGTTCCACTCGTCGACCTCGCCAAATCGACCTGGGGAGAAGGTCTGAAGACCTATGCCCGCGCTCAGTTGGATGCGTTATCAGAACATCCGAACCTCGTCGAACTCGTCATGGTTCGGCCGGCGGTGACCCGTGGCAACCTGGCACTGCTCGAAACGCTTCTCGATTACCTTGCCAGTGTCGGCTTTTCTCCGCGGCGCGCGCTCGACATGGTCTACACCATCAATGAGGTGGTGGTTATGCATGCTGCTCTCGAAGTGAGCCCAGGCCGGCAGGGAAAACGTGGCGAATCGGTCGGGCACGATGCGAATGATGCCCCGGAACCAAGTCCAGCAGATCAGGACCAGGACCTGAAAGGTGAAGCGAAGCAGACGGCGCAACTCAGTGGGATCTCCGCGGAAAATTACCCCCGCCTCGCCGAGGCCGCCCAATGCGGTCGTCACCGTTTTCATCGAGCCCGTTTCGAGTTCGCGCTGGACGCCCTCGTTGTCGGTTTTGCTGCCGTGCATTCTGATGATTAGTGATCCGGCGAAGAGAATGTACACGCACCTGGCACGTGGCCAACAATCTGCTCCTGCGACCAACTTTCGGAATACACGCCCTACGCCAGGATCGCGTCGATGAACGATTCGGCCCAGTCCAGGATCTCGTCGTCCACGAGGTCCTTGCCTCCCACCGGGGCAGACTTCGGTTTGGGAACCAGGACCTGCTTCTGTTCCGTGCCCTGGACGACCTTCGTGATCGACTGCGGATACATCCGGTCGAGTCGCATCTGCCTCGACTCGGCCAGGTCGACCGGGTAGAAACGGATCTTCGGTCCCATGACCATGATCTCCGTGAGGCCGGCCGCCCGCGCCTTGATGCGCAGGCGGGCGATCTTGAGCAGGTTCTCGGCCGGCTGCGGCAGCTCGCCGTAGCGGTCCCGCAGTTCCGCGGCGACGTCGTCCACCGCTTCATCACTCGCGGCGGCCGCAAGATTCCGGTAGGCCTCGAGGCGAAGCCTCTCCCCCGGCACGTAGTCGTGCGGGAGGTGGGCGTCCACCGGAAGTTCGATCTTCATCTCGGCCGGGGCCTCTTCCTGGTCCTCGCCGCGGTAGTCGGCAACGGCCTCGCCGACCAGTCTCAGGTACAGGTCGAAACCGACGCCCGCAATATGGCCCGACTGCTCGCCACCGAGCAGATTGCCGGCACCACGGATCTCCAGGTCCTTCATCGCCAGCTGCATGCCCGCGCCGAGTTCGTTGTGCGCCGCAACGGCTTTGAGTCGCTCGAGCGCGACCTCGCCCAACGGCTTCTCCAACGGGTACAGGAAGTACGCATAGGCCCGCTCGCGCCCGCGGCCCACGCGCCCCCTGAGCTGGTGGAGCTGGGACAGGCCGTAATTGTTGGCGCGGTCGACGATCAGGGTATTGGCGTTGGAGATGTCCAGCCCGGTCTCGACGATCGTGGTGCAGACCAGCACGTCGAAGCGCTTTTCCCAGAAGTCGACGATGATCTGCTCGAGGCGAGCCTCGCTCATCTGCCCGTGGGCGACCGCAATACGGGCCTCGGGAACGAGCTTCTGCAGGTCGGAAGCCACGCGGTCGATGGAGGAGACCCTGTTGTGCACGTAGAACACCTGGCCTTCGCGCATGAGCTCGCGTCGGACCGCCGCGGCAACCTGCTTCTCCGTGTGCGGCCCCACGAACGTCAGCACCGGGTGTCTCTCCTCGGGCGGCGTCGCCAGGGTGGACGTCTCACGGATACCCGTCAGCGACATCTCGAGCGTCCGGGGAATCGGGGTTGCCGACATGGCCAGGACGTCGACGTTCGTCCGGAGCGTCTTGAGCTTCTCCTTGTGCTCGACGCCGAAGCGCTGCTCCTCGTCGATGATCACCAGCCCCAGATCCTTGAACGTGATGTCGGAGGAGAGCAGTCGATGAGTTCCGATCACGACGTCGATGCTGCCGTCCGAGATCCCCGATTCGACGGCCTTGGACTCCTTGGGCGTCTGGAATCGGGACAACGTGGACACCCGCACCGGGAAACCGCTGAAACGTTCGGTGAAGGTCTCGGAGTGCTGCTGGGCCAGGAGGGTGGTCGGAACCAGGATCGCGACCTGTTTTCCGTCCTGGACGGCTTTGAAGGCCGCACGCACGGCAACTTCGGTCTTGCCGTAACCCACGTCACCTGAGATCAGGCGATCCATGGGAATCTCCCGCTCCATGTCGTGCTTGACCTCGTTGATCGTGGTCAACTGGTCCGGGGTCTCGACATAGGGAAATGCTTCCTCGAGCTCCCGCTGCCACGGGGTGTCCGGGCCGAAGGCGTGACCGCGCGAGGCCATGCGCGCCGAATACAGCCGGATGAGATCGGCCGCGATCTCCTTGACGGCCTTGCGGGCCTTGGACTTGGTCTTGGCCCAATCCGATCCGCCCATCTTGGACAGCGTGGGTGCGTCGCCACCGACGTAGTTGGTGACCTGGTCGAGCTGATCCGTCGGCACGAAGAGCCGGTCCCTCGGCGCACCACGTTTGGAGGATGCGTATTCGAGGACCAGGTACTCCTTCATGGGCTTCGGCTGCCCAGGCTTGATCATGGCCCCTGCGATCGGCCGCTGGATCAGTTCCACGAACTGGCCGATGCCGTGCTGCTCGTGGACCACGTAGTCCCCGGGCTTCAGAGCGAGCGGATCCACCGCATTCCGACGACGCCGCGCCGGCAGTTTCCTCATGTCACGCGTGGTGTAGGGGCTCGCCTTCCCCAGAACATCGGACTCGGTCAACAGAGCGATTTTGGCGTCCTCGAGGACGAACCCGGTCCCGTGCGGGGCCGTGGTCAACTCGATGATGCCGGCCTGGGGTTCCTCGGTCAGGTCGTCTCTCCGGGCGGCCGGCAGGTCCGCGGACTGGAAGAGCTCGGCGAGCCGGTTCAACGGGCCCGGCCCGTCGGTCACGGCGACGACCTGCCATCCGTTGCGCACGTGGTCCCCGACCACCTCGAGCATGGCGTCGACGTTCCCCGCGAAAGTCAGAGGAGCCCGGACCGCGATCGTCAGGCTGTCGGCTTCGTCCTCGATGGCTTCGTCGACCCCGAGAGAAGTGATGGACCACCAGCCGTGGCCCAGGTCCAGGGCCTCGTGGCGCGCGTCCGCGACGGCCATGAAGCTGGCCTGGGCGAGACCGGTCTCGTTGATGTCGATGGGAGCCTGTTGTCCGTTGGACGCCTGCTCCCACGCGGCCAGGAGGAACTCCTCGTTCGTGGCAACCAGGTCGGCCGCTCTGGCCCGGATCTTCTCCGGCTCGAGAAGCACGGTCATCGAATCGCTGGGAAGCGAGGCGATCAGCGTCGTCATCTCGTCGACCAGCAAGGGGGCAAGGGATTCCATGCCCTCGACGTAGATGCCGCCGGCAATGCGTTCGAGCATGGATTCGGCCCCCGGAAGAGTGTCCTTGAGCTTGGCCGCTCGGGACATCACGTTGGGGGTGATGAGGATTTCCCGGCACGGTGGAGCAATCAGCTCCGTGGGGTCTTCCTCGCCCTTGGGCGTGAAGGTGCGCTGATCGGCGACCGCGAACCATTTCATGGTGTCGATCTCGTCGCCGAAGAAGTCGATGCGCACCGGGTGGTCCTCGACGGGAGAGAAGACGTCGATGATTCCGCCGCGCACGGCGAATTCGCCCCGCTTGGTCACCAGATCGACCCTGGAATATGCGGCGGCGGACAGCGCTTCGACCGTTTCCTCGAAGTCGTGTTCCTCCCCCACTTCCAGGCGGACCGGCTTCATGGATTCGAGGCTGGCCGAAATGGGCTGGAGGACGGAGCGCACGGGAGCGATGACGACCCGGACGTCGTCGTCGGCCTCGGACATGCGACGCAGGACCGCCAGGCGCTGGCCCACGGTGTCCGACCTCGGCGACAGCCGTTCGTGGGGCAACGTCTCCCACGCGGGGAACCGGGTCACACTGCGCGGATCGATGTACGACCCCAGAACGGCTTCGAGGTCCTCGGCCTCGCGATCGGTCGCGGTCATCGCCAGCACGACCGGAGCATGGTTGCTCTCCCGTCCCGCGCCACCGGCGGACGTGGCGGTCGAGAGTCCGTCCGCAATCTGGGCCAGCAACGGCGCTCTGAGCCCCTCGGCCGCCCCGATCACGGTTTCAGCGGACCGTTCGGATGCCGATCGGGACGCCTGCGCCAGGACATTCGCGAACGTGGGTTCCTGGTCGAGGGCTGTGCGCAACCCGGTGAGGCTCATGAGATGACGGTCCTTGAGTGGTTGGGGGCGGTGATCGCGCCCGTTTCCGGGCACGCAGAAATGCGCCCGAATTCCGTTCCGGACGCGGGCACGTTCGGTCTCGGGCCGAACGGATACTACATTACGCCGGTCGCTTCGCGGGCTCCACGCCCGCATGCTCCGGGCTTAACCCCACCGCGAAACCCTCCCGGTCGAGAGTCTCCCGCCCGCTAGACTGAGGCCTGAACCATCCGACGACACGAAGTGAGACATCCATGGCCATGAAAGAATCGCACACCATCAACGCGCCGATCGACAAAGTCCTCGAGGCCTTCACGTCGGAGGACTTCGCCCGCCACGTGGCCAAGAAGGCCGGAGTCGAATTCGAGTCGCTGAACGTCGATGGCGAGACCTCCGGTGCCTTCACCGTGACCACCGTTCGCGGTGTCGGTGCGGACAAGGTTCCCAGCGTCGCCCAGAAGTTCGTCGGCAACGGGGTCAAGCTGACTCAGGTCGACAAGTACAGTGCACCCCAGGAGAACGGTTCGAGAAGCGTCGAGACGTCGATCGACGTCGCCGGAATGCCGGTCTCGGCGAGCGCGCACCAGGATCTCGCCTCCCAGGGCGAGCAGACCGTCGTCGACGTCGAGGGCGAGGTCAAGGCCAATATTCCCCTGGTCGGCAAGAAGATCTCCTCCGCCGCCGAGCCGTACATCGGCAAGGCCCTGTCCCTCCAGAGCACGACCGCCGAGGACTGGATCAAGAACCACGGCTGATCCCAGCCCCTCGCTCGCGGCGCCTCCAGGCCATCCCACACAACCTCGTCGTCACGAGGATTCGGTGGAGGCCGGGAGGCGCCGTTAGCGTAAGAGCGGACCCCCACGATCTCGCACCCTGAGGAAGACATGACGACAACACTCGAGCAAGAGGGCTACCACCAGAGCACGTTCGGTTCGAAGCTGCGCGACGGCAACACCGGCGGACTGCTGATGATCGCGGCCATGGTCCTCGGGCTGCTGTTCGCCAATTCCTTCATGGCCGATGGCTACTTCGGTCTGCGCGACGCCCACCTCGGGATACCCGCGGTCGACAGCGCCTTCCACACGGTGGGCGAATGGGCCTCCGAAGGCCTTCTCGCCGTGTTCTTCTTCATGACCGGGCTCGAGCTGAAATCCGAGTTCGTTGACGGCGAGTTGCGTCGGATCAAGAAGGCCATCGTTCCGGTTGTCGCGGCCTTCGGTGGCGTGGCCATGCCCGCCCTGATCTACGCCGCCATCAACCTGTTCTGGGGCGACGCCGCGACCCTGCGAGGATGGGCCACCCCCACGGCCACGGACATCGCGTTCGCCGTGTCCGTGCTGGCGGTCGTGGGCTCCGCGCTGCCGACGGCCATGCGGACCTTTCTGCTGACCTTGGCCGTGGTCGACGACCTGATCGCCATCGTGATCATCGCGTTCGTCTATTCGGAGGGCGT
The DNA here is from genome assembly GCF_052232265.1 of Rothia koreensis. Classification (NCBI taxonomy): domain Bacteria; kingdom Bacillati; phylum Actinomycetota; class Actinomycetes; order Micrococcales; family Micrococcaceae; genus Rothia; species Rothia koreensis. Next base: position 2,591,149 of record NZ_CP197643.1, read on the forward strand.
GAATTTCCTGTACCTCGGGCTCGCGATCCTGCCCGCGGCCCTGTTCTGGGTCCTGACCCACCGGTGGCCGCGGTTCTTCGCCCACAGCCGGTGGGCTCCCTGGGTCATCCTGCTGCCGATCGGCGTGGTGACCTGGGTGCTCATCTACTCGGCGGGCATCCACGCAACCATCGCCGGCGTCGTGCTCGGTTTCATGGTTCCGGTGCTTCACCGTTCCAAACCGCAGGCCGGTGAGGCCCCGATCGGCTTGGCACCCCGGTTGTCCCATCGCTTCTCGCCGCTGTCGAACGGTATCGCGATCCCGGTGTTCGCGTTCTTCGCCTCGGGCGTCGCCGTGGGCGGTTGGTCCGGGATCGTCGATGCTTTCACGGACCCCGTCGCCATCGGCGTCGTCGTGGGACTCGTGGTCGGCAAGACCATCGGAATCTTCGGGTCGACGTGGATTCTGACTCGGGTTTCCGGGGCCGAGATCGATGAGGACATGAAGTGGATCGACGTCTTCGGGCTGGCCATGATGGGCGGCATCGGCTTCACCGTCGCGCTGCTCGTCGCGGAGCTGAGTTTCGGCCTGGGCACGATCCACGATGATCACGCCAAGGTCGGTGTGCTGACCGGTTCCCTGCTCTCGGCGATCTTGGGCGGAATTCTGCTGGGCATGCGCAACGCCCACTACAAGCGTCTCCGTGCTCAAGGAGTCCCGGTGGACACCTACGACGGCGGCGCCCCGGACGAATCCGAGGCGACACAGGCACGGTCTCAGGACGACCCGGAGTAGTCCTGAATCGGTCCTGCGCGACCGGGGCTCCCCGCACGAGAAGCATCGGTGGTGCTCAGAGGGCCGCTTCCTTCGCGGCTTCCTCCGCCGCGACCCAGGCCAGCATGGCGCATTTGACCCGCGCCACGAATTTGGAGACCCCGGCGAACGCTGCGGCGTCCCCGAGTGATTCCTCGTCCGGTTCGATCTGACCGCGAGACCGCAGCATCTCACGAAATTGATCGACCGTGGTCGCGAGCTCCCCCATGCTCATGCCGGGTGCCATCTCGGAGAGCACGGAGGCGGAGGCCATCGAGATCGAGCAGCCGTCGCCCTCCCAGGTGAGGCTCTCCACCCGGTCCCCGGCCTCGTCCAGGCTCACTCGCACGTTGATCTCGTCCCCGCACGTCGGGTTGTACTGGTGGTTCTCGGCGGTGTGTCGGGAACCGGCGGATTCGAGGCCCTCGCCCGTACGGCGTCGGGAGTGATCGAGAATGACCTGCTGGTACAACTGGTCGAGATCGCTCATTGCCGTTCTCCGTCGGATGCGCCGCCCAGCCCGAAGAAGGGTCGGACGTCCTCCAGGGCGTCGAGGAACCGGTCCACGTCCGCGGTCGTGTTGTACAGGTAGGCGCTGGCCCGAGTCGAGGCGTTGATTCCCAGCCGCCGATGCAGGGGCTGGGCGCAGTGGTGCCCCACCCGGACGGCGATACCTTTGCTGTCCAGGAGCTGCCCGACGTCGTGGGGATGGACCCCATGGACGTCGATCGACACGAGCCCCGCACGTTCGGTGCCGGGAGCCGGACCGAGCAGACGGACGCCGTCGATCTGTGAGACTCCTTCCGCGAGCCGACGGCCGAGCTCGGCCTCCCACGCGTGCACGTTCTCCATCCCGATCTCGTCCAGATACCGGACGGCGCTGGCCAGCGCCACGGCCTGCGAGACGCGCTGCGTGCCGGCCTCGAACCGCATGGGCGGCTCCATGAATTGTGCCTCGTCCATGGTGACCTTGGTGATCATGGATCCGCCGGTCAGGAACGGGGGCATGGACTTGAGAAGGTCGTATCGGCCGTACAGGGCACCGATCCCCGTGGGACCCAGCATCTTGTGCCCGGAGAAGGCCGCGAAATCCACTCCGAGGTCGCCGAAGTCGACCGGCATGTGCGGGACGGACTGGCATGCGTCCAGGACCGTCAGGGCATCGTATTTCTTGGCCAGCCGGACGAATCTCGGGACGTCGGTGACCGATCCGAGCACGTTGGAGACGTGGGTGAAGGCGAAGACCTTCGTGGCCGGCCCGACGATGTCCTGGGCGGCGTCCTCGTCCAACAGCCCGTCCTCGCCCAACGGGATGTAGCGCAGCGTCGCACCGGTCCTGGCCGCCAGTTGTTGCCATGGGATGAGGTTCGCGTGGTGTTCGGCTTCGGTGGTCACGATCTCGTCCCCTGGCCCGAGCGCGAATCGTTCGGCTTCGGGTCCGCCCAACCCGGCGGAAGCGTTGGAGAACGAGTAGGCGACCAGGTTGATCGCCTCGGTCGCGTTCGACGTCCAGACCAGTTCGTTCTCCCCGGCGCCGACAAAATCGGCCACCGTGCGCCGGGCGTCCTCGAACGCGTCGGTCGCGGTCACCGCCAGGCTGTGGGCTCCGCGGTGGACGGCCGAATTGCTGTGTTCGTAGTAGTCCCGTTCGGCATCGAGCACGGCAGAGGGGTTCTGGCTCGTGGCCCCCGTGTCGAGGTACACCAACGGGTCCTCACCGTCCTGCCTGGCGAGTATCGGAAAGTCCTGGAGCAGGCTCCGAACCTTCGTGTCGTCCAGGGGGCCGGTCGCGGACGGAGAATTCTGGCGGGTCGAATTACTCATGGCCCCATCCTAGGACCAGCATCCGCGGATATCTGCCGGGGTGCCTTGCGGCTTAACGTGCATGGAATTTTTGCTGGGCCGCGGTCAGGCCCTGGGTCATGACGAGCTCGACGGCATCCGCCGAGTCCTCGAGGAGGGCCGGCAACTGCTTGGCCTCGGCCGACGAGAAATTCTTGAGCACGTAGTCGGCGGTATCCATCCGTCCGGGAGGGCGACCCACACCGACGCGAACACGCAGGTAGTCCTTGGTCCCCAGTGCCTTCGAGATATCCCGCAGACCGTTGTGGCCGCCTTCTCCCCCGCCCTGTTTGAGCTTGAGGGTGTCGAAAGGGATGTCGATCTCGTCGTGCACGGCAATCACGTGGTCCGGATCGACCTCGTAGAACTTCGCGAGGGCCGAGGCGGGGCCGCCCGAGGTGTTCATGTACCCGGTGGATTTGGCCAGGACCACGCGGGGCCCACCGATTCCGAGCCGGCCCTCGACGACGACGGCACCGGTCTTGTGGCGTTTGAACGAAGCCTGCATGCTGCGGGCCAGGGTATCGACGACCATCTGTCCGACGTTGTGACGAGTGTTGACGTATTGGGGGCCGGGGTTTCCCAGTCCCATGACCAGCCAGGTTTCGGCCATGATGTTCTCCTCCAGGCCGGGTCGCCCGGCGTCGTCGTTGTGCGGATGGGCTCGGTGGCGTTGACTCGCTCACGAGCAACGGACAAGGGAAAGGCCCGTCGATACGCATCGACGGGCCTTTCTCGAGGTTTCGGCGAGTGTTACTCGCTGTCCTCGTCGGATTCCTCGGAGGAGTTGTCCTCGGAGGCACCCTCTTCGGCTTCCTCGCCCTCGGTCTCTTCTTCGGTCTCTTCCCCGAGGTCCTGCTCGACCTCCTGGGAGACGTTCACGATGATCAGGTCTTCCTCGGAGACGAGGTTGACGCCCTCGGGAAGAAGGAGATCCGCGGCGGTCACGTGCTCGCCGTCGGAACGGCCGTCGATCGACACGAGGACTTCCTCGGGAACGTCCAGAGCATCGGCGTCGACGACGACGACCTGCTCGGGCTGAGTCCAGAGATTGCCCGGTGCGACCTCGCCCTCGACGGTGACGGGGATTTCGACCTCAACGCGCTCACCGCGACGAACGGTCAGCAGGTCGACGTGGTAGATCTCCGGACGAATCGCGTGGCGCTGGATGTCCTTGATCATGGCGAGGTGGCTCTTGCCCTCGATGTCCAGGGACAGGACCGCGTTGGGGTTACGGGCGGCCATCATGGTCGCGTGGCCCGGAAGGACGATGTGGACGGGGTCTTCCCCGTGGCCGTAAATGACGGCGGGAATCTTGCTCTCGCGGCGGATGCGGCGGGCTGCGCCCTTGCCGAATTCGTTGCGGTTTTCCGCGGAGATCTTCGTACGATCAGCCATGCTGAATCACCTTTCGTGTCGGAACGGTTCTGACGTGCGCCAAGTTGATTGGAACTGGCGCGCCTCCGCACGGGAGATCTCCCACGGTGTTTCGCTGACCAGCCATCGTCGATTACGGAGGATCATTCCTCCCTCGCCTTGGCATGCTGTTCAATTATGCGGTCTTCCCCGGCTTCCGGGCAAGCCCGGGATTCCGCAACCTGCCTCACGCAGATCCTGGGTCCGACGGGATCGGCCCGTGGCACGAAACCCGTTGCCCGGGGTTCGTCGACGACGCCCTCCCGGAGCAGGCGCCCTTCGAGGGCAGGCGCCCTTCGAGAGTCACCAGGGGCGCGCGCCCGAAGAATCCGACGCAGCAGCATCAGGCCCAGAATTGATCCGAGAATTCCTCCGATCGAATTGAACACGGCGTCGACAGGGTCGAATACTCGTCCCGGAAGAAAGAGCAGCTGGAACAATTCGATCGAACACGAGCAGAGCGCGGAGAGAATCCACCACACCCTGATCCGAATGTGCGGAAATGCCAGAACCAGGCACGCGGTCAACGGCACGAAAACCGCGGCATTCATCCCTTGTTCCACGACCCTGGGTCCGATGTGGTCCTGGAGCCACGGTGTCGGCGTCAACCAGGACCAGATGCACACCAAGATGCTCCCGATGAGCGACCCGTCGGGCCAGAAGAAGCACCAGGCCGCGATCGTCAGGAGCCCAGCCAACACGGCGATCGCGGATCTGCGGACCGTACGCAGCACGTCGCCGTGACCGATATCCCGCCTGTTCGGGGCTCATCGCATTTGAGGGTGTAGGTGGTTCCTGAAGCCGCCGGTGTCGAGCAGCGATCGGGCTATGTAGTTCGTGAGGTTCCGGAATCCGAGGGCGGAGCCGCGGAGGTGTTCCAGGCGCCCGTTGATCGCCTCTGTTGGCCCGTTGGACGTGCCGGGCCGGTCGAAGAACGCGAGGATGTCGGCGGCGCGCTGCTTGAGCGTGCGGCCGAGCTTGCGGACCTCCACGAGCGCGGCGGGGACGCCGCTGGAGACGGAATCGATGACGGCTGTCATCAGCTTCTTCGCCGTCTTCCGATCGGGTTCGCGGTAGGCGGCGATCACGCGCTGGTAGATGCCCCAGGTCGCCTCGACCTCGACGTGCTCGGAGACCGCGAACAGTGCCTCGAGACGGGTCTGCTGCCGGTCAGTGAGCAGCTGCGCGCCGGTGTGGAGGATGCGGCGGGCCTTGTAGAGCGGATCGTTTTTGCGGCCCCGCCGGCCGTGCAGGCACTGCTGGACGCGACGACGGCAGGTGTCGAGGGCGTCGCCGGCGAGGCGGACGACGTGGAACGGGTCCATCACCGCCTGCGCGTCCGGGAGCTCCTCGCTGACGGCGGTCTTGAAGCCGGTGAACCCGTCCATCGCGACGACCTCGACACCATCGCGCCAGTCCTGCGGGCGTGCGGCGAGCCAGGTCTTGAACACGGCTTTCGAGCGACCCTCGATCATGTCCAGCAGACGGGCGGGGCCGGTCTTGTCGCGGTTCGGGGTGAGGTCGATGATGACGGTGACGTACTTGTCGCCGACTCTCGTGTGGCGCCAGACGTGCTCGTCGACGCCGATCACGGCGACGCCGTCGAACCGGGCGGGATCGTCGATCAGCACTCGACGCCCTTCAGCGAGGACCGCGTTGTTCGCCGTGTGCCAACCGACACCGAGTCCGGCGGCGACGCGGGCGACGGTGAGGTGGTCGATCACGAGCGCTTCCAACGCCCACCGCATCCCGCTACGGGACAGCTTGGCTCGCTCGGGCGCCGCTGCCGTGAGGTCCTCACGCCAGGACCGTCCGCATCCCGAGCACTTGTAGCGGCGGACCCGGACCAGCAGCGTCGTCGGGCGATGACCGAACGGCTCGTGGGCGAGACGCCGCGTGTCCGTCCCGCGCGAGAGCGCCTGGCTACCGCATCCCCGGCACCACGGATCCGGCTCGGCGACGCGGCACTCGATCACCGCGCGATCCGGCTCAAAAAGCTGACCGGTGGCCACGAGGCCGAGCTCGTCGAGATGGCAGAACACGGTCAGATCAGGGGTCGCGAAGGTAGCGTGGTGCACGTCGAGGTCTTCCGGCAGATGGTCAGTGTGAGAACTTCCATCATCGGAAGGCCTCGACCCTCATCCGGCGACCGACGCGCTCAGCCACCTACCCCCTCAACTGCGAAGAGCCGGATATCGGCTTCGCACGCGGTCGCGACGGCCTGCAGACAGGCGTGGGCGAGGCGGATGCGGCCACCCAATTCGACGGCGTCCATGATCGCGCTCAGCCCCAGGAACTCCGGCCGGTCAGGACACTCGCACCGGGGTTCGGGCGCAGTCCCGTTTCCTGCCCCGGAGCACGGGAGGCTCGATGCGTCACGGTACAGCGCAAAAGAATGTTTGCACTGGTCAGACTAATAAATTTCGATATTCTCATGTGATTCCTCAAGGGTAGCCCCCCATCTGCCCAGAAGGGATTTCGCGCTGCACATCCGAAATGGAGTCTCGAGTAGAATCGTGAAAGATTCTCGAGACCCGGGAATGGGCGATACCAAATCTAGCACCGCAACGGGAGAACACGTGCGCTTGTCTACAACCCTGGTGCCGAACAGGGCTCTTCGCAGTTGAGGGGGTAGGTGGCTGAGCGCGTCGGTCGCCGGATGAGGGTCGAGGCCTTCCGATGATGGAAGTTCTCACACTGCCCATCTGCCGGAAGACCTCGACGTGCACCACGCTACCTTCGCGACCCCTGATCTGACCGTGTTCTGCCATCTCGACGAGCTCGGCCTCGTGGCCACCGGTCAGCTTTTTGAGCCGGATCGCGCGGTGATCGAGTGCCGCGTCGCCGAGCCGGATCCGTGGTGCCGGGGATGCGGTAGCCAGGCGCTCTCGCGCGGGACGGACACGCGGCGTCTCGCCCACGAGCCGTTCGGTCATCGCCCGACGACGCTGCTGGTCCGGGTCCGCCGCTACAAGTGCTCGGGATGCGGACGGTCCTGGCGTGAGGACCTCACGGCAGCGGCGCCCGAGCGAGCCAAGCTGTCCCGTAGCGGGATGCGGTGGGCGTTGGAAGCGCTCGTGATCGACCACCTCACCGTCGCCCGCGTCGCCGCCGGACTCGGTGTCGGTTGGCACACGGCGAACAACGCGGTCCTCGCTGAAGGGCGTCGAGTGCTGATCGACGATCCCGCCCGGTTCGACGGCGTCGCCGTGATCGGCGTCGACGAGCACGTCTGGCGCCACACGAGAGTCGGCGACAAGTACGTCACCGTCATCATCGACCTCACCCCGAACCGCGACAAGACCGGCCCCGCCCGTCTGCTGGACATGATCGAGGGTCGCTCGAAAGCCGTGTTCAAGACCTGGCTCGCCGCACGCCCGCAGGACTGGCGCGATGGTGTCGAGGTCGTCGCGATGGACGGGTTCACCGGCTTCAAGACCGCCGTCAGCGAGGAGCTCCCGGACGCGCAGGCGGTGATGGACCCGTTCCACGTCGTCCGCCTCGCCGGCGACGCCCTCGACACCTGCCGTCGTCGCGTCCAGCAGTGCCTGCACGGCCGGCGGGGCCGCAAAAACGATCCGCTCTACAAGGCCCGCCGCATCCTCCACACCGGCGCGCAGCTGCTCACTGACCGGCAGCAGACCCGTCTCGAGGCACTGTTCGCGGTCTCCGAGCACGTCGAGGTCGAGGCGACCTGGGGCATCTACCAGCGCGTGATCGCTGCCTACCGCGAACCCGATCGGAAGACGGCGAAGAAGCTGATGACAGCCGTCATCGATTCCGTCTCCAGCGGCGTCCCCGCCGCGCTCGTGGAGGTCCGCAAGCTCGGCCGCACGCTCAAGCAGCGCGCCGCCGACATCCTCGCGTTCTTCGACCGGCCCGGCACGTCCAACGGGCCAACAGAGGCGATCAACGGGCGCCTGGAACACCTCCGCGGCTCCGCCCTCGGATTCCGGAACCTCACGAACTACATAGCCCGATCGCTGCTCGACACCGGCGGCTTCAGGAACCACCTACACCCTCAAATGCGATGAGCCCGATATCCTCCACGTCAAGGGCTATGCCGCGACGGAGGGCTTCTATCGCAGCAACCGGCACAGCACCGATGCGGACATTCTGGTGCGCCCAGGGCACGTCGAAGTCTTCACACATCGGTTGGTGACGGACGGGTGGGAAAAAGTGACAGACTTTTCGTCCGGGTCGGCCTTCCACCACGCGGCAACCTTCCGGCATCCGTGGTGGGGAGCGGTGGACATCCACCGCTATTTCCCCGGCATGGACGCCCACGCCGAGGAAAACTTCGAGCGCCTGTGGGCCACGCGGCAGTCATTGCCCATCGCCCATTACCCGTGCGCCGTCCCCTCCGACGCCGACCAGATTCTGCTGATCATGCTTCATGCGGGGCGGGATGGGTGGCGCGGCAGCCTGGACATCCAATACTTGCGCAGAGTTCTGTCACCCCGCGACCTGGAGCGGATGAGGCGCAGGGCCGCCGAGTTCGGCGCGGAGATCGCGCTGGCCGCCTCGTTGGGAGAACTTGGTGACTACAGGCACCACCCGGACTACTTGCTGTGGAAGTACATGACCGTGGGAGGTTCGAGGATCGACGAATGGGTGGCTCGGTACTCGGCGGCTCGGACGCTGCGCGCCAAGGCACGGGTCGCGGCGTCGTCGTTGCTGGTGAACAAGGACCACTTGGCGATGCGGCTCGGGCGCCGACCCTCCCGCGCCGACGTCGCCACCGAATGGGTGGGCCGCGTACGCCAGGCGGGCACCGAAATCGGGCAGCGTGTCCGTGGGGTCCTCAAGGGTTCGGAAGGAAGGGAAAGCCCATGACCCGGATTGCGGGCGACGTCGCCTGGGTCGTGACGAGCGGACCGGACGGACCGCAGTGCCTCATCGCCCGGGTCCCGGACCATCAACCGCTCCAGTTGTCCGGCACAGCGATCGACCTGTGGTTGTCCTGGGCCGACGGAGCGAGCCTCGAAGAGAGCATCGAAGAAATGTCGGCCCTCTACGAGGTTCCCACGGCCGATATTCGCCCCGAGTCGGAGCGGTTGTTCCGTGAACTCGAGGCTGGAAGGTACCTCCACGAGTGAATGAGCGGCCGAAGCCATCGCTGCACCGCCGCACCATTCGCGACGACGGCCCCTGATGTCCGGTCGCCGGGGCCTAGACCTCCTCGCCGAGGTCCCTCAGTATTGTCCTGAGTTGCTCCTCGAAACGGGCCTGACCGAATTCTTCCGCGTGCTGACGCAGTACCTCGCCGTCGAAACGGGAGGGGTCGAACTGGTCCAGGGCTCGTCGGATGCCGGCCGGCGTCGGAGAGTCGACGAAGGCGCCCGTCTCCCCCGACCCGACCGTGTCCAGAAAACCGCCGGCCCGCAGCGCGATGGTCGGTTTGCCGAAGGCGGCGCCTTCCAGGGGCGCTATTCCGAAATCTTCGTGGGACACGGCAACCACGGCCGAACAATGCGCATAGCACCACCGCATCTGGGCGTCGTCGAGGTTGTGGAGCATCCGGACATTCGCCGGGGCACGGGAGCGCAGCTCCTGCTCGAGAGGCCCCGTTCCGACGACGACCAGACGATGACGGGTTCCACGGACCGCCTCGATGACGCGATGGACGTTCTTGTAGGGAAGCAAGCGCGCAACGACCAGGAAAAACCCTCCGTCCTCGGGGTCGAAGCCCGGAACCGGGGCCTGGGCTTCTTGGGCGTCCACGCTCTGCGGCGGGTGAATGACGGGTGCGGCCACGCCGTAGGCCGCCCGGATACGGTCTCGCACCACCGTGGAGTTGGCGATATACGGCTGTTCGAGTCGGCGCGCCGCCCACTTGTCCCATCTGATGAGCGAAGGTTTCAGGACCCTCAGGAACAACCCGACGGCCTTGGCCTCCGCGCCCTCTCCCATGTACTGGTCGCTCAGGTACAACCATCGCGCCGGACTGTGGCAGTACACCACCATTTTGCCGGTCGCTCGGAATCCGTGCGCCCACCCCGTCGAGGAGACCACGGTGAGTCGGGCTGGCACACGGAACATCGTCGAGACCAGGGGCAGCAGCGGCAGCGCGAGTCTGTGGTTCCTCCGGAGGAGTCCGATCCTGTTCAGTGCCGAGGTCCGGATGTCCGCGTCCTTGAACTCCGGAAAGGTGGCATCAGGGTCGTAGAGCGTCGTGTAGATGGGCGCCTCGGGAAAGATCCGGTGCAGGGCCAGGACCACGCGCTCGGCACCGCCACGTTGGGTCAAGTAATCGTGGGCTATGGCCAACGGACAGTCCGGCTCCGGGCTCCCGGGCATCAGATGTTCGGCCACGCGTGCCATGGTGCGATACATCGATACTCCTAAAAATTTCGGCCCGTGCTGTGGGGTGCGGCGTTCCGGCGAAGCCCGCGGACGGTTCCGGATCGATGCGACCAGCGATCCTCTTCCCGGTCGACCGGCATCCCGTGCACATGTCCTGCCCGCCGTATCTTTTGTACCTCACCTCGTAGCCTCCGGCGACGTGATGCAGGGCGCGCGTGGCGAGCCGTTCCGCTCCCGCGTGTGATGACGACCCATGCTGTGGCCAAGGGGTTCATCGTGTCTCCTGACCCAGCAGCTTCAGGCGGGCACATCAAGCTCGTCCAGGACCTGGCGCATCCGCGCGGCGGCGGCCTCCGGTGAATACTTTCGACGCCACCGTTCACGGGCAGCCGCGATCACGGCCTGGACGGATTCGTCGGAGGTCGTGAGCGCGTGAATCGCGCGGCGCAGGGTTTCGGCGAGGGAATCGACGTCGCCCGCGTCGAAAATCCACGGGTGGTCCTCCCCCACCACGCCAGGCAGACTCCCGGCGTCGCTGACGACCACGGGCAGACCCGCGCTCATGGCCTCGGCCGCCACGAGTCCGAACGCTTCCGGGATCGTCGAGCCGCAGACCAGGAGGTCTACGCGGTCGAAAAACTCCCCGACCGGGACGTTTCCTGTCCGGTTCAACCTGTTCCCGGGTACTCGCGCGAGCGCCCTTTCGACCGTGGCCACCTCGCTCCGTCCCACGTACCGCTGGCCACCGGCCACATTCAGTTCGAGGTCCATCCCTTCCTCGATGAGCCGCACGCAGGCATCCGCCAAAGTCACCACTCCCTTGCCCGGGCTGATTCGCCCGAGGTGGCCGACCCGGATCGACCCTTCCGGACGAGGGCGTCGCTCGCGGCAGGATACTTCCGGAACCCAGTTGTCGAAGATCTGGCTTCCGGGCACGCGGTCCGAGGTGTAGGGCGACGGCGTGAGACACGTTCCTGCCCCGATTTTCGCGATCGCGCACAGCGGCCGACGGATGCCGACCGGAACCTGGTGCAGGTGCACGACCCGTCGGGGACGACCCGAGAGCGCGAACGAGGGCACCAGACCGTTGCACCAGATCCAGTCCGATCGATGCGTCAACCCGAACGCCGCGAGGCCCAGCATGTACTGCACGCGATTCCGGGCCGTGATCCTGTGGACGGGGAAACCTTCTCGCTCGGCACGGTCCACGACGTCGCGCGGACAGGTCGGTGCCACGACGACGACCTCGCGCCCTTGGTCGCGTGCCGTCCGGGCCATGGCGAACAACATGACCTCCCCACCGGCAATATCGCCGTTGTTCGTCGCGAGGAAGAGACGCCGACCGGATGCCCGGTTCCTCGTCGTGGCCTCCGAGCGGCTCGGGTCCGGGTAGGCGGCAACGATTCCGCTCACCATCTCGTGGAGCGATGCGAGGCGGTCGTCGCGGGGCGCCGGGATCTGGGACGTCACGTTCCGGGGTGCCGGGATCCGGGGCGTCGCGGTCCGGGGCAGGGCGTCGGGCAGCAGCCACCCGTGATCGGCCGACGTGTCACGGATGATCTCGGGCGGTATCAGTGCGTCGTCGTCGAGGATCTCGCGGTTGCCTCCGACGTCGGTCGCGACGACGGCCACCCCGGCCGCCACCGCGTCCAGAAGGGTGTAGGAGCAGTTCTCCCACTCGGAGACCTGTACCAGCACATCCGTCCATGCCAGCGCGGCCTCCGGCTCGAGAAACCCCGTGAAGTCGACGGACTCTTCCACGCCGAGGTCCCGGGTCAGGGCCACCAGGTCGTCCTCGGCCGGTCCTTCTCCCGCGATGCGAAGCACCGCTGAAGGTTCCTGCGCCGCGACGACCGCGAAGGCCCGGATCACGGCGTCGATCCTTTTCTCGGGTGCGAGCCTGGACAGCGTCAGATACCGGGGCCCGCGAGCGCGCGGGATCCGAGCACGTTCACGGTCCACGGCCTCACGCACGGCGGGGACGTCGACGCCGTTGCGCACCACCCGTACGTGACGCGCACGCCATGTCTCGACCATGAGGCGACGAGTCGATGCGGAGACCGCTATCGCCCCATCGGTGACGCGCAGTCTGGCCGTGTGGATCAGGTTCATGATGCGTGCTCGCCGGACGGAGGCCTGGTAGGCCGTGTCCCGGGGAGCTATGCCGTGTTCCGTGGACACGAGTGCCGGCGCCGGACGGACCCCGGGCATGACCGCGGCGAGTTTCATCCCGCCGATCACGGCCGCGGCGACGACGTCGGCATAGGCGAGGTGGGAGTGGACCACGTGAGGCCGGAGCCCACGGACGATGCGATGCAGGGTTCGCGCCGAACGGAGGAAGCCCGCTCGCGGACCGAATGCACCGGCGATGACGCGCGACCCCTGGTCGCGCAGGCGGGTTGCCAGCTCCCCCTCGGGGCACAGCACCGTGACGTCCCATCCCGGCAGACCGGCCCGGGCGACGTCGAGCACGTGCCTGGCCACTCCCCCGTACTCCGACACGGGAACAATCCAGAGGGCCCGCGGCACGCCTACAGCCATGGCTCCGGCCGATCAGGAGCCGCCCTCCGGTGTCCAGATCCTCCGCAGACACACTTGTGGTGCATGTTCCCCCACCATGACACGATCAGTACCGGCGGAACGGGCCCATATCCCGTGACGCCGGTCGAGCTTCCTAGCCGACTCCGCCGAACAGGCTCGTGACCGAGCCGTCCTCGAAGACCTCCTTGATGGCGCGCGCGATCAGCGGCGCGATCGAGAGCACCGTGAGGTTCTCGAACTGGCGCTCCTCCGGCACGGGGAGCGTATTGGTCACCACGACTTCGTTGGCGCCCGAGTTCTCGAGACGTTCGCAGGCGGGGCCGGAAAAGACCGGGTGCGTCGCTGCGATGATCACGTCCTTGGCCCCGGCGTCCTGCAGGACCTTCACGGCGCCCGAGATGGTTCCGCCGGTGTCGATCATGTCGTCGATCAGCACGCACGAGCGGCCCTCGATGTCTCCGACGACCGTCTTGGACATGGCCTGGTTCGGCACCGAGATGTCCCGTGTCTTGTGCACGAAGGCCAGCGGTGCGCCGCCCAGCATCTCCGACCACTGTTCGGCCACACGCACGCGGCCGGTGTCCGGGGAAACCACGGTGACGTTGTTGAGGTCGACACGCGTCTTGACGTAACCGACGAGCAGCGGGATGGCCATGAGGTGATCGACCGGGCCGTCGAAGAAGCCCTGGATCTGGGCCGTGTGCAGGTCCACGCTCATGATGCGGTCCGCGCCGGCGGTCTTGTAGAGGTCGGCGATCAGGCGAGCCGAGATCGGCTCGCGGCCCTTGTGCTTCTTGTCCTGACGCGCGTACGGATAGAACGGGGCGATGACCGTGATCCGGCGGGCCGAAGCCCTCTTGAGAGCATCGATCATGATGATCTGCTCCATGAGCCACTGGTTGATCGGTGCCGGGTGGGACTGCATCACGAAACAGTCCGCGCCGCGCACGGAATCCTCGAACCTGACGTAGGTCTCGCCGTTGGCGAAGTCGTAGGCCGACGCGGGAAGAAGGTCGCATCCGAGCTCGTCGGCGACGGACTCCGCGAGATCGGGGTGCGCCCTTCCCGTCACCAGGACGAGCTTCTTTTCCCCTGGATTCGTCATGGTCTGGGTCATGGGCTAGCCTTCCTCGCTGCTGTTCGCATCGGTGTCGCGCGCTTTCCGCGCGGCTTCCGCCGCCGGCGTGCCTGCACGCTTCTTTTCGACCCAGCCCTCGACATTGCGCTGGGGAGCTTCGTTGATGACCAGGGCGCCCGGCGGGACATCCTCGCGGATCACCGTGCCGGCACCCGAATATGCACCGTCGCCCACGTGGAGAGGGGCCACGTACATGTTGTCGGATCCCATGCGGACGTTGGAACCGATGACGCTGCGGTGCTTGTTGACGCCGTCGTAATTGACGAACACCGAAGCCGCGCCGATGTTCGAGTTCTCGCCGATCTCGACGTCGCCGGCGTACGTCAGGTGAGGAATCTTGGAGCCGTCACCGATGTCGGCGTTCTTGGTCTCGCAGAACGTGCCGATCTTGCCCTCTTCCCCGAGGACCGTCCCCGGACGCAGGTACGCGAAGGGACCGACGGTCGCTCGTGCACCGATCCGTGCACCCGAGCCGTGCGTCCGGACCACGCTGGCGTCCTCACCGATCACGACGTCGGTCAGCGTGGTGTCCGGCCCCACGGTGGCACCGGTTTCGATCACCGTCTGCCCGTGCAATTGCGTCCCGGGGAGGATCGTGACGTCATTGGAGATGTGCACCGTGGTATCGATCCAGGTGGTCGCGGGGTCCACGATCGTGACGCCGTTGCGCATGTGCTTCTCGGTGATGCGCTGATTGAGCACGCGCCCCAGTTCCGAGAGTTGCACGCGGTCGTTCGCGCCCTCGACCTCCCAACGGTCCTCGACCGTCAGGGCGGAGGTGCGGCGCCCGTTGACGCGGGCGATGGAGAGGACATCGGTCAGGTACTTCTCGGCCTGGGCGTTCTCCGTGGTGACCGCCTTGAGAGACTCACGGAGAGCGGCGGCGTCGAAAGCATAGATCCCCGAGTTGACCTCGGTAATGGCCAATTCTTCCGGGGTCGCGTCCTTCGCCTCGACGATCGCGGTCACTTCGCCGCCCTCGTTGCGCAGGATACGGCCGTAGCCACCGGGTTCCTCCAGGTTCGCGGTCAGGACCGTCACTGCGTTGCCCTGTTCGCGGTGGTACGTGGTCAGATCGCCGATGGTCGACGAGGTCAGGAGCGGCACATCGCCGTAGGTCACGACTACGGTCCCCTCGATCTCGCCCTGGCCCAATCCGTCCAGGGCGTCGACGGCGACCTCGACCGCCCGGCCCGTCCCGGGGATTTCGTCCTGGTCGACCACGAGCACGTTCTCGTCGAATCCCGTCACGTGGTCAACGACACGGTCCCGTTGGTGCCGGACGACCACGGCGAGGTGGTCCGGCTGGAGTTCACGGGCGGTGGCGATCGCGTGTTCGACCATGGACCTGCCGCCGATCGAGTGCATCACCTTGGGCAACGAGGACTTCATGCGAGTGCCGGCACCGGCGGCCAGAACGATGACCGCTGAGGGCGCTTCCTGAATACCAGAGGTCAAGAGAAGTGGACTCCTTGTTGTGGAGGCTGCCGGCGCGGATGCGCCAACTCGTTCCGCCTCTAGGATTCGAACCTAGACAAACGGCTCCAAAGGCCGCTGTGCTGCCATTACACCAAGGCGGATTGTTCCCTGGGGCGCGGCCCCTCGAACGGTTTTCTATCGTATCAAAGCATGCGCGCAGTTCTTCGCGCGAGTCAGGGAGCACGTAGGCTTAACACCGTGGCACATCTACTCGGAGGCGAAGCGCTTCACATCGAATTTCCCACCCGGACCGTATTCGAGGGAGTCACGGTCGGCGTGTCCGAAGGCGACCGCATCGGCATCGTCGGGAGGAACGGAGACGGAAAATCCACTCTCCTCTCCCTGCTGGCCCAACGCATTCAGCCGGATTCCGGCCGAGTCACGGTGCGGTCCGGCGTCCGCATCGGCTACCTGGATCAGTCCGACGTTCTCAACGATGACCACTCGGTCGGTTACGCCCTCGTCGGCGATACCCCCGAATACGAGTGGGCCTCCGACGCCAAGATCCGCGACATCATCTCCGGCCTGGTGCAGGACCTCGACTGGGATGCGCCCGTCAATTCCTTGTCCGGCGGACAACGTCGCCGCGTGGCGCTCGCGGAACTGCTCGTGGGCGACTGGGATGTCCTGATGCTGGACGAGCCCACGAACCATTTGGACGTCGGCGCCATCACGTGGCTCGCGGGCCATCTGAAGAACCGGTGGCCGAAGTCGCAGGGCGGACTGCTGACCGTGACACACGATCGGTGGTTCCTCGATGAGATCTGCACCGAAACCTGGGAGGTGCATGACGGCGTCGTCGAGCCCTTCGAGGGCGGCTACGCCGCATACATCCTGCAACGCGTCGAACGCGACCGCCAGGCCGCAGCAGCCGAGGCCAAGAGGCAGAACCTGATGCGCAAGGAGCTCGCCTGGCTCCGCCGCGGCGCACCGGCCCGCACCTCCAAGCCCAAGTTCCGCATCGAGGCGGCGAACGAGCTCATCAACGACGTCCCGCCGGTCCGCGACACCGTGAAGCTCTCCCAGATGGCCGTGTCGCGCCTGGGCAAGGACGTGGTGGACATCGAGGACGTCTCGGTCTCCTACCCCCTCCCCTCGGGTGGGGAGAAGCCCGTGCTGGACCATGTCACGTGGCTCATCGCCCCGGGCGAGCGGACCGGGATCCTCGGGGTCAACGGTGCCGGCAAGTCGACCCTGCTGGGGCTCGTGACGGGCGACGTCGCCCCCTCATCGGGTCGCGTGAAGCATGGGAAGACCGTCCGGGTCGCCACCCTGACCCAGCAGCTGGACGAGCTGAAGGATATCCAGAACGACAGGGTCTCGGACGTGATCGGCCGCAAGCGCACGAGTTACGTCGCGGATGGCAAGGAAATGACCCCCGGGCAGTTGCTCGAGCGGCTGGGTTTCACGAATGCCCAGCTCTCGACGCCCGTACGCGATCTGTCCGGCGGCCAGAAGCGCCGGCTGCAGCTCCTGCTGATCCTGCTCGACGAGCCGAACGTGCTGATCCTGGACGAGCCGTCCAATGACTTGGACACCGACATGCTCGCCGCGATGGAGGATCTCCTGGACACCTGGCCGGGAACGCTCCTGGTCGTCTCGCACGACCGCTACCTCATGGAGCGCGTGACCGATCAGCAGTTCGCGGTCATGGACGGTTCCTTCCGACACATGCCGGGCGGTATCGACCAGTACCTGCGGGAACAGGAGCAGGCCGAGTCCAGGGACCGTGGGAAGCCCGCACCTGCTCCCTCTTCCTCTTCGTCTTCCTCCTCTGCGCCCGCGCCCACCCGTTCCGGTGCCGAGATCCGCGATGCCCAGAAGGAAATGAAGGCCATCGACCGGAAGCTGACCCGCCTCAGCGAGTCGAAGAAGGACCTCCACGAACAGATGGCCGCCCACGACCAGTCGGATTACGAGGGACTCGCCGACTTCGGACGGCGCGCCCAGGAGATCCAGGACGAGATCGACGAACTGGAGATGCGCTGGCTCGAGCTGTCCGACGTCGTCGGCTGATCAGGACGTCTGCAAACCCTCGGGCCGATGTGAGGTCGTCGGCCGATTCCCGCGACATCGAGGTTCCGCCGCCCGCATGCGGCGCCGAAACGGCGAGCCTCAGAAACGCAGGATGGGCGGGAAAGAGACCATCGAGTCGATCACGCAGAAGGCAGGAGCCTCGAGGTCGAAGAGCGTGCCCTGGGGAACGTACTTCTCGACCTCGGAGTGCACGTCGAGGCTGTCACCGCTCGGCGGATCCGGTTGCTTGAGCCGATACGCGAAGGTGAGGTGGAATCGATAGTCCTCGTGTCCTTCGGGGGCCCAATCCAGCGCGGTCCGGACGGCGTCCCGGAAAGCGACCACCCGCTTTCTCTGGTCCTCCTCGGGCAGTGACAGTTCGACCCGCACTTCTCCCTTGCTCGACCCGACCCCCTCACTCCGCACGGACAGAGGGCCCACGGGCGGGGGCGACGCCGCCTCGATCCGGCGCAGGCATTCACGGTTGATCGCGAGGATGTCGTCCGCGGCGGTGAGCCACTTCGGCAGCGTCTCGGGGTTTTGCAGGTCTCGTTCCGCGAGACCCGGAAAGATCGTCATGTGAAGGCTGTTCGCCGGCTGGTAGGACCACGTTCCCGGCACGGCGTCATGGTGAAGACAGTCCATGACGTCGTCGACGTGGGAGAGCAGCGGGGAGTCCTGAGGCACGTGACAGACGATCGTCCATCCCCTGAACCGCCGCGGTTCTGTGGGTGTCTTCCATTTCTGCTTGGCGTCGTCAGAGACCCACGGTCCTGGGCCCAGGGGACGATCGAGTGGTTTCATACGTCGAAGCTCCAGTGACTCCACGGATTGTCCTGTTTGTCGGTCAGCCAGAGATAGGCCCACGGGACTCCCCACGAATACCGATCCTGCCAACTGAAGGTGAGGAAGTGGCCGTCCGCATCCATGTACTGGTCTCCGGGCAGGCGCGTCCATCTGGACCGTGGGCTGTTGCAATCGTCCGTCCAATACACGTAGCTCAGGTCATCGGGTTTGGACATCAGGCATTGCTGGTCCAGCTGATTCTTGATTCTCATGTAGTGGTCGTCCACCACGGAGATCTCCATCTCCCAGGAGTACCCGGACTGTTTGTTGTAGAGACACGAAGTAGCCCAGGCCGGATGGTCTCGCCAATTGAAGATGCATACCTGGCCCTGCCAGATTGCTGACGAGCCTCCGCGCCATGCTTTGAGAGAGACCATCTGTTCGTTCGGAATGGGCATCCCGAGCAGCTGCCAGTACAACCACGATCTGCTGGCCTCGATCTGTCGCTGCGGATTCGTGACCGATTTCTTGTCCAGCACCCCCTGATCGGAAAGATATGTATGGACCGAGTCCGAGTCGTCGACCGTAAATATCCTGACCCCCATCGCACTCTGCCACGCGATGTTCTCACGGAGGTCGGACTTTTCCTGTCCGTACGGAGAGGGCGAGAGCTTGTCGGCGAGGTTGTAGCAGCACCGGCCGTCAGCGTTGTAGAACGCGTCAGTGACGTTGAACGGTCGGCGGTCGCCTCCGACATTCGGCACCGTGTATCCCGAATACGTCTTGTTCTCCCACAACATTCGGTCCGGTATCGGCACGAAATTTCCCAACGGCTTTCCGTACGAGGAGACGATGAATGCCATTGCGGCCATCGTCCCGTTCTCGGCATTGTCCGGATCTCGACTGTGCGGAGCCTCGTATGTGCCGAACGGACTGCTTTCCTGGTGCTTCTCATGCACATCAGAAGAATCCTTCACCAGCACTTCCACGGTGGGAGCTTCAGCGGCCGGCGCCGCGGCCCACGCGGTCAGGGACTCAATCGACAGTCCTGCGTGCCCCGATGTGTCGAGGCTCGCGGCCGTGCTGGGATTCATCATGGGGATCACCATGATGGTCCGTTTGACCCCGGCCCGGTCCAGTGACGATTTCCAGTCCGATGGCCGCGGAAACTCATTGATCGGTATCTTGAGCGCGACCCGCTGCGTCATGTGGGAGTCAGGGTGGGACGTTTCGTAATCGTCGATCACCCGGGCGATCCTGATGGCCTGGTCAGGTTCCTTGACATCCAGATGCATCATCGTGGCGGCCTGAGTCACGTCTGCGGTCGACAACAGCTGAGTCAGGGTCGGAACTTCGAATTCCGTGGGACGCCGGTCCTTGGTCAGCAGCTTCTTCGTGACCAGGTCAGCGTAGTCCACGCTGGACAGGGCCGGATTCGGTCCTTGCCCAGTATCCGGGTCGAACCCCTGCTCGAGGGCCAAACCGGTATTCGTATCGTGGAAGAGGACCAGCTGGCCGTCCCTCGTGGTCCGCACGTCCGTTTCGATAGCCGGTTGGCACAGAGCGAAGGAGCGCCGAAAGGCTCCCAGGCTGTTGCCCGGAACGTCGGTGGAGAAGGCTCCTCGGTGCTGTACGGCAAAACCGAGACGGTTCCCGACCAGACCGTCGACGAACTGGTGATACATCTCCCGGTATCCCGGGCACGGGGCCACATCCGGCTCCCCTGCGCGTGCAGGGTTGACGCTGATCAGAGAGAGAACCATCGCGAGCGCCACCAGGAGGGCAGCGCCTGAGGCCTTGTTTCGCCGCCTCAGCTTCATTCCTTCGCGTCCGCTTCTTGCAATCCGGGTACTCAACGATCCTGCCTTCCGTCAGTCCCTGATCAGGCGGGAATCCTCGGCCACGATGGATACCCGGCATGCGTCCCCCGCGTCGAAATGATGGCCGTGGCCGTACATGCGGGATTCCAGGACCAGACCGTCGACCTCGCACTCGACGCGGACGTGGTCACCGAAATATTGGTATCCGCGAACGCGGGCCTCGACGTCGTGGGCACCGGCGGATTCTTCATCCTCGTGCCGGACTCGCACCGACTCCGGTCGGATGAGGACCTTCCACGAGTGGGACGGGTCCCAAGGCCTGCCCGTGGTTCGAATCGGCATCCTGGTGCCCAGGACCGGCACGAGCACCTCGTTGTCTCCTGCGCCGGGCTCCACGGCGGAAGCGTCCACCTCGAGAAGGTTCGAGGAACCGATGAAATCCGCGACGAATGCGTTGGCCGGCTCCTGATAGATCTCCTGAGGGTTGCCGACCTGTTCGATCCGGCCGTCTCGCATCACGACGATGCGGTCGGAGATACTCATCGCTTCCTCTTGATCGTGAGTCACGAAGATCGAGGTGATGCCCAATTCGGACTGAATGCGGCGGATCTCCGTCCTCATCCGCACCCGTAGCTTGGCGTCCAAATTGGAGAGCGGTTCGTCGAAGAGGAGCACTCGGGGCTCGGTGACTATCGCGCGTGCCAGGGCCACCCGCTGCTGTTGGCCGCCCGACAGTTCGTGCGGGGCCCGCTTCGCGTACTGGCTGATATTCATCGATTCCATCGCGGAATCGACGAGTTCCTGGATCTTGTCCTTCGATTCATGCCGCAACTTGAGGCCGAAGGCCACGTTCTCCCGAACGTTCAGGTGCGGAAACAGGGCGTATGACTGGAAAACCATGGAGATCGGGCGCCGGTGGGGCTCGATATCATTCACGCGCCGGCCCGCGATGGTCAGCTCGCCGTCGGTGATCTCCTCGAAGCCGGCGACCATCCGCAGTGTCGTTGTCTTGCCGCATCCTGAGGGGCCGAGGAAGCTCACGAGCTCTCCGGGTTCGATCGAGAGGTTGAACCCCTCCACGGCAGTGACGGACCCACGTCCGGTTTTGTAGCGTTTGGTGATGTTCGTGAAGCGGACCGACGACGGTTCCGCATGCAGGTCGATAGTCATGGTCAGACAGTTTCCTTCGAGGTGTGCGATCGGCGGCTGACCAAACGGTTGAGCAGCTCCGTCGCGATCAGAATGGCCAGTACGAGGCCGATAAGAACGGTGCAGTATGCGAAAGCGTTTCCGAATCGGCCGGCGTCGACCTCGTCGAGGATCTGGCCGGCCATGACCTTGGTCTCGGGCGTCACGATGAAGATGATCGCGGTGATCACGGTCATGGAACGCGTCACGGTGTAGGTGAAGCCGGTGAGCATCGACTGAGCGATCAGCGGCGCCGTGACCTTCCTCAGCACGGCCATCGGACCCGCTCCCAGGCTCGCCGCCGCCTCTTCTAGGCTGACGCTGACTTGTCGCAGAGCAGCGATCGACGACTGCTGGCTGGCCGGCACGCCACGGGCGACGTAGACCATGATGATGCCCACGGCCCCACCCAGGACCGAGCCGCCGGCGGCAATCGCGGGCAGCAGCTGATGGCCGAACAGCCATGTTGGCGAGGAGTACGCGATCGCGTACCCCAGACCCAGGATCGTGCCCGGCACGGCCAACCCGAGAACACCGATCAGGTCGAGGATTCCCGCGCTCTTCTTGAGCCGACGCACCACGAGCCACGCGGTCAGAGAACCAATGATGACCGCGATGGGAGCAGCAACCAGGGTCATGCTCACCGTCGTGGTGATCGCATCCGACCCCAACCGGAAAATGAACCGGTAGTGTTCCAGGCTGAGCGTGTTGTCCACACCCAGGATGGAGGCAAAGCCGCCGACGGCGATCGTCACGTACATCAGGACGATCAGGGTCATCCAGGCCCCGGCCAGGACAGCGATCGGAGCTTTGATCCACGGGGAGCTCAGAGGCCTGGGTTCTCCTGCCGGTTTTCCGGACACGGAGACCACGGACTTCTTGCCGACCCAGTAACGCTGGATGAAGAACACCGAAACCGAAGGAATCAGCAGTGCCAGCGCCACCCCAGCCGCATATGCCACGTCCCCGTTGCCGGCCACCGCAAAGTAGATTTCGCTGGCCAGAACGTGGAAATCCCCGCCCAGGGCCAAGGGGTTGGCAAGGTCCGCCGCGGCTTCCACGAAAAGCAACAGAAAGGCCGTGGCGAAGCCCGGCAGGAGCATCGGAAGGATAACTTTGGTCAACGTCCTGATATGGCTGGCACCCAATGATTGAGCGGCCTCTTCCAGCGTCGGATCCAAATTGCGGATCATGCCGCAGAAATTCATGTACGAGACCGGCGTGAAGCTCAGTGCCAACACGATGACCAACCCCGGCAAGCCATAGACATCGACTTCCAGGCCGAGCAGCTTGTCGGTAATGATTCCGCGTTTGCCGAAGAGAGTCACCGTGGCCGTGGCGATGGCGAAGGGCGGCGAGATCAGCGGAAGCATTGCGATCCAGTGGAAGAGCCGCTTGCCGCGGAAATTCAATCGGGTGCGCGCCATCGCCAGCACGAATCCCCCGATCATTCCGAGGAGACCAACCAGCACGCCCAAGATGACGGTGTTCAGCAGAACGTTCTGGTCGCCTTGTCCGCCTTGGAGCGACGTCGTGAACCCTTCCAACCCGCGCGAGCTGAAGGCCTGACCCAGCAACCGGAGCGTGGGGAACAAGACGATGAAATACAGCGCCAGCACGACGGCGGCCGTCAGCGCCCAAACGTGCCAGCTGCTTCTGGTGATGAAATTTTTCATTGTTTCTACCGATCGGTGTCGGCCCACCCTTCGGTGGTAACGAGGGCGAGCCGACACATCAGATGGGTGATCGGCCCCCTACTTCGCCTCGCCCGAGCTCTTGACCTCGGATTCGAAGAGCGAGTTCAGCTCCTGGCGCTTGTCCGCGGCCTGAGAGACGTCCCAGGTCACCTTGTTGACGGACTTCTGATCCGGGACATCCTCGCCGAGCTTCGCGTCCGGATGGGTCGGCGCCGCGAACGAAGGAACGTCACCGAATTGGTCCTGAGTCTGCTGAGAGAGGATCCAATCGAAGTACTTCTTGGCCTGATCGACGTTCTTGGCCCCCTTGAGCAGGGACACGGCGCCAACCTCGTAGCCAGTACCCTCCGAGGGGTAGGTGTTCTTCAGATCGGAGAAGCCCTCGTGCTTGGCCTGGGCACAGTCGGAGTCCAGAGCGATACCGACCGCGGCCTCCCCGCGACCGACCATCTGGGTGCTGGTCGCCGCCGACTTGGAATACTGAACGATGTTGTTGTTCAGCTTCTTCATGAAATCGATGGTCTTGCCCTGGTCGCCGTCGAACTTCTGAAGAACCGTGTAGAGGACCATGTATCCCACCCCTGCTGTCGCCGGGTGAGGCATCGAGATCTTGCCCTGGAATTTCGGGTCCAACAGGTCATCCCACGATGTCGGAGCCGCGGCCCCGATTCGATCCAGCTCCTTCTCGCTCGAGCAGAACCCGATGGAGTCGGTGTAGAACCCGGACCACGCACCGTCCCCGCTGTTGAACTCAGCAGGCAGCTTCGACGCGGCATCAGAGACGTACGGTTCTACATTGCCTTCACGCTGTGCGATCAGATGGTTCTCCGCCTGACCGCCGGACCACACGTCGAACTCGCCCTTGTTGGTCTTCAAGCGAGCAAGAACCTCACCGGCCCCCAACCGGACGTGGTTCGCCTTGATCCCTGTTTCCTTGGTGAACGCCTCCGTCATCTTCTGGCAGAAGGCTTCCTGCTGCGAGCAGGCGATCTTCAGTTCGCCGCTACCACCGGCCGACCCGCCGTTGCTCTGCCCCTCGGGCGCCCCGCACGAGCTGAGAACCAAGGACGTTACCGCCGCCACTAGCACAAATGCCGTTTTCTTCACAATGCCCCCAAACACTGTCGATCAATAAAGCCAAGTGGACTGTACAAAATCGCGTGAGAAAAGGCACACTTCGACCCCAGGGGTCGTCTTTTTGACGGATTATTTCGTTGCGTCGGGGTGGATGTCCGCGGCCTGGGCGATCCGGATGAATTCCTCAATGCCCAGCTTCTCCCCTCGCAGCCCGGGGTCGATGCCGGCAGCCTCCAGAATCTCGCCCGAACGCTCCGAGGATCCGGCCCAGCCGGCGAGCGCGGCCCGAAGTGTCTTGCGGCGCTGGGCGAAGGCGGCATCGATCGCGGCGAAGAGGGTGGTCCGGTCGACGTCGGCCAGGGGTTCCGCACGGCGGGCGAACGAGACGAGGCCGGAACGGATCTTGGGGGCGGGCCAGAAGACGTTCGTCCCGATGATTCCCGCTTTTCGCACGTCGGCGTACCACGCGGCCTTGACCGACGGAACCCCGTAGACCTTGGACCCCGGTTGGGCGGCGAGCCGGTCTGCGACTTCGTCCTGGACCATCACGAGCCCGTGGCGTATCGAGGGAAAACGATCGAGCAGGTTCAACAGCACCGGCACGGCAACGTTGTACGGAAGATTCGCCACGACGGCGTCCGGGGCCACGGGCAGCTCTCGGACCTTCAGCGCGTCGGCGAGGACGACGTCGAGCCGATTCGCGCTCTCTGGGCGGTAGCGGGCGACCGTGTCCGGCAACTGCGCGGCCAACGGCGGATCGATTTCGACGGCGACCACGCGTTCGGCGACGTCGAGGATCCCCAGAGTGAGCGAGCCGAGCCCGGGGCCGACTTCGAGCACGGTCTCCCCCGGACCGATCTCGGCGGTCGCGATGATCCTTCGGATCGTGTTCGGGTCGATCACGAAGTTCTGGCCGAGAGTCTTGGTCGGTCGGATACCGGCCCGGTCCGCGAGGTCGCGAATCTCGGCGGCACCCAGGAGAGCTGTTTCGTTCACCCGAAGGATTCTACAGGTGCCGCGTCACGGGTCATCGGTTCCCGGGCTACCCCATCGGGAGCTCAGTGGCGCCGGTCAAAGCCGGGTATGCCCCAGGAGCCGTAGACGTCCAGGGAATTCTCGCGAATGCGGTCGCACAGGCCGGCCAAATCGTCTCCCCGACGCTCGGCCATGTACCTCACCGTGTAATTGGTCATGTAGGAGGCATTCGGGCGGCCCCTGTACGGGTGCGGGGTCAGGAAGGGAGCATCCGTCTCGGCCAGAATGAGTTCGGGCCGGGCCATCTCCAACGATTCCTGGATCCCGTGCGAGTTCTTGAACGTCACGGTCCCGGAGAAGGACATGTACCACCCGTTGCGGTTGCAGATCTCCGCGAGGTCCGGACCTCCGGAATAGCAATGGAAAACAGTCCGGTCCGGGGCTCCTTCCTCCCGAAGGATTGCGACGACGTCGTCGTGCGCGTCCCGGTCGTGGATCTGAAGGGCCAGCCCCAGCTTTTTGGCGAGCCGGATGTGGAGGCGGAAGCTCTCCCGCTGGGCGTCGCGTCCGTCCTCGTCGGTACGGAAATAATCCAACCCGGATTCGCCGATCGCGCGGACTCTGGCGGATCCTGCCATGTCCTCCAGCATGTCCAGGGCATCACCGAGCCCGCCCTCGGCCGCAACCCCGGGAGCCTCGTTCGGGTGGATCGCGACTGCGGCGAGTACGCGGGGGTCGGTTTCGGCGGCAGTGACTGCGTAGGCCGAGGACTTCAGGTCGCAACCGACCTGCACGATGGCACCGATCCCCGCGGCCGCCCCGGTGTCCAGGGCGTCCTGCGCGGAGATCTCGACCTCGCCGTCGAGCAGGTCCATATGGGTGTGGTCGTCCACGACCGGGGACGGCAGGGGCTCCGGGGCCGGGGGGAAAATCAGGTTCCGCGAGCGACCGTCGTCTCCTGAGGCGCTCCGACGTCGCGTACCCTCCCCGGACGCCTCGTCGGCGATGCCCGTGTACCGCTCGGCCTCGTAGGCCGGTGGGGTCTCCCCCGGAACGAATTCAGGACGTGCGCTCGGCTCGGGCCAGAGGGACCTGATCAGCTCCTGCGCGTCGGGCGCGAGGTCGTGCCACGTGGGGTTGGCATGCGTACACATGGGTGGTGTTGCTCCTGGTGATCGGGGGGGGTGACGGTGGGCTTCAGGCGTCGTCCTCGGCGCGGCGCGCGAGCACGGCCTCGTAGAGTTCTCGCTTGCTGACCTGGTGGGTGGCTGCGATCCGGTTCACGGCCTCTTTGAGACGCACGCCGTCGGCCACGAGCTGTTCGGCCTCGCCGGTCAGCGAATCGGCGCTCTGGGCCTCGGGCTCCGGGGCACCCTCGACGACCACAGCGATCTCGCCCCTGACCTGGTGGTGGTCGGCCCACATGAACAGTTCGCCCAGCGTTCCGCGGATGACCTCCTCATGCAGTTTGGTCAGTTCGCGGGCGACGACGCCGCGTCGCTCGTCCCCGAAGCTCTCGACCAGTGCGCCCAGCATCGGGGCGAGCCGATGCGGAGCCTCGTAGAAGACCATGGTTCGGCGTTCGTCAATCAGTTCGGCCAAACGAGCCCGGCGCTCGGATGCTTTGCGGGGAACGAAACCTTCGAACGCAAAACGGTCCGACGGCAGACCCGAGACCGCGAGCGCGGAGAGGACCGCCGAAGGCCCAGGGGCACAGGAGACCGTC
Organism: Rothia koreensis; assembly: GCF_052232265.1. Taxonomy (NCBI): domain Bacteria; kingdom Bacillati; phylum Actinomycetota; class Actinomycetes; order Micrococcales; family Micrococcaceae; genus Rothia; species Rothia koreensis. The sequence continues at coordinate 2,617,949 of NZ_CP197643.1, forward strand.
AGGCCTTCCTCGACGGCTCTTTCCACCACCCGAAATCCCGGGTCGGAGACCGTGGGCATCCCTGCATCCGACATGAGAAGAACCGTCTGCCCCGACCGGACGGCCTCGACGAGTTCCTCGGCACGACGCTGCTCATTGTGGTCGTGGTTGGTGACGATCCGGCCGTGGACGCTCACTCCCAGCCCGCTCGTGAGCTTGCGGAGTTTGCGCGTGTCCTCCACGGCGATGACATCGGCACTGGTCAGGTACTCCTTGAGTCGCTCGCTGGCGTCCTTGAGATTGCCGATGGGCGTGGCGGCCAGAACGAGGATCCCCGCATCGGACGTGCTCGGGGACGGTTCGGAGACTTCCGGTTTCGTGTTCACCCGTCCAGACTAGCCAATACGCGGCCGCGGCGAGGTGCCGGAACCCGCGAAGCATCATCGTGGACTCCCCCTTTCCCGGGGTCGCTCCCGTACCATGGGTCGGGTGAGAAACACCGACTCAGGGACCACGGACCCCGGATCCACCGCTTCCGCGCACCGCCACGTCGACCGCGACCCGGTGTTCCCACGCGGTGCGTTCCGCCTTGATGCACTTCTCGACCGGCTCCGGGTGGCCCCGGTCCATCTGCCTCGGTACTGGTGGGTTGCGCCCGCCGTCGTCCTGATCCTGGCCGCTCTTCTGCGGATCGTGGGTCTTGCGCACCCGAATGCCATGGCCTTCGACGAGACCTATTACGCCAAGGACGGCTACTCGTTGCTGCATTTCGGCCACGAGCGCCAATGGCCCCGGGATGCGAATGCCTCGTTCCTTTCGGGCGACCCCGTCCAGCCCTCGGCGATGGCCGAATATGCGGTGCATCCTCCCCTGGGGAAGTGGATGCTCGCCCTCGGAATGCTGCTCTTCGGCGACGACAACCCCTTTGGGTGGAGGTTCGCCGCAGCGCTCTTCGGAACGCTTTCCATTGGCCTGCTCATGTGGGTCGCTTGGATGATGTTCCGGTCGATCACCCTGTCGAGCATCGCCGGATTCCTGATGGCCATCGACGGGCTGCACATCGTCCAATCGCGTCTGGCGCTGTTGGATATCTTCCTGATGTTCTGGCTGGTCCTGGCCTTCGCGTTGTTGGTGGCCGACCGCATCTCGACCCGGCGCAAGCTCGCGCGCGCGGTCAGTCGTGCCGGAGGCGACGGACCCTCCGGTGCACCTTCCTCACGGTTCCTGGCCTACGGCCCCTGGCTGGGGATCAGGTGGTGGCGCATCGCCGCCGGAGTCGCCTGCGGCGCCGCCGTGGGGGTGAAGTGGAATGCCCTGTTCTTCGTGGCCGTGTTCGGCATCCTGACGGTCCTGTGGGATATTTCCGCGCGACGCGTCGTCGGGATACGCGGATGGTTCACAGGCGCGTTGCTCAAGGATTCCTGGCCCGCCGCCCTGTCGGTCCTGGGCATCGGACTCATCACGTACCTGATCACCTGGACGGGCTGGTTCGTCTCCGACGACGCCTACGACCGGCACTGGGCCGAAGAGCACCCGGGCGAGGGCGTGACCTGGCTGCCTCCCGCATTGCGCAGCCTGTGGGAGTACCACGGGCAGGCCTACAGCTTCCACACGCACCTGGATTCGCCGCACACGTACATGTCCCCGGCGTGGCAGTGGCTCATCCTCGGGCGCCCGACGTCCTACTACTACGAGTCCTACGATTCGGGCCAAGCCGGCTGTGCTGCCTCGCGCTGCTCGGAGGCCATTCTGAACGTGGGCAACCCCCTGATCTGGTGGGCGGCCGCCGCCTCCATGCTCTTCGTCCTGATCTGGTGGATCATCAAGAAGGACTGGCGCATGGGTGCGATCTTCATGGTCTTTGCCGTCGGATATCTCCCGTGGTTCGCGTATCCGGATCGCACGACGTTCTACTTCTACGCCTTGTCTTTCCTGCCCTGGCTGATTCTGGGACTGACGGCCGTCCTGGGTCTCGGCCTCGGCAGGCCCGGGGACTCGGTGCGACGACGACGCCTCGGGCTGGCGGTGGTCGGAACCTTCCTCATCGCCGCGCTGCTCATCACGAACTTCTTCTGGCCCATCTGGAGCGGGCAGATGGTTCCGTACGAGCACTGGCGGTGGCGCATGTGGTTCGACGCCTGGATCTAGCGAGCGTCGCGCGTCGAGGTGGCAATCGTGTGCGATTCATCCCGCGAGGTGGCACCCACGTGCAGTTTTGGGCGCCAAAACCGCACGTAATTGCCACCTCGGCCCGAAACCTGCACGTGGGTGCCACCTCGAGCCCAGGGGCGACCGAAGAAGGCAGCGAGTCAGCGGCTCAGGCGGTCGCGGATTTCCTGCCGATCGTGGGCGGCCTTGAGTGCGCGCTGACGCCGGTAGGCCGTGGGCCAGGTGCTGATGAGCAACACGGCACTGACCACGACGCCGAAGATCGCGATCCCCACGGCGGCGTCGACCCAGAACTGCTCGGGGAACAATCGGATGAGGCTGTCCGACTCTCGGAATGCCCAGTTCCCTCCGGAGAAGAAGACCTCGTGGAAGCCCGTGAACAGGGCTTGCCATCCCAACGCCCCGAAGATTCCGAGAACCACGAGCACGACCAGGGTCAACCAGGCGCCCCAGAAGATGCTCTTTTGGATCGCCCCTGGGGCACGGCGCCGGAGGCCCTTCATTCCCACCAGGGCGACGAGGCAGAACAGGACGACGCCGACCAGGGCCCACAACATCACGTGCTTGACGTCCGTCATGTGCGAGACCTCGGCCGGGGTGAAGATGGACTGCCCGTCCGGCGTCGTCAGGTCGCCGAGGTAACGGCTCGGCGCCGTATTGAGAACGTATTCCAGGCCGTAGGACCCGTAGGTCATCCGGTCGTCGGTCGAGAACCCGAAGGGGTCCTTCGGGAATCCCGGCCGATGGTACTCGAGCCACAGGAAGGCCGGCGTCGCGATCGCACGGACGCCGAGCATGAGGGTGGCCAGCGGAACCGAGATGGTTATCAGGGCTCGGCGCAACCCGAGGGCTCTGGGCCTGTCCTCGATCGCTGCGTCGCGGGCGGCCGTGGCCCGAGCCTCCGTCCCCCGCTGAGCCTCCGTCCCCCGCTGAGCCTGCGCCTTGTCCTGCCGCGTCGTATGACCGTGGCCGGCGGGCTCCAGCAGTCCGTTGCCACGGTGGCCCTCGCGCCCCGCAGCCGCAGCGCCCCTCCGGATCCCCGCGGCCCCCTGCTCCTCAGAAGCCTTCCGTTCATCGGAGGACCGCCGGGCCTCTGGAGCATTCGTCGCGGCCTCCTGGGAGACGGCGGGGAGAAGGTTGTCCCAGTCCTGCTCGGGAGACTCCGCCCAGGGTGTGTCTTCTCCCTGGGGCCGGGACGTGGAGGACATGCTTCTCCTTACTCGATATGCGGCGGCCGGCGGGCCTCACACGCCCGGGATCCGGGTCCGCGCGTGTGAGGTCTGCCCGGGGTCACCAGTTTCCGTGCCAGCTGGTATCCGTGTAGTGCTCCCACGGGATGTTCCAGTCCCCGTACCCGTTGTCGGGGTTGGCCTGGCCGTAGTCGGTGTTCTGGGTTTCGACGATGTCTCCGACCTCGAACGTGTCGAAGAAGAATTCGGCGTCGTCGGGCAACAGGCCGATGCAACCGTGGGAAATATTGGCCACGCCAACCACGTTGTAGGCCGAAGGCTCCGCCTGGTGCACGAATGCGCCGCTATCAGTCAGGCGACTGGTATTGGTCGCCTCGAAGGGCTCGTACCAGTGCTCGTCGCCCTTCTTGAGCCCCAGGGTCTTCGCATCGAACTTGTATTTCTTGGCCTGCTCGAGGATCACCAGCTTGCCGGTCACGGAGGGCCAGTCCTTGCTGCCCAAGGTCACCGGCGCTTCTCGCACCATATTGTCGTTGACGTACATCTTCATGCTCTTCGTGTTGTTGTCCACGAAGGCATAGTGCTTCTCGCCGATCTTGAAGGTCACCTTGTAGTTCTGGTTGCCGATCTGGCCGTTGCCGAGATCCTTCCCCAGAATGTTGGCTTCGATGGTCACCTCGGAATTCGGCGCCCAGAGGTCCTGCGGGCGGTACCGGACCATGGTGTCCGAGTACCAGCGGAAAAGGCCGGGCGCGGCCCCGCCCCCGGTGACCGTGATGGACTTCTCGATATCGTCCTTGTTGGTCACGGGCTCCGAGAAATCGATTTGGATGACCTGGCCGGTGCCGTAGGTCTTCCCCTCCTGGACGTTGATCTTGGCGTCGGCTTCATTGGCGGCCACGACGGTCGCGAAGGAACTCTGCGACTGGTGCTCGCCCTTGTCACCGGTCACCGTGTATTTGATCGTGTAGTTCGTGTCGAACTCGAGATTGCCGTCTGAGGTCCAGGTCTTGCCGTCCTCCGACACGTGGCCCTTGACGTCGTCCTTGCCGCCACTGATCTTGACCTCGGACATCCTGCCCTCGGCGGTCGTGACGCTCACCGGCACGACCGGGTTGACCTCCTTGGCATTGGCCTCCGGGGTGACCGTGACCTGAGGGGAGAAGGTCTTGGACGGTGACGCACTGGCCGAGGAATCCTTGGATGCCTGCTCGTTTCCGGAGCAGGCACTCAGTACCGCTGCGCTGAAGACGCCGAGGGCGCCTCCCGCGAGAGCTCGGCGCCGCGTCAGACCGAAGGATGCCCCGTCATTGTGGGCGGTTCGGTCATGTGTGGCCCGGCCGAAGCCGGACCCGTGGTTCTTTGGAGTAGGTTCGGTCACTCTGACAATGTTCCTTCCGACGTGCGGCGCGAGCGGTCTACCGCGTCCCCCGACGCGGCCCTCAATTGTTATGAAGAGCGCGGGCCGAGCCCGCGCAAGAAGTGAAGATTTGTCACATTGTCCGGCACCGTGGCGGCATTGTCCATTCCGACCGGAGACGCCTCAGCGATGCCCTCTCCCTCGGGCATAACCGGGCTTCCTTCGCCGTCAACTCGGACAATGTCCCAGCCACGTGGAGCCGTCAGTTTGGACGCGTGAAAAGTGCACATGTCGTACGCGTGCGGTTCCACCCTGGTGGCCAACGGGCCAATGACCACGGTGGATTGCGAATAGGCATACGTCAAGGTACATGAGGCTTCGCGACGGCACATCATGCGCGAGCACATACGAATTTTCTCAGTCATGGGATCCCAAAAATACTCTCACCGGCTGTGAGGGCGGTGTGAGCCGCTCAGCTTGCTCTCTTGCGAAGACGACGACGTTCCCTTTCGGACAGCCCGCCCCAGATTCCGAAACGCTCGTCCTTGGCCAGGGCGTAGTCAAGGCATGCCTCGCTGACCGGGCACTCGGAGCACACGCGCTTGGCGTCGCGGGTCGATCCGCCCTTCTCGGGGAAGAACGCTTCGGGATCGGTCTGGGCGCAGAGAGCATCCGCCTGCCACGCGAGCTCGCCCTCTTCGTCATCGGTACCGTACTGGCCCGCCGCGGCCTGCCACATCTTCAGGATGTCGGGATCGGAAGAGAAGAGGTCCACACGGCCCTCGTCGGCCTCGCGCGGGGAGGAATGCGCCGCTTCCCTGCGTTCTGCCGCCTTGAGAAAAGCCGTGGCCTGATCGTCCAGGGATACCGAGGAACCTTGACCTGGCCCGGCCGAATCGGCAGGATCGACGTACCAGTCGGACGGAACGGAAGAACTGATGCCCTTCTCGTCGGAAGCGGGTGATGTGCCTCGGCGCCGCAATGCTTCGCCCATGCTCGTCCTTCCTTGCGCTTCCTGCCGCGCGATACTCGTAAGAATTCCACTCATAATTACAACGGTGTAAGCCCGTGACGTCAAGCTCGAATGCTATTCAAAAGTCAAGGACCAACGTTGTTGTCCAGCTCACGGCGGCATGTCGTGGTCTCGGGACGCCGTCGTTAGACTCGGCGTCATGACACCTACCGTCGCGTCCCAGAATTTCGCAAATCTCGAAACCTTCAGTCGCCTTCTGGCGTCCTCCCCCAGGCCCGCCCTGATCTGGTACGGAACGGATGGAGAACGGGTCGAACTGTCCGGCAAGGTCACGGAGAACTGGATCGCCAAGTCCGCGAACCTCTTCGTGGACGAGCTCGACGCGACCCACGGCGATTCCATTCGACTGGCCGCCACCCAGCACTGGCGGAGCATCGTGGCCGCGCTGGGCGCTTTGCGCGCGGGATGTGTCATGGACTCCGAGACGGACCGGCCCACCTTCTGGTTGGGGTTCGACATCGATGAGCGCGCGGATCAGGCCGAGGTGGCCGTGGTCATGGACCGTGCGGCTCTTGCGACCCGCTACGGTCACGGCACCGATGACTGGCCCGACGACGCGATCGACTACTGCGCAGAGATCAGATCGTTCGGCGATCTGTTCGACCCGATCGACGCCGTCCCCGGGTCCCACGGGATCGGACTGGCGACGACGGACGGTCAGGCCACGGCCGTCACCCTGAGCGAGTGGCTCGAGGAAGTTGCCGCGTGGTGCGATCGCGCGAGCGGACTCGGCGAGGAGACCGACGGCGTCGTCGTGGTGCCGTCCGGCGAACCTCTCGATCTGGACATGCTGGCCATGTCCTGCGGCATCATGGCAGCGGGCAAGGCCGTGGTTCTGGTGGACCCGCAAGCGGCTCAGAACGCGGAGAGCTTGTCGAGCATCTCGGACGACGAACGTGCCGTGCCGATGGACTGACGGCACCCCCGGACGCCCCGAAACGAGGACGCCGCCGAAGCGGGGACTTGGAGCGTCTTGAGTCAGCCCTCGTTCGATGCGTCCGAAGGGCCTCGGCCCTTCGAGCGACGCACCACCTCGTCCGCGTCGAGGGATCCCGTGACAATTTCCGTCGCTTCCGTGACGAACCTGCCGACCTGCTCCTCGCGGGTCATGTGGTCCTGGTCCTGGTCGATGTCCTTGCGCTGCTGTCCGCCGTAGACCCAGTACCGGTAGGCGAAGTACCGGACGATCGTTCCGAGCACCGTGCCAACGATCGTCCCGGAGACGAAGGAGGCTTCCTTGGACGTCAGTCCGAGGACGTAGAAGGTGAACATGACGCAGCCGGACTCGACGCCGATCCCGATCAGGTTGACGACCGCGAACTGAACGGCCTCGCGGAACTTGTTTTCCTGGCGCTTGTGACGGAACGTCCAGAGACGGTTCACGATCCAGGAGAACAGGGTGGCGACGACGCCCGCAATGAACTTGGCCTTGGCGTGACCCTCGTCCTGGAACCAGGTATTCATCAGAAGCAGGGTCACGGACGCGTTGACGACGAACGCCAACGCACCGACGATCCCGAACTTCAGAACCTCTTTGAGGAACAGGTCCCAGAGCCCACGGACTTTCTCAGCAACGGTCGACACTCATACTCCACGAATTCGGGGTCAGGGGAAGCCGCCGCGTCATTCGCACGGCGCACGGGAACAAAGTGGCACCGTCCGCGAAGACATCGGCTCGCGGATGCGGCGCGTGTGGCCCAGTCTGCGAGTCTACCCGTGCGCTGCCCGATTCGAATGCACAAATGGCGGCAAAACTGTCACTCGTCGGTTGATCACCGGGTACGCTGAAGGGGTGAAATCTCCCAGTAGAGCTCCTGTTGTCGGTGTAATTGGCGGTGGGCAACTGGCCCGCATGATGGCCCCCGAGGCCAGCGAACTCGGGATAAGTCTGCGAGTTCTCGCAGAATCTCCTGAGGTGTGCGCGGCGCAGGTGGTCCCGGACTCCCCCGTGGGCGAGTACACGGACCTCGAGACACTGCGCGACTTCGCGCGGGGGTCCGACGTCCTGACCTTCGATCACGAGCACGTTCCGCCCCCTCACCTCGATGCGCTCATGGCCGACGGCGTGGCCGTGAACCCTCAGCCGGAAGCCCTCGTCCACGCGCAGGACAAGATCGAGATGCGACGCGCCGTCGATCGTCTGGGGCTGCCCAATCCGCTGTGGGAGGCCGTGACGACCCCCGAGCAGCTTCGTGCTTTCGGCCAACGGGCCGGGTGGCCCGTGGTGCTCAAGACTCCCCGCGGTGGATACGACGGCAAGGGAGTCATGCTCGTGGACGAGCAGTCCGTGGACTCCGCCGAGGTCCTCGAGTGGTTCGAGAAGGCCGTCCAGGCCGGATGGACCGACGGCGCGCTTCTGGCCGAGGAGAAAGTCGAATTCTCCCGCGAGCTGTCCGCCCTGGTCGCGCGCAGGCCGGAAGGTGAATCCCGAGCCTGGGACGTCGCCGAGTCCATTCAGGTCGACTCGGTGTGCAATGAGGTCATCGTTCCGGCGCCGAACCTTGCCCCGGACATCGCCGAGTCCGCCCGGCGGGCCGCTCTGACCATTGCCTCGGAGCTCGGCGTCACCGGAGTGATGGCCGCTGAGCTCTTCGAGACCCCCGGCCGCGGGCCGGGCTTCCTCATCAACGAGTTGGCGATGCGCCCCCACAATTCCGGCCACTGGACCCAAGACGGCTCCGTGACCAGCCAATTCGAGCAGCACCTCCGAGCTGTCCTGGATCTGCCCCTCGGTTCCACGGACCGCGTGGCGGAGGCCACCGTGATGAAGAATGTTCTGGGAGGCGAGAACCAGAACCTGTACGGGGCCTTCCCCGAAGTCATGGCCGAGTATCCCGAGGCCAAGGTGCATCTCTACGGCAAGTCCGTGCGCCCCGGTCGCAAGGTCGGTCACGTCAACGTGACCGGCCCGTCCGAGTCCATTGACCGCTTGCGCCAGGTAGCGAACGAGGCGGCTGCGGTCATCAGAGACCATGGAGCCGCAGAGAACGTCTGAACCCCCAACGGGTCGATCAGCGTGAAGGAGAAACAATGAATGAGTCCCTGGAAAGCCCGCTCGTCGGTCTGGTCATGGGGTCCGATTCCGATTGGCCGACGCTGGAGCCGGCCGCAGAGATCCTCGAAGACTTCGGCGTGTCGTACGAGGCCGACGTCGTCTCGGCACACCGAATGCCCGAGGACATGATTCGGTACGGCAGGACCGCGGAAGAGCGCGGCATCCGCGTCCTCATCGCCGGCGCCGGGGGTGCGGCCCATTTGCCGGGCATGCTGGCTTCGGTGACATCCCTGCCCGTGGTCGGGGTACCCGTCCAGCTCAAGACCCTCGACGGCATGGATTCGCTGCTCTCGATCGTCCAGATGCCCGCTGGGGTCCCCGTCGCGACCGTGTCCATCAATGGCGCGAAGAACGCCGGTCTCCTCGCCCTGCGCATACTCGGGGCCGGGGACACCAAGGAGGCGGAAGAACTCCGCGGGCAATTGGCCGAATACGCTGAAGGTCTCAGGCAGACGGCCCAGGACAAGGGTGTCGCCCTCGCCCAGAAGGTACGGTCACGGAAGCAGGACATGGACGGGCCGGACGGCAACCCCGCATCCGGCCGCACACCCGAGGCAGCGGAAGATTACGACGACGATCCCCGGGCCGGCTACGCCCCCTAACCTGAGCGCCCGCTCAGACTTCCCCCAACTCCCCCGGCAAAGCCACGTGTTTTCGCTGGTCAGACTGTAAGATCGGGTCGATCATGACTACTCCCCCAAGCAACCACGACCCCTCGGACGACATCGAGGCAGCCCGCGGACTTGACGAACGGGCCGGCAGCTCGCGCATGACGGACCCTTTGCGCAACCCCCGGTCCGGCGGGTCGGTCACGCGTACCAAAAGGGCCTGGCTGCTGCTGATCCTGACCACCGTGATTCCAGGATCCGCCCAGCTCGTCGCGGGCAACCGGAAGGTCGGGCGCGTGGCGCTGACGGTCACCCTGTGCGTGTGGGCTCTGATCGTTCTTCTGCTGCTCACCTGGCTGGTCCATCGGGCCTGGGTCATTGAGCTCGTCACCGGCCGGTTCATTTCGTTGGTCCTGGTGATCGTGCTCATCGCCCTCGCGATCTTCTGGGCGTTGCTCTTCTTCGACACGTTGCGTCTGATCCGACCGGTTCTTCTCGCCAAGGGAATGCGCCCGGCCGTGATCATCGGCTTCGTGGTGCTGCTGTTCGTCACGGCCGGCGGCGTCGGCTACTCGGCCTACCTGGTCAACGTCGGCCGCGGAGCCGTCAGCGGTATCTTCGCCGAGGGGCCCAAGATGAAACCCGTCGACGGACGGTACAACTTCCTTCTGATGGGCGGCGACGCAGGCGACGATCGCGTCGGTCGTCGCCCCGACTCGATGACGGTCTTCAGCGTGGACGCGAAGACCGGTCAGGCCGTCACGATTTCCCTGCCCCGCAATATGCAGAACGCCCAGTTCGCCAAGGATTCGCCCCTGTGGGACGTCTACCCGGACGGCTACAACTGCGGCGACGAGTGCATCCTGAACGCGCTGTACCCCGACGTCGCCAACGACCACAAGGATCTGTACCCGCATTCCAAGGACCCCGGAGCCGAGGCCATGAAGGACGCCGCGGAGGGGATCACCGGCCTGCCGATCCAGTCGTATGTCCTGGTGGACATGGACGGATTCTCCAAACTGATCGACGCGATGGGCGGGATCGATATCAACGTGGGTGGTCGTGTTCCGATCGGTGGCGGCCACGACGAGATGACGGGCGAGCAGAACCCGATCGACGGGTACATCGAACCGGGCAAACAGCACCTGGACGGCTTCCACGCGCTCTGGTACGGACGGTCCCGTGAGGGCGCCTCGGATTACGACCGCGAGGCCCGCCAGAGGTGTGTCCAGTCCGCGATGCTCAAGCAGCTCGACCCACAAACGGTCCTCACCCGTTTCCAGGACATCTCGGAGGCCGGGCAGAAGATCATCGAAACCGATATCCCCGAGAACCAGTTGTCGAGCTTCGTCGATCTGGGTCTCAAGGCGAAGGATCACGACCTCATCCAGTACGGCATGGCCCCGCCGTACTTCCCCGAGGAATTCCCGACCTACCCCGATTACGATGAGTTCCGGTCCTCGGTCGACAAGGTCATCAGTGACTCCAAGGACGGCAAGACGCCGGAGCCGCAGGCGGCGGGCGAAGCCGGTGGCGGCAAGACCCCCGTCGCCTCGGTCAACCCGCTCGTGATGGCCCAAGTTCTTGGCCTGAGCGGCCAGTCCCAGGCGACCGACGACGCGGGCACCACCAAGTCCTTGGACGTCCAGCAGGCCGCCGAGCTGACCGAGAACGGCACCTGCTCCGTCCCCTGACTCCTAAGATAGGAAGAATGAGCACAATTCTGCAGTCCGACGCGTGGGCAACGTTCCAGCGCGATCTCGGCCATGAGGTCTTCCAGAAGAGCGGCCAGGGGTACTCCTACCTCGCCACCCTGGAGGGAGGGCGTACCGGGCGCTACCTGTACTGCCCGTACGGGCCGATCGCCGATTCCCCCGAAGGTTTCACGCGTGCTCTCGAGGACCTCCGCGCGCTGGCGGCGAGCAAGAAGTGCTTGTTCGTGCGTCTCGAACCCACCCGGGACGAGATGTTCCCGGAGGGCGCGGACCAGGTCGAGGACCTCAAACACAGAGGCATGCATTTCGCGCCGCGCCAGATCCAGCCCAGCCACACGTGGATGGTCGACCTGACGCAGGACGAGGACGCGATCCTCAAGGGGATGAAGTCGACCAACAGGAACTTGCACCGGAACATCCACAAGAAGGGTGTCACCTTCGAGGAGTCCCACGATCCGGCGGACGTGTCGGTGTTGCTGGAATACCTGAACAAGACGGCAGAGCGGGTCGGCTTCAATCGTCAGAAGGACGATTACCTGACTCAAGCAGCCCGTTCCCTCATGCCGCTGGGCGCGGCTTCCCTCTACCTTGCCCGGGTCGACGGCGAAGCGATCGGCGCGGCCCTGGTGTACGACTCGGAGGACACCAGGACCTACGCGCACGCCTCCATGTCCTTCGAACACCGCCGGCTCAGCGCCAACAATCCTCTCGTGTCCACGATGATGCTGGACGCCAAGGCCAAGGGGCTGAAGCGATTCGACATGTTCGGCATCGCGCCCGAAGGCGAACCGAATCACCCGTGGGCCGGATTCACCGGCTTCAAGAAGTCCTTCGGCGGATACCCGGTCACGCTCCCCGGAACCTGGGATCTTCCCGTCCACGCCCTCCCCTACAAGGCCTATCGATGGGCCTATTCGGCGCGGGACACCGGCGTGCCGGCGATCAGGAACTCCGTGTCGGCCACGGTGAAGCGGCTGCGGGCGGCCGTCAAACGGTAGGGAACGGTTCCAGACAACGGTTCCTGGAACCGACGGATGGTCAGGCTATTGAGAGTACGGAAACGGCCCGGCGGGCCGTCACTGTGCCTGGCGGCAAGGTCTACCGCTGGTATTTGTCCCACTTCTCGGCAATGTGCTCGGCTTCGACCATGCGCACGGTGCCGGACTTCGACCTCATGACGATCGACTGCGTGTTGATGCGGTTGCCGGAGTAACGCACGCCCCGCAAGAGGTCGCCGTCGGTCACACCCGTCGCCGCGAAGAAGCAGTTGTTGCTGGTGACCAGCTCGTTGGTGGTCATGACCGCGTCAAGATTGTGGCCCGCGTCGATGGCCTTCTGCTTCTCTTCGTCGTCCTTCGGGGCCAGACGCCCCTGGATGATGCCCCCGGTCGCCTTGATCGCGCAGGCGGCGACAATGCCCTCGGGGGTACCACCCGTTCCGAGCATGACGTCCACGCCGGTGTTCTCCCGGCAGGCCGCGATGGCACCGGCGACGTCGCCGTCCAGAATCATGCGGGTCCGTGCGCCGGTGGCCCGGACTTCCTCCACGAGCTGCGCGTGCCTCGGGCGGTCGAGGATGCAGACGGTCAGCTGGTTGATGCGCTTGCCTTTGGCCTTGGCGACCAAGTGCAGGTTCTGCTTGACCGGAAGGCGCAGGTCCACGAGGTCCGCGGCGTCGGGACCCGTCACGAGCTTCTCCATGTAGAAGACGGCCGAAGGATCGAACATCGATCCTCCGTCCGCGACCGCGATCACGGACAGGGCGTTGTTCATCCCCAGAGCCGTCAAGCGGGTTCCGTCCACGGGGTCCACGGCGACGTCGAGCGCGGGGCCGTCCCCATCACCGAGCTGTTCGCCGTTGAACAGCATGGGGGCCTCGTCCTTCTCGCCCTCGCCGATGACGACGGTTCCGTTGAAGTGGACGGTCGAAAGCATGTTGCGCATCGCGTCCACGGCCGCGCCGTCGGCCGAGTTCTTGTCACCTGCCCCGACCCAGTTGCCTCCCGCAATGGCCGCGGCCTCGGTGACCCGGACCAGCTCGAGCGCTAGGTTGCGGTCAGCCTGGTTGTTCTGTTCGTTCGCTTCCAACACAGAGATCCTCGCCTTCGAAGTTGTCGTGCTCGGCGCACCGTCCTGCGGAGCGCCTCGCGGTGTCCGTGGACAATTCTGCCCGACACGGGTGCTCAACCCAGCTTACTTGTTCGATAGTCCGCCGACACAAGATCGACTGTGCAGAACCGTGGAAGATCCCCCGAGTTCGTTGGGTCAGCTTTGAGCACGATCCCGCCTGCGGCAGAATAGCCGGGTGAGCGAATCCAACCACGAGAACCACGAAGACACGTCAGACCGGGCGACGTCCACGGGGTCGACCGCCGCCGGCGACGAACTGCCCGTGAAGCCTCAACTCACCGAGTCACAGGTCAAACGGCTCAACACGCCGGTCAGGGCCATGGTCTTCTCGATGATCGCTCTCCTGCTCATTCTGCTTCCCTTCCTGTGGCTCGTGCCCAGGCCGGACAACGACACGTATCGTCCCGACGTCGACCTCACCAAGACGGCCCGGGAGGCCAGCGAGACGGCCGGTTACCCCGTGGTCGCTCCCCGACTGAATGACGACTGGCACGCGAATTTCGCTCGATGGAATTCGGGGTCCACGGACGGTGTGCCGTTCTGGGAGGCCGGGTTCGTGACCCCGTCACAGGGCTTCATCACTGTGACCCAGACCAATAAGGAAAACCCGACCTGGGTTTCCCAGAAGACGGATGCGGCCCCTCCCACGGGCAAGACCGATATCGACGGCGTCACCTGGAGCACCCGCGTCAAGCAGGACAAGAAGGACGGCGATGGGACCACCGCCTACGTGGGCGAGGTCAATGGAACCACGCTCATCCTGTCGGGCGACGCGGAAAAGGACGAATTCGTGAAGCTCGCCCACGAGTCCGTGGCATCCCTCCAGGACGGCGGTGCGGCGTCACCGACCGAGAGCCCGTCCCAGAGTGACGGCTGACCCGGGCTAGTATGGTCCAAGGCGTGGGTCCGACACGGATCCGCGGCACCCAACCACGAAAGGCCGCGCGAAACATGTCCGACAGCCAGGCTCGTATTACTCCGCAGGAAGCATGGAAGCGTCTCGCCGACGGCAACGCACGGTTCGTCGAGGGCAGGCCCAATCACCCGAACCAGGACGCGACGCGACGCGAGTCCCTCGCCGAGGGCCAGAATCCCTTCGCGGTGATCTTCGGGTGCTCCGATTCCCGCCTGGCCGCCGAAATCATCTTCGACTTGGGTCTCGGGGACACCTTCGTGGTCCGCACCGCGGGCCAGGTTCTCAGCAGCGCATCCTTGGGTTCGCTGGAATACAGCGTCGCGGAACTGGATGTGCCCCTCATGGTCGTGCTCGGACACGACTCGTGCGGTGCGGTGACCGCCGCGAGCCAGTCCTACGACTCGGGCGAGATGCCTCCCGGCTTCGTGCGCAACCTCGTCGAGGAGATCATGCCGGCCGTCGTCGAAACCCGCCGTTCGGCAGGCGACGACGACGCCTCGCTCGCCGACATGGTCCGGACGAACACCCGGCAGGTGGCCGAGCGCATGATCGACCAGTCGAAGATCATTTCGGCCGCCGTCGAGGAGAACCGCACGGCCGTCGTCGGCATGTTCTACAACCTGCGCGATGGCAAGGCCGAGCTCGTCTTCTCCTCACACGATTTGGATTCATAGACGCATCTCTCCCGCTCGTTCGTTCGGAGCGGTAATACAGGCGCCGGCGTCCTAAACTGGCGGTATGGCTGAAAATACAGAATTCCGCATCGAACACGACACCATGGGCGAAGTCCGCGTCCCCGCCGACGCCCTGTACCGCGCGCAGACCCAGCGCGCCGTGCAGAACTTCCCGATCTCCGGCAAGACCCTGGAATCGGCACACATCGCCGCTCTCGCGCGCGTCAAGAAGGCCGCGGCCCAGGCGAACCTGGAACTCGACGTCCTGGACCGTGACCGGGCAGAGGCCATCCGCAACGCCGCGGACGAGGTCATCTCCCACGAGTACGACGCCCACTTCCCGATCGACGTGTTCCAGACCGGCTCCGGCACCTCCTCCAACATGAACACCAACGAGGTTCTGGCGACGTTGGCAACCCGCGCCCTCGAGTCCCAGGGCATCGAGGTCCACCCGAACGACCACGTCAACGCCTCGCAGTCCTCCAACGACGTTTTCCCGACCTCGGTTCACGTGGCCGTGACGGGCGCCCTCATCAATGATTTGAAGCCCGCCCTCGACCAGCTGGCCACCGCGCTCGAGAAGAAGGCCGAAGAGTTCAAGGACGTCGTCAAGTCCGGTCGCACCCACCTCATGGACGCGACCCCCGTGACCCTCGGGCAGGAGTTCTCCGGGTACGCCGCACAGATCCGTTACGGAATCGAACGCATCGATGCGGCTCTCCCCCGCGTCGGGGAGGTCCCCCTCGGCGGGACGGCCGTCGGAACCGGCATCAACACTCCGGACGGTTTCTCGGCCCGCGTGATCGAATTGCTCGCCGAGGAGACGGGTCTGCCCCTGACCGAGGCGCGCAACCACTTCGAGGCCCAGGCGAACCGCGACGGCCTCGTCGAGGCGTCCGGCCAGTTGCGGACCATCGCCTACTCGCTCATGAAGATGTGCAACGACATCCGGTGGATGGGCTCCGGCCCCAACACTGGCCTGGGCGAACTTCGTATCCCGGATCTGCAGCCCGGCTCGTCGATCATGCCCGGCAAGGTCAACCCCGTGATCTGCGAGGCCGTCATTCAGGTTGCGGCACAGGTCATCGGCAACGACACGGCCGTCGCCCTGTCCTCGACCAATGGTGCGTTCGAGCTCAACGTCGGCATCCCCGTCATGGCCGCGAACCTGCTGGAGTCGATTCGTCTGCTCAGCAACTCCACCCAGGTCATGGCCGAGAAGATGATCAACGGGCTGGAGGCCAACGAAGAGCGTGCCCGCTTCCTGGCCGAGGCATCGCCGTCGACCGTGACGCCCATGAACAAGCTCATCGGTTACGAGGCCGCGGCGAAGATCGCCAAGCACGCGGTGGCGCACAAGACCACCGTGCGCGATGCCGTCGTCGAGCTCGGCTATGTCGAACGCGGCGAGGTGACGGAGGAGCAGCTCGACGAGGCGCTCGATGTGACCAAGATGCTCGGCAACAACTAGGCTCCACACCACGCGCCTTTGCGCGCGATCCGGCCGGCGCCGTCGTGAACTTCCCGCTTCCCACGACGACGCCGGCCCTTTGTCGTCTGTGCCCGCCTGCACCCTGTAGTCATAAATCACAGAGCATCTGATTGCACGACCGGGCAGGCAGTGCAAAAATACACTTTGTGACAGAAAGTGAACCTTCGGACAAGGATTCCAGGACCGAAGGGCTCCGGGAACGCAAACGCCAAGAAACACGCCGCTCGATCCACGAAGCATGCCTGGACCTCACCGAGGAGCACGGACTCAACGGATTCACCGTCGACGAGGCCGCCGCCCGGGCGGGCATCTCGCGCAGGACGTTCTTCAACTACTTCTCGAGCAAGGAAGACGCGATCTTCGATCTGGAGGGCGAGGCCATCCAGGACAGCTATCGGGAGAAGTACCTGGCGGGGGCGTACCGGTCGCCCGACAGTTCGGTGGTCGGCGAGATCATCGCGCTGCGTGCGGACATCGAGCGGTCTCGCCTGGACTCCGAACGGCCCGCGCTGATGCGTCGTATCCGTACCGTCCTGACCGAGAACCCCAAACTGATCGACCATTTCGTCAAACGTGCCGAAGCCAACTTCCAGGAGCGTTCCGAGCTTCTCAGGCAGCGTCATCCGCACCTGACGGACGCTGAGCGGGCGATCGCGCTCAAGACCGTCGAAGCGGTCCACCACATTTACATAGAACATCTGGCCGACACCGCGGGATACGGACCGGACCAGCTCATACAGACCTACGACGACGTCGCCCGCTTGGGCTTCCTCCCCATGGACGACGCGTCGGACACGACCTCACAGGAGACACAGTGACCAGTACCTCCGCGCAGAGCGCGGCCCCGGCGGCGGGCAGGACGTCGCGACGCGATCAGAAGCTGACGAATGCCGACGGCAAGTTTCTGCTGACCAAACGGCGCATTTGGACCATCTTCGCCGCACTTCTGGTGGCCATGTTCCTGGCCTCCATGGACCAGACCATCGTGTCGACGGCCCTGCCGACCATTGTCGGTGACCTGGGCGGCGTCGAGCACCAGACCTGGGTCACCACGGCCTATCTGCTCGCCTCGACCCTGGTCATGCCGATCTACGGCAAGTTCGGCGACACCCTGGGGCGACGCAATCTCTTCCTGATCGCGCTGGTGATCTTCACCGGTGCGTCCCTCGTCATTTCCCTCGCCACGAGTTTCTGGTTCTTCGTGATCTTCCGCGCCGTCCAGGGCCTGGGTGGTGGCGGGCTGATGATCCTCGCCCAGGCGATCATCGGCGACATCATCCCCGCCAAGGAACGCGGCCGGTACATGGGCGTCATGGGGTCGGTCTTCGGCATGTCTGCCGTGATTGCTCCCTTGCTCGGCGGCTTCTTCGTCGACCACCTGAGCTGGCAGTGGTGCTTCTACGTCAACGTCCCGCTCGGGGTCCTCGCCCTGCTCGTGGCCGTCGTCTTCCTGCGCCTGCCCTCGCACCGCCCGGAGAACCGGATCGACGTTCTGGGCGTCATCTTCCTCTCGATCACCACGACGTGCCTGATCTTCTTCACCGACTTCGGCGGATCGGACAGCCACGGCTGGCAGGCGATGGAGACCTGGATGTGGGGCGCCGGAGCACTCCTGGCCGGGCTCGTCTTCGTGCTGATCGAGTCCAGGGCGAGCGACCCCATCATTCCGCTCTCCCTGTTCACGAACCGCATCTTCATCGTGGCCACCGCGATCGGGTTCTTCCTGGGCATGTGCATGTTCGCGGCCCTCGCGTTCATTCCGACCTTCCTGCAGATGTCCACCGGAACCTCCGCCGCGGCATCGGGCCTGCTCATGCTCCCGATGATGGCCGGTCTGATGCTCACCTCGATCCTCTCCGGAAATCTCATCTCGAAGACCGGGAAGTACAAGGCCTACCCCATCGTGGGCACCCTGGTGACCTCCATGGTCATGATCTGGATGACCACGTTGAGCGCCGACACCCCGGTGTGGGTCGTCTGCTCGATGCTGTTCTGCTTCGGATTCGGCCTCGGGCTGATCATGCAGGTGGTGGTCCTGGTCGTTCAGAACTCGGTTCCGTTCACCCAGTTGGGCACGGCGACGAGTGCGAACAACTACTTCCGCGAGATGGGATCCTCGGTGGGCGTGGCCATCTTCGGTGCCATGTTCACCTCCCACCTGTCGACCAAGTTGACCGACGTCTTCAACTCGCTTCCGCCGCAGGCTGCACAGGCGGCGGCCGCTGAAGGCGGAGGAGCCGACTCGGCGTCGTCGTTGACCCCGCAGATGCTCGACGACATGCCCGATTTCCTCAGGGACGGGATCGTCACGGCCTACGCCGATTCCTTGGCACCGGTGTTCTGGTACCTGTTGCCGTTCATGGCTCTGGCCTTCGTCCTGGCGTTCTTCCTCAAGGAGATCCCGCTCCGCTCGGTGTCCGGCATGGTCGCTCGTGGCGAAGCCGTCGACGGCGAGGAGGCGGAAGCCGCCTACCAGCAATTGGCCACGGGAGGCTTCCCGGTCGTGACGGCGTCGCAACCGATCATCCACTCCTCCGACGATGACACTCGGGCCGATGATCCGGAGGGTCAGCCTGCGGACGGTTCGGCCGACGCGGCCTCCGGCTCGGCCGACGCCGCTACCGGTTCGGACGACGCCGCTACCGGTTCGGACGCGGATGCCGGCTCGGCCGAGGATGCCCGGTCGACCGAGGACGCCGGCTCGGCTGGGTACCGGCCGCGCCACGCCGCTCCGGCCGAGCACGGCGAGCACCACTCGGGCTAGGAGGAACGTCTGGGCGCCCCCCCTCTGGTTGCCCCCCTCCATGAGGTGACTAGGGCTTTTGGGGAGGGGCGTGCCCGGGACGCGTACACACCGCACCTCATATCGAGGCATGACGCCGGTGCCGGTGCTGGTGCTGGTGCTGGTGCTGGTGCTGGTGCTGGTGCTGGTGCTGGTGCTGGTGCTGGTGCTGGTGAGGATGGTCCCATTTGGCGCCGACTCCCGGTTCCGTGGTGGTTACCCGACTCAGAGGGGGTTGCCGGAACAAAAACCCATTCGAAAGCCGCGAATGGATCAAGGTTCGGTGGCCGTTACCCGCTTTTGTGGCCTTTCCCGTCGTTAGGTGGCGGTCACACCGCCACCTAACAGGGGCAAACACCTCCGATTCGGGTAACCCCCTCGTAAAAGCGCCCCACCGGCGCCCCGCCAACATCACACCATCGCCCCGCCATCGCCACCACCACTCGAAGTGGCAGTTTCGTGCAGTTTTCCGCCCGAAAAGCGCACAAAACTGCCACTTCGCGCCGCCCGCGCCACCCGCGACGCCCGCCCGCCCGCGACGCCGCGCGTCCCCACGATGGCTCCGGTTCACACACCCTTGTGATTCCACCCTCAAGCGCGGAAAAAGCGGAATAGTGCGTTTTGGACCCTGGTTGAAGTGTGCAGAAGCGTGATTGAGTTAGGTCGAATCCGATCGACAAGGAATCGAGGAACAGTGAAACTCGCAGAACAGATCGTGAAGCAACTGATCGAGGCCGGTGTTCACCGCATTTACGGCATCGTCGGGGACTCCTTGAACCCGATCGTGGACGCCGTGCGCGCCACGGGCGGTGCACGCAAGGGCGGTATCGACTGGGTTCACGTGCGCCATGAGGAAGCCGCCGCATTCGCTGCCGGCGCCGAGGCGCAGCTGACCGGTGAACTCGCGGTGTGTGCGGGTTCCTGTGGTCCGGGCAACCTGCACCTCATCAACGGACTCTTCGACGCCAACCGCTCGCAGGCCCCGGTCCTCGCCATCGCTTCCCACATCCCCAGTGCCCAGATCGGTCAGGGCTACTTCCAGGAGACCCACCCTGACCGCCTGTTCGAACAGTGCAGCGTCTACAACGAGCTCGTCTCCACCACCGATCAGGCTCCGCGGGTCTTCTCGACCGCCATTCGCTACGCCGTCGGTCGTTCCGGCGTCTCCGTGGTGACGCTCCCCGGCGATCTCGCCGATGAGGACGCATCGGTCGACGCCCCCGCCATCGGCACCCTGCGCCGCTCGCCCAAGGTGCCTTCCGAGGCGACGATCGCGGAATTCGCCGCCGAGGTGAACAAGGCGTCCAAGATCGCTCTGTTCGTCGGTGCCGGTGCCAAGGGCGCCCACGACACCGTGGTCGAATTCGCCGACAAGGTCGCCGCCCCCATCGGGCACTCGCTCCGCGGCAAGGACTTCATCCAATACGACAACCCGTTCGACGTCGGCATGACCGGCCTCCTCGGGTACGGCGCGGCCGCCGAGGGCATCCACGACGCCGACCTGATGATCATGCTCGGCACGGACTTCCCCTACGACCAGTTCCTGCCGGACACCAAGACCATTCAGGTCGACATCGCACCGGAGCACATGGGTCGCCGCACCGACGTCGACCTGCAGATCGAGGGCAGCGTCCTCGAAACGCTGGAGAAGCTCCTCCCGTTGGTCGAACGGAAGAAGGACCGCAAGTTCCTCGAGAAGCTGCTCAAGCGCCATGACACGATCATGAACAAGGCCGTCGGCGCCTACACGCGCAACGTGGAGAAGCACAAGCCGATCCACCCGGAGTATGCGGCCTCGTTGCTTGACCAGGTCGCCGACGACGACGCGATCTTCACCGCAGACACCGGCATGTGCAACGTCTGGTCCGCTCGGTACATCAACCCACTCGGGACCCGCCGCCTGCTCGGCTCGTACCTGCACGGCTCGATGGCGAATGCCTTGCCGCAGGCAGTCGGCGCGCAGGTCGCGTTCCCGAATCGTCAGGTCATCTCGATGTCCGGCGACGGCGGTCTCTCGATGCTGATGGGTGAGCTCGCGACGGCGGCCATGTACCAGTTGCCCCTGAACATCGTGGTCTTCAACAATTCCACGCTGGGCATGGTCAAGATGGAAATGATGATGGACGGCCTCCAGGACTTCGGCGTGGACGTTCCGGACATCAACTACGCCGATGTGGCCAAGGCCATGGGCTTCCACGGGGTGCGAGTGACCGACCCCAAGAAGCTTCAGAAGGCCTACGAAGAGGCTCTGGCTCACAAGGGCCCGAGCGTCGTCGAGATCATCACTGATCCGCAGGCCCTGTCGATCCCGCCGCAGATCAACAACAGCATGGTCTTCGGGTTCGCGACGGCGATGTCCAAGATCGTGTTCAATCGCGGTGCGGGTGAGGCCGTGTCGATGGCACGCTCGAACATGCGCAACATCAACGCGCTGAGGTAGACCCCCGCGTAAGGTTCACTGATCCCGGTCGGCTACCGAGTTCGCTCTCGGAGCCGGCCGGGATCTCGTGTGTCCGGGATCCGGGCGTCGGACACGCTTCTCCCTCAACAGTGGGCTCGGCACTCCCCCCCCCCCCCCCCCCCCCCCCCGGGGCAACGATCCGACCGGCGAGGGCTCTCGCCCCCTCGCCGTCGCCCCGCCCGACCCTCTACGTCTCGGCCAGCGTATCGATCTGAGCGCGCACGATGGCCAGAGCCTCCTCCTCGGCGGCAGGATCCACCAGCAGATGCAGCGCCAGGCCGTCCGCGAGCGCGTGGAGCGTCGCGCCCCGACGCTGATCTCCCCGCCCGGCCAGGGCCTCCTCGAAGCTCACGGTGTTTCCCCTCACTCGCTCGGCCAGCCGGACGCAAGCCGCCCGCAGTGCCCGGGTCGCATCGTCGCGAATGCCCCGCAGTTCAGGCAGGGCAGGGGTCTCGGCGATCAGCGCGAGATTGACCTCGAGCTCCGCGCGCCGCTGCGCGTCCAACGGCAGGAACTGGGAGAGGGTCTCCACGGCGTCGGCACGCTCGTCGCCGGTCGGTTCGAGGCCGGCCACGCGGTCAGAGACTTTGTCGATCATGAGCCGGGCGGAGAATTCGATCAATTCCGCCCGGGTGGGAAACACGTGTCTCAGAGAACCCACCGCGACGCCGGCCGTTTCGGCCACCGTACGCACCGAGACCGCTCCGATGCCCTTCTCGACGATGGTGTTCCACACGGCTGCGGCCAGCTGTTCCTTGCGGGCTTGCATATCGATTCTCTTCGGCACGTTCCTTATGGTAGTACATCTGTGCTACTTGCGGAGTAGCACGGGCGTACCACCTCAAAGGGGCTTTATGATCCTGGCCATCATCATCGCCTGCGAGATCGGGTTCTGGGTGTTTCTCCTGTCCGGTCTGGCGCTGCGATATCTTGCGCGACAACCACGATGGGGTCTGGGGCTCATCGCCATGGCTCCCCTCGTCGACTTGGTCCTGCTGGGTGCCACCGTCGTGGACCTGCGCTCCGGCGGCCATGCCACCTCCGCCCACGCACTGTCCGCCTTCTACATCGGATTCTCCGTGGCCTACGGTCACCGGCTGATCACTTGGGCCGACCGCAAGTTTGCCCGTCGATACGGGTCCGACGAACGCCCCGGTCCCCCGCCCAAGCTCTATGGCCGGCAGTACACCGCGTACTCATGGCGAACGACCCTGTTGACGTGGATCGCCGCGGCCGTGGCGTCTGCGCTTCTGGCGGGCATGATTTGGCTCGTCGGAGACCCGGAGAAGACCAAGGCCCTGTCCCAGAGCTTCCACGTGGTCCGCATTGTCGTCGTCGTCGACCTCATCATCACGATCAGCTACACCATCTGGCCTCCTCGTGCCCCTCGCACGGAGGAGAACGGAGAAAGGTCGACCGACGGTCAGGTGTCCAGCCCGTCGAGCGAGAACCATGTCCTTCCCGAGAATTCGGACGCCGACCGCAACCGGTAGAGCATGCGATCGTTCATCGGGGGCAGGTCGTTGAGATCGGCCCACATCATGTCGCTGGATTCTTCATCGTTCACCCGGGCCTCGCCGGAAACGTATCTGCACCGGAAGGTCAGGTCGAGGAATTGGGCCTGGTCCCCGTTGGGGAAGGTCTGCGGCGGGTTGGCCTTGACCGAGGCCAGGCCTTCGACCTCGATCACGACGCCGGCTTCCTCCTCCGCCTCGCGCACGGCCGTCACCGCGGGTTCCTCTCCGGGGTCGACAATGCCGGTGATCGGGGTCCAGGCACCGTTGTCGGACCGACGGCACAGCAGCACCTGGCCGCCTTCGTTGAACACCACGGCCGTGACGCCCGGCATCCACAGGGGGTCGTGCCCGATCTTCTCGCGCAGGGACAGAATGAATTCCGGGGTGGGCATAGGTCCGTACTCCTTGGGCGGCGACGTCGGCATTCGTGCCCACCTTACCCGCGGGAGGGGACGTCAGGTCGGCGGCAGCGCGAGCCAGACCAGGGTCGAGCATCTGCTCATCCATGGACCCATCGCGATGCGATCGTGGGGCCGGGCTCGGCGGCTGAGCACGAGGAACGTGCCCCAGGCCCCGCACGCGCCGAATGTCAGCACCACTGCCGCCACCGCGTGGCCCGGCGCCACGAACCCACAGGCCGCACCAAGGGCCGGCGCCAGGCGGACGTCTCCCCTGCCGAGCCAGCCCAGCGACAAGGCCCTGACCGTGCCGTAGAGAAGTCCCGTCCCCAGCGCACCGGCCGCCGAGGTCAGCACACGCGCAGGCTCACCCGCACACAGCGCGGAAGCGGGCAGACCCAGCCCCAGGACCAGCGTCAACTGATGGACCCATGCCCGGGGCAACCGGTGAAGGAGGACGTCGACGATGCTCAACCGGCCGACGCAGAGCAAGTACATGACCACGCAAGCCGACCCCAGGGAAGCCGGCAGAAAGCCGCGCGCCCCTTCGTGCCACCACGAGCCGATCAGCGCGACCACGGGTCAGGATCCGAAGCGGCGCTGCCGTCCCGCATAGTCGCGCAGCGCGCGGAGGAAGTCCACCCGCCTGAAATCGGGCCAGAGCGCCTCACAGAAATAGAATTCGCTGTATGCGGACTGCCACACCATGAATCCGGAGAGCCGCTGCTCCCCCGAGGTGCGAATCACCAGGTCAGGATCCGGTTGACCGCGCGTGTAGAGGTAGCTGGAAATATCGTCCGCGGTGAGGCTTTCCGCCACCTCGGAGATGTCGCGGCCCTCCCGCGCGGCGTCACTCAGGAGTTCGCGGACAGAGTCGACGATTTCCTGCCGCCCGCCGTAGCCGACAGCGATGTTCACGTGCAGGCCCTCGACGTCGGCGGTCTGCTCGGTCACGCTCGCCACGGTCTCCGGAAGTCCGTCGGGAAGAAGATTCAGTGCCCCGACCGGCTGGAGCCGTGCGATCCGGCTTTCCCCGAGCTCACGCAGCAGATCGTCGATCACGCCAACGAGGTCACCGAGTTCGGAAGCGGGGCGCTTCAGGTTCTCGGTCGAGAGCATGTACAACGTGACCACATCGATACCGAGTTCACGACACCACCCGAGGAATTCGATGATCCTCTCGGCACCCTTCTGATGACCGTGTTTGGTGGTCTGGCCCATGAGGGCCGCCCACCGGCGGTTCCCGTCCACCATCACTCCGACGTGGTGCGGCAAGCGCTCGGAGGGGATCGAAGCCGCCAGGTTGCGCTCGTACACGCTGTACAGAGGCTTGACTAGCTTCATAATGGTCCTTTGTCCGAGACGGCATATGCTGGGACCCCCTGCCACAGGGATGATTGGCCGGAATCCCTTTGTGACTTAACCGTACCTTCTCCTGGTGACCTCCGAGATCCGTGTCCACAGCCTCACAGGTGGTTCGCAACCGTTGCTCATAGACTGCATATCACCAGCCCGTTCATGAAAGGACCCCAGCAGCCATGGATCCCTCGCGCTACTCCACCGTGCGGTCGGCCACGGACAAGGCCGAGGGCGTCGCCAATGCGGCGGCCGAGCGCTTCCATGAGGCCGTCGAGCGCAAGCCCTTGTGGCGCGGGCTGCTCCATTCCTCGTTCGCCCCGGTGGCCTTTGCGGCCGGAATCGTCCTGATCGTTCTGGCAGGCGGAGGCGCCCGCTCGGCCGCGTGTGCCGTGTTCGCCCTGACCAGTGTGGTCCTCTTCGGTGTCTCCGGGATGTACCACCGCGGCTACTGGCGGGAGAAAGCACGGATGTTCTTCAAGAGACTGGACCATTCCAATATTTCTCTCGTGATCGCCGGGACGTACACGCCTTTGGCCGTCACGATGCTCGGCCCTCCGAAATCGAAGATCCTGCTCTGGACCATTTGGGGATGTGCGCTGTTGCTCGTGGTGTTCCGCGTGTTCTGGACCGGCGCCCCGAGGTTGCTCTACACCCCCTTGTACGTGGTGATGGGCCTCATGGCGCTGTTCTTCCTCGGTGACTTCTGGTCGGTGAGTCCCGTGGCCACGCTGCTGATCTGCGCAGGGGGCGTTTTCTACATCGCCGGAGCGGTCTTCTACGCGTTCAAACGGCCGGTGCTCTCCCCCAGGGTCTTCGGGTTCCACGAACTGTTCCACGCGTGCACGATTTTGGGATTCGCGAGTCACTACACCGGCGTGGTGTTCTCCCTGTACGCCTGATTCGCAGGAACCACGCGGGCTCGTGTCAGCCCCTCGGGCCGCGGCCCGTTCCGTTCGCGGCGTCGTCGTTCGGTGAGTCCTTCACCGATTCGTCGACCGCCGGGATGTCCCGGGCGGAGCTCGCGGTGCGCGTCTCGGAAGCGTCGCCGGACCGGCCACCGTGTGCTTCCGCCTCACGCTCTGCGGCTTCGCGTTCCTCCTGCTCACGAGCCATGGCGTAGTCGAACCGGTTCTTCAGCCGCCGCTGGCGACGGGTGTGATCGAGCGCCACGAAGATGATGAGCACCGCCAGCAGAAGGGTCAGCAGGAAGCCGATGACCCCCGGTGAGACCTGATTGGCATCAAGACCGGGCTTGAGACTTGGGGACTCGCCGTCGGCGAGGATCCGGGTGGTTGCGTTGAGAACGGTGTGGCTGACGAGCATCATGCGGTCTGGTCATTTCCTCTGCGGGTCTCCGGCGTCTGGCGGTAATCAATGCCTTCTGCGAAGTCGTACTCCGGAAAGTTCGCCTCGACCCTGCTCGCGGCCAACACGTAGTCCTCGTACGGCCAGATCTCGCGCTGGAGGTCGTTGCTGACGGCAAAGAAGAAACCGTCCGGGTCGACCTGCGACACGTGGGACTTCAAGGCCTGATCACGCACGTCGAAGCAGTCGGCGCACGGAATGCGGGTCGTGGTCTGGTGGCGGGACACCGGCGGCGCACCTTCGGGCTCCGACTCGGCGAACCTGGCAATGCGTTCGGCGAACGGCGAGTGCATGCCTCGCGTTTCCAGGGCCTCGTGCAGGGCCTTGAAACGGGCGACGTCGAAGGCGCGGTCGTAGTAGAGCTTGAGCGGCTCCCAAGCGTCCCCCTCGGCGATGTAACGGCGGGGATCGCCCGCAGCCTCCCACGCCTCGACGGCGACCTTGTGGGCCATGATGTGGTCGGGGTGCGGATACCCACCGTTCTCGTCGTAGGCCAGGATGACGTGCGGCCGGAATTCCCGGACGATGCGGACCAACGGCGCAGCGGCACGCTCGAGCGGGGTCTTCGCAAAGCATCCCCAGGGCAGAGGCGGCAAGGGATCGCCCTCGGGCAGCCCGGAGTCCATGAATCCCAACCACCGGTGCTCGACGCCGAGCGCCTCGCGGGCTCCCGCCATCTCACGGTGGCGCAACCCGGCCAGGTCCCAGTGGGACCTTCGGTTTTCCTCGACGCCGGGGTTGAGAATCGATCCGCGTTCCCCTCCGGTGCACGAGACAACCATCACGCGGGCACCACGTCGAGCATAAGCGGCCATCGACGCCGCACCCTTGCTGGATTCGTCGTCGGGATGGGCGTGAACCGCAAGGATCCTCAGGCCCGTGCAGTCCGAGTCGAGCTGGTGCTGCGCCGAGCCCGTCGGTTGCGTCGCGCCGGATACCTGAGCGCTTGTCACGTACTGACACCTCATTCTTTTCGATACAGTAGAGAGTAATTCCCGGCCGCCGTTCGCCGCGCTCCACGTCCGTGCGCGTGCCGGCCGAACGGTCCCGCAGACTATGAACAGGTTCGTCGAAAATTGACCACTCCCACTCTAGACCAGCGTTACGGCAAGGGCCGTTCTGCGCGCCACCTCTCCAAACGCACGTCGTGGGCCGTCACGGCCCTTGCGGTGGTCGTGTGCATGGCGTTCGTGGCATGGCTGGCCTACGGCAATTCCCACGCCCCCTCCTACAAAGAGGTCAGCTTCGACGATTCTCGTGCCGACTCGGTGACCATGGACTTCGAGCTGACCAAGGACGACGACGAGACCGTGACCTGCGCGATCCAGGCCCTGAATGACCAGCACGCGATCGTCGGGTGGAAAGAGATCACCGTCGGCAAGGTTCCCGCGGACCAGCTCAGCAACGACACGTCGTCCCATCGGGTCAACCTGCGCACCACATCCCAGGCCCACACCGCGACCGTGGAATCCTGCTGGTCAGCCGGCTGAGCCGGCAGGTTTTCAGTTCCGTACGTCACTAGCTACAATAGAATCTTGACGTCTCCCGCCACGGGTTTGCCCGGGCGGGTTTTATCTATCCGTACAGACGCCGCGCAGGAGGGAATTCGCCCGCTGGAACCACCACGGAACGTCCGTGGCTGCGGCGTCGCACCAAGGAGACATCATGTCAGAAGAAACCACCGAAAACGGCACGTGGCTCACTCAGGAAGCCTACGACCGCCTGCAGGCGGAACTCGATGAGCGCGAGGGCCCCAAACGCCAGGACATCGTCGATCGCATCGAAGCCGCTCGCGACGAGGGCGATCTGCGTGAGAACGGTGGCTACCACGCGGCCAAGGAAGAGCAGGGCAAGAACGAGGGCCGCATCTCCCAGCTGCGCTACCTGCTCGAGAACGCCGAGGTCGGCGCCAAGCCCGCGGACGACGGCGTCGTCGAATCCGGCATGCTCGTGGAGGCCGAAATCGGCGGCAAGAAGCTGACCTTCCTTCTCGGAAGTCGCGAGGTGGCAGAGACCCTCGTGGGCGACCAGGACATCCAGGTCTTTTCCGAGAAGTCGCCCATGGGCCAGGCCATCCACGGCCACAAGGTCGGCGACGAACTGTCCTACAAGGCCCCGAACGGCAAGGACATCCCCCTCAAGGTTCTGTCGGCCAAGCCCTACTGACCCTTCGATCCGGACGTCATACAAAAATCCGGTCCCGCCAGGTGCGGGACCGGATTTTTTGCTTCGGGGAGGAACTGCGGAAGATCGCGCGATCCGCATGGACCGCGCCGGCCGCCGACGGGTTTCTCAGCCGACGACCATCGGGGTAAAGCCTTCGGCTTCGAGGGCCTGGAGGACCTCGTTGCTGTGCTCCTCCCCCTTGGTCTCCATGTCGATCGTGATGGAGACGTCCCCCATCGACAAGGAACCGCCGACGCGGGTGTGGTCCACACCGGTCACGTTGGCGTCGCACTCCGAGATGATTCGGGAAATGTCCCTCAGCTCGCCGGGGTGGTCGGTCAGCATGATCTTGACGGTCAGGTACCGTCCCGCGGCGGACAGACCACGCTGGATGACTTTGAGCATCAGCATGGGGTCGATGTTTCCGCCCGACAGGAGGCATACGGTCGACCCAAGATTGCCGAACTTCTCGTTGAGCTTGCCGTTCATGAGGGCCGCGACGCCGACCGCTCCTGCCGGCTCGACCACGAGCTTGTTGCGCTCGATGAGGAAGATCAGGGCCCGGGCCAGGTCGTCCTCCGACACGGTGACGACGTCGTCGACCAGTTCCTTGATGATCGAGAACGGCATCTGTCCGGGGCGTCCCACGGCGATGCCGTCGGCGATGGTCGATACCTTCTTGAGAGGAACGAGGGCATCCGCGGCCAGGGACGGCGGGTATGCGGCCGCGTGCTCGGCCTGGACGCCGATGACGCGAATCTTCTTTCCTGTCCTGGCCTCGTGGCTCTTGGCCGCGACGGCGACGCCGGCCAGCAAACCGCCGCCGCCCACGCCGGTGATGATCGTGTCGACGTCCGGGACCTGTTCGATGATCTCGGCGCCCAAAGTCCCCTGACCCGCGATGATGTGCTTGTTGTCGAAGGGATGCACGAAGACGGCGCCCGTCTCGTCCGCGTACCGCTGCGCTTCGGCCAGGGCCTCGTCCACGGTGTCGCCATGGAGGATGACTTCTGCCCCGTGGTCCTGGGTCGCCGCAATCTTGGGGAGGGCAGCGCCCTGGGGCATGTAGATGCGCGCCGTGATCCCCAGTTTCGACGCCGCCAGGGCAACGCCCTGAGCGTGGTTGCCGGCCGAGGCCGCGACGACTCCTGAGGCCTTGTCTGCGTCGCTGAGTTGCGCTATCCGGTTGTACGCCCCACGGACCTTGAAAGAACCCGACCTCTGGAGGTTCTCGCACTTGAAATGGACCGGGGAACCGATCTTGCGTTCCAGCGCCCGTGAGTGCGCAATGGGAGTCTTCTCAATGGTTCCCTCCACAAGCCGTGTGGCCTGTTCGATGTCCTCGACGTGGACAGGAAGATCTTCCAAGGGAGTCACTGATTCATCCTTACTGCGGACGGTAGAGGTAGTGGGTTGTGGCCCACCGTCCAGGCTACTGCTCGGTCGCCGAGCCGGTCGAGCGGCCGGCGCGGTCGTCCGAGTTCTGGACCTCGGGTGCGTCCTGGTCCGGGGACCCGGCCCCGGCAGAGCCGTTGCCCGGTCCGTTGCCCTGGTTCTTGCCCACCGACGAGAATTTGTCCTTGACCTTCTGGCCGGCCGACTTCTTCTGCGCACGCTGTATCTCCCAGTCGAAAGCGTACGGCGTGGTGCGGATGTTCGGGTCGGTCTCCCACTCCCGGTTGGCCAGATAACGGACCACGGTATTGACGACCGCCAGCACGGGAACCGCGAACAGGGCTCCGATGATGCCGAGCACCATGGATCCCAGGGCGACCGCGAGCACGACTGCCAAGGGGTGGAGGGAAACGGCCTTGCCCATGACCAGCGGCTGCAGAATATGAGACTCGACCTGCTGCACCAGCAACACCGCCGCGAGCATGATCACGGCATTGATCGGCCCATTGGCGACGAGGGCCAGGAGCACGGCCACAGCACCCGAGACGAGCGCTCCCACGACCGGGATGAACGAGCTCAGGAACACGAGCACGCCCAGGGGGAATGCGAGCGGCACGCCCAGAATCAAGGCCGCCAGGCCGATCCCGACGGCGTCGACGAAGGCCACCAGGACCTGGACACGGGCGTACGAGACGAGGGAATGCCAGCCGCGGCGTCCCGCACCGTTGACAGCGGTTCGGGCCTTTCTGGGCACGAATTTGAGCAGGAAGAGCCAGATCTTCTCCCCCTCCAGGAGAAAGAAGATCAGGGTGAAGAGCATGATCAGCAATCCGGTGCCGACCTCGCCGGCGGTCGAGCCGACGGCCGCCGCCCCGCTCATGAGCTGACTCGAGTTCTCCTTGACCGTGGTGGTCAGTGAGCTGACGGCGTGGTCGATCTGGTCGACCGACACCTGCAGGGGCCCATCCGACAGCCAGCTCATGAGCTTCTGATAGCCGACCACCACTTGGTCCGAGAGCTCCGTGAATCCTTTGATGAGCTGCTGTCCCACGAGCGTCAGAAGCCCCAGCACCACCAGGATGCCGCCGAGCTCGACGATTGCGGTGGCGATCCCGGCCCGGACCTTTTTGCTGCGGAACCAGAGCACGAACGGCGAGAGCAGCCCCGCCAGCAACGCGGCCACGAGTACGGCCACGATGACCGTGCTGACCGAGCGACACAGGTAAACGAGAGCCGCGGCCATCGCCAGGATCACGATGACCCTCCACGACCACGCGGCCGCGACATTCAGCGCGAAGGGAATGTCCGGCGCGCCGGACGGACGATCGGACGAGTCCTTCGCGCCCAGGTGGACTTCCGGAATGTTGTCTGCTGTCACGTTCGAACGAGAGCTCATGGATTTCATCATACGGGCGGGCTGCGATCAGGGGAAACGACAACGAGGCCCCGCCCAAAGGGCGAGGCCTCGCGCCAGGGGACGATGCGCCCCGAAGATGATGCGGCTAATTTCGTGGCATGAAATAGCTGAGCAGACGCAGAATCTCGACGTACAGCCACACGAGGGTCACGATGAGGCCGAAGGCCAGTCGCCACGATTCCTTCTGCGGAACTCCCGCGCGGAGGGCGTTGTCGATGTTCTGGAAGTCCTGGATGAGGCACGCGCAGGCCATGACCACGGCCAACAGGCCGATGATGATCCCGAGCGGAATCCCGAAAACGGTGACGTCCCGCATCGACGAACCGGTGAAGGCCCCGAAGATGAGGTTGCCGACGATGAACACGAGGTAGGCAACCATCCCGATGGCCAGGACCTTCGCCGCCTTGCCGGTAATGCGGACCCCGGCCTTCGCATACAGCGCGAGCATTCCGAGGAAGACGACCAGCGTGGAGACCACGGCCATCAGCACGATGCCGCCGAATTGGGTTTCGAAGACCCGGGAGATGCCGCCGAGGAAAAGTCCCTCGCAGACCGCGTAGCTCGTCACGAGCGCGGGCGAGGTCTTGCGCTTGAAGATCACGACCAGGGCGAGCACGAAGCCGATGATTCCGAAGAGGGCCGCAATGCCGCCCAGGAACCAACCGACCGCACCGCCGACGGCGATGAGGCCCAGCATGCTGAGGGTCTTGACAACGACGTCGTCCATCGTGGCCCGCTGCGTGTCGGCAGGGGTGGCCGAGGGTGCGTTGTACATCTGGTTCAGGGAGGCTGCGCTCGGAGCCTGCCCGTATGCGGCGTCACCGCCGCCGTGCGGAGCGTTGGGATTCCGGCCGTACTGCGACTGGCCGGCATAAGCATGGTCATTTCGCTGCGCATCATTGTTCATGCGCCTGATCAGGGGATTTCCACGTCCCATGGGATTCCTCGATTCTCAAGCGGTGGACTCCCGAACTGCCCGACACTGCGAGCTGCTCGGCCCGTGCGAACCCGGGATTTTCTCCATTCTACAGATTTCCGCCAGTCGGCGGCAGGCGAGAGCCCGGGATTCCGCTCTCGGGCGAGAGCGTCGAGCGATGCGCGGTGCCCCAGGTGGGACTCGAACCCACACTGAACGGATTTTAAGTCCGCTGCCTCTGCCGATTGGGCTACTGGGGCGAAACGCACCCCGCACCTTCCTAGGAAAGTGCGGGGTGCATAGTTCAGCTGTCGATCGTCACGAGGACGGGATCATGGATCAGATGCGCGCCTTTTCTTCCTTCGGCGCAATACCCGTGGCCTCCTCGAAAGGCCGGCGCGGGGTCCGCTCGTTCCGGATCGGCGAGGTGTCCCGGCCGAAGACCGTGCTGAGCACCCAGTTCGCCGCCACGCGCGTGGTCCGCTCGACGGTCGGGATGGCCATCCCGTGGTAGCCACGGTGCATGAGCCATGCCAGGGGCCCCTCGAAGGAGCGGCCCTTGATGTTGGCCACGCCCTTGTAGGCGCCCAGTCCGGCGACCGCACCGAGGTTCTCGTGGTAGTAGTCCTTGAGCTCTCCGCCATTGCGGGCGGCCATGATGTTCTCGGCCAGGGTCACGGCCTGACGCGAAGCGTGCTGGGCGTTGGGAACGCAGAAGCCGCCGACGCCCTTGCCGGTCAGGTCCGGAACGGCGGCGTTGTCGCCTGCCGCCCAGGCACCTTCGACGACGCCGTCGTCACCGGTCACACGCAGGTCTGCGCCGACCCGGACACGTCCGCGCTCGTCGATCGGCAGCGTCGACTGCTTCAGGAACGGTGCGGCCATGACTCCGGCGGTCCAGATCAGGGTCTGAGTCTCGACCTCGCCCGCCGGGGACTTGTCGCCCATGTTGATGAGCTTGCAGGTGTCCCCGTCGACCTCGCCCAGGGAGGTGTTGAGCAGAACCTCGATGCCGCGGGAACGCAGGTGGGCGACCACGGACTCGGCGCGGTCCTCGGGGACCTCGGGCATGATGCGGCCCATGGCCTCGACCATCACGAAACGGAGGTCGGACACCCGCAGACGCGAGTTGCGCGCCACCGCAGCCCGAGCCATGTCCTCGAGCTCGGCGATGGTCTCGACACCGGCGAAGCCGCCGCCGACCACCACGAAGGTCAGTGCCCGACGCCGAGCGGCCTCATCCTTGAGCAAGGATGCGGTCTCGATGCGGTCGAGGACCCAGTTGCGGACGTGCACGGCTTCCTCGATGCTCTTCATGCCGATCGCGTTCTCGGCCAGGCCGGGGATCGGGAAGGCACGGGTCACGGAGCCCGCACCGATGACCACCTGGTCGTACTTGAGTTCGTAGGTGTCGCCGTCGTCGTTGCCGCGCACGGTGGCCGTCTTGGACTCGTGATCGATCTTCTCGACCTTGGCACCCAGGATCTCGCAGTCCTGGAGGTGCTGGCGCAGCGGCACGGTCGCGTGGCGCCCCTCGACGTTTCCGGCGGCCACCTCGGGCAGGAAGGGAAGGTAAGTCATGTAGGGGTTGGGATCCACCACGGTCACGACGCCGCCCGAAGCCTTGATGGCCTTCTGGATCCTGCTGGCAACGGTGAAGCCGACGTACCCGCCGCCGACGATGAGAATACGAGGGCGGTCATTCGCAACTTGGTTAAAAGACATGGTAGAAATGCTACTCCCTTGGATACACGTGGACTGCGAGGGTCTCGACTCCCAATGTTGTCACCAAAGACCTTACGCCGCCATTCTGATTTCACCGATTTATTGCCTCGGGCCCCAGAAAACTGACCTGCGTTCTTTCTTTTCGCCGCGTTCGGCCTTCGTCCGCCGCCGGGTCCAGCCCAGACTCTCGGCCAGAATGCGCATCGGCGGGTGGGGTGGCGACCCCAGCACGCGACGCAGCCGAGCGACCGTTCCGGAGGCCAGCAACCACATCCATCCGGCCACGGCAGCGATGAGGCCGACCGGCAACAGCAGATTCACGTGGTTTCCCGGCGCGGGCTCAGGGGCTGCCACGGGGGCTATGCGCTCCCCCGCCCGGTGTTCTTCGGCAGGGGGCTCGCTGGGTTCGTCCGTCGGATCCGCCCGGCGATGGACTTTGGCCCAGGACTCCACGGATCCCAGAGGATTCTTGCGTGTGCCGGACACGTGCTCATCGCGCGACAGGGCCGCCATCGGGTCGACCATCCCGTAATCCGTACTGCGGGTCCCGGCCTTTGTCCCCGCGGTCCTCGGCGGTGTCGATGAGACGCCGAATGATCTGCGCGGACGACTCGTCGGGGTACTTCTGCCTCATCAGCGCCAGAACACCCGACACCATCGGTGCCGAGGCGGAGGTACCGGACCAGAGACCGTACTTGTTGTTCGGCAGGGCACCGATGAGGTCTTCGCTCGGTGCCGCAACGGCCAGGGAGATCCCTTGCGCCGAGGAGTCCCAGGACGTCTTGCCCTGGCGGTCCACGCCGCCCACGGAAACCACCCCTGGGATGGTCGATGGGGCGCCCACCTGCGTCACACCCGACCCCCGGTTGCCCGCCGAGGCGACCACCACGACGTCGTGGTCCTGGGCGTACTGGAATGCCTTGTCCCAGGACTCGGGCCAGTCCGTCTTCGACGAACCGACCGAGAGGTTCACGACCTTCGCCCCGGAGTCGACCGCTTCCTCGACGGCCCGGGGAATCTGGTCCTCGACCGACACGTTCCCCGGATTCTGCGTGCCCAGCCAGACCGAGATCGGGACGACGTTCGCCTCGGGGCGATACCTATCATTCCGAGTCCCTGGCCGGGCTCGCCTCCAGTTTGCGTATCGCCCCCATGCCCGGCGTGGCCGTGCCCGGCGATCATCGATGCCACGAGGGTTCCGTGCTCCGGTTCGGCGCCGACCGGCTTCCAGCCGTCCGGGCTGCCCCCCCCCCCCGGAGACGTCCTTGCCGTCCAGAACATTGCCGGAGAGGTCCTGGTGATTGCCATCGACGCCCGTATCGATCACCGCGACCTTGACCCCTTTGCCGGTCGCTTGGTTCCACGCGGAACGGATTCCCAGTTCGTCGAGCCAGTACTCCCGCTTCCTGACTTCTTCGTCCGTGCGGTCGGACGACGACGGCGCGGAAGGTCCCGACTCAGCTTCGGCGGCCGCGACCGGAACGGTCGAGGCGATCGTGACGACCGCCAGAGCCGCGAGCCACCGAAGGCCCCAACCGTGCCGCATCATGGTTCAGGTCCGTTTCCGTGCCTCGGCCACGGACAACGCGATGCCGTCCAGGATGTCGTGCTCGCTGGCGAGACACGTGGTGACCGCGCCGTCGGTGATTTCGGCGACCCGTTCGGCGATCCGCGCCCAGATCTGCGCGCCCGCCCCGATGACATCGGCACGTCCCTCGTGCATGATGCCGAGGTCGGCCCTCTCGGCACGGGTCATGCGAGTCAGGGCCTCGGCGGCCGACGAGACGGCGTCGATACTCAACTCGCTGCCGTGGATGCGCTCGGCGTCGTATTCGGAGAGTCCGAGGGCGTAGGCCGTCAGGGTCGTGACCGATCCGGCCACGCCGACCAGCCGCGTGGTCGTGCGCACGGGGACGGCCTCGAGAACGGACGTGACCGCGACGTCGACGTCGCCCAGAAGCATGCGCACTTGGCCGTCCGTCGGCGGATTCGAGCTGAGGTGGCGTTCGGTCAGCCGCACGCAACCGATGTTGACCGACCGTGAGGCGAGCACGCCCGAGGCGTCCC
This sequence comes from Rothia koreensis, assembly GCF_052232265.1. Classification (NCBI taxonomy): domain Bacteria; kingdom Bacillati; phylum Actinomycetota; class Actinomycetes; order Micrococcales; family Micrococcaceae; genus Rothia; species Rothia koreensis. The sequence goes on from NZ_CP197643.1 coordinate 2,653,838, forward strand.
CGAGAACGAACTCGGTGGAGCCGCCGCCCACGTCGACCACCAGGTCCCGGCCCTCGCCCACGGGCCCGATGGTTGCGGCCGCGCCCCGGAAGGACAATTCGGCTTCCTCCGATCCCGAGATCACCTCGGGAACGACGCCGAGTCGCTGGTTGATCCCTTCGACGAACGCGTGACGATTCCCCGCATCGCGGGTCGCGCTGGTCGCGACCATCCGCACGTGCTTGACCTTGTGCTTCTCGATCAACCGCGCGTATTCCTCGGCAGCGGCAAAGGTGCGGTCCAAGGAGTCCTGGGCGAGCCAGCCCGTGGCGTCCACCCCCGCCCCGAGACGCACGACGCGCATCTCGCGGACGACGTCGGTGACGACGGGCGGTTCCCCTTCCGAGGACGCCTTCTTGACGTCCGCGATGAGAAGGCGAATGGAATTCGTACCGCAGTCAATGGCGCCGACGCGCATGTTCTCTCGTACTCCTCAGGACTCGTTCGGCAAATCTTCGTCACGGCGCCACGCGGGGTCGCACGCGCAGCGTTCCGGGGTCCACCACTGTTCGATCGCGCGAAGGGTCTCGTCCCCGAAAGGATTGATGCCCGTGCCGACCGAGAGCGTGTGCCCGAGGACCGCGTGCAGGCACTTGACCCGTTCCGGCATGCCTCCGGCGGAGATCCCCTCGATCTCGGGCACGGGATCCGTACCGGACGCGAGACGGACCCTCTCCCGCTCCGCCAGATAATTCCGGTGCGCGGCCTGGTAGGCTTCCGCGACCTCGTCGTCCTGTGCGATCCGGTCGGTCATCTCGTACATCAGCCCCGCGGCCTCCAACCGTGAGGCGGCCTGCGTGATGACCGGATGGGCGAGATAGAACACGGTGGGAAACGGGGAACCGTTGGACAAGCGGGGGGCCGTGGCGGCAACCAGCGGATTTCCGCACACACAACGCGCCGGGATCTCGACGACGTCGCGCACCGGACGCCCCAGCTCCCGGGAGAGGACCAGCAGGTCCGTCTCGGTCGGTGCGAGGGTGTCCCGGCTCGCGCCGAACCCTCGAGGCTGGTGAGGGGCTGGATTCTGAGTCACCGGATTCCTTCGCGGGATAGATCGTTCACGGTTGCCAAGGGATCACTCGGCGGATTGGGACAGCGAGGACCAGAGATTCTCGCCCCAGGAGGGTGGGCTCGAGATGACCGCCTCGGCCGACGAATCGTCCGCCTGATCGCTGGTCTTGTCCTTGCCCGTCACGATGTACGGGGTTTCGCCGGGGCTGACGTAGGACAGGCGCTCCCGGGCCTGCTGGCGAACGTAGTCGTCGTCGTTCCAGCGGTCCTTCTGGTCCTTGAGGTCCTTCTGCTCGTCCTTGAGCCCCGAGATCTGCTGTTCCAGGCTGTTGATCTCGGCCTGCTGGGCAAAATAGCGGTGCACCGTGGGCGCCAGGGGGACGACCAGCGCCAGCACGATCAGCAGAAGCAGAACCGTTCGTCCCGAAAAGGACCTGGCTGCGACGGGTTCTGGGGCCTCTTCGACGTCGCTCCAGTCCTCGCGGCCCATCTGGTTCTCGTCAGACGTGGCGGCGTCCTCCTCGTCCGCACGCTCGACCACGCGGCGCTGCCGCCACGAGCCGAATCCGAACGGCTCCTTCGCCGTCGACCTGCCCGCACCCGGTGTCTCCGGGTCCTGGGCTGGGTCCCCCGTGGCGGTCCCCTCGGACCGTCCCTGCCCGGAACGGAGGCGGCGCGATACCGCGGAGAAGGGATTCTTCATAGCGATCGAACCTCTCGGAGCGGGGGAAGAAGCTTTCGAGCCCTTACTCTACCGAAAGACGCCCCGCCGGGCGGAACCCGGCGGGGCGTCGGAGCGGTCATCCCGCAGGAATCACTTGGAGGCGTTGAAGCGCGGGAAGGCGGCCGCCCCCGCGTACTTGGCGGCCGCACCGAGCTCCTCCTCGATGCGCAGGAGCTGGTTGTACTTGGCCACGCGCTCGGACCTGGCGGGCGCGCCGCTCTTGATCTGGCCCGAATTGGTCGCGACCACAATATCCGCGATGGTCGTGTCCTCGGTCTCCCCGGAACGGTGCGAGACCATGCAACGGAACTCGTGGGTCTGCGCCATGCTGATGGCGTCGAAGGTTTCGGTCAGGGAACCGATCTGGTTGACCTTGACGAGCAGGGCGTTCGCGGCGCCGGATTCGATGCCCTTGCTGAGGCGCTCCGGGTTGGTCACGAAGAGGTCGTCGCCGACGATCTGGACCTTGGTGCCCAGCTGTTCGGTGATCGTCTTGTAGCCTTCCCAGTCGTCCTCGTCCAGCGGGTCCTCGAGCGAGACGAGCGGGTAGGCGTCCACGAGCTCGCCATAGTAGGCGGTCATCTCTTCGGCGCTCTTCCGGCCGCCTTCGAAGGAGTAGGTGCCGTCTTCCTTGTTGTAGAACTCGGAGGAGGCGGCGTCCAGCGCCAGAGCCACGTCCTTGCCCGGAGCGTAGCCCGCCTTCTCGATCGCTTCGACGATCAGGTCGAGTGCGGCGCGGTTGGAGTCAAGGTTCGGGGCGAAACCGCCTTCGTCTCCCAGCCCCGTGGCCAGGCCGCGATCCTTCAGCACGGACTTGAGGCTGTGGTAGACCTCGGCACCGTAGCGCAGCGCCTCGGCGAAGGTCGGGGCCCCGATCGGGGCGATCATGAATTCCTGGATGTCCACGTTGGAGTCCGCGTGAGACCCGCCGTTGAGGATGTTCATCATCGGAACCGGCAGAACGTGCGCATTCGGTCCGCCGAGGTACTTGTAGAGGGGAAGGTCGGAGGCTTCGGCCGCCGCGCGCGCCACGGCCAGGGAAACTCCCAGAATCGCGTTGGCTCCGAGCTTGGCCTTGTTGTCGGTTCCGTCGAGTTCGAGCATTGCGGCGTCCACGGCCCGCTGATCGGCCGCGTCCATGCCGATGACGACCTCGGAAATCTCATCGATGACTGCCTTGACCGCGTCCAGAACGCCCTTGCCGAGGTAGACGGATTTGTCCCCGTCACGACGCTCGACCGCCTCGAACTCACCCGTGGAGGCGCCGGACGGCACGGCCGCGCGGCCGAAGCTTCCGTCATCGAGCAGAACCTCGACCTCGACGGTCGGGTTGCCTCGGGAATCGAGGATCTGGCGCGCGTGGACGTCGATGATGATAGCCATCTGAATGCTCCTAGAAAATCGTGAAGGATGAATTGGCTCTTCGATACCGAGCCTAGTGAGTTTGTGGGAAATTCTGAACTTGTCCCCCGTGACGGCACCGATACCCAGGGCCATCGTATCGAATTCCCACACAATCGGACATGAAGTCAGGTATTCCCACGGTTCTGCGCCACGTACTCCCTGACGGCACGCCGCAGGGCCCGTTCAGGATCGACCCCGAGATCCCGCGCCTCGGCCACCATCCGCAACAGATCACGTCCCATCCGCTGCTCTGCTTCGTCGGCGGACCCGGGGACCACCGATTCCGGCGAAACCTGCCGCGCAACCCGCTCGCCCGGTTCCTGTGTCCTGGGTTCCCGCACCGGTTCCACGGGCGACGCCGGGGCCGCGTCCGTCGGAAGGGCAAGCCCTGCTTTGGCGGCCTTGTTGAGCGTCTTTTCTCCCAGGGCGAGCGCCGGCAGAGCGGGAGGGATGCCGTCGAACGGGTCCTTGCGGTCCGGCTTCTCGACCTTCTTGATCTCGTCCCACCGTCGAGTCAGGGCTTCCAGGCCGTCGTCGTCCGAGGTGCCCGTCTGGGCGCCGTCCGTGGTTGCCCGTTCTTCGAACACGTGCGGGTGCCTGCGGACCATCTTCGCGTTCAGGGCTTCGATGACGTCCACGATCGAGAAGCCGTCCTCGGCTTCTTCGGCAACCCGTGCGTGAAAGACGACTTGGAGCAGGACGTCGCCCAGCTCTTCGAGCAGCAGCGCCCGGTCGACGCCGCCCGGCGTCTCAATCGCTTCGACGACCTCGTAGGCTTCCTCGATCAGGTACCGCACGAGGGACTCGTGGGTCTGTTCGCCGTCCCAGCGGCACCCTCCGGGAGACCGGAGCCGGTCCATGAGCGCCACCAGGTCGGCGAAGGCAGACCCGGCCGTCGGCCGGTCGTCTCCGGAAGCTGCCTCGAGGCCGTGGTCGGGGCGCGTCATGACCCGACCACCGGGGCATCGGAATAGCCGGCCATCACGCGCTCGATGAGATCGTCACGGTCGCCGGCCGAGAGGAACGTGGCCTCGGCGGCGGTCACGGTCAGAGCCAGGAAATCCTCGCGGTCGTATCCGAAGACCCCGGCCAATTCCATGAACTCGTGGGTCATGGAGGTCCTCGACATCAGTCGGTTGTCCGGATTGACCGTCACCGCGAATCCGAGTTCCCTGAGCAGCTCAAAGGGGTGGTCCGAGTACTTCTTGGCCCTGGGCCGCTCCCCCGCCGGGTAGTTCCGGCCGATCGCGTCGAGGCTCGGGGCGGCGTCGATCTGAAGGTTGGAACACGGGCACAGTTCCAGGGGAATTCTCCGGTCCCTGACCCAGGACGCGAGGGGTCCGAGGGCATAGACCGCCGTCGCGGGCGGCGGCGAAAGATCGCGACGGCGGGGCAACCGGGAAACGTTCTCTCCCAACGTTCCGCGCGGCTCGCGGGGGCTGAGGTCCTCCGCGATGCGCACCCCGTGACCGATCCTCAATGCCCTGCCGTCGAACAAGGCCTGTTGCATCGATGCGAGCCCGTCCGCCTCGCCGGCATGCACCGTGACCGGAAGGAAGTTCTGCGCGCAGTGCTCGAGTGCGGCCCGATGCTCCGAGGCCGGGAAACCGGCCTCGGGACCGGCCAGGTCGAATCCCACGACGCCGCGGTCCCTGTTCCGCACCGCCGCTTCCGCGACCTGGAGCGAACGATCGTTCTGCCTCATCGCGCAGATGATCTGACGGATCGAAATGCGTCGACCGCGGTCGGCGGCTTCCGCCTCCCCTGCGCGAAGGCCCCGGTCGACCGCCTGAATCGGGGTGTCCAGATTCAGATCGGAGCCCAGATGCTGCTCCGGCGCCCACCGAACCTCGCCGTGGATGACGCCGTCGGTCGCCGAGTCCAGAACGTACTCGCGGGCGACACGCTCGAGCGCCGACACGGACTGCATGACCGCGACGGTGTGTTCGAAGGTCTCGAGGTACCGCGCGAGAGACCCCGAATCGGCTGCCTCTGCGAACCATTGCTCCAACCCGGCCGGCTCATGGCTCGGAAGCTCGTGCCCGATCTCGGCCGCCAGCTCGATCACGGTTGTCGGGCGCAGCGCGCCGTCCAGGTGGTCGTGGAGGCAGACCTTCGGGAGGGACGCGAACCATCCCTCATCGTGGGCCGGTTCCGGCCACGGCGTCACCACCTGGGCGCTCACGGGACGAGCCGCCGAGTCATCCGCACGGTCATCCTCGGGTCAGAGGCTCCACTGGGTGAGCGCATCGGTCATGTGCTCCGGGATATTCGCACCCGTCCGCGGGAACATCCGCAACTCCTCGATGTACTGCTGGGCCGGCAGGCGGTCCTTGTACTTCACGAAGCTCTCCTCGTCCTCGTAGGAGAAGGAGACCTGCGGCGGAACGCCGGGAGTGAAACGGAACATCATGGCGATCGGCGATCCCGCGCCCTCCTGGTAGGAGTCCGACTTGAGCTCCAGGATGTGCAAGGCTTCTTCCGGGATGAGGTCGAAGGTCTTCCGCTGGTCCCAGAATCCGTTGCGGCGCACGTGGGTCAGGGCGTCGTAGTAGGACCCGAGTGCGCGCACGCGGATCAGCACGGTCGACACGTCCCTGGCCGTACCGTTCGGGCCGAAGAGGGTCTTCTGAGCCTCTCCGATGCGCTTCAGCACGTCGGCCTCGGTCAGGACGAGGTTGCCGGGAGCCAGCTGGGTCGTCGAGGGCTTCTGCGGCCCGGTCTGCTCGGAGCTCGAGTACGAGGGCGCGACGTCGGTCTGATCGGCCGTCGAGGGGACGGAATCCGGAAGATCGGCCGCGACGTTCGACGACGACGCGGAATCCGAGCGGCCGTCCTCCCCGTCCCACTGGGAGTCCTCGACGACGTCGGGAACCGGTTCGGATGCATCCGGGGTCCCGCTCTGCCCCGGTGCGGCGGCGGAGTCCTCCGAGGGAGACGCGGAGGACTTGTTCGTTCCGGATCCCGCGGAAGCGGCCGCGCCGCCCGCCACGGCACCGGCAGCGACACCACCGGCAGCCGCACCGCCCACGGCGGCACCGCCCGACGTCGCGTCCTTGCTCGACTTGTCGGCGGGCTGTCCGCCCTTGGCGTTGGCTTCGGAGAAGGACGAGGTCGTGGCCGAGTCCGCCTCGTTGGAGGCCCCGGCCTCCGTGCTCGGAGCATCCGTCACGGCACGAGACTTCTCGGTTCCCGAAACGACCTGGGTCCTCGAGTCGTTCGAGTCCACGCTGTCCTTCGACGAACCTGCGTCCTCGGGCGTGCCCAGGACCGCGTTCGCGTCGTCGCGTCCGGATTCATTGGTCGCATCCGACTTGCGTGCCTCGGCGTCGTCCGCCACGGCGTCGAGCGCTTCGCCGCGCTCCTGGTCGGTCGAGGTGGAGGCGCCCTGCTTCGGTCCGCTGGCTGCCGTTCCGGCTGCGGCTCCCGCCGCGCCGCCGGCGGCGGCGCCCGATGCGGTCGCGGTCCCCGCCTTGCTCGCAGACGTCGAGCCGGATGCCTCCCCGGACCCCGAGGCGTCGGATTCTCCGCCGCGGGAGAGCGTGGTCGGCAGGGTCTGCGTGTAGGCCTCGCGAACCTGCTCGTTGGAATTCGGGTAGGTGTACTCGACCTCCACCGAGCGTCGGCCCTCGCGCACCGAGGAGATCATGATCTCGGCACGGCGCCAGGGGCCGTTCTCGCTCGCCTGCGCCGCCGTGTAGAGCTTGGCGACGGCGTCGAACCAGGGCGACTGCGTATCGACCGTGGTCTTGCGTTCTGGCTTCTCGCTCGGGTCCATGACCGCGGTCATTTCGTTGCCCCGCTGATTCAGCTGGAGCGTGGCCACGCGGTCGGACTCCATCATCTTGACGATGTCCGGAAGGCCGTTGGTCGTCGGAAGCTCGGGGCGGTCCGGCAGAGCCCGAACTTCCGAGCCGGCAGTATCTTCGTCCTGCCGCTCCGTTCCGTTCAGCTCATCGTCCGAACGCCGCGCGGCGTCGTCGTCCGAGTTCTTGCGGAAAAGCTTGAAAGCCACGACTCACCTTGATTTTCTGCGCCCGCACGGGCGCCTCGAGATCTGCCCCACTCGCACGGGACAAGAATGTTGAACCCTATTCTGCCGTCAGTCTATCGAGGATCAGGGGCCTTGCGACATCCACCGGGCCCGATGAAGAAATCTCAAAGCCGCCGTCCAGAGTTTTCAGGGCTCGGTCGAAGCGCTCTGGCGTGTCGGTCAGCAGGGTCATCAGGGGCTGGCCCGCCTCGACCCGGTCACCCGGCTTCGCGTGCAACCGGACTCCCGCACCCGCCTGCACCGGATCCTCCTTGCGGGTGCGTCCGGCCCCGAGCCTCCACGAGGCGGTGCCCACGGCCAGCGCATCGAGGCGGCTCAACGTGCCCGATTGCGGTGCGGTCAGAACATGCGACTCGCGTGCCGTGGGAAGCGCGGCCTCAGGGTCTCCGCCCTGCGCACGAATCATGTCCTTCCAGACGTCCATGGCCCGCCCGTCCGCGAGCGCCTCGGCCGGGTCCTCGTCGATTCCGGAGGCCAAGAGCATTTCCCGAGCAAGCGCCACGGTCAGCTCCACGACGTCGTCGGGCCCGCCACCGGCCAGGACCTCGACCGATTCCTCGACCTCGATCGCGTTCCCGACGGTGAGCCCCAAGGGGGCGGACATGTCCGTCAGCAGGGCCGTGGTGCGCACCCCCGCGTCGTCTCCCAGATCGACCATCGTCTGCGCGAGCAGTCTGGCCGAGGCCTCGTCCTTCATGAAGGCCCCCGGGCCCACCTTGACGTCCAGGACCAGGGAATCCGTGCCCTCGGCGATCTTCTTGGACATGATCGAGGAAGCGATCAGCGGAACGGCTTCGACCGTTCCGGTCACGTCGCGCAACGCATACAGTTTCTTGTCCGCCGGGGCCAGCCCGGTACCGGCCGCGCAGATCACGGCCCCGACGCTCCCCAGGATCCGCATCATGCCCTCGTTGCTGAGGGACGCCTGCCACCCGGGGATCGATTCCAGCTTGTCCAATGTGCCCCCGGTGTGCCCGAGGCCCCTGCCGGAGAGCTGCGGCACGGCGACCCCGTAGACGGCCACGAGGGGTGCGAGCGGCAGCGTGATCTTGTCCCCCACCCCGCCGGTCGAGTGCTTGTCGGCAGTCGCGATCTTGCCCCGCGGCCCGAGGATCGGGGAAAAGTCCAGTCGCTCGCCGCTGGCAATCATCGCTCGCGTCCAACGAGCGGTCTCCTCCGGCTCCATGCCCCTGAGATAAATCGCCATGGCCAGCGCGGACATCTGTTCGTCCGCGACCGTGCCCCTCGTATAGGCGTCCACGACCCAGTCGATCTGGTCTGCGCTCAGTGACCCGCCGTCACGTTTCGTGCGGATGACGTCGACCGCGTCGAATTCTTCGCTCATCGCTCAGGTGTCCTTTGCTCGGGGTGGTCGGGGAGGTTGTCGGTATCAGGTCGGCCGGACGTCGAATCCGCCGACGTCGTGCGGGCCGAAGGCTTGGGGAAGCACCTCGTCCATGGTTCGCGGTCCTTCCGGGGTGAGGATCCTCATCTCCGGCGCGCAGTGCTCGTTCAGCAGCTGACGGCATCGTCCGCACGGCATGATGATGTCCTCCGCGCCGTTGAGGCACACGAAGTCCGTGAGCCTGCCGCCGCCCGTGCGGAACAGATCCGAGACCATCGAGCATTCGGCACACAGCGTCACGCCGTACGAGGCGTTCTCGATGTTGGCCCCGACGACGATCCGGCCGTCCTCGGTTCGGCCGGCGGCGCCCACGGGATAGTTCGAGTACGGGCTGTAGGACCTTCCGAGGGCCTCGCGGGCCGCGTCGATCAACGGCCCCCACCGGGGATCGTCGACAGGGGGTGTGCTCATGCGATCACTCCTTGACATACGGGACGCCGCTGGCTGCGGGTCCGCGGGAACGGCCGACCAGCCCGGTCACGGCCGCGATGGTCACCAGGTAAGGCAACATGGCCAGGAACTGGCTCGGAACCGTGGTCCCGAGAAGGGAGAGGACCGACTGCAGGTTGGTCGCAAATCCGAAGAGCAGCGCGGCGAACAACGCGCCGAACGGGCGCCACCTGCCGAAGATCAGTGCGGCCAACGCGATGTACCCCTGGCCGGCCGTCATGTCCTTGTTGAAGGAGGAGACCGAGACGAGCGTGAAGAATGCGCCGCCCATGCCTGCCACGGCGCCGGCCACCAGCACGTTCCAGAAGCGCAGACGGTTGACGTTGACTCCGAGCGTGTCGGCCGCCTTCGGGTGCTCGCCCACCGCACGGGTTCGCAATCCCCATCGGGTCCTGGTCAGGCAGTACCAGATCAGGAAGACGACGCCGTACATCAGGTACACGATCACGGACTGGTCGAACAGCACCGGGCCGATCACCGGGATCTTCGACAGCACCGGCACCGCGTAATCCGGCAGGTGGTCCGGGGCATTCAGACCGACATTGGAGCGCGAGAGCACCGTCGAGTAGAGGAAACCCGTCAGACCGGAGACCAGCACATTGACCACAACGCCCACGATCACCTGGTTGACCAGGTACTTGATCGAGAACACGGCCAGGACCAGGGACACCAGAACTGCTCCGAGCATCGCGGCGAGGAGACCTACCCAGGCATTGTGCGACACGGATCCGGCAACGGCCGCGGAGAACGCACCGAACAGCAGTTGCCCCTCGATCGCGATGTTCACGACGCCGCTGCGTTCGCACAACAAACCGGACATCGACCCGAAAATCAGCGGCACGGCGAGCGTCAGTGAGCCTCCGAGCAAACCCGGCAGGGAAAGACTGTTGCTGTCCGCGTGGCTGACCGCCCACACCAGCATGGCGATCACGAAGGCCGCCCAGAACACTGCCGTGCACCACCAGGGAACCTTGCGTCCCTTCGAGCCGGCCGTCCACGCGACGGCGGCCATACAGATCGCGACGACGGCGAGCACCCAGCCCGTCACCCGGGACCCCAGGGCGACGTCGCCCAGGCGTATGGTGTCCCGAGTCTCCGAGAGCCTGAACACGACCGTGTCGTCGGCCGCGCTGATGGCGCAGACCAGCAGCGTGACAAGGGCAAGGACCGTGAAGATGATGGCGGTGCGCCAGTGCCTGACCACGGTCTTCTCCGGTTCGGAGGACTCGGGTGGCCGGACGGAGTTTCTGTTTTCCTGGACGGCGGTGCTCACTGGGCTGCTCCTGCCTTGGGTGCGGATGCCTTGCGGGCCTTTTTGTCGCGGCCGGTCTTCGACGGGTCGGGCAGGCGGAAGATCGCGCGGACCAGCGGCGGGGCCGCAATGAACAGAACGATCAACGATTGGACCACCAGAACGATGTTGATGTTGGTTCCGGTATTCGTCTGCATCGCCACTCCCCCTGCACGGAAGGCGCCGTAGAGAAGGCCGGCCCAAAAAGTCCCCCAGGGTTTCGACCGTCCGAGGAGCGCAACGGTGATCGCGTCGAATCCGAAGGACGCCGCGACGTCGCCCGTCAGGACCTTCTCCGTGCCCGAGATCTGGGAGACTCCGGCCATCCCGGAGAGACCACCCGCCATGACCATCACGACGATGTATCCGGCGGTCACGTTGATTCCCGCGGTCTTCGATGCTTCGGGGTTCGAGCCGACCGCGCGAAGCCGGAATCCGACCGTGGAGCGGTTGATCATCCACGAAACCAGCAGGACCGCCAGAATGGCCAGGACGAATCCCCAGTGGAGCCGGAAGGAGTCGCCGAACAGCCTGGGCAGTTGGGCGCTCCGGTCAATCTGCGGAGAGATCGGGTTCGTGGATCCTTCCCTCTGGAATCCCGGCGTGGTGAGGACGTACAGGACCAGGTTCAGGGCCACATAGTTGAGCATGATGCACAGGATCACTTCGTGGGCACCGGTCTTCGCCTTGAGCAATCCGACCAGACCACCCCACACTGCACCGCCCAGCATGCCCCCGACGATCACCAGGATCAGGTGAATCGCTACCGGCAGGTGCCAGCTGAATCCGATGTACCCGGCCACGATGGCGCCGAGGATGATCTGCCCCTGCGCGCCGATGTTGAACAGGCCCGATCGGAACGAAATGGCGACGCCCAGGCCAGCGAAGATGAGCGGTGTCGCAATGGTCAGCGTCTCGGTCAGAGGATAGATCCGTTGGGTCCAGTCCTCGCCGTGCGGGTCGAAGATTGCACCTTCGAACAGCGCCACGTAGGCCGAGCTGGCGGCCTTCCACGCGGCCTCGAAGGTGTCGCTCGGACGGTTGAAGAAATAATTCATGCGGGTGAGCACCCGCTGGTCCGTGAAGACGATGAGAAGTCCGCCGACGACGAGGGCGGCGACCAGCGCGGCCACGGAGAGAACGAGCGGCGACGACGTGAAACGGTACGCCAGAGACGGCTTCTCCGGCCCCGAGGCCCAGGGCGGTGTGACGGGAGCGGCCGCCGCACCTTCGGAGGCCGCTCCCGCGCCGTCCACGGGCGGCGCGACGGGCTGCTGCGACTCTGACGAGCTCATGCGGGCTCTCCTTCGGTGGTGTTCTGGACCGCGGGCTGCGACGCGTCCGCCTGGAGCTCTTCCGCCGTGGCACCGGCCATCATCTGTCCGAGCATCTCGCGCGGAACGTCCGGGCCCACGATGCCCATCAGGCGTCCGTGGTGGAATACGGCGATACGGTCCGCGAGTGCATAGACCTCATCCAGCTCGGTCGAGACGATCACGACCGGGGTTCCGGCGTCGCGCTCGGCGACGATCCGCTCGTGGATGAATTCGATCGATCCGACGTCCACCCCGCGCGTCGGTTGGGAGGCGACGAGGAGCTTGAGCGGCCTCGAAAGCTCCCTGGCGACGACGACCTTCTGCTGGTTGCCGCCCGAGAGCGTCGCCACATGGTCGGACACCGAATTCATCCGGATGTCGAAGGCCGCTGCCTTCTTGCGCGCGTTGGATCTGATCGCGCCGCGCCGGAGCGACGGCCCGGCAGAAAACTGCTTGGTGTCGAATTGATTGAGCACCAGGTTTTCCTCAATGCTGAAGGTCCCGACAAGACCGTCGACGGTTCTGTCCTCAGGGACGAAGCCGACGCCGGAGTCGATGATCTTCTTGGTGGTCATTCCCAACAGGTCCTCACCGTCCAGGACGATGCGTCCTGTGGCCTTCGGGTGCAGGCCCATGACCGTCTCCGTGAACTCGGTCTGGCCGTTGCCCTGGACACCGGCGATCGCGACGATTTCGCCGCCGCGGACGTCCAGGTCGATCCCATCGAGAACCGTGACCCCCGTGTCCGAGACGAGGGAGAGATCGCGAACAGAAAAGGTGTTGTCACCGTACTGTGGGGCTTCCTTGTCCACGGTGAGGTTCACGTCGTGGCCCACCATCATGGAGGCCAGTTCGGTGGTCGCGGCGGTCGGGGCCACGGTACCGACGACCTTGCCGCGACGGATCACGGTGATCTCGTCGGAAACCGCACACACCTCGCGCAGTTTGTGGGAGATGAACAGCAAGGATTTTCCGTCGTCGCGCAGCTGGGCCATGATCGCCAACAACTCGTCGGTTTCCCCCGGCGTCAGTACGGCGGTCGGCTCGTCGAGGATGAGAATCTCTGCGTCGCGCACCAGGGCCTTGATGATTTCGACCCGTTGCTGCACGCCCACGGGCAGGTCCTCGACGACGGCGTCCGGGTCGACACGGAACCCGTACCGGTCCGAGATCTCACGGATGCGGCGACGCGTCTGTTCGAGGTCCAGGCTGGTGCCCCGCGTGGATTCGGCGCCGAGGGCCACGTTCTCGGCGACCGTGAAGACCGGGACGAGCATGAAGTGCTGGTGGACCATCCCGATGCCGGCTCGCATGGCCTCTCCGGGACCGGCGAACCGTTTCTCCTGCCCGTCCAGCAGGATGTGGCCCTCGGTCGGTTCGTACAGACCGTAGATCACGTTCATGAGGGTCGATTTTCCGGCCCCGTTCTCTCCCAGGAGGCAGTGCACGGTTCCCGGTTCGACCACGAGGTCGATCGAGTCATTGGCCGTGAACGCGCCGAAGCGTTTCGTCACTGACCGCAATTCGAGTTTCATCGTCGAGGGTCCTTACTGCTTCTTGACCAGGCTGGCCTTGGATTCGACAGGGACCTCTCCGTTGCTGATCCTGGTCTTGAGGTCCTTCAGCTCATCCTTCATGTCGTCGGAGACGTTGCCCGACTGGTCATGGAACGGAGCGAGCCCGACGCCGTCGTTCGCGAGGTCTCCGATGTACGGCTCATTGGTGAACTTGCCGTCCATGTCGGCGACGTAGGCGTCCTCGACCGCGTCGCCCATCTTCTTGATCACCGAGGTCAGAACGTACTCCTGGCCCCCGGCGAGGGTTTCGTATCCGTCCGAGTCGACCCAGATGATGCGGGCCGGGTTCTTGGGTTCGTCTGTGTTGAACCCATTGACGGCGTCCATGGCCCCGTTGCCCACGGGACCCGCCACGGGCATCACGATGTCGGCGCCCTCGTTCAGGAAGTTCTGGGTGGTCGTCTTGCCCTTGCCCGTGTCCTCGAAGTCGCCGGTGAAGCTCCCTGTCTGCTTGTCGACGTCCCAGCCCAGCAAGGACACGTCCTTGCCCTTCTGCTGGTTGTAGTAGTTGACCCCTTCGGCGAATCCGTCCATGAAGATCGTGACCGTGGGGATCTCCTGTCCCCCGAAGGTCGCGACCTTGCCGGTCTTGGTCGACCCTGCGGCCAGGTAGCCGGCGAGGAAGGCCGCCTGCGAGGTGTCATAGATGATGGGCCGGACATTGGGAAGGCCGATCGAGTCGTCGTCCACGGTCGCGAAGTGCTTGTCCGGGTGGGCCTCCGCGGTGGATTTCGTGACGTCCGACAGGTTGAAACCGACCGTGACGGTCAGACCGCACCCGCCCCGGACCATGGAGCTCACGTTGGGCTCGTAGTCCGTGATGGCCTGGGACTCTGCCTGCTTGGTCTCGATGCCGTAGTCGTCCTTGGCCTTCAGCAGGCCTTCGTAGGAGTTCTGATTGAAGGAGCGGTCGTCGAAGCCGCCGGAGTCCGAGACGATACAGCCGGTGTAATCGGAGCGGTCCTGGGCAATGTCCGCGTCTTCGTCGGGTGCGGGCGCGCATCCGGTGAGCAAGAGCGCCGATGCACTGATGATGGCGCCGCCGGTCACCAACGTTCGGCGCAGGCCCTGGGGGAAAAGGACGGGCATGAGGTACCTCCGGGTGCGCCGCCGACCACGTGGCGGCGGATTCCCTGCCCGTGCGGCGGCCGCGAATGATCTGCGGTGTGCACCACAGTGTAGCCCCTCATAAGCCCTTTTGCTGGGAGCCTCCCGGGTCGGAACTCAGAGTTTGCCCTGATCGCCACGCCGTTGGTGGTTGATGGCCCGCAGAGCGGTCGCGGTCATGACACGCATGCCGCACTCGATGGCCCGCTCGTCCGCCACGTAATCCGCCTGGTGCAGGTCGTAGGTCTGTCCACCCGGCGGGCGGGTTCCGAGCCGCATCATCGACCCCGGCACCTCCTGGAGCATCCAGGCGAAGTCCTCGCCGCCCATCGACTGTTCCATGAGAACCACGGAGTCCTCCCCCAGCTCGGCTCGCGCCGCGTTCTCCAGCAAGGTGGTTTCGGTCTCCGTGTTGACCACCGGTGGGACGCCCTGGACGTGTTCGAGTTCGACCTCGACGCCGTAGGGAGCGGCAACCTGCTCGACCACCTCGTCCAGCAGCTCCGCGGCCTTGTACCACGCATCCGCGTCCAGACACCTCATGGTTCCGGCCATGTAACCGGTCGCCGGAATCGCGTTCGGGGCCACCCCGGCCTCGATCTGCCCCCAGACCACCAGGACCCCGGCTCTGACATCGAGATTCCTGGACAACACCGCAGGAACGTTGATCGCGATCTGACCCATCGCGTAGATCAGGTCCTCCGTGAGGTGGGGCCGGGACGTGTGGCCCCCGTGTCCTCGAACGGTCAATTTGATCGTGTCGGTCGCCGACGTGATCGCACCGATGCGCGTGCCCACCTGACCGACGTCGACCTTCGGCTCGCAGTGGAGCGCGAAGGCACGCGGAACGTCCTTCAGCACACCCTCCTTGATGACCGAGACTGCGCCCCCGGGAAGCTTTTCCTCGGCGGGTTGGAAGATGATGCGGACCGTGCCGGCCAGTGGGGCAGACGAATCGATGTCCGCGAGGGTCAGGGCGACGCCGAGCATGACGCTCTGGTGGATGTCGTGGCCGCACGCGTGCATGACCCCTTCGTTGATCGAGGCGAAGTCCAGTCCGGTGTTCTCCTCGATGGGCAGTGCATCGATGTCCGCACGCAGCGCGACGGCGATCGGCCCCCGGCCGATGTCCACGTAGCACCCGGTGTACTTGAATCGCACCGGGTGGAGCCCCGCCTGCTCGAGGCGGGCCATGATGCGGTCGGTCGTCCGATGCTCACGGAAGGACAGCTCCGGGTGCTGATGGATCGTGCGACGGAACTCGATCAGCTCATCCACGAACTTGGCGACGAGCGGAGTGACGTGCAGCGGACTTCCGGATGCTGAGAGTGACGGACTATTACCCATACAAGCGACCTTAGCGCCCGGACCCGGGTTCGCGCCCACGTTGCAAACGTGTCAGAACATGACGACGCCGCCCGCGTCCCCTGGGGAACGCGGGCGGCGTCGTTGATTCGCTGCGGTGCGGCGTCGCGTCAGAAAGCGCGGGCCAGAACCGCCTGCTTGACCTCGGCGATCGCCTTGGTGACCTGGATGCCGCGGGGGCAGGCCTCGGTGCAGTTGAAGGTCGTCCGGCAGCGCCACACGCCTTCCTTGTCATTGAGGATCTCCAGGCGCAGGTCGCCGGCGTCGTCACGCGAATCGAAGATGAAACGGTGAGCGTTGACGATCGCCGCCGGTCCGAAGTACTGACCGTCGGTCCAGAAGACGGGGCACGAAGACGTACAGGCCGCGCAGAGGATGCACTTCGTCGTGTCGTCGAACCGGTCCCGGTCTTCCTGGGACTGGTAGCGTTCGCGCTCCGGCTCGTGTCCCTCGTTCATGAGGAACGGCATGATCTCGCGGTAGGACTGGAAGAAGGGCTCCATGTCCACGATCAGGTCCTTCTCACAGGGCAGGCCCTTGATCGCTTCGACCGTGACCGGCTTGGACAGGTCGAGGTCCTTCAGAAGGGTCTTGCATGCCAGTCGGTTGCGGCCGTTGATGCGCATCGCGTCGGAACCGCACACACCGTGGGCGCAGGAGCGGCGGAACGACAGCGAACCGTCGATCTCCCACTTGACCTTGTGCAGTGCGTCCAGGACTCGGTCCGTGCCGAACATCTCCAGCTCGTAGCCCTCCCAGTGCGCCTCCTCGGAGACCTCGGGATTGTAACGACGGACCTTCAAGGTCAGGTTGTACGTGGGGATCTCTCCCCCGCCACCGGACTCACCCGGCAGATCGACCTTCGAAGCCGGCTCGGCTGCTTCCTTTTCCTGAGTAGTCATTAGTACTTACGCTCCATCGGCTCGTAGCGGGTGAAGATCACCGGCTTGGTCTCGAGGCGAATGCCGGCGACGCTGTCGGTCTCGGCACCTTCGTCCAGGTAGGCCATCGAGTGCTTCATGAACTTGTCGTCGTCGCGGTTGGGGAAGTCCTCGCGGAAGTGGCCTCCGCGGGATTCCTCGCGGTGCAGGGCCGCAACGGACATGACCTTGGCGAGCTCCAGCAGGAAGCCCAGTTCCACGGCCTCGAGGAGATCCAGGTTGAAGCGCTTGCCCTGGTCCTGGATCTGGATGTGCTTGTAACGCTCCTGGAGATCGGCGATCTTGTCCAGCGCGTTGTGGATCGTGTCGGCTGTGCGGAACACCTGCATGTCGGCGTCCATGACGTCCTGCAGTTCCTTGCGGAGCACGGCCACCTTCTGGTCGCCCTTGCCGTTGCGCATGAGGTCCAGCAGATCCTGCGTCGGCTGGGCCGCGTCCTCCGGGACGGGCAGGAAGTCCGCGGTCGCCGCGTACTCCGCAGCCTTGATTCCGGCGCGCTTGCCGAACACGTTGATGTCGAGCAACGAGTTCGTTCCCAGGCGGTTGGAGCCGTGCACGGACACGCAGGCGACCTCGCCCGCCGCGTAGAGTCCGGGGACCGTCTCCTCCGAGTTGCGGTACACCTCGGCGTCGATGTTGGTGGGGATGCCACCCATCGCGTAGTGGGCCGTCGGGAACACCGGGACGGGCTCGGTGTACGGCTCGACGCCCAGGTAGGTGCGCGCGAACTCGGTGATGTCCGGGAGCTTGGCGTCGATGTGCTCCGGCTCGAGGTGGGTCAGGTCCAGCAGGACGTAGTCCTTGTTGGGCCCGCAACCTCGGCCCTCGCGAACCTCGTTGGCCATCGAGCGGGCCACAATGTCACGCGGAGCAAGGTCCTTGATCGTCGGGGCGTAGCGCTCCATGAAGCGTTCGCCCTCGGAGTTGCGGAGGATTCCGCCCTCGCCTCGGGCCGCCTCGGAGACCAGGATGCCCAGCCCCGCGAGACCCGTCGGGTGGAACTGGACGAATTCCATGTCTTCCAGCGGCAGGCCGTTGCGGAAGGCGATGGCCATGCCATCACCGGTCAGCGTGTGCGCGTTCGAGGTGGTCTTGAAGATCTTGCCGCAACCGCCCGAGGCGAAGACGATCGACTTCGCCTGGAACACGTGGACTTCGCCGGTGGCCAGATCGTAGGTCACGACGCCGGACGGCCGGGGCTTGCCGTCGACCTCGGTCATGACCAGGTCGAGCACGTAGTACTCGTTGAAGAACTCGACGTTGTGCTTGACGCAGTTCTGGTACAGCGTCTGGAGAATCATGTGGCCCGTGCGGTCCGCCGCGTAGCACGCACGGCGAACGGGCGACTTGCCGTGGTCGCGCGTGTGTCCGCCGAAGCGACGCTGGTCGATCCGGCCCTCGGGGGTGCGGTTGAACGGCAGGCCCATCTTTTCGAGGTCCAGCACGGCGTCAATGGCTTCCTTGGCCATGACCTCGGCGGCGTCCTGGTCCACCAGGTAGTCGCCACCCTTGATGGTGTCGAAGGTGTGCCACTCCCAGTTGTCTTCCTCGACATTGGCCAGCGCCGCACACATTCCGCCCTGGGCCGCACCGGTGTGCGAACGGGTCGGGTAGATCTTGGTCAGTACGGCGGTGCGGGCGCGCTGGCCGGATTCGATGGCTGCGCGCATACCGGCACCGCCGGCACCGACGATGACCACATCGTACTTGTGAAGCTGCATTCTTGGATGCTCTTTCCTTGTTGAGTCTCTGTAGGTGTGGGGCGGAGCGCCGTCCTGCCCCGGCGTCGTGATCCGGCCGCGGCTACGGTGCCGGGCAGAAGGACGGAACCAGCGAGGGATCTGCTCCCGTGGGGCACGGGGAGAAGGTGAAAATCACCAGGGTGCCGACGAGCAGGATGAACCCGGAAGCGAGGAAGAGCAGGGTCTTGAGCCAGAAACGGGTCCTGTCCTTCTCGGCGTAGTCGTCGATCACGGTGCGCACGCCGTTGGTCCCGTGGATCATGGCCAGCCAGAGCATGATGAGGTCCCAGGTCTGCCAGAAGGGATTGGCCCACTTGCCTCCGACGAAGCCGAAGTCGATCGCGTGGACCCCGTCTCCCATCATGAGGTTGACGAAAAGGTGCCCGAAGATCAGGACGATCAGCAGAACACCCGAGACGCGCATGTACAGCCACGCGAACATCTCGAAGTTGTTGCGCTTGGAGCCCGAGCGGTTGTACTTGATGCCATCGACGCTATTGTCCCGGCTCCTGGGGACCGCGATGCGAGTTTTCAACGGAGTTGCCATGGGTTAGTGACCTCCAAAAACGATGGCGAGGTGGCGGACGAGGAACGGCACGACGGCAATGACCCAGAGGATCAGCACGCCCCACAGCATCGCTTTCTGGTTCTTGGCCCCGTTCTTCCAGAAGTCGATCAGGATGATTCGGAGACCGTTGAAGGCGTGGTAGACGATCGCGGCGACCAGGCCCGCCTCGCCGAGACCCATGATGGGGTTCTTGTACGTGGCAATCACGTGGTTGTAGGCCTCCGGGGAAACCCGGACGAGTGCCGTATCAAGCACGTGGACAAGCAAGAAGAAGAAGATTGCGATGCCTGTGACGCGATGAGCCACCCAGGACCACATGCCCTGGCGGCCTCTGTAGAGGGTGCCCTTGGATGTATTCGGCACTGAATAACCTCCCTGTTTCATCAACCGGAGGGCCGCGGCGTCGGTCTTCCTTCCGGCGAGGGGCCCACGAATGCACTGCCACTGCGCAGACCGGGCGGGCCCGGGCGTCATGAGTGAGCGAGTTCTCCTGTCAGATTACCAGCAGCCGGAACGCTTAGTGACACCATGTCGACGCCGCTCTCCCGCGGCCTTCCGGGGAGAATAGGCCACAGTTTCTTGGCCTAATGCCGTGCTTCCCACTCATTCCGCCGATGCGATCGAGAGGGGAATCCGGAGTTCGGGTCGAGGCGCCCCGAAGGCACGCACGACGCCCTTGCGATTTATGACGAACGCAACCGGTACGATGTGTGCGATGAAAGCACCACATGCGCACTTCCACCCGTTTGTCCCGGCCGGTGGTGTCGGGTCCCGCCTTTGGCCTCTGTCCAGGGCCGATGCACCGAAATTCCTGCTCGATCTGACGGGCAGCGGACACTCGCTCCTGCGCTCGACCTACGAGCGCCTGATCGATCTCAGCTCCAGTGGTGTGATGATTGTCACGGGGCGCACCCACGCGCAAGCCGTGCGGAGCCAGTTGCCCGAATGTTCCGAGTCGGATCTGGTGCTGGAGCCCTCTCCCAAGGATTCTGGTGCGGCCATTGGGTTGGCCTCGGCGATCATCAGCCTCCGGGACCCCGAGGCCATCGTCGGCTCGTTCGCGGCGGATCATGTGGTGGAGCCGACGGAGGAATTCCACCGCGTCGTCGAAGAAGCGGTGCAGACCGCGGCCACGGGCCGCATCGTGACCATCGGCATCACACCGACCTCCCCTTCCACGGGGTTCGGCTACATCCGCGCGAGCGAAAGCCTCGGCCTGGAGGCCGCGCCGTCCGCGATGAAGGTCGACGAATTCGTGGAGAAACCGGACGAGGACACCGCACGCTCGTACGTCCGCAGCGGTGAGTACACCTGGAATGCGGGCATGTTCGTTGCCCCGGCCAAACTCCTGCTGAGCCATCTGGCGGCGAACCAGCCCGAGTTGCACGCGGGCATCATGGAGATCGCCGAAGCCTGGGAGACCGACGAACGCGACGCGGTCATGGACCGGGTTTGGCCCAGCCTGCCCAAGATCGCGATCGACTACGCGGTGGCCGAGCCCGCGGCCGCGGCGGGCGACGTCGCGATGGTCCCCGCATCCTTCACCTGGGACGACGTCGGGGACTTCGCGGCCATCAGCCGACTCAACCGCGCCGTGAACGTGGACGAGGTTGCCGTGATCGGCAAGAACAAGAGAGTCATGACGGACAACGCCTCCGGCATCGTCGCCTCGGACACCAGCCGCATCGTCGCCTTGATCGGGGTCGAGGACATCGTCGTGGTCGACACCCAGGACGCACTGCTGGTCACGACCCAGGAGCACGCCCAAAGGGTCAAGGATGCCGTCAATGCGCTCAAGGAGAACGGGGACACCGACGTCCTCTGATCCGCGTCGGCACGGGCTCGGTGGCCTGGCCTGCGGCCGGGAGCGTCGTCCCCCGATCGGGCGTCCGGTGCGAGGCGCTCAGCGGAGGTCGACGCCGCCCAGGGACCGCCACCCGGTTTCGTCACCGATGTAGGCGTCCAGCCCAGTGACCGGGAACGTCGCGGTGAAGTCCCGGAAATCTGCCAGCGCGGCCTCGAGCGTCCGCCGGCCCTCGTTCTGCGTCAGCGTCATGTGCGGGTGATAGAGAAACGGCGATGCGCTGTCCAAAAGTTTCAGGCACCGGTTGTGCAGTTCGTGGAGAAACTCCGTGCCCTCCCCCACGGACAGGAAGACCACGTCACTTATCGGACGGAACGTCCCGGTTCCGGTGAGGGTGATGCGCCCCGGACCGAGCCCCAGGCACTGATCCTCGAATTCCGAGAGGAACCGTTCGGCGCTTTCCTCCGGACGCTCGCCCAACTCCGCGATGAGTACCGTGATGTGCAGAGGGTGCCCCGGGTGCGAACAATGGTGGGATCGCCATTGCATGACGTCCTCGTGCACGCATGCGGGCACGTCCAGGACAAGGCTCAGATAGCTCTTGCCCGGAAGAATCGTGGGGCTCACACCGATCTGTCCCCGATCGGCGGGACCCGTTGAGACCTTGGTTTGCACTACTCAGCCCCGCGGTGCAAGGAATCCCATATGTTCATAGGCTGACGCAACGGTCGGAGCCGCGATCTCCCGCGCCTTGGCCGCTCCGATGGCCAGCAACCTGTCCAGTTCGGCCGGGTCGTCCATGATTTCCAGGGTGCGTTCCCTGATCGGACCGAGGACGTCCACGGCGACGTCGGCCAGCCCAACCTTCAGGTGGCCGTACATCTTGCCCTCGTACTCGGCGACGATGTCCTCGACGGACCGACCGGTCAGGGACGAATAAATGGTCAACAGGTTCGAAACGCCCGGCTTGTTCTCCCGGTCGAAGCGAATCTCGGTGCCGTCGTCGGTCACCGCGGACTTGATCTTCTTGGCCAGTTTCTTCGGATCGTCCAGCAACCAGATGATGCCGCTCTCCGAGGCCGCCGACTTGGACATCTTCGCCGAGGGATTCTGCAGGTCGTAGATCTTGGCGGTATCGCCGAGGATCTTGGCCTCGGGAACCACAAACGTCTCGCCGAACCGGGCGTTGAATCGCTGGGCGAGATTGCGGGTCAGCTCGAGGTGCTGCCGCTGGTCCTCCCCCACCGGTACCTGATCGGTCTGGTACAGCAGGATGTCCGCTGCCATGAGCATCGGATAGGCGTACAGGCCCGCCGAGGTGTTCTCTGATCCCTGCTTCGCGGCCTTGTCCTTGAACTGCGTCATGCGGCGGGCCTCGCCGTCTCCGGTGATGCAAGTGAGCAACCACGCCAATTGGCTGTGCTCCGGGACATGGGACTGGACGAAGAACGGCGTCGTCGTCGGATCGATACCGGCGGCGATGTACTGGGCGGCGGTCTTCCTGGTCCGTTCCGCGAGATGCTCGGGGTCCTGCGGGACCGTGATCGCGTGGAGGTCCGGAATGAAATAGATGCACTCGTTCTCGGCCTGCATGTCCACCCAATTGCGGACCGCCCCGACGTAGTTGCCCAGGTGAAGGGAGTCAGCCGAAGGCTGCGCACCGGAGAAGACTCTCGGTGCGCCGGTGGATGCGTTGGGGATGGTGCGTTCTGTCATGCTGTTCTTTTCTGCTCTCTGCGGCCCCGAAGCCCACCGGTTCCGGTGGGCTCGGGAGGCGCAACGTCTAGAAGTGGTAGTCGACCACGAGCGGGGCGTGATCAGAGAAGCGGGTGTCGTAGCTCGGGGCCCGATCCACCACGGCGTTCTGCGCGGCCTCCGCCAGGGCCGGGGTCGCCATGTGGTAGTCGATCCGCCAGCCGGCGTCGTTGTCGAATGCCTGGCCCCGGTAGGACCACCAGGTGTACGGGCCCGGCACCTCGCCTGCCAGGCCGCGGGCGACATCGCGGTATCCGAGGTCGCCGAAGAACCGGTCGAAGTAGGCGCGCTCCTCAGGAAGGAACCCGGCGTTCTTGACGTTGCCCTTCCAATTCTTGATGTCGAGCTCGGTGTGCCCCACGTTGAGGTCGCCGACGATCAGAGCGTGGTCCGAATGCTGCGCGAGCGCCGGGAGTCGTTCCACCATCACATCCAGGAACCTGTACTTGTCGTCCTGGCGCTCCGTGCCCACCTCGCCCGAGTGGACGTAGGCGGAGACCACCGTGAGTGTCTGCCCGTTGGGCAGTTCGTAGTCGGCTTCGACCCATCGCCCCGCGTGTGCGAAGTAATCGACGCCGATGTTCTCCCGCGTCGCCACGGGCTGACCGGACAGCCGGGAGGGCCGGTCCTCGGTGTCCTTGCGGGTCGCAATCGCAACACCCGCGCGGCCCTTGGCCTCGGCCTCGGCGTGCAGGATGTCCCAGTCCTCTTCTCCGAGGAGTTCGCGGAGCTTCGCGTCAGGAGCCCTCACCTCCTGGAGGCAGAGGACATCGATGTCCCTGTTCTCGAGCCAGTCCCCCATGGTCTGTTTCTTCTTGGGGTTGTAGGCGGCCCGAATACCATTGACGTTCACGGTTGCGATGCGCAGGCTGTTGGCGTCCCTGGCGGTCTGGTCCATAAAGTCTCGGCCTTCCTCGTGATTCTTCCGCTGGTTCGCACACGGTCCCGCCGTGCGGATTCAGACGTACTCGTGGACGATCAATGCTTTCGCAACCGGCTGGTCGAGTGGTTCTAGTCCACGACCGTACCGTCGACGGTGTCCTGGGACTGAACCATACCCATCCCGTTCTTGGCCGTGAAATTGATGGTGTCGATGGCCCGGTCCACGACTTCCTGGTCCGCCTGGTCACCCTTGGCAAGTTCTTCCTTGAGGACCTTGTTCTGGACCAGCACGATCTGGAAGGAATGCGCGAGTTTTTGGTCACGCATGGCGTCGGCTTCGGGAACCGCTGAGGTCCCGGACGAGGGCGCACGCATCTGGGCGTCCTCGAGATCGCTCTGCAACTTCCTGACGGCGTTCTTCCCGAAGCGGAGCGTTCCCCGGACCAGGAAGAGGGCGTAGGCCGCGAGCGCCAACCAGCCGAGAGCGATGGCCGCCAGGATCCAGCCCAGCACGGACTGCTCATTCGCGGCGGAAATCACGGCGAAGACGAAGATCAGAACCATCACCGCCATGCCGATCACGGTGGCCCAGAAGGCTCTTCCGCTGGCCGCGCTTCTGGTCTGTGCATTGCCCACACGGGCGTCTGAAGTTCCGATCGGTTGCATGGCCCCCATTGTACAAGTCCGCGGCCGGGCGTTTTCCGCCCCTCAGCATCACACGACGACGCCGGCCCCGGCGTTTCTCGCCGGGGCCGGCGCTCGTTTCTCTAGGCCTCCGCCGCTTCTCTTTCGGCCCTCTGGACGACGTTGACCAGCAGCATCGCCCGGGTCATGGGACCCACGCCGCCGGGGTTCGGCGAATACCACGATGACTTGGCCGCCGCGTCCGGGTGGATGTCACCCGTGAGCTTCTTCTTGCCCGTTTCCGGGTCCAGGACCCGGGACACCCCGACGTCCAGAAGGATCGCACCATCGGCCACCTGGTCGGGGCGCACGGCGTGCGGAACACCGATCGCGGCGACGATGATGTCCGCCCGGGCGAGGACGTCGTCGAGGTCCTTGGTCCCGGTGTGCGCCATGGTCACGGTCGCGTTGATGTCCCGACGGGACAACAACAGACCCAGCGGTCGGCCCACCGTGATCCCCCGGCCCAGGACCACGACGTTCTTTCCGACCAAGTTGATGCCGTGACGGTGCATGAGCTCGATGATGCCGTTCGGCGTGCACGGCAACGGGGAATCGATATCGCCGTACACATTCAGCACGAGCTTGCCGAGGTTGGTCGGGTGGAGACCGTCGGCGTCCTTGTCCGGATCGATCCTGCCCAGGATCCTGTTCGTGTCGATGTGCGGCGGCAGGGGGAGCTGAACAATGTATCCCGTGCATTCGGGGTTCGCGTTCAGCTCGTCGATGACCTGTTCGAGTTCTTCCTGGCTGACGTCTTCGGGCAGGTCGCGCCGGATCGAGGCGATGCCCACCTCGGCGCAGTCCCGGTGCTTCCCGCCAACGTAGGAACGAGAGGCCGGGTCGTCCCCGACCAGCACGGTTCCCAGCCCCGGAGTGATGCCCCGGGCCCTGAGCTCGTCCACGCGGTCACGCAGTTCGTTCTTGATCGCACCGGCCGTGGCCGTTCCGTCGAGAACCTTCGGAAATGTTTCCTGCTGGGTGTCGGTGTTGATGTCCGAATACCTTTCCTGCTGTGCGGTTGTCGCGTTCACCATTCCTCGAGGCCCTCATAGAGGGGGAACTGCTCGGCAAGCTTCTCGACCCTGGCGCGCAGGGCGTCGACGTCGACCCCCGGCTTGAGCGCTTCGGCGATGATGTCGGCAACTTCGGCAAATTCTTCGCGCCCGAAACCACGCGTCGCCAGAGCGGGCGTGCCGATGCGCAGGCCCGAGGTCACCATGGGCGGGCGCGGATCGTTGGGAACCGCGTTGCGATTGACCGTGATGCCGACCTCGTGCAGGATGTCCTCCGCCTGCTTGCCGTCCAGTTCGGAGTGACGCAAGTCCACGAGCACCAGGTGCACGTCGGTGCCCCCGGAGAGAACCGAGATGCCGTGCTCGGCGACGTCGTCCGCGGTCAAGCGGTCGGCGAGAATCTGCGACCCTTCGACCGTCCTCTTCTGCCGGTCCTTGAACTCCTCGCTCGCGGCGATCTTGAAGGCAACCGCCTTGCCCGCGATGACGTGCATCAGCGGACCGCCCTGCTGTCCCGGGAAGACCGCCGAGTCGATCTTCTTCCTGAGCTCCTCGGTGCACAGGATCACGCCGGACCGCGGGCCCGCCAACGTCTTGTGAACGGTCGAGGTCACCACGTGGGCGTGGGGCACCGGGTTCGCGTGGATGCCGGCGGCGACCAGACCGGCGAAATGCGCCATGTCGACCCACAGGTACGCGCCGACCTCATCCGCGATCTCGCGGAAACGCTCGAAATCCTGTTCGCGCGGGTAGGCGGACCACCCGGCGACGATGACCTTGGGCTTGGCCTCCAGAGCGACCTCACGGACGCGGTCCATGTCCAGCCGGCCCGTCTCCGGATCGACCTCGTAGGCCGCGATGTTGTACAGCTTGCCGGACACGTTGAGCTTCATCCCGTGGGTCAGGTGGCCGCCGTGGGCCAGGGACAGCCCCATCAGGGTGTCCCCCGGCTGCATGAGTGCCATCATCACGGCGGCGTTGGCCTGTGCGCCGGAGTGGGGCTGGACATTCGCGTGCTCCGCGCCGAACAGCGACTTGGCCCGCTCCCGCGCCAGGTCCTCGACGACGTCGACGTGCTCGCATCCGCCGTAGTAGCGGCGGCCCGGGTAGCCTTCCGCATACTTGTTGGTCAGCACCGAGCCCTGCGCCTCCAGGACGGCGCGCGGGGCGAAGTTCTCCGAAGCGATCATCTCGAGGGTCGCTCGCTGGCGGCCCAGTTCCTTGTCGATGGCCTGCGAGACCTCGGGGTCCAGCTCTGCCAGCGGCCGGTTGTTGACATCCTGCACGGACGAGTTGCTCATAGTTCTCCTGGGGCTGACTCCACGCCTGCGACGTGGCACGCGAATGGCTTCCGGACCATCCTATGTCACGCAGAGCCCCGGCACGCCTCCGTTTCACGGTGCTACGTGGATCGTCCAGCCATCGGTGAAAGCCATCGAACATGGACGGCTCGTCGTACCACCGGACGGCGTGAGCGTGTTTAATGGTTGCCTGAGCCAACAGGAAAGGTCCTTGATGAACTCTCTCACCTCGCTCGGAGCCAGTGATCCCTTGAACCTCCGCTCCGGTTCCCCGTATCGACCGGACTCGAGCACCACGAGAGAAAACCGATCGCAGATGCCTCTGTCGGTCCCGCAGAAGGCCGTCATCTTCGATATGGACGGAGTCGTCACGGACACCGCATCCGTGCATTCGAACGCGTGGAAGAAGCTCTTCGATGCGATCCTCGCGGATCCCCGCCTCGAGCCCTCGAAGGGTCACGACGCAGGGGACATCGACCGCAGGGAATTCAGCATCTCCACGGATTACAGGTCCTACGTGGACGGTCGCGCCCGCGAGGACGGCGTGCGCACTCTTCTGGCCTCGCGTCACGCCGCACTCCCCGAAGGCAGCGAGGACGACCCCGCGGGGCAGTGGACCGTCCAGGGCCAGTCGCGCCTCAAGAACGACTACTTCCAGGAAGAACTCGAGTCCAACGGCGTCACGGTGTTCAAGGGCACCGTCTCGCTCGCGCGCAGGCTCCAGCGAAGCGGAGTGCCGATCGCGTTGGTCACCGCGTCCAGGAACTCGTCCTCGGTTCTCGAGGCCGCTGGGCTCGACGACCTGTTCGACCTCGTCATCGACGGAACCTACGCGCTCGAGAACAATGTGCCCGGAAAACCTGCGCCGGACATGTTCCTGGCCGCGGCCCGCCAGCTCGGGGTCTCCCCCGCCGAGGCTGCCGTCATCGAGGACGCCGTGTCCGGGGTCCAGGCGGCGCGTGCGGGAGGATTCGGGCTCGTCGTCGGGATCAACCGCCACGGCGACCGCAACGAGTTGGAGGAAGCCGGCGCCGATCTGGTCCACAACGACGTCGGGGAACTCGACCTGGGTGCGGAGCGGAACGACTCGTGGAAGCTCGTGTTCCACGGTTTCGACCCTGAGCAGGAAGGCCATCGCGAGGCCCTGCTGACCCTGGCCAACGGGTACATGGGGGTTCGTGGCTGTCGGCCCGAACGCGGGGACGACGGCGTCCACTACCCCGGCACGTACGTGGCCGGCCTGTTCAACCGCGTGGTCTCCCACATCAATGGCCGCGACCTCGAGCACGAGTCGATGGTCAATCTGCCGAACTTCCAGTTTTTCGATGTCCGCCTCCGAGGCGGGGACTGGTGGTCCGAGGGCGGCATGACCCCTCTGGACGAGGTCACCGAGTTGGACCTGCGCCACGGGGTTCTCACCCGGACCTGTCTGCTCGAAGAGGTGCCCAGCACGGATACCGAGCCCGTCTCGGAGACGCCCCGTCGGGTCCGGATCTTGCAGAAGCGCCTGGTGTCGATGGAGAACCGGCACCTGGCAGCCATGGAGACCACCGTGACGCCGCTGGGTTGGACGGGACGCATCCACGTCCGGAGCGGCATCGACCCGAACGTCACGAACAACAACGTCGCGGAATACCGCGAACTCGCGCGCCACCATCTGGTCGCGGAAGCCTCCACCACACTTCCGGACAACACGCTAATCAATGTCGTGCGCACCAACCAGTCGGGGCACGAGGTCGCCGTCGCCCAGCGGACAACGGTCAACAGCTCGGTGACCTCGAGGCTCGAGCGGGAGATCCGGCCGGGCGGCGTCGAGATGCGTCGCTACAGGGTCGATGGGCAGGACGGCAAAGAGGTCGTGTTCGACACGACCACGGCCCTGGTGACGTCCCGCGATTCGGCCATCGCCTCCGCGGTGCTCGGCGCGGTCGAAGCCCTGAACAGGACCGACAACGGGTTCTACGCGCTGTACGGCCCGCACCAGAAGGCGTGGTCCAGGCTGTGGGCCCGCTTCGCCGTGGATATCGAGACCGATGTGACCACGATGCTCGCCCTGCGCCTGCACATCTTCCACATCGTCCAGACGCTCGGCCCCAACATGGAGCTCAACGACGCCGGCGTCACGGCCCGCGGGCTGCATGGGGAGGGCTATCGCGGTCACATCTTCTGGGACGAGATCTTCATCCTCCCGATCATCACGATGCGTCTTCCCTTCGTGACCCGTTCGCTCCTGCAGTACCGGTGGGCGCGGTTGCCCGCGGCACGAGACAAGGCCACGGAGTTCGGGGCCCGCGGCGCCATGTTCCCGTGGCAGTCCGGATCCGACGGGCGGGAGGAGACTCCCGTGGAGCTCTACAACCCCCATTCGGACCGGTGGATGCCGGACAACTCGTGGCGACAGTTCCACGTCGGGCTCGCGATCGCCTACAACTCGTGGACGTACTACACGGCCACGGGCGACACGAGCTGGCTGGCGCACCAGGGCGCGGAGCTCATGGTCGAGATCGCTCGGTTCTTCACCTCGTTGGTCACCTTCGATGCGGAGGACAAGCGGTACCACATCGAGGGTGCCATGGGACCGGACGAATACCACGACGGCTACCCCGGTTCCGTGGACGGCGGAGGCCTGAAGGACAACGCCTACACGAATGTCCTGGCCGCGTGGCTCTTCCGGCACACGGTCGAGATCTTCGAGGAGCTGCCCGAGCACCAGGCCCTGCGGGTGACGTCGGCCAACAACGTGACCGAAGCCGAACTCGCTGCCTGGCAGCACATGGCCGCGAACATGGCCGTTCCCTTCAACCGGAACGGTACGATCAGCCAGTTCGACGGTTACGACGACCTGGCCGAGATCGATTGGGACCACTACCGCCGCAAGTACGGCAACATCGGTCGCATGGACCTCATCCTCGAGGCCGAGGACGACGCGACGAACAACTACAAACTGTCCAAGCAGGCCGACACGTTGATGCTCGTGTATCTCTTCGGCCAGCGCGGCCTGCAGGAACAGCTCTCGTTGCTGGGTTACGACGTCACTCTGGCCAAGATCGAGGAGACCATCGACTACTACCTCGCCCGCACGTCCAACGGATCGACCCTCTCCCGGGTCGTGACCGCCTCGATCATGTCGCGCGTGGATCCTCGCCATTCGTGGAGCGTCTACCAGGACGCCCTCATGGCCGACCTGGACGACACCCAGGGCGGTACGACTCAGGAAGGCATTCACCTGGGCGCGATGTGCGGGACGCTCGACGTCGTGCAGCGCGCCTACGCCGGCGTGCAGGTGCTGACCGATTGCATCCAGCTGGAGCCCTCGATGCCCGAGGAGCTGAAGTCGGTGGGCTTCGAGGTCCAGTACCACGGCCAATTGTTGGACGTTTTCATCGATGCGACGCGCGTCCGTCTCTCGGCCAGATCCAAGAAGGCGAGCGCGGTCCGCGTGCGGGTGGGCGACTTCGAGACTGTCCTCCAGGGTGGGGACTCCTGCGAGTACCGACTCGAGGACCTGCACGCCGTGAAGCGCTAGCCGCCGGGGCCCTCCCCTTCCGCTCCCGCTCCCGCTCGTCCCGAGGTGGCAATCTTGTGCGGTTTCGGCCCTCCGAACCGCACAAGATTGCCACCTCGCGATGGGGGTAGAGGTGATGTCGACGACGTCGCGCGCATCCGCGGTTCGGTTCGATGGGGGTTACCCGATCGAGAGGCGATGGCCCCTGTGAGGAGGCGGTTCAGCAACCACCCAACGGGGGCAAACTGCTCCTCATCGGGTAATCGCCACCCCACGAGGACGGATGCGACAGGCAGTGGCGCAAGGTAACCGCCCGCACCCAGACGCCCACTCCCAGTCGCCCGCTCCCAGCCGCACGGTCCCGGCCACCCACCGGTCCGTCCCGGGAGACCGTGCCTCAGTCGCGCGCGGCGGAGCGGCGGCGCAGGAACGCTGCGAGGAGTGCGCCGGAGACGTTGTGCCACACCGAGAAGACCGCGCCGGGCAACGCGGCCTCGGGGGTGAAGTATGTTCTGGCCAGCGAGGTCGCCAATCCGGAGTTCTGCATCCCCACCTCGATCGCGGTGGTCCGTCGGGCGGACACGGGCACCCTGAACAGTGTTGCCGCGCCATAGCCCAGCAGATATCCGAGCCCGTTGTGGAGCACGACGGCGAGGAGCACGAGCAGGCCGGCGGAAACGATGGCCGCAGCCGATCCGGCGACCACGATCGCGACGATCACGGAAATGGCCGCGACCGAAATCCACGGCAGTGCGGGCGTCACGGCGACCACGACGCGCGGGAGCAGGCCGCGGACCACGAGGCCCAGGACCACCGGAATCAGCACGACCTCGAGGATCGAGAGCATCATGTCGGTACCGCTCACGTCCATCCTCTCCCCCGCGAGCCACACGGCCAACAACGGGGTCAGGAAGGGGGCGATGAGGGTAGAGATCGACGTCATCGCCACGGAGAGGGCGACGTCGCCCTTGGCCAGGTAGGACACGACGTTCGACGCCGTGCCGCCCGGGCAGCAGCCCACCAGGATCACGCCGACCGCCAATTCCGGCGGAAGCTGGAGGGCCCACGAGACCAGAAAACCCAGCAGGGGCATGATCACGAACTGTGCGACCACTCCGATCACCACGGGTACGGGGTTCTTGACCACCAACGCGATATCGGGCGCGGTCAGGGTGAGGCCCATGCCGAACATGATGATGCCCAGCAGAGGATTGACCCATCCCGCGAATCCGGCGAAAGCACCGGGCAGGAGGAAGCCCAGCACGCCCGCGGCGAGGATCAGCAGGGGAAAGATCGTCACCGCGTAGAGGGCGTTGCGTTCTTCGGACTTCTTGGCAGGACCAGGGGTCCCTGACTGGGTGGAGTGCATGAGCACTGTCTACCAGGTCACGGCAGAGGCTGCTATGGCTCGCACGGAATCGTCCAGGATGTGATCGATCGTCGCGGCAACGTCGATACGCGCGCCGGGTTCGTCGTCGTCGAGCTCCTCCAGCGTTTCCAACTGCGAGCGCAGAAGTCCCGTCGGCATGAAGTGATCGCTGCGGCCCTCGAGCCGGTGGGACAGGGTTTCTTCGTCCCCCGCGAGGTGGACGAAGAACGTCCGAGGAGCCTCGGCAAGAATCGCGTCACGATAGGACCGCCGGAGGGCCGAGCAGGCGATGACCAGGCCCGTGCCCTCCGGCCCAACGGCCGCGGCCTTCTGCAGCGTCTGCCCGACGACGTGCAGCCACGGCCACCGGTCCTCGTCCGTCAGGGGGTTCCCGGCCGCCATCTTCTCCACATTGGACAGAGGATGGAGAGAGTCGGCGTCGATGAACTCGGCCCCGAGACGGCTCGCGAGCAGAGAGCCGATCGTCGTCTTGCCTGCGCCCGAGACTCCCATGACCAGGATCAGCGGAGGTGCGGAGAGATGGTGGTCTACCAATTGTGAACGGTCCCATCGGCGAGTCGGTTGTAAGGAAGATAAGCCTGATCGTAGGGGAAACGACCGGCCGCCGTCTCATCGAAGTCGACTCCGAGACCCGGAGCGTCGCCGGGGTGCAGGTACCCGTTCTCGAAAGTCAGGCCCTCGTGGAAGACCTCGCGGGTCAGCCGGGAGTGCGGCATGTACTCCTGCAGGCCGTAGTTGTGGATCGACAGACCCAGGTGCAACTGGGCCGCGAACCCGATCGGCGACACATCGGTCGGCCCATGGAAACCGGACCTGACCTGGTACATCTCGGCGAAATTCATGACCTTCCGCAACGGTGTGATGCCGCCGAAGTGAGTCGACGCGCAACGGACGAAGTCGATCAGCTGCTCCTGGATGAGGTCCTTGATGTCGTAGACAGAGTTGAAAACCTCCCCGATCGCCAAAGGGGTCGTGGTGTGCTGGCGGACGAGACGCAGGGCCTCCTGGTTCTCTGCCGGAGTGCAGTCCTCGAGCCAGTACAGGTCGAACGGTTCCAGCGACTTGCCCAACTGGGCGGCCTCGCGCGGGGTCATCCGGTGGTGGCCGTCATGCAGCAGCGGCAGCTCCGGGCCGAATTCGTTGCGCACCGCCTCGAACACGGTGGGCACGTGGCGGAGATAGGCCCGGGTGTCCCAATCCTCTTCGACGGGCTGGGTTCCGCGGTTGGCGGGTTCGAAATCGTACCTCTCCCCCGTCGATTGTTCCTGCGCCGCGACGCCGTACAGCTTCTCGATCCCGGGGACCGATGTCTGGACGCGAATCGACGTGTACCCCAGGTCCAGTTCCTCGCGGATCGAATCGAAGAGGTGCTCCAGGTCCCGCCCCGAGGCGTGGCCGTACGCCCGGCAGGCGCGACGCGATGCCCCTCCCAGGAGCTGGTACACGGGCAGACCCGCGACCTTGCCCTTGATGTCCCACAAGGCCATGTCGACCGCGGCAATCGCGGCCATCGTGACCGGCCCACGACGCCAGTACGACGCCCGGTACAGGAACTGCCAGGTGTCCTCGATGGTGCTGGGGTCCTTGTCCAGCAGCAACTGGCAGACGTGTTCCCGGAGATACGTAGCGACGGCGAGCTCGCGCCCGTTGAGTGTCGCGTCCCCGATCCCGGTCACGCCGTCGTCGGTCGTGATCCTGAGCGTCACGAAGTTGCGGGAGGGACTCGTGACAAAGACTTCTGCCTTCTCAATACGCATTCTTCTCTTGTCCTTTCGATGGGTCGTCGTGGGGAACAGTCAGTCGCCGGCGATCACCAGTGAGACGAGGTGCGCATCCTGGCCGAGACCCGGGCGGAGCACATCGAGCAGCGCCCGTGCGGGTTCTGCCCCGGCGAGCGCCTGCCGGAGCGCGTCGGCTTCCCCGTCCTCGAGGTGCTCGGGATCCTGGGTCCGGAGCCAGTCGATCCAGGCCCGGATCGACCGGGCGGCCGCGGCGCCGGTCCGACCCGATGCGCGTTCCGCCTCGTACACGGGCACGGCACGGATGCGCATCTTCTGCGCTCCGTCCTTCCCGATCTGGGCCAGCAGATGGTGGATCCGGGGATTGCGGTAGCGGGCCAGCAGGCTCTCCCGGTATGCCGGGATGTCCAGGCGAGGATCGGTCAGGTGCCTCGCTGCTTCGTCCCAGAAGTCTTCGACACCCTGCAGGATCTCCGGGTCCGCGATGGCTTCGGCAACCGAACGGTGACCTGCCGTCTGCCCCGCATAGGCCATGTAGCTGTGGGTTCCGTTCAGCAACCACAGTTTCCGGCGCTCGAACGGCTCGAGGTCCTCGACGAATTCCGCACCCGCGTTCTCCCACGCGGGCCGTCCGGCCGGGAATTCACCCGCCAGGACCCAGGAGCGAAAGGGCTCCGCGACGACGGGGGCGACGTCGTCGTACCCTGTCTCCTCGGCCACCTCGCGCCGCAGGTCCTGCGTGGTCGCGGGGGTGATCCGGTCGACGGAGGTCCCGACCCACGAAACGGCTTCGTCGAGTCTCTCGGCGAGTCCGTCCTGGCACGCTCGGGCCATCCCGAGGACCGCGTTGCGCACCGCGGTCGCGTTGTCGGCCATGTTGTCGCACGAGACGACGGCGATACCCGACCGGTCCCCGAGAGACCGGATCCGCCGGTCGAGGCCCAGGACCAGCCGGCCGGCCGCGGTGCGCAGTTCCGGGGCCGCGGCGGGTTCCGGCAGGGCTTTCTTCAGCGCGGCGACGTCCGATGACACGGCTTCGTCGTCGGTGTCCAACCGTCCGGAAGGGTCCAGGTGGTACCCGGCTTCCGTCACGGTCAGGGTCACGACCGCCACATCGGCATCGGAGAGCAGCGCGACCAGCCGGGGCGAATCCGATGCCGGGTTCGCCTCGACGACGGCACCCATCAGTTCGAAGGCGTCTCCTTCGGCCGAGCGCTCCACCAGGATGTACAACCCGTCCTGGGCCGTCAGGTCTTCCGCGGCCCGGGAGCTTCTGCCGGTGAAGGCAGCGATGCCCCACTCGGGGCGGGCGGCGTCCGTCTCGGCGTGCTGGGTGAACCATGCCTGGTGAGCGCGGTGGAAGGCGCCCAGACCCAGGTGAACCATGCGGACGGGCGGAACCGACCCCGTGCGTTCCCCCGCGGTAGTCCTGTTCAGCGGTGTGCTCATAGGTTGAAGACCTTTCGGGGATTCGTGTCCGTGAGCTCGACCATCGCCGTGCGGGCACGCTCCTCGGTGATGCGGTGCTCGACCACAAGCCTGGCCAGAAAGCCGGCGTCGACGCGGCGGGCGGCGTCGTGACGGGCCGGTATGGAGCAGAATGCTCGCGTGTCGTCGATGAAACCGGAGCTTCGGGAGAATCCGAGGGTCCCGGTCGTCGCCGCGCGGAATCGGTGCATCGCGTCCGGCTCGTCCAGGAACCACCAGGGGGCGCCCGCGTAGACCGCCCTGTAGAACCCGGCGAGGGGCGCGATCTCCCGCGAGAACGTGGTCTCGTCGAGCGTGAAGAGCACCAGGTTGAAATCGTCAGAATTGCCGAAATCGGACAGCAACGGTTGCAGACCCCGGGTGAAGTCGACCGCAAAGGGGATGTCGTTGCCCGTATCCGGGCCGAAGCGTTCGACCGTGTGCGTGCTGTGGTCGCGATAGGAACCAGGGTGGATCGTCATGGTCAGGCCGTCGTCCGCGGACATCCGGGCGAACTGGTAGGTCATGTTCGCCTCGAACCGCAGGGCCTCCGCCTCCGTGGCCGTGCCCGAGATGCCCTTCTCGAACAGTTCGGCCGCCTCGGCGTCGTCCAAACGGACGGCTTCGGGCCGCCACACACCGTGATCGGCCGAGACCGCGCCGTTGCCGACGAAGTGACGACGACGATTCTCCATGCCGCGGAGATAGCCCCGGTACCCGGACAGACCGTCGCCGGCTTCCTGGACGAGTCGATCGGCGTTCGTGGCGAAGGACGGATTCCAGAATTTGACGTAGGCGTCCGGGCGGAACGTGGGAAGGACCTTCCCCGCAAAATCCTGGTCCTCTGCCAGCTGTCGGTGCGCCGACAGATCGTCCAGCGGATCATCCGTGGTCGCCAGGACTTCCAGACCGAAGTCCCGGAACAACTGCCGCGGACGGAAGGCGGGCCGTGCCAGCACGTCGGAGATCCGGTCGTAGAGTTCGTCGGCGGGGGCCCCATCGATCGTGGCGTCGTCGATGTCGAAGACGGTGACCAGCTCGCGGCGGAGCCAGTACCCGGATGCCGTGCCGTCGAAGAGCTCCCACCGCTTGCAGAAGGCCTGCCAGACGTCCCGCGGGTCGGCGGCGTCGGAGGTGCCTGCGTTGACCTCCTCCAGATTCACGCCGTCGGCGTTGAGCAGGCGATACACATAATGGTCCGGGCTGATCAGCAAGGCCGCGGGATCCGGGAACGCATCATTGCGCGCGATGGCCTCCGCCGGAACGTGCCCGTGCGGAGAGAGCAACGGAAGTGTCTCGGCGACCTCCACGAGTTCCCGCGCGATGGTCCGCGTCGCAGGGTCCGCGGGGAGGAGCCGATCGGGGTGTGTGGCAATGGACTGTGTCATGAGTCCATTGCACGTCGGGACGTGGTGACACGTGCAACGGTTGCCATGAGTTGCCATCAGGCCAGATCCCGACGAAGCCTCGGCAACCGGTCGACGTGCGGCGGCCGATCACCAGAGCTGCGCGAGCAGACGGCCGTCGACGGCACGCCGTGCACTCAGGGCTGCGGCTCCGAGCTGCCCCGAGCAATCAATCGTGCGGGCATGACGACCGGCCGGTCCGTGGTGGCCTGTGCCCCGTTCGCTATCGCCATCACGTGGGCCGCAGCCGTGGCACCCATGCGTTCGAGCGGCCCGACGACCGTACTCAGCTGGGGCCTGGTCAGGCGGGAGGCCAGCAGGTCGTCGAAACCCACGATGCCGACGTCGTCCGGAACCTCCAGGCCCCGGATCTGGACGGTCTGCATGAAGCTGAGGGCCATCAGGTCGTTGTAGGCGATCACGCCGTCCGTGCGGGAGCCCAACCATGTTTCGGCGGCACGTTGTCCGCCGGTCATGGTGGGCAGGAACGGGCCCAGCCGCCGGGCCTCGATCCCGAGCGCGGCCGCCGCATCACGGACCCCGGTCCACCGCATGCCGTCGGCCCACGATCGTTCGGGGCCCGAGAGGTAGGCGATGCTGCGTGCCCCGTGACTCGCCAGATGTTCGGCCGCGGTGCGGGCACCTTCGCGCTGGTCGATCACGACCGACGCGACGCCGCGCACCTCTCGGTTCATGACGACCATCGCCTTCTGTTTGGCGACAGTGCGGATTGTGGTGTCCGGCAGTCGGGACCCCGCGAGAAGCAGTCCGTCGACCGTCGGCAGGGCGCGGTTCAGGGCCTCGTACTCGCGCTTGCCGTTCTCGCGGGCATTGGAGAAGACCACCGTGAGCCCCGCCTGCGACGCGGCGTACTCCGCGCCCCGCACCATCTCGATGAACACGGGGTTGGCGATGTCCGCGACCACAAGGCCCAGCGTCTTCGTTGCCGATCCACCGGCAGCGGAGGCACGCGCCACGGCCTCGGTCCGGTACCCGATGCGTTCTGCCGCGGCGCGCACTTTCTCCGCCGTGGAGTAGGAAACCCGGCCGGGCCGGGAAAAGGTCCTGGAGACGGTGGATGCGGCGACTCCGGCTTCAGCAGCCACATCGTAGATGGTCACTGATTCGCCCGCCTCGTTCTCCCCGTCACTGCGCATGACCTGATTTTGGTCCCCCTCGACCCGGAGGGTCAATTGCTTCGCCCGCCACCGCCGAGCGGTCCCACCCAAGAGGTGAGCGCGCGGCGTCGTCGGCCGCCGCGCCCCTCCCCGAACGAGACCTGTCAGGTCCATCGCGTGGAGGGAAGCGGCATGCCGCCGGCGACCGTGCTAGTGGAAGAAGTGACGGGAGCCCGTCACGTACATGGTCACGCCGGCCTTCTCGGCCGCCTCGATGACTTCCTCGTCGCGGATCGAACCGCCCGGTTGGACGACGGCGCGCACACCGGATTCCAGCAGGACCTCGAGGCCGTCGGCGAAGGGGAAGAAGGCATCGGACGCTGCCACGGCGCCGCGGGCTCTCTCCTGGCCGTCCTGGCCCAAGGAGTTGGCTCGTTCGACCGAGAGCTTGCACGAATCGACTCGGTTGACCTGCCCCATGCCGATGCCGACGGCGGCGCCGTCGTCGGCCAGAAGGATCGCGTTGGACTTGGCCGAACGCAGAGCACGCCACGCGAAGGCCAAGTCCTGAAGCGTTTTCTCGTCCGCCGCGGACCCGGCCACGAGGCTCCACGTCGACGGGTCGTCGCCTTCGGCCTGCAAGCGGTCGCTCTGCTGGAACAGGGCGCCCCCGGACACCTGCCGGTATTCGACGGATCCGCGCTCGAAGCCCTCGGGAAGAACCAGGATCCTGAGGTTCTTTTTCGTCCGGAGGAGTTCGAGGGCTTCGGGCTCATAGGACGGCGCAATAATCACTTCGGTGAAGATCCCCTTGACCGTCTCGGCCATTCCGCGGGTCACCTCGCGGTTGGCCGCGATCACGCCACCGTATGCGGACAGCGGGTCGCAGGCGTGGGCCTTGCGGTGCGCTTCCGCGATGGGGTCCTCCGCGTCGGGGCCGGCCACCGCGATGCCGCAGGGATTGTTGTGCTTGATCACGGCGACCGCGGGATCGTCGAAGTCGTAGGCCGCGCGGAGGGCGGCGTCGCCGTCCACGTAGTTGTTGTAGGACATGTCCTTGCCGCCGAGCTGTTCCGCCTGAGCGATGCCGGGAGCGGCCGCGGGGTCGACGTACAGGGCTCCGCGCTGGTGCGGGTTCTCCCCGTACCGCAAGGATTCCGAGCGTTCGAAGCCCATACCGGCGTAGGGCGGCCAGAAGTTGGCGTCCGGGTCCTGGGCGAATTGCTGCTGGGTCCAGGTTGCCACGGCGGTGTCGTAGGCGGCCGTGTGGGAGAAGGCTCCCGCCGCCAACCGCCGCCTTTCGGCCAGATCGAACCCTCCGCCGCGGGCGGCCTCGACGACGCGCTCGTACTGCTTCGGATCCACGACGACCGACACGCTGTGGTGGTTCTTCGCTGCCGCACGGACCATCGAGGGGCCCCCGATATCGATCTTCTCGATGATGTCCTCTTCGCCGGCGCCCGAAGCGACGGTGTCGGCGAAGGGGTACAGATTGACGACGACGAGGTCGAAAGGATCGACGCCCAGGTCAGAGAGCTGCTGGACGTGATCGCTCTTGCGACGATCGGCGAGGATTCCTGCGTGGATCCGCGGGTGCAGCGTCTTGACCCGCCCCTCGAGGCATTCGGGGAACTCGGTGATCTCGGCGACCTCCGTGACCGGGACGCCGGCGTCCTTGATTTTCTGTGCCGTGGAACCCGTGGAGACGATGTCCACGCCGGCCTCGTGCAGGCCGCGGGCAAGGTCGTCCAGCCCGGTCTTGTCGAAAACGGAAATCAGGGCTCTCTTGAACGGCACACGGTCCAGTTCGGTCAGGGACACGGAAACTCCAACTCTTCGGTTCTGGCTGACTGCTTGTCGGTGACGACGTCCAGTCTATGGGCAGGTCGCCAAGTTCTTGATGGTGGTTACGAGCAGTGTCCGCTCCTCCTGCTTGATGCGTTCGTGGAGGGTCTGCTCGTCGTCGTTGTCCAGGACGGGCACCGCGGCCTGGGCCAGGATGGGTCCGGTGTCCACGCCGGAGTCCACGAGGTGGACCGTGACCCCCGTGATTTTGACGCCGTGGGCGAGGGCGTCCCGCACGCCGTGGGCGCCGGGGAAGGACGGCAACAAAGCGGGATGCGTATTGATGATCCTCCGCTCGAACCGAGCCACCAGCCGAGCATCCACGATGCGCATGAATCCGGCGAAAACCACGTAGTCCGGATCGTACGAGGCGATTTTTTCCTCGAGGGCCCGGTTCCACGCCGCGCGGTCCGGGTAGTCGCCCGGCAGGACCACGAAGTCCTCGATTCCGGCCTCGCCGGCTCGTTCGATGCCACGGCACGGTTTGTCCGCACCGACCGCGACCACATCGGCGTCGAGCGTTCCGGCCCGAACGGCATCCAGCAGAGACTGAAGATTGGTTCCGGAGCCGGAGACCATGACCACTATTCGCATGCGATCAACCCTACCGATACGGCCGGTAGGGTTGACGACATGACATCACCCAGCCCCGCAGAGGACCAGACGAATCCACGGCATCATCACTCACTGGTTTATCGGTCGCGGATCACGATTCTGCTGTCGGTCGCGGGGCTCGTGGCCAGTCTGCTCTCCACGTCGCCCGTCGGGGCGGCGGCTCTGATCGTGTCCATGATCCTCATGATTGCGGCCGCGCTCTGGTGCATCCTGACCATGGTCGCGTTGAAGCGGATCCGCGCGGGCTGGATCGGGTACGTCGTCCTGTCGCTCGTCCTCCTGGCCGACCTTTATTTCGCCGCCAACGCCGGCGTGAATCTTGCCCTGTGGGGAGTGACTTCCGAGTACCGGGAATGCGTCGAGAACTCGCTGACCATTTCCTCGGGGGACGGCTGCCGACAGAGTCTCTACGATTCCATGATGAGCAAGATCCACTGGTGACGCCGCCGCGTCGACGTCGCGGTCAGCGACGACGACGTTTCGGCCGCCCGATAACGGGGCGTTTCTCGGGGACCGCGTGCGGTTCCTCGGGCTCCGTCGGGGCCGATCCGCTCTCCTGGGCATCCCCGGAAGCGCCCGCGTCCGAGGTCGACGAGGCCTCCGACGACCCGCTGGATTGCTCGGCCGCCGAATCCGGACGCGTGTCCTTCTCGTCCCGTGCCTGACCGGCCCGGTCCTGCTCGGCGGCAGATCCGGTTGCCCCGGGGCCGGCCCAGGGCAGGGCCGAGTCTCCGGCGCCGGTTCCGGTTGTGGTCGCTTCGGCCCCATTCGACGCGGAATCGGCTTCGATCGGTTCCTGTGCCACCTTGCGGGAAGAGGCCGTGACCTTGGTCGGTCGCTCCCCCGATCCGTGATCGGACGATCCCGACGTCGATGAGGCGGGCGCGGAAGCAGATCGAGTCTTCGAGCCGGACCCGTGCGTTGCTCCGGCTCTCGTGGCCCCCGCCCCGGACGCCGCTCGGGTCGACGCCGTCCGCTTCGAGGTATTCGAGGCCGAGGCTCCATCTCGGGAGGTTGCCCGGCCAGTCGTCCCGGTCGAGCTGCTCGACGACGTCGTGGCCGCCGTCGTACGCCGCGCACCCTTGGACGACCTCTCCGTGCTCGAGGCCTCCTTGGTCGGGCGCTTCGACCGCGGCTCGGGCTCGACGTCCGTGGCCGGATCATGTTCGATCCACGGACCGACCAACTGACCGATCACGGCGCCGATCGCAACGGTCACCGCCGCCCAGATGCCCGTGACCCAAGGGTTGGGACCGAAATCAGTGAACCTGCCGACACCCAACGATCCGTGGGCCATGGCCGCCAGGAGACATGCGCCAAGACCGACCAGGATGCCCAGGCCGATGGCCAGGGTCAGCCCCGAGAGCACGGCGGCGAGCCAACGCCAGGACAGTTTGAGGGCGAACCATTCGTCGAGGTGGTTCTCGCCCTCACGAATGAAATACCACCCCGCGAGCGCACCGGCGAGAATCGGCAGGGCCAGAACAACGTAGGCCCAGGCCGTGGCGTCCGCGGGTACGGCCCCCAGGACCGGGAGGGAGGGCAGCGCGCCTGCGTGCGTGGTCGCAGGTGACACCAGGGTCCCCTCCCCGACGGAGAATCCGGCGCCGCTCCCCCAGGCGAGAGCGAAGACAATCAGATTGGGCAACAGGGCGAACTGCAACAAGGTCACCGAGAGGTCCCCGAGGAAGCCGCCATGCAGGCCCTGGTACAGCGCGATCATGCGGTTCCAGTGGAAGAAGATCGAGACACCGGCCAGGAGGGCGCCGGTCGCGATGAGGCCCATGAAACCGACCCAGGCCGCGCGAATCAGAGAGACCAGGTAGGCCCCGGCCCACTTGGAATACTGGCTGTACCGGTCGGAGAGCTCCTGCGGGTCGATGCCGACCAGACGCAACCAGGAGCCCGCGACCTTGTGCCCGCCCCAGAACATCCCGACCAGGAGCACGCCGAGCGGCACGATCGCGGACACCAAGGGGTTGGTCGACAGCGCCGAGGTGCTCGTCACGAGGCTCAGCGCGACGCCGATGGCCATGTAGACCAGCCCGGCCCCGACCAGGGCCTGCCAGAACTGGCCCTCGTAGGACGCCCGCGCGAGCCGCTTGCCTGCTCGCCGTGCGAAGAGGAGCAGCACCAGGGTCAGCCCGAGCGGCGTCAGCCTCGCGACTCCGCTGACGGCCTGCGCGTTGTCCGTCATGGGGATATTCAGGTGCAGGTCCACGCCGTGGCCCGCCAGCCACACCTGGCCCGTCGCCGCCACGACCGTTGCCGGCGAGCCGACGAACCCGAGGGAGGCCCATCCGATCAGGAGCACGACGAGGACGACGACCAGCGAAGCGATGCTGGTCAGGAGTATTTCGATCATGGCCTGGAGCCACAGCGGCATGGGCAACGACCGGGAGCGCGGGGGTCTGCGAGGCGTCTTCATCATCGCCTCTCATCATGTCACGCGCGCGGGCGTTTGGCTTTTAATCCACAGGCAATCCGAAGTCCCTCACGGCTTCACCCCATGTTCGGAATCGGCGGTTGTTCTAGGAGTGTGCGAATTCTGATGGTTGCGGAATCATTTGTCCCCCACATGAGCGGTGTGACCACTTCCCTTCTGCGCAGCGCCGAGAATCTGCGCCGCATGGGGCATGAGGTCATGCATCTCGCGCCCTCCGGCCGGGCCCTCAAACCCTCGGACTGGGCTCACCCCAGGACCGTTCGATCCACCGACACGACGTCGCCCGGTGGGCGGCGGGGAAACGACGCGGCGCCTCCTTCGGAAGGTGCCGGCGTCGTCCTTCCCGCACCGGGCCAGTGGGTCGACGACGTGGAAGGTGTACCGACCCTGCGGCTGCCGTCTCTGCCGCTCACGGGCTATCGGACCCTTCGGTTCTCCGCGGGCACGGTCTCGGCCGTGCGCAGGATCATGGTGGATTACCAGCCCGACGTCGTGCACGTCGCCTCGCCGTTCGTCCTGGGGGCACGCGCCGTGACTGCGGCGAAAAACCTCGGGATCCCCAGCGTCGCGGTCTATCAGACGGACGTGGCGGCGTACACGCATCGATACGGGATGCCGTGGCTCGAGTCGACGGCGGACCACCGCATCGCTGCGATCCACCGGGAAGCGACGTTGACGCTTGCTCCTTCCCGGTCCTCGGCAGAGTATCTGGAGACCCTCGGTGTCCCCCGCCTCTTCCGGTGGGGGCGCGGAGTAGACACCGAGCTGTTCCGTCCGGATCGCCGCAATGCTGATCTGCGACGCCGCCTCGGCGCGGGGGACGGGGACACTCTCGTCGGCTTCGTCGGGCGTCTGGCCTCGGAGAAGCAAGTCGAGGACCTGCGCGTGCTCCAGTCCTTGCCGGGGGTCAAACTCGTGATTGTCGGGGACGGGCCGGATGCGTCACGGCTCGCTTCGACGCTGCACCGAGCGACGTTCACGGGTCAGCTCACGGGCACGGACCTGGCCGAGCACGTGGCGAGCCTCGACGTCTTCGCTCACCCCGGAGAGTTCGAGACGTTCGGGCAGACGCTCCAGGAAGCAATGGCTTCGGGAGTTGCCACGGTGGCCGTGGGGCGCGGGGGCCCGTTGGACATCAGCGAGGACGGCGTCACGGGCCGTCTGTACCGCCCGGGTGATCTCGGCATGCTGCGTGACACGGTGGAGTCGCTCCTCGAGCCGTCCGCTCGGGCCGAGTTGGCCATCAACGGCAGGCGTGCGATGGAGGCCAAGTCGTGGTCGGCGACGTCCCGCGAACTCGAGCGGCATTATCATCGGGCCGGCGAGTTCCACAGAATTCGGCAATTGCACAGGTGGCGCGAACAGCGCGGCCCGGGCTCACCGGGACGCGGACGGCCGATGACGCGGCACCGGCCCCTGCCCTTTTCACGGCACGTCGGGGCGCCCTAGCCCCGATCCCCCGGTCCCGTCTCCCCCGGCTCCGCCCTCGGGCGGACTGCCGGCGCAGCCGGCCTAGGCCTCCGTCCAGGGGTCGAGCGCTTCGACGCCCCACGAACGATAGGTTTCCGACTTGGACGAGATCACGGTCAGATTGTGGACCCGCGCGGTCGCCGCGACGAGCCCCTCGACCGCGGCTCCCGTCCAGGACGCGCCGGGACTCTTGCCCAGACGAAGGATCGACTGGGGCGTGGACCTTCCCGCCCATTCCCGAGCCACCCGGGAGTCCACCTCGAGCACATGCCCGGCGAACCGTTCGACGAGTTCGTCCAACCAACGTTCCGTTTCGGGCTGGGGATACAGCCCCCTGAGCTCCCCCAAGGAGAGCGTGGAGAGAAAGAGGGTCCGATGGGCGCGGCGGCGCAGGAAAGCGACGATCGTGGGGTTCGGCCGTGAACGTCGGATCTCCGCGAGGACGTCCGAATCGAGCAACAGGCCTCTCGAGCCTGAACTCATGCGGCGCTGCCCACCGCCAGATCGACGATCGGCTCACCCGTTCCGGCCGGCGCCAGGAGGAAGTTGAGGAATTCGGACCGCGCGGAATCGACCCGGGCATATTCCTGGATGCTCATGGCCTGGTAGCCGCGGGAAACAGGAATTGCCGCAGAAAAATCGGGGCGGGCGGAATTGTGGGACATTGCCATCAGCGCGAGCGCGCAATCCTTTCGATGCTCTTGCCTATACCAAACTACTTCTGCCGCGAACGGCGAATATAGACCGCTTCGTCATCCGAACCACCCGTGAACATGGGGTTGGCGCTCAACCAAGTCGGAGCTTTGCAGTTGAGTCTCTTGAAGCTGTTCCTCAGCATACCCAGGGACGGGCCGAGATGAAAAGACCCACCTCTCAATGTCTTCGCAGAAGTACTAGATTGGAAGTTATGCCATTTCCCGCCCAGCAGTTGCCGGTGTCCGTCGCACAGATCATCTCCGCGGCCGGACACAACGCGTTCGGTCGCGGTGAGCGCTACTACCGCGCGGGCAAGGTGCTCTCCGCGACCTACGACGCCGACAGCCTGACGTTCTCGGCCAAGGTCTCCGGCAGCCAGCGCCAGACGTATTCACAAACCGTCATTTTCCCCGAGGAAAAGGTCACCCACTCCGCT
Organism: Rothia koreensis; assembly: GCF_052232265.1. NCBI lineage: Bacteria > Bacillati > Actinomycetota > Actinomycetes > Micrococcales > Micrococcaceae > Rothia > Rothia koreensis. The sequence continues at coordinate 2,698,410 of NZ_CP197643.1, forward strand.
CCGTTCCACTCGTTCTGCTCGTGCCCGGTGGGCACCAATTGCAAGCACGTCGTGGCCGCGCTGCTGGGCTGGTTCCACGAGGGCGGCTGGGGCGAGCCGTCCGAGAGCCAACCGATCAGATCGGCGTCGTCCGGTGGTGAACCGCAGGAGAGGAATTCCGACCGCGGTGCCCTGCCGGATGCGGTCCGCCGCTGGTCCGAACAGTCCGGGGTGCAGGTTCCCGCCTCCGCCGCGGAAACCTTCACCGACTTTTCTGCCACGGAGACCGCGAACCGGTCCTCGAACCGTGCCCTGGGCGAGATGCAGTCCTCGTGGCGTCGCCGGATGACGCGAGCCCTCCAGTCCCAGCGCCAGGTCGTCGGTCAGGACGTTCCCAGCGCCTTGGATCTGGACTTCGAGGTTCCCCGTCATCATGGGTTGGGCCTGCACGGCGGGGATGCGGCGGCCCCGGTCCGCATCACCGCACGCCCGTTGAAATTGGGAGCACGGGGCAAATGGATCAAGGGTGGGCTGAGCTGGGGCGAGTTCTCCAAGTCCTCGATGCCGGACCTCGGCATTCCCGAGGACCAGGCCTCGTGGTTCCGCGAGTTCTACGCCGTGGTCCATGCGGATCAGAGTCCCTACGTGTCGTCGCACGATCATCTCTCCCTCGAGCACGTGACGTCTCCCCTGGTCTGGGACCTCTTGGAGAGGGCCGCCTCGATCGACATCACGATCCTCGTCCGAGGAAGGCCCGTGTCCCTCGGGCTGGCTCCGGACACGGAACTCGAGTTGCGGGTGGACAAGGACGAATCCGGTGGCCTGGAGATTTCCCCCGGTCTTCGGCTTCCTCTCGGGCCCCCGACGGATGAGAACGGGGACCAGGAGACCACCTGGGTTCCCGGGCAGTCCCTCTTCCCCCTCGGCAACCCGCGCTCTCCCCAGGCGTATGTTGCGCTGGGCGGTTCGGTGCACGCGCAATACGTCAGCGAAGCGCAGGATTCCGGCACCTGGCAGACCACCCAGCCCTCGCCGCTGCCCGAACTGGCGGCCCGTGCCGTGGACGTGGGATGGATTTCGGAGGATACCGAAGTCCTCTTCCTGCCCCTGTCCGAGCCGCCGAATCCGCTCGCACGGTCGATTGCGGAGGACGGCGCCCTGTCGATCCCCGAATCGGACATCAGGGATTTCGCCGAGGACTTCTACCCGCAGATCGCTCGCCGGGTCAGCATCGTCCCCGAGGGCGACGCCGCCTCCGCGTTGCCCGAGGTCGAGATCCCCGAACTGGTGCTCGAAGTGACCTTCCACGAACCTGCCGAAGAGAGCAGCACGGTGTTCCCGGCGTCGTCGGACTGGTTCTGGAATTACCCGAAATCTCCCGTGCGGTGGCCCGATGACCCCGCGGAGGATCCGGGGTCCGAGGGTGCGGACGGCGAGGACCGTGTCAGCGTTCCCGTGATCGTCGGCCGCCCGGATCCCTTCCGGGAGATTCGGGACAACGAGCTCGAGCAGGCGGTGGTCTCCGAGGTGCGCCGGGTTCTGCCGGAAATGTCGTTCCGGCACACGAACTGCTCCGGTTGGGAGACCCATGACCTGGTCGAACGGGTGATACCCGCGGTCGAGGCCCTGCCGGGCGTCACGGTCCGCACCCAGGGGGACGTTCCTGAGTTCAAGTCCCTGGATGCGGACACGCAGATCACGGTGTCGGTCGAATCGACCGGCGACCGTGACTGGTTCGATCTGGGAGTCACCGTTCGTGCCGGAAACTGGTACGTGCCCTTCGCCGACATCTTCAGGGCGCTCGATTCCGGCCAGAAGCACCTCCTCCTGGGCGACGGTTCCTACTTCCGGCTCGACCGGCCCGAATTCCAGAAGCTCCGCGACCTGATGTCCGAGGCCCGCCAACTGCGCGACGAGTCTGCCCCGCTGCAGATCAGCCGCCACCAGGCCGGCCTCTGGGAAGATCTGGAGGACCTCGCGACGGACGTCCGTGTGGCCGAGGAATGGAACGAGTCGGTCCAGTCGCTCCTCGAGCTCGAGGAGATTCCCCAGGCCGAATTGCCGGAGAACCTGACGGCGCATCTGCGTCCGTACCAGCTCGAGGGGTTCAGGTGGCTCTCCTTCCTGTACGACCACCGGCTCGGCGGCGTGCTCGCGGATGACATGGGTCTGGGCAAAACCGTCCAGGCCATCGCGATGTTCCTGCACGCCTTCGAGGTCCACGAGAAGGAACGGTCCGACGCCGCCCAGCGCCCCCGTTTCCTGGTCGTGGCACCGACGTCGGTGGCCCCCAACTGGGAGCGGGAGATCGCCCGCTTCGCCCCGACCCTCAGCACCGCGTTGGTCACCTCCACCTCGGCCAAGGCGAAGTCCTCGGTCGCCGAGCGGACGGAAGGTGCCGACGTCGTCATCACGTCCTACGCTCTGCTCAGGATCGACGGCGACCAGTACGGCGAACTCGGGCTGACCGGTCTGGTGCTGGACGAGGCACAGTTCATCAAGAACGCCAAGACCAAAGCCCATCGCATCGCCCGCGATCTGCCGACCCGGTTCACTCTGGTCGTGACCGGCACCCCGATGGAGAACGACCTGATGGAGCTGTGGTCCATGTTCTCGATCGCGGCACCCGGCCTGTTCCCCTCGGCCAGGAAGTTCCGCCACTTCTACGCCAAGCCCATCTCGAGCGGCGAGGCGCCGGACGCCCTGCCCAGACTGCGCAAGAGGATTCGTCCGTTGATGATGCGCCGCACCAAAGAGCTCGTGGCGGCCGAACTTCCGGAGAAGCAGGAGCACAGGGTCGATCTGGGCCTCACCGAGGAGCACCGCAAGGTCTACGACACGAGGCTCCAGCGGGAGCGCCAGAAGATCCTCGGTCTGCTCCAGGACATGGACAAGAACAGGTTCACCATTTTCCAGTCCCTCACGATGCTGCGCAGGCTGTCCTTGGCCGCGGGGCTCGTCGACGAGGAGCAACGGGACGTCGAGTCCTCGAAACTGTCCTATCTCAGGGAGCAGTTGCCGGAAATCATCCAGGACGGGCACAGGGCCCTGGTGTTCAGCCAGTTCACCAGCTTCCTCAAGCTCATCGGCCAGGTGCTGGACGAGGAGGGCATCCCCTACCTGTACCTCGATGGTTCGACGAGAGACCGTGGGGCGGTCCTGGACGCCTTCAACGAGGGCAAGGCACCGATTTTCCTGATCAGCCTCAAGGCCGGCGGATTCGGGCTGAATCTGACCGCGGCCGACTACTGCTTCATCATGGATCCGTGGTGGAACCCGGCGGCCGAGGCGCAGGCGGTGGACCGGACGCACCGCATCGGGCAAAAACGCAATGTCATGGTCTATCGGCTCGTGTCCTCGGGAACCATCGAGGAGAAAGTCATGGACCTCAAGGACTCCAAGGCGGCTCTGTTCGACGCCGTGATGGACGAGGGCGAGATCTTCTCCTCGGCCTTCGGTGCCGAAGACATCCGGGGTCTCCTCGAAGGCTGACAGCACGACGTCGTCCGTCGAGTGAACGGTGACGACATCAAGTACCAGCACCACGAGGCTATGGGTTAATGTTGATCGGCTGGATATAAGCAGACTTATCAGTACGCAACCGATCGCAGAGACTCCATGAACAGACCCGAAGACAGCACAGCAGCCCCTACTCGTTCCCAGGAACCGTCCCCCACTCCCGACTCGGCCAACCCTCCGACCGGAGCCCACCGATACGCCCCGATGACCACCAACTGGAAGGTCTTTCTGGGCGCCGCCCTGGGCGTCGTTGCGATCTCCCTCTGGGCGCTCCTGGCCCCGGACTCGGCCAGCAGCGTCCTGGGGACCGTGGTCGCCTGGGTGTCCCAGAACTTCGGGTGGTTCTACATCCTGACCGGCACCGCCGTGGTCGTGTTCATCATCGTCGTGGCGGCGAGCAGACAAGGGAAGATTCGCCTCGGCCCGGACCATTCGCGCCCGCAGTTCCCGTTGTTCTCCTGGGCCGCGATGCTCTTCGCCGCGGGCATCGGCGTCGACCTCATGTTCTATTCCGTCCTGGAACCGGTCACGCAGTACTACAGCCCCGCGCAGGGCAACGGTGAGACCGCTGAGGCCGCCCGCCAGGCCGTCGTCTGGACCCTGTTCCACTACGGGCTGACCGGTTGGGGAATGTACGCGCTGATGGGCCTCGCTTTCGGCTACTTCGCCTACCGGTTCAACCTGCCGCTGTCGATCCGCTCCGCCCTGTACCCGATCATCGGCAAACGCATCAAGGGAGCCGCGGGCGACGCCGTCGACATCTCAGCTCTGCTCGGAACCGTGTTCGGTGTGGCGACGTCGCTCGGAATCGGCGTCGTGCAGATCAACTACGGGTTGCAGTTCCTGTTCGACGTCCCTCAGAGCGTCGGCGTCCAGGCCGGACTCATCGCGGTCTCGGTCCTCATGGCGATCGCCTCCGCGGTGTCCGGCGTCGACAAGGGCATCCGCCGCCTCTCGGAGCTGAACATCTACCTGGCCCTCGCCCTGCTGCTGTACGTCCTGGTCTTCGGCGACACCGACTTCCTGATGAACGGCTTGGTCATGAACCTGGGCGATTACCTCAGCCGCTTCCCCGGCATGACCCTGGACGCGATGGCCTTCGACCACCCGACCGACTGGATGAACACCTGGACCCTGTTCTTCTGGGCCTGGTGGGTCGCGTGGTCCCCGTTCGTGGGGTTGTTCCTGGCCCGCATCTCCCGCGGCCGCACGATTCGCCAGTTCGTGGTGGGAACCCTGACCATCCCGTTCGCGTTCATCCTGATCTGGATCTCGATCTTCGGCAATTCCGCCTTGAACCTGATCTACGAGCAGAAGAACACGGCCTTCGGTGATTCGATCATGAACACACCGGAGCAGGCCTTCTACACCCTCCTCGGCCAGTACCCGGGGGCGACGGCCGCTGCGGCAGTGGCGACTTTCACGGGTCTGCTGTTCTACGTGACCAGCGCCGACTCGGGCGCCCTGGTCATGTCGAACTTTGCCTCGAAGATCGAGGACCCCAACCAGGACGGCCCCAAGTGGATGCGGATCTTCTGGGCCGCGGCCACGGGTCTGCTGACCCTGGCCATGCTCCTGATCGGAGGTATTGCGACGCTGCAGTCGGCGACGATCGTGTTCGGCCTCCCCTTCGCGATCGTCCTCTACCTGGTCATGTTCGGCCTGTGGAAAGCGCTGCGGGTCGAGGGCGCGGACATGGAATCCCGAGAGGCCGCATTCGCCGGTGTGCGCGCGGCCAACCGCGCGGCGTCGATCGAGCCCTCGTCCCAGACCCGGAGTTGGCGCCAGCGCTTGAGTCGCTCTGTCTCCTACCCCGGCCGGAGGTCCGCCACGCGGTACGTCCGTACAGTGGTGGCCCCTGCCCTGGACGAGGTCGGGGAGGCCCTGCGCGCCGAGGGTGTGGACGCCGTCGTCGAGCACGGGGTCGACTTCGCGACCTCCATCCCGTACGTCACGCTGACGGAGAGGATGGACGGCGAACGCGATTTCACGTACCAGGTGTACCCGGTCGCCTGGCCGACGCCGGGGTATCTGCTCAGTCCGGCGCGCACCGAGGACAACTACTACCGCCTCGAGCCCTTCGCCCTGACGGGCTCCCGTGGCTACGACGTCTACGGGTACACGAAGGAGCAGCTCATCCACGACGTTCTGGACAACCACGAACGTCACATCGAATTCATCCGCATCAGCGGACCGACCGTCGAGGAGGCGGGCTCGACCGAGATCATCGGTTCGTCCATGGCCACGACCGACTGGTCCATGGACTTCACGGCACCGCTGGACGTCCCTGTGGCGGATCATGAGAACACGGAGAATTCCGCGACGAAGGAAGGAAATCAGTGAGTAACACGCTGTACATCAACGGCCGGTGGGTCCCCGCGTCCGAAGGCGGGACCCGCACCATCATCTGCCCCGCCGACGGCACCGAGGTGGGAGTCGTGGCCGAAGCGACCTCGGCCGACACGGAGTCCGCGATCGCCGCGGCGCGCGCGGCATTCGACGACGGCGCGTGGCAGGTCACCGCACCCGAGCGAGGAGACTTCCTGCTCGACGTCGCCCGCCGGTTGCGTGAGCGCAAGGACGAATTCGCTCGGGCCGAGTCCTTGGACACGGGCAAGCGCCTGGTCGAATCCGAGCTCGACATGGACGACATCGCGGCATGCTTCCAGTACTACGGCAAGATCGCCGGCCAGGACGCCGGGCGCGAAGTGGACGCGGGCGATCCGAACGTGTCCTCCCGTGTGGTGACCGAGCCCGTGGGTGTCTGCGGCATGATCACTCCCTGGAACTACCCGCTCCTCCAGGTCGCCTGGAAGGTCGCCCCGGCTCTGGCGGCCGGCAACACCTTCGTTCTCAAGCCCGCGGAGCTGACCCCTCACACGGCCATCCTGCTGATGGACATCCTGGACGAGCTCGGCCTGCCGGCCGGCGTCGGGAACCTTGTTCTGGGCGCGGGCGCGGAGGCCGGCGCTCCCCTGTCCTCGCACCCGGACGTCGACCTGATCTCCTTCACCGGCGGTCTGGTCACGGGCCGGAAGATTGCGGCCGCCGCAGCGGCAACGGTCAAGAAGATCGCCCTGGAGCTCGGAGGGAAGAATCCCAATGTGGTCTTCGCCGACGCCGATTTCGACGCCGCCGTGGACAACGCCCTGAACGGCGCATTCGTGCACTCCGGCCAGGTGTGCTCGGCGGGCTCCCGGATCGTCGTCGAGGAGTCGATCGCCGAGGAATTCACCGCGGAGCTCGTGCGTCGCGCCGAGAAGATCAGGATCGGGGGTCCCTTCGACGAGAACGCCGAAACCGGCGCGCTGATCTCGGAGCAGCACCGCCAGAAGGTGACCGACTACGTGAAGGCAGGCGTCGAGGAAGGCGCCCGGATCCGTTGCGGTGGTGAGTGGGCGACCGAGGGTGACCTCGCGCAGGGCTACTACTACAAGCCGACCGTGATCGACCAGGTGCGTCGGGGCATGTCGGTGGTGCGCGACGAGGCCTTCGGTCCCGTCGTGACCATCGAGACCTTCACGACCGAGGACGAGGCCGTGGCCACGGCCAACGACACCTTCTACGGACTCGCGGGCGCCGTCTGGACGAACGACGCCGGCCGGGCCGAGCGCATCGCATCCCGCCTGCGCCACGGAACCATCTGGATCAACGACTTCCACCCCTATCTGCCGCAGGCCGAATGGGGCGGCATGAAGCAGTCCGGCATCGGTCGCGAACTGGGTCTGCACGGGCTCGGCGAGTACCAGGAGACGAAGCACATCTACCACAACACCGCCCCGGCCGTGACCGGTTGGTTCGGCGACGACCAGTAGACGCAGACGGAAAGGACACCAGGATATGACTGAAACCCAAGAGCGGGAATTCGACTACGTCGTCGTGGGAGGCGGCTCCTCCGGTGCGGCGACCGCGGCGCGGTTGAGCGAGAAGAACCCCGAGGCGCAGGTCGCGCTGATCGAGGCGGGCCCCGACGACGAGGGCATCGACGAGGTCCTCGCCCTGAACCGTTGGATGGAGCTGCTCGAGTCCGGCTACGACTGGGACTACCCGGTCGAGGAGCAGGAGAAGGGCAATTCCTTCATGCGCATGGCCCGGGCCAAGGTCCTCGGCGGATGCTCCTCCCACAACTCGTGCATCGCCTTCTGGGCGCCCGAAGAGGATCTCAACGAGTGGGAGGACAAGTTCGGGGCCAAGGGCTGGGACGCCGAGACCGGATTCCGGTTGTACAAGCAGCTCGAGAAGAATGAGGACGCCGGAACCCCGGGCAACGAGCACCACGGCGATTCCGGTCCGGTGCACCTCATGAACGTTCCGCCGAAGGATCCCTGCGGCGTCGCGGTCCTGGACGCCTGCGAACAGGCCGGGATCCCCCGGACCCAGTTCAACTCGGGCAAGACCGTGACCAACGGGGCGAACTTTTTCCAGATCAACCGCCGCGCTGACGGAACACGCTCGTCGTCGGCGGTGTCCTACATTCACCCGATCCGTGGTCGGGAAAACTTCCATCTCATCACCGATACCCAGGTCAAGCGGGTTCTGTTCGACGAGGACAAGCGGGCCATCGGCGTCGAGGTCGTGGACAACGCGTTCGCCATCGCCAAGACGATCCGCGCGCGCAAGGAGGTCGTCCTGTCCGCCGGCGCGGTGGACACCCCGAAGCTGCTGATGCTCTCCGGCATCGGACCTGCCGATCACCTGCGTGAAGTCGGCGTCGACGTGCTGCAGGACTCCCCCGGTGTGGGCGAGAACTTGCAGGACCATCCCGAGGCCGTCATCCAGTGGGAGGCCAAGAAGCCGATGGTGCAGGATTCGACGCAGTGGTGGGAGATCGGAATCTTCACCCAGCTCGATGTGCCCTTCGAGGACGAGTTCCCGGGTCGGCCGAACTTCATGATGCACTACGGCTCGGTGAACTTCGATATGCACACCCTGCGCCGCGGCTACCCGACCGCTGACAACGTCTTCTGCCTGACCCCGAATGTGCCTCATGCCCGTTCCCGCGGAACCGTGCGCCTGCGGTCCCTGGACTTCCGCGACAAGCCGAAGTTCGATCCGAAGTACTTCACGGACGAGGAAGGCTACGACATGGCGATCATGGTCGCCGGGATCCGCAAGGCCCGGGAGATCGTCTCCCAGCCCGCGCTCGACGACTGGCGCGGCCGCGAACTGTTCCCGGGCGATGACGTGCAGACGGACGAAGAGATCGCCGACTACGTGGCCAAGACCCACAACACGGTCTACCACCCGGTCGGCACCGTGCGCATGGGGCCCGAGGACGACATCGACTCGCCTCTGGACCCGCGCCTCCGGGTCAAGGGTGTCCAGGGACTCCGCGTGGCCGATGCGTCGGTCATGCCGGAAATCGTTGCGGTCAACCCCAACATCACCTGCTTCATGATCGGCGAGCGCGCCGCGGAGCTGGTGACGGAGGACAACGCGTAGAAGCTCGTGTTTGCCCCGGGGCACCCGGTCGTCGTCGAGGCGGCGACCGGGTGCCCCGTTCTTTTTCGGGTATCCCGTTGATCCGCGCCCGCGGTTTCCTCGGGCGCCGTTTCCTGGCGCGCCGTTTCCTGGCGCGCCGTCAGTCTTCGTCCGGGCGCTGGGCCGGCGGAGGCGGAACGCGAGGGATCTCGGCGGTCTCGGTGCGGGCCTGGGGTGTCTGGAGGGTGTCGATGGCGGAGGTTTCCGGCGGTACCGGTGCGTGGTAGGCGCGCAGTTGCGGGAACTTCGCGCTGAGCGCTCCGACGCTCGCCGCGCACGCCACGGCCCCGTAGACCAGGGCCAGGCCGGGTCCCGCCCACTGGCCGGCCGCCCCCATGACGCCGGACCCGATCCGGGGCCCGCCCGTGACGGTCACGATGAAGAGCCCCTGGAGCCGGCCGCGCATCGTGTCCGGGGCCGCTGTTTGGAGGATCGTCGAGCGGTAGATGCCGCCCACGGCGTCGGAGGCGCCGGCGACCATGAGCCCCACCATGCAGGAGGCCAGCCCGCCCCACGCCGTGGGGGTCCCCGGCGTCGTCGCCACCGCGATCCAGGCGATCGAGACTCCCGACCAGAGCATCCCGATCGTCCACCCCGCGTACGTCCAGGTCAGTGCCGCGCCCTGGCGGGTGACCGCAACGGCACGACCCGAGAGAAGCGTCCCCAGGAAGGCCCCCAATGTCATCGTTCCGGAGAGCAGGCCGGCCACGGCCGCGTTGCCCCCGACCACCGTGATCGCCATTGCGGGGAACAGTGCCTGCGGGAACAGGAAGACCATCGCGCACACGTCCAGCACGAACGTCATCGAGATCACGGGCGATCGCCGCACGAACCCGAAGCCGTCGATGACCGCTTTCACTCCGCGGGCCGGTGCGGTCCCGTCGTGTTCCGGAACCTGGGCGGGCAGCTTGTAGAGCGCCCAGAGCCCCACCGTGAAGGTCACGACGTCGACCGCGTACGTCCACCCGTATCCCACGGCCGCGACCAGGAAGCCGCCCAGCATCGGGCCGAGCGTCGTCGCCAGAGTATTGACGGACATGTTCAGGGCGTTGGCCGCCGGCAGGCGTTTGAGCCCGACCACCTTCGGAATGATGGCCCCACGGGCGGACTGATTGATCGGGTGCACGAAGGACTGCACCGCGATCAGTCCGTAAAGAACCCACACGTTCTCCAGGTGCAGGAAGGCCTGGAGCGCGATCAGCACGCTGACGAGCCACAGGATCACCGATACCGTCAGTGCGACGAGGCGCCGATCGCGCGCGTCCGCGATGACTCCCCCGTAGAGGCCTCCGACGATCAGGGGCAGAACGGCGACCAGTCCCACGGATCCCACGGCGAACGTGGAGCCCGTGATGTGGAAGATCTGGAGCGACACTGCCATGGACGTGACCTGGAAGCCCAGGGTCGAGAACGCAGACCCCATCCACAGACGTCGGAAGTCCGGATACTTCTTCAACGGCGAAAGGTCCATGAGCAGTCTGGCCATGACCAAAGACTAGCCGGGAATACCTTCGCCGGGTCAGGGGTTATGCACCACGAATACGGTTCCACGATGAAAGGAATGCTTTCTTGGCAACCTCACCGAACATCACGTTCAATGACGGCAACCAGATCCCGCAGCTGGGGTACGGTGTGTGGCAGGTCGAGGACGACGTCGCCGAAAAGGTCGTCGTTCAGGCCCTGGACGCCGGGTACCGCCACGTCGACACCGCAAAGATCTACGGCAACGAGGCGGGCGTCGGACGGGCACTGGCCGAGTCCGACGTGGACGAGAACGACGTCTTCGTGACCACCAAGCTGTGGAACGACGATCAGGGCTACGAGTCGACCCTCGAGGCCTTCGACGCCTCGATCGAGCGTCTCGGGCTCACCAAGCCCCTGGACCTGTACCTGATCCACTGGGCACAGCCGGCCAACGGCAAGTACCTGGACACCTGGAAGGCTTTCATCGAGCTCCAGAAGCAGGGGAAGGTCAAGTCGATCGGTGTCTCCAACTTCCCGGAGGAGCAGTTGCGGGAGATCATCGACGAGACCGGCGTGACCCCCGCAATCCACCAGATCGAGTTGCATCCGTACTTCAACCAGGAGCACATGCGACGCGTCAACGAGGAGCTCGGCATCAAGACCGAGGCCTGGTCGCCTCTCGGCCAGGGCGGCGACGTCCTCAAGGAAAAGGTCGTGACCGATATCGCTGAGAAGCACGACGCCCAGCCGGGGCAGGTCATCATCGCCTGGCACCTGGCGATCGGCAACGTCGTGATCCCGAAGTCGGTGACGCCGGAACGCATCGTCAACAACCTCGCTTCTGTGGATGTCCGCCTCTCGGACGAAGAGGTCGAGGCCATCAACGGTCTGACGCGCGACGACGGCCGCATCGGAATGAACCCGACCGAGACCATGGAATAGGCGCCGGGTCCGACCCATGACGAGTGCCCCCGCCCTGTTTCAGGGACGGGGGCACTTTCATGCGTCGTCACATCGGCGAAGGAGAGCGAAGCAACAGGTAATATCCGGTTCCGTCCTTGGCATGCCTGGGCGGCGATGCATACTCTCATAAGGAAAGACGCAGTCAGTGACGGAGGTTCGCTCCCGTCTTTCGCCCCGCCGCACGGCGGTCCAATCTCGGTGGGATGAAGGGAACATGGTCGATTCGGAAGGCTCAGGGTACAAGGAGTTCCTCGACGCTTTCAGGCCCCTGGTCGATGAGCTCGCCGAAGCCGGCTGGACGCGCAGCGAGTGCCGCCACCGATTGGTGACCTTGTACCCCCAGATTGCACGGCATCACCTGGACCGGGTCCTGTCCCAGTATCCGCAACGCTTCGTCCACCCCAGTGACGAGTCGCTCAACAGCACGCTCATGGCCGCGGGGGTCTGGCTGGCACTGAACCATTTGCTCGATCTGGGCGAAGACCGACGTTTCATTGCGGTCTCCGGAGATCCCGCGATCGTCCAGGATCTCTCCCGCATCTTCGAGGGCGCCGGTGCCACCGACGAACAGACCGCGAGGCTTCTCGGACGCATCGGTGCCACGTTCTCCTTCCTGACCGAGTTCCCCGGCGCCTCGATCACCAGCGCCGAATACGAATCCTTCCGCCACGACATGCCGGAGGACCTGACGCGCATGTCACGCCTGGTCCGGAGCAACTGGCCGGCGAGCGCGCGTTCTCTGAGTTCCCAGTTCGGGGAAGGCTCCTGGTCCAGGGCCTTGGTCTCGATCGGGCTGGCCCCCGGGCAGAGGTACGCGCCGGACGGCACGGACCGCGTCCCCGATTTCACCCAGGACCGGTTCCGCAGCGCGATCGCCGACTTCCTGACGTATTGCATCCGGAACAACCGCAAGCCGCTGGCGCTCTTGTACGGCCGGTGGTCCGCCGACGTCGCCCGCCACACGACCCCGCGCCCCACGCTGGCTACGGTCCGGCACCGTTTCGGCTCGTGGCACGAGGCCCTGTCCCACGGACGTCGGCTCATCAACGAGGAGGCTCCGGGCCGCGGCGACCCGCGGTACGAGGAGAACTGGGTCGGCCCGTGGGGGAACACCGACGACGTCGGCACGCAGCAACCGGGGTCCTGGTCCCCGCAGCATTGGATCGACCGGGGAATCGGCGTGGTCGAGCACATCGGCGAAGCCACGGGCGACGAATCCTCGTGGCGCAATCTCGTCGCCGAGATCGCCCACGCCATCAGGGAGCTCCCCTGGAAGCATTTCCTGACGGTCGACTATGAGACCGGAGATACGGGCGGGGACTCACCCTACGCGCAGGCGTTCACCGGCCCGGGCGGGGTTTCCGTGACCGTGGTTTCGGAGCAGTTCCTGCCTGCCATCAAGTGGCCCATGGACGAGGAATACCTGGCCGAGGCCGGGTGGACCCCGCCCACTCCCCACCAGTGGCATTGGGAACGTTCCGGCCTCTCGCTGGACGAGGCGGCCGACGTCCTGGTCGACGCCCTCAGGTTCGGCCGCGGTTGCCCCGACCCGTACCGGTTCCGTTGGGGGTCCGGCGCGCTGTACGAACAGGACCGTTCGGCAACGGTCCCCACGCTCTGACCCACCCCCGGTCTGCGCACACTTTCTTCCGCTCTCGACAGGAGATGATTTTCGGTGTCTTCGACGCCTCCGACGGATTCATTCGACAACGAATGGTTGGGGTACTCCAGAGGCACACCCGAATTCACGCGAATGCTCGTGGCCATGTTCTGTGCCGGCGTCGCGACCTTCGCGCCGCTGTATTCACCGCAGGCCGTTCTCCCCTCGATCGCGGCGGATCTCCACCGGGACGTCGCTTCGGTCGCCCTCATCGTCTCTTCCTCGACGCTCGGTCTGGCCCTGTTCGCCCTGCCGTGGACCTATGTGGCCGACCGCTGGGGCAAGAACCGAGCCATGGCCGCGGCCATCATTGCGGCGACCGTTCTGGGCCTGATCATCCCGTGGGTACCGCATTTCGGGATGCTTCTGGTGCTGAGGTTCGTCCAGGGTGCTGCCCTGGCGGGTCTCGCCGGCGTCGCCGTGGCTTTCATCACGGAGGAGACGCAGCCCCTTCATGCGGGCGCGGCCACGGGGCTGTATGTCTCCGGTACCACGATCGGCGGACTCGCCGGACGCCTCATTTCGGGGCCCGTCGCCCAGTTCTCCGGAAATTGGCGCCTCGCCATCATGGCCGTCGCGGTTCTGGCGACGGCGGCCGCCATCTCGTTCCTGCTTCTTCTTCCACGGGCGCGCAGATTCACGCCCGTCCCCGCGAAGGGCGCCATCCGGACCACCGCATCGCGCATCGGTCGGCACGTGCGGAATCCCGGAATGGTCAGCCTGTTCCTCCTGGCGTTCACCCTGATGGGCGCATTCGTGACGGTCTACAACTACGTCGGCTTCAAGCTCGAATTGCCGCCGTATGCACTGTCCGAGGTGGCCATTTCGATGCTGTTCCTCGCGTACCTTTCCGGCACGTTCACGTCGAGCATCGCAGGGCGTTTGACCGCCCGGTTCGGGAGGCTCACCACGATCCTGGTTTCGATGCTCGTCATGATCGCCGGGGTGGTCCTGACCACGACGTCGCCGTTGGTCGTCGTCGTGCTTGGTCTGATCATGCTGACCATGGGATTCTTCGCCGCCCACTCCGCCGCCTCCGCGTGGACGGGACTGTTGGCCGGGGAAGGCAAGGCCCAGGGAACCGCGATGTACAACCTCTTCTATTACGCCGGGTCGGCCTTCATCGGTTGGGTCGGTGGTTTCTTCTACATCGCCGGCGGCTGGACCTTGACGGGCTGGTTCTGCGTGGCGGTTGTGGCGTTCGGCGCATTGATTGCCGGAGGGGTGCTCCGGCGGGAGAAAACCGCTAGAGTGGGGCAGATCGAAGGGGAGTAGTTCCCAGCGGCGCATACGTGCCAGAGCGGGTTGTCGACACACTGGAGAGTGTTTCTCCCGGCAACCCACCCGTCGAACCGTCCCGGCCACGGCCAGGGATCGTCCGGGCGGGCGAGCGAGACCTTCGGCCCAAGCCCCTTCCAGGGATCAACAGACTAGGGCCGAAGTCTCCGCGGGAGTCCCTCGCGGCCTCGGCCCGAAGGAGACACCCTCATGAGCCAAGAGCCGATCACCCCACGCCCCGAGGACTCGCACGCAGGCGGAGACTCGGATACCCCTGACGCATCAGCATTCGGGAGCGCGCCTTCGACTGCCGGATCTGGCAACCATGCGACAGCAGCTCAGCGTCGGCGTTGGCGCCGCTATCTGGCCGACGAAATTTCCGAGGCCACGGTCTACCGTTATCTGGCCGAACGCACGGACGGACGGGAATCCGAAATCCTGCGCGAAATGGCCGACGCCGAGAAACGGCACGAGCAGCACTGGCGCAACCTTCTGGGCCCCCAGGCCGACCCCGAGCCCCGTCCGTCCGTCTCTTCCCTGGCCCTGCAGTTCATGGCCAGGCATTTCGGGACGGTCTTCGTGCTGGCCCTGGCCCAAAGAGCCGAAGGCCGATCACCCTATGACGAGGATCCGGATGCACCCAGTTCGATGGCGGCGGACGAGGCAGTGCACGAGGAGGTTGTGAGGGCACTCGCGACCAACGGCAGAGAGAAGTTGTCCGGCAATTTCCGCGCCGCCGTCTTCGGTGCCAATGACGGGCTCGTCTCGAACGTCGCACTGATTATGGGAATCGGCGCCTCAGGCGCGAGCCCGCACATGGTTCTGCTCAGCGGTGTCGCCGGCCTGCTCGCCGGCGCCCTGAGCATGGGCGCGGGCGAATTCGTGTCCGTCCGGTCGCAGCGAGAACTCCTGGATGCTTCCCGTCCCACGCAGGTGACCCTCGACGTCGCCCCCGACCTGGACATCGACAGGAACGAACTCGAATTGATCTACCGGGCCCGGGGCATGAGCGAAGAGGCCGCGCACCACCGCGCCCTCGAGCGGTTCGGGCATTACTCCTGCGACTGCGACCCGTCCTTCTCCCACCAGCCGGAGGCCGAGACCGAGGAGGAGAACACGGAGAACGTGGCTCTGGGGACGGACCTCGGCGCGGCGGCGTCGAGCTTCTGCTTCTTCGCCTCGGGCGCAATCATCCCGATCCTGCCGTACCTGTTCGGGATCTCCGGATTCCCGGGGATGGTGATTTCGCTGCTTCTCGTCGGGATCGCCCTCCTGGGCACGGGAGCCGTGGTCGGGCTGCTCTCCGGGGCGTCTCCCCTGAAGCGTGGCCTCCGGCAACTTCTCATCGGGTACGGCGCCGCCGCGGCCACGTACCTGCTGGGGCTGTTGTTCGGCACCTCCGTCGGGGGCTGACCCTCCCCCACCGCCGACGTCGGCGGCACACCTGATGCCGGGGGCGCACTCGCGCTCCCCGGCTCAGGTGCCGCAATAGGTCACGTATTGCCCCTGGTCCGCTGGGGCAGGCTCAGCATAGGCCTCGTGGCCCGGCTTCCAGGTGTATGGATCGGTCACCACGTCCAGGAGCTTGAGGAACGGGTCGAGGTCGCCGTCGTAGGCGGCCTCGAGCGCCTCCTCGACCAGGTGATTGCGAGGCACATAGATCGGGTTGACGCTGTCCATCAGGTCCGGGTCGGGGCCGAGGGCCTGCCACCGGACGAACCAGGCGTCGAAGCGCGGGTCCTCGACCCGATCCCGCAGCTCCTGTGCCGCTTCGCGGTCGCGGACGGCGTCGGCAAGCGCACGGAACGTGCTCGTGAAGTCCAGCGACGAGCCCTCCATGAGGCGCAGGAGCTCCTGGGACACGTCTCTGGCTGTCTGCTCGTCCGTGGCGGTTCCGGTGAGACCGAGTTTGCGCGCCATGGCCTGGATCCAGGCTGCTTCGTAGAGCGGCGCGAAGCTCTGCAGCGCCTCTGTCGCCTTCCGGATGCCTTCGTTGGGGTCCTCGTCGATCACGGGAAGCAACGTCTCCCCGAAGCGGGCAAGGTTCCATTCGGCGATTCCGGGCTGGTTTCCGTAGCGATACCGGCCTTGGGCGTCGATCGAGCTGAACACGGTCGAGGCCGAGTAGGCGTCCATGAAGGCGCAGGGGCCGTAGTCGATCGTCTCGCCCGAAATGGTCATGTTGTCCGTGTTCATGACCCCGTGGACGAATCCGACGGCCATCCACTGCGCGATCAGCTCGGCCTGGACCTCGATCACGTGCTCGTACAGGTCCAGGGCCGGGTTCTGCTCGCCGTCCTCGTCGTCATCGTCCTTTGGGACGTGACGGTCGCGGGCGACGTCGACCAGCCTTTTCACCAGGTCCGTGTTGCCCAGGCTCTGGGCGGCGTACTGGAAGGTTCCGACGCGCAGGTGGCTGCTGGCTCCCCGCGCGAGAACGGCGCCGGGGCGCGGGAGGTCCCGGAATACTTCCTCGCCGGTTTCGGTCACGGCCAGGGCACGCGTGGTCGGAATGCCCAAAGCGTTCATGGCCTCGCTGACCAGGTATTCCCGGAGCATGGGTCCCAGGACCGCTTTTCCGTCTGCGGCTCCGCGGGCGAAGGGCGTGCGGCCTGAGCCCTTGAGGTGGATGTCCCGGAGGCTTCCGTCGTTGGCCGTGACCTCTCCGAGGAGCATGGCTCGTCCGTCGCCGAGCCGGGGTGAATAGGTGCCGAATTGGTGGCCGGCGTACGCCTGCGCTACCGGCCGGGCGCCCTCGGGGGCCGACGCCCCGGTCAGGAGGCGAAGTCCTTGTTCTTCTCGCAGCGTGTCAGGGTCCAGTCCGAGCTGCTCGGCGTACTTGTCGTTGAGGATGACGATCCGGGGATCTGTCGGTTCGTCTCCCGTCCATGCGATGGACAGCTCGGGAAAGGCTTCGGCGAAAACGGACTGCATTCGGCTCCTTCGACGAGGGTGTACCGGGTAGAACATTCTCGCGGCAGATATATTCCTCGGGCGCGGGCACTGGAGACACGAAACCGCCCGGACCAGTCTGCGGTCCGGGCGGTTCGGTGAAGCCTGGTCGGGCTTACTTATTGGCGAAGATCTCGCGCATCAGCTGGGCGGACTCGGACGGAGTCTTGCCCACCTTGACGCCGGCGGCCTCGAGGGCCTCCTTCTTGGCCTCTGCGGTTCCGGAGGACCCGGAGACGATGGCGCCCGCGTGGCCCATGGTCTTGCCTTCGGGAGCGGTGAAGCCCGCGACGTAGCCGACGACCGGCTTGGTCACGTGTTCCTTGATGTACTCGGCGGCACGCTCTTCGGCGTCGCCACCGATCTCACCGATCATCACGATGGCCTCGGTCTCGGGGTCCGCCTCGAACGCCTCGAGAGCGTCGATGTGGGTGGTACCGATGACCGGGTCGCCGCCGATGCCGATCGCGGTCGAGAACCCGATGTCACGCAGCTCGAACATCATCTGGTAGGTCAGGGTGCCCGACTTGGAGACCAAGCCGATCTTGCCGCTGCCGGTGATGTTCGCGGGGGTGATGCCCACGAGGGACTCGCCGGGGGTGATGATGCCCGGGCAGTTGGGTCCGATGATGCGGGTCTTTTGCTTGCCGTCGGCGTCGGTCGAGGCCTTGGCGTGCGCCCAGAATTCGGCCGCGTCCTGGACCGGGATGCCCTCGGTGATGACGACGACGAGCGGGACCTCGGCGTCGATGGCCTCAATGACGGCGTCCTTCGTGAAGGCCGGCGGGACGAAGACGATCGACACGTTCGCGCCGGTCTCCTTGACCGCCTCATCGACGGTTCCGAACACCGGAAGCTCGACGTCGGCACCGTCCTGGGCCTTGTGGGACACCGTGGTTCCGGCCTTGCGGGCGTTGACGCCACCGACAACCTGGGTACCCGCGGCAAGCATGCGCGCGGTGTGCTTGGTACCTTCGCCGCCGGTGATGCCCTGAACGATGACCTTGGAGTCCTTGTTCAAAAAGATAGACATGTTTTCCTTAAGAATTTCGAGATGTATCGGCGGAGTCTTAGGCGGCCTGGTGGGCGAGCTCTGCGGCCTTGTCGGCACCAGAGTCCATGGTGTCTGCCTGGGTGACCAACGGGTGGTTGGCTTCGTCCAGAATCCGACGGCCCTCTTCGACGTTGTTGCCGTCGAGGCGGACAACGAGCGGCTTGGTCGCGCCGTCGCCCAGGATCTCCAGGGCCTTGACGATGCCGTTGGCCACCGCGTCGCAGGCGGTGATTCCGCCGAAGACGTTGACGAAGACCGACTTCACCTGGTCGTCGCCCAGGATGACGTCGAGGCCGTTGGCCATGACCTCGGCCGAGGCGCCACCACCGATGTCAAGGAAGTTGGCCGGCTTGACGTTGCCGTGCTTCTCTCCCGCGTAGGCCACGACGTCGAGGGTCGACATGACGAGTCCGGCGCCGTTGCCGATGATTCCGACCTCGCCGTCGAGCTTGACGTAGTTGAGGTCGTTCTCCTTGGCCTTGGCCTCGAGCGGATCGGTCGATGCCTTGTCCTCGAGACCGCCGTGGTCCTCGTGGCGGAATTCGGCGTTGTCGTCCAGCGAGACCTTGCCGTCCAGGGCGATGATGTCTCCCTCACCGGTCTTGACCAGCGGGTTGACCTCCACGAGGGTTGCGTCTTCCTTGTCGAAGACCTCGCCCAGCGTGACCAGAACGGGCGCAACCTTGGAGCGCAGCTCCTCGGGGAACCCTGCCGCGACAACGATCTCCTCGGCCTTCGCCTGGTTGAGGCCTTCACTCGGGTTGACCTCGACGCGAGCCAGGGCTTCGGGGCGCTCTTCGGCGAGCTGCTCGATCTCCATGCCGCCCTCGACGGAGCACATGGCCAGGTAGGAGCGGTTCGCGCGGTCCAGAAGAACCGAGAAGTAGTATTCCTCGGCGATGTCCGCGCCCTGCGCGATCATCACGCGGTTGACGGTGTGACCCTTGATGTCCATGCCCAGGATCTGGGAAGCGTACTCGTAGGCCTCGTCCGCGGTCTTGGCGACCTTGACGCCACCGGCCTTGCCACGACCGCCCACCTTGACCTGAGCCTTGACGACGGTCACGCCGCCGATCTTCTCGGCGGCCGCTTTTGCTTCTTCGGGAGTTTCGGCAACGATCCCTTGAAGTACGGGTACACCGTGCTTCTCGAAGAGATCGCGTGCCTGGAATTCAAACAGGTCCACGGATATGTGTCCTTCTTCGTCGAAGTCGTACCGGGTGAACCGTCCAGCCCATCCGGCTCTTGTCGTGGAACGCCCTCATCCGCTGCGACACATCTGTCGGCGCGGGAGACAGACGCTCCCCTGATGTGACTTTAGCTCAGAAGGTGGGACCGACCCTAACGAGAAAGGTCGTGTTTCGCCCCAATGCAGTGCTGCCTGAGTCGCATCTCACTCAACGGGTTCGGCCACCGACTCTTCGGCGTGATCGAAATCTATCGAGGACTTCGAGCGGTCCTTCGACCACAGGACCGCGCCGAGGGCGAGCAGGGCCGCCCCCATGAGCAGGAACGCCGGCCACAGGGTGTTCCCCGTCCTGGAGATGAGCCACGTGTTGACCGCGCTCATCGGCCCGCCGAACAGGGCGTTGCCGATGTTGAATACCAGTGCAAATCCACTGAAACGGACCGCGGTCGGGAACAGTTCGGAGACCGCCGAGGGCAGGGCGCCGTCGTTGAGGGACAGGAATGCCCCCATGATCACCAGCGCCAGGACGGCCAACCAGTAGTGGCCGGTGCCCATCACGAGGAACGCCGGAACGGTCAGGACGATGAACAGGCAGGACGCGAGGATCAGCGTGTTGCGGCGACCCATGCGGTCGGCCACGGACCCCGTCAGGAAGATGAACGCGATGTATGTGACCAGCGACAGCGTCGTGGCCAGCTGGGACGCCGCGGCGTCGTACCCGAGGTTCTCCGAGAGGTAGGTCGGCATGAACGTGAGGACCACGTAGAACCCCACCGCGTTGAGGAGCACGATGCCGAGCCCCTGGATCATCTGCTTCGGGGCGCTGGTGAGCAGCTCGACCAGCGGCGGGGTCGGCTTGTGCCCTCGTTTGACCTGTTCCATCTGGCTGGTGGTGTGCTTCACGAAGGCGGGCGTGTCCTCGATCTTGCGTCGGATGTAGAGGCCGATGAGCCCCAGCGGCGCGGCGACGAGGAAGGGCAGCCGCCAGCCCCAGGAGGCCATGGCGTCGTCGGACAGGAGGCCGTACAGGAGCGTCGCGGCGAGGGAGCCGAGCAGGAGGCCCGACGCGGTGGATGCGGGAACCACGGATGCGTACCGTCCCCGCTTCCCGCGCGGGGCGAATTCACTGAGGAGCGCCGAGGCGCCGGCGTACTCACCTGACGCGGAGAAGCCTTGGACCAGCCGCAGCAACAGGAGGATGAGCGGCGCGGCGATGCCGATCGTCGAAGCCCCGGGCAGGCAACCGATGAGGAAGGTTGCGCCGGTCATCAGGAGGATCGACCAGGCCAGGGTCTTCGTGCGTCCGAAACGGTCGCCCCAGTGGCCCCAGAAGAAGGCCCCGACGGGTCTGATCAGGAAAGCGACGGCGAACAACCCGAAGGCCATCAGCGTGGACTGTGCGGCATCGCCCGGGAAGAATTCGGAGCCGATCGTGACAGCGAGATAGCTGTAGGCCCCGTAATCGAACCACTCCACGAAATTGCCGAGGAAGCTGGAGACGATTGCCTTTCGCCGTTGCCCGGCATCCGGATCTGTGGGGTGGGGAGCGTCCGCCGCGGCGGAATGGTTCGACTCGGAGGTCTCGGATGAGGAGGTCATGAGGGCCCTTCGGTGTGTGGTCTGCACAACACCATACCGATATATCCCCTGGTCAGCAGCGATTCAACGCACGCCGGGACCTGTCCGACGAGGGCTGCCCGCTACTGATCGACCTTGGTCAGTGGCGCGTAGCGGAGGAGAAGGCGCTTTTCCTCGTTCGCGAATCTCACCTTGGCGACGGTCTTGTCCCCGCCTCCTTCGACGCCGATCACGCGGCCCTTCCCGAACGTTTTGTGCTCGACGGTGTCACCCACGGACAGGGACGGGATTTCCTTCGTCTGATTGACCCTCGATGGCTTGGAGGCGCGCGCACCCAACGCGGGCGACCCCTCGATACCGCCCGAGTACCCGGCATCCTGGCTCGCGGGGGCCGGCCGCCGGGAGGGACCGGAGCCCCGCCCGCCCCAGGCACCCGAACCGCTCCAGGACGTGGAGTCTCTGCGACCGGCGCCCCCGGAGAAGGAGCCCGAGCCGTAGACGGCCGAACCGAATCCTCCGGGCGAGAACCCGGAGGCGGACCCCAGGCGCTTCCAATCGATGAGGTGTTCCGGGATCTCCTCGAGGAATGGAGAAGGCGGGTTGAACTGCCCCTGGCCCCACATCGACCGGGATTCGGCTCGGGTCAGGTAGAGCCGCTCCATGGCTCGGGTCAGACCCACATAGGCGATCCGGCGCTCCTCGCTCATTTCCTTCTCATCGGCGAGGGCCCGCTGATGAGGGAAGATTCCATGTTCCATGCCCGTCAGGAAGACCACCGGGAATTCCAGGCCCTTGGCGGTGTGCAGGGTCATGAGCGTCACGACTCCCTCCTCACGGGCCTCGGCCACTTCCCGTGCCACCTGTTCGGCGGAAACCCCGCCGTCCTCCTCGTCGCCGGCCTTCGGGCGATTCGGGATTTGGTCGGCGTCGGCAACCAAGGAGACGTGCTCGAGGAATTCGGCCAGACCGCCGTCCGGGTTGTCCCTCTCGAATTCGCGGACCACGGCCACGAGCTCGGCAAGGTTCTCGACCCTGGACTCGTCCTGGGGATCGTCCGAGGTGCGCAGGGCCTCGAGGTAGCCCGATTGCTCCAGGACCGCCTCGAGGCACGTCGCGGCGGTTTCGGTGGACGCGATCTGCTGAAGGTCGTCCATCAGCGTCACGAATGCCCCGATCTTTTTGGCCCCGGCGGCCGCGAGTCCCGGAGCCTCATCGGCCGTCCGCGCCGCCGCCATGAAGGAGGTGCGATTGCGCGCGGCCAGGTTGGCGATGGCGCCCTCGGAGCGTGCACCGATCCCCCGTTTGGGTTCGTTGAGAATACGGCGCACGCTGATGTCGTCGTCGGGATTCATCAGGGCGCGCAGATAGGACAACGCGTCCTTGATCTCCTTGCGTTCGTAGAACCGCGTCCCTCCGACCACTCGGTAGGGCAGACCGACGCGCATCAGAATTTCTTCGAGGGACCGGGACTGGGCGTTGGTCCGGTAGAAGACGGCGACGTCGCCCGGGGCCACGCCGTCCTCGTCGCGGAGCCTGTCGATTTCCTCGGCGATGAACCTCGCCTCGGCGTGCTCGTTCTCGGCCACGTAACCGGTGATGAGGGGGCCGTCTCCGGAAGCGGTCCACAGTTTCTTGTCCCGGCGATCCGGGTTGCGCTGGATCACCGCGTTGGCTGCCGTGAGGATGTTCTGCGTGGACCGGTAGTTCTGCTCGAGCAGGATCGTGCGGGCCGAAGGGTAATCGCGTTCGAAATCCGTGATGTTCCTGATGTCCGCACCGCGGAAGGCATAGATGGACTGGTCGGAATCTCCCACCACCGTCAGCTCAGCCGGTTCCGTCCCCTGGGGGTAGGGAGTCTGTCCCGTTTCCGCGGGACCCGAATCGTGCCCGGTCAGCTCCCGGACCAGAGCGTACTGGGCGTGGTTGGTGTCCTGGTATTCGTCCACCAGAATGTGCCGGAAGCGCCGCCGGTAGTATTCCGCGACCTGAGGGAAGGCGCGGAACATGAAGACGGTCTCCGCGATGAGGTCGTCGAAGTCCATCGCGTTGGCCGCGCGCAGCCGGCGAGCGTATTCGCTGTACACCCTGGCCACGGTGGATTCCCACGGGTCATTGCTCGATGCAGAGGAGGCGTTCTGCTCGGCATCCACGAGTTCGTTCTTCAGCGCGGAAATCCGATGTTGCAGGGCCTTCGGCGCGAATTTCTTGGCGTCCAGCTCGAATTCTTTGGCGATCAGGGTGATCAGTCGGAGGGAATCGGCGGCGTCGTAGATGGAGAACGAGGATTTCAGCCCGAGAGTCGCCGCTTCGCGCCGGAGAACTCGGACGCAGAAACTGTGGAAGGTCGAGATCCACATTTTCTCGGCCCTGGGTCCCACGAGTTCGACGACGCGTTCCCGCATCTCGGCCGCGGCCTTGTTGGTGAACGTGATCGCCAGGATTTCGCCGTGGTGGGCGCGACCGGTGGCCAGCAGGTAGGCGATCCGGTGGGTCAGGACACGGGTTTTTCCGGAGCCCGCACCCGCCACGATCAGCAGGGGCGCACCCGAGTGGGTCACCGCGGCAGCCTGGTGCTCGTTGAGTCCCTCGACCAGTTCTTCAGGGCCGCGGGAACCTGCCCCCTGGCCTTGGGGCTGGGAGGTCTGGGGTTCGAAGAAGGAAGAGTCGCGCAAGAAATCCATACTGGTTCCAGTCTAGGGGAACACAGTTTCGATTCGCGTCCCCCGGCTGCGGGTGTGACGGTCCATAATTGGCATATGGGCATGTCGAAGGGACAAAAGCAACGGCTGTACGGCGACCGGGCGGGAGCGTCTGCGTCGCCCCCGAAAGCCGATTCGACCTCTCGGAGGCCGGGCGGGCAACGCGGCGGCCCCGACGCCGAGGGCACGACTGGCCGTTCGCCGCAGGCCGAGCCGGCCAAGAAATCCTCCGCGGGGATCATCACCGGCGTGCTGGTGGTCGTGTCAATTCTGATGGTCGTCTACCTCCACGCGTCGCTCCTGCCCCGGCTGGGTGCGAGCGCGCACACGACCGTGCCCGAATTGGATCCCTTCGGATTCGTCTCCGATGCCCCGCACGTCGCCCGGAGCCTGGGCGACGCCGGTCGCAACGCGTACGTCGCCATCCACTGGTCCTGGGGCCTGATCTCCCCCATCTTCCTCGGCGCCGCGTGGTTCGCCATGGTCGCCGCCTCGGGCATCCGGGGACGACGCCGCACCGCACTGTGGATCCCGCCGCTCGTGTTCGTCGTCCTGACGATCGCCGGAAACCTTGCGGTCGACGCCGCTCTGTCCGACCCCGCCGGTGCATGGCCGGGACTTGCCGCCGGGCTCGTCGTCGCACGCTGGTTCTTGCTGGTGATCATGGTCGCCGAGGCGGTGTGGCTCGCTGTGCGCCTCGTGAGGGGAAAGCTGGATGCATTCTCCCGGGGAGAGCTCGAGGGCCAGCAGCCGCGCCGCTGACCCCACGTGCAGGAGGTATAGCCTTTTACCCGACAACTATCCCAATTACTTCAGCTTCGTTGCTCTCTCGTAGCGCCTGGATCCTAGAAGATAAAGCCGTAGGCGACCAGCCGGCCCCGACGTGGAGAATGGCAGAGGGCGGGTGCCCCCTCGTCCTGGGCCCCACGGTGCCGGGAAGATATTCGGCGACGCCTGGGTGCCAGTGGTCCCGTCCCCGGGCGCGGTGATGGTTTCGGTTGCTGGGGAGTTCTGCCTGTCCCCTTCGGGAACACCCCCGCGGGTGCGGGGAAGATGTCGTGAGAAGAGACTTCGCAGCGCCTCAGCGGGGAACACCCCCGCAGGCGCGGGGAAGATGGCGGCGGCCCCACCGGCACGCGGGACGAAGAGGGAACACCCCCGCAGGCGCGGGGAAGATTGAAGCGATCTAATGGCGCATTCAGTCCACAAGGGAACACCCCCGCAGGCGCGGGGAAGATTTCGTCATCTCCTAGTTCGGCGTACTCTTCCAGGGAACACCCCCGCAGGCGCGGGGAAGATCCAGGTCTTGCCACCAATAGTCATCGTTTTCTGGGGAACACCCCCGCAGGCGCGGGGAAGATCGGATCACCATTTCATACTCACCATCCGCGAGTGGGAACACCCCCGCAGGCGCGGGGAAGATTCGGTATTTGGGGTCTAGGTAGTACCCGGATTCGGGAACACCCCCGCAGGCGCGGGGAAGATCACCGGATAGGGCTATCGACCAGCAAAACGAGGGGAACACCCCCGCAGGCGCGGGGAAGATTCCAGGTTAAGGGAGATAAGCCGGTTTACCCTGGGAACACCCCCGCAGGCGCGGGGAAGATGTGGTGTTGGCCTAGTCGAGGCTGGCGCATTTGGGAACACCCCCGCAGGCGCGGGGAAGATTTATGCCGGTTCCTCGACCGCTGAGGGGTACGGGGAACACCCCCGCAGGCGCGGGGAAGATCGCCATCTGCTCTCAGACACTACACACCCCATGGGAACACCCCCGCAGGCGCGGGGAAGATGCTGGCATGAGGTCGCCGAGGAGTTTGCCGCCGGGAACACCCCCGCAGGCGCGGGGAAGATTTTCGCGAGATCCTCGCGAGACAGTCGCGAGGGGGAACACCCCCGCAGGCGCGGGGAAGATCTGTTGTGGGGCATGGTGGCCTCCTGGTTGCTGGGAACACCCCCGCAGGCGCGGGGAAGATTCAGGGCTCTTCGCAGTTGAGGGGGTAGGTGGCTGAGCGCGTCGGTCGCCGGATGAGGGTCGAGGCCTTCCGATGATGGAAGTTCTCACACTGACCATCTGCCGGAAGACCTCGACGTGCACCACGCTACCTTCGCGACCCCTGATCTGACCGTGTTCTGCCATCTCGACGAGCTCGGCCTCGTGGCCACCGGTCAGCTTTTTGAGCCGGATCGCGCGGTGATCGAGTGCCGCGTCGCCGAGCCGGATCCGTGGTGCCGGGGATGCGGTAGCCAGGCGCTCTCGCGCGGGACGGACACGCGGCGTCTCGCCCACGAGCCGTTCGGTCATCGCCCGACGACGCTGCTGGTCCGGGTCCGCCGCTACAAGTGCTCGGGATGCGGACGGTCCTGGCGTGAGGACCTCACGGCAGCGGCGCCCGAGCGAGCCAAGCTGTCCCGTAGCGGGATGCGGTGGGCGTTGGAAGCGCTCGTGATCGACCACCTCACCGTCGCCCGCGTCGCCGCCGGACTCGGTGTCGGTTGGCACACGGCGAACAACGCGGTCCTCGCTGAAGGGCGTCGAGTGCTGATCGACGATCCCGCCCGGTTCGACGGCGTCGCCGTGATCGGCGTCGACGAGCACGTCTGGCGCCACACGAGAGTCGGCGACAAGTACGTCACCGTCATCATCGACCTCACCCCGAACCGCGACAAGACCGGCCCCGCCCGTCTGCTGGACATGATCGAGGGTCGCTCGAAAGCCGTGTTCAAGACCTGGCTCGCCGCACGCCCGCAGGACTGGCGCGATGGTGTCGAGGTCGTCGCGATGGACGGGTTCACCGGCTTCAAGACCGCCGTCAGCGAGGAGCTCCCGGACGCGCAGGCGGTGATGGACCCGTTCCACGTCGTCCGCCTCGCCGGCGACGCCCTCGACACCTGCCGTCGTCGCGTCCAGCAGTGCCTGCACGGCCGGCGGGGCCGCAAAAACGATCCGCTCTACAAGGCCCGCCGCATCCTCCACACCGGCGCGCAGCTGCTCACTGACCGGCAGCAGACCCGTCTCGAGGCACTGTTCGCGGTCTCCGAGCACGTCGAGGTCGAGGCGACCTGGGGCATCTACCAGCGCGTGATCGCTGCCTACCGCGAACCCGATCGGAAGACGGCGAAGAAGCTGATGACAGCCGTCATCGATTCCGTCTCCAGCGGCGTCCCCGCCGCGCTCGTGGAGGTCCGCAAGCTCGGCCGCACGCTCAAGCAGCGCGCCGCCGACATCCTCGCGTTCTTCGACCGGCCCGGCACGTCCAACGGGCCAACAGAGGCGATCAACGGGCGCCTGGAACACCTCCGCGGCTCCGCCCTCGGATTCCGGAACCTCACGAACTACATAGCCCGATCGCTGCTCGACACCGGCGGCTTCAGGAACCACCTACACCCTCAAATGCGATGAGCCCCAATGGCTCACGACGGGCTTCCTTCTGACCATGGCCTGCATTATTCCGACCACGGGGTGGATGCTCGAGCGGTTCACGATCAAACGGCTTTTCGTCGTCGCGCTCAGCCTCTTTGTGGTGGGGACTGCTCTTGCGACTTTTGCCCAGAATTTCCCGACGATTCTCGCCGGACGCATCATCCAGGCCGGAGGCACGGGAATCGTTCTTCCCCTGCTCATGACCTCAACCCTCATCATGGTCCCTCCCGCACGCCGCGGAACGGTCATGGGCCTCAACTCCGTGGTCATCGCGGTCGCACCCGCCATCGGCCCCACCCTGTCGGGCATCATCGTAAATGCACTGAGCTGGCATTGGGTCTTCGGGCTCATGCTCCCCATGGGCGTGCTCGTTCTTTTCACCGGCAGCTTGGTCCTCAAGCCCACGGGTCAGACTCGTGCCCTCCCCCTGGACGTCCCCTCCGTCCTGCTGGCGATCGTCGGGTTCGGGGGCATCGTCTACGCGCTCGGCTCCGTGAGCGCAATCGTCGCCGGAAACCTGGTGCCCTTGATCGGGCTCATCCTCGGCGTCATCGGGCTCAGCCTCTTCGTGTCCCGGCAACGCCGGCTCCAGAGGAACTCCGAATCGGCGTTCCTCGACCTGCGGCCCTTCGGGGTTCGCAATTTCCGCCTGGGGGTGTCCGTTCTCATGATCGCGATGGCCCTGATGCTCGGGTCGGTCATGGTCCTGCCGATCCTCCTGCAATCGGGCATGGGTTTCAGCGTGCTGACCGTCGGCCTGGTCATGCTGCCGGGCGGCCTGATCCAGGGCCTGCTTTCACCGCTGATCGGACGAGCCTACGACAAGTTCGGTCCCCGGCCGGTGGTGATTCCCGGGACGATCCTGCTCACCGCGGGCGAATGGCTGTTTTTCCTGGTCGCCCCGGGCACGGGAATTGCCTACATCGTGGGTGTCCACATCACGTTCAGTCTCGGCATGGCCATGATCATGACGCCGATGATGACGGTTGCTCTCGGTTCCTTGCCGCACAAGCTGTACGGCCACGGTTCGGCCATCATGAACACCCTCCAACAGTTGGGCGGTGCCACGGGCACAGCGTTGCTGACCGCAGCACTGACCCTCGGCGCAGCCGTCGCGGTCGTCGGGGGCGCGTCCGACAACGATGCCCAGATCAGCGGGGCCCATGTCGCCTTCGGCTTCGGGGGTGTGCTCGGCGTCGTCGCGATCCTCATCGCGCCGTTCATCAGCAAGGTCAAGGGGGAGAACGACGCCGCACGGTAGTCCACGAGCCACCCACGACCGTGGAACAATGTCCCGTATGCAGACTTTCAGCTGGGAAAACGCGGTCGAGTTGGCGGTCATCGAACGGAGCGGTTTCGTCGAGTCGCGCCACATCGGGGCCGCGGCGGTCGTTTCGCCCGAGGGTGACGTCGTCGACTCCCTCGGCGACACGACGGCCCCGATCTTCCCTCGTTCGACCCTCAAACCGTTCCAAGCGATCGCATCCCTCAAGGCCGGGGCTCCCCTGCGCGGTGCCGAGGTGGCCATCGCTGCCGGGTCCCACGAGGGCTCCTTCGAACAGATGCAAGTGGTCGCGAACGTCCTGGACGCAGCGGGGCTCTCCCCCGCCGATCTCCAGTGCCCGGAGGCCTACCCCAAGGACGAACGGGCGCATTCCTATCTGCTGACGAACGACAAAGGCAAACAGCGGATTGCTTTCAACTGCTCCGGGAAGCACGCGGCCTTCCTCTCCGCGAGCGCGGAGAACGGATGGGACACGGCGACCTATCTGGAGCCTGACCATCCCGTTCAACGACTGGTCATGGAAATCGTCGAAGAGCTCGCGGGCGAGCCCGTGGGTCTGGTCGGCGTCGACGGGTGCGGGGCCCCCGTACCGACCATCAGCCTCAACGGGTTGGCCACGGCCTACGGGACGTTGGGGGCGGGCATCCGCAACATCCACGCCGACGCGCGGGTCGCGACGGTGGCCACCGCGATGGCGGACTACCCCGAGATGGTGCAGAACCACGGCAAGCCGAACACCGTGGTCATGGAGGAGCTCGACGTCGTCGCCAAATTCGGCGCCGAGGGCGTGCTGAGCGTGGGGACCCGCGACGGAGCCGCGGTAGCGGTCAAGTGCTTGGACGGCTCTTTCAGGGCCGCAACCCTGGTGGCCCTGACCCTTCTGGACAGAAACGGATACGTGCCCCACGACGACGTCGTCTCGCTCTTGCCGCGCGTGACTCTTCCGATCACGGGCGGAGGGCGCACGGTGGGCGGCGTACGGCTGGGATCGGCGTTCGAGGAGGCCTGACGTGGCACGACGCAAGATTTCGGACGACGTCGGCCTCGCCGCTCTCCGGTCCTGGGAGGAAGATCCGGACGCCGCAGGCCGCAAGACCACGGCAACCGCGGTCCGCTATGCCCTCGAGGAACTCGCGCATCGTGCCCCCGGAAATTCCGTCGAAGTCCGGGTTCCGCCGTTCGGCGTGACACAGGCGATCGAGGGCCCGCGACACACTCGCGGCACCCCGCCCAACGTGGTCGAGACGACGGCCGCGACCTGGCTCGGACTCGCCACAGGGCGCTTGACCTGGGAGGAAGCGCGAGCGAGCGGGTCGGTGGATGCATCCGGCAATCGAAGCGACCTGTCGGTGCTCCTCCCGCTCTTTGCAACACGGACGTCGATGAAGCGCACCGCCCAGAACAGGTAACCTGGAACCATGACCGAACCCCCTACTTCGCCCGGCGATCCCAACGAGTCCGAGGGCCACGCGACATCCCCCGATCCAGAGCGTCACGAGCCTGAGCACGGTCCCGCAGAAGGTCGCTCGACCGACCGCGGGCCTGCTGAACGCGAGGTCGTCGTGCGCCGGGCGCCGTCGGTCATCGCGTTCCTGCTGACAGGCCTCGTCATCGGACTCATCGTCGCTGTCCTCTCGACCGTTCTCGGCCCGGGCGACCAGAAATACACCCCCGGCGCCATCTTCGGGATGATGGCGGTGATCTTCGGAACCGCCGGCGCCGTCCTCGGTGCCCTCGTCGGCCTGATCGCGGACCGCATTTCTCGCAAACGGGCCACGCGATTTCGCGCGGTCCGCGTGGATGATGACGTCGAAAAATAGTCGGCCTCCGCGGACTGGGCAGTTCCGGATAGACTTGCTGTCGTCCCCGTTGTTCCGCACCGGCGGCAACGGCACGATTCTCCAGACCGCACATTCAGGAAGTAGCTTTCGTGGTTCGACCCGACGGTAAACTCACACACGATATCGACCCCGGAGAGAGAGCACCCCAGGACGAATGCGGCGTCTTCGGGGTATGGGCCCCGGGCGAGGACGTCGCGACCCTCACCTATTTCGGTCTCTATGCCCTGCAGCATCGCGGCCAGGAATCGGCCGGGATTGCGACCAGCAACGGCGAGCGCATCTCGGTGTACAAGGACATGGGCCTGGTGTCCCAGGTCTTCGACGAAACCATTTTGGGGACCTTGGGCGGTCACATGGCGATCGGCCACTGCCGCTATGCGACCACGGGAGCGACCACCTGGTCGAATGCCCAACCGACCTTGGGATCGACGCCGCACGGCACGGTCTCACTCGCCCACAACGGCAACCTGACCAACTCGGCGGATCTTTACGACCGGCTGATCGACAAGTCCGGGTTCCCGTCGGCCGGTGAAGTCGCCCAGGGGAACACCACCGACACTGCTCTGGTCACCGCTCTGTTGGCCGAGCATCCTCATGATTCCCTCGAGGAAGCGGCCATGGACCTGCTTCCGACGCTCCAAGGCGCTTTCTGCCTGACCCTGATCGACGAGAACACGCTCTACGCGGCCCGCGATGCTTACGGTGTCCGCCCGCTGGTCCTCGGAAGGTTGGACAGGGGCTGGGTCGTCGCTTCGGAATCGGCAGCCCTCGATATCGTGGGAGCGACCTACGTCCGCGACGTCGAGCCCGGTGAATTCATCGCGATCGACGAGGACGGCGTACGTTCTCGCCGCTTCGCTGAACCGACTCCGGCCGGGTGCGTTTTCGAACACGTGTATCTCTCCCGTCCTGACGCTGTGATCAACGGCCGAGCCGTCTACGAGTCTCGGGTCGAGATGGGACGGCAATTGGCCCGCGAGCACGCGGTCGACGCCGATCTGGTCATGCCAACTCCCGAGTCCGGGGTCCCTGCGGCCATCGGCTACGCGGAAGAATCCGGCATTCCGTACGGAAACGGGCTGGTCAAGAATTCCTATGTCGGTCGCACGTTCATTCAGCCGACCCAGACCATGCGCCAGATGGGCATCAAACTCAAGCTGAATCCTCTGCGCACCGTCGTCGAGGGCAAGAGACTGGTGGTCGTGGACGATTCGATTGTCCGGGGCAACACCCAGAGGGCACTGGTGCGGATGCTGAGGGAGGCCGGCGCCGCCGAAGTCCATGTGAGGATCTCGTCCCCGCCGGTCAAGTGGCCCTGCTTCTACGGCATCGATTTCGCTTCGCGCGCGGAGCTGATTGCGAACGGGATGTCGATCGAGGAAATCGGACAGTCGCTCGGTGCCGATTCTCTCGGATACATTTCCGAGGACGGCATGATCGAGGCGACCGAGCAGCCCCGGGAACGCCTCTGCACGGCTTGTTTCACCGGAAAGTACCCCATCGATCTTCCGGATGCCGATCGTCTCGGCAAGAACCTCTTCGACGTCCATCGCTCCTCCTCCGCGGCGACCTCCCGCCCGAACCGGGCTTCGAGGGCGTCGTCGGCACCGAAGAGCTCCTCCTCCGATTCCCGGACCGAGGCGACGACGGCGAAGAACTCTTCGTGCGAGCCCGGGCCGGATTCGGATCTGGAATCCCTGGTTCTGCCGCAGGACCGCGGGTCCCGGACCAAGTAACAGCACACCACCGATCCAGAAGGACCAGAGATGGCTCAACCCCACCAGACCACTGCGGGCCTGACGTACGCGAGTGCCGGCGTCGACGTCGAGGCAGGCGATCGCGCCGTCGAGCTCATGAAGGAGGCCGTCCGTGAGACGCACAAGCAGGGTGTCGTGGGCGGTGTGGGCGGGTTCGCCGGACTCTTCGACGTCTCGGCACTGACGGCTTATTCGAAGCCGTACCTCGCGACCTCGACGGACGGCGTGGGAACGAAGGTGGCCATCGCCCAGGCCCTGGACGTGCACGACACCATCGGATACGACCTGGTGGGCATGGTCGTGGACGACATCGTCGTCGTGGGCGCCGAACCCCTCTACATGACCGACTACATCGCATGCGGTCGCGTGGTTCCCGAACGGATCGCGGACATCGTCCGCGGCATCGCCTCGGCCTGCTCCGCAGCCGGGACCGCCTTGGTCGGCGGCGAAACGGCCGAGCACCCGGGATTGCTGGGCGAGCACGAGTACGACGTCGCGGGTGCCGCAACCGGCATCGTGGAGGCCGACCAGTTGCTGGGGCCGGAACGTGTCCGCGAAGGCGACGTGGTGATCGGCATGGCGTCCTCCGGGATCCACTCGAACGGCTATTCCCTGGTCCGCAAGGTGATCAACATGGCGGGTTGGTCCTTGGACCGTGAGGTCTCAGAATTCGGGCGCACGCTCGGCGAGGAGCTCCTGGAGCCGACCCGCGTCTACGCGGCCGACGTCCTCGACCTCGCCCGGACGTTCCCGGTCCTCGGCGACGACGGCGCCCAAGGTCACGGTGTCCGTGGGTTCTCCCATGTCACCGGCGGAGGCCTGGCCGCGAACCTCGCCCGCGTCCTCCCACGGGGTCTCGAGGCCCGGATCGACCGTTCGTCCTGGGAGATCCCGGCGATCTTCCGCGTGATCGGTGAACTGGGCAAGGTCCCGGAACCGGATTTGGAACGCACCCTGAACCTGGGGGTCGGCATGGTCGCGATCGTCGATCCTTCCGTCGCCGACGCCGCGGTGCGCCATCTCAACGACCGTGGCTCGAACGCATGGGTTCTCGGCACCGTGGCTCGGGCCGATGCGCCCGCCGACCAGGACCCCGACTACGTCCAGGGCGCCAAGGGTGTCGACGGCGGCGCCGTGCGCATGGTGGGTTCCTACGCCTGAGCGGCCCCTCTCGAAGAAGCCCCCCCCCCGGAGTGGCCCCTCGCCCAGGCCCCCCGGGCCTATAGGCGAGGGTGCGTCTGCCGTGTGCCCGATTCCGGGGTGGGGTTGTCCGGTTCGGAGGCGGTTGCCCGATTCAGTGGCGGTTGCCGGCGCGACTGAGTCGATTCCGCAGATACCCGGCTCATCGCATTTGAGGGTGTAGGTGGTTCCTGAAGCCGCCGGTGTCGAGCAGCGATCGGGCTATGTAGTTCGTGAGGTTCCGGAATCCGAGGGCGGAGCCGCGGAGGTGTTCCAGGCGCCCGTTGATCGCCTCTGTTGGCCCGTTGGACGTGCCGGGCCGGTCGAAGAACGCGAGGATGTCGGCGGCGCGCTGCTTGAGCGTGCGGCCGAGCTTGCGGACCTCCACGAGCGCGGCGGGGACGCCGCTGGAGACGGAATCGATGACGGCTGTCATCAGCTTCTTCGCCGTCTTCCGATCGGGTTCGCGGTAGGCGGCGATCACGCGCTGGTAGATGCCCCAGGTCGCCTCGACCTCGACGTGCTCGGAGACCGCGAACAGTGCCTCGAGACGGGTCTGCTGCCGGTCAGTGAGCAGCTGCGCGCCGGTGTGGAGGATGCGGCGGGCCTTGTAGAGCGGATCGTTTTTGCGGCCCCGCCGGCCGTGCAGGCACTGCTGGACGCGACGACGGCAGGTGTCGAGGGCGTCGCCGGCGAGGCGGACGACGTGGAACGGGTCCATCACCGCCTGCGCGTCCGGGAGCTCCTCGCTGACGGCGGTCTTGAAGCCGGTGAACCCGTCCATCGCGACGACCTCGACACCATCGCGCCAGTCCTGCGGGCGTGCGGCGAGCCAGGTCTTGAACACGGCTTTCGAGCGACCCTCGATCATGTCCAGCAGACGGGCGGGGCCGGTCTTGTCGCGGTTCGGGGTGAGGTCGATGATGACGGTGACGTACTTGTCGCCGACTCTCGTGTGGCGCCAGACGTGCTCGTCGACGCCGATCACGGCGACGCCGTCGAACCGGGCGGGATCGTCGATCAGCACTCGACGCCCTTCAGCGAGGACCGCGTTGTTCGCCGTGTGCCAACCGACACCGAGTCCGGCGGCGACGCGGGCGACGGTGAGGTGGTCGATCACGAGCGCTTCCAACGCCCACCGCATCCCGCTACGGGACAGCTTGGCTCGCTCGGGCGCCGCTGCCGTGAGGTCCTCACGCCAGGACCGTCCGCATCCCGAGCACTTGTAGCGGCGGACCCGGACCAGCAGCGTCGTCGGGCGATGACCGAACGGCTCGTGGGCGAGACGCCGCGTGTCCGTCCCGCGCGAGAGCGCCTGGCTACCGCATCCCCGGCACCACGGATCCGGCTCGGCGACGCGGCACTCGATCACCGCGCGATCCGGCTCAAAAAGCTGACCGGTGGCCACGAGGCCGAGCTCGTCGAGATGGCAGAACACGGTCAGATCAGGGGTCGCGAAGGTAGCGTGGTGCACGTCGAGGTCTTCCGGCAGATGGTCAGTGTGAGAACTTCCATCATCGGAAGGCCTCGACCCTCATCCGGCGGCCGACGCGCTCAGCCACCTACCCCCTCAACTGCGAAGAGCCAGATACCCACGAGCCAATTGGGTGGCGGTTACCCGGTCCAGTGGTGGTTACCCGCAAGAACGGGCCGATCTCGAGGGCGCCTGACACCCCATTGGGTGGCGATTGCCCGATCCAGTGGCGGTTACCCGCAAGAACGGGCCGATTCTACGGCTGTCAGACCCCCGGTAGGGAGGCGGTTACCCGATTCCGGGGCGCTTTCCCCCAATAGGTGGCGTCTACACCGCCACCTAACAACGCCAACCGCCGCTCAATCGGGAAACCGCCACGCAGGTGGCAAGCCCCAGCACGGTGGCAAGCCCCAGCACAGGGGCAAGAGGAAGCACGGTGGCGGGACCAAACACGGGGCGAAGTAAGACCACCCACGCGCGCAACGGCGCCCGGCCCAACCGCCACCCGAACCAACCGCCGCACGTCACGGCTGGCCTACGCGACGGGTGATACCCAACGATTGGCCATGCCCTTTCACCCGAAACGCACGCGTGATCATCCTCGGTCGCCTCGCGCACAGACAGAAGCGCACCGGTTGATCCATCAACCGGTGCGCTTCTGACGTCGAGACGGCAGGTGTGACTGCCGAGCGGTCTTATCGCTCCCCCGTGGGATCGTCGTACTCGTCCGCGTAGTCCGAGTACTCGTCCTCTTCAGGGTGGACGTCGTCTCGTTCGGCTCGCCGACCCTTCGCCGCACTGAGTTCTCGTTCGAGCGCCGAATAATCGGTTTGCGGGCTGAAGTATTTGATCTCCCGCGCCTGCCTCGTTGCCTTAGCCTTCTGACGGCCGCGCCCCATGGCGTGACCCCCTTTAATCGCTCGCTCCGTTGGCGGCACTGTGATGGGCACACAGTACGACCCCGGAATGTCCGTCAATCTTCCGTGAATTAAGGGTACATGGTTTGGAAGTAGTATGCCCACCGAGGAACGTACGTGACACGGGGATACGGTTCAGCCCTCGAAGAAAGCCGCCTACACATCCAGTTCGTCGAGGAGCTGGAGAAATGCCGGTTCCACCTCGCTCCTCCAGAGATACGTGGCACGTGTATCGGCCCGTCCCGGTCCCCCATTGACGACGGCGAGCGGCTTCCCCTGCCGCAACCCGTCGAGGATGATCCTCAGACCGCTCATGACAGCCAACGAGGACCCTGCCACGAGTACCGAGGAGCAGTCCTCGAGCATCGAACGCGCCCGCTCCTTGCGCTCGACGGGCACCGGCTCCCCGAAGTACACGACGTCGGGCTTGAGAAGGGTCGACCCGCACACGAAGCAACCGACCATTCGAAATCGATCGACCCACTCCGAGGAGAGCTCGACGTCGCCGTCCGGATTGACCAGGCTCGGGTCCAGACTGACCGACTCCAGGTAACCAGGATTCGCATCCCGGAGACGTCGGTCGAAAGAGTTCCGGTCTTCGACGTGGCCGCACACGAGGCAGGCCACCGAGCTGAGGTCCCCGTGCAGGGCCACCAGATTCCGGCTCCCTGCCCGGGCGTGGAGACCGTCGACGTTCTGCGTCACGACGCCGCCCACCATCCCCTCTTGCTCGAGCTCGGCCAGCGCATAGTGGACCACGTTCGGCGCTGCGCGGTTCATGAGTCGCCAGCCGACGAAGGAGCGGGCCCAGTAACGGTGCGAGGCCTCTCGATCGTTCCGGAACTCCTGATAGGTCATCGGCCGATGACGGCGCAATGAACCTTGCGGCCCCCGATAGTCCGGAATTCCGGATCCCGTGGACACACCCGCACCGGTGACGACCAGCGCGGGTCCCCGGCGCAACAGTCCCGCAATTCCCCGCCGTGCCTCATTAGGTGGTGTCGGCGTCGCGGTTTCGTCCACGACCCTCGCGATGGACCTCAGCGCGGCCTGGTGCGCATCGCCGAGTCC
The DNA here is from genome assembly GCF_052232265.1 of Rothia koreensis. Lineage (NCBI taxonomy): Bacteria > Bacillati > Actinomycetota > Actinomycetes > Micrococcales > Micrococcaceae > Rothia > Rothia koreensis. The sequence continues at coordinate 2,735,171 of NZ_CP197643.1, forward strand.
GACGCCGGCCCCGGAGCCGGTTCCCTGCACAGGTTCCGGCCCGAGCGCCGCGCCGGCCCCCGAAGATCTGTCCTCCATGCCGATTCCTAGCGGGTCGTCGTGACGGTCAGCCCGTCGGCCGCCACATCCGGGTTGACGTCCACGTGGACGACGTCGCCATCGTGGATGTCGCCCGAGAGGATTCCCTTGGCGAGCCGGTCACCGATCTCTCTCTGAACCAGCCGGCGCAACGGCCGCGCACCATAGGCGGGGTCGTATCCGGTCATGCCGAGCCACTCCGTCGCCGCCGGGGTCACGTCCAACGAGAGCCGCTTGTCACCCAGGCGCTTGCCCATCGCCTGAACCTGCAGGTTCACGATCTTGGACAGGTCCTCGGTCGAGAGCGGGTCGAACATGATGATCTCGTCCAACCGGTTCAGGAATTCGGGTTTGAAGGACGCGTTGACCACGTTCATCACGGCCTCGTTCTTCTCCTTGTCGTCCAGCTGCTGGTCGACCAGGAACTGGCTCCCCAGGTTGGACGTCAGGATCAGGATCACGTTGCGGAAGTCCACGGTCCTGCCCTGGCCGTCGGTCAGGCGGCCGTCGTCGAGCACCTGGAGCAGGATGTCGAAGACCTCAGGATGCGCTTTTTCAACCTCGTCCAGAAGGACCACGGAATAGGGACGACGCCGCACGGCCTCGGTCAGCTGGCCGCCCTCCTCGTATCCCACATATCCGGGAGGGGCACCGACCAGGCGAGACACGGAGTGCTTCTCCGAGTACTCGCTCATGTCGATGCGCAGGAGCGCGTGCTCGTCGTCGAACTGGAATTCGGCGAGGGATTTTGCCAGCTCGGTCTTGCCCACACCGGTCGGACCCAGGAACAGGAACGAACCGATCGGGCGGTCCGGGTCGGAGACCCCGGCTCGCGAGCGGCGGACGGCGTCCGCCACGGCGCCAACCGCGGTCTTCTGGCCGATGAGACGCTTGCCGAGTTCGGATTCCATGTTCAGCAGCTTCTCGGACTCGCCCTGAAGCATCCGCCCGGCCGGGATTCCGGTCCAATTGGAGATGACCTCGGCGATGTCGTCTGCGGTGACCTCCTCCGAGACCATCGTTTCCCTGGTCGTTTGTTCGTTCTCCTCCTTCTGTGCGGCGTCCAGCTCCTGCTGCTTGGCTGGGATCTCCCCATACAGAAGGCGGGACGCCTCGGCCAGGTTGCCGTCCCGCTGGGCCACTTCGGCCTGCGAGCGCATCTCGTCGATCTGCGACTTGATGTCACCCACTCGGTTGAGCCCGGCCTTCTCGGCCTCCCACCGCGCGTTCAGGGCAGCCAGTTCCTCACGCTTGTCCGCAAGGTCGGAGCGAAGAGCCTCGAGCCTCTCGATCGAGGCCGGGTCCTTCTCATTCGTGAGGGCCAGCTCTTCCATGGTCATGCGGTCCACGACGCGACGGAGCTCATCGATCTCCTCGGGGGCGGAGTCAATTTCCATGCGCAGGCGGGAGGCGGCTTCGTCGACGAGGTCGATGGCTTTGTCGGGCAGCTGGCGACCGGTGATGTACCGGTTGGACAGGGCTGCCGCCGCGACCATCGCGGAGTCGGCGATCTGGACCTTGTGGTGGGCCTCGTACCGCTCCTTGAGTCCGCGCAGGATGCCGACGGTGTCCTCGACCGTCGGTTCACCCACGTAGACCTGCTGGAAGCGCCGCTCGAGGGCGGCGTCCTTCTCGATGTTCTCGCGGTACTCATCCAGGGTGGTGGCGCCGATGAGCCGCAGTTCGCCGCGCGCCAGCATCGGCTTGAGCATGTTGCCCGCGTCCATCGAGCCTTCGCTCGCCCCCGCGCCGACGAGGGTGTGCAGCTCATCGATGAAGGTGACGATCTGGCCTTCGGACTTCTTGATCTCGTCCAACACGGCCTTGAGGCGTTCCTCGAATTCGCCGCGGTACTTCGCGCCGGCGATCATGGATCCGAGATCAAGGGCGATCAGGGTCTTGCCGCGCAGGGATTCCGGGACGTCGCCCGAAACCATTCTTTGCGCAAGGCCCTCGACGACGGAAGTCTTCCCCACTCCGGGTTCTCCGATGAGAACCGGGTTGTTCTTGGTCCGGCGGGACAAGACCTGGACCACGCGGCGGATTTCGGAATCGCGCCCGATCACGGGGTCGAGCTTCCCGGACCGGGCGACGGCGGTGAGGTCGGTCCCGTACTTCTCGAGGGACTGGAACGTCCCTTCCGGGTCCGGGGAGGACACAGTCTGATCGCCGCGCACGGACGGGAGGGTCTTCTCGACCGCATCCGCGGTGGCCCCGGCGGATGCGAGCGCGCGGGCGGCGTCATTGTCCTCGACCTCGGCCAGGCCGAGGAGCAGAACCTCGGTGGAAATGTAGTCGTCCCCCAGCTTGGTTCCGGCTTCCTGGGCGTTCTGGATGACCATGAGCGACTGCCGGGAGAACTGGGCCTGCGAAACCGACGTCCCGGAGGAAGAAGGCAACTTCTTGATGAGGGCGCTGGCTTCGGCGGACAGCGAGTCGATGTCGACGCCGAGAGACTTGAGCACCGCGACGGCGACGCCCTCGCGCTGATCGAGCAGCGCCTTGAGAATATGTGCCGGCTCGATCTGCGGATTGCCTGCGGTCTGGGCGTTCATGTTCGCGGCGTTCAGAGCCTCTTGGCTCTTGGTGGTGAATTTGGTGTCCAAGATGGGCTCCTTTGCTATGTACGTTAGTTTGCGTCGATCTTTTGCAGTTAACTTGAGTCTACTACGCTCAAGTCTTTGTGTATAGGCATGGGAGCAAAGTTTTCCACAGGTTTTTCGGCGGATCGGCGCGGATCGGGAAGGTCACGCATCCGACGTCGTCCCCTCAGTACTGGCCGTCGTTGTAGTTCAGCGCATCCAGGATTTCGTCCTCTGTCGCCGGCCGACCCGATGACTTCCGGTCACTGAACCTTTCCTGGCCGATGGCGATGATGAGCGTCGCAAACGCCCCGACGAACGTCAGGATCGCGAAAGTGTTGCCGAAGCCGGCCGAGAGCCCCACGAGGTCCTGCCCGAAGACCTGGGACAGGCCGGAGACCGTCTTTCCGTCCACGCGGTCGGGAATGAGGAAACCGAAGATGCCGGCGAGGACCCACGTGAGCGTCTGCACGACCGAGAGGAGGGGCGACGTCGTTCCCGCCTCGTACCGCTGTGCATCCTTGCGCATCCGCCACGAGGCAATCAGCATGACAACGAGAAACAACGGCCCGACGCTGACCAGGAACGTCGGGACCAGGGAGCCGCCCGCGCCGAAGAGAGACCGCCCGAAACAGATCCACAGGGCCCCCACGCACGCCATGGGAAATCCCAACCACACCGAGACGCGCAACCAAGCGCTCGCTCGCCTGCCTGGCAGATGGCCGGCAGTGAAGGTCCGGTCGTCGGAAGTTCTGGGTTCGGCGGAGTTCACCCTTCCAGTGTAGAAGACCCGGCATGGGACCGCTCGTGGGCTTCCGCCCGCACGAGCCCCGTGGGCTCTTTCAGCCCGCCTCCCAGTAGGGTGTACAGCATGACGATTCCCTTCCCCGCAGCAGTATTTTTCGACCACGATGGCACCCTGGTGGACACCGAGCCCCTGTGGGCCCGAGCCAAAACGGAGATTGCCGCCGAATTCGGCGTGACGTGGTCCGAGGAGGACACGCTCGCGTGCCTGGGTCGCCCCATGGTGGAGACCCTCATCCGGCTCCAGGACCTGGGCATTCCGCTGTCGCGGGAGGAGCTGCTGTCTCGCCTGACCACCGACGCGAGGGATATCGTCTCCCGCACGGATGTCCCGTTCCTCCCCGGGATCCAGAACCTGCTCGACGAGCTGGCCGGGGAGGGCATCCCCGCGGCCATCGTCACCAACGCGACCGCAGAAATCGCCACCATGACGGCAGGGCGAGCGCCGGAAGGGCTGGTCCGCGCCGTCATCGGCAACGAGGACGTCACCGAGCCCAAGCCCGACCCCCAGCCGTACCTCATGGCCGCTCATCGTCTCGGCGTGGATCCGACCGAGTGCGTCGCCGTCGAAGACTCCCCCTCCGGCGTCACGAGCGCGATGGCGGCCGGAATGAAAACCGTCGTCGTCCCCGGTATGCAAACGGTCGACGCCGACCAGGGAACCGTTCACTTGGACCACGAACTACTGAGCCTGGAGAAGTTCCGAGACCTGTTCGCCCCGCGCCCGTCCTGACGCCTGCCCGTGCCGAGTGTGACGCGCACCTGACGGGCATCCGACGCACGGTATAGGGTTGTGCCCAGGTGGACCGCCTGGGTATCGGCCCAGGTCGGACCGGACCTGCAACCCTTGACGAAAGGAAACGACCATGGCCTTTTCTCTCTCCAACCTGGCCCTCCGCGCCATCCCCGGTGCTTTCATCCTGAATTCGGGCTACGGCAAGCTCAACCTCGACGAGCAGACCGCCGGACAGCTGCAGTCCATGGCCGCGAATGCATTCCCCGCGGTCAAGGATCTCGACGCCGAGACCTTCGGCAAGGCTCTCGCCTACTCCGAGTTCGTCGTCGGCGGCGCCCTGGTCCTCCCCGTGGTCCCCAGCCGCGTTGCGGGTCTCGCGCTCGGCGCATTCGCCGGCGGCCTGCTGACCATGTACTTCAAGACCGACGAGATGACCGAGGAAGACGGCATCCGCCCGTCCCAGGCCGGCACCGCCGTCGCCAAGGACTCCTGGATCGCGGCCATCGCGCTCGCCCTGATCCTCCAGAGCAAGGGCAAGAAGAAGAACAAGAAGAAGTAGTCTTCGCCGCCCGCCGACGACGCCGCTCGCGCACCCTCCGCACCACGTGCGGTGGTTCCGCGGGCGGCGTTTTCGTTGCCGCCAGAACCCTCCGAGCCACGGCTTGTCGGAGCGGACGAGGACGTATTGCTACTCTCAGTAGACTTTCCTCGGACCCGGAAAGTGCCGCTGACCAGCGGCGATACTAAATACGTTGTGGGGAACGAGGAATTCCAGTGGAGCACATCAGTTCCGTCATCAACGCGGCAGACAGTTTCGTCTGGGGCCCGTGGCTGTTGCTGCCGCTCCTTCTCGGAACCGGCCTGTTCCTGACCTTCCGGTTGTCGGGCATCCAATTCCGGTACTTCGGCAAGGCCATGTCCTTGGCCTTCGGCCGCCGCAGCCGCCAATCCGGGGAAAAGGGAGAGATCTCTTCCTACCAGGCGATGTCGACCGCTCTGGGCGCGACCGTCGGGACCGGAAACATCGTCGGCGTCGCCCTGTCGATTCACATGGGCGGCCCCGGGTCCCTGTTCTGGATGTGGGTCACCGCCTTGGTCGGGATGGCGTCGAAGTACAGCGAATGCTTTCTCGGCGTCCGTTTCCGGACCCGTGACAAGAAGGGTGAGTTGACCGGCGGACCGCAGGTCTACCTCATTCGCGGCATTCCGAACAGATTCGGGTGGCTGCTGTCCGTGACCTTCGCCGCCTGCGCCGTCGTCGCCACGTTCGGCGTGGGCAATATGACCCAGTCGAACGCGATTGCGGCGAACCTGGACAACACGTTCTCGGTGGCGCCTTGGGTCACCGCCGTCGTCATTGGTGTGATGACCCTGATCGCGTTGCTCGGCGGCATCAAGTCCATCTCAAAGATCACGGTCTTCTGCGTGCCGCTCATGATCGGGCTGTACGTGTTCGGGGGCCTGTACATCATCGCGGTCAATTACGAATCGCTGCCGCACGCAATCGCCCTGATCTTCGGCAACGCCCTGACCCCGCACGGCGCCGGCGGCGGGCTCGTGGGCTCGCTGCTCATGACCATCCAGATCGGCGTATCCCGGTCCTTGTTCTCCAATGAGTCCGGAATGGGCACGGCATCTATCCCGTCGTCAATCGCCCAGACCTCGCACCCGGTCCGCCAGGGGCTTGTTTCCATGACCCAAACGTTCGTGGACACCCTGGTGGTCATCTCGATCACCGGATTCGTGATCATCACGACCGGGGTCTGGGAGAAGGACGACCCCGACGTCATGACCTCCCATGCGTTCGCGACCGGGTTGCCGGGGAACTGGGGCGGCATCGTCGTGACGATCTGCCTGGTGCTTCTCGGATATTCCACCGTTCTGGGCTGGGCCTACTACGGCGAACGCTGCATCGAGAGGCTCGGCGGCGGAACCTTCGGCATCACGACGTATCGCGCCGTGTTCGCGGTGGCCTGCGGCATGGGTGCGGTCGCGCCCCTGACCCTCGTGTGGAAGTTCTCGGACGTCATGAACGGCATCATGGCGATCCCCAACCTGATCGGACTGCTCATCCTGTCCGGCTTCGTGGTGAGAGAAACGCGTCGATATTTGCGGCACGACCCGTCCTTCGACGCCACGACCGAGGAGATCGACCGATTCATGGGGTCGCATCCCGGAGCCCTGGACGCTCAGATTGATCACCAGGTCGATCTGTCGAGCGATCACCCGGCGCTCGAGGCCGTCGAGGAACCGGGTGACCCGCAGGGGCCGGACGGCCCCGACAAGGTGAGGGCCGGCACTCCGGGGCACTGACCCGGCGTGCGATAAGCTGTTCCGGCGACCAGGCCTCCGGCGGAGCGGCCCCACTGCCCAGTGAGGGCGTCTCGGCCCGTCCTGGTCGCGGCCCAGACGCTTTCACAGATCACCGGAGCATCCTTGAGCGACGTACCCCAGAAGTTCCATCGACAGCCGTATTCGTTCGTCCGTCGCGGTGACCGGCTCACCGCCAGGCGCCAGAAGGCTTGGGACACGTACGCCCCGACGCACGTGATCGATGTGCCCCGCGAGGTCACGGACACATCGGTCGCCGAGACCGCGGAGTTCGACCCCGAGGCGGTGTACGGCAGACAGGCCCCGCTCGTCGTCGAGATCGGCTCCGGGTTGGGAGAGGCCATCGTCCACGCCGCGGAAGACCGTCCGGAGAACAACTACCTTGCCGTGGAGGTCTACAAACCCGGCATCGCGGACCTGCTGCTCAAGATGGGCCAGGCCGAAGTCACCAACGTGCGGTGCGTCCAGGCCAATGCCCCCGAGGTTCTGGACAATCTGCTGGCACCCGCGTCCGTGGACGAGCTCTGGGTCTTCTTCCCCGATCCCTGGCACAAGTCGAGGCATCACAAGCGACGGTTGGTCTCCCCAGGATTCGCGGAGAAAGCCGCCCGCGTGCTCAAGCCCGGAGGCATTTGGCGGCTGGCCACCGACTGGGAAGAATACGCACTGGTCATGCGTGAGGTCATGGAATCGGCGCCCGACTTCGAGAATCTTCACCCCGGAGAAGGGGCCACCGAAGAGGATCCCCAGGGCGGCTGGGCCCCAAGGTGGGAAGGCCGTGTCCTCACGAGCTTCGAGAGAAAAGCCGGCGAGGCCGGGCGCCGCGCGCACGACCTCGCCTTTCGACGCCGATGATCAGTTCCACCGGCCGGCTCCCCCGCCGGCCGGTGGATTCGCCCGTGCGGGCAACTGGGGTCTGCTGATGACCAGCGCCTTGCCCTGCGGCTGACGGCTGGGCCTCTGCCCCCGACCCAATTTCACGACGTCGCCGCCGATGGTCGCGGCGAAGACGCGGGAGGACTCCTCGAGCCGGTCCCGGGCTTCCTGCAATTCGTCGGTCAGCTCGCGAACCCGCGCTTGCAGCGCATCGACCTGGTTCTCGAGCTGGAGAACCCGTTTGATGCCTTCGAGGGACACGCCTTCCTGCGAGAGCTGCTGGATCTGCCGCAGGCGGGTGACGTCCTTCTGCGAGTAGCGACGGGCCCGTCCGGGCAATCGCGACGGTGTCACCAGTCCGAGCCGGTCATACTGCCTGAGCGTCTGAGGGTGCATCTCCGCGAGCTCGGCTGCCACCGAAATCACGAAGAGCGGCTGGTTCACGTCGCTGAATTGCATGGATTACACGACCTTTGCCTTCTCTGCCAGACCCTCCCGCGGATCTCCTTGGGCGGCCAGCTCTGTGAATTTCTTCAGGGCGTCCTCCGCCTCGGCGGTCAGGTCCTGGGGCACCTGGATCTCCGGAATCACGTAGAGATCCCCCGTGTGCTTCTTGGTCTTCACGCCTCGGCCTTTGACTCGCATCCTGGTTCCCGGTTCCTGACCCGCCTTGAGACGCAAACGTACCACCGAACCATCGGTCGTGGGCACAGCCAGGACGGTTCCGAGGGCAGCTTCCTCGTAGGTGACGGGGACACGAATCGTGAGATTGTCGCCGTCCCGCTCGTAGACCTCGTGCGGCCTCACGTGGACGGTCACGATCAGGTCCGATTTCCCTCCGGGGCCGATGCTTCCCTTGCCCCGGAGCCGAACCTTCTGACCGTCCCGGACGCCTTCCGGAAGCCGAATCGTGGTGCTTCGTTGGTCGGGCCGATTGACCTTGACCTTGGCCCCTTCCAAGGACTGGCCGAAATCGATCGTCACGCTCGCTTCCACGTCCGGGTTGCGAGGCTGCTGCTGGGCGCCGAACGGGTTCTGGCCACCGAAGCCGCCTCCGCCGAACAGGTCCGCGAAGGGATCTCCCCCGGCTGAGCCGTACTGCATACGGGGCCCGCCACCGTATGTGGTCCTGGTGCGACCGCCGCCGAACATGTCACCGAACATGTCCTCGAAGCCCCCAGCGCCTCCGGCGCCTCCCGGTCCGCCCGGGCCGCCTGCGCCGGCACTGAACCGGGCGCCCGATCCCATGGCACGGATTGCGTCGTACTGCTTCCGCTGCTCCGGGTCGGAGAGAACCGTATTGGCCTCCGAAACCTCTTTGAACTTCTTCTCCGCGGTCTCGTCCCCGGGGTTCTGATCCGGGTGGTACTTCCGTGCCAGCTTTCGGTAGGCCTTCTTGATGTCGGCCTCGCTGGCGTCCTTGGAGACGCCCAGAACCTTGTAGAAGTCTTTCCCCAGCCAATTCTCGCTAGCCATTGACGCCTCCTTTCAAAGCGTTGGGTATGTCTTCGTCGTTGCTCCCGATCTCCGCGGGGTCGGCTTCAGGAACGAACGACGCCGGGCCGCTCCCCCGCCGCTGGAGCGGAGAAGCGTGGTCCCGGCGTCGTCGTCGCGCTGGGCAGGGCCAGGTTTCCCGAAGCCGCCCATCGAATTCCCAGATCAGTCCTCGGCAACCGCCACGGCCACCTGGGCCGGACGCAGCACCCGATCCTGGACTCGGTATCCGCTGCGGAACACCATGGAGACCTGGTCCGGCTCGACCTCACTGGTCGGTTGTTGCATCACGGCCTCGTGGACCTTGGGGTCGAACTGGTCGCCGGTATCGCCGTACCGTTCCAGGCCGTGCTTGGTCAGCGCGTCCTCGAACTTGCTGGCGATGGCGGCGAACGGACCATCGTCGAGGTCACCGGCCTTGCGGGCGGCGTCGATGTCATCGATCACGGGCAACAACGAGCTGACCACGTCGGCGACAACGAACTCCCGAAGCTGGTCCCGTTCCTTCTGGGACCGGTTCTTGAAGTTCATGAACTCTGCCTGCAGGCGGCGCAGGTCCTCGAGTCGCTCGTTGGCGAGCTTCTCGGCCTCCGTGGTGGGGTCCTCGATGGGCTCCTCCTCGGAGGGGTCCGCGGCGGCTTCCGCCGCGGACCCGCCCTGACCGTCGGCCTCAGCACCTACACCCTCGGCGCCTTCCGCCTCGGGAGCTCCTTCCGCGTCGGGAGCGTTGAAGGCGTCCTCCAGCGGGTCGTTCCCTTCAGGGTTATTGGTGTTGTTCGGCTCAGTCATCAGTTCTTCTTCTCATCCTCATCGTCTACGACCTCGGCGTCGACGACGTCTTCCCCGTTGGCATCGGCGTTGGCCTCGGAGGTGTCCTCCGTGTCGGCCCCGGCCTGTGCCTGCGAGTAGATCGCCTCGCCGAGCTTGGTCTGGGAAGCCTGAAGCTTCTCGTACGCGGACTTCACTGCGTCGTCGTCATCGCCCTCGAGAGCCTTCTTGACCTCGTCGACGTCGCCCTGGACCTCGGTCTTGATGTCCTCGGAGACCTTGTCGTCGTTGTCCTTGAGCAGCTTCTCGATCTGGTAGGCGCTGGACTCCGCGTTGTTGCGCAGGTCCGCGGCCTCACGACGAGCCTTGTCCGACTCGGCGTTGGCCTCGGCGTCCTTGACCATGCGGTCGATGTCGTCCTGGGACAGCGAGGTACCGCCGGTAATGGTCATCGACTGCTCCGTGCCGGTGCCCTTGTCCTTCGCGGAAACGTTCACGATGCCGTTGGCGTCGATGTCGAACGTCACCTCGACCTGGGGCACTCCGCGGGGAGCCGGTGCGATACCGGTCAGCTCGAAGGTGCCGAGCGACTTGTTGTCGCGGGTGAATTCGCGCTCGCCCTGGAAGACCTGGATCGACACGGAGGGCTGGTTGTCCTCCGCGGTCGTGAAGGTCTCGGACCGGCGGGTCGGGATCGCGGTGTTGCGCTCGATGAGCTTGGTCATCACGCCGCCCTTGGTCTCGATGCCCAGCGACAGCGGGGTCACGTCGATCAGAAGGACGTCCTTGCGATCGCCCTTGAGGACGCCGGCCTGCAAGGCCGCACCCATGGCGACGACCTCGTCCGGGTTGACGCCCTTGTTGGGCTCCTGACCACCGGCGAGGCTCTTGACCTCTTCGACGACGGCCGGCATACGAGTCGAACCACCGACGAGCACGATGTGCGCGATGTCGCTGATCTTGATGCCGGCTTCCTTGATGACGTCGTTGAAGGGCTTCTTCACGCGATCCAGAAGATCCTGCGTCAGATCCTGGAACTTCGCGCGGGAGAGTTTCTCGTCCAGGTGGACCGGGCCGTCCTGGGTCACCGACAGGTACTGCAGGGAAATGTTGGTCGAGGTGGCCGAGGAGAGTTCCTTCTTGGCCTGCTCGGCCGCCTCACGCAGACGCTGGAGGGCGATCTTGTCCTTCGAGAGGTCCGCACCGGTCTTGGACTTGACCTGCTCGAGCAGCCAGTCCACGATGCGCTGGTCCCAGTCGTCACCGCCGAGGCGGTTGTCGCCCGACGTGGCACGAACCTGAATGGTCGAGAAGCCGTCCTCGTCCTTGCCGACTTCCAGCAGGGAGACGTCGAAGGTACCGCCACCGAGGTCGAAGACCAGAATGTGCTCGTCCTCGTTGCCCTTGTCCAGGCCGTAGGCCAGGGCCGCCGCGGTGGGCTCGTTGACGATGCGCAGAACGTTGAGACCGGCGATCTCTCCGGCTTCCTTGGTTGCCTGGCGCTCAGCATCGTTGAAGTACGCGGGGACGGTGATGACGGCGTCGGTCACCGTGTCGTTCAGGAAGGCTTCGGCGTCGCCCTTGAGCTTCTGGAGGGTACGGGCCGAGATCTCCTGCGGCGTGTACTTCTTGCCGTCGATCTCGGTGTTCCAGTCGGTGCCCATGTGGCGCTTGACCGAAGCGATGGTGCGATCCACGTTGGTGACGGCCTGGCGCTTGGCGATGTCGCCGACCAGGGTTTCGCCGTCCTTGCCGAAAGCAACGACGGAGGGAGTGGTGCGAGCGCCTTCGGCGTTCGCGATGACGACGGGCTCGCCGCCTTCGAGAACGGCGACCACGGAGTTGGTGGTGCCGAGGTCAATGCCTACTGCACGTGACATATGGGGTTCTCCTTACTTTGTCCGAAAACCGGGGCGCATTCGGGTCCTCACCACGAGGAACTGCCGCGTGGGCACTCCATCTTGCACACCCGGAGGTCTCACTTCTTGAGTTGTCCTGACTCAAGTCTGCCACAACCAGGAGATATGTCAAGAGAGTTGAGTGAACCAAACTCAACTTTCTATCGGCGGCCCGGCCCAACGTTCCTCGTCAGCGGGATTACCAAGCGTCGCCTCCCAAGGCCTTCTTGGCCTCGCGGGACGTGCCGACGTTTCCGACCACGGCCCAGTGGCCCGATTCCAGGGCCCAGGATTGACTCCGGCCATCCGCGGAAACCGTCTCCACGGTCTGGCTCATGGGCGATTTCATGTCGGATTCTTCTCGGGAGTACGCGCCCACCAGGAGCTTCGTGTCCTCGTCCGCGGAAGAGACAGCCCCCGGATCGGTCAGGTCGACGTCCGAGCAGAGATAGATCTGGGTGTCCTCGGGAAAGAGCTCGGAGGAGAAAGAGGACGCCAGGACCGTGTCGTCCACATCGCTGCACTGGTCGGCGTCGTGGTCCTCGCCCACCTGTTTGACCTTGGCACGGAAGTCGGCCGCGTCGTCGACCTTGCCACCGCTCAGCAGACCGGTGACGACGAAGGCCCCGCCGATCACCAGCGCCAGGAGCACTGCGCCACCGACCGAGAGGGTCACTATCAGACCGGTGCGAGGCTTGCGCGCCTCCTCGCCATAGACCTGGCGCCCCAGGTGCAGGTCTCCGCGGACGTCTCCCGGACGCGCCCCATTCGGCTCCGGGGCAGGACTGTGACTCATGGGATTCGCCTTCCCTGATTCTGCACTTTCGGGTGCTCAACTCTCGACAACGGGTCCATGGTCCAGGGTACGTTCACCCGGGCTGCTCCCACAGCTCCCCTCGGCGGCGTCGGCCCGGTAACGTGGACGGCATGTATCGCATCGTGACCGTTTGCACCGGAAACATCTGTCGTTCCCCCATGGCCGAATACCTCGTCCGTGAGGCCGCCCGTGAAGCCGGCCTGGATGACGTCGTCGTGACCTCCGCCGGAGTCAGCGACGAGGAGCAGGGCAACCCCATCGACCCTCGCGCCCGGAAAGTCATGGAGAGGCTGGGGATCGACACCAGCGGTCACCTCGCCCGGCAGGTCACCCGCGAGGATCTCGAGAACAACGATCTGGTTCTCGCACTCGATGTGCCCCACTACCGCGCGCTGAGAACCATGGCCGCGAACGATGCCCAGGCGGACAAGATCCACCTGATGCGCGAGTACGATCCCTCCGCCGCGGGAGAAGCGCTCGAGGGCATCGGAATCTACGACCCCTGGTACGGAGACGCCTCGGATTTCGATCGGACCTTCGGCATGATCGAGGACTCGGTCCAGGGCGTGATCGACGACGTCGCTCGTCAGCCGGGATCCCGGCGCGAAAAACCATGACGGCAACGGCCAGGAGCTCAGCACTCGCGCACCAACCGATGTGGGTCATGCACTCCCGTACCATCGATACCCGGCGCGAGAACGACCTGTGGCGGGCCATCGGGCTGGCCCGGTCCCTGGCCACGGGGCCCGAGCCCTTCGTGATAGCCATCGACGGCCGCTCGGGTGCGGGCAAATCGAGCCTTGCCACGCGGCTCTTGGAGCGCATCGCCCTGGAGGAGGGCGAGAACGCGGCGGAGCTGTTCCGCCTCGAGGATCTCTACCCGGGGTGGGAAGGCCTGGAATCCGGCGTGGACGAGTACGCCGCCATCCTCGGGCGTGTCCTGCGCAACGAGGACGCCACATGGCACGCCTGGGATTGGACCAGAAACCGGCGGGAACCGAGCAGTCGCACGCTGAGCGCGGACGCGAAGGTCATCATCGCCGAGGGCGTGGGGGCCACAGCCCCCGGTCATCAGGAAGTTCGGCCCCATTTCGGCATCTGGCTCCACCTGGAATCAAACATCCGCAGGTACCGGGCACTGACACGGGACGGAGATCTCTACCGGCCCTACTGGCAGCTCTGGGCCGAGCAGGAGGAAAGACTCTTCGCGCGGTAACCTGCCCAGGTCCGGGGCTTTTCCCTCCTGCACTCCCCCTGCATCACCCGTCGTCGAGAATCCTGAGGTCAACGTGCACTCCGCCACTTCGCGCATATCGGTGCCCCTTGTCATCCTGTTGGGGACCCTGACCGGCATAGCTCCGTTGGGCACCGACATGTACTTGGCGGCGTTCCCACAAATGACCCACGACCTCGGGACGACGGCGTCGCAGGTCCAACTCACCCTCTCGGCCTTCATGGCGGGCCTCGCGATCGGGCAGATCGTCGTCGGGCCCCTCTCGGACCAGTGGGGACGGCGTCTTCCCCTCGTCATCTGCTCACTGGTCTGTGTTCTGGCCACGGCGGGGTGCGCCCTCGCCCCGACGGTGCACCTGCTCATCGCCCTGCGATTCCTCATGGGCTTCTCCGGGGCGGCCGGGGTGGTCCTGGCCAGGTCCGCCGTCACGGACCTGACCGAGGGGCAGCAGACGACCCGGTACATGAACTTCATGATGATGGTCAACGGAATTTCGCCCGTCCTGGCACCGACCCTCGGTGGCATCATCCTCGGATTCGCGCCGTGGCGGACGGTTTTCTGGGTTCTCACCGCCATGACCCTTGCCATGGCCTTGGGGGTTCTCTTCCTCTTTCCCGAATCCCTGCCGCGGGAACGTCGACACGGCGGCGGTCTCAGGACCTCCGGCCGCGGCATCGCCCGGATACTCCGGCGGCCGGCATACGTCGCGTACATGCTCGCCTTCGTGTTCTCCTTCGGAACCCTGTTCTCCTACATTTCGGGGTCCACCTACGTCCTGCAGAACAACCTGGGCATGTCCGCGACGGAGTACGCGTTGGTGTTCGCGGTCAACTCCTTCGGGATCCTGGCGTTCTCCTGGGTGTCCAACGTTCTGCTCCGAAAATACCGGCCGCAGGGCATCGGCCTGGCCGGAATTCTGGTGTCGAATGCGGCCACGCTCGTGTTCCTGGCCCTCGCCTGCTTCGGGCTGTCCCTGGTGCTCACGCTCCTCTGCCTCTTCGCCACCGCCGCGGCCCAGGGCCTCGTTTTCGGCAACGCGACCTCGCTGGCACTGCAACAAGGCCGCGACTACGCGGGCGCGAGTTCCGCGCTGGTCGGTGGCCTCCAGGCCCTGATGGGCGGCCTCGTGTCACCGCTCGTGAGCTCCGCCGGCGAACACGCCGTGTTGCCCATGGCCGGGATGATGGTCGGGTGCAGCGTCGTCGCCCTCATCCTTTTCCTCCTCGCATCTCGGGTGTTCGAACCACGAACACGGTCCGTGCCCCCTCGTGCGACCGGTGAGAATGACGTTTAATGAGACGCATGGCACCCACGGTTGTACGCATTGACCACAATTCCCCCACGGGGACCCTCCTCGACGCCTCGGCGCCGCTGATCAGGATCGACGACGAAGGCTATACGCGGGGAGACGGAGTCTTCGAAACCATGCTCGCCGTGGACTCGCAGGTACGGAAATTCGACCTCCACCTGACTCGGCTGGCCAATTCCGCCAGACTCCTGAGAATATCCGATCCCGACGACGCCGCGTGGCGGCAGGCCACCGCCCTCGCCCTGGAATCCGCGGGGCCGGGCACCAAGACGGGACTCGGCGTCGAACATACGGTGAAACTCCTGATCAGTCGGGGAACGCCGGATGAAGGCCCCTACGGGCTCGTGATCGTCAGCGGTGTACCGGACTCGACGGTCGAGCAGCGGGAGAACGGGGTCAGAGCGATGCTGCTTCCGCGAGGCCATGATCCCGCCGAGGACACGTCGTACCCCTGGCTCCTGGCGGGAGCCAAAACCCTCTCCTACGCGGTCAACATGGCCGTCCTGAGACACGTGAAATCACTCGGTGCGCAGGAAGCGATTTTCACGGCATCGGACCGCCGGATCCTCGAGGGGGCGACGAGCTCGGTCGTGGTCGCGAGGAGGGACCAGGGCCGGCTGACGCTGTTCACTCCCGAGCCGAATCACGGGATCCTCCCCGGCACCACGCAAGGGGCACTCTTCGAAGGCGCCAGGGACTCGGGGTGGGACGTCGGGTTCGGGCCGCTCTATCCGAAGGACCTCATGGAGTCCGACGGCGTCTGGCTGACGTCCTCGGTCCGGTTGCTGGCCCCGGTCACTCATCTCAACAACCAGGCGCTCGCAACGAGTCCCGACGTCACCGAGGCGCTCATGGGTTTCCTGCGCTCCCGCTGATACGGGCGTCCGGCGCCCCCGCTTAACCTCACGAGGCCGCCGTTGACCGGGCATGACGCCGGGCGTAATCTCAAAGCACGAAGTGATTGATACCACTCATGATTCTTGAGGTGCGAATGCCCCTGTACGAATTCCGATGCCCGAGCTGTGGAGTCTTCGAGGCCATGCATCCCATGTCGGAGGTTCCCGGATCGAGGCCGTGCCGCAACTGCTCCGAGACGGCGGCACGGGTCTTCTCGCCCATCGGGCTGTCCGCCCTCGGTTCCGACCGAGCGAAGGCCATCGGGGACGCCGAACGCTCCGCGCACGAACCTGACGTCGTCTCGCACGTCCCCAACAGTCCGGGCGCCTCTTCGCCAAGGGCAACCCAGGACCCCCGGCACCTCAAACTTCCGCGACCCTGACCTCTCGCGGAAGGCGCGGGCCGCCAGCCCCGCCGGCGCGAGCTCCATCGAGTTACCCCCACCGAAAGGAATCTCATGCCGGACGTCATTTTCCCCCTCGACTCGAACAAGCCCTTTTCCGACCAGGAGAAGATCGGCCACAACCGCTGGCACCCCGAGATCCCGCCCGTCGAAACGCTGAAGCCAGGAGACTCGTTCAGGGTTGATTGCCGGGAGTGGTTCGACGGTGCCATCAAGAACGACGACTCGGCCGACGACGTCAGGGACGCACCGATCGACGTCGTTCACGCCCTGTCCGGTCCGTTCGCCGTCGAAGGCGCGGAGCCCGGCGACCTGCTCGTCGTGGACATCCTCGATCTCGGGCCGATCCCTCAGGAAACCGGCCCCCTGGCGGGACAGGGGTGGGGCTATACAGGGATTTTCCCCAAGAACAACGGGGGCAGCTTCCTGGTCGACCAGTTCCCGGACGCTTACAAAGCAGTCTGGGACTTCTCGGGCGATACGGCGACCTCACGCCACATTCCCGGCGTCAGTTTCACCGGTATCACCCACCCGGGACTGATGGGCACGGCCCCGTCCGCGGACTTGCTGGCTTCCTGGAACAAGCGTGAGGGAGACCTGATTGCCACGGATCCCCACCGTCTGCCGCCGCTGGCCCTGCCGCCGGAGCCCAACAGCGCCATCCTGGGCTCTCTCGACGGCGAGGACTACCGGCGTGTGGCCTCCGAGGCCGCGCGCACCGCTCCCCCGCGGGAGAACGGTGGCAACCAGGACATCAAGAACTTCACCAAGGGTTCCAGGGTCTTCTACCCCGTGTACGTCAAGGGTGGAAACCTCTCCGTCGGCGACCTCCACTTCTCGCAGGGGGACGGGGAAATCACGTTCTGCGGCGCCATCGAGATGGGCGGATACATCGATCTGCGCGTCGACGTCATCAAGGGCGGTATGGAGACCTACGGGGTCAGCGAGAACGCGATCTTCATGCCCGGCAGAACCGCCCCGCAGTATTCGGAGTGGCTCGCCTTCTCCGGGACCTCCGTGACCCTCGACGGCGAACAGCGCTACCTGGATTCGCAGTTGGCCTATCAGCGTGCCATTCTCCATGCGATCGACTACCTGACGACCTTCGGCTGGTCCCGCGAGCAGGCTTTTCTCCTGCTCGGCGCGGCACCCATCGAGGGCAGGTTCTCCGGCGTCGTCGACGTCCCGAACTCCTGTGCCACGGTCTACCTCCCCACGGAAATCTTCGACATCGACATCGCCCCGTCGGCCTCCGGCCCGGGACGCATCGACCCCGGAATGGGTGCACCGCGCTCGGCGAACCCGGCATAGTCTGGCTGTCGGTCCACCTGCCCTGAGGCCGGAAACTACAGCCAGCTCTACCCCGATCTAGCTCCAGCTCCACTGTGCGTGACGACCGCGCACGGAACAGTAGAGGTTGTACCAGGAAGCAGACCTCATGGAGTTGCAATGTCACACCCGAACCTCACCCATCAGGCTCCCGGCGGGGCGCCCCGAGCGGTCATGCCCATCGCCCGCGCCGAGAGCGTCAGCAAGTCCTACGGCGAGGGCGGGAACGCGGTTGCCGCCGTCCGCGACGTCGACCTGGAGGTGGCCCCCGGAGAATTCGTCGCGGTCATGGGCCCCTCCGGGTCCGGCAAGTCCACGCTGATGCACCTGATGGCGGGACTCGAGACCGCCACGGGCGGCAGAATGTGGATCGGCGACCAGGAAATCACGCACCTGGACGACAACGAGCTGACCGAAGTGCGCCGACGCCGCGTGGGATTCGTGTTCCAGGCATTCAACCTGATGCCCACGATGAACGTGCGGGAAAACGTCCTTCTCCCCTTCGACCTGGACGGTCGCTCACCGAACAAGCAGGAGCAGGCCTGGATCGATCAGCTCCTCGACCGGTTGGGCCTCGCCGAACGGGTGGAGCACCGGCCGAGCGAGCTCTCGGGCGGACAGCAGCAGCGCGTCGCGATCGCCAGAGCTCTGGCAACCCGTCCCGCCCTGATTCTGGCGGACGAGCCCACCGGAAATCTCGACTCCCGGTCCGCTCTGGAAGTGCTTCAGCTCCTGCGGGTCGCGGCGCAGGAACTGGGACAGTCGATCGTCATGGTCACCCACGATCCCAAAGCAGCGGCCCACGCCCAGCGCGTCGTGTACCTCGCGGACGGCGAAATCGTCCACCAGAGCGAAGGCTCGCCCCGCGCCGAGGACATCGCACACATGATGCTGTCTCTGGAGGTGAACTGAGGTGAAGAACGCTCTTCTCGAACTGGCCCGCCGACCGGGCCAGCACGTCTCGACCCTCCTCGTGGTCACGATCGGTTCTCTCTTCGGTTCCGGTCTCATCGGGGCCGTCGGCCTCCTGTACAACCTTCTCAACCCTGACGGCCAGGCCGACGGAAGTCTCCTGGTCATGCTGGTCCTGACGTCGATGACCTTCTTCGCGGTCGCCCTGTTCGTCGCGGGGACGGTCGTCGTCAACACCTTCTCGATCGTCGTCGCCGGACGGACCCAACAGCTTGCGATGATGCGACTGATCGGAGCCAAGGCATCGGCCCTCCGTCGCGGCGTCGCCGCCGAAGGTCTCATCATCGGAATCCTGGGGTCCGTGGTCGGTCTCGCGCTCGGCGCGCTGACAACATGGATCCTCACGCTGGTCGCTGAGGCAAAGGACGCAGGCACGAGCCTGCAGTCCACGGCGCTCAATCCGTGGATGCTGGTTGCGGCCGTCCTGGTCGCGCTGACCAGTTGGATCGCAGCCTGGAACGGGGCGCGCCCTGTTCTGTCGGTCTCGCCGCTCGAAGGGGTCCGGCGCAGCGGTGAGCCGGCGGCGAAGGCGCTCCGGAATCGGAAGCTCACGCTGGCCAGCTCGATCGTGCTCGTCGTTGTCGGTCTTCTGTTCCTGATCGGTGGCCTGGTCCTGGGGATCGGCAGTCCCGTCGGAATCCTGCCTGCCGTCCTGGGAGGGTTCCTGAGTTTCACCGGTATCGCTCTGGGGTCCGCCTGGGTCATGCCCCCGTTCTTCGCCCTTTCCGGTTCCCTGGTCGGGCACGGGACCCCCGGCCGCATGGCGGTGGCGAATTCGAAGCGCTACCCGCTTCGGTCGGCGCGCACATCCATGGGGCTGGTCATCGGCATCACGCTCGTGGTGATGTTCGGTACCCTCGGATCCACCCTCAAGTCGGCGGTGCACGACATGGCCGAGAGCGGTGAGTACGATTTCGGCCAGGTGGCCATGATCAACGTGATGATCGACAATGCCTTGCTGTTCGTCTACGGCATGGTCGCCTTCTCCGTGGTGATCGCCGTGATCGGCGTCGCCAACAACATGAAATCCTCCATCATACAGCGGCGTCGGGAACTGGGCATGCTACGGACGGTCGGGCTCTCGACCCGCCAGATGTGGCAGATGATCTTCGGGGAGACCGCCCAACTGACCGTGTCGGCAGCGTGCGTCGGCATTCCGCTGGGCATCTTCTACGGCTGGGCCGGCACCTTCTGCATGTTCGCCTCACTCAAGGGTGCGGGCATCTTCGGTCCGACCCCTCCCTGGGGCGTTCTGCTGATGGTGGTCATCGGATGCCTGGCGATCACGGGCCTGGCCACGGCCTTGCCCGCCCGGCAGACGGCCAAGGAGCCGCCGGTCCGTGCGCTGGCCATGGACTAGGGAAACGGGACGACGCCCGGTGGGAAATCCACCGGGCGTCGCTGTATCTCGGCCCCGGGGGCTCCTAGTGGAAGAACCGGTAGGTTCCCAGAACCACGGACAGGCCGATCGCGACCACCGGTATTCCGAGACCGATCACCAGGGCGGCAGCGTCACGCCACGAGTACTCCGGCTGATGGACCCACGTTCGCGGTCCCGCGCCGAACCCCCGGGCCTCCATCGTCATGGCAAGGCGGCTCGCCCTGCGCAATGCCTGGACAATCAGCGAGAAGGCCTGCGTCGCGAAACCCCCGACGTTCCCGAGGATGCCTCGATCCGGCCCCAGGCCACGGGCCCGCCTGGCGGCCGCGAGAGTCTCCCATTCCGTGATCATGATCCCGACCAGACGAAATGCGGCGACGGCGGACAGCACGAACCGCGAGGGAAGCCGAAAGGTCTGGGCCAGGCTGTCCCCGATTTCTCGCGCATCGGTGGTCAGCAGCAACAGCACCGAGATCATCGCGAGCGCACATCCACGCAACGCAATCGCAATCCCTGCGTCCACCGAATCAGTGGTGAACAGGAACGGCCCGACATCGAGCAGAACGTCCCCCGTCTTGGGCGACAGGAGCGCCGTGGCCCATCCGCTGAAAACCGCGGCGGTGAAGACCGGCCAGAGTCTGACCAGCACGTTCCGCGGGTCGATGCGGGACCCGATCATCACAAGCACCAGAAAGAGCACGCCGGAACCTGAGGTCACCCCATCGGCGCTCACCAGGAACGCGACGGTCAGGGCAACGAGCAGAAGGATCTTGACCGCTGGATTCACGCGGCCCAGGCCTGAATCCGCCGCCGTGGCATTGTTCAGGAGGTCCATGCCTCACCTCCTGCCACCGCGTCGACCGACTCTGCCTCGACCACTCGGGCTTCCGGCCCCTGCGGGTAGTTCCCCAGGCGCAACTCTTCCCCACCGAGAGCCTCGACGAATGCGTGATCATGCGTCACGGACACGACCGCCAATCCCGCCGCCATGACCTCTCGAAGCAGATCGACGAGGTTAGCCCACGTGCGAGCGTCCTGCCCGAACGTGGGCTCGTCGAGAACCAGAATCCGCGGCCTGGCGGCGAGAGCCGTTCCGACCGAGAGGCGACGTTTCTCACCCCCGGAGAGCGTGAAGGGATTGGCGTCCTTCACGTGCTCCAGGCCGAGACGTTCCAGGAGCTCCTGCGCTCGCGCTTCCGGGTCCTCGCCGTCGTGCGTCTGCCCATTGGTGGGATGACGGCGTCCGGCGACGTCGGCCAACCGCGCTCCCAGCACGAGTTCTTCCCCGACCGTGGACCTCACGAATTGGTGCTCGGGTTCTTGGAAAACCGTGCCTATACGGGCAATCAGCTGTCCGGAGGTCCACGCCCAAGGGTCCCACGACGGGGTCCGGGCAACCCTGGCGGCGGGATCCCGAAGGTGCCTCAGTTCCTCCGACGCGGCAACATACCCCGCCGCCGGCGGGATCAGACCCGCGAGAGTCAGGGCGAGCGTGGATTTTCCGGCGCCGTTCGGCCCGGTCACCGCCAGGTGCTGGCCCCGATGCACCCGAAGACCGACGTTCTCGGTTGCCCGGACGGCGTCCCTCGCGGCCGGAATCGGAGTGGACGGAGACTTCCTGACGGCACGACGTCGAGCCCGTCGCCACGACCGGGAAGGCTGTTGTCGGGTCACCGCGAGACCGCACGCTTCGAGAAGCGGCTCCTGCCGATCCACCGGGACGTTGCCGGCCGCGGGCGCCACGGGCCGTCGCGGAACGTGGTCGGGGACCCAGACGCCGGCGTCGAGCAACTCCTCGCGCGCCCGTCCGAGAACTTCGGCGGGAGTGCCGTCGTGGCTGATCCCGCCCTTCGACGACAGCACGATGATCCGGTCGACGACGTCGGCCCACACGGCCACGCGGTGCTCCACGACCACCAGGGTCGATCCGTATTCCTCCGCGGCCGCGACCACGGCGTCCCGGACCTCCACGACGCCGTCCGGGTCGAGGTTCGCGGTCGGCTCGTCGAGCAGCAAGAGACCGGGTTCCATTGCGAGGATCCCGGCCAGCCCAAGACGTTGTTTCTGCCCTCCGGACAGCGCCGAGGTCGGATGCTCCCACGGAAGATCGAGTCCGACCGATTGCAGGGCGCGCCGACATCTCCCGACGATCTCGTCCCGTGGCACCCCGAGGTTCTCCGGCCCGAACGCGAGGTCATCGCCGACCCGAGAAAGAACGATCGAGGATTCCGGGTCCTGCTGCATCAGACCGACCGATGCTCTCGCGTCCCGGGGGTCCGTGCCGTTGACGGTCACCCGTCCGAGGGCGGCTTCGCCGTCGTCGTCCTCGAGCACACCGGCCAAGGCGTGGAGAAGGGTAGATTTGCCCGCGCCGGACGGACCGAGCAGCAGAACCTTCTGCCCGGGCGCGATGTCCAGGTCCACGTCGCGGAACGCGGGCTCATCCCGTCCAGCATGGTGCCATCCGAAGCCTCGGGCGCTGACGGACGCGCCCCCGGCGCTCACGCACGCCGCCGCATCTGTCGGGCATCGCGGCCTGCCGCGACCGAGCCGAGAACACCGGTCGAGATCAGGGCACGCATCAGGGCCCACGCGAGGAAACCGGCGATAAGGAGCCCGGAGACCACGGCGCACACCACGTAGACGACCTGGTACCGGGGTTCCCAGAAGGCGTAGTACATGAAGACTTCGCTGATCCCCATGAACAATCCCGATACTGCGCCGGACAGAAGCGCCGTGGGGAGTCCGAAACGACGGTACAGCAACGCGGCGAACACGAGTTCGGCGCCGATTCCCTGGATCGCGCCCGAGAGAAGAACCCCGGCGCTGTAATGCGTACCGAGGAGGGCCTCAATCACCGCAGCAACCATTTCGCAGTAGATCGCGGCGCCCGGTTTCCTGATCACGAGTCCGCCGACGACGCCGGCAATGAGCCAGCCACCGCCGATCAGGCCCGACAAGGGCGGAAATCCGACGGTCGCTGTCTGCGTGGCCGGTGAGACGGCATTGGACCAGATCCAGAAGATGACGCCGCAGACCACCGCCAGAACGGATGCGATGACCATGTCGATCACGCGCCACGATGCTCGCCGTCGATGTGGGGCCGCACCGTTTCGAGCAGGACCCCGGTCCAGGGATTCGGATGAGGGTGTGGTGTTCATCGGTCTTCCTCCTGTACAAATCAGGAGGGGAGGTCGCACGCCGTTCTTCATTCGGGTACGCCCGAGATCTCGACTCCCTACGTCGGTGCTAACCGCATCAGGTCGAGGGTCTGCTTTCGCACTCTCAGCCTCGTTCGAGGCTCCCCTGTCGTTCGTGAACGCCGCCCAGTCTAACCGATCGTTTCACTTCGGGTGAATCTCCAGGCCGTTGCGGACAAAGGCAAACCAGTGCGATTAGGCTGTAAGAAGCTGTACGTGACCGGCCGCACCGCCGGTGCGAATGAAGAGGAGAGATGCATGAGCAACCCCGCAATCAAGATCGGTTCCACGGTGGCTTCCTTGGCGGGAGTCTTTGCCGCCAACAAGGTCATGACTCTCGGGTGGAAGAAGGTCACGGGCAATGAACCGCCGTCGAACAACCCTGATCCCGAGGAGAGCGTGCGAGACATCGTCATCTGGACCGCGATCAGCGGCGTCGTGGCGACCCTGATCAAACTCAGTGTTACTCGCCTGGCCAACAGGCTGGAACACAAGGAAGAGATCGAGACGGGCGGCCAGGCCGAGGTCTGACTCGCCCGGAGGTTGCCTGCGTGCGCGGGCGATGAGCCCATACGGTGCCGATCGTCGTTCTGCGGCGGGACGTGGTTCCCGCTGCGAACGACGACCGGCACCGTTGCGTTCGGCCGCTGCTCCCGGCGCCGCACGAAGCGCCGGCCGGCGAGGCTGAGCTGCGTCACTGGTCGTGGCCGTCCGGCCCCTTGGCCGGCCGCTCCTGACCGTCCTTCTCGAGACCGGCGGCTTCGGCGTCGATGTCCTTGGGCTCGTCCGTCGCCTGCACAGGCGCTTCTTCCTGTTCCTCCTCGCGGTTCATTTGCTCCACGAGGTCGGCCAGTTCATTGACGGTCAGGGCCGAGGCGGTGAAGTGCCGGTTGCGGAAACCGGACCGACCGACCATGTGCGAGGAAACGGGCACGGCGAGAATCTGGAGGGTCCAGGCGAGAATGAGCGCCGGGACCAGTGCCCAGGACCGCGAAGCGATGCCGAGCGCAATCAGGAGCAGGAACAAGCCGAAGACCTGGGGCTTGGCTCCCGGGTGGAGACGCGAGAGCACGTCCGGGAACCGTACGATGCCGACGGCCGCACCCAGCGACATCAGGCACCCGCCGATGAGGCAAATACCGGTCACCGTATCGAGTACGAGGTCCATCTACCGATCACCCCGCCGTGCCGTCGGCGTCGAACCGACGGTCTTGCCAGATTTGCGGGATCGTCCGTGCCCGTACGGACGCTCGGGCGAGGTGGTCGCCGCCGAGGACTCGGGCTTTTCGCGCTGGTCCTTGCGTTCGCGCTTGTTGTTGGCAAAGCGCGCGACCGTCACGGAACCCAGGAATCCGACGAGCGAGATCACGATCAGCATGGTGACGTTCTCGTAACTGTCCCTGTACACCATGTCCACGACGAGTCCTGCGCCGACGATGGCCAGCAGGACGTCGGAGGCGATCACACGATCCAACAGAGACGGCCCCTTGGCCAGGCGGACAATGGTTCCGATGGCGGCCAGAACGAGCAGCACACCGCAGACGATCATGACGATATTCACGATGTTCCCTCCCCCAGCTGGCCGGCTTTCAGGGCGCGATGGCTTTCCTTGGTCCCCATCACGCGAATCACCAGGTCCTCGATCTTCCGCACTCCGTCCTGAAACTTGCGGACGTCCGCTTCGTCGTTGACGTCGATGACGTGGAAGTAAATGGTCGCGGTTCTCCGATCGACCTCGACCACCAAGGAGCCTGGGATCAGGGAGACGATGTGACCGACCACGGTGATGAGCAGGTCGCTGTTGATACGAAGTCGCACCGATACCACGGCCGAATGTGGAGCTCCTTGGGGTCGGACGGTGAACCAGAGGATCTCGAAACTCGCGTGGGCGATCCACCACACGAATTTCGTCATCAGCACGGCCGCCCAGAACACGTTGAACCTACCGGACAACTGCACCGGGGGCAGATAGAAGATGCGTACGATCACCAACGCGATGATCAGTCCGAAGACCAGGTTCCCGACCGAGAAATCCCGCCACAGGGCACCCCACACCAGGACCAACCACACGATCAGCGGCAGTTCGGTGCGCAGAGTGTTCTTGGGCCGGACGCGTGGGGCCCGGTGCGCCGAAGGACTCATGTCAGTGACCCCCTTCCGCAGAGGCTCCGTGGTCCGATCCGAGAACGGCGTCGATGTAGACCTGCGGGTTGCTCAGATTCCCGGAGGCCTGATCGGACAGGTCGAACAGGGGCCCGGCGAAGACCGTGATGGCGACGCCGACCACCACGAGGCCGATGGTCGAGGCCATCATCGGTCGGGGCAGGAGAGTGACGTCCTTGCCCTTGTAACGCCTCGATTCGACGTCGAGTTCGCCCGACGTCCGGACGCCGTACTTGCCGTCCTGGTCCTTGGCCAACAGGATCGGATCCGGGAATTCGGCGTCCTCCGGTTTGCGCCAGAAGGCGCGGTTCCAGATTCGTGTGAGGGTCAACAGGGTCAGCAAGGACACGAAGACGCCGACGCCGGCCAGCACGTACCCCTGCCACGTTCCGGCCTGAACGCTCGCGTCGATCAGGCCGACCTTGCCGAGGAATCCTGAGAACGGCGGAATGCCGCCCAGGTTGATCGCCGGGATGAAGTAGAGGACGCCCAGGATCGGGGCGATCTTCGCGAGCCCCGCGAGTCGGTCCGTATTGGCGGATCCGCCGCGTCGCTCGATGAGACCCACGACCATGAACAGGCTCGTCTGGATCACGATGTGGTGTGCGATGTAGAAGACCACGGCCATCAGGCCTTCGGGCGTGGCCAAGGAGATGCCCCAGATCATGTAGCCGATGTGGCTGATGAGAATGAATGACAGGGTTCTCTTGATATCGCTCTGCGTGAGCGCGCCCAGGATCCCGACGACGAGCGTGGCCGCGGCCACGAGGGCCAGCAAGTTGTCCACTCGGCTCTCGGGAAAGAGAAGGATTTCGGTACGGATGATGGCGTACACGCCGACCTTGGTCAGCAACCCCGCGAACACGGCGGTGACGGGGGCCGGAGCCGTCGGATAGGAGTCCGGGAGCCACAGCGACAAGGGGAAGACCGCGGCCTTGATCCCGAAGGCGACCAGCAGCATCAGGTGCAGCTGCACCTGAGTTCCCACCGGCAGATGCCCCGCCTTGACCGCAATGTCGGCCATGTTGACCGTTCCGACGGCCCCGTAGATCATGCCGATCGAGATCAGGAACAACATCGACGAGATCACGGAGACCACGGTGTATGTGATTCCCGCGCGGATCCTCGGCGCGGAACCGGACATGGTCATCAGCACGTAACTGGCGGTCAGGAGAATCTCGAAACCGACGTAGAGATTGAACAGGTCACCGGCGAGGAACGCGTTCGAGACGCCGGCGAGCAGAACGAGGTAGGTCGGGTAGAAAACGGAGATGGGCGCGTCCGAATCCCCGTCCGCGAGGCCCTGTCCGGTCGCGTAAATCATGACCGCAAAGGAAACGAGCGTCGAGACCACGAGCATCAGAGAGGACAGCTGGTCCACGACCATCACGATGCCGAAAGGCGCGGCCCATGCTCCCAGGGTGACCGATTGGGGTTCGCCGCCCCAGGTGGAGACGAGCAGGACGGACTCGAGGCACAGGGTGGCCAGCATGGCCACGACCGAAAGGAGTCGCTGTGCGTTGGGGTGCTTGTACAGCGTGAAGCTCGCGCCCGCCGCCAGGAGGGGCAGGACGACCGCGGCCGGGGCAATGTCAACGATGCTCATGCGTGCCACTCCCCTCTGTCGCGGTCGCCTTGGTCGAGATGGGGGTGATGCTCACCCGAGAAGCCGGGCACTTCGTCCGGTGCCTGCGGTCGTGCGCCCTCCTTCTTCGCTCGCTCGGCCTGTTTCCGCTGACGATAGGCTTCCTCTCGTTGTTCCTCGGATCCCTCGAATTCGGAAGGCTCGATCGGGGCGGCGTCGTCGTCCTCCGGATCGTAATCCGGCTGGGCAGCGACGCGGCGGTCCTCGGCGTCGTCCTGGATATCGTCCCTGCGGGAGAGGACCCAGCTGCGATAGATCATGCCGAGCATCAGCGCCGTCACGGAGAACGAGATCACGATCGCGGTCAGTACGAGCGCCTGAGGCAGTGGATCGAAGTAGTCCTCTGCCGCGACCTCAGAGTCGAAGAACGCCGGAAGTCCCGAAACACCGCCGGTGTGGAGGATCAGGATGTTGGTCGCGTTGGTGATGAGCATCAGGCCCAAGAGCACCTTGGTCAGCGACTTCTCCAAGATCAGGTAGACCCCCACCGCGTAGAGGACTCCCATGACCAACAACAGGGCTGCATCGATCATCGGTTGTCCTCCCCTGCGCTATCGGAAAGCACCGTGTCCTGCCGATCTCTCGTGCGGTCCTGGCTCTCGTGCGTCGGTTCGTCCTCACTGGTTGCGGTGACCGGACCGGAGGGGATGACCGAGGTCTGTGGTCCGCCGGAACGGCGGACCTTGATGCGACGACGCTTGCGCCCGGTGATCTTGGCCTTCTCGCGCTCTTTCTCTCGCTCCTCCTCGAGGACCGAGTCGATGCGTCCCCCGAGGCTGCGGAGCACGTCGAGAACCAGTCCGACCACGATCAGGTAGACGCCGACGTCAAAAATCGTGGACGTCACGAAGTGCACTTCGCCGAACAGCCACATCTCGAGATCGACGTTGTAGGACGTGAACACCGTTCCGCCCCAGGCCAGCGGGAGGAGAGCGTAGAGCGCGGCGACGATCATTCCGATACCGAGCAGGACCCCCGCGTTCAACGGCGTGGCTTCCTCCAGCTCGTACCGGCCTCCCGCGAGGTACCGGAGCCCGAGAGCCAGACCGGCCAGAAGGCCACCCGCGAACCCGCCGCCCGGCAGGTTGTGCCCCGCAAGCAACAGATATACGGAGGTCAGCATGATGGTGTGGAAGAGCAACCGCGTGATGACCTCGAGCATGAGTGACCGGTTCTCCGGCGCCAGCGTCCGGCCGGCGACCAGGAACGGGTCCCGCTTGACGTTCATGAAACGACCGGCGACGCGAGCCCCGGCGCTCAGGCCGGTACGCCCCGCATACCGTTTGCTCACCGCACGAATGCGTCCCGTGTCCAAATGCTGGCTGCTGGCTCCTCCGTCCTGCCTGCCCGCGATGAAGATCAGGCTGGCCACGCCCGTGGCCGCGAGGGCCAGAACCGAGATTTCTCCGTAGGTGTCCCAGGCGCGCATGTCGACCAGGGTCACGTTCACGACGTTCTTGCCGTGTCCTATCTCGTATGCCAATCGCGGCATATCCAAGGAGATCGGCGATTCCGTCCGGGAGGAGATGGAAAAGGCCGTCAGCGCCATCATGAACAGCCCGAATCCCGCGGCAATGGCAATGCGCACCGGTTTCCTGGTGGTCTTCCGCTGCCCCATTCCGGACGGGAGCATGCGCAGGGCCAAGACGAACGCGATCAACGAAATCGTCTCGACGAGCAACTGCGTGAGCGCGAGGTCCGGCGCCCCACGGAGCGCGAAAATCAGAGCGAGTCCGTAGCCGGTCACCGAGACCATGAGGATCGCCAAAAACCTCTTGGACGCCCGCACGGCCACCAGGGCCGCGCCGACCATCACGACGGCGATGGCCCACTGCGCCGGGGAATCGGACCAGTTGAACGAATTCAACGGAGGTGTCTCGACCAGGAACAGCCCGACGGTGGGTACCACCACGGCAGTCACCAGAATGACCGCGAGGTAGAAGCTCAGCGAGCCACGTTGCGTGAAGCCCGTGACGCGGACTGCGACGTAGTCGATGGCGCCGATGACGGCGCGATACACGGTGTCTGCCGTCGGCAGGCTCGGAAGAGCGGCCTGGAATCTCTCGACCGGAGACCTCAGCGCGAAGAGGACGAAGCCGAGAAGGACGATGACCGCCGACAGGCCCAGTGCGGGCGTCAACCCGTGCCACAGAGCCAAATGCTGCTCAACGTGTCCGGCGGTGCGCGCGGCGTCGTACGCCATCACGTGGAGCGGCTCGGGGAACAGCCCCAACGCAATCGTGAGCACGGTGATCAGGCCGGGGGCGAGAGCAAAGTTGAACGGAATGACGTGGAAGTCGGTCGAATGGACCGATCCTCCTTGGACCAGGTCCGGGTGGGCGTCCGCGACGCGCTTGGTTGCGAAAGCGCCCCAGATGAATCGAGCGCTGTAGGCGAGGGTCAGGACCGAGCCGAGGGCTATGCCGATGAGGACGACGAGACCTTGCGTCGCGTCCAGATCGCCGACGCCGTGCTGCACGGCGTCGAGGCCGAGCTCGAGGATACCCTCCTTGGTCACGAACCCCGCGAGCGGAGGGATACCGGCCATCGAGGCGGCCGAGAGAACGGCCATGACGAACAGGCCGGGTGCTTTGCGCCAGATTCCGGAGAGCCGGGTGATCTCACGAGTTCCGGCCTGGTGGTCGATGATTCCGGTCGCCAGGAACAGGACCGATTTGAACAGGGAGTGGGCCACCATCATGGCCAGACCGGCATACATTGCGTCGGGAGTGCCGATACCCACGACGGTCATGATGAAGCCGAGCTGGCTCACGGTGCCGTAGGCGAGAATCAGTTTGAGGTCGAACTGCTTGAGGGCCTGGTAGCCACCGAAGAGCATCGTGAACAGGCCGAAGCAGACCACCAGAGCGGTCCACGGGGGAACGTCGGCGAAGCCGGGGGCGAGACGTGCCACCAGATAGATTCCGGCTTTGACCATGGCCGCCGCGTGGAGGAAGGCCGAGACGGGGGTGGGTGCGGCCATCGCGCCCGGGAGCCAGAAGTGGAGGGGGAACAGCGCGGACTTCGACATGGCCCCGACCAGGATCAGGACGAGCGCGGCCCCGACCGCGACTCCGCCTCCCGGGGTCGCCA
The DNA here is from genome assembly GCF_052232265.1 of Rothia koreensis. Lineage (NCBI taxonomy): Bacteria > Bacillati > Actinomycetota > Actinomycetes > Micrococcales > Micrococcaceae > Rothia > Rothia koreensis. Next base: position 2,765,181 of record NZ_CP197643.1, read on the forward strand.
CCGTCTCCGGTGCCCTGGCCACAACATCCGAGAGCAGGTAGGAATCGCTGGCCACGCCCAACATGATGACGCCGATGAACATGGCCAGTCCCCCGGCCGTGGTGACGATCAGCGCCTGGAGCGCGGCGCGCCGGGCAAAGAACCGGACGTGGGCGTAGCCGATGAGGACGTAGGAAAGAATGCTCGTGATCTCCCAGAACACGAACATCACGATCATGTCATCGGCCGTGACGAGCCCGAACATGACGCCGGCGAAGAGAACCAGTTGAGCGCCGAATGCACCGGAATACTGGTTGGTGTGCTTGAAATATGCGGCGCAGTAGAAAAGGATCGGGGCCCCGATGCCGAGGATCATCGCGGAAAGGATCCAGGCCAGCGGATCCATCCTGAAGGTCAGGCTGATACCCAACTGGTGGATCCACGGATAGCTCTCCACCAGATCGGTTCCGCCGAAAACCGCGGGAGCCTGTGCACACAGCCACACGAAGGAGACCGCGGGAACGACCGCCAGTCCGTAGAAGCACGTACGTCCCCACCGACGAAAACACGCGGGGGCGAGGAGAGCCGCAAAGCAATGGACCAGGATCACGAAGCTCACGCGGTGGGACCTCCTCATTGGGCCTCGGGGTCTGGTCCCTCACAAGAATACCAGCGCCGACATGTGCACCTGTCCATGCATGCTGAGAGCTGACAATGACGTCCGACTATTAACATTCCCCGAATCCTGCAGGATTCCGCCGGCGAAGGGCCGCGCCGTGATCGGGTTCACCCGAAGGCGCTTGTATCCTGAGCCCATGAGCTATGCGCCGCCCTCGCCGTCGTCGCTCCGATCCGAGGAGCACAAGCCGGTGATCCCGTGGGCGCTCTGGGATGCGGGCGCCTCGAGCTTCCACGCCGTGATGACGACGTTCGTGTTCAACGTGTACCTCACCAGCGAGCTTTTCGGCAGCAAGAACCACACGTCCCAGGCACTGTCCATCGGACTTGCCGCAGCAGGGCTGGTCATTGCCGTCACTGCTCCCGTCACCGGACAGAGAGCGGACCGCGGTGGATCTCGTCGCAAAGCATTGGCCGTGACCACCGCCGCGGTGGCCGTCTGCGTGGCGCTGTGCTTCTTCGTCCGTCCGGACCCGGCTTTCTTGTGGCTCGGCGTCGGACTCATTGCCGCGGCCAACGTCTTCAACGAGATCGCGACCGTGCACTACAACGCCGTCCTTCCCTCCATCTCGACCCCCGAAACGGTGGGACGGGTCTCCGGCCTGGGGTGGTCCTTCGGCTACTTCGGAGGCATCATCGCCCTGGTCATCGTGCTCTTCGGCTTCGTCTCCCCCGGACTCCTGGGGGTCCCCGAGGACGATTCGCTGAACCTTCGCGCCGTGGCGCTGTTCTCCGCGATCTGGCTGGCCGGGCTGTCTCTCCCGATTCTGCTCCGTTTTCCGGGGGCCACGGCACCCGAAAGCGGATACGGTGCGGCCACGGGCCGGATGGTCTCGGCCCACAAGGAATCATGGGTCGATTCGTATCGACGCCTCGGACGCACGATACGACGCCTGTATCGCCACGAACCCGTGGCCCTGAGGTTCCTCATCGCATCGGCGGTCTTCAGAGACGGGCTCGCGGGCGTGTTCACCTACGGAGGTGTACTGGCTGCCGGGACTTTCGGTTTCTCCACGAGCCAGGTCATCGTGTTCGCGATCGCGGGGAACGTGGTCGCCGGTCTCGGCGCGGTCGTCGGGGGCCGCCTCGACGACGCGCTGGGACCCAAGCGGGTGATCATCGGTTCGCTGTCGGGGTTGCTGATCGCGGCGGCACCATTGTTGCTGGTGCAGAGCCCAGGGCTCTTCTGGGTCTGCGGTCTCGCGTTGTGCGCGTTCGTCGGACCCGCCCAATCCGCCTCGCGCACCTACCTGTCCAGGCTGACCAAGCCGGGTGACGAGGGAGAATACTTCGGCCTCTACTCGACCACGGGACGTGCCATGAGTTTCCTGGCCCCCGCACTGTTTGCCCTGTTCGTGGGCCTTCTCGGGGACCAGGTGTGGGGCATTCTCGGGATCATGATCGTTCTGGCCCTCGGTCTGGCCCTTGCGGTGCGGCTTCCAACTCGACCTTGATGTCCTCGACGAAGGCCGAAATGTCCTCCCGGCCGAGGACCGGGCCCCCGGCGAGCAATCGGTCTGCTCCGAGCAGTACCGCAGATGGTGTCGCCCCCATGCCCATCAGGTCATCCAGGAAGTACTCGCGGTCGTACAGCACCGAGTCCCACAGCTCTTCGCCCACCACGGCCTCCATGGCTTCTTGACGGGCGGAGGTCACCAGGTGGACTTCGACAGCGGGAGACAATTCATCGCGCCACGTCCGGGCCGAACGGATCACCTCCGTGCAGGAACCGCATCCCGGTGAAACGAGGAGAAGGAGCCGCGCTCGGGTCGCCGCCAGACGTGTCAGGGCCACCCAATCCCCATGGGAGTCCTTGAGCACGATTCCAGGGATGGGGCGACGCACATAGTCGTCGTCGTTGTCCGGATTCTGGGGGTCGGAGTCGCCATGAGGGCTGGATGCCATCACCGGACCGGAACCGACGCCGTCCTGGCTCGGGTGGCGGGGTTCATGAGCGGCCCTGCGGGCTTCCGCGGCACGGCGCGCTCCGGGCGCGAGGGAGAGGAACAGAGTTCCACTCGCTGCCGCCATTCCCAGGATCCAGAGAAGGTCCGATCCGGAGACACGCGCGACGAGTCCGGGCGCGGAAACCCGGAACGAGGCGGCGAACCAGAGCACGGCCAGCAACAGGAAAGCGGTATTGCGCCAGAGGGTCCAATGGGTCACCGGCTCCGTATTGGCTTGGCCGAAGCAATTGCACGAGACGGGCTCGTCAAATCCCAGCGCACGGTAGATCAGCGCCCAGTAGGTCACGAACAAGGCGACCGCGACCAGCGCCGCGATCGGCGCGGCCCACCCCGGAGAACACAGGAGAACAAGGCCCAGGAGGACCTCGCCCCAAGGGAACGCGCGTTTGATCCAGCCTCGGTCCAACCAAGGCGGAACACCCAACTGCTCGAAGGCCGCGGACACACTGCCTCGGGCACGCAATTTCGAAATCCCCGATATCCCGAGCACGACGGCCAGGATCATCGGCGGAGCAAGAAAAGCCGTCATGGTTGCTCCTCTGGGTCAGTGGGTGGACTTGCGGTACCGGGCGGGTTCGAGACGACGAGACCGCCGTCCTCGAGGATCGTGTCGAGGACGACGTCGAAAGCCCCCGGCGGTGGCGGCCCGTAGATTTCGGACAGCCTTTCTTCGAGGTGATGCCTGGTCCGGCCGTCCCCGGCCTCGATCCACAGATCCGCGCCGAGCTCCGAGTAGATCACCGTACGCTCCGGGTGCATGAGAAGCATCCCGTGGTCGGTGACGATTCCGCAGGTCTCGACGCTCCGCGAATACAATCGCTCCGATCCTTTCGGTTCCGGGACGACCGGGCCGGGCAGGTCGGAGCTCGGCAGATCGTGCCCCGCCGGTTCCCCGGGTGCGGACCCCGGGATGTATTTCCAGGGCTCGACCCCGGCGTCTCGTCGGGTTTCGAGAGAGTCTGCGAGGAGCCCGGGCAGTTGCGAAGAATCCGTGTAGGTCACTGCGTCGACTCCGCCGATCCGATCCGCCAATTCGGCGAGCCTCAGCAGACCGTCTCGCGTCCGCGCCAGCCCGGAGGACTGTTCCGCGAGAACCTGCAGTGATTCCAGCAATGGCAGGCAGCGCAGCCCTCGCGCCGCGTCCTCGTGCGGTCGGGTCCCGGCGTCGAGGCGGTCGAGAACGACGAGGCGCGCGAGCTCCGGACGCACGGGCGAGGCCGGATCGTGGTGTCGCAGCCCCAGGGCCGACGCCGCGATTTGGGTCTTGGGCTCTGCCGGTTTCGCGATGATCGACAACGGTTTCGGATACGGCAGAACTGCCAGAGTCTCCGGGTCGATCGCGCACGTTTCGTCGCTGAGGTACACCCATCCCGCCCGGGCGAGGGCACGCGAGGCGGTTGTCTTGCCCCGCCCGGAAGGGCCGACGAGGGCGACCACCTGGCCGGTTCCGGGCTGCATCAGCGCCGCAGCATGAAAGAGGTGCATCCGGCCGATGTGTCGGCGGATCAGCTCGAGCGTGACCAGAGAGGTGAAATCTTGGGCGACCCGGGGCACGTCGGCGTCGACCGTCAGTACGGGCACCTCACGACTCCCGACGGTGGTCGCGGGCATGGGATTCTGCCGGGTCGCGAGAACGATGCTCACGTGCTCCGGGTTCCATGGGGGCGAAGGCTCCGGGGCCGGGCACGCTTCACAATCGGTCCAGGCGGATACCAAGGTCTCGATCAGCCTTGGAGACACCCCCGGACCCGCGAAGACATCGACGACCGCCCCCATAGCCCTCATGGTGAACACGAGGGTCTCGGTCATTGTCCGTATCTATTTCTCGAAAACGTCTGTCGTGTGGAAGTTCTGGTAACTGCGGGATGCCGTCGGACCTCGTTGGCCCTGGTAACGGTTGCCGTAGGTCCCGGAGCCGTAGGGATGATCCGTGGGCGAGCTGAGGCGGAAGAAGCACAGTTGCCCGACCTTCGACCCCGGCCACAGCAGAATCGGCAATGTCGCCATGTTGGACAGTTCCAGAGTCACGTGGCCCGAGAAACCGGGATCGATGAAACCCGCGGTGGAATGGGTCAGCAGGCCGAGACGGCCCAGGGACGACTTGCCCTCCAGGCGGGCGGCGACGTCGTCGGGGAGGGTGACCTGCTCGTAGGTCGACCCCAGCACGAATTCCCCCGGGTGCAGGATGAACGGCTCGTCCGGTTTGGTCTCGATCAATCGAGTCAGCTCCGGCTGGTCCTCACGAGGATCGATGTACGGATACTTGTGGTTGTCGAACAGCCGGAAGTACCTGTCCAAGCGCACGTCAATACTCGCGGGTTGCATCATCTCCGGATCATAGGGATCCAGCCGGATGCGTCCGCGGTCGATGTCCTGGCGTATATCGTGGTCTGAAATCAGCACGGTTTAAGAATAAGACATGCTCGGAGTGCACCCGCCACCGGTTCGCACCGCTTCCGATGATGCGCTACGATAATTTCTGGTCCTTTGAGGATCATGCGGCTGTAGCTCAATGGTAGAGCGCACGCTTCCCAAGCCTGATACGCGGGTTCGATTCCCGTCAGCCGCTCCGATTCCGCCGAGCCATTCCATGAAGTGAGTTGGTCCGGTGCCACGCAGCCGGTGAATGATCGGCAACGACGACGGGCCGCAGAGGTTTCTGCGGCCCGTCGTCGTATTCCATGGATGCCCGGCCCTGATGAACGTGCCGAAGCGTCCGTCGCCCGTGACACGAAGCCCGAGACCCAGGCCCCATCATCAAGGACTCGTCCTTCAGCCGAGCAGGTTGGTCCTGGCCCCTGGTTGCTGGGCAGGGTCTTCCGGCTTGCGGAGCAGGGCCACCAGGAAGGTGGAGTCCGGGCCCCACGGGTCGAGCTCCCAGGTCGACAGCCTGAGATCCACGTCCAACCCGGCATCCTCCGCGTCCTGGAAGAAGTCGTCGAAGAGATACCCCCGGCCTGCGCCGAACCCGACCGCTGCACGTCCGCCCGGCGTGAGGGCACGCTTGAACCCTTCCAGAACCGCCCGGCGGGTGGATGGAGCCAGAAAAGTCATCACATTGCCCGCGCAGACCACGGTATCGACCGCGCCCATGACCTCGGCTGGCATCGCCGCGTCCAGGTCGGCGAGGTCACCGGTCAGCCAAGTCGCCTCCGGGTGGTCGATGCGAGCTTGGTCGATGAGTTCGGGGTCGACGTCGGTCCCGATCACCCGGTGTCCGCGGCGTTCGAGTTCGCCGCCGACGCGGCCCGGTCCGCATCCTGCGTCGAGGATGGTCGAACCTCGCGATGACATGGCGTCAATCGTCCGGGCTTCCCCGTCCAAATCGGCTCCCTGCGCGCGCATCGCCTCGAACCGTTCGATGTACCACCGGGAGTGACCGGGGTTGTTCTTCTTCTGGACTTCCCACAGTGAAGGTTCGCGCATGCGTCGAGTCTAGCCTGCCCCGTGGGTCAGTCCTTCCCTGGCCCCGAAGACCTCGGGCCAGACGCCCAGGATCACAATCAGCGCCAGGAACACCAGGCCCATGGCCGCGATCAGGGTCGACCGGAAGGCCGGGTGCAATTCGTGCCACGAGACGAGGCCCTTGTGCTTGGCGGCCAGCTCCGTGACATTGATCGACGAATACACGGTGGTCTGGGGTGTGACCTTGCCGGACAGGGTCCGGAGCGTCTTGGCGTCCCAGACACGTCCGTCAAAACGCATCAAGGATTTTCCTTGGGGGCCCGTGAACCAGAGGCCGGGGATCCCCCTGTACCTCAGTCGTGCCCAGGCGCCGTCCCCGGCCGACAGGGCCGCTTTGGGCTTCAGCTTCTCCACGAATATCGTGTGCTCGATGCTGGCTCTGGCGACTGCCTTCCACCCGAAGAGCCGCCCTCTCAGGACGTGGGTTTCGGTGATGACGGCGACGGCGGGCTTCAGGATCGAGTACACGGCGGTGGCGGCAACGACTTCCATGACCAGCACCACGATCACGAAGGCAGCCGCGGGGCGCTTGAAGTACAGGATCGCGAGCAGCGCCACGGCCAGCAGGACGGTGGGCAGCACGGCAAGGATTCTGCGGCCGTAGGAATGGATGCGCGGATAGAACCCTTCCTCGAGCCGACCGTACTTCGCGGGAACGTCCCTTACGTTTTCTGCCATAACTCCAGCCTATTCGATGCCTGCTGCGTGGCTTCCGACACCCTATATGCTGGTATCCATGTTCCCCCGCTCCCCCGTGAACCGAGCACTGGCGACATTCTGCGTCGGACTGCTGGCGACGGCGGGTTTGGCCGTGGCCGCCATGGCCCTGATCTCGCATTACGCGTTCGGCCCCACGGCCCCGGTCAGGAGCTACATGCAGGCCATCCAGAACGGGGACGGCGGCAAGGCCATGGACCTGATGAACGCCGATGTTCCCGATTCGAATGCGGCCATGCTGGACGGCCGGTCGCTGTCCGAGGCAACACGCACCCTGGACCATCTCAGGTACAGCGTTCACCAGGAGTCGGAGGATTCCGCGGTCGTCACGGTCGAGTACAGGCTGAACGGGGCGACGTCGAGCACCGAATTCCCCGTTCACCGGACAGGGGTCCACGCGGGGGTCCTGGAGGACTGGTCCATCGATTCGCGCACGTTGCCCACCGTCAAGGTTTCGACGCCCGGGGTGGAAACCGCCACGGTCAACCGACAGAAGGTTGGGGTGCAGGGCGGGGACCAGGACTTCGCGGTCTTCTACCCTGGCGTCTATACCGCGGAATACACATCGTCCCTGGTGACAGCGCCCGAGACGACAACCACCGTGACGGATCCCGAACCCGGCCACGACGACACCAACAGGCCGTCGCTGTCGCTGAAGCCAGCGCCCAGCCAACACGCCAAGGACTCCATCAAGTCCCAGGTCTCCGGAAAGCTCGACGAATGCGCCCGGCAGAACACCTTGTATCCGAAGGGATGCCCCTTCGAATACGAATTCCGCGGGCGCGTCCAGGGCGACGTGCGCTGGAGCATCAGCGAGTACCCGGATTCCTCGGCCACCGTGGACCAGCAGGGTCGCTGGAAACTGACAAACCCCAAGGGAAAGGCCCAGATCGAGTTCCAGTCCCTCGATCTCTACACGGGAAAGGTCAGCACCGTGAAAAAGACCGTGCCGTTCCAGCTGAACGCCGCGTTGCAGGTCAAAGGCGACCAGGTCGTCGTCAACACCCACTGAACCGGGACGGGCTCAGTTCACGCCTCGCAGGTCCAGAGTCATGGTGTGTTCGTCCTCTTCGTTGCCCGTGACGCGAACCGGTATCCCCCAGTCCTGCTGGTAGAGGTGGCACGCCGCGTGATCGGGGATTTCGCCACCGGGCTCGCCATCGCAGGCGGCCGCGCGCGCGGTCACGTGCAGCACGGCGTCGGTGATGTCCGGGTTCAACGTCAACGTTCGTGTCAGGCCCTGTTGCGCGCCGGATCCCTCGACGATGAACTCGGGAGGAGTCGCCGAGACCTTGAGCTGCGTGGGATCGCCCCAACGATCGTCCAGTTTCTGGCCGGTCGGCGCGGAGAACCGAGAGACGATCTCGAGAGTGTCCCCTGCCAGCAAGGACGGCGGGCGCTGCGTCTGAGACGCTCCTTCGTCGACCCTCTGGGCCTCCTTCGGGATCGGGAGGCGAACGACTTGGTGCGCGTTGGCCTCGACCACGAGCAGCAGCGGATCATTGCCTTCTCCGCGGTCTTCGAGCAGAACATCGGACGGTTCCGCGAGGTCACGGGCCAAGGTCGTCAGTTCTTTCGCTACGGGGTCCCATCGGCGTACCGCGCCGTTGTAGGTGTCAGCAATGGCCACTGACTGGTCGGGCAGGACCGCGACTCCCAAGCAGTGCTGCAACCGAGCTTCCTCGGACGAGCCGTCGCGGAAGCCGAAGTCGAACAGTCCTTGTCCCACGACAGAGGTCACGGTGGGTCCGCCCTCGTCGAAGGCAATCTTCCGCACGGCTGACGTCTCGGAATCGGCGACCCATACGGTTCCGTCCGGTGCCTGCGCCAGGCCGGAGGACTGCGCGAACCACGCGTCGGCGGCGGGACCGTCGAGGAGACCCTCTGCACCGGTTCCGGCCAGGACCTGGACGGTTCCCGCCACGGGGTCGAAAGAGAAGATCTGGTGGGTACCGGCCATGGCGACCACGAACGCTTCGATGGCATCCGACCAGAGGACATCCCACGGCGAGGACAGCGACACGGTCAGGGGGTCGGCCGCGGGGTCGATGACGTTGGGGTCGCCTGTGCGAGCGCCCTCCGCGTCGAGCAGCCTCTGGACACCATTGCCGGCAACGGTCGAGACCTTGCCGGTGCCGAGCTCGATTCCTCGCAGACGGTGATTGACGGAATCGGCCACCAGGACGTCGTACCCGACGCTGTCCCGAAGCCTTTCCGGAACGATCGCGAGGCCCTGCGGTTCGTTGAACCGGGCCTCGTCCGAGGTTCCGTCCTCATAGCCTTTGTCGTTGCCGCCCCAGGCCCGCAGGACCTTCTCGAGGGAGGAATCGAGCTCGACCACGCGGTGCCGGCCGGTGTCCGTGACCAGGTAGGTCTGGTCATCGGCGTCCGGCGACCTCAGCTCGGCCGGGAGAGCATTGATCTTCCCGGGAAACGACAGCACGCCCTCTTGTTTGGGCCGCGGAACATAGGGGCCGCTCCCCCGGTGCAGAGTGCCCTTGGCCTCGTGCTCCTCCGCCAGCTCGTGAACCAGCGAGACCAGCCCTTGCACGTGTCCCTCGCCGGAGAGGTGCGCGACGACATAGCCCTCCGGGTCCACGACGACGAGCGTCGGCCATGCTCGCGCGGTGTAGGCCTGCCAGGTGCCCAGTTCGGGGTCGTCCAGGACCGGGTGGCGCAGGTCGTAACGATCCACGGCCGCGGCGAGCGCCTCGGGATCGGCCTCATGTTCGAATTTCGGGGAATGGACTCCCACCGTGACGAGGATGTCCGAGAACTCTTCCTCGAGCGGACGCAGTTCGTCCAGAACGTGGAGGCAGTTGATGCAGCAGAAGGACCAGAAGTCGAGGATGACGATCTTTCCGCGGAGGTCGGACCACGTCAGTTCTTTCCCACCAGTGTTCAGCCAATTGCGGCCGGTCAGCTCCGAGGCGCGTACACGGGGCGCGCGTTCAACCATCGAGTCCTCATTTCTGTGTGGGCGCGGCCCGCTGGGGCCGACTGCGTGGATGCTTGCGGAAAGAGTAACAACCGGGGGGACGGAGATGTTCCGTGTGTCGTCGTCGCGTCATTCACCTGTGCGCAAACGTCATATTCGAACACACCGGGGTTCATTGTGGACGGAAACTAGCGACGGTCCCGCGACGAGGAAGTGCCCTCTTCGTTGAGGCGTTCGAACATTTCGTTGTACGCCTCCAGTTCGGCGTCGCCATCCCGGTCGGCCTGCCGGTCGATGCGTTTCGCCAGGCGGCCGTCGGCAATGGACCACTGCACGCCGACGACCACGGCGATCAGCATGGTCGGGATCTCGCCCATGCCCCACATGATCGATCCGCCGAGCTTCTGGTCCGCGAGCGCGGAGAGGCCCCACGGACGCCCGACGTTGCCGAACCACGAAGCCTGCAACAGCGCATTGGAGCTCATCAGCGCGATCCCCACGAAGGCGTGGTATCCCAGGGTCGCGATGAGGACGACGAGGCGAATCGCGTACTGCGGACGACGCGGGATCGGATCGATTCCGATCAGGACCAAGAGGAACATGTACCCGGTGAGCAGGAAGTGGGCCATCATGAATTCGTGACCCACGTGGTATCGCAGGGCGACCCCGAACAACGGGGTGAAGTAGAAGATCACGATCGATCCCGCGAAGTTCACGGCCGCAACGATCGGGTTGGTCACGATCTTCGACCAGGTCGAATGCGTGAACCACAGGATCCATTCGCGCGGCCCGCGTGTACCGTCCTGTCGCGGTTCCAGTGCCCTCAGGAACAAGGTCACCGGGGCGCCCAGGACCAGGAAGATCGGGATGATCATCGTCAGCAGCATGTGCTCGACCATGTGCGCGGAGAACAGCACCCTCGAGTAGACGGGCAGAGAGCCCGACGTCGCGAAGGTCAGGAATGCAAGACCCACGATCCACGAGACCAGTCGCAGCGGGTTCCAGTTGCCGCCACGGGACCTGACTTTGAGGAAGGCCCACACGTAGAACCACACGGCCAGAACGGCGACGGCGACCCACAGCCAGTCCCAACGCCACGTGGTGAACCATGTGGCCGTCGTGGGTTCACCCGGCATTTCGTACCAGGTGATGATGCGCGCGGGGGACGCGTCCGGTTTCAGCTCCTCCGGAACGGGCGGTGCGCTCCTGGAGAGTGTCACGGCGACACCGGACACGGTTCCCATGATCACCAGCTCCGCAAGGATCACCTGCCAGATGCCGCGGAAGGCACTCACCGCGCCCGACTCGACCCTCGGAATCAGGTACAGGCGGTGTGCCGCCCCGGCGATACCCAACAGGAGGGTGAGCGCCGCCTTGGTCACGATGAGGGCCCCGTACGTGGTGCCGAGATCGGAGAGGCCGTAGATGCGGATGTCGGCGTTGATGATTCCCGAGAACAGAACCAATACGAATCCGGCCAGTGCGACGGCCGAGTATCTCCTGAGCACGACCACGGCCATGGGGGCTCGACGGTCACGTGCGCTGAGAGTCCCACGTTTCTTCTGCGGAACGGTCCCCGTCCCGGCGTCGGGCCCCGAGAGCTGACGGGACAGGAAGGCCAGGACGACGAGGCCCCCGAACCACAGGCTCACACCCAAAAGGTGAAGGCCGAGCGAGTTCACGGCGCCCATGTGATCGTCGCCGCCCGAGGAGTGGCCGCTGAGGGCGAGAGCCACGAGCGCGACCATGGACACCCCGAGGGTCAGCAGAAGACCGAGCAATTGCCGCACCGCGAATATCAAGGTGGTCACCACGGCCGCGACAACGATGATCGTCGTCTGTTCCTGGCCGCCCGCGATGCTTTGCATGTAGCTGAGCAACTGACTCGTGAAGGCCTTGTCGCTGCTCACGGCTGTCCCGGCGACGTCGGCGTAAGAAAGAATCAGCACCGCAACTGCTGCAATGGTCCAGGTCATGGACGCGACGGCCCCGAAATTCAGCGCGGCAACGAACGGAGGGTATTCGTCGGTCGCGGCCGCTTCTCTGTCCCGGATGCCCTGCACTTCGTCCGCCGAGGCGTGGGCCAGGTCCTCGCTGGTGGCATACTCCGAATCCGCGATCATGCGGCCGCTGCTCCGCCGTCGACCCGTGCTCTTCGCGTCGGCAGCGTAGCGGGGGATGAAGAACACCGTGAACACCAGCGCCCCCATGGTCGCTGCCATGGAGATGTTGTGGATCGACGTCGCGACGGGCAGAGCCCACCGCACGAATGGCCCGGGGTCGTTCAGGCTCGTTCCCGCCGCGGTGCCTGAGAGAACCAGCGACACGACGAGGAACACGAGGGTCGCGCCCGGCACCACGAGCAGCCACGGGCGATGGAGTCCTCTCGCGAGTCCCTGTGGTACCTCCCGCCTCGGCGCGGTCGTCCGACCGCCGGCCTTCGGCTTGCTGCTCGTCATCAAATCCTCGGTTCGAAAAGTGGGTGAAGTCGTTGTCTTGCCCCTTCCGGGGAAGGGGCAAGGCCGTTCGAGCGCTACGTCTCGAAAAGGAAGTCCCCGATGAATCCGTTCTGGTCGCATCCCGGAGGAATCGCGAAGACTGCGGAACCGATGGGGACGGTCCACGTGTTGAGCATGTCCAGTTCGGCCAGTCGTTGCTGGATGGGCACGAATTGCTTGACCGGGTCCGCCTGGTAGGAAGCGAAAATGAGCCCTGTTCGGCTCACCCCGCCTTCGGATGATCCGGACTGGGACAACCCGGACGCATTCGAGACCGGCAGGTCATAATTGTACGGCCGTCTCAGGATGCGTTCGACCGGGCTTTGGGCCGTCGCCCGACGAACGTGCGCATAATCCGCGACCACGGGGAAACCCACCGGGGTCTTGGCCGTCAGGTCCACCGGGTCGGTCTCCTTCGTGCCGGTCAGGGGCGCGCCGTTGGAAAGTTTCCTTCCGACGGCGTCCTCCCGCCCAGGATTGTCCACTTCGTCCCACGTGTCCAGGTTCATGTGTATTCGCCGGATCACCAACGAGGTGCCACCCTCGATCCAAGGCTCCAGTCCGTCCGCCGAACCGTAGACGACGTCGTCCATGCTCGAGTCCTCGGTGCTGGGGTTGATCGTTCCGTCGACCTGACCGAAGAGGTTCCGCATGGTGGTCCCCTTCTTCAGGGATCCCGCCGCGTTGCGAAAACCTTCCTGGACCCAGTGGACTCGGCCGAAGCTGCGGATCTCCTTGAGCAGCATGCGCTGGGCGTGCGCCAACGTCATTCTGTCGTCGCAACAGATCTGCAGAAGAAGGTCGGCCGGCCCGTATTCGTCGGTCAACTTGTCGATCTTGTCGAAAGCCGGAAGCGGTTTGAGCCAGGACGGTTTTGCCCCGGGGTTGGCGAGATCGAAGATTTTCTCCCCGAACCCGAAGGTGATCGTGAGATTGGCGGAGATGCTCGCCAACTCGGGTTCCTGGTCGTTGATCGGCCCTTTCCCCGACGTCAGGGACGCGGCGTCGTCGGTGAGGATCCGAAGCATGCGCCGGATGTCCGACGACGTCGTCCCCTCCCTGAGGCGGAGCCCGATGAAGTTGCCGTATGCAGGAGCCGGAGTCGCGACACCGGCCTGACGCTTGCCGTGGAAGGCCACGGTCGAGGCCGCAAGCGAGGTGCCTCCCGAAGCCGCCTGGGGGTTTCCTGAGTCGTCCGAGGCGTCCGAAGAGCCGTGGTGGCCGCCGCGGCGGGCGAGCGAGACGCTCGCCCCCGCGGCGGCACCGACGGATGCAGTCGCCCCGCCGACGAGCAGATTTCTACGGCTCCACAACCCCCGCCGTGGAGCCGGATCCTTCGTGCTGTCGATCATGGGCTCGCTCCCCTACGAAGAGCAGCTGGGCAGCTTGCTCGAGCTCTCGCTCATTCCGCCCATGTCGTGGTCGGAATGCTCACCCATGTCGTGACCGGAGTGATCGCCCGGAGCCTGGCTCGCGTCCTGTCCCGCCGACGAGCCGGATCCTTCCGCCGGGTCGTAGTTCTCCTTCGCGCCGCTGTAGTCGCGGATCGGGGCATCGATGTCCATGCTCTTTCCGTCCGCGGTCTTCACGGTGACCTTGATGCTGTCGCCGGCCAGCAAGGAGCACTTCAGGTCCATGAGCATGATGTGATTGCCCCCGGGCTTGAGCTCGATGGACTTGCCCTTCCCGATCGTGAACCCGTCCTCCTTCTCCTTCATGGACGACGCCCCGGTCTTCGGGTCGGTCACGGTTTCGTGCAGCTGGGTCTTGCCGGCCGCCTTCGTCTCCGCGGAGGTTACCGTGACGTCATGGTCGGAGGTGTTCTCCAGCGTGCCGAACACCGCAGTCATGCCGGAATCGGCCGCCTTCGCCCACGGATCCTTGACGGACAGCCCGGCCCCGGAATTCTTCGCTTCCGAGGAGGTCGAGGCCGAACTCGTGCTGCCGGCGTCCTGAGAGCCGCCGCATCCGGTGAGGGCCAGGGTCGCGCTGGCGGCGAGGATCGCGGGCGCCAGGAGAATTCGTGTCTTCTTGGTGATGGACACCGTTCCTACCGCCCTTCGTCGTTCTTCTTGGCGCGGACCCGTGCAATCAGGAGCGCGACGACGGCCAGCACACCGAGGGCGATGACCGCGCCGATGAGGGCGCTCACCCACACGGGAAGTCCGGAGTCCTTGGTCTCCGAGTCGCTCGAGGCGGCATCCGAAGAATCGGAGCCACCGCTCGAGTCGGAGGAAGCTTCGTTGCTGGGCTTCGCCTGGTCTCCGGAGCCTCCGTCGCCCACGGTGAAGTTGTAGACACCTTCGATCGGGTGGCCGTCCTGGGAGACGACACGCCAGGCCACCTTGTAGGTCTCGTTCTCGGCGTCCGAGGAGATCTTCTGGGTGACGTCCTTGCCCTCTACGGTTGTCTCTCCATTGCTCACGGTCTTGCCGTGCGAATCCGTGACAACGACCTTGTTGCCGTTGTCGACGTGGGTGATGTCCCCGGAGAAGGTCAGGGTCACGTGGTCCGGGGCCGTGCTGACCGAGGTGTCCTGGGCGGGATCGGACTGCACGAGCTGGTCGTGGGCCTGCGCAGCCGTCGGGCTCATCAGGAGCGCGAAGACCGCCAGGGCGATCATGGTGGGAATGGTCATGGCGCGTCGGAGCGCCACGGCACGGGTTGTTGTCTTTTTCTTGATGGGTTCGGCGATAGCCATGGTCTTCTCTCTTGTGTCGCTGAGTGCTCCGGGCACGGCAGGGCTCAGTGCCCCGGCAGGACCCGGAGTGGTTGGTTTCAGACGGAAGCGAGAAGAGAAGGCGGACCGCGCAGAGGCACCGGTCCGGCGTAGGCCTTGCGAACGAGGACACGGACCGTACGAGTCACCGGCAACGGCCGGGAGACGGAATCGATCGGCTTCGGCCGGGGAATCGAGGAAACGACTCGCTCCAGGCCGAGGCGGATGGCTTGGGACAGCGCCGCGAGTGCGGCGTCGCCCCGACGTATCGCGAGGTAGGTCAGCCACGCCGCAGCGAGGTGTGTCATCACCATCGCGGGAGACATCCCGGTCGCGTGTCCGCTGACGGTCGCGGTCAGCGACCCGGTGCCGTGCATCATGTGGTGACTGTGCGCGGACATCTCTCCGCCGCCGGCAGGCGCCATGACGACGCCGTGGCCCGTCTGCGCGAAGAGCCAGTGGAGGATCCCTTGGGAAGAGACGACACTCAGGATCGTGGAGAAGGCCGAGCGTCTGACCCCGCAGAGGAGTACGCACACCAGGCCGGACAGCGCCCAGCACACGGCGACGAGTGACGCCGGCGGGACGTGCCCCATCGCGAGAACGTGTGAGACCACGCCCGAAAAAGTGGAGATGGTGGCCAGGGACCAGCCCCGGACGAGACGGGGGATACGCTGCGACGCGGCGCGAGAAGCCACAACGTCCACCCCCTGAGCCTTCCGTGTGCGAGGCAATCGACCGGGACGACGCGGTCGCGTCGCCCCGGCCAGTCTACCAACGGTTCTGGTCGTCCCGACCCGCCTGTCAGCGCAATCACTCGGCTCACACGGACGAAGCCCCGCCCCGAGAAAGGCCCGGCCTTACCAAGGGAAAGGCCCCGCATCCCTGATGAGGGATGCGGGGCCTTCAAGCGTCTGCAGTCGGATGACTACTTCTTGGCAACAGCTGCCTTCAGCTTGGAACCAGCGCTCAGCTTGACTCCGTGGCCGGCGGGGATCTTGATGGTCTCGCCGGTCTGGGGGTTACGACCGGTGCGTGCTGCACGATCGGTGCGCTCCACGGACAACCAACCGGGAATGGTGATCTTCTCGCCCTTGGAAACCGAGGATTCGAAAACCTGGAAAACAGCATCCAGAACGCCGTTGACGGCGGCCTGGCTCATGCCCGACTTCTCGGCAACCTCGGAAACGAGTTCGCTACGGTTCTTAGCCATATCTGTGTCCCTCCTGAGACTTGAATTTTCTTGGCTCCAGCCGACTATACCGGCCTACACCCGAAAAATTACCAGCTTGACTTGGTAATTCCCGGCAATTCGCCCCGATGCGCCATCTGGCGGAAGCGGACGCGGGAGATACCGAACTTCTGGAAGGTACCGCGCGGACGACCATCGATCTGATCGCGGTTACGGACACGGATGGGGGAAGCATTGCGGGGAAGCTTCTGCAGACCCAGGCGGGCCTCCTCGCGCTCCTCCGGGGTTGCATTCTCGTCCACAAGGGTCTTCTTGAGGGCGGCACGCTTTTCCGCGTAGCGCTCAACGATGACCTTGCGCTGCTCGTTACGAGCGATCTTGGACTTCTTGGCCATAGCTCTTAGCGCTCCTCTCGGAAATCGACGTGCTTGCGGACGACCGGGTCGTACTTCTTCATGACCAGGCGGTCCGGGTTGTTGCGGCGGTTCTTGCGGGTCACGTAGGTGTAACCGGTGCCGGCAGTGGACTTGAGCTTGATGATCGGACGAACGTCCTTGGTATTCGATGCCATGCTTAAATCTTCTCCCCGCGTGCAAGGATGTCGGCTACGACGGCGTCGATCCCGCGGCTGTCGATGACCTTGATGCCCTTGGCGGACACGTTCAGCGTGACATTGCGGCGAAGGGACGGGACCCAGTAGCGCTTCTTCTGAATGTTCGGATCGAACCGACGCTTGGTGCGGCGGTGCGAGTGCGAAATGCTGTGTCCAAAGCCGGGAACAGCTCCGGTCACCTGGCAGACGGCTGCCATAGTTTCTCCTCCAAATGTTGACACGATGACGGTGCGCAGTTGTGGCTTCCACGAGGGCTGCCTTCCGAGCGCTCCGTCACCTACTTAGAGCACCGGGTTATTCGCCGGGACAGAGTGTGGAACAGGCGCCTGCGTGAGATTTTCAGGCCCTGCCCCCGCCGCGGGATAACGGTGAAGCTTTATTCGGTGCCGAGAGGTGGACTCACCACTACGACAGCGTTAAATACTATGGAATCGGCGTATCAATCGCAACCTGCGGCCCGCGGAACATGGCCTTAATCACCGGATTCCGACGCCGCGCCCGGCTCGGATTCGGTCACCGTCATGCTCTGCAATTCCGGGTATTTGGGTGACATCGAGTCCCCCGACGACGTTCCTCGCAGCCTCCGCCCGACCCAGGGAAGAGCGAATTCTCGGACCCATTCGACGTTCGCTCTGGTGGTCTGGACGCGCGAGACCTGTCGCATCTTCGGCAGGGGCTCCAGCCCCAGGTCCACCGCCGGCGTCACCTCGAGGGCTTCCAGGACCTTCCCCGCCAGTTTCCTGTGCCCGCGGGTGTTCATGTGCAGCCGGTCCGGAGCCCAGTACCGGGAGTCCGAGAATTCCTTGCTCATACGCCAGTAGTCGACCAGGATCAGCCCATGACGGTCCACGATCTCCCGGAGCAATTCGTTGTAGATGGCGGCGCGCCCACGAGTGCCCTTGAAGACACCGTAGAAGTTCTTGGCGTCGAATCCGGTGAACGTCAGGACGTGCGCGCCGCTGGAACGCAGCCTCGAGATCGCGTCTTCGTAGCCGACCATCATGTCGTCGATGTCCACGCTGGGTCGCAGGATGTCATTGCCGCCCGCGTATATGCTCACGAGGGTCGGCTCGAGCTCGAGGGCGGCGTCGATCTGCTCGTCCAGGATCGGCGCCATGGTGCGTCCCCTGATGGCGAGGTTCGCGTACGTCGTCCGGGGGAAGCGGAGCGTGAGCTGTTCGGCCACTCGGTCGGCCCACCCACGGACGCCGTTGGGACGGTCGGGGTCGACGTCGCCCACGCCTTCGGTGAAGGAGTCGCCGACGGCCACGTACCGGATGGGATCCCTCTCTGTGCGGTCCTCGGACCCCTCCCGGCTGGCGTCGGACATGATTCTCCCTACGATGCGGTCTACGTTGTTTCCGGACCTTTCCTCATGTCGGAAAGCCCCTCATCATTGACGTTATGCCCGCGTGCAATGCTTCGCAATCCGAACGATACCGACGTCGCCGGGATCAGGACTCGGCGTGGCCCGCCTTCCAATAGCCCATGAAGGAGATGCTCGACTTCGGGATTCCGGCTTCGTTGGCGCAGACGCGTCGGGCCGCGCGCACGACCGAGGCCTCCCCGGCGAGATAGACGTATGTGCTTCCGGGGTGGTCGGCCGTCTGCCACACGAATTCCTCCGCGGGGAGCCTGACTCCGAGAGGACTGTCGGCGTCCTCCTCCTTGGGCTCGAGCTCAAGGATTTCACGCAGGGCCTGAAGGGTCAAGGCCCCACGAACGCCGTCCTCTCTCCGCTCCAGCCAATGGAGTTCGACGTCGCTGTTCTCACGTGCGCGGGCCAGCAGCGGCTCGGCATGCTCGACCAGATCGCCGTTGCCTTCCGGAACTTCCAACAGAAAACGGGCTTTGCACCCCGTGGGCAGCGTACGCAGAACCGACATCGCCGCGGGAACGGCCGTCTCGTCCGCGCACACGATCACGGTATCGGCCTGCTCCGGCTTCCACATGGCCCAGAGCTGCCCGTCCCGGGGCGGGCCGATGAAGCTCAGGCCGTCTCCGACCCGAGCGGACGAGGCCCACGACGCCCCGGGCCCCATGGCCTGCGATTGGCCTTCTTCGTCCGTGCCCTCGGGGGGATGCAGGACGAAATCGACGTCGATCTCCACACCGTTCTTGCCCTCGGCCGAGGTCCAGGGACGCGAATCCCTCAACGTATAGGTTCGGATCCACCCACCGCGCTCCTCGGGCGACGCCGCGAACCACTCCTTCCGCCACGCGTCGTGAAGATCCGGAACCACGGGGTCCGTGCGGTCCGGGTGCGGGATGAAGAGCTTGATGTACGAATCCAGGACCTGTTCGTTGCCGTCGCCCGCTGGAGCCGCGAGCCGGCTCAGCTGTTCGGAGGCCAGGCTGATTCGCACGAAGTCGCGGCTCAGCTTCTTCGCGGCAGTGACCTCCACCTGGAAAAGCTCCATGGGAATCTTGCTCACGACATTTCCTTCCTTGGACTCGGGACGACGATGGGCGAGCCGCTCGCATCCGGCGACACGACGGCGTCGAGCCCGAAAACCTCCGTCAGGTTGTCTCGGGTGAGGACCTCTGACGGCGCACCGGACATCTTGATCTGCCCGTCCTTCATGGCCACCAGGTGATCCGCGCACCGCGCGGCGAGATTGAGTTCGTGGAGGACAAGCAGCATGGTCGTGCCGCGCGACCGGTTGAGACGGACCACCAAGTCCAGCAGGTCCACCTGGTGAGCGAGGTCCAGGTACGTGGTCGGCTCGTCGAGGAGCAGCACGTCGGTTTCCTGGGCCAATGACATCGCGATCCAGACGCGTTGGCGCTGACCGCCCGAGAGCTCGGCCACCGGGACATCGGCCAGTTGCTCGGTGTGCGTCGCTTCGAGCGCCCAGGCGACGGCGGCGTCGTCCTCGCGCGACGCCTTGGAGAACATTCCCTGATAGGGATATCTCCCGCGAGACACCAGATCCGCGACCGTGATGCCGTCCGGCGCGATCGGGTGCTGAGGCAGAAGGCCGACCCTCCTGGCGAAATCGCGGGAACCGTATTTGGAGACGTCCTTCGAGTCCAGGTGGACTCGACCGCCCGCAGGTTTGAGAAGCCTCGAGAAACCGCGCAGGAGCGTGGACTTGCCGCACCCATTGGGGCCGATGATCGCGGTCACCTGCCCCGAGGGAACCTCGAAGTCCAGGTTTTCGACGATGTTCCTGCCCCCGTAACTCAGGGTCAGGGATTCGGCACACAGGCGGAGGCTCTGGGCCGGTTTCGACGTACTGGTCATGGTGGGAGCCTGGGTCGCGGTCATGGGGTCAAGACCTCTCTTTCTGGGCAGCGGCAACGAGCCAGAGCAGGATGGGCGCGCCCACGATGCCTGTCACGACGCCGACGGGGAGTCGGCCGCCCGGGATCAAATTGGCGGCCACGAAGTCTGCGAGCACCACGATGATTGCGCCGATCAGCGCGGACGCGGTGAGGGAATGCTTGCCGCCGACGCATTTCCGGGCGATCGGACCGGATACGAAAGCGACGAAAGTGATGGGACCCGTCATGGCGACGGCGAAGGCCACGAGCATGACGGCCAGAACGACGTAGAGCCAGCGGGTACTCGCCACGGGTACGCCCAAGCCCGACGCCATCTCGTCCCCCACCTCGAGCGCGTGGAGATTCCTGGAAAACAGCGCGATCAGCGGCAACACGACCACCAGTACGAGCCCGAGAACGGAAATCCGTTGCCATGAGGCCGATCCGAGGGACCCCGTCAGCCAGATCGCGGCGTCGGCGGCCTTGTAGATGTTGACTCGGGACAACAGGTAATTGGTCAGGGCGACGGCCAGCACGGAAATTCCCAGACCGATCAGGATGAACCTGTTTCCGACCATGCTCTCCCGCTGCGCCGAGAGCCCGAAGATCACCGCAACGCATGCGACCGCTCCGATGAGGCCACCCGTGGCCATGCCGGTTCCGGCGGCCCCGAACATGGAGACAGCCACCACGGCTCCGAGGCTCGCCGAGGTGTTGATCCCGATGATGTCGGGGCTGGCGAGCGGGTTGCGGAGCAGAAGCTGGAAGATCGCGCCGGAGCAGCCGAAGGCCAGGCCCGCCAGGGTTCCGAGGACGGCGTGAGGCAGTTTGTCCTGCAGGACGATGAATTTCGCTCCGGCCGCCCCAGGGATGGAGTGTCCGGCAAGAATCGAGAAGAAGTCGGGGATCGCGACCGTGTAGGTTCCGAGAAGAACGCGGATCGCGAAGACCCCCACCAGCCCGATGGCGAGGGCGATGACCATGGCCACCGGGCGGACGCTCCTCCGACGACGGAGGAATCCGACCTCGCGCTGGACGGCTTCTGCCGCAGGGGCATCCGGTCGCTGATCGATTGCGGTGCTCACAGGTTCACCGCCTTCCGGGTACGAATGAGGTAGATGAAGATCGGGACGCCGACGATTGCCATGGTCACGCCGACCTCGATCTCCGTGGGAGGCAGGAGCACACGTCCGACCACGTCGGCCCACAGCAGGATCACGGGGCCGGCCCCGAGGCTGAGCGGCATGATCCACCGATAGTCGGGTCCCAGGACGGCGCGCAGGGCATGAGGAATCATGAGGCCGAGGAATGCGATGGGCCCGGCCAGGGCGACGGCCGCGCCGCACAGGAGGGTGATGCCCACGAAGATCACGAATCTCTTCAGGGCGACCTTTTCCCCGAGAGACTGAGCCATGTCGTCGCCCAGGGCGAAGTTGTTGATCGAGGAAGCGAGACCGACCGTCAGCACGACTCCGATGACGACCAGAGGCAGGACGGACAGGAGATCCCCATAGGTCGAACGGGACAGCGAACCGATCTGCCAGTGGCGGAATTCGTCGAGAGTGTCCTGACCCTGCAGGATCATCGCATTGGTGATGGACATCGCCCCCGCGCTGAATGCGGCCCCGACCAGGGCGAGCTTGACCGGCGTCGCACCCGATCGCCCGATGCTTGCGATCGAGTACACCAGAACGGCCGCGAGTGCGGCACCGATGACAGCCCACACCGCGTAGGTCCCGGCACCGGAGGCACCGACGGTCGCGATACCGACCACGACCAAACAGGTCGCTCCGGAATTGATCCCGAGAATCGCCGGATCACCGAGGGGGTTCCTGGTGACGCCCTGCATCGCCGCACCGGCGGCGGCGAGAACCGCGCCGATGACGATTCCGATCACCGTGCGGCTCAGGCGGTTGGCCATGAGGACGGATTCCGAGGAACCGGCATCCGGGTGGAAGAGGGCGCGTCCCGCGGTGACCGGGTCGACCGGTTTGGACCCGATGAGCAGGGACCCGATCACGGCGACGACGAAGAGCGCGAGCACGCCGACCAGGACCAGGCCCCTCCGGGACCGGCGCCTGACCGGCGTACTCTGCCGAACGGATTCGGCGGCTGCGGACATCAACTCTCGGAACTACTTCTTGCCGTTCGACACGGCGTCGGCAATCTTGTCGATGAAGTCGGTGTTGTCCACCAACCATTCGATGCCCAAGGGGGTGTTGCCCATGCCGAGACCGTTCTTCTGGTCGGAGTCCAGAACTGCCGCGTCCTTGGCGATCGCAGGGATCTGCTTGAGGACGTCGTTGGACTTGATCTTCTCGACGTCGTCCTTGGACTCGACCCAGGAGTAGATCATGTCGGAGGTCAGCTCGGAAGCGCGTTCGTTGGACCAGGTTCCGTAGAAGGTGTCGGCCTTGACGGACTCGGCGGCCTCCGAGTTCTTCATGCCGAGGCTCTCGAGGAAATTCACCCGGCCGTCCCCCTGGGTGTACACGGAAATGCTCGGCTGGGCTTCGGAGACGGACAGGTTCGAAGCGACGAACGTGGCGTCCTTGATCTGGCTGTGCTTTTCGCCGGCCTCCTTCAGCTTGGACTCGACCTTCTTGACGACGTCATCGGCCGTGGACGAGCGGCCGAGGGCCTTGCCGATGGTCCTGGTCGAGTCCTGCCACGGAACCATCCAGCCGTCCTTGTGGTCCTTGGAGTAGACCACGACGGGAGCGATCTCCTTGAGCTTGTCGAAGGTTTCCTGGTCCATGCTGCCGACCGCCGCGAGAATCAGGTCCGGGGAGAGCTTGGCGATCTCCTCGAAATTGATCCCATCGGTCTCAGAGAACCGCGTCGGCTGGTCGCCGCCGAGCTCCTTGACCTTGTCATCGAACCAGTCGGTCGAGTGGTTCTTGTTCTCGCCCCAACCGACGTACCCGGAACCGATGGGGACGACGCCCAGCGAGAGCGCGATCTCGGCGTTGATCCAGCCGAGCCCGACGACCTTCTTGGGCTCGGAGTCGATCTTCGTCTCGCCGAACTGGGATTCGAGGGTCACGGGGAACGCATCGGGATCCGCCGACGAGCTGCCGCCGGCCGCGGACGAATCCTTTCCGTCGTTGGAGCCCGTCGAGCATCCGGCCAGGGCGAGCGCCGCGGCGGACGCGGCGGCTGCTTTCAAGAAGGTGCCACGGGAAATGGAAACCATAATGTGATGTATCTCCTAGTCAGGTGGGGCTGCGTTCGATCGAGGGAAGCGATCGCCGGGCTCCCTGGGGTGCGGGTGTTCGTGACCGTCGGGTGCGAACTCGCCCCCAACATAAGGCAAGCCTCATCATACTATGGCCCAGACCGAATTAGGACAGTCATTTGTGATTGAATCCATGCCTTCGGTCGTGACAGCTCCGGCCTCGCCGCAGGCACGCGGGCAATCGCGAGCACGGACACGAAGCCTGCGGCGAGGAAATCATCTGAAATGATGGCTTCATGACTTTCTCTCGACGTTCCACACCGCTGGGCTCTTCCGTTTTCCCCTCTGACTGGACCCCCACCGCGGTGGTCTTCGACTGCGACGGCGTCCTGATGGACACGGAGAAATCGTGGGTCACCACCATCGCGCGCGTGAGCCACGATCTGGGGCTGGCGAGCCCCGAACATCTCGCCGACCGACTGACGGCCCTTCCGGCCGCGACCATCGCCGAGGCCCTGGCGGCCGAGGAGCTTCCCGAGAACGCACCCGAAGCGGAGGTACAGGGGCGCGGTCAGGAAATCCTGTCGATGCTCTCCGCTCTGGACGTTCAACGCATCGAGCGAGGCGTCGACCTCATTCCTGGCGCCATGGACCTGGTGCGCGAGTTCTCAGAGGTCCTGCCGGTCGGTGTTGCGTCGAATTCGACGCGAACGATCCTCGACGCCAAATTGGAGACCACCGGGTTCAAGAAGTACCTGGGGACCTGGGTTTCCTGCGACGACGTCGCCCAGGGAAAGCCCGAACCGGACATGTACATCCGGGCCGTGAACAACCTGGGAGCCCAGTGCGATCGGGCGCTGACCTTCGAGGACTCGACCCCGGGCGCAGAGGCGGCCGTGGCAGCCGGGACGAGAGTCACGGTGCTCGCGGAGGATGTCGACGCCGCCCCTCCGGCCCACTTCGCCACCACGAGCTTCGAGGACCCAGAATTCCGCCAGATGGTCCGCACCTGGCTCGGAACCGGGTCCTAGAGTCTCCGCTCGTCGAGCCACGGCGGGTGCACGACACAAAGCAACACCCGGCGTTGCGGGGCTCGCACTTCCTCGCATCACCGGGTGTTGCCTAGTCAGGTTATCCAACGCAGCTGACATTTCGGTGCATTGGGCCTGAACCGATCCTGAAAGGTTCTGGTCTCCAACGTATCCACAGGCCGTTACACGCGGCGGTCGGGAGGCCTACGATGGAAGAAGCAGTCGAGCCCGAGCACGAGGTGCCACGGGGCCTGAGGGGAGGCACGGAATGAGCAGCACCAGAGGCGCCGGCGGAATGCATGCCGCGGACGAGGAGCCACCCGCCTACGGGATCAGGATCAACGGCCCCGGTGGACATCACCCGGACCACCAGACCTCCGGTTCCCGTGGACCCATGGCGGGCGCGGACAACGGCTCGGCCACACCCCACCCCATTCGCCCTCGGGCCAGCGCCTACCGCCGGATGGTCGGCGGCCTTTCGTTTGCAAGTTGCATGCTGGGGATCCTGGTGGTCTTCGGCCTCGCGGCGGCCGCACACCCGCGGTGGGCCATTCTCGGGGCACTGCCCCTGGTGGTCGGAGCCGCCGGGCTGATATCGGTCCGGTGGCGGCTGGTCCCTGTCTTTCGGGACCACGAAGGCAGGCGGCAGGCCCGTCGCGGCACACGGTGGTTCTGGCTTCCAGCAGGCATGGTCGCGCTCAGCATCGTTTTCTTCGTGATCGGGTACATGGTTCCCCACTGGATGCACGGGTCCAACGACGTCCTCGTGCGGAATCATGTGGTGATGTGGACCGAGTTGGGATTCTTGTTCCTTCTCATGGCGAGCCTCGCCGCCGGCCTCGTCGCCCTCGGCCTGTGGAGCACTCCCGACGACGACGATGCGATCCTGCGGCGCACGGACTACGCCGAGCGCGACAGGAAGAAGCGGGGCGGATCGACCGGGGACCTCTACGATTCGGACTGGATCCAGGGACACGGCTGAGTACTCTCGGGCCGCGGTGAATGGCCCCGAGCTGTGATCTGTACCAATATGGTTCCCATGGCAACCAGCGCATTCTTCGGTCTCGATGTCGGCACTTCCAGTACCAAGGCGGTATTGGTGGGCCACGACGGTTCGGTCCTCGACTCCCGGACCCGGGAGCACGAGGTCGAGCGTCTTGCTCACGGAGTCGTTCAGATGGACATGACCATCTGGTGGAAAGAATTCCAGGAACTCTACGGCGACCTGGTGCGCAGCAACTCCGTGCGGATCGAGGGCATCGGGGTTTCCGGAATGGGGCCCTGCGTCGGCGTCGCGAGCGAGGGCCGACCGATCGCACCTGCTGCTCTCTACGGCGTGGATTACCGGGCCCGGGCCGAGATCGAGGAGCTCGCCGAGGAGCTCGGTCAGCTGGAACTCCTCAAGGGCTACGATTCCCAACTCACGTCCCAGGCGGGCGGGCCCAAATTGCTGTGGTTCGCCAAGAGGTACCCGGAAGCATTCGCGAGAGGCGCCCGTTTCTATATGCCCTCAAGCTGGATCATCCAGCATCTCACCGGCGAATACGTTCTGGATCGTCATTCGGCGAGCCAGTGCACTCCCTTGTACGATCCCCAGACCCAGGAATGGGACACCGACATGGCGGAGCGTCTCGCTCGCGGCACCGAACTGCCGCGCCTCGGCTGGAGCAACGAGGTCTGCGGCCGGACGCAAGAAATCCCCGACCTGCCGGAGCTCGAGGCCGGAATACCCGTGATCTTCGGCAGCATCGACGCCTGGGCCGAGCAGGAATCCGTGGGAGCGACCGAGAACGGCGAGTTGTTCCTGATGTACGGGACCACGCTGTTCCTCATCGCGAACTCTGGGGAAAGGCTGCGGCACGCCTCGATGTGGGGAACCACCGGAACCCGCCGGGGCACCCGCAATCTTGCCGGCGGGCTCGCCACCTCCGGCGCGCTGACCCAGTGGTTCCGGGACATCTCCGGGGTGCGCGAATACACGGCCCTCATCGAAGCGGCCGAACAGGTCGCCCCCGGGTCGGACGGCCTGCTGACCCTGCCCTACTTCGCCGGAGAGCGGACACCGATCCAGGACCCGGATGCGCGCGGCGTGATGATCGGGCTGACCCTCGAGCACGGACGGGGACACGTCTACAGGTCTCTCCTGGAGGCAACCGCCTTCGCCGTTCGGCACAACATCGAGGTCATGGAGCGGGCGGGCGCTTCCATCCACTCGATCACCGCCGCGGGCGGTGGTGTCGGTTCGGACCTGTGGCCGCAGATCGTTTCCGACGTCACCGGTCGGCCACAGCGCATCCACCGCTATTCCGTGGGTGCGGCCTACGGTGATGCGTTCATGATCGCGGAGGCCCTCGGCGTCGTCGACGACCTGGATCAATGGAACCCGGTCGAAAAGACCATCGAGCCCCGTGAGACCCCCGTGTACGACGCGCTGTACGAGGACTACCGGAGCCTGTACGAGGCAACCGCAGACATCCAGCACCACCTGGCGGGGGTCGCCGAGAGAACCGGCCACGCACCCGAACAACCCGAGCCCGACACGTCGACCACCATCACCGAGGAGCAAGCATGAGTGAGCAACCGTTCGCTGGCAGCATCGCCGTCGTCACGGGCGCGGCAAGCGGTATTGGCGCGGCCATCGCCGAACACCTGGCCGCGAAGGGCGCCCGGATCGCCGGGGTCGATGTGTCACCGGCACTCGAGGATGCGCTCGCCGCTTTGCCCGGAAGCGGTCACCACGGCTTTCGTGCAGACCTGTCCGATCCGGCGGAAGTCGGCAAGGTGACCGACGACATCGCCTCCGGCCTGGGGACACCTCAGATTCTCGTCAATTCGGCCGGGGTGGTCTTCCTCGATCCGGCCACCGAGCTCAGCCCCGGGGACTGGAAGAAGACCATCGATATCAACCTCAGCGGCTCCTTCTACATGGCCCAGGCCATCGGTCGACTCATGACGGACGCCGGGTACGGGCGCATCGTCAACCTCGCGTCCCAGGGCGCGGTGGTCGGGTTGGACCAGCACGCCGCATACTGCGCCTCGAAGGCCGGCATCGTCGGACTGACCAGGGTCCTCTCCCTCGAATGGGCACCAAAGGGAGTCACGGTCAACGCGGTCTCGCCGACCATCGTCGAAACCCCACTCGGCAAGAAGGCCTGGGCCGGGGAAAAAGGAGAGGCGGCTAAGCGGCAGATTCCTGCCGGGCGCTTCGCCCAGCCCGAGGAAGTCGCGGCCATGGTCGGGTACTTGGTGTCTGAGGAAGCCGCCATGGTCACGGGCACCAATATGGTCATCGACGGCGGCTACACGAGCGTATGAACAGCCTCGATGGCTCCATCGCGATCGTCACGGGCGCGGGGCGCGGCATCGGTTTCGCCGTTGCGAGAGACTTGGCCTCGCGCGGCGCCTGCGTCGTCGGCGTCGGGTCCTCACGGCAGGTCGAGGACTCCGTGGCCAGGCTTCCCGGTAGCGACCACATGGCCGTGCGCGCCGACCTGTCGGACCCGGACGCCGCCCGCCACGTGGTGGATCGGGTGGTCACCGAACGAGGAACACCCCAGATTCTGGTGAATTCCGCGGGGATCTCCAAGGTCGGTCCGGCGTCCGAAGTTCCTTCCGAGGACTGGCGGGCCGTCATGGACGTCAACCTCGGCGGCACATTCTTCATGGCGCGGGAAGCCGCACGGACCATGATCGAAGCCGGGTACGGCCGCATCGTGAACCTGGGTTCCCAGGCCGGCGTCGTCGGGCTCGAGGACCACGCGACGTATTGCGCGTCGAAGGCCGCGGTATCCGGACTGACCAGGGTCTTGGCCGCCGAATGGGGGCCGCACGGGGTGACCGTCAACACCGTCTCCCCCACCATCGTCGCGACCGACATGGGAGCAATGGCCTGGTCAGGGGCCAAGGGCGACGACGCCCGGAGCAGGATTCCCGCAGGCCGCTTCGCGGATCCGGAAGAGGTCGCGGCCATGGTCGGTTACGTCGTCTCCCCCGAAGCCGGAATGATCAACGGGGCGGACCTGCTGATCGACGGCGGCTACAGCAACGTCTGACCGTCCGTCAGGCTGTCTCCGGGTAGATCCGATCGCGGCATTCGACGTACCGGTCGAGGAGCCACGGCGTCGGGTCGGACGTGACCTCCACGGTGTCCGCGGCCTCCCAACGGGGCGGCTCGCTCGCACCGGACAACGCCCACGCGGCTTGCCGAGCCGCTCCGAGGGCCACGAATTCCCGCGTTTCGGGCAGGAGCACCGGTCCCCCGATCACGCCGGACAATATCTGTTGGAAGGCCCGCGACTGGGCGCCCCCTCCGATCAGGAGGACGCGTTGCGCCCGTGTCCCGGTCTGCTGCTCGACCTTCCTCAGACTCTCGGCCATTGAGCATGCCAGCCCCTCGATCATCGCCCGGGCCATGGTCTCCCGCGAGAAGTCGGCACCGATATCCAAGAACTGGCCCCTGGCCTCCGGGAGGTTGGGGGTCCGCTCGCCCGCGAGGTACGGGACGAACACGGATCCGCCGGCCCCGGGCTCGACGGACAGCGCCATGTCCGAGAGTTCCTCGTGGGAGACGCCCAGCAGGTGCGCGGCCTTGTCGAAAACCTGGGCCCCGTTGAGCGTGGTCGCCAACGGCAAGTACCGTCCGGAGGCATCGGCGAATCCCGAGATGGATCCCGTCGGGTCCTGCGACGGAACATCGCTGACCACGGCGACCACCCCCGAAGTTCCGATCGACATGCTGACGTCGCCCGGCCCCATACCAAGGCCCAATGCCGCGGCGGCGTTGTCTCCGGTTCCCGGGGCGATCAGCGCACCCGTGGAGGTCTGCCCCACGGCCTGATTCGGCGAAGCCAGGCGGGGCAACTCGACCGCGTGGCCAGCCGCCCATTCCGCGACGTCCCTCAGCCACTGTTTGGACTCGGGATCGTAGTACGCCGTCCCCGAGGCCTCCCCGTGGTCCGTCCAGAGGTCGCCGGACGTGTTGAGGGTCCAGGTCAGGTAGTCGTGCGGCAACGCGATCCGGTGAATTCTTTCGGCGTTCCGCGGCTCGTTCTCGCGCACCCACCGGACTTTGGTCGCCGTGTAGGAGGCCACCGGGACGCTTCCGATGCGGCGTGCGGCCTCGGCCGGACCGCCCAACCATTCGAGCAGCTCCTCGGCCTGGGGCGCCGATCGGGTGTCGTTCCACAAGAGGGCGGGGCGGATCACGTCGTCGTTCTCGTCCAGGAGAACCATGCCGTGCTGCTGTCCGCCGACCGCCACCGCCGAAGCCCGGGGAAGGAGATCCTCGGTCACCGTCCTGAGCGCGGCGACCCACTCCGTGGGGTCCACTTCCGTCCCGGCGGGGTGAGCGGCCCGGCGTTCCTCGACGACCTCTCCGGTGGCGGCGTCGACCAGCACCGCCTTGCAGGATTGCGTGGAGGAATCCACACCCACGACGTACGTACTCATGCCGAACGCTCCTTCACGACTCTTACTGGCACCGCAAATCCCCGGCGCAGACCCATGGAATCCGCCGGGGACGCGCACACCCACGCTATATCAATCGGCCAGGAGCTTCTCCAGGGTCTTGAGGCTGCCGACCTCGTGCAATGACCGCAAGACCGCGACGTACTCCTCCGTGAACCGGGGCTGATCGACCAAGTCGCCGAAGAAGTCCTTGTCCCTCAGGAACGCGAGTTCGTCCTCCTTCTGGGCCTGGGCGGCGGCTCGGACCTTCTCCTCCGCGTTGTCCACGATCGCGATCGAGTTGCCCTGCTCGTCGATGCCCTCGGCGTAGCGCGCCCAACTGGCCACGATGGCCGCCGCCATGCGCACCTCGCCACCGCTTCTCAAGTTGTCCTGCACCACCGGAATGAGCCACTTCGGTATGCGGTCCGAGGATTCGGCGCAGAGCCGCGGCACGGTGTCCTTGACGTACTTGTTGGTGAACCGGCTGATGAGCGTGCGGGCGTATTCGTCCACGTCGATTCCCTCCACGGGATCGAGCGTCGGTTTCGCCTCGCGCATCATGTAGGCCATGAGGAAGTCGGCGATCAGCGGGTTCGACACGGCTTCGTCCACCTTGTGGTACCCCGCGAGGTGGGCGAAGTAGCACAGGCCCTGGTGCGAGGAATTCAGCATCCGGAGCTTGAGCTTTTCGTACGGCTCGACGTCGTCGACCATCTGGACCTCGACGTCTTCGTAGGGTGGCCGACCGTTGACGAAGTCGTCCTCCATGACCCACTGGATGAAATCTTCGGTGATGACGGGCCAACCGTCCTCGTATCCGAATGCGTCTCGGACGTACTGCCTGTCCTCGTCCGTGGTCGCCGGGGTGATCCGGTCGACCATGGAGTTCGGGAAGCTGACGTTCCCCTCGATCCAGGAGGCCAGTTCCGGGTCGACGGCCCGGGCATGAGCGGTGAAAACCCGCTTGGCCATGTCGCCATTGGCCTGGATGTTGTCACAGCTCCGGACGGTGAACGGGGTGATGCCCCGCTCGCGGCGCACCTTCAGCGCCTGAGTCACCAGCCCGAAAACCGTACGCGGATGCTCCGGATCCGCCAGATCCGCGGCCACCAGCGGGTTCTCGAGATCGTATTCGTGCGTGACCTGGTTGAAGTTGTACCCGCCCTCGGTCACGGTCAGGGACACGATCTTGATGTTCTCCTGAGCGAGGTACTCGACCGCGCCGGCCGGGTCCTCCGGGGCCCAGATGTAGTCGACGATCGATCCGATGACCCGAATGTCCTCATGTCCGTCCGGGAAACGAGCGACCAGGGTGTACAGGTAGTCCTGCTCGGCCAGGGTGTCACGCATGAACTTGTCATTCGGCAGAACACCCATGCCGCAGATCGCGAAGTCCTTCGCCTCACCCTGCGACAAGAGCTCGTCCAAGTACCTCGCCTGGTGAGCACGGTGGAAACCACCGACCCCGAAGTGAACCACGCCGACGTCGATTTCGCTGCGGTCGTAGGACGGAACCCGGAAGGTGCTGCCTTCGGGAAGTCGTGACGTCGCAGACCGTTCGATGTCCTGGAGCGTCGAGTTCTTGAGTCTGACCATGATGTCGGCCTTTCGGTAGGCTGCGATCTGTTGCGACCGCTGGACGTCGTTCCGATGAATCGGGATGGAATTACAAGGATTTGCCGAGCAGTTCCAAGATCATCGCCATCGAAATCGCTCCCGGGTCCGGGTGACCGACCGACTTCTCCGCCAGGGGCCGCGCCCTTCCCTTCTGCGGACGGAGTTCGGAGGTCTTCTCTGCGCTCTCCCTGGCATCCGCGACGGCGGCCGCCCATGCCTCTCGCAATGAACCGCCGTGTGCTTCGAGACTGTCCGCGAACGGCAGCAACGCGTCGAGAAGGGTCTTGTCGCCGACCGAGGCGCCGCCGAGGGTGACCATCGAGTCCGCGAAGGCCCTGACGGCACGAAGGAGGTCGTCGTCCGCGAAGTCCTCCGCGGCGTCGTCGATCGTGTTCGCCGCTGCCTCCAACGAGGCTCCCCACAGCACACCCGACGTGCCGCCGGCCTGCATGGCCCAGGAACGTCCCGCAGACTTCACGAGCGACGCCGGACCTGCTTTCTCCGGGGCCTCTTCGATGGCTTCCAGGGCCGCATCGCTTCCCCGGACCATTCCGCGCCCGTGGTCGCCGTCTCCCGCGTAGGCATCGATCTCCCCGAGATACGCCTCCTGCTCGTGCATCAGGTCGGCCACGGCCGAGGCCGCGGTCCTGACGCGCTGGGCAATCTCGAGCGCTGCGTCGCTGGCCTCCACGAGAGAGTCCTCGTCCAGGGCCGTCGATTTGCCTTCGTACGTCTCGTCGATGGTTCCCAGCGGAGCACCCTGCTTGCGGTAGGCCGCGGCGTAGGCATCCGCGGTCCACAACGGCTCCAGCTCGTCGTCGAGCCAGAACACGGTCAGGGACACTCCGCCCATGTCGAGACTGGTCACGAGTTCGCCGACCTCGGGGTGCACGATGTCGTACCCGGCATCGCGCAGCAGGGGCGCGATGGTCCTGTAGAGGAGGAACAGCTCTTCGTACTTCGTGGTGCCCAAGCCGTTGACGATCACGCCGATCCGACCGCCGGGTTCCTCCGGAGCATCCTTGAGGACCGTGCGGACCAGGAGCCTGCCCAGCTCCTCTGCCGACAGCCGGACATCGTCACGAATTCCCGGCTCCCCATGGATCCCGAGCCCAACGCCCATCTGGCCGGTCTTGACCTCGAAAAGAGGGGTCTTCGCGCCCGGCATCGTGCATCCCGAGAAGGCGACGCCGAGGGTCCGGGTGCGTCGGTTGGCCAGGTTGCCCAGGCGTTCGACGTCGTCGAGGCTCTTGCCCGCCGCGGCCGCCGCTCCCATCGCCTTGAAGACGGTGAAGTCGCCGGCGATCCCGCGGCGATTGTCGAATTGGGGGTCGGAGGCGATGTCGTCCTTGACGACGACGACGCGGGTGTCGATCCCCTCGGCACGCAACATCTTCGCGGCGATGCCGAAGTTCATGTTGTCCCCGGCGTAATTGCCGAACGTCAGCACGACGCCCTTGCCCTGGTCTGCGGCCTTGGCCACGGAATAGACGTGGGCGGCGGAGGGCGACGTGAAGATGTTGCCGACCACGGCGCCGGAGGCGAATCCCGGTCCGACGAGGCCGGCGAACGCCGGATAGTGACCCGAGCCGCCGCCGACGATCACGGCAACCTGCGGGGTCTTGGGCGGAAGCGAAATCACGCCACCGGGCACTTGGGCCAACCGGTCCGAATACAGGTCGACGAACCCTTCGAGCTGCTCATCGGAGAATTCGGCGGGATCGTTGTAGAGCTTGGTCATGGGAGCGGTCTCCTCCTGGTGGTCGCCGAACTGCGCGCGAGCCGTCGACCTGGTCGTCCGTGGCAGGGGCCTGATGTTCGTGCCCCCAAGGGGTGGCCGAAGGGTGCGGCCCGTGGCTGGCCGGGCCGCACCCGAAGGCGGTTACTGCTGGGGGAAGATCGAGACCTTGATGGACGAGCCGGCCGAGTCGGCGACGCTGTCCAAGGCCTCCTGGAACTTCTCCAGCGGGAACTGATGGGTGCAGACTTCGTCGAGGGGCAGCTTGCCCGACTCGATGAGGCTGATGGCCTTGGGCCAGGTGTACGGCCCGAGGTGCGCGCCGAGGACGCTGAGTTCCTTGTCGTCCGAGATGATGGACCAGTCCACGGAGACGTCCTGGCCGAAGACGGAGTACTCGACGTAGGTTCCGAGCTTGCGCAGGAGGTTGAGGCCCTGACCGACCGCGGAGGGGTGACCGGTGCACTCGATGTAGACGTCGGCGCCGTAGCCGTCCGTCATCTCCTTGATCTTGGCGATCGCGTCTTCCTCGGCGATATTGATCGTGACATCCGCGCCGCACTTCTTGGCGAGATCGAGCTTGGCGTTGTCCATGTCCAGGGCAACGATCGTGAGCGGGTTCTTCTCCCGCGTACCCATGATGGCGCCCAGACCGATGGGGCCCGCACCGGCGATCACGACGACGTCCTCGAACTTGATGTTGGCCCTCTCGACGGCGTGCAACGAGCATGCCAGGGGCTCGGCGAAGGCCGCGTGCTGGGGCTTCACGTCCGAAGAAATTTTGTGCACCCGCGCCCGCTTGGGAACGAGCATGTACTCGGCCATGCCGCCGTCGAAATTGCGGAATCCGAACATGTCGTGCGGGCCGCACATCCAGTACTCGCCGCGGAGACAGAAACGGCATTCCTCACAGGGAACGATCTGCTCGACGACGATGCGGTCCCCCTCATGGACACCGTGGTAGTTGAACGCCTGGTCAGTGCCGGAAACGATCGTGCCGGTGATCTCGTGCCCGGGAATGGTGTCTTCCTTGGCCCACTGGGGACGGTTCTCGTCGCCCCAGAACTTGACGGCCCCGTGGTAGCACTTCAGATCCGACGCGCAGACACCCACGGCTTCCACCTGGATGATCATGTCGTCGGAGCCGAGCTGCGGTACCGGACGCGTCTCGAGGGTGTAGTCCTCTGGCTTGTTGCAGACGATGGCCCGCATCTCGGTCGGTAGAGCGGTGGTGCTCATGGTCACTCCTTCGTGTCGCACGTGATGTCACGCACAACACATTGTTTTAGACCTCAGCACACATGTCAAGCACAAATGTTCACACTGGGGGTGATCGGCGTTACGATGTAGCGAAACCTGAAACACGTCAAGCGAGTACCCATGGACGAGAAGAAGAATCCCAAAGACCTCTACGACGCCGACCGCCTCTATGCCGTCGCGCGGATGTACTACGAAGAGGGCAAGGGGCAATCCGCGATCGCGGAAGCCTTCAAGGTCTCGCGCCCCACCGTCAGCCGCATGCTGACCCACGCACGCACCAGCGGGATGGTCCAGATACGCATCATTCATCCCGATGCGGAGGGCCGGTCCGACCTGGCCGAAAGGCTTCGTTCGGCCCTGCACCTGGAAGAGGTCTACCTCGCCCGCGGCATGCAGCCCTCGACCATGGGGCAAGGGATGCTTCCCCCGGTCCAGCGGGCCGTGGACGCGATGCGGCTGACCTCGGGGGATGCGCTCGTGATCTCCTCGGGGATGGCCCTCTACGGCATCGCGCAGATGAGGCTTTCCCGCATGGACGGGGTCAAGCTGGTGCCGTCGGTGGGCGGCGTGTCCGAGCCGGAGGCCTGGCACCAGACCAATGAAATCGTCCGGATGCTCTCCCAGAACACGGGAAGCACCCACACCCCCTTGTTCGCGAGCGCGATTCCCTCGAAGAGCATCTACCAGGCACTGCAGAAGGACGAGTCCTTCGCAGAAGTGCGCAGGCTGTGGCGCTCTGCCAAGGGAGCGATCGTCGGCATCGGGTCCCCCACCACGGGACGCACCTCACTGTCCTCGGCGATTCCGAAGGACAGCCTCCCCGACTCGATCGGAGACGTCTGCCTTCACTTCTTCAATCGCGACGGTCGGGAGCTGACGTTTCCCGGGTCGGACCGCATCGTGCGCATCCCGACCGAGGATCTGTCCACGATCCCGTATTCCACGGCCGTGGCCGTGGGCGAAGAAAAATGCTGGTCGATCGTCACTGCGGCGTCGATGAAGTTTTTCCGCCGCCTGGTCACGGACGAAGCGACCGCAACCCACATCCTGCGGGCGTTGCGGGTCTAGGCGCTCTCGGCGTTCGGCTGCACTCGGGCCACCCGCACCCACGAGGCGCCGATCAGTCAGGGGTGGGCAAACGAATCGTCCGGCCGCCATCGAGGACGATGACCTCGCCGCTCAGGAACCCCGAGTGGTCCCCGCCCAAATAGACTGCGAGATCCCCGACATCAGTCGGCTGGCCGAGACGTCCGACGGGGTGAAGATCGCGAAGGGCCGAGCGGGCCTCAACCGGATTCTCCTTGGAGTCCAGGTACTTCTCGCTCAGGTCCGAGGTGATCCAACCGGGCGCAATGGCATTGCACCGGATGCCCACCGGTCCGAGGTCGATGGCCATGGCTCGGGTCATACCGTGTACCGCGGCCTTCGAAGCCGCATAGGCCGCGTGGGCCGGGTTGGTGAGCATTCCCTCGACCGATCCGATATTGATGATGCTTCCTCCGCCTCTCTTCCGGAGGTGGGCGACGACGGCCTGCGACAGGAACAGCGGGGCCGTCACGTTGACAGCTTCCATGCGTTGCCAGTCCTTCAGGGGCAACTCCGAGATGTGGTGCTCAGCCATGAGCCCGGCGTTGTTGACCAGAATATCGAGCGCCCCGAAGACCTCGGCGGCCCGGTCGACCACGTCCGCGAGTGCCACCGCGTCCGACAGATCGACCGGCACATGGGCGACGTCGGGACGCTCTTCCAGCTCAGCATCCAGACGCGAGCGTTGGGCGACGACGACATTCGCGCCCTCCTCAAGGTATCTTTCGACGATTCCGCGCCCGATCCCCTGGCCCCCCGCCCGTCACGAGCGCCACTTTGTCAGCGAGTTGCATGGATCCTCAGCTTCCCACCGGCTTCGCGCCGGTCACTTCGATAGTTTCGCCCGCGATGTACCGGGATTCGTCGGAGGCCAGGAAGAGGATGACGTCCGCTATGTCCTCTGGTTCTGCGACACGTCCCAGCGGCACAGTTCGGCCCAGGTCGTCCACAGCGCTCTCGGGGTCGAGACCACGCCGCTCGAATCCGGACCGGAGCATCGGCGTATTGATCTCGTGGGGGCACACCGCGTTGACCCGGATGCCGTCCGGGGCGTGGTCCCGGCCGAGACTTTTCGTGAACGAGGCAACGGCTCCTTTGCTCGTGCAGTACGCGATGTGACCCGGACCTGGATAGACACCCCATACGGAAGAGGTGTTGATGATTGTTCCGCCATTGGCCTTCATCAGAGGAATCGCGGCGCGACAAATGTAGAACATGGCGGTCAGGTTGACGTCGAGGGCCGTGTGCCACATGTCGTCGGTCGTTTCGAGAATCGTGCCCCAGGGGATGATGCCCGCGTTGTTCGCCACGATATCGAGGCGTCCGAATTCCTTCTCGGCCAGTTCAACGAGCTTGCCGCAGTATTCGGGCTCGCGGATGTCCCCCGCCAGATGCACGGCCCGACCCTGCCGGTCACGGATCTCCTGGGCGAGTCTGCTCGTCTTTTCTTCGGCGAGATCGCTCAACACCACGGCCGCCCCCTCGTCCGCGAGCTTCCTCACCAGGGTCTGACCGACGCCGCCCGCCGCTCCGGTCACCACAGCAACCTTGTTCTCGTAGCGCATGTCTATCCGTCTCCTTGCTCATTGAATGTCGCCAGCTGGGCCAGGCACCTTCGGGCGAGGCTCTTGCTCACGCCGGCTTGTCGCGCGATCGCCCCGATCGATTCCCGTCGGGCAGTAGCCCCAGTCCGGCGGGAGGTGTGCGGATCGGCGGTGTATGCTCCGGCACCCACCGCCGAGGCGACACGCTGTATCGCCCATCGGGGAACCCGCGGTGCTGCGCCCAGCGTTCCCTGCCGCATCTGTTGCCGTGGCTCGGGCCGGGTTCCGACGCCCGTCATCGAGGGGTGTCCGCAACCGCCGCCGCCACTGCTGCACGCCCTCCGACGGACACCGCCGCGTCGGCGCGGCCGAGGCCCCCGCAGGTCTCCCACGACTCCCGCGCCACCAGGGTGTGGGCGACGTCGCGTTGCATCTGGTCGATCAAATCCTGGACGTTGCGGAACGGAAGCTGTTCTCTCAGGAAGGCCTCCAGGTCCACGCGGAGTTCGAGACCGTAGAGATCGCCCGTGTACCCGATGACATGGGCCTCCAACAACGGTTCTGCCGACCCCGAATAGAACGTTTGACGTCGCCCGATCGACACGGCGGCCGGATAAGCTGCCCCGCTGGGCAGCCGAACCGTTCCGGCCCACACGCCGTCGAGGTCCTCCCGCCCCGTGATCGAAATATTGGCAGTCGGGAACCCCAGGGTCCGGCCCCTCTGGTCCCCCGGTACCACTCGTCCGGTAATCGTGGTCATGTCGCCATCTCCTTACTGCTCACCCTGCGGCGCGGGACCGGTTCCCTCTGGCCCGGTGTCGTGGTCGGCGTCGTCGATCTCCCGCGCGACCCGGAATCCGCTCTCGATCGCACCGTCGATGAACCCGGCCCAGATATTGGCGAAGTCCCCGCTCGCGAAGTGGACTCTGCCTTCGGCCCGGCTCATGAGTTCGTGGTAGGTCGTGAATTGGTGCGGGCGGCTGATCATCCACGTCTCCCCCGCCCATTCGTCCGACATCCAGTCGTGGCCGGTGGCCTCCAGGACCTCAAGGTCATCGCGCCAGGCCCGCACGGCCTCGCGGACCTGCTCGATGTCCTCGATGTCGAGGCGGCTCGAGTCGGCACCGAACGCGACGAGGACGGCGTCGTCCTCTCCCACGTACTCGGTACGGATCACCGACAACGGGTGTCGGGGTGTCGAATAGGCGAAGAACGGTTCGATCGGCCCTTTGACCCGGATCCAGACCTTGATCCCCTGCGAGGCGGTCTTCTCCTCGGAGGACGATTTCTTCTCGGAGGACAGCTCCGGCGAGTACTCGATGCGGTCAAGCACGTTCTGCGGCAGGGTCACGACGACGTCGCGCGCCCGGACCTCCTGTCCGTCCCCGAACTCGACGGTTGCGCCGTCGTCGTCCTGACGGATCGCACGGACAGGGCTGTCGAGCAGTATTTCGGCCCCAGATTCTTCCGCGATGCGCGCGGCCAGGGTCTTCGTCCCTTCCTTGAGACGGAAGATTGCCGTGGACTCGTGCATCAGTTTCCAGTGCCCCGCCGCGGCGGCGGTCCACCGCAACCCGTTGACGAAACTGCTGCGATCCGGCGGGCCGTTGAAGTGACCCACCCACGCCGCGGCGTTCGCGTCCTGCTCTTCGGGAGGCAGGTTGAGGGCGTCGAGCCGCTCCTGGAGAGTCACGGCATCGGCTTCGGCGAGCTTCTCGTTGGCGAGCGGAGTGTCCGGGCGCGGAATCCAATCGGTCGTGTCCTCCAGGAGCCGGGTCATTCCCGGATCGATGAGATCCATGAATTCTTCGAGGTCTCCGGTCTCCACGTGGCCTCCGGAATACCAGTAGGTCCGTTCGGCACGGGGACCGCGAGTGACTTCGAGACCATAGCGGCTGATTTCGGACCAGACGTGGGGTTGCGTCCAGTGGACCCAGGTTCCGCCGAGTTCCAGGTCCCGGCCCAGGCGGTGGTCCGTCCAGGTGCGTCCACCGATACGGTCCCTGGCCTCGAGGACGAGCACCTTCTTGTTTTTGCGTCCGAGCTCCCGCGCGGCGACCAGACCCGCGAATCCGGCGCCGACGACGACTGCGTCATATGTCTGCATCATGTTTTCCTTCTGTGCTGTTATCCGGTGGCGCTGCTATTGGTTCTCGGGCAGGACAAACTCGCCGTCGACGCGGCGGACCAGGTTCCAGGGGTTCGAATCCAGCAGGCTCTGGGGCAGGAGTGCCTCGGGCGTGGACTGGAAGACCACCGGGCGAAGGAAACGGTCGATGGCGAGGGTTCCGACCGACGTCGACCGGCCGTCCGAGGTCGCGGGGAAGGGCCCGCCGTGGACCATGGCGTCTCCGACGTCCACGCCGGTCGGCCACGCGTTGAACAGCACCCGACCGGCCGTGAGCTGGACCGCCGGGACGAGATCCCGGGCAAAACGAATGTCCTGGGCATCCTCGGGATCCAGGTGGAGCGTCGAGGTGAGCTGACCTTCCGTCGAGTCGACGGCCTGGAGCAGGTCGGCCTCGGAGGAGTATGTGATGACCAGGCAGAAGGCCCCGAAAACTTCGTCGGAGAGTTCGGGTCGGGCCCGGAAGTTCTCGGCCGTGGTCCGGTAGACGGTCGGGGCCGGAGCGTTTTCGGTGTCTCCCTCGTGCCCCCGGGCAATCAGTTCGACCCCTTCCACGTCGGCGATTCGCTTTTCCCCCTCGACGCGGGACCGGCAGATGCCTTCGGTCAGCATGGGAAGCCCACTCACACGGGAGAGCTCCTCGACAACGAGGTCGACGAAAGCGTCCCCTTCAGCGCCCTCCGGAACCCAGAGGAGGCCCGGAGCCGTACAGAGCTGACCCGCCGATCCGTTGAGGGACCCGACGAAACCCTCCGCGAGCGCGCCTGCGTTGTCTCGGATCGCGGACGGCAGGACATACACCGGGTTGATCGAGCTCATCTCCGCGTACACCGGAATCGGTACCGTGCGTGCCGCGGCCGTCTCCATGAGGGAGACGCCGCCGGATCGCGACCCCGTGAAGCCGATGGCCTTGATGCGCGGGTACGCCGCCAGCTGCTGGCCCACGGATTTCCCTGCCCCGTAGACCAAAGAGAATGTTCCCACCGGGAGGCCCGCCGAGATCACCGCGTCCGCGATAGCCTGCCCGACGATGCGGCTGGTCGCGGGATGGGCGTTGTGAGCCTTGAACACGACGGGGCAACCCGCCGCGAGGGCGGACGCCGTGTCGCCTCCGGCGACCGAGAACGCCAGGGGAAAGTTCGAGGCTCCGAAGACTGCAACTGGGCCGAGAGGAATCTTGACCTGACGGAGATCCGGACGGGGCAGCGGTTTCCTGTCCGGAAGGGCCGGTTCGATTCGCGCTCCCAGGTAGTCGCCCGCCCGGGCCACGGTTGCGAACAGGCGAAGCTGATTGGCCGTGCGGACCAGTTCCCCGGACAGTCGCCCCTCGGGGAGCCCGGTTTCCCGCTGGGCGGTTTCGACAACCTGTGTGCCCACGGATTCCAGGTTCTCGGCGATCGATTCCAGGAAGACGGCTCGCGTCTCGGGGTCCGTGGACCGGTAGGTCGCGAAGGCCTCGTCGGCCAGCCGCGTCGCTTCGTCGACCTGGTCCGAGTCCAGAAGCGAGAATTCGTCCCCGAAGGCCTGATTGGTCCGGGGATCCACGCCGCGGACGGTTCCTGCGCCTCCGGTCACCGAGCGCGTGCCGATGAGCGAACCCTGGATGGTGGTCGTGGTCATGAGTCTTCCTCCTTCGCCGGTCCCGCGGCGTCGACAGAGGAAGAATCAGGATCCGATCATTGGCTCACTTGGATCGAGCCCTCGGAAGATTCGTTGTCTTCGTTCGACGTCGCGGAATACAGCAGTTTCTTGATGTCGTGGGCCCCGTTGAGCAGGATCCGCAATTTCTCGTTGCGGAAGCTCACGGAGTCGAATTTGTAGCTCTGGGCCACGAGGGCGAGGGCCGCAACCATCACTCCGTGGCTGTCCTGGATCGGAACGGCCAGCGAGTAGACCCCGTCCTCGAGTTCGTCCTCGATCTCTGCCCACCCGTTGCCCCGCACGGATTCGAGTTCCTTGACCAGGTCGTCGTAGTCCGTGATGGTCTTGGATGCGATCTTCTTGAGCCCCGAAGCCGCCATGGACCTGAGCTCTTGCTCCTTAAGATCCGCCAGCACCAATTTCCCGGTGGCCGACGCGTGCAACGGCCATTTCATGCCGCTCATGTCGTTGAGCCGCACGGCCATCGTTCTGGGCGACTTCTGCATGACCAGGTCGAGGTCGCCGGGCCCCTGCATCACACTCAGGGTCACGGTGTCCTCGAGGTCCTCCGCGATGCCTTGGACGATCGGTTCGACCCGGGCCGCGATGCCTACCGTCGGGTCCACACTGCGAGCGATACGAGCAAGGTCCCATCCGAGCTTGTAATGGTTGCTCGAGCGATCGACGAACCCTTCTTCCTCC
The DNA here is from genome assembly GCF_052232265.1 of Rothia koreensis. Taxonomy (NCBI): domain Bacteria; kingdom Bacillati; phylum Actinomycetota; class Actinomycetes; order Micrococcales; family Micrococcaceae; genus Rothia; species Rothia koreensis. The sequence continues at coordinate 2,806,587 of NZ_CP197643.1, forward strand.
AGGGTGAGGAGGATGCGGAAGACCGTGGGCCTGGGCAAGTCGACGATTCTCGCGACTTCGCTGACCGTCACGGGGTCCGGGCTGCCGGCTACGGCCCTGATGATCTGGACCGCCCGGGCCACGGACCGGTTGCCGCCCGTCGTGCCAGAGGTTGCTTCGAGGTCTTTGTCGGTCATTCTGTGGTGGCCTTCCTATCGATTACCACCAGCCTATGGCCTAGCTTCCGTATCTCACGCGGACACCACCCCATCCTTCGAACACGCCTTCCAGGTCTGTTCCGGGTTGCATCTCGATCGCTTCCAGGCAGCTGCCGGGAAGAACGACGTCGCCCTCCGAGAACGTGATCCCGTATTCCGACAGCCGCCGGCAGAGCCACGCGATCGCCGAGATGGGACTTCCATAGATTTCGGACGTATTGCCGGTCATGACCGTGCGCCCGTCGATGTCGATCCGCCCCGGCATGTCCGCAAGATTGACGTCGCTCAGGGACCTCGGTTGCGAGCCGAGAACGATCGCCCCTGTGGAGCCGGAGTCGGCCAACGTGTCGAAGATGCCGATGTCCCAGTCCCTGACCCGGGAGTCGATGATCTCCAGGGAGGGAATCACACAATCGGTCGCGCGGATGACGTCCGCGGACGTGGTGTGTTTTCCGCCCAAGGGACGTTTCAGGACGAACGCCGGTTCCAGCTCGACGAAAGGCTGAATATAGTCCTCGGACGGAAGGGTCACGTTCTCCGGATGGAACTGATGAGCCATGATGTACCCGAAATCGGGTTGGTCGATCCCGAACCGGTTCTGCATCGCTTTGGCGATGTTCCCCAGCTTGAACCCCGCCACCGCGTCCCCGCGTTCGACCTTGAGCCGGACCACTTCCTGTTGGACACGGAATGCGCGGTCGGGCGTCAAACCCGTCTCATCCGGGAAGATTCGGTCGAGCGGTTCGCGACGGTCGGTCGCGTCGACGATGGAGTGGGCGATTGTCTCGATATCCATGAAGTCTCCTATGTGGTTTGCCGCAGGAAGTCACCGAGGTGCCAGATGCGCATCGAGGAGAGCAGCTCCCGCGGATCCCACACGGAGGATTCATCGATGAGCTTCCCGTCCCGGTGCTCGATGAACGATGAACCCATCACGGTCACGGTGCGCCCGGTGGGCGGCACGCCCATGAATTCACCCGTGTGTTTGCCGGTGCTGCGCCAAAGGATCGCGATGACGCCGTCGTCCTCGATCGCGTTGACCACCTCGACGGTGAATTCGCTGAAGGCCGCGGAGGACTGTCGTATCTGCTGGGTGACCTCCTCGATGCCCTCTTCGCCAGTCTTCGAATGACGCCGGTACTCGGAGGCCGCGAGGTCCTCGAAAGCCCGGGTGTCGCCATCGCCCCAGGCACGCGTCCATGCGTCGGTGACCTTGTTCAACATGTCGGTCATCGTGCTACCCCTCCCGTGTGAGCGGAATCGATGTCGATCCCCTCGTAGCGTCCGAACTTGCCACCCTTGAAGAGCAACGCGTCGCCGACGCCGGCCTCCATGACCTCCACGGAGCCGACGATGACGTAGTGGTCGCCCGCCACGACCTCGGACAGAACCTGGCAGTCGATCCACGCCAAGGAGTCCTTGAGACGTGGCGTGCCGAGTGGGCTCTCCGAGTAGGCGACGTCCTTGAACTTGTCAGTGCCCTTGCGGGACAGGGCCCGGCAGACCGGCAACTGGTCCTTGGTCAGGATGTTCGCGGTGAAGCGCTCCATGTGCCGAATGCTGGGCCAGGTGCTCGACGACTTGTCGACGCAGAATGTGACCAACGGCGGGTCGAGCGAGAGGGAGGCAAACGTACCGACGACGAGCCCCATGGGGTATCCCTCATCGGTGCGCCCGGTGATCGCGGTGACTCCCGTGGGAAGTTGCCCGAAAACCGTTCGGTAGTCCTCCTTGGTAATGACGTTCTCCGCCGCGGGGGCGGCTGAGGGTGCAGCGGTCATGATGACTTTCCTCCTTCGTGTGTTCTGTGCGGATCGATCAGGATCCCGCAGTGGACAGGGCTTGGGGCGCGGGGGCCGTGGCCAGTTGGTTCGGGTGTGTGTCCGCCCCTTGTGGTGAAACAGTGGTACGGCGGTACTTGGCCCCGGGGTGATCGCTTCTCAGATGATCCGAGGTCCCGCCGAACAGCGCCGCCCTGAGCGAGGTATCCTCACCCGGCGTCCGCATGAGACCGCGGTCGACGAGTTCGGGCACCACGTGTTCGGCGAAATCGCTGACATCCTGGTACGCCACGGCATGGGCCAGATTGAACCCATCGATCCCTGTCTCGTCGATCCATGACTGGAGCTCGTCCGCCACGGTGGCCGGACCTCCGACAATGACCGGCGAGGTCCCGCCCAACCCGATGTACTCGGCGATGTCTCGCGGCGTCCATTCCTTGGTGGGGTCCATCTTCGAGAAGAGGTCCACCATGGTCTGGCCCGCGTTCGTGTTGACGTTGGCGAGGGGAACGTCCGGGTCGAACGTATCCATGTCCAGACCGGACCAGCCGCTGTACCGAGCCATGGCACCGTCGTAGGAGACGTAGGAGAGGTATTCCTGTGCTTTGCGCTCGGCTTCTTCGTCTGTGGCCGCGCTGATCACGGTGATCATCTGCAGGACCGCAATGTTCTTCGGGTCCCGACCGTTCTCGGCGGCACGGTGTCGCAGATTGTCGACCTGCTTCTTGAGCCCGGCCTTCGAGGTGGCATTCATGAACACTGCCTCGGCCGTTTGGGCCGCCAGCTCCGTACCCCTGCTGGACCCGCCGGCTTGGAAGATCACCGGCGTACGTTGCCGGGAAGGCTCGCAAAGATGGATTCCGGGGACCGAAAAATGCTCTCCCCGGTGTTCCACGGGATGAATCTTGTCCGGGTCCGCGTACATGCCGTTGCTGCGGTCCGCCGGGGCCGCGTCGTCTTCCCAGGAACCTTCCCAGAGTTTCAGGGTCACATCGATGAACTCTTCGGCCCTGGCGTAACGCTCTTCGTGACCGAGGTGGTGCTCCCCCATTCCGTGATTCCTGGCCGCGCTGTCCGAGTAGGACGTCACGACGTTCCATCCGACGCGGCCGTCGGTCAGGTGGTCGAGGGTCGTGAACTTTCGCGCCAGGGAATACGGATTCTCGTAGGTCGTGCTCGCCGTGACCCCGAACCCCAGACGGGAGGTAACGGCGGCCATGGCGGGGATAACGTACGTCGGATCGTTGGCAGGCAGCTGTGCGCCGTCCTTGAGCGCATCCTTGACGGAGCCCTTGTAGACATCGTGGTAACCGACGTTGTCCGCGAAGAAGATTCCATCGAACCCGGCGTTCTCGAGCATGGTCGCGTACTCGGTCCAGTAGCGCACCGAGGTGTACTCATCCCCGCGGTCCTTCGGATGCCGCCAGAGTCCGGCAGACAAGTGAGCGGGGCCCGTGAAATCGAAGGCAAAGAGCCGAATCGGCGTGTCCATCTCGCACTCCTTCGTGTTCATCTAATGAACGTATCGTTTACTGAATGACTACAACCTACGGTAGTCCAAATCACAGGGTCAAGAGCTTTCTCGGTCGAAATTTTGGCGACCCTCGGTGGCAGTGTGCGAGCAAAAAAATGGTAAGCACCCTGATTTGTCAGCGTTCTGAACCATCAGGCCCCAAAATATCCGAACTGACCACGAAGTTGACCGGACTTCTTGACCTGTGATCCAGGGCACCCTACGATGATGCATCAAGCACCAACAACGTCCATCTAATGAACATTTAAAAGTTGTTGCTTCGGCGACCCCTGGGACCCTCGACCGGATCGCCACCCCCAACTGCATCCGAAGGAGTCAAAAGATGGCGCAGCAGGAGAACACCGAGTCACCATCGGCCCCGCCCCTCGTGGGGCGTGACCTCGAAGTTGGCGACGTGGTCATCGTGGACCGGAAGAAGATGAAACAGGCTCAGATCGGCGCCGGCGTCGGCAACTTCATGGAGTGGTACGACTTCGGAATCTACGGGTACCTCGCGGTCACCATCACGACCGTCTTCACCCATGGGATGGATGAGAGCATCGGCCTCCTGGTGACACTGGCCGGGTTCGCCGTTTCCTTCATCATGCGGCCCTTGGGCGGCATGGTCCTCGGTCCGTTGGGAGACAAGATCGGCCGACAGAAGATCCTCTACCTGACCATCACTCTCATGGCCTGTTCCACGGCCCTGATCGGCCTCCTCCCCACCTCTCACACCATCGGATTGGGGGCCCTGATTCCCCTGTACCTGCTGAAGATGATCCAGGGATTCTCCACGGGCGGCGAATTCTCGGGTGTGGCAACGTACGTCTCGGAGTTTTCGGCGGACAAGAAGCGCGGCATCGCGACGTCGTGGCTCAACAGCCAGTCCATGTTGGGATTCGCGGCCGGTGCCGGCGTCGTCGCCATCACGTCCACGGTGACGACCCGCATCTGGGGCGAGGACGCGATGCTCGACGGCGGCTGGCGCATCCCGTTCCTCGTCGCCATCCCTCTCGGTGCCGTGGTCATTTGGTTCCGCACGCGGACCCCCGAGACTCCAGCCTTCGAAGACGAATACAACAAGTCCGTAACCATTCCGCCCGGATCGATCTTCCGTCGGTACGGCTTGCTCGGCATCATCAAGAACTTTTGGCCTGCGGTCCTGATCGGCTGCGCCCTGACCGCGGCGGACAGCTCTCTGTCCTACATCCTGACCAGCTACATGCCCACATACCTCGAGACGGAGGTGGGCGTCACCTCGGTGGGCGCGGCCGTGGCCACGGTCCCGATCCTTGTCCTGGTGGCTGCGGGCATCCCATCCGTCGCCCGCTTCTCGGACATCGTGGGCAGGAAGCCCGTCTATCTCATCGCCATCGCTTCGACCTTGATCCTGCTGATACCGGCCTTCGCCATCGTGCACCGAGGCACGGAGTGGTCGGTGTACGTAGCCATGTTCCTGATAGCAATTCCGGTGACCGGATATCTGTCCCTCACCGCATCCGTGCTGCCCGCGCTGTTCCCCACGGCATCCCGCTACGGCGGAATGGGCCTCACCCACAACGTTGCACTCTCGGCCTTCGGAGGGACGGCCCCCTTCTTCAGCCAAGGGTTGATGCAGCTGACGGGAAGCTCCTATTCCCCGGCCTTCTACGCAATGTTCTTCGCGCTGCTCGCGCTGGTGGCCCTGTTCTTCATGAAGGAGTCGGCCCGCCGACCGCTCGTGGGATCCGTGCCCGTGGTCGAAACTGCCGATGAGGCCGAAGCGCTGGTCCGCGACCAGGACCGCGACGAGAACCTGGACACCTCGACCATGCCCATCTTTCTCCCCGTGAACCGGGCTCACTGACGCCTTTGATTCCCGAGCCGATCACAAACACGTCCGATACAACACACCCCAGGAGGACACCATGTACTCGACCTCAGCACCCCAGACCACGCTCGCCTCCCTGGACGCCTACCCCTCGGCGTCCACGTTCTTCGGGAACATCCGATCTCTGCCTTGGGAGGGACTGATCCCCGACGAGCGCCCTGAATGGTAAACCAACAACTCGTGCCGGGGGTCGATCATGTCGACCCCGGCCTCGGTGCGTCCGCCCAGAGTGGGCGACAAGGAGGACTCATGGAATATGGAATAACGGGCCGCTGGGCCATCGTCTGTGCCGCGAGCAGAGGACTCGGCTACGGCTGCGCAGAAGCTCTCGCGCGACACGGTGCGAACGTGGTGATCAACGGAAGGGACCGAGCGTCGCTCGAAGAGGCCGCCGAGAAGCTGCGGGCCGTCGCCCCGAAGAGTCAGATCCTGCCCGTTCACGGTGATGTCACCGACGACGATGTCCAAGGAACACTGATCGACTCCTGCGAACAGGTCGACATTCTGGTCACCAATGCCGGAGGCCCGCCCCCCCGGGAGACTTCAGGAACTGGGGCACGGGCGAGTGGGCGTCGGCCCTGAAGCAGAACATGCTCACCCCGATTTCACTGATCAAGGCGACCGTCGACCACATGGCCGAACGAGGATTCGGAAGGATCGTCAACATCACCTCGTCCGCCGTCAAGGCGCCCATCCCCGAGCTGGGGCTGTCCAACGGAGCACGGGGAGGGCTCACGGGGTTCGTCGCCGGTCTGGCCAGGCAGCCGCGTGTCGCTTCCCGCGGAGTCACCATCAACAACCTGCTGCCTGGCACATTCGCGACCCAACGCCTCATGGACACCCTTGATGCCCAAGCCGAAAGCAGCGGCAGGAGCCGAAACGAGCTGGACGAAGAGGCGAAAGCCGCCATACCGGCAGGCCGGTACGGAAATCCCGAGGAATTCGGGGCAGTCTGCGCCTTTCTCTGCTCCGAGGATGCCGGGTACCTCACTGGCCAGAACATTCTTCTCGACGGAGGCGCCTACCCGGGCACGCTCTGAGGTCGCACCAACGACGACGCCCCCGCGGCAACCGAAGCGGTTGCGCGGGGGCGTCGTCGTCAGTGAAAGTAACCGCGACCGCTCAATCGCGGCCCGGACAGTCAGTCTCGACTGGTCGAGTCCTGAATGGTCACGTGATTCTCATTGGCCTCCTGGATCGCGAGGGCCTGAGTATCCGCTTCCTTGATCTTGCGGCGGTGCTCCGGGTCGTCCTGCTCGGTACGCAGGTGGCCGACCATGATGAACGCGCAACCGTAGAGGGCGACGAATGCCCAGATCACGGTCGAGTTCTGGGCGAAAGTGCTCATGCCCATGGCTCCCGTGATGTTGAGGACCACGGCAACCACGGCCGTGCCGAGGAACGTCGCGCCACCGGCCGCCGTCGTGTACATCGCCATGGCCGCACCCCGGTGTTCGGGAGCATTGGCCGGCATGATCGCCCCCATGGGAACGAACCCGGCCAGGAAGATGCCGTAGCAAATACCGGCGATCACGGAGAGTATGTACCCCCAGTTCGATCCCGCGGGCACCATATGGGGCACGTACCACCAGGCCAGCAGCGAGACCGCCGAGGCGAACACACCGAACCAGCGCACCGTGGTGACCCAGCCGAGCCGGTCGCCCAGGTTGCCGAAGAACGCGTTGAACAGAATGTTGCCCGCGTAGACGCACACCGTCATCGCGAGCCATCGGGACTGGCCCCACCCCAGCGTCGTGCTGATGACCGCCGGCATGATGATGAACATGCCGAACTCAGGCGCGGTGTTGATCAGTCGGACCAGGAAACCCTGGAGGACCTTCGTGTTGGTGAAGGTCAGGCGCAGGCCCGAGAAGATCACCTGGGAAGCGGTTTCTCCCTCGGGAGCGATGCGACGCTTGCCCTTCGAATCGTGGCACCCGAACCAGACCAGCAGGAAGCCGATGACGTTGAGGAGGCAGGAGAAGATGATTGCCCCGGTCTCGCCGATGGTTCCCCCACCGAAGGCGGGGATGGCGCCGATTGCCACCAGCGAGCCAAGGGTCGGCAGACCACCGGTGAACATGACGTAGAACCAACCGATCGCCGTTCCCGCCTTGGACTTGAGCGCCGTGATGTTGACCCACACCAGGAACGAGAAGGTGAACAGAGGCATCCCGAACCCGCGCAGGAAGTAGGTGACCGCAACGAGCCAGAAGATCCCACTGGCCATCGCCAGGATGAATCCGACCTGGAAAACGGCCCAGACCAGGAAGCCGATGAGCATGACCCTCTTGGGTCCGATGAGGTCGGACAGCGCTCCCGAGAGGTAGCTGCCCACGGCCACGGCGAGCGAGTACGAAGCGATAATGCCCGCAACCGCGCTCTCGGGGCTGTGCAGGACTTCGACGAGGTGAGGGGTGAGGATGTTCGACTCGACACCCAAACCGGTCATGAACAGGAGGACTCCGAGGAAGCCCCATTTGAGGACCGAAGGTATGCCGATACGGTCGAGGTAATGCCCTTCGACCTTGAGAGGTACCGAAGAATCGGCAGTGGAAGACATAAGGTGCTCCTTCTTGGGGCTCGACGCTCGTCCCCGTTGACAAACTCCGCGGTGAGTCGCTCGTCATTCACGAAGAACCGAATGACGTGAGACGTCCCACACGCATGCGGTTAGCCTAAACGCGAATTGCGACATCGCACAACCGTTCTGAACATATGTTCATGGCTTCGTCGCACCCAGGACGTCGATCCGGCGAAAAATTCGCATGCCGCCTCGGGCATCATCTCGGGAGCGAATCCCATCCCCCACCAAATATTTCGCATTGTGACGTAGCGCGTAAGGCGGCGCTACACATCCCCGCGACTGGTGGCGCTGGGGACGACGCGTGATGTAATTGGGGCTGACAGGCGGGCACTCCGGGCCACCGGTCGCGCCCCGTCGAATCACCCCGCAGATCATCGCACCGAGTAGAGAGATTCATAGCCGTGAAGAAAAAACTTGGCGCCCTCCTGGCGATCGTTCCCTTGGCCCTCGGGCTTGCCGCGTGCGGCGGCAATGACACACCCAGCGGCCCGGAGACCAAAGACGGAAAGACGGTCGTGAAGATCGCCATCGCCAAGGAGATGGAGGTCAACAAGGTCCTGAAGGAAGAAGCCGCAAAACAGGACATCGACATCGAGTACAAGGAACTGGACAACTACACCGAGGCCAATCCCCAGTTGACGCAGGGGCAGGTGGACCTCAACTGGTTCCAGCACATCTCCTACCTGGCGAACTACAACGTGGACAACGATGACGACCTCCAGATCGTCGGCCCCACCGCGATCTTCCCCATGGGTCTCTACTCCAAGAACCACAAGTCGGTCGATGAGATCCCCGAGGGCGGCAAGATCGCCATCCCGAATGACGCCGTCAACGAGGCCCGTGCCATCAACGTTCTCAAGTCGGCAGGCCTTCTGAAGCTCAAGAGCGATACCCTGCAGCCGACCGAGAACGACATCGACAAGGACAATTCCAAGGTCAACGTCACCGCGGTCGAGGCGAACCAGACCGTCGCATCGATGTCGTCGGTCGATGGCTCCGTGGTCAACAACGACTTCCTTGACGACGCCAACCTGGACCCGAAGAACGCACTGTTCCAGGACGATGCTTCGCAGGATTCCGCCCTTCCGTACGTCAACCTGTTCGTCGCCCAGAAGGGCCAGGAGGACAACGAGACGTACAAGAAGATCATCGACATCTACCGCAGCCAGCCCGTTCAGGACGCACAGCAGAAGTCGTCCAAGAACACCGCCGTGGTCGTCGACACCGACGTCCAGAAGCTGCGCGATGTCCAGAAGAAGCTCGAGGACGAGAACAAGGACAAGGAAAAGGACAAGTAGTCGTTCCTTCGTCCCAGGATTCCTCCTCCGCGTTCGACGCCGGTCAGGCAGTGCCGCTGCCGACCGGCGTCGAACGCGCTCACGGCACCGCAACCACGCAGGCCGAAACAACCGACAAGCAAGGAAAGCACATGACCGAGCACACGAGTCCCGTGTCCGAGGCGCACTCCTCGGACATGGTGGTCCTCGATCACGTCACCAAGGTGTTCAGGACCGGGAAGACTCCCGTCAGAGCCGTGGACGACGTCTCGCTCAGGATCGGGCGAGGACAGATCTACGCGATCATCGGCTATTCGGGCGCGGGGAAATCCACCCTGGTCCGCCTGATCAACGGCCTGGAATCGACGACATCCGGGACACTGACCGTGGAGGACACCACGATCTCGGGAGCCAAGGAACCCGAGTTGCGCAAGGCCCGAACGAACATCGGCATGATCTTCCAACAGTTCAATCTGATGAATTCCAAGACGGTCGCCGGCAATGTCGAGTTCCCGCTCAAGGTCGCCGGGTGGCCTGCCGCCCGGCGCAGGAAGCGGGTCCAGGAACTGCTGGAATTCGTCGGACTGGGTTCGCGGGCCAAAAGCTATCCCGAACAGCTCTCGGGCGGCCAGAAGCAGAGGGTCGGCATCGCCCGTTCGCTCGCGAACGAGCCGTCGCTGCTGCTCGCCGACGAATCGACGTCGGCCTTGGACCCGGAGACCACCGAGGAAGTCCTGGGGCTGCTCAAGAAGGTCAACGAGGAGCTCGGGATCACGGTCGTCGTGATCACGCACGAAATGGACGTGGTCGCGTCCATCGCCGATCGCGTGGCGGTCATGGAGAACGGGAAGGTCGTCGAGGAGGGAAACGTCTACGACGTCTTCTCGAACCCGCAGACCGCCCCGGCACGCCGCTTCGTCTCGACCACGGTCAAGCCGACGCCCTCGGGCGACCGCGCGTCGGAACTGATCGAACGGCACAAGGGGTACCTCGTGAGCGTCGAGGTCACGGACCACACCGATCTCGGCGACGTCCTGTCGAAACTCGGTGACCGCAAGGTGCGTTTCAACATTGTCGAGGGCGGGCTCGAAACCCTTCAGGGCCGCACCTACGGCAAACTCACTCTCGAGCTGTTGGGCGAAATCTCCGCGGTGGACGCCGCCGTCGAACAGCTCAAACTCGTGACCAACGTCCAGGAGGTGCGCGCCTGATGACGCTGAACTCCCACTCCCTCATCGCGGCCACGCTCGAGGCGAAGCCCAAGACCGACTGGGCTGAAGTCCGCCCGGAGCTGGTCCAGGCCACGCTCGAGACCATCCAGATGGTCGCCATCACCATGGTCATCGCCGGCATCGGGGGCTTCCTGATCGGGCTGCTTCTGTACACGACCCGGCGCGGGAACATCCTCCAGAATCGGCCGTTGAATTTCGTGCTGAACCTCGTGGTCAATTTCGTGCGCCCGATCCCCTTCATCATCCTGCTGGTCGCGCTGGGACCGGTCATGCTGGCCACGATCGGAACGACCATCGAAATGAAGGCCGCGGTCTTCGGCATGGTCGTCGCGGCCGTCTTCGCGGTGGCCCGCATCGTCGAGCAGAACCTGGTCTCGATCGACCCAGGTGTGATCGAGGCGGCCAGGGCCATGGGCGCGTCCAAGGCGCGCATCATGTTCTCGGTGATTCTTCCTGAGGCCCTCGGTCCGTTGGTGCTGGGCTACACGTTCCTGCTGATCGGTGTCGTGGACATGTCCGCGATGGCCGGTTACATCGGTGCCGGCGGACTCGGCGACTACGCCCTGTCCAAGGGGTACCAGCGGTTCAACTGGGACATCACGATGGCGTCCGTGCTGATCATCATCGTGATGGTCCAGTTCGTGCAGCTCTTCGGCAACTGGCTCGCCCGCAAGATCATGCGGCGATAGTCCACCCGGGGACGCCTCCCAACGATGTACGAGGCCCGCGGCACTTTCCGAGGAAGGTGCCGCGGGCCTCGTTCCGTTCCGGCCGTCTGCCGACCTGATCAGAGCCTGTCCAGAACCAACGTCCTGACTTCCCGCCGCAGGGTCTTGCCGAGCATCGAGCGCGGGAAGTCCTCGACCTCGACGATGCGCCGGGGAACCTTGTAGCGGGTCACCTTGGTGTAGCAGTGCTGACGCAACGCATCGACGTCGAGGGCGTGTCCCGGCGCCATGATGACGGCCGCGACGACTTCTTCGCCTCCGCCGTCGGCCGGGATGCCCACCACGGCGGCGTCCTTGACCGTGTCGAAAGTCTTCAGGGCCGTCTCGACCTCGCTCGGTGTCACGTTGAACCCACCGGTGATGATGATTTCCTTGAGACGGTCGACGACGAACAGGAACCCGTCCTCGTCCATGGTCACGACGTCGCCGGTCCGCAACCAGCCGTCCTCCGTGACGGTCGACCGGGTGGATTCTTCATTCTTCCAGTAGCCACGGAACCTCTGCGGCCCCTTGACCCACAGCTCCCCCGATTCCCCGCGGGCGACGTCCTGGAGCGATTCCGGGTCGACGATGCGGATGTCGGTCGAGGGGAACGGGGTACCGATGGACCCGGCCCTGCGGGTGTCGTTGAGCGGGTTGCACGCCACGAGCGGCGCGCATTCGGTCAGGCCGTAGCCTTCGACCAGGTACCCGCCCGTCTTCGCTTCCCAGTCGGCAACGAGCTGGGGCGGCAGATTCATGGCCCCGGAGACCGAGTAGCGGATCCCGGACAGGTCGGTCCCCTTCTCGTTGGCCATGTCCAGCATGCGTTGGTACACCGGGGGCACGGCCGGGAGGATTGTCGGCTTGGACTTCTTCAGGGCGGCGAACACCAAGTCCAAGTCCACGGTCGGGAAGAGCACGAGCTTGGCACGCACCGCAATGGCAACGCCCAGACCGAGAGTCATGCCGTACGCGTGGAAGAGCGGCAGAAGACCGTAGATGACCTCGTCGTCGTCCGGACCGATCCATTCCTGCCCCATACGGGCGTTGGACTCCAGGTTCCGGTGGGTCAGCATCACGCCCTTGGGGTCTCCGGAGGTGCCGGACGTGTACAGAAGAAGCGCCGTGTCATGGGCGGTGGGCCGGTGGTGGTCCTCTGCGATCGGATCGTTCTTGAGGAGGGTCTTCCACGGTGCGGTGCGCGGGGCGGAACCCGCCAGCTTCCCGCGGGAGGCACGGGATTTCTTGAGGGGAAGCTTGAGGGCAAGCCGGAGGTGACCCGGCATCGCCTCGATCAGGTTGACCGAAACAACCTGGCGCGGGCGCAGGTCATCTGGCTGATTCGTGATTTTGTCCGCGATCTTGTCCCAGACGAACGCGACCTTCGCCCCGTGGTCCTCGAATTGGTGGCGCAGCTCGCCCTCCGTGTACAGGGGATTGTGCTCGACGACGACGGCGCCCAACCTCAGCGTCGCGTAGAAGGCGACGACGTGTTGCGGACAATTGGGCAGGATCAGCGCGACACGGTCACCGGCCTGAACCCCCATGAGCCGCAGCCCTTCGGCCACTCGCGAGACCTGTTCTCCGAGGCTCGTGTAGCTCGTGGTCGCGCCGAAGAACTCCAGAGCCGTACGGTGTCCGGCCTCCCTCACGGATTTCTCCAGGACGTGAACCAGGGAGGTCTCCGGAAGATCGAGAGAAGAGGAGGTGTACGAGTTGTAATTCTTGAACCACGGCCGCTGCATCGTCTGGGGCTCGGGGTTCTGCTCCTGAGGTTCTGCCATGTACGAGATTCTGCCATGCCGCCTCCTGACCTGGAATACTGGCCATCATGAGTGCACGCCGCAAATCACAATGGACGGAAGAAGAAGTTCGCGAGGTACTGAGGGAGATCAACAAGAGGATGCTGATCGGCGTCGGCGTTGCCGTGCTGGTCGGGGTGGTCATCATCGGACTCGTCGCGATCTTCTCCTGAGCACCGCTCCATTGCCCCTTCCCCACTCGGGCGCACTTGGTGCGGCCGGGAAAGGCTCGACCGAATGAATGAGACCGTAACCAGCCACGACGACCTGACCATGCGGGAACGCATGCACGCCGGTCTTCCCTACCGCGGGTCGGGCACGGCGAACGAGACCAACAATGAGCCTGCCGGCACGTCCCGCACGTCGGCCGAAGCAGCCCGCATGACGGATCGTTACCAGCGCCTGGACCTGGACGATGACCCCGCTGCCCAGGAACTCCTCGGAGATCTCCTGGGAAGCATGGGCGAGGAAGTCCGCATCCGGCCCCCGTTCTATGTCGACTACGGGTACAACATTCACATCGGCGACAGGCTCTTCGCCAACTTCGGGCTCACGATCCTCGATGTCTGCGAGGTCCGGATCGGCAACGACGTGCAGATCGGGCCCCACGTGCAGATCCTGGGTCCGACCCACCCGCTGAACCCCGTCGACCGCGCCCGGGGTTGGGAAGGCGGCTGCCCCGTCACGATCGAGGACAATGTGTGGCTGGGCGGCGGAGCGATTGTTCTGCCCGGCGTCACCGTGGGTCACGACTCCGTGATCGGCGCGGGTTCGGTGGTCAGCAAGGACGTTCCGCCCTTGTCCGTTGCGGTCGGATCGCCAGCCAAGGTGGTCAAGACCCTCCACCCGGACGAGCGTTCCGGCCAGTATGCTGTCGAGAACTTCCCCAAGGAATACCGACAACAGATCGCAACGGAATTGCATTCTAGGGAGAACGACCGCACGAGGACGAGCGAGGAGCTTTCATGACGCAACGACCAACGGAACCCTGGGACGACCCGTACGGCGAGGATTCGGCCGCGAATCGCACGATGCCTCTGGACGGGGACGCTACCGAGGTGCTCGACGACCGTGGGGCACGCGGACTCGATGAGGACCGTACCGAAGTCCTGGACGGCGGCAGGACGGAGGTCCTCGACGACCGCACGGACATCCTCTCTGCCGCAGACCAACGCACGCAGGTCCTGGACCACGGGTCCTGGGGGTCGGCGACGCAGGACTCGAATGCGACCCGGCCGCTGCCATCCTACGGTGAAGGTTCTTCCGCCCCGAGCGCGCAGAAACGTTCGGGCCTCGAGTACGACGAAGAAACCGACCGCACCGGGGGACCCCGCAGCTTCCGGCCGACCTCGCCGGAGGACGCCCCTGGCGCGTCGACCGGAAGGCCCGGCTACGCCAACGGCCCTGCAGGGCAGGCCGCGGCACCGTCCGGTCCCGACCTGCGCGGCATGGTCATCAGACGGCAGAAGGCGGAGTACGGCCGGCTGCAACTGCTTCCCGGTCTGCTCGGGTGGCTGGTCGCGACGGCGCTGGTCGGATTCCTGACGTGGGCGCTCGGAGTCCTCGCCCCCATTGCGGGCGCATCGGGCCTGCCGACGCACTTGGGGAACTCGGTCAGGGACCTGGCCGATGGTTCGGGTCACGGGGCCCTGTGGTGCGGCGTCTTCGGCGTCGTGTTCTTCGTGTCCTACGTCGTCGGCGGGTACGCGGCGGGCCGGGCCGGGCGCTTCTCCGGTGCCAAGCAGGGCGTGGCCGTGTGGCTGTGGCAGCTCATGGGTACCGCGGTCACCACGGTGCTGACTTTGTTCTTCGCGGACAGGATGGGCGAGAGCCTTCCGCTCGGCTCGGTCCAGTCCCTGGGCGGCCCCTCCTTCGTGTGGGGACTGGTCGCGGCGGTCTGCGTGCTCGTGATCGGCCTTCTCGGCGCGATCCTCGGTGGGCTCTGGGGCACCCGGTTCCACCGGAGCGTCGACCGCTGGGGCTTCGAGGGGCACTGAGCCCACAAATCCTCTTGTGCCTACATGTCCAGCAGGAGCGCGGGCTCCTCGAGGACCGAGGCCACATCGGCCACGAACCTCGCCGACAGGTCGCCGTCGACGATGCGGTGGTCGAAAGATCCTCCGAGCGTCGTGACCCACCGGGGGATGACTTCGCCGTCGACGACCCAGGGCTTCTGCTTGATGGTGCCGAACGCGAGGATTGCTGCTTCCCCGGGGTTGATGATGGGTGTGCCCGTGTCGATGCCGAGGGCGCCGATGTTCGTGATGGTCAGCGTTCCACCGGACATGTCGCCGGGCTGGGTCTTTCCTTCACGCGCCGTCTTGGTGAGCGCATTCAGGGCCACGGCCAGCTCGCGCAGGGAGAGGTCCTGGGCGTCCTTGATGTTCGGGACCATCAGGCCGCGCGGAGTCGCCGCCGCGATGCCGAGGTTGATGAACCTCTTGATCAGGATCTCGGAATCCGTCCACTGCGAGTTGACCTGGGGGTTCCGCGCCGTCGCCCAGATCACGGCCTTGGCCAGGATCAGCAGCGGCGTGACTTTGACGCCCTCGAAGGTCGGCGAGGACTTGAGCCTCTTGACGAATTCCATGGTGCGCGTGGCATCCACGTCCACGAAGATCGACACGTGCGGTGCCTCGAACGCGGACTTGACCATGGCCTTGGCCGTCGCTTTGCGCACTCCCTTGACCGGAACACGTTCGATCCGGTCTTCCTGGCTGCCCTGTTCGACCCAGAAGTTCGAGGGCTTGTGGCTCTCGACGTCCTGCGCGTGGGCGGCGTAATTGACCAGGTCCCTCTGGGTCACCTGGCCGTTGGAGCCGGTGGCCGGCACGTCCGCGAGGTCGATCCCCAGGTCCTTGGCCGCTTTGCGTACGGGAGGCTTGGCCAGGGCGGGGCGACGAGGCGGTTCCGAACCAACGGTTCGGTGCGCTTCCGCCTGCGCCATGGGCTGGTCCGCGGCACGGCCCGGGAAACGCTTGAGCGCGCCACGGCCTTCCTCGGCCAATTTTCTGGCGCGTTCGGCGATCCCCGAACCAAAGGTTCCGCCCTGGAGCGGCGCACGATTCAGGATCTGGGTCAGCAGTTTCTCCCACGGCTGCGTGGCACCGTCCGCGGCGTGAACGCTCTCTTCGCTGCGGCCCGATGCGGCACCCCCGGAGGACCGTCGCTTGCGGGCCCGCCTCTTGACCGGATCGGCCTTCGGTCCCGACCCCACGAGCGCGGCCGTCTGCGCATCGGACCCTTCGCTCGCGGACGCGTTGTCGGGGACGGCCGCCTGGTCGACGTCGCCCGCGGCCGGAGCCGCCTGCGCGGCGAGGCTGTCGGCTTCCTTCTCCGCCACGGTGGTCGTGGAGTCGACGTCGTCGGCGGGCAGCTCCGGTCCCGGTGCCGGTCCGGTGGTGTCCGCTTCCGGTTCGGACTCCGACCCGTCGGCCGAGGCCGTGACGGTCACGGAAACCAGTGGGGCGCCGACTTCGACCGTGGCGCCCTCCTCGGCGATGATCTTCTCCACGGTGCCGGCGAACGGTGAGGGCAGCTCGACCACGGATTTCGCCGTCTCGATCTCGACGAGCACGTCATTGATCTGGACCGGGCTTCCCGGGCCGACCTTCCATGACAGGATCTCTGCTTCCGTCAGGCCTTCGCCGACGTCCGGGAGGTTGAAAATCGAAGACATAAGGGCTCCTGAGTTCCGGCTGACTAGTAGGCCAGCGAACGGTCAATGGCCTCGAGCATGCGGTCGATGCTCGGGAGGTAGTCCTCCTCGACTCCGGCCACGGGGTAGGGCATGTGGTATCCACCGACCCTGAGAACGGGGGCTTCCAAGCTGTAGAAGCATCGTTCGGTGATGACGGACGCCAGCTCGCCGCCGATTCCGCCGAAGGTGGGCGCCTCGTGCGTGACGACCAACCGGCCGGTCTTCCGCACGGAGGCCTCGACCGCGTCGAAATCGAGTGGGGAAATGGACCGCAGATCCACGACTTCAATGCTCATTCCGTCCTCGCGCGCGGCGTCCGACGCCGCGAGCGCAACGGGGACCAGGGGGCCGTACGCGGCGAGAGTCACGTCGCGCCCTTCCCGAACGATCTGCGCGCGCTGCGTGGAGGGGGCGGACACCGAGCGGTCGACGTCGCCCTTGAGCCAGTAGCGGCGTTTCGGCTCGAGGAAGATCACCGGGTCGTCGGATGCGATGGCTTCCCGCAGCATCGTGTAGGCATCCTGCGCATTGGACGGTGACATGACCCTAAGGCCCGCGGTATGGGCGAACAGGGCCTCCGGGGATTCCGAGTGGTGTTCGATGGAGCCGATGTTGCCGCCGTAGGGGATCCGGATGACCACGGGTAGTTTGACGTCGCCCTGAGTCCTGGCGTGGATCTTCGCGAGCTGCGAGGTGATCTGGTTGAACGACGGGAAAACGAATCCGTCGAACTGGATTTCGCAGACGGGTCGGTATCCGCGCATGGCCAGGCCGATGGCGGTACCCACGATTCCGGCTTCGCCGAGAGGGGTGTCCATCACGCGCTCGGGCCCGTATTCCTCCTTGAGCCCCTGGGTCACGCGGAAGACGCCGCCCAGGGTCCCGATGTCCTCGCCCATGAGCAGGACGGCCTTGTCTTCGCCCATGGCATCGGACATGGCCGCGTTGAGCGCCTTGGCCATGGGCATCGATTCGACCGGCATTGCGCTGTTCTGTGAAACGTCGCTCATGTTCAGCGACCGCCCTCCTGCGTCTCGGCATCTTCGAAGCCGGCTTCGTACTCGTGGAACCAGGCTCGTTCTTCTTCGACGAGCGAGTTCTCTTCGGCGTACACGTGGTCGAAGACGCCGTCGAGGGTCGGTGCTTCCATGGCGAGGACGGCTTCGCGGATCTCCGCACCGTACTCCTTGGCCCGTTGATTGGCCTCTTCGAAGAAGTCGTCCCCGACACCTTCCAGCCGCAGGTGCTTCTCGAGGCGGACGAGAGGATCCTTGGTGGTCCATTCGTCTTCTTCGTCCCGGGTCCGGTACTTGGTCGGGTCGTCGGCCGTGGTGTGTGCGCCCAGGCGGTAGGTCTCGGCCTCGATGAGGACGGGTCCTTCGCCCCGGTGGATCTTGTCCATGGCGTAGGCGGTGACCGCCTGGACACCCAGCAGGTCATTGCCGTCCACGCGGATGCCTTCGAAGCCGTAGCCCGCGGCCCGTTCCGCCAGCGGAAGGCGCGACTGCGTCGAGAACGGCACGGAGATCGCCCACTTGTTGTTCTGGACGAAGAACAAGACCGGAGCGTCGTAGGAAGCGGCAAAGACCATGGATTCGTGAGCCTCGCCCTCGGTCGAGGCGCCGTCGCCGAAGTAGACGACGGTCGCCTCGCTGCCGCCGGCCTCGGCGTCGTCCGAGTGCTCTTCCTGACCAATGTTCAGTTGCCGGTCCAGCTTCTGCCCCATCGCGTAGCCCACGGCGTGAGGGATCTGCGAGGCCAGCACGAAGGAGTAGAGGTTGAAGCGGTGTTCCCTGGGGTCCCATCCGCCAGGCGCGTAGCCGCGGAATACCCTCATCATGTCCCTGAGATCGACGCCCCGTTCGTACGCGAGCGCATGCTCGCGGTAGGAGGGGAAGATGTAGTCGTTCTTCGGGATGGCGCGAGCGGAACCCACCTGAGCAGCCTCCTGTCCCTTGGACGGGACCCAGAGGGCAAGCTTTCCCTGGCGTTGCAGCGACGTCGCTTCGTCGTCGAAGCGCCGGACCGTCAACATGGTGGCGTAC
The DNA here is from genome assembly GCF_052232265.1 of Rothia koreensis. Lineage (NCBI taxonomy): Bacteria > Bacillati > Actinomycetota > Actinomycetes > Micrococcales > Micrococcaceae > Rothia > Rothia koreensis. The sequence continues at coordinate 2,825,301 of NZ_CP197643.1, forward strand.
GAGCTCTTGAGGTCGTCGAGGGTGACGTGCTCGATATAGGGATCGAAGTCCGGGTCCGATCCACGGTGCCCGTTCTCGTCCAGAATGGTCACCCGGTTCAGACGGCCCTCGGTAGCCCCGGGGTGTGGGGTTTCCGCGGTTTCCATGAGTCCTCCCATGTGGCTAGGTTGTCCGGCACCCGGTTGGTCCGCCGGAGCACGGTGTGCAGAGGTGCCCGCGGATCAAAAAATACACCCCTAGCCTACCTGCCCGATCCGTCCAAGAATTCGCCGGCGATCCTGATGAATCGCGTGTTGGCTTCGTCTTCCCCGATGCTGACTCGAACCCCTTCGGGGTGGAACGCACGCACCGAGAGGGCGTTGTCATCCGCCAATCGGGCGAAGTCCTGGGTTCTCTCCCCCAGCGGCAACCACACGAAGTTGGCTCGCGTGGCCGGGATGTCCCAGCCCTGGTCGGTCAGGGCATCGACGACTCGTGTTCGCTCCGAGACGAGGTGCCGCACCTGGTCCGCGATCTCCTCGGAGTGTTCGAGCGAAGCGATCGCGGCCTCTTCGGCCACTTTCGTGACGGCGAAGGTCGTCGCGGAAACCCGCAGGTACTGGGTGATCTCCGGGTGGGAGATCGAATATCCGACGCGCAGCCCCGCGAGACCTGCGGCCTTGGAGAAAGTTCGGAGGATCACGAGGTTGTTGTACTCGCTGTAGAGATCGATTCCTTCCGCGAGGCCGCCTTCTGCGCCCTCCTGGTCGGTGAGTTCGGAGGCCAGACAGAACTCGAGGTAGGCCTCGTCCAGGACCACCACGATGTCGGAGGGCACCTTCGCCATGAAGTCCTGGACCTTCTTCTTGGTCAACGCCGGCCCCGTGGGATTGTTGGGGGTGCACAGGATCACGACCTTCGTTCTGTCGGTGATCGCCGCGGCCATCGCATCCAGATCGTGTTCCCCGTTGGGCAGGTTGGGTACGCGCACCTCCTTTGCCCCGGCCAGGCCGGTCACGATGGGGTACGCCTCGAAGGAGCGCCAAGGATAGATCACCTCGTCCTGGCTTCCGTCCTGATTTCCCCCGGCAAAAGCGGCCAGTATCTGGCTGAGTGCCCCCAGGCTTCCGCCGCCGGTCACGATGTCCTCAGGATCGACACCGAGTTTGCTCCCCAAGGCTTCCCGAAGATCCGTGCACAGCGGATCCGGGTACCTGTTCGACGCCGAGAATTTCTGGATCACCGATTGCACCGCCGGAACCGGGCCGAGAGGGTTCTCATTCGAGGACAGCTTGTACTGCTGCAACCCTTCGACCTTCTGCGGGGGTTTGCCCGCCACATATTTCGGGAGGTTGCCGAACACGTGACGCGGAGTGATTTTCTGCGAGTCGGGGGTCAGATTCTCAGTCATGGATTCCACTCTATCCTTTCCATCGAGGCCGACGTGTCAGGAATCACGTCGGTGACCTGCGGCTTGTTCCGAGCCTCGTTCGGCGGCAGGTCTGCGATCGTAGGTCTCCGACGACGCCTCGAAGGTCAGGGTGCGCACGGTGGATCCGGCCGGGACCGCCTCCTGGATCATGCGCAGGTGGGCTCGGCCCTCTGCCGTCCGGCCCAGTTCCCGATCGGCGGCGGCTGCTGCCTCGATGTAGGTTTCGGCCGAATGGGTCATCGGCACCGGCCCCTTGTTCCGTCCGGTGTTCCCGACGACGACGACCGCGTGCTCGTTGCCGGGATCGATCCCTCCCCCGGTCAGGGACGGCACGGGGTCGTCGATGTCCCTGAGGTGAAGGACCTTGGTACCGGGATCGACACCGCGGTAGGTCGACGTCGGGCTGCCCGTGGTCACGACACCGCGCACGGAGTACCTGCGCCCGAAATCCCTGTTCGTCGCGAGTCCCATGGCGGCCATGCCGCCCTGACTGAACCCCGAGAGGATCACGGGGTCATCGACACCGGCTCCAGCTTCGCGGAGGGCTCGGTCGACGAGCTGCATGAGACCTGAGGCCTCCTCCAGGGGGGTCTCCGGCGAGACCGTCACCGCGTCCAGGATGCTGCGGGCACTGTTGGGATCCGTCCGGCTCGTGAGGTTGTCGAAGTCCGTGCCCGGTATGGACACGAGGTACGACCTCGTGCCGTCCGGCCTGTCCACGACCTGCACATCGACGTGCGCGAGAGACACCTGGTTCTGCGGGCCACGTGCGGCGTCGTGCACGTCGTCGTGATCGCCCGCAGACTTCAGGCTCGTCACAACCGTCGCGACACCGGCAGGTCCGCTGGTCGTCCTGGGCTCCGAGGTCTCGACGGTACGGAAGTCCGTCAGCCGCACCAGACCGAACCCCATGCCGCGTCGATACCGCACGGCCCGCCCTATGCCCTGTCGGAGGTTCTCGAGTGGCACGCCGCTTCCGGCAATCGTCGACCGGGTGGCCGCGCCGGTTCCCCGAAGCGCCGCATCCGCGACGAATACCGAGCCACCGACCACCGCGAAACTGCCGGCCGCGAGCATCAGGCCCAGTGGGTTGCCGCCCGAATGCAATGCGGTTCCGAACAACAAACGGTAGGGAACCGAATGAACAGCGTTAAAGCCACTCACCAGAGTCTCGGCCAGATGTTCGGCCTGTTCGTAGGAGGTACGGGCAACGCGGAGCTTCACCGCATCGTCCGCTGCCGAGACGCCCAGGGAAACCAGAAGATCGCGAGCGTCGTCGAGGGCATGAGCGGCGGCTGCGGCCTCGGGCGCCACGTGGGCCCAGAAATGCTGGACTTCCGCGACGAGTGGGGCCGTGGCCAGCCAGACCTCACCCACGGCCTCACCCACGGCGGCAACCTCCTTCTCGAGGCGATGGATCTCTTCGGTGTCGATTTTCTGTTGCACCGACGACGCGCGAACCATGACCGCCCCCTCGGGCACCGTGCCGAAGTCGATCGCGAATGCACCGGTCGACCGGGCGGGGGCCATCGCAAAGATTCCCCACTCCCTGAGTCCGGTCCCCAGGACACCGCTCACCGTGAACCACCGAGTCTCGCGCCACCGATGGCCTCGACCGCTGCGCGATAGATGGAGCCGTCCACGACGTTCGCGTATGCACCGCGAGCGGTTCGAAGGTCCTCTGAGGCTTGGATTCCGAGGGCTCCGCGAGCGACTGCTTCCACCGCCTCGTGAATACCGGATTCGGCCTTCACCGCGACACGGGCGGCGGACTCCGTCACCCGATGTTCGAGTACGTCCAGCTCACCAGCAAGATCTTCCAGCTTCTGCCTGATCTGCGCACCCGCTCTGCGCAGGTGGTGCTCCGCCCGGGTCAGGGCCTCCTCCGCCGTCAGGACCCAGGCGGCCTCACGGCGAACTTTCGCCCTGAAGAGCTCGGCCGCGGGCGACTCCCACGACGTTCCGCTCGTACCGGCCCACCGTTCTCCTGCCGTTCCGAGGTCCGCTCGGCGCCTGGCCACGCCGTTCGCCAGCTCGGCGAGCCTGTGTTCCGCCGAGATCGCGACGCCCCGCACCGCGGCGGGGGCCACCAGGCCCAAGGCCGCCACCATGTCCATGCTTCCACCTCCCCGAGAATCGATCCCGCGCTTCTCGCGGTCCCGATGGCGCTTATTCTGTCCGGTGGAAGAATGCGGCGCTCATCGTGCCGCACGGAATCGCTCTCGGTGTGGACGAGGCGGAAGCCAAGAGCCTTTCGGAAGCCCTGTGGACGAAACCGGTGCGGCGCTACGGCCGTGCCACAATAAGGGCATGGCCAATTCTTCGCAGAACACCAGTCCGTCCGATTCGTCGCTTCCGAACGGGCGCACCAGCTTGACTCAGGTTGACCCTCCGATCGCGCTCGGTCCCTTGGACGGTCGCTACCAGCCCCAGACGGCGCCGCTGACCGATTATCTTTCGGAGGCCGCGCTCAACCGCGATCGCGTCCACGTTGAGGTCGAATGGTTCATCTACCTGTGCCGGAACGAAGTCCTGCCCGGCCTGGAGCCGCTGAGCGAGGCCCAGGAGGCCGACCTGCGGGCCATCGTCACGAATTTCGACGGCGAATCGATCAGCGAATTGGCCGAAATCGAGGCCGTGACGGTTCACGACGTCAAAGCGGTCGAATACTTCATCGGCAATCGGCTCGAGGCCCTGGGTCTCGCACGTCTGAAGCCCCTCGTGCACTTCGGGTGCACCTCGGAAGACATCAACAATCTTTCCTACGCCGTCGGGATTCGTGACGCGGTCACCAACGTGTGGTTGCCCGCCGCCCGGGAGCTCGTGGACGGTGTCTCGGACCTGGCGTCCTCCGCACGGGACATGCCCATGATGTCCAGGACGCACGGCCAGCCCGCAACGCCGACGACGCTCGGCAAGGAGATGGCGGTCCTCGCTTTCCGTCTCCAGCGGCAGATCAAGCACGTGGAGAACCAGGAGTTCCTCGGCAAGATCAACGGCGCGACCGGAACATACGCTGCCCACTATGCCTCCGCACCCCAGGTCGACTGGCAGGAGGTCTCCCGCGGTTTCGTGGAGCACCTCGGGCTCACGTGGAACCCACTGACCACGCAGATCGAGTCCCACGATTGGCAGGCCGAGCTCTACTCGAGCATCGCCCACTTCAACAGGATCCTGCACAACCTCTGCACGGACATCTGGTCCTACATCTCGATCGGATACTTCCGCCAGATCCCGGTCGCAGGGGCGACGGGCTCCTCGACCATGCCGCACAAGATCAATCCGATCCGTTTCGAGAACGCCGAGGCCAACCTCGAGATCTCCTGTTCCCTCCTGGACACCCTGGGAGAGACGCTGGTGACTTCTCGGTGGCAGCGTGACCTGACGGATTCGTCGTCGCAACGCAATATCGGGGTCGCCTTCGGGCACTCGATCCTGGCCATCTCCAACGTCACCAAAGGTCTGGCGCGGCTCGACGTCGCCGAGGAAGCACTCGCCGAAGACCTGGACCGCAACTGGGAAGTGCTCGCCGAGGCGATTCAGATGGTCATGCGCGCGGAATCGATCGCGGGCGTGGACGGCATGGACAATCCCTACGAACGACTCAAGGATCTGACGCGTGGCCACCGCGTCGACCAGGCCAGGCTCATCGAATTCGTGTCCGAGCTGGGCCTCTCGCCCGAGGCCGAAGAGCGTCTGAAGAACCTGACGCCGGCCACATACAACGGCATTGCGAGCCGCCTGGTGGACTACATCCGGTAGCTCCGGGCGTTCCCGCATCGGGCGCCCGAACTTTCAACGCCCGAACGATCAGCGCAAAGACGGCGCGGGCCCGCGCCGTGCGCATACCGACAGGAGGCGTGTCAGCCCTTGGAGTCGGCGTCTCCCGAGGCGTGACCGGACGTTCCGTCCGAGGACTCACCGTGACCGCCGGCCTTCTTCGAGGGGTCTTCCTCCTTGTCGGCCCCCGCGGGCAGGTCGCCGGCGAGGACCTGGGCCTTCTTCTCCTCCTTGGGATCCTCGAACTTCGGGGCGCGCCCGTCCAGCTGGAGTGAATCGGGGAAGAGCTTGGGTGCTTGCCCGAAGGCTTCCTTCGTGGAGTGGATGACCTGGCGCCCCAGCGCCAGGTTCGCTCCCCCGCCGACGACGGCGCCGAGACCGAAAGGCAGGGCACGACCGAGCAGAGCCCCGGACTGTCGAGCCAGGAAGCGCTTGACGAACATGTTGCGGATCGTCTTGGAGACGCTGAATCCCTTGTCGTCGCCCTTGCCCATCATGAGACCCCATTTGTTGGAGATCCCCGATGCCCGACCGGACTGGCCGAGAATCTGCTGCATGAGCACCTTGCCGTCGTCGCCCAGCATGAGGGCCATGACCATGGTCCGCGCCTTCTCGGGATCCTCGACGTGGGCCCCGTAGAGCTCGGCGACGGACTGGGCGTAAATAGCCGTGCGCTCCAGGTAGCCGCCGACGGCGACGATCGACAGGCCGACCGACGTCGCCGTGCCGATCCCAGGGATGAACGCCGAGGCTCCGACCGCGCCTCCCCCGACGGTCACGTCCCTCAGGTAGAGGCGCTCGAGACGGCGAGCGATCTGTTCGGGGGTCTCGTCCGGGTGCTTCTTCCGGAGCTTCTTGATCGAGGTGACGACCATGGGCCGCTGGACGCACAGAACCGTGTCCAGGGCCTTGTTGAGAGCGGGCTTCGGTTGCCCGTTGTCATCGAATGCATTCTTCATTGCAGAGTCAAAGGGAAACTTCGGTGCCATGTTCACATCTAACCACGTGCTCATCGGGGGTCCACAGGTCTCAGCCGAAAGCGGAGAATCCCGAGCTCAGCCCGCCGAACCACTCAAGTTCCCAATTCTCCCACGAATTCCTGCGTCTGCAGAGGGTCCAGAACCTGGGCTGGGTGCGGCCCGGCGTCGAACCACCGGCGCTCGAATCCGAGGGCCCGGTCCACCAGACCGGGTCCGGCCGCAAGGATCAGGTTTCCTTCGCCCTTCGTCCTGATGAGGCCGGCATCGGCCAGCGTCCACGCCCCTGATGCGACGCCGACGCGTGGGTCCGAGCTCACGGCGTCGGCCAGGAACCCTGCCTGTCGGGCGAAGAAGTGCAGGCCGGCGTCGTCGCCCACGTTGACCACCAGAGCACCCCGCGGCGACAGGAGTTCGAGGCACTCCGCGTAGAACTCGCGGCAGGCGAGATGCTCCGGGGAGTCCTTGCCGGCAAAGATATCGACGACGACCAGGTCGAACCCTTCCCCGTCGTCGAGGCCCGCGGCGGAGGCGAGGTGCGGCAGAGATTCCCGTGCATCATCGATCAGGAGACCCAACCGCGTACCCTCCGGAAGTGGAAGTCGGTCCACGACGAGCGACGGCAACTCGCGCTCGATATCGACCGCCACCTGGCGCGATCCCGGCCGCGTGGCTTGAATGTATCGGGGAAGAGTCAGCCCGCCCGCGCCGAGGTGCGCCGCGGAGACCGCCTCGCCGGGCGCCGCGATCGTGTCCACGACGTTTCCGACGCGACGCAGGTACTCGTAGAAGATGCTCTCCGGGTGGTCCAGGTCCACGTGGGACTGCTCCGCTCCGCCGATCTCGAGCACGAACCCGCGGTCGCTGAAACCGTCCGGCAGGATTTCCGCTTGCAGACCCGAGAATCCGAGGTGGACCCGGTGACCGCCGCTCATACGATGAATTCTCCGGCCTCGTGCCGGTAGTGGCTCTTGGGCTCCAGCTGGATCGTCGAGTGGGCGATCGAGACCTCGAAGTGCTCGGAAATGCAGTTCTGGAGGTCGCAGAGCATCTGGGCACTCTTCCCGTCCTCAAAGCACCGGTCGTCCAGGACGATGTGTGCGCTCAGCACGGGGAGGTCGGTCGAGATGCGACTCGCGTGGAGATCGTGGACCTTCACGACCTGCGGGTGGGATTCGAGATGGCGCCGGACCGCGTCCATGTCGAGCCCGGGAGGGGCACTTTCCAGGAGCACGCTGACCGATTCGCGGAGAATGAAGACGGCCCGGGGAATGATCAGGACTCCAATGAGCAGGGCCACGACGGCGTCGGCCTGCATCCACCCGGTCCACGCGATGACAAGGGCCGAGACAATCACGGCGATGGAACCGAGCGCATCGTTGACGACTTCCAGGAATGCCGCGCGCAGGTTGAGGTTCTTCTCGCCCCCGAACAGCACGGCCATCGCGGCGATATTTCCGAGCAGCCCGATCACGCCGAACACGATCAGTTCACGATCAGCCACCGGTTGCGGGTGGGAAAAGCGTTGGATGGCCTCGATGACCACCATGATCCCGACGACGATCAGCACCGTCGCCTGGACCGCGGCGACCAGGATCTCGACCCTCTTCCAACCCCAGGTCCTGTGCTCCGTGGCGGGCCTGGCGGAGAGCACCGCGGCGCCCAGGGCCATGCCCAGGCCCGCGGCGTCGGTCAGGACGTGGACGGTGTCGAAGAGGAGCGCGAGGGAACCGGTGAGCACAGCGCCCAGCGCCTGGGCGAGGAAGATCGCGATGGAAATTCCGAACGCGACGGCGAGCCGACGTCGCCCTGCGCCGGCCCCGTGCTGGTGACCGTGGTCGTGGTGATTGCCCATCGGAATCCGCACCCCCATTCATAAGCATTTGCTTATATTTTAGCCGAGGGTCCGTGGCCGGTGAAAGGGTGCGGACGTGTTGTTATCTCACATCGAACTCGCGGAATTCACCCGTGGGATCGGCGTCCCACCGCTCGACATCGCTGACATGCCCCGCGGTGTCTCCCGACGTCAGCGCAGCATAGAAAGCCTGGACTCCCTCCGCGGGGCCCTCGACGACGACTTCGACGCGCCCGTCCGCCAGGTTTTCCGCGTATCCGAGCACGTCGTGCTCCTGGGCGACGCCGCGGGCCCACCACCGGAATCCGACACCCTGGACCCTCCCGGAGACCAGCGCCTCGAGGCGCGCCTCCGGGAGGTCGACGGCGGCGTCGTCCTCATCCTCTGACTGGCGTCTGCCGCGGATGGAGTTCCAGAGTCCCATGGTGCAGCTCCTAGGCCAGCTGGTCCGTGGCCGGGGCCTCCGCGATGGCCTGGGCGATCGGGGTGTCGCCATCCGTGAAGGGCAGGGCCTTGCGAATGGTCGAGTCGTCGGCCAGCACCGCGACCAGAACCCGTGCGACGTTGGCGCGGGAGGCCTTCACGTCCGAGCGTTCGGTCGTGATGGTGATCTTCCCCGTCGGCTCGTCGAGGGACAGTGCGGTCGGGCCGACCAGGGTCCAGTCCAGGTCGCTTTCGCGCAGGTGCTGGTCCGATTCCGCCTTGGACTGGGCGTAGGCGTAGAAGTCCTCGCTCTCAGGGACGCCGTGCTCGAAGGATGCGCCCAGGTAGGAGACCATGAGGTAACGCTTGACCCCCGCGTTCTCGGCGGCATCCATCGAACGGTTCGCGGCGTCGCGATCGACCTCCCACGTGCGCTGAGGGTCTCCGCCGCCGGCACCGGCCGACCAGATGATCGCGTCGATGTTCTGGTCCTTGAAGACCTCTGTCATCTGCTCCGTCGACAGGTCGGAGATGTCCTTGACCAAAGCGTTGGCGCCGGTTTCCTCGACGTCGGCGACCTGGTCCTGCGAACGGATGATCGACGTGACGGTGTGCCCGGCCTCGGTCAGCAGGGGTGCGGCCAGGAGTGCGACCTTGCCGTGTCCACCGATGATTCCAACATGTGCCATCTTCGTTCTCCTTCGCTCTGACGAGTGTCCTTGCTTCTGGTTCAACTGTTCCACACGCCGATCTATGCCCGAAAGGGTCCGTCGGGCGGAATGCCGGGGTTGGGTGAGGGGATGGGGTCAGGATGAGGCCGCGAGGTGGCAATCCCGTGCGGTTTTCGGGGCAAAAACCGCACAACTTTGCCACCTCGCGCGGATTTCCGCACGAGATTGCCACCTCGGCCGGGTTTCCGCACGAGATTGCCACCTCGCGCCGCTGCGCAGCAGACTTCCGTCTCCCACCGCGGGAAGACTGAGCGAAGCACGACCTGATCCACCGCCCGAACCACCAGTCACCCGAATCACCCATCGCCGAGGCCATGAAGATGCCGTATTCGCCCCGTCAGCACCGGATTGGAAGCCCCCGCTCCCCTCTGCTAAAGTGGCTCTCGCGCTGATCGGCGGCCAGGTGCCGCTGTGCTGATGCGCAGGCCTCCTTAGCTCAGTCGGTAGAGCGTTTCCTTCGTAACGAAAAGGTCGCCGGTTCGATTCCGGCAGGGGGCTCTCGTTGTGAAGGCCCCGGAACTACTAGGTTCCGGGGCCTTCATTCGTTCCGGCCCTGGACCGGTGGCGCAGCTCGCGCGGCGCTGTGGGATGGGCCGCGTCGGCGTCGTCCGCGGAACCAGAGGCCGCGCGATGGCGTTGGGGAGAGTAGAGAACAATGTTGTCGAGACCAGAGCGAGGTAATCAGTGTCCACAGACTTCCACCGCAATGAACGTGCCGCCAATCTCCCTGCGCGGCTTTCCCGTTCGTGGCTGCTGACATCCGCCATCTCGTTGGAGTCGTACAAGCCGAACTACGAGTCCGAAGCCGATTCCGTCATCCTCGACATGGAAGACGCAGTCCCGGCCGACCAGAAGGAACAGGCGCGCAAGAACGTCGTCGAGGCTCTGGACAACGGAATGCGGGCCTGGGTCCGCATCAATGACATCAACACCGAATTCTGGGAGGACGACCTCGCCGCCCTATCCAAGGCGGAGGGCCTCCGCGGCATCGTGCTCGCCAAGACCGAGCACCCGCACCACGTGACCCGCACGGCCATGATGTCGCGCGCCGGCACGCCGGTCATCGCCCTGATCGAATCGGCCATCGGCATCGTCAACGCGGTCGACATCGCCAAGGCACCTGGCACTTTCCGTCTGGCCTTCGGCATGGGCGACTACCGCAAGGACACCGGCATCAGCAATGACCCGATGGCCCTCGCGTACCCGCGCTCCGCGCTCGTGGTCGCATCCCGCGTGGGCGAGCTGCCCGGCCCGATCGACGGACCTGCCAACGGCCTCGACGGCCAGGAGCTCCTCGACGCGAGCCGTCAGAGCGCCTCGATGGGCATGACGGGCAAGCTCACCCTCAACCCCGCCCAGACCGACACGATCAACCACGGCCTGGCGCCCTCCGAGGAAGAAATCTCGTGGGCCCGCGAAATGCTCGAGAGGGAAGAAGGCGGTTCCGTACCCAAGGACGGCTCCTACCTCCCCCGTCTGGCGCGCGCCCGCAAGGTTTCAGAGCTCGCCCAGACCTACGGTATGTGGGGTCGCTGATCGAACGACGACGCCGCCCGGCCCGCTCCGGACGACGCCATACCAATGCCCCGGCTCCGGTCTTCGGAGTCGGGGCATTGTGCTTTCCATGAGGTGCGACGCGCCGGGAGTTGGGTGAGTGCCGCGCCGGGTGGGTGTTGTGGTCGGGTGTCCGGGCGGGGCGGGATTCGCGCCGGCCACCCCGCTGAACGACCTCAATTGCCCTCGGATCCCGCCCTTAATCCCGCCTCAGATCCCGCGTTGCGAGGCGGTTGCCCGATGGGGCGCCGGTTCCCCGCGCGTGCGCGCCGTTGGCACCCCTGACTCCGCCCGCGTGAGGTGGCGGTTACCCGATTCGGAGTCATTGACCGCCCTCATGTGGGGGTTAGAGCACCACGTATCGGGGGCAGATGCCTCTCAATCGGGCAACCACCACCCAACGGCAGCTCGATACCCGCGGCGTCGTCGACAACCCCTACCGGATCCGCACGAAACCGCCACCTCGACCCCGAGAACCGCCCGAGGTGGCCATCCCGTGCAGACAACCGTGACGAGGTGGCAGCGTCGTGCAGAATCCGTGGCGAGGTGGCAGTCCCGTGCGGATTTTGCGTCGAAAATCGCACAGAATTGCCACCTCGCCGAGCGGGACGCACGAGATTGCCACCTCGGCCACACCCGCCCACTTCACGCCCTCGCCCACGACCACCCACACACCCCCATCACCCCCCTCGCCCCAACCGTTCAGGAGAGGCGTCCGTCCCGCATCGTGGCCGTGGCGTCCACGGAGTCCAGCAGGTCGGTTTCGTGCGTGACCATCACGGTCGCGACGTCGAACTCCCGCGTGACCTCCCGCAAGAGATCGACGATTTCCCGGGAGCGCTCGTGGTCCAGGGCGGAGGTTGGTTCGTCGGCCAGGAGCAGGGCCGGATCTCCCATGAGCGCCCGGGCGATGTTGACGCGCTGCCGCTGACCGCCCGAGAGCTGGTGGGGTCGCCGGTCCCCCACGCCCTCCAGTCCCACACGCTCCAGGAGAGCGTCGGCGGCACGGGCCTTTTCCTTGAGCCGCGCGCCGCGCAGCCCGCGAATGTGCTCCGCGACCAGCAGCTGCTCCCGGGCAGTGAGCGAGGGGATGAGACTCGGCTGTTGGAAGACGACGCCGATCTGCTCCCGCCGCAGCCCGGCCCGCGTCTTCTCCGACTGCCCCACGGCCTCGATCCCGTTGATCCGGACCGAACCGCTGGTCGGTTCGACGAGGGCGCCGGCGACCGCCAGCAGCGACGACTTCCCGGATCCGGATTCCCCGACGAGCGCGGTCATGGTTCCGCGGTCCGCGCGGAAATCCACGGAATCCAGGGCGGTCACCGTCCGCGGCTTGCCCTCGGCGGTGGTGCCGTCCGGGTACTCGAGAACGACGTCGCGTATTTCGAGGGCCGGACCCGTGCCACGGCCTGAGCGGGTTGTTTTCGTTGCGTGTTCTGCGACGTGACCCATCATGATCAGTTGCCTCCTAGAGCAATGAGGGGATCGATTTTTGCGACCTTTCGAACGGCGACCAGCGAGCCGAGCATGCCCAGGACCCAGATTCCCGCCGCGGGAAGCAGGGTCGTTCCCGCGCTGAGCTGGAATGGGACTCCGTTCTGAGCCAACCAGCCGAGTCCGGCGCCGAGCCCGAGACCGAGCGCCGCACCGACCGCGAGCACGATGCCGGCCTGACCGACCGCGTCCTTGATCAGGTATCGTCCGCCGGCACCGAGGGCACGGAGGATCGCGATGTCACGCGTCCGCTGAATGGTCCACACCGTCAGGAACGACACGGTGACCAGGGCAGAGATGCCGTAGAGGAAGGCCTGCATGGTCAGCAATGACGAATGCTCCGACGAATAGGCAGGCAGACCCGAGAAGGAATCCTTGACCTTCGAGACCACGGTCCCGGACGTCTGGGCGGCGTCGTTCCAGGCATTCTTGTCCAGGTCTCCGTTGAGGGCCATCGCGGTTCCGACGACGGCGTCGTCGCCCGTGGAGGGGACGTGCGCGATACGCTGCCAGGCAGCGGTGTCGACCCAAGCCACCGGACTGTGGCTGTAGTACTCGTCGGGGACCACGCCGCTGACCGTGAACTTCTGGCCCGAGATGCTCACCTCGTCGCCGACACCGGCACCCTGGTCGTCGGCGATCGACTGGGACACGACGACGTCGCCCTGCCCGGGATCGGCCGAACCGTCGATGGCCTTGCCGGCAGCGTGTCCCACGAGGCCCGACTCGTCCGGGACGCCGACGACGGCCACGCCCGCGGTGCTGTCCGCGGAGAGCTGCGTCTGGGTGAATCCGACCGGGACGGCGGAATCGACGCCGTCGGTGTGCTTCCACCGGTCAGCCTGGGACTCGGTGATCTGCGAGGCGGAGAAATCGACTTTGGCGTCCTTGCCGGCGCCCCCGGAGCTCCCCGAGTTTCCGGAGTCCCCGGCGGCGGGCGCGCCGAAGGCGAACCGGTCGGGATTGATCGAGGTGAGGGCCGAGGTGTTCTGGGATGCCAGACCACCCGTGAGACCCGTGAGCATGACCAGGAGGAGCGTGATCAGGCCGACCACGGACCCGATCAGGGCGAACCTCCCCCTGGCGTAGAAAACGTCTCTGATGCCGACGAACATCGCGGTTCCTTTCCTGTGGATTTCGTTGGTACCAACTCTTCCGGGCCGGCCTCGCGCGCACATCGCAAGAATGGACGAACCTTCGATCAACCATTCGGTTGATGCCCCCTCGACCGGCTCACCGCTAGGCTGAATTCTGTGAGTTCAGCCCAATCCCTCAAGCCTCGAGAAGCCCCGAGTCGCGTTCTGCAGACTCTGCGCATCGCCTTGCACGTGATGTTCGCGTTCCTTCTGGGATTCGGCCTGATTCGCTATCTCGTCGGCAGCTCCGACACCCCGAATCCGGCCCCCAAGATCTGCACGGTGGCCACCGTGCTGCTGATGGGGACGGTGTATCTCATCGGCACGGTCTGGGAGAACCGGTACGCCCGGGCACGGCGATCGGGACGCGTCACCACGGCGTCGAACCCCCGGCGGTTCGCGGGCTGGTGGCTGACCTGCGTGACGCTCGCCTGGATCGCTCTTCTCCTCATTTCGGCAAACTTCGTGTGGGTCGTCTTTCCCCTGATGTTCCTGTACCTGCACTTGCTCCGGCTGTGGCATGGGGTGATTGCGGTCGGGATCCTGTGGGCGCTCTCCTCGCTCGTACCCCTGTGGCAGCTCGCGAGCGCGGATCAGCTGGACCGGTTCTCTCCGGGGTCCTTCCTCGGCCCCCTCCTGGGTGCGGGTCTGGCCATCGTGATTTCGACGGCGTACCGCGCGCTGCACCACGAGGCGCTCCATCACCAGCGTGTCGCGGAGGCACTGCGCATGGCCCAGGCCGAACTCGCCGAGAAGGAGCACCAGGCCGGACGCATGGAGGAGCGGGACAGGCTCGCCCGGGAAATCCACGACACGGTGGCGCAGGGCCTGTCTTCGATCGTCCTCATGTCGCGGGCCGCCTCCGCGAGTCTCACCGGTGGGCGACTCGACGAGGTCGGCTCCCGGATCGGCACGATTCAGGACACCGCTTCCGACAACCTCGAGGAGGCGAGGCGGTTTGTGAGGGACCTGTCCTCTCCCGCGTTGGGGCAGTCCTTGGTCTCTGCGCTGGAATCCGCGTGCGAGCGGACGCAGGGACGGGCGGCGGCCGAAGGCGGAGAGCTGCATTGCACCCTGCGCACGGAGGGCGCCGATCCGTCCGGGCTTCCCGAGACGGTAGCCTCGGCCCTGTTGCGCGCGGCCCAGGAGGGCCTGGCCAACGTGGTCAAGCACGCCCGCGCCGACATTGCCGTGGTCACCCTGGCGGTGTGGGACGCCGACGTCGCCCTGGACGTCTACGACGACGGCCGCGGTTTCGACCCCGCAGCCTCCGCACCCTCCGCGACCTCCGCGTCCCGTGCGGAGGACGACGCCGCAACCGAGGGCGACGTCGCCGGCGGCTACGGCCTCCTGGGTCTGCGCCGTCGGCTCGAAACGCTGGGCGGAAGCCTCTCCGTCGACTCGGCGCCGGGAGAGGGAACCGTGGTGGGCGTGCGGATCCCGCTGACCTCGGCGCCAACCACCTCTGGCCCAACGACCTCGGCCCCAACCACCTCATCCCCAACCACCTCGCCCGAGGGAGGAGAACGATGACATCCCGGATCAAGGTTCTTCTGGTGGACGACCACCCCGTGGTCCGGGCCGGGTTGCGTGCTCTGCTGGACGGGTTCGAGGAAGTCGTGGTCGTGGCAGAGGCGGGCGACGGCGGTTCCGCGTTGCGGATCGCCGAATCCCACGCAGGGACCGAGAACTCGATCGACCTGGTGGTGATGGACATTCAGATGCCGGGCACGGACGGCATCACCGCCACGGCGAAATTCAAGGAGATGCAGGGGCCTCCGGTACTGATTCTGACCACGTACGACACTCAGGCCGATATCGTCGCGGCCGTCCGCGCCGGAGCACTGGGGTATCTCCTCAAGGATGCGCCGCCGGAGACCCTGCGACGCGCCGTCGTCGATACCGCGGCCGGCAAGAGCACCCTGGCCCCGGAGGTCAGCGCGGCCCTCCTCGCCAGCATGCAGAAGCCCGAGCAGAGGCTGTCCGATCGGGAGATCGAGATTCTGCGCCTGTTGGCCACGGGGTTGAGCAACCGAGAACTGTCCAAGAAGCTGTTCATCTCGGAGGCTACGGTCAAAACCCACTTGGTGCACATCTACGACAAGCTCGACGTCGAGAATCGCACCGCCGCAATTTCGAAGGCGCGGCAGAACAAACTGATCTAGACCCTCACGGTTCCCTGCGGATCGACGACCTGCGGGGCGACTCCCCCGCGGAGCTATTCTCCCTCGTGGTTGCCGCCGCGCGTCTCGTTGCTCGGCGCGTCATGCTGCCCGTCGTTCTCTCGCTGCTCGTGAAGGGCTTTCCTTCGTTCGTATT
The DNA here is from genome assembly GCF_052232265.1 of Rothia koreensis. Classification (NCBI taxonomy): domain Bacteria; kingdom Bacillati; phylum Actinomycetota; class Actinomycetes; order Micrococcales; family Micrococcaceae; genus Rothia; species Rothia koreensis. The sequence continues at coordinate 2,840,981 of NZ_CP197643.1, forward strand.
CCCTCTTGAGACGCTGACGAGGATCGCTCTGCGAACTGCCCTGGGCCGGGCCGACGAAGATCAGGAGAGTCCTGACGGCCCGGTTCTTGAGACGGAACATGAACGTGAACTCGTCATCGCGCGACGCATCGGTCATCGGAACCCCTCCAATAGTTTGTACACAAATTCATTGTACGCAAACTATATGCTGGGGCGGAACCGCTTAGAATTTATTGCGGCCGGCAAGCAACCGGTCGTCATCAGAACAGGGAGCGCGAGGAATGGATCACGAAGAGTTTCCGTCCGAGGACCCGCTGGCCCTCGAAAGCCAGGTCTGCTTCGCCATTTCATTGGCGTCACGCAGCGTGATCGCGGCGTATCGCCCCGTGCTCGAACCGTTGAATCTGACTCACCCGCAGTATCTGGTCATGCTCGCCCTCTGGCAGCACTCCCCGGCGTCGGTCAAGGATTTGGGCGAGCGCTTGAGCATCGACTCGGGGACCCTGTCACCGCTGCTCAAACGCTTGCAGGCCCAGGGCTACATCACCCGCGAACGCAACGGAACGGACAACCGTTCGCTGGACATCGCGCTGACCCCAAGTGGGCGGAGCCTTCGCCGCGAAGCGGAGAAGATACCGGGCATCATGATGGAGAGACTCGGGATGGACAAGGAAGAGCTCCAGGCGCTGCACGCGTCGATGATGAAGGTCATCGACCACGTGCGACACCAGGAGTAGCCCGCCCGGGGGCAACCCACCGGCTCGCCCCAGAACGGGCTCGGCCCCCATAACGACGACGCTTGACCTCCGCGTGACGGCGACGCACCCGCTCGCATCGGGCTCCCCGCCCGCTCTCCACCGTGAACGCGAGCGACAACAATGCGCCCTCAGAAACTGCCCGTGGCTCCTCCGCCGCTGAATCCGGCGCCACCACCGAAGGATGTCCCGCTCGACGCGCTCCCACTCGAGGGGTGCGTTCCTGAGCCCGAATAGAGTGCCGGCGACGCTGCATAGAGCGGCAACCACGCGCCGAAGGTGGGCGCGTACTGGGTGAAGACCTGGGGGTCGTCCTTCGGGTCGAGCTCTTCTCCGTTCCGTCTCGCCTCTTCACGGCGACGTTCGCGTTCGTCCTCGTCCCCGGGCCGCCGCGGATGATTGAACCTGTACGTCCGGAACGCCTGACGGGTCTCCGGTTCGACCTCCGCCCCGGGATTCTCCCTCAGGTATTCGCTGATTTCGCGGTCGGCCTTCCGGTACATCCTGCGCTTGCGGTACTGATAGAGCAGGACGACGACGAGCAGCAGGAACAGGATCGTTCCCAGGGCAAGGTATAACGCGTTCTTCTCCCAGAACCCTTGCTCCTTGCCCGGGGAAGAGATCCCCTGGACGTAGTCGTAGATGGCCCGGGTCGCGTCCGTCAGACCTTGGGCGTAGTGGTCGTCCTCGAGAGCAGGCTCCAGGACGTTTTCGGTGACGGCCGAGGCGTCGTCGTCCGTGAAGGTTTCGCGAGCGCCGTCGGCAACCTCGATCCGTGTGACCCTCTCATCCGTATCGACCGCAATGAGAATGCCGTTGTCCTTGCCCTTGTCCCCGATTCCCCAGCTTTCGGCGGCGTCTCTCGTCCAGTCCTCCCAGTCGCCGTCGACGCCGTCGATCGTCAGGATCGCAACACGGGCGCCGTCAGTATGCGCATTGCGTTCGTCGATCCGTTGGTTCAGAACCCGTTCGTCATCGTCGCTGAGCACGTCAGCCTGGTCGAGGACATTCCCGTGGGCGGGTGGCTCCGGTATCGCGGTCCTGCCCCCGCCGCAGGCGGACAGAAAAACGGTGGCGAGGAGCAGGAAGACGGCGCCGATGAGCGCACGAGACCTTGTCATGGTGGTTCCCCCGAGGTCGATGCGGAATGGGCGACACCAATTTTAGGCGATACCCCGCCCCACCTTGCCGTTGTCCACAGCAGCCCGGAGGGATGACTAGGCGGCGGAGATGCCGTCGTCGTTCGACGATGTCTCCATCGGGGCACCCGACCCCTGGGCGACTCGGAGGATCCTTGCGGCCTCGGCCACCTGTTCCTCGACCGTGACGACGCGCCGTTCGACGGACTCCGTCTTGGAGCAGCCGCCCGCGCACGCGCCGTCGCACCGCATCATGGCGAGGGCTTCCGCGCAGAGGGCGAGGGAGTTTCCGGCCTTGGACAGGGCGCGGTGGAGGTCCGCGTAATGGCCGTCGGGCGAGGCGGGCACGTCGGTCGACTCGCTCGGCGCAAGACGGTGCGCCCCGGCCGCCACGGCGCGGACCTCGGGGAGGAGATCGGCAAGCCTGTTGGCGGAAGGAATCAGGGATTCGAGCGAGGTCTCATCGTCCACGCGCTCGAGAATCTGATGAAAACGATCGAGGCCACGACGGAAACGATCATGGGCCCGGCGCCAGACGCCCTGCCCCATGTCGGCAGAATCGCGCCTTCCTTGGACAAAGTCCTTGAGTCCCACGATCCCTCCTCTCGCACGCCTCAGTCACCGAGTTAGGTGCACCTCACTAGAATACAGGACCGGCGACTTATTGACACCCTGTCACTTCAGCGTGCGATATCCAATCCCTCACCGCACTTGTCCAGAACATTCACAGACCACATCGCCGGAACGGGCACTGCCGCGGGATCCGTGCAGGTCGAGTGCGGGGGATTCCCAGTGAAACGCAACGCGGCGTCATACAGCCAACCTTCTTCATCCCTCAAGGAATTTTCCAGCACTGCCCGGCCGTTGAGCTGTCAGACCAATGGCTTTCCAGACCTCCGAAAGGTGTGCACGACTATGGCCGGTTTCACGACCCGCACCATTCATGCGCTCGAAGGCATCCACCAGGGTGCCGTGACGCCGCCGATCCACGCGGCGTCGACGTTCCTCCAGCCCACCGAGGGCGGCGAGGGAGAATACGAGTACCAGCGCGGCGGGAACCCTACGCGCGACGATGCCCAGCGCACGCTCGCGACCCTCGAGAACGCAGGGCACAGCTTCTTGTTCGCGACCGGTATGGCCGCGACCGCCGCTGCACTCGGAACCCTCCACGCGGGCGATACCGTCCTCATGTCCTTGCCGGTCTATGGCGGCAACTACCGTTTCGCGACCATCGAATTGCCCAAACGCGGCGTGGAGCACCGCTTCGTCCCGGATCCCAATGCGCTCACCGACGAGGACTTCGACGACTCTGTCGCGATGGTCTTCCTCGAGACGCCCGCGAACCCGACCCTGCGCGTGGCTGACATTCGTCGCGCGGCCGATCTGGCGCACCGGCACGGGGCCCTGCTGGTTGTCGACAACACGTTCCTGACCCCTTACCTGCAGCGCCCGCTCGAACACGGTGCCGACATCACGGTGCAGTCGGCCACCAAGTACCTGGCCGGGCACGGTGACCTGCTGGGCGGCGTCGCCTCGACCGACGACGACGCCCTGGCCGAGGAGCTGTTCAAGGCCCAGCTGATTTCGGGCGGGGTCCTCTCCCCGATCGATTCGTACCGCCTGATCCAGAGCGTCAAGACCTTGGCGCTGCGCATGGATCGGCAACAGGACAATGCCCGTCGCATCATTGATGCCCTGCGCGAGCACCCGGCCGTCTCCCGGATCCATACACCCGGTTCGTTCAGCACCGAAGAATCCGAGATCCAGGAGAAGCAGGCGGACGGCCCCGGCGCTGTTTTCACGATGGAAATCGCGGAAGACAAGGACATCCGCGCGTTCCTGGGTGCGCTCCGAGTTTTCGGCTTCGCCGTGAGCCTCGGCGGAATCGAATCCCTGCTGTGCCTCCCCGCGAGCATGACTCAGGGCGCATACTCGGAGGAAGACCTCGCGACGGCGGAGATACCGGACCATCTGGTTCGCGTTGCGGTGGGCATCGAGGACCCGGAGGACCTGGTTTTCGATCTCATCGGCGCACTGGATGCCGCGTGAGGCCGGAAGGAAGACGATGACAGCTCTACCCACTCGTCGCCACGCGCTGGGGCTCGTCGGCCTGGGCGCTTTCGGAGCGCTCGTGGCCGCGTGCTCCTCGGATAAGGAGAGCGACGACGCCGCGACGTCGGGAACCGGCCTCCAGAGCATTCGGGACAAGGGCAAGCTTCGGATCGGCATGGAAGGGACCTTCCGCCCGTACGGTTACCACGACGGCGGCAAGCTCGTCGGCTTCGAGAAGGAGATCGGGGACCTGATCGCCGCCGACCTCGGCGTCGAGCCACAGTACGTCGAGACGCAGTGGGACTCGCTCATCGCGGGCGTCGACGCCGGGCGCTACGACATCATCATCAACAACATCTCGGCGACGAGCGAGCGCAGGAAGAAGTTCGACTTCTCCGTCCCCTACGCCGAGAGCCGAGGCAAGGTCGGCGTCGCGAAGGACTCGAAACTGAAGTCCACCGACGAAATCCGGGGACACACCGCCGGACAGACGGAAACCTCCAATTTCGGCCAACAAATGGCCGATGAGGGCGCAACCCTGGTACCCGTGACCAGTTTCGACGAAGCCGCCATGCTCGTCTCCTTCGGGCGCGTGGACATGACGGGGAACGATTTCGTGACCTTCCAGGCTTTCTTCGACCAGCGGCCGGACCACAACCTTCGACTCCTGGATGGCGACCTGGGCGAACCGTCCCAGGCCGCCGTCCTGATGGGCAAGGGCCAGACGCAGCTCAAGCAGGCGATCGATGATTCTCTGAACAAGCACATCGACGCCGGCGACCTCAAGAAGATCTACGAGAAGTACGTCCGAACCGACCTGACTCCCCAGTCCTCGACCTCGTGAGCGAAGCGAAATCATGAATGAAACTCTGAATCTCTGGGCACAGTCACTGCCCCAGTTGCTGATGGCGACGATCAAGGTCACCATCCCGCTGAGCATCATCGCCTTCGTCCTGGCCCTTGTCGTCGCCGTCATCGCGACCGCGATGCGCATGGGCCGGATCAGGATCCTGCAATGGATCTCTCGGTTCTACGTCTGGCTGTTCCGTGGAACGCCGATCCTCGTGCAACTGTTCATCATCTTCTACGGTCTGCCCGCTATCGGAATCACGCTCTCGGCATGGACCTCAGCGATCATTGCCTTCACCTTCAATACCGGGGCCTACGCGGCCGAAACGCTACGAGCCTCGGTCCAGTCCATTCCACGGGGTCAGCTCGAGGCGGCCAAGACCTTGAACCTGACCAGCTGGCAGACCCTGCGCCACGTCGTCGCCCCACAGGCGATGAGGATCGCGCTCCCGCCCCTCGGCAACGACCTGATCGACCTGGTCAAGGGAACGTCGCTGGTCATGGTCATCACACTGTCCGATGTTTTCCAGGTCGGCCGCCAGATCGCGGCAACGAATTTCCAGCCGCTGACGCTCTACATCGAGGTTGCGGTGATTTACCTCGTGATCTTCACGGTTCTGTCCTTGATCCAGGGCAGGGTCGAGAAGGCCTCGTCGCGCTACATCAGGAGCACCAATGCTTGAGTTGAAGAATGTGTCCAAGTCCTTCGGGGACAACACCGTACTGGACGGCGTGGACCTCCAAGTCCGCGAAGGAGAGACGACCGTAATCCTTGGCCCTTCGGGATCGGGCAAATCGACCCTTCTGCGGGTCATGGACCTGCTCGAGGTGCCCGAATCGGGGTCGTTGCGCATCAATGAGGACGGGGCCGAGTTCGGATCGACGTTGTCGGATTCCCGCATCCGGTCGATCCGCAAGCATTCGGCCATGGTGTTCCAGGGCTACAACCTGTTCCCCAACCAGTCGGTGCTGAAGAATGTGTCCCTGCCACCGGTCCTGAACGGGAAACTCTCCGCCGCCGAGGCCGAGTCCCGGGCCAAGGAGCTGCTCGGCAAGGTCGGGTTGGGCGATCGGCTCAACGAGTACCCGGACAACCTCTCGGGCGGTCAGCAGCAACGTGTCGCAATTGCCCGGGTACTGGCCATCGCACCCGACTACCTCCTGTTCGACGAACCGACCTCGGCTCTCGACCCGGAACTGGAGGCGGAGGTCATCAAGGTGCTGGTCGATCTGGCGGAGGAAAAGCGCTCACTCGTGGTGGTCACGCACAACATCCAGTTCGCGAAGAAGGTCGCTGACCGCGTCCTGTTCCTCGACGACGGTTCCATCGGTTTCGACGGCTCCCCCGACGAATTCTTCGCGTCCTCCAACGAGCGGATCCGGCGGTACCTCACGACCTTCGAGGTTGCCTAGCCTCTCGAGGCGCCCGGCTGCCCGGACGCCCCGAGACCGCTCGGGCCGCCACCAACACAACTCCCTAGCAACACCGTGCGCCGGGGTTGGCTTCCTGGTGATCCGTCAAGGAACGCCAATATTCCTTCTCCGACATGGGCGGTTCCGAGCACCCGTGCCGGCGGTGGTAGTCGAGATAGCGCTCGTACTTGTCCGCTCCCAGGACGCCGGACGCGAACCGGACGAGCCCCGAGCGACGAATCCTCCTGACCAGGTGATGTGCTGCGGACATGGTGTTCGCTCCTTTCCGCGGGCTATCGCTCGGATGCCCCGGCCGATGCGGGCTCCTTGGCCCGGGACCGGTAATCCGACCATTCCTTCTCGAGCGCCCGTTCGGCCGGTGTCGCCACGAGCCCTGCCGGGGCGTAGAACGCCGATTCCACGAAGGGGTCTTCGTGGTCCCGGCCTCGTTTGCCGTTGATGGCCCGGATCGTGACGATCAGGGCGGCCACGACGACGATCAGCGTCAGCACCACGAACAGCACGGACAAGGTCCCCTGAACGAACGTGTTGCGGACGACAGCCTCGATCTCGGCGGGCGACTTGGCGGTGCCGAACTTCTCGGCCCCCGAGTCCAAGGCCTTCTTCGCCGCGGAGTAGTTGGCCCAGTAGCCGACCTTCGGGTCGCTCGAGAAGATCTTCATCCAGGAACCGGTCACGGTCACGACGACGTCGAAGGCCAACGGCAGGGCGATGATCCACAGGTATTTGATTCGGCTCTTCTGCGCCGCGATGGCCAGGCAGACGGCAAGACCGACCGCGGCCAGCAACTGGTTCGCGATGCCGAACAACGGGTAGAACGTGTTGATACCGCCCAGCGGGTCCGTGACACCGAGAATCAGGATCGAGCCCCAGCCTGCGACCATGATCGCCGTCGTCAACCAGGCGCCGACCCTCCAATGGGGGTCACGGAACTTCGGGATGAAGTTGCCCAGGGTGTCCGAGAGCATGAAACGCGAGACACGCGTGCCGGCGTCGACCGCGGTCAGAATGAACAGGGCCTCGAACATGATCGCGAAGTGGTACCAGAAGCTCATGAGGTTGAGCGATGGGATCATCGAGTGCATGATGCCGGCCATGCCGACCGCGAGCGTGGGGGCGCCGCCGGTTCGAGAAACGATCGTGTGCTCCCCCACCCCTTGGGCGGTCGCCGAAAGCTGATCCGGGGAAACATCCACACCGGTGAGACCCAACGAATTCACAAAGGCCGCCGCGCCTTCCACGGTTCCGCCGGTCGAGCCGGGGCCCGCGTTCATCGCGAAGTAGATCCCCCGGTCCACGGTGATGGCTGCCACGAGGGCCATGATCGCCACGAAGGACTCCATGCACATGCCGCCGTAGCCGATGAATCGGGTCTGACGTTCTTTCTCGACCATCTTCGGCGTCGTGCCGGATGCGATCAGGGCGTGGAAGCCGGAGAGTGCACCACAGGCGATCGTCACGAACAGGAACGGGAACAGCGACCCCGAGAACACCGGTCCGTCAGACCGGGAGGCGAACTCGCTGAAGGCCGGCACGGAGATCTCCGGACGGACCACGATGATTCCGACAGCGAGCAGAATGATCGTCCCGACCTTCATGAACGTCGAGAGGTAGTCGCGCGGTGCGAGCAACAACCAGACCGGCAGGACCGCTGCGATGAAACCGTAGACAATGACAAACCATGCCAGGCTCACCCGGTCCAGGGTGAACAGCTGGATGCCGAGCTCGGTGTGGCCGACCCAGCCACCGACGATGATTGAGGCGAGCAGCAGCACGAACCCGATCACGGAGACCTCCATGACCTTCCCCGGCCTGATGTAGCGCAGGTAGACGCCCATGAAAAGAGCGATGGGGATGGTCATTCCGACCGAGAACACGCCCCAGGGCGACTCGCCCAGGGCATTCACGACCACGAGCGCCAGGATCGCGGTAATGATGATCATGATGGCCAGAGTGGCCACGATCGCCGCATATCCGCCGACGACGCCGAGTTCCTCCCGGGCCATTTGGCCCAGGGACCGGCCGCCACGACGCATCGAGAAGAACAGCACCAGGTAGTCCTGGACGGCGCCGGCGAGAATCACGCCGGCAATGATCCAAATGGTTCCCGGCAGGTACCCCATCTGCGCTGCAAGGACCGGACCGACCAGGGGGCCGGCGCCCGCGATGGCCGCGAAGTGGTGCCCGTAGAGGACCCGGCGGTCGGTCGGCATGTAGTCCTTGCCGTCCTCGTTGTACTCCGCCGGGGTCGCGCGCCTGTCATTGGGTTTGAGGAGCTTGTTCTCGATGTACTTCGAGTAGAAGCGGTAGCCGATGAAATAGCTGCACACCGCGGCGAAGACGAACCAGATTCCGTTGACCGTCTCGCCCCTGACCAGAGCGACCATGACCCAGCTGAACCCGCCGACGAGGGCGATCAGCACCCACACCACGATCTTCTTCCACGTCCAGGTGGAATGTTCCTTCTCCAGGACGTCCGGGTCCACGTGGTTGGCCGGGTGTTCGTCGGCGGGTTCCGGGGGTCTTTCGACCGACCGGGCAGATGCGGTGCTACCCATCGTGAGCCTCCATTGCCTCGATGTCTGAGTGATGTTTGCGACTCAGATCATCATGGCACATGGCGGCAGTCACGATTTCTTTATTTCAATTCATCACCAATACGGTTTTGCCCAGCTGCTCGCCGGAATCGAAGTACTCGTGGGCGGCCTGGACGTCGTCGAGAGCGAAGCGGCGCTCGACGGCTGGATCGATGAGACCGTCCGCGATCATCCGCCACACCGTGCCGGCCATGTCGCGCAGGATCTCCCCCTTTCGCTCCGAGGTGCGGCCGCGCAACGTGGTCCCGCGAACTGTGGCCCGTTTCGACATGAGGGTCGCCAGGTTCAACTCGCCAGACGGTCCGCCCTGGACGGCGATCACGGTCAGCAGACCGTTGAGGCCGAGCGAGGCCACATTGTCCTCGAGGTACGTTCCGCCGACGACGTCGAGGATCGCCCGCACCCCTTCGCCGTCTGTTTCCTTCTCGATGATGTCCGCGAAATTCTGTTCGCGGTAGTTGATGATCTCGAGGTTTCCCAGTCGGCGGGGCTTGGTCTTCTGGGCGTTGGCTTCCTCCTGTCGGGAGGCCAGGTCGCGCACCCAGTCCGCCTTGGCCTGGCTCCCGACCGTGGTGAACACGTGGTAGCCGAGGGCGCGGCACAGTTGCACGGCATGGGCACCGATGCCGCCGGTTCCCCCGTGGACCAGCACCGACTGCTCGCCGTCCTTCTGCTCCGGACCGTTCGGTTTGAGGCCTCCGGGCCCGAACAGGTTGGACCAGACGGTCGCGCCGACCTCCGGCAGAGCCGCGGCGTCGACCAGGTCGATTCCCGCGGGGGCAGGGAGAACCTGTGCCTGGTTGACCACGACCTGGGTCGCGTACCCTCCCCCGGCCAACAGCGCGACGACCTTGTGGCCTTCCTTGAGGAACGACGTTCGGGCGGCTTCCGCTCCGAGCTGGACGACCGTCCCGGACACCTCCAGTCCGTACACGTTCGAGGCACCTTCTGGCGGCGGGTACTTGCCCTTCCGCTGCACGGTGTCCGCCCTGTTCAGCCCGGCACCGCTCACTTCGATCAACACATCGTCCGGGCCCACCTCTGGTGTCGGCTCCTCGGTGATGCGGAGCGCCTCCGGTCCACCGTGTTCGTTCTCGACAACGGCCTTCATCCTGTACCTGCCTTCCAACGGAGTCGAAACCTTGGACATGCCACAACGGCGATGTAATATTGGCAATCGCGTCGCGGATCGCTCGCCAGTCTAGGCGGGCAACCTGAACGCAGGGAAGCTTGTCCGAGCGGCCTAAGGAGCCGGTCTTGAAAACCGGTGTGCGGCAACCCCGCACCATGGGTTCAAATCCCATAGCTTCCGCAATATGAGAGCCCCGGACTGCACCGTCATCGACGCGCGGTCCGGGGCTTTCGCCACTCCTCGCGGTGGGAACGCCTTCCGCGCGTCACGAGAGTTCGCGGATCAAACGCCTCGACGTCGACAGCCCCATTTCGATGGCTCCGTCCACGACGACGCCGCGCCAGCCCTTGGCCCAGTCGGCCCCCGCGAAGCGCAGACGCGTCCCCGTCTCGTGGAACCGATGCCAACCGTTCGTGAATTGCCCTTTCTTGAGCGTCGCCCACGCCTGCCCGCTCCAGGTGTCTGCGACCCAGTCGTGCCCGGTGCAGTCGACGACCTCGAGATCCGGCCGCCATTGGTCGACAATCCTCTGACCTGATGCCGGGTCGTCCAGCTCGACCCGGTCGTGCTGGGACCCGAAGCACACGCAGATCGTGTCCCCGTCAGGCAGGAAGTATTCGCTGCGCAGGAGAGCTCCCGTCGAGGGCGTCGGAGCGTACCCGAAAATGTTGTGGTGGCCCTTGATCCTGGTCCACATCTTGAATCCGGTCGAGTTCCACTTTTCTTCGATCACGGTCCTCATGCCGGCCGGAAGAGCGGGCTCGAAATCGATATTCCCCAGTGCTCCCACAGGCACGGTCACGATCACGGCATCGCACGAGATGGTCTCCCCGCCCTCCAGAGTTACCGTGGCCCCGGAATCGTCGTGGCGGATCGCGCTGACCGATGTGTTCATTCGAACCGGGCAGGACAGGTCGTCGGCGATGTTCTGGTAGATGCCTTTCATCCCGTTCGTGAGCTTGAATCGGAGGGTCTGGTCGTCCATGAGGGACTGACGGTGGTCCGAGAGTGCGGCCCATTGCTTGGCCATGAGCGACGACCCCCGATTCGGATCACCGATGTACCCGGCCGACCAGTAGGAGTCGCACAGATCTATCTCTTCCTGGGTGAAGTCCCCGTCCCGAAGGATGTCCAGGACGCTGGTCCGATCTGCGGCGAGGAACCGTTCGCGGACCTCGTCGGGCCCGGCGAAGTCGTCGGACAGAACGTGCAGCGGATCGTGGGGATTGGGAAAGAATTCCCTGGAACCCTCGAAGATCGCGCTCATGGCTCGCGCCATCAGGCCATCGATCTGCTCCTCGGTACCCGTACGAACCTCGCCACCGGTGACCCAGTAGGCCTGGTCTGCGAACGGGCTCGGGTAGATGCCCTGGTCGTACCGCGTAATCTCGCTCCACACGTGCGGTTGCATCCAATGGACCCAGGTCGCGCCCATTTCGAGGGTGTGCCCCATGCGTTCGTCGGTCCAGGCTCGCCCGCCGACGCGGTCGCGTGCCTCCACGACGTCGACGTCGAACCCCACCGTTTGGAGCTCGCGGGCCGCCACCAAACCGGAGAATCCGGCCCCGACGACGACGATATGCGGGTTGCTCATGAGAGTGTCCTTTCCTGCGATGCGTTGGTGTGAGAAGGATCGGGGTCAGCGGGACGCTTGGGGACGGCGTCGATGCCCTTGGTCGCGAGCCCCGCGTCGGGGCGCCGGCGGAGGATGATTTCGCCCCAGACGAGGCCGAAGACACCCGACGCGAGGATGATTCCCGGCATGACGAAGACCAGTGCCGAAGGCTGGTCCAAGCCGATCATCAGGTCGAAGTTCACCAGGATGAGCGCCGCCACCGTGCCGAGCCCGACGGCGGCAAGGGCAGGGGCAACCCAGCGCGTGATCACGCCGTGGCCCCTGGGGTGGCGCACGAACCAGACGAGAATCGCGACGGAGGTGACGGCCAGGAGGAATACGAGACCGAAAGCGGCCGCGTTGGTCAGCCAGGTGAAGAGCGTGACGATGGGGAACTTCTTTCCTAGTGAAGATCCCGCGCCAACCGCGGCGAAGCCGACCACGACGATCAGCGCCAGAACCGATTGCGTCACGGACCCGGCCACTGGGGCACCGGTGGACCCGGAGAAGGCCAGTTTGTGCGGCAGGACTCCCGACCGGCCGAGCGCGAAGAAGTACCTTGCCGCGGCGTTGTGGAAAGCAATGAGAGCGGCCAAGAGGCTGGTGATGAACAGGAGGTTCGCGCATTCGGACAGCGCGGGCGAGATGCTCGCCAGCCACACGAACAACAGGTCGGGGCCGAGTTCCGATGACTGTTCGTTGATTGCACTGGGACCCACGCCCATGGCAAGAGTCCACGCAGAGAAGGCATAGAACACCGCGATCACGCCGACAGCAATGAAGGTTGCCCGCGAGACGGTGCGGCGCGGGTCCTTGGCCTCTTCCGAGTAGATCGCCCCGGATTCGAACCCCATGAAGGCGGCGACACCGAAGGCCAAAAGGACGCCGATTCCCTGAGTGAAGAAATCACCCGGACGCAGGGCCTCCAGGGAGACACCCTCCGGAGCCGTCCGGAGCCCGAGCACACCCACCACGATCACAATCAGGAATTCCAGGCTGACCAGCACACCCAGCACCTTGGCCGAAAGATCCACGCTGTGCGTGCCCAGCACCCCCACGAGGGCCCAGCCCAGGAGCGCGGCAACCCACCAAGGCACCGACGCCCCGGTCCATGCGGTGAGAACGGTTGCCAGCGAGAATCCGAACAAACCGTACAAACCGATCTGCATCATGTTGTAGGCGACGAGGGCCAGGACGGCGGCGCCAATACCCTGCCGTCCGCCCAGGCCCTCGGTGATGTAGGCGTAGAACGCACCGGCGTTCTGAATATGTCCGCTCATGGCGCCGTAACCGATCGCGAAGAGCATCAGAAGGATTCCGAGCACCACGTAGGTCACCGGAACACCGAGCCGGCCGGACACGGCGAAGCTCGTCGGGACGCCGCCGGCCAGAACGGTCAGCGGCGCCGAGGCCGCGATGATCATGAAGACCAGTGAGCCGGTGGAGAGGTGACGGGTACTGAGCCCCGAGGTTTTCTCCGACATGAGAACCTTCCCAGGTGGTGAATGCTGCACCATCCACTGTGCTCCACAGCACACGCAGAAGATTGTGTGAGAGTGCTGGAAGGTTGGCCGTCAGCGCCTCTCGGCGAGAGGGCTCGGCCGGAGGAGAACGCTAGTCCTCGTCATCCTGTTCGTCGTCGGCGTCCTGCGACGTGCGCACGCTGACCACACCGGGCAATTCGGTCAAGGTCGCCACCAGGGACTGCAGGGGCGGACGGCCCCTGAACCGCGCACTGACCATGACCTTGTCCGCTGTCCTCTCGGTGGATTCGATCTGCGCGGTGTATCCCATCGACGTCGTCTCCGAGAGGATATCGCGCAGGACGCCTTGCCCATCGACGTAGACGACCCGGAGCACTTTGCGGTCCGAGGCGCCCGGAAGGCGGGTGACAATGGGCGTGAGGACGGTCGTCGCGACCAGATAGAGAAGGGTTCCTTCGGCAGCGATCCACGGCATCCCGGCTCCCGCGGCCATGCCCACAGCGGCGGTGACCCAGATCGACGCCGCCGTGGTCAGCCCCCGCACCAGGTTCTTGCGCGTGAAGATCACCCCGGCGCCGAGAAAGCCGATCCCCGAGGCGATCTGGGCCGCGATGCGGGAGGGGTCCAGGTCCACATCGGATCCGAGGACCGTGGCAAATCCGTACCCGGAGACGATGGTGAACAGCCCGGATCCGGTGCCGACCAGCACGATCATCCGGAGACCAGCCTGCTTCTGCCTCACTTGGCGCTCCAGCCCGATGATGCTGGACAGGACGAAAGAGGTCAGGAGCAAACTCGATGTCACGCCGATATTGGCTTCCGTCCCGAAGCCCCAGATCTCCGACAGTGCGGCCATTGCGCCCAAACCCAGTCCTTCCCCCGAGACACGCTCGCCCTCATGCGGTGGCGTGTGCGGGTCGTCGTCCTAGTTGTTGATGGTAGCCGCTCTGCGGGCTGCCGAGGCCACGTCCTGGTTGGTGGACAGCTCCGGATGGTGCAGGTCCAGGGCCGGGCGCTCTGAACGGATTCTGGGCAGGGCCGTGAAATTGTGGCGAGGCGGCGGGCACGACGTCGCCCACTCGAGTCCGCTCCCGAAGCCCCACGGATCGTCGACCTCGACCTTCTGGCCATTGCGGGTGGTGATGTAGACGTTCCAGAAGAACGGCAACATCGACAGCGCCAGGATCATGGCGCCCACGGTCGAGAACTGGTTCATCCAGGTGAATCCGTCCTCCGGCATGTAGTCCGCGTAACGGCGAGGCATACCGTCCACGCCCAGCCAGTGCTGGATCAGGAAGGTGGTGTGGAATCCGATGAACAGCATCCAGAAGTGGATCTTGCCCAGACGCTCGTTGAGCATCTTGCCGGTGAATTTCGGCCACCAGTAATAGAGGCCGCCGAACATGCAGAACACGACCGTGCCGAAGACCGTGTAGTGGAAGTGGGCCACCACGAAGTAGGAGTCGGAGAGCTGAAAATCCAGTGGGGGAACCGCGAGGATGATCCCGGTGACGCCGCCGAACAGGAAGGTCAGCAGGAAGCCGAAGATCCACAACAGGGGCGTTTCGAAGGTGAGGGAACCTTGCCACATGGTGCCGATCCAGTTGAAGAACTTCACACCCGTGGGGACCGCAATCATCATGGACATGAAGGCGAAGAACGGGAGCATGACGGAGCCCGTGACGTACATGTGGTGGGCCCACACGGTGACGGACAGCGCCCCGATCGCGATGGTCGCGTAGACCAGGCCCTTGTACCCGAAGATCGGTTTCCGGGAAAAAGCGGGAATGATTTCGGAGGCGATGCCGAACATGGGCAGGGCCAGAATATAGACCTCGGGGTGTCCGAAGAACCAGAAGAGGTGCTGCCACAGGATCGCACCACCGTTGTCGGCGTCGAAGATGTGGCCGCCGAGCCTCCGGTCCATACCGAGGGCGAACAGCGCGGCCGCGAGCGGCGGGAAGGCCATGATGATCAGGATCGCCGTGACCAGGGCCGTCCAGGTGAATGGGGGAACACGCCACATCGTGAGCCCAGGGGCACGCATGCAAAGGATCGTGGTGATGAAGTTGAGACCGCCCATGATGGTTCCGAAGCCCTGGAGCGCGAGGCCGAATACCCACAGGTCACCACCGACGCTCGGAGAGTACGTGGCGGAACTCAGCGGTGAGTAGGCGAACCACCCGAAGGCCGCCGCGCCTTGTGGGGTGATGAATCCGGCGAGCGCAACCAGCGAGCCGAAGAGGAAGAACCAGAACGCCAGGGCGTTGAGCCGCGGGAAGGCGACGTCGGGGGCACCGATCTGCAGAGGCACGATGACATTGGCCATCCCCACGAACAACGGTGTGCCGAACATCAGCAGCATGAGTGTGCCGTGCATGGTGAACAGCTGGTTGAACTGTTCCTTGGTCTCCAGGATCTGCATCCCGGGCTCGAACAGCTCCATGCGCATGATCAACGCCATGATTCCCGCCAGCAGGAAGAACGTGAAGGACGTGATGATGTACATGTAGCCGATGGTCTTGTGGTCGGTTGACGTGAGCCAACTGACCACGATCCGGCCCCGGGTACGCGGAACCTCCCTCGTGGAGGACCGACTGTCGGATGCGCTGTATTCGAGAGTGGACATCACACAACCCTCCTGACGTTCGCGGAACCAATCACCCACGACGCACCATCGGGCCATGTCATGCTGCCGGAATCGGCGTTGATTGCGTTCCTTGTCGAGTCGGTTTTGACTCGCCCCGCGAGCCCTGCTGACTCGAGGAAATGCTGCTGTCGAATTGTGGTGCCCATGAAACGCCTCCTCGAAGGAACACGAGCGGGCTGACTCCGCGCCAGCCGGCGACCGCGGCCTGTCGGTCCGCCGCGGCTCACCCCCATGCTCTCACTCGCCGCATCCGCCCAAAAGGCCTGGTCAGAAACTCTTTTTACGTCCAGGGCCGGCGGGTTGATCGCCCCGACTCATGCCTCGGCGCCGCGTTGCCTCGAGCCGGCACACTCCCCTTCCTCATTGCGAACGACGTCGACCTGGTGGCCTTTCAACCGGCATCTTCACCTATCAAGGAATACTAAGTAGATTGCCAGTAACTTTTCGGCCTACACTCAGGTTGCTACTTCACTTTTGGAAGGATACCCGTGAGAAATACGACCCAAACCCTGCCAGTCAATGCCGATTCTGCAGGGCAGAAAAAGAAGAAGGGACTCTTTGGGGGACTCGGATGCCTGGGTCTCCTCATTATCGTCATCCTCATAGCAGTAGTCGGTGGACAGGGCGGGGACAAGGACAAGGCCGCTGCCCCCTCGACGTCTTCTTCGTCCGCGGAAGCAACCTCGAGCGCGGACACCAGCGCTCCGGTGGTGGAAGAGACTGAAGCGGCCGATGAGACCACCGCCCCAGAGAAGGCCGCGGAAGATCCGACATCGTCGTCGGTGCCGGCGGAATACAAGTCCGCCCTCTCCAAGGCCAATTCGTATGCGAAGACGATGCACATGTCGAAACAGGGCGTTTATGACCAGCTCACCTCCGAGTATGGAGAGAAGTTCAGCCCGGAGGCCGCGCAGTACGCGGTCGACACCATGACGGCCGACTGGAACGAAAACGCGCTCGAGAAGGCGAAAGATTACCAAACGCAGATGCACATGTCTCCGGAGAAGATTCGTGATCAGCTGACCTCAGAGTTCGGGGAAAAATTCACTCCCGAAGAAGCCGATTACGCCGTGCAGCATCTCGAACCATAAATCTGGCCGGCGGGTGTGAGCCGGGGCCAGTTTCAACCGAAGACAGCCCCGGCAACCCGGTTCGAGTCCGCGACAGTACTCGATCCGAGGCCGAGGTCGGCGTCGGCCTCGGCCGCGATCGCGGTGCCCCACTGCGCGGAGGACAGCTGCAATCCCAGCACGAAGATCCCCGGTTCGGTTTCCCCGTCCGCCCTGACGACCCGGTACGGCGGCGTCGTGACGTCCAGACCCTTCGCCGGCACCGGGGCCGGGGAATCCGCCAAGTGCATCTGCCACGGCCTGGCCAGTCCGTCTTCGAAAAGACGACCAAGAAGCGGAGAAGTGGTCACGCGAACATCGTTGGCAGGAGCCAGCGCTTCCACGAGCCACGACGAATGCACCGGCTCGTCCCGGACCCAGGGGGACGAAGCGATGAAGCACCCGGCATCCTCATCCGCAGTGAATACCGGATCGGGCCCCAGGAAACGCACGACGCCGGCCCTCACCAGGGCGGCCATCTGTTGGATGCGCAGCACGGGTGGACCGGACGCCAACCCCTCGACCAGGCCGCCGAATTTCCTTTCGAGGCCACGAATCCACGACTCGTCCGAAATGCCTCGATTCGCGACGGCGTATTTGACCAGCGCACGAGCCTGGTTCATGGAGCCGATGGCCATCTTGAGGGGGCTCTCCTCGCCGTCGAAGGAGGCGGCGACGTCGCGGTCCAGGAAGTGCACGACGGCGGCCGCATACTCTTCGTGCGATTGGAAACTCTCCCCGTCGAAGGGTCGCGACAACCGTTCCGGAGTGAACACGAATTTCCGTTCGACCCTGTCGGAAACGAGTCGATCCAGTTCGTTCCACCAGGCGGCGTGCGCGGTATCGGAAAGAATCGCGTCGACTCGGGTCAAGAACTCGTCAGTCTCGCCGGCGATCGCCTCAGAATTGGTCCTCGCGAGAGTCCGGTAATAGTTCCACTGGGCGTCACGACGGATCAGGGGCCAGTAATCGATCTCGAAGTCGATCTCACGCTCTTCGGACCTCGCGGACTGCTGGATTCGATCCACAGCCGCCTTGGTGAAGAACTTGTTGTCCGTGGACCGCGGGTAATAGGAATCCAGAACCGCTTTCGCACGGTACGGGGTGCCGCGTCGGGACCCCGCCCAAACCATCGGTTCACGACCACTCGGGGTGTAGAGCAACCGGTTCGGGTGGTGCTGGTCCCTGTCGAACCGGCCGCCGCGCCCTTCGGTCAATTGGGCCAGGACGTCATGAAAATTCAGCCCCATCCCCCTGACCAGCACGTTCTCTCCCTCGGGAAGCGCGGACCAGTGGACGTCGGCCGGGACTGCAGGTGGCCAGTAGTGCAGCCGTCGTCTGGCCGCGAATTCCATGAGGTCTTGCTGGTCATCGCGCAATTTGGCGTCTGTGTGCCCGACGGCGAGAACGATGGAGTGCGCAGAGAGGATCACGCCGTCCCCCAATTCCACCAAGTAGGGGCGACCGGTGTTCTTCTCGCCATGACCGATGCGAACGGCTTCCTGGGCGTGATAGGTCAGTGCCATGGTTTTCGGCAGGTCGGCGCGGAGCCGGGCAAAAACGTCCGAGAGGTATGTGCCGTAGATCTTCCGGGACGGGAACCCTTCTCGGCCCAGGTTTCGGGCTTCTCGCACGTCGTCGTCCGAGAGCCCGATCAACGGGAATGAGGCGTCGTCGGCGACCTGGCGGCGCCACTGCTCGAATGTCAGCCCGCGAACTGCCGGTATCGGCCGAGGGCACGACCCGTCCGCGGCGGCCACGGACAACGTCGCATCGGAGGGCACGACGGTCGGGAAGAAGGAGGGCGTGTTCATGAGAAACAGGCGCGATTGATCACTGCGCCATACGTGCCCCGCCCCCGGAGGGAAAGGGTCGACCAGGTGAACGTCAAGGTTCTTCTCGGGACGGACCGCCGCGTGGGCTGCCAGCCTCTCCACCACAGAGAGCCCGCGCGGTCCGGCGCCGATGATCACGATGCGTTGAGTTCTTGCCATGATCTCCAGGGTACTGCCACGCACGATGCCCCTTTTGACCGGCACCCGCTGTTGTCGGTACGCTGTTAAGGCTGTTCCGTGGTTACTTCGTCTGTGACGTCGACGTATCCTGCGAACATCGTGGAGACGTGCCAGAGCGGCCGAATGGACTTCACTGCTAATGAAGGGTCGGGGTTAAACCCGACCGGGGGTTCAAATCCCCCCGTCTCCGCCAAGGGGAAACCCCCTGGGTCACCGGAACACCGGCGACCCAGGGGGTTTCTTTGTGGTCGAGGTGCTTGGTCACACTGATCACCGAGCGGGTTGGAAACGAGTACGGTCCTTCAGAACCACCGAGGTGGCAACCTCGTGCAAGCGCGCGGCCGAGGTGGCAACCTCGTGCACAATTCACGGGGTTTTCGTCCCGAATCTGCCACCTCGCGCCGAAAATCGCACAACATTGCCGCCTCGGCCCCGAGCACAGTAGCTCACCGTTGACGATCGTCAGGGAGCGCCACGACTCCGGGATGTTTCAGCAACCTCTGTGGTACTTGGTCGATCCGCGGATTTGGACCGTCCGGACGGAACCAACTTCAGCCCGACCGTTGCCCCGACGATCCCGACGATGCAGAGCACCTTGAGGGTCGACACCGACTCATCGCCGGTCGCCATCCCGTAGATCACGGTGAGTGCCGCTCCGATGCCTGTCCAGATGGCGTAGGCCGTGCCGATGGGAATGCTCTTGAGCGCTGTTCCGAGACCGGCCATGCTACCGACAATGGCGACAATGAAGACCAGAGTCGGTCCCAGCTCACTGAACCCGTGCGACCGCCCGAGGGCGGTGGCCCAGACGGCCTCCAAGACGGCGCTGGCCAAAAGAATGATCCATGCCATGATCAGCTCGCCACCTTCAGACCGACGAGGGACACGATGAGCAGCCCGAGCAGGCCGATACGGCCCCAACTGGCTTTTTCCTGGCGCGTGACCAAGCCCCAAATCAGGGTGAGCGTCGCGCCGATGCCGACCCAGACGGCATAGGCGGTACCCACGGGAATCGATGTCATCGCGTAGGACAGGCCGGCCAGACTCACGACCATCGCGACGACGAACAGAACGGCGGGCTTCCACCGGCGCAGGCCATGGGACGCAGAGAGCGCCGCTGCCCACACCATCTCCAGTCCGCCCGAGACAACAAGCACTAGCCATGCCACGACAATCTTCCTCCTTCGAGTCAGTCTTGTCGTGGTGCGGGTACTGCTCCCTCGTCCGCAGGCCCGTTGGAGGCCTCAGTACGGAAGGTATCAACGATCAATGAAGAACCGCAATACCGCGTCCGCACCGTCCAGTGCCGCCCAGGGTTTGTCCGTGCTCAGCACCGCAAGCCCCGCGGGAGGAAAACCGGAAGAAATCCCCATCGTCGCCTCATAGTCCGAGTCCGGGGACGCGAGCGAAAGGACGGCGTCCTGGACCGCCGGATAATGTGCGATGACAAGGAGGGAGTGGACGGTCTCCGGGGTCCGGCCGAGCACCGACAGCAACTCAAGCGTCGGGGCGTTGTAGAGCCGGTCCTCCAGACTCGCGGTCGGTGCCTTCTCCCCCAGCTCGTCGCAGACCCAGGTGCAGGTCTGACGGGTCCGGAGAGCCGACGAGGAGACGATCATTTCCGGGACCACCCCATGCTCGAGCATCCAGCGACCGACTCGTGGCGCGTCCCTGTGCCCGCTCGGCGTGAGGGGCCTGTCGAAGTCGCTCGTGCCCCAGGGCATGTCGGCCTCCGCGTGACGCATGATCATCAAGGTCTTGGCCTGGGAACGGGGATCGGTCAGCGCACTCATGGGCCAAGTCTACAAACCAGGCGACTCGGAACGGCGTCGTCCTGGGACACACCAGGGGCCGGGAGGCACCGTGTGGCACTTCCCGGCCCCTGACGATTGTTCGAAGGCTAGATCGAATACTCGGGGGCCGCCCAGACGACGACCTCCGGGTGCTCGTAGAAGCGGTAGCCCTGTCCGCGCACGGTGCGAACGGTATTGGACAAGCGTCCCAACTTGGAACGCAACCGCCGAATGTGGACGTCGATCGTCCGCTCATTCGGCGTTTCGTCCGCGTCGCGCCACAGGGCGTCAAGCAATTCCTCGCGACCGGCGGTGCGATTCGAATTCTCGACCAAGTAGTTCAGCAGCTCGAATTCCTTGTACGTGAGGTTGAGGAAATCACCGTCCAGGAAGACCTCGCGCCTGGACAGATCGATCAGGACGCCGGCGGGCTGGCTGGGCTTCGACTCCGGGGCGGGAGCGTGGCCCGCCGGAACGGCTTCGGCCTGGCTCTTCGGCGCGGTGGGGTCACCCAAGGCGTCACGAACGACGTCGAGGTCGGATCCTTCGGCACCCGCCGGGGCAATCGCGACGGCGGCGTAGGACTCGGCCTGAGGGACCAGGGTCTGAGCGTAGGCCCGGATGTCCTGGACCATGCGGACCAAGGACGTGCCGTTCTGTGCAGCGACGTCTTCGTTGAGACCGACGTACAGGACGAACCCTCGCGCCTCGTTGTCGGCCGCCGTGGGGCGGATCGACGAGCTGGCCTCGGGCTGTGCGATGGGCGTGGAAGGGTTCATGGCACGCAAGGAGCGGTAGTCGGAAGGTTCGCCGACCGCTCCACGGCCGGTCATGCCGCTGGCTCGCATGGCAGCGGCACTGTTGGCACGGTTGCGCTGGGAAATGTGCACGTATCCGGGTGCGCCTGACATTCGATCGCCGTCCTTCTGCAATTCGGGCCTCATACGGCCGGAGCCGCACGGATGATTGATGGCGGCCGCGGAAGGCACCACGACCTGACGGCCGACACTGCCGCACAGATCCTGACGGAACCTTCTGGGAGTGATCAGACCTTTCTTCCATGCTCTACCCGTTACTCGGTTCCTGCAAGTAACAATTGGTTCACGCGTCCGAATCATGAGATAGTTCGTCTCAAATATGCAAGATATCATTCAAATCATGCATATCATGCGTCCGGCCGAGCTCATCGAGTCAGGTTGCATATGCAGGAAATCCGCTCATTGCGGGCAACGGTCGCATGAGGCGCTAGAACATCCACGAAACTGGCCGTTTGTCAAGCGGCATCGGGCGCATAATTTTCGATCCCCGGCGGCCTTCCCAGGATTCCCCCAGGACCGCGCCGAATTGTCCGAACAAAACCCGTGAGTGCAGAAAGTGAGTCGAGACACTCGGGCCTCGCACAGCCCATCCGCCGTTCGCCATGCGAACGTTTCCAACGAAGACCAAACGGAGTGCGCGACGTCGTGAGCGGACTTCACGACGAGGCAACCGCCACCTCGGGCCGTCCAAAAAATCTATGGAGCGTGGCTTTGGTCACATCCGAGATGTCGTTCAGTCGGCGAGTCCGTACAAGCGGTCGCCGGCGTCGCCGAGGCCGGGGACGATATAGGCCTTCTCATTGAGGCGTTCATCCTGGGCGGCCAGGAACAAATCGACGTTCTCCATCCCTTCGACACCCTCGGAGAGGGCCTTCATGCCCTCGGGCGCCGCAAGAATGCACAGGCAGGTGATGTGGTCGGCGCCGCGCTCGCGCAGAAATTTGATGGACTCGATAAGCGTGCCACCGGTTGCGAGCATCGGGTCCAGAACATAGACCTGGCGACCCGTCAGGTCATCGGGAAGCCGCTCGGCGTAGGTGACGATATCGAGAGTTTCCTCGTGGCGAGCCATTCCCAGGAAGCCGACTTCCGCCGTCGGAATCAGCCGGGTCATGCCTTCCAGCATGCCCAAGCCGGCGCGAAGAATCGGCACCACGAGGGGGCGCGGCCTGGCCATCACCACACCCTCGGTCTCGGTCACCGGAGTCCGGACGGTCTTGGGCTCCACGCGGATATTGCGTGTGGCCTCGTAGGCCAGGAGAGTCACGAGTTCGTCCACGAGCTGCCGGAACTGTGGTGAAGGGGTCTCCCGATCCCTGAGAACGGTGACCTTGTGGCTGACCAAGGGGTGGTCCAGAATCTTGACTCGCATGGCTCCAAACTACAGCAGACAATGGACCCATGACGCACTTTTCGGAGCTCCACAACGAGTGGATGGGCCTCGCCCTGGCCGAGGCGGAGCAGACGCGCCAGAGCGGCGATGTGCCGATCGGCGCCGTCGTCCTCGATGCGACCGGCCGGGTGGTCGGGCGCGGACGGAATCGGAGGGAAGCCGACGCCAACCCCACGGGCCATGCGGAAGTGCTCGCCATCCGAGAGGCCGCCCGGCACCTCGGGCGTTGGCGCCTGGATGATTGCACGCTCGTCGTGACCCTCGAACCATGCCCCATGTGCGCGGGTGCCATCGTCCTGGCTCGCATCCCACGGTTGGTGATCGGCGCCTGGGACGAGAAGGCCGGCGCCGTCGGATCGGTCTTCGACATCCTCCGGGAGCGCCGCCTCAATCACTGGGTAGAGGTCTTCCCCGAGGTCAGAACGCAAGAATGCGCCCTGCTCCTGCGGGACTTCTTCGCTGCGAAACGCCCGCAATGCGACTCGACGGAAGACAATTCGGGGCCGAGTGCATAGCATCACCCTATAAGTTTGCCGTGAATGACTAGAACTGACCCGTCAGTACAATTAGGCTAGCAGTGTCACGATTCCTCCACCCCGGGATCGCCTCCGCCAATCACTCACCCATCGAGGAGACACGCCTGTGCTCGAAGTCGAGGCAGTCCAAGCCAAGGGGCGTCACGCGCCCCTGATCGAACGCACCTCCTTCACCGTGGAAGTCGGTGAGCTGATCCTTGTCCAGGGCAACAGCCAGTTGCAGCGCTCAGGCTTGTCACTCGCCCTGACCGGTCGGTTGCGTCCCGACAAGGGCACGATTTCTTGGGACGGCAGTGACAAGCGCAAGACCCTGCGCCGGCGGTCCTCTCTGGTCGATTCCCCGCGCGTGAACCAGATGGAGGAGCACATGCGGGTTCGGGACTACGCCGCGGAAATGCTGTCCTACATGCCGCACAAGATGCTGAAACGCCCGTCAACCGAGCAATGGCTCCGCAATCACGGACTCGAGGATCTCGACAACCTCTGGGAAGAACAGTTGACCCCCGATCAGCGGATTCGCCTCGTCGTCGCCCTGGCCGGCCAGGAGAAACGGTCGGATCTTCTGGTCTTCGACACCCCCTCGCGTCACGCGAACCACACCGCGACCTGGCTCCCCCGCCTCCATCGACTGGCCAGGAACGAGGAGCATCCGCGCGCCGTCGTCGCCGTCGTCCCTCGAATCAGCACCTCGTGGCACGGGCTGACCGCGCGCATCGGTGAAACCGCCCCCAAGCCCTACGTGCCGTCCGGATTGCCCCTCGACGAACTCTTCACACCTCGCACCGCCCAGGAGGACCTCTCGTGACTTCCCTTCGCCTCGCTCTCACGGAGCTCAAGCGCATGACCGGTGGCGTCTTTCCGAAACTGGTCATGGTCGCCCTCGCCTGCATCCCCCTCCTCTACGGCGGCATCTACCTGTATTCCAACTGGGACCCGTACGGGAAGATCGATCACGTCACCGGTGCCATCGCGATGGAGGACGCCGGGGCCAACAAACCGGACGGCTCCCCGATCAACACCGGGCAGAGCGTGACGGACAAGCTCCACGACTCCAAGAATTTCGACTGGCACGATGCTTCCTCGCGCGATGAGGCGGTCAAGGAGGTCAAGGACGGCAAGACCGACTTCGCCATCGTGATCCCGAGCGACTTCTCCGAACGGCTCCTCTCGACGTCCGAATTCACCCCGGACAAGGACGGCACTCCGGGTACCGTCGATCCCCAAAAGGCGGGGCTCGAGATCGTGACCAACGACGCCAACAACTACCTCCTGACGAATATCGTCTCGAAGGCGGGAACCACTATCTGCGATCAGGTGGCCCAAGAGGTGGGAAACGAAACCGCCCAGCAGATGTTGGCCAGCTTCACGGACATTCACGGTCAGCTCTCCAATGCGGCCGACGGTTCGAGGAAGCTCTCTGACGGTGCGGTCAACCTCTCCACGGCGGTCGACCAGCTCAAGCACGGAACCTCCACGCTGGCCGACGGTGCCGTGCAACTCAACAGCGGCTCGCATTCTCTGCTCGACGGGGAGAATCAGCTGGTCGACGGCAATGCACAGGCCGTCGACGGCGCCCAGAAACTCGACGGCGGTGCCCAGCAGCTCAACCAGGGCGCCAAGACATTGACCGGGGGAACCTCCCAACTGGCCGACGGCTCGGCGCAGCTCCAGGACGGAACCTCCCAACTGTCCTCGGGCTCCTCGCAGCTGGCCGACGGAACCTCGAAGCTTTCGGGAGGCGCGGCGCAGCTCTCGCAAGGGGCGGCGACCCTGGACCAGAAGGTCAAGGAATCCGGTATCGGCCAGGTCGGCAACGACCTGAACGCCGTGTGCCAGGATCTCTCCGCGGCCAACACGTCCGCGCCTTCCGGCAGGCTCTCGGAGGATGTATCGAACTCCGTGGTCTCGGAAGTCGGTGCGGCCACCTCTGAGCAGGTCCAGCAACTGGTCGATCAGGGCGTCCTGAATCAGGAGCAGGCACAGAAAGTCGTCTCCTCGGTCTCCAACGACGAGACAAAGTCACGGATCGCCCAGGCAACCAGTCAGAACCTCGACTCCGTAGAGAACACCGATTCCGGTGCATCGTTGCAGAAGTTGCGGGATTCCTCGTGCGCCGCCGACGGGTCGTCGTCGGTCGCGGCCAAGATTTCGGAGCTGACCACCGGCATCTCGCAATTGAATGACGGCGCCTCCGGGGTGGCCGACGGTGCCAAGAGCGCCGACGACGCCGCGCAGCAGCTCGCCGGCGGCGCCTCGACCGTCGACCAGAAGACCGGCGAGCTCTCCTCCGGAGCCCAACAGGTCAACGGCGGAGCCCAACAGCTTGCGGAAGGCATCGGCAGCCTCGCAGGGTCCACCGGAAGCCTGGTGGACGGATCGCAGACTCTGTACGACAACCAGGTCAAGGCCCGCGACGGCGCTCAGCAACTCGCCGACGGGACGAGGCAGGCGGTCGACGGATCGAACCAGCTGGATCAGGGGGCCGACCAGCTCAAGGGCGGATCCGGGGACCTGACGAAGGGCTCGCAGGACCTGCAGAAGGGCCTCGAGGACGGCCGGAACCAGGTTCCGGATCTGGACAAGGACCAACAGTCCTCCTTGGCCTCTGTGATGTCGGATCCGGTCTCCGACAACCACAATTCACTGGCCTCCGCCCGGAACTACGGCGAGGGCATGGGCCCGTTCTTCATAGTCCTGGCACTGTGGATCGGGATACTCATGGCGGGCCAGTTCCTGCGGGCCAACAACGACCGCGCCCTGGCCTCGCACACCTCGAGCTTCAGGATCGCGATCGGCTCGTGGATTCCGTTCCTGGTGGTCGGAATCGCCCAGGCGGTCGTTCTGTTCGCGGTAGTGAAGTTCGCCCTCGGTTTCCAGATGGAGCATCCATGGCTGGTGTTCTGGTTCTTGCTCCTGACGTCCGTCGCCTTCAGCGCCCTGGGGCAAGGACTGATCTCGCTCTTCGGGGCCCCGGGCAAGCTCCTGGTCCTCGTTCTGCTCATCGTCCAACTGGTGACATCGGGTGGCATGATGCCCTACGAGACACTGCCCCAATCCTTGCGATGGCTGCACCATGCTCTGCCCATGGGCTACGCCATCACCGGAGTGCGTCGTCTCGCCTACGGCATCAATGAGGGCTCCGTGCCCTGGTTGGTTCTGATCCTGGTGGCCAGCCTACTGATCGGGCTACTCTTCGGATTCATGGGATCGATCAAGGACCGAACCTGGACCCTCAAGAAACTCAGCCCGGAGGTGGAACTGTGACGCCGGCAAAGAACCGTGGCACGACCGGCGAGTCGGGCGGCATCCGTCGTCGACCCGGTCGCACCAATCGGACCCAGCTTCGCCTGTTCGAGTCGGCCATGGTGATCATGAGCGAGAAGGGTCCGACGGCGACGACGGTCGAGGAAGTCGCCGCCAAGGCCGGCGTCTCGAAGGGCACCGTCTACTACAACTTCGGGTCCAAGAAGTCGATGGTGGACGGGCTCCTCCGCTACGGCGTCCAACTGGTCGTGGAAACCATCGAGGATGCAGGCGAGGGCGTCAGAGATCCCCGGGAGCGGATTTCTCGCGGTGTGATCGCTTCGTTGAGATTCCTCGAAGGGCAACCCGGTTTCGCACGCCTCGCCGTGGCGGAAATGTGGAGGCCGGACGGTGGCACGTCGGAAGTCCTGGCCCAGCAGCGCTCCGTGGTCATCGACAAGGTCACCGAGCTGATCGATGACCTCGAGGAGTTCTACGAAACCGCTGAGCACCCGGACAACCGGTCGATCACCGTCGCAGTGTTCGGAGCGACCTTCATGCTCGCGATGGAACGGGAGATGAATTCGTCGTCCCGCACCACGCAGGACGCCGCCCGTGCAGTACTGAAAATCATCGACGGTTACATCGTCGGCCCCCGCTACACGTGACGAAGCCAATATGATCCGCCCGGTTTTCGGCGCCGCCCAAGTTGAGTCGCCCCCTTCGAGCCGGTAAAGTTGCCGAAGTTGGTGACGTGTCCGAGCGGCCGAAGGTGCGACACTCGAAATGTCGTGTACGGTAACCCCGTACCGAGGGTTCAAATCCCTCCGTCACCGCTCAGCGAGAAGCCCTCGCATCCCTGAAATTCCGGGGATGCGGGGGCTTTTTCTTTGTCTTTTTTGGGGTGGCGGGAGGGTGTGGGCGCGCGGGTGGTTGGGCCGGTGGTCGGTGGGTGGGTGTTTGGCCCGGTGGTCGACGGGCGTGAAGACTGCGAGTGAGAAGTCGGCGGGTATGAGCACGTGACTAGGGCTGACGTCGAGGTCCGCCGCGCCGCCTGCGCATCGTCGATGGACGAGGTGGCATTTTCGTGCGCAACTCCCCGCGAGGTGGCATTTTCGTGCGTGAATCCCCGCGAGGTGGCAGATTAGTGCACCAATTCGGTGGAATTAGTCCCAAAACTGCCACCTCGGCGCGCGAGACGCACGAGATTGCCACCTCGGCGCTGGGAACGCCCAATAGTGCCACCTCGTGGACCGCGCGACCTCGGCAGCTCCTCAGTTACGTGGCGGTTACCCAATTTCGTGGCAAATTCCGCCGTTAGGTGGTCGCGAAACCTCCACCTCACGGCGGCAACTTCCTCTCAAACGGGCAACCGCCTCCGAATGGCGTCAGGAGGCTGCACAGGCCGCGACGAATTCGCACGGACGACGACCCAAAAAGCGCGCCAAGGTCTCAATCGTGCATCAGGCCTCACCATCGGCTCCTACTCACGCACAAAATTGCCACCTCGCCGCCCGCGCACGCCCCGGAGCGCTTCGCCCCACCTCGCCTGGCCGAACCGTCCGAGCCTCGCCCCTGGCCGAACCCTCCGGGCCTCGCCCCTCGCCGACCCTCAGACCGACCCTCAGATGCTAATAATTCTCATTACGGTGTATGCTTCTCCTGTCACTCACCTCGCGCACCGTACCGGCACGCCGGGTTTCTTCCTCACGCCCCGGAGGTTGTACCGAGGCTGGGCAGGCCAAGCGACCGGACGCTGATGAGAAAGGACAGCATGTCCCGGTTGCACGCCAGAGGCCACCGCACTTCTCCGCCGTCGTCGTCCGTGGCGTCGGACGGCACCGAACGACGCCGCCTCACTCGTCCACGCTGGATCCGCACCGTCGCTTCGCTCGCCTGCGCCGCGATGCTCGCCTTCGGATCAACTCCAGCCATCGCCGGGCCCGATGACGGCCGCCGGGTCGCCACTCGGGCTCACATCGACTCGCCGAAAACGTTCTGGGAGAACGGCGGCTTCTCCCTCAAGAGCGAGGATCACGGTGCGTCGTACCCGCTCGACGACGTCGTCGCCTGGGTGGGCAAGGGCTGGGGAACCAACGACCAGAACCAGTACCAGTTCCAGGTGCCCGACAATCCACGTCTCGCTTTCTTGGGCACGCCCGGAGACACCTGGTACATGGCCCCTGCAAACCCGTGGGGCAATCACGACCCGATCTGGTGGGGCTTCGGCGCGGCCACCGACATCCCCGTGGACACCTTCCGGGACGGCTCCTTCTTCCTCGACCTGCTGTCTGTGGACGGCCCGGGACGCGTGGAGATGCTCAACTACATGCCCCACGAAGAGGGCGACGCCGAAGATCCGATGGATGTGAGTCGGATTCTCAGTTCCTCCGTCGACGGACGCCGTTCCGGCCGCCTCACCGCCGGCCAGCACACGCACAATCAGACGCTGTTCTCCCGTCCTGGTCGCTACGAACTCACCTACCGAGCGGTGGCCCGCGGGACGGATGGCCGCACCATCGAATCCACACCGACCACGATGAGAATCCAGGTCGGCGGCCAGCGACCCAAGGCGAAACCGCAGCCCTCGACCAAGGAACGCTTCGACGCCGCACCGAACGGAGATATCGGGAAGACCTCATACGAGCTGTCGGTCGCGCCACGAGCGTCGAAGGAAAAGGACGGCGATGAGAACCTCAGCACCATCTCCTTCGACGCCGGCACGGACACCGAGGGCACGCTCACGCTCTACGACCAGGGGTACTTCCTGACCGACGTCGACGTCCACCACGGAAAAGCCGCGTGGGACGAACTTCTGGGGTCGCAGCGATCCGTCCTGCAAGGAGTGTTCACCCCCAACGACGGATCCTCCCCACGCTGGATCAGCCCGACCCTTCCGTATGTTCAGGGCGAATCGGCGAGAGTCACGTCGTCCCAAGGCCACGGGACGTGGCCGACGGCGGGGCCGGACCCTGCGAACACGCCATTGGCCACCGAGCGTTACACGCCGGAGTCGGGCGACTACGCTCTCCAGGTCGAACCTGCGGAAGCCTCCGGATTCACCAAGGTGACGACCCGCTTCCGCGACCCGAAGATTCGAGGCCTGGTGACGGGCGGAATCTACAAGACCCCCGAGGCCCGGTACCCCACCTCGGTGTTCTCCGACTACATCGAGAACGGTGTCGCCGTCGCCTACTACGAGACCGACTTCCTGACCCCGACCAGCCAATTCCGCATGTCCGTCTACCCCCACCCGGATATAGACGCTTTCAAGGGGACCGTGACGCTCGAGGAGCCGGTCACGGCCGACCTCAAGGTCACCAGGCCAGGAACGCTGACCATCGACGCCGCGGGCAGCCCCACGGAGAAGCCCGAACCGACGCCCGAACCAGCGCCGGAGCCGACGCCCGAACCGACGCCGGAGCCGTCGCCCATTCCTTCCCCAGAGCCGTCGGCAACGCCGACGGAACGACCGACCTCGACGCCAAGTCAGAGCCCATCCCCACCGAGGAGCCCGGACCGACCCCATCGACTCCGACTCCGACATCGCCCTCCGCCAGCCCGGAGCCAACGACGCCGAGCACGGACGGCACCCAGAAGTGCGAGGACCCCGATCTCGCCCGTCGGCTACCGCTCGACAACGGGCACGTGGACATCGTCGGCAAGACCTCCGACGGCGGCCTCAACATCGCACTCAAGGACGAAACCCGGCAGCACGGCACCACGACGGTCGAGAGGGAAATCGACGACGTGAACTTCGTGGTGGGCGAGAATGCACGACACAAGCGTCACGGCGCAGGAATGATGTCCCACGAACTGGACTTCTTGGGACCGGAGAACTCCGTGTTCTACGGGATGCCCCAGACCCAGCAAGAAGGGGTCCTCTGGCCGGGATACAACACCCAGGACGTCGATTTCGGCGCCCTGACCGAGGACGGCGTCCGTCTCTCGATCGAGCCGAAGCGCATGCCCCGCGGGGCCAATTTCGGTCTCTTCACGACCGATTACATTGGTCGCCCCTCGGTGCTGATCGATTCGACACAGCAGAAACACGCGCTGAGATCGACCTTCTCGACGCATGTCCACGCGAACTGGGCCTTCACCAAGCCGGGAACCTACGCCTTCGACGTCGCCTACTCGGCAACCCTGAAGGACGGAACACCGATTTCTTCGAAGAAGCAATCGCTCCTCGTGGTCGTGGGAGAACCCGAGAACGACGATTGCGCCTCCGCACCTGACGACGGGCACGCCCACCAAGAAGGCACCGGTGCTGGAGCCGGTGGACACGACAATTCCGGACGTGGTCGCACCCAGCACGACGACGCCGGGCGGGAGCCTACTGGACGGGTCGGCTCCCCAGAGGGCGACGTCGCCGACAAGGAGCCGGCCGTCGGCCAGGGGAACGCCGGTCCGGGTGCGGACGCGAAGAGTGGGGCCGTTGCCGAGGTGGGCCACCGTGAGGACCATGGGTTCGCGACAAGCGACGCAGCCCGCGGCTCTTCCGCGTCGAATCCGGTTGGCCCCGGAGCCACTGCGGCTCAGGCTCAGAATTTCGGGTCCCCGGCAAGGACCGTTCAGTCATCGGGGTCTGGGACCAATGAATCCTCAGGGCGCCGCCCTGGAACCGGAACTCTCGCGGCGACCGGGTTGCGAGGCCAATTGATCTCGGCGCTCGCTCTCTGTGCAATAGCAGGCGGCATGGCACTGATCGCCATGACCAGATACCGCCGTGGCAAGACCTCCCGGAACACGTCGGCGCCCACGACGGAGAACTGACCCCCGCCCCGGGGCGCGTACATGCCCAATAGGGAATGTACGCACCCCAGCCGGGGGCAGTCATCGACGCTTATGAGGCATGGGAATCGCCGCCGGCCCCCAGCGTGGACGGAGCCGGCGATGCAGCGCGGGAAGAAGCAAGCCCACGCAACGCGGTGAGTGTCCAGCACACCAGGAAGGCCGCGACCATGGTCAGAACGATCGTGCCACCCACCGGCAGGTCGATCGACCAGGAGATATACAGACCCGTCGTCGCACACACCGCGGCAAAAACGGGAGAGACAACCATCATGGTGTGGAACCGCGTGCACATCAGACGCGACGCGGCGGCTGGGATGACGATCAGGGCGAGCACCAGGACGTTGCCGATGGTCTGCAAGGAAACCACCACGCTCACGGTCACGACGACCGAGAGCAGAATGTCCAGCGCCAAGACCGGAAGCCCCATGGCTCGCGCGGTCTCCCGGTCCACGCCGACCGCCACGATTTCCTTGTCGAACAGGGCCAGCACCACGATCAGCGCGGCCCCGGCCACGGCACCCCACAGAACGTCGCGCTCCGAAACCCCGACGATCGAGCCGAAGAGAAAGTCCTCGACCGACCCCGAATATCCGGGCGCGCGAGAGATGATCACGATCCCCAGAGCGAAGGCGCCCGCGAAGAATATGCCGATCACGGAATCTTCCGATAGCTTGCGATTCTGGCTGAAAATTGCAACCAGCACGGCGGTGAGCACCCCCGCGATGAGCCCTCCGAGCATCATGTTCCCGCCGACGACGAAAGCCACGGCCAATCCCGGGAAAACCGAGTGCGCCACGGCGTCCCCGATGAACACCATCCCGCGCATCACCACGTGAAAACCCACCACGCCGCAGACCACGGACGAGATCACGACCGCGGCCAGGGCACGCAACAAAAATCCCAGGTTGGGATTGAAAAGGTCTTGCACGAATTCCCACGGGGCAATCATTCGGGTCTCGCTTTCGTCGTCTCTGCGGCCGGGCGGGGCACGGAATCTTCTCGGCCTCGCAACCAGGCGTTGAGGCACTCGGGACCGACGTCGGCGGGGTCGACGTCGAGGGCAATGCGGCCGCGCAGCCCACAGATGCGGGAACAATCGTCCAAGGCACCCAAGACGTCGTTCGTGCTCATGACGATCCCCAAGCCATCGGCGGCAAGCTGCCGATACAGTTCGATGAGCATGTCCTGAGTCGGCACGTCGACGCCGGTGAACGGCTCGTCCAGCAGCAGTACCTTGGGCTCGTTGGCCAAGACCCTGGCCAGGAGGACGCGTTGTCGCTGCCCTCCCGAGAGTTCGCCGATGGGACGACGTCGCAATCGCCCCAGGTCGGCACGTTCGATGGCCTGGTTGACCCGGCGCCAGTCGGCGACACGGGGCCTGCGCAACCACCCCATGCTGCGTGTCCGGCCACTCATCACGGCGTCCTCGACCGTCAGCGGAAAATCCCAGGCGAAGTGGTGTTTCTGCGGAACGTACCCGAGGACTCCTCGCGCCCTCGAGGCGTGTTCTCCGTCCACGGTGATGTTCCCGCCCGCCCGAGGAATCAGCCCGAGGATCGACCGGAGCAACGTGGTTTTTCCGGCCCCGTTGGGGCCGATCAACGCCACGAATTCGCCCGACCGCACGGTCCAGTCGAGATGGGTGATGATGTCCCGGCCCGCGAGTCGGACGGTGAGGTCATCGACGGAAAGCCGTGGAGCCGTCACGGCCGACGCTCCTCGACCGATGCGGCCTCTTTCGCTCGTCGGCCGCGTGCACTCACCCAGAACGCGATTCCTCCGCCGAGCAGAATCACGGATCCGGCGCCCACCATGATCATGGTCGCGGTATCGGTGCCCTTGTCGGCCCCCTAGGACGGGCCCGCGGATGCGCCCGAGGACGCGTCGGCCTGGCTCGCGGGCTTCGGTTCACCAAGAGCCTTGGCCCGGGCGAAAACGGATTCCACATCCGTGGAGTCCCCGACGGCGAATTGCAGGCGCTGCGTGTCGGAGACCTCGGTACCGTCCGCGAGCTTGGCGTGTGCACGAACAGTCACGAAGTAGACCCCAGGACGGGTGAACACCCAGTTCGCATGGGTGTGGCTGTTCTTCGGAACCCAGATGTCCTGGCCGGCGTCGTCCGCCGAATTCCACAGCACCTGGGGGCCGGCAAAGTTGCCGTTCTCCAGATAGAGGCTGAACTGGCCCGGCCCTTCCACGCCCTCCATCGACAGGGTCGCGCCCGGGCCGAGTCGGCGCTCGGTTTCTGGGTCCTGAGTGTTCCACCCCGGCCACACGACGCCCGACTTCTCTGTCTGCGGCACCACGTAGACCTCGTCCCCCGGGTTGGCCTGCACGAAGTCGTAGGCGGCGTCCTCCGGCTTGGGAAGCAGCGCGGCGTCTCCGGATTTCAGGACGACGTCTTCCGGCGACCGCCAGACAGGCTCGGCGTCGTGGTCGTCATGAATCATGAGCTTCCACTGTCCGTCGACGAATTTGGGGCCGATATCCACATGTCCCTGGTCGATCGCGGCGTGGCCGTGGGCGATCTGCTCCTGGTCGGATATCTGTTGTTCGAGAGCCTTTTCCTCGACGGTCTTCTCGGTCAACCGGTCGACGACGGCGGTTCGGCGAACGCCGAGGATGGGCCACCGAGGGCCAGGGCAAGGGCCAGGGCAAAGGAGGGAAGGATGCGGATGTGCTGGTTTCGAAAAGTCACTGTATTCCTCTGGGTGCAGTGCATGGTGGGTCGGGGTTGGTCGATCGGGAAGCTATCCCCGGAGGTGATCCGTGATCGTGCGGGCGTTGTGGCGCATCATGTCCTCGTAGTTCGGGGCCTCGGCGTCCAGGGTGTCGGAGTACAGCTGCGCGACGCGCACGCCGGCGTCGTCGGCAACCTGTTGCAGAACATTGCCGCGGCCTGTCGTCCCCTTGTCCACGAAGACCGCCGGGATGTGCAGATCCCGGATGGCCCGCGCGAGCCGTTGCCGCTGTTGGAGACCCGGCTCGGTGCCGGGGACGGGGGCGACGAAGCCTTCGACCTTGAGACCGTAGTGTTCGGCCAGGTAGCCGTAGCCGTCGTGGGCGGTAATGAGATCGCGCCTGGATTCCGGGAGCGAGCCGTACGCTGCGCGCAGCTCCTGCTCGAGCCGGTCCAGGCGCTCCGAGTAGTCATGGGCGTTCGCTTGGAACGCGGAAGCGTACTCGGAAAATACCTTCGCCATGTGGTCACGCATCACCTGCGCGGCCGCCTTGACGTTGGGGACGGCGTGCCAGAAGTGGGGGTCAATGTCTCCGTGGACGTGTTTGCCCAAAACGGCCTGGGCCAGGAGATACATCTGGTCTCCGGGTCGCCCCAGAAACCTGTACTGACTGCCTCCCGGGAGCTCTTGGAGCGCTTTGGCCGGCACGACGACGACCGTCGACGCGGGGTCGTACTCCCGAGGCCCGTTCTCCGCATCCGCCCGGAGCACGATGACGCGCCGGGCGACGTCGGCCGTGATGTCCGCGTGCCCGCCGTCCAGAACCTGCGCATCCGGTCCCAGAGCCAAGGCGGCCCGATTGGCGTCGATGCCGACCGCAAAGTGCACGACGCCGGTCGCGATCGTCTCGCCGCGGAAGACCGCCCGCAGCTCCATGGAGTAGCGTCCGGGCTCCGTGAAAGCCCAGGACAGGTGCGTATGGGCCTGTTGTGGCAACTCCATCGCGCCGAGCTGCCCGACAGTGGGCTCTCCCTCTGCGAAGACTTTCGCCGAGCCACGACTCCCATGTGTGCCGCCGCCACGTCGGGCACCCTCGGCCGCGGAGTCGGCGACTCGCGTCACGCGGCCGAAGGTTTCGGTGACGAAAGCGGCCGTTCTGCCCGGTCCCGTGATCGCGGTGGTTTCGAGTGTCACGGATCCGTCCTGGTCGCCCACGCTTCCTTCGACGCGCATTCCGAGCCACACGGTGTCCAGCGACAAGTCTTCGGTCATTGGCCGGAGCACCCCGCCATACTTCTCGATGTTCTCGGCGACCGGGATGGGATCGCCTGCCGCGTCCGGAAGATTCGCGCTCACGGTCCGCAGCAGTTTTTGCTGTTCGAGCAACATTCCGTTGGTGAAGGCGAGATCCGCGTACGCCAGATCGCGAATATTCCGCAGGCTCGGTTCGTGAGAGTGAGGATCCGCGCCCGAGGGAACCAAGGACGTGACGGATACGTGGTCACCCCCGACGCGACGTGCCACATCGGCGAGGATCGGCGTCGTGACGACGACGTTGACGCGTCCCGACTCGGAGCGCCGCACCTGTGCCGCGGACCCACGGGCGCCGCCGGAGCAACTCGTTGTCGCGAGCAACCCGAGGGCGCCGAAGGCCTTCAGCGCGCTCCTGCGCTTCACACGGAGCGGCGGGCACGACGGATCGTTCGGACCACGAGGGCACCGCACACGGTGAACGTGATTCCGAACAGGGCACAGACGATCATCGCGTCCTCGCGCGGACCTGTTTCGGCCAGCTGCCCAGGGTTCTGCCCGGCGGCGTCGGCCTGACCTCCAGCCGCACCCTTCGATCCGCCTCCCGTGGCGACGCCGTCAGCCGTCGTGCCCTGCGACTGGTCCCCGGCCCCGTGCTGGGCGGCCTGGTGCCCTGGACCGGAGCCGGCGGCACCGCTGCGTTCGGCGCTCGCTCCCCCGGCGTCCTCGCACTTCTGCGTGGCGGAAGCGACGGTTCCGGGGTTGGCCCTGGCTTCCTCGACTGCCTGGTCACCGACGGCGAACCGCAACATGCCCGTGGCCTTCACCTGCCGACCGTCCTTGAGGTTCACCGAATACGAGACCGTGGCCGTGTAATGACCGGGCCGCGTAAAGACCCAGTTGCCGTGCTGGTGTGTATGGAGGGGCACGCGGTAGGACTTCTGGCCCTTGGTGGAGAAGACATCGGTACCGGGCGAACCGAAATTTCCGGACAGGAACACGCTCATGTCACCGGGCCCGTCGAACGAGTCCAGGGTCATGGTCACGTCCCCATCGGCGTGCTCGGCCAGACCCTGGTCCTGGGTGTTCCACCCGAGCCAGGGAACGCCGGCAACCTGGGTGGCCCCGATCATGAACACGTCGGAACCCGCCGGGGCAATCTTTTCCATGCCAGCCGGCATCTTCTGCTTGGCGGACGCGTCGCTCAGGGCGAAGATCAGGCTCTCACTGCTCTTCCACGAGCCGGGTGAGGACCGGTCGTCCTTGACCACCGCATCCAAGGCATCACCCTTGAGCCGAGCACCGAAGTCGAAGTGTCCGTCATCGACGACCTCGGCTAATGCGGTCGCCGCGGGACCCGATACGCACGGGGCGCCCTGGCTCGCGTCGTCGGCCTGAGCAGGAACAACGAACGAGGATCCGGCCACGGCCAGCCCGAGGACACCCGCCGCGAGAGCGAGGGACAGGGACTTCGGCGCTCGAGCAGAACGCCTGTTCTGACAGGTCATGCTTCTTCCTTCTCATGGGAGGTGCGAGTGGGGTGCCGATCGGCGCGATACCGGGGCTACTCAGCAGTAAATCTTAACTGACTATCATTCTCAAATGTAGCTGTGCTCGGGTGTGCATCCCATCGAGCCGAGCACTCGGAACCACCGGAAAGGACCCCATGACGCCGATCTCCCACCCGGTCCACCAACCCGGACAGCGACGTCGTGCCTCAGGAAAGCGCACCGGAGTGTGTACGGCGGCACTGAGCCTGGTGCTGGCCCTGGGGCTCGTTCTCGGACCGGGCACGCTTCCGTCTTCGGCCCAAGTCAGGACGGAGACCGGTCAGGACAAAGCCGTACGGGACGGGACAGCACCCACCAGACAGCAGATACTTCGCGGCTCCGTCGACGTGCGCGCGAGTCTTCGCAATGACGCGGCCGAGCTCTCCCTGCGACACAGCGATTCGCCCCACGACGCCGCATTGGACCGGGAGGTCTTCCGGCCCGAGGACGTGTGTCTCGGAGTCCCTGACCGCGCACGCCGCGAGCGCACCGGCCCGCTCATGCCCTCGGAGACCGAGTTCCTGGGAACGGAGGGCGAGAAATTCTACGAACTGCCGCAGGAACCCGACCAGGACCTGGTCAGTCTCACCCTCGACACGTCCGATGTGGACTATTCCGAGCTCTCCCAAGAGGGAGGCCACTTCTCATTGGTCCCGGTATCGATGCCGCAAGGCTCGAGGTTCGGCGTCCATACCCAACAGGAGAACAATCCTCCGAACGTGCTCGTGGACTCGACCCGTGGAAAATGGTCGATCGCTTCCACGGGGCCGTCACGAACCCCGGTCCGCTGGGCCTTCACCGAGCCCGGAACCTATGCTTTCGACCTCCAGTTCACCGCGGAAACGCCACGTGGCGGGAAGCTGACCTCCGGCAAGCACCGTCTGACGTTCGCTGTCGGAGACCAAGCCATCAACGCCTGCGCGACCAGCCACGGGGAGACGCAGTCCCCCGCGCCCAGCGGCCACGGCGCGACGCCCCCATCACGACCCAGCGCTCACCCCTCGGCGACCGCGCCGCGCGCAGAGACCCCGACCGCGGCCCCCGATTCCGTCCGCAGCTCACCAGCTTCCGACGCACCAGCTTCCGACTCGCCGTCATCCGGTTCCCAGTCTTCCAGCTCCTCGGCACCCAGCTCCTCGATCCCATCCTCAGCCCCCAGTTCGCCAGCCCTCGGCGGCCCGGCCCCTGTCGCAACGCCCGCCACGACGCCGTCGAAGGTCTCACCGTCGCCCTCGGCGCCACCCCCTGCCTCGGGCACGGGCCATGGTGGTGCTCCCGGGGACGGATCGAACCACAATCACGAAATCGTCGGTCCGAAACCCGCTGCGATGACCGAACCGACGCCGTTGCCGACCGGCATTTCACCCGTCGCCCAGGGCCCGGTTCGGGGCTCCGACGGGTCGTCCCGCGCGGAACCGTCCCCGCGAGCCGCCCCGCGCCCACAGACCGCCGCGAATAAGGCCGTCGTGCCCCGAGCGGCGGCCGTGTGCGCGGCCATGCTCGGGCTGACTCTTGCCGGCTGCGCCCTCTATCGGCGTCGTCTGTCGGCGACCGGCGCGAGCGAGGAATGAGTGACGAGCAGGACATCTCGAAGGCCGGTAGACTCGCGTGTGCAGTCAGACGCGCTAATGGGCCCGCGCACCAGCGTGAGCCGTGGAGGATCAATGTCCGAGTTGGCATCGCCCGAAGTCAGAAACATCAATGCAGAGCAGGTCCTGGCCCACCTGCCGATGAGAGCCGCAGTGGATGCTCTGAAACAGGCGTTGCTCCAAGGCTACGACCCCGCCCTCGCCCACCCCCGGGCCTCGGCCGCGGTCGAGCACGGCGAATTCCTCATGATGCCGAGCGAGTTCGGTGACTATGCGGGCATCAAGATTTTGACCTTGGGACCGGACAACCCTCGCAAAGGCGCACCCCTGATCCAGGGCAGCTACTTCCTCTTCGACGCGGACACCCTCAGCCCTCTGGCCGTGATCGACGGACCGGCCCTGACGGCCATCCGCACCCCGGCCGTCTCCGCCTTGGGCATCGAGATGCTCGCTGCGCCCGACGCGAGCCGCCTCGTGGTCTTCGGGACCGGCCCGCAGGCCGAGTACCACGTCAGGGCGGCCGCTGCGGTCCGCGAGATCTCGAGCGTGCGGATCGTCGGCCGGAGTTCCAACAAGACCGCACGGTTGGTGGAAACGCTGATCTCGGAAGGCTTCAATGCAAAAGCGGGGGAAGCCGACGACGTCGAGAACGCAGACATCATTGCCTGTTGCACCAGCTCCCAGGAACCGCTCTTCGACGGCGACAAGGTGCAGAACGGTGCCGTCGTCGTCGCCATGGGTTCGCACTCACCGGACGCCCGGGAAACCGACGACGCCCTGGCCCGTCGCGCAGCCTTCTACGTGGAGGACGTGGATACGGCCCTGCGGGAAGCCGGAGACGCCGTGATCGCCGTCCAACGACATCTGCTCCGCCGCGAGGACCTCGTCGGTCTCTCGTCCCTCGTCCTCGATGGCAAGCGCGATCCGTCCCGCCCGGCCCTCTTCAAAACCGTGGGGATGGGCTGGCAGGATCTCGTGACCGCGAAGGCCCTGTTCGAGAATCTCCCCGGCTGAGCCTCCTGCACGAACCCCGGTGTGCACAGCTGACAGGCTGAAACGATGACTGTTTTCGACGTCGACTCCATGGGCCGTTCCCTGCCCGCTGCGGAACTCCTTCCTCACCTGGCGGCGGCGGGCGACGACGCCGCAGCCCTTCGCGCTGTCGTCGAGGCCCCACCCGGCACGGGCAAGACGACGCTCGTCCCTCCCTTCCTCGCGAACTGGATCTCACAGCACGCCGCCCGCCGCCCCAACGAGAGCACCAATGAGTCGCACCTCGGGGGCACCGTCGAGAGGCCGCGCCGCATAGTGGTGACCCAGCCGCGACGCATTGCCGCACGCTCGGCGGCCCATCGCCTGTCGGCGCTCTCGGGAGAGCGAGTCGGAGGTCTCGTCGGATTCACGGTCAGGGGAGAACACAAGGTATCCGCCGAGACGCTCATCGAGTTCGTGACCACGGGGGTCCTCCTTCGGCGCCTGATCCGTGACCCCGAGCTGGCCGATACCGCGGGCGTCATTCTCGACGAGGTCCACGAACGGCACCTCGACTCCGATCTGGCTTTCGGGATGCTCCGGCAACTCGCGGAGTTGCGCGATGACCTGTCCTTGGTCGTCATGTCCGCGACCCTGGACGCGCGCAGGTGGGCGGAACTGATGGGCGACGACGCCCGACCGGCCGCGGTGGCCAGCGCTTCCAGTGCCTCGTTCGACTTGTCCGAGACGTGGGCCGCGCCGCAGGCCGCTGCTCTGGATGCGCGTGGGGTCACCCCTGCTTTCCTGCACCACGTGGCGACAACGATCGCCGAGCACCGGGCCACGACCGACGGCGACGTCCTCGTGTTCCTCCCCGGTGCCCGGGAGATCGAACGCGTCGCCGGAGAGACGAGACGCTTGATCCGTGACGAAGCGGAGGTCTTGACCCTGATGGGGCGGACTCCCCCGCGCGAACAGGATCGGGTCCTGCGAGGTTCCACGACCGGCCGGCAGCGCATCATCCTCGCGACCAACGTCGCGGAGTCCGCGCTCACCGTCCCGGGGGTTCGCCTGGTCGTCGACGCCGGTCTGGACCGACAGCAGCGGGTGGATGCCATGCGTGGAATGAGCGGCCTCGTGACCGTGGGTGCGTCCAAGGCGGCCATGGTCCAGCGGGCCGGGCGCGCGGCCCGAGAGGCCCCGGGCGAGGTGGTTCGGTGCATGTCGCCGTCGGACTACGCCGCCCGGCCCGCCGTCACACCGCCAGAAATCGAGACCAGCGACCTGACGAGCGCGGTTCTCGACCTCGCCTGTTGGGGTGCACCGGGCGGGAAAGGGCTCCGGTTCCCCACCCGGTTGCCGGAACGCGCTCACGCCAGCGCCCGGAAGACCTTGACGGCT
Source organism: Rothia koreensis (assembly GCF_052232265.1). Lineage (NCBI taxonomy): Bacteria > Bacillati > Actinomycetota > Actinomycetes > Micrococcales > Micrococcaceae > Rothia > Rothia koreensis. The sequence goes on from NZ_CP197643.1 coordinate 2,881,815, forward strand.
CTCGGAGCGATCGACGACGGGGAACGGGCCACTCCGCTGGGACAACGCCTTGCAACGGTGCCCGCCGATCCCAGGCTGGCCCGGGCCCTGTTCGATGGTGCCGATCTGGTCGGCACGCGCGCCGCCGCGGAGACGGTCGCGGCGCTGGAATCCGACCAGCGCGCCCCGGGGGCAGACGTCTGGGCACTGATCCGCCAGTTGCGACGTTCGGGCGACGACCGGTGGAAGCACGAGGTCCGGCGCCTGGAACGTGAGGTGGGCACGCCCTCGACGTCGCCGCCTGCCACGGAGCAGGACGCCGCCCTCGTCACCGCACTCGCTTTCCCCGACGGAATCGCCCGGGTCAGAGGCTCGGGGAGCTCCGACTACCTGATGGCCTCCGGCACGGGTGCGTCGTTGCCCAGGGACTCGGGCTTGTCAGGCCAACCATGGCTTGCCGTGGCCGAGGCCGGTTTGGTTCAGGGGACACCGCTGATCCGGACCGCCGCGGTTCTGGACGCCGACACCGCCCAGCTTGCGGGCGCCGAAATGCTGCGCGAGGAAGAGGTCGCGACCTTCGACCCGTTCCAGGGGGACGGCAAGGTCAGTGCACGCCGGGTACGGAGCCTCGGCGCGATCGAGCTCAGTGCTGCCCCCTGCCGTCCGTCGGCCGAGGCAGGTCGCCGCGCCGTGGCCAGCGCTCTGGCCGACGTCGGTCTCCGTGACGTCCTTCGACCCGCCGAGTCCTTCGAGGTTCTCCGCGCCCGCCTGGGTCTGGTGCGGGCCGTCTTCGGAGATCCCTGGCCGGATGTCCGATGGGGCGAGCTCACTCGCACGGCGGAGACATGGTTGGGGCCCGAGCTGGAAGCCATCGCCCAGGGGGCATCGCCGCGACGCGTGGATACGACCTCGGCGCTGAGAAGGCTCCTGCCCTGGCCCGAGGCCTCCCGTTTCGACGAGATCGCACCCGAACGCATCCGGGTGCCCAGCGGCTCGGCCGTCCGCCTGGAGTGGCCCGCCGCCGAAGACCACGAGAACCAGGTGACTCCACCCGTGCTCGCCGTGAAATTACAAGAATGCTTCGGCTGGTCGACCGGACCGACCGTGTGCGCCGGCCGAGTGCCCGTGACCCTGCACCTGCTGTCGCCGGCGCGCCGGCCGCTCGCGGTCACGCAGGATCTCGCGAACTTCTGGGAGAACGTGTATCCGCAAGTGCGCGCCGAAAACCGGGGCCGCTACGTCAAGCATCCGTGGCCCGAGGACCCGTGGAACGCCACGGCCACGGCCAGGACCAAGAGCAGGACTTCTCACCCCTGAAGGGCCAACGCGAAGGGAAGCACGCCGCCTGCCCCGGCCAGACGCAGCTCCCTGGCGGCGAGCGTCATGGTCCACCGGGAATCGACGAGATCGTCGACCAGCAGGACCGGCCCCTTGGCGTGACCGATCCGTTCGGCCAGCTCATCCCCCACCCGAAATCTTCCCCAGACGCCAGCGACGGCGAACGCACTGTTTCCCCCACGCTGGCCGACGCCGGCCGGAGCGTCCGGTGAGACCTCGAGTTCGCCCCAATACGGCATTTTGCCGGCCGAGGCCAGCCCTTGCGCCAGAGATCGTGTCAGCAGAGGGCGGCCGGCTGACGGTATGGACACCACTCCGACGGGCCGTTCCGACCAGTCCCATTCGGCCAGAACCGCGATGCACGCTTTGCCGAGATCCGAGGGAACCTCGCGATCGATCGGCGCTCCGGCGTCGTCGTTCACGAAGACCTCCCGGAGCCTGTTGCCCCACCCGAGGTCGGTGAGCCGGGCCAGGACCCTTCCTCGCTCGAAGCGTTCCTCTGTGGGGATCTTGCCCTTCATCTCGATACCGAGTTTGGGCAACCCGCTCGGCCACTGGGCCCTGGGCTCGATTGGGACTCCCACACGGACCAGTCCGTGTTTGGCCCTGCGCGAGGCCTCGTCGTCGACGTCCTGCGGGTACCAGGGCCCCGCACACACGTCGCAGCGACCACACGGGCGAGCCGTTCGGTCATCGAGCTGATCCGCCAGGAACTGCATGCGGCACATCTGTCCTGCTTCGTAGTCCAGCATCGCCGTTTGTTCCCGTCGTCTGGCCTCTGCGATGCGCTCGTACCGTTCGGCGTCGTAGGTCCACGGATTGCCCGTGGCCGCCCAGCCGCCCTGAGTGCGTTCCACGGCGTCCTCGACCGCCAGGACCTTGAGGAGAAGCTCCAAGGACGTGCGCTTGATATTGACCGCGGATTCGAGCGCCGCAACCGACATTGCGGTCGACGACCGAGCGAGCGTGTCCAGCACGGCCTCGGCGTTCTCACAGGTAGGCATGGAGGCGGTCGCAAAGTACTTCCAGATCTCGGCGTCCTCCCGACCGGGCAGGAGCAGGACGTCGGCGCTGTCGGTGGCGCGTCCGGCACGGCCGACCTGCTGGTAGTACGCCACGGGTGACGACGGCGCCCCCAAGTGGACCACGAACCTCAAATCCGGTTTGTCGAAGCCCATCCCCAGCGCACTGGTGGCGATCAACGCCTTGACGCGGTTGTTCTTGAGATCGTCCTCGGCCGACTCACGGTCGGCGGGGTCGGTCCGCCCCGTGTAGGGCCGGACCCTGTACCCGGACTCGGTCAGGATCCGTGCGGTGTCCTCGGCCGCAGAAACCGTCAGGGCGTAGACGATCCCGCTGCCCGGAAGGTCCTTCAGATGTTCGATCAGCCAAGCGATCCGGGATGCATTGTCGCGCAATTCCAGGACCCCCAAGCGGAGGCTGTCCCTCGCGAGCGGCCCCCGGAGGGTGAACACGTCTCCTGCACCCTCGACGTCCGACGCCGGCTCGCTACGGACCCCCAGTTGTTCCTGGACGTCTGTGACCACCCGTTCATTGGCCGTGGCCGTGGTCGCGAGAACAGGCACCCCGCCCGGCAACCGCCCGATGATGTCCTTGATGCGCCGGTAGTCCGGACGGAAGTCGTGGCCCCAGTCGGAGATGCAGTGGGCCTCGTCGATGACCACGAGCGAACAGGTGCTCATGAGCGTGGGCATCCATTCGTCACGGAATCGCGGGTTGTTCAGCCGTTCGGGACTGATCAGAAGAACGTCGAGCTCACCGGCGCGGATGCTCTCGCGGATCTCGTTCCACTCGGTCGCGTTGGCCGAATTCACGGCGGCGGCCCGGACCCCGGCACGCTCGGCGGCGGCAACCTGGTCCCGCATCAGGGCCAGCAGCGGCGAGATAATCAGGGCCGGCCCGCCCCCGAGCTCCCGCATGAGCAACGAAGAGATGAAGTAGACGGCGGATTTGCCCCACCCCGTCCTCTGGACGACCAGCGCTCGGGCCCGGTCCTCGACGAGGGCCCGGATCGATTCGAACTGCCCGGCGTGGAAATCGGCGTCCGGGTTGCCCGTCAGGGCGCGCAGGTGGTGGAGGGCACGGTCTCGGAGGTCTGAGGCAGGATCGGCAACGGTCATGAGTCCAGTCTGGCAGGTCGGGTGGCTCCGCACCTGGGGCCTGTGGACAACACGGGATCACCGGCTTTTCGGTCCTCGCCCACAGCCGGCACCCAGGTTCTCTGCAGTAGAATATTCAGGGCGTTCCCCTTCCCATCGATACAAGGTAGCTTCATGTCAGCCATTGCGGACCTCGGCCTCCAGATGCCCCAGCACCTCACGACGCTGAGTGCACTGCCGACCCCGAGCCTCGGGCTCCTGGGATTCGACCTGGAGGAGGTTCTGGCACACGCGGGCCCCTGGGTTCTGGGGCTCGTATCGTTGATCGTTTTCATCGAGTCGGGGGTCCTCTTCCCTTTCCTGCCGGGGGACTCCCTGCTCTTCACCACCGGCCTTCTCCACCATCAGCTCGGGCTGAACCTCTGGGTTCTGCTGATCTGCGTGAGCGTCGCAGCCGTGCTGGGTGACCAAGTCGGGTACATGCTCGGGCACTATTTCGGTCGCAAACTGTTTTCTGAGCACGGGCGCGTGCTCAACTACGCGAATCTCGATCGCGCCCACACCTTCTTCAACAAGTACGGCGGCAAAGCACTGGTCCTCGCCCGCTTTGTGCCGATCGTGCGCACCTACGTCCCCCTGACGGCCGGCATCGCCAAGTACCGGTATGCCGACTTCGCGAAGTGGAATATTTTCGGGGCGCTGCTGTGGTGCATCCTCCTGACCCTTGCCGGGGTCTGGCTGGGCAACGTGACCTGGATCCGCGAGAACGTGGACCTGATCGTCGTCGTCCTGGTCCTGGTCTCGGTGATACCGATTGGGCTCGAGGTCATGAGGGAACGCAAGAAGGCACAGAAGCGCGAGGCGGCCGCCAAGGACGATTCCGCGGGCGGACCTGCGGCCTAGCTGCTCTTCGGCGGAGGACCCGTCCCGTCGACGTCGAGCACGAATCCCCGGAGCCGATACCCGGCGATGACCGAGTCCCACTCGATCTCGGGCTCGCTCACGATTCGCGGGTTCAAGGCCAGAAGCCGCGTCAGCAGGGCATCGGTTTCCCGGATCGCGAGGTTCTCCCCGGGGCACTTGTGCGGGCCGGCACCGAAGCTCAGTCCCGCAGCCCGGGCGCGACCAGCTTTTCTGTCCGGGTCCAGCCGCATCGGGCATGTACCGGTGAGCTCAGGGTCCGTATTGACCGCCCGGACGTCGACGTCGATCAGGTCCCCAGGCTCAAATTCCGAGGAGTTCGCCTCCGCGTCCCCCACGCGTCGGTACACATGACCGACCACCGGTTCCAGGCGGATGATCTCGCGAAGGATGCCCTCACGGTCCGGTCGTTCCGCGGCGCGGTACCGGCTGCACAGCTCGGGGTCCCGCATCAGATGCCAACATGCCATGACCATGAATTCGCGCGTGGTGACCATGCCCGCGGTCCCGTAGATCATGCATTCGACCAGAATGTCCACGCGGCTGGCGCCCGAGTCCATGAGGTATCCCATGACGTCGGATTCGGGGTCCCGCCGATGTTTCCGCATAGCCGGGGCAACGTCGCACACGTAGAGTGCTGCCACGGCGCGGAGCCCACGGAACGCGGCCAGGGCCCAGTCCGTCCGACTGCGACCGAGGTCGGGCCGTGAATAGTCGGCGTGTGGCTGGTCAAAGAACAATTCGAGCCGCCGAGCCAACCCCCGGGTCGAAGAAGCCGTCAGACCTACAATTCGGGCCGCGATGTCGACCGAGAACAGAAGGCTCTCCTCGTCGAGCCGGATTCGCCCGCGCTCGGACAGGCCCTTCGCGAGCTCTTCCGCCCGGGCATCGATGGTCGCTGTGTACTCCGAGTCGATGGTCGATGGTGCGAAGAACCTCGCGAGCTCTCGGCGCTGCCGGTCATGCAGTTCCCCGTCCGATATCAGCAGAGGACGACGCCGGAACAACCGGTCCGGGATCCGCTCGGCGGTGAACCCCGCCTGGGTCGACGCCCGGCCCAGCCGGAGGAACCGCCGTGCCGCCTCGTACGACCCGACGACCACGCGGTGCTTCTCCCGCCGTATCCCATGGACTGGGCACCGGGGCTCGTCCGCGGGCTGCGCCCACCGCTGGTCGGAGCCGTCGGCGCGGGCGGCGTCGTCCTCCTCGCGTGTCATGAAATCCTCGATGCGCTGTATCGAATCATCCCGGTGAGGGTCTCGCGAAGACAGCCGGGCAGGCCGGAGTCGGCCAGTCGTACCTCCAGCGAGCGGCCGGAGTCCTCGATGAGCTTTTCGACGCGGTCACGCGCCCCCGAAGAGTTCAGCACCGCACGGATCCGCTCGGCGTCTTCGGACCGCAGCCCCGGATCGCCGAAGTATTCTTCGACGTCGCTCCAGCCCGCATGGCTCCGAGCATAGGCCACGAGGAGGGTCTGCTTGCCTTCCCGCAGGTCCGAGACCACGGACTTCCCCGTCCGCGATTCGTCACCGAACACGCCGAGCAGGTCATCGCGCAACTGGTAGATCGCGCCCAGATCGCCTCCTATATGCGCGAGGGACGCGGCGAGTTCGCTCTCCGCGCCCGCCAGGACCGCGCCGATGCGAACCGGCAGCTCGAAGGAGTAGGCGGCCGTCTTGTCCTTCATCATCTCCAGGATCGTGGAGGTGGTGTTCTCCTTGGCGTCGAGGGTCAACCAGACGTCGGTGTGCTCACCCGAGGCGCTGCGCAGGATCGCTTCGTCGTAAATGTCCAGCACGGCCCGGCGCCGGTCCTCCGGAACGTCCAATCGGGCCAGGAGTCCTTGTGCTGCCGACAACAGGATGTCACCCGCAAGAATCGCCGAGGCCTTCCCCCAGGTCTCCGCCTGCTGGGGCGTGCCGCCGCGGTCCATCGCATCCGTGTGGAAGCGGCCGTAGATGTTCGGGGCGCCGCGCCGGTACAGGTCGCCGTCGATGACGTCGTCGTGCGCGAGCAGCGCGAGGTGCAGCAGCTCGGAAGCGCACGCGGCCTCCACCGCCGAGGCCACGTCGACTCCGCCCAGGTCGCGGAAGGTCCTCATCAGCAACAGCGGACGCACCTTCTTGCCGTCGAGGGCCATCGCTTCCAAACCGTCGAAGAGATCGACGAGGGGCCGAGTCATGGTCGGCAAGCGGTGCGCGGTGGCCGCGAGAACTTCCTTGAGTCGCTGGTCAATGGCTTCGACGTCGCCATCGGTCACGGGTATGCCGCTCCTGTGCGCCTCGGGCGGTCCGGTGGTCGGTGATACTGCGCTCATTGGTGCTCCGTGTGGTTCGTGGTTCGTGGTTCGTGGTGGCCGGTCGGCGTCTGGATGAGACGTGGACCGTGCCGGTTCCGGTGCAAGGTCCTCAGCGATAGTGGACCCTGCCGGCCCGCGTGGGATGGCGCAATCGCTCCCCTGTCTCCAACAGGGTACGGAGGGCTCTCGGGTAGGCATGTCGGGACGTCAGCGGCGGCGTCCCGAGCTCGTGGCCGCGCACGGACCATTGGCGCAGGAGCTCGTTCGCGGCCTGCCACCCCGTGGTCGCGGCCCGTTCCATCAACGCCACGGGGTATTCGCACCGGATCGTGTCGCCCGCGAGCACCAAGCCGGGATGCGGTGTGGTCACGCTCGGTCTCTCGTCCCACGGTTCCAGCCCGACGAGAGGGCAGTCCCGTTCGATCAGCAAGTGGTCTTCGAGGACTCCCGAGAGCCGGGTTTCCGGGTAGACCCTCGCGAGTTCGTCACGCAGACGACGCTGGAGCGATTCCCTGTTCACGGGCTCGTCGAGGGCATACGCGTGGAGTTCGACGACGCTGCCACCGTGCGACTCGCTCCACCGAGCGGCACCTTCCTCGAACCGCTCGAGAACACTGACGTTGTCGAGCGGGCCGAATCCCGCGGTACCGAGGAAAGCAGGGCGCGACGCGTTGACCTTTCGGTCCACCCACAGCCTCCAGACCGCGAAGGGCGGCGCCTGGCGGATCGAGGACATGCGTTCGGTCCACGGGGAATCGTCCACCCCCGTCGCCTCCGACCCCAGACGCCGGGTCTCCCCCGGCCCTGCGGCCAGCACGACGGCGTCGTACTCGTGAGCCGCACCGTCCTCCATGCGGGCCGTCGCTCCCCCGGACTTCATGGCCAACGATTCGACTCGCGTTCGCAGACGCCGCACGCCCAGCCCGGAAAGATAGTCCCCGAGGGGCTTCCACAGGGCGGTATCGAAGTCGTCGGTCGCCGTGTCGAACAGCAGGCCCTCGGACGATCCCAGGAAATAGGTGTGGAACATCGCGAGCATCTCGCCGGCAGAGAAGTCGGTCGGGTTCGCGAAGAAGCTGCGGGCGAAAACCTCGAGGGCCAAATGCCTGGCCCGTTCCGGGAAGCCCAGACGGTCCAGGAATTCCTGGGCGCTCTGTCCGTCGTGGCGTCGGAAGGTGTCCGGGAAGTCGACGTCGAGCAGGGACAGGGCCGTATCGAGATCGACTCCGGGCAGGTCACGCAGGCGAAAACTCGGGCTCTGGAGCACGAACCCGATGAAGCTCCACGGCGGAGTCCGAGGGATATGGGCGAAGGAATCCGCGAGCCCGTCGGAGGACCTGAGCGGGTAGTCGGGCACGGCGCGCAGAGGTTCGGACGAAGGGATTCGGTCCAACAACGCGCGAAGGTTGTAGTACTGGCGGAAGAACGCGTGGAAGCCACGGCTCATCGTCACCGGGCCCGCCGCGCCGTCGACGCGCCACGACCGGACCCGCCCGCCGAGTTGCTGTTCCGGCTCGACCACGGTGACGTCGACGCCGCGTTCCGCGAGGCCGGTCGCCGCGGACAGGCCGGCGATCCCGCCCCCGACCACCAGGACGGAGCGTGCTTCGGCGACCCTGTCAGCACCCTCGGGCGCTGGGATTCTCCGCGCCTTGTCGTCACGAATGTGTGGGCTCATGAGGACCTCCCTCGTGCTTCGGCTCGTGGCCGGGTTCTCGCCGTGATCGGCGCAAGGCGGTCCACAGCATCAGAGTCAACGTCATCATCGCGAACCCGAATCCGAAGTCTTCGATCGGGATATCGAGGGGCCAGCGAATGCCGAGAAACTGGTCCGGGTTGTACCGAACGATCGGGTTCGACAAACGGGTGAGAAAACCGTCCATGGGTATCTGGAATGCAAACATCACGGCCATGGCCAGCCAGTAATTGAGCGAACGGAAGATGCCGGTTTTCAGCCAGAAGAGTTCGACGCCGATCACCGCGATCATGGTCAGGATTGTCCCGATGGTGTATTCAGGCATCCTTGTCCCCGCCCTTCGACCGCGACAGTATTCTGCGCACCAGAGCGATGACGCGCTCCACGGATTCGTAGGTCAGCACGGCGCAAATCGGGATGGCCACGAAGAAGAGGACCTCCTCGAGGGGCAACCCACCCGGGAGCTCCACCGCAAGGGTCTGCAAGGGGTCGTAGGTCCAGTAGTCCCGCCCGACGGCGATGGTGTCCCACACGGAGAAGATCAGGACCACCGGCACCAAGACCATGAGCAATCTCAGCGGATTGCGATAAACCCGCAGGCGGAAAACGAACTCGAGTGGCAAAGTCAGGGCAAGACAGATGCCCAGAACAATCACGTACGTCCAGGGCTGCATCACATGCACCGCGATCCGTCGGTCCGGATACTCAGCGCAGTGCTCAATGCACCGATGTCTGCGGTTGTTTTCGACCGCCGTGTGGCGTCAAACATAGCACCACGGTAGCAAAGAGCGCCTGGTCAGAATCATGTTTCGGCCTTCCTGGTTCCTTATCGGGCCTGGACGGGACGACGCCGCCGGGCGACATCCCACGCGCACAATTATATCGTGTACCACCTTTTTTGGCGCGGTGACGGGCCGACAGTTTCGGTGTTTCGTGGTCACGCTCCGGACGGACCGGCGATTCGGGGTTGGGGGATGGATAGGGGCGATGATTTTCGAGTGAAGTGCTGGGGCGAAAGGCGGGGCGGGGCGGCGAGGGGGGTGCCAGGGGGGATAAGCGGTGAAAACGCCGCCCGTTCCTTCGGATTGGGTCGGCGGCTCTCGGGTTGGGTCGGCGGCTCTCGGGTTGGGCCGGCGGCTCTCGGGTTGGGCCGGGGCTCTCGGGCTGGGTCGGCGGCTCTCGGGTTGGGCCGGGGCTCTCGGGTTGGGCTGGCGGCTCTCTCCGGTTAGGCCGGCAGCTCTCGGGGTGGGCCGGCAGCTCTCGAGCTGGGTGGGGGTTACTGGATTCGGTGGATGTTTCCGTCGTTAGGTGGGGGCCGTGGCGCCACCTAACGACGGACAACGCCTCCACATCGACTAACCCCCACCCAATGGCGCCCGCGAACGCTCACGACGACGTCGGAAACCCCTCGAGGAGGCAATGACGTGCACCAACGGCCACGAACCGCCCGCGAGGTGGCAATCTTGTGCGGATTTGGCCGCGAAAACCGCACAAAACTGCCACCTCGGCCCCGGGGGCTGCCACCTCGACCCCCGGGGGGCCGCCTTAATCCCGGGGCTGCCACCGCGACCCCGGGGGGGCGCCTCGACCCCGGGGCCGGGGCCTTACCCCGTCCTCAGGTCGCGGATACGCCACGCAACGCTGTGCCGCTGGCCGGAATCGAGAGTGACCAGGTCGCGGCCCGAGCGGAACGAGTCGGCGGGCGCGGTCATGGGCTCCACGGCGACGGCGCGCCGCCCGGCTTCCCCGGGAGGCTGGTCGTCCGTGTACACCTGGATCCACGAGGCTTCGGCGTCGCACTCGAGGAGGACCCCGTCACCCGAGGCCGTGCTGAGCGTGCAGGCGAACCGCCCATCGGGGCTCCGTTCCGGGTCGCCCAGGGCGACGTCGTACGGCTCCCGGCCGAGACGCCGGCCCGCGCGAAAGTCGTAGGCGGTCCCTTCGACCGGGTGGATACCGCGGGGCAGAAGTCGTTCGGGGTCCGCCTCCACGTACGACGATGCCGGGATGGTCAGGGTCCAGTCGTCGATCGCGTCGGGCACACTGCCGTCCGCCCCGTCCGCCACAAGGTACGGGTGACCGGCGACGGCGTACGGAGCCGGACGCTCGCCGGTGTTCGTGCTCGTCACACGGCATTCGAGGCCGCTCGCCGAGAGGGAGTAGACGACTTCCAGACTAAGGGAGAAGGGATATCCGGGCTGGGGAACCAGATCCAGGCTCATCACGAGCTCATGCGGGCGATGCGCGACGATGTCCCACCGTTCCCACAGGACCAGCCCGTGGGCCGCATTCGATCGTTCGGGCTCCGTCAGGGGCAGCTGGTGGGTCTCGCCGTCGAAGCCATAGCGTCCGTCCCGGAGACGGTTGGGCCACGGCGCAAGGATCGCGCCGTTGCACCCGGGACGCAGCCCCTCCGGAGGGGTGCGTCGGACCAGATGGCCCCGGAAGCCGCGCAGGGACACGAGACTGGCGCCAACCTCCGCGATCTCCGCCGAGTAGCCCCCGGCGGAGATCGTTCGGATGGTTCCCTGCGGGCCGGACATCAGCCCAGCTTCCCTTCGCCTTCCGCCTTCTTGATCTCAACGGACTCGGCGCTGGCCACGATGTCTTCCTCAGGAACCGGTGCGAGTTTGTCCCACAGGAAGAACAGCCCGCCCGCCACGAGCATCGAGATGCCGGTCCACAGGTTGATGTGCAGGCCTCCGGTCTTCGCGGCATCCGTGGCCGGATCCACGATTCCCATGATGGTCACCAGGACGCCGTAGATCACGAACAGCGCACCGATGATCCTGCGCAGATCCGTTCGACGGGTCGACCGGATGAGCCTCTTCTTCTCCGCCTCGCTGAGCTGCACGAGGTCCGGACTCTCCTTCGAGTTCTCGTTCATGATGTTTCTCCTCGTCGATGCGAATTCTTACAGGAAGGGCAGGTAGAGCAGGACGCACAGCACCAGGGCACCCGTACCCAGGAGCGCCGGCGAGCGGTACCAGGCGGCGTCGCCCGCGACGACGTCGGACTTCATGTCCAGCGTACCGATGCCGTAGACCAGCCCTTTCAGCTCTTCCACCGGCTTGGGCTTGGTGAACAGCGTGACGACCACGGAAACCACGATCACCGCAACGAAGGACCAAATGGCTCCGTACATCGTCTCGGCCGTGGCCGAGCCGAAGAGGGACTCGTTGTTGAGATACGCGATCCACACGATCGTGGGGGCGACAATGCCGGCGATGTACCCCCACAGGCCCGCCGCAGGGGTCATCTTCTTCCACAGGAGCCCCAGGATGAACACACCGAACAAGGGGGCATTGAAGAAGGAGAACAACGTCTGCATGTAGGTCATGATGTTGCCGAACTGGGCCGCCAGGAACGCGGTGGCGATTCCGACGACGACGCCGATCGCAGTGATCCAACGACCCACGGACAGGTAGTAGTCGTCCGGCATCTTGGGCTTGATGTACTCCTGCCAGATGTCGTACGTGAACACCGTGTTGAAGCTGGAGACGTTGGCTGCCATGCCGGCCATGAACGAGGCCATGAGACCCGTGACCGCGACACCCAGGACGCCGTTGGGCAGGTACATCTGGATGAGCTTCGGGATCGCCTCGTTGTAGGTCAGCGAGCCGTCGGCAAACTGGTTGCCGACCGTTGCCGCGGCGATCAGACCGGGCACCACCACGATGAAGGGGATGAACAATTTCGGGAACGCGCCGATCAGCGGCGTGCGGCGAGCGGCCGACATGTTCTTCGCCGAGAAGGCGCGCTGGACCTCGGTGAAGTTGGTGGTCCAGTAACCGAAACCGAGCACGAACCCGAGGCCGAGCACGATAGCGAGCCAGTTGGCACCGATCGGGTTGGTGACGTCGCCGATTCCCGTGCCCTGCCAGGCGGAGAGGTGGAGCCGGCTGACGCCCTCGGTGTGCATCAGGGATTCCTTGAGGCCCGACCAACCGTGCACGCGGTGCAGGCCGACGATCGTGAGCGGGACCAGCCCGGCAATGATCACGAAGAACTGCATGACCTCGTTGTAGATCGCTCCGGACAGACCACCCAGGGTGATGTACAGGAGCACGAAGCCGGCCGAGACGATGATGGCGACCCACTGGGGCCAGCCGAGCATGGCTTCGATGATGATGGCCATGGCGTAGAGGTTGATCCCTGCGATCAGCACGTTGGAGACCGCGAAGGCGATCGAGTTGACCACGTGGGCCGACTTCCCGAAACGCCGCAGCATGAACTGCGGGACCGAACGAACCTTGGACCCGTAGTAGAAGGGCATCATCACGAGACCGAGGAAGACCATCGCCGGGACCGCGCCGACGATGTAGTAGTGCAACGTCGCCATGCCGATTTCGGCGCCGTTCGCGGCCATACCCAGAATCTCGGTGGCTCCGAGGTTGGCCGAGACGAAGGCGAGGCCCGTGATCCATGCCGGCATGGACCGCCCCGAGAGGAAGAAGTCCATGCTGGTCTTGACCTTGCGTTTGGCAGCGATGCCAATGGCGAGGACCGTCGCAAAGTAGAGGAAGAGCATCAGGTAGTCGACCCATGAGAGGGACAGCCGGATGCCGGAGCTGGCGTCTGCAAGCAGCATCGCTTGCCTCCTGGAGTATCGGGAACGCACGAACATGTGCGTTACTGTTCGTAATTGTTGAATTCTGGAGCTCAGCCTACACGGACACGTGACCTTGTCAACATGAATTCGTGATGGGAGCCGCAAGGGCGGCACACCGAGCATGTTCTTTTTTGTTCACTTCAGATCTTTTCGTGGCATACTGTGTGTCGCTCACCCCTCAGCATCCGCGGAAAGGTGCTCATGCTCGCCGAACAACGCAAGAAGCGCATCCTTCACGAGGTCCAGGAGAACGGCGCCGCCCATGTCCAGGACCTGTCCCGGCTGCTGGGCGTCTCCCCCATGACCGTGCGACGGGACCTGGCCGAACTGGACGAGCAGGGCCTGCTGACCAGAATCCACGGCGGCGCCGAATCCACGACGTCGACCCTCGAGCCCGCGTACTCGGAAAAGATGTCGTTGAATTCGGAGGCCAAAGGAGCCATCGCACGGGCGGCGGCCGACATGGTCGGCGCCGACCAGTCGATCGGGTTCTCGGCGGGAACCACGTGCACCCGGATAGCCCAGGAAGTCACGGGCAGGCCGGAACCGTCCCGCCTGACCGTTCTGACCAACTCGCTTCCGGTCGCCGACGAATTCTTCAGGTCCCAAGCAGGCCCCGAGGCGGACCCCGCCAAGACCTCCGATCCCCACCAGGTGCTCCTCACAGGCGGCGAGCGCACCCCCTCGGATGCCCTGGTCGGCCCCCTGGCGGACGCGGCCCTGGGGTACCTCCACGTGGACATCCTGTTCCTGGGGGCCCACAGCGCCGGCGACGCCGGCCTGACAACACCCAACTTGGCCGAGGCACGCACCAACAGGGCCCTCGTTCGCTCGGCCCGCACCGTGGTCGCCGTCTTCGACCACACCAAATGGGGCATCTCGGGCTTGGCGGGCTTCGCCGATTGGTCGGAGATCGACGTCGTCATCACGAGCCCCGGTCTGCCCGAGGAGGCCCTGGAATTCATGCAAGAGAAGATCGACAAGGTGGTCATTGCATCATGACGGATGATATTCAGCCCCGCGTGACCCGCGGGCTCCTCGCCGATGGGCGGGACATCATTTTCTTCGACGACTCCGAGCCCTATCTTTCGGGCGAGCGCACCAGGGAGATCCACGACCCGAGGCCGCTCGAGCCCCGACAGTCTCCCCCGCCCGAGTCGGCGAGCATCCGGGTCGACCCGCTGACCGGCGACCACGTCGCGATCGCAGCCCATCGCATGAACCGGACTTTCCTGCCTCCGGCGGACGAAGACCCTCTGGCCCCGGCGGGCCAGGGAACCGTCCCGTCCGAGGTCCCGGAGCCGGAGTACGATGTCGTCGTCTTCGAGAACCGCTTCCCCTCGCTCCAGGGGCCGCTCGAGACCTACCGTGACGAGCCGTTGTTCCGGGAGACCTCACCCGCCGGACGGTGCGAGGTCGTCTGCTTCACGTCGGAACAGGCGGGGTCCTTCGCCCGTCTGGGCCACCGCCGCGCCCGCACCGTGATCGAGGCCTGGACGCATCGCACCCGGGAACTGTCGGGGCTCGACGGCGTCGTCCAAGTGGTCCCCTTCGAGAACCGGGGCGAGGAGATCGGAGTGACCCTCCATCACCCGCACGGTCAGATTTACGCCTACTCGTATCTGCCGCCCCATACGGCCGCGGTGCAGCGCAGTGCCGAGCGGTGGAAAGCATCCACGGGAGGGGACCTGATCGCCGACGTCCTGGACGCCGAGCTCGAGGCCGGGGACCGCATCATCACCGAGACCGCCCACTGGGTCGCCTATGTCCCGTTCGCGGCCAAGTGGCCGGTCGAATTCATGGTCGTTCCCCGGCGAGCGGCCCGCGACTTCACGGAATTGGACGACCAGGAAAAGGGCGAGCTGGCCGACCTCTACCTGGACCTCCTGGGCCGTCTGGACCGCTTCTTCGATGGCATCGACCAATTGCCGTACATCTCGGCCTGGCACCAGGTCCCCGTCCGCGGCGGCGAGGACATCTCCCGCATGCGACTCCATGTGTTCTCCCTCCTGCGCGCCCCCGGGAAAATGAAGTACCTGGCCGGTTCCGAATCGGCGATGGCCGCCTGGATCAGCGACACGACTCCCGAACGGATCGCCCAGCGGTTCAGAGAGGTTGCACCATGACCGAGCCCGTGTGGAAGCCCGCCCCCAACGCACGCGAACAGATCGACGCCACCCGCTCCCTGTTCCGGGAAACCTACGGTTCCGAACCGTGGGCCGTCTTTTCTGCCCCCGGTCGCGTCAATCTGATCGGCGAGCACGTGGACTACAACGGCGGAACGGTGGTGCCGCTGGCTCTGCCGCACCGGACCTACGTCGCGGTCGCTCCGAGGGAGGATCGGCGGGTTCGCGTGGCCTCCGCCGAGGAACCGGGCGATCCCGTGATCACGAACCCGGACGATGTCGCCCCGGGTCGGGTCCACGGGTGGACCTCCTACGTGTTCGGGGTGCCGTGGGCGATGGCGCACGAATCCCTCGGGTCGGGGGCAAACGGGGTCGAGATCCCCGGGGCAGACCTCGCCATCTGCTCGTCCGTTCCCCTGGGCGCCGGTTTGTCCTCCTCCGCGGCGCTGGAGTGTTCGGTCGCCGTGGCCTTCGACGCCCTGGCGTCGCGGGAGGACGCCGACCGGCCGCTCCTGGCGTCATCCGACGAAGGACGCGCACGACTCGCGACCGCTTGCATTCTCGCCGAGAACGAGATCGCCGGTGCGAGCACGGGCGGCATGGACCAGTCGATCTCCCTGCGTGCCCAGGAGGGCTCCGTGCTGACGATCGACTGCCGGGACTTCTCGTCCAGGCCGCTGCAGATCGACGTCGCCTCGGCCGGGCTGTCCCTGCTGGTCATCGACACGCGTGCACCGCATCGCCTCGTGGACGGCCAGTACGCCAAGAGGCGCGAGGGATGCGACAGCGCGGCACGGGCTCTCGACGTCCCAACCCTGCGCGACGCACTGGACGAGGCACCCACCGAGGACGACGTCCAGCGCCTTCTCCGGGAGTGGGACGCGGCCGTGGAGAGCGGTGCCCAAGACATACCCGCCGGTCACACCGAGGCCTCGATGCGCGGACTCGTGCGCCACGTCTGGACCGAGGTCCTCAGGACCCAGAAGTGCGTCGGGCTCTTCTCCGATGCCGAGCCCCCGGCCGGAGACCCGGCCTGGGCCTCGCTCGGGGAGATCCTCAACGGCTCCCACGATTCCCTGCGGGACGACTACCGGGTCAGCAGCCCCGAGCTGGACGCGGCGGTCGACGCCGCCCGCGCGGCCGGAGCCCTGGGTGCCCGCATGACCGGGGGCGGCTTCGGCGGTTCGGCGATCGCGCTGGTCCGGCGGGAGCACATGGAAGCCGTTGCCTCGGCCGTCGCAGACGCCTTCGCCGACGCCGGATTCGGTCCGCCCGAATTCCTCGAGGCCCTGCCGTCCGGGGCCGCTCGCCGGGACGTCTAGCTCCTCGCCGGGTCGAACCGTTGACCCGGCGCGGAGCCTCTGGTTTCCTGGGACCAGTCCGTCCATTCAAAATTCAATGACCAGCCGAGACCTGTGATCGCCGCCCCTCGACGGACGAAGCTCTGTGGTCCCCTGCTGGAACGAACCCAGGGTGACCATGCTCTTCACACTCCTTCGTCGGTACACGAGGCCCTATCGGTGGCATATGGTTGCCGTCGTCGTTCTCCAGTTGGTATCGGTGCTGGCCATCCTGTATCTCCCCAGCCTCAATGCACGCATCATCGACCAGGGCGTGGCCACGGGGGACACTGATTACATCTGGCGCACCGGCGGGATCATGCTCCTGGTCGCCCTGGCACAGATCGTCTCCGCGGTTTCGGCGGTGTACTTCGGCGCGCAGGCATCGATGGGTTTGGGCCGTGACCTGCGATCCGGTGTGTACACCTCGGTGGATCGCTTCGGTGCCCAGGAAGTCACGCACTACGGTGCACCGACGCTGATCACCCGCGGAACCAACGACGTGCACCAAGTCGAGATGCTGTTCCTCATGATCCTGAATTTCATGGTCACGCTGCCCCTGATGGTGATCGGCGGCGTCATCATGGCCGTTCAGGAGGACGCAGGGCTCTCGTGGCTCGTGCTCGTGGCGGCGATCGTGGTCGTGGTCCTGATGACCTTCCTGATTCGTCGCCTGGTCCCGCTGTTCTCGGTCATGCAGAGCAAGATCGACGGGATCAACGGCGTGCTGCGCGAGCAGATCATGGGCATCCGGGTGGTTCGGGCGTTCGTGAGGGAGCCGTACGAGACTCGACGCTTCGATTCGTCGAACCGCCAGATCACCGACGTCTCTGTCACGATCGGACGGGTCTTCGTGCTCATGGGCCCGTTGCTGACGATCGTGCTGCACGGTGCCGAGGTGGCCGTTCTCTGGTTCGGCGGCCACCGGGTCGAGGCCGGCCAGGTCGAGATCGGTTCGTTGACCGCTTTTCTCCAGTACCTGATGCAGATCCTGCTCGCCGTGATGATGGGATCGTTCATGGCCATGATGTTCCCCCGTGCGATCATCTGCGCGCGGCGCGTGGGCGATGTCCTCGAGACCGTTCCCGCGGTCAAGCCGCCCGAGCGCACCGTCGCGCCGCAGGAGCATCGCGGGGTCGTCGAATTCCGCAATGTCGGTTTCCGTTACCCCGGGGCCGAGAACCCGGTGCTCTCCGGCTTGGATTTCCGCGCCGAACCGGGAACGACCACCGCGATCATCGGTGCGACCGGCGCCGGCAAGACCACGGCGCTGCACATGATACCCAGGCTCCACGATGCGACCGAGGGTGCCGTTCTTCTCGACGGAACCGACGTTCGCGAGCTCGACAAAGCCGAGATCACGCGTCGGGTCGGCGTCGTGCCGCAGAAGCCGTACCTCTTCTCCGGAACGGTCGCGAGCAACCTGCGCTTCGGCAACTCCGAGGCCACCGACGACGAACTGTGGGAGGCATTGCGCATCGCCCAGGCGGACGACTTCGTCCGCAACCGGGTCACGGGCGACGGTGGTTCCCGGGCCGTCGGCCTGGATTCGGCCATCGCCCAAGGCGGCACCGATGTATCCGGTGGCCAGCGGCAACGTCTCTGCATCGCGCGCGCCTTGGTGGCCGACCCCCTCGTGTATCTCTTCGACGACTCCTTCTCGGCCCTCGACGTCGCGACCGATGCCAGGCTCCGAGAAGCGCTCCGGCCGGTGACCTCGAACGCGACACTCATCATCGTCGCGCAACGCGTCTCGACCATCACCGAAGCCGACCAGATTCTCGTGGTCGACGCCGGCCGCGTCGTCGCGCGCGGAACCCACCAGGAGCTCCTGGACGAGTCAGCGACCTACCGGGAGATCGTGGAATCCCAGCTGTCCGCAGAGGAGGCGTCATGAGCGAGAACCCCGTGGGACCCGAACCCACGCAGGCCAAGGCCTTCTGGCCCACCGCTCTCCGACTCGTCCGCGAGCTCGGCCGGCACCCCTGGCAGATGGTCATCATGACCGCTCTGCTCGTGGGCTCGGTCGTCCTCAATGTGATCGCACCCAGGGTGCTCGGCCGCGCCATGGACTTGCTCTTCGCCGGAGTCATCGGGGCCGACATGCCTGCCGGAACCGACCCGGACGACGTCGTGAGCGGGCTCCGCGCCCAGGGCAAGGGCCAGATGGCGGACATGCTGACCGCGGTGGACTTCGTGCCCGGTCGCGGCATCGATTTTCCGGAGCTCGGCACGACCCTCTGCATCGTGCTCGGAATGTATGTTCTTTCGGGCATTTGTCTCTGGATCCAGGGACGCATGCTCAACGACATCGTGATGCACGTGGTCTACGACATGAGGCGCCGGGTCGAGGCCAAGATCAACAATCTGCCGCTGAGCTACTTCGACACCCACCCGCGCGGAGACATTCTCTCCCGGACGACGAACGACGTCGACAACGTGCAACAGGCCCTCCAACAGGCCCTGGCCAGCCTGTTTGCCGCCGTCATGATGGTCATCGGCGTGGCGGTCATGATGTTCGTGCTCTCGTGGCAGCTGGCGCTGGTGGCCCTGGTCGCGATCCCGATTTCGGCCCTGGTGGTCGGGATCATCGGCAAGCGCAGCCAGCAACTGTACGCCGATCAGTGGAAGTCCACGGGCGAGCTCAACAGCCACATCGAAGAATCCTTCACGGGCCACGACCTCATCACGGTGTACGGCCGCACCGAGGACATGGACCGAACTTTCGATGACCACAACGAGAAGGTCTATCGCGCCTCGTTCAAGGCACAGTTCCTCTCCGGGGCAATGATGCCGATCATGCAGTTCGTCTCCTACCTCGGCTATGTCGGAATCGCCGTGCTGGGCGGTCTCAAGGTCGCGAGCGGTCAGTTGAGTCTGGGTGGTGCTACGGCGTTCATCCAGTACTCGCGCGAGTTCAACCAGCCCCTGGGCGAGATCGCGGGCATGGCCAATATGCTCCAGTCAGGCATCGCGAGCGCGGAACGCCTGTACGAGGTGCTCGACGAGCGGGAGCAGGTTCCGGACCGTCCCGGGACGGAGAACGAGGACGCCGGCCGCACGGGCGGTCACATCGAGTTCTCCCACGTGGACTTCTCCTATGTGCCCGATCGGGAACTGATCCGGGACCTGAGCCTCACGGCTGCCCCCGGTCAGACGGTCGCGATTGTGGGTCCGACGGGGGCCGGCAAGACCACGTTGGTCAACCTCATCCTGCGGTTCTACGACATCGACTCCGGGGCGATCCTCCTCGACGGCGTCGACACCCGGGAGATGAGCCGACGCCGCCTTCGGGCCGCAACGGGGATGGTGCTCCAGGATGCGGTCCTCTTCGAGGGATCGATCATGGAGAACATCCGTTACGGACGCCTCGACGCCACGGACGAGGAGGTCATCGACGCGGCGAAGGCGACCTATGTGGATCGCTTTGTCCACGCCCTTCCCGAGGGCTACGAGACCGTGATCGACCAAGAAGGCGGCACGGTCTCTGCGGGAGAGCGACAGCTGATCACGATCGCCCGGGCGTTCATCGCCGACCCGTCGGTCCTGATTCTGGACGAGGCCACGTCCTCGGTGGACACACGGACCGAGCTCCTGGTTCAGCAGGCCATGTCGGTCTTGCGTGCTTCCCGCACCTCGTTCGTGATTGCGCACCGTCTCTCGACCATCCGCGACGCGGACACCATCGTGGTCATGGAAGGCGGACGCATCGTGGAGCAGGGCAATCATGCGCAACTCATCGCCCGGCGGGGTGCGTACCATGCGCTCTACGAGGCCCAGTTCGCCATGCCCGACGTCGCGGTGGACGAGCCCGCGGACGAGCACGGATCCGTGTAGGAGAACCGGCGCTCTCAGTCCGCGCGGGTCTTCTCCGTGGCGTCCTGTTCGGGCATCGGCCCGGGCGACGTGTCCCCACGCAACCGCTTGATCACGTTCTCGGCGGAGATCAGGCACATCGGCAGCCCGACGCCGGGGACCGTGGTCGAGCCGGCGTAGTACAGTCCCTCGACCGTGCGGGAGGCGTTGGACCCGCGGAGGAAGGCGGATTGACCCAAGGTGTGGGCCAGGCCCAGCGCGTTGCCCCGCCACGCGTGGTACTCGGTCTCGAAGTCGCCTGGGCCGGCGGTGTGACGGGAGACGATGCGTTCGGCGAGGTCGGGTATGCCGGTCCGGCGACCGATCAGATCGATCACCTGGTCGACAATCCCCTCCACCGAGGGGTCTCCGGACGTCGGTCCGTCGGAACGGGCCGGGACCGGGATCAGCACGAAGAGATTCTCCTTGCCCGCGGGCGCAACCGACGGGTCTGTCGCGGAGGGTCGGCACACGTACACCGATTCCGAATGGCTGCCCCGCCCCGGACCGGTGGAGCCTGGCCCCGCACCGAAGATCGCGCGGAAGTCCGGGTCCCAGTCCTTGCTGAACACCAGGGTGTGGTGGGCCAGTTGGGGCAATTCCCCGTCGACCCCCAGATAGGCCAGGACGCATCCGATACCGGGGTTTCTTCTCTTCCAGGTGCTTTCGGGTCGCGACCGGATCTCGGGCGGCAGAAGGGACGTCTCGGTGTGGTGCAGGTCGGCGGCCGAGACCACGACGTCCGCCGCCTCATTCCGTTCCTGGCCGTCGGCGCCCCGGACGCGGACTCCGCTGGCTCGGGCCGAGGCACTGAATCGCCGTCCCGCGGAGCTCCCCCGCCATCCTGCGGAGCCCCGGGGCCGATCCGTGGGTACCGTGTCGATCCCCAGGACTTCCGTCCCGGTCCGGATCTCGACGCCGGCGTCCTCGGCCAACCGGACGAGGGAATCGACGAAGGTCCCGAACCCGCCTCGCGGATACAGGACGCCTTGGGCCAGATCAGTGTGGCTCATAAGCCCATACATCGCCGGTGTCTTCCGGGGCTGGTTCGACAGGAAGACGGCCGGGTAGGTCAGGATCTGACGAAGTCGCGGATCCCTGAACCGCCGGGACACGGCGCCGTGCATGGATCCGAGCAGCAGAGTCGCCAGCCGGGGAATCCTGCGCAGAATCTCGGGGTCGAGGGCGAATCGTGGCGTGGAGAACGTGGTGTACAGGAATTTCGCGACCGCGAGGCGGTAGGTTTC
This sequence comes from Rothia koreensis, assembly GCF_052232265.1. NCBI lineage: Bacteria > Bacillati > Actinomycetota > Actinomycetes > Micrococcales > Micrococcaceae > Rothia > Rothia koreensis. Next base: position 2,903,348 of record NZ_CP197643.1, read on the forward strand.
GGCGGCTTCCGAGAGGTACTTCCTCAACCTCGCGCCGGCGCCGGGTTCGATGCTCTCGAAGAGTTCGGCGGCCGCGTCCTCCCCGGAGACGACGTCGACGGGCTCGTGGTCCCCGGAGTACACGCGGTACGCCGGATCGTTGAGCGGCACGAGGTCGAGCTCGCGGTCGGCGGACGTCCCGAGAAGCCGGTAGAAGTGCTCGAACGCATCCGGCATCAGATACCATGACGGGCCGCGGTCCCAGCGGAAACCGTCCGCCCGGAGTGTACCGGCACGACCGCCGACCGCACTGTTCTTCTCCCAGACGGTCACCGCATAGCCTTCTCGTGCCAGCAGGATCGACGTCGCCAATCCGGCGACGCCGCCGCCGACCACCGCAGCCCGCGGAACCCGGTTCGTTTCGCCCTGTTGTCGATCAGAGACCACGGTTCGACTCCTTCCGTGGGGTCCTGGACTCGATAACGGCCTGAGCCAAGATCTTGGCCTTGACCCGGTCGGGGACCCGCACCCTCCGCCTCCTCAGCTCGGCGAGCGAAGTCTGCTCGAGCCGCCGCACGAGTTCGCCGAACAGCAGGTAGGCCGCGGTCACGCCCGTTCGGGACGACGCCGGCAGCCCGGGCAGGGAGCGCCGGGCGATATCGAGATCATTGCGTATGTCCTCGAGGGCCGCGTCCTTGTCGTCTTCGGAGTCGAGCCCCAGATAGTCGCGGCCCAGTTCCTCACGATCCTCGGCCAGGTCGCGCAGGAAGTTGATCTTCTGGAAGGCCGCTCCCAGGTGCCGTGCCCCGTCGACGAGCGTGCGGTGCTCCTCGCCCGTCCTGTCCCGGCCCGCCAGGAAGATGTCCAGGCACATGAGCCCGACGACCTCGGCCGAGCCGTAGATGTAGTCGTCCAGTTCGCCGTCGGTGTAGGTCTCCTTGTCGGTGTCCGCCCGCATGGAACGGAAGAACGCGCGGATGTGCTGGGGCTGGATTGCGCAGACTCGGACCGTGTCGGAGAAGGCCTGGATCACGGGATTGGCCGAGAAACCATTCTCGATGGCCTGCGCAATGTCGGACTCGAATCGGTCCAATTCGGCGGCGATCTGGTCAGGGTTCATTCCGGCCTCGGCGGCCGGTCCGTCGACGATTTCGTCGGCGACCCGGACCACGGCGTAGAGGTCCCGGACCCGCGATCGCACGGGCCGGCCCAGGAGCCGGGTCGCCTGCCCGAACGACGTCGAGTACTTGCCGATCACGCGCGTCGAGACCGAGTGGCAGGTTGCGGTGTATCTGTTGAGATCACCCATGTGCTTGTCCTTCCGACCGGTGGGACTCACAGGCGGTTTGTGGTTCCGTCTTGTGCGCTCGGGTACCGGTCAGGCCCCCATCAGAGGAGGAAGCACCACGAGCATTCCCAGGCTCCACACCAGGTGCAGGGCGATGGGCGAATGGAGCCGACGCGTCGTGCGCGCCTCGGCGTACGTTGCGCCCCCGATAACCAGCGCCGCGAAAACCAGGAGAGGCACTCCCATCGCGACCGTCACGGCCGCGTAGAGCCCGACCGAACAGATCGCGACGAGGCGCGGGCTTGCCTGGATACCGTGCGGGACGACGTCGCGGAAGAAGAGCTCTTCGGCCACGCCGTTGACCGCCGTGGTGAGGATCGTGAGAGCCAACGGGCCTTGTCGGAGGTTGTCGAGCAGCGCCCCGACCGGGTCGGCGAGGACCGGGACGGATCGGACCACCAGGGCACCGAGCGCGAAGACCGCCAGGAGCGCCAGTCCGATCCCCGCGCCACGCCCCAGGCCTCGCGCCCACCCGGGACCGTCGAGTCCCCGGTGTCTCCCACATTCGGCGGGCGACGACGTCCTGACCGGCCCGAGAAGCCAGACGGTCACGTAGACAGCCGCCGTGAAGAACGTGGCGACGTAGAAAAGTGCCGACCCCTTGCCCGACAGGGACGCGGTGAGCAACCCTGCGGCACCCAGAAAGGCAGGGAGCAGCACGACGAGTACGCGCGAGGTCCAGGGGTTGGCAACGGTGGGCATATTTGTCAGTATTCCACGCTCTGACCAGGCAATAAACTGAGGCTCAGAGGAACCACGAGAGGAGAATCCATGAGCACGGAAAACAGGGAGCACCGACTCGGACTGGTCACCGGAGCAACCGGTTACGTCGGCAGTCACGTCGTCGCCGAACTGCTGGAACGAGGGTGGGCGGTCCGTACGCTCTCGCGCAGCCGCGACAAGGCCCTGTCGATGACCTGGGGCGACCGGGTCGTCCCACCGGGTGCACGAGCGACCCCGGGGCGCGTCGAGGTGATCGAAGGAGACGCGTCACGGAAGGACGACGTCCAACGAGCCCTGTCCGGCGCGGACGCCGCCTGGTACCTGCTGCATTCCATGTCTTCGGGAGAGGATTTCATGGAGGACGAGAAACGCATGGCCGAAGCCTTCGGTTCCGCGGCCCGGGAGGAAGGGGTCGGCCGTATCGTCTTCCTCGGGGGCCTCCACCCCGAAGGAGAGGACCTGTCGGAGCACCTTGCCTCCCGGGTGGCGGTCGGCGAGATACTGATGAATTCGGGCGTGCCCACCGCGGCTCTTCAGGCGGGCGTGGTCCTGGGCGACAAGTCCTCGTCCTTCCAGATGTTGCGCCATCTCTCCGAGCGTCTGCCCGGCGCGATCGGCCCCGCCTGGATCAAGCACAGGATCACCCCGATCTCGGTCCGGGATGCGGTCTTCTACCTGGCCAGCGCCGCGGATCTGCCCGCCGACCAGAACCGTACCTTCGATATCGGCGGCCCGGACACCCTGCCCTACATCGACATGATGAAACGCTACGCAACGACATGGGGGAAGATTCCCCGCGTGGTCGTGACGGCCCCCGTGACCACACCGAACCTGGCCTCGTACTGGATTTCGGGGGTGACCGGGGTCAACCGGTCCCTGATCAGCCCGCTGATCTCGAGTCTGCTGCACGACACGGTTCTGAAGGAGAGGGATCTCGAGGCGCTCGTCGGCACTCCCCCGGGTGGCAACCAGTCCTTCGAGGACGCCGTCCGGGACGCGGTCGGACGTTCCGAGACCCGGCGTTGGACGAAGGTCTTCACCGGCGTCTCGGTGGGGGTCGGAGCGTGCGCCGTCGTCGGCTCCGTGCTCACCCAGCCGAAGAATGCCTGGTACAAGAGTCTCGACCTGCCCTCGTGGCAGCCACCGGCCCTCGCCTTTCCCCTGGTCTGGACGGCGCTCTACGCCGATATCGCCGCGACGAATGCCCTGGCGATCGCGGACCTTGCCGAAAGCGGCGACCGGCCCTCCGCCCGCAAGCATGTGGCGGCGCTGGCGGCGAATCTCGCGCTCAATGCGGGGTGGTGCGGGATGTTCTTCCGGAGCAGGAAACCCGCGCTCTCGACACTGTGGGCCGCCGGACTCACGGCGAGCTCGGTCGATCTGGTGCGTCGTGTCCACCGAACGGCCCCGGAGCGCGGCTTCCTGCTGGCTCCGTACGCCGCGTGGACGGGCTTCGCGACCGTACTCAATGCCGCGATCGCCCGCAGGAATCGCCCTTGATGCCCGTCCACGGGTTCCTGTGAGAGACACCGAAAACGCCCGTGGGGCGCCGGCTCGCTGCCAGCGCCCCACGGGCGGGTGTGTTGCGCTCCGGACCATCAGTGTCCGGGTCTGTGGTTCCCGTTTCGGTGGAACAGCGTTCCGCGTTCGCTGATCATGGTTCCGACCATGATCGCCGCCCAGATGAGGACGGTCCACGGAACGAAGAACGCGAATTTCGGGACCAGAACCGTGGCCCCGACAACGATCACTGCGGCGGCCGCGGTAACCACCGCCATCATGACGATGACCGCCTGCTTGCCGCCCCTGTCATTTTCTGTGTATCCCATGTCCAGCTCCCCGAAAGATTCGGCGTCTTCACTGGTCAGGATACTCTTTTATGTGTTCTGCGCCACACCTTCGCCGCTGTTGTGCGGGGTTCTCGCGGGGCCGGGGGGGGGATTCGTGCGACCTGGGGCCGGCCCGGGCCCGCGGCGAGCGGCCGGCGACCGACGGCCGGCCCGGGCGCTCGGCGAGCGGCCAGCGGCCGGCGGCCGGCCTGGGCGCGCGGCCAGAGGCCGGCAGGTGGACAGGGACTCAGTCGCCTTCGTAAGCGCAGATGGCATCGACCTTGGCCGCCGAGGAGGAATTGGGGTCGAATTCGAGCCCCAGCCATTCCTTGACCAGCGTGCGCGCCAGCTCGAGTCCCACCACTCGCTCGCCCATGCACAGTACCTGGGCGTTGTTCGAGAGGACCGAGCGCTGGACCGAGTAGATGTCGTGTGCCGTGACGGCGCGAATTCCCTTGACCTTGTTGGCCGAGATGGCGACCCCGAGCCCCGTCCCACAGATCAGGATGGCCCGGTCCGCTTCTTCCCCGCTGACCTTCTCGCCTGCGGCGGTGGCCACATTGGGGTAGTACGTGTCGTCATCCGTGCCGGTCACGCCGACATCGATGACCTCGTCGACCCGCTCATCGGCCTCGAGATCAGCTTTGAGCGCTTCCTTGTAGTTGAAGCCGGCATTGTCTCCGCCGACGACGATTTTCAGACCCATCATGTGCTCCTTTCCTCACGTGGCATAACCCGTGGGCGGCCACGAATATTTCTGTTCTGTTCACGAGCCTACTGGAGTCCCGACGTCGTCGATCGAGGCTGCCCGCATTCCGAGAAACCCCGACCTTCATGACGTGATTCCACCGCAACGAGCCGCACGAGGAGGCGCGAGGTTGGCGGGGCGAGGTGGCGGTTGGCGGTTGGCGGCGGTTGGCGATTGGCGGGGCGAGGTGGCAGTTGGCTGTTGGCGGCTGGCGGGGCGAGGCGGCGAATACCCGATCCGGAGGCGGTTACCAGCCCAACCCGGGTCCCACGGACACGACAAACGCCCCACCCACGTGGCGGTTACCCGATCCGGAGGCAATTACCTGCCGAATGTGGGGGTTGAAGCGCCTCCTAACGACGGCAAACTCCTCTCCTTCGGGCAACCGGCACCCCTTGCGGCGGGCGGGCGACGTCGGCGGCCCCACGCACCAGGCAGACCTCCCCGAAGTGGCAGTTTTGTGCGATTTTGGGCCCAAAAACCGCACAAAACTGCCACCTCGCGCGTCGCGCCCGATCCCGACCCCGACCCCCTCACCCACGGCGCCGTGTATGACGTCGGGGCAGGAGCGCGGGCCGGTACGGAATAGTATCGGTGAGGCATCTATCAGGAAGGACAACCGTTCATGACCGAATATCCCGCGTATGCAGAACCCCTCGAAATCCGCTGGTCAGACCAGGACCTCATGGGACACGTCAACAATGCCCGCGTGCTGACCCTGGTTGAGGAGGCGCGCATCATGTGGTTGCAGTCCATCGACAACTGGAGCCGCGAGGTCAACCCGACCGTCGTCGTCCGGACGGAGATCAACTACCGCTCTCCAGTGCACTACGGGCCAGAGCTTGTGGTTGAGCTCGGCGTGGGCCACGTCGGAAGTACGTCCTACACGATCACGTTCCGTGGCATCCAGGACGA